>NZ_JAZFBA010000001.1:0-3293719 GCF_036352655.1 Serratia sp. C2(1) | reverse complement strand
GCCTGGCGGCAATAGCGCGGTGGTCCCACCTGACCCCATGCCGAACTCAGAAGTGAAACGCCGTAGCGCCGATGGTAGTGTGGGGTCTCCCCATGCGAGAGTAGGACACTGCCAGGCATCAAATAAACGTTATCAGTATGACACCTGGTAATGAGCAGGATCGCCAAGCGCGGTTTTGCCCGCATCGAAAGATGCAACGTAAAAGAATCGGTGGAGCGGTAGTTCAGTTGGTTAGAATACCTGCCTGTCACGCAGGGGGTCGCGGGTTCGAGCCCCGTCCGTTCCGCCACTTATTGATAAGCCCTGAGTTTCTGACTCAGGGCTTTTTCATATTGAGAATTTACTATGGCTGAGCATATCGTCGTGTAATTTCTGCGGTGAAAGGCGACTATTTATAAATAATTGTCTGAATTTAATGCCAATATAAAGAATAATATACCCGGCATCATTATTTTTGCCGGGCAATGTACTTGCCGAGTATTATTTAATATTCTGACGTGCCAGTTCCAACTGAATATCCTTATTCAAATTAGCCACCCAGCGATTATAGTTTGAGTGAATCTTACCCTCTTTGGCATCCATATTACTGCTGCCAATATACTTAATCTGGTAATTATTTGCATTGTAAGTGATGCGAATATCGGCACTGTGATCGCGCAACAGTATTTTGCCATCGATCATGCCTTCACTGGTCGGGTTCATGATCCAGCCACGGTTAAGCCCGGCGTAGAGAATAGCCTGACGTACCTGAGCTTCGCTGTGGTTGCCGGCAATGGTTTGGTTGATGTTTTGCACCGGAGTGCTACCTGCGCAGCCGCTAACCAGAGCAGCGACGAATACGCCAGTTAAAATGAGTTTTAACGGTTTCATACTCTTTTCCCTGAGTGATAGTAAATAAGAAATGTATTAGCCATACGCATGATGTTATGTACGGCCTCCGTTCATTAAGATACCCCCAAGAACCTTTTTCGACAAATATTGATGTTTTTCATCGTGATAATTTTCACGCGGCTCAAGTCTCTCTATATCGCGTCTATAAATAAGCCTAATGATTTAATCGAATATTCCGAGCAAAAATAGGAATTTTGCGCATGCATTCTGTGGTCAAATATAATAAATTTACGCACGGAATTTTTCTGATCTGTAATAGCACTAATGGCGGGCGGCATGAATATACTCAGTTGGTGGGCAATGGCTCCCGATCGTGGAACGCGTGAAGCATGGCGCCAGTGGGCTACAGATAAGCATCTTGCCACTGAATATCAGGGGGCGTTGCCCGGCTGTTCTCATATCCCCATGATGTCGCTACGCCGGATGAGTATTGGAACGCGGTTGGCCGTAGAGAGCGGGTTAATCTTGTTAAGCGACCATCAGGCGGATATGGCTATCTTTACCAGCCGTCACGGTGAGCTGGAGCGTACGCAAAAAATTCTGCGGCATCTGCATCAGGAACAGCCATTATCACCCACTGATTTCGCCATGTCGGTGCATAACACCGCAGCGGGGTGGTTGACCATTACGGCGAATAATACTTTGCCAACCACCTCACTGGCGGCCGGTGAAGACAGCTTTCAACAGGGAATGATTGAAGCTCGGGCAGTATTGGCTACCGGCAGTGCCGAGCGGGTGCTATTAGTTGATTTTGACGGTATTGTGCCGGAGGTTTACCAACCCTTTATCCCGGCCAATCCTTTCCCCTATGCGGTCGCACTGCTGCTTGAAGGCGCTGGTTCATTGAATTGCCGTGCGGTAGCGCCTGGTGCAGATCTTCGTAAGGAACCGCAGAGCCTGTCGTTTTTGCGTGGATGGCTTGGCTCAGACACGGAGTTCGCGGTGCCGGGCCCGCAGCATGGCTGGATGTGGGGGCGCTGATGGCTACGGTTGTGCCCGCTGAACACCCCCCCAAGCCATCCTCATGGTTGAACCGCTGTTGGCGGGTTATCGCCACCGGTTTATGTTTTTCGCTTTTTGGCCTCGGCGGGCTGTTGCTGTCCGGTATCTGGTTTAACCTGATGCGTTTGGCGGTGCGCGATCCTGCTCGTCGCAGTCGGCTGACGCAGAACTCGATCCGAAACAGCTTTCGCTTTTTTCTGGCGACTACCCGCTTTTTTGGCGTACTGGATTATCGTTTCGACGGTGCCGAGCGTCTCAAAGAGGATCGCGGTTGCCTGGTGATCGCCAACCATCCCAGCCTGCTGGATTATGTGTTGCTGGCTTCGCGCATGCCACGCTGTGACTGCATCGTTAAAGAGGCCCTGTTGAATAATGTGTTTGTCAGCGGTGTGATAAAGGCGGCGGGCTACCTGGCCAATGCGGAGTCGGATCGTTTGCTGGAACAATGCCGGCAACGCCTGGCTAGCGGCGGTACTATTCTTATTTTTCCTGAGGGGACTCGCACTACGCCAGGCAAGGCGCTCGCATTGCAGCGCGGGGCGGCCAATATTGCTCTGCGCAGCCAGTGTGATATTCGGGTGGTGCAAATTCACTGTCGTCCGCCCATGCTGACGAAACAGGGGAAATGGTATAACATTCCGCCGATAAAACCGCAGTTCCATATTACCGTTCAGGATAAGATCGAAACCCGCACCTTTATTCGTGTGGATGACGTTTCTCCCGCCCTTGCGGCAAGAAGATTAACCCAGCATTTAACTGACGCTTTACAGTCAGACTCTATAAATAATGAGAAATAGTGGAATGAATTTATTGAGCACCGAAATCAAGCAATTGATCATTGATACGCTCAATCTTGAAGGTATGACGCCGGAGGAGATTGACGCCGAAGTACCGCTGTTTGGTGATGGACTGGGCCTGGACTCGATCGATGCGTTGGAATTGGGTCTGGCATTAAAGAACCGTTATGGCGTGGTGCTGTCGGCTGAAAGCGAAGACATGCGCCAACATTTTTATTCCGTGGAAACGCTGGCGAAGTTTGTTTCTGCACTGCGTAGCAAATAAGAGGTTTTCATGGATAAACAAGCTATTTACCTGCAAATTCAGGCGCTGCTGGTCAAGTTGTTTGAACTGGATGCTGATGATATCAAACCGGAATCCCGCCTTTACGAAGAGCTGGAACTGGATAGCATTGATGCGGTAGATCTGGTGGTGCATCTGCAGAAAACGACCGGCAAAAAGATTAAGCCGGAAATGTTCAAGTCGGTGCGCACTGTGCAGGACGTGGTTGACGCTATCGATGAACTGCTGAAATCAGACAGCTAAGACCACGGCGCTAAGGTGACTCCCTCCCGTTGGTTGAATCCGGTATTGCGGTTGCTTCAGGCCGTGACATGGCTGGTTTTGCTGCTATACCCGCTGGCGGTTTGGGTTGGCCTGACTCGCTGGGGAACCACAATCCTGGCACCGTTGTTGGCGGCGGTATTTACCTTACGCCTGCTGATGTTACGCGGAAAACTGCGCCAACAGATGTGGCTGGGCAAGGCGTTAGCCGGGGCCGGTATCCTGCTGGCACTCACCAGTTGGGGGTTGAAGCAGAGTCACTGGCTGCTGTATTACCCGGTGTTGGTCAACGTTTTACTGCTTTTGCTGTTTGTCTACTCCCTGCTTGCTCCACCCACGGTGGTTGAGCGGCTGGCACGAATGACCGAACCGCAATTGGATGCCGCCGGCGTGGCTTATACCCGACGTGTGACTCAGGTCTGGTGCGGGTTCTTTATTGTTAATGGCGCAATAGCGCTGGCAACTTGCCTGTCAGGCGATATAGCGCTCTGGACGCTGTATAACGGCGGCATCAGTTATCTGCTGATGGGGGCATTAATGGGTATTGAATGGATAGTCAGGAAAAGGATCAGACGCACCTGAGTTTGCCGATGAGCCAGTGGCTCAGCGTAGAGCGGGACGATTCCCTGCTTATTGCCTGGCGTGGCCCGCAGGCACTGCGCCTTGGCCAATTCCGCCGCGATGTCGCCGCCCTGGCCGCAAGGCTGGCAGGCAGGGAAGAACGCCGCTGGGCGCTGTGTTTTGATGATAGTTATCGTTTTGCCGTTGCCTGGCTGGCATCGCTTTATGCCGCCAGGTTGCCGGTGATCTTCGGTCACCAGCGTGAAGCTATCCTCAAAGAGCAGCGGGCGGATTACGACGCTTTGCTGACCGATTTTCCCCTCGATCCCGGTACGCCGGTTCTGAGCGTGACAGAGGGATCTGCTGTGGATATCCCTCTACCCACCTGGCCGCAGGATCCCCGATTTATTCTTTATACCTCAGGTTCGACCGGCCAGCCGCAGGCGGTAATCAAATCTGTCGCTTGCATGGAGCGCGAGAGCGAGCTGTTGGCCGCCGAATGGGGCGAAGCCTTTCAGGGCTGCAGCGTGGCGGCATCGGTATCTCATCAGCATATGTACGGCCTGAGCTTCCGGTTGTTCCTGCCGCTGGCGCTCGGCCTGCCTTTTGATGCGCAATTGACGGAATATCATGAGCAACTGATTGCCAGACATCAGGGACGGCGTCTGATTTTTGTCAGCAGCCCGGCGTGGCTTAAACGTTTGGATAACCGGTTGGCGCTTTCGGTCTGTGTCCAGGTGTTTTCCGCCGGTGGCCCGTTAACCTTCGCCGAAGCGCAGCTTGCCCGACAAATGCTGAAGGCGTTGCCGCTGGAGATTTACGGCACTACCGAAACCGGCATGCTGGCATGGCGCAGGCAAACCGAAGAGGCTGCGTTGTGGCAGCTGTTTGCTTCCATTGAGCTAAGGGTTAATTCGGATAATAGTGTCAACGTAGCCTCACCGCTGATACCTGATAGCGCTGAAGTGGCGCTGAGCGATATTATTCAGCTCGCGCCGAATGGCCGGCTGTTTCAGCTGGATGGCCGCGCCGACCGGATTATCAAGGTCGAAGAGAAACGTCTGTCGCTGACGGAAATTGAGCGGCGCCTGAAAGCCTTGCCGGAGATCGCCGATGTCGCAGTGCTGCCACTCCAGCAAAGAGGGCGTACCTTACTGGCTGCGGCGATCGCGCTTTCCCCGCAGGGTGAAATTCGCCGGCAAAGCATGTCCGAAGGGGCTTTCACCCGGGAACTCCGCCAGGCTCTGCGTCGCTGGCTGGAGCCGGTGGCGCTACCGCGCAGTTGGCGCATTATTGATGCCATCCCGCTTAACCCGCAGGGCAAGCGCGCCTATGCTGAACTACAGGAGCTGTTTTTATGATGCAACCTGAGATACTGCAACAGCAGGTGAGCGATGCGACTCACGCCAGCCTGCTATTGCGTCTGCCCGCCGAACTGTTTTGGTTTCGCGGCCATTTTCCTGAGCAGCCGATCCTGCCCGGCGTGGCCCAAGTGAACTGGGCGATGCAGTATGCGTATCAGCTATTGGGCATCAAGGCGGCGTTCAAAGGCATCGACGTCGTCAAGTTTCAGCAACCCTTGTTACCGGAGCAGACCTTGTCGCTGTTGCTTGAATGGCAACCGGCGCGCCACAAACTTTTGTTCAGCTATCGCCTCGGTGAGGCGACCGCCAGCAGCGGTAAGATTTCGTTATGTCAGTGATCGCGCCGTTCTCCCCCTGCATTGTTATCCCCTGTTTTAATCATGGGCAGATGATGGCCGAGGTGCTGGCCTCGCTGGCCGGTTATGGCCTGCCGTGCCTGGTGGTGGATGATGGCAGCGCTGCCGTCACTGCCGATGAATTGCAACGGTTAGCTGCCGGGTTACCTTGGGTTCAACTGCTGCGGCTGGAGCAAAATCAGGGCAAAGGCGCAGCGGTGATCGCCGGGCTGCAATTGGCGCACAGCCAAGGCTACAGTCACGCTCTGCAGGTGGATGCCGACGGCCAGCATCAACTGAGCGATATACCGGACATGATTGCCGAAGCGCGCGCTCACCCCGATTGTTTGATTTCCGGTCAACCGGTCTACGACAGCTCGGTGCCGAAGGCACGGCTGTATGGCCGCTATGTCACTCACGTATGGGTGTGGATAGAAACCCTGTCGCTGTCGCTGAAAGACAGCATGTGCGGTTTTCGCGTCTACCCGGTGGAACCGACGTTGGCACTGGCGGCGAGTCATCCGCTCGGCAAACGCATGGATTTCGATACCGAGGTGATGGTCAGGCTGTACTGGCAAGGCGTGCCGAGCCGCTTTCTGCCGACGCGCGTCACCTATCCGGCCGACGGCGTTTCCCATTTTGACGCGTTGCGCGACAACCTGCGTATTTCCTGGATGCACACCCGTTTGTTTTTCGGCATGCTGCCGCGTATTCCACGTCTGTTGCGCCGCAAGCCGGCTAATTCATTGCACTGGTCGGCAACCGAAGAGCGCCATGGCCTGTGGGGCATCCGGCTCATGCTGCAGGTTTACCGGCTATTTGGCCGCCGGGCATTTCAACTGCTGCTGTACCCGGTGATTGGCTATTTCTGGCTGACCGGCCGTGCTCAGCGCAAGGCATCATGCGACTATCTGCAACGCTTGCGAGAGTTTGCACAGGGCAGGCAACAAGCCTTGCCCGCACCGCTCAATAGTTTTCGTCACTTTATGCGCTTCGGCGATGCGATGCTCGACAAGCTGTCAAGCTGGCGTGGGGAACTGCATGACATTCGGTTGGTGGATCGCGCCGGCTGCGAACGGCAGATCGCTTCCGGCAAAGGCACGCTGATCCTGGCTTCACACCTGGGGGATATTGAGTCGTGTCGCGCGCTGGGTGAGCTGGATTCTGGCGTTAAGATCAATGCCTTGGTGTTTACCGAACATGCCGAGCGCTTCAACCAGGTGATGAAAGAGGTGAACCCGTGCGCCAATCTGAATCTGATTCAGGTCGCGTCGTTGGGGCCGGAAACGGCCATGCGTCTGCAAGACAAACTCAACGCCGGTGAGTGGGTGGCGATTGTCGGCGATCGTACCTCAGCCGGAAAGCATCAGCGTGGCGAACAGCCGCGCGTGGTCTGGAGCCATTTCCTCGGCAAGCCGGCACCTTTCCCGCAGGGGCCGTTCGTCCTGGCCGCCGCGCTGCGCTGCCCGGTATTTCTGATGTTCGGCCTCAAGCAACAGGGGCGGCTGAACGTTTATTTCGAACCCTTTGCCGATCCGCTGCTATTACCCCGCGCTCAGCGCCGGCAGGCATTGCAGCAGGCGGTAGATAATTATGCCGCGCGGCTCGAGCACTATTGCCTGTTGGCGCCGCTCGACTGGTTCAATTTTTTCGATTTCTGGCAGTTGGCGGCACAGGAGCCTGAGACATGAAGCTAACAGAGGATCCGCGTTTTTCCACCCGGATTGAGATGACTATCCCGTTCCATGATACCGACGCCATGGGCGTGGTGTGGCACGGTAACTACTTTCGCTATTTTGAGATCGCGCGCGAAGCCTTGCTGAAGCAGTTCAATTACGGTTATCGCCAGATGCAGGCTTCGGGTTATGTTTGGCCGATCGTGGATACGCGGGTGAAATACATTGCGCCGGTGCTGTTTGAGCAACGGATCATCGTCTGCGCTGAACTGGAAGAGTATGAGAATCGCCTGCGCATTGGTTACCGTATCCTCGATGCGCAAAGCGGCAAAACCACCACCCGTGGGCACAGTATCCAGGTGGCGGTGGATGCCGAAAGCAAAGAGATGTGCTTTGTTTCGCCGCAAATACTGTTGGATAACATCGGGAGTGAGCAATGAAAGGCTGGTTATTGATGGTCGTCGCCTTGTTCAGTCTGAGCGCCCAGGCGGTCACGCTGGCGGAGTTGCAGCAGCGTTTCAGCCAACAGCCGGTCTTGCGTGCCGAGTTCGAGCAACAGCGCAGTATCAGCGGCATGGAGAAACCGCTGAAATCGAGCGGTGAATTGCTGATTTCTCAGCAAAAAGGGCTGTGGTGGGCGCAGCAAAAACCTTTCCCGCTGACCTTGCTGCTGGATGATAAACGCATGGTGCAAACCTTGGCCGGCCAGCCCCCGCAGGTAGTGACGGCGGATAACAATCCGCAGATGTTCCAGTTTAACCACCTGCTGACCGCGTTGTTCCATGCCGATAGTCAGGCGCTGGAGCAAAACTTTGCCTTGCAGTTCAGCGATCTCGGGCACAACCAATGGCGGTTGGTACTGACGCCAAAAACCACGCCGCTCGACCGCTTGTTCAAACGCATTACGCTCAACGGAGAGCAGTTCCTGGAAACCATTGATATCGACGATATGCAAAGCGATGCCACGCACATTCGCTTCTTTAATCAACGTACGGTGCCGCAGGCATTGACCCTAGATGAGCAACAGCGTTTTGCGTCCTGAGCAGCATCGGCGGCTGGCCTTCGGATGGTTGGCGATTTGCCTGATATTGCTCGCGGCGCTGTGCTGGTTGCTGCCCCGCAGCCAGATCAACAGCAGTGTGCTGGCGTTATTGCCGAAGCAGCAACTGGTGGGCGTGCCGGATGAATTGGCCGATGGCTTCAGCCGCCGGCTCGATCGCCAATTGATGTGGCTGGTGAGCCCACCGCCAGGTGCGGACAGCGCCGCGGTGAGCTGGTGGTGGCAGCAATTGCGACAGATGCCGGAATTGCAGCAGGTTGGCGGCCCGATGGACGCGCAACGCCAGCAGCAGTGGGGGCAGTTTTTTTATCGGCACCGCAACGTGTTGCTGGACGATGCCACCCGACAACGGCTGATGCAGGGGCCGGATGCGCAGAGCCAGTGGATCCTCGGCCAGCTTTACTCGGCTTTCGCCGGCGTCAGCGGCAAGGAACTGGCCAGCGATCCGCTGATGTTGGTGCGCGGCTCACAGTTGGCGCAGCAGCGCAACGGCGGTTCGCTGAGCCTTGCCAACGGTTGGCTGGTGGCGCGAGATGCACAGGGCCGCAGTTGGTATTTGTTGCACGCCGAGTTGAGCGCGTCGTCTTATGACATCGGCAGTGCACGAAGTACGGTAAATAAACTGACGGCGTTGCAACAGCAGCTGCAACAACGTTGGCCGGGCGCCGAGGTGTTGAACCGCGGCACGCTCTATTACAGCAACTACGCCAGCCAGCAGGCCGAACGGGATATTTCGACCATTGGTCTGGCCTCGGTGGCGGGCGTTTTCCTGCTGGTGCTGTTGATGTTCCGCTCACCCTTGCCGCTGTTGCTGTGTGCGCTGTCGGTGGGTATCGGCGCCCTGGCGGGCACCGTCGCCACGCTGCTGGCGTTTGGGGAAATTCATTTGATGACGCTGGTGCTGAGCATCAGCATCGTCGGTATTTCGGCGGATTACGCGCTCTATTTTCTGACCGAACGCATGGTGCATGGGCAACAATCGACGCCGTTGGCCAGTTTGCAAAAACTGCTGCCGGCACTGTCGATGGCGCTGCTGACCACGGTTGTCGCCTATCTGGCGCTGTTGATTGCACCGTTCCCGGGTTTACAGCAGTTGGCGGTATTTGCCGCCGCGGGGCTGAGCGCCGCCTGCATTACCGTGATCTGCTGGTATCCGCAGCTGTCGCGTCGTCTGCCGGTGCGTCCGGCACCGGGGCTGGCGCTAATTCTGCGTTGGCTGCACGCCTGGCGCCATCGGCCTTTGCTGCGCTATGGGCTGCCCGGTGTGGCGTTGCTGGTGATGATTGCCGGTTTCAGTCAACTGAACGTGGATGACGACATCGGCCAACTGCAGGCGTTGCCGGCGGAGCTGCAGCAGCAGGAACAACGTATCGCCGCTTTGACCGGCCAGCATAACGATCAGAAATGGTTGGTGGTGTACGGTGCCAATGGCGAACAATTGCTGCAGCGGCTGGAGTTGTTGCAACCCAGACTGGCGCAGGCCAAACGGCAGGGCGTGCTGAAGGACTATCGTTTGCTGCCGCTGCCTTCGCATCAGCGCCAGCAGCAGAACGTCGCCCTGTTGCAGCGGGTGGCACCGCAGGTGATGACACAATTACAGCAGGCGGAGCTGACGCTGAAAGCCCCGGACTTGGCCGCCGAATGGGTGACCCCGCAACAGTGGCTGGGCAGCGTGGTCAGCGAGGGCTGGCGGTTACTGTGGCTGACGTTGCCTGATGGCCGCAGTGCGGCGCTGGTACCGGTCAACGGCGTACAAAACAGTGCGGCGATGCAGGCGTTGGCTGGGCAGGTGCCGGGCACCGGTTGGATCGACCGGAAAACCGAATTCAGCGAACTGTTTGGCCAATACCGGTTGTATCTGTCGTATCTGCTGGCGCTGTCGGTGGCGGCGATCGCGTTGATCTACCTGTGGCGTTTTGGCCTGCTGCATGGCCTGCGTTGCATGGTGCCGACGCTGTTGTCGCTGGGTTGTGGCATTGCCGTGCTGGCGTTGAGCGGGCATACGCTGAATCTGTTTTCGTTGTTGGCGCTGATACTGGTCTTGGGGATCGGCATTAACTATACGCTGTTTTTCACCAATCCCCGGGGCACGCCGACCACCTCGATGTTCGCCATATTTATGGCGGTCTTCACCACCCAGTTGACCTTTGGCATGCTGGTGCTGAGCCATACTCAGGCCATCAGCAGTTTTGGCATTGTATTAAGCAGCGGTATCGCCGTGGCATTTCTGTTGGCACCGCTGACGTTAGCAACGAAAAGAAAAAGAGGAAAAGCCTGATGCGCGGCTTACGAATGATGCTGTTAATGCTGGCAACCCTGTTGGCCGGCTGTGCCGGTTCGCAGGATCCCGCCTTGCCGCAGGCGTGGCTGAAACCCGGGACGCGGGTGACATTGCCGTCGCCCGTGTTGGCGCAACCGATCAGCCAACAGCAGTTGTTGACCGCCGAAGTGAAGGGACAGCGGCATTCGATGTTGGTGCTGCTCAATGCCGACGGTCGCCGCCTGCAACTGGTGGGCATGTCGCCGCTGGGTATCCGTTTGTTCAACCTGACCTACGATCGGCAGGGGATCCACACCGAGCAGTTGATCAAAGTGGGCGAATTGCCGCCCGCCAGCCAGGTGCTGGCCGATATCATGCTGAGCTATTGGCCCGCGGCCGACTGGCGGCCCTTGCTGCCTGCAGGGTGGCGGTTGGAGGATCGGCCGGAGGTGCGTCGTCTGTATGACGATCGCGGCGCGACGATCAGTGAAATCCGTTATCAGCAAGCCAATGGCCAACGCAATCCGCTGTCGATAACCCAATCCGCTTTCCATTACCGCATCACCATTCAGAATCTGGGGAGCGAATAATGATCTATTTCTCTGCCGTAGGTATGGTGAACGCGCTGGGCGACAGTCTGCCGCAGATCGCGGAAAATTTGGCTCGCGGCGTGTCGCCCGGCATGCAGAGGCAGACGCAGTGGCTGCTCGGCGGCGCGCCATCCTGGTTCGGTAATGTACGGGGCGAGCTACCCGCCGTTCCTGAGTCACTCAAACGCCATAACTCTCGCAACAACCGCCTGCTGTTGGCCGCATTGGCGCAAATCGAGGTGCCGGTGCGTGAGGCCATCGCCCGCTACGGCGCCGAACGCGTTGCGGTGATCATGGGCACCAGCACTTCCGGCATTCGTGAAGGTGAGCTGGCATTGCAACAGCATCAGGCAGGAGAGTGGCCGCAGGGCTATAATTATCAGCAGCAAGAGTTGGGCGATCCAGGCCTGTTCCTCAGCGCTTTTCTTGCTACTCGTGGCCCGGCCTATACTCTGTCGACCGCCTGTTCCTCCAGTGCGCGTGCCATCATCAGCGGTAAACGTCTGATTGACGCCGGGCTGGTGGACGCGGCGATTGTGGGCGGTGCCGATAGCCTGTGCCAAATGCCGATCAACGGCTTCAACAGCCTGGAGTCGCTGTCGGCGGAGCGTTGCACACCCTTTGCCGCCGGGCGTAGCGGCATCAATATTGGCGAGGCCGCTGCGCTGATGCTGTTGACGCGTGAGCCGGCACCCGTAGCGTTGCTGGGCGTAGGGGAGTCTTCCGATGCCTGGCATATGTCGGCACCGCATCCTGCAGGTGAAGGCGCCGAGCGGGCTATGACCATGGCGCTGCGACAGGCCGGTTTGAGCGCCGGGGATATCGGTTATATTAATCTGCACGGCACCGCGACGCGGCTTAACGATCTGGTAGAAGCTCAGGTGGTGAATCGCCTGTTTGGCGCGCAGACGCCGTGCAGCTCCACCAAGCACCTCACCGGTCACACGCTGGGTGCCGCCGGTGCGGTAGAAGCGGCGCTGAGCTGGCTGTTATTGACCCAGCCATTGCCATTGCCGCAGCAGGATTTCAGTGTTGCACCCTGCGATGACGAGCTGGCACCGATCGGCCTGGTTTGCCGACAGCAACCGTTACGCCAGCGCGTTATCCTGTCCAATTCGTTTGCGTTCGGCGGCAATAATGCCTGCCTGTTGTTGGGGGATGCGCCATGAGTCGTTATCACACCGCAGAATACTATTTGCCCCATGCATCACCGATGGTGCTGCTGGAACGGGTACTTGAAGTGGGCGAGGAGCACGCGCAATGTGCGGTGACGGTCAGCCCTGACGGCGTATTGGCCCCCTTTCTTGACGTGCAGGGTGCATTGCCGGGTTGGTACGGCATTGAGCTGATGGCGCAGGCTATCGGTGTCTGGAGCGGCTGGCATGGCAGGCAGCATGCCCAACCGCCGCAGCTTGGCATGCTGCTCGGTGGGCGCGCCATCCACTGCGAACTGCCGGTGTTTCCTGCCGGCAGCGAACTGCGGGTTAGCGTGCAGCAACTGCTGAAAGACGAAAAACTGGCCAGTTTCGAATGTGAAATCAGTATCGATAATGTGCGGGTCGCACAGGGCAGGCTGAATACTTATCAGCCTGATCAACAAGAAATAATCCAATTGACTACCTTAAGGGGCAACGCATGATGCGTTCCGTTTTAGTCACCGGCGCCAGTAAAGGGATCGGTCAGGCCATTGCCTGCCGCCTGGCTGCGGATGGCTTTTTGATCGTCGTTCACTATCACCGCGATAAAACCGGGGCAGAGCACACGCTGCAGCAGATTATCGCCGCCGGCGGGCAAGGGCGTTTGATTCAGTTTGATATCAGCAACCGCACCCAGTGCCGCGAACAGCTTGAGCAGGATATTGAGGTTCACGGCGCCTATTACGGCGTGGTGAATAATGCGGGTATCACCCGCGACGGCGCTTTCCCGGCATTGAGCGAAGAGGACTGGGACGGAGTGATCCACACCAACCTCGACAGCTTCTACAATGTGCTTCATCCCTGCGTCATGCCGATGATTGGCTTGCGCAAAGGCGGGCGAATCATTGCGCTGTCGTCGGTTTCCGGCGTAATGGGTAACCGTGGGCAGGTCAACTACAGCGCGGCCAAAGCCGGCGTAATCGGTGCCTGCAAGGCACTGGCGATCGAACTGGCGAAACGCAAAATAACCGTTAACTGCATCGCCCCGGGCCTGATTGACACCGGCATGATCGACATGGAGCCGGCGGCGCTGATTGAAGCGATGCGCGCCATCCCGCTCAAACGCATGGGTTCGGCGGAAGAGGTGGCCGGGCTGGCCAGCTATTTGATGTCGGATATTGCCGGCTACGTAACGCGGCAGGTCATTTCCATTAACGGAGGAATGGTATGACACAGCGAGTGGTTGTGACCGGCATGGCGGGCGTTACCGCCTTCGGCAATAACTGGGCGGACGTGTCCGGCCGGCTGAAGCAGGGGAAGAATGCGGTGCGTTATATGGCGCAATGGGCAGAATATCAGGGGTTGAACACCCACCTTGGCGCGCCGATCGATGATTTCGTGCTGCCGGAGCATTATACGCGCAAACGCATCCGTTCGATGGGGCGCGTTTCACTGCTGGCTACCCGCGCGACCGAACTGGCGCTTGAACAGGCAGGGTTGCTGGGGGAGGCGGTGTTGACCAACGGCGAGACCGGCATCGCCTACGGCTCATCGACCGGCAGCACCAAACCGGTCAGCGAATTCGCCACCATGCTGACGGAAAAACACACCAACAATATCACCGGCACCACTTATGTACAGATGATGCCGCATACCGCAGCGGTGAATACCGGCCTGTTTTTCGGCCTGCGGGGGCGGGTGATCCCGACCTCCAGCGCCTGTACCTCAGGCAGCCAGGCGATTGGCTACGCTTTCGAGAGCATCCGCCACGGTTATCAGACGGTAATGGTGGCGGGCGGAGCCGAGGAGCTGTGTCCTTCGGAGGCGGCGGTGTTCGATACGCTGTTTGCGACCAGCCAGCAAAACGATCGCCCGGATCTGTCGCCACGCCCGTTTGATCGTCAGCGCGACGGCCTGGTGATTGGCGAAGGAGCGGGAACCTTGATCCTCGAGTCGTTGGATCATGCGCAGGCGCGCGGCGCCACGATTTACGGCGAGATTATCAGTTTTGCGACCAACTGCGATGCGGCGCACATTACCCAGCCGCAGCAGGAAACCATGCAGATTTGCATGCAGCAGGCGCTGAAGGCTTCCGGGCTGGCGGCCGGCGATATCGGCTACATCAGTGCTCACGGTACGGCGACCGATCGTGGCGATATTGCGGAAAGCCAGGCAACGGCGGCGATTTTTGGCAATCGCGCGCCAATTTCCTCGCTGAAAAGCTATTTTGGCCATACGTTGGGTGCCTGCGGCGCGCTGGAGGCCTGGATGACGCTGGAGATGATGCGTGAAGGCCGCTTTGCGCCGACCATCAACCTCAGTGAACCGGACAATGCCTGCGGCGATCTGGATTACATCATGGGCGAATATCGGCAAATTGATACCGAGTTTGTGCAATCGAACAACTTCGCGTTCGGGGGTATCAACACCTCGTTGATCCTGCGCCGCTGGGCGTAATTCCTTCAAACCGGGGCGTTCGCTCCGGTTATTATTGCCGTTTAATCAAAAGTCTTATGCATAATAGGGCGTTTTTGATCAACAAAACAGTTGCCATAATCCTCCCATATCGCATCAACATCCTAATGAGAGAATAACATTATGAGCATCCCTGCATTTGGTTTAGGCACTTTCCGTCTTCAGGATCAGGTCGTGATCGATTCGGTCAGCACTGCGCTGGAATTGGGGTATCGCGTGATTGATACCGCGCAGATCTACGAAAACGAAGCGGCGGTAGGTCAGGCAATTGCCGCCAGCGGCATCCCGCGCGACGAGTTGTTCATCACCACCAAGATTTGGATCGCCAATCTGGCGAAGGGCAAATTAATCCCGAGTCTGCAAGAGAGCCTGAGCAAACTGCAAACGGCCTACGTTGATCTGACGCTGATCCACTGGCCATCACCCAATGGCGAAGTCCCCGTTGCCGAGTTTATGGCTGAGTTGCTGGAAGCCAAAAAACTGGGGCTGACGCGCCAAATTGGGGTGTCCAACTTCACCCTGGAGCTGATGCAGCAGGCGATCGATGCCGTGGGCGCAGAGCAGATCGCGACTAACCAAATTGAGCTGTCCCCGTATCTGCAGAACCGCCAGGTGGTTGAGTTTGCTCAGCAGCATGGCATTGCCGTCACCTCCTACATGACGCTGGCCTATGGCAAAGCGCTGCAGGATGAAACCATCAAGGCTATCGCGACGCGGCGCAACGCGACCCCGGCGCAGGTTATCCTGGCCTGGGCGCTGCAGCTGGGTTACGCGGTGATCCCTTCTTCCACCCGGCGTGAAAACCTGGCGAGCAACCTGCTGGCGCAGCAGTTGACGCTGACTGCAGCAGAGATGGCGGAGATCGCCACGCTGGAAAGGAATGGCCGTTTGGTTAGCCCGGAAGGCCTGGCGCCGAACTGGGATTAATGTTCCGGAACATGTGCATCAGGGCGCCCAAGGGGGGCTAATGCTTGTCAGTTAGCGTTTTTCTGAAGGTGTGGTGAAGTTTTCGGTCGATAAATGTGAAATGCACCATGAAGCTCACTCGTCTCGACCGAGCAAGGGGCCGTAGGCGCGGCCCCTTGCAACCCGCGCCTTTGCCCTGTCAGACGGTTGGCTACGCCAACATTACTCGGCCCATCCTTGGGCCTCGCCCCTTCGGGGCCGCTGCAAGCAGTGTTCAAATCTGTTCCTGACAGATTTGTCCTCCCTCCGTCACCGCGCATCACGGCCGGCTACGACAGGCGTCCCTGCCTGTCTCGCCTGAAACCTCCGTCCGTGGCGGTTTCGCCTATGCGCAGCTCCTGCGTTCGGCGTCTTCAAGGGCGCCCAACACCCTGCTCATCTCATCATTTTCACTGTCTTTTATAACGCAATATCCAACGTTGCCCGATGGCAGCCGATTCGGGTGTTGACCCTGGCGCGCCTCATCGGCTGCCGAGCAAGACGGCGTTGTCAGGGGCAACCGGCCAGGGAAGGCCGGTTGAGGCGAGACTAACAGGGAGGTTTGTCGTAGCCGACCCGCCCGACAACGCGGGTGCAGCGAGGGTATCCGCGTAGCGGACAGACGGTGTTAAGCGAGGGCGCGGGTGGAGGGGCCCGCGCCTTCGGCCCTTCAATTGCCGTTCATTGTGGTAGCAGAGAAATTCGGGGCATTTACGGCAATTCCTCCTGCACGGAACGCACAGAGATTGGATAAAAAATGCCTGTTAGATTTAACTGACAAGCATTACGCCCAAGGGGGCGCCTTTTTTATTGCCCCAGGCGTTCGCTGACAAAGTCGATAAAGCTGCGCAGGCGGTTGCTGACCGCACTGTCGCTGTAATACACCGCATTGATCGGCATCGCTACCGGCAGAGTCTCTTTCACCAAAATCGGCACCAGATTACCGCGTTCGATATCCGCATCGATCATAAAATCCGACAGGCAGGCAATGCCGTTGCCGTGCAGGCACAGATGACGTTGGGTTTCACCGCTGTTGGTGGTCAGCCCCGGCGTGATTTCCAGTTGACGACCGTCGGCACAGGCCAGCGGCCAGCGGTTCAGGCTGGGCAGATCGTTAAAACCGATACAGCAATGCCGTTCCAGCGCCTCTACCGTCTGCGGCGTGCCGTACTGCGCCAGATAGGCGGGGGAGGCCAGCACGCGCCGATAGCTGGTCATCAGTTTACGCGCCTTCAGGCTGGAGTCGCTCAGTTCACCCACGCGGATGGCGATATCCACCTTGCGTTCAATCAGGTTGATAAAGTTCTCTGACGACACCAGGGAAAGCGACATCTCCGGGTAACGAGCCCTGAACTCCGCCACCAGCGGCGTCAATACGTGCAACACCACCGGCGTGGCAGCGTCGATACGCAGCAGCCCCTGCGGGCGCTGGCGGCTCTCCATCAGCGCATTTTCTGCCGCCGCCATATCGCTCAGTACCTTCTGCACCTGGCGGAAATAGTTTTCTCCTTCCTGCGTCAGGCTGATTTGCCGCGTAGTGCGATTTAGCAGCGTCACACCCAATTTGACTTCCAGTTTCTTGACGGTGCGGCTGACCACCGAGTTGGCCTGTTCCAGCCGCTCGGCCGCCCGGCTGAAACTGCCGCTTTCCACCACGGTGACAAAAGTGATCAACTCATCAGAATTGGCCTTCATTGTTGCTCCACTGGCAAAATTAATTTGAAACTTTGAGCATTTTTATCATTTAAGCATGGGCAGATAATAACCGTCATCAACCTGAACGCTATTTGGAGTAAATAAACATGCCTCTTGCATTACTTGCATTGACCATCAGTGCCTTTGCTATCGGCACCACGGAGTTTGTGATAGTTGGCTTGATCCCGACTATCGCCGAGCAACTTGGTGTGACAGTGCCCTCTGCAGGGCTGCTGGTAACCATTTATGCTATCGGCGTGGCGATTGGTGCACCGGTGCTGACGGCCTTAACCGGCCGCGTGCCGCGCAAGCTGCTGCTGATCGGCCTCATGGTGCTGTTCACTCTCGGCAACCTGCTGGCCTGGCAGGCACCAGGCTATGAGTCGCTGGTGGTTGCCCGCCTGCTGACCGGCCTGGCGCACGGTGTATTCTTCTCCATCGGCTCCACTATCGCGACCGGCCTGGTGGCGAAAGAGAAAGCTGCCTCGGCGATCGCCATCATGTTCGGCGGCCTGACCGTGGCGCTGGTAACCGGGGTACCGTTGGGGACCTTTATCGGGCAGCACTTCGGCTGGCGCGAAACCTTCCTGGCGGTATCACTGATTGGTGCCATTGCCACTGTGGCCAGCATCATTCTGGTGCCGAACAATATCAAGAATCAGGCCAGTGCCAGTATCGGCGAGCAGTTTAAAGTGCTGACGCATCCGCGCTTGTTACTTATCTACGCCATCACTGCCCTCGGTTACGGCGGCGTATTCACCACCTTTACCTTCCTGGCACCAATGATGCAGGAACTGGCGGGGTTCTCCGCCCCGGCGGTAAGTTGGATCCTGCTGGCTTATGGCATTGCGGTGGCAATTGGTAACATCTGGGGGGGCAAACTGGCGGATCGTCATGGCGCCGTGCGCGCGCTGAGCTTTATCTTTGCCGCATTGGCCGCTCTGCTGCTGATATTCCAGTTCACTGCCGGCCACAGCATTGCCGCGCTGATAACGGTGATCGTCATGGGAGTGTTTGCCTTTGGTAACGTTCCTGGCTTGCAGGTGTATGTGGTGCAAAAAGCCGAGCAGTACACGCCGAACGCGGTGGATGTAGCTTCCGGCCTCAATATTGCGGCATTTAACGTGGGCATTGCGTTGGGGTCGGTGATTGGCGGCCAGACCGTAACTACCCTGGGATTGACGCAAACCCCGTGGATTGGCGCGCTGATCGTGCTGGTGGCCCTGTTGCTGGTTGGCGTCAGCGGGCGCCTGGACAAGAAGTACCGGCAGCAGCCAGCCTGATATTCAGGCACTCCCGCTATTCAGGCCCGCATTTCATTTTGCGGGCCTTTTCGCATTTCTCACTCATCGCCGCTAACCTTTACATACATATACTGTCAGAACATTGAACTCCTTGGTTCACGCCCCTATAACTGAAAGGGATATACCCCGTAAAAGCCATGCCGTCAGGTGAGGGCAGGCGTATAATCGATTCATTGTTGGCGGGAATGTCACCGTCAGTTTCATCCTCATGGGAAATAGGCGAATAGCGTGCCGAAACGAACTTATGCAATGAGGTATGTTGCAGGCCAGCCAGTTGAGCGAATTTTCCCTGGCGCCATTAATCAGCCGCTGCCGCCCGGGGCCGCATTGCCCACGGCGGGCGCGTTGCGGGTCATGGTGTGGAATATCTTTAAACAGCAACGGGCAGACTGGCTCTCGGTGCTGAAAAACTATGGCAAGGATGCACAGCTGGTGCTGCTGCAAGAAGCGCAAACCACGCCTGAACTGGTGAGCTTTGCCACTGCCAACTACCTGGCGGCCGATCAGGTGCCGGCATTTGCGCTGCCTCAACATCCATCAGGCGTGATGACGCTGGCGGCGGCACACCCGGTTTACTGCTGCCCGTTGCGTGAGCGTGAACCGCTGCTGCGGTTAGCCAAGTCGGCGTTGATTACCGTCTATCCGCTGTTTAACGGCCAACTGCTGATGGTAGTAAACATCCATGCGGTGAATTTTAGCCTGGGCGTGGACATCTACAGTAAGCAACTGGGGCCAATCGGTGAGCAGATCGCCTCTCACCATGGGCCGGTGATCATGGCCGGGGATTTTAATGCCTGGAGCCGCAAACGCATCAATGCGCTGTATCAGTTCGCCAGCGATATGGCGCTGCGTGAGGTGAATTTCACCGACGATCACCGCCGTAAAGCCTTTGGCCGCCCATTGGACTTTGTGTTCTATCGCAATATGGGGGTTGCGGAGGCCTCCGTACTGGTGACCAGCGCTTCGGATCATAATCCTCTGCTGGTGGAGTTTCATCCCGAGGCAGACAAGCCGCATTGGTAATGAGCGTTCAGACAATAAAAAAGCACCCCGGAGGGTGCTTTTTTTGTGCCGGAAATTTAGGTATCCGGCGACATTTTGTTGCTTACAAACAAGGTCAGTTTCAAACCGGGTTGCAGGCTGCTGCCTTTGCCGAGCGTTGAATTCCACCGCATTACGTCGGTAATATCGACGCGATGACGGCGTGCAATACTGGCAAGCGAATCACCTTTACGAACCTGATAGGTGATACTGCCGTTACTGTCAGTGTTGCTGGCCACTTGCAGGGTTTGCCCAACTTTTAAAGCGCTCTTGGCACGTAAGTTGTTCCAACTCTGCAAATCGCTGGTTTTAATATTCAACCGCTTGGCAATGCCCGATACCGTGTCGCCGGAGCGCACTTTATACGAGCCGCCACCAGACAAGCCGCTGTTCTTCGCCAACTGTGTAGTTGGCTGAGTCACCGCGATTTGACCATCGGCCAGCGAGTCTTTCAGCTGATCGGCATTGCCTTTAGGAACCATGATGTAATGGGGCCCGTTGGGTGCCGTAACGCCTTTTTTGTAGCCCGGGTTATAAGCTTTCATCTTGGTAAGTGAAAGCCCAGCCATCTCAGCCGCCTGAGTTAACTGTATTTGCTGCCCGACATCAATACGAGCCAGTGCACGGGTGTTATCGGTCTTGGGCAGACTGACGCCGTACTTCTTGCTGTTTTTGATGATGTCGCTCAGCGCCAGCATTTTCGGGACATAGATTGACGTTTCACGCGGAAGCGACAATGCCCAGAAATTGGTTGGCTTACCCTGGCGTTTATTTGCCTTAACCGCTTGCATGACCCGGCCTTCACCACTGTTATAAGCGGCAACGGTCAATAACCAGTCGCCGTTAAACATGCGGTTCAAATACTGCATCATATCAAGCGCAGCAGTCGTCGAGGCCACGACATCGCGTCGCCCGTCATACCACTGGTTGTTTTTCAAACCATAATTGCGACCCGTTTGCGGCACGATTTGCCATAGCCCTGCGGCGTTGGCACTTGACGTGGCGTGTGGGTCAAAAGCGCTCTCCACTATGGGTAGCAGTACCAGTTCCATCGGCATATTGCGTTTCTTAATCTGCCCGACTATCCAGTACATGTACGGCTCTGCCCGTAATGTTACATCGTGGAGATAGCTCTTACTTTTTAGGTACTTTCTTTTTTGATCACGGATCCGGGAATTTTCCGGAACCTCCATCTTCAGCTCGTCGCTAATGAAGTTCCACAGGTTCTGTTGCGCGGCACCACTATTGTTATCTAGCCACCGCGCCGAGCTCGCTCGACCATTCGCTGTGTACTCTCCTGCTTCACCTTCTTGACCTGCCGAAGACAAACTCTGTGCATGCTGTTCTGGGGCCGGTGCATCCTGCCTGGATGACTGGCACCCCACTAGCAAGACTGAGGCGAGAAATATCGCTTTAGCCTTCATGTGTGTGTCAATATAGTTGCTTAAAAGACGAGCAATCATACTTTGCTTCGTCAAATAACACAACTAAAAGCTCAGAAGTTATCTTTCCGCAGGCGTAATTCGGAAAAAACCGAATGAAGGTGGTCTGGTGGCGTATGAAAGCCTAATTTCTTTTGTAAATCAGTGTCATGGCATCGTAAAAATAGGTTAATTTTACGCTCTGTTTGTAGCTTTGTAGGGATGCTGGGGTGACCTTTTGCCCTTAACGCTTCGACTTGTTGTTGATATGTTTCAATCTCTCGATCTTCCGGCAAAATAGCCCGCGCAAACTTAAGATTTGAAAGAGTATATTCATGCGCGCAGCAAATTAAGGTGTTATCGGGAAGTTGCGCGAGTTGTTGAAATGCGTTGTACATTTGCTCGGCCGACCCTTCAAACAGCCTGCCGCAGCCGGCAGAGAAAATCGTGTCTCCGCAGAACAGATAAGGTGCGCTATAGAATGCCACATGGCCCAGCGTATGTCCGGGAACCGCGATCACGGCGTATTGGCGGCCGTTGATTTCGATCGTTTCGCCGTCATGAACGATGTGATTTGTTCCTTTGTCGGCCGTTTCCTGCGGGCCATAGACCTTCAAGCCCGGATAGCGTGCCGCAATTTGCGCTACGCCGCCAACGTGATCGTGATGATGGTGAGTCAAGAGAATAGCATCGGGCGTCAGATTCAGGCGCTCCAACGCGTCAAGCGCCGGTTGCGCTTCACCGGGATCGACCAGGACGCAATGCCCTTGTTGGTTATCCAATAACCAAATGTAATTGTCCTGGAAGGCGGGAATGCTGATAAGATTCATGTTGGACCCTCATGTTGGCAACGGCTTGAAAGAAGATAATAAATCATGAAACCAGCCCATACTTTAGAAAAGCTCGCCGGCCCACAGACTTGGGCAGAGATGCCGTGGGGGGAATACTATCGTGAGGCGCTCGAGCGCCAGTTGCAACCCTGGTGGTCGAAGCTGTTCGGTTTTCACCTGCTGAAACTCGGTAACCTCAGCGCCGGTCTGGCGACCGACAAGTGCGCCATTTCGCATCAGGTGAATGTGAGCCTGAAAGGGGAAAACCTGCAGGTGCTGGCGGATGCCTACCAACTGCCGTTCGCCGCCAAATCGGTGGATGCCTGCCTGCTGGCGCATACGCTGTCTTATGCCGACGATCCGCACCGTATGCTGCGTGAAGTCGATCGCGTGTTGATTGATGACGGCTGGCTGGTGATCAGCAGTTTCAATCCGTTCAGTCTGTTGGGATTGGGCAAGCTGGTGCCCGGATTGCGCCATCGTCAGCCCTATGTCAGCCGCATGTTTACCCAAATGCGCCTGTTGGACTGGCTCAGCCTGTTGAATTATGAAGTGCTGCATCAGGCGCGTTTTCATGTACTGCCGTGGCAGCGCAAGGGCGGGACGTTTTTAAGTACGCATTTACCGGCTCTGGGGTGCATGAGCGTGATTGTCGCGCGTAAACGCACCTTGCCGCTAACCCCAACGCCGATGAAGGTCGGGGCCAGAAAACCGGCTCTCAGCCGTGCCGTCGGCGCGACCAAGAGTTACCGCAAACTGCCTTAATTTTCCGGTTTGTAACCCACGTCATCCTGGGTGGGGTTGCCCGCCGCATCGCGTGCCAGCACGTCGCAGCGTTCGTTCTCCGGGTGGCCGGCGTGGCCTTTGACCCATTCCCACTTGATGGTGTGGGTCTGAATAGCCAGGTCCAACCGCTGCCAAAGATCGACATTTTTGACCGGTTTTTTATCGGCGGTTTTCCAGCCACGCTTTTTCCAGTTATGGATCCAACTGGTAATGCCCTGGCGCACATACTGGCTGTCGGTGCTCAGCGTCACTTCACAGGGGGCGGTCAGGGCTTCGAGCGCGACAATCGCCGCCATCAGCTCCATGCGATTGTTGGTGGTCAGGCGGTAGCCCGCACTGAAGGTTTTCTCAACTTGCTTATAGCGCAGTATCGCGCCGTAACCACCGGGGCCCGGGTTGCCAAGGCAGGAACCGTCGGTGAAAATTTCTACCTGTTTGAGCATCTCTGGTAGACTCTTCCTATCAGTTTTATAAAAGCCAAGTCTGACATAAACGAGCGCTGTGAGCACTGCAATATGATCTCTACAACCACCAGACAGATTGTCCTCGATACCGAAACCACCGGTATGAACAAACTCGGGGTGCATTACGAAGGCCACCGCATCATTGAAATTGGCGCAGTGGAAGTGATTAACCGCCGCCTGACCGGCCGCCACTATCACGTTTACGTCAAACCGGACCGGCTGGTAGATCCGGAGGCTTACGGGGTTCACGGCATCAGCGACGAGTTCCTGGCGGATAAGCCCACGTTCGACCAAATCGCCGATGAGTTCATCGACTTCATCCGCGGCGGTGAGTTAGTCATCCATAATGCGTCGTTCGACATCGGCTTTATGGATCACGAATTCCGCATGTTGCAGAAGGGGCTGCCGAAGACCGACACCTTCTGCACCATCACCGACAGCCTGTTGATGGCGCGCCGCCTGTTCCCGGGCAAGCGCAACAACCTTGACGCCCTGTGCGGCCGTTATGAGATAGACAACAGCAAGCGTACGCTGCACGGCGCATTGCTCGATGCCGAGATCCTGGCTGAAGTTTATCTGGCGATGACCGGCGGCCAGACGTCGATGGCGTTCCAGATGGAAGGCGACACGCAGCATAACGACTCGACGCAGGATATACAGCGCATCGTCCGTCCGGCGACGGCGATGAAAGTGGTCTATGCCAGCGATGCAGAAGTGGTTGCCCATGAGGCACGGCTGGATTTGGTGGCGAAAAAGGGCGGTAGTTGCCTGTGGCGTGCGGAAGCGGAATAACGGCGTTCCCGGCATGAAAACGCGCTTTTTAACCGCCTTAGCTGAAAAACTGCGCAAACGGTTAATTTCGTAAGAAAAAGGCATTGACGGAACAGAAACTCAACCGTAATATGCGCCTCGTTCCTCTCGCAAGAGTTGAACGGCGCGGAGCGGTAGTTCAGTTGGTTAGAATACCTGCCTGTCACGCAGGGGGTCGCGGGTTCGAGCCCCGTCCGTTCCGCCAACATTAAGAAGCCCTGAGTTAGCAATAACTCAGGGTTTCGTTGTTTTTAATCTTTGCTCAATTGCGTATCGGCAAAGGTTACCGACTGATTGGCTGCCCATTCGCGGCGAGCAATGATCCGATAGCATCCCCCACCCAGTGCGGCACCGATAAACCAGCTAAAGTTAGCCACCTCATGCAGGCTGGGCGTAAAGCTGATCGCCAGCCCGATAATCACCGACGGAACCAGCGCCCAGATGGCGTTCGGGTTAAAACCGTTCTTATACCAATAACGCCCTCCTGGCGTAGCGTTGTACAAATCGTCGACGTGCAGCTTGCCGCGTTTGATGATGTAAAAATCCACCAGCAAAATGCCGAATAACGGGCCGATAAAGGCCGCCAGCACGTCCAGCGTGTAGTGGATCAACTCAGGTGACTGGAACAGATTCCAGGGCGTCAGCAGGAAAGAACCTACGGCGGCGATCATCCCGCCGGTGCGGAAACTGATTTTCTGCGGCGAACAGTTGGAGAAATCAAACGCAGGCGACACAAAGTTGGCCACGATATTGATGCCGATGGTGGCGACAATCATGGTCAGCAGGCCTAGAGCCACGGCGATATCGCTGTCGAGACGGGTGACGGTTTCGATCGGATCGGTGATCAGCTGACCGAACAGCGGCAGGGTGCCGGAAACGATCACCACGGTGACCAGAGAGAACAGCAGATAGTTGAACGGCAGGCCCCAGCGATTGCCGCGCTGCACCTCGGCAAAGCTTTTGCCGTAACGGGTAAAGTCGCCGAAATTCAGCAGCGGGCCGGAGAAGTAAGACACTACCAGCGCAATGGCGGTCAGCATCAGCCAACCCTGCTCGCCGGCGCTCAGGTTTTTGCTCGCCAGGGTGAGGGAAAGGTTGGAGAAACCGACGCGGTATACAATCCAGCCGGCTAAAGCGAACATCACCACATACACCGCCGGCCCGGCGATATCGATAAAGCGCTTAATCGCCGCCATGCCGTGCCAGAACACCATTGCCTGCAATAGCCACATGGTGATGTAGCAAACCCAGCCAAGCTGCGACAGCCCGAGGAAATGCGGTTGGGTCATCGGCTCCAGCGACGGGAAGAATTTCAGCAACGTCAGCATCAGCGCATTGGAAGCCAGATAGGTTTGTATACCGTACCAGGCGAAGGCGATCATCCCGCGGATCACCGCCGGAATATTGGCGCCGAACACGCCAAACGCCTGGCGGCTCAGCACGGCGTAAGGCACGCCGCCAAGCTGGCTGGGTTTGGCGACCAGGTTGGCGCAAAACTGCACGATACAGATCCCCACCAGCAGGCAAATCAGTACCTGCCAGCTAGACAGACCGAGAGCGAAGAAGCTGGCGGCTACCACATAGCCACCCATGCTGTGTACATCCGACATCCAGAAGGAAAAGATGTTGTACCAGCTCCAGTTCTGATCGCGCGTTGGCGCCAGATCGTCGTTACACAGCTTTGGGCTGTAATTTTCATTAGGGTTTGGCATAAATCGTGCTCCTCTCAAGAACATCACCCGGATGTGGTTATCTGTTTTTTGGCAAAGATTGCTGAGAAGGCTTTTGCAGGATTCAGGCCATATTGTTCTTTTTTGTATACAAAATATCTGCATCTTGTATACGATTTGATTCTCTAACGGTACAGGGAGCAGCAAAATGATCGGCACGACGATCGGCGCCAACGCCGCGTGGCGCGGGCAACAAGCCACTTATTTCACTGAAGATAAAGACGATCATATTTACAACGAGCTGGTGAAGGCGATTGTCGAACACCGGCTGCTGCCCGGCAGCAAATTGCCGGAAGAGGCGTTGGCGGAGACCTTTGGCGTCAGTCGCACCGGGATCCGGCGGGTGCTGCAGCGCCTTGCCGCAGTGCAGCTGGTTACCCACCTGCCCAAGCGTGGTGCACAGGTGACAACGCCGGGGCAGGATGAGGCGGCGAACGTTTTCCAGACGCGCAAAATGCTGGAGTGCGCCAATTTGCCGTCAGTGGTTGCCGCCTGTCGCGAAGAACATCTGCTGTCGATGGAAGGCATAGTGGCGCAGGAACAGCAGGCGCACCGCGATCAGGACGGCGCGGCGGCCATTCGTCTGTCTGCCGCCTTTCACGTTCAATTACAGGCGATTGCCGGCAATCACGTACTGACCGAAATGGTTTCGCAGCTCACGCTGCGCTCATCACTGGTGATTGCCGTTTACGGTGCACCCTGGCAGCAGGGTTGCCGTTGCCATGATCACAACGATCTGCTGGCGCTGTTGCGCCGCAAGGACTGCACGGCGTTGGTAGAGCACATGGCCCGCCATTTTGACGATATTGTGGCGAACCTGAGATTTCATGACAGTGCGGATGAAACCCCTGATTTTGCCCGTATTTTTGCCAAAACCGGTTTGCAGGAGCCTTTATGACCGCCGATTGCATCATCCAGGTTATCAACCCGAATACCAGCCGGGCCATGACGGCGACCATTGCCGGCGCTGCCCGCGCCGTGGCCGCGCCGGGCACCAAGATCCTGGCGGTTTGTCCGCAAGAGGGGGCGCCGTCGATAGAAGGCCATTTCGACGAAGCGATTGCCGCGATCGGTGTGCTGCAACAGGTCAAACTCGGCCGCGAAGCCGGCGTCAGCGGCCATATCATTGCCTGTTTTGGCGATCCGGGCCTGCTGGCGGCGCGTGAGCTGGCAAACCGGCCGGTGGTGGGCATCGCCGAGGCGGCGATGCATATGGCGACGCTGGTAGCGACGTGCTTTTCTATCGTCACCACGCTGCCGCGCACGCTGATCATTGCGCGCCACTTACTGCATCAATATGGGTTTGAGCGCCATTGCGCCGCGCTGCACGCTATCGATCTGCCGGTGTTGACGCTGGAAGATGGCAGCGGTCTGGCTCAGCAGAAAGTACGCGAACAGTGCATTAAAGCAAAGCAACACGACGGCAGCGGGGCGATCGTGCTCGGCTGTGGCGGCATGGCCGATTTGGCTCGTGAACTGACGCAGGAGCTGGGGATCCCGGTGATCGACGGCGTCAGCGCTGCGGTGAAAATGATCGAGTCGCTGCATGCGCTGGGCCTGAGCACCAGCAAGCACGGCGATCTGGATTTCCCGCTGGTCAAACCCTTGTCCGGCATGTTTGGCAGTTTTAACGGGTAATCGGCAGAGAGAAGCAGCGATGAAAGAGTATGACTTCAATAAAAAGTATCCCCGTGATTTGATGGGCTATGGCGGCCGGCCGCCGCATGCCCGCTGGCCGGGGCAGGCGCGTATCGCAGTCCAGTTTGTACTCAACTACGAAGAAGGCGCGGAAAACAACGTATTGCATGGCGACGCCGGTTCCGAACAGTTCCTGTCCGATATCATTGGCGCGGCCAGCTACCCCGAACGGCATATGTCGATGGAGTCGCTGTACGAGTACGGGTCACGCGCCGGGTTCTGGCGTATCCATAATGAATTCCAACGCCGCGGTCTGCCGTTGACGGTGTTTGGCGTGGCGATGGCGCTGGCGCGCAATCCGCTGGTGGTTGAGGCGATAAAAAACGCCAATTATGATGTGGTCAGCCACGGCTGGCGCTGGATCCACTATCAGAATATGGACGAAGCGACCGAACGGCAGCATATGCAGCGGGCGATCTCGGTACTGAGCGATCTGTTCGGCAAGGCGCCGCTCGGCTGGTATACCGGCCGCGACAGCCCGAATACCCGTAGGCTGGTGGTGGAACAGGGCGGTTTGCTGTACGACAGCGACTATTATGGCGACGATTTGCCGTTCTGGACCGAAGTGCAGTGCGCCAATGGCGAGAAAAAACCGCATCTGATCGTGCCTTACACGCTTGAGGCCAACGACATGCGTTTTGCTTCGCCGCAGGGTTTTAATACCGGCGAGCAGTTCTATACCTACCTGAAAGACAGCTTTGACGTGTTGTATGCCGAAGGGGAAGCGTCGCCGAAGATGCTGTCGATCGGCATGCACTGCCGCTTACTGGGGCGTCCGGGCAAGTTCCGCGCGTTGCAGCGGTTCCTGGATTATGTCGAGCAGCACGATCGGGTCTGGGTATGCCGGCGGCAGGATATCGCCGAACATTGGGTGGCGCAGCACCCTTTCAAAAAATAACCCGTGCCGGCACGGGTCGATTGATGAGGGCGCCGTAGAGGCGCCCTCATCAGGATCAGAACAGCACGGAGTAGTTCAGACCAAAGGTGCGGCCACGGCCTTTATAGCTGTACAGCTCTGGCGAGCCGTAGGTTGGGCTGTAAAGGATCGGCGCACGCTGGCCCCAGACGGTGGTGTAATTCTTGTCCAGCAGGTTTTCCACGCTGAAGCTGACTTTCCCCACCGGCAACGCGTAGCTGCCGAGGAAATCGAGGGTGTTGTAACCGTTGATTTTATTGCCATCGGCATCCGATACATCGAACGTTTGCTGCGACTGCATGCGAAGATTCCAGTCGCCCGGAGCCCAATTGACGTAGGCGGTGGCTTTCGACGGGCTGGCGGTGTCGACGGTCAGCTTCTCCCACTTGCCGTCGGTTTTGGTTTCCGATTTGATCACGTTAAAGGTGGTACCGGTGCTCCATTCGCTGTTATCGAAGAAGTAATCCACCGCACCTTCCACCCCGTAAATCCGGCGTTTATCCGAATCCAGGTTGATGGTCATGTCGGTTTTGTTGATCGAGATGGTTTTATCCGACAGCGAGTAGTAGGCAGCGACCTGGGTACGCAAGTTATCGCCGGTATAACGCCAGCCCAACTCGTAGGAGTTAACCTTGATGCCTTCCAGTTTGGAGTCATTAACGTTGACGCTCTTTTGCAACTGATAATGCCCGTCGACCAGCTTATAGGTGCCCGAACCGTAATACTTCGCCAGATCCGGGATCTCAAAGCCTTGCGAGAAGTTGAACCACGCCTGCTGACGTTCGGTCAGGTGTGCCAGTAAACCGGCGTTGAACAAAACGTTGTTGTAGTCGGTTTTGCCGCCCGGCACCGCATCGGCGGAGTTCGCCAGACCGTTGGCGATCCCTTGTTGCTGCGCATAGCCGACAAAGTCGTCCACCTTGTTCTCGGTGTATTGATAACGTACGCCGCCGCTGAGGGTAAACATCGGGTCGATGTCGTAGCTGGCTTGCAGGAACGGCGCCAGGTTGGTGGTGGTATAGCCAGGGTAGCGACCGACGTTATAGGCATTTTCCAGAGTCATACCGCCGGACTGCTGTGCCTTGGCCAGATTAAAGAACTGCTGGTTGGCGTTGAAGCTCTCGTGCTCGGCGTCGACGCCGTAAGTCAGCGTCAGGGCGTCAATCGGTTTGCTGTTCAGTGTCAGTTTGCCGCCGTAAAAATCGGTTTTTTGCTGTGAAGCACCGATGCTGGTGACCTTGCCGCCGGCCAGCGTCGGGAACGGATAGAAGGTCAGCGACTCGTCGCGATAATAGACCTGCGCCACCAAATCCTGGCCCCAGAAATCGGTGTTGGAATACTGCAGGTTAATCAGATGGCGTTCGGTGCCAGGTATGCGATCCGAATTCAGGTTGCTGCCATTGGAGGCCTGGCCTGCACCGGTCACGGCCGAGAAATCTTTCCCCAGATACAGACCGTGCTTGCCGTCTGACTCGCTGTTGAAATACTGCGTCGTCACCTGCAACTGCTGGTGATCGTCAATGTTAATGGTGCCGGTACCCATCACGTCGATACGATCGGAATATTGCAGCCCGGTCTGGGTGTTATCAATCAACACCTCATTGCCTTTGCCGTCGTACCAACCGCCGTAACGCTGATAAGAGAGCGACAGACGGCCCGAAGCGTTGTCGTTGCCGCCGCTGACCGCCGCCGACACATTCTCGTCGTGATCGTTATGGCCGCCGAAACCGGTTTTTCCGCCCACCTGCAGCTCAACCTGTTTCTCTTTTTGCCCTTTCTTGGTGACGATATTGATCAGGCCGCCGGTGCTGCCGCCGCCATACAGCGAGGTAGCGCCGGAAATCACCTCAATGTGTTCGATGTTGAACGGATCGATGGAGTCCAATTGGCGGCTGTCGCTGCGCGAAGAATTCAAACGCACGCCGTCGATCATCACCATCATCGAACGGCCGCGCATGTTCATGCCGTAGTTGGTGCGGCCCTGGCTGCTGACATCCATGCCCGGGATCAGTTGCGCCAGGATATCTTTGATCTCCTTGCCGCCCTGAACCTGTTGCTCAATTTCCTGGCTTTCAATCACCCAGGTGGTTTGTGCCATCTCCGCCACGCTGCGGTGCGAACGGCTGGCGGATACCACCATTTGATCTTCGCTTTTTTGTTCTTCTGCCCAGGCCGCCGGCGCAAGCATCGCCAGCAGGCAAGGGTTCAATACCCAAAGGTGTCTGCGTTTCATCGTTATTTTTCCAGTGTTCCCATGTTGGTGTGCAATTAAAACTCGGTGTAATTGAGCATGACGTGTTCAGCGTGGGCCGGGGTGGCCGGTTGCTGACTGCGCCATTGGATCACAGCCGGGGTGGACGTTAAATCGAACTGGTCGCGTCCTAAAGCCCGGTTGAGAATGCGTGCCGACCGCCAGGCCATCAGGCTGAGCTGGGGTTCGGCGATGCCGTGGCTGTGCATGCCGGCGTTGACGGCAAACAGGCAATTTTCCTGCGGGCCTTGCCACTCGAGGGTGAAATCGGGGGCAACGCGGTATTGCTCATCGGCCGTGGTCAGCAGACGCTCCGCCAGCGGGGCGAGGAACGCCGGACGATCCTGCTGATAACCGGTGGCGAAGATCACCACATCGGTATCGAACGTTTCTTTGCCCTGATCGAGGTGGTGATGGGTCACCAACCGATAGCCGTTACCCTGAGCGTGGATCGCCGCCAGCGAACGGCTTGGCAGCAGGCGTGCCCAGGGTTTTTCACGCAGCACTTCAAACTGGTGATACATCGCGCGGTAGATGGCCAGCAGCGAATCGCTGGTGATGCCGTCGGAGGTCATTTTCTGCTCGGTCAACATGCGTTGCTTGGCGCTGTCGTTCAGGCCATAAAAGCTGTCGACGTAGTCCGGCGTGAAGTACTCGTTGGCGAACGCCGCTTCATCCAGCGCATTGTAGTTATTGCGGCGCGAGATCCAGTTCAGTTGCGCCGGTTGGCCCCACTCGGCGCGGAAAATGTTCAGGAACAGATCGGCGCCGCTCTGGCCGCCGCCGACGATGGTGACGCGTTTGCCGGTCAAATCCGGGTTGCGCAAGGTCATCTCGCTGGCGTGGAAGCAGCGGTCGTTTTGCTCGGTAACGCAGTCCGGCAGTTTGATGCGTTTGCCGATGCCCAGGCAGACATGGCGCGCCCGGTAGGTAGCGCGCTGGGTGGTGACGACAAACTGGCGCTGCCGATCGTCAAAATCCACGCTCTGAATATCCTGGCTAAACTCGAGCGAACTCAGCCCGTTGGCGGCCCAGTCGAGATAATCGGCGAACTCTTCGCGCGACACCGTACGCAGCTCGGTGGTCAGGAAACGGTAGAATTTCTTCCTTTTCACCAGGTAGTTAAGAAAGCTGTACGGATTGGTGGGCGACACCGCGCTGACCAAATCTTTCAGGAAGCTGGTCTGCATATGGCAGTCCGGTACCATCATGCCGGGGTGCCAGGAAAAGTGCGGTTTGCGCTCCAGGAATTTGCCGTTAAAGCCGGCGACTTCACTGCCGAGTGCGGCGATGCTGAGGTTGAAGGGGCCGATGCCGATGCCGATGAAATCCAGAGGCTGATTCATTGGGCAAACTCCTTGGTGACCAAATAAAGAGGGTTATCCAGATCTTGCAGATAGTTTGGCAACATGCGGCTGCCGCCATCCTGCTCCGAATAGGTGAGTTTCACCGGGTTGAGCACCACGCGAATAATTTGTGGTTTGAATAAATCAAAGAGGGCAAAGCGTTCTGCCATGTCCGGGTGCTGCGCCATGTAGCGCTCCAGCACCTGCGCCAGCAGTTGATAGAAACGGGATTCACTGACCCCGCAGGCCTGCATCAGCGGCGAGATAAAACGCAGCACGGTGACGAAATGCCCGGTTTGCAAATCATGGATCAGATAGTCGGCGGACAGGCGTACGGTAACGTCCTTCACCACCTTCGGCAGCGAGGCCGCTTCCGGGAAGTCCTGATCCACCAGGCGCATATCGCCCTGGAAGTCTTTCAACAGCACCCGTTGCGGCACATGGTCCTTCATCACCAGCGTGATGTTTTGGCCGTGGGCGATCAGGGCTACGCCGTAACGGCACATCAGGTGGTACATCGGCAGCACCACCACACTGAACATCTGTTGCAGCCAGGCCTCGGCGCTCAGGCCGGACCGGGCGATGTAGGCACCGATCAGCGGCTGGCCGTGGTTATCGGTTTCCATCAGCGTGGCCATCAGAATGGCCTGCTCGTCGTCCCGCAGATAGCACGACGGGTTTTCGCGCCAAATAACCCCCAGCATTTCCTGATAGCGATAGGGCGCCTTGGCCAGAGCCGCGTAGGTTCGGTGCGTCATATAGCCTGCGGCCGGCTCGCCGAGGATCTCGGCACCGCTGGCGCGCAGCGTACTGTCTTCGGCAAACACCTGCTGCAGCCAGCGGGAGGCGGCCGGCCCGGCGCTGATGTATTTGCCCGGAATGCCGCGGTAACACGAGGTGTTGTAAATGGTCAGCGGCAGCTTGATGTCGAACGCTGAACGGCGGCTGACGTTGGTCAGGGTGCGCAATGATTGCTGTGCCAGATAGCTGTCGCCAAACTCGCCCAGTTCGACCAATTCCCCTTCGGCCAGCTGCGGCAGGAAGTGCAACGCGATTTTTTGCTGCCACTGCCACGGGTGCAACGGCACCGGGATCCAGTCATCGTTCAGCTTCAGTTCACGCCAGCGGCGGTCAAAGCGTTGGCGTTCATCGCCTGTCATGGCGCTGTCGAGCAGGTTTTCCAGCGGGTAGTTATCGTCGGCACACCACACAAAGCTGCCGCGTTTGGCCGCGACCCAGTGCAGCCGGAACTGGCCCTGATATTCGGGGGCATACTGCTGCAACGCGGTCAGACCCCAGCCGCGACGGCCTTTGTTGAAGATAAACTTGGGGTGACCGGCCAGCAGGCATTGCAGCGCGTCGGCGTCGAGCGCAATCAGATCTTGTGCGCTCATGCCGTGGCGGGCGGACAGCAATTGCATATCACCGCGCAGCGTGGCGTACAGATCTTCCAGGTGTTCGGCGATCTGCGCGTCGTCCATTGTCAGCACCTGCGCCAGCTGGCGCAGCGTTTGGTCGGCCGCCAACGGCTGGCGATCGCAGGCCAGGCTGGCGGCGTCGATGTGTAGCCAACCCCAGATGCCGCGCTCGGCGCTGAAGGTATAACTGGCGTCGCCCAGTGCGATGCGCCATTGGCCGTCATGTTGTTCGGCGCGCAGCGCGCGTTCGTACTCCAGCTCGGCCAGGATCTTGGCGATCATCTGGCGGTTAACCCGTTGCCAGTTGGCGTAATCTGCGGCGTTCATAAGCAAATCTCCCGGAAGAATTCATCGCGCTGATTCATGATCAGACGCGAGCGCTTATGCGGAAAATCGAACTCTTTCACTGTGTGGTAACCGGCAGCCGGCAGATGGCGGAACAGGCGCTGGTTGTCGGCGCGCGGCTCGGCGACCACCCGCGTGGTGCGCGGTTCATCCAGATACAGGTAATGGGTCAGGCCGCGCAACCAGCTGCGGATATAGTGCGCGCCACGGCGATCTTCTTCGCCGACCAGCATGTGCAGCCCGCGATCGAACGGCTGCCAGCGGTAGTGGCGGCCAATGCGGTCTTCAGGCGCCCAATAGACTTCGAAATAACCGAACGGGCGATCGTCGAAGCACCCCAGCAATGGATAGCAGTAGCTGGAATCCAGTTGGCGTTGCAGGTAGGCGGCCTGTGTCTCGAGCGGGCCGCTCATTTCCCAGAATGCATAGACACGCGGTGAATTCATCCAGCGGGTGAATTGCCCGGCATCGCGTTCTACTTCCGGCAGCCGGAAACTCAACGTCTGTTTAAGCTGCGGATCATAACGGCGATAGACCTCGCCATTGGGCCGCGTCGGGCGTTGCGGGTACCACAGGCTGCGTTCGGCGTCATACTGCATCTGGGCGGCGGTACGGTTGCGTTCAGCGCCCAGCCACAGCGGCAACTGATAAAACGTCTCGCGTGCCAGATAGTCGCCGCTTGCCAGTGCGAACAGCGCCTGCGCCTGCGGCTCTTCGCGCCATTGCGCATAGGGCAGCGTGACGCCGCTCAGCTGCGGTGCGGCTATCAGCAATTGGTCCAGCGCCTGCACCAGCCAGCCTTGCGGCAGCGAACCGGGATAGTGCAACACCGCACTGCCGTCCAGACCCAGACCGAGTTGCAGCTCCTTTTCCAGCCGTTCACAACGGAAACCGCTGCCGGCATGCATCAGTTTGGCGTGCGGCATCATTGGGCGGCTCCCTGGCGCAGCGGATTGACGAAATCAAAGTAGATCACCGCCGGATCGACGATGGTGTTTTCGTTGTGGTCGTGCAGATAACAGAAGAAGTTGCCTTTGCAGTTCCAGTGGCTGCTGTCGAGCACGTAGTCCAGGCACAGGGTATTTTTGGCCGTGTCGCGCAGGCCGCTCAGTGCGTCGCGCACCCGAGCCATCAGGCTTTCTTCCGTATCGAAACCGGCGGCAGCCAGCGCGGCGGTCACCGCCAGGCTGGAGTTCACCAGCAGGTAGTAAGGGAAATAGCGCAGCAACTGCTGTTCGCTGAAGCGGTTTTCCGCGTCGGCTTCGCCGATCTCTTCCAGCCACGGCGCGGCATCGCGGGTAAAGCCGCTGCCCTGGCAGTCGCGGTATAGCATGCCGATCGGCAGATCCTGCTGCATCTCCACCAGAATGTTTTGCTGGTGGGCCAACAGCACCAGCCCGTAATCGGCTTCCGTGCTGAACAGCGGCAGCAACACCTGTTGGCAGTAAGCGTCCAACCAGGCATGGGCGGCCTGTTTCAGCGGCAGATTCAGGCGGGCGGCCAGACGGCGCACTGCGGCGGCCAACAGGCTGTCACCGCCATCCGGCGCCGCCTGCGTGAGCGTTACCAGCACGTTGGTTTGGCTGTGCGGCTGGTCGAACAACAGGTTATCGCGCAGTGCCATCAGGCTTTCTTCCTGGACAGCGCCGTCCGCCGAACGCAGGCCGGCCCAGCCGTCTTCCTGCATCACGCGGAAGGTCGGATAGCGCGCCTGAAGCTCTTGCCAGCGCGGCGTTTGCGCCAGCCGGGCCAGACGGATACCGCGTTTTACTTCTTTAACCGACAGGGTGCGTACCGAGTTGGTCAGGCGCACGCTGAGGGAGAATTTGATCATGTCGCGGTTACCGGCGCTGTACAGCGAGCGCGAGGAGCTGGTCGGCAGCCAGCGCTCGCCGGCTTCGCCCAGGTCGCTCAGCAATCCCTGTGCCGCCAGATCCTGGCACCAGGTCTGCGTCAGCAGATGATCGGCCTGCCACGGATGCATCGGCAGCAGCCAGACGTCATCGGTAAAATGCGCCAGCAGCTGCGGAGCGCTTTCGGCGGCAAAGCGCTGCAGGCGTTGTTGCAGCGTCAGGTTCAGGCTGTCGCCGCACAGGTAGCGCTTATCGACGGCAAACCAGCGCAGCGGGAAGCTGGCGGCAAAGTCCGGCAGATAGCGACGCGCCTGCTGCTCGTTGAAGGGTTCATGGGATTTCGGCGCCGGGTGGAAGGCGTGGCCGACCAGCAGAGCCTGCTCCGCTTGGGCAAAGTTCAGCGGCTTGTCGCGCAGTGAAGGCCAGTCCAACCGGACCTCAATGGCCTGGCGGGTATTATCATGACTTTCCAGTACCCGCTGGCGGAAACGTGCCAGGACCTCATCGGACAGCTCACCTTTTATCGCCGGTTTCTCCAGCAGCAGGGTGACCAGTTGCTCCAGGCTCAGCGCCACGCCCGCGCCATCGTCTTGCTGATGCAGACGGGCAGGGAAAAGATACTGATGATGTTGCGTGGGAGAAGTATGGCGTAAGGCAATACGAATAGCCTGGGTAGATGACAGCGGAATGTTGAGTTGCGGATACTGTTGGTGGCCGGCGGCCGGAACGATTTGCCAGTCCCGGGTTTCACGCATCAGTGCGTTGAGAAAACATTGGGCAGCCACGTCGGTCGCCGCGGTTTCAAACTGGAGAGTCATGATCCGATTTTCGCTAAGAATCAATTGAGAATGATTCTTATATCAATAGTATTTATTATTATCAATCGTCTTATGATACAATTTTCCAATGATTTTTTCATAACGATATAATTTCATTAACGGTAACCTTACTTTTGATGAGTATTTCACCTTCCGCTAAATCTCTCGCACCTGGGAATACGTCTCCTTCAAACTGGCCATTGGCGCTGTGCGCCGGTCTGTTGGGCATCGGGCAAAATGGCCTGCTGGTGGCGTTACCGGTGTTGGTCAGTATGACCCACTTGTCACTTTCCGTCTGGGCCGGGCTCTTGACGCTCGGCTCAATGCTGTTTCTGGTCGGTTCCCCCTGGTGGGGACGACAGTCTGAAGTTCGCGGCTGCAAGTTTGTCGTGACGATGGCACTTGCCGGTTATTTGTTCAGTTTCGCTTTACTGGCATTGGCCGTTTGGGGGCTGGCGGCCGGCTGGCTTTCGCCGATGGTGGGGTTGGGCGGCCTGATCGTTGCGCGCGTTATCTATGGGCTGACGGTATCCGGCATGGTGCCCGCCAGCCAAACCTGGGCATTGCAACGCGCCGGCTACGAACAGCGCATGTCGGCGTTGGCGACCATCAGTTCCGGGCTGAGCTGCGGGCGCTTGCTGGGCCCGCTGTGCGCCGCGCTGGCGTTGTCTCTCCATCCGATGGCACCGCTGTGGCTGATGGCCATCGCGCCATTGATCGCTTTGCTGGTGGTGTGCCGCCAGCAGAACGATCCGCCGTTACCGCCGGTGGCGCAGCAGCAAAATCGCCTGCGTCTCACTATGGTGCCTTATCTGCTTTGCGCGCTGTTGCTGGCGGCATCGGTCAGCCTGATGCAGCTCGGCCTGGCGCCGCATCTGACCCGTTTGTTCAACCACTCTGCCACGACCGTCAGCCACCATGTCGCCGTGTTGCTCAGCGTCGCGGCGGCCTGTACGCTGCTGGCGCAGTTCCTGGTGGTGCGTCCGCAGCGATTCAGCGCGCCGCAATTGCTGTTGATTGCGGCGGTATTGATGGTGGCGGGATTAGGCTTGATGTGCACCCAACCGCTGGCGCTGTTCTACCTCGGCTGCGCGCTGGCTTCCTTCGGCGCGGCGATGGCGACGCCAGGTTATCAGCTGATGCTGAACGATAAATTATCCACCGGCAAAGGTGCCGGGGCTATCGCCACCAGCCATACGCTGGGCTACGGTCTGAGCGCGTTGATGGTGCCGGTGGTGGCAAGGTTTTATGGTGAGTCGCAGCTGATTGCAGCGGCTCTGATGATGGCCGTCCTGCTGGGCGGCATCAGCGGCTGGCTATGGTGTCGGCAGCGTATCCAGCTACATTCTGCGGGAGAGTAACAGATATGTCCGGCGCATCAAGTTACCGAATTTTTGATATCACACTGAAAGTAAAAGAAAACGTATCGCCTTCCTTGCTGCGTTGCGTTTTCGAAGGCCCGGACGTCCACCGCATGAAGCTGGAGGCGCCGGATCAGCGCATCAAACTGCTGTTCCCGGCCGAGAATGGCCAGATCACAGGGCTGGAAAACAGCGATGACTGGTACAGCCGCTATATGGCGATACCGAAAGAGCAGCGCCCGATTATGCGTACTTACACGCTGCGAGCGCTGCGCGCTGAACACAACCAGATGGACGTCGAGTTTGTGCTGCATGGCGTGAACGGCCCGGCCTCCGCCTGGGCGACGCATGCCAAACCGGGGGATGCCCTTCAGGCGGTCGCCCCCAATGCGGATTTTGACGGCGACAGCGGTGGCTACGAGTGGGCGCCGCCGGCGCATCTGCGGCAGGCGCTGTTGATTGCCGATGAAACGGCGGTGCCGGCGGCGATGGGGATTCTGGAACAACTGGCGCGGCAGGCCAATCCGCCGCAGGTGCAGGCGTTCTTCGAGGTGCCGCTGGCGAGCGATTGCCTGAATATGGACCGCTTCCCGTTCGCCGAGGTGTATTGGTTGCCGCGTGACGTCGGGCACCAGAAGATGCACGGCACGCTGCTGGTGGAATCGGTGCGCCAGCGGGTGAGCATTCCTGAATCGGCGCGCGCGCAAGCGCAGTCGTTGACGGAAAACAGCCTGGGCGGCGAACTGCTTTGGGAGCGCGCAGAGGGCGCGGAGGGCTTCTATGCCTGGGTGGCAGCGGAGTCTTCTGCGGTGAAGGCGCTGCGCCGCTACCTGATCGGCGAACGCGATCTGGACCGTTCCACCGTTAACTTTATGGCGTACTGGTGTTGAGTCTCGGCATCAAGACCCGGTTGCGCTTTGGTGGCGAATAGCCAAAATAACGGCGGTTACACCGTTAAACCGATACAGAACAAGATAACCGCTATTGCCGAAATCGATAGGCCACTCCCTGAATTCAGGCGCCATATCTTTAGCGGGACGGCCAATATTGGGTTGGTGCGCTATTATTTTGATGCTGTTACGAATAGTGGCGACAGCGCGCTTTGCCGAATTGAGATCCTTCTCAGCCAAAAATCGATAAAGCCGCTGTACATCCAGCAGCGCCGTTGGCGTCCATATCAGTTGTGGCACCCGGGTATCTCCGTATCGTCACCTTTTTCCAGATCGGAGAGCCAGCCGTCGGCCTCGTCCTGAGTCAAATGTTTACCATTGGCCTGATAGGTTTCCCATGCCTGCAATGCATCGTTGCGAACAGCCTCGCGTTTTTCTTCACGCTCGACATATTCACGAATAGCTTCACGCATAATCCAGTGTGCGCTGCGCTGGTGGGCAGCGGCAATGTGTTGCACCCGTTGCTTAAGCTCATCATCAATTTTTATCGACGTAGCAGTAGCCATAAGTAGCCTCAGTTAGTTAAAGGTAATACCTTTAACTACTATACGGCTCATGGCGTCAGGTTGTCCAATTTTTGCGCACGGTGACTTATTCTGCCATCACACTCACATGCGCGGCCACGATGCGCCAGCCGCAGGCCAGCTTGACCCAGGTTTGCATCTGGCGGCCGACGCGTTCGCTGCCCGGGCGGCGAAACTCGGTGCTGGCAACCGCCATATCATCGCCGTAGGTGGTAATGACGGTGTTCTCCAGGAGGCGATCCAACCCTTGCGATGGCCGTTGCCGACGGAAATCGCGGATCTGATCGATGCCGTACAGGTTTTCCGTCGCCCCGTAGCGAACGGTACGCCCGTCGTGCCAGAACAGCTCATCCAACACGTCAATATCATTGCCGATCAGCGCCTGTTCGTAGCGATAAAACGCGGCGTTCACCTCAGCCAGCACCGCCGGCCGGTCGATATATTCACTTTTCATTCGTTAACCCTGTTTTGCCGGTAAAGAACAGTTCGCCACGCCGCGTTGCTCGAGCGCATAGGCGGCACGCAGCGCCAGATCTTCACGCCACGGCGGGGCGATAAGTTGCAGGCCGATGGGCAACCCCGAGGCGGTTTTCAGCGGCACCGTCACCACCGGCAGGCCAAGGAACGAAATCGGCTGCGTCAACATGCCCATGCTGGCGCGGATCGGCAGATCGGCGCCGTTGATGCGCATCGTTTCCTGGCCAAGGCCGGTAGCGCTGCACGGCGTTGCCGGGGCGATCAGAATATCCCAGTGTTCAAACAGCGGCAGTACTTGCTGTTGGAAATGGGCGCGGAAGCGCTGCGCCTGCACATACCAGGCAGCGGGCAGCATGGCGCCTGCCAAGAGTCGCTCACGCGACAGCGGCTCAAAGCGTTCCGGCTGGCTGCGCAACTGCGGCAGATAGTGATTGCCCCCCTCGGCGGCGCTGATGATAAACGCCGCCGAACGCGCCAGTTCAGCCTGCGGCAGCTCAACCTCGGCACAGGCCTCCAGCGCCATCGCGACCTGTTGCACTGCGGCTTTGGCGTCGTCATTGCACCACTGCTGGAAATAGCCTGCGAGCACCGCACAACGCAACCCCTGCTGGCCACGCGGCAGTAGCGATTCGGTTTGCGTGATCGGTTTTTCCGCCTGAAAGCGGTCTTCGATATCGGTGCCCTGCATCACGTCGTACACCGCCGCCAGATCGCGCACCCGGCGGGCGAAAGGTCCCACATGATCCAGGCTGGCGACAAAAGGGTGGCTGCCGCTGCGCGACAGGCGGCCGAAGGTCGGTTTCAGCCCGTAAATGCCGCACAGCGATGAGGGTACGCGGATCGAGCCGTTGGTGTCGCTGCCGAGCGAGAAGGTCACCAGCCCGGCGGCGACCGCGGCCGCCGAGCCGCCGGAAGATCCGCCGGCAATGCGCGTGGTGTCGTGCGGGTTGCGGGTTGCGCCGTAGTGGCTATTTTCGGTGGTAAAGCCGTAGGCGTAGGCATCCATGTTCAGCATGCCGGAGAGCAGCGCGCCTTGTGCCGCCAGTTTGCTCACTGCCCAGGCGTCTTGTTTGGCGGGTGCGCGGTCGCTGAACAGGCTGGCACCGGCCAGAGTGGTTTCGCCGGTGACGTCGAACAGGTTTTTCACCGCGTAGGGGATGGCTGCCAGGCTCGGCAAGGTTTGCCCCTTGACGCGGATGCGATCGAGGTGATCGGCTTCACTCAGCATCCGCTCGCGGGTGATGTGGGTATAGGCGTTCAGTGAAGGGTTGAGCCTGTCGATATTCTCCAGCGTTTGCTGGGCGATTTCGCGCGCGGAAATCGCCCCCTGTTTAAGGGCGGCGCGGATCTCGGCGATCGATAATGCGCTTAACGGATTCATGCGCGATACACCCCGGCAATCTCCAGGCGTTGATCGAGCGGGAAGGCCATCAGCGGTTCCGCCATCGCGGCGATGCGGTTGAACTGAGTCAGCAGTTCCTGGCGGCGCGCGTCATCCATTTCCAGGGCCAATATCGCCTCCATCTGGCTGATATAGGCCGCCCAGTCGATAGCAGGCAGGTTGTTCATAGATATTCCCCTTTAACATGGTGGCTAAAAACCGGCGGCGCTGCCGTTGCTGCGCGGGTCAAAAGCGCCTTCGAGCATGCCGTTGGTATGACGAACGATGGCGCCGGCATGGCCGACCGCTTCGCTGAAATCGGGCAGCAACTCCACCTCATGGCCGCGCCGGCGCAGATAGTCCACGGTTTCGGCGCTGAAACGACCTTCCAGCTTCAAAGAGTCCGAGCTTTCGCCCCAGGTGCGGCCGAGCAGCCAGCGCGGTGCGCTGATGGCCTGTTGCAGCGGTAACCCTTGCACCACATGGCGGACAAATACCGCGGCCTGGGTTTGCGGCTGGCCATCACCGCCCATCGATCCATAGACCAGGGTACGTCCGTCATACAGGCGTGCGGCGGCCGGGTTAAGGGTGTGGAACGGCTGTTTACCCGGTGCCAGGGCCAGCAAATGGGCGGCATCCAGGCTGAATGACGCGCCGCGGTTTTGCCACAGCACGCCGCTGTGCGGCAGAACGACGCCGCTGCCGAATTCGTGATAAATGCTCTGAATAAAGGATACCGCCAGACCGCTGCTGTCCATCACCCCCATCCAAACGGTGTCGCCCGGGCCTTTGCCTTTCCCCCAGGCGGCGGCCTGGTGGGGATCGATGCGTTTGGCCAACGCATCCAAATGTTCGGCCTCCAGCAGCGCCTGCGGATCCTGCGTCATATGGCGAGGATCGGTGATGAATTGATCGCGCAGGCCGAAAGCCAGCTTGGTGGCCTCCACAATGCCGTGCACCACGGCACCTTCGCTTTGGCCGGCGAGCGGCAGCCGATCGGTCAGCCCGAGAATTGCCAGCGACACCAGGCCCTGAGTGGGCGGCGTCAGGTTGAAGACTTCACCTTTCTGATGCTCCAGCCGCAGCGGCGTGCGGCGGCGCGGTCGGTAATCCGCCAGATCCTGCGCGGTGAGCGGCATGCCCAGCCGGGCCATATCCGTCGCCATGCTGTGCGCCAGCGGGCCGCGATAGAAACTGTCCAACCCGTCTTCGGTCAGCGCGATCAGGGTATCCGCCAGCTGCGGTTGGCAGAAACGTTGACCGGCGTGAGGGATTTCCCCGTGCGGCAGGTAAGTGCGGGCAAAATGTTCCAGGTCCGCCAGCTCATGATACTTGCTGCGGGTGGCGGCTTCCTGCGAAGCGGTGACCGGAATGCCGTCCGCTGCATAGCGAATGGCGTCGGCCAACAGGCGTGGCAGTGGCAACTGTTCTCCGCCCAATTCGGCAGAGTAATCCAGCGCGGCTTGCCAGCCGCCGACGGTGCCGGCCACGGTCAGCGCCGCCTTTGGCCCGCGGTGCGGAATATGGCTTTCGCCGGCGTAGAAATCCAGCGTAGCCAGGGAACCGGCGGCACCGCTGGCGTCAATCGCGACCGGATCGCCCTGCGGCGGAACAATCAGCCAGAAACCGTCGCCGCCCAGGCCGTTCATGTGCGGGTAAACCACCGCGATAGTGGCGGCTGCGGCGACCATCGCCTCGATGGCGTTGCCGCCTTCGCGCAGGACCGCCAGCGCGCTTTCGCTGGCGAGGTGATGCGGCGTGACCGCCATGCCCAATGGCGCGGTGTTGCTGTTAATCATTTCTTGGCCCTTTTTTGAGGTCAGCATCTGATTCAATACAAGCAAGAGGCGTTCCATATTTTTCCGGGGGACAATAATTGCTTGCCAGCGGGTGGATTGGCCGTGTTATGTTCCGCTGAAACGAACGTTACAGCCGGAGTGGCGATGAAGCAGATTGATGAACGCCTGCGCAGTGAATACCCGCAGTTGACGCCGCAGGAGCAGCGGGTGGCCGACTTTATCTTCGATCATTTCGATGACCTGATCAGCTACAACAGCGCCGAATTGGCGCGCCTGAGCGGCGTTTCCAAGGCGACCGTCAGCCGTCTGTTCAAGCGGCTGGGCTACCAAAGCTATCGCACAATGCGTGACGAACTGCGCACCCTGCGCCAGAGCGGCATGCCATTGACCGATAACCGCGATGCAGTGCAGGGCAACACCCTGCTGGCGCGCCACTACAAGCAGGAAATGGCCAATCTCACGCACTGGGTGAATCATATCGATGCAAATCAGTTCAACGCGGTGATCGCCGCCTTGGTCCAGGCGCGGCGGGTGGTGCTGATGGGATTTCGCAACAGCTATCCGGTGGCGATGCACCTGCGCCAGCAACTGATGCAGGTGCGTGAAAATGTGTTGCTGGTGCCGCAGCCAGGGCAGACGCTGGCCGAAGAACTGGTGGATCTGGGGGCGCAGGATGTGGCGGTGGTGGTGGCGTTTCGCCGTCGTCCACGCCAGTTGCGGGCGTTGTTGACGCAATTGCAGGTTCAGCAGGTGCCGACACTGCTGGTGTGCGAACCGCAGGCGCAGGCGCTGATCCTGCTGGCGAACTGGCATCTGGCGGCGCCGCTCGACAGCGTTTCCGCCTTCGACAGCTACTCCGCCGCCATGAGCCTGGCTAACCTGCTCAGTAACGCTTTACTGCATGAGACGCTGGCGCAAGGGCGGCAGCGCATTCATCAGATCGCTGACTTGTATAACGATTTGGACGAGCTGGAACAGCGCTGATCTCAGCGCTATTTTGGTGCTTTTGCACTCTGACGGTGCGATTTTTTCCCCACGTTGTGCCTTTCCTCCGCCGCTGCCGCGGCAGGGAAAATCCCCTCCTGATGCCTTAACTTACGGGCAATAAAGCAGAACGCTTCCCGTGCGGCTGGTTGGCACATTAGTTGCAAAGTGATAATCAAAGAATCTTTTGTTTCATCACTTCACCATCGGGGATAATCTATGAACTTCAAGAAAATCGGGATAGCGACATTGGGTGCGGTTTTGCTGATGGCGCAGGCCGCCTCGGCGATGGCGGATCAATTACAGGAAATCCAGCAGCGCGGTGTGCTGCGGGTGGCGGTGCCGCAGGACTTCCCGCCGTTTGGCTCCGTGGGCACCGATCTGCAGCCGCAGGGCTATGACATCGACATGGCGCATTATCTGGCCGACAAGATGAAACTTAAGTTGCAGTTGGTGCCGGTCACCAGCGCCAATCGCGTGCCTTATCTGCAAACCAACAAGGTCGATCTGGTGATCTCCAGCCTGGGCAAAAACCCGGAACGTGAGAAGACCATTGCCTTTAGCCGCGCCTATGCGCCGTTCTTCCTCGGGGTCTTCGGGCCGAAAGAGGCAGTACTGGGCGATGCCGCACAGTTGGACGGCAAAACCGTCGGCGTGACGCGCGGTGCGGTCGAAGACATGGTGCTGAGCGATACCGCGCCGAAGGGCGCGCAGATCAAGCGCTATGAGGATAACAACACCACGCTGTCGGCCTACCTGTCCGGCCAGGTGCAGTACATCGCTACCGGCAACCTGGTGGTGAGCGCCATCGCGCGGCAGAACCCGACCAAAGCGCCGGTCGCCAAGTTTATGCTGAAAGACTCGCCGTGCTTCGTTGGCCTGCGCCTGGGTGAACCGGCGTTGAAAGCGAAAGTGGATGAGCTGATTGAACAGGCACTGAAGGACAACACCCTGAACGGCCTGTCGGAAAAATGGCTGAAAGCGCCGCTGCCTGCCAACCTTGGTGCATAACGGGAGCGCCTGATGACCTATCAGCTGAATTTTCCCGCTCTGTGGCCCTATATGCCCGAACTGCTGGCCGGTCTGCTGACCACCATCGAGTTGACGGCGTTGGCCACCCTGATGGGCGTCGCGTTGGGGATTTGCGGCGCGGCGATCCGCAGCGGCAAGGCTAACTTGCTTAGCCGTATTTGGGGCATTTACGTCGAGGTAGTGCGCAATACGCCGTTTGTGGTGCAGCTGTTCTTCATCGTGTTCGGCCTGCCGAGCCTGGGCTGGAAACTGACCGCCGGGCAGGCGGCGCTGTTGGCGATGGTGATTAACCTGGGCGCTTACAGCACCGAAATCATTCGCGCCGGCATTCAGGTGACGCCGAAAGGCCAGTGGGAAGCCGGGCGAGTGCTGGGGTTCAGCCGCAGCCAGACGTTTCTGCGCATTGTGTTGCCGCCGTCGTTGCAGCGGATTTACCCGGCGCTGGTCAGTCAGTGCATTATCGTCATGCTGGGGTCATCGGTGGTGTCGCAGGTGTCGTTCGAAGAATTGACCTTCGCCGCCAACCTGATCCAGTCGCGCACTTTCCTCAGTTTTGAGGTGTATCTGGTGACGACGCTGTTTTATCTGCTGTTATCGGTATTGATGCGCCAGCTGTTGCTGGCCGCCGGACGGCGCTTTTTGGGGAGCCAGGGCTGATGCTGACTTTTACCGACTGGGACATTGTGCGCAACCTGCTGCTGGCGGCGCGCTGGACGTTGCTGCTGTCGCTGACGGCGTTCTTCGGCGGCACTCTGGTGACGTTGCCGCTGTTATTGCTGCGCCTGAGCAAACGCAAGTGGGCGATACGTTTTGTCCGTTTCTATTCCGAACTGTTTCAGGGCACACCGCTGCTGATGCAGCTGTTCCTGGCGTTCTTCGGCCTGGCGCTGTTCGGCATCGACGTCAGCCCCTGGGCCGCTGCCGCGCTGGCGTTGACACTGTTTACCAGCGCGTTTCTGGTGGATATCTGGTCCGGCAGCATCGCCGCCCTGCCGAAAGGGCAGTGGGAAGCGTCGCGGTGCCTGGGGCTGAGTTTTGGCCAAACCCTGATGCGGGTGATTGTGCCGCAGGCGGTGCGTATCGCCATCGCGCCCACCGTCGGGTTTTCGGTACAGGTGATCAAGGGCACCGCGCTGGCGTCGATCATCGGTTTTATCGAGCTGACCAAGGCCGGCACCATGCTGAACAACGTCACTTATCAGCCGTTTAAAGTGTTTGGCCTGGTCGCGCTGGGCTATTTCCTGATGTGTTACCCGCTGTCGCGTTACAGCCATTATCTGGAGAAGAAATTCCATGCCGCTCATCACAATTAATCAGGTTCAGAAATATTACGGCCAGAACCATGTGCTGAAGGGCGTGGATCTGGATATCGACATGGGCCAGGTGATATCGATTATCGGCCGCAGCGGTTCCGGCAAGAGCACGCTGTTGCGCTGTATCAATGGGCTGGAAGGGTATCAGGAAGGCAGCATCAAATTGGGCGGGATGACCATTACCGACCGCGATTCGCAGGCGCGTGAAATCAGCCGCTCCATCGGCATGGTATTTCAGAACTTTAATTTGTTCCCGCACATGACTGCGTTGGATAACGTGATGCTGGCGCCGCGCCGGGTGCTGAAAAAAAGCCCCGCCGAATGCCGCGAACTGGCGGAGGAGATGTTGAACAAGGTCGGGCTGGGCGAGCGAATGCACTATTCACCGGCTAACCTTTCCGGCGGCCAGCAGCAGCGCGTGGCGATTGCCCGGGCGTTGGCGATGAACCCGAAGGTGCTGCTGTGCGACGAAATCACCTCGGCGCTGGATCCTGAGCTGGTGGGCGAGGTGCTGAAGGTGCTGGAGCAACTGGCCAAAGAGGGCATGACGCTGATTCTGGTGACCCATGAAATGAATTTTGCCCGCGAGGTCGGCGACCGGGTGGTGTTTATGCACCAGGGCAAGGTTTGGGAGCAGGGCGACAGCCGCACGCTGTTCGCCAATCCGCAAACGCAGGAATTAAAACAGTTTATCGCTTCGGTCCGTGGGCTGACAGAGGCCTGACCGGGGCGAGTGGAATAATAACTTATTAAGTGGGTAAGGAATGAACATGTTAGATATCACCCAGTTCGATCAGATTAATCCGCCGGCTCGCCTGTTGATGGGGCCGGGGCCGATCAATGCCGATCCGCGCGTGCTGCGCGCCATGTCGAGCCAGCTGATCGGCCAGTACGATCCGGCGATGACCGGCTACATGAATCAGGTGATGGAACTGTACCGTGCGCTGTTCCGCACCGAAAACCGCTGGACCATGCTGGTGGACGGCACCTCGCGTTCCGGTATTGAAGCCATGCTGATCTCATCGATCCGCCCCGGCGACAAGGTGCTGGTGCCGGTGTTTGGCCGTTTCGGCCATCTGCTGTGCGAGATTGCCCGCCGTTGCCGTGCCGAGGTGCACACCATCGAGGTGCCCTGGGGCGAGGTGTTCAGCGCCGATCAGATTGAAGACGCGATCAAGAAGGTGCGCCCGCGCCTGCTGTTGACGGTGCAGGGCGATACGTCCACCACCCTGTTGCAGCCGCTGGAAGAATTGGGTGACATCTGCCGCCGCCACGGCGTGCTGTTCTATACCGACGCCACCGCCTCCTTCGGCGGCAACCCGCTGGAAACCGATGCCTGGGGGCTGGACGCGGTATCCGCCGGTCTGCAGAAATGCCTGGGCGGCCCGTCCGGCAGTTCGCCCATCACTCTCAGCCCGCAGTTTGAAGAGATCGTCCGCCGCCGTAAATGCGTGGAGCAGGGCATTCGCACGGCTGACCATGCCGACGGCGACGACGAAATGATCTACTCCAACTATTTCGATCTCGGCATGATCATGGATTACTGGGGCCCGGAGCGGCTGAACCACCATACCGAAGCCACCAGCATGCTGTTCGCCGCGCGCGAGTGCGCCCGGGTGATCCTGGAAGAAGGACTGGAAAATACCATCGCCCGCCACAAACTGAACGGCGCGGCGATGCTGGCCGGCATTCAGGGCATGGGGCTGGAGGTGTTCGGCGATCTCGATAACCGCATGAACAACGTGCTGGGCGTGGTGATCCCGCAACAGGTTCACGGCGAGCAGGTGCGTCAGATGATGCTGAATGATTTCGCCATCGAGATCGGGACCTCTTTCGGCCCGCTGCAGGGCAAAATCTGGCGTATCGGCACCATGGGTTATAACGCGCGCAAAGACTGTGTGTTGCAGACACTGACCGCGCTGGAGGCGGTACTGAATCGGCTGGGCTTCGCCAGCCAACAGGGCGAAGCCTTGCAGGCGGCCTGGAATACCTACGAAACCGGGGCCTGCTGATGACGGTGCTGTTAACCGCCCAGGAGGCGGAACAGGCCGCTGCAAGAGTGATGGCGCGCTGCGATGCGTTGGCGGCGATCAGCGCCACGCCGGGCCAACTGACGCGCGTCTATCTGTCGCCGGAACATCGGCGCGCCAACCAACTGGTGGGCGACTGGATGCGCACCCTTGGCATGACTGTTCATCAGGACAGCGTCGGCAATATCTGCGGCCGTTACGAAGGCCAAACGCCAGGTGCACCGGCGCTGCTGCTCGGTTCGCATCTGGATACGGTGCGCAATGCCGGCCGCTACGACGGCATGCTTGGCGTACTGACCGCACTGGAAGTGGTGGCGCATCTGCACCGGCAGCAGCGGCGTTTGCCGGTGGCGGTGGAAGTGATTGGCTTCGCCGATGAAGAAGGCACCCGCTTTGGCGTTGCCTTATTGGGCAGCCGAGGCATTACCGGGCAGTGGCCGGCCGAGTGGTTGGAACGGACCGACGCCGAGGGGATCAGCATGGCGCAGGCGCTGCGCGAGTTTGGGCTGGATCCGGCGGCGGTGGGGGAGGCTAAGCGTGCGCAAAGTGATATCTGCGGCTATCTGGAGCTGCATATCGAACAGGGGCCTTGCCTGGAAGCGGCCGATTTGGCGCTGGGGGTGGTGACGGCAATCAACGGCGCTCGTCGGCTCAACTGCACCTTTAGCGGCGAGGCGGGCCATGCGGGCACCGTGCCGATGGGGCAACGCAAAGACGCGCTGGCGGCGGCGGCAGAATGGATGGTGGCCGTCGAGACGATCACCACGGCCTGCGATCCGCATCTGGTGGCCACCGTTGGCCGAATCGAAAGCCTGCCGGGAGCGGTCAACGTCATCCCCGGCGAGGTAAAACTGTCGCTCGACGTGCGCGGCCCGGAGGATGGCCCGCTGGCGGCGTTGCTGGGGCAACTGCTGGCACAGGCCGAGGCGATCTGCGCGCGCCGGGGGCTGAGTTTTGCCAGCGAAGAGTTTTACCGCATAAATGCAACAGCCTGTGATGCAAATTTGCAACGGCGTTGGCAGGACGGCGTGATGCAGGTGCAAGGGCGCAGCATGGCGCTGCCGAGCGGCGCCGGGCACGATGCGATAGCCGTGGCGGCCTGCTGGCCGGTGGGTATGTTGTTCGTGCGTTGCGATCGCGGCATCAGCCATCATCCGGCTGAAGCCGTCACCCACGCCGATGTGGCGATGGCGATTCAGGCCTATTGCCAGACGGTTGTCAGTTGGGAGGAAGCCTGATGGATTTGCAAACGTTTAACCGGCTGTCGCCGCTGGAGGCTGAGTGGTTGCTGCGCCCCTGCGTGGATATTCCGTCCTGGATCGCGGCGGTGGTTGCTGCCCGGCCGTTCGCCGGCATTGATGCCGCACTGGCGTTTGCCCGGCAGGCGTCACAACGCTGGCAGGCGGAGGACGTCAATCGGGCGCTGGCGCAGCACCCACGCATCGGCGAACGCGCCGGCGGGCCAGGCCGCGAGGCGCAATTTTCCCGGCGAGAGCAGGCGGCGGTCAATACGGAGGACGCCGCACTGACCGAGGCGCTGCTGGCAGGCAATCGGCGTTATGAAGCGCAATTTGGTCAGGTGTTTCTGATCCGTGCGGCCGGCCGCGATGGCCAGGCCATATTGCGTGAGCTGGAACGTCGGTTGAGCAACAGTGCGGAGCAGGAGCAGCGGGAAACCGCCGAACAGCTGCGCGAAATCGTGATGCTGCGTTTTAAGGAGTTATTGAGCGATGAGTAATATCAGCACCCATATTCTGGACACCTCACTCGGCAAACCTGCGGCAGACGTGCGGGTGTGGCTGGAACGAGAGCACGACGGGCACTGGCGGATGCAGGCCGAAAGCCAAACCGATGCCGACGGCCGCGCGCGCAACCTGACGCCGGATGGCCTGGTCGCCGGACATTATCGTTTGTATGCCGATCTCGGCGGCTATTTTGCCGCCGGCCGGCGCGACACGCTGTACGCCACGGCGATTATCGATTTTGTCGTCGGCGATGCGGCACAACATTACCATTTACCGCTGTTAATCAGCCCCTACTCGTACTCGACCTACCGCGGCAGTTGATCTGATCCACTGACGTACCCTCGGGCGCGGCGTACCGCTTGCCCGGATTCAATCACCCAGTCAACGGGGGAAATATGGCTCTGTCTCAGGATAAGGGCGCGGCTTCGTGCTGCCCGGAAGATGAAAAACTGCCGCTGGGAAAAACCTTTGCCTTCGGCCTGCAGCATATTTTGACCATGTACGGGGGCATTATCGCGCCACCCTTGATCATCGGTTCGGCGGCAGGTTTAGGCGCACCGCAGATTGGCATGCTGGTGACGGCGGCGCTGTTTGTCAGCGGGCTGGCGACGTTGCTGCAAACCCTCGGCTTGCCCGGTCTGGGTTCGCGTCTGCCGCTGGTGCAGGGCGTTTCCTTCGCCGGGGTGGCGACCATGGTGACCATCGTGACCGGGGACGGCGGGCTGCCTGCGGTATTCGGCGCAGTGATCGCCGCCTCGCTGGCGGGTCTGTTGATCGCGCCGTTTTTCTCGCAAATTATCCGCTTCTTCCCGCCGGTGGTGACCGGCACTGTGGTGACGGTGATCGGCCTGTCGTTGATGCCGGTGGCGGTACGCTGGGCGATGGGCGGCAACGCCAGGGCGGCGGACTGGGGGGCGACCGGGAATATTGGCCTGGCCGCTTTCACGTTGGCGGTGATTTTGTTGCTCAATAAGATCGGTTCCCCGACGTTGAAGCGGTTGTCTGTACTGCTGGCGATGGCCGTGGGCGGCGTAGCGGCGGCGCTGGCAGGGAAAGTGAGCCTTGCCGCCGTGGGCAACGGGCCGTGGCTGGCCTTCCCCGAACCTTTCGCCTACGGTTGGCCAACCTTCGAGCTGAGCGCGATCCTGTCCATGCTGTTGATCGTGCTGGTGCTGTTGACGGAAACCACCGCCGGGCTGATGGCGGTGGGGGAAATTGTGGGGTCGCCGGTCAATTCGCGTCGTATCGCCAAGGGTTTACGCGCCGATATGCTCTCCAGTGCGCTGTCGCCGGTATTTAACTCATTCCCGCAGAGCTCGTTTGCCCAGAATATCGGCCTGGTGGCGATCACCGGCGTGAAGAGCCGTTTTGTGGTCAGTGCCGGGGGCGCCATTCTGGTGCTGCTGGGCGTGCTGCCGGTTCTCGGCCGGCTGGTGGCCTGCATTCCGCCGCCGGTATTGGGCGGCGCCGGCGTGGTGCTGTTCGGTTCGGTGGCCGCCAGCGGCATTCGTACTCTGGCGAAGGTGGAGTATAAGGACAACATGAATCTGGTGGTGGTGGCGACGGCGATTGCCTTCGGCATGATCCCGATTGTGATGCCGACTTTTTACGATCAGTTCCCGAATTGGGTGCGCACCTTGCTGCATTCGGGCATCAGCGCGTCGTGTCTGGTGGCGTTGCTGCTGAATCTGTTGTTCAACCGGATCGATGCGGCGGAGAAAAATACGGCGGGGGAGGAGCTTTCCTGAGGAATGTGGGCGCAGCGGGCTGCGCCCGGTAGGATCAGTCGTGCCGCAGGAAGCTGTCGGCATCGCGCCAGGCCGGGAAAGCGCTGCGGTAGATCTGCAGGTTTTCCAGCGACAGTTCGGCGTCCAGCCGTGCGGCGGCGCCCGGTTCCGCCTGCGCCAGCGTTTCGCCTTGCGGGCTGAGGATCAGGCTGTCGCCGCTGTAGTTCAGCCCATTGCCGTCTTCGCCAACGCGGTTGCAGCCGGCCACATAGACCTGATTCTCAATGGCGCGCGCGGCCAGCAGCGTTTGCCAGTGTTTGCTGCGCGGTGCTGGCCAGTTGGCGACGTACAGCGCCAGATCGTAATCCTGCTGGTAGCGGGACCACACCGGGAAGCGCAGGTCGTAACAGATCTGCGGCAGAATGCGCCAGCCGCGCCATTCGAAAATCTCGCGTTTTTTACCGGCGCGGTAATGCAGGTGCTCGCCGGCCATGCGGAACAGGTGGCGCTTATCGTAAGCATGTACCCGGCCGTTCGGTTCGACCAACAAGAAACGGTTGACCGCGCCCTCGGTGGTTTTCAGCGCCACGCTGCCACCGACCAGAGCGTTGCTTTTGCTGGCCCAGCCGTGCAGCCAGGCGATCACCTGTTGTTCCGGCAGCGCGCTTTCCCCGGCGTCCATCGCGAAGCCGGTGGTGAACATTTCCGGCAGCACGATCAGATCACGGCCGGTCAGCGGTGCCAGCAGCTCATCGAAATGGCGCAGGTTAGCTTCGCCGTCGCGCCAGACCAGCGGTTGCTGCAACAGGGTAATTTTTAAAGTCGACATAACCGCTCCGCAGCCGCATCCAGCGTGGCGTCCTGTTTAGCGAAGCACAGCCGGATCAATTTATGAGGGAAAGGATCGGCACAGAAGACCGACAGCGGAATTGCCGCCACGCCCACGTGCTCGGTTAACCAATGACAGAAAGCGACGTCATCCAAATCGGAGACCGCGCTGTAATCCGCCAGCAAGAAGTATGTACCTTCACAGGGTAAAATTTCCAGTCGGCTGTTTGACAGCGCCTGCACGAAGCGATCGCGCTTGGCGCGGTAAAATGCCGACAACTGCTGCCAATGCGCCGGCTCGCTGCGCAGCATATCCGCCAGCGCCAGCTGTGCCGGGGTATTGACCGAGAAAGTCAGGTATTGATGCACTTTGCGGACTTCGGCGCTCAGCGCGGCGGGGGCCACGCAGTAACCCACTTTCCAGCCGGTCATGTGGAAGGTTTTGCCGAACGAGGATACCGCGACGGCACGTTGCCGCAGCTGCGGATGGGCCAGCACGCTGGCATGGCCGCCCTGGGCGAAGCAAATATGCTCATACACTTCGTCGCTCAGCACATAGATTTCGTGATCGCTAATCGCGTGCCACAGCTGTTGCATATCTTCCGCTTGCCAGGTGGTGGCGGACGGGTTGTGCGGCGTATTGAGGATCACCAGCCGGGTACGCGGCGAAAGCACTTCGGCAAACTGCTGCCAGTCCACGCCGAACGCCGGTGGCTGTAGCGCAATGCGCTTCAATATGCCGCCGGACAGCGTTACCGCCGGCGCATAGCTGTCGTAGCTCGGGTCGAAACAAATCACTTCATCGCCGGGGCGGACCAAGGCGCTGATGGCAGCGAACAGCGCTTCTGTGGCACCTGCCGTCACCGTGACTTCGCTGGCGGCGTCCGGCAGCCAGCCGTACAGCTCGGCGGTTTTCTCGGCGATGGCTTCGCGCAATGGCGCAACACCGGTCATGGGGGCATATTGGTTGGCACCTTGATTGACGTGCCAGGCCAGACGCTCCTTCAGATAATCCGGGCCATCGAAATCGGGGAAGCCCTGCGACAGGTTGATCGCCTGATACTGCGCCGCCAGCGCACTCATCTGGGTGAAAATGGTGGTGCCCAGAGCGGGCAATTTGCTGTCGGGAATCAATGGTGACGTGCTCATAGCAGGCTAATACTCCTGGCGCTTAGGTTGCCGTCAATATAACACGATGTTAGTATTTGGCAATCAAGACGCTTAGATGGCTAAATGAAGAAAAGATCTAACTATATAAGCAAATCATTCTAAGCTCCCTATGCTGATAACCTTAGAAACCGGGAAACGATAATGACGGAAAATCCGCAACTTACAGCGCTATTGGCTGCCTGCCACTGGATTGGCGAAAAGGGCTGGTGCCCGGCGACCGGCGGCAATATGTCGCTGCGTCTGGACGATCAACGCTGCCTGGTCACCGAGTCCGGCAAGGATAAGGGCAGCCTGACCGAAGCGGACTTCCTGCTGGTGGAAACCGCGACCAATCATGTGCCGAGCGGCCGCACGCCTTCGGCGGAAACCGGCCTGCATACCCTGATTTACCGGCTGTACCCGCAGATTGGTGCGGTGCTGCATACGCATTCGGTGAATGCGACCGTGCTGTCGCGCGTTGAACGCAGCGATGGGCTGGTGTTGCAGGGCTATGAAATGCAAAAATCACTCGGCGGCCAGAGCAGCCATCTGGACAGCGTGATTATTCCCATTTTCGATAACGATCAGGATATTCCACGGCTTGCGGCGCGCGTGGCGGCTTATGCCGAAGTGACGCCACTGCAGTACGGTTTTCTGGTCCGTGGACACGGCCTGTATTGCTGGGGCCGCCAGGTAGCGGAAGCCCGTCGCCACCTTGAAGGGCTGGAATTCCTGTTCCAGTGCGAACTGCAACGCCGTTTACTGGAGGCTAAATGATCCGCGCCATCGTCACCGATATTGAAGGCACCACCAGCGATATCCGCTTCGTGCACCAGGTGCTTTTTCCCTATGCGCGTGAGCGGCTGGCGGCGTTTCTCCGTCAGCACGCCGGCGATGCCGAAGTGGCTGCACCGTTGGCCGCGCTACGTCAGGAGATTGACCAGCCACAGGCGGACATTGAGCAACTGATTGCCGCGCTGTACCGTTTTATGGATGAAGATCGCAAATCCACCGCGCTGAAGGCGCTGCAGGGCATCATTTGGCGCAGCGGCTACCGGAACGGTGATTTTCGCGGTCATCTGTACCCGGAAGTGGCCGGGCAACTGGCCGCCTGGCAGCGGCAAGGGCTGAAACTGTACGTCTACTCTTCCGGCTCGGTCGAGGCGCAAAAGTTGCTGTTCGGCTACAGCGACGCCGGGGATTTGCAGCCGCTGTTCAGCGGCTATTTCGATACCCATGTCGGTGCCAAGCGTGAAACCGCTTCGTACCGAAATATCGCCGCTGCAATCGGCATTGCGCCCGACGAGTTGTTGTTCCTTTCCGACATTCATCAAGAGCTGGATGCCGCACGAGCCGCAGGTTGGCGTACTTGCCAGTTGATCCGCGACGACGCCGATGCGCAGAACCGGCACCCGCAGGTTAACCGTTTTGATCAGATCGATTTAGAGGAGTTTGCCTCATGAGTGGATTGACCATTTTCAGCGATAAAGAGCCGCAGCAACCGTTATGGCAGAGCCAGGATGCCGAGGCTATTCAACGGCAACTGGCGCGAATTGGCGTGCGCTTCGAGCGCTGGCAGGCGGATCGTGAACTGGGTGAAAATCCGGATCCGGCAGCGGTGATCGCCGCCTATCAGCACGAGATTGATCGGCTGGTGGCGGAGAAGGGCTATCAGAGCTGGGACGTGATCAGCATGCGTCCGGATAATGCGCAGCGCGAAGCCTTGCGCAGCAAATTTCTTTCCGAACATACGCACGGCGAAGATGAGGTGCGTTTCTTTGTTGAAGGGGCGGGGCTGTTCTGCCTGCATCTGGATGGCAAGATCTTCCAGATCCTGTGCGAAAAGAACGATCTGATCTCGGTACCGGCCGATACCCGCCATTGGTTCGATATGGGCTCGGCACCCAATTTTACCGCGATCCGCGTCTTCGATAATCCGGAAGGTTGGGTCGCGCATTTCACCGGCGACAGGATAGCCGATGCCTATCCGCGCCTGGATTAACATTTAACGGGGCGGCTTTCGCGCCCCATTATTGATTACCCCAGCGCCCGCTGGAAGATCCCGTCCTTGACCTGTTGCGGCGTAATCACGCCGCTGTCGAATACCCAACCGCTAATCAGCGCCGCAGGCGTCACGTCAAAAGCCGGGTTATAAACCGGGGCATCGGCAGGCGCCCACTGGCATGATCCGAAACTGCCGGAAACGCCGGTCACTTCGGTGGCGGCCCGTTGTTCAATCGGGATGGCCGCGCCGTTCGGGCAGTGCGGATCCTGGGTGGTGTGCGGGGCGGCCACGTAGAACGGAATACGGTGATAGTGCGCCAATACCGCCAGGCTGTAGGTACCAATCTTGTTGGCGACGTCGCCGTTGGCGGCAATGCGGTCTGCGCCAACCCACACGGCATCTACCTGGCCCTGCGCCATCAGGCTGGCGGCCATGGAATCGCAAATCAGCCGGTAGGGAATGCCGAGCTCGCCCAGTTCCCAGGCGGTAAGGCGACCGCCCTGCAGCAACGGACGGGTTTCATCGACCCACACCTGTTGTACTTTCCCCTGCTGATGGGCGCGCAACAGCACGCCGATAGCGGTGCCGATACCGGCGGTCGCCAGGCCACCGGTATTGCAATGGGTCAGCAGCCGGCTGCCGGGCTGCACCAGCTCCGCACCGTGATCGGCGATCCGATCGCATAACTTGCGGTCTTCTTCCACCAGTCGCAACGCTTCCTCTACCATCGCAGGCACCCACTGCGGTTGTGCCAGAGCCTGCTTCATGCGGTCCAGATTGTTCATCAGATTCACCGCCGTCGGGCGCGAGGCGCGTAAGGTGGCCAATGCTTGCTCCAGCTCTTCACGCGGCAGACCGCGTTCCGCCAGCAGCGCCAGCAACAGGCTGGCGGACAGGCCGATCAGCGGCGCGCCCCGTACCCGCAAGGTGAGGATGTGATCGACCAACTCTTCTACGGTGTCACACTGGCGCCACTGTTTTTCCTGCGGCAAAGCCTGCTGATCGAGGATCCAAAGTCGGTTGTCACTCAGGGTCAAACTGGTGGTGTTAAGCGATTGCATCGGCAGTTAAATCCTTGTTGCGTTGTTATTGCATCTGAAAAGGTATTCTGCCAACATGCCATACGGATGTATAGACGTCCAAATGCTTTTACGTCTAAAAAATAACATCGCTGCGTCAGTGAGAAAAATCAGAGGGGTTGGGAATGTCGCTTTATCGTACCTTTACTGCAGCCGATGCCGTTGAATATGCCCGTCAATACGGGCAACTGGCCGATCCGCAGGCGCTGGTGAGCGCTGACGAGATTGGTGACGGCAACCTGAACCTGGTGTTCAAAATCCGCGATCGCGATGGCGTAAGTCGGGTGATCGTCAAACAGGCGTTGCCGTACGTACGCTGCGTGGGCGAATCCTGGCCGCTGACCCTGGACCGGGCGCGGATTGAAGCGGAAACCCTGTTGATTCACGGCGGGTTTTGCCCGCGGCATACGGTGAAGGTGCTGCATCACGATCCTGAATTGGCGGTGATGGTGCAGGAGGATCTTTCCGATCACCACATCTGGCGCAACGAGCTGATCAAAGGTCACTATTACCCGTTGGCGGCCGGGCAACTGGCGGAATATCTGGCGCAAACCCTGTTCCATACCTCCGATTTTTACCAGACGGCGCAAGAAAAAAAGGCCGAGGTCAGCCGCTTCACCAACCCAGAGCTGTGCCAGATCACCGAAGATCTGTTCTTTACCGATCCCTATATCGATCACGAACGCAACCAGTTCGACGAGGCGTTGCTGCCGCAGGTGCGAGCGCTGCGTGACGATACCGCGTTGAAGCTGGCGGTGGCCGGGCTGAAGCACCGTTTCCTCAGCAAGGCGGAAGCGCTGCTGCACGGCGATATTCACAGCGGCTCGATTTTTGTTGCAGAAGGCAAGCTGAAGGCGATAGATGCCGAGTTTGGTTTCTATGGCCCGATAGGTTTTGACGTCGGCAGCGCGTTGGGTAACCTGTTGCTGAATTACTGCGGTTTACCGGGCCTGTTGGGGCCGCGCGATGCCGCCGCCGGGCGGGAGCAACGCCTGCAGGATGTACGTGAACTCTGGCTGATTTTTGCCGATCGCTTCCTGGCGCTGTGCCACCAACAGACTCGCGAGATAGCGCTGGCGATACCGGGCTATGCCGAACAGTTCCTGCAGCAGGTGTGGGTTGATGCCATAGGTTACTGCGGCAGCGAGTTGATCCGCCGCACTATCGGCCTGGCACACGTCGCCGATCTGGACAGCATCAGCGATGCCGAAATGCGCGCCGAATGCCAGCGCAGCGCCCTGAGCCTGGGCCGTGCGCTGATCGTCAACGCGGCGCAGATTGAGCATATCGACGCACTGCTGGCGCGTATCCGCCAGAACGGCTAGGCGTTGTTTGGGCACCGCCGGCAGGAAGAGGGTGCTCATGGATCTCTGTCTAACAACCAACGGGCGGGGCGAACCCCGCCGTTGGGTTGCCTTACCCTTCCCCCTGCATACTTGACGTTGCCTCTGCGTTAGCTACGTTCACTCACCCGAATCACTTACCGGTGTAAGCTCATCGGGATTCCTTTACTCGCCGCCTTGATGCCACGCCAATTATTTTGGGGATAAATCCGGAAGCCAAAATGGCCGCAACCTCCGTGTCTCCCAGTTTGATGCGCAGTTCACATAGCGAACCGCGAGTGATCCACATGAGTGCAATCAGCGTCATGCAGATAATCATCAGCCTCAGAACGACCCGTTCTTGCTGCATTTCTGACCTCCTTATCCTTGCCTTCCGGCGGGTAAGAGGCTAACCTGATGTTGTTTGGACATTCAGAGTGGCCTCGGGTTGATAATATCGACTCGGGGCCTTTCTCTTTCTATCCGTTGCTTATGCCCCGGAAAGAAAGATCCAGAGCACCCGCTACGCAGTCTATCCGATTATTCCCGAGGTTAAATTAGCCGTTCTGGCAAGGCTGCGAGCCGCCGCGCATTTTGCTGCGCCACAAAAAGAAAAAGGGGCGATAATCATCGCCCCTGGGTGAACGGGAGTAACGTCGTTACGCCGCTTCGGTATGCTGTTGGCGCTTAGACGTCGCTACCGGCTTTTCCGGCTTGTTGGCCGCCAGCGCATCCGGCTCGAAGTCATCTACGTTGATGGAGCGCAGACGGCTCTCTTCGGCTTTCACCAGGATCTTCGCTTCATCGGCGCTGATCTTGCCCTCTTCCAGCGCACGCTGCGCCAGGCGATCCAACCGGGTAAACGGCAGGTTCTTGCCGCTTTCCTTGCACAGGCGCAGGTGAATCGGCTCGGCGGCAATGACGTCAGCCAGCGCGGCTTCCAGCAGGCCAACCGGATTATGTTCGCTTGGCGTCAGGTATTGGCCACGTCCCAAACGGCTGCGGGTTGCGGACGGTTGCTGGATGATCTTGGCCAACTGGTGGTCCAGACGATCGGAAGGTGCGGTATGCACGCGGCCGAACGGGAAGATTACGAAGCGCATCACGCCGGCGATAAAGCGGTTCGGGAAGTTGCGCAGCAGATCGTCCAACGCTTGTTCTGCCTGATGCAAGCTGTCCTGCACACCCCAATGCACCAGCGGCAAATCTTCTTTCTGACGGCCTTCATCTTCAAAACGTTTCAGCGTTGCGGAAGCCAGGTACATCTGGCTGAGGATATCCCCCAGGCGCGCGGAGATACGCTCGCGGCGTTTCAGACTGCCGCCCAGCACGCCCATGGAGACGTCCGACAGCAGTGCCAGGTTCGCGCTCAGGCGGTTCAATTGTTGGTAGTAACGGCGTGTCGCATCTTTAGTCGGCGTGCTGCTGGTGCGGCCATTGGTCAGGCCCAGCCAGAAGCTACGCACCTTGCTGCTGCCCACGTGGCCCAGATGGCCGAACAGCGATTTGTCGAAGGCGTTCAGATCATTGCTTTGCGCCGCCGCCATTTCGTCCAGTACGTAGGGATGGCAGCGGATGGCGCCCTGGCCGAAGATCATCATGGTGCGGGTCAGGATATTGGCGCCTTCAACCGTGATGGCGATCGGTGCGCCCTGGTAGGCGCGGGCCAGGAAGTTGGATTTGCCCAACATGATGCCTTTACCGCCGGCGATATCCATTGCATCAATGATTGCCTGCTGGCCTCTGTGGGTACAGTGGTATTTTACGATGGCTGACAGCACCGCCGGTTTCTCGCCCAGCATCAGGCCGCTGGTGATCAGCGTGGCCGCCGCATCCATCACATAGGTGTTACCGGCGATACGCGCCAACGGCTCTTCGATGCCTTCCATCTTGCCGATAGAGATCTTGAACTGGCGGCGGATATGGGCGTAAGCGCCAATGGCCAGCGCCATAGACTTCACGCTGCCGGTGGAGTTGGAAGGCAGGGTGATGCCGCGGCCTACCGACAGGCACTCAACCAGCATGCGCCAGCCCTGGCCGGCCATTTTTGGCCCGCCGATGATGTAATCGATAGGCACGAACACGTCGCTGCCGCGGGTTGGCCCGTTCTGGAACGGCACGTTCAGCGGGAAGTGGCGATTGCCGATTTCAACGCCTGGGGTGCTGGTCGGGATCAACGCACAGGTGATGCCGGGTGATTCGTTATCGCTCAGCAGACGGTTCGGGTCATGCAGTTTGAACGCCAGACCCAGCACGGTTGCGACCGGTGCCAGCGTGATATAGCGTTTGTTCCAGGTCAGGCGCATGCCCAATACCTGTTCGCCTTGCCACTCGCCCATGCAGACGGTGCCGACATCCGGAATAGCGCCGGCGTCTGAACCCGCTTCCGGGCTGGTCAGGGCGAAACAAGGGATCTCGTCGCCGCGCGCCAGGCCCGGCAGGTAGTGGTTTTTCTGCTCGTCGGTGCCGTAGTGTTGCAGCAGCTCGCCAGGGCCGAGGGAGTTTGGCACGCCGACGGTGATCGCCAGAATACCGGAAACGCCGGACAGTTTTTGCAGCACGCGCGCCTGGGCATAAGGAGAGAATTCCAGGCCGCCGTATTCTTTCTTGATGATCATCGCAAAGAAGCGGTGTTCTTTCAGATAGGCCCACAGTTCCGGCGGCAAATCGGCCAGCTCATGGGTAATCTGGAAATCGTTCGCCATGCGGCAGGCTTCTTCCACCGGACCGTCGATAAACGCTTGTTCTTCGGCGGTCAGCTGTGGTTTCGGATAGTTATGCAGCTTGTTCCAGTCCGGTTGGCCGCGGAACAGATCGCCTTCCCACCAGGTGGTGCCGGCTTCGATCGCTTCCTTCTCGGTGGTGGACATCGGCGGCATGACTTTGCGGAACGCGCGCAGCGCCGGAGCGGACAACATCGAACGGCGCAGGGACGTCAGGTTCAGCGGCAGCAGAACGATCGCCAGCGGCAGCAGCATCCAGAAGGTCCACAGGCCGATAACGCCCATGGCGGCGGTATATGCCAACAGAATAAGGCTACTGAGGGTGAGGTTCACTCGGTGATAAAACACCACACCAATGAGTGCGAGTAAAACAACAATACTAAGAACCATCATAAGAAGCTCCGAAGTAGTAAGAGGTCTGACCTGTTGTATGTATGTAATAGGTTTTAGTACAACCCCATATTTTTATCAATGCATTTACAGTTTAATTACAACTTAAGTCACAAACTGAGCGCATCAATAGTCAAAAACCTCACCCGTACCTCAACCGGCGCGCTGTTTGCTTCACAATGCTTCTCGGTTTTTCCCCGATCCGGTACACTGCGGAGCGGAAGATTGACGATAACAAGAGGTTCCTCATGTACCACGACCTTATTCGCAGTGAATTGAACGAAGCGGCCGATACCCTGGCGAAATTTATCAATGACGATGCCAATATCGATGCCATTCAACGCGCGGCAGTGCTGTTGGCCGATTCCTTTAAAGCCGGCGGGAAAGTGATTTCCTGTGGCAACGGCGGCTCCCACTGTGACGCCATGCACTTTGCCGAAGAATTGACCGGTCGCTACCGCGAAAACCGCCCGGGCTATCCGGCAATTGCCATTTCCGATGTCAGCCACCTGTCTTGCGTCAGCAACGATTTCGGTTACGAATACGTGTTCTCACGTTACGTGGAAGCGGTAGGCCGCGAAGGCGACGTGTTGCTGGGCATTTCCACGTCGGGCAATTCGGGCAACATCATTAAAGCTATCGAAGCGGCGCGCGCCAAAGGGATGAAAGTGATCACCCTGACCGGCAAAGACGGCGGTAAAATGGCCGGCTCCGCCGATGTGGAAATCCGCGTACCGCACTTCGGGTATGCCGACCGTATTCAAGAGATCCATATCAAAGCGATTCACATCTTGATTCAGTTGATTGAAAAAGAGATGGTTAAGGCTTAATGGCTTCAGGGGGCATTAAGCCCCCAGACATTTTGTAAGGGCGCCGCATGCTGCGCCCACATAGAACAGTGTCAGTGTGGGTAAGGAGTGGCAAGCGATGTGTGAACTGCTCGGGATGAGCGCAAACGTACCGACCGATATCTGCTTTAGCTTTACCGGGCTGGTTCAGCGCGGTGGCCGTACCGGGCCACATAAAGATGGTTGGGGCATTACCTTCTACGAAGGGAACGGCTGTCGTACGTTTAAGGATCCCCAACCGAGTTTCGATTCGCCGATCGCCCGTCTGGTGCAGGAATACCCGATCAAATCCTGCGCGGTGGTATCGCACATCCGCCAGGCCAATCGCGGCGAAGTGGCGCTGGAAAATACCCACCCGTTTACCCGCGAGCTGTGGGGCCGTAACTGGACCTACGCGCACAATGGCCAGTTGAAAGGCTATCGTCAGTTGGAAACCGGCAACTTCCGCCCGGTGGGCCAAACTGACAGCGAATATGCTTTCTGCTGGCTGCTGCATCAACTTTCCCTGAAATACCCGCGCACCCCGAGCCGTTGGCCGCCGGTATTCCGCTATATCGCACTGCTGGCGGATCAACTGCGCAAGAAAGGGGTATTCAATATGTTGCTGTCGGATGGGCGTTTTGTCATGGCCTACTGCTCCACCAACTTATATTGGATCACCCGCCGCGCGCCGTTTGGCAAAGCCACGTTGCTCGATCAGGATGTGGAGATTGATTTTCAGCAGCAGACCACACCAAACGATGTGGTCACGGTGATTGCTACCCAACCGCTGACGGCGAATGAAACCTGGCACAAGATTGCGCCAGGCGAGTTCGCATTATTTCACTTCGGTGAGCGGCTTGGTTTGAGCGAAGGGGTTGGTGCTGGCAGCGGGAGCCGTTGATGCGTACTGCGTCATCTGGCTGCTGCTCATGACCGGCTGACCCAGCACGTACTGGCCATTGGCGACGCTCACCACCGGCGGCTGGTGATGCTTGACGAAGTAGTCATAGCCGGGTTTCAGCTGGTTCCAGAAGGCGATATCGCTGGAGGAGCGGTGACGTTTCAGGTTCTGATCGGTCATGCGGAACGGGTAGATGCTGATATCGATCCGGTTCTGGCCATAAGCGAATGCGGCTTCCACGTAGCGGTAAATCTCATCCATATAGGTGTTGGTCATTGCGTAACAACCAATCGATTTACATTCACCGTGGATCATCAGATAAGCGCCGGAATAACCCTGCGATTTGTCGTAATCGTTCGGGAAACCGATATTTATTGCGCGATAATATTTGCTGTCGGGTTTCAGATGGCGTGAGTCGACGCTATAAAAACCTTCCGGGCTTTTAAAGTCACCTTCACGGCGTTTCGGGCCGAGTCCGCCGGAAAAATTACAGATGCGGAAGGAGTTCACCAGACGGAATTCGTTGCCCATTTTGGCATACAATTCCAGCGTGCGTTCTTCTTTGAAGATCTGAATATAGACCGGTGAACCTACTAATTGCTGTTTAACTACCGGTGCCTCGGGAACCTGCTCGCTGGCGCTGCAGGCCGTGATCATCGGCATAGAAAAAAGCATCGCAAACAACAGCGCGATTTTGCTCATTATTATTCCTGCTTATATTTATCTGCTGGCTCTATGAACTTGGCCAACATGCCACTGATTATTGTTTTACTGCCTTAAAACACCGCCAGATTACCAGTGTGTTTTTTTTTAGCAATATGCGATGTGTATAAAAAAACCACAAAATTCGATAAAAGTGAATCGACAGGCAGATTTTAACGATTGGTGGTGTAAAACAGCGGGCATTTAATTGCATTTGCTTGACTCAGGTCACTGCTCAGCGCAGAACAAAGTGGTGAAAAATGTTAATATTCCGGCTCCGGTTAACCTGTTGTTGCTGATGCAGAAGCGGGCCTTGCTCTTATATCCATGGCGATAACATGGGGTCTGCGGCAACAAAGTATTAACGTGGTGTAAAACGGTTTGTCGTGCAAAACAAGGCAGGCGGGAGTCAATCAAGGGAATGTGCGTAATCCCATTTTGTCAGCGCGAAAGAATTCATGTTGAGCGTGATGCCGTTGCGCTTAACCCGGAGGCTGCTGATGCAGTCTCATCATCCAGGCATCGTCAGCACCCGCCTCTGGGGCCGGTAAGACGTGTAAACCTAGTCAACATCGTATAAATCCTATGATTAAAATCAGAAAAGGGTTAGATCTGCCCATTGCCGGAGCTCCGGTTCAGGCGATTCAGGACGGCCCACCAGTTCAGCATGTTGCCCTGCTTGGGGAAGACTACGTCGGCATGCGCCCTTCCATGTTAGTGCAGGAAGGCGATACCGTTAAGAAAGGCCAGGCGCTGTTCGAAGATAAAAAGAACCCCGGGGTTTTCTTCACGGCGCCCGCCAGCGGGCGCATTGCGGCAATCAACCGCGGTGAGCGCCGCGTGTTGCAGTCCGTGGTGATTGCGATAGAAAACGGTGGTGACGAGCAACTTGAGTTCGCTCATTATCCGGTCGCCGAACTGGCGGAGCTGCCGCGAGAGCAGGTTGAAGGCGAGCTGATCGCCAGCGGCCTGTGGACCGCGCTGCGCACCCGCCCTTTCAGTAAAACGCCGCGTCCCGGCAGCACCCCGCGCGCCCTCTTCGTGACCGCCATGGACAGCCAGCCATTGGCCGCCGATCCCCTGGTGATCATTGCCGAACAACGGGAGGCCTTTAACGCCGGGCTGGCGGTGTTGGCGCGCCTGACCGACGGCAAGCTGCACGTTTGCCATGCCGCAGGTGCGAATCTGGGCAAACAGCCTGGCGCGCAGATAACCTACAACGAATTCGCCGGCCCGCATCCCGCCGGGCTGGTGGGCACCCACATTCACTTCCTCGAACCGGTGAGTTTGAAAAAAACCGTTTGGCATATCGGCTATCAGGACGTCATCGCCATCGGCACGCTGTTCACCACCGGCCATCTCGACACCCGTCGGGTGGTGGCGCTGGCCGGGCCGCAGGTGGAACAGCCGGTGCTGCTGCGCACCCGGTTGGGCGCCAGCATTGAACAACTGACCGCCGGCCGCCTTAAAAGCGGCGAGAACCGGGTGATTTCCGGTTCGGTGCTGAGCGGCACTCATGTCGCCGGCCCGAATGCGTATCTCGGCCGTTTTCACTCGCAGGTTTGCGTGCTGCAGGAAGGGCGTGATAAACAGCTGTTCGGCTGGATCGCGCCTTCGCCGGACAAATTCTCCATTACCCGCACCACGCTGGGTCACTTCCTGAAAAATAAGCTGTTCGCCTTCTCGACCACCACCCACGGCGGCGAGCGCGCAATGGTCCCGATCGGCAACTATGAACGGGTGATGCCGCTGGACATTCTGCCGACCCTGCTGCTGCGCGATCTGCTGGCGGGCGATACCGACAGCGCGCAGGCGCTGGGCTGTCTGGAGCTGGATGAGGAAGATCTGGCGCTGTGCACTTTCGTTTGTCCGGGCAAGTATGAATATGCGCCGGTACTGCGCGACGTGCTGACCAAGATTGAGCAGGAAGGATAACCGATGGGCCTGAAGAATTTTTTTGACAAGATCGAGCATCACTTCACGCCGGGCGGCAAGCTGGAAAAGTGGTACCCGCTGTTTGAAGCGACTACCACGGTGTTTTACACCCCCGGTCTGGTGACGCGCGGCGCTTCGCACGTGCGCGACGCCATCGATCTGAAACGCATGATGATCCTGGTATGGCTGGCGGTATTTCCGGCGATGTTCTGGGGCATGTATAACGTCGGCCAGCAGGCCATTCCGGCGCTGCACCATCTGTACAGCGGCGATCAACTGCAGCAGGTACTGGCGGGCGACTGGCATTACCGGCTGGCGCAATGGCTGGGGGCGTCGCTGACGGCGGATGCCGGCTGGGTCAGCAAGATGGTGCTGGGCGCCTGCTACTTTATGCCGATCTACGCCGTGGTGTTTATCGTCGGCGGTTTCTGGGAAGTGCTGTTCGCGGTCATCCGCAAGCATGAGATTAACGAAGGTTTCTTCGTCACCTCGATTTTGTTCGCGCTGATTGTGCCGCCAACGCTGCCGTTGTGGCAGGCGGCGCTTGGCATCAGTTTCGGCGTGGTGGTGGCGAAAGAGATTTTCGGCGGCACCGGGCGCAATTTCCTCAACCCGGCACTGGCGGGGCGCGCTTTCTTGTTCTTCGCCTATCCGGCGCAGATCTCCGGTGACCTGGTGTGGACCGCCGCCGACGGCTTCTCCGGTGCGACGCCCTTGGCGCAATGGAGCGTGGGCGGAGCGCACAGCCTGAGCAACGTAGCTACCGGCCAGTCGATCAGTTGGATGGACGCCTTCCTCGGCAACATCCCAGGTTCGGTCGGCGAGGTCTCCACGCTGATGATCCTGATTGGCGGTGCGATTATCCTGTTTGGCCGCGTGGCCTCCTGGCGCATCGTCGCCGGCGTGATGCTCGGCATGATGGCTACCGCCTTCTTGTTCAACAGCATCGGCTCCGCCACCAACCCGTTGTTCGCCATGCCGTGGTACTGGCATCTGGTGTTGGGCGGTTTTGCCTTCGGCATGATCTTTATGGCCACCGACCCGGTTTCCGCCGCTTTTACCAACAAGGGAAAGTGGTGGTACGGCATCCTGATTGGCGTGATGTGCGTGTTGATCCGGGTGGTCAACCCGGCCTACCCGGAAGGCATGATGCTGGCGATCCTGTTCGCCAACCTGTTCGCGCCGCTGTTCGATTATCTGGTGGTGCAGGCCAACATCAAGCGGAGAAAAGCCCGTGGCGAATGAATCTAAAAACGACACTATCGGCAAAACGCTGCTGGTGGTGCTGCTGCTGTGTCTGGTGTGTTCGGTGGTGGTGGCGGGTTCCGCCGTCGGCCTGAAGTCCAAACAGCAGGAGCAAAAGCTGCTCGACAAGCAGCGCAATATCCTCGACGTGGCCGGCCTGTTGCAACCGAAGATGGAAGGCGATCAGGTCAAGGCGCTGTTCACCCGGCGTATCGAACCGCGCCTGCTGGATTTGAACAGCGGCGAGTTCGTGGCGGGCAATGCGGCGGCGTTCGATCTGGCCGCTGCGCTGCGCGACGATGCCAAAAGCGTCGCCTTGTCGGCGGCCGATGATCCGGCCGGCATCAAGCGCCGCAGCAACCGGGCGGAGATCTATCTGGTGCGCGATAGCGGCGGGGCGGTGAACCAAATCGTGCTGCCGGTCTACGGCACCGGTCTGTGGTCGATGATGTACGCCTTTGTGGCGCTGGGGAGCGACGGCAACACGGTGAAAGGCATCACTTATTACGATCAGGGGGAAACCCCGGGCCTGGGCGGCGAAGTTGAGAATGCCGGTTGGCGCCGGCAGTGGGTTGGCAAAAAGCTGTTTGATAACGACGGCAAGCCGGCGATCCGCGTGGTGAAAGGCGGGGCGCGCCAGGGGGATGAGCACGGGGTGGACGGTTTGTCCGGCGCCACGCTGACCTCCAACGGCGTGCAGCACACTTTTGATTTCTGGTTGGGCGAGCAAGGTTTTGGCCCATTCCTGAAAAAAGTTCGTGAAGGAGCGCTGAAAAATGGCTGATTCCAAAGAGATTAAGCGGGTCCTGCTCGGGCCGCTGTTTGACAACAACCCGATAGCCTTGCAGGTGCTCGGGGTGTGTTCCGCGCTGGCGGTGACCACCAAGCTGGAAACGGCGGTGGTGATGACCATCGCGGTGACCCTGGTCACGGCGTTCTCCAGCTTCTTTATTTCCCTGATCCGTCACCATATTCCGAACAGCGTGCGCATCATCGTGCAGATGGCGATTATCGCCTCGCTGGTGATTGTGGTCGATCAGCTGTTGCGCGCCTATGCGTTCGAGATTTCCAAGCAACTGTCGGTGTTTGTCGGCCTGATCATCACCAACTGTATCGTGATGGGGCGCGCCGAAGCCTACGCCATGAAGTCGCCGCCGATTGAAAGCTTTATGGACGGTATCGGCAACGGGCTGGGTTATGGGGTGATCCTGGTGCTGGTCGGTTTCCTGCGCGAGCTGATTGGCTCGGGCAAGCTGTTTGGCATTCCGGTGCTGGATACGGTGCAGAACGGCGGCTGGTATCAGCCGAACGGCCTGTTCCTGCTGGCCCCGAGCGCGTTCTTTATCATCGGCCTGCTGATTTGGGTGCTGCGCACCCTGAAGCCTGCACAGATCGAAAAGGAGTAACGGCCGATGGAACATTATATCAGCCTGTTTGTGCGCGCAGTGTTCGTCGAGAACATGGCATTGGCGTTCTTCCTGGGGATGTGTACCTTCCTGGCGGTGTCGAAGAAGGTGTCGACCGCCTTTGGTCTGGGCATCGCCGTGACCATCGTGCTCGGCATCTCGGTGCCGGCGAACAACCTGGTCTACAACCTGGTGCTGCGCGATGGCGCGTTGATGGAAGGCGTCGATCTGAGCTTCCTCAACTTCATTACCTTTATCGGCGTGATCGCGGCACTGGTGCAGATTCTTGAGATGATCCTCGATCGCTTCTTCCCGTCGTTGTACAACGCACTCGGCATTTTCCTGCCGCTGATCACCGTGAACTGCGCCATTTTCGGCGGCGTGTCCTTTATGGTGCAACGCGACTACAACTTCGCAGAGTCGGTGGTGTACGGCTTCGGCTCCGGCACCGGCTGGATGCTGGCGATTGTCGCGATGGCGGGGATCCGCGAAAAACTCAAGTATGCCAATGTCCCCGCAGGGCTGCGCGGTCTGGGCATTACCTTTATCACCACCGGGCTGATGGCGTTGGGCTTTATGTCCTTCTCCGGTGTTCAGTTGTAAAGGCGGGAAGAATCTATGGAAATTATTTTAGGCGTCGCGATGTTTACCGGCATCGTTATGGTGCTGGTACTGCTGATCCTGTTCGCCAAATCAAAGCTGGTGAACACCGGTGACATCGCGGTGGAAGTTAACGGCGATCGGGGCAAGAGTTTTAATGCGCCGGCGGGCGACAAGCTGTTGAACATGCTCTCCAGCCAGGGGATCTTCGTGTCCTCGGCCTGCGGCGGTGGCGGCTCCTGCGGCCAGTGCCGGGTGGTGATTAAAGAGGGCGGCGGCGATATCCTGCCGACCGAACTTTCGCACATCAACAAGCGTGAAGCGAAAGAAGGCTGCCGCCTGGCTTGCCAGGTGAACGTGAAGCAGAACCTGAAAATCGAGCTGCCGGAAGAAATTTTCGGCGTGAAGAAGTGGGAGTGCGAGGTTATCTCCAACGATAACAAAGCCACCTTTATCAAAGAGCTGAAGCTGAAAATCCCCGACGGCGAAGACGTGCCGTTCCGCGCCGGCGGGTTTATCCAGATCGAAGCGCCGGCCCACGACATCAGCTATGCCGATTTTGACGTGCCGGAGGAGTACCGCGGCGACTGGGACAAGTTCAACCTGTTCCGCTACCGCTCGACGGTGAACGACACCACGGTACGCGCTTACTCAATGGCGAACTACCCGGATGAAAAGGGCATCATCATGCTCAACGTGCGTATCGCCACGCCGCCGCCGCGCGCGCCGGACGTGCCGCCGGGCATTATGTCCTCCTATATCTGGTCGCTGAAGGCTGGCGACAAGGTGACCATCTCCGGGCCGTTCGGCGAGTTCTTCGCCAAAGACACCGACGCCGAAATGATCTTTATCGGCGGTGGTGCCGGCATGGCGCCGATGCGCTCGCATATTTTCGATCAGCTCAATCGCCTGAACTCGAAGCGCAAAATCACCTTCTGGTACGGTGCGCGTTCGCTGCGTGAAATGTTCTATGAGGATGATTTCAATCGGCTGCAGGCGGAGAATGAAAACTTCACCTGGCACGTGGCGCTTTCCGATCCCCAGCCTGAGGATAACTGGACCGGCTACACTGGCTTTATCCATAATGTTCTGCTGGAGAACTATCTGAAGCACCACCCGGCACCGGAAGACTGCGAGTTTTATATGTGCGGCCCGCCGATGATGAACGCGGCGGTGATCAATATGCTGAAAGAGCTGGGTGTCGAAGATGAAAATATCATGCTGGATGACTTTGGTGGCTAAATGCGCATAGGGGCAATGAAGGGCTGGATGACGGCGGTGGCGCTGGGTGCCACGTTGTTATTGACCGGTTGCGGGCCGGAGCAGGTGAATCTCGATGGCAAAACCATGGGGACGTCTTATTCGATCCGTTATGTCACCGGTGACGACACGCCGTCGGCGGCCAGAATACAGGCGGAGATCGACAAACGCCTGGAGTTGGTGAACGATCAAATGTCCACCTACCGGCCAGGCTCGGAGCTGAGCCGCTTCAACGCCAGCCGCGAGGTGGGCAAACCCTTCCCGGTATCGGCCGCGACCACCGAGGTGGTGCTGGAGGCGCTGCGCATCAACCGCGTGACCGACGGTGCGCTGGACGTGACCGTCGGGCCATTGGTCAATCTATGGGGCTTTGGCCCGGAAGGGCGACCGGACAAGGTGCCGAGCGCTGCCGCATTGGCACAACGCCGCGCCTGGACCGGCATCGACAAACTGTCGGTGCAGGGTAATGCGCTGGTGAAACACATCCCGGAGCTGTATGTCGATCTCTCGTCCATCGCCAAAGGCTATGGCGTGGATGTGATTGCCCAGTACCTGCAATCGCAGCAGGTGAAAAACTACATGGTGGATATCGGCGGTGAGGTGCGCACCCGTGGCCACAACGGCGAGCAGAAACCCTGGCGTATCGCCATTGAACGGCCGACGGCCGGCGTGGAGCAAAAAGCGCAGTTGGTGATCCAGCCGGGGGAGATGTCGATCGCCACTTCTGGGGATTATCGCAACTACTTTGAGCAAGATGGCGTGCGCTACTCGCACACCATAGATCCGATCACCGGCCGGCCGATCCATCATCATCTGGTTTCGGTCACCGTACTGAGCCCGACCTGCATGGCCGCCGACGGCCTGTCGACCGGGTTGAACGTGCTGGGGCCGGAGCGCGGTATGGCGTTGGCCAACCTGATGGGGATCCCGGTGTTCATGATTGTGAAAACCGCCAACGGATTTGAAGAGCGCTACTCTGAGGCGTTTAAACCCTATCTGAAAAAGATCTTGTGAGGCCGCTATGTTGACGGTATTTATCGCCACCTTCGTGCTGTTTCTGTTGGTTATCGGCGGTATGTCGCTGGGCTATGTGTTCAAACGCAAAAGCCTGCAGGGCAGTTGCGGCGGCATCACTGCGTTGGGGATGGAAAAGGTCTGTGACTGCCCGGAGCCTTGTGATGCGCGCAAGAAGCGCGAAGCCAAAGCGGCGTTGCGGCGGCAACAGTTGGAAAAACACCGGATCATCTGAAGACGAGGGGCGCAAGTGGCGCCCCTTTCTCTATCGGTCACTTGGCCTTGCGGAAGTCTTTCGCTTCGGCCGGTGAGTTGACCATCACTCCATCGGCCCCCAGCACCAGTGCCTGCCGGTATTCCGCCGCTGAATTGACGCCGAACAAAATGATATGCGCCGGGCCTTGCGAACGGAAACAGTCGATCGACTCTTTATCCCAGGTCAGAAACGCTTTCGAGCGCCCTTCGCCCAACGTGTATTTCTCCACCACTTCCACTTCACGTTTCAGCTCCAGCCCGTACCAGCGCGGTTGCTGATTATCCGCTTTCAATTCGCACTGGTGCGCCATGGTGACATTGGCCAGCAGGGTGCGGGTGTCGTCGCGGCTTTCAAAGCGTTTGATCTGCGGCGGCAGCGCTTGCAGGTATTTGGCATCGGTAGAATATACGCGGGTGCGGTTCAGGCTGTCGGTCTTCTCCAGCGTTGCCAGCAGCGCTTTGCCAAATTGCGTCGGATCGGCGTCCGGCGATTTGATATCCAGATAGAAGGTTACCTTGGGGAAAGCCTCCAGGATCTCGTCCAGACGCGGGATACCTATGCCTTTGCCGCGAAACGGATGCGTTTCACCTTTTGCGAATGACCAGCCGGCATCCACTTTGGCCAGTTGATCGGCAGTATGGGCGGAGACCGGCCCCTGCTCGTGGGTCAATGTTTTGAGATCGGAAGGGCGGTACAGCACGATCGCGCCGTCTTTAGATTGCTGTAGCGTGACCCAAATGGCGTCGGCGCCATTTTTCAGTGCGGTTTCAATGGCGATGCGGGTGTTTTCCGGCGCGTCTGCGGTGCCGCCGCGGTGGGCGATAATGGCTGGAGCATGGCCGACAGCGGCGCCCGCCGCCAGCGAAACCAGCGACAGCGTGGAAACCAACAGCAAATGGGAAAACCTGATCATGCGAGATACCTTTTATGCTATACCCGCCGTCTTTCGAGCCGCAGCCTTGTGAGCCGCCACATGGAATCCATAGGGTATAAGGATGAGAGAGCCTGAGTCAGCGGAAATCATACTATTGAAAAATTAAGCTTTTTTAACAACGCGGAAATATCTGGCGCAAACGCCGTTTTCTCCATGTCTGCCGAGTCTTGAGCTTTCAATTATTGGCTGTATACTTATACAGTGTTATTGGAGGCGCGATGCGTAAAATCATTCATGTCGATATGGACTGCTTCTTCGCGGCGGTAGAAATGCGCGACGATCCCAGCCTGCGCGATATTCCGTTGGCGATCGGCGGCAGTGCCGACCGGCGCGGGGTGATCAGCACCGCCAATTATCCCGCACGCCGCTATGGCGTGCACAGCGCCATGTCGACGGCGATGGCCTTTAAACTGTGCCCGCACCTCAAGCTGTTGCCAGGCCGCATGGCGGCGTACAAGGAAGCCTCGTTGCACATTCGCGAAATCTTTGCCCGCTACACCCCGCTGATTGAACCGCTGTCGTTGGACGAAGCCTATCTGGATGTGACCGACTGCACCCAGTGCAATGGCTCGGCGACGCTGATTGCCCAGGAAATCCGCCAGGCGATTGCCGAAGAGCTTAACCTCACGGCCTCTGCGGGCATCGCGCCGATCAAGTTCCTCGCCAAAATTGCCTCGGAGCTGAACAAACCGAACGGACAATACGTCATCACGCCGGCGCAGGTGCCGGCTTTTTTGCGGCAACTGCCTCTGAGTAAAATCCCCGGCGTGGGCAAAGTGACCGCTAAACGGTTGGAAGAAGTGGGGCTGATCACCTGCGCCGACGTGCAGCAGTACGATCTGGCGCTGTTGCTCAAGCGTTTCGGCAAATTTGGCCGGGTGCTGTGGGAGCGCTGCCAGGGAATAGATCAGCGTGAAGTCTCGTCGGAAAGGCTGCGTAAATCGGTGGGGGTGGAACGCACGTTGGCGGAAGACATTCATGATTGGGAAGACTGCGAGGCGCTGATCGTCGACAAGCTCTATCCCGAGCTGGAAATGCGGCTGCGCAAGGTGAAACCGGATCTGCATATCGCGCGGCAGGGCGTGAAGCTGAAGTTTCAGGATTTTCAGCAGACCACTCAGGAACACGTTTGGCCGGTGCTGAATAAAGAAGATTTGCTCAACGTGGCGCGGCAGGCATGGCGTGAACGGCGAGAAGGCCGTGGCGTGCGGTTGGTCGGCTTGCACGTAACGCTGCTGGATCCGCAGCTTGAGCGGCAACTGTTACTGCCGTGGGAATAACAATGGGCAAATCGTACATTCTTCTTTGATAAGCCAGGGAGAATGACGAGGCTAAGCTGTCGGCTATTGAGATATTCATAATGACTGCTCCAGGCCTTTTTTGGGCTTGGAGCAGAGCGGGGGGAAGACTCAACTTTCGGCGCTGATTGGGGCTTCTACAGGGATAAAGCTGTTGATAATACGTACATAATGCTTGCGCTGTGCTTCGGTAAAATCATTGTTTGCCGCCAACGTAAACACCAACAGTTTGCGAGAGTCCGGGTTGAGCTGTGGGTGCCAAGGCAGCGTAATGATGGACGAGACCTGCCGAACCCAGCCGCCGTCCTCCAGAAATTTATTGGCGGTCTGCAGCACGGGCAGTTTAGCCGGGCCAATTTCATGTTGCAGGTTTTTTCCTTCCACTTCGAATCCCGGGACCGAACGTTTCATTTTCTCCCACTGTTTTTCGCAAAAGTCATCTACGGTCTGATCGGTTTCCAGCCTGGCGCGGTTAATCAGAATGTTGTAGGGGTTATGGTCGTCGTCCATATAACGAAGAATATTAATCGACTGATCCTCAAGATGATCCAGCGTCACGAAAGTGCCTTCATTAATGGGGTAGGTCATTGATTTCTTGCTCATAAGTGAGTTTCTCTTAATCCTTATAGGGCTGTGTAGATAACGGAATGATCTCGACGCGGCGGTTTTGCGCACGTCCTTTTTGGGTGTCGTTACTGGCTACCGGGCGGGAGTTTCCTGCGCCTTCAACGATGAACTGACTGGCTGACAGGTTGCCATGTTCAACCAACCAGTCCCGAATGACCCGGGCTCGCTCGGTTGAAAGCGCCAGATTGACGGCGGCGGATCCCGTATTGTCTGAATGGCCGATGATGAGGAACATTTGTTCTGGGGCGCGAACCATCTTTGGCACTATTTCAGCGAGTATCTTTTCGCTATCGGGCATCAGGTTGCTGCTGCCATTTTCAAACAGCGGTGCGCTGCCACTCAATGTGTACTGGGTGACGTCAGAGGCCGGAGTGGGCTCCTTGAAACGTGTTCGAAAAGGGTTTAGCTGGGTCAACTGGTCACGTATTCCCCCCCAATGTGGCCCGTTGTAATAAATCAATCCGCCAGCCAGGCAAGCGAACAGAACCAGGAGTGCGGTGATTTTCGGCCAGCGTCGACGGGAGGGCTTTAATGCAATGATCGTCGGAACCGCTCCGGGGGGCGGAGGAGGCGGTGTTTCCACAATCGGCGGGAGGGGAATAACAGGCAACGGAGGCAGGGCAATTGAAGCGGAAAGGCCCGGCAGAATACTGTACTTCTCCGCAAGCCAAAGGGACCATGCACCGTGGCGGATGAATCCTTGCCCGTGGTCGGCCAACGTAACGCCGGCGAGATCGAGCTGTGTACTGTCAAACATCGTTTGCAGAACATTCATTATCCGACTTTCGGCAAGCCAGGCTACGAATGTAGAGCCCAGCGCGTGTCGCTGTATGGCGTAAATATCGTTGCCATCATCGCCGGCATCAAGCTCGTCAATAAGCCCAACAAGGCGGGGCTCCAGCTTCAGATCCCCGTAGGGAGGAGCTGCTAAACCGCCGGTCCAGATTGCTCCATCGGGATCGTGTGGATAACGCTGTTGGCTCAGGCGCGTATACAACCCCAGCATGCACGGCAAGTGCTCGGGAAGTCGCGTAGAAGCAAAGGCATATTGCCACGCAGTAATTTGTTCAATCATGATCCCGTTGTTTTGAAATCCGTCGGCAAGCAGCGGGAAAAAGGCGAGGGTAGCCATCGAGCTGTGGCTTTCCTTCAAATGCTCGAGTCGTTTAACAAGTGAAGTCGCGTGCTCAGCGACAACCCAAACAATCCCGCTGTCGTTGCTTGTGGAAAGGTCAGATTGGCTAAACCATTTACCGGCAAACGGCCCAATAACACACACCATCAGGCGCGGCGAAGCCGGGAGCGTATCGCTTGGTGTTCCCCAGAGGGTGGTTTCTGATTCCGGTGGCGCGAAGCTGGGGCGAACGCGGGAAAAGTAACGGGCACGGGAAGCTGAGCGTAGCGAAACCAAGGTTTCAGTTTGCCCTTCTACCTGAATCAGGAGCGTCAGTAGTTTCCAGGCGTAGCGGAACATCACGTCGCTGTCGGTCTTCAATAAGACCTCCAACTGAGCGGGTAATGAAAGGGCCTCTTTACTTTCGTTGTAGCCGTAAAAGTAGTGCATCAGCGAATAACGTTGCCAGGATAAGGAGTTATTCTGCGGGTCGTTGGTGAGACGTTTGTCGAAATAACCGCACAAGGCTTGGCAGAGCGCTTCGCTCTCTGTCTGCAGCTGGTTTTCCGCCAGTAGGGCTTTATTGAGCTGCTCTATCAACGAGGTTAGCTTGAGCTGGAAATCTGCGGCGGAGGGAATGATTCCGTCGAAAGAGAACAGGGTATCGATCCCAATCAGCCTGCAAAAAAAGGTTTCGCTTTTCACCATGCTTTCTCCGTGATAGCACCCCAGCCGGACGCCGTAGACCACGGGCATAGCCGTATGACGGCGGGGTGAACCGTGCTGGCGGTTTTGAATTCGATTGATAGGGTTAGCTCGTCATTGGGCGATTTTTTCCGTAACGTCTCAAGTTCCTCGATGCCCAGCGTGCGCTTATACAGCAGGACATTTTGCCCGTTATAAACGTTCAGGTGCAGGTCGCTCATGTCCGGTTCAAGGGGGCGATATTCCGACGCATTCAGCGTGATGGCTTTCTTGTGGTAGGCGTACTGGCGGTCAAGCCAGGCTTTTTCGTCGGTGGGAGGGGCGGGGAAAAAACTCGTCAATGCCGGGCCCATCACTTCAGGCAGAACCGTACCCTTTTTCAGGTAAATGCCTGCCTGATACTCAAATTGCCTTAGCGTACGCTTGCTGCCCAGCATGTAGGGAGCAAGACTGGCGGCATTCTCGCTTTCCAGGCCCAGCAAGATTCTGACGCGTTTTTTCGAGACGCGGTCCCATTCCCACCACGCTTTCTCAACCACTCCGTCATCCTTGGCCTGATTGGTGTGATCGCCCCAGATCTTGTGGTGTTCCTTGCGTTGGTAGTAGTGCCAGAGCAGCGGTTTATGCGGGTGGTAGATATCGTATCCGTGGGTGAATGCACGCACGGCCATGGCAATTTCTTCACCGGCGAAGAAAATCTGCGGATCGTTAGGGATGCTCTTAACATAGCCACCGTCGGTAAAGATGAATCCGCCGGCGAGGTAGCTACCGCGAATCGGTGCGGTTGCTTCAAAAGGCGTGGAGCTTAACATCGGAATGCCTTCCGTGTTGTATTCACGGAAAATTAAGCGGCTGACGTAAGTATTCTTGCTCGCCTCTTCGTTTTCTCCCGGGGTATAAGCCGGGGGATAAGACGAAATAATGGGAAGAGACGAGGTTGCGCGTAGCTGATGCAGCATAGCGATCATTTCTTCGTCCCAGTGTGGAACGAAGCGGCAGTGGGAGTCTACCTGCAGAAAATAGCTTTCGTTATCAAACAGCGTTTCCGCCAGGCTGCGCGCCCAACAGGCACCCCGACTGGCGTAATAATGGACGCTTACGACGTCGATTCGAGCCTGGCGATAGCGATAAGCAAAGACCTCATTGCCTGCGACGGTTCGACTGCCGGCCGGTTCGAGCCCGGCCTGTTCGAAAACCTTCCGCTCTTCGTTATCCTGCCAGCAAATGGCGATATGCAGATTTTCAGGATGCGCGGCGTGCCGCAGCATATCCTGCAGCGTGGGCAGCAATTCCGGGTCACGGTAGCTGGCTATGCTGATAAAAATTGTTGCTGGGGTATCCCTGTTTTCCCGAACCATAAAAAGTCCCTGTTACTGAATATCAAAAACGATTTCCGCTTTGGCGGAGAGAGTTCCCCCTGTTGGGGCGGATTGACTGCTGGCGACCAGTGTGGCGTTCCAGGCAAACTCGGCGGGGCCTCGGCTGGTGATGCTGGTTTTTTGTTCCGACGTGCTACCGTCGACTTTCATTGCCTTGCCGGCACTATCGGTGATTTTTATTCCCAGTCGGTCCTGATTGCCTGCCGCATCTTTGGCACGGATATACGAGGCATCAGAGGAGGGGGTCGCTGTAATAATCGATGCTTTGGCCGAATAGGAGCCATAGTCGCTTTTACAGACAATGGCGAAATTCAGATTGCGCGTAACGCCGTTTTTTAACAGCGACGGGGTGACATCGTTAAAATCGACGGTTTTCGCGCTATCCGCAGTGCAGGCCGGCGTGCTGATAATTTTCATTTCACCGATGGTCAGATTCATGACGAAAGAAGCCGGATCCGCCGTCATAAGGTAGCTGTAAGCAATTTGGCCGGGTGGCAGGACGGTGTCCCCCAGCGGGTTGCTCAGACGAAGGTTATCGCCGGTTTTAAAAAATTGGATACGATAAAAAGATTGTCCAGAGTAATCGAACGTACCCGTCGATTGGCCACCCGGAAATACAAGGTTAGCGGTAGAGGGAAAGTTACCGAAAGCTGAACCGTTGCTTGCGAGCACTTTAATGCCGATGCCGGGAATATTGGTTTGGAAGATTTTTGTTGCGGCGTTCTGGCCGATGAGGTTGAGCGCACGTTTACCGTATTCTGTACCGGCCAGGCAATCATCGTAGCCAATGCTCTGTCCCGGTGTCGGGCTATCGAACTGAGCAATAGGCACTGAGGTATCTACTGGCGCATCGGCGGCAATGCGAATGATTTGCGAGGGAATGGCGAGCGGGGTTGGCGCGCCGCGGGCAAGCGTACAGACGGCCTCGGCACCGGGCGACAGAATAAGGGCAGAGAGCATAATGATAGAGATCTTTAACATCATTTATTCCTTTTCTTGATTCAGCATGGCAACGATTTCAGGAGGGTACATTTTTAAGAGGTCGGCAAAGTTTTTACCGATGCTATCCTCGGCGTACTTCAACACCTGAATCAGCGGGCTGCTGGGTTCGGTCATGGCAAACCAGCTGCGAACTTCCTGTAGGCGATGCAGCGCATCGATGCGGCTGCCAATGCCGCGTTGTACTTCTGGCGCGGCGCGTATCGCTGCCTCAGCCTGGGGAGGCTCGGTCGTTACAGCAGCGGCGGGCGTTTCAACGGCGAGTGCCGGCAAGTCGTCTTGTCCGCCAACCGCGGCGGGAATGGGGTCCGGGCAGGGAGCCGCCGCCGCAGGCGGTTCGCTGCCGAACTCGCCGGAGAACAACTTCAGAATACTGACCAAAGCGTCAAACTCCGGCGCTTCCTGCGCCAGCGTCTCCGAGAGCGCTTTTTTCATCTCCCGTATGAAATGATATGCCTGGCTCAAAGGACGAATCCCCTCGCGGGCGCTGATGTGCCATTCATGGATCAGTGCGGCGACGGCAGTATCCGAAAGCGCTCCTTCTTCACGCGGAATCTGATGCGCTTTCTCGAATTCTTTGACGGTGATTTGCAGACCGGCAGCTTTTGGCAGCAGCTGGTTACGCAAGTCCGCCAGTAAGCCATTGGCGTCATCCAGCTCGGCCAAGGCATTGGCGCGCAGAGCGGGGGTAAATTCGCCCTCGTCCAAAAGCTGCGGATGGAGATCGTCCGGCCAGGCGTGAAGCAAGGCATGCAGAGCCTCGGTCCCTTCCGCCAGAGCGGGGAGGCCAATCTTGCGCAATCGACAGCGCATCAGGATGATAATCAGCCTGATGTCCTTGCTTTTTTGCAGCAAGGCCTGGCATTCACGCTCGGTTTCCGTCCAGTTAATCGGCTCCGCCGCCTCAAAAAAATTGCCGTACTCAACGCCAAGTTTGGGCTGCAGTCTGGACTGCAGCATGATAAAGGCAGGATCGTAATCGAGGTTCTCACCACAAGGTGCATCGCCCTCGATAGGGTGCATAAGGGGCTGGTAATAATCTGAGCAGTTCAGGTTGTGCGTCTGATTCATAGCGACTTCACTTTCATCCATGAGTGGCTGCGTAATCGGCCCGTAGGGAGCCGCTAGCGGTGATACATTTCCGGTTCGAAGCTCATGCCGGAGACGGGGGAATCGCAGGTATTTCGCTCCAGCCAACTGGCGTAGCCCAGTTGATGACTGCCATCCAGCGTGGCCTGCGGTACCTGATCGGCGGCCAGCACCAGCTCTACATCCCATGCGTATTCAAAACCGATAAAACTGCGCACCAGTTCGCGCAGCACCGACAAATCGCGGCCCCACGGGCTAAACCGGGTGTACTGGGCCAGCGTCAGCGGCCCCATCAGCAATTTGAATTTGTATTGCCTGTCCAGCACGGTGTTACCGAGAATGGCGCCGTCGCCTAACAGCGTGGCGTAGCGATCGTCGCCCAGCGCGGTTTGATCTTTGCCTTCCAGAAAAATCCATTGCAGCTCAAATTCTTCCATACGAACCGGCACTTCGAAGTAATACTGCATAGCGCCCAGTAAGCCGTCCGGGTTGCGGGCTTCGCGAATCAGGTGTGCAGAAGAGGCCAGCCGGGTGTGGATCGGCAGTGGCGCTGGGGGCAGTTCGGCAGGATCCAGCCCTATCAGGCTACCGACATAAAACGAAAAACGTTCATCGTCTTTGCGGTCCAGCGAGGCGGTGTCCTGCGATAAAAACCACGCACGATAAAACAGGCTGAGTGCCCGGTGGTGAAAAATATCCGCAAAATCGGTCAGCGTGCGATCGTGCTGCTCGTAGCGGGAGTAGGCCAGTTCGGAAAGATGAAGCGGCATGGCGCCTTGCGCGCCCCAGATCCCTAAACCAAACAGTTGGAGCTTGATTTTTTCGTCCTGCCGGCTAATAGCGGAGATCTCACGTGGCGAGAACGCCATACTGGCAACCTGCCCAAGCCGGAAGCATTCTTGCGACGGCAGCGTTGCCTTGCCCGGTGGAGGAGAGTCTGGCGTGCGGGCGGCAATAGCCCGCATTATGCTGATAAAACCGGCTTCCCAGGGTTTATCTGTGTCGTACCAGCTGTCCAGATTAGCAGGCTGCCGGGAGGCGTCGCGATGATTCATAGCGCACCTCGCCTGCCTGGCCGCGCTTTCCAGCGCGCGATTAAACCACGCTGCATTGAATGCAGTTCAGTCTCGGTAAAAATGTTGATGGCGGCGTGGCGCGCCAGATAGTTTTCCATTATCAGGCCAAAGAGATAGGGACTGACCCCGGAAAAACCCTCTTCGTCGACGGTCAAGCTGCAGCACACTCCGCGTCCGTAAACCAGCAGCCCTTCATCCGACAGACGGCGAACCACCGGCTCGGTTTTGCACCCTACCAGGCTGTTAATCTGCGCCACGGAATCCAGATCGGCTGCGGTAGTGAAAAGCCGCAGCATATTGCGCAGCGACTCGCCACCCTGAGCATGGTCCATGTCAGATAATGGCAGGTAGTTAAAGCTAAGCTGGCGAATTAACCGCCATGCCGACTCGCCTACGGCGAACGGCGCACGTGGGGCGCTTGGCGAGCTTACGAATCGGGCGCCATGAATGGGAACGGAATCTGACATGGTGAGATCAAAGCTGCCCGTGCTGGTTAGCAAACGGGGTAAATCACGATTGGTGACCACCGCGTCGACCAGCAGATAGCGGATATGCTCCCCGTAGGGCGCTTCTTGTTGATCGACCAGCGAGATAAAAATTTCGGTGCCGCTGTAAGGCGTGCGGGTATCGTACTTACGACTGATGCTTTCTTTTGTTCTGACTTCGCGCTTTACCGAGAAGTAGCGTCCGAAATTGCCGGTGTCGCTGTGCCGGGTCTGATAAAGCGGATTAAATGTCAGCTCCTCACTGGTTTCCGCCTGTAAGCCAAGGACCTTATTAACGGAAAAAATCTCGTAATCGAGCGGGCGGCTGCGGTCCGGGACAATATGGAAGTTGTTCAGCGCTCGATTGACTTCGATTCGGTCTACCCGTTTCGGGAACAGATTGATCACTGGCGTGCAAAACAGCAAAAAGCGTGAGCTGTCCAGATGAGCGATTAAATCCTGCGGCAATCTATTCAGGAGAATAATAATCTCCACCTCATTCGTATTATTCTCTTCCAATGCCGCGCCCAACTGCGTGAGGGAGAAGAAGTAAAATCTTTCGCGGCAGGCAATATATTCCTGAATCAGAGTGTGACCATGGAACATATTCCATTGCAGGGGTAAAAGGCTTTGGTCCGGATCCATGCCTTCGAATTTAAGAGGTTGATTGTTGATGACATGGTGCTGGGGTTTTTCTCTGTTTCCGCTGCGGATCACCGTCGCTACATGGCTGCCGTGCAGGAGTTCAAAGGTATGGGACACAACGCGCTCATCGCCCTGAATATAAAAAGGAAGGTTATCCAACCCTTTTAGCGCGGAAAAAACCAGGTCGCCCTGCAGTTTTAACTTTATCCGCAGTGCGCCTTTCAATTGATGATGATTGAGACGATAACTTTCCAGATTAGGAATATCTGGCGGTACGGACGTCAGTCTTACTTCTGCTATCTCCAGCGGCCATAGGGTAACGTCCTGGTTATTCCTGAATTCACAGCGGGTCATTTCACCAGGCAGGATCCTGCTATAAAAAGCGCTTTGTTTGGGGATTTTATAACCATGCGTTAAATCCCCCTCGCTCAAATTAGGTTTCAGCTGGACGACGCCCATAGAGGGCGTGGGTGAATTATAGTTGGGATAGATAAGATCCAGTAACCGCTGGGTGAACTTAGGGAATTCAGCATCAAGCTTTATCTGCGTTCTGGCAGATAAAAAGCAAAATGCCTCAATCAAACGCTCCACATAAGGGTCGGCAACCTCGATACCGTGCATCCCCAAACGACCGGCAATTTTAGGATGTCGTTCGGCAAATTCTTGTGCCATTTCCCTGACGAATGTCAGCTCTCGATTGTAGTAGTCTAGGAAGTTGTGTTCCACTTGGCACCCTGTCAATTATAACGGCGAAAAGAACTTTTCTTGTCGGTCAGGAGATCAATACCCGGCATCAAGAGTGTCCCGCTGGCTTTCTGCCGAACTTTTCTCTTTAACGGTAGCGATTCTATAAAGTTAAAATTTTTTTACGATGGCATTATTAATTCTATTTGCAATTTTAAGAATGTGTTTCGGGCTTTATTCTTAAAAGGTATCGATTAACACAGCAGGCTTAAGAATGTGTTTCGGGCTTAATTCTCAAAAGCGTTACCTGCCGTGTTAAAGGGTTTTATTTCAATTTTTGTTAATTAGAATGATCGTAAAGCAGCGTACCGTTACGCCAGATGTCTATAGCAAAACGGTTCTCAGATCCACTATGGAAAAGTGGATTGAATGATGACAACAATCGAATTAAAACAGGGTGAGTTTTATCGTGGCGATAACCAGAAAAAACCTATTCGGTAAGCTAAATACTAGTTTGTTTAAAAGCGTAGAGAGTGCGACTACGTTGTGCAAACTGCGTGGTAATCCTTACGTTGAGCTGGTGCACTGGTTAAATCAGATATATCAACAGCAAGATAGCGATATCAAGCATATCATTCGGCACTTTGAAGTTGACGCCGAAATACTGGAGCGTGATTTCGCACAGGCATTAACGCGTCTGCCTGCAGGTGCAAGCTCTATCTCCGATTTCTCATACCATATCGAGCTGGCCATCGAGCGCTCGTGGGTATTCGCCAGTCTGGAATGCCACAATAATTGCATTCGCAGCGGCCATTTGCTTATTGCGCTGCTCACCACCATGGAATTACGCCGCGCGCTGTTTGCCATTTCCCCGGCGTTCGAAAAGATTCCGCTGGAACATTTAAGCAAAGATCTCGGTTATATCACTCGCGATTCGGCCGAAGAAAGCGATTTGGCCGGCGGCGCGGTTATTCCAGGCGAAGCTGGCGTTCCTGGCGAAGCCAGCAATGCATTGGGATCAACGCAGGGGGGCGGCCTGTCGCAGTATTCGACGGATCTGACGGCGCTGGCGCGTGAGGGGAAAATTGATCCGGTTTTGGGGCGCGATAAAGAGATAAATACCATGGTAGATATCTTGCTGCGCCGCCGGCAGAACAATCCATTGCTGACCGGTGAGGCCGGCGTAGGTAAGACTGCCGTGGTGGAAGGCCTGGCGTTGGCTATCGTCGCCGGTGAAGTGCCGCCTTCGCTTGAGAACGTCCGCTTACTGGCGCTTGATGTGGTGGCGCTGTCTGCGGGTGCCAGCATGAAAGGCGAATTCGAAGCGCGTCTAAAAGCGGTACTGGAAGAAGCAGTCAATTCTGCCGAGCCGGTGATTTTGTTTATTGATGAAGTACATACGTTGGTCGGTGCGGGCGGTAATGCCGGTACGGGCGATGCTGCCAACCTGATGAAACCCATGCTGGCGCGCGGTCAGTTGCGTACGATTGGTGCCACTACGTGGAGCGAATTCAAGCGTCACATTGAAAAAGATCCGGCTCTGACGCGTCGCTTCCAGGTGCTTCAAGTTGAAGAGCCTTCCGAAGAGCTGGCTATCGCCATGCTGCGCGGGCTGCTGCCGGTGCTGGAGAAGCATCATGGCGTCTGGATCATGGACGAGGCGATACGGGCGGCGGTGCGTCTTTCCCATCGTTATATTCCTGCCCGCCAATTGCCTGATAAGGCTATTAGCCTGCTGGATACCGCTTGCGCCAGGGTTGCCGTTGCGCAGCATGCGCCGCCGGAAGAATTGCAAATACTGAAATTCCGCAGCCAGTCGGCGCAGACGGAACTGTCTTTGCTCGAAAAAGCGATCGGTTTCGGCAAAGAAGACGGTGAACGTGTCGCGTCCATTCAGAATTCCATCGATGAACATGCTGAAGGGGCGAAGCTTCTCGATCGCCGCTGGGCGCAGGAATGCGAGCTGGTTGCCAGTATCATCGATACGCGTCAGCAACTTTTGGCCGTTGCGGTTGAAGAGCCCCGGGTTCCCGAAGAGGGAAAATGCGAGTATTTACAGGCGCGTTTGAATGAACTTGAGGAAACGCTGAGAACAATTCGCGGCGAGCAACCGCTGGTTCAGGCTGAAGTGAATGCCGGAGTGGTTGCCTCTATCGTAGCGAACTGGACCGGAATCCCGGTGGGGCAGGTACTGAAGGATGATGTTAGCGCAGTCATGGAGTTACCGCAGCGCCTCTCTGAACGAGTGATTGGTCAGCAATATGCGCTGACTTGCCTAAGCCAGAGCATTCAGACTGCGCGCGCCGGCCTCGCCGACCCGCAAAAACCCTTTGGCGTGTTTATGCTGGTGGGGCCTTCTGGCGTCGGCAAAACAGAAACCGCGTTGGCGATCGCCAGCCAGCTTTATGGCGGCGAGCAGAATCTTATCACCATCAATATGAGCGAATATCAGGAAGCGCATACCGTTTCTTCGCTGAAGGGGTCTCCGCCAGGCTATGTGGGCTACGGGGAAGGCGGCGTATTAACCGAAGCGGTTCGTCGTAAACCTTATAGCGTTATTCTGCTCGATGAAGTGGAAAAGGCGCATTCGGATGTGCACGAGCTGTTCTTCCAGGTCTTCGATAAAGGCTCTATGGAGGACGGTGAAGGCCGTCAGATCGATTTTCGCAATACCGTTATTTTACTTACCAGTAATACAGGCAGCGAAATAATCAGCAGCGCGTGCGCAGACCCGGAAACGATGCCGGATGAAGACAGCTTATTAACGTTATTGCAGCCGGCATTGCTGAAAGTATTCCCCGCCGCTTTCTTGGGGCGCGTCACTGTCATACCGTATTTCCCGTTGGAAACCGCCTCGTTGCGGCAGATTGTCAACATTCACCTGAACCGTATCGCTGAGCGGGCAAAAGCGAATTATGGCATTGCGCTGACCTTCGGTGAAGAGTTGGTTCAGCACGTGGTTGAGCAATGTCCGGTAGCTGAAACCGGGGCCAGGATGTTAATCCGTTTTATCGAGAAAAATATTCTGCCAAAAATTGGCGTTACCGTTTTAAACCTGACAGGCGCTGATGCAGAAAAGAATAAAACAATAACTATGCGTGTCATTTACTCACAAGAGAGAGGAATTGAGGTTGTTATGTAAATGGAGGGACTGCCGATAGAGTGATTAAAAGGAACCCAGGAAAACATGGAAACGATATTTTAATCGTTGAATTTAATTTAACTACATAAATATAGGGAATTATTAATGCATAAATTAACGTTAACGCTGTGCGCAATGGCGCTGGCTGCAGCATCGACTTCCGCCCTGGCTGCGGATGAAGTCACTCAAGGGACGGTAACCTTTAACGGCGAACTGACCGCTAGTACTTGTTCTATTGTCAGCGACTCTGTTGACCGTCAGGTTCAACTGCCAAAAGTCGCCATTCAGACCCTTAGTGCTGCCGGTACCAGCGCAGGTTCGAAAGGTTTCGATCTGAATGTTGAAAAATGTCCGGCCGGCATTACCAAGGTTGCTGCGCATTTTGAAGCCATTGGCAGCTCTGGCGTGGATAGCGCAACGGGTAACCTGACTAACCAGTATCAGGGTGCAGGTACCAAAGCGACCAACGTTCAGGTTCGTCTGTACAACTCTGACGAGCAACAACTGAAACTGGGTGATACCGGCGCCGCGGCGACTGTTACCGGTGGTAAAGCCACCATGCGTTACTATGGCGGCTACTACGCGACTGAGAAGACTACTGCCGGTCTGGTTTATGCACAGGCGCGTTATACCCTGGTTTACCCGTAATAAATCAGCCTCAAGGTTGAAACTGGGGCGAATTATCGCCCCTTATTAAGAAACGTTCCTGTTTTACCTTTTATAAGGTGGGATGTAACACGCGCAGGGTAGTGCTATGAAATATCAACGTGCAATATTTTCAAAATTAACCAATGCTTTTATCTTTCTGGCATTAACAACGCAGATGGCTTTTGCCGGCATGACCATTTCCGGAACCCGCATTATTTTCCCGGGGGCTGAGCGCGAAAAAACCGTGAGAACCACCAATAAGGGAAATATGCCTTTGCTGGCGCAGGTTTGGGTTGACGATGGCAGCGCTAATGATGATATTAATAGCGTCAAAGTGCCTTTTACCGTTACGCCGCCCGTTTATCGTGTTGAACCGGGAAAGGGGCAAAGCATACGCCTTATTTATAACGGCATGAACCTGCCACAAGATCGGGAGTCCGTATTTTGGTTTAATTTGCTGGAAATCCCGCCGATGAAGGATGCGGCAAAAGAAACCGATCACCTTGAATTGGCATTCAGAACGCGTATTAAAATTTTCTATCGACCTACCGTGCTGAAAAGCAGCAGTACGAATGAGGTTGACAAATTAAAATGGGAAATTATCAGCCCGGCGAAAGGCATTAAAGTCACCAATCCTACGCCGTATTATTACTCGTTCGATTCGGCCTCAATGACCTCCGGTGATATTAAATACCCCCTGAATGTTGATATGATTCCGCCTTTTGGCAGTAAAGAGTTCTTACTGGAAAATAAAAATAATGCACCAGTGGCTGCAAATGGCGCGAGTATTAATCTGATTAGCGATTATGGCAGTGTGGTTGAGTACAAATTGATTCCTGCATCCGGAAAGGGATTAATCATAAAGGAATAGTGTGCTAAGTAGTGATGATTATCCGTTCAGTTCGGAACGGTTATTTATTGCCGATCTGGAATTCACACATTGTGTTCAGGAGACATGGACGTGCAACCGAAAGAAATAAAGAAATATGCGCGACAAGCAATATGCGTATCTAAGATAACGTATGCGATCCGACATATCCTTATTACTTCTTTAGGGATCAGTTTTTCTGTGTTTGCTCAGAGCAATTCCGGCAATGTACCGGGCAGAATCGAACATGACGCTCGTTCTGAAGATGTGAAGTTTAACGGTGCTTTCATCCACGGTCTTAGTGTAGACGTTTCTCAATATTATCAGGGAAATCCAAGCCCCGCAGGTGAGTATGCGGTATCCGTTGCCGTGAATGGCGAAAGCCGGGGGCAGCGTAAAGTGGTATTCATGCCGGTTGAGGGCCGAATTGGCGCACAGCCCTGCTTTAATCGGCAGGAGCTGACCAGTCTGGGCATCAAGGTTATGGCCGGTCCGATGACAAGGATAACGGATAAAAGCGGCTCCGAGGAAAAAGCGCAGTGCGCCATGATTGAGAAGTGGATTGCCGGCGCTGAAGCCAATTACGCATCCGGAGATTTTCATCTCGATCTGGTGGTCCCTCAAGCTTATCTGGTGCAGTATCCGCGCGGTTATACCGATCCGAATTCCTGGGATTCAGGCGTTACCGCAGGGCTGCTGGATTATAACTCCAACCTTTACGTTCAGCAGACATCCGATCGCTTTAACGGTAATGACGGGCAGTCCGTTAGCGGCAATTTAGGGCTGTTGGCGGGGCTGAATTTTTCCGATTGGCGCCTGCGCAAGCGCATAAACACCAATTGGAGCAGCGATTCTTCGGCCCATACTCAATCCTTGTTCACCTATCTTCAACGAGAAGTACCGGTATTGAAAAGCCAGTTGACGCTTGGCGACAGTACGACCAGCGGCGATCTGTTCGACAGCCTGACCGTACGGGGCATTCAATTGCAGTCTGACGATCGAATGCTGCCGGAAGGATTGCGGTACTACACGCCTTTAGTGCGTGGCGTGGCTGAAAGCAACGCTAAAGTGCAGGTGACTCAGCGCGGCCAAACCTTGTATGAAACCACGGTGCCGCCAGGTCCCTTTGAAATCAGCGATATTGGCGCGATGGGTTACGGTGGCGATCTGCAGGTAACGGTGACGGAAGCTGATGGCCGTCAGAAAACTCAGGTAGTGCCTTTCTCGGCCCCACCCATGCTACTGCATGACGGCGTTGCCCGTTTTGGCGTTACGGTCGGCAAGTTGCAGGATGATTCGTTATTGGAAAAACCGGGGCTGGCGCAGGGCTTTTATCAGTACGGCATCGGCAATATGTATACGCTGTATGGCGGCGGCCAGCTTTCTGACAATTACGTCGCGTTGGGATTGGGGCATGCGTTTAATACGCCGCTGGGGGGTGTATCGATGGATGTTACCCGGGCGCGCAGTGAACTGGGAAATGGCAAAGTCTCCGCCGGCAACAGTTTCAATGTCGGGTTTAGCAAATATGTGGATTCAACGTCAACGGACGTCACTCTGGCGGCTTACCGTTATTCATCGAGTGGATTTTACAGTCTGCGAGATGCGGCGTTGGACCGGTATGGCGAAAAGAACGATCGCTATAGGGTGGATTATCGCACCCGGCAGCGCTTCACCATTAACGTCGGCCAGCCGCTGTGGAATGGTGGAAGGCTAAATTTATCCGGCAATTTTTACAATTACTGGGATGGTCGTTCATCTACCAGCCAGTACATGATTTCGTATAACAAATCCGAGCGCTATTTTTCCTGGGGAGTTTCGGCTTCGCGATCCTATAGCAGCGAAGGGCGAGATGTGAATAGCGTTATGCTTTCCTTTAGCGTGCCTTTGGGGCAAAGCAGCATTACGGAGAAACCCGTATTTAGCTCGCTATATTCTTCCGTCTCTCACGACAACAGTGGCGCCAGTTCGCTCCAGGCAAACGCCATTGGCAGTCAGGGCGATCAAAACGAGCTGAACTATGGTATCGGAACATCGGTTTCCAGTGCGAAGAATGCTTCTTCTCAAACCGCCTTTAACGGCAATGTGAACTACAACTCCCCGCTGGGGCAATTCGGTTCTACCGCTTCGGTAGGGAATAAATCGCGTCAGCTTTCGTTCTCGGCAAACGGTAGCCTGGTGGCACATGGCGGTGGCATAACTGCGGGGCCGCGTTTGGGCGACTATCCGTTTGCGCTGGTAAATGCGCCGGGTGCCGAAGGTGCCAGAATGCTCAACGGATACGGTTCAAGAATTGATGCCAACGGTTATGCCATAGTGCCATCTCTGACGCCTTATCGCGAGAATACCGTGGCGGTGAACACGCAGGGATTGCCGGATACGGTTGATGTATTGGAAAGCGAAAGTACCGTTATTCCTCGCATGGGGGCGGCAGTCAAAGTCAACGTTAAAACGATGGTGGGCGATCCTGTCGTGCTGATTGTACGTGACAAGCAAGGCAAGCCATTGCCGATTGGCGCGAATATGGTCGATGAAGGCAACAACAATCTCGGCATTATCGGGCAAGGGGGGATGGCATTTGTTCGCGGTTGGCAAGCACAGAAAAATAACCTGTACGTGAAAAATTCATCCGGCGTCCGCCTTTGTACCATTTATTCGGATAACGCTATTTCCCATAAAATCACGAGCGCTGCGGGCGCTATTACCCAGGTAGAGGTTTTATGTCATTAACTGTTATTACCACTCCGGGCATGAGGTCTATCCGCATTGCTTTATATGCGGTGTTTATTGCGAGTCAATCGATGTTGACGGCGAAGGCCTGTTCGACGGATTGCTCAATAGATGTTTACTTTACCGGTAAATATACTGACGAGACTTGTAACGTGGTAATTAATAATGCCAGCAATAACGAGGTCGTTACCTTACCCCGTGTGGCGGTAGAGTCTCTCAAAAAAAATGGCAGTGAAGCGGGAAGCGTGCCTTTTGATATTACGTTGAAAGATTGTCCTGCCAGCCGAACCGTGACGGTATTTTTTAACAGCAGCGTTTCTGGTTCAGATACGGAAACGGGAAATTTAATTAATGATGCAGGTACTCTGCTCAGTCGCAACGTGCAAATCCGGTTACGAAAAGAAAATAGTTCGCAGGTTATTATCGATAATGCTGCGACAGGGCAGGATTATATTATTTCTTCTGCTGCTGAACCATTAAGTCACAGATTTACAGCGAGCTATTACGCAAAGGGGGACTCAGCCGTTACTGCCGGGAAAGTTCATGCAGTGGCAGGGGTTGAGCTTGTTTATAAATAACAGGGAGGCAAGGCTGTCTAATTATCTGAACGTTAACCATCAGGCGAACGACGGTTTATCCATAAACGGTTATTAAAGAGTGTTGACTACTATGAGCAAAAGCAATTCGCAAAAATTTATCGCGCGTAACCGTGCGCCACGCGTACAGATTGAGTATGACGTGGAGATTTATGGCAGTGAAAAGAAAATAGAACTGCCGTTTGTTATGGGCGTTCTGGCCGACTTGTCCGGTAAACCGTTGGAGCCATTGCCTCCGGTTACCGACAGGAAGTTCCTGAGCATCGATATCGATAACTTCGACGAACGCATGAAAGCAATGCGGCCGCGCGTGGCGTTTGCAGTGCCTAACACCTTGACGGGGGAAGGGCAACTGATGGTCGATATGACCTTCGAGAGCATGGATGATTTTGCTCCCGATGCCATTGCCCGCAAAGTCGATTCATTATCGCAGTTGCTTGAGGCACGGACCCAGCTTGCCAACCTGCAAACCTATATGGATGGCAAAGCAGGTGCGGAAAGTCTGGTCATGAAAGTGCTTAACGACAAGTCGCTGCTGAATACTCTGGCTTCGGCTCCCAAGCCAAAACAGGCTGATGAAGCCGCGTCCCAAAAGTGATGTAGAGAGAGAACTATGGCAACTCAAGCAGAATCAAATAAACAGGCTATGACTCAGGCCGGAACGCAAAATGATTTTAATGCTTTGCTGACCCGCGAGTTTAAGCCTAAATCCGATCAGGCGAAAACGGCGGTTGAAATCGCGGTGAAAACCCTTGCCGAACAGGCATTGAACACCTCGATCACCATGGCCGACGACGCCTATAAAAACATCGCGGCGATCATTGCGGAAATTGATCTCAAGCTTTCCGAACAAATAAACCTGATCCTTCATCACGAAGAATTTCAGCGTCTGGAAAGCGCGTGGCGTGGTTTGCACTATCTGGTCTATAACACCGAAACCGATGAAAAGCTGAAGCTGCGTTTTATGGACATCTCAAAAAATGACCTGCGACGCAACATGAAGCGTTACAAAGGCATCGCCTGGGATCAAAGCCCGCTCTTCAAGCAAATCTACGAAGAGGAGTATGGTCAGCTCGGTGGAGAACCTTATGGCTGCCTGGTGGCGGATTATCACTTCGATCACAGTGCGCAGGATGTGGATCTGCTGTCTTCGATGGGTAAGGTTGCGGCTTCTGCCCATATGCCCTTTATCACCGGTGCCGCGCCGTCCGTAATGCAGATGGATTCCTGGCAAGAGCTGGCCAACCCGCGTGACTTGACGAAAATCTTTACTCAAAACCTGGAGTACGCGGCATGGAATTCGCTGCGCCAGTCTGAAGATTCGCGTTATATCGGTTTGGCGATGCCGCGTTTCCTCGCTCGCCTGCCCTATGGGATCGACACCAATCCCGTTGATAACTTCAACTTTGAAGAAACGACTGACGGTGCGGATCACAGCAAATATGTCTGGTCTAACGCCGCCTATGCGATGGCGGTAAACATCAACCGTTCATTCAAAAATTACGGCTGGTGCACCATGATCCGCGGCGTTGAGAGCGGCGGCGTGGTGGAAGACCTTCCCTGCCATACTTTCCCGACCGACGATGGCGGCGTGGATATGAAGTGCCCGACTGAAATCGCGATTTCCGACCGTCGTGAAGCGGAACTGGCCAAGAATGGCTTTATTCCTCTGGTCCATCGTAAAAATACAGACTATGCGGCATTTATTGGTGCCCAGTCGTTGCAAAAGCCTGCCGAGTATTACGACCCGGACGCGACGGCAAACGCCAATCTTTCCGCGCGTTTACCGTACCTGTTTGCCTGCTCGCGCTTCGCGCATTATCTGAAGTGCATTGTGCGTGACAAGATCGGTTCTTTCAAAGAGCGTGAAGATATGCAGCGCTGGTTGAATAACTGGGTGATGAATTACGTAGACGGGGACCCGGCGAACTCTTCCCAGGAAACCAAGGCTCGTCGTCCATTGGCGGCGGCAGAAGTGGTGGTGGAAGACGTTGAGGGCAACCCGGGGTATTACCAGGCGAAGTTCTTCCTGCGCCCGCATTTCCAACTGGAAGGGTTGACCGTTTCTCTGCGTATGGTTGCCAAATTGCCTTCGCTCAAAGATGTTGCCTGATTACGATAAATAAACCGGAAGAATATTCATTTTATTCTTCTTAATAGATACGGCTGCGCCGGGGATTCCTGCGCGCCGAAAATGGCCAGAGGTTATTTCCCATGATGGGAAAGTTTCTCTGTCTTAATTTAGTGTGTTACACCCTGTGTGACATTTTTAATGAAAGTAAATAAGGAAATATTATGTCTCAAGATATGTTTATTAAAATCGATGGTATCGAAGGTGAATCTCTGGATGCTTCCCATAAAAATGAAATCGAGGTGCTTTCATGGCGTTGGGCGAGCGCCCAGCATTCAAATATGCACAGTGGTTCCGGTGGCGGTTCCGGCAAAGCGACGGTAGACGATTTTTGCTTCGAGCACTATGTCGATAAAGCCAGTACCAACCTGCTGAGCTACTGTCTGTCTGGTAAACACATTAAGGACATTCAGTTTGTGGTACGTAAAGCGGGCGGTGATCCTCTTGAATATCTGACCATTAAATTCACCGATGTAATTATTACTTGCGTTGAAACGGCCGGCTCCAGAGAGGATGAAACCCGTCCGCGTGAAAGAGTGACCTTTGCCTTCACTAAACTGACTCAAGATTATGTGATGCAAAATGCTGAAGGCGCTAAATCTGGCGTTATTTCTACCAGCTACGATGTTAAAGCTAACCTGCGCAGCTAAATATTGCCAGGCAAGCTAAACGAGTTTTGCCGCTTCGGCGGCAAAACTTCCATCAGGCCGTCAGTGAAGGGAAGTCGCAGGTTTTCGCATCCTCTGCTCAAGCCGTCAATACAGAATGTACAGTTCAGAAAAAATAGATTGCGTGGTTAGGGATATGTTTTTCAGCACAGAAATAAAAAAATACCGGCTGGATCCGCTGAAGAGGCTGATGGCGATATTGCTGGCAGTCGTTTTGACGTCCTGTAGCAGCAATCGGCCTGAACCCGTTAGCGGTGAAATTAAAATCAATCTGATTGCGGATAAAGATATTAATCCCAATGGAAAGGGCGAGCCGGCGCCGTTAAATATTTTTATCTTCAACGTAAAGGAAGCGGACGTTTTCGTGAATGCCGATTTTTTTGAAATTGTTGATGGTGGCAGTAAGCCTATGCAAGCCGCAGCGTCAAAGATTTATGAAGCGATACTCCAACCTGGAGAGTCGCGCGCTGTGTTCATCAAGCCGGACAGCGATACCCGAACGCTGGGTTTTATTGGTGCATATCGCGATCTTAACGATTCGATCTGGCTGGTGAGCTGGGATTTACCCAAAAAGAAAAAATCGTGGTGGCGGGGATTTTTTGGCAATGATTCGCTTGAATTGAATGCGCATTTCCAAAAAGCAGCAATTACAATTAAAAAAATGGATTAAATCGTGAGAACGAATAAAGTCGTCTGGAGTGAAGGGTTGTTTCTGCGCCCGCAACTTTTTCAACAGCAAGAGCGTTATTTTGAATATTACGCTCATAAACGCGCATCGACGCTGAGCCCCTTCTACTGGGGGTTCTCGCAATACGAAATCGACCGTGAGGCGTTGAGCTATGGGAAACTGGTCCTGCGCTCCGCGCGCGGCGTATTGCCGGATGGCACGCCTTTCGATATTCCCGATCACGCGGACCTGCCGGAACCGCTAACGATTTTGCCCGAGCATCTGGGCAAGAGCATCTATCTGGCTGTGCCGCTGCGCCTTGATAACAGCGATGAAACCATTTTCAGCCCGCATGATGCCAGCTCGCTGGCGCGTTTTCGCGCGCAGGAAGCCGAACTTTGCGATACCAATTCTATCCGCCAGGGGCCAAAGCCGGTACAACTTGCCAAACTCAGGCTGAAGCTGGTTTCGCAGGCGGAGATGACCGAATCGTGGATCGGCCTGGAATTGACCAAGGTGAAGGCCATTCAGCCGGACGGCAGCGTTTTGTTGCATCTGGACGATTATATTCCGCCAGTAACCGGCTATGCGGCCAACCCTCTGCTGAGCGAGTGGCTGACGCACCTGAATGGCCTGGTGAAGATGCGTGCCGAAATGTTGGCGAACCGCCTGTCTTCTTCGGACGGCAAAGCCAGCGCCAGCGCGGAGATTGTCGATTATCTGCTGCTGCAAATTTTCAACAAATATGAGCCGATCCTCGATCACCTGCGCCATATCCCCGAGCTGCCGCCGATTGTGCTGTATGAAGAGCTGTCAAAACTGGCGGGCGAGCTGTCGACCTTTGTTCGCACCAAAACTCGTCGTCCGAAAAGTGCGCCAGGGTATGACCATGCCAGGCTTTACCCTTCAATTCGTCCGCTGGTGGACGATGTGCATGACTTGCTTAATCAGATTCTGGTGCGGGCAGGGCAACTCATCGAATTGCACGCTAAGGGTAACGGCGTCTGGTCGGCATCGATGCTGCCTAATGAGCTGCGTTCGTTCTCAAACCTGGTGCTGGCGGTGCACGCGCAACTGCCAATGGATGTTCTGCAGCAGCAATTCCAGGCGCAAGCCAAAATCAGCGCCCCGCAGCAGCTGCATGAGCTGGTTCGTTCGCACTTGCCGGGGTTGGTACTACAAGGGTTGCCGGTTCCGCCGCGTCAAATTCCTTACAGTACAGGCTACGTCTATTTCGAATTGCTTAAAAATGGACCCTTCTGGGAGAGGATCTCGGCCACCGGCGCATTGGCGCTGCACGTTGCCGGCGAGTTTCCCGGCTTGAAAATGGATCTCTGGGGAATCAGGGGCTGATGAAAGACGATATTAGCCAGCACACAGCGGCTTCTTCCGAGCCTGTTCTCGATGGGGAAAGCTCTGCGCAAGCACAGGGGAAATTCCTTCTTGATGAGCAGGGCGACTGGATTCAGGAGCCAGGTACTGCGCAGCCTGGCCAGCATGCCGTTTCCGGCGCTGACGATAAAGGGTTCAGAAATGAAAGGGCGGTGAAAAGCGAAAGCGTGCAGCAGCGCATGCTGAAAGTGAGCAAGGCCGAGAATCCGCTACTGGAGGCGGCTCAACCTTTGCTACGTGCGCTTAGCGATATGCCGGAGCGGATTGCCGACATTGCCCATGTCGAGATCCTGAAAAATACGCTCAAAAGCGAGGTCAATCTGTTCAGCATTGTTTGCGACGAAGTGAACATTCCGTGGAAAAAGATGGCGATAGTTCGTTATTGCCTCTGCACCGCGCTTGACGAGGCGGCGCATACCGCGCCGTGGGGGCTCGAGTCCGGCTGGTCGCAGAGCAATTTGTTGAACCACTTTGAGGGGGACAACGATGGCGGGAACAAATTCTTCCTGCTTATAGGCCGCCTCTCCATGAATCCCAATGAATTTGCCGATGTGCTCGAAGTGCTGCTGCTCATCCTTGGGCTGGGCTTTGAAGGGCGCTACAGCATCATTGAAGACGGCGACCGCCAACTGACAAAAATCCGCCAACGTCTGTTGACCCTGATCCAAAGTACCCGCAATACCACCCAGCCAGCGCTGTCGCCGCATGGACTCCAGCCGCAGGGAGCGGCGCGGCGAGAGAAAACGATCATTCCTGTCAGGCTGACCGCGCTGTGTGCAGGTGTCTTGGTGGCTTCGGCCTTTATCTGGTGCAAGTACTGGCTGTCGGTACGCGGCGATCGCATTACCCATGATATTTACGCGATGCAAAATATTAAGGTGGCCACGATGCCAGTGAAAATGCGCCTGAGATTGGCCGTTTTACTCCGTAACGAAATTCAGCAGCAGTTGCTTAGCGTTGATGAAACGCAGAGGCAGAGCAAAGTGGTGCTGAAGGGCGATTCGCTGTTTTTATCCGGATCGACCCAGGTTCAGCCTGAAATGGTGAAGGTCATCGAGCGCGTGGCGCGCGAAGTGCGCCGCGTCAACGGGGATATCGTCATTGTTGGTCACACAGACTCAATGCCCATTAACCGGCCGGGATTGCCTAATAACATAGTGCTGTCGGAAAAACGCGCGGCGGAAGTGGCTCGCTATTTCATTGCTGCAGGATTGCCTGAGAGCAAGGTGAAAGTGGAAGGGGTTGGGAATAACAAGCCGTTGGCCTCCGATGCGACTCCTCAGGGGCGCGCGAAGAATCGCCGCGTAGAGTTTTTTGTCACGTATTAACGAGAACGACAATGTCTTATTTTAATAGAGTCTTCGCGGCGCGGTTTCTGAGGACGCTGCTGATTGTGTGCTGCATCGCGCTGCTGGTTGCCGCTATCTGGTTTCTTGGGCCGTTTTTCGGATTTGGCGAATCGCGTCCACTGCTTAGTGTCGAGTCGCGCGTTATTTTCATTCTGCTGGCGGCGTTTTGTCTGGTGAGTTTCTGGCTGCGCTGGCCTATCTTCATTGTCGTCGCCGCCGTACTTTGCGTGCTGGTCTGGGTTCTGGGCCCCTTCCTGCTGGTGGGGGAAAAACACCCGGTAGCGCCGATCAGCGTCAGATTGGCGATGATTGCGGCTATCTTGCTGATTACACTGTTGTATGGTCTGTGGTTGCTGCTGTTGGCATTGAAAGATAATCCGACGCTGCTCGATAAATTTGTCCGTAATAAAGTGTCTGCGGAGGAAAATGATACCTCCGAAGTTGTCTCCGTGATCGGGAATGCAGTCGATTACGTTAATAAGAATCGCAGCAACCTCTCCTTTTTCCAGCGCGTGATTCTGGCACGTAAACCGCTGGATATTTTGCCCTGGTACATGATGCTCGGCACCGAAGGTGCAGGGAAGACCTCCGCTATTCTGGCCTCCGGGCAGAACTTTCCGTTGCCGGAACAGCTTAACCAGGTGGGCAAGCCTGCGCCGCTGACGCGTAATTGCGAATGCTGGTTTGCCAATGACGCCATTTATATCGATACCGCCGGGAAATATGTCAGCCAGCCGGAAAAGTATCTCGGCGAATGGCGCGCAATGCTCAAAGCGCTTAAAAAGTATCGCCCGGTCAAAGCGCTGAACGGCGCGGTACTCACGTTCTCCGCCGCCGATGTCATGGGGCGGAGCAAAGCGGAGTTATTTGAGTTGGCGGCCGGTTTGAGAGCCAGAGTAGACGATTTGCGTCAGACGTTGGGCGTGCGTTTCCCGGTTTATGTATTGGTCACCAAGCTGGACCAACTGCCCGGGTTTGCGGAGTATTTCAGGATCCTGACCGAGCAGGAGCGGGAACAGGTTTGGGGGGTGACTTTCCCGTATGGTGATGCCAGAACCGCTTCCGTATCGGAATTGCACGATCAGATAAAAGAAGAGTTCTCTCTGCTTGAGGAGCGTATCGAACGGGATATGATCGTGCGTCAGCAGGAAGAGTATGACAATCGCGATCGCAAGAAGATGTACGCGCTGCCTCAGGATTTCCATCTGCTTTCCGGCATGGTGGCTGAAGTGGTGCACAACATCTTTTTTGCTTCTCGCTATGATGAAACGCTGAGCTTTACCCTGTTGCGCGGCATCTATTTCTCCAGTAGCCATCAGCCGGTTGATTTTAGCCTGTTGAATAATCAAAGCATCATGCGCAAATGGTCCAATTACGTCGAGAATAAAGCCCCGACGGTAACGGCCTCTCTGACCGAGCAGCCTGGCGAACGTGATTTTCTCATCAACGATGTGTCCTATGGGCGGCAGTATTTTCTTAAGCAACTGTTCAGTGACGTCATCGTAAAAGATGTCGATTTGGCGCGTCATAATCTGGCTAACGAATCGAAGTATCGCCTGCAACGTTTTTTGGGGCACTCGCTGTGTATCTTGATGGCCTTTATCCTGCTGAATGGTTTTTATAACAGCTACCGTCACAATACTGAGTATCTGGACACCGTTGAGACAAAGGTCGACGGATTGCGCACAGAAGTTAACCGTTTTGTCAAAACCTCAAATGACAAACTGCTTCCCCGCCTGCTGACGCTTTCACAATATTTGCCGGAGTATGGCGCGCTGGATATTTTCAACCCGGGGCTGGAATGGCGTTACGGCCTGTATACCGGTACGGACGTGACGAACGCTTCGGACTCGCTGTACCAATTCTTCCTTCAGCGACTGCTGCTGCCGCAGATTGAGCAGCAGGTTACCCAGGCACTGCAAGAGGCGATTGATAAAGGTCATTCAGAACAGATTTATGATCGGCTGAAGCTTTATCTGCAAGTGTTTGGTCAGGGAAAATTCGAACGGCAGTCGATGACTGACGATATCACCCGCCTGTGGGAGACGAGCGGCAAGCTCCAGCCTTACGAAGAGCGGCGTATTTTTGTCTCTCATCTGACCAATCTCTTCGCTTCGCCCGAATGGCGGCGCTATGGCCAGGGGATGGATGATGGTCTGGTCAAATATGCGCGTGCGATGCTGGAGCGTGAAGATCTGGCCAGCCGCCTTTACGAACGCATCAAAGACTCGCTGTCGCAGGATGTACCCGCCGACTTAACGCTTGGCGCAATGGCAAAATCGCGAGGCGGCGAGTTTTTTTCATTGGCGGACGAAAGCGGCGAGACGGCCATTCCCGGCTTATTTACCCGTGCGGGCTATTACGACCTGTTTAAAAAAAAAATGGATCCGGGCCTGATGTGGCTGGAGCATGAGGACGCCTGGGTCATGGGAAAGGGGAGCAACAGCGCCCCACGGCCCCACATGAAAGTCGCGGACAATGGCGTGTTGGTTAACCCGATACAGCAGCAGATTCTGGCGCTCTATCTGGATGAATACGCCCGGCATTGGCAGGATTTTCTGAGCAATATCCGCATTAAAACGGACGTTCTGCAACTGAACTACGGCACGGCCGGCGTGGCGGCGGATATTTACATATTGCGGACGCTGAGCTCGGCGGACTCTCCGCTTGCTAATCTGGTACGTCGCGCCGTGACGGAAACCACGCTGGTGAGAAAGGAGGGCAAATCGCTGCTCGATAACGTCAGTAATAAGGGACAGATTTTAAATGCGGCAGCTAAAGTGAATCTCGCCTGGGCCGCAGTGGAAAACAAGTTGCTGAGAGAGCGGGTAGATAATCATTTTGCTCCGTTGCGCGAGTTCGTCACCGGCAGCCATGAGGCGGCAGGGGACGAGCGCCCCGTTTCGGGGGGCTCGGAGCTGAGTAAGCTGATGGGGGCGCTCAGCGAGCAGTATACGTTGTTCGTCATCTATGATGATGCGCTGAAAAACGGCAACTCGATGGCGCTCTCCAACACGGCGCTGAACATGAGTGCGGAATCGCAAACCTGGCCCGATCCGCTGCGCAACCTGATTGGCCCACTGTTGCATGATGCCTACCGGCGCGCCAGCCGTGAAGCTATCGCCATCAGCAATGAAGGCATCGAAGACAATCTTGGCCGGATGTGCCGCTCTGCGCTTGCGGGACGTTATCCGTTCGCAGATAGCCGGCGAGAGGTGAAGCTGGCGGACTTTGAACGTTTCTTTGCTGCGGGCGGACTGGCAGACGAATACTTCAAGAAAAATCTGGCGGACAAAGTGGATACCTCCTCTCATCCGTGGCGCTACAAGGGCGATGCGGATGGAGATTCTACGGACATACTGGATGTTTTCGAGCGCGTGGTAGACATTCGCGAGGCTTTTTTCCAGGAAGACGGGGGGCGGAAAATGTCGCTCGCTTTCGAGATTTCGGTGCCTTATCTCGATCCGGCGATCACTCAACTGAATATGAATTTCGACGGGAAACAGGTGAATTATGCCCACTGGCCGGTGTCGCCGGTACCGATCACCTGGCCGGCATCGCGCATGGCATCGAGAATTATGCTTAATGCTGCCCCGCGTGTCGCTTTAGGGGCCTCATCACTGACGTTTAGTGGCCCATGGTCATTATTCCGCTGGATGGAGGGGGCCAGCGATATTGTCAAAAACGATTCGGGTGAAACTGTCCTGGTTTACGATCTGGATTCACGACGAGCGAATATTGAAGTTTCCGGGTTGACTTATAAAGACAGGCTTGTCGTGGATTTACTGAAGGACTTTCGTTGTCCCGGCGGTTATTAAAAAGTGGCAACCATACGCTAGAGGGATCTATGTCGCTACGTCTGTATTTACTTGTTGATGAATCGCGTGTGAGCCCATTTCGCAGGTTGGGTAAGCGACAGCGGGAAGTGCGTTCCCTGATTACCCAACAGATTCTGCCAAACATAGGTTCCTCAATGCTGGAAGGGTATTTATCGGAGAGCTATCCGTGGTGTTTTGTTATTTCTTCCACCGCACGGCAGGGGAAATATAACTACGCCGGCGCATTTATGGTGCTTCGTGGTGAGCAGGGAGACGCCTCACTGGTTGTCGTATATAGCGTGGTGTCTTATCGGTGGTTGCAGAAAAATATGTGCACTGAATTTCCGCTGACGTTCTGGGCGGCAAGGATTTTAAATAACGTGCAGAAAAGTGATTTTGCCGAAAAGAACTGGCGGCCGCTATGGCAATGGGTCAAAGCATTAAAACGATCTTATTCCCCGTTCTGGGAATCCTTTGTTTTGACGCCTGCCTGGCGCTTTAAAAATCATTCACAGGTGTTACTCAGGGAGGGGGCTCAGGAAGACTATCACATTCGAAGTATTGATGGTGTTGAGGTTATGCCGTGGAAAAACTGGCCCGACTGTATTCAGCAGGAGGCGAGCATCTGGATTTGGCGGCAAAGCCGGCACGGCAACATATTAGATTCGCAGAGAATTTCGTTACGAAGCGCTGAGGCTAAATCGCCTGACGCATCATTCTAAGATATTCACAACGCAGTAGGTGATCATATGCCACGTACTATTAAATTAAGCAGCTCGGCGATGCCGCTTTTGCTTGGAGAACCGGCGTTGGTAATCTCAAAGCTGGATGGTGAAGAGTCGCTTTCTTCACTCTATTCCTATGCGATTACCGCTAAAACGCCCGCTAATCCGCTTATTCCATGGCAGGCGGCATCGAATGTCGATCTGAAATCGTTGATCGGCAAAGAAATGACCGTTGAAATTGAACTCGACGGCAACGGGTTGGGTGAGATTATCGGCATTGGCAAAGACGTACGCGAAATTTCTGGCATAGTACAGAAAGCCCGCTATGTGGGGCGTGACGGTAATCAGGCGCTTTATGAGCTGATAATTCGGCCCTGGCTTCACCTCGCGGAATTAACCGAAGATTTCAAAATATTCCAACAGAAAACGGTAGTGAATATTATTGACGAGGTGCTGGGCGATTATAATTTTCCCGTTGAAAAGCGTTTGGCGGGGAGCTACCCCCTGCTCGATTTCCAGGTTCAATATGGAGAAACAGATTTCGACTTCATTGAACGCCTGATGGAAGAGTGGGGTATTTACTGGTTTTTCGAGCACAGCGGAAGAAATCATCAACTGATTTTAGTTGATAACGTCGGCGCACATAAGCGCTTCCCCAGCGAAGCCTATCACGTTATTCAGTATGCCCCCGATCGTCCTAAGATGGATCAGGAATATATCAAGCAGTTTCATTTCCAGGAAACTATTACCTCCGGGAAATGGGTTACCAATGACTATGATTTTACCAAGTCACGCGCGGATATTATGGCACTGGATAGCAAGCCGCGTAAGACCAGCTTTAACCAGATGGAGATCTTCCACTGGCCCGGCGATTATGAACAGCCGAATATCGGCGAGCAGTTGGCGCGCGTTCGTATGGAAGAACGGGGAGCTTTAGGTTCGCGTTGTGAAGGTTCCGGTGAATTGCGCGGCATTGCCTGTGGTTGCGATTTCGAACTGACGAATTATCCCGTCGAGAAAGCGAATCGTGAATACATGGTCCTGCGCAGCCACCTGTTGATAGAGGAAATAGACCAGTTAGCCTCGAAGGACGAATTCCGCTACAGCTGCGATTTTACCGTTCAGCCAACCACCAAAATTTACCGTCATCCGATGACCGTGGGCAGGCCTAAAACCAGCGGGCCGCAGACGGCCATTGTCGTAGGGCCTCCGGGGGAGGAGATATGGACGGATGAATATGGTCGGGTAAAAGTGCGTTTTCTCTGGGATCGCTATGGCCAAAATCGCGAGTTTGACTCCTGCTGGCTACGCGTTAGTCAGGCCTGGGCGGGCAATAATTTTGGCGGGATTTACATTCCGCGTATCGGGCATGAAGTTATCGTTGATTTTATCAATGGCGATCCGGACAGGCCGTTGATTACCGGTAGCCTTTACAACAACGTCACTATGCCGCCATGGGATCTGCCCGTCAATGCGACGCAGAGCGGGCTTATCAGCCGCACTGTCGGCGGCGGCCGCAGTAATTTTAACGGCATTCGTTTTGAAGATAAGCCGGGCCTCGAGCAGTACTGGGAACAGGCCGAGCGCAATATGAGCCGTTTGACCAAACATAATGAAGTTCAGACCATTGGTCTGAACTCTGACGTTAATGTGGGCGTGTCGCGAAACCTGTTTGTCGGCGCGAACTATATGTCTGAGGTGATTGGGAACAGCAGCGCCATGATTGGGGCGGCACTGGCTATCCAGGTCGGTGGAAGCCAGAGCGACAACGTTGCAGGTGCCAAAGGGATCAATGTGGGCGGCGCGTTTATGACTGCAGTCGGGGGATATCACTCTCTTTCCGTTGGCGGTGCGCATCAGGTCAACGTTGGGGGCTACCACTCTCTTGCCGTCGGGGGGGCGAGCACCATGGTCGCGGGCGGCGCGATGACCCTCACCGCAGGCGGTGAGTTGATCATATCAGCGAGTAAAATCAAAATCATTGGCTCCAGTAAGGTCGTCATTCAGGGGGGGGAGGTGGATATCAACCCAGGTGATTGCGGCAACAATTGCGGGGGCGGCGGTGGTGGTGGCGGCGGCGGCGGAATGATCGGCTTGCCGGGATTACCGTCGATTAGCGCTCTGTTCGGCGTGATTATTCCTCTGCCGCCATTGCCGACACCGACACCGCCACCAACGGTAACACCAACCGTGACCCAAACGGAGACGCCAACGCCGACCCAAACGGAGACGCCAACGCCGACCCAAACGGAGACGCCAACGCCGACCCAGACGGAGACGCCAACGCCGACCCAGACGGAGACGCCAACGCCGACCCAGACGGAGACGCCAACGCCGACTCAGACGGAGACGCCAACGCCGACTCAGACGGAGACGCCGACGCCGACAGAGACGCCAACCGGTAGTGCAACACCAGAACCTTAACGGTTTATTTAACCCGACAACGGCGTATATCCGTTGTCGTTCTTAGTGTTTCATCAAGGAGAGTTAATTATGCAAAACGCAGGACGAGTCGGCGATGCGACTGCCCACGGCGGCGCATTATGCACGGGTTCCGGGGATGTCTACATTAATGGTCTTCCCGCTGCAATGGCCGGTGCAAGCATTGCACCTTGCGCTCTGGGTCACGGTGCTGCGCCTGTTGCGACAGGTTCTGGCTCGGTTTTCATTAACAATCTTCCCGCAGCACGGCTTGGCGATGTGACGGGGTGTGGGGCTGTCGTGGTAACAGGCTCCGGCGATGTTTACATAGGTTGATTCAGTGAACATTCAATTCGAGTGGCCGCCATCGCGCCACCCTGTTGCGTTGCCGGGAAACCTGACGGTAAATAATGCCGCGGTTTTAGATGTCGCCAGTGGGGGCTTCGGTCCCCACGTCTCTGGCAACGAGCAGGATGCCGTCGCTTTTTACTGGGATATGACCCGGCCTGTGATGCTGAATTTATGCGCTAACCACGTTTGTCGGCTGGACGACCTTGAACTTCAGTATGGAAGCGTTCACCCGCTAAGAGAGAAAAGTAAAATACAGGTTGGTCATTTTAAGTTGGTCATGACCACTGGCTCTGACGAAGTGGATGAAGCGGGATTCTATGAGCTTATTTATCCGAATGGCGCATGGCTGGCGGCAAACAAGATCCCTGACGTTGAGGAAATTCTCCCCAACGGGGGAAATTATATTAATGATCTGCGTTATTTCAACGACGTGGTGCTGGCTCAGGACAAAGGAAATGATGTTCTGAAGACATTGGAGGTGGAATATAAACGTTTCCTTATCTGGAGGGAGTTGGATGGCGGGCATTACGATGGGGTAAGCGGTCATTCTGAGAATATAATCAAAACGGATCACCGTTTTGACAGTATCAGGGAGAAAATTAAAGAAAAAACCTTAACCGAATGTATTGTCGCAAAGGATTTTCTGATGGAAAAAGTATGGCCTGAACTTGAGGTGGGGGATCATTCGAATGATATCTTCAATGAAGAGGATAAAGTGGAACTACTCAAAGCCCTTTCCCCTGAACATATCGTCGCCAAAGGAAAATATAAAGTCCCTGAACTGGTATTTCAGGACTTTTACAAAGTTGGTTTGGATTCTCATTACTAATCTAAGGACAAATTACTATGCAGGATTTAACTTTTCTCACCCAGGCATTAAAAACCTCCTCGCTGGATGACATTTTTGCACAGGTACTGGCTCAGGTAAAAGAGCGTCCACAGGATCTGAAAGCGAGGGAAGTATTGTTTAAATTATATGGCATTCAAGGACAGTGGGATAAGGCATTGTTGCAGCTTCAGACGCTGGCGCTGCTGGATGAAGGCGCACAAAAGCGGATCGAGCTGTATAAGAACTTGGTGTTCAGTGAAATGCAGCGCATGCAGGTCCTAACCGGAGAGCGTCAGGCGGCCACTTTGCAAGGGGATACTCCGCAATGGATGGAGAAATTACAGCAAGCAAATGCGGAACACTATGCGGGGAAAGCGGAAGAGGCGCGGATATCTCGCCAGGACGCATTTGAACTTGCGCCGGAAAGCGCCGGGAAAAGCGATACATTGGGAGAATTTTCCTGGATCGCGGACAGCGACAGTCGCCTTGGGCCGGTTTGCGAGTTTATTTGTGCCGGGGGATATCGCTGGTTGCCTTTTGCTTCCCTACAGCAGTTGAGCGTCACAAAACCTGGAGATTTGCTCGATCTCCTGTGGGTACCTTCAACCATTAAAGTCGCGGGGGACGTTTATTATGGGTTTATTCCGGCGCGTTATCCCGTTAATCAAGGTGATTCACAAGATTGTAAGCTGGGGTTAAAAACGGAATGGGCGACGTTGTCCGATATTCTCTTCGCCGGCAGTGGGCGCAAGGTTCTGACCACTAACCTCAGTGAACAATCAATTATGGAAGTGGGCGACATTGCATTCGGATAATTTTTTTGAAAAGAACCGGCAATATCTTCCGACCTTATTGGAACGTTTACAGGACGATGACCCTAAAATTCCTAATGACCGTGAAAAGCCTATTGATATAAAAAGGATTCGCAGTTTGGTTCAGAAGGATATTGTCGATCTTATCAATCATACCAATATCGAAGATACCCTGGATAAAGTTCGACATAAAAACATAATAGAGTCGGTACTTAATTACGGTGTTCCTGCGCTGATTGGTACTCAGGAAAATCACTCAAACTGGAATGTTATAGAAAAAATTATTCGTAACACAATCTTACGTTTTGAACCGCGGATCATCCCGGAAACGCTACTCGTCCGCTCATTGCAGGAAAAGGATACTGTACCTCGACATGCTGTCATTCTATTTGAAATTAGGGGTTTGATTTACTGGAAACCCAATCCGGTTGATTTATGCATGAGTGGCCGTTATGACTTTGAGTCGGAAAAAGTAGACTTAAAGCTGCTATAGGCCCTTAAAAATCGACATTCTTCCTTTTGATTTTTTCTTCAAATTGGGATATTTGGCTGGGCTTTTTTCCTAGCCGTTTTTCCTAAAATAAGCATAATCTAAAACTCATCCGCTTAAACTCCAGAAAAATCCCAGTGATTATTTTCTTATTAACCATGTGAATCATTGATATTGGTTTTTTATTCTGAATTTTATTCTGTGACGGTTGATTATTCTATTGTTAGTGCATTTTTAGATATATTTGATCGTTTTGGGTGTTGGCTATAGAATGAGGCAAATCACAAGAGGGGAAGGATGGTCATAAATATGCTGATCCCATTATTATAGTGAGTGAAAATATTGGATTTTTTGATACGAAGATACATTTATCCTCTCAAATAAGGGAGACATGCTTACAAAGAGTTATGATAATAAGGAAATCTAAGTAGAAATGTGTTGATCTCCCGTATCAATGAGGATATGCCTTTAAGGCGCGGTAGACAGCATGGGGAATTGGCTTATCTTACCCTCACTCCAGCGTGAGCGAATCAGACAGCGCCATCACATCTGAGCAAGGCCGTATTCAGGTGCGGGAACAGAATACCAGGCAACTGAAAAGCGGCAATGAATTGTTGAAAAATCGTCTGCTTTATTCGTTCTGGAAATGAACAACGTCAGAAAATAATGGTAATGCGGAGAAGACAGGGCGCACCAATGAAACAAAGCTGCCGCTGTATCGGGCTTACCCTGAGTGTGTTTTATGCCCGAAAAGTGTTATCGGAACGTATCCGGCCTTATGTTGCGGTCTGCCATACCCGCGTGTAACCGGATGCCACAGGGAGGCGGATGTAGCTGATCGTTACATATCGAATGGAGAACATAACACATGGGTGTGAAGCATGTTAAATATATTATTAATGGATTCTAATTTTTACCAAATGTCGGGATTGAGTCTTTTAATCTTAAAACATCTCCCAGATGATTGTTTAGATGAGGTCTTTTTCTTATTGCCATCGCAGGAAAAAAATAAGGATATCGCTAACATTATCTTCCATGACGATCTGGTAACGATCAATATTTTCAACGAAATGCGTGTTAGCCACAATGAGATTGGGCGTAAAAGGGCAGAGAAAATAACCGTTCACATACCTTTCTTGCCAAAAAGTAAAACCCTAAATGATATTTCCATGAGAATATGCAAGATACTGGAGATAGCCCATGCTGATTATAACGAATTTAGCAATAAAGAAGAGGTCTACTGGAAGTTTGGGCTGAAAAAATACGCTCAACTTTCTGACACTGAAAATGATGTCATGATATTTATAGGGCAGGGGTACAATAGTGCTGAAATATCAAGAATACTTAATCGTTCGCGCAAAACGATACGTACCCATTATAGAAACGCCTTTCGAAAAATGGGAGCGGAAAATCAAGCTGAATTTTATAGATATGCTTCGTTTATTGCGAAGTGTGGATGTGGCGAACGAAATACCTTGTGCTTATAAATACTAAATTGGAAAAAGGAGTTGACGATGAATTGTAATGTCAATAACAAATGGAATATTGGCTTGTTATTATTCAACCCGCTGTATATTTTACCCGTATTCATTGCCCCCTGTTCTTATGTGTGGGCGGCCAACAACGACACTATTATTGCTGATGGTACAGTACGCTCCCTGGATGATCTGACACTTGAAAACGCGACTAATGGTACCTTCATTATTCAGGCGAAAAATGGCGCTAATTTTACCGGCACCCGGCTACAGTTGAATAGCTCAGGGATTCGCGGCGGTGGGGCCTGGATCGATGACAGTAAATTTATTGGCCGAGATTTACAAATTAACGTTAGCGGGAGTTCCGGCACCGGGGTTTATCTGGCGAACAACGCTGAAGCTATGTTGAGCAATATGAATATTCAGGCTCAAAATAATGCGCTGGGGCTGGCTTTGGATGGTGGTTGGTCCACGTCCCAGGGCATGGCAATAGCTCAGGTTACCGACAGTATTATTGCAGCCGCTGGAAGAGATGCCATCAGGGTGATGGCGGGGAGGCTGGCGCTGGATAATGTAGCCGCCAGTACTACGGGTAATCATAGTTATGCGTTGAATGCCAATATGGCCGCAGTTGTTAATGTTGAGGGAGGGTACTTCACCACTCAAGGTGCATACAGCGATGCGGTGTGGATTGCCTCAGAAGACTCTTCGGTAATGATGAATAACGCAAATATCACTACTGAGGGTGAGCGTGCTATCGCAGTAAATGCGCAAATAGGAACTGCCGAGCTCACAAACAGCACCCTCCAAACGCAGGGGGACAATGCTTACGGCATATATACCGAAAACCGGGTACGGGGTGATGGCCTGTCTATTACTACCTCGGGAGCAAGAAGCGCGGGCTTTTTCACGGCACGTGGCGGTGTGGGAACATTGGCTGACAGCATCATTGTTACGCATGGCGAGCTTGCACCGGGTTTATTGGCCTACCCTGGATCGCAAATAACCGCAGGCAACGTGCAGCTCGAAACCACCGGCAAGGATGGATTTGGGCTGTGGAGCCGCGCGGGATCGCTGAACATCAGCGACAGCCTCATTACCACTTCAGGTGAGGGGGCATATGGGCTGTATGTCAATGGCTACTCCTCAACTTCTCCGCTCAGCAATAAAGTCTCGCTCGATAAGGTGACGCTCAAAAGCGAGCTGGCGCAGGCAATAGCTGTCGATACGACCGATTTGGCGCTGGAGGTGAAAGATTCCGTTCTTAGCGGCGGAAAGGGTCAGCTTATGATCGTCAGCAACGATGAAGATGCTCTTAATCCGGCCAATAACATTTACAGTAACGTCATTTTCAATGCGACAAACAGTAGGTTAAATGGCGATATTGTGGTGGCGGATCTGGGAAATACCGCAGTCATTAATCTTGCCTCAGGTTCCGTACTGAATGGTGCGGTAAATAACGCCACCTCATTGACTTTGGATAGTAGCAGTCACTGGAATATGGCAAGCAATTCTATCGTTGGGCAACTCAGCAATAACGGCACTATTGCCTTTTCCGCGCCGAACCCATTCGACACCCTGACGGTGACGGGAAATTACACCGGCAACGGTGGGATGCTGGTAATGAACAGCGTGCTGGGAAGCGACGATTCATCGACGAATAAACTTATTGTCGGCGGAGATGTTCAGCAGGGAACCACTAACGTTTCCATCAATAATCTTGGCGGTCATGGCGCACAGACTGTTGAGGGAATAAAAATCGTTGATGTCGGCGGTACCTCTTGGGGGCGTTTTGTCAAAATGGATCGTATCGTTGCCGGCGCTTACGATTACGATCTCGTCAAAAAAGGGGAAAGCTGGTATCTGAGCAGCAACTCGGTCAGTCCTGAGCCAACGCCAGACCCAGACCCTGAGCCAACGCCAGATCCACAACCAACCCCAGATCCGCAACCAACGCCAGATCCGCAACCGGAAACAGTTTCAGTCATTCGCCCGGAAGGAGGAAGCTACACGGCTAACCTGGCGGCGGCCAACAACCTGTTTATGATGACTTTGCACGATCGCCTGGGGGAAACCCGGTATATCGATGCGCTGACTGGGCAACAGGAGGTGACCAGCCTGTGGCTGCGTCAGATCGGCGGGCATAATGCCTGGCGTGATGGCAGTGGGCAACTGAAAACCCAAAGTAATCGGTATGTGGCTCAGATTGGCGGCGATGTTGCGCGCTGGAGCACGGATGGGCTGAATCGCGGTCACGTCGGTTTTATGGCGGGTTATGGCAACAACCACAGCACTTCCCGGAATCAGGTAAGCAGTTATAGCTCGAAAGGCTCGGTGGAGGGTTACAGCATAGGGAGTTATGCCACCTGGTATGCCAATAATGAAAATCGTATCGGTGCCTATTTGGATAGCTGGCTGCAGTACAGTTGGTTCAATAACGAGGTGAGCGGCGATAAGTTGACGACTGAAAGATATAAGTCTCACGGGATTACCGCTTCGCTGGAAGGAGGTTACACATGGAAACTTGGGCAATTCCTGGGGAGTCAGGGCACGCTTAATCAGTGGTTCGTTCAGCCGCAGGCCCAGGTAGTATGGATGGGCGTAAGGGCGGATGGCCATCGGGAAGCCAATGGAACTCAGGTTAGCGGCGAGGGGGATGGGAACATCATGACTCGGCTCGGCATTAAAACTTACCTTAAAGGTCATCATGCACGTGATAACGGCAAGGAGCGCCACTTCCAGCCTTATTTCGAACTGAACTGGTTGCACAATACGCGCGATTTTGCGACCAAAATGGATGACAGTACCGTTAGCCAAAACGGGGCAAGCAATCTCGCTGAAGCTAAAGTTGGGCTTGAAGGGCAAATTAACCCGCGCCTTAATCTTTGGGGTAACGTTGGCGTGCAGATGGGCGATGCAGGCTATAACGATAGCGCCGCGATGCTTGGGATGAAGTACAACTTTTAAACGAACTTTTATCAGGCAGGCTGCACCCTGCCTGATATTTATAGCACCCTATGGCATGACAAAATGGCAAATTTCCTGCGTGCTCACTGGTCAATTCGATATGGTAAGAAAACAAGGTAAAGCTTAAATTATCTGGGGGGTGAGATAATGGATTTTGGAATTATATTCAGAATTTTCTGGTGTTATTATTTTTAATCATAATGTCGTTTTACAATGTAAGTCATGTGTGATGGCGCATTAATTTATAGATGGTGCAATATTTAAGAATTAAGCTCGGAATGTATTCTTAAAATTCAAGATTGATTTAATAATATCAGCCGTACATGTTTTTTTTATTTTAGAATCGCTATTGAAAATAATGGGCGACAACGGCAGGCGTTGTTAATGGCGTTGCTCATATTTATTTCCCAAAAGCGGTTAAAAAATGCTGCCCATGCACGGCCAACGAACAAGAGTGCGGCATGGCTGATTGGTGCGGGAGATAGGGGCGTGTGTGTTATTTGGGGTAGCAGAGAGTAGGCAGGATACCGTCGGTTTTCCTTCTTGTCGTGTGTAGGGGGGCGAACGTCATTGTCTCAGGGGGCGCCGGTCATTGTAATGGACAGGAGGTTGCATGAATACGTTTTATCCACAGACGGGCAAGGGAGCCGGTCTGCCGACGGATGCGGCGGAGCACCTTGATACGCCGGCGGGTGCGCATCTCACAGAAATGCGCTGGCAGGTGACCCTTGTCGATGGCTGTTGTTACGGGCGAATAGGGTTGAAGGCAGCACTACAGCAGTATTTTTCAAGCTCAGGCAACTGGAACGTCATGGCCGTCGATTCGTTGTCGAGACTGCTGTCGAGCATTTCCCCATACATGATGACAAGCCCTCGCGAAAGGGGGGAATCTGCACAGGATCTTCTGGTCGTGCGCTTACCGATAGTGCCTCAGGCCGCGTTGGTTTTGTTGCTGCAATTGGGGGAGGTTTCCGTGGCGAGTTACCCTCGCATCCTGGTGTTATCGCATATTGAACCGGAGGTTGTTCGCCGCATTCTGCGCAGTGTGGGGCCGAGCAGCGCTGTACGCGTCGTGGATGCCCGGCTGGCGCCATCGAAATTATGTCGGCTCATTATGTCTTCGACGGAAGAATGGTTTAACGAGATATCGCCTTATAAGCCCGCACGGGTATTTACCCGAGGCGAGCGACGGGCGTTGGCGCAAACGTTGCGTGAAATATCCGTTCACACGCAGGCGCACGCTCACCGCGTCAGTACGAAAACGATTTATACCCATAGGTCCGGCGCTCTATTTAAGCTAGAGGCCAAGAACGTGTTGGCGTTGTTACGGTGGTTTGCGCCGATGCCCCGCTCTTTTATTACCGAGACGGTGAGGAGGGACGATGAAAAACCATAGCGCCTTTTTCAGCGCCCAGGGAGAGAGACGTAAAGTGCAACTCCCTGAATCAGACATACCCTGACGAAACCGGCGCCACGCCGTATTTTTTCCGACCATTTTCTTCAAGAGCGCACAGATGAAGGCACGGATAGCGTGGGTCTGCTGCTTAAGTGCAGGCGTATTTGGCGCCCTCGTGTTTTGGCCCGCAAGAGAAGTGGGTAAATGGTTGTCGGTTTCGGGGCATGGTTTGTTTAATTTGTTGGCGTAAAGATTAGCCTATTGCCGGATTTACGGAGCATTCGGTGTAAGCCAATTATGCAAGATGACATATCTCAGGAGGAGAAGAATGATATGGGTTCGTGTGAGTAGATGCTGGAGTACATTGAATGCCCGATGGTTGCACCAGGATTGGTGGCTCAGTCGCAAGAGCATCTGGATCGGCACCCTGTTGTTTTGCGCGATGTTTTGGGGGGCGGCTCTGGGGCTGGCTATGTGGATGCTGTCATCCTAGGGTAGAGTGTGCTGGCCAAAGCGACTCGCGGCGGAGGCCTGCGTGCGATCGATGGGGGGAGGACAATGAACCGCTTCACTATCGAATTGCCCAGTCATGTTCCATAAAAAATCCGGAAATAAAGATATTTCCGGATTTTTATACAGTACAAAAGCCGGTCGTGGGTTTCTTAGCCTATCGCCATGGGCGATCTTACCGGTCTTTTAGCGTTACGCTCGTTCAGGAATCGCTTTCAACAGCGCGGTCAGCAGCTTCCAGTACAGGCCGACGCTTTCGATATGTACCTGCTCATCCGGCGAGTGTGGCCCGGTGATGGTTGGCCCGATCGACACCATATCCATGTTCGGGTACGGCTTTTTGAACAGGCCGCATTCCAGGCCGGCGTGGATCACCATGATGTTCGGCGTTTTGTTGAACAGATCCTGATAAATCTCGCGCACCAGATGCATGACCGGAGAGTCCGCGTCCGGCTGCCAGCCTGGGTAGCCGCCCTTCGGCGCCACTTTGGCGTTGGCCAGTTGGCCCAGCGCCGTCAGCATCTCGACCACGTAATCTTTGCCGCTGTCGATCAGCGAGCGGATCAGGCAGATGATTTCCGCTTCGTTCTCGCTGGTGGTGACCACGCCAACGTTCAATGAGGTTTCCACCACGCCTTTTACCGCGTCGCTCATGCGGATCACGCCGTTTGGCGTGCCGTTCAGCAGGGCCAGGAAACGCTGTTGGCTGTCGGCGGTCAACGCCTGAGAGGTGCTGGTCACCGGTTCCAGCAGCACGGTGATGTTCTTCTCTTTGGCGGACAGCTCGTTTTGCAGCGTCGCCAGGAACGCTTGGCTCAGCGCTTTCAACGCGTCGGCTTTTGCCGCAGGTACGGCAACCACCGCAGAGGCTTCACGCGGGATAGCGTTGCGCAGGGTGCCGCCGTTCAGATCCAGCACGCGCAGGTTCAGCTCTGCGGCATGAGCGAACAGGAAGCGCGTCAGCAGCTTGTTGGCATTGCCCAGGCCCACGTGGATCTCGGCGCCGGAGTGGCCGCCTTTCAGGCCCTTGAGGGTCAGCTTCAGCGTCTGATAGCCGGCCGGTACCGCTTCGCGCTGCAACGGCAGGGTAGTGATGAAATCAATACCGCCGGCGCAACCCATGTAGATCTCGCCTTCTTCTTCGGAGTCGGTGTTGATCAGGATATCCGCCTGCAGCCAGTTAGGCTGTAGCCCGAATGCGCCATCCATGCCGGCTTCTTCGGTCATGGTCAGCAGCACTTCCAGCGGGCCGTGTTCGACGCTGTCGTCAGCCAGCACCGCCAGCGCGGAAGCCATGCCGATGCCGTTGTCGGCGCCCAGCGTGGTGCCGCGCGCCTTGATCCACTCGCCGTCGATGTACGGCTGAATCGGATCCTTGGCGAAGTCGTGCACGGTGTCGTTATTTTTCTGCGGCACCATATCCAGGTGCGCTTGCAGGGCAACCGGTTTACGGTTTTCCATGCCTTTGGTGGCCGGCTTGCGCAGCAGGATATTGCCCACCTGATCGCGTTCGGCATGCAGATTCTTCTCTTTGGCCCATGCGAGGATGTGCTGTGCCAGCGCTTCTTCATGATAAGAAGGATGCGGAATAGAGCAGATTTTGGCAAAAATATCCCACAGCGGCTGTGGTGAAAGTTGAGACAATTCAGACACTATAGGTCTCCTGTGACAGCATTCTCAGCATGGCGTGAATGCCGCTCGGTTAGGGTTGGTTGGCATCGGTGCGTTTTTGGCACGATCTCCAGAGAATATCACTTTATTCAGGGGCGCGCGCGTACCCTATTGCACTGTTTAAGGGAGGGAATGCACATATTTGACGTGTGATTGTTGGTTTATGCAGGATCAATCACCAGACGAAATACTTATGATTTCCACAGTACAACTGGTATTCGGCTCAACCAGTCTCTATAATCTCGCGCAACCTTTTTTCCCCTGATCACGAGTAAGCCACACCATTGCTGGCTGGGATACCATTTTATGAGCGAAAAATACGTTGTTACCTGGGACATGCTGCAAATGCAAGCGCGCAAACTGGCTCACCGCCTGCTGCCTGCTGACCAATGGACGGGCATTATTGCCGTAAGCCGCGGCGGCCTGGTGCCGGCGGCCTTACTGGCGCGCGAATTGGGCATCCGCCACGTGGATACCGTCTGCATTTCCAGCTATGACCATGACAACCAACGCGAAATGAAGGTACTCAAGCGCGCCGAGGGCGACGGTGAAGGCTTTATCGTGGTCGACGATCTGGTGGATACCGGCGGCACCGCGAAAGCGATCCGCGACATGTACCCGAAAGCGCATTTCGTCACTATTTTCGCCAAACCAGCAGGCCGCCCGCTGGTGGACGACTATGTGGTCGATATCCCGCAGGATACCTGGATCGAGCAGCCGTGGGACATGGCGGTGACCTTCGTGCCACCGATCGGCGGCCGTTAATCCCCGCTCACGCCAGTAAAACGCCCGGTTATGCCGGGCGTTTTCGTTATTTTGGTTTATCGTCCCAGAGTTAGGTACACTACCTCCAGTTAAGTAGGCTGTTTGCGGCCTACGGCCAGATTTACGGAGGCTGTTGTTACCATGGCACAAGCCAACCTTTCTGAAATCCTGTTCAAACCCTCATTTAAACACCCCGAGACCTCGACGTTGGTGCTGCGTGCGCGCAACAAAACCGGCGCCGATCTGCACTCCACGCTGGAAGGCAACACCGTCAGCAACTGGTACCGGATGCTCAACCCGCTTCTGTGGGCCTGGCGCGGCGTTGATCCGATCGAAATCAACGAAGTGCTGGCGCGCATCGCGGTCGCCGATGTGGAACATACCAACGAAAAGCTGCTCGATACCGTGATCGGTTACCGCAACGGCAACTGGATCTACGAGTGGGTGCATCAGGGGATGCTCTGGCAGCAACGGGCATTGGAACAGCAAGATCCGCTGATCGGCGGCCAATACTGGCTCAACGCCGTCAACTTTTACAGCATCGCCGGCTACCCGCACCTGAAAGGCGACGAACTGGCCGAACAGGCCGAGACGCTGGCCACGCGTGCCTACGAAGAGGCCGCGCGGCTGCTGCCGTATCAGCTCAAAGTGCTGGAGTTCCGCATTGAGGGGGGAAGCAGCATTAACGGCTTCCTGCACCTGCCGGAGAAGGGGGAGGCGCCATTCCCGATGGTGCTGATGTGCGGCAGCCTGGACACTTTGCAAACCGATTATCATCGCCTGTTCCGCGAATATCTGGAACCGCACGGCATCGCGATGCTGACCATCGATATGCCTTCCATCGGTTCTTCTTATAAGTGGAAGTTGACGCAGGATTCCAGTTTCCTGCATCAGCAAGTGCTGACCCAACTGCCTTCGGTGCCCTGGATCGACCATCAGCGCGTTACCGCATTTGGCTTCCGCTTCGGTGCCAATGTGGCGGTGCGCCTGGCTTATCTGGCGCCGCAGAGGCTGCGTGGCGTAGCCTGCCTGGGGCCGGTGGTCCACAGCCTGTTATGCGACGCGGGCCGCCAGCGAGACGTGCCGGACATGTATATGGACGTGCTCGCCAGCCGGATGGGGATGGCCAACGCCTCGGATAATGTACTGAGGGTGGAACTGAACAGCTATTCGCTGAAAACTCAGGGGTTGCTGGGCCGCCGCTGCCCGACGCCGATGCTGGCGGGCTACTGGGATCAGGATCCGCTCAGCCCGAAAGAGGAGGCGCACCTGATCGCATCCTCCTCAATGGACGGCAAGTTGATTGCTATTCCACGTGCGCCGGTGTATAGCAGTTTCCACAAGGCCTTGCTGCAAATGGCCCACTGGATGAAAGATAAAATGCGTTAATTTGTTGCTAAATTTTAACAATTTGTTAAAAAGAGTGGTCTACATTGAGGAGGTTAAAGAATGACGTTACCGAGTGGTCACCCTAAAAGCCGACTAATGAAACGTTTCGCCAGCTTGGGGCCGTACCTGCGTGAAGGGCAGTGCGAGAACGACCGTTTTTTCTTTGATTGTTTAGCCGTTTGCGTCAATGTCAAACCGGCCCCAGAGAAGCGTGAGTTTTGGGGATGGTGGATCGAGCTGCACGCTGAAGAGGCGCGTTTCACCTATGCCTATCAGTTCGGTCTGTTTGATAAGGACGGGAACTGGAAGCCGGAAAATATTAAAGATACTGAAGTAAAAACCAAGCTGGAAACCACCCTGCGTGATTTCCATCGCCGCTTGGGCGAGTTGCTGGCGACGATGGAGCTGGCGCTTGAACCGGCCGATGATTTCAAAGAAAAACCGATCAAACTCTCCGCCTGACCCCGTTTGACCACAGTATTGTGCTGATTTCGCGTTGTGCCTGTTGGCATAACGCGTCTCTCCTGTTACAAAGTCCTTTGCATTATCCTTCTCATCTTACACGGCAGAAACACTATGAACGGCAGCCAGACATTGGTTGTGAAATTGGGCACCAGCGTGTTGACCGGCGGATCGCTGCGTCTTAACCGTGCCCATATTGTCGAACTGGTACGCCAGTGCGCACAACAGCATGCAGCGGGTCACCGCATCGTTATCGTCACTTCCGGCGCGATTGCCGCCGGGCGCGAACATTTGGGCTACCCCGAACTCCCCGCCACCATCGCCTCCAAGCAGCTGCTTGCGGCGGTCGGCCAGAGCCGGTTGATCCAATTGTGGGAACAGCTGTTTTCCATTTACGGCATCCACGTCGGGCAGATGCTGCTGACGCGCGCCGATCTGGAAGATCGCGAACGCTTCCTCAACGCGCGTGACACCATGACTGCGCTGCTGGACAACCGTATCGTGCCGGTAATCAATGAGAATGACGCGGTCGCGACCGCAGAGATCAAGGTGGGCGACAACGACAACCTGTCGGCGTTGGCGGCGATCCTGGCCGGGGCCGACAAACTGCTGCTGCTGACCGATCAACAGGGCTTGTATACCGCCGACCCGCGCAACAATCCGCAGGCGGAGCTGATCCGTGAAGTGCATGGCATTGACGACGCGCTGCGCGCCATCGCCGGCGACAGCGTTTCCGGGCTGGGCACCGGCGGCATGGGCACCAAATTGCAGGCGGCCGACGTAGCCTGCCGCGCCGGTATCGACGTGATCATCGCCGCAGGCAGCAAGCCGGGCGTGGTGGGCGACGTGATTGAAGGCAAACCGGTGGGCACCCGTTTCCACGCGCTGGAAACCCCGCTGGAAAACCGCAAACGCTGGATCTTCGGCGCACCGCCGGCCGGTGAAATCACCGTGGACGACGGCGCGGTCGACGCCATTATGGCGCGCGGCAGCTCGTTGCTGCCGAAGGGCGTGCGCGAAGTGAAGGGCGATTTCTCCCGTGGCGAAGTGATCCGCATCCGCAATCTGGCGGGGCGCGACTTGGCGCACGGCGTCAGCCGCTATAACAGCGATGCGATGCGCATGATTGCCGGCCACCACTCGCAGGAAATCAACGAAATTCTCGGTTACGAATACGGCCCGGTGGCAGTGCACCGCGACGACATGATTGTGAGCTAAGGAGTGAGCATGCTGGAGCAAATGGGGAAGGCCGCCAAACAGGCCTCCTGGCAACTGGCGGTGCTGAGCACGGCGAAGAAAAACCAGGTGTTGTCGGTGATTGCCGACATGCTGGAAGCCAACAGCGAAGTGATTTTGCAGGCCAACGAGCAGGACATGGCGCAGGCGCGCGCTACCGGGATGACCGAAGCGTTGCTCGATCGCCTGTTGTTGACCCCGGCGCGGCTGGCGGCCATCGCCAACGATGTGCGCCAGGTGTGCCGTCTGAACGATCCGGTCGGCCACGTCTTGGACGGCAGCCTGCTGGACAGCGGGCTGAAGCTGGAACGCCGCCGCGTCCCGCTCGGTGTGATCGGCGTGATTTATGAAGCGCGGCCGAACGTCACCATCGACGTCGCCAGCCTGTGCCTGAAAACCGGCAACGCGGTGATCCTGCGCGGTGGTAAAGAAACCCACCACACCAACCTGGCGACGGTGAAGGTGATCCAGCAGGCGCTGGAACAATGCGGCTTGCCGGCCGCAGCGGTACAGGCGATTGCCAGCCCCGATCGCGCGCTGGTGAATGAGCTGCTGCGTCTGGATCGCTACGTAGATATGCTGATCCCACGCGGCGGTGCCGGTTTGCACAAACTGTGCCGCGAACAGTCGACGATTCCGGTGATCACCGGCGGCATCGGCGTTTGCCATACCTACGTTGACGACAGCGTTGATTTCGACAAGGCGCTGACGGTCATCGAGAGTGCCAAAATCCAGCGCCCAAGCGCCTGTAACTCGCTCGAGACGCTGCTGGTGAACCGCAACATCGCCGAACAGTTCCTGCCGGCGCTGAGCGCCAAGATGGCGGCGGCGGGCGTGACGCTGCACGCGGCCGAGAACGCCATGCCGCTGCTGAAAAACGGCCCGGCGACGGTGGTGGACGTGGCCGAAGGGGATTACGACGACGAATGGCTTTCGCTGGATCTGAACGTGGCGCTGGTGGACGACATCGATCAAGCCATCGACCATATCCGCACCCACGGCACCAACCACTCCGATGCGATCCTCACCCGTTCGCTGAGCAGCGCCGAGCACTTCGTGCGCGCGGTGGATTCCTCGGCGGTGTACGTTAACGCCAGCACCCGTTTCACCGACGGCGGCCAGTTCGGCCTGGGCGCAGAAGTGGCGGTCAGCACCCAGAAGCTGCATGCACGCGGCCCGATGGGGCTGGACGCACTGACTACCTACAAGTGGATCGGCTACGGCGACGATTTGGTTCGCAGCTGAGTCAGATTTCGCGTTTTAAATTTAAGGGCGCAGTTCATTGAACTGCGCCCTTTTTGCATACGGGGTCGGACCGCGTCAGCCCAACATGCGCATTCCGTAACATCAGGAAATTCCAGGCATCACCCACAGATTCAAGGCCGCCGGCTGCGAAACATTCACCGTATTTTTTATGTTCGCTCATTTTTTTCATTTGTAACTATCTTTTTAGTAGTTACTTGGTATCATTTTGATAGTAACATTGCATTCATCGGCTATCCAGCCTCACTCTAGGGAAACCAAATGAATACGAGTAATCAAGGCATAGCTCTTGTTACGGGGGCGTCATCAGGTATCGGGTTAGTCACCGCAAAGTCATTGGCACAAAGTGGTTATCGCGTCTTTGGCACCAGTCGCAAGACGACTGCCAACACGGCCGGAATAACGATGTTGGTGTGCGACGTGACAGACGATGAGTCCGTGAAGAGCATGATAGAGGAAGTCATCGGGCAAGCGGGTCGTATCGACCTTGTTGTCAACAATGCAGGCGTGGGGCTGCTTGGCGGGGCAGAAGAATCTTCAATCGCACAGGTAGAACGACTTTTTGACGTGAATGTTTTGGGTGTTGTGCGCGTTATCAACGCGGTGCTGCCGATCATGCGTGAACAGAAAAGCGGAAGGATCATAAACATGAGTTCCATCCTTGGCCTGATACCTTCACCTTTCAATGCCTACTATGCCTCCACCAAACATGCAATTGAGGGCTATACGGAATCGTTAGACCATGAAGTGCGTCGATTCGGCATCCGGGCAGTGTTGGTGCAACCTGGCGTGACACGAACCGCATTCGAAGAAAACCTGACACGTGCCGATCAGCCAATGTCGGTGTATGCAGAAGATCGTGCACGGAGTGAGGGTCTCATGCGCAAATGGGTGGAAACAGGAGATGACCCGCAGGTCGTCGCCGACACGGTGATCAAGGCCGCGACAGCTTCCAAGCCCAGCTTACGCTATTCAGCGGGTAAGCAGTCCAGTCAGGTACGCGCGTTGCGCCGCTATCTGCCGGGCTCCGTGTTTGACAAGATAATGCGTAAATTTAATGAGTTCACGGTTTGAAACTGTAAATTATTAAATTGTGGATCCGTAACCTACTAAGGGCCGGTGTACGAATTTAGTATCCGCACGCCAGGGGGACGGTCCGCTTATCCGCTCGTAGCCGCCGAAGTCTTGCGGATGATTTAACTATAGGGCAGGATCGTCTACCGATACAGGAACACTCCAACGACTCGGAAGTACCTAATTTACTCGTGGCGTTTGATACGCATTAATATTGGATCTATTTACACATTCGTAATGCGAAGGTCGTAGGTTCGATTTCGTTATTACAATGAATGAACCCGCCCACCAATCATTCCCAGCACAGCTCCAGCATCCACCCCAAGCAGCCGTGCCATCACAGCAAATTCAACCACATCCAGCTTGCGCTCGCCGTTCTCAACCTTGGCGATAAACGACTGCGGGCGGCCCAGCGCTTCGGCCAGCTTGGCCTGAGTTATGCCTTTTTCTATACGAGCATCCCGAAGTATTTTTATAACTAATTGATACTCGGTTGAATAAACTGAAGTCATGGCGTTTTCCGCGAGTGATATCCCAAAATCGAATATCTGCCATTATTCCAAAATGGGATGGTAGGCGCATCAGATAACAAGCAGATAGCCGAAGCTTTGGATCTGCCTCCTGCGGAGATATGGCCTTCAAGATACTCTGAACCTGTGTATAAGGATGAGTAGGGCGGTCATTCTGCATGAGAATTCGGTACTATTTAACTTAACGCGGACGAAAACAGCAGATGAAAATATGGGGGTAGGGCAGTTAACTATCCACAGCCCCCATTATTATTACGCTATTGCTTAACCACAAGATGGCTGCGTTGCTCTTCGCTCATTGCCTGATTGGAACTGGAAATTACGCAGTTATATTTCTCATCTTTATTAATGATCATAAAGGTGCTGACCGGGTTTTTATAGTCTTTGTCGACAGTGAAGTAAACATAATCCTGTGGCAAAGAGCTCGGTTTGAATGCACCAAACGCATAAACACCCGCCATGCCTAACGGGGATAAATCAACCGTAAGTTCTAGCGGCTGCAAGGTATTCGGTGAGGGCAACATGGACTTTGCGGACATCATTAACGAAGCGGTGTCGATGGTGTATTCGCTGCTCACTTTCATCCCGACATATTTGGATTCGGGTGTCGAAAGCTGTTTCATACAGGCGGCATCGTGCTGGGGCGCGGGGCTGCCATTTTCTTGCACGGCGTGCACATGTTCCAACGTCACCTGCGCTTTGCCGGTCATAGGTTTTACGCTGTCTTCCGCTTGCGCCATACCGGAAAAAACGAGGGCCGCAACCGTGGGTAGAATAATGCCAGTCATTATTTTCATTACTTTTCTCCAGCCTTTATGAATGGGAAATCCATATTGAATTTCCCGTGTGTGTAGTCGATTAAATTTAATTACTGAAATCATGGACAGCACTGAATCGCCTTGTATGAACACATGGCATAACATCGCTGCCCAGAAAAATAACTGGCGTTTTTAAGATGGGGGCATAAATTTTAAATAAACTGGATTATGATTGTTGTTATTAACTTTCGGGAATATGAACTGTATGGATAACCTTAGTCAATATCCGGGATAGATACAACTCGATGGGTGAAATTTTTATTTTATCGAAGTTATAGTGGAATTAATAAGCCAGTAGATTATTTCCATTGGCTTATATATACATGCTTATTATTATCTTGTTACCCCTGGGTTAACGCTTTTTAAATAGCGGCAGCATTCTCACCAAAGTATTGTCCTTAAAGGCATAATGATGAATCAGCGCTGCAGCGGCGTGCAAGCCAATCAGCCAATAGCCGAAAGCGGCCAGCGTCTTGTGCCAGCCGATAATCGTCCGCGCCTGCGGCCGGTCGGCAATCTCGGCAAACGGCATCGGCAGGCCAAACAAAAACCACTCCTTGCCGCCCAGATAGCGGGAATAGACGCCCAGAACCGGCAGCGTCAGCAGCAGCAGGTAAATCAGGGTATGCACCAGATGCGCCGCGCCGGTTTGCCATTTTGGCGGCATCGGGCTGATGGCGGGGGAGGCGTGACGCCAGCGCAGGATCAGGCGGGCGATCATCAAGACGAAAACCGTCACCCCGCAGCTGAAGTGGGTGACCACCAGCAGATACCACAGCGGCGTGCCCGGTTCGGCAAAGCCTCTCAGCTCAATCGTGGTGCAGGTGATGACCAACAGGATAGCGACCAGCCAGTGCAGACGGATCTGCATCGGCATAAATGTTTTCTGCACTGGATTTGCCTTGTTTACCTGAGATCCGATAGGCGTTGAGGGTAACGAAATGTCACAGGAGAGGAAAGCGCCGGGTTTGAATTTATCCCGGCGCTTCGTTTTAATTCACTTTCGCCTTGGCGAAATCACTGCCGTTCACGTCAACCACATAACCGCTGACGTTGCTGCGGGTGGCGTAGAACACCTTGCCGTTAGCCAGCGGCAGCAGCGGGGCCTGTTCGGCAAAAATCACCTGCGCCTGCTGATAAAGCTTGGCGCGTTCTGCCGGGGCGCTCACCTGAATCGCCTTTTGGATCAACCGATCGTAGCCCTTGTCGCACCAGCGGGCGATGTTGGCACCGGTTTGTACGCCGGCGCAGCCGAGCAACGTGGCGAAATTGTCCGGGTCGCCGTTATCCGACATCCAGCCATACAGCGCGCTCTGCTGTTCCCCTTTGCGCAGCCCGGCCAGGTACTGGCCCCATTCCCAGGTGACGATTTTGGCCTTCACGCCCACTTTCGCCCAGTCGCTCTGGATCATCTCGGCAATGCGCCGCGAATTAGGGTTGTATGGCCGCGCCACCGGCATCGACCAGATGTCGGTTTCAAAGCCTTTTTCCAGCCCGGCCTGTTTCAGCAGATCACGGGCCTTCTGCGGATCGTAGGCATAGTCTTGCAGTTTCGGATTGTAGCCGAGCATCGCCGGTGGCAGCACCGAATTGGCCGTTGTACCGCTGTCTTTGAACACCGCCGCGACAATCGCCTTCTTGTCCACCGCATAGCTCAGCGCCTGGCGAACCAGCACATTATCAAAAGGTTTCTTCTGGGTGTTGAACGCCAGGTAGCCGACGTTCAGGCCGTTGATATTGTGCAGTTGCAGGTTTTTGTCGCTCTTGATGGCGTCGAACTGCTCCGGCAGCGGGGCGGGAATGATCTGGCACTCATTGGTTTTCAGCTTGGCCACCCGGGTCTGCGCATCCGGCGTGATGGAGAAGATCAGGTGTTTGCTGGCTACCTCGCCTTGCCAATAGTGAGGATTGGCCACGTAACGGATCAGCGAGTCTTGCTTGTACTGCTGCAGCGCGAACGGACCGGTGCCGATAGGCCAGTTATCCACGTACTCCGGCGTGCCTTTCTTCAGCATGGCGTCGGCGTATTCTGCGGAAAGCATCGAGGCGAAATCCATCGTCCAGTCAGCCAAAAACGCGGCGTTGGGCTGGCTCAACGTAAAGCGCACGTGGTCGTTATCCACCGCTTCGACGTTGGTAATCAGCTTATCCAGCCCGGTGTCGGTAAAGTACTCGTAGTTACCACCGGACACCTTGTGGTACGGATGATTGGCGTCTTTTTGGCGCATGACGGTGAACACCACGTCCTCGGCGTTGAAGTCGCGCGTCGGCGTGAAGTATTTGTTGCTGTTGAATTTCACGCCCTTGCGCAGCGTAAAGGTGTAGGTTTTGCCATCCGGGCTGATGGTCCACTCGGTGGCCAGCGAGGGGGCAGGGGTTTTATCACTTTCGCGCAGCGTCAGCAGGCGGTTATACAGCACCTGCGAGGTGGCGATAAAAGTCGGCCCGGAGCTGGCGAGCTGCGGATTGAAAGACTCCGGCGAGGCGACCGTGCAATAGACCAGCGTATCGGAAGCCGCCAGCGCGCTGCCCGCCGCCAACAGGCTGGTTCCCGCCAATAGCAGGCCTGCAGTTGTTTGTTTTAAAAGCATAAAAGTGGTAGCTCCCTCAGGTTGATGGGGGACACTGCCGCCGCAGTGGCATTTAGGCAGCCCCCGGCTTAACTATAATGAGGCTTTGCGGATCTGGGAACGGGTGGTAGCGGATTCCTTTCCGGTTATTACGCTGATCGCCCACATTCCCACCGTCGTCGGCAAACGTTTTTTACCTCGATAGCCTCCTTACCCGACGCGCATTAACCTGTTGCCCTATATTTATGAAAATGATAATAAGTGTTATTATCATTTTCATTTGTAACTGTATTGAAACACTTTCAGCGCGTTGCGGCTGCCGTCTTTCTGGTATCCACGTCGCATATCAAAGGTAGGTAACATGTCGGAAACCCTTTTGGCTACGGAATGGCTGCCGCTGTCGCCGGCACAGTTAGACTTCTGGGAGGAGTTTATCTTGCACCCCGGGCAGCCTTTTTCCACCGTCGCTCACGTTACGGAATTGCGCGGAGCGGTGGATGAGGCGGCGTTGTGTCGGGCGATAACCTTCACTGTCGCGGAAACGCAGGCGTTTGCGCTACGGTTTGATACCCGCAGAGGAGATCGGTGGCCGATGCAGCGCTACGATCCCGAACGGGTCCCGCGCCTGAAGCGTATTGATTTGCAGGAATATCCAGACCCTTATCAGGCCGCGATGCGGTTGATGCAGGCCGATGCCGCGCAGCCGATGGATCTGCATACTCAACCGATGGCGGCCGTGTGGCTGCTCACTTTGGGGCCGGCGCGCTATATCTGGTACCTGCGTGCTCACCATATCATTATCGATGGTTACGGCATGGCGCTGGTCGAGCATCGCTGCGCTACGTTGTACGCACATTTTCTCGGCAAGGGCACGGCGGGACAAGCATTGGGCGCGTTCAGCGCCTTCCAGCAGCATGAGTTGGCCTACGGGTCTTCCGAACGCTGCGACAAGGATCGCCGGTTCTGGCAGCGTTATTTACCGCTGTCGCAGGTGCTGCCGACGGTGCGTAAAGGCGGCCGGGAATATGGCGTGAAATGCCTGAGCACCAGTACTCCGCTGCCGGAGGATATTTCACGGCGGCTGCGTCTGTTGTCCGAACGCTGCGGCATCGGCTGGCCCGATCTGCTGCTGGCTCTGTCCGCGGCCTGGCTGTTTTTTACGTTGCCGCCTTTACCGCATGATAAGGGGAATACGCGCACTCTGTGGATGCCGGCGATGAATCGTCGCAGCAGCAAAGCGACCAATACGCCGGCTTTGGCGGTCAATACGCTGCCGTTTTTGGTTTCACTGCATGCGGAAGAGACGCTGGGGCATTTCCTGTCCGGCGTGACGCAGACGTTGCGTGAATTGCGCAGCCACGCCGGTTATCGCCTGCGGCAGATGGCTACCGATCGCGGCGTGACGCCCGTCTCTCGTTTGTTTATTTCCCCGTTTATCAACGTTCAGCCGTTTGATCCGGCCGGTTTCAGCGGCTGCGCCAGTACGCGCCGGGTGCTGGCAGGCGGTGCCGGCGACGGGATTAATCTGATCTTCCGCGGCGGCACTGACGCCGGCGATCTGCATTTGGATATTGATGTCTTTGTGCAGCAGTTCCCCGCAGCTGGCGCGGCCGGCTACGGTAGCGCCCTGCAGGGCTTTTTGCAGCGCGCTTTACGGGAAGAGGCGTTGGAGAGGGCGATCGGCGAGCTGGTGGTGCCCGCCTGAAGAAAGCGGGCAGGGTATGACCCTGCCCATAGGGGAATGGCGCTTAGCGCGCCAGCAGCGCTGCGACCTCGCGCGCATTTTTGCAGGGGATCAGCACCGTTGGCGGCAGCTGGGTACCAAAGGCGTCGTTAAGCTGTGCGGCCACCTGGCGAATGTGCGGCAGTTTCAGCCCCATGGCGATAAAGGCCGTTTCTTCCCCCCACTCAGGACGCGGCGCCGCGCCGATGGCCTGCAGATAGATGGCCAGAATTTTGCCGCTCTGCGCCGGCGGTGCGCTCGGCAACGGTGCCGCACAGGCGTTCAACCCGGGAGCCGCCCGCCCGGCACCGAGCGCGGTGCGGATCGCGTGACGGTCGGTTTTGCCATTGCCGGAGAGCGGCAGCGCTTCGGCGTGGATAAAGCGCGTCGGGATATGAGTACAAGGCAGATAGCCGGTCGAAAAGGCGCGAATCTCGGCCAGCGACAGCGGCTTGCCGTCGTGGGTAAGGTACATCGCGCCCAGCGTCGATTCGGCATTTTCCCCGCTCGGATAATCCACTACCACGATGTCCAGAATGGCTTCATGCCCACGCAGCACGTCTTCAATCTCCGGCAGTGACACGCGCACGCCGCGGATTTTCACATAGCCGTTCACCCGGCTGGCGAACAGGATATTGCCGTCCGGGCGATAGTAGCCCTGATCGCCGGTGCGGAAGGCCCGCAGCGGTTGCCCGTCGGGGCCATCCAGTTGGACGAAGTCATGTTGCTTCACTTCGCCGTCTTCCAGATAACCTAACGCCAGATTCACCCCCGCCGTATGAATGCGGCCCACCACGCCGGCCGGGCAGTGCGTGCCGTCGTCGTGGCAAATAAAGTATTGGTTGCCCGGCAATGGCCGGCCGTAGGGCACGGTGCCGGTGTCCTGCGCTGCAATCGGGTGCCAGATGCTCCAGATGGTGGTTTCCGTCGGGCCGCCGAGTGAGAACAGGCAAATGTCCGGGCGCAGGCTACGCAACGTCTGTACCGTCGCCGGTTTGATGTAATCGCCACCCTGAGCCACCAGCCGCAGCGAGCGCAGGCTGTCGGCCGTTTTGCAGGTGAGCAGCATTTCCAGGATGGCAGGCACGGAACACCACAGGCTGACGCGGTGGCGCTCCACCAGCTGGTTCCAACTGATGGCGTCTTTTTCCTGATGCGGCGCGGGCAAAACCAGCGTCGCGCCGGCGCTGAGCGAGCCGAACAGGTCAAACATCGACATATCGTGGTGCGGCGGCGTCACGGAGATAAACACATCATCGGCGGTGACCGCCCAGCGTTGCAGCGTCTGACCAACCACGTTGGCGGTGGCGCGGTTGTTGAGCACCACGCATTTGGGTTTGCCGGTGGTGCCGGAGGTATACAGGTAATAGCTTGCTTCGGTGCTTGCGCTGCGTTCCGTCAGCGTCTGGTCACCCGGCAGTTCAGGCGTGCCCGCGGCCGGATCGAGCAACGCTGTCGGCGTCACCCCGTGCGGGGTATCCAGCTCGCCCTGATGCACCACCAGATCCGGCCGGCAGTTGCTCAGCAGATAGGCGGTGCGTTCCGGCGGTGAGTTGATGTCGATCGGTACCCAGATAATCCCCAGCAGCGCACAGGCCAGGGAGACCGTCACCTGTTCCGGGCTGCGCGCCAGATACAGCGCCAGCACGCTGCCGCGCCCCAGATTGCGCCGTTGCAGGTTGGCGATCACGGCCCCGACCTGGCGACCCAACTCAGGGTAAGACAGGGTCTGCTCATCGCAGATCAGCGCCGGTCGCGGCTGTGGATCGGTGAACAACCGTTCGGCCAACTGCGCCAGGTAGGGATAAGCGGTGAATGCCGTTTCGCCGTGGTTATGGCGATAGTGTCGATAATCGATAAAACGCGCCGGGGGGATCTCCAGATCGCCGTCCTGGCACATTTGCACCACGCGGCGTTGCAGGGCGTCCAGCATTGCCTGCACCTGTTCGCCGTCCAGTGCCTGTTCGGCGTAATCGACGCACAGGTGCAGATTTTTGTCGGCGTCCTGCGTCAAACGGATGTCGATCGCGACCTGCGGCGTCTGGGTCAGGCCGTCGTGGTAGCGTACCGGTGCGCCGGCCGGCAGCGTCTCCCAGCTCAGGCAGTTGGTGAGAATGACCGGCAGCGCCGGGGCGCCCTGGCTGCGGTTCAGCAGCTGCCGCGCCAGATCGACGCCGGAAAACGTCAGGTGGTCGAGCGCGCCCAGTATGTCGTCTTGCAGTGCCTGCGCACGGCTGACAAAGGTACCGCCCTCGCGCGAATAACGCACGGCCACAAAGCTAGAGGCGTTGCCGAGCGAGCCGCCTGCCGCAGGAAACGCCACCGGCACGCCCACGCACAACTCGCCGTCGGTGGTCCACTGCGCCAGCGTATCGAGGATCACCGCCGAAAGGGCGCTGTTGCGCAGCAGCGAATGGGCAGAGCCCAGGCGTGAGAAGGCTTTTAGCACGTCGCGCGGCAGGGCCAGGCTGGCGCGCCGGTAGCGAGAGCTTTTGATGTTGGCCAGCGGGGCGCGCCACGGCAACGCCGACGGCGTGGTGACGTCCTGCAGTTTGGTCTGCCAATAGGCGGCGTCGGCCTGGCGTTGTTCTGCTGGGGCGGCAGCCGGCGGGTTGACCGGTACGATTGGCGGCAACGGCGCGTCATCGAACAGCCGGGCAATCAGGGTGGCGATGCCCTGGCCATCGAGGATCAGCGCGTCGAAGCTGGTGAAAATCAGGGTGTCGTAGCGCCCGCTGGCGTCCTGCATCTCCGGCAGTTGAATGGCGGCAATGCGCCACAGCGGCTGCGCGGGATCGTGGCGCTGGTGCGAATATTGATCGCGCAGGGTGGCCAGCCGTTGCTGCGCTGCATCCTGGCCCAGCGAACGCAGGTCATGCCGATCCAGGTTCAGCGTGGTTTCCGGCCGTACGCGCTGGGTGAAGCGTTGGGGATCGAGGCAGGTACGCAGCGCGGGATAGTGTTGCACCAGTTCGGCCAGCCGGTTTTCCAGCCGTACCAGATCCAGCCGCTGGCCGCGGTATTCGCGGAAATCGTGCATCGCCACGCCGCCGAGCGGCCACTGTTCGCTGCGGCCGAGGAGGTAAGCCCGCTGCAGCGCGGTTAATGGTGTCTCCATGGTATTTCCCTATTGTCGCTAACCGATGAAAAAGAATGCAGGGTGCGTAAGGCTACGCGCCCGAAACCGATATCAGGCCTGAGGCGCCAGCACCTTCAGCAGCATCTGCGCACCTTCGGCGGCGTTGAGGTCACGCTCGCAGATCAACGCGGCCAGCGTGGCCGGAGTGGGGTGGGCCGCGAGATCTTGCGGGGTCAAGGCGACCGGCAGGTATTTATTGAGCACCCCGAGCAGGGCGAACAACGCGGCTTCCGGCACTGGCAGGGCGGTGATGTCGTCACCGTCGCGCAGCCTGACACCCGGCGCTACGCGCGCCAACAACCGGTGCAGCAGCTGGCGTACCGGGGCCTGGGTTTCCGGTAAGCACTGTGACAGCAACTGCGCCAATGGCCGCCTGAAACTGTCGGGGTGGCGCGCCGCCTGCTGCAACAGAGCGCTGTAGGTGGCAAACAGCTGCTGCGGCAACCGGTCCGGGAAGGCATCCAGCCGCAGATCCCAGTTGATCAAAATACCGCCGTTGGCGTGCGCCACCTGGGCGTCCAGCGCGACCTGCGGGCCCTGGGAAATCACCCAGTCCAGCGGGCCGAAGGTACGGGTGACCTGGTCGGAAAACAGCGCTTTGCCACGGATGCCGAAACCGGCGGTGAACACCACCGGCGAAGGTTGCATGCTGCCGTGCAGGCGCGACAGGTCACGCATCACGCTCACGCCCGGGTAGTCGGCATGGGCGAGCAATTCCGCCAGGTGATCCATCAGGCGGCGGCAGAAGGCAGGCAAATTTTCCGCCGGATTAAGTTCCACGCCGAGCAGCACCAAATTGGAGAAGTCGCCAATGATGCCCTCTACGCCTTCCGCGTCCCGATGGAATAGCGGCACGTTGAGCCGGAAGCGTCGCAGGTTCCAACCGTGGCCGACGGTAACGGCAAACAGCGCCAGAAACAGGGAGGAAAGCGTGACGCGGTGCGCTTTGGCGGCATCGGCCAGCGCTTGAGCCTCTGTTGCGCTCAGTTGAAGCGCCAGTCGATCGCTCTGGCAGCGTTCCGGTGCGCGCAGCAGGTGGGGCGCAGGTGGCAGCTGCGCCAGGCGTTCGCGCCACCAGGCCTGAGCGCGGGCCCGCCGCTGCTGCAACTCCGCGTCGGCTTGGTGCCGATCCAGATAGTCAAAATAGGGCACGCCGTCGTTGTCTGGGGCGGCCGGGCAGTGGTGATAAAAACGCGCCAGATCTTCCATCAATACGCGAAACCCCATGGCATCGCCGGCGATCATGTCCAAATCCACATGCAGTCGGCTGTGGCCTTCCGGCAGCAGGCTGAGGCTGATATCACAGGGAATGCCCTGTTCCAACGGTAGCTTTTGACTGCTTTTTTGCCGGCGTTTGGCGCTCAGCGCGTTGGCTGCCTCGGGGGCGCCAGTGTGGCGGAAGTCGTCGATATGCAGGCAATGGTGCGGACCACAGGCATCAATGGTCTGTTGACCGTCCGGCGTGATGCGCAGGCGCAGCATCGGGTGGTGCAAATAAAGGGCGGTCACGGCCTGTCTCAGTCGTTCGACATCCAGGTCGCAGCCGTTAAATTCCGCATACAGGTGGGCGGAGACGCCCCCCAGCGGCGCTTCGGATTGCCGGCCCACCCAGTAGGCAGCCTGCATCGTGGTCAACGCTTTCATTGGGTTTCCATCAGTATTTAGAGACGGGAAGAATATATGTCAATGTTAATGGGAATGAAAATTATTACTATTTTTATTTGTTATTGTAAAACGAACTCGTCATTAAGGTCAGGGCAAATACCGTCCCTGAAAGGCAAATGGGGTATTTTGATATAATTATGTTTTGTATTAATTTTTAAAGAAATTATTGCGATTTTAAATGACAGAAAAAACGTTTTTTTGTTCATCCCTCCAGTTTCTGTTTGAGCATGCCCACCCTCCTTATTGATAATGATTTGCATTAAAATATGTAAAATATTATCATTATTAACATTTCTTTACGTTTCCAGACAAAAATACTGCATCCGCCCGCTGTGCGCCTGGGGGGAGGCCGTCTGCTACAGGGATAGGCAATAGCAAGGCCAGGAAGGCTGCAATGCCAGTGTTAGTGTGAGTGTCAACGTCGTTACCTATGTGAAAACAATCAAATTTTTGTGCATCTGGGATGAAAGGAGAATACATCTATGAGCAAGCATTCAGCGGCTCAAAGGCATAAAATCGTAGGAAACAAGGGAAAAGCAGGCTTACGGGCCATGGGGGCATTTTCCTCACTCTTTTTAGGGCTTTGTTCTGTGTCTGTGGGTAACGTTAACGCAGCAGTGTCGGACGATAAGGTGCAGGAAGCCGCCGACGGCAAACGTAAAGATAATTGGCAGGACTCTGAAAGTCTGCTGGTTACCGGCGAAAAAATTAAACGCACCATTTTCGATACCGGCTCCAGCGTGCAAGTGTTCGACAGCGAACGGATTTCTGCCATGCCGAATGCGTTGCAGGTCACCGATTTGCTGCGTATGACCCCCAACGTGGTCGATTTGGGTATTGGCAACAATTTGCCGACCGTGCGCGGCATCGACGGCTCCGGCCCGAACGTCGGCGCCAATGCTTTCCTCAGCGGCACCCGCCCGCGCCTCAATCTGTCAATGGACGGCCGCTCTCTGACCTATAACGAGCAGGCATTTGGTCCGCAGTCGCTGTGGGATCTGGATCGCGTTGAAGTGTTCCTCGGCCCGCAGAGCTACATTCAGGGGCGCAACGCCATTGCCGGTGCCATCGTGATGACCAGTAAGGATCCGACTTTCGACTGGGAAAGTGCCTTCAAGGGCGGAGCCGGCAACCAGCATTCTTCACAGCTGTCCGCCATGGCCTCCGGCCCGCTGGTGGAAGACCAACTGGCGTTCCGCGTCAGCGTCGATCGCCAGCGTCGTCGCAGCGATGTCGACCTTCCCGCCTATGAACCGGTCGGCGATCCTCGTGAGGTTGAAGCCACTACCGCTCGCGCCAAACTGTTGTTTAACCCGGCAGGTATGCGCGAGTTGACCACCAAGCTGACCTTTAACCATTTTGGCAGCACCTCACCGCAAAACGAGAGCCTTAACCCGCTGGTTCACCCGACCAACCCGCGGCACGATCCGCGTCGTGCGGTGTTTAAAAGCAACACCAACAGCAGTGTCTGGGATCTGGCCTGGGAGCAATCCGACAGCCTGACGCTGGAAAACCGCGTTATTTACACCGACTTCAACATTAACCGTCCTACGGCCTACAACATTCAGTATGCAGAAATCGACGGTAAAGAGGTGCATGTGGAGCCGGTGGCGCGCTTTGGCGGGCCAGACAGCCGCCTGCGCGGGTTGGCGGGGTTGCGGTATTTCCACGCCAAGCAGGATGAGTTCGTTAATATTTTCGGCGGTTCCAGCTTCAAGGATAAAACCGACACCAACTCGGCCTTTGCCGAGCTGACTTACGCCATCACGCCGCAGGTGGATATCACCGCCGCCAGCCGCGTGGAACGTGAACATCGCCGGCGCAACGGTGGCAGCAATGCCGTGCGTATCGATTTCGACGAAACCTACGACGTGTTCCTGCCGAAGCTGGATCTGGCCTGGAAACCGACGGACACCCAGACCTACGGTGCCAAAGTGGCGCGCGGTTATAACGCCGGCGGCGCCGGCATCACTATCGGCACGCCGGTGGTCAGCTACACCTACGGCTCCGAATATGTCTGGAACTATGAGCTGTATTCCCGCCATCACCTGAAAGACGCCAACGTCATCCTGACCAGCAATATTTTCTACAACGACTACAAGGACATGCAGCTGCCTTACTCGTTGAGTGAGAACTCCAGCGTGATCCGCAATGCCGACAAGGTGGAAACCTACGGTGCGGAAATGGGGGCGACCTGGCAGCCGCGTTGGGACTTCGAGCTGTTCGGTAATGTCGGCCTGCTGAAGACCAAGATCAAGAAGTTCTCGGGCAGCGGCGTCGATGGGCACGAGCTGGCGCGTGCGCCGGCGTATACCGCCAACATGGGTGCTAAGTATCAGTTGATGGCCGGTTTGGAACTGAGCGGCAACGTGGCGTTCTCGGACTCCTACTACTCGCAGTACGACAACGACTCACGCGGGCGCATCGGCTCTTACTGGTCGGCGAATACCCAACTGGCGTACACCTTCGCCTATGGCCGCGCCACCTTGTATGCGCAGAACCTGTTTGACTCGGAACGTCGCGTCATGGTCAGCGGCAACGACGTTTATACCGCGACCCAGCAGCGTCCGCGCATGATCGGCGCCGCATTGGAACTGACATTCTGATAACGGGCTTTGTCAGTTGCCTGTGGGGCGTGCAAACGCCCCTTTTCGTGACAAGCGTTCCCCGACGTTCCGGTACGACCGGACACAAGGAGATAGAGCAGTGAGCGGTTATTTTGACAATATTCTGAGCGACGACGAGGCCCAGCGTCTGGATCTGGCGTTCAAGACGCTGGGCGAGCGGGCGGTGGATGCCTCGCAGCCTTTGAGTGAGGCGGAAGAGCTGGCGTGGTTCACCCACCAGCAGCGGGGAGACGGCAGCTGCCAACAGGCGATGGCGTGGCGGTTGGGCGGTGAGCCGGATATCGGCAGGTTGGTCAGTGCGCTGGAGGCCCTTACGCGGCAGATGCCGGAGCTGGACGTCCGCTATGATTTCGATGACGAACTGGGTTTGCGCAAGCTGCGCGGCAATGCGCCGCTGAACCCGGTGAGCATTCAACCGGTGACAAGTGAAGAACAGGCGGTCAGCCGTTTGTTGCAGGCGCAGGCCACACCGCTTGAGCTGGCGCGGGAAGCGCCGCTGCGCTTTTTGGTGTTCACGGGCGCAAACGCCGTGCTGGGCGTGGTTGCGCACGATATTTTGGCTGAAACGCTGTCATGCCGGCACTTATTGACCCGCCTGTCGGCGCTGTATAATCGGCAGGAGCCGGCATCGATATATGCCGATCTGCCGCCGGTGGGGGTAAATGCGCGATTACCGGAAAGTACCGATCTGGTGCTGCCGTGGCCGCGCCATGCGGCGGCGCTGCGGGATTATCGTCCGGCCGTGCAGCAGGAGGGCATTCTGGCGCAGGCCGGTGTTCGCATTGCGGCCCGCGTTGCGCGCAGGATATTACCCGCCGCCGAAAACCCGGCGCAGTTGCTGGCGGCGGTCGCCGTTCGTTTCGCCGGCTTTATCTCCGCTCAGGCCGGCGGGCAGCCGCTGCAACTGTGCGTGCCGCAGGGGGATGCGCAAGAGGCTATCGGCCTGGAAAGCTGGACGGACACCGCCCGCTTGAAGCGCCTGACTTTACAACACCATGACCCTGAGCCATTGAACAGGCTGTTGGCGCAACAAACGGCGGAAGAGCCGAACCCCGCCCTGGCCCAACTGCGGGTGACCTGGCTGGCGGATCCGTCGGTGGCTTTGCAGCTCGATGGCGTGAGCGCCGTGCGCCTGTTGTTGCCGCCGCTGCATACCCCCTTTGAACTGGTGCTGGCACTCAGCCTGCCGGATCCCGACTCCGTGCTGCTGGAGCTGGTCGCAGACCCAAGATTAACCCCGCATGCCGCGCCTTTCCTGCTGGAACAGTTTGTCGCTTCCCTTGCCGGGCAGAGGATAACGGCAGCGCCGCTTCCCGCCAGTGAATGGCCTATGGCGTCGGACGATGGCGGTACGGCGGTGGACGACGGGGTCGATGAAGAGATCGCGCAGCTGATTTTGGCGGAGTTCCGCGACGCGCTGGCTGCGCCGGAGATGACCCTCGATGAAGATTTCTTCGATCGTGGCGGGCACTCGCTGGTGGCGACCCGCGTTATCGGTCGGTTGCTTAGCCTGCACCGCATCGAGCTTAACATTAACGATCTGTTCAGCCACGCCACCGCCCGCGGGCTGTCGGTTTACGCGAAACGGCAGGCGGCTGCGGCCCCGGTGGCGGAGCGGGTCACGCCGGATCGGGGCGAAGCGATACAGGCGCCGCTGTCACTGGCGCAGCACTCTTTGTGGAAAGTTTACGAAGCCTTTGGTCACGACGAAATCTTCAACCTGCCGTTCGCCATCAGCTTCCTCGACCCTGTGGATGAAGAGGCATTGCGCCAGGCGTTTATTGACGTGATGGTTCGTCACAGCGTATTGCGCTCGCTGTTTATCGAGCAACAAGGCGAGGTGCGCCAGCAGGTGGTGCCGGTCCTTGAGCTGCCGGACTATGCCTGGTTCCGCTTCTCCCATGAAACCCCGCCCGGCGACGCGAGCGAAATGCTGGCCAAAGCCGGTGAACACCGCTTTAATCTGGCCGCCGAGCTGCCGCTGCGCGCCACCTTCCTGCGCGACGCGGCAACGGGCCGGCAGTTGCTCTCGCTGCTGTTCCACCATGTGGTGCTGGACGAGTGGTCGCTGAACCTGATGATGGAAGAACTGGGCATTGCCTACCGCTATCGCGTGGCGGGGCAGTCGCCGATGTGGAAAACCGAGGTGCCGCAGTTTTATGCCTTCGCCCGGCAGCAACAGGCGAGCGGCGTCAGGCAAAAGCACCTGGATTACTGGCTCGATAACCTGCGCGATGCACCGGTCGGCCAACCTGTGTTCCAGCAGGAGCCTTCACACCATCCTGCGGTACCGGCAGAGGCCGATGTCAACGGCGGGTGGCTGGAGTTCGACGTCGATCCGGCGGTGGCGGATGGGCTGTTCGCGCAGGCCAGAAAGAACAACGCTTCGCTGTTCAACGTGGTCTACGCCGGCATTACTACCGCCCTGCGCCTGCTTGGCGGCCCGGCGGACCTGCTGGTAGGCACCTCTACCTCCGGCCGTAACGACGCCGAATTCTTCGACACCGTCGGCTACTTCACCACCGTGGTCGTGCACCGGGTGCGTTTCGCTGACTCGCTGACGCTGGCGGGGCTGATCGACCAGGTCAAAAACACCATCAACGGCTCGATGCCCTACACCGATATCCCGATCGATCTGGTGGAGGAGGGGCTGTTTGGCGCGCACGCCGATCGCAAGAATCACATGTTCGAAGTGTTCATTCAGATCCACAGCCGCATCAAGCTGAACGGGGAATTCACTCTGCAAGACGGCAGTACGGTGGCGTACCGCCAGGTAGAGCCGGAAAAAACCGAATCGCTGCTTGGCCTGCAGTTTGAGGTGATGGAGGAAAACCTCGACGGCGTGAAATCCCTGCGCGTGATGATGACCTACCGCACCGATCACTACACCGCTCAACAGGCGGAACTGATCGCCGGTACCATTCGGCACGTGTTCTCACATTTTGCGCAGCACGCCGGCGGGGACATCCCGCTGTCGGCCCTGTCGCCGGCGCCGCAGGAATGACGTTGTTCACCCTAACGGGCTTTATTATTTCAAGGAGATAAACGGATGTCTGGAACAATAGGAACACCCCGCGCCTTACTGTCGCTGTTGATCGCCACCTCGTTGGTGGTGGCCGGTGCGGCCCAGGCCCGCGATGCCGGGATCAAACCAGAGGATATCCAGCGTCAACCGCTGTCGTCTGCGTTGGTGGAGATGGCCTACAGCCCGAGCCAGCAGTCGCTGTTCGTCAGCGCGCCGGACTGGAAGGAAGAGGCGCATTCCCGCGTGTTGCGCCTGGATCCGGCAACGCTGGCGGTGCAGGCGGAGATCCCACTGCAGGTTAAGGGGTTTGGCGTGGCGCTGGATGATACCGGTAAACGGCTGTATCTGACGCAGGGTTTCAACGGCTCGGTCGGGGTGGTGGATACTCAGACCAACCGTGCGCTGAGCAGTATCCCGGTGACCGAAAAGACGATGCTTGAGCAGACCTACAAACAAGCGGGCATCAGCGGCAAACGGCTCGAGTTCCTGCTCAAGGAGCTTAAGCGCTTCAAGATCACCGAGGATTACCAGTACCGGATCCGCGAGGTGAAATATGACGCGCAGACCGGTCGTCTGTTCCTGCCGGGGCTGGGGTTCGGCGTGGATAGCGTGCTGTTTGTGGTCGACACCCGCAATAACAAGCTGGAAAAAATCATTCCCGGTTTTGGCTATAACGCGGTGGGCATCACGCTCGATGAGAAAGGGCGACGGGTATTTGTCTCCAACATGCAGGGGCAGCTGATCACCCTGAATGCCGATACGCTGGCGATCACCTCGACGAAAGAGATCCAGGCGGATCAATTGCTGAATTTGGTGTATGACGGCAAGAATAACCGTTTGTTAGGGGTGGATCAGGGGATCGATCGCGACGACTACCGCAACACGCATCTGGAGCACGAATACGCCAAGCGCAGCAGCGGGCACCGGGTGTTTGCTCTGGATGCGGACAGCGGCAAGGTGCTGGCCAGCGAACTGACGGATGAAGTGCCGATCGGCCTGTTGTTGGACGACGGCAACCAACGTGTGTACGTTGCCAACCGTAATGGGATCCGCGTCGAGCAGGGTGCCGGCACCTTGACGGTGTTTGATTCGAACACCCTCAAGCGCCTGCAAACCCTGGCACTGCCGCCGCACCCTAACAGTCTGGCGCTGGATACGCGCAACAATGTGCTGTTCGTAACGGTGAAAAATGATGGCGCAAGCACCAAAGCCGGCAAACCGGAAAGCGTAGTGCGCATTCAGCTGCATAAAAACTAACTCTCCCGTACTGCGTCAGCGACCGCTGACGCAGATTTAATCATCGGAATGCTTGTTGCGGTCGAAGCGTGCCTCTGGTGCGCGTTTTTCCGGCGCTGGGGCGTGCGTCTTCTTGATCGGTTTTTTATTGTGATGCGCCTTTTGCGGTATTTTATCGCTATGCAGTTTTTTATTATTTTGGTGAATTACCGGTTTTTCATTAGGTTCATTTACCTGCTGCGCCGCGAAGACCTGTGCGCTATTTAACGCCATCACGGCGGTGATGATAATCATCAGTCTTTTCATTATTACATCCTGAGTTCTGATAAATATATTTTATTAAGCCCCCTATTAAAGGGGCCGTTATTTAACGTGGTGCGTTAAAATGATAACCGGGGCCGCCTGGGCCACCGCGCCCGCCACCACCGCCACCAGGAGGTGGGAATAAACAGCCGGACAGCATTGCGCTAATAGTCACCGCGCTGATGAACATCAGAATACGACGCATAATATAACCTTTATAACTAAATCGAGGTGGCTAGTATTATCTTCCGCTGCGGGGGTTAGCAATAGGGAAAGAGTAGGCAAACCGAAAAGATTCCGTAAGTAAGATTATTCTAATCAGAGAAAAAGGCATTCGGCTGGGATAACTCCGGTTAATACGTCGGCCAAAACATGTCTTCCAGCAAGGCATCGATAAGCGTCGACTTTTTCAGGTACCTTGTCTGAATCGGGAAATACGGAAAACAGGCCGGGCCTCCGTTTTTGATGCAGGTCAATCCTCTATAAACAGAAGGTAATAAAAACTGGCCTTGAACCGATAATTTTATTATAAACACCGCCGTTAGGGACAATAGTCGAATCTGAAACGGGAGTGTTTATGTTGGCTAAAATGAATCGGTTAATCGCCGCTGTACTACTGATGTTATTGCTTCCTGCCGCCACTGCGGCGGATTATCGCGAAGGCGAACAATATACCCGCCTGGATAAGCCGGTGGCCTCCGCCCCTGCGGTGGTGGAATTCTTCTCCTTCTACTGTGGCCCTTGTTATCAGTTTGCCGATACCTACCACGTGGGCAGCACCGTCAGCCAGGCGCTGCCTGCCGGCAGTAAACTGACTAAATATCACGTTGGCCTGATGGGCAAACTGGGCAACGAACTGACCGAGGCCTGGTCGGTGGCGATGGCACTGGGGATTGAGGATAAAATTGAAGGGCCGCTGTTTGACGAGTTGCAAAAGAAGCGCGCCATCAACAGCGTTGAGGATATCCAGCGGGTATTCAGCGCCGCCGGCGTGGATGCGGCCGCTTATGAAAATGCGCGCCACAGTCTGTTGGTGAAAGGCTTGATCGCCAAGCAAAATGAGGCGGTGAAGGCGTTGGACGTGCGTGCGACGCCGTCGTTTTATGTTTCCGGCAAATACAAGATCGATAACGCCGGTATGGCGAGCACCAGCATCGATGGCTATGCGCAGGAGTACGCGGCCGTGGTCCGGTATTTGCTGGATACGCAGCCCTGACATTCAGCGACCTTCTGGTGCAGGGGATTCACGCTGCACCTGAAGTTAGTTTTCCCACTTGTTCTGCCAGCCGTCAGCAGACGTACAGTGATAACCTCTGTTTTCCCCGATCGATATAGTTGTGACTCCCGGCAGGAGTCCGCTGACTCTTGCCCTATTTGCCAAGGAGTCATCTATGTCATTACCTTCATCGAGTACCATTTACTATGTCGCAACGCTGAATGACGTTGCGTTAAACAGCAGTAATACGGAGGAAATTGTCGTGACCGACAGCTACACCGGGGGCCGGTTTATCAAACAAACCACCAGCCCGACGGTAGATCGCTGGGATATCGATGGTGTGATGTTGATTAAAGACGCCAATAACGTTATCTGGGAACGGGTTGTTGAAGACTGCGTCGATCCGGAGTGGTGGGGAGCCCGCCCGTTCTACCGGAATAAATCGGGTAATTTCGTTAACGATGGTTATGACAGCGCCCCGGCATTTAACCGCATGCTGGCCTGGCTGGTGGGTACGGTGATTGTTTCGAATACGGGCGGTACCTATATTAACTGGACGCCCAAGCCGGCGGGGGTGCGTTTTAAAGGGAATCGGCAGTATGGTTTTAGCTCCACCGTTACCTGGAATACGCGCATCAACCTGTATGCCAATGGCGGCGCTATCTTTGCCAACGAAGGTTTTAACCAGGATGTGAATGCCCCGAAAGCTCTGCTGCGCCTGTATAACGAGAAAAATCGACCGACCATTGAATGTACGTTGGAAAAGCTGGAAATGTACTCTTGCAGCCCTAACCGCATCGACAGCGGCAGCATTAATCAGGGCGTAATGGCAATGCTGTTTGAAGGTGAAGGTGTGGCGGGAGATTTCCGCTTCTGTCGCTGTGTGGTGCGCGAGGCGAAATTCTATCACTTCCGTACGGCTCCTGCGGTTCGGTATGGTGCTCGCGCCTATTTGGTCCGTTTTTATGATAGCTATTTTTCTCAAAATGGCGGGGGGGACGTTTATTACCCTGCCGGTATCGCCGACGCGGGCGAGAACTTCAGCTACACCAACTGCACCTTTGGCAATGGCGGCGTGCTGAACCTGGAAGGTGGGGCGCATAATTTCGTCAACTGTTCTGTCGATTATCAAAAGTTTGGTTTTCTGATCAAAAATGCGCGCGTATGTATGCTCGGTGGGCATATGGAGAGTAACAGCGATATTGCCGACAGCCGCGTAGTGATTACCGGCGACGGCAGCTTCAGTGCCGTAGGCACCAAGTTTTACGGCACAACCAATACGCAAATCACCGCACCGTCCTATTTTGATGCCCAGCAATATCACAGCCAAGTGATCCTGCAGGACTGTGAGTTTGAGAATACGTTCGGGCATGCGGCATTGTTGTCTGGAGAGGGGCAGTTAAAAACCCACGGTTGTATGATGGTTAATCAGAACCAATGCCCGGTGTTGCAGCCATTAACGTCGAAAAACAATAAAATGCTTAAGCTGCAAACGGCTGAACAGGTCACCTCTTATTTAGCTACCCTGTACGGCTACGCATTTACCGCTGCCAACTACCTGGTGCAAACCGTTTACCCGCCGGCCGGATCCGCATTTACCGGCAAGGTGATTGAAATCAGGAAAACGGCCGATACTGCGGGCAGCCAGCGCATTGCCATTCCGATGGCGATGGGTGAGGGCAGGGTGCCTTACTGTCGCGTGCAGGTTATGGGATCGGTGGCGTTCACTACCGCTGCCGGTTATGCATTTTCCGGTGAAGGGATCCGCAGCGTCACCGCACCTGCGGGCTATTATTTCTCCAACGTTAAGGACACCTGGAACTTCGGCTCGGTCAATGTGACTACGACGCCAACGACGGCAATCAACATGTTCGGTAACGCCAGCGATTTCAACGTTGGCAGCGGGCAGGCACCGCGTAACATTGCCGATGGCAGCCAGCAATGGCTACTGTTCTATATCGATCTGACCAATTTGCCCACGGGGGCGTCGCTGTATATCGGTAACATCAACTTTAACGTTTTGTAACCCTCCACCTTGTCTTACCGACCCGGCTACGGCCGGGTTTTTCATTTATGCATGGCGAAATGGGCAATCTGTGATCCCTGCGCCAGATCGTCATCCCGGCGTTGATTGTGCGTTATCGGGTTGTTATGTTGATTTTCTGTTCAGTGCTGCTCGCGGTTTCATCGCTGATGTTTGAAGGGGAAAATCATGGCAATTTCCGCACAGGTCAGAGACGCCGGATTTGAGGCGTGGTTGGGGAAAATCAATTCCGCCTGCGGCCGTTTCTGCGCTAAAACGCTGGGGCCGGGGTTTAGCGGCGCGATACAGGAGTTCCGCATGCACGCGCTGCGCCTGAGCGTGGTGGATGCCGCCCAAACCCGGTTGTATCGTACGCCACTGGAGATTGCCCGCAGTGACGGTTCGCACTTTTTTACCGTCTTTCAACTGCGCGGTAGCGCATTGATGGAGCAAGGCGACCGGCAGGCCGTGTTGTCCGCCGGTGACATCACGTTAATAGACGCTTCCCGGCCCAGCAGCTTTACCTTTCAGCACGACTCCCGCCAGATTTCCTTACTGATGCCGCGTAGCTATATCGAACACCCCTTGGGCATGACCGATTTGCCGTGCGCGCGAAGGATCGGGGCGGAAAACAGTGTGGTGCGGCTCAGCCGGCAGCTGGTATTGGGCTGCATGCAAGATCCGCAGACGAGCGCTGCAGAGAGCGAAGCGATCCTGAACGCGGTGGCTACCTTGTTGCGCCCGGCACTTGTCGACCCTGACGTGGCATCCGAAGCGCAGCCGCAATGCTTCGCCCGCTCGCTGGCATTGATTGATACGCATATTCAGTCGGAACAGCTGCGCCCAGAGTGGATCGCCGGGGAGCTTGGCGTTTCGGTACGTAGCCTGTACCGGATGTTCGCCCGCCAGGGGCTGGTGGTGGCCCAGTACATCAAGAACCGCCGTCTGGACCTGTGCGCGCAGGCCTTGCGTAGCGCGCCGGGGCGGAAAAAACTGGCCACGATCGGCTATGACTGGGGGTTTACCGATCACAGCCACTTTTCCACTGCCTTCAAAGCCCGCTTTGGCGTTTCGCCGAGCGAGTACCGTAAACAGTATCAGTAGCGCCGCAGGCGGCGCCCTGATGATTTAGCCGATGCTCAATAGCGAATGCACACCGATTTGGTTTCGGTATAGGCGTCCAGCCAGTCGGGGCCGAAGTCGCGGCCGCTGCCGGACTGTTTGAAACCGCCGAACGGCATGTTGGCGTCGATCAACGTATGCGTATTGACCCACACCGTACCGGCCTGAATGCGCGGCGTCAAAGCCATCGCCTGTTGCAGGCTGGTGGTCCACAGGCTGGCGGTCAGGCCGTAATCGGTGTCGTTGGCTTTGCTCAGCGCCTCTTCGGCGTCCGCGACCCGGATCAGGTTGACCACCGGGCCAAACACTTCTTCACGCGTCAGGTTCAGCTTGTCGTCCGGGTTAATCACCAGCGTCGGCGGGATGTAGAATCCTTGCGCATCCGGCCCGGCCGCGCCGCTGATCAACTCTGCGTGCTTGGCTCTGGCATCATCCAGATAGGCCGCCACTTTATTGCGATGATCGCGCGAGACCAGCGGGTTTATCTGTGCCGTGGCGTCCATGCCCGGCCCGACCGACAGCGACTTCACCGCCTGCTCGAACCCGGCCACCAGCTTGTCGTAAATCGGCGCTTCGATGTAAATCCGCGAGCTGGCGGCGCACACCTGGCCCTGGTTGAGGAAACTGCCCATCATCAGGCCTTCGATCACCTGCTGCGGATCCGCATCTTTCAGCACGATGGCCGGGTTTTTACCGCCCAGCTCCAGCGTGACGCGCGTCAGGCGATCCGCCGCGCTGCGTGCGATGCTTTTGCCGACTGGGGTGGAGCCGGTAAAGCTCACTTTGGCGATCAGCGGGTGTTCGGTCAGCGCCTTGCCGCAACCGGTGCCACGGCCGGTCACCACGTTGAATACGCCCGGCGGAACGCCGGCCTCGGTGGCCAGTTCGGCCATGCGCAGCAGCGTCAGCGGGGTGGTTTCAGACGGCTTGATCACGATCGAACAGCCCGCCGCCAGCGCCGGCATCACCTTCCACATGCCGATCATCAGCGGGAAGTTCCACGGCACTATGCCGGCCACCACGCCAATCGGCTCTTTACGGGTATAGACCTGATACTTTGCGCCCGGCGGCATCGGGATCGACACATCCAGCGTCTGGCCGACAATCTTGGTGGTCAGCCCGGCGGTATAGCGCATCCAGTTCAGCGTGCAGCCCACTTCAAAGGCGCGGGCGATATTGATCGATTTGCCTTGTTCCAGCGTTTCCAACTGGGCCAATTCTTCGGCGTGTTGCTCAACCAGATCGGCATAGCGCAGCAAAATACGCTCGCGTTCGGCCGGCAAGCGCTGTGCCCAGACCCCGGTGGTGAAGGCTTTATGGGCCGATTGCACCGCACGGGCTACGTCCTGCGCGTTGGCATCGGCGGTAGAGGAGATTTGCTGTCCGTCGGCGGGGTTATACACCGCCAACCGGTCATCGGCGCTGGATTCACACCATTGGCCGTCGATATACAGCCCGTGTTGACGGTCGAGAAAACGCGAAACGCTGTCCATCACTGCTGAGGTATTGTCAGGCATACGCCCTCCTGTCAGACAAAAAAGGTCGTTATCGTTAACCTTAAAAGCCTACAACAGGCGGCCGGGATCGCCTTTTGTCTGCCTGACATTCGGTTTGTGCTGCGTGACAGTCTGCGAGGAGGAAACGGCTGAGACGCTCAGCCGTTGCTAAACGAAGATTACGAACTGAGCGTCGCCAGGCGGGTGGCGAAGCCGAGGAACAGCAGGCCAATCAGGCCGTTGCCCAGTTTTGCCAGCCCTTTCTTATGGTTAAAGAAGTGCGCCAGCATTGCGCCCGAGAAGATCAGCGTCGTCATGTAGATAAAACTGACCGACTCGAGGATCACCGCCAGGATGGTGAACGACAGGCCGGTGTGGGCATAGTTGAAGTCGATAAACTGCACGAAGAACGACACGTAAAACAAAATCGCCTTCGGGTTGGTCAGGCTCAGCGTCAGCGATTTGCGCAGGATGCTGTGGCCGCCTTCAACCTGCTGTTGCTGCGCCGCGTTTTTCTGGATAAAGGTGGTGTAGAGGATTTTTGCGCCCAGGAACAGCAGGTAAATCGCACCGAGAAAACGCACCAGGGTAAACAGGAACGGCGTGGTACGGATCAACGAAGCCACGCCGATATAGGCGCAGAAGATCAGGACCGCATCGCCGATAAACACCCCCAGCGCGGCGGTATAGCCGGCGCGTACGCCGCGTGTAACCCCGGTTTTCAGTACGTACAGCGTATTCGGGCCCGGCAGGATGATGATGAAAATCACCCCGGCCAGATAGGTCCAAAGATTCAGGACGCCAAAACTTTCTAACACAATAACCTCTCCATGCGCGGAACTGACAGGCAAAAAAACTGGCTACGCCCGTAGCCGTGCGCGATCCTAACGCCGCAGAGGTGGGTTGGCAACGTAATAAACTTCATGTTGTTTGCCGAAAATAGCGTCAGTCGACATCCGCGGCGCTGACGCCAATCTTTTGCTCAGGATTAGGGCTTTCGTGCCAGCAGCGTGGCGAAACGCAGGGAAATGCGGTTGCCAGCGGTGTCGGTTCGGTGCAGCTGGCCAACGTCTTCGTTGTACTTGAGAATTTCCCAGCCCCGGTAATGGTCTTTCAACTCGCCTGGCTTAAAGGTGAACGGAAAGGGCAGGCTGCACGGGTAATCCGGAGTATCCATCGCCGCGACGATCAGGTTATGGCCGCCGCTGAGGGTGCCATTTTGCATCTCTTGCACCAGCGAGGGGATCCGCTCCCGGTTCAGGAACATGAACACCACGGTGGAGAGAATAAAGTCGTATTCGCCGCTGAAAGAGTGGGTGTTGAGGTCCAGCGTGCCGGCGCGGATGTGCGACAGGGCTTCGCTGTCGATGATGCCGTTGAGTTTCTCAATCGACGGCAAGTGTTTGTCCCAGGCGGTGACGTCAAAGCCTTTCAGGTTGAGGTAAAGCGAATTGCGCCCGCCGCCGCAGCCCAGATCCAGCGTCTTGCCGGGGGCGATTTGCCGCGCGGCTTCGATCACTTCCGAGTGGGTGCGCGTCAGCTCATACTTTTTAGCGTAGTAATCTTCCGGCGAACAGTAGAACGCCAACTGGCAGATCATGTCATCCGAGAAGGAAACGATGCGGTGCCATTGCTGCGGCTCGATAAACGGCGGTTGGCTCTCGGGGCTGAACTGCCAGGTTTCGGTGGTTTCACCTTCTTGCGTCATCAGCGCGAAGGTCAGGGTGCCGCTCAGCAGGGTAAGCCTGGCCCAGGTGCCGGCCTGGGTATTGTGTTTTTGCTGGAAGGTGGCCGGCAGCGTTGCGCTGTTCCATTGCGGTAGCGTTTTATAACAAAGCAGATCGTTCATGCGTCTCTCCTGAGGCAGGGCGTTGCCGGCGCGTGGCGGGCGAACAAAATGATTTTATATATTGCATATAAAATACATGTTTATTGGCCGTTTGAAAATGCCGGCGAGGAGGAAAGGCGCGGTTTACCGCTTTGAAACTCAGGCGGTCTGATTAGACTATTTTTAACTGGATTGCGTTCTCCGGCTGGGCTAACGTCAGTGCAGATTATGCCAAACGATCAGGGAAAAGATGTCAATTCGCCGTTTTATCACCCCAACAACCATAGGCCCGCTGAGCCTGGCCGCGCTGCTGGTATTGGCCGGCTGTACCAGTAAAACCATCAAGGCGCCGGAGCATCGTCCCGCCGACGTCAAGGCGCAACTGGTGCGGCTGATGCCGGCCAAGGCTGCCGATCGTCAGGGCTGGGCCACCGATATCACTGCCGCCTTTGCCGCACAGGGCATAGAACCGAACACCGAAAACCTGTGTTCGGTGCTGGCGGTGACCGAGCAAGAGTCGACCTTCCAGGCCAATCCGCCGGTTGCGGGGTTGCCCGGCATTGCCTGGAAAGAGATCGATCGCCGCGCCGATCAATTGCATATCCCGAACTTTCTGGTGCATACCGCGCTGCTGATCAAATCGCCGAACGGCAAAAGTTACAGCGAGCGGTTGGATAAAGTGCGCACCGAGAAGGATCTGAGCGACATCTTTGATGACATGATCGATACGGTGCCGATGGGGCAAAAGCTGTTCGGCAGCCTGAACCCGGTGCATACCGCCGGGCCGATGCAGGTAAGCATCGCCTTTGCCGAGGCGCACGCCAAAGGGTATCCGTACCCGATCGACGGCTCGATCCGCCGTGAAGTGTTCAGTCGCCGTGGCGGTATGTACTTTGGCATCGCGCATCTGTTGGGTTACCCGGCCGACTACAGCCAGTCGATCTACCGCTTTGCCGATTTCAATGCCGGCTGGTACGCCAGCCGCAATGCGGCGTTCCAGAGTGCAGTCAGCCGGGCGAGCGGCATTCCGCTAGCGCTGGACGGTGACTTGATTAACTACGGCACCGATAAGCCCGGCTCCACTGAGTTGGCGGTGCGCACGCTCGGAAAACGCTTGGATATGAGCGATTCGGCGATTCGCGGGGCGCTGGAGAAAGGGGATTTGCTCGAGTTTGCCGACACCCGTCTTTATGAGCGGGTCTATGCGCTGGCGGAAAAAACGGCCGGCAAGAAACTGCCGCGTGAAATGCTGCCGGGCATCCAGCTGGAAAGCCCGAAAATTACCCGTAAGCTCACCACCGCCTGGTTTGCCAAGCGGGTGGATGAGCGGCGCCAGCGTTGCCTGGCGCGCGCATCGGCAGGTTAAACCTGAGGGGTGCTGATAAACGCGGAGTGTTGCTCGGCTTGAGCGGTAAACGCCGCCAGTACCGGGTGCGCCTGCGCGCTGATCCGTTCGGGCAGCATCAGTTGAGTAAAGCTCCAGGCCACCGCCACGCTGACCTCCGCGCTGCCCATTGGCTGCGGTACCGCGGCGGTTTGCGCCAGAGATTTCTCCAGTTCGGCGTAAGCCGCCAACAATTGGCCCTGAACGCGATCCAACCACGGCTGATGCTGTTTCTCCTGCGGCCGCTGTTGCTGTTCATAAACGATTTGCACCGTTTTTTCGCAGGCGGCCAGCGCCAGCCCTGTCAGTTGCAAAGCGCGCAACCGTGCAGGCCCGTGCGCCGGCAGCAGGGTCTGGCCGGCGGGTGCCAGCCCGGCGGCGTACTCCAGAATTAGCGAAGAATCCATCAGGATTTGATCGTCGCTCAGCACCAGCGTCGGGGCTTTCACCACCGGGTTGAGGGTTTTGAATCGTTCAAAATCGCTAAATACCGACACGGCGCGGTGTTCAAATTCGATGCCCAATAATTTCAGGCAAATAGCCACCCGGCGCACATAGGGTGAATCCAGCATGCCAATCAGTTGCATCAGGTTTTCTCCTGGGCATATTGCCCGTTTAAAGTGAGTGTATAAATGCCACCAGCCGCTGCGCCACCGCCTCCGGCGCGTCCTCCATGAGAAAATGCCCCGCCTGGGGGATCACCTGCAGCCTGGCATCGGGAATGTCGGCTTGCAAACGGTAAGCGTAACTGACCGGTTGCCATTCATCGTTTTCGCCCCACAGGATCTGCACCGGCAGGCGCAGTTCGGGCAGGCGCTGTGCGAAATCCTCAGTATAGCGGGCATTGTAATGGGCTATTTGCTGTTGGTAGAACGCCGGTTGGCCGACCACGCCGACGATCGGCGCCAGATAGCGCTGCAATAATTCACCTTCCATCAGCGATTTGTTGAATACCGCCATTTTTAATTGCCGCTCCTGGGTTTGCGCGTGCTGCCGTTCGTCCATCACTGCGTACTGGCGATAGTTATCGCGAATGCCGCGCCAGGTGGGAGAAGGCCAGGAATCGTAGCTGCAAATATCCGCGATGGTCAGCGAGCGAAAGCGCTCCGCATGGCTAAACGCCGCACGCAATGACAGCGCGCCGCCAATATCGTGACCAAAGACGTGGGCGGTATCCAGTTGCCAGTGATCCAGCAGGCCAATCAGCAACTCCGCCTGTGCGGCAATCGACGTGTCCGCCGACAGCGGGCGCTCTGACGCGCCGAAGCCCAGTAAATCGTAGAGGTGAACCTGAAAGCCCGCTGCCGTCAGCCTGGGCAGCAGGTTACGCCAGATTATCGAGTGGGCGGGCGTACCGTGCACCAGTACCAACGGAACGCCTGCACCGTGCATGCCGGCGGCAATGCGATGACCACCGACGATAATGTGCCGATCGAGCAGGGTAGGGAAGTTATTCATGATGATCTCTCCATTGAGGTGGCTGTACCCAACCTACTCATTCTCTTTTCATGACGCCAATGACAAGTTATGGTGAATAAATCCCATTTTTGTCATGGTGTGCAGATGAACCCGCGTTTATCCATCGATGCATTACGGGCGCTGCAAAGCGTCATTGATACCGGCAGCATGACGCGCGCCGCGCAACAGCTCAATCTCAGCCAGTCGGCGGTGAGCTGGAAAATCAAACGGCTGGAGGAACAACTGGGCCGTATTCTGATCGATCGCCAGGGCGGTGTGTTGACCGCCACCAGCGATGGCGAGGCGCTGCTGCTGCACGGACGGTGCATTCTGCAGGCTCACGATCGGGCGCTGGCCCACTTTTCGCCCTCGTCGTTGCAGGGTTTGGTGCGTTTTGGCGCCACGGAACAGATGCCGCTGGCCCAACTCGCCGCCTTGCTGACGGCATTTACCCATCAGCATCCGCAGGTTGACGTGCAGTTGGTGATTGAACAAAGCCAGGTATTGCGCAGCGCGTTGGCGAAGGGGGATCTTGATCTGGTGCTGCATCAGCAGTTCCGCGATGCCCTGAGCACCGAGGATGTGGCGTTGGAAAGCGAACGCATTCACTGGTGTGTCCCGCCTGGGTGGCATTATCAGCCGGGCGAGAGGGTGAAGCTGGTGAGCTACGGGCCGGACTGTTTTTACCGCGGCCTGGCGGAAGAGCGTCTGAGCGCGGCGGGCATCGATTACCGGGTTTGCGTAGAGTGCCCCTCGATAGCCGGCATGTTGGTGGCCATTTCTGCGGGAATGGGGATAGGTCTGCTCAATCAGCAGTGTCTCGATCGCCGGGTACAGGTCGATGCCGGGTTTGAGCGCAGCATGCCGCTGCCAGAAGTGGTGAATGCATTGCGCCTGGGCGCCAAGCGGCATCATCCGCTGCTGCAAAGGCTACAGCAGCGGATCGTGCAGGCGCTGGGGAAAACGGCCGCTTCCTGAGAAACGGCGCGGTTATGCGCGGCGCGGGTTGGTCAGGCCGAAGTTGAAGTTATTGCAGCGGTTGCAGAACTCTTTCATCACCGGTGGGGTATCCATCATCGGCACCTTGACTTCGATAAAGGCCAGCCGATCCTGGCGTGAAGCCTGTTCCAGCGCCAACTCCAGCTGTTGAGTGGTTTCGACCGCCACGCAAAACGGTGTGGCCTGGGTGTTGAGCACCGCCGGCAGTTTGGCGTAATCCCAGTGTCCTATGTCGTTGTAAGACGAATTTTCCCCGAGAATGTAACGCTCTATGGTGTAACCGTCGTTATTAATCAAGAAGATGATGGGCTTTTGCTCATAGCGCAGCAGGGTGGAAACCTCCTGGGCGGTGAGCTGGAAGGAGCCATCGCCAATAAACAGCAGGTGCCGACGATGTGGCGCGGCCATCATGGTACCCAGCAGCGCCGGCAGGGTATAACCAATCGACCCCCAGATCGGCTGATTAACCACTTTCACGCCTTCCGGCATGCGCATGCCGCCAATTGCCGCCCCTGAGGTGCCGTTCTCCACCACCAGCACGTCATCCGCCCGAATAAAGCGCTGCATCCTTTGCCAGAAATAGGCCTGATCGAGAGCCGCTTCCCCCGGCGTCGCCAGCCGGTGCTTTTGTTCGGGGAGCGGCGCCAGCGGCGGGGCCGTCATGCCTTTATCCAGCGTCAGCAGCGCTTGCAGCAGGTCTGCCGCCGCCACCGCCGGGTAGGAGGTGGTGCCCAGCTTCAGCGAGAAAGGCTGAATATCAATCTGCGTACCGGCAGGGATGTGATGCGAGAAATACCCGGTGGTGGAATCGACCAGGCGCACGCCGAAGGTCAGCACGCAGTCGGCGTGCGCCATGTGATCGTACAATTCGGGGCGCGACAGGTCGCCGCTGTAGCCGCCCATCCAGCCGGCGGTAGTTTCCGGAATAATGCATTTTGCCGTCGGCATATTGGTGAGCGGGATCGCAAATTTATGTGCGACGTCGACAACTAATTGCTGTAGCTGAAAACGATCCACCATTTGGTCGATCAGAATAATGGGTTTTTTCGCCTGTTTGATGCGCGCCAGCAGCGCCATCGCCGCTAACTGGACATTATAAGGATCGCTCTGCGGTAATTGCGGTGAGGTGGCGGCTTGGGATATTTCAATTTCGACATCGCAAATATCGGAAGGCAGTTGCAAATAAACCGGCTTCTTTTCCGTCCAGGCTCGGGAAATAACGCGCGGAATTTCCACTGCCGCATTTTCCGGTGTGATTAACGCTTGGGCGACGGTGAACTGTTTAAAACAGTTCATGACGTTATCAAAGTTACCGTCCGCCAACGTGTGGTGCAGCAGCTCATGGTTTTTCATCGCATGCAGCGGCGGGGTGCCGGACAGGCAGATCACAGGTGCAGATTCGGCATAGGCGCCGGCAATGCCGGACAGCGCGGCCAGATCGCCCACGCCGTAGGTGGTGATCAGCGCTCCGGCACCTTTTAGGCGCGCATAGCCGTCGGCGGCATAGGAGGCGTTAAGTTCGTTACAATTACCGATGAACGCAAGCTCGCCCTCCTGTTCAATTAATTCCAGCAGCGCCAGGTTATAATCACCGGGCACGCCATAGATGCGATCGATGCTCAGGGTACGGAGCTGTTGCAGAATAAAGGCTCCAATAGTGATTTTCATGTGTTTCTCCGGATTTTATCTCTTTTCTTTTATCAGGCAGAAATCAGCAAAATACATTGCCGGCGATGTTGTGTGGCGTTAATGAAATAATCCGCTCTGGTGCAGACGGTTTTTCTCGCTGGTTTTAACCATTATGTAAACTCCCTGCTTGTTCAAGCTGGGGCGGTGGTGTGGGAAATGGCGGGATTGTATTCGAAGGTTTACGTTGCTATTAACCAACATTAAAAATAAGGTTATCGAGAGGGGGTATTTTTCATTGAATCTGATTGAGCGGTAAAATCGGAGCGGGCGCGCAGATAATGGGATGCTCGGCAATAGTTCGGTACTTTTGCCGGCAGGGTTAGTCCCCATTTTTTATTGCCGTTTCTTTTTTGCTTTTCCCGCATGACCGCCCATCCTAAATAACTCTTTTTAAGTATCTCCGCTGAGTTACCTCATTAAATTGCAGGTGACCCAACGCCGGCCTGAACGGTTATTTGCAATGTTGCATAGATGTAACATTGCGTTTACATAAATGCAGCATTCGGACGGGCCTCGGTTTAATGGGGGCGGCCTGCAAAGTGGGTTTTCAGCCGCCGTTGCAAATGGGAGGGCCATCACATTCCCCTTTCAAGCGGGAGTAACGATTTCGCTACACTTTGCGTGAAGGCGAAGATCGCCCCATGCCGTGGAGCCTTCCATTATTGCGGAGTTTTCCGACAGACGGGGTATTTGGCGAGCAGTAGGCTGAGCGCCCGGAATAGGACCTGTGGGGTCATATTCCTTGCCGATAGCAAAACTTAACCAAGTGACAACAGGGTAGGGAAAATACCTTGGATAAATAAGATACAGCTTGATCTTGCCAATGTGATCGGTAAGAATCCCCGGCCTTAATTTTACAGGAGCTTTATGATGTTTTTTAAACGGACAATTTTGGCTTGCTCGGTGGCATTGATATTTCCTGCACTACCTTCTTACGCTGAGGTTGGTGCAGGAAATAGCAATTCCGTACAGGCTGAAAAACCGGGGTTGTGGCAGCGTTTCACCGATAACGTGTCGGAAACCTGGAATAACTCGCCGAATAAAGACATCTATCTGCCGGCCATCACCTGGCATAACCGCTGGACTTACGATGACGAGCACATCGACAAGTACAATGAGCGGCCCTGGGGCGCCGGTTATGGCATCTCGCGCTACGATAGCGACGGAGACTGGCACGGTATCTATCTGATGGCGTTCAAGGATTCGTTCAACAAGTGGGAACCCATCGGCGGTTACGCTTACGAGAAAATCTGGCGGCCGCTGGATGACAAGGATTTCCGCCTGGGGCTGGGGTTTACCGCCAGCATTACCGCGCGGGACAACTGGAACTACATTCCTATCCCGGCGCCGTTGCCGCTGGCGTCGATCGGGTATAAACAGCTGACCTTCCAGGCGACCTATATTCCCGGCACCTACAACAATGGCAACGTGTTCTTCGCCTGGTTGCGCTGGCAGTTCTGATCCCCGGCGGGCCGTGTGGCCCGCCGCCCGCAACGCTTCCTGCCGAAAATGACCTGAATTCTGAAAAATGGCCGCCGCGAGAGATAAACGGAACTTGTCGGCGGCCGTGGCGTCGGAAGAGGTGACCCGGCGCATTGCGCTTAGCGCGCCGCTATCGCGAAATAAACAGGAGCTTTACCCTCATGAACACCAAACATCGTTTACTGTTGGCGCTGACCTTGACCACGGCTATGACCTGCGGGGCAGCGCAGGCTGCCGGACTGATGGATTCCCTCAGCAGTGCCGCCGGTGAACTCAGCAAGTCAGGGGGCAACACCGGCGGAACCTCTCTGTCTTCGCTGACCGGTCTGCTGAATGGCGGCGATAAGGCGCTGAGTTCCGGCAGCATGACCAACGCCGCCGGCATCCTGCAATACTGCGTGAAAAACAACGTACTGTCGGCCGACGGCACCGAAGCGGTGAAAGACAAATTGTTGAGCAAATTGGGTATCAGCAGCACGGAAAACGCCAAGAGCCAGGATTACCAGCAAGGGCTGGGCGGTCTGTTGAAAACCGGCGATGGCAAGAGCCTGGATCTGAACAACCTGGGCGTTTCGCAAATCACCGACAAAGTGAAGCAAAAAGCCTGCGATCTGGTGCTGAAACAGGGCGCGTCCTTTATTTCCTGATAGCCTGAACGGCGGGGGGCTACGGCCATCCGCCGTTTTTATTTCTCCGTCGTATTTCAGGCGGCAACCTTGTTGGCTGCGTCTTGAAATTCATAGGGGTTTACAAGAGCGAAAATGAAAGAAATTCTGATGATCTCCCTGCTGGCAGGGGTGACGCTGTTACAGGGTTGCGCGATGAAATCTCCCGAAGCGCCGCCACCGCCGCAGGTGAAAGCTATTGGGATGGCAAACCCGGCAGACGTTTATTGCACCGGGCTCGGCGGCAAGCTGAACGCCAGGCAAAACGCCGACGGCCAGTATTCCACCTGCACCTTGCCGAGCGGCCAGGAAATCGAGAGTTGGGAACTGTTCCGCCGCGATCATCCGGTGAAGAAGTAAGCTTAACGGCGTCGGGGCATCTATCTGGCGCCGTATCGGAACTCGCGATCGTTGATGGATTGGAACTCGATGCCGCTGTTCGAGTGCATCTCCAGCGGCATCCGCCAATCGCTGTCTTTACCCAGGGCGAAAGCTCTGGAGCGGAAATTGCAGCCGCTCTTGATGTTCTTGATTTTCATTACATGCTCCGCAGCCGAATCGATTTTGACATCGAAGTTGCCGGCGGCGGGAATGAATACTTCCGCCAGCTGTTGCGGCGCGGCAGGCGTTTCCAGCCTGACCAACACCGCAAAATCGTTGCCTTGATTATCCAGCGTCAGACGATGCAAGCCGGCACCGGTCAGGCGTTCCGGTTGATGCAGATAACCGGCCGATGACGGCCAGGCTTGCCCTGCATTGTCGTGCAGCGGTCCGCCGCACTGTTCACGCGCTTCGCGCAGCGGCATTTCGCGCTGAATAGTCCGGTTGTACTCGATGGGGGCGGGCGCCACAAATTCATCATCGCTTTGATGCGCGCGCAGATAGCGTTTGGCGCTGAATACCCCAGCGGCAATCAGCATAAAGAAGATAAAAATCGTCAGGCGATTCCTGAAGATGGGGCCAAGCAGCCTGCCCGGTAATTGAAATAACCACTTCGCGATTTTCGACAGCATCTTTTTCCCTTAGCGCCCAAGCCGTTACGTTCTACGGTAACGATGCTTGCCTCAGTATAGCCAACATCTCACCGACGAAAATCCCTCCCCGGCATTTTTTCTTCCCTTCATGTGTTGTACGGTTTTGTTCATTTGTGTACATTCATGATCAATTATTCATCTTCGAGCCGTAAAATGTCAAAACTGTTACCCAACGAACGCCATGACGCGATCCTCGCCACCCTGCAGCGCCAGGGGCGGGTACTGGCGGTCGAAATGGCGGAGCGCTTGAATACCACCGAAGCCACCATTCGGCGCGATCTGCGCCAGTTGGCGGCGCAAAACCTGTGCAAGCGCATTTACGGCGGCGCGTTGGCGCCCACGCCGGCATCCGGGCCGGTGAGTGAACGGCTGCATTTAAACGGTGATGAGAAGCAAGCGTTGGCGCTGGCCGCGCGGGATCTGGTGAAACCCGGGCAGCTTATTTTTCTTGATGCCGGCAGCACCCATCTGTATTTGGCCGATCTGCTACCACGCGACCAGCGGCTGACCGTCGTCACTAACGCGCTGTCCATCGCCGGTAAAATGCTGGAACGGCCGGGGATCCGCACGATTTTAATCGGCGGTGAGCTGGATGCTGACGTGGGGGGCTGCGTAGACGCCAAAGCCGCGCAGGAAATTGACGGCTTTCATTTTGACATGGCCTTTATTGGCATTTGCGCCTACGACCCGGCCAGCGGCTTTTCGGCGCTGAATTACCAGGACGCCCAGTTCAAGCAGCGTCTGCTGACGCGCACCGGCAGCGTAGCGGTGCTCTGTACCCGCGACAAGCTCAATACTTACGCCCCTTATACCTTCCTGTCCGCCGGGCGAGTCGATTATCTGTTTACCGCAAGCGGCGAGCATCCGCAGCTAGAGCAACAGGTGATCCGCGGCGGTGGCAAGGTGCTCTACAGTGATTTATCTAACGGAGACTGAGATGAAAATAGCCCATGTTGCATTGTGGACCCACGATATTGATGCTCAGGTGGCGTTCTGGCAGCGTTATTTCAACGGCGTCGCCGGGGAAGAATATGTTAGCCGCAACCGCCCGGGCTTTGTTTCCCGCTTTGTCAGCCTGGCCTGCGGCCCACAGCTGGAAATTATGCGCCTGCCGGATCTGCTGCCGGCGGAACAGGCCAATGAGCGCGTAGGCTGGGCGCATATCGCGCTGTCGGTCGGCGATGAGGGCCAGGTCGATTTGCTGGCGCAACGCGCCCGGCAGGAGGGGATCCTGCAGGCACCGCCGCGCTGGACCGGCGATGGTTTTTATGAGGCGATCATCCGCGATCCGGACGGCAACGCCATCGAAATTACCGCCTGATCACTCTTCTTCGAGGATCGCGAACTGCCGGGCCAAAGTGTCGAGCAGCAACCGCACCGCAGGCAGCAGCCCACGGCGTGACGGATAGACCGCATGCACTACGCCGCCCTGCGGTTGCCAGTCGGGCAGCAAGGGGACCAGTTCACCGCGCAGCATGTTGTCGCGCATCATCATCGAGGGCAACTGCACAATGCCGACGCCGGCAATAGCTGCGGTTCGCAGCATCAGCATATCGTCGGTAACCAGCCGTGGCCTGTGTTCCCATTCCACTTTCTCACCGTCCGGCCCGGTTAGTTGCCACTGGTGTTGCGACCGCGCCGGCCCGAGATCGAGCGTCGGGTATTTATCCAATTCTTCGGGCCGTTGCACCGGGCCAAGGGTCCGCACCAGCGCGGGGCTGGCGGCGATGTACCAGATGCGCTGAGCCAGGATCTTCAGCACCAGATCGCTGTCTTCCAGCGGCGGCGGCCGCACGCGGATCGCCAGATCCAGGCCTTCGCCCACGACATCCACCCGGCGATTGGTGGCTTCCAAATGGACCGTCACTTTGGGGTAATCGGCCATAAAGGCCGCCACCATACTGCCGACGCGGGTATGCAGGAGCGCCACCGGGCAAGACATGCGCACCGTGCCGCAGGGCTCTGCGCGGGTTTGCTCAATGGCCTGCTGCGCGGCGTCGGCTTCCACCAGCATCGCCTTACAGTGAACGTAGTAATTCTGGCCGACTTCGGTGATGGAGAAACGCCGCGTTGAACGCTGAATCAGGCGCACGCCCAGGCGCTCTTCCAGCAGCGCCACGCGACGGCTGAGCTTGGACTTCGGGATGCCCAACGCCCGGCCGGCAGGTGCAAATCCCTGATGATCGACCACGCTGGCGAAATAAAACAGATCGTTCAAATCGGTGAACATCGCCCGTCCTTATCGTTCTACCTATAGAACACTGAGTGTACATCTTGCCTACTACTGCGGCAAATGGCGATCAATTAGACTTCTGGCATCAACCTAAGGTCGAGAGACCTGAAACGGGAGTGCAAGATGAAAAAAATCCTCGGTATTTACGACAGCCCTGAAGCCCATTGGGTCGGCAACGGTTTCCTGGTGAATTCGCTGTTCTCCTACAACGATCTGGGGGCGGAAATGAGCCCGTTCCTGCTGCTGGATCATGCCGCGCCAACCAAATTCCGCTCTGCCTCCGGCACCCGTGGCGTTGGCCAGCACCCGCATCGCGGGTTTGAAACGGTGACCATCGTGTATCAGGGCGAAGTGGAACACCGCGATTCCACCGGCAGCGGCGGGGTGATTGGCCCCGGCGACGTGCAATGGATGACCGCCGCTTCGGGTATTTTGCACGAAGAGTTCCATTCACGGGATTTCTCGCGCAACGGCGGCACCATGGAAATGGTACAGCTGTGGGTCAACCTGCCGGCCAAGGACAAAATGGCCGAGCCGGGTTACCAGACGCTGCTGAATGCGGATATTCCGGTAGTTCCGCTGGCGGACGGCGCAGGGCAGGTTCGGGTGATTGCCGGTAACTTTGGCGGTCACGCCGGCCCGGCTCGCACCTTCAGCCCGCTCAACGTATGGGACATGAAGTTGAACGCCGGCCATACCACCACATTGACGGTGGAAGAAGGCCATACGCTGGCGTTGGTGATGCTGCACGGCGCCATTCATGTTAACGGCGAGGAAGTGGTGCGTGAAACCCAAATGGTCAGGTTTGACCGTGCGGGCGATTCGATCACTATCGAAGCCAACAACGATGTCGCCTTGCTGGTGCTGAGCGGCGAACCGATCGATGAGCCTATCGTCGGTTACGGCCCGTTCGTGATGAACAGCGATGCGGAAATCCAGCAGGCTTTCAGCGATTTCAACGGCGGCAAGTTCGGCACCATGACAACAAAGTACGGGCCGAACTAAGCCCTCCCTCCTGGCCCGGAACAAGTTCTCCGGGTCAGACACTACACTTAACCATCTTATGTTCCTGGCTTTGCGGTCGGGGACGCATATACCCGCAACAATCAAAACCCAACAGGAGTAAACCATGACTGCAAATTACAAACGCCTCGACAAGGATCAGGCTGCCGTATTGCTGGTGGATCATCAGGCAGGGTTGCTTTCACTGGTACGCGATATCGATCCCGATCGTTTTAAAAACAACGTACTGGCGCTGGGTGATTTAGCGAAGTATTTCAACCTGCCAACCATCCTGACCACCAGTTTCGAAGATGGCCCGAACGGCCCGCTGGTGCCGGAACTGAAGGCTCAATTCCCTGACGCGCCTTTTATTCCACGTCCGGGGCAGATTAACGCCTGGGATAATGACGACTTCGTGAAAGCGGTGAAAGCCACCGGTCGCAAACAGCTGATTATCGCCGGCGTGGTCACCGAGGTGTGCGTGGCGTTCCCGGCGCTGTCCGCCCTCAGCGAAGGTTTTGAGGTGTTTGTGGTCACCGACGCCTCCGGCACTTTCAACGAGCTGACGCGTCAGTCGGCCTGGAGCCGCATGGAAGCCGAAGGTGCGCAGCTGATGACCTGGTTCGGCGTGGCCTGCGAGCTGCATCGCGACTGGCGTAACGATGTGGAAGGGTTGGGCGCGCTGTTCTCCAATCATATCCCGGACTACCGTAACCTGATGACCAGCTACAGTACGCTGACTCGCGGTAAATAAGACGACGAGCGGGATGCAAATACCGAGATGTCTTTACAAGATCCTTAAGCTTTGATCACGTTGGCGCCAGGATGTAAGCAAAGATCATCGGTATGAAAAGGTCGTGAAAAGCGGCTTTCTCCTCTGCCGGGGGCGGGGTAGGTTAAACCCAATCCCGGCAAATGAGGTCAATATCATGAAAAATGCATGCAAAGTACTGGCGCTGCCTTTCCTGGCCGCTGCGACGCTGTTCAGCGTCAGCGCGCTTTCCGCTCCGGCTCCGACAGATAAAAATGCGCCGCCGGCAGAGCAAGACTTCCGTTTGCCGCCTTTCCCGGGCGGGCATATGCCCAAACCTGGCTTCTGTCACGGTGGGGAGTTGTTCTGTGCCACCTCGGCCAGCGACAACCCGACCGAAACCATCAATAAGCTGACTTCGGTGATCCCGGCCGGCAGCGCCAGGCACTATGAAGTACGCATCTCGGTCGTGGCATTGCCGGATACCTCCTCAGCCCCTTAAATGCGCTGGCTGTGGGGGGAAATGCGCGCTAGTCTGGGGGAATCACCTCAGGAGGCAGGATGAATTCGCCAACGCTCCCCCCTAATCTCTCTTCTTATCTACGGCCTGGCGATCGGGTGCTGTTATTCGATGGCGAATGCAACCTTTGCCATCGGTTGGTGAGATTTCTGATCCGCGCCGATCGACGAACCACAATCCTGTTGGCGACGGTGCAATCGGCGGAAGGGCAGGCGATCCTGAGCTGGCTGGGGTTGCCTACTGATCGTGTCGACTCCATCGTTTATCTTGAGCAAGAGCACTATTGGCTGCGTTCGGCGGCTTTTTTTCAGGCGTTGCGCCAGCTTGGTTGGCCATTTCGCCTGTTGGCGTTGGCGCGTTTGCTGCCGCAACGGCTGGCCGATGGGGTTTACAATGCGGTGGCGAGCAATCGCTACCGGCTATTTGGCCGCAATGACGGCACCGCCTTGCCCGGCGTCGATCTGCCGGGGCGCTATCTGCATTTCGGCTCCCGCCGTTCCCGCTGAGCTTTACGCTTCTTTACCCTTTAATCGCTTGAAATATCAGCAGGCTGGCTCCATATAATGGAGCGGTCAGCCAAAAAAAGGAGCGCGTATGGGAATCAGTGAAGAAGAGCATCTCCGCCGTCTAACCCACGAAAAGAATGCCGTGGGGAATTCGGCGAAATGGGTGGCGATCGTTTCAGCCGTTTACTTTGCCCTGATGGTGTTTTATGGCCATCCGATTGGCGTGCTGGCTATGTCCGGGGTGATCTTTATGGTGTCCACCGTCATCTGGTTGAAGAAGCGCAAGAAAGTGAAATCCTATCGCCGGGTGCTGGCGGAAATCAACGACGACCCTTCCGTTTGACCGCCCTGGTAGTCGCTGCGCATCAGGGTATAAATCAGGCTTGGCTCGGCGTCAGGCACATCGTTTAACGTATCCACCAAACGCAACCCCGCTTTTTCCAATACGTGACGTGAGGCCTGATGGTTTGCACGCACGGTGGCGGAAATCTCGTCCAGCCCCAGGTGTTCGAAACCATATTCGAGCGCAGCCAGTGCCATTTCCGTGGCTAATCCCATTCCCCATACCTGCGTATCAAAGCGGTAACCCAGATTCACCGTGCGCTGTGCGCCGAGCGGAAGCCACGACAGCCCCCCGAAGCCGATGATCCACTCCGGCCGTTCACGCAGCGCAATCGCCCAAGAGCCATAGCCGTGCTGCCGCCATTTCTCGATCCGTTCGGTCAGCACCTGCCGCGCCTGTTCTTCGCTGGCAACGGGGCCGGCGGGGTTGAAGCGTTGGGTTTCCGGATCGCCGAAAATGGCGTAAAACCTGGCCAGATCGTCGGCCACTGGCGGGCGCATCAACAGGCGAGCGCTGACATAGGGATCGGTAGGGGTCATCTTGGGCATGGCTTCTCGTAACCTGCTGTGATTGGGCAGATTTAACTGTAGACCAGTCGCGCGTCGGAGGAAACATAAACCCCCTCTCCGGGCGGAGAGGGGGGCAGGATCAGATAAATGAATCGTCGTCGTTGTAGTCGTCATCCGCGAAATCGGCGCTATCGTCGGTTTGATACCCCGCGTTCTGGAAGCCGTTGTCCTGATTCAGGAAGCGATTATCGCCGTTGTTAAAAGTGTCGAGGTTGTTGGACGCGTCAAACTCTTTCATTGCGCTGTCATCTACGGGCGGTGCCGGGGTTTCGTCGATAATGTTCACAATCTCTTGCGGCTGCGAATGGCGGAACATGCCGGTCAGCATGTCGGCCAACACCACACCGCCGGCCACGCCTGCCGCAGTTTGCAATGCGCCGCCGAGGAACCCGCCGGCCCGAGAAGGCGCAGCCGCCTGCTGTGGCGCTTGTTGTGGCTGTTGCTGCGGGGCATAACCCGCCTGCGGCTGATTGTTCCAGGCTGCATTATTCTGCTGTTGCGCCTGGTACTGGTCACGCGGGCTTGGCGTATTGCGATTGCCGCCGCCGAACAACCCGGCGAGGAAACCGCCGCTGCTCTGTTGGCTGGCGGTATTTTGCTGCTGTTGGGCAATCTGGTTCTCCAGATCTTTTACCCGCTGGTCCAGTTGCTTCAGCGCCGCTTCCTGAATGATCATCGCCTGCGCCATGTAATAAGGTGCAGAAGGCTGTTCACGGATATGCTGGTTGATGAGCTGCTCTGCCTGGAGATCCCTCTGGCCCGTCTTGGTCTCGGCTTCTTTCAAGCGGCCAAACAAACCATCGATAAGGCGTTGTTCTTCAGATTGCATAGGGTTACCTCAGGAGATAAATAACAAAGCTGGATGATGATTATCATCGGTAGCTATCACCCTAGCGCGTTTGTGTGAACCAATAAATAAATGGTGAGTAAACCTGTTTATGAATTTGTTACCAGTTACGGCAAAGGGATCAGCATGACCAGCTTCAGTGTGTTGTTTTCCGCCGGGTGAAACGTCAGTTGCCGATAGCGCAGCGCCCCCTGCAACGGATGAGTAAACGCCCGTTCGCCGCCTTCGCGCGCCATCACGTCATGCTGTTTCCACCAGTGATTAAAGGCTTCGCTGCTGTGCGTCATATTGCGCACGAAGGCGCGCATCGCCTCGGTATTCTGGTGGTGGCTGGTTTCTGCGCGAAACTCGGCCACTACGCGCCGTGCACGATCGTCCCAGTCGCTGACCAGGGTCTTCGCCAGCGGGTGGAAAAACATAAAGTGCAGCAGATTGGGCGTCTTGGCCTGGCCCAGCCAGCCGCTGAACAGGGTTTCCGCTTGCGGGTTCCAGGCAACGATGTTCCAGGTGAGATCCAGCAGGTAGCAGGGTGCTGCCACCTGATAAACGCTTTGCAAAACGGCGCTGTTGGCGAGGTCCTGATGCTGTTCCTGCTCGGGATCGGCCACCCGCGCCAGGGTAAACAGGTAGTGACGTTCGGCATGCCCCAGGCGTAGCGCTTTGGCGATGCGCGCCAGCGTATGCGGAGAGATGGACACCTCGCGGCCCTGCTCTATCCAGGTATACCAGGTGGCGCTGATGCCGCTGATTTGCGCTAGCTCCTCACGGCGCAGGCCGCTGGTGCGGCGGCGCGGGGCGCTGGGCAGCCCCAGCATGTCTGGCGTGATGCGCTCGCGATGCGCCCGCAGAAAGGCGCCGAGGGCTTTGGGGCCGGATAAGGCTTCAGATTGCATAAGGGGGGTACCTGTTCATACTAGGATAACTGCTTATATTGTACCCGTATATCAGCCTGATTATAGTGGATCGTATCCCGTCATTGTTAGTGATCGCCAGCGGCGCTCAGGTGCAATGACGAGAGACACCCGCATAGAAAGCCACTCGGCACGGGCGCAAGCCTGACAATAACAGGAGCAAACATGAGCATCAGCAACAGTCATAAAAATGCGGTCGATCGTCAGTTCGGCGAGCAGGCCGCCGCCTACCTGACCAGCGCGGTGCATGCGCAGGGTAAAGATTTGCAGCGTCTGGCAACATTGCTGGAGCCCCATGCCGGTGCCAGGCTGCTCGATCTGGGGTGCGGGGCCGGGCACGCCAGCTTTACGGCGGCGGCGAAAGTGGCTCAGGTAGTGGCCTATGATTTGTCCGCGCAGATGTTGGAGGTCGTTAGCCAGGCGGCCGCGGATAAAGGGCTGAACAATATTCGGGTACAGCAGGGCGTGGCGGAATCGCTGCCGTTTGACGATGCCGACTTCGACCTGGTGATCAGCCGTTATTCGGCACACCACTGGCATGACGTGGGCCAGGCGCTGCGCGAAGTGAAACGCGTGCTGAAACCGGGCGGTGTGGCGATCTTTATGGATGTGGTGTCACCGGGGCACCCGCTGTTGGATATTTATCTGCAAACCGTTGAGGTGCTGCGCGACACTTCGCATGTGCGCAATTATGCGCCGGGTGAATGGCTGAACCTACTGACTGAGGCTGGGCTGGTGGTGCGGGAAGTGACTTCGGATCGGTTGTATCTGGAGTTCGGCAGTTGGGTGGCGCGTATGCGTACGCCGGAGCACTTCGTTACCGCCATTCGTGCGTTGCAGCAGGGGGTTTCTGAAGACGTGCTTCAGCACTTTGCCATTCAGTCTGACGGCTCTTTCACCAGCGACATTATGATGTTTGAAGCAGTCAGAGGATAAATGACGCCAGGGCAGCCAATATCCCCTTTGTTTTTCAGACTTCGATCTGAAATTCAGTGGATATAATGGCTGCCCTGACAGGGTATCAATTACTTTTTGTCTTCCAGCAGGCAGCGATAAATCAGGCCACCGACGACACCGCCGATTAACGGCACCAGCCAGAATACCCAAAGCTGTTGCAATGCCCAGGTGCCCTGGAATATTGCCACGCCGGTACTGCGCGCCGGGTTAACGGAGGTATTGGTTACCGGAATGCTGATTAAGTGAATCAGCGTTAATGTCAGACCGATAGCCAAAGGGGCAAACCCTGCCGGCGCACGCTTATCTGTCACGCCGTGAATAACAATCAGGAAGAATGCGGTCAGGACCAATTCGATAACAATGGCGGATTGCAGAGAATAGCCACCCGGTGAATGTTCGCCGTAGCCGTTGGAGGCAAAGCCGCCGCCGGTTGGATCAAAGCCCGCTTTGCCGCTGGCAACCAAATACAGCACGGCCGCAGCAGCGATGCCGCCGATGACCTGAGCGATCACATAGGGAATCACGTCTTTGGCCGGGAAACGGCCACCGGCAAATAATCCCACGGTAACGGCCGGGTTAAAGTGCCCGCCAGAAATATGCCCAACGGCATACGCCATTGTGACTACGGTAAAACCAAAAGCGAGTGCCACACCGGCAAAACCAATACCCAGTTGTGGAAATGCTGCAGCTAATACCGCACTGCCACAACCACCAAACACCAACCAAAATGTGCCAAAAAATTCAGCAAATAGTCGCTTTGACATAAACTCCATCCTACGGAAAATACTAACGATCGTTAGCACTAAAAACTATAGAACACCTTTCTCAATTAATGCAGGTTTCTATCAGGATTTTCTTAATGCACCTTAAATAACGGCGGGTATTAAATCCCCGTCAATTAGTTTTGTCTATGCGAATTCGGCTATATTTTTCCGGTTTTTCGTGCGTTTGTTTATTTTTTTATCTTTCTTATAAGAATTTACCCTAAGCTTAAACGTTGGTTCTGTTTTTAGTGGGGGCTGACCGTAATAAAATTTAAATTTCCACCTGTTTTTTCCATTGAATGCGCCGCGGTTAATTGTTGATTCCTATTTGCCATATTGAATTAGTGCCAGGATTCATGACATTAGCGGGGCTGTCATCAGAATGTCATGCTAGGTTAATACCTTAGCAAGCTGCGAACTTCACTCCCTTGACTCTGAGCCATAACCATGAAAATAAAACCGGTTTCGCTGTTAATCACCTCGTTGTTTCCTCTGATCTCTTATGCCGCCGACGTTGAGGTAGAGCGCTATGTCGTCAGCTTTCCCGGCGGTGAACACGTAAGCTATCAGGGGGCTTTCGCCAAGCATTTTCCGCAGGGATTACCGGTGGGTATCGGCTCCGGCCTGGTGTTCAATAAGCGTGAGGGCAAGGATCTGCTGCTGACCACCGTCACCGATCGCGGCCCTAACGCCGATGCGCCTGCGGTCGGTGAACAGGAAGCCAAAATCTTTGCCAACCCCGAGTTTGTTCCCTTGCTGATGGATATTCGCGTAGGTGGCGGGAAAGCCGTGGCCGGCAATCAGCGCCCATTGCATGACGAACAGGGGCCTGTCAGCGGGTTGCCGCTGCCGGGCGGGCTGATTGGGTCCACCAACGAAGTGGCGCTGAGCGATACGCTCAAAACCTTGCCGAGCGATCGGCGTGGGCTGGATACCGAAGGCATCACGGCCGACGGTAACGGTGGCTATTGGTTATGCGACGAATACGGCCCCTTCCTGATCCATATCGACAACAAAGGCAAGATCCTCGCCAAATACGGCCCTGCGCCGCAGAAAGGGGAGCAGGCGGTGGCCGGTGGTTTGCCGAACATTATCAAGTGGCGCCAGCCGAATCGGGGCTTCGAGGGCATCACCCGCCTGCCGGATGGCCGCATTTTGGCGGCGGTGCAAAGCACGCTGGACGTCGACGGCAAGAGCAAGAACAAAGCGCAATTTACTCGCCTGGTCAGTTTTGATCCGGCCAGCGGCAAAACGGCGATGTACGGCTACCCGATTGATATCGACAGCTATAACAAGGCCAAGGATGCCAAAGTCGGCGACATCGTGGCGGTGGACAACCAGCATATCCTGTTGATTGAGCAGGGCAGCGATAAAGACAAGCAGATGATTAACAAAATCTACCTGGTCGATCTCAGCCAGGCGACCGATCTGACGGCCTTCGACGGCAAGGACAAAGCGCTGGAGTTTGACGATGCCAAGGAGCTCGCCAAGCGCGGCGTGAAACTGGCGCAAAAGCGTGAAGTGGTGGATCTGCGCAAGTTGGGTTGGCAGCAGGAAAAAGTGGAAGGCCTGACGCTGATCGACGAGCGCACGCTGGCGGTGATTAACGATAACGATTTCGGTCTGCAGGCCAAGCTGGTGAACGCTGAGCCCAAGGGCAAGAAAATCGGCGATTACCAGTTGGATAAGCAGGGAGGTTTGACCCTTGACGGTAAAGCCGTGTCGACGAGCATCGAACTCCGGCCGCTGGATAAGCCGGAATCACTGAGCGAACTGTGGGTGCTGACACTGCCGCAACCGCTGAAGTAACTGCCGTGACAGGGGGAAACAACGCCCCCTGTCCGCTTTTGTCATACGGACGCGCCGTTTTGTTGCTGTGGCGCTCTGCCCCGCGCGATGCTCTCCCACACCGCGACCACCACCATAATCAACGTGGTCAGTCCGTTCACCATCAGCAAATCAGTCAGGTAAGCTATGGGCGTCAGCACGGCCAGCGCGATCAGGCCTACCAGGTGCGACAGCGGGAAGCGGCGATACACCAGCCGTTTGTACAAGGCGTTGGCGAGCAGGTAAATGGCCGGACCGAGGAGCAATACCGCCGCCATCACGTTGTCGATATGGCCATCGGGATGGGCGATCACCAGTTCGTTGGCGACGGCGCAGACGATAATTGCCCCGACCAGCACCACATGCACATAGTGGAAGTTGGCACCCAACTGGCCGGGATTTTCCGCCTGGCTGATGGCGTGGCTGCCGGCTTTGCTGCTGGTATCGAAATAGACCCACCACATCGCCAGACTTCCGATAAAGGCCACCAGCGAGGCGATCAGCGCCGGCACTGTCCAGGTTTCCATTTCGCTGAGGGTAGAGCCGGTAATCAGAATGGTTTCTCCCAGCGCCACGATCACGAACAGCTGGCAGCGTTCCGCCAGATGATGGCCTTCTATGGTCCATTCACTGCGGCTGTCGGAGCGGCCCAGTACCGGCAGGCGGAAACCGAACATCGGTGAAACGTATTCGCACAGCACCGCCAGCGCCCACAGCAGCAGCCGGCTATGGCCTTCCGCCAGCCCGCCCAGGAGCCAAAATACCGCCGAAATGCACATCCAGCCCAGAATACGGCGGAAGTTTTGCTTCAGCGGGTGAGCGGCCTCCAGCAGGTTCAGGACCACCCAGGAGCGGCCCACCTGAATCGCCACGTAGAACAATGCGAATATCAGCCCGCGTTCGCCAAACGCCTGCGGCAGCGCGGAGGCGGCGAACAACCCCAGCAGCATGATGGCGAACAGCAGGATACGAATGGGGCGGGTATCCGGATTAAACCAGTTGGTCACCCAGGCGGTGTATTGCCAGGCCAGCCAAACGGCAAACCACAGCAACAAGGTTTCCAGCGCGCCGGCCAGCGTCAGGTGGTGCAGCAGGTAGTGGGAAAGTTGAGTAACGGCAAAAACGTAGATCAGATCGAACAACAGTTCCGAGAACGAAACCGACGCGCCTCGACCATCACGCACACGCAGTAAGGTTTGCGACATAGAGAGTCCTTCTAAAGTGATAACCTTCAGAAAACAGCGTAGTTCAGGGGGGAATTGAGAGGAGAAAATTCTTAAAAATGAAGATTTTTATATTAGGGTGGACAACGGGATTTTAATTGAAGGCGGGCAGCAGTAACGTTTTCTCAGCAGGCGCAGAGTTATTCTTGCAGGACATCGGTGTACGCACTTCCTCCTTATTCCCCTCACAATGATTGATGTTCTTTACATTGAATGACGTCGCTTTGCACAGCCAGGCGGATAATTAACCCCACTGATAGAGAAAATAAACAAAAACATCTGGAGTTAATCATGAAACTATTACCTGGTATCGCAGCAGTCCTGATCGCAGCCGCTTCATTTTCCTCTTTCGCCGCGCCACTGTCAGCGGTAAAACAGATTGACAGCGAGCAGGCAAGCAACCTGCAGAGCATCGGTGTGGTGTCGGTTTCCGGCATCAGCGGTTCACCGGGCGACGCGGTTCATGCGCTGAAAGAAAAAGCCGCGGCGGATGGCGCAAGCCATTACCGTATTATCGCCCTGGACACCCCGGGAGATTCCAGCAACTGGCGCGGTAATGCAGAAATTTATCGTTAAAAAGTGGGTTGAAAATAATTATTTGGCCGCCGCCAGGTGGCCGATAAAATAAACGGTTGCGGAAGATAATCTGACCGGTAATGCTGTCGTTTGATTACCCTAAGATTATTGCCGCAACCGTTTCACGTTTTTGGCACCTGCTGGTCGCATTTTATTACAACTGTTTCGGTGGCTTTCGGATTCATGTTAATGAATACTTAAGAAATTGAGGGCAGATTTGGTGGCTACTCAACCTAAAGGAGGCCCCCAATGTTAAATGCGACACGGCTGCAACTGAAGAACCACTTTTCCTATCTCCAGCAGTTTATGGCTTCACCGCGCACCATTGGCACTCTGGCGCCTTCTTCCCCCTGGCTGTGTCAGGCGATGTTGAATCAGATCGAATGGACTGGCGCCTTGTCGATTGCCGAACTGGGTGCCGCGGATGGGGTGCTCACCAAACGCATTCTGGGGCGTATGCGCGCCGATGCCTCGCTCGAGGCGTTTGAGATCCAGCCTAATTTCGTGCATCGGCTGCGCAAGATTGACGATCGCCGTCTGCACGTTATGGACCGTTCCGCAGAAGAGATGGCCCGCGACTATGATGTGGTGTTCTCCTGCCTGCCGCTGCTGTCGATCCCGGTTAAAATCAGCATCCGTATTCTGCAGCAAGCCCAGCAGCGGTTGCGGGCACGTGGCGGCACTCTGGTGTTGTTCCAGTACAGCCACCTGTCGGAAAAGCTGTTGTCGCGCTATTTTCATTGGAAGCGGGTGCGAGTGGTGCGTAACTTCCCGCCGGCATTGGTATATATCTGCACGCCGCGTTAGCTACAGTTTTTTCTCCATTACCACCACTTCGCCATCATATTGCCGGCGGCGTTCGATAGTTTGCCAGCCCCAGCCCGCATACAAAGCCTCTGATTTGTCGGTGATCAGGTGCAAGACGGGATGGTTGCGTTGGCGGGCCAACTGCACGATAGCGGCTTCCAGACGCTGTGCAATGCCCTGGCGCCGGTGATCGGGATGAACAAAAACCCCCGCCAGCCAGGGGGACAGATCCCTTCGTTGATGATCGTCGCTCGGCCACAGGCTGGCCATGCCCAGCGGGCGTTCGCCATCGAGTATCAACAGGGTGACATAGTCTTCGCTCGGTTGAGTGCACAGGGCAAAACGCTGGCGCGTGCGCTCCAGCGAGCCGCCTCGCTGCGAGCCCCACTGGCCAAAGGCCCATGCGGCGCAAACATCGCTGTACTGCGGGCATTCCGTTAGCGAAACAATACGTTGGCTCATCTGTGCTCCTCGGATTTCCCCATCTCGCCATTTTTAACGGCTGATTTTTACTGTAGAAAACCACATTTACCGCGGTTTTGCATTTATCGGCGCCGAAACACCGTGATTCGGCGGATTTGTCCTGCCCTGCGCGCGTTATCAATTGAAACTGTTAATGAGAGTAATTATCATGCACCCATCTTTTAGCTGCCTCCGGCCCACTCATGCGCAATCCTTTCGTTTTACTGCTGCTTTCCCTGTTGCTCGGCGTTTTTAGTGCCCAGGCGAAAATGGTCACCGACATTACCGGCCGACAGGTCAACGTGCCGGATAACCCGCAGCGCATCGTGTTGGGTGAAAGCCGCATGTTGTATACCCTGGCGCTGCTGGAGCCGGGCAATCCTGCCCAGCGCGTCGTCGGCTGGCCGGAAGACATGGCGCGTTATGATGCGCAAAGTTGGCAACTCTATACGCAAAAATTCCCGCAGATCAAGGCGATCCCTTCCATCAGCAAGGGCAATTTCCGCCAGGTTAACGTCGAAAATTTGATCCAACTGAAGCCGGATCTGGTGATTCTGGCGCGTTACGCACGCGAGGAGGGCGACAGTGATTTTCTGCTAACGGCGCTGAACAAGGCCGGTATTGCGGTTATCTACGTCGATTTGCGGGTTGATCTGCTGAACAATACCGTGCCGAGCGTCCGTCTGCTGGGCGACGTACTCAACCGCCAGCAGCGGGCGGAGCAGTTCATCAGTTTCTATCAGCAGCATATGGCGGTGATCCGGCAGCGGTTGGCCGGCTACCAGGGGCCCAAACCCAAGGTGATGCTGCATCTGCACCTCGGGCGGCGCGAGACCTGCTGCACCACTGCGGCGCATGGCAATCTTGGCGATCTGCTGGCCTTTGCCGGCGGCGACAATATCGCCAACGCCAGCATCAAGGGCGTGTACGGCGAGCTGAATCCGGAAACCATCCTGACTGCCAATCCCGACATCTACATCGCTACCGGCATGGCCGGGCCGCAGGGCAAGCGTTTTTCCGATCTGCGCCTTGGGCCGCTGGTTACCCAGCGGGAGGCTGATGAAAGCTTCCGCATGATCATGCAAAAACAGCCGATGCTTGCCAACCTGAAAGCGATAAAGAATCACCAGGCCTGGAGTATTTGGCACAACTTCTACCTCAGCCCGTATCATGTCGTGGCGGTCGAGATGTTCGCCAAAGCCTTCTACCCGGATCTGTTTGCAGACATTAATCCGCAGCAGACCTTTAAGCAGCTATACCAGCAATTTTTGCCGTTACCTTTTTCAGGCACCTACTGGAGCCAGTTGAATAACGAATAACGCAAACGTGGCTACTTGTGCGATCGATACCGACGTTGGGTTATATCGCCTCGCCGCCCGGCCGTTAAGGAGAACCCGATGAGTTTGCCCGTTCGTTTAGCGCAACCGCAGGATATCACCCAACTGATTGCCATTGAGCGCTCGGCGGCGCAGCTGTTTCTGCAGCAACCGACGTGGCGTTTTCTTGCCGATGGCCCGGTCATGAGCCGGCAACAGCATGCTGATTTTATTCAGCATCAGCGGGAATGGTTGGCTGAAAGCGCGTCGGGTGAAGCGGCCGGGTTTATCGCCATATTGCCGCAGCAGCAGGATTGGCACATCGCCGAGCTGTCGGTGGCCGCTAACTGGCAACGGCGGGGCATTGGCCGGCGTTTGATCGCCGAGGTTGCCGCACAGGCCAAATTGCGGGGCGCGGAGCGCCTGACGCTGACGACCTTTATCGACGTGCCCTGGAATGCGCCTTACTACCAGCGGTTAGGGTTCCGGCCGATCCCAGCCGAACGGCTCAGCGTGCCGCTGCGTCAACGGCTTGCCGAAGAGGCGGCGCAGGGATTTGTTGTCGGTAGCCGCTGTGCAATGGAATTTACACTGTCGTAAATATTGAAATACAGACTGATGGCGGTATGATGCAAGCAACCACGCCATCGCACGATCTGCGCGCCGGTTTTCAGGCGTACAAATGCACTCAAGTCACCGTATAAGGGACAACCCGTAATGACACAAACCATTTTCATGGTAGGCGCTCGCGGAGCCGGTAAAACCACGGTGGGCAGCGCGCTGGCGCAGGCACTGGGCTATCAATTCACCGATACCGATCTGTTTATGCAGCAGACCGCGCAAATGAGCGTGGCGGAAATGGTTGCGCATGAAGGCTGGCTGGGTTTTCGCCAGCGTGAAAGCATTGCCCTGCAAACGGTGACTCAGCCGTCAACTGTAGTTGCCACCGGCGGCGGCGTGATCCTGGCGGAAGAGAATCGTCGCTTCATGCGCCAGCACGGCACCGTGATTTATCTGCGTTCGCCTGCGGGCGTATTGGCGCAGCGGTTGGAAGAGTATCCGCAGGACGCGCAACGCCCAACGCTCACCGGCCGTCCGATTGCCGAAGAAATGCTGGAAGTGCTGGCGGCGCGTGAAGCGCTGTATCAGGAGGCCGCGCACTTTGTCATGGATGGCACCGGCAACCCGCAACAGGTGGTCGAACAAATCCTCTCGGCGCTGCAGCGCGAAACGGTAAAATAATCCACCGCAGTTTCTCCTTTGGGCACAGTGTGTTGTGCCCAATACTCTGTTTTCTCCCCCTGGTTTTTTCCGATCTGACGATAAATCACGCTTGCTTTTATAAATGATGGATGACATATATAAATGAATGTCACCCATCATTTATAATGTTCAACTCAAGCTAATTGCGAGGCTATGCATGAAATACACCCCCTTTGGTCGCAACACCGGCCTGCGCGTTGCCGAACTGGCTCTGGGCACCGGCACCTTTGGCACCGGCTGGGGTTACGGCTCGGAAAAAGAAGAGGCCAGGCAGGTATTCGATCGTTACGTCGACGCCGGCGGCAATTTCATTGACACGGCCGATGCCTATCAGTTTGGCCAGTCGGAGCACATGGTGGGGGAATTTATCGCCACCGATCGCGATCGCTTCGTCGTCGCCACCAAATACACGCTGGGTGCAATGCCGCAAGCAAGTATTTCGCGTACCGGCAACAGCCGTAAAAACATGATTTCTTCGGTGGAGGCCAGCCTGAAACGCCTGAAAACCGATCGTATCGATCTGCTGTGGGCGCATTTCTCCGACAACCTGACCCCGCTGGAGGAGGTTGTGCGCGCGTTTGACGATCTGACTCGCGCCGGCAAGATTCAGTACGCCGGGCTGTCCAATTTCCCGGCCTGGCGCATCGCCCGGGCGGATACCCTGGCCGAGCTGCGCGGCTGGGCGCGCATCGCCGGCATTCAGGTGGAATACAGCCTGGTGGAGCGCACCGCCGAGCGCGAACTGCTGCCGATGGCCGAAGCGCTGGGAATGGCCGCGACGCTGTGGTCACCGCTGGGCGGCGGCCTGTTGACCGGCAAATATCGCCACAGCAACGCCGGGCGGCTGACCGAACTGGGGCGCCTGGTGCATAGCGAGAAAGATACCGCGCTGCTGGATGAAGTGCTGGCAATAGCGCAGGAACACGGCGCCCAAGCGTCCCATGTTTCTATTGCCTGGCTGCGAAACCGGGCCGCGCACTCCAGCACCAGCCTGATCCCCATTTTGGGGCCGCGCACGTTAGCGCAACTGGACGATACGTTGGCGGCGCTCGACCTGACGCTGAGCGAAGAGCAAGTGGCGCGTTTGGATCGGGTAAGCGCTATCGATCCCGGCACGCCTCACCGGCAGATTGCCGATACGCTGGCACGGGCACAGGGCGGTGACAGCGACAGTTTTTCCGCGCTGCGCATTCCGCGCGCCTGAATCTTTTGATGAAGGGCATCATCATTGAGCGTGGCCGACGGATGGCCTAAGATGATGCCCGATTGATAAGGAGAAAACACCATGGCGCGGGTATCAAAGCAACAAATGGAACGCAATCGCGAGGCGATTGAACGGGTGTCTTCACAACTGTTTCGTGAACGTGGCCTGAACGGCGTCAGCGTTAATGACCTGATGGCGGCGGTGGGGCTGACCCACGGCGGTTTCTATGGTCATTTTGCCTCCAAGGATGAGCTGGCGGCGGTAGCCAGCCGCAGAGCGGCGGAGGAATCAGACCAACGTTGGGAGGCGCTGAGCGGCCAGCCCGGCAAACATACGTTGCAAACCCTGGTTGACAACTACCTGGACGTGAAACATCGGGACTGTCCCGCCGAAGGTTGCATGGTCACCGCGTTGGCCGGCGACGTGGCGCGAGAAGGGGCCGATAAACCCGTACACCAGGCCTACCTGAGCGGCGCAAAATCGATGCTGGCGCGGCTGGAATCGCTGTCGTCATCGGAAGATGAACAGCAGCGGCATCAGCAGGCTCTGGTGCAGATGGCAATGCTGGTGGGGGCGGTGACGTTGGCGCGGGCTACTCGCGGCGATGCGCTGTCGGAACAGTTTCTCGACGCGGCGCGTCAGGCGCTGCTGCCAAAGGGCGCTGAGTAAAATAGTTTCCCGGCGTGGTGCCGAAACGCTCGCGGAAGGCGGCGATATAGGCACTGACATTGTCGTAACCGCAGTCAGCGGCAACCTGGCCGACGGGCGCCCCCCGCGACAGCGGTTCCAGCGAGCGGAGCACTTTGGCTTGCTGGCGCCAGCGTGAAAAAGTCACGCCCGTTTCGCCGATAAAACGGCGGCTCAGGGTGCGGACGCTCAGCCCGGCCCAGTCGGCCCATTCACGCTGAGTGCGATCCCCTGCAGGTTCGTTCAGCAGCGCGCGGGCGATTTTCAGCAGCCGCGTATCTTGCGGCAGCGGCAGTTGCAGCGGGGGATTCTCCTGTGCGTGCATTTCATCCAGCAATACCTGCAACATCCGCTGTTGCGGTGCACTCAGCGGCTGCCCGGCAAACTGCGCGATACGCTCGACCAATGCCTGAATCAGCGCCGAGGCGGCGCTCAGCCGGGGAGACTCTGGCAGCGCCGCACCGCGTTGTTCCCCCAGATACAGGATCCAGCCCGCCACGTTACCGCAGGCCAATGCCTGGTGCGCGCAGTACGGCGGTAACCAGCCGACACTGCCTGCGGTCATTGCCCATTGCCTCCCTGCGGTTTCCAGCGCCATCATGCCGTGCGTTAACAGGTAGATCTGCCCTTCGGCATGGTGGTGCCAGGGCGTGAGGTGTTTTTTCTCATGCAAAAGCCGTTCTCTGCGCAGGATCATCATGTTGGCCGATTACCGGTATAAAAAGTCCAGATACGGTTATTATGCCAGTACTTTCTTCCGCTAGGATCACCGTGTCATTCCATTTTTGGAGATCCTCCATGAACGAAAATCCCTCAAGAGCCGTGGTGCTCGACGCCTTGCAGCGGGTGGTGGCCTGCTCGCAACACCAGCCGACGCTGATAGCTGAACTGTTCAGCGAAGATTACCGCCAGCAGGTGGACGGCAAGGTACTCGATTATGCGCAATTTATGCAGCATATGGCCCTGTTGAAGCAACTCACCCGCAGCATGACGCTGGACATTATCGCCGTCGCCGGACAGGGGGAGGCGGTACTGACGCACCATCAGGTGCGGTTGGAAAAGCGCGACGGTGGTCGCAGCCTGGTCAAAGTGCTGGCGCATTTCACCGTACGTGACGGCAAGATCTGTGCCTGTGATGAGTTGACGCAACTGCTGGAAGGCGAACATGGCGATTGCGATCTGGGGTCACGCGTGTCGGCGTAAACACGGCTGCTATACTTAACCCTGTGTGATTCACACGGGAGAACAGCATGCGCGAAAATAACCGACCAGGCTATCCGCGAACCGCTCGGATAGTCGAAGTTGACCGGGGCGACCCCAGCTTGCATATGCATCGCTTTGAGGTCCGCACCGACGACATTGAGCCGAATACGCTGCTCAGTGAGCACGCAACCGAGCAGGAAGCGCTCGACGCCAAGCATCGCTACGAGGATCCGGCGCTGGAAGATTAATCCGCACCTCACGGAAGCCGGCGTCACGCCGGTTTCTTTTTCTTCGTTTTGCTTACGGCAATGGGGGCGCATTGGCCTTGCCGAACGCGTAAACAAAACCGGGGTACGGGTAGCGGCCGCGGAGTTAATTGTCTGATTCAAATGCTAATAAAATATTATGACGACCTCCGTCAGGCGGTGGTTCGGCGTCGTTTGGGTTGCGGATTCAGAACGGCTGGCTGACGGCCGATCGCCGGGCAGAATTTTACTCTGCGCCACGATCGCATTTCGCGTGAAAAACCAGTGACAGATCAACCGCAATCCCCCAATATGGATTTCTCATAAAGTTGATTACGCGGGTGCCAGTTTATGCTGAAAGTGAACGAGTATTTTGCCGGAAAAGTGAAGTCTATCGGTTTCGATAGTAGCAGCATCGGCCTTACCAGCGTCGGTGTGATGGAAGAGGGTGAGTACACCTTCAGCACCGCCCAGCCGGAAGAGATGACCGTGATTACCGGCGCGTTGAAAGTGTTGCTGCCGGGCTCGCCGGACTGGCAGGTGTTTATGCCGGGTGAGAAGTTCTTCGTACCGGGGCACAGTGAGTTCAACCTGCAGGTTGCTGATGCAACCGCCTATCTGTGCCGTTATTTAAGTTAGTAGTCCATACCCTTCTTACTTGAAGCTGCAGCGTTGTTGGCTGCGTGCATATATTCGGCCCATCCGTGGGCCTCACCCCTTTGGCGCCGCTGCAAGCAGCGTTCAAATCTGTTCCCGACAGATTTGTCACCCCAGTCACTTACTTGAGTAAGCTCCTGGGGACTCCCGCACTTGCCGCCTAGCTGCAACTCCAATTAATTTGGGTATGCTGTTTGTTTTGTAAACGCGGCGTATCTAGAGCAAGGCGCAGTGATTTGCGCCTTTGTGTGTTTAACGCTGGGCTTCGCCGCCCAGGGCTTCGATGGTGTTCTTGATTAACGCCGCCAGTTCGCTGGTCATCAGGATAAAATCGGCGTCAAAACGTTGGGCAAAGTCGTCACGATCGATATCGTCATTCTGCTCGCGCAGCGCATCGGCAAACTTCAGGCGCTTGAGCGAACCGTCGTCCGCCAGCACCAGTTGGATGCGTTCCTGCCAGTCCACCGCCAGTTTGGTCACCAGCTTGCCGGCTTCGATATGCACCGCAATTTCGTCGCTGATCAGGTTCTGTTTCTTGCAGCGGATCACGCCGCCATCTTCCAGAATCGCCTTCAGTTCCGCTTCATCCTGAATGATAAAACCGGCCGGCAGCTCGCCGGAACGTACCCACTCGGTCAGCGTCAGCTCGATCGGGCTTTCCATGGTCAGCGGCACCACCGGCAGTGAACCCAGGCTTTTACGCAGCAGCGCCAGGGTATCTTCCGCGCGTTTGGCGCTGGCGGCGTCAACCATGATCAGGTCATTGACGGTGTCGATCCACATAAAGGTCTGGTTGAAACGGCTGAAGGCGCGCGGCAGCAGGCTATGCAGCACCTCATCTTTCAGCGCGTCTTTCTCGGTTTTTTTCAGTTTGCGGTGCTGTTCGCCTTCCAGCCGCTCAATCTTGGCCTGCAACTCTTGCTTGATGACCGGCGAAGGCAGGATTTTTTCTTCCTTGCGCGCACAGATGACGATCTGGCCGTTAACCGCGTGCGTCAAGGCGTCGCTGTGGGAACCCATTGGGGAGACCCAGCCGGTTTTCGCCATGTCCTGGCTGCCGCAAGGGGTGAAAGCAAAAGCGCTGAGCTGTTTTTCCATTTCATCCGCGTTTAGCGCAACTTCGCGGCTCAAACGGTAAACCATCAAATTCTTAAACCACAGCATAATGTTGTCCCTGGCTGGGCGTGCAGTCGGCACGCTTGTTCATCAAAAGCAGGGCGGCATGATAACGAATCAGAGGCGAAAAATCGCCTCATTCCCTCTGAATTGCGTCGCCGGCCGCGTTTCTTCTCCGCGCCCGTTGCAGCGCCAGCGCCAGTTGCCGCTGGCTGAAAGGCTTGCGCAGCAGCTCAACTTCAGTCAGATCTCCCTGAGAGTGGCGGCGCATATCCTGACCGCTGATCAGCAAGGCGCTGAGGTGCGGATTGATCTCCCGCGCCTGCTCAATCACCTGGGCGCCGCTCAGTTCCCCCGGCAGCATCAGGTCACTGATCAGCAGTGCGATGTCCGGCGTCTGGCGCAGCAGCGCCAGCGCTTCCTGGCTGTCTGCGCTGTCCAGCGTCAGGTAACCGAGCTGGTGCAGGTGTTCGCACAGCGTGTGGCGCACGTCGTTTTCATCTTCCAGTACCAGCACCAGATTATCGGTGCCGTCACTGTCGTCGAGCGGTTGCAGCGGCGCTTCCGTTACCGCCTGCATGGGTGCCCGGGGCAACTGCAGGCGCACCAGCGTGCCCTTGCCCGGTGCGGTTTCAATCTGCACCCGTCCGCCGGACTGGCGGACAAAACCGTAAACCATCGACAGACCAAGCCCGCTGCCGCTACCCACCGCCTTGGTGGTGAAGAAGGGTTCGAACACCTGTGCCTTGACTTCCTCCGACATCCCGCAGCCGGTGTCGATCACTTCCAGCGCCACCATATCCTGTTTTTTGCCGCTGCTGCGCACCACGCGTTGGTTGTAGATGCGGATCTTCACCACCCCGCTGCGGCCCTCCATCGCATCCCGCGCGTTCACTACCAGGTTGATCAGCGCATTTTCCAACTGATTGGCATCGATCCACGCGGGCCAGCCGGGTTGTTGCGCCTCAATGGTCAGCGACAGCGTAGAGGGCAGCGAATGGCGCAGCAGTTCCTGCAGGTTTTCCACCAGCGTGCGCAGCGCGATGGCTTGAGGATGCAGCGCCTGTTTGCGCGAGAACGCCAGCAGCCGCTGGGTGAGTTGCGCGCCGCGTTCGGCGGCTTTCAGCGCGCGGGCGATGCGTTGTTCGGTTTGCGCGTCCTGCGTTTGCCCGGTGGTCAGTTCCAGGCTGCCGATAATCACCGCCAGCAGGTTGTTAAAATCGTGCGCCAGGCCGCCGGTAAGTTGACCGACCGCCTTCATTTTCTGGCTGTGCAGCAGCGCCTCTTCCAGCGCCTTGCGCTCGGTGCGCTCCAGCACCACGTTCACCACCCCGCGGTTGGGCACCGGGCTGAAACGCAGTTCGACGGTGCGGCCGTCATCCAGACGCAGTTCCTGCGGCTGCGGCAATTCACTGGACAGATTGGCCAGCACCGCCTCCCAGCGTTGGCCCTGTGGCGGCGTGACGTGCTGCAGCAATTCGCGGTAGTGTTGGCCGCGGTGCAACTGGTGTTCGTTCAGGCCCAGCAGCAGCGGGTATTGCGGGTTCCACACCACCAGTTGCCCGTCGTTATCAAACAGTGCAAAACCGTCGCGCATCGCCAGAAAAGTGGTTTCCAACTGGGTGCTTTTTTCTTTCAACAGGCGAGAAGTTTGTTCCAGTGAGGCGGTATTGCGGGCAAACACATTGAAAGCCCGCGCCAGTTCGCCCAGTTCATCGCGGCGTTGCAGCGCCGGCACGCTGACGTCACGCTCACCGCGCGCCAGCCGCGTCATGGCATTGGCGATCGCCGTCAGGTTCGAACCGAGGTTACGGTAGATATACAGCCCGGCGAAACCGGTAATCACCAACGCCAGCAGGGCGAACAGGCCGATAAATACGCTGATGGAGCTGAGCTCACGGTGCGTCTGGTGGGTGCGCAGCTCCGACTCGTTCGCCACCTTCTGCACGTACAGATTGATGTCGCCGTTGAGCATCGCGACTAACGCTTTGATATGGTAGGTATAATAGGCGAGTGCCAGATCGCTTTGCTCCAGTTCCAGCGTTTCGGGCAACAGGCGTTGTTCGCTGGTGCGAAACTGTCGCATTTTCTCATCCACCAGCGCATTCGCGCTGTGCTGCGGCCAGTAGGCCATTACGCTGTCGAGTTGCTGGGCGGCCGCTTTGGGCGTTGGGGTCTGAATGGCGATCGCCAACAGCCGATCAAGCTGGCCGAGCAGCGGTTGCGTAGGCTGGTCCAGATTATCGCGTTGGCTCAGGCTGGCGATATGCCGCAGCGTGCTTTGCGTCTGGTACAACCCGCTGAGCAGGATGTTGCGCTGCAGGTGCCGCGCGTGACCCAGCTCCAGCATGCGGGTCACGCTGGTTTCCAGCGCGTTGCTGCGGCTGATGATGCGCTTGACCAGTGCCGGCTCGCTGTGGGCCAGCGGGGCGTCCGCCAGCCGGTTGAGAGAGGCTTGCAGCGCCAACTGGGTCTGTTTCAACCGGGCGGATTCGCTCTGGTACTCCAGCGCGCCAACCACCTGCGAAAGCCGGATGGCGGCGGTGGCGACGTTCGACGTATCCCGGCTCAGCGCCATGCTGCCGTTCATCTCTTTCAGCGTTTGCGCCTGCACCTGTTCCTGCAGCTTGCCCGCATGCTTAAAGCCGACGATCGCCACGCCGCTGACCATCAGCGTCACCGCCACCACCAGCAGGTTGAACATCAGCAGGCGCCCACGCGCACCGGCAAGGAAAGGCAGTCTGCGCATCGTATCTCCCGTAACTGACTGTTCGCAGTATAAATCCCCGTTCCATTAACAATATGACAAACATGAACGGACGCTGACATTTTGCATTTATTTATGCGTGGTTAACTGCATCTAATTCGAACCGCAGCCTGAGGTATGACGATGAGCGTGACCCCGATTTTGGAAATGCACAACATCGCCAAGAGTTTTGGTCAGTTTTATGCGCTGAAAGGCGTCGACCTGACGGTATATCGCGGTGAGATCCACGCGCTGATGGGTGAAAACGGCGCGGGTAAAAGCACGTTAATGAAAATATTGGCCGGCGCTTATATCGCCAGCAGCGGGGAAATTTTTATCGATGGGCAGCCGTTCGCCATCAAAGGGCCAAAAGACGCCCTGGCGGCAGGTATCACGCTGATTTACCAGGAAATGAACTTGGCCCCCAACCTGACGGTGGCGGAGAACATTTTTCTGGGCAGCGAGATCCAGCGCGGCGGCCTGGTGAAACGCCGGCAGATGTTGCTGGAAGCGCAGAAGGTGATCGACAGGCTGGGCGCGCAGTTCAGCGCCGGCGATCGGGTCATGAAATTAACCATCGCCGAGCAGCAGCAGGTGGAAATCGCCCGCGCGTTGCATCGCAACAGCCGCATTCTGGTGATGGACGAACCTACGGCGGCGCTCTCTTCGCGTGAAACGCATCGGCTGTTCGAGCTGATCAAGCGCCTGCGCGATGAGGGCATGGCGATCATTTACATCAGCCACCGCATGGCGGAAGTGTATGAACTGTCGGATCGCGTCAGCGTGCTGCGCGACGGTCAGTACGTCGGTAGCCTGACGCGCGACAAGCTGTCTGCCGGCGAGCTGGTGCGCATGATGGTGGGCCGCCCGCTGAGCGATTTGTTCAATAAGGAACAGGGGATTGCGGTGGGCCAACCGCGCCTGACGTTGCACGGGCTGACCGACGGCAAGAAAGTCAAGCCGGTCAGCCTGCAGGTGCGCGCCGGCGAGATTGTCGGCCTTTCCGGGCTGGTGGGCGCCGGGCGCTCCGAACTGGCGCAGCTGATTTTCGGCGTGCGCAAGGCGAGCGGCGGCACTGTGGAGATCGACGGCAAAACGGCCAATATCCATTCGCCGCGCGACGCCATCGCTTTGGGTATCGGTTTTCTCACCGAAAACCGCAAGGAACAGGGGCTGTTTCTCGATCTGGCGGCCCATGAAAATATCGTGATGGCCACGCTGGAGCGCGATGGCCGCTATGGCCTGCTCAATCGCCGCAAGGCGCAGAGCATTTCCAGAGACGCTATTGGCCTGCTGAATATCCGTGTGCCGCATGCTCAGGTGCGCGCCGGTGGCTTGTCCGGGGGCAACCAGCAAAAGCTGCTGATTTCACGCTGGGTGGCGATTGGCCCGCGCATTCTGATCCTCGATGAACCGACGCGCGGCGTCGACGTCGGCGCCAAGAGCGAAATTTACCGCATCATGAGCCAGATGGCGCAGCAGGGGGTGGCGATCCTGATGATCTCCAGCGAACTGCCTGAGGTGGTCGGGATGAGCGATCGGGTTTACGTCATGCACGAAGGCAGTATCGCCGGTGAACTGAGCGGCAGCGACATAACTCAGGAAAACATCATGACGCTGGCTACCGGCGTCGAAACAGCCGTGGAAATCGCCGGCCATGAATAATTCAATCCGTACGCTCAAGGAGCCTGCCATGACTTCGAATCCGCTGCCGCCTGGCGCAAAAAATCCCACGCTGAAACGGGCGTTTATGGGCGATATGATGCAAACCGTCGGCATTCTGCCGATCCTGATCCTGATCGTCGCGGTTTTCGGCTTTGTCGCGCCGAATTTCTTTACCGATGCCAACCTGCTGAATATCGCCCGTCAGGCGTCGATTAACATCGTGCTGGCGGCGGGCATGACTTTTATCATTCTTACCGGCGGCATCGATCTCTCGGTCGGTTCGATGCTGGGCACCACGGCGGTGGTGGCGATGGCGGTTTCCCTGATGCCGGGCATGGCCGGGCTGTCGATCCCGCTGGCGTTGCTGGCCGGGCTGGGGATGGGGCTGTTCAATGGATTTCTGGTGGCCTACGCCGGTTTGCCGCCGTTTATCGTTACGTTGGGTACCTATACCGCACTGCGCGGCGCGGCTTATCTGCTGGCGGACGGCACCACCATCATCAACTCGAATATCAGTTTTGAATGGATCGGCAATGCTTATCTGGGGCCGATTCCCTGGCTGGTGATTATCGCCTTTGCGGTGATCGCGCTGTGCTGGTTCATCCTGCGCCGCACCACGCTCGGGGTTCATATCTACGCGGTGGGCGGCAATATACAGGCCGCGCGTCTGACCGGCATCAAGGTGGGCGCGGTGCTGCTGTTCGTCTACGGCATGAGCGGCCTGCTGTCCGGGCTGGGCGGGGTGATGAGCGCCTCTCGGCTCTACAGCGCCAACGGCAACCTGGGCATGGGTTATGAGCTGGATGCCATCGCCGCGGTGATCCTCGGCGGGACCAGCTTTGTCGGCGGCATCGGCACCATTACCGGCACGCTGGTGGGGGCGCTGATTATCGCGACCCTGAACAACGGCATGACGCTGATGGGGGTTTCTTATTTCTGGCAATTGGTGATCAAAGGGGCGGTGATCATCATAGCGGTGCTGATTGATAAATACCGTACCCGAAACTATCAACACTAATCGCAGTGCTTCATAACATCTGGATAATAATGAGGAAAACACTATGCGTTTCAAGCCATTGATTACCGCTTTGTTGGTTACCGCCGCGCTCGGCAGCGCCTCTGTGGTCCAGGCGAAAGAATTGAAATCGATCGGGGTGACGGTGGGCGATCTGGCCAACCCGTTCTTTGTGCAGATCACCAAGGGCGCCGAGCTGAAAGCGCGTGAGCTGGCCGGCGACAAGGTGAATGTGACGCTGGTGTCGAGCGGTTACGATCTTGGCCAGCAGGTGGCGCAGATCGACAACTTCATCGCCGCCAAGGTCGATATGATCATTCTCAACGCCGCCGATTCCAAAGGTATCGGTCCGGCGGTCAAGCGCGCCAAGGACGCCGGCATCGTGGTGGTGGCGGTAGACGTGGCGGCGGAAGGGGCCGATGCCACCATCACTTCGGATAACACCCAGGCGGGGGCGATGGCCTGTAAATACATCAGCGATCGCCTGAAAGAGAAAGGCAACGTGGTGATCATCAACGGGCCGCCGGTTTCTGCGGTGCAAAACCGGGTGGAAGGCTGCATGACCGAGCTGAAGAAACACCCGGATATCAAGCTGCTGTCCTATAACCAGAACGCCAAGGGCAGCCGCGAAGGCGGTCTGGAGATCATGACCTCGTTGCTGGCGGCCAATCCGAAGATCGACGGCGTATTCGCGATTAACGATCCGACGGCGATCGGTGCCGATCTGGCGGCCAAGCAGGCGCAGCGCAGCGAGTTCTTTATCGTCGGCGTAGACGGCTCGCCGGACGGTGAAGAGGCGCTCAAACGCGACAACTCGCTGTTTGTGGCGACGCCGGCGCAGGATCCGCAGGTGATGGCAGCCAAGGCGGTCGAGATCGGTTACGACATTCTGCAGGGCAAACCCGCGCCAACCGGCCCGGTGCTGATCCCGGTGACCATGATCGATAAAAACAATATCGGCGGTTACAAAGGCTGGACGGTGAAATAACCTTCTGCCGCCAGGGGCCGGCTCAGTCTGGCCCCCTTATACATCACCACGCCCGGAGGTGCCATGAACCGTTCCGCCGTGAACCGGATCCTGCAGCAAACCCAGCACTTTTTTGCCCGCTTCGACGTCCACCTGCCACCGTTCGCCCATTTTAGCCCGTCGGCCTGGCGGCAGCGCGATCGTCAGTCGTGGCAGGAGGTCTTCGATCTGAAACTCGGTTGGGATGTCACCGCATTCGGTGGCGATGACTTTGCGCACACTGGCCTGACGTTGTTCACGCTGCGCAACGGTTCGCCCGGCGGCCAGCCCTACGCCAAATGTTATGCGGAGAAGATCATGCACTGCCGCGAAGCGCAGGTGACGCCAATGCATTTCCACTGGCGCAAACGCGAGGACATCATCAACCGCGGCGGCGGCAATCTGATCGTCGAACTGCACAACGCCGATACCGATGAACGGCTGGCCGACGGGGCGGTGACCGTTACCCTGGACGGATGCCGGCAGTCCCATGCCGCCGGTTCGCGTCTGCGGCTGGCGCCGGGAGAAAGTATCTGCCTGACGCCGGGCATTTATCACAGCTTTTGGGGGGAGGAGGGCTTTGGTGACGTGCTGGTGGGCGAAGTCTCGACGGTCAACGACGACGACAACGACAACCGCTTTCTGACGCCGCTCAGCCGCTTTGGCCACATCACGGAAGACCAGCCGCCGCAGTGGCTGCTGTGCAACGAATATTCGCGCTTTATCGATTAAAGGAGAACAGCTATGGCACTGATTTCACTGGCGCAGGGGTTGGCGCACGCTCGCGATCACGGCTATGCGCTTGGCGCGTTCAACGTGCTCGACAGCCATTTTCTGCGCGCGCTGTTTGCGGCCGCGGAGGCGGCGCGATCGCCGTTTATTATCAACATTGCCGAAGTGCACTTTAAGTATGTCTCGCTGGAGTCGCTGGTGGCGGCGATTAAAAGCGAAGCGGCGCAGCACGCTATTCCGGTGGTGCTGAATCTGGATCACGGTTTGCATTTCGAGGCGGTGGTGCAGGCGCTGCGCCTGGGCTTCAGTTCGGTGATGTTCGACGGTTCCGGCCTGAGCTATGAAGAGAACGTGCGCCAGACGCAGGAAGTGGTGCGCATGTGCCACGCGGCCGGGGTTTCGGTCGAGGCTGAGCTGGGCGCGGTCGGCGGCGACGAAGGTGGCGCGCTGTACGGCGAGGCCGACAGCAATAAATTCACCGATCCGCTGCGGGCGCGTGAGTTTGTCGGGTTGACCGGCATCGATGCGCTGGCGGTGGCGATTGGCAATGCGCACGGTAAATACAAGGGCGAGCCGAAGCTCGATTTCGACCGGCTGGCGGCGATCCGGCAGCAGGCCGGCATTCCGCTGGTATTGCATGGCGGTTCCGGCATCAGCGATGCCGACTTCAAGCGGGCGATTGGTCTGGGCATTCACAAGATCAATTTTTATACCGGCATGTCTCAGGCGGCGCTCGGCGCGATTGAGCAGCGGATGACGCAGCGCCACGCAATTTACGATGAGTTCGCCGAGGTGCTGTTGGCGGTGGAGCAGTCGATTAGCGAAGTGGTGCAGCAACAGATGCATATTTTCGGCAGTGCCGGGCGGTTGTAATGATTCGCCATGGCATTGTCTCGGCCGGCAATATGCTGGTGGATCACGTACATCACATCGCTCACTGGCCGCAGCCGGGTTGGCTGGTGGAGATTGAACATAGCCAGCGCGGTACCGGCGGCGCGCCGCTTAACGTACTGCTGACGCTGGCGCGGATGGAAACCGGGCTGCCGCTGGCGGCGATCGGGCTGATCGGCTGCGACGCGGACGGCGACTACATCATGCAGATGCTGGCGCAGCACCGGGTCGACGGCCGCTGGGTGCAGCGCAGCGAAGGGGCGATGACCTCCATGTCGCAGGTGATGACCGAGCCGGGTGGGCAGCGAACCTTCTTCCATGCGCCGGGCGCCAACCGGCTGCTGGATCTGGACGCCTTCGACGGGGTGCACAGCGAACACAAAATTTTCCATCTCGGTTACCTGCTGCTGCTAGACAGCCTGGATCGCCCGGATGAGGCATTCGGCACCCGCAGCGCACGGCTGCTGGCGCAGATGCAGCAGCGCGGTTACCGGACGTCGCTGGATCTGGTATCACGACAGGGCGACCCGCGCTACCGGCCGCTGGTCTTGCCGGCGCTGCGCTGGCTGGATTACCTGGTGATCAACGAACTGGAGGCCGGAGAGTTTACCGGGTTGGCGCTGCGTGCCGCCGACGGCGCTTTACAGCAGCATTTGATGGCCCAGGCCGCACAGCAGCTGTTGCAGGCCGGCGTGCGGCGACGGGTGGTGATCCACTGCCCGGAAGGGGCGTACGGGCTGGAAAACGGCGGTGATGCGCGCTGGCAGCCCTCATGGCACCTGAGCGAAGGCGAGATTGTCGGCAGCGTCGGCGCCGGGGATGCGTTTTGCGCCGGCGTGTTGTACGCCAGCCATGAAGACTGGCCTTTGGTGGAGACCTTGCAACTGGCGCACGCCTGCGCACGTTTCAATCTGCTGTGCGCCAATGCTATCGACGGCGCACGGCCGTTATCGGAACTGCAGGCGTATATCAGGCGGCAGCGACCGGCTGGCTGACGTCGGCGGCGAACACATAACCCAGCCCGCGAATGGTGCGGATCAGTTCGGGTTGATGCGGATTGCTCTCGATCTTGCGCCGTAGCCGCATGATCAGTACGTCGATGGTGCGATCGAACACTTCCAGCGTTTCGCTGTGGGTCAATTCCAGCAGGCGATCGCGGGTCAGCACTTTGCGTGCGTGCTGTACCAGCGCCAGCAGCAGTCCATATTCACCCTGGGTCAGATCGACAGGTTGCCGTTGTGGGTTGTGCAAGGTGCAGCGAGCGGCGTCCAGGCACCAGCCGTTGAATTGCCAGCCTTCGGGCTTGCTCTGGCCGGCGGCAACCGGCTCCAGCGCCAGCGCGCCGGTACGCCGCAGCACCGCTTTGGCGCGGGCCACGACTACACGCGGGTTGAAGGGTTTGGCGATGTAATCGTCGGCGCCCATTTCCAGGCCGACCACCACGTCAGACTCGGAGCCGAGGCCGGTCAGCATCACCACCGGCAAATCCGGGCGCAGGCGGTGGATCTGCTGCAGCACCAACAGACCGTTGGTATCCGGCAGGATCAGATCGAGCAGCACCAGCGCAATGTCAGGCTGCTGGTTGAGTAAGGCCAGCGCTTCGCTGCCCCGGTGGCAGGCATGAACGGTAAATACGTGTTCATTGAGCACGTCGCAGAGCACGTCACAGATAGCGGGGTCGTCATCGACGATCAGTACGGCAGGTTTCATCGCTGCTCTCCGGATTTATTATGTGGAACCCTTTAAAAACAGTGTACCTGATGGCTAATTAATAAGCGGTAGCCGGTATGGGGTCTGATGCGGAAATTGCCGTCGCCGTCACATTCGGCGGCAAGGGGATGATCCTGCATGCCGGTTACAGTAGTCTGTAGCAATGTTGTTGTGCATTGAGGAGAAAAAATCGTGCGCATTGGTATCGATCTGGGTGGCACCAAAATTGAAGTGATCGCGCTGGCCAACGATGGGCATGAGCTGTTCCGCCATCGTATCGCGACGCCGCGTCATGACTATCAGCAAACGCTGGATGCAATCACCGGCCTGGTGAAGCTGGCGGAAGAAAATACCGGGCAGCAGGGCTCTGTCGGCGTCGGGATTCCCGGTACGCTGTCGCCCTATACCGGGCGGGTGAAAAACGCCAACTCGGTCTGGCTCAACGGCCAACCTATGGATAAAGATCTGTCGGCGATGTTGGCGCGTGAAGTGCGCATCGCCAACGACGCCAACTGTTTGGCGGTGTCGGAGGCCACCGATGGCGCGGCGGCCGGTCAGAAAACCGTGTTTGCGGTGATTATCGGCACCGGCTGCGGCGCGGGCGTGGCGATTAACGGGCAGGCGCACTCCGGTGGCAACGGTATTTCCGGCGAATGGGGGCATAACCCTTTGCCCTGGATGGATGACGACGAGCTGCGTTTTCGCACCGAGGTGCCTTGTTACTGCGGCAAGCAAGGCTGCATCGAGACCTTTATCTCCGGCACCGGTTTCGCAACCGACTATGCACGCCTGAGCGGCAACCCGCTGAAAGGCCATGAGATTATGACGCTGGCGGCGCAAGGCGATGCCCTGGCAGAGCGGGCCATCGGCCGCTATGAACTGCGGCTGGCGAAATCGCTGGCGCATGTGATCAATATATTCGATCCGGATGTGGTGGTGCTGGGCGGCGGCATGAGCAATGTAGACCGCTTGTATCAGCACGTGCCGCAGTTGGTGAAATCCTGGGTATTCGGCGGCGAATGCGAAACGCCGATACGCAAAGCGATCCACGGCGATTCCAGCGGCGTGCGCGGCGCAGCCTGGTTGTGGCCGCAAGGGTAACCCTTACCAAAAAGCGCGAACCTGTTCGCGCTTTAATCCATCCGCAGTGGGCAATTGCCGCACCACGACGCTCCTTGCGATCGCATACTGAGGGGCTGCCGCTGCTCCTATTTCACCTCGCTCTCGCTGCGCACCCGCTCGATATGAATGGTCAAAAACATCATCTCTTCGCTGGTTAACTGATGTTGGTAATGCTTTTCGATGTGCTGATTGATCTTGCCGGCGCAGGCGAACGACTCGCGGTATTTCTCTTTCACTACCTGGTAGAGCGAATCATCGTCGCTGTCGACGTAGTTTTTCCCCAGCAGGCGCTGGGCGAAGAATTTCAGGTGAGTGACAAAGCGGTGGTAACTCAGCGCTTCTTCATTGTAATCAAAGCGGAAATGGTATTTGACGATGTTAAGGATTTCCTGCATCACGCGGGTGATGTGCAGGGTGTTGTGCATCTCGTCGTTCAACTGGGCGTTGACCAGATGCAGGGCGATGAAACCGGCCTCGTCCTCCGGCAAGACGGTGCCCAACCGCTGGGCGATAAGATCCCGTGCTTCCAGCCCGACGGCAAACTCGGCCGGATAGAGCTTTTTGATTTCCCACAGCAGCACGTTCTTGATGTCCAGCCCTTGAGTGTGGCGCTGCAGCGCAAAGTGGATATGGTCGGTCAGCGTGATATAGACGATGTTGTGCAACTTGCCCGGCAGGCGCTGGCGGGCAAGGGTGATGATTTTGTCGGCGGTGGTCACGCAGGCCAGCGGGATCTCCGCCAGCAGCTCTTTGTAGCGCTCGCCCATCTCACCGCCGTTCGGCGTGAAGATTTTCTCGATCAAATTTTCATCCAGCAGATCGCCGGCCTTCTTTTTAAACCCTATGCCGCGACCCATCACCACCGTTTCTTCCTGACGGTCGTCCAAGGTAATCACCGCGTTATTATTAAGTATTTTTGCGATTTTCATGGTTGTTCCCTGCTGTTTCAGCGCGCTGAAAACGAAAAAACCTGACGCACGGGAGCGATCCCCTGCGTCAGGTTTTGCCTGTATTCGAATATTTCTCTCCCCCTGAATTGGCCGGGGGCTGCATGCTGCGCCTGCATAAGTCTGAGTCATCGGGCAAGGCTGCAGCTTGCAATTCTTAGGTATACAGTAGCAATCCTGTTATCAGCAGCATCATAACCCTTGTCAGCGGCGGCTCAACGCTTTTCGCCGGGGAGTGCCGCCGCGGTCACATTTCTCAGTCGCTGCCGGACAGCATCAGGTCCTGCGGTGCGTTGCGGCGCTGGGTTTTGGTCAGCAGGAAATAGAGATAACCGCAGACCATCAGGGCGATAAACACCCCGCCGATCACCGGGTTAAACCATAGCATGGCGATCAGGCACACCAATGCCAGTACCAGCGCGATGGCCGGCACCAGCGGATAGCCGGGCGCCATGAAGCTGCGCTCCAGTTCCGGCGCAATGCGGCGCAGCTTGAACAGGCTGAGCATGCTCATCAGGTACATCACAATGGCACCGAAGACGGCCATGGTGATCATGGCGGCAGTAAGGCTCATGCCCTGCAGGTTGATCCAGCCGTCGCTGAAGATCGCGGCGATGCCGATCACGCCGCCGGCCAGGATCGCCCGGTGCGGGGTCTGAAAGCGCGACAGCTTGGCCAGCGAGGTCGGCAGGTAACCGGCGCGTGCCAGCGCGAAGAACTGGCGCGAATAGCCGAGAATAATGCCGTGGAAGCTGGCCACCAATCCAAACAGGCCAATCCACACCAGCATGTGCATCCAGCCGGAGTTTTCGCCTACCACCATTTTCATCGCCTGCGGCAACGGATCGTTGATGTTCGACAGTTTACTCCAGTCGCCTGCGCCGCCGGCCAGCAGCATCACACCCAGCGCCAATACCACCAGCGTCAGAATGCCGGAAATGTAGGCGCGCGGAATGGTGCGTTTCGGATCCTTGGCTTCTTCCGCCGCCATTGCCGCGCCCTCGATGGCCAGGAAAAACCAGATGGCGAACGGAATGGCGGCGAAAATACCGGACAGCGCCGCGCTGCCGAAATGATCGCTGCCCGCCCAGCCGTTGAGCACGAAGTTGCTGAAGCTAAAGCCGGGCGCCACTACGCCCATAAACACCAGCAGCTCAAAGACCGCCAGCACGGTGACGCAAAGTTCGAACAGCGCCGCCAGCTTCACACCGAGGATATTCAGCGTCATAAAGATGGCGTAGGCGCCCACCGCCGCCCACTTGGGGTTGAGCGCCGGGTATTGCACGTTGAGGTAAGCCCCGATCGCCATGGCAATCGCCGGGGGCGCGAACACGAATTCCACCAGCGTCGCCAGCCCGGCGATCAGGCCGCCGGTTTCGCCAAAGGCGCGGCGGCTGTAGGCGAAAGGCCCGCCTGCGTGAGGGATTGCGGTGGTCAGCTCGGTAAAGCTGAAGATAAAACAGCCGTACATGGTCGCCACCATCAGGGTGGTGATCAGGAAACCGAGCGTCCCCGCCACGCCCCAGCCGTAGCTCCAGCCAAAATATTCCCCGGAAATCACCAGCCCGACGGCAATGCCCCAAAGATGCAGGGTACCCAGGGTAGGTTTAAGTTGCATTGTCATGTCGCTCTCCCGATCGAAAAAACCGCCTGCGCTGATAAAAGGTATCCAGCCGCAACGTTGCAGGTTCTATGCCATGACGATGCCCACCCGCCGGTGTGGGTGAGCCGCTAACGGCTGCTTGTCAAACCGAGAGGTTTACCGCCTGACTGCGCACCAAAAATGAGCAGTCAGGCGGCGAGAATGCGCTTTTCTGGTGATTTATTGACCGTGAAGGGGCGGCGATGGTTTGGCCTCAGTCCGCGTCAGCGGCGGCCTAACTTTCCTGCCGAAACTGCGGCTCCAGCCGGCTGATACCCAGTCCGTTGACCTTTTTCACTTTAATCTGCACCGGAATGCGTTCTTTCATCGCTTCGACATGGCTGATCACGCCGATGGTTTTACCGGAAGCATTCAGGCTGTCGAGCGCGTCCAGCGCGGTATCCAGGGTTTCCGCATCCAACGTGCCGAAGCCTTCGTCGAGGAACAGCGAGTCGATGCTGGTTTTGTGGCTGACCAGGTCAGACAACGCCAGCGCCAAGGCCAGGCTGACCAGGAAACTTTCGCCGCCGGACAGGGTGCGGGTATCACGCAGCGCGTCCGCTTGCCAGGTATCCACCACCTGCAGTTCCAGCGCGTCGCTGGTTTTGCGTTGCAACAGGTATCGCCCATGCAACCGCCCAAGCTGGTTATTGGCCAGGTACACCAGATGATCCAACGTCAGCCCCTGAGCAAACTTACGGAATTTATCGCCCTCTTTGGAGCCGATCAGTTGATTGAGGTAGCTCCAGTCGTCGTACTGCTGCTGGCTCTGGCCGATTTGTTCAAACAGCGATTGCTGATTGAGACGGCGTGCGGCGTCGCTTTCCAATTGGTTGCGTACTTCGCCCTGGCGCAGTTGCAAGGCTTTCAACTGCTGCGCCAACGCCTCCAGGCTCTGGCTCAGGGCTTGCGCGTCGGCCTGGGTTTCATCCAGCCCTTCCGGGCGCTGTTGCCGCTGTTGTTCCAGCGTCTGGGCCGCCTGTGCCAGCAGGGCGCTGGCCTCCACCTGCCGCTGGTGCAACCGTTCTTTATGCTGCTGCAATTGCCGGCGCTGTGCGTCATCCAACAGCGCGGCGCTGAATGCGGCTTCGTCGCTGAATTCGCTGGCGGCCAGCGCTTCCAGCCAGGTTTGTTCCGCCTGTTGCAACCGTTCACTCTGCCGTTGTTGCTGCTGTTGCAGGCCGGCAAGCTGGCCGGCCAGGCGATCGCGCTGCTCTTGGGCTTTCTGCCATTGTTCCGCCGCCTGATGGCTGGCCTGCTCGCAGGCGGCCTGTTGGGCACGCAGCTGTTCGCGCACCTGCGGAATCTGTTGTTCGCCAAACAGTGCCAGCCGTTGCGCGCGGTGTTCGCCCAGGGTTTTCTCGCCCTCTTGCCACTGTTGCTGCAGGCGCTGTTGTTGCAGCTGCGCGTCGGCGTGGTTTTTTTCCAGCAGGGTGAAGCGTTCGTCCAGCAGCGCCTGTTGCTGTTGCGCCTGTTGTTGCTGTGCCTGCAGTTCGGCCAGGGCATCTTTCGCCTGCTGCACCGCCTGTGCTGCCTGTTCGTGCTGCGCCAGCGATTGCTGGCCCTGGCGTTCTTCGTTGTCACAGGCGTTCAGCCACTGGCTCAGGCGCTCGGCATCTTGCAGCTCGAAATCAAACGCCAGCGGCGCGCTGAGGGTTTGCCACTGTTGGCGCTGGGCGGCGAGTTGCTGCTCGTCCTGCGCTATTTGCTGTTGTTGGCGCTGTTGCTGCTCTTTCAGGCTTTCGCAGCGGGTGCGCAGTTCGGTGCCCTGGGTGTACAGCGCCTCGGTTTTGACGCGCATTTCCGCCAGGCGCAGTGCCGTCTCGGAGGGTTTTATCGCCTGATATTGCTCAATGGCCGGATGGCTGGCGGAGCCGCACAGCGGGCAGGGCTCGCCGCTTTGCAGCAGCGCGCGTTCGGCTTCCAGGCTGACGATGCGTTTCTCCAGCTCAAGGGCTTTTTCCACGTCCAACTGATGCGCTTTTTGCTGCTTGTAGTGCCGCCGCGTTTCTTCCAGCTGTTGCTCATGTTCGCCAAGCTGCGCCTGACGAGCGGTGAACTCTTTGCGTTGTTGCTCAAGCCGCTCGCTGGTCTGGCGGAACAGCGAAGAGAGGGTGAACAGCTGCTGGCGCACCGGACGCAGCTCGGCCAACGCGGCCTGACGCCGGCGCAGCGCCGCCAGCGGTGACTGCGCTTCCAGCGCATTTTGCTGTTGCTGCTGCGCCATCAGTGCTGAACTAAGGCCGTTAAGCTTTTCCTGATGCTGCCCGGCCTGTGCGGTCAATTGGCTGCGTTGAACGTTTAGCTGCTCCAGATCCGTTTTCTGCTGATGGCACTGCCGTGCGGCGTTGTCGCACGCCTGCTGCAATTCCGTCTGCGTTTTTTGCAACTGAGCAATCTGGTGGTCGAGCGGGACGATCTGCTCGTCGATCAGCCGCTGCTGGATCTGCTGGCGCTCGGCCTGCGCCTGCTGCTCGGCGCGCGCTTTTTCCACTGCCTGCTGCAATGGCGTCATCTGCGCAAGCTGATGTTCCTGCTGCTGCGCCAGTTGGGCGATCTGCTGTTGCAGCGCCTGCTGCTCACTGCGGCAGCGGTGACGGTCGTTATGCAGCGGCCGCAGTTTCTCCGCCGGTTCGCTGCGCGCCAACTGTTGCAACTGGGGTTCGGCCGCCGCCTGCTCTTGTTGCACGGCGATCAACTGGCGTTGGTATTCCTGCTGCTGGTGCTGGGTTTGCTGCCACTGTTGCAGCCAGTTCAACGCCTGTTGCTGTTGCCGGGCCTGCCCGCTGAGGGCGGTTTCCTGCACGCTCAGCTCAGCTAACTGGCTCTCCAACTGCTGACGCTGTTCGTCATTCAGCAGCTCAATGCCGCTGGCGCGTTGATGCAAGGCGTCCAGATCGGCTTTGGCCTGTTTGTGCTGTTCGAAAACCCGTTCGGAAAGCTGGCCGTAGATCTCGGTGCCGGTCAGCTCTTCCAGCAGTTCGGCCCGGTCATTGGCATCGGCATTGAGGAAGGCGGCGAATTGCCCCTGGGACAGCATCATCGATTTGGTGAAGCGGCCGAAATCCAGCCCGGTGATCGCGGCGGTGAGATCCAGCTTGTCGCGGACTTTATCCGCCAGGATTTTACCGTCTTCACGCAGTGCCAGTTCCACCTTTGGCGCTTGCAGGTTGCCGTCCGGCGCGTTTTTGGCGCGGCGTTGGCTCCAGAAGGCGCGGTAACCGACGCCCTTGACCTCGAATTCGACCTCCGCCAACGATTCGGCGGTGTGGCGCGTCATCAGTTCATTCTGGCTCGGCGTCACGTTAAGGCGCGGCGTTTGGTGGTAGAGCGCCAGACAAATGGCATCCAACAGGGTGGTTTTGCCCGCGCCGGTTGGCCCGGTGATGGCGAACAGTCCATTGCTGGCAAAAGGCTCTGCGGTGAAATCGATCTTCCACTCGCCCTGCAATGAATTGAGGTTCTTCAGCCGCAGGCTCAGGATTTTCATTGGGTCGGCTCCTCGTCGTTATGCCTTACGGCCTCGACCACCTGATGGAACATTTGGCGCATTCGCTGTTGACGGGGCTCTGTGATTTCCGTCTCCTGCGCCAGCCGCCGCTCGAAGACCTCATCGACGCTCAGTTCGTTGAGCGTTTCCTTGTCCTGCCGTTCAAGGGCCTTGCGGCGCTGCTCTTTACTGCGGCGCAGCAATACCACCTCCACCGGCAGTTGATCCGCCAACTGCTGGATACGGCGCTGAATGTCGCTGAGGTAATCCTGCGTGGCCACTTCGATATCCAGCCATACCGGCAGCTCCCCCTGATAATCGGCGAACTGTTGCAATTGTTGTTCGATCTGCGTCAAATCGCCCTTGATCAGTTGCATCGGCTGGAAGCTGGGGATTTCCAGTGCGGTGACCTGTTGCAGGGCGCCTTCGGCGAAATCCACCATAAACACGCTCTTGGGTTTGCCCAGCTCATCGAAACTGAGCGGGATAGGCGAACCGCTGTAGCGGATATGTTCGGATTTGGCGACGTTTTGCGCCCGGTGAATATGCCCCAACGCAATGTAATCGGCCGGCGGAAACGCCTGCGCCGGAAAGGCATCCAGCGTGCCGATGTAAATGTCGCGCACCGAATCGGAGGTGGTAACCCCCACGGTGGTCAGGTGGCCGGTGGCGACAATCGGCAAGGTTAGCCCCAGTTCATCGCGGCGTGCGCAGGCGGCCTGGTAAAGCTGTTGATAGTGTTCCGCGATCGCCTCTTGCAACGCCTGCTGTTTTTGCCCGCCCGATTCGCCGGCGCGGCTGGTGATCAGATCGCGTGGGCGCAGGAACGGGATGGCGCACAACACCGCACCCGGCCGGCCATCGCGCTGGTTAAGCACCAGGATTTGCTGCCCGATGTCGCTTTGGGCGTTGGCGATCACCGTGGTATTCAGGCAAGAAAGCAATTCACGCGATTCATTCAGGGTTGCCACGGAGTCATGGTTACCGCCCAGCACCACCAACTGGCAGCCGGTGCGCTGCAACTCGACCACAAAACGGTTATACAGCTCGCGGGCGTAGCTTGGCGGCGAGCCGGTATCGAACAGATCCCCGGCGACGATCAGCGCATCCACCCGTTGCTGTTCTATTTGCTCGATCAGCCAGCGTAAAAAAGCCTGGTGCTCGGCGGCGCGGCTTTTGGTGAAAAAGTACTGGCCAAGATGCCAGTCAGAGGTGTGGATCAGGCGCATGACACTCCCGGGGCGATAAACTCATGGCGGTGATTATAAAGGGGGCAGACTCTCCTGTCGTGACGCAATCATTATGACAACTGAATGATTTTTCTTTGAAGCTGGAAATAATCGCTATGCTTACTGGCTATAACAGGCTGGTTTTTTCATAAAAGTGTCACAAAACTGACGCATAATGGCGCCCGCAATGAGGCTGTGCCCCGCCATTGATCGTGGCGCCGGCGCAGACCCAAAAGCACGCTGTCAAGGCGGAGGGTGAAGGACATGGCGGGACTATGTTCGAACCCGACAACGCAGGCAGCGGGTTTTTGGGGCGCGCCCCTCCGGGTTGGGGCCATTTAAGCGTGCTGCTGCGTTGCTCACCGCTTATTTGGCGCCACCAAACCTCTCGGTTCGCGCCTTGCTTCACGCTTAAATGACCGCCAGCGGGGCTCACGAGCAATGGCGGGACACAGCCTAATAGATCGCTAACACATTGGCAGGATTGACGATGGCAAGACGCATACTGGTGGTGGAAGACGAAGCGCCGATCCGTGAGATGGTGTGCTTTGTGTTGGAACAGAATGGTTACCAACCGTTGGAAGCCGAAGATTATGACAGCGCCGTGACGCGCCTGTCTGAGCCGTTCCCTGATTTGGTGTTGCTCGACTGGATGTTACCCGGCGGTTCCGGTATCCAGTTTATCAAACACATGAAGCGCGAAGCGCTGACCCGCGATATTCCGGTGATGATGCTGACCGCACGCGGTGAAGAAGAAGACCGGGTGCGCGGTCTGGAAGTGGGAGCGGACGATTACATTACCAAGCCGTTCTCACCGAAGGAGCTGGTGGCGCGCATCAAGGCGGTAATGCGCCGCATTTCACCGATGGCGGTGGAAGAAGTGATTGAAATGCAGGGGCTGAGCCTGGACCCTTCCTCGCATCGCGTAATGGCTAATGAGCAGGCGCTGGACATGGGGCCGACCGAGTTCAAACTGCTGCATTTCTTTATGACCCATCCGGAGCGTGTTTATAGCCGTGAACAGTTGCTTAATCACGTCTGGGGCACTAACGTTTATGTGGAAGACCGCACCGTTGACGTGCATATCCGTCGGCTCCGTAAGGCGTTAGAGACCACCGGTCATGACAAAATGGTTCAAACCGTTCGGGGCACCGGCTACCGATTCTCAACGCGTTACTGATCGCGTCGCGCTGGAGAATATGCTGTGCTAGAACGCCTGTCGTGGAAGAGGCTGGCCCTGGAGCTGGCTCTTTTCTGTTTACCTGCCTTGTTGCTGGGGCTGATTTTCGGCTATCTGCCCTGGCTGCTGCTGGCCGCCGTGCTGGCGGCGCTGGTATGGAATTTCTACAACCAACTCAAACTTTCCCACTGGCTGTGGGTCGACCGCAGCATGACGCCGCCACCCGGGCGCTGGAGCTGGGAACCGCTGTTTTACGGCCTGTACCAGATGCAACAGCGCAACCGTCGCCGCCGCCGTGAACTGGCGTTGTTGATCAAACGCTTTCGCAGCGGGGCAGAATCGCTGCCCGATGCGGTGGTGATGACCACCGTCGAAGGCAATATCTTCTGGTGCAACGGGTTGGCGCAGCATCTGCTGGGGTTCCGCTGGCCGGAAGACAACGGTCAACATATCCTTAACCTGCTGCGTTACCCGGAGTTCAGCCACTATCTGCAACAGCAGGAGTTCACCCGGCCGCTGACGCTGCAACTCAATAACGAGCACTATGTCGAGTTCCGCGTGATGCCCTATTCGGAAGGGCAACTGTTGATGGTGGCGCGCGATGTCACCCAAATGCGCCAGCTGGAAGGCGCGCGCCGCAACTTCTTCGCCAACGTCAGCCATGAGTTGCGTACCCCGCTGACGGTATTGCAGGGCTACCTGGAGATGATGAGCGACGAGGAACTGGACGGCTCGCTGCGCGGTAAGGCGTTGGGCACCATGCAGGAGCAGACCCGGCGCATGGACGGGCTGGTCAAACAGCTGCTGACGCTGTCGCGCATTGAGGCGGCACCTAACGTCGATATGAACGAGCGGGTCGATATTCCGCTGATGTTGCGGGTGTTGCAGCGTGAGGCGCAGTCGCTGAGCGGCGGCAACCATGAGATTACCTTCCGGGTGAACGAGCAGCTCAAGGTATTCGGCAACGATGACCAACTGCGCAGCGCGGTGTCGAATCTGGTGTATAACGCCGTCAATCACACGCCGAAGGGCACCAATATTGAGGTGAGCTGGCAACAGACGCCAAACGGCGCGCAGTTCCAGGTCAGCGACAATGGGCCGGGCATCGCCGCCGAACATATTCCGCGTCTGACCGAGCGTTTCTACCGCGTCGATAAAGCCCGTTCACGCCAGACCGGCGGCAGCGGGCTTGGGCTGGCGATCGTCAAGCATGCGCTCAGCCACCACGATGCGCGGCTGGAGATCCTCAGCGAACAGGGGATCGGCACCCGTTTCATTTTTACCTTGCCTAACCGGTTGATTGTTCCCGCAGCTTTATCAGAGAATGCGGTGAAAAATTAACGCGCGAGAGGCTGGCATGATCCGAATGACCCGATGGCTGTTGCTGTGCCTGGCGCTGCTGGCGAGCCGCGGCGCGCTGGCGCAGCCGGACGGTATGTTGTCCGGCAACCTGTCGAGCGTCGGCTCCGATACGCTGGCGAACCTGATGGCGCTGTGGGCGCAGGACTTCAGTCAGCACTATCCTAACGTCAATCTGCAGATCCAGGCCGCCGGCTCTTCAACCGCACCGACCGCGTTGGCGGCGGGCGCGGCGCAGCTTGGGCCAATGAGCAGGCCGATGAAGGCGGCGGAAGTGTCGGCGTTCGAACACCGTTATGGCTATGCGCCGCTGGCCGTGCCGGTCGCGGTAGATGCGCTGGTGGTGCTGGTGCATCAGGACAACCCGTTGCGTGGCCTGAACCTGCAGCAGCTCGATCGCATTTTCTCCTCCACCCGGCGCTGTGGCGAAAGCCGGCCGCTGATGCGTTGGGGGGAACTGGGGTTGACCGGCAGTTGGCAACAGCGCGACCTGCAGCGTTTCGGGCGAAACTCCGCCTCCGGCACCTACGGCTACTTCAAACTGCGCGCGCTGTGCGGCGGCGATTTTATGCCGCGGGTCAACGAGCTGCCCGGTTCGGCTTCGGTGGTGCAGGCAGTGGCCGGTTCGCTGAACAGCATTGGCTATGCCAGCATCGGCTTTCGCGCCAGCGGCGTACGGCTGTTGGCACTGGCGGAGTCGGGCGAAAACTACATCACCCCCAATGACGCCAACGTGCGCAACGGCAGCTATCCATTGTCGCGCTATCTGTACATTTACATCAACAAGGCCCCCAACCAACCGCTGGAGCCGCTGACTGCGGCATTTCTCGATCGCGTGCTGTCCGATACCGGGCAAAAGCTGGTCAATCATGACGGTTACCTGCCGCTGCCACCCGACACATTGCATAAAACCCGCCTGGCGTTGGGCCTGAAATAATCTGCCAACGGGCGCCGAGTGGCGCCCAACATGAATTTCTCTCAATACCAATGAAAATTCTTCCGTTGCCGCCCGGCAATCGGCGTGACAGGATGCTTCTCAATAGGGATTTAGACGTCCGGATGTCCATAATAACCTGGCGTAATAGTTCACACTGTCAATCATTGAAGCAAAGAGGCCCGATCCTTTGCCTGTCACCGGGAGTTAAAAATATGTGCGATTGCCACCACGCCTTTCACGCTGACGTTGTCGGCAGCCTGTTGCGACCTGCGGCACTGAAAACCGCTCGCCAGCAATTCCAGCAAGGCGAAATCGACGCCGCCCGATTGCGGGCGGTTGAAGACGAGCAGATTCGTCTGGCGGTGGCAAAACAGAAAGACCTTGGTTTGGCGGTGGTGACGGACGGCGAATTCCGTCGCGCGTGGTGGCACTTCGACTTCCTGGAAGGGCTGGACGGCGTGGAAGGCTATGATGCGGAGCAGGGGATCCAGTTCAACGGCGTGCAAACCCGGGCGCGCAGCATCAAAGTGGTCGGCAAAGTGGGTTTTAACCCCCAGCACCCGATGCTGGCGGATTTTCGTTTCCTGAAGGCCACGGCCGGCGATGCGGTGCCGAAAATGACCATTCCCAGCCCGAGCGTGTTGCACTTCCGCGGCGGGCGCAAGGCGATCGACAGCCAGGTTTACCCGGATCTGAACGCCTATTTTGACGATTTGGCGCAGACTTACCGTGATGCGATCAAGGCGTTTTATGATGCCGGCTGCCGCTATCTGCAACTGGATGACACTGTCTGGGCTTATCTGTGCTCGGACGATCAACGGCGGCAGATCCGCGAGCGCGGTGAAGATCCGGATCGTCTGGCGAAGATCTATGCCGACGTGCTGAACGCGGCGATCGCCGGCAAGCCGGACGATCTGACTATCGGCTTGCACGTGTGTCGCGGTAATTTCCGCTCAACCTGGATCTCCGAAGGCGGTTACGAGCCCGTGGCGGAAATCCTGTTCGGCCAGGTGAATATCGACGCTTTCTTCCTGGAATACGATAACGAGCGCTCCGGTGGTTTCGAGCCGCTGCGCTTTATCAAACCCGGTAAACAGCAGGTAGTGCTGGGCCTGATCACTACCAAAAACGGTGAGCTGGAGGATCAGGAACAGGTGAAACAGCGCCTCGAGGAGGCTGCGCAGTTCGTCGATCGCCGTCAGCTGTGCCTCAGCACCCAGTGCGGGTTTGCCTCGACCGAAGAGGGCAATAGCCTGAGCGAGCAGCAGCAGTGGAATAAACTGCAAAGCGTGGTGAATATTGCCCGAGAGGTTTGGTAAGTCCCAATAAGCCGTTCAGACCACGCGGAAACCGACCTTTTATTGGCGTTTTCGCGCGGTCTTAAGCCGGATGTTTCACGGTTTGTGAATGCGTCGCTCAAAAATGATACAAATCATGTAGTGTATATTTATTGATAGCCACTATGATCGACTGGTGACAAAAGATTATCTGGTCGATAGCTCTGGTTTTTGTCGTACGTCTTGCCTTTCAACGCTATAAACGTTTAACTTAGCCCCCGTTGTCGGACTAAACCTCCATTTATAACTCCTAAAACTCTGCCCATCATCATGAGTGGTCTATTTCGAATAAGGACAAAACGCCGGACGTTATGCGTTTTCTGCTCTTATTGATCTTGCGATGAAAGGGCAAGCCGGCAACCGGGTGGTGGCGTAACGCCCCCACGATATCGGGTACTTTTTTTCATTTGAACAGGCAACACGACATCTTATGAGTCATCGTTTAACGTCAAAAGATATTATGGCACTGGGTTTTATGACCTTTGCCTTATTTGTCGGCGCCGGGAACATCATTTTCCCGCCGATGGTCGGTTTACAGTCCGGTGAGCACGTCTGGACCGCAGCAATCGGCTTCCTGATTACCGCTGTCGGTTTGCCGGTGATAACCGTGATCGCCCTGGCGCGCGTCGGCGGCGGTATCGACGCCCTTAGCTCCCCGATTGGCCGCAGCGCCGGTTTGCTGCTGGCGACGGTCTGCTATCTGGCGGTTGGCCCGCTGTTCGCCACCCCGCGTACCGCGACCGTGTCCTTTGAAGTGGGCATTGCCCCCCTGACCGGTGACGGCGCCATGCCGCTGTTTATCTACAGCCTGGTGTATTTCGCGCTGGTCATCGGCATTTCTCTCTATCCGGGCCGCCTGCTCGATACCGTGGGCCACGTGCTGGCTCCGCTGAAAATCGTTGCGCTCGGCGCACTCGGCATCGCTGCGCTGGTTTGGCCGGCGGGCACGCCTATCCCGGCAACCGAAATTTATCAGCACGTTCCTTTCTCTTCCGGCTTCGTTAACGGCTATCTGACCATGGATACGCTGGGCGCGCTGGTGTTCGGCATCGTCATCGTTAACGCTGCGCGTTCCCGCGGCGTGAAAGATGCCGGCCTGCTGACGCGTTACACTATTTTGGCCGGCCTGATCGCCGGCGTGGGCCTGACGCTGGTTTACCTGAGCCTGTTCAAGCTGGGTTCCGGCAGCGGCGTGCTGGTGCCGGACGCGACCAACGGCGCGGTAATCCTGCACGCTTATGTGCAAAACACCTTCGGTGGATTGGGCAGCTTCTTCCTGGCGGCGCTGATCTTCATCGCCTGTATGGTGACTGCGGTAGGCCTGACCTGTGCCTGCGCCGAGTTCTTTGCTCAGTACCTGCCGTTCTCTTACAAGACGCTGGTGTTTATTCTGGGCCTGTTCTCGATGGTGGTTTCCAACCTGGGCCTGAGCCATCTGATCCAGATCTCTATCCCGGTACTGACCGCGATTTACCCGCCGTGTATCGTGCTGGTGGTCTTGAGCTTCACCCTGCGTTGGTGGAACAGCGCGACGCGCATCGTGGCGCCGGTGATGCTGGTCAGTCTGTTGTTTGGTATCCTTGACGCGGTGAAAGCATCCACCTTCCAGCACCTGTTGCCGGAGTGGACCAATCACCTGCCATTGGCTGCGCAGGGGCTGGCATGGCTGTCGCCTTCTCTGCTGATGCTGGTGTTGGTCGCGATTTATGACCGGGTTTGTACGCGTTCTGAAGTGACCGCGCACCAATAATCCCCCGGCTTAGTCTAGGGCCACGGACTTGTCCGTGGCTTTTTTACGTTTAAAAACACGGGTTATTTTCATGCAACAACAGTCACCCTCCGCCCCCGCGGCCAATAAGCTGAAGCGTGGTCTCAGTACGCGTCATATCCGCTTTATGGCTCTCGGCTCGGCCATCGGCACCGGCCTGTTCTACGGTTCGGCGGACGCCATTAAAATGGCCGGCCCGAGCGTTTTACTGGCGTACCTGATTGGCGGCGTCGTCGCCTTTATCATCATGCGCGCCCTGGGCGAGATGTCGGTCAACAACCCGCAGGCCAGCTCGTTCTCCCGTTATGCGCAGGACTATCTTGGCCCGATGGCCGGGTATATCACCGGCTGGACTTACTGTTTTGAAATCCTGATCGTCGCCATCGCCGACGTGACCGCGTTCGGCATTTATATGGGCGTCTGGTTCCCCGAGGTGCCGCACTGGATTTGGGTGCTGAGCGTGGTGCTGGTGATCGGCGCCATCAACCTGATGAGCGTGAAGGTGTTCGGTGAGCTGGAGTTCTGGTTCTCGTTCTTCAAGGTCGCCACTATCATCATCATGATCGCCGCCGGTATCGGCATCATCATTTGGGGGATTGGCAACGGCGGGCAACCGACCGGCATTCATAACCTGTGGTCCAACGGCGGCTTCTTCAGCAACGGCTTTATCGGCATGATCCTGTCGCTGCAACTGGTGATGTTTGCCTACGGCGGCATCGAGATCATCGGTATTACCGCCGGCGAAGCCAAGGACCCGAAAACGTCGATTCCGAAGGCCATCAACTCGGTGCCGTGGCGTATTCTGGTGTTCTATGTCGGTACGCTGTTCGTCATCATGTCGATTTATCCGTGGAATCAGGTGGGCACCAACGGCAGCCCGTTTGTGCTGACCTTCCAGCACATGGGCATTACCGTGGCTGCGGGCATCCTCAACTTTGTGGTGATCACCGCGTCGCTGTCGGCGATTAACAGCGATGTGTTCGGTGTGGGCCGCATGTTGCACGGGATGGCCGAGCAGGGCCATGCGCCGAAGATGTTCAGCAAGGTGTCGAAGCGCGGCATTCCGTGGGTCACCGTGTTGGTGATGATGCTGGCGCTGCTGCTGGCGGTGTATCTCAACTACATCATGCCGGAAAACGTGTTCCTGGTGATTGCCTCGTTGGCTACTTTCGCCACCGTGTGGGTGTGGATCATGATCCTGTGTTCGCAAATTGCCTTCCGTCGCAGCCTGAGCAAAGAGCAGGTGAAAAAACTGGCATTCCCGCTGCGCGGCGGCGTGTTCACCTCTGTGGTCGCGATTATCTTCCTGGCGTTCATCATTGGCCTGATTGGCTACTTCCCAACCACCCGCGTATCGCTTTACGCCGGTCTGGTGTGGGTCGCGGTGTTGCTGGCGGGTTATTACTTCAAGGTCAACCGCCAGAAGAAGCGGGCGGTACTGGCGCAGCAGCAGGATTGAAAATGAAAACACCGGCCATGAGCCTAATGCTGGTCAGTTAGCGTTGTTTTGCAGGTGTTCGTGAAGTTTTCGGTCGGTAAATGTGAGATGCACCATGAAGCTCACTCGCCTCGACCGAGCAAGGGGCAAAGGCGCGGCCCCTTGCAACCCGCGCCTTTGCCCTATCAGACGGTTGGCTGCGCCAACGCCCCTCCCTCCGTCACAGCGCATCACGGCCGGCTACGACAGGCGTCCCTGCCTGTCTCGCCTGAAACCGCCGTCCATGGCGGTTTCGCCTATGCGCCGCTCCTGCGTTCGACGTCTTCAAGGGCGCCCAACACCCTGCTCAACTCACTATTTTCATTGTCTTTCATAACGCAATATCCAACGTTGCCCGGTGGCAGCCGATTCGGGTGTTGACCCTGGCGCGCAGCGGACAGACGGTGTTAAGCGAAGGCGCGGGTGGAGGGGCCGCGCCTTCGGCCCCTCCAATTGCCGTTCATTGCGGTAGCAGAGAAATGCGGGATATTTAGGGCAATTCCTCCTGCACGGAGCGCACAGAGATTGGATAAAAAAATGCCAGTCAGGCTTAACTGACCGGCATTAGCCATGAGCCGGTGTTTTTTTATCTTTTATCTTCCGGTTCATCATCACCCGAGGCGCGTGCTTCAACGCGCAAACTACTGTCGCACAGTCGTTCTTCCTTGCCCTCGCCGGCGCAGCGGGCCAGCACTTCGCGGATATCCTGCATGCTGCTGCTGAGGGCGCTTAGCGAGGGTTGCAGCGTGCGGCTCATGCGGCTTTCATCCAGCGAGGCGCTATGCAGGCAGCCGATAAACATCAGGGTGGCCAGCAGGGTAAACAATCGGTGTTTTAACGATGTCAGCAAAGGCGTCTCTTCTTCTGTGCGGCAGGAGGAAAGGCACATTAATGCCGCTTTAATCACAAAAGAAAAGCGCCTTGAGACATCTGCTGGCAATCGGCAGGGAATTATTACCAGCAGACATAATTACGTCAGCCTGCGTCAGGAAACGTCCGTCGCCGCTCGCATTTGGCTCAGCATGCTACGCATGTCGTTGCCGGTGGGCGTTTGATGCACGCGCAGATCGAACTCGTTAATCACCGCCAGAATATGATCAAAGATATCGGCCTGAATGCTCTCGTATTCCGCCCATACCGTGGTATTGGTGAAGGCGTAAATCTCCAGCGGCAAGCCCTCCGGCGTCGGTGCCATTTGGCGCACCATCAGCGTCATGCTCTGATGAATATTGGGGTGAGCGCGCAGGTAAGCCACCAGGTAGGCGCGCAGCGTGCCGAGGTTGGTCAGGCGGCGGCCGTTGAGCGGCGAGCTGAGATCCACGGCGCTCTGCTGATTATACTGGCTCAGTTCTTGCGTTTTATCGTTCAGATAACGCTGCAACAGCGGATTGCGATTCAGGCGCTGTTGCTCTTCCGGGGACAGAAAATGCACGCTGGTGGTGTCGATATTGATGCTGCGCTTGATGCGTCGCCCGCCGGATTCCGACATTGAGCGCCAATTCTTGAAGGAATCTGAGATCAGCGCATAGGTGGGAATAGTGGTAACGGTATTGTCCCAGTTGCGTACTTTTACCGTGGTCAGGCCGATGTCGGTGACCGCGCCGTCTGCGCCGTATTTCGGCATCTCCAGCCAGTCGCCGATTTTCAGCATGTCGTTGGCGGAAAGCTGTATGCCGGCCACCAGCCCGAGGATGGGGTCCTTGAACACCAGCATCAGCACCGCGGTCATCGCACCCAGGCCGCTGAGCAGCAGCAATGGCGATTTGCCCATCAGCAATGAAACGATCATGATGCCGATCAGAATGGCGGCTACCAGCTTCAGCCCCTGGAAAATGCCGCGCAGCGGCAGCTGATTCGACAGCGGGCTCTGGCGCAGCACCGCCAGCAGCGTATCCAGCAGCGAAAACAGCGACAGCAGGGCAAAGGCCATGATCCAGACCTGAGCGGCGGTGACGATGAATGCCTGTGTCTCGCCACCGGCGTGCAACCACAGCACCGCCTGCAGATTGATGATGACCCCTTGCAGCAACAGCGCCATGCGTTGAAACAGCTTGTACTGGGTGAGCGCTTGTTGCCATACGCGCTGCGACTGCTGGCCACGGCGCTGGATTGGCGCCAGCACCACGCGATGCAGCACCAGATGGATAACCACTGAAATCAGGACGATCAGCCCCAGCACCATCAGCAGAGACATCACCCCGCTGAATTCCAGCCCGAATTTCTCCAGCCACAGTGTTATCTGTTGTTGCATTATCGCTCCTTTAAAAAAATGCGCAAAAAATATCCAATACACTCAAAAGACGTTAGCCTAATGGCTGCGGGCCATAATGTGCGGCTGTTTACCCTTTTTTACATAGGGTTGCCGTCGGCTGCCTATCTCCACCCCCCGGCTCCTCCCCGAGTTTACCGGCCAAAGAGGAGGGGGACTTGCACTCAACGTGGCATTGTTCGTGGCATTGAATAACGTCGTCGATTTCGTTTTGTACAGCAGGAGAACAGTATGCTTAACGCCTGGCATCAACCGGTCCCGCCCTTCGTGGTGAAGAAGGGACAACGCCTGGATATCACGCTGTGGTTACAGGGTGATGATTTGCCTGAAAGGGTGTTTTTACGCGCCGAGCCGGATAACGAAGAATGGCTGCTGATCATGAAAGCGCAGGGCGTTGAGGGCCGGTGGCGCTATCAGGCCAGCCTGACGCTGAACGAAGGAGAGGCCACACGGCGCTACTGCTTCAAGCTGGTGTGGGCCGATCGTCAGCAATGGTTCGGGCCGCAGGGCTGGGCATCGAACCCGCCGGGCCAACTGGCGCAGTTTGCGCTCGACGAACCTGACCGCAGCCCGGCCTGGGTGGCGGATCAGATATTTTATCAAATTTTCCCCGATCGTTTCGCCAGCAGCGGCGGCGAGCACGGTATCCAGAACGGCAGCTATCGCCATCAGGCGGCCGGTTGCGACGTGGTGCGTCGCGACTGGCAGCATCCGCTGGAAGACCGGCATGCCGCTTCCACGTTCTATGGCGGCGATTTGGATGGCATCAGTCAAAAACTGCCTTACCTGCAGGAACTGGGCGTTACGGCGTTGTACCTGAACCCGATTTTCACCGCGCCGAGCGTGCATAAATACGATACCGAAGACTATTACCAGGTCGATCCCTATTTCGGTGGCAACGCCGCCTTGCAGCGTTTGCGAGTAAGTACTCACAAGGTGGGGATGAAACTGGTGCTGGACGGGGTGTTTAACCATACCGGCGATTCCCATCCCTGGTTTGATCGTCACCAGCAGGGCGACAACGGCGCCTGTCACCACCCGGATTCACCGTACCGCGGTTGGTTCAATTTCTACCCTGACGGCCGGGCGCTGGACTGGAAAGGCAACGCCAGCCTGCCGAAACTCAATTTTGCCGAACCTCAGGTGGCCGAGGCGATTTATCGCGGCGACGATAGCGTGGTGCGTCATTGGTTGCGCCCACCGTACAGCATTGACGGTTGGCGGCTGGACGTAGTGCATATGCTGGGGGAAAACGGTGGCGCTACCGGTAACCTGCGGCATCTGGCCGGCATTTATCAGGCGGTCAAACAGGAAAATCCGCAGGCCTACGTGCTGGGCGAACACTTTGGCGATGCGCGCCGCTGGCTGCATGCCGGCGTGGAAGACGCGGCGATGAACTACATGGGCTTTGCCCTGCCGGTGCGGGGATTCCTTGCCGGGTTGGACGTGGCGCATCATCCGGTGCAGATCGATGCTGCGGACTGTACGCAGTGGATGGACGGCTACCGTGCCGGGTTGCCGCACGGCAGTCAACTGATTCAGTTTAACCAGCTCGACAGCCATGATACTGCGCGCTTCCTGACACTGTTGCAGGGCAATCAGGCGCGCATGCAGATGGCGGCAGTGTGGCTGATGAGCTGGATTGGCGTTCCCTGCTTATATTATGGCGACGAGATTGGACTGGATGGCGCCAACGATCCGTTCTGCCGCAAGCCGTTCCCGTGGGATGAGAACCAGTGGGATCAGAGCCTGCTGTCGTTGTGCCGGCGTATGGCGGCGCTGCGCAAACAGAGCCTGGCGCTGCGTCGCGGTGGTTGTCAGGTGCTGCATGCCGTCGGTGAAACGCTGGCATTCGTGCGCATTTATCAGCGGGAGCAGGTGCTGGTGGCGTTACAGCGTGGCGGCAGCGGTGAAGTGACATTGCCGTACAGCCCGCTGCTGGCCGCAGGCCAATGGCAGCGGCTGGAAGGGCTCGGTGAACTGAGAGAAGAGCAAAGCGGCATGACGCTGCAACTGGGCGAAGAATCGGTCACTTTGTGGCGTCGGATAGGGTAAAGCGGTGACGGGGCCGACGGGCCGGCCCCGGATAAAGTTAGTGTGCGTTTACACTTTCTATAAGATCAATAGCCTACCGCTGAACCCGCCGGGCGGCGCACGTCATTGGCACCGTACAGATAACCTTCGCGTACCTTGCCGGATACCGCTGAGTCGTTGCCGGAATTGGCCGGGCTGACGCCCGCGGCACCCGGCAAACCCACCAGAATCAGCTCGGCGGCGCCCCACGGCGTTTGCTCGACCATCTTGTAACCCATGCTGCCGAGGAGTTTCAGCGTATCGGCGGAGACGCCACGCTGCTCGTAATACACTTCGTCCGGCAGCCATTGATGGTGAATACGCGGTGCATCCACCGCTTCCTGCGGCGCCATGCCGTGGTCGATCACGTTCAGTGCGGTTTGCAGGGTAATGGTGATGATGCGCGATCCGCCCGGCGAGCCGAGCACCATAAAGATTTTGTTGTCTTTGGTCACCAGCGTCGGGCTCATCGACGATAGTGGGCGCTTACCGGGGGCAATGCTGTTGGCGGTGCCCTGCACCAGTCCGTACAGGTTTTTCTCGCCGACTTTAACGGTGAAATCGTCCATTTCATCGTTGAGGAAGAAACCTGTACCCGGTGCTATCACGACCGCGCCAAAGCGGCCGTTGACGGTATAGGTAGTGGAGACGGCGTTGCCGTCATGATCGACAATCGAATAATGGGTAGTTTCCGGTTTCTCGTGGGGTTCCATGCCCGGCTGCACGTTCTCCGACGGCGTGGCCTTGTCTGCAACAATTTTCTTGCGGATCTCTTCGGCGTAGCTCTTGCTGACCAAGCGATCTATCGGGTTTTTGATGAATTCCGGGTCACCGAGGTAGGTATTACGGTCCATATAGGCGTGGCGCATTGCTTCGGTCAGGGTGTGAATGGCCGCCGCCGAGTTGAAGCCCATACTTTTCAGATCATAACCTTCGACCACGTTGAGGATTTCGCACAGCGTTACGCCGCCGGAGCTGGGTGGCGGTGCAGAAACGAATTTATAACCACGGTAGCTGCAGGTAATGGGCGGCGTTTCTGTGACTTTATAGCTGGCGAAATCGGCGGCCGTCAGGATCCCGCCGCCTTGTTTGGCTGCGGCTTCCACGGCCTGCGGGACTTTGCCCTTATAGAAGGCGTCCGGGCCGTCTTTGGCGATGGCTTCCAGGGTGTTGGCCAGATCGCTCTGCACCAGACGGTCGCCCGGTTGCAGTGCGGTGCCGTCCGGGCGCAGGAAGATTTTGGCGGATTCCGGGTCCTGTTTGAAGCGGGCGACGGTGGTGTCGAGAATATCGGTATCGGCACGGGTCAGCACAAAACCTTCACGCGCCAGTTTGATCGCCGGCCCCATCACCTGCTCACGGCTCAGCTTGCCGTATTTCTGGCGTGCGGTTTCCATGCCCAGCACGGTGCCCGGCACGCCCGCCGCCAGATAACCATACAGGCTGGCGCCTTTTTTCACGTTGCCTTCGGCGTCCAGATACATGTTGGCGCTGGCCGCCGCCGGGGCGGTTTCACGGAAGTTGATAAAGGTGTCGGTACCGTCGGCCAGGTGTACCGTCATAAAACCGCCGCCGCCGATATTGCCGCAGCAGGGGTTCACCACCGCCTGCGCATAGCCGACCGCCACTGCGGCATCGATGGCGTTGCCGCCGAGCTTGAGGATATCGACGCCCACCTGCGAGGCGAGATGTTGCGATGTCACTACCATGCCATTTTTGGCTTCGACCGCCGGGTTGGAGGCGGCGTACAGGCTGCTGCTGACCAGCAGCGCCGCCATGGTCAGCGGCTTGCTCCATTTCTGTAAAAACATAGTTATTCCTACCCTGTCAGTGTTCTTATTGTGATTGGCTTGCCGTTTTGCCCTGCAAAGAGCGAGCCAGCGTTATTTATAGTAGCTACAGGTGAGGTAATACGCGGTGTTCAGGGTGGGAAATGTGAGCGGAAACAGGGAAATAAAGCCCGAATTGCGGGCAGACTGCCCTAAAAAAGAGCAAAAAAAACCGGCCGCGAGGGCCGGTTGATTCACTTGCAGGCTGAAATTACAGCTTGGAAGCGTTCTCGGACAGGTATTTAGCTACGCCGTCTGGAGATGCGCCCATACCTGCTTTGCCTTTTTCCCACTGAGCCGGGCACACTTCGCCGTGCTCTTCGTGGAATTGCAGCGCGTCAACGGTACGGATCATTTCGTCGATGTTACGGCCGATTGGCAGGTCGTTAACAACCTGAGCGCGAACCACACCGTCTTTGTCGATCAGGAAAGAACCGCGCAGTGCAACACCGGCTTCTGGGTGCTCGATACCGTAAGCTTTCTGAATTTCACGCTTGATGTCAGCAACCATAGCGTATTTCACTTCACCGATGCCGCCATTTTCGACAGGGGTTTTACGCCATGCGTTGTGAACGAATTCTGAGTCGAATGAAACGCCAACCACTTCAACGCCACGCTTCTGGAACTCTTCATAGCGATGATCGAAAGCGATCAGCTCAGAAGGACATACGAAGGTGAAGTCCATCGGCCAGAAGAACAGCACGGCTGGTTTGCCGTTCAGGTGCTTCTTAAAGTTGAAGTTTTCAACGATTTCGCCGCTGCCCAGTACGGCAGCTGCAGTGAAGTCAGGGGCTTGACGAGTTACCAGGACCATAATTACTCCTGTAATAGGTGTTAAGGGGTTGATGTAAAAGCAAGGGCCAGTATAGGGGCCAAGACTCGGTGAATAAAGGGTAAAAGACCAATCGATGAGATAGCTTTTACCTATCAAATTCGGTGATTAAATTTAGCAGGCTTTAAAATAACCTTTTCCCGCAAAAGGGCAAGGCTTAAAACCCACTTTCTTGCAAAGCGTCGCATTTTCAAGGGCTTTGGTTGGCGCTTAAAGCTTTTTATCTTTTGCCTGCTGCATCATCTGCGGATAAAAGTGCCAGAATTGTGTTTCAAGCTGATGATAGTGGCGCTCCACGTCGGCGAAAGAGCCGGCCAGAGCTGCCAGGCGCGGACGACGGCTGGCCATGCCGGCCAGCACGGTGCCGATAAACGGCAGCTCGGCGTAGCGTTCCAGCCAACGTTCCTGCCATAAATACCCGTTTAGGTTCTGAAAGCGCGGCGGCGTCAGCGGCAAATGCGGAACGATCTGGCTGCGGGCCTCTTGGGTAAAGCTGTGCAGGCTGAGTGACGGCTCCAACTGTTGCCAGTGGCGCGCCAGGAAATGATCCCACACCACGTCGAGCGTGATGGGCGCCACGCGGCGGTGTTCGTCGCTGAAGAGGTCACGACAGACCTTCACCTGCGGCAGGCTGTCGGTCAGTACGTCGACGCGGCGGTGCATCATTATGCCGGCCACGACTTCGGGATTGTACTCGCCTGCGGGGTTGCCGCGTACGAAGTCGGCCAACAGGTTGCCCAGCAGCGAGCTTTCCGCCAACTGAGCCAAATGGAGATGTGCAAGGAAGTTCATCCGGGCATTGTATCCGAAGTCGCGCAAATCCTCCTTATTTCTTGCTGCTGACCGCCTGCGGCTTTAGACTAGGCCGCTTGTTTTTTACCAACCAGTCTTATATTGAAGAAGTGAATACCGATGCGCGTCGCCGATTTTTCCTTTGAACTTCCCGAGTCCCTGATTGCCCATTATCCTCAGCCTGAGCGCAGCGGTTGCCGTTTGCTGCAGCTGGACGGGCCGAGTGGAGCGCTGACGCACGGCGTATTCACCGATCTGCTGGATAATCTGGAAGCCGGTGATCTGCTGGTATTCAACAATACCCGGGTGATCCCGGCGCGCATGTTTGGCCGCAAGGTCAGCGGCGGCAAGATTGAAGTGCTGGTCGAGCGCGTGCTGGACGATCATCGGGTGTTGGCGCACGTACGCGCTTCAAAAGCGCCCAAGCCGGGCGCTGAACTGCTGCTGGGCGATGACGAAAGCGTTGCCGCCACCATGGTGGCACGCCACGATACGCTGTTCGAATTGCGCTTCAATGATGAACGCGATGTGTTCACTATCCTCAATGCCGTTGGCCATATGCCGCTGCCGCCTTATATCGATCGGCCGGATGAAGACGCCGACCGCGAGCTTTATCAGACGGTTTACAGCGAGAAACCGGGCGCCGTTGCGGCACCGACCGCCGGGCTGCACTTCGATGAGCCGCTGCTGGCTGCGTTGCGCGCAAAGGGCATTGAGATGGCTTTCGTTACCCTGCATGTGGGTGCTGGCACCTTCCAGCCGGTGCGGGTGGAAACCATCGAAGAGCACGTGATGCATGCGGAATACGCAGAAGTTCCGCAAGAGGTGGTTGACGCGGTGTTGGCTTGCAAAGCACGCGGCAAGCGCGTAGTGGCGGTGGGAACCACCTCCGTGCGTTCGCTGGAAAGCGCCGCCAACGCCAGCAAGGACGCGCTGATTGCGCCGTTCTTCGGCGATACCAGCATCTTTATCTTCCCGGGCTATCACTACCAGGTGATCGACGCGCTGGTGACCAATTTCCACCTGCCGGAGTCGACGCTGATTATGCTGGTTTCCGCCTTCGCCGGTTATAAAAACACCATGCATGCTTATCAACAGGCGGTGGCCGAGCAGTACCGTTTCTTCAGCTATGGCGATGCGATGTTCATCAGCCGTAACCCGCAGGCGGAACACGAGTCCGTCGGCGCCTGATTCCCCGGGCTGCGCATTTGGCGCGGCCCTGTTTTAACGACATCAGACTGTTTCTCTGATGCTGGAGGTTTTGTGAAGTACGAATTACAAGCAACCGATGGCCGCGCCCGCCGCGGCCGCCTTATTTTTGAGCGCGGCGTGGTGGAAACCCCGGCCTTTATGCCTGTCGGCACCTACGGCACGGTAAAGGGCATGACGCCGGAAGAAGTGAAAGAGACCGGCGCGCAGATCCTGCTGGGCAACACTTTCCACCTGTGGCTGCGCCCAGGGCAGGAGATCATGAAACTGCATGGCGATCTGCATGATTTCATGCAGTGGCACGGCCCGATCCTGACCGATTCCGGCGGTTTCCAGGTATTCAGCCTGGGTGCGATGCGCAAAATTAAAGAGGAAGGCGTTTATTTCCGTAATCCGATTAACGGCGATAAAGTGTTCCTCAGCCCGGAAAAATCGATGGAAATTCAGTATGATCTGGGTTCCGACATCGTAATGATCTTCGACGAGTGCACGCCGTATCCGGCCGACTGGGACTACGCCAAAAGCTCGATGGAAATGTCGCTGCGCTGGGCGCAGCGCAGCCGTCAACGTTTTGACGAACTGAATAATAAAAATGCCTTATTCGGTATTATTCAGGGCGGTGTTTACGAAGATTTACGAGATGTTTCAGTAAAAGGGCTGGTGGATATCGGCTTTGATGGTTACGCTGTTGGCGGCTTGGCTGTAGGCGAGCCAAAAGAGGATATGCATCGCATTCTCGAACATGTTTGCCCGCAAATTCCGGAAGATAAGCCACGCTACCTGATGGGCGTAGGCAAGCCGGAAGATCTGGTTGAAGGCGTGCGTCGCGGCATCGATATGTTCGACTGCGTGATGCCAACGCGTAATGCCCGCAACGGCCACTTGTTCGTGACTGACGGTGTGGTAAAAATCCGTAATGCCAAGCACAAGGATGATACTTCTCCGCTGGATAAATACTGTGATTGCTACACGTGTCGCAATTACAGTCGTGCCTACTTGCATCATCTCGATCGTTGCAACGAAATACTGGGTGCCCGATTGAATACCATCCATAACCTGCGCCACTACCAACGCCTGATGGCGGGTTTACGCCAGGCTATTGAACAGGGTAAATTAGAGCTGTTTGTTACGGATTTCTACGGTCGGATCGGCAAACCGATTCCACCTTTAAACGCTTGAATTAATAATTGATAACTTAATGAGGGAATTTCAATGAGCTTTTTCATTTCTGACGCCGTCGCATCCGCAGGGGCCCCGGCTCAGGGAAGCCCGTACTCTCTGATCATTATGCTGGTCGTGTTTGGTCTGATTTTCTATTTCATGATCCTGCGCCCACAGCAAAAACGCGCTAAAGAGCACAAGAAGCTGATGGACTCGATTGGCAAGGGTGATGAAGTGCTGACCACCGGTGGCCTGATTGGCCGCGTGACCAAAGTGGCTGACACCGGCATCATCGCCATTGCGCTGAACGACACCACGGAAGTGATGATCAAGCGTGACTTCGTGGCGGCCGTTCTGCCGAAAGGTACCATGAAGGCCCTGTAATTTTGTTTTCCCGAAGGGAATTGCCGTGCTAAACCGTTATCCTTTGTGGAAGTATCTGATGCTGATCGTCGTGATCATCGTCGGTCTGCTTTATGCGCTTCCCAACCTCTATGGTGAGGATCCGGCTGTACAAATCACTGGCGCGCGCGGTGTCGCCGCCAGTGAAACTACGCTGGACCAAGTCCGTACCGTATTAGAAAAAGACAATATCGCGAGCAAATCGATTGCGCTGGAAAATGGCGCCATCCTGGCTCGCTTTAAAGATCCTGACGTTCAGTTGCGTGCCCGTGAAGCCTTGATGGCGGAACTGGGCGACAAATTCGTCGTTGCGCTGAACCTGGCCCCGGCCACCCCGGCCTGGTTGGCCATGCTGGGCGCCGAACCGATGAAACTGGGCCTGGACCTGCGTGGTGGCGTGCACTTCCTGATGGAAGTGGACATGGACACCGCGCTGGGCAAGCTGCAGGAACAAACCATGGATACCCTGCGCAGCGAATTGCGTGAAAAGGGCATTCCTTATGCGTCTATCCGCAAGCTGGACAACAACGGCGTGGAAGTTCGCTTCCGTGACGATGCCGCTCGCGATCAGGCCATCAGCTACATTACCCCGCGTCAGCGCGACCTGGTGCTTTCAGCCAATGGCATCAACACCCTGAAAGCCAGCCTGACGGATGCTCGTCTGAGCGAAGCGCGCGAATATGCGGTGCAGCAGAACATCACTATCCTGCGTAACCGCGTTAACCAGCTCGGCGTTGCCGAACCACTGGTGCAGCGCCAGGGCTCTGACCGTATCGTGGTTGAATTGCCGGGTATTCAGGATACTGCGCGCGCCAAAGAGATCCTGGGCGCTACCGCTACGCTGGAATTCCGTCTGGTCAACACCAACGCGGATACGACCGCCGCGGCCAACGGCCGTGTACCGGGTGATTCCGAGGTGAAAAACACGCGCGAAGGCCAGCCGGTAGTGCTGTACAAGCGTGTGATTCTGACCGGTGACCACATCACCGACTCCACCTCCAGCACCGACGAATACAACCAGCCGCAGGTTAATATCTCGCTCGACAGCGCCGGCGGCACTGCGATGTCCAACTTCACCAAGGACAACATCGGCAAGCCGATGGCGACCCTGTTTGTGGAGTATAAGGACAGCGGCAAGAAAGACGCCAACGGCCGTGCGGTTCTGGTGAAACAGGAAGAAGTCATCAACGTGGCGAACATTCAGTCGCGCTTGGGCAACAGCTTCCGTATCACCGGTATCGGCAACCCGAACGAAGCACGTCAGCTCTCGCTGCTGCTGCGCGCCGGTGCGCTGATCGCGCCTATCCAGATCGTGGAAGAGCGCACTATCGGCCCAACCCTGGGGCAACAGAACATTACCCAAGGTCTGGAAGCCTGTCTGTGGGGCCTGGTGGCTTCTATCGTGTTCATGGTGGTCTGGTACCGCAAGTTCGGCATGATCGCCACGACGGCGCTGGTTGCCAACCTGGTGCTGATTGTCGGCGTGATGTCCCTGTTGCCGGGGGCGACGCTGACCATGCCGGGCATTGCCGGTATCGTGCTGACGCTGGCGGTGGCGGTCGACGCCAACGTACTGATAAACGAACGTATCAAGGAAGAGCTGAAGAATGGACGCTCCATTCAACAGGCGATCCATGAAGGCTATAAAGGCGCGTTCTCCAGTATCGTTGACGCCAATATCACGACCCTGATCACCGCGATCATTCTGTACGCAGTGGGCACCGGTTCGATCAAGGGCTTTGCGATTACCACCGCAATCGGTGTGGCGACGTCCATGTTCACCGCGATTGTCGGTACCCGTGCCATCGTCAACCTGCTTTACGGCGGCAAACGCATTAACAAGCTGTCTATCTGAGGAGTGCGTTGTGGCACAGGATTATACTGTTGAACAACTCAACTACGGCCGTAAAGTCTATGACTTTATGCGCTGGGATTACGTGGCCTTCGGCATCTCATTGCTGCTGCTGGTCGCGTCAATCGCCACCATGTCGGTACGCGGGTTTAACTGGGGTCTGGACTTTACCGGCGGTACGGTAATCGAAATCAGCCTGGAAAAACCGGCTAACCTCGATCTGATGCGCGATACGCTGGAAAAAGCCGGGTTCCAGGACCCGATTATTCAGAACTTCGGCAGCAGCCGTGACGTGATGGTGCGTATGCCACCGGCGACCGGCACGGCAGGCCAGGAACTGGGCAATAAAGTGATCGGCGTGATCAACGACGCGGTGGATAAAAACGCCACCGTGAAGCGCATCGAGTTCGTCGGCCCGAGCGTGGGCAGCGAACTGGCGCAGACCGGCGGCATGGCGCTGCTGGTGGCGTTGATCTGTATCCTGATCTACGTCGGTTTCCGCTTCGAATGGCGCCTGGCGCTGGGAGCGGTTATTGCGCTGGCGCACGACGTGATCATCACTATGGGCGTGCTGTCGCTGTTCCATATCGAGATTGACCTGACCATTGTCGCATCGTTGATGTCGGTTATCGGTTACTCGCTGAACGACAGTATCGTGGTTTCCGACCGTATTCGTGAGAACTTCCGCAAGATCCGTCGTGGAACGCCTTACGAAATCATGAACGTGTCGTTGACCCAAACGCTGAGCCGTACATTGATGACCTCCGGTACCACCTTGATGGTGGTGCTGATGCTGTACATCTTCGGTGGCGCCATGCTGCAGGGCTTCTCGTTGGCGATGCTGATCGGCGTGTCTATCGGTACCGTATCCTCTATCTACGTAGCGTCCGCGCTGGCGTTGAAACTGGGTATGAAACGCGAACACATGCTGCAACAGAAAGTGGAAAAAGAGGGTGCAGATCAGCCTTCGATTCTGCCTTAATACGCTGCGTTTTCAGTGAAGTAAAAAAGGAGTGCCGTTTGGCGCTCCTTTTTTTTGCCTGCGGCGAGGGTGCGCGGGTTAGTGTTGCTGAACCACCGCCGGTTGGGCGGTCGGAACTATGCTGTGCAGCCGCACAAAGCCCAGTTGCTCAGGCGTCAGGCCGCTAAAGCGCAGCTCAAAGTTCTGCTCGGGCTTCGGCAACAGCGAGTCTGCACTGGCGACCGGTTGTGACAGCGAGTCGGCGGTTAGCGGTTTGCCGGTGGCGGCATCCAGTTGCCCCCATTCCACCACCGCTTTAAATGCCGGCAGCGATGCCTGCGAGACGGTACGAACGTGCAGCAATGCCTGGGTGCCATTGGCTTCGGTTTTTACGTGGCTGAGCGACACGCTCAGTTCGCCGATGCTGCTTTGCAGGCGCGCGGCGTTATTGGCCGTCGGTAGCAGGTAGACGCCGCTGGTGGAGTTCTGATTCAGCTGGTTCTGCTGTTCCAGCGCCGTGGCCTGGTTGGTCAGGGTGCTTAATTTCTGATTCAGTTCAACCACCTGATGGCGGAGCTTCGGCACCTCGTGAGTCTGCGCGCAGCCCGCCAGCAGAACAAGCGCGCTGAGCAGGAAAACTTTCGGATAAGGGGTTGTCATGGCGGCGATTTCCTATTCAATATCTCCTGTTATCAGCTTAGCCCGCCCGGCGAGGAAAGTCATGCGCACCGCTGTTTTAGCCTCGTTCGGTATCGCAGCTCGCAACAAATGGTCGGCGGCCTTTGTTGTGACCGCACTTCGGGTTAAACTGTTCTTAACTATGAGAACGTTTATCAGGACGTGTTATGCATTGCCCTTTCTGCGCCGCCGTTGATACCAAAGTCATTGATTCCCGCCTGGTGGGTGATGGTTCGCAGGTGCGCCGTCGCCGTCAGTGTTTGGTTTGTAATGAACGTTTCACCACCTTTGAAGTGGCTGAGCTGGTGATGCCACGGGTGATAAAAAGCGACGAAGTGCGTGAGCCGTTCAACGAAGACAAACTGCGTCGCGGCATGTTGAAAGCGTTGGAAAAACGCCCGGTCAGCTCCGACGACGTGGAAAATGCGATTAACCACATCAAATCCCAGCTGCGCGCCACCGGCGAACGCGAAGTGCCGACCAAGCTGGTCGGCAACCTGGTGATGGACGCGCTGAAGAAGCTGGATAAAGTGGCCTATATTCGTTTTGCCTCGGTTTACCGCAGCTTTGAAGATATTCGCGAATTCGGCGAAGAAATCGCCCGGCTGCAGGATTAAGGGGTTACATGCATAACGACGAATTTTATATGGCGCGCGCCTTTGAGTTGGCGCGACTGGGGCGCTTCACTACCGCTCCTAACCCGAACGTCGGCTGCGTTATCGTGCGTGACGGCGAAATCGTCGGTGAGGGTTATCACCTGCGCGCCGGCGAACCCCATGCGGAAGTGCATGCGTTGCGTATGGCGGGCGAGCGGGCGCGTGGTGCCACCGCTTATGTCACGCTGGAGCCCTGTAGCCATCACGGGCGCACGCCGCCTTGCGCTGACGCGCTGGTCGCCGCCGGCGTTGCCCGCGTGGTTGCGGCGATGCAGGATCCCAACCCAGAGGTTGCCGGTCGTGGCCTGTACAAGCTGCAGCAGGCGGGTATAGACGTGCGCCATGGCCTGATGCTGAGCGATGCCGAAGCGGTGAATCCGGGGTTTCTCAAACGCATGCGCACCGGTTTTCCTTACGTGCAGCTAAAGCTGGGGGCCTCGCTCGATGGCCGTACGGCAATGGCCTCCGGCGAGAGCCAATGGATCACCTCACCGCAGGCGCGGCAGGACGTGCAGCGTCTGCGAGCGCAAAGCGCCGCCATCCTGAGCACCAGCGCCACGGTGTTGGCCGACGATCCGTCACTGACGGTGCGTTGGGATGAGCTGGATGCCGCCACTCAGAGCCTCTATCCGCGTGAAAATCTGCGCCAGCCGTTGCGCATCATCCTCGACAGCCGGAACCGCGTAACGCCGCAGCATCGGGTGGTGCGTGCGCCAGGGGCGACCTGGTTGGCTCGGTTGCAACCGGACGATCGGAGTTGGCCGCAGGATGTTGAACAACTGACATTTCCGGCACACGGCGGCGGGGTCGATCTGGTCGTGATGATGATGCAACTGGCGAAACGCCAGGTGAATTCTATCTGGGTAGAAGCCGGCGCTGCACTTTCCGGCGCGTTGTTGCAGGCAGGGCTGGTCGATGAGCTCATTTTGTACATCGCGCCAAAACTGATGGGTGATAATGGGCGCGGCCTGTGCCAGTTACCGGGCCTTGAACGCCTGGCCGATACGCCGGAATTTGTCTTCAGCGAAGTGCGGCAAATCGGCCCCGATCTGCGCTTGCGGCTGAAGCCGAAATACTGAACATAACGTCCGCTTGCCGGCCCGATTGGCGTTTTACAAAACCGCCGCGCAGGTAGATAAAGAATGTGATAGAATCCGCCCCCCTGCGGGGTATTGAACCCATTTTTAAGGAAAGCCCATGAAAGTTATCGAAGGTGTTGTTGCTACTCCAAATGCCCGTGTGGCGATCGCAATTGCACGTTTTAACAATTTCATCAACGACAGCCTGCTGCAAGGTGCCATCGACGCACTGAAGCGCATAGGTCAGGTTGCTGACGACAACATCACCGTTGTCTGGGTCCCGGGCGCTTACGAGCTGCCGCTGACGGCTCGCGTGTTGGCCAACACCGGCAAATACGATGCGATTATCGCGTTGGGCACCGTTATCCGTGGGGGCACCGCGCACTTCGAATATGTAGCGGGCGAAGCCAGCTCCGGCATCGGCAATGTTTCGCTGAACGCTGAAATCCCGGTTGCCTTTGGCGTGCTGACCACCGAGAGCATTGAACAGGCTATCGAGCGTGCCGGCACCAAAGCGGGCAACAAGGGTGCTGAAGCTGCTCTGACCGCACTTGAAATGATTAATGTTATCAAAGCTATTAAAGCCTGAATTTAGTTAAGGGGAATTCCGTGAAACCTGCTGCTCGTCGCCGCGCTCGTGAGTGCGCTGTTCAAGCGCTTTACTCTTGGCAGTTGTCTAAAAATGACATTGCCGATGTTGAACACCAGTTCCTGACGGAGCAAGATGTCAAAGATGTGGACATCGCCTATTTTCGGGAGCTGCTGTCCGGCGTGGCGGTGAATGCGGGTCTGCTGGATGGCCTGATGGCACCTTTCCTGTCGCGTCAGCTCGAAGAGCTGGGCCAGGTAGAAAGAGCCGTCCTGCGTATTGCGCTGTTTGAGCTGAAAATGCGTGAGGATGTGCCTTACAAAGTGGCTATCAACGAAGCGATCGAACTGGCGAAAACCTTCGGCGCCGAAGACAGCCACAAGTTTGTGAATGGCGTGCTGGATAAAGCAGCACCAAGCATCCGCAAGAAAAAATAAAAAATTAAGGCCGGCATCTCCGGCCTTAATTTCTTCTATTGGAATATCAACCATGGCATGCGGCGAATTTGACCTCATTGCCCGCTATTTTGACCGGTTTAAGAGTCTGCGCCGGGACGTACAGTTGGGCATTGGAGATGACTGCGCACTCCTGACAGTGGCAGAAAAACAGCTTTTGGCCGTCAGTACCGACACCCTGGTTTCGGGCGTTCACTTCCTGCCGGATATTGATCCGGCCGATCTCGGCTACAAAGCACTGGCGGTCAACCTGAGCGATCTGGCGGCAATGGGCGCCGATCCGGCCTGGCTTTCACTGGCGTTAACCTTGCCTGATGTGAATGAGCCCTGGCTGAAGGCGTTCAGCGACAGCCTGTTCGAACAGCTTAATTATTACGGCATGCAGTTGATTGGCGGCGACACTACGCGTGGCCCACTGAGCATGACGTTAACCATTCATGGCTTGATCCCGGCCGGCCGGGCGTTGACCCGCAGCGGTGCGCGCATCGGCGATTGGATTTACGCTACCGGTACGTTGGGCGACAGCGCCGCCGGCCTGGCAATCTTGCAAGATCGCCTGCAGGTAGCGGATGCCGACGCACGAGACTACCTGATTGGCCGCCATCTGCGGCCGCAGCCGCGGGTGTTGCAGGGGCAGGCGCTGCGTGATTTAGCCAGCTCGGCGATTGATATTTCCGACGGGTTGATCTCCGATCTGAAGCACGTGCTGAAAGCCTCCGAGTGCGGGGCGCGCATCGATCTGGATGAGCTGCCGCTGTCGCAGGTATTGAGCAGCCACGCGGATGCTGAACAGGCGCTGCGCTGGGCGCTGACCGGCGGTGAAGATTACGAACTGTGTTTTACGGTGCCGGAAATCAACCGCGGTGCGCTGGAAGTGGCGCTGAGTCATTTGGGCGCGGATTACACCTGTATTGGCCAGATTGGCCCGCTTTCCGAAGGCATTAAATTCTACCGCAACGATGAAGCGGTGGAGCTGTCCTGGAAGGGCTTCGATCATTTCAGCGCGGAGCAGGCGTAACATGGATGAAGCTAAACGCCGTCTGCGGATGAGCAATCCGTGGCACCTGCTGGCCACCGGTTTCGGCAGTGGCCTGTCACCGGTAATACCGGGCACCATGGGGTCACTGGCGGCGATTCCGTTCTGGCTGTTGCTGATCCAACTGCCGTGGCAGCTCTATTCGTTGCTGGTGATGTTCAGCATCTGTATCGGCGTTTATTTGTGCCATCAGACGGCCAAAGACATGCGGGTACACGATCACGGCAGCATCGTCTGGGACGAGTTTGTCGGCATGTGGATCACGCTGATGGCGCTGCCGGTCAACGACTGGCAGTGGGTAGCTCTGGGCTTTGTGATTTTCCGCGTTCTCGACATGTGGAAACCCTGGCCGATCCGCTGGTTCGATCGTAACGTGCATGGCGGTATGGGCATCATGGTCGACGATATCGTCGCCGGGGTGCTTTCGGCCGGCATCATCTATCTGATTGGTCACCACTGGCCGCTTGGGCTGTTTTGATTGCAGGGGCGCAGTGCAACACTGCTGCGCCCTTGAACCCTCCGCGTTATTCAAACCCCGTCACGTGATGCGGCACATAGGCCGTTTCCAGCTCGGCAATCTCTTCCGGCGTTAATGTCAGATCGACGGCGGCCACGGCATCTTCCAGGTGTTCGTGGCGCGACGCGCCGATAATGGGAGCACTGACCACCGGCTTGCTCAACAGCCAGGCCAGCGCAACCTGCGCACGCGATACACCGCGTTCTTGTGCAAGGGTGGCGACGCGTTCGGCGATAATGCCATCGATACCTTCGGTTTCGTCATACAGATTTTTGCCGACCTGATCGGACACCAGCCGTGCGGTGGTTTCACCCCAGGGGCGAGTCAGACGACCGCGTGCCAGCGGGCTCCACGGCAGCACCGCGATGCCTTCGGCGGCGCACAGCGGATGCATTTCGCGCTCTTCCTCACGCTGAATCAGGTTGTACTGGTCCTGCATGCTGACAAACCGCGTCCAGCCATGCAGATCGGCGGTGTACAGCGCTTTGGCGAACTGCCAGGCATACATCGACGATGCGCCTATGTAGCGCGCTTTACCGGCCCTGACCACGTCATGCAGCGCTTCCAGCGTTTCTTCAATGGGCGTTTCATAATCCCAACGGTGGATTTGCAGCAGATCGACATAGTCGGTGCCCAATCGTTTCAGGCTGTTGTCGATAGACTGCATGATTTTGGCGCGCGACAACCCGCGTTCCAGATTACTCAGGGGGAAATAGACTTTGGTGGCGATCACCACGTCATCACGGCGCGCGTAATCCCGCAGCGCCCGGCCGACGATCTCCTCGCTGCTGCCGTCTGAGTAGCTGTTGGCGGTGTCAAAGAAATTGATGCCTGCGTCCAGTGCCTGTTTTAGCAGCGGGCGGCTGCTTTCTTCCGGCAGCGTCCAGGCGTGATTGCCGCGATTGGGTTCACCGTAGGTCATACAACCCAGGCAGATACGCGAGACGTTCAGATCGGTGTTACCCAGTTTCAGATACTTCATGCTTGCCTCCAGGTGTCAGCACAGATCTATAACTGTAGTGGATTATCGGGATGGCAGAGACGAAAACGCCCCCGCAAAGCGGAGGCGTTGGACAATCAGGCGCGGGGATTATTGCGCCAGCCAGGTTTCGATCTGTCGCCGTATGCCGGCGGCGTCCAGGCCCAGATCGACGCGGACCTCTTCCTGGCTGCCTTGTGACACAAAGCTGTCCGGCAGGCCGATATTCAGCACCGGCACTGCCCGGCGTTTGGCCATCAGCAGTTCGTTAACGCCGCTGCCGGCACCGCCCATAATGGCATTCTCTTCCAGCGTGACCAGCACCTCGTGACCGGCAGCCAGTTCCAGCACCAGCTGTTCGTCCAGCGGTTTCACGAAACGCATATCCACCAGCGTGGCATTGAGGGCTTCAGCCACCTGAGCCGCTTCCGGCAGCAGGGTACCGAAGTTCAAAATCGCGACCTTTTCGCCTTCTCGGCGTACCACACCTTTGCCGATCGGCAACGCGCCAAGCGGTTCCAGCGGCGCACCGGTGCCGTTACCCCGCGGATAGCGGACGGCGCTTGGGCCTTCGTTATAGTGATAGCCAGTGTACAGCATCTGGCGGCACTCGTTTTCGTCACTCGGCGTCATGATCACCATGGTCGGGATACAACGCATGAACGACAGATCGAACGCCCCCTGGTGAGTCTGGCCGTCGGCACCGACGATGCCGCCGCGATCGATGGCAAACATCACCGGCAGTTTTTGGATCGCCACGTCGTGGATCAGTTGATCGTAAGCCCGCTGCAGGAAGGTGGAGTAAATCGCCACCACCGGCTTGTAGCCGCCAATCGCCAGACCGGCGGCAAAGGTGACCGCATGCTGTTCGGCAATGGCAACGTCAAAGTATTGCTGCGGATAATCGCGGGAGAACTGCACCATGCCGGAGCCTTCGCGCATCGCCGGGGTAATGGCCATCAGCGAGCTGTCTTTGGCGGCGGTTTCACACAGCCAGTCGCCGAAGATTTTCGAATAGGTCGGCAGACCGCCGGCGCTTTTCGGCAAGGTGCCGCTGGCGGGATCGAATTTTGGTACCGCGTGGAAGCTGATCGGATCTTTTTCCGCCGGCGCGTAACCACGGCCTTTTTTGGTCATGATATGCAGCAACTGCGGGCCTTTCAGATCGCGCATGTTTTTCAGCGTGGCGACCAGCGCCTGAACATCGTGGCCGTCGACCGGGCCGATGTAGTTAAAGCCCAGCTCTTCGAACAGCGTGCCCGGTACCACCATGCCTTTCAGGTGTTCTTCGGTGCGCTTGACCAGCTCTTTGATAGGCGGCAGGCCGGACAGCACTTTTTTGCTGCCTTCGCGCAGGGTGGAATAGAGCTTGCCGGAAAGCAGCTGCGCCAGATGATTGTTCAGGGCGCCGACGTTTTCGGAGATCGACATTTCGTTGTCGTTCAAGACCACCAGCATATCCGGGTTGATGTCCCCAGCGTGGTTCATGGCTTCAAACGCCATGCCGGCGGTGATCGCGCCATCGCCAATCACGCAGACCGTGCGGCGATTTTTTCCTTCACGCTCCGCCGCGACCGCCATACCGAGGCCGGCGCTGATCGAGGTAGACGAGTGGCCAACCGACAGCACGTCATATTCACTCTCGGCGCGCCAGGGAAAAGGGTGCAGGCCATTTTTTTGACGAATGGTGGAAATCTTGTCGCGACGGCCGGTCAGAATTTTATGCGGGTAGGCCTGGTGACCAACGTCCCATACCAGATGATCGAAGGGTGTGTTGTAAACATAGTGCAATGCCACCGTCAGTTCGACGGTACCCAGCCCGGACGCAAAGTGGCCGCTGGAGCGGCTGACGCTGTCCAGCAGGTATTGCCGCAGTTCGTCACACAGCTTCGGCAGGCTCTCTTTTGGCAGCGAGCGGAGTTCATCGGGATTTTCCACTAGCGCCAAGGTCGGGTATTTGGCTATATCAAGACTCATTCGATACTCATATCAGAGGAGTTAACGTCACACGTTAATTGTCGCGTTCAATAATGAAGCTGGCTAACGCTCGCAATGGCGCTGTGTTATAAGATTGCGCTGCCAAAGTGTCTAATGCAGCTAAAGCTTCCTGATAGAGATCCCACGCCTTTGCTTTCGCGCTGTCAAGCCCGAGCAAAGCTGGATAGGTGCTCTTTCCGTGTTGCTGGTCCGCTCCCTGGCGTTTACCGATTTTCTCGGTTTCGCCGACAACGTCCAAAATGTCATCCTGCACCTGAAACGCCAGGCCGATCGCCGCGGCGTAACGGTCAAGCTGCGGTAGCGCTGCACGGCCAGGTTCACCGGCGGCCAGAGCCCCAAGGCGAACCGCCGCGCGGATTAACGCGCCGGTTTTGTGGCGATGGATCTGCTCCAGCGCAGGAAGATCGATTTGCCGCCCTTCAGCTTCGAGATCCAGCGACTGGCCACCGCACATGCCGGCAACGCCGCTGGCGGTCGCCAGTTCGGACACCATCGCCAGCCGATCGCGCAGCGCCACATCGGGCATGTCGGCATCGGCCAGAATGGAAAATGCCAGCGTCTGCAGCGCATCGCCCGCCAGGATCGCGCTGGCTTCGCCAAATTTGATATGGCAGGTCGGCTGACCGCGACGCAGGTCGTCATCGTCCATTGCCGGTAGATCGTCATGGATCAACGAATAGGCATGAATGCATTCTACCGCAGCGGCCGGCACATCCAAATTATTCAATGAAACGCCAAACATCTGCCCGGTGGTATACACCAGGAACGGACGCAGGCGTTTACCGCCCAGCAGCGCGCCATGGCGCATTGCGGCCACCATGTTGCCGTCGTTGAACGGCAGCGGTGCGATAAAATCCAGCAGCGTGCGGTCGGCCCGTTGGCGAAAAGCCTGTAACTGCTCAGAAAAAGCGGCCTGTTGGACGATCTCAGACATGACGATTACTCTGCATCCGGGGTGAAAGGCGCCAGCGCGGCGTCATCGGCGCTGTCGTTAAGTAAAATTTGCACGCGCTGCTCGGCCTGTTGCAGTTTCTGTTGGCCTTGACGCGCTAGCTGTACGCCGCGTTCGAATTCATTCAGCGCATCTTCCAACGGAAGCTCACCCGATTCCAGACGCGTCACGATGTTTTCCAGTTCGCTGAGGGAACTTTCAAAGCTGATGCTTTGCTCTGTACTGTCTGATTGTGCAGGTTTTTTCGGCATAATTTTCTTTTTACATCATCATGTGAACAGTGGCGCCAGAGCCTATCCTAGCGGATCTTGATTAGCAAATCATGGCGCGCATGTGTGGTTTTGTGCACCGAGCCTCACCAGATAGTGATATACTCCGCGCCGCAAATGCGATTGATAAAACATTCGGCAGTGCCGTTGGTTTTATCAATCGCATATACATTGTAAATCCTTTTCCCTCGTAATTCTGACAATAAAGACCGCCATGAAGTTTATCATTAAATTGTTCCCGGAAATCACCATCAAGAGTCAATCTGTGCGTTTGCGCTTCATCAAGATTCTCTCGACCAATATCCGCAACGTCCTGAAGCAGTATGATGAAACGCTGGCGGTTGTCCGTCATTGGGATCATATCGAAGTTCGCGCCAAAGATGAAAACCAGCGGCCGGTGATTGCCGACGCGCTGACGCGCATTCCCGGCATCCACCACATTCTGGAAGTGGAAGACCGCGGCTACACCGATATCCACCACATTTTCGAGCAGACGCTGGAAGCTTACCGCGAGCAGCTTGAGGGGAAAACCTTCTGCGTGCGCGTCAAGCGCCGCGGCAAGCAGGACTTCAACTCGCAGGACGTGGAACGTTACGTTGGCGGCGGTTTGAACCAGCACATCGACAGTGCGCGCGTTAAGCTGTCGCACCCGCAGGTGACGGTCAACCTGGAAATCGAAGACGATAAGCTGATGCTGGTAAAAGCACGTCGCGAAGGCATCGGCGGTTACCCGGTTGGCACTCAGGAAGACGTGTTGTCGCTGATTTCCGGTGGTTTCGACTCCGGCGTTTCCAGCTATATGTTGATGCGTCGCGGTTGCCGCGTACATTACTGCTTCTTCAATCTGGGTGGTGCGGCGCATGAAATTGGCGTCAAGCAGGTGGCGTATTATTTGTGGAACCGCTTTGCCAGCTCGCACAAGGTGCGCTTTGTCGCCATCGATTTCGAACCCGTGGTCGGCGAGATTCTGGAAAAGGTCGACGATGGCCAGATGGGCGTGGTGCTCAAACGCATGATGGTGCGCGCCGCTTCGCAAGTTGCAGAACGTTATGGTGTTCAGGCGTTGGTGACCGGCGAGGCGCTGGGCCAGGTGTCCAGCCAGACGCTGACTAACCTGCGTTTGATCGACAATGCGTCCGATACTCTGATCCTGCGTCCGCTGATTTCGCACGACAAAGAGCACATCATCAAAGTGGCGCGCGAGATTGGCACCGAAGACTTTGCCAAGACCATGCCGGAATACTGCGGTGTCATCTCGAAAAGCCCAACGGTAAAAGCGATCAAAGCAAAAATTGAAGAAGAGGAAAGTCACTTCGATTTTTCCATTCTCGATCGCGTGGTGAGTGAAGCGAAGAATGTCGATATCCGTACCATCGCCGAACAGGCGCAGGAACAGGTTGCCGAAGTAGAAACCGTGGCGGCCTTTGGCGCTGACGAAGTGATCCTGGATATCCGTTCTAACGACGAGCAGGAAGAGAAGCCGCTGAAGCTGGAGCAGGTTGAGGTGAAACCGCTGCCGTTCTACAAACTCAGCACGCAGTTTGGCTCCCTGGATCAGAGCAAAACCTACCTGCTGTACTGCGATCGTGGCGTGATGAGCCGTCTGCAGGCGCTGTACCTGCTGGAGCAGGGGTTTACCAACATCAAAGTCTATCGCCCTTAAATCCACTTCATACTGAAGCGGCAACTGCGTTGGCTGCGTACGCTCACCCCGGTCACTTACTCAAGTAAGCTCCCGGGGCTCCTCGTACTGGCCGCTTTGTTGCCGCTCCAATTATTTTGGGGATTTTGTATTTCGTTTGCAGAATAGAAAACAACTAATCGCGGAAGTCGTACATGCCCGGTATCAGCACCAGCTGTGCGGCAATTTCCGCCGCTTTTGCTTTACCCAGCAGCAAATCGATCAACTTCAGCGCAAACTCCATCGATGTTCCCGGCCCCTGGCTGGTGAGCAGATTGACGCGCGCATCGTATACCACGCGCCGCTCCATCCATTTGTCTGCCGGGATTTGATCTTTCAAACCGGGGAAACCGGTCATATTGCCGATGGGGAACAGATCGTGGTGTTGCAATACCAGGGCCGGCGCCGCACAGATGGCGGCGACGATGTTGCCCTGCAGATGCATCTGACGCACTTTCTCTACCAATAGCGGGCTGTCGCGGAAACACTCGGCACCCTTCAGGCCGCCGGGCAACACGATGGCATCGAAGGGATCGTCGACAATCGACACCAGCGGCGCATCCGCCAGCAGCCTGACGCCGCGTGAACAGACGATAGTCAGGTCGCCATCACCGGCTACGCTGGCGGTAGTAACATTGACCCCCGCTCGCACCAGAAGATCGATGGTGGTGACGGCTTCGGTTTCTTCGCTACCAGGTGCCAGGCAGACCAGCGCCGATACGCTCATATTCATTTTCCTTTCGCTTAATCAGTTCAAACAGCCGCGCATTTTCCGGCAGGATGACGCCGTGGCTGCGTGCGCGGCGCAGCAGGTAGCCGGTAATATAGTCGATCTCGGTGTGTCGCTGGCTGCGGATATCCTGCAGCATCGACGATACGTTGTCCGCCGTGCTCTGAATCACCGCCATCACGTATTGCATCAGCCCTTCGCAGGAGGTGTGGTAGCCCTCCATTTCCATCACGCTGGAGACTTCGCGGCACAGGACTTCGATTTGCTCCGGGTAGCGTTGGAGCTCGCCATTACGGCAGTTATACAGCGCCGTCAGTGGGTTAATCACGCAGTTGACGGCCAGCTTGCGCCAGTTTGCTGAAGCAATGTTGTCGTGCCAGGCCACATCGGGCAGCGCCTGATGCAACATCTCCGCCAGATGACTAAGGTGTATCGCCGCCGCCGATGTCGGGCCGATATGCGTGGTGCCGCCGGCAACATGGATAATAGTGCCGCCATCGCGTCGTGCCGCGTGGGTTGTGGTGCCCTGTAAGAGCGGTTGATGGTTCGGTGGCAGCTCATCCTGGGTACCCATGCCGTTATGCAGCAGCAAAATGGCGCAACGCGGGTTCAACCTGGGCAGCAGCGCGCTGACGGCGCCGGAAACCTGCCAGGCTTTCAGCGTGACCAGCAACAGTTCGCTTTGGGCCAGATGTTCGGGATCGTTGGTAGGCAAATTCCGGTTGAACGAGACGCCCTCAGGCTCAATCACGTTCACTGCGCAGAAGGGTTGCGGCACCCGCAACCATCCCTGTACATCGTGGCCCTGCTGATACAGCCTGGCAAGCCACAGTTGTCCGAGCGCGCCGCAACCAAGAACAGTTATTTTCATCCAGTCTCCTTGGGGTAACGGGAATACCGCTCACTTACCGTCGTATAATTATAGACTTTTCTGCTATCGGGCGAGTTATCTGCCGATAGGTTCAGCAGATTTTGCCTGGAGCGCTAAAGCGGTTATCATGCTCGGCATCGAAATCGCCTATCGCTTTAGGCTCTAAATTCAGGAGGAAGAAGTATGCCATCTTTCGACATTGTTTCCGAAATTGATATGCAGGAAGTGCGTAACGCCGTTGAGAACGCCACGCGCGATCTCGGCACCCGTTGGGATTTCCGCAACGTACCGGCCAGTTTTGAGCTGAACGAAAAAGATGAAAGCATCAAAGTCGCCAGCGAATCTGAATTCCAGGTGCAGCAACTGCTCGATATTCTGCGTGAGAAACTGAGCAAGCGCAGTATCGATGGCGGCGCGCTGGAGATCCCGGAAGAAATGACCCACAGCGGCAAAACCTACAGCGTGGAAGCCAAGCTGAAGCAGGGTATTGAAAGCTCGCAGGCGAAGAAAATCGTCAAGCTGATCAAAGACAGCAAGCTGAAGGTCCAGGCACAAATTCAGGGCGATGAAGTCCGCGTTACCGGCAAGTCACGCGACGATTTGCAAGGGGTGATGGCGCTGGTGCGCGGTGCCGATCTGGGGCAACCGTTCCAGTTCAAGAACTTCCGCGATTAACTTTTCCGCGAGGATATTACCGAGGGCCAGCAAGCTGGCCCTTTTTATTACAGCGAATTTACCAGTGCTTCCAGCTGGCCGCGGTTGGTCTGTTTGGTATCGACCTTCACGTAGGCGCTGCGCTCTTCGGGCACTACAATCGCTTCCGTCACGCCAGGCTGGGCCTTCAGACGACTTTCCAGCGCAGAATCCTTCACCGCCAGTTCCGACAACGTAATGCGCAGGCTGCTGACGTACGGGGGTTCTTGCATGGTGCTGCTGACCAGGAACCACACTGCGGCGATAACCGCACCGGCGATAAACACCAACCCGGCACCTTGCAGACCGTACAGCAAGCCACCCAAACTGCCGCCAATCGCCACGCCGATAAACTGGCTGGTGGAGTAAACCCCCATGGCGGTACCTTTGTAGCCGGCTGGGGATTCTTTGCTGATCAACGAAGGCAGAATCGCTTCCATCACGTTAAAGGCCATGAAGAATAACTGCACGCCAGCAATGATGCCCCACAGGTGGGCGCCGGATAGCCACAACAGCACTTCGGCGCAGAACAGAACCGCCACACAGCCCATAAACACCTGCTTCATGCGGCGTTTCATTTCGGCATAAACGATAAAGGGTACCACGGCGGCGAAAGAGACCAGCATGGTGACCAAATAGACGATCCAATGTCGGCTTGCTGCCAGGCCGGCTTTTTCCATCGCCAGCGGTAGCGCAACGAAGCTGGACATCAGCAGGATATGCAGACACATGATGCCGAAATTCAGCTTCAGCAGACGGGAGTTGTTCAGCACTTTGCTGAAGCTGCCGCGCACGATGCTCGATTCGCGGTTCAGCACATGGCTGTCGGCGGAAGGTACGACTGCGAGAGTAATCACGATACCGGCCAGGGCCAGTGCGGCAATCATCCAAAATAACGCATGCAGACCGAAAGCGTGGGTGACGATCGGGCCGACGACCATGGCAATGGCAAAGGTGATACCGAAGCTGACGCCGATAAATGCCATCGCTTTGGTGCGATTTTGCTCGCGGGTCAGGTCCGACAGCAACGCCATCACCGCCGCAGCGATAGCGCCGGAGCCTTGCAATGCCCGGCCGAGGATCACGCCCCAAATGGAGTCGGTGACTGCGGCGATAACGCTGCCCAGTGCAAAGATCAATAGCCCGCCGACGATCAGCGGCTTGCGGCCGATGCGGTCGGAAATCAGGCCGAAGGGGATCTGAAACACCGCTTGTGCCAGGCCGTAAATGCCGATGGCGATACCGATCAGCGTTTCGCTGGCGCCGTTTAACGCCATACCGTAGGTGGTCAAAACCGGCAGCACCATAAACATGCCAAGCATGCGCAGTGAAAATACCGTCCCTAATCCCCAGGTCGCCCGTCGTTCCTGCGGGGTCATTGCATTGTCGTTCATTAAAACCTCATTAAAAGCCATTCCAGCAGGTTATCGGCGATAACGCCTGGTGGGATAGCTTCTGAAAAACTGCGTCATTTTAGTGTGAAGGGCAGGGGGGGTAAATCGAATGTTGTTTAACAGATATTACAGTTAGACGGCTTTTCGGCGAGACAAATAAAATGGGCCGCTTGGCGGCCCATTTACAGACGATTTGGCTTACCAGACGTAGGTCATCAGCGTTTCTGGCGATGCCGTGGCGCTGAAGTCGATAGACATCATCACGCTCAGCGAAGTGATGGCAACAATGGAGAACACAAACAGTTTGCGCGCCCAGATGCTGTCATTTTCGGTTTTGTAACCACGCAACGCCATACCCAGCCACCATACGCTTACCGCCGCAGCGACAATCAGGTATTTGTAGCCGGCATAGCCGCCCAAGGTCAGCATCAGCGTAGCAATCATAAACGCCAGAATGTAGACCGTGATGTGGTTCTTCGCCACGGAAATGCCTTTGACTACCGGCAGAACCGGAATGTTGGCCGCCTGGTAATCTTTAAAGCGGAAGATGGCAATCGCATAGGAATGCGGCATCTGCCACAGGCTAAAGATAGCCAGCAGGATCAACGCACCGGCATCAAACTCGTTGGTCACCGCGCAGTAACCGATAACCGGTGGCGCAGCGCCCGACAGGCTGCCGATCAGCGTGCCGTATACCGAGTGGCGTTTCATGTACAGGCTGTAAACGCCGACATAAACCACGAAGCCCATCACCGCCAGCCACATGGCCAGCGGATTGGCACCGATATACAGCAACACAAAGCCCGCAATACCCAGAACGGTAGCATAAACCAGGGTCACACTCGGCGCGATCAGGCCTTTCACCAGCACCCGGTTCTTCGTTCTCTCCATTTTCTTGTCGATGTCGCGGTCAATGTAGTTGTTAAACACACAGCCCGAAGCGACAACCAACGAGACACCCACCAGGGTGGCGAGAAACAGGGGATAGTCGATGCTTCCTTTGGAAGCGAGCAGGAATCCCCCTACGACAGAAATTAAATTGCCGAAAATAATTCCTGGTTTAGTTACTTGCAGGTATTGCTTAATCATCACGTGCAGCTCGACTCTTAACTGACCATCATATTGATGTTGAGGTTGTACATAATCCAGAGTGAACCCACAACAACGATACCGATGATCATAGCGGTGAACAGCAATGCCACCAGGTTCCAGCGCTCTTCCGATGAGGTATTCATGTGCAGGAAGTAAATCAAGTGAACAATTACCTGAATTACCGCCATGCCGACTACAACCGCCAGGATGGTTGAGTGAGAGGCTGTGCCGCTCATCACCATCGCAAATGGAATCACCGTCAGGATGATCGACAGGATAAAGCCGATCAGATATGACTTAACGCTACCGTGGCTTGCGCCGCCGTGAGAAGTTTCATGGGATGAATGGCTCATGACATAACCCCCAGCAGGTAAACGACGGTAAATACGCAGATCCAGACCACGTCCAGGAAGTGCCAGAACAGGCTCAGGCACATCAGACGGGTTTTGTTGGTTGAAGTCAGGCCGCGCTTGCTCACCTGAATCATCATGATGATGATCCAAACCAGACCGGTGGACACGTGCAGACCGTGAGTAGCAACCAGTGCGAAGAAGCCTGACAGGAACGCGCTGCGATCCGGACCGAAACCTTCGGCGATCAAATGATGGAACTCATAGATTTCCATCGCTACGAAGCCCAGACCGAACAGGAAGGTCAGGAACAGCCAGGTATTAACGCTGCCAACCTTGCCCTTGTTCATGCCGATCATCGCCATACCGTAGGTGATGGAGCTGAACAACAGCAGGAAGGTTTCAACCAGGACAAACTTCAGGTCGAAGATGTCTTTGCCGGAGGGACCGCCAGCGGTCCCGTTCACCAGTACCGCATAAGTCGCGAACAAGCTCGCAAACAAAATACAGTCGCTCATCAGGTAGATCCAGAATCCGAAGACTTTGGTCTCTCCTGCGTCATGGTGCCCATGCTCTGCATGGGCTGCGTTATGGTTAGTCAGAGTATCAGTTGACATGTTTCACGCCTGCTTTGCTGATTTGTTCATAGTGTTGGTTCTCAATGCGCTCGATTTCATCAACCTGCACATAGTAATCAACATCTTCATCGAAGCTCTTGGCAATCCAGGTCACGATCATACCTACGAAGGCAGCGATCGCCATCCACCAGATGTCCCAGATCATCGCGAAACCAAATACCAGGCTGAAGCCAGCAATAATCACACCGGCGCCGGTATTTTTCGGCATATGAATCGGCTCGTACTTAGCCGGTTTCTTATAAGCTTCGCCTTTTTCTTTCATGTCCCAGAATTCATCACGGTCATGAATCTGCGGCACTACGGCAAAGTTATAGAACGGCGGTGGAGACGAAGTAGACCACTCCAGAGTACGAGCGCCCCATGGGTCACCGGTCAGATCGCGGTTCTGCTCGCGGTCACGCACGCTGACGAAGATCTGAATCAGTTGGCACAGAATACCGCAGGCAATCAGAGCTGCACCGCTAGCTGCGACCAGCAGCAGTGGGTGGAACTCAGGGTTGATGTTCTGGCTGATACGACGAGTCATACCCATAAAGCCCAGAGCATACAGCGGCATAAAGGCAACGAAGAAACCGATGATCCAGAACCAGAACGCACGGATACCCCATTTCTCGTTCAGCGTGAAGCCGAAGGATTTAGGGAACCAGTAAGTCAGGCCGGCGAAGCAACCGAACACCACACCACCGATGATAACGTTATGGAAGTGAGCGATCAGGAACAGGCTGTTGTGCAGCACGAAGTTCGCGCCCGGAACTGCCAGCAGCACGCCGGTCATCCCACCCACAGAGAAGGTGATGATAAAGCCGATGGTCCACAGCATTGCCGAGTTGAGCTGAATGCGGCCCTGGTACATGGTGAACAGCCAGTTGAAGATTTTCACCCCGGTAGGGATGGAAATGATCATGGTGGCGATACCGAAGAAGGCGTTAACGTTCGCGCCGGACCCCATGGTAAAGAAGTGGTGCAGCCATACGATGAACGACAGAACGGTAATCGCGATGGTTGCCCATACCAGTGAGGTATAGCCGAACAGGCGTTTTCTGGAGAAGGTCGCGGTCACTTCGGAGAACACACCGAACACCGGCAGAACCAGAATATACACCTCTGGGTGACCCCAGGCCCAAATCAGGTTGATGTACATCATCATGTTGCCGCCCATATCATTGGTAAAGAAATGGGTGCCCAGATAGCGATCCAGGGTCAGCAACGCGATGGTGACGGTCAGAATTGGGAAAGAAACGATGATCAGGACGTTAGTACACAGCGCCGCCCAGGTGAACACCGGCATCTTCATCAGAGGCATGCCAGGGGCACGCATCTTCATGATGGTGGCGAAGAAGTTCACACCGGTCAACAGGGTACCCAGACCGGAAATCTGCAGACTCCAGATCCAGTAATCGACCCCTACGCCAGGACTGTATTCCTTGCCCGACAGCGGCGGATAAGCCAGCCAACCGGTCTGCGCGAACTCACCCACCCCCAGAGAGATGTTGATCAGCACTACGCCCACCACGAAGAACCAGAAGCTCAGGGAGTTCAGGAACGGGAAGGCAACGTCGCGCGCACCGATTTGCAGCGGAACCACGACGTTCATCAGACCTACCACGAAAGGCATCGCCATGAAGAAGATCATGATTACGCCGTGAGCGGTAAAGATTTGGTCGTAGTGGTGCGGTGGCAGGAATCCGGCCTCGCCGGCGGACGCAAGCGCCTGCTGGCTACGCATCATGATGGCATCGGCGAAACCACGCAGCAGCATAACCATTGCCACGATGATGTACATGATACCAATTTTTTTATGATCGACCGAAGTCAGCCAATCGCTCCACAGCCATTTCCATTTGCCGAAATAAGTTATCAGAGCCAGCAGAGCCAGGCCCCCAATAACAATTGCAGCCACGGTGACCATGATGATCGGTTCGTGGTACGGAACCGCATCAAGTGTTAATTTTCCCAACATCAGATTATTCCTCGGCTCCGGCGTGAGCATGCTCACTCATGTCCATACCCTGGCTCATGTCCATGCCTTCATGCGCAGTTGCGCCTTTGTGCATGTTCATGTCGCCCATGAATTTGCCAATAGTTTCTTTGAACAAATTCGGTTTGACACTGGAGAAGTACTCGACCGGGTTGTTTTCACTCGGCTCTGCCAGTTTGTTAAAGTCGCTGGTGGCGTTAAGGTTATTAGACGATTCTTTCACCTTGGCAACCCATTGATCGAAGTCGCCTTCGGTTGGGGTGACAATAGCGGTGAATTTCATGCCGGAGAACCCGCGACCGCTGAAGCTGCTGGAAATACCGTCGTATTTGCCCGCTTCATTGCCGATCAGGTGCAGTTTGGTCTGCATCCCGGCCATCGCATAAATCTGCCCACCTAACTGAGGAATAAAGAACGAGTTCATTACCGAGTTAGAGGTGATCTTGAATTCGACTGGAACATCTTTCGGGAAAGCCAGCTCATTAACCGTCGCAATACCTTGTTCCGGGTAGATAAACAGCCATTTCCAGTCGAGCGACACCACTTCGATCGTCATCGGCTTCTTGTCGGTGACAATCGGCTTGAACGGATCAAGTTCGTGGGTAGTCTTCCAGGTAATGGTGCCAAGGATGGCGATGATAATGATAGGAATGGTCCAGACGACCGCTTCGATCTTGTTGGAATGTGACCAGTTCGGACTGTACTTGGCGTCTTTGTTGGAAGCACGGTACTTCCAGGCAAAGGCGAACGCCATAAAGATAACTGGTATCACCACGATCAACATTAGCGCGATTGCAGTGATAATCAGTGTCCGTTGCTCAACACCAATTGCTCCTTTGGGGTTCATCAATACCATATTGCAACCACTGAGCATTACAGTGGATGCAATTAATGACAACATCCCAATACTTTTATTGTATTTCTTAAGTCTCATCTAACGACCTCAATTACAAAGGCTCTATTGTCGTTTCATGTGTGCGGGCATTTTACGGGAAGGTTGCAGTACTGTAAACATGCTTAAGGGAGTGTCAGCGCCTTGTAGACACTTTCTGTTAAGGGGGTCACAGATGTAACCTTGCGTGACAATTTACCAATGGCAACAACGCGTTGGCGCGCTGAATCGTGCCGGGTAGACTCTATGTTAAGGAAAACTAACGGTATGCTGATTTTGGCCGATTCACTTGCCGTATTTTAAATACGAAGAAAAAGTTTATACAATGTAAAATAATTGTGTATTTAAAGTGAAAGTAATTTTATTTCCGCGTGTCTTGCTCGGATAAAAAAATAATTTTAACGGCAATTATGTTTTTTTAGAAAAATAAACTCATCACGTTGATGCTTTTTTGCCGGCCGGTGCTATGACCGGCCGGCGATATCAGACCAGCCGGGTGCGACGCAGCGCAAGATAGTCAAGCAGGCTGCCCATCGCGATACCCACCAGGCTCAGTGCGGCGCCTGCCTGCAGCAAGAGATCGGCCAGGGTCGGCAAGGCACTCCAGTCGAGCGCGTTGGTAATCAGTAAAATCAGCCAGACCGCCAACAGTGAGCAGCCGAGGGTCAGCAAACGCAGCGCCCAGCGGTAAAGTTGACGGAACTCGGTACGCGGCATGAAATTGTCTGTGCGCTGAGTATATTCCAGCGTTTGACGACATACGCGCAACAGCAGCAGGCCTGGCAGAGCAGCGGCTATCGAGAATAAATAGAACAGCGGCCAGCCGTGGGCTTCCACGAACCAACCGGCAATCGGGCCAACGTAGACGCGGCCGACGGCGGACAGCGCCGACAGCAGGGCGAACTGGGTGGCGGAAAACGACTTGTTGCATAACGTCATCAGCAACGCGACGAAAGCCGCAGTGCCCATACCGCCGCACAGATTTTCCAGGAAAATGGCGCTGCCCATGGTCATGATATTCTTGTCGGTGACCGCCAGGATCCAGTAACCGAGATTGGACACCGCCTGGAGGATGCCGAACAGCATCAGGGCGCGGAACAGGCTAAGGCGCTGCATCAGCACGCCGCCAAACAGCGCGCCGACGATGGTGGCGAACAGACCGAGCGTCTTGTTTACCAGGCCGACTTCTCCGGCGTCGAAGCCCACGCCACGGATCAGAAACGTAGTGCTCAGGCTGCCGGCAAAGGCGTCGCCCATTTTGTACATGACTATCAGCAGCAAAATCAGCCAGGCATTGTTACGCGCAAAGAAATCACGCAGCGGGGCGACCACCGCCTGTTCCATGGAGCGCGGTGCCGGAATGCTATCGTCCGGCTCTGGCGCCAGCAGGGTGGCGACGATACCAATCAGCATCAGCCCTGCCATCAGCCAATAGGTTGATTGCCAACCGAAGTAACGATCCGCCAGCCACAGCGCTAATCCACCGGAGACCAGCATCGCCAGGCGGTAGCCGAGAACGGAGATCGCCGCCCCGGTACCACGTTCTTCGGTGCTCAGCAGGTCGGTTTTATATGCATCAAAAACAATATCCTGCGAGGCCGAACAGAATGCTACCAGCACTGCCAACGCCGCCAGCCACCACAGATGCTCCGCCGGCTGCATGAAGCCCATGGCCACAATCGACACCACCAGCAGCAACTGACTGATCAGTAGCCAGCCACGACGTCGCCCCAGGAATGGCGGGGTGTAGCGGTCCATAAAGGGAGACCACAGGAATTTGAACACATAGGCTTGACCGACCAGTGAGAAAATACCGATGGTTTTCAGATCGATGTTTTCGACGGTCATCCAGGCTTGCAGCGTGCCGGAGGTCAGCGCCAGCGGCAAACCCGAGGCAAAGCCCAGCAGCAGGAGAATGGCGGAGTTACGCTGGGTGAAAATATTCAGATACTGTTTCGACATGATTTCCCTGTCTGTGCCGCCCGATTGCCCAGGCGGCACAAAGTATTCGCGGATTAACGCGCGTTCTGCTTGATAAAGTCGTTGACGCTGGTGTCTTGCGCCATATCGGCGATAACGTCACCCAATACGGTGTTAACCGCGTTGGTGATTTTCTCGTTGGTCGCGGTGAATGCGCCTTGCACATTATAGGTGGAGCGGTAATTTTTCACCTGCTTGTTACCGTTCTTCGCCTGAGCGGTGATCGAAATATCGGCCTTGGTGGTGATGTTATAACGCAGGTTGCCTTCGGATACGTCCGCATACAGGTTGTTCACCACGATTTGCAGATCAACCGCGCCATCGGCGCCGATCATGTAACCGCGCGCGCCCATTTGTTTCTCCAGCACTTCTTGCAGCAGGAAACGCAGGTCGCGTGATGGGGTAAGCGTAACCAGTTGGCCGTCGCGATTCACTTTCGCCAACGCCTGATCCTGACGCTGATCGGCACCGTTAATGCTGATAGTTACGCCCTGCAGGGTCGGATCCTGCTGAGGCAGGACGATCTTCGGCGTTACATTCAGGGTGTTGCTGCTGGTAGCACAGCCGGCCAGCATCAGAGCGGCCAACAGTGGAAGGCAAAGTTTTTTTAACATAGTTACTGTCTCATTCTCGATGGATTTTAAGCCGACTCAAACTGCTGATGATAGAGAGGCCGGTTTGAGTAAACTTTCTGTAATAATCAGAGCGGGATAGCCAACAACGAATTGTCGACATCATAGCATCGCCGCCGGCCGGGGGAAGCGCAGAACGCACCGGAGTGACAAATTTTTACCTGCCGTTGATAAAAACATGCTTTTTTGACCGTCTCAATCAGATAAAGCTCAAGCGATAGCGTATGTTGGCCATTTTTTGCGCATGGCGAAGAGAAATTTACGTGATGAATAGTCTAAAAGGGGCGAAACCGGCTAATATTGAAATAGATGGGCACGGTCCTCTGCCGGTGTAGTAAGGAGATCCTATGATTCGCGAGCAAATAGAAGCAAAGTTAAGGGCGGCATTTGAGCCCGCGTATCTGGAAGTCGTTGATGAAAGCTATCGTCATAACGTTCCGGCGGGTTCAGAAAGCCATTTCAAGGTGGTGTTGGTCAGCGATCGCTTTGTCGGAGAACGTTTCCTGACGCGTCATCGCTCGATTTACGGCGTGTTGTCGGATGAGTTGGCCGATGGCGTACATGCGCTGGCGTTACATACTTATACCCTGAAAGAGTGGGAAGGGCTGCAGGATACTGTGCCTGCTTCTCCACCCTGTCGCGGGGCCGGAACCTTGGCCTGACGGCTAAATTTGCGGTATCAGTGGAACTTTAACCACGATTTAGGGTATTACTACTGGCGAATTTTGGAACGGCCTGCGGGCCGTTTCTGTTTTTGACGACGACATAGCCGATGCGCAATGCAGCTAAGGCCAGGTCGGCTTCGGCGGTCTTTTGGCGATCAAATCGGCAAAAGTGTGAGTTTTAGCGCGCCGCTGCCGCCTTGCTTTCCTCGACTCGCTCCGCTTGCGCCGCTATAATGTCGCGTCTTATTTTTCCGGAATGGTTTCGGGACGCTTCAGTCATCAGGGAATTCGGTTCTGTAATGTAGCCGTCCTGGTTCTTGGAACGGAGTTGACCGAGCACTGTGATTTTTTTGAGGTAACAAGATGCAAGTTTCTGTAGAAACCACTCAAGGCCTTGGGCGCCGTCTCTCTATTACTGTACCCGCTGATACTATTAATCAGGCTGTTAAAAAAGAGCTGATCAACGCAGCAAAAAGCGTTCGTATCGATGGCTTCCGTAAAGGCAAAGTGCCGATGAACATCGTTGAGCAGCGTTATGGCGCTTCTGTTCGTCAGGACGTGCTGGGCGACGCGATGCAGCGCAGCTTTGTTGACGCGATCATCAAAGAAAAGATTAACCCGGCTGGCGCACCAAACTACGTGCCGGGCGAGTATAAAGAAGGTGAAGACTTCACTTTCGCGGTTGAATTCGAAGTGTATCCGGAAGTTGAGCTGAAAGGCCTGGATGCCATCGAAGTTGAGAAGCCAGTGGTTGAAGTTAACGACGCTGACGTTGACACCATGCTGGACACTCTGCGTAAGCAGCAGGCGACCTGGAAAGACAGCGATCGCGCAGCGCAGGCTGAAGACCGCGTGACCGTTGACTTCACCGGTTCTATCGACGGCGAAGTGTTCGAAGGCGGCAAAGCCTCTGACTTCGTACTGGCCATGGGCCAGGGCCGCATGATCCCAGGCTTCGAAGAAGGTCTGGTTGGTCATAAAGCCGGCGAAGAATTCGTCATCGACGTTAACTTCCCGGACGATTACCACGCTGAAAACCTGAAGGGCAAAGCGGCTAAATTCGCTATCGTTCTGAAGAAAGTGGAAGAGCGTGAGCTGCCAGAGTTGACTGAAGAATTCATCAAGCGTTTCGGCGTGGCTGATGGTTCTATCGAAGGTCTGCGTGCAGAAGTGCGTAAAAACATGGAGCGCGAGCTGAAAGGCGCCGTGCGTAACCGTATCAAGACTCAGGCAATCGACGGCCTGGTCAGCGCTAACGACATCGACGTTCCTGCTGCGCTGATCGACGGCGAAGTTGACGTTCTGCGCCGTCAGGCTGCACAACGTTTCGGCGGCAACGAGAAGCAAGCGCTGGAACTGCCACGTGAACTGTTCGAAGAGCAGGCAAAACGTCGCGTTGTTGTTGGCCTGCTGCTGGGCGAAGTGATCAGCACTCACGATCTGAAAGCTGACGAAGATCGCGTTAAGACCTTGATCGAAGAAATGGCCTCCGCTTACGAAGATCCAAGTGAAGTTGTTGAGTTCTACAGCAAGAACAAAGAGCTGATGAACAATATGCGCAACGTTGCTCTGGAAGAACAAGCGGTTGAAGCCCTGCTGGCGAAAGCGAAAGTGACTGAGAAAGCCACTACCTTCAGCGAGTTGATGAACCAGACTCAACAGGCGTAATTGTCTGTACGCAGAGGCGCAACCCGTTGCGCCTTCGGGGCCGGCATGCCGGCCCTTGCGTAATAAAAAGCCCGTAACCTTCGGTTGCGGGCTTTTCTTTTTGCCACGTTGCTGATTAATCTCAGGTTAAGCGTGCCAATATGCACTATATTTACCCTGTTGCGCTTGGGGCTGTCTGGCATGATGGTCATCACTGTTGTTTTGGCGCACCAGCCAGGCCGGTAAAAATACTGTGCCGGGCTTGAAATTCCGTCAGTGGCCCCAATCTGTAAAATGTATATATATGTGCTGTTTGCCAGAGTGCGCGGGATGATTATAACCGTCGGGTACGTGTGGCGCGGTCGAATGCTTGAGCATAGTCATCATGACCGTTCTCAAGTAGAATCGGTGTAATAGGGTGTAACCCTGGCCGCCAAGGCAATTTCTATTAGGAGACGGTAATGTCATACAGTGGCGAACGAGATCAATTTGCACCTAACATGGCCCTGGTGCCTATGGTGGTAGAGCAGACTTCACGCGGGGAGCGTTCTTACGACATTTACTCCCGCCTGCTGAAAGAGCGCATTATTTTCCTGACCGGCCAGGTAGAAGACCACATGGCCAACCTGATCGTGGCGCAGATGCTGTTCCTGGAAGCGGAAAGCCCGGAAAAAGACATTTTCCTCTACATCAACTCTCCGGGTGGCGTGATCACCGCAGGCATGTCAATCTATGACACCATGAAGTTCATCAAGCCGGACGTCAGCACCATTTGTATGGGCCAGGCGTGCTCGATGGGCTCTTTCCTGCTGACCGCCGGTGCCAAGGGTAAACGTTTCTGCCTGCCAAACTCGCGCGTGATGATTCACCAGCCGCTGGGCGGTTATCAGGGCCAGGCGACGGACATCGAAATCCATGCGCGTGAAATCCTGAAGGTGAAGGCGCGCATGAACGAGTTGATGGCGGAACATACCGGCCAGACGCTGGAGCAGATCGAACGCGATACCGAGCGCGATCGCTTCATGACCGCGGAAGAAGCTGTAGAATACGGTCTGGTTGACGGCATTCTGACGCACCGCAGCTAGAACCACGCGGCTGGCGAGGTATATGTGCGAGCCGATAGACTATAGTAATCAGAGTGGGCGCGGCTCGCTCTGGTGAGCATTATCGGCGTTCCCGGTATGAGTTTTGGGCGCACTGCCGCCGTGATTTTCCTGCGGGACAAAGACTAAAGAAGAGGTTTACTGATGACAGATAAGCGCAAAGACGGTTCAGGAAAGCTGCTGTATTGCTCTTTCTGCGGCAAAAGCCAGCATGAAGTGCGTAAGCTGATTGCCGGTCCGTCAGTGTATATCTGCGATGAATGTGTTGACCTGTGTAACGACATTATTCGCGAAGAGATTAAAGAAGTTTCCCCGCATCGTGAGCGTAGTGCACTGCCGACGCCGCACGAGATTCGTCACCACCTGGATGACTATGTCATCGGTCAGGAGCAGGCGAAGAAAGTGCTGGCGGTAGCGGTATACAACCACTACAAACGCCTGCGCAATGGCGACAGCAGCAACGGCATCGAGTTGGGGAAAAGCAATATTCTGCTGATTGGCCCGACCGGTAGCGGTAAAACCTTGCTGGCGGAAACGCTGGCGCGTTTCCTGGATGTGCCTTTCACTATGGCCGATGCCACCACGCTGACCGAAGCTGGTTATGTGGGTGAGGACGTAGAGAATATTATCCAGAAGCTGTTGCAGAAGTGTGACTACGATGTGCAAAAAGCGCAGCGCGGTATCGTCTACATCGATGAAATCGATAAGATTTCCCGTAAGTCAGACAACCCGTCGATTACCCGTGACGTGTCGGGCGAGGGCGTGCAGCAGGCGCTGTTGAAACTGATCGAAGGCACCATTGCCGCCGTTCCGCCGCAGGGGGGCCGTAAGCATCCGCAGCAGGAATTCTTGCAGGTCGATACCTCGAAAATCCTGTTTATCTGTGGCGGCGCCTTTGCCGGTCTGGATAAAGTGATCGGTCAGCGCGTCAATACCGGTTCCGGTATCGGCTTCGGTGCGACCGTGAAGGGCGAGTCCGAGAAAGCGACCGAAGGCGAACTGCTGCTGCAGGCCGAACCGGAAGATCTGATCAAGTTTGGCCTGATTCCTGAGTTCATCGGTCGTCTGCCTGTGGTCGCGACGCTGAGCGAACTGAGCGAAGATGCCTTGATTCAGATCCTGAAAGAGCCGAAAAATGCTCTGACCAAGCAGTATCAGGCATTGTTCAATCTGGAAGGCGTGGAGCTGGAATTCCGTGATGAAGCGCTGAACGCTATCGCCAAGAAGGCCATGGCGCGCAAAACCGGTGCACGCGGCCTGCGTTCTATCGTTGAAGGCGCGTTGCTGGATACCATGTATGATCTGCCGTCAATGGACAGCGTCGACAAAGTGGTGATCGACGAATCGGTCATTGCCGGCCAGTCCAAACCTCTGTTGATTTACGGCAAACCGGAAGCGCAGGCTTCCGGCGAATAATTAGCCAATCAAACCAGAAAGTTAATATCAAAATGGGGGATTTTATCCCCCATTTCTTTTTCCTGCGTTCTGGCCGTTGAATGTCAGAGATTCATCCCCATATACTCATTAACCAGATTTTATGAAACGTTTGATGCTTGCGTCTCATGAGATTCCCCTCAACCTGGCGGAAACTAAACTAAGAGAGAGCTCTATGAACCCTGAGCGTTCCGAACGCATTGAAATCCCCGTCTTGCCTTTGCGCGACGTGGTGGTTTATCCGCACATGGTGATCCCGTTATTTGTTGGCCGGGAAAAATCAATTCGGTGCCTCGAAGCAGCAATGGATCATGATAAAAAGATCATGCTGGTGGCACAGAAAGAGGCCTCAACGGATGAACCTGGCATTAACGATTTGTTCTCTGTCGGCACAGTCGCGTCTATCTTGCAGATGTTGAAACTGCCGGACGGCACGGTAAAAGTGCTGGTGGAAGGCCTGCAGCGAGCACGTATTACTACGCTTTCCGATAGCGGAGAGCATTTTGCCGCCCAGGCAGAATACCTTGAGTCACCGGCGATCGACGAGCGTGAACAAGAAGTCCTGGTGCGCACGGCAATCAATCAGTTTGAAGGCTACATCAAACTGAACAAGAAAATTCCACCGGAGGTGCTGACGTCATTGAACAGCATCGACGATGCTGCACGCCTGGCGGATACCATCGCTGCGCACATGCCGCTGAAACTCAGCGACAAGCAGTCGGTACTTGAGATGTTCGACATCACCGAGCGTCTGGAATACCTGATGGCGATGATGGAATCGGAAATCGACCTGCTGCAGGTCGAGAAGCGTATCCGTAATCGCGTCAAGAAACAGATGGAAAAAAGCCAGCGCGAGTACTATCTGAATGAGCAAATGAAAGCGATTCAGAAAGAACTGGGCGAGATGGACGACGCGCCGGACGAGCATGAAGCGCTGAAACGCAAGATCGAAGCGGCGAAAATGCCGAAAGACGCGCGTGAAAAAACCGAAGCGGAACTGCAAAAGCTGAAAATGATGTCACCGATGTCTGCGGAAGCGACGGTGGTGCGCGGTTACATCGACTGGATGCTGCAGGTACCGTGGAATGCGCGCAGCAAGGTGAAAAAAGATCTGGTCAAGGCGCAGGAAGTGCTCGATATCGATCACTACGGCCTGGAGCGCGTCAAAGATCGCATCCTTGAGTATCTCGCAGTACAGAGCCGCGTAAGCAAAATCAAAGGGCCTATCCTGTGTCTGGTAGGGCCTCCTGGCGTAGGTAAAACCTCGCTTGGGCAGTCGATCGCCAAAGCGACAGGTCGCCAGTATGTGCGTATGGCTCTGGGCGGCGTGCGTGATGAAGCGGAAATTCGCGGTCACCGTCGTACCTATATCGGTTCGATGCCGGGTAAGTTGATCCAGAAAATGGCCAAGGTCGGGGTGAAAAACCCACTGTTCCTGCTGGACGAGATCGACAAGATGTCTTCCGACATGCGCGGCGATCCGGCCTCTGCACTGCTTGAGGTGCTGGATCCGGAACAGAACGTGGCGTTTAACGATCATTACCTGGAAGTGGATTACGATCTGTCCGACGTGATGTTCGTCGCCACCTCCAACTCGATGAACATTCCTGCGCCGTTGCTGGACCGTATGGAAGTGATTCGTTTGTCCGGCTATACCGAGGACGAGAAGCTCAACATCGCCAAGCAACACCTGTTGCCGAAGCAACTTGAGCGTAACGCCCTGAAGAAAGGCGAGCTGACGGTCGACGACAGCGCCATCATCGGCATTATCCGCTACTACACCCGCGAAGCCGGGGTGCGTAGCCTGGAGCGTGAAATCTCCAAGCTGTGCCGTAAAGCGGTGAAAGCGCTGCTGATGGACAAGAAGATCAAGCATATCGAGATCAACGGCGACAACCTGAAAGACTATTTGGGTGTGCAGCGCGTTGACTACGGGCGTGCGGACACCGAAAACCGCGTGGGCCAGGTTACCGGTCTGGCGTGGACGGAAGTGGGCGGTGACCTGCTGACCATCGAAACCGCCTGCGTGCCGGGCAAAGGCAAGCTGACCTACACCGGTTCTCTGGGCGAAGTGATGCAGGAATCGATTCAGGCGGCGCTGACTGTGGTGCGCGCGCGCGCGGACAAACTGGGCATCAACGCTGATTTTTACGAGAAGCGTGACATCCACGTGCACGTGCCGGAAGGCGCGACGCCGAAAGATGGCCCAAGCGCCGGTATTGCAATGTGCACGGCGTTGGTTTCCTGCCTGACGGGCAACCCGGTTCGCGCCGACGTGGCGATGACCGGTGAGATCACGCTGCGCGGTCAGGTGTTACCTATTGGTGGTCTGAAAGAAAAACTGTTGGCGGCGCATCGCGGCGGCATCAAAACCGTGCTGATCCCCTATGAGAACAAGCGCGATCTGGAAGAGATCCCGGATAATGTCATCGCCGATCTGGAGATTCATCCGGTGCAGCGAATTGATGAAGTTTTGAACCTTGCGTTGCAAAACCCGGCCTTCGGCGCACTGCCGGTAGCGGCAAAATAGTGACGAATAGCAAAATCCATTGATAAAACTTATGCTGGCAAGTCATTTCGGACTTGCCAGTCTTTTTTTGTACCGCTAAGTTAGAAAGCTGTCGGCCCGCGTTTTGCTACGCTTTCGGTGGCTTGCCAAGGCTCGATGGGATTGATATAACAGCTGCGCTGTCGCCACCGTAGGGATTTTTCGGTGCGACGATTGAATTCTAGAGGGGATGATAGAGTGAATAAGTCACAACTGATCGACAAAATTGCCGCAGGTGCTGATATTTCCAAAGCGGCAGCTGGACGTGCTTTAGATGCAGTAATTGCTTCTGTTACCGAGTCCTTGAAGGAAGGGGATGACGTGGCCCTGGTTGGTTTCGGTTCTTTTACAGTGCGTGAGCGTTCGGCCCGTACTGGCCGCAACCCGCAAACAGGTAAAGAGATCAAAATCGCGGCAGCCAAAGTTCCGGCCTTCCGTGCAGGGAAAGCGCTGAAAGACGCAGTAAATTGATTGTTTGCGTCTAACCGATTAGCGTTACAGGGTTTTGTAATAAACAATCACCTGACGCAACGGTGCTGGTAAGGTAAGATATAAGGCGCATCAGAATGATGCGCTTTTTTTATTTTTGTCGCAGGGAACGCGCCTGCACAAGGGTGTTTTTAATCCACATCACAGCGGAGTGTTGTCACACTATGATGGACAATTTACGCGCGGCAGCTAATCACGTCGTGCTCAAAATCATCCTGGGCCTGATCATTTTGTCATTTCTTTTGACTGGGGTGGTCAGCTATCAGGGGAGTGCCGGTGATTATGCAGCGAAGGTCAATGGCCAGGTGATCGAGCGCGCTCAGCTGGAACAGGCTTTCCAAAGCGAACGCAGCCGCATGCAGCAACAATTGGGTGACCAGTTCTCCGCACTGGCGGGCAACGAAGGCTATATGCAGCAGATGCGCCATCAGGCACTGTCACAGTTGATCGACAATATGCTGCTGGACCAATACGCCAAAAAATTAGGCCTGAGCGTCAGCGACGATCAGGTGAAAGACGCCATCCGCAAGGCGCCTTATTTCCAGACTAACGGCCAGTTCGATAACGCCAAATATCTCGATTTGATTAGCCGCATGGGATACACCGCCGACAACTTCGCGCAGTCAATGCGCCAGCAGCTGGTTAACCAGCAGGTGATCCAGGCCTTCGGCCAATCAGGCTTCGTGTTGCCATCCGAGTCCCAGGGTATGGTTGCTCTGGTGCTGCAGGAGCGCAACGTGCGTCTTGCGACCCTGGATCTGAAAGCGCTGCAGGCTAAACAGACCGTGACCGACGACGAGCTGAAAGACTATTACAGCCAAAACAAGAACAGCTTTATTGCGCCGGAACAGGTCAAAGTGAGCTACATCCCGATGGATGCTGCCTCGATGCAAGACAAGGTGACGGTGGCAGATGCGGATATCAGCGCCTATTACGACCAGCACAAAAGCAGCTATGGCCAGCCTGAGCGCAAAAATTACAGCGTGATCCAGCTGAAAACCGAAGCGGAAGCCAATGCGGTGTTGGATGAACTGAAAAAAGGCGGCGATTTCGCCGCCCTGGCGAAAGAAAAATCCACTGACATCATCTCACGCCGTACCGGCGGTGAGCTGGGTTGGCTGGAGCCGGAAACTACTGCAGATGAGCTAAAGCAGGCTAACCTGACCGAGAAAGGTCAGCTTTCCGGGGTAGTGAAATCCTCCGTAGGTTATCTGGTGGTGCGCCTGAACGACATCGCACCGGAGAAAGTGAAGCCGTTGAGCGAAGTGCGCGACGCCATCGCCAAGCAGGTTAAGCAAGAGAAAGCGGTAGACGCTTATTACGCGCTGCAGCAGAAGGTGAGCGAAGCCGCTACCAGCGATAACGAGTCTCTGGCATCAGCTGAAGAGGCCGCCGGCGTGAAAGCGGCACAAACCGAATGGTTCACCCGCGACAACGTTCCGGCAGCGCTGAACTTTAAACCTGTCATTCAGTCGATTTTCGACGGTTCGCTGATTGGCGAGGGGGGGGCTCCGGGCAGCAACTCCGACGTGATCACCGTTGATGGCGATCGCGCTTTCGTGATCCGCGTCTCTGGCCACAAGCCGGAAGGCATTGAGCCGTTCGACCAGGTCAAAGATCGCGTCGCCGAGCTGGTTAAACGCAACAAGGCTGAACAGGAAGCGAAACTGCAGGGCGAGAAGCTGCTGGTTGAGCTGAAACAAGGCAAGGGCGACGAAGCGATGAAAGCGGCCGGCCTGAGCTTTGGCAGCGTGCAGAAGATGGCGCGTGCGCCGGAAGACAGCCAACTGGTGCAGAGCGTGTTTGCGCTGCCGCATCCGCAGGCAGGCAAACCGGTTTACGGCATGTCGCAAGATCGTCAGGACAACGTGGTGCTGATTGCGCTGGATGCAGTTAACCCAGGAACCTTGCCGGCGGAAGAAATGAAAACTTTCATCGGCAAGATGGAAGAAGGGGCGACCGGCGTGTCCTTCGACTCTCTGCTGGCCAGCCTGCGCAAAGAAGCCAAGATCAAGATGGGCGCCGCTGAGCAGCAACAGCCTCAGTAAGCTTCGCACTTTTGTGCAACGCAATGTAATAACCAAAGGCCGCTTTCGCGGCCTTTTCCATATCTGAAATCCGCCAATTGCCGATCGTCACCCGCTGCGGCAAGGTAGCCATGCTGTTAAACACAAGGAGGATACAGCATGCAACTTACAGAAATAAAAGCGGTTAATGGTTATGGTTTCAGCGTCAAAGCGCTGTTGACGGCTGCCCTGATTTGCCTGGCGGGGCCGTCTATGGCCGCCGTGGAAAAAGCGGGGGCCGCGCCGCCGGTATTATCTGCGCCGGCGGTTAACACAGGGCAAGGAAGTGAGGTTGCCGTCGATGATGAAGCGTCAGTCAGCATCAATCAGGCAGATGCCGAGCAACTGGCCAGTGTGTTGAAGGGAGTCGGGCTGAAGAAAGCGGAGAGCATTGTGCGCTATCGCGAGCAGAATGGTCCGTTTACACAGATAGAACAACTTCAGGAAGTGCCGGGCATTGGGGCTGCGCTGTTTGAAAGGAATCGCGCACGACTCAAAATGTGATGCTGTTCACGGCTGCGTGGCAAAGTGCCATGGCAGCCTTCTCTCTCTGCTACATTTTACAGGTCTTACCAGTTTGGCATGTTGACCAAACGGGTGCGGGGGCAGCATGCCGCCCCCGCTTTATTCTGTAATCACCAGGCTGGAGCGGCCGTTCACCTATGCATCATACCTTTATCAAAGTCCGTGGTTATCATCTTGATGTTTACCAACATGTTAATAATGCCCGCTATCTGGAGTTCCTGGAGGAGGCGCGCTGGGATTGGCTGGAGAATCATGAAGGCTTCCGTTGGATGACGGAAAACAACATCGCCTTTATCGTGGTGAACATCAATATCAATTACCGCACTCCGGCGGTACTGGGGGACAAGCTGCGCATCGACAGCCAAATGGTGCAGCTAAACGGCAAAAGCGGTGTGCTAAGCCAGAAGGTGACGCAGGATGCGACAGGCACGTTGGTTGCGGATGCGCTACTGACCTTCGTTTGTGTCGATCTGAAAACCCAACGGGCGTTGCCGATTGAGGGGCAACTGCGCGAACACCTGCAGGTGCTCACGCAGTCGGAAATTCAGTAAAGCAACGAGCGGCAATCTTTGCCGCCGTTATACCCGCCATACTTCAAGCGGCACCCTTGTTGACTGCGCGCGCTTACCCGAATCCCTTACTTGAGTAAGCGCATCGGGATGCGTTTGCTTTCCGCCGCGATGCCATGCGAGTTATTTAGGGGATGTACACTCAGGCCAGGCCGGTTTTCTGTTTCAGGCTCGCCATCACTTCGGCTTTGTTGATTTGATATTGCTGCAAGCCGTTGGCGCGCAGATGGCAGGCAGCGCATTCGCCGCAACCATCGCCCTGGATACCGTTGTAGCAGGTCAGGGTATCCTGGCGCACCCGCTCCAACTGCTGATAGTAATCCGCCAGCGCCCAGGTCTCTGCCTTGTTCAGCCACATCAGCGGCGTTTCGAAGCGAATATCGCGGGCGATGCCGAGTACCACGGCGTGATTCAGCGCTTTGACAAATTCGTCGCGGCAATCCGGGTAACCGGAAAAGTCGGTTTCACAAACGCCGGTGATCACGGCTTCGGCTTCCACCTGGTAGGCATAGATAGCGGCCAACGTCAGGAACAGGATATTGCGGCCCGGTACGAAAGTGCTTGGCAGCCCGCCTTCCTGCTCGCCGTCATAAACCGGCACCGGAATGTTGTCACGGGTCAGGCTGCTGATAGCCAGCTCGTTGAGCAAGCCCACGTCCAGTACCTTATGCGCTTTGGCGCCAAGCGTCACCGACAGCGTCTGAGCGACTTCGATTTCGGCACGGTGACGCTGGCCGTAATCGAACGTGATGCAATGCACTTCATCGTACTGTTGCAATGCCTGAATCAAGCAGGTCGTGGAGTCTTGTCCACCGCTGAAAACGACAACCGCGCGTTTCATAAAATCACCTTGTTTTATGGCTGAAGCCAGACCCGATACATGCTCGGGGGGCCGAATAAAAAGTGTGTGCGGCCACTAGGGTAGCAGAAATGGCCGCATGTCGTAGCGGTTGCACATGCTCATCGTTAAGAAGTGGGCTGCGGGTTCTCCACCGGCGGCGGTAGCCAGGCCTGGCAGAAATCAAACCAGCCGTAGGCGGTCAGGGTGACGCCATGAATGCGCGGCGGCGCGCTGATTTGATACTGATAGTGAAACAAGGGGGTGATGATTGCCGCGGCCATTAACTGCTGGTAGTAGGCTTTCAATTGTTCAAAACGCGGTTGCTGCGCGGGAAGTTGCTGGATCCGTTGCAACCTGTGTTGCTGATCTCGCCAGCGTGAGTCAGGCAAAATGCCACGCCACAGCGTATCTTGCCGCAACCAACTTTCCAGCGTGGCCTCTGGCGACTCGCCAATCAGGTTATCCGCCAGCAGGAGATCGGCTTGCTCGATTTGCTCTGCGCTTTGCCAGCGTTTGCCCGCGTAGTAACGTACTTCCAGCTCACAGCCATGGCGCGCAAGCAACTGCTGCAGCGCTACCGTGACTGTCTCCAGCTCTACCGGCGGCCGGTAGAGCAACGTCAGCCTGGCGGGCAGGGCAATATCCTCGTTGGCCTGATGCAGCGGGATTGCCCAGCCGGGCAACATCTCATGGCTGGGGGTGATGACGCTGTTGGGCACCGGCAGGGTAGTCAGCAGGCCGGATTGCTGGATTAGCATCAGCAGTTTTTGCCCCTGCGCTTCACTGAGCACGCCATGCTTCAGATTAACCGCCAGATAGCACCAACCCAGGCTCATGCTGCGTTGTACCGGCCGGGCCAGCGCCAGCTCTTCCTGCGGGCCGATGGTAATACGCACCGGGTGTTGGCAACTGGTGTAAGCACTGCCGGCATGCAGCTCCGGGGTGATCCAATACTCAATACTTTCCAGATAAGGATGCTGCAAATGGTAAAACGAATGCTGTTCCAGGCGCACCAGATGAGGCTCGTTTAACGTCAGCTTAAAGGGGCCGGCGCCAATGCCCGGCGAGTCTGGGTGGGTCAGCAGGCAAGGCAACTCTGCCAGCCGGTGCGCCAGCCAGTAGTCCGGGCGCAGCAGATCAAACTGGATGCACAGCGCATGCGGCAGGCTGATGGCGGCAACGCTGGCCAGGCTTGGCTGGCTGCGGGGATGCCGGAGCAATTTCTCCAGCGTTTGCAGCAGTTGCTGACCGGTCAGCGGTTCGCCGTTATGCCAACGCAACTGGCTGCGCAGGAAAAATTGCCAGCGCAGGCCGTCCTCGCTGATTTGCCAGTGATGAGCCAGATCCGGTTGAGGCTCAGGGTTGCCGGTCATAAAGCGCGTCAATCCGGCGTGCAGAGTGGCGACCAGATGCTGCTCGGCGCGGCCGGTGAGGGTCAGCGGATCCAGGGTTTCCAGCGTACGGTAGTAGGGAATACGCAGCGTCGGGCTGCCCGCCTGCCATTGGCCGCCGAGGTGCGGGCTGAGCAACTCTTGCAGATGCTGCGGATCCAACTGCGCCATTTCCAGCGCCCCCCGATGATCGCCATTATGCAACAGCCGTTGCAGATGAGCGGCGCGCAGTTCATCCGGCGTTTTCAGGCAGTGAAGGTGGGCACGTTTGCCGCGTCCGGCCTGTGAATGCCAGCTCAGCCAGCCCTGATCCTGCAACTGCTGCACCAGCGTGCGGGCATGGCGTTCGCTGCAATAGAACAGCGCTGCCAGCTCGCCGATGGTGATCGCCACCGGCGTGCCGCCGAGTTGCTGGTACAGACGTTGATATTGGCTGAGACGGTGGGTCAGGCGCATGATAGAAATCCGGAACAGTTTTGCGGAATTGTTCACTATTACTTCCGCAAATACCATCCCATACTGCAGTGATTGTAATCGCGTTCACATTCACGAGGTCTTTATGTATCGTCTGGCGGCTTTTGATATGGATGGTACTTTGCTGACGCCGGATCACCGGGTCGGACCGGAAACCCTGACGGTACTGAAGCAACTGGTTGAACGGGACATGATCGTGACCTTCGCCACCGGGCGGCACTACCTTGATGCGCAGCCGATCATGGCGCAACTCGGTCTGCAGGGCTATCTGATTACCGGCAACGGCACCCGGGTTTATGACAATCGGGGGCGGCAATTGCACGCTACCGATTTGCCTGCCGATATTGCCGAAGAGGTGCTGCATACCCACTGGCGCACCGAGGCCAGCATGCACGTTTTTCGTGATGAAGGCTGGATGACGGAATATGCGGTGCCGGACGAGATGCTGCGGGCGCACCACTTGAGCGGTTTCCGTTTCCAACTGGCGGAACTGCGCCGGTTACCGGCATTCGGCAACAGCAAAGTGTGTTTTATCGCACCGCATGAGGAGTTGCTGGCGTTACAGCTGCAACTCCAGGCGCATTTGGGGGGAACGGCCGATCTCTGTTTTTCCGCCTATGAGTGCCTGGAAGTGCTGCCGCTAGGCTGCAACAAGGGCACGGCGTTAGATACGCTGAGCCGCCACCTGGGTATAACGATGGCGGATTGCATGGCGTTTGGCGATGCGATGAACGACAAGGAGATGCTGGCGACGGTGGGGCATGGCGTGGTGATGGGCAATGCCTTGCCGCAGTTGAAGTCGCTGTTGCCCCAGCTACAGGTTATCGGCCACTGCGAACAGCAGGCGGTGGCTCACTATTTGCAACATTGGCTGCGTTCACCTTACCTCACCTATTCCCCCGAATTATGAGGTTTTACTTTTACAGCCGGCCGGGTATGACTTACCCGGCTTTTTTTATCCCCTGCATCTTTCAAGCCGCAGCGTTGTGGGCTGCATGCGTTCAACCCAGTCACTTACTTGAGTAAGCTCCTGGGTATGCTCGCCCTTGCCGCCTGGCTGCAACTCGAATCCATTGGGGATTGTTGCTGATTATAAATCGTCCAGTTGCGCCTGCCAGGGCGTCAGGTCACCAATATTGTTGCTTACCCACTCGGGGTTGTAATAGGTATCCAGATAGCGTTCGCCACTGTCGCACAGCAGGGTGACGATCGACCCTTGCTCACCTTTTTCACGCATTTGTTTCGCCAATTGCAGCGCGCCCCACACGTTGGTACCAGTGGATGCGCCTACTTTGCGGCCCAATACGTTTTCCAACCAGTGGATGGTGGCGACGCTGGCGGCATCCGGCACGCGCAGCATAGCGTCGACTACCGACGGAATAAACGAAGGCTCGGCGCGTGGGCGGCCAATGCCTTCGATCCTGCTGCCGCAACTGCCGATAATGGTGCGATCACGCTGGTGGAAACAATCGTAGAACACCGAGTTTTCCGGATCGACCACCGTCAGGCGCGTGTCGTGCCCTTGATAGCGTATATAGCGCCCCAGGGTTGCAGAGGTGCCGCCGGTGCCGGCGCTCATCACAATATGTTTGGGAACCGGGAAGGGCTCGCGCGCCATCTGGCGGAAGATACTGTCGGCGATGTTGTTGTTCCCGCGCCAGTCCGTTGCACGCTCGGCGTAGGTGAACTGATCCATGTAGTGGCCGTTTAGCTCTTTCGCCAACTGTTCGGAGACGGCGTAAATTTGCGCAGCATGGTCGACAAAGTGGCAGCGGCCGCCGTAGAAGGCGATTTGCTCAACCTTGCGGCGTGCGGTGCAGGACGGCATAACGGCGATAAACGGCAGACCAATCAGCCGGGCGAAGTAGGCTTCGGATACCGCCGTACTGCCGGAGGAGGCTTCGATAATAGGGGTGTTTTCGGTGATCCAGCCATTGCACAAACCGTACAGGAACAGCGAGCGGGCCAATCGGTGTTTCAGGCTGCCGGTCGGGTGAGTGCTTTCATCTTTCAGGTACAGGCAGATACCGGGAAATTCAGGCAGGTTCAGGCGGATCAGGTGCGTGTCGGCGGAGCGTTGGAAATCCGCTTCTATTTCACCGATCGCATATTTTACCCAAGAATTTGTCATCGTCTGGCCTCAGAATAGGGGGCTTATTTACCGCGTAGCATAGCCTGTCGCAGGGAAAAAAAGATTGCCATTTTCCCTGTTTAATCGCCTAATGGGAGAAAATTTTTCTCCTGGTTGGCGATATGTTAGATAAAACAGACCGTAAATTACTGTGCATGCTGCAACAGGACTGCACGCAGTCGTTGCAGGCGCTGGCCGACGCGGTCAATCTGACGTCGACACCCTGCTGGAAAAGGCTGAAGCGGCTGGAAGATGAAGGCTACATCCGTGGGCGTGTCGCGCTGCTGGATAACGAAAAGCTGGGCCTGGGGCTGACGGCGTTTGTGCTGATCAAAACCCAGCAGCACAGCAGCGAGTGGTATCAGAAGTTTGTGCAACTGACCCAACAGATGCCAGAGGTGCTGGCGTTCTATCGCATGGCAGGAGAGTACGATTACCTGATGCAGGTGGAAGTGGCGGACATGAAGAGTTACGACAGCTTTTACAAGCGCCTGGTGAACGGCGTACCGGGGCTGATCGACGTCACCTCCAGCTTCGCGATGGAAAAAATCAAATACACCACCGCGCTGCCGGTTCCCGAGTGAAATGTTCACCAAACTGGCAAAGTAACGGTGGTATTCTACTCTGCTGAGTCAAAGCGAGAGTAAAATCGACTACATTATCCTGGAATAAAACTGCGTGAGATTATTTGCTCAAATCGGCTGGTATTTCCGCCGCGAGTGGCGCCGCTACCTGGGGGCGGTGGTGCTGCTGATCGTCATCGCCATACTGCAACTGTTGCCGCCCAAGCTGGTGGGCATCATTGTCGACGGCATCACCGAAAAACAGATGTCCGCCGGCGTGTTGATGGCCTGGCTGGGGCTGATGCTCGGCACCGCCGTGATTGTTTACCTGCTGCGCTACGTGTGGCGGGTGCTGCTGTTTGGTGCCTCCTACCAACTCGCCGTTGAACTGCGCGAGAACTTCTATCGCCAGCTCAGCCGGCAGAACCCGGCCTTTTATCTGCGTCACCGCACCGGCGATCTGATGGCGCGCGCCACCAATGATGTGGATCGGGTGGTTTTCGCCGCCGGCGAAGGGGTGCTGACGTTGGTGGATTCACTGGTGATGGGGTTGGCGGTGCTGGTGGTGATGAGCACCCAAATCAGCTGGCAACTGACCCTGCTGTCGCTGATCCCGATGCCGATCATGGCGATCGTGATTAAATACTACGGCGATCAGTTGCATCAGCGCTTTAAATCGGCGCAGGCGGCGTTCTCCAGCCTGAACGATCAGGCGCAGGAAAGCATGACCAGCATCCGCATGATCAAGGCATTCGGCCTGGAAGATCATCAGTCCAACCAGTTTGCGGAAGTCGCCGCCCAAACCGGTGCCAAAAACATGCATGTGGCGCGGATAGACGCCCGGTTTGATCCGACGATTTATATCGCCATCGGCGCTTCCAATCTGCTGGCGATCGGCGGTGGCAGCTGGATGGTGGTAAACGGTTCGCTGACGCTCGGCCAATTGACCAGCTTCGTGATGTACCTCGGCCTGATGATTTGGCCGATGCTGGCGCTGGCATGGATGTTCAACATCGTGGAGCGCGGCAGCGCAGCCTATGGCCGTATTCGCAGCCTGCTGGAGGAAGCGCCGGCGGTGACGGACGGCGAGAACATGTTGCCGGCCGGGCGCGGCAGCCTGGAGGTCGACATCCGGGCATTCCATTACCCGGGAAATTCACACGCGGCGCTGCATAACGTGGCGCTGAAACTGGAGCCGGGGCAGATGCTCGGCCTGTGTGGGCCAACCGGTGCAGGGAAATCGACGCTGCTGTCGTTGATCCAGCGTCAGTTTGATATTGGTGATGGCCAGATTAGTTATCAGGGGATGCCGCTGACCCAGGTGAAGCTTGACGATTGGCGCTCAAGGCTGTCCGTGGTCAGCCAGACGCCGTTCCTGTTTTCGGATAGCGTTGCCAACAATATCGCGCTGGGCAAGCCGGGAGCGACGCAGGATCAGATTGAGCGCGCGGCTCGCCTGGCCAGCGTGCACGAAGATATCTTGCGGTTGCCACAGGGTTATGAAACCGAAGTGGGTGAGCGTGGCGTAATGCTCTCCGGCGGGCAGAAGCAGCGTATTTCCATTGCGCGCGCCCTGTTGCTGGATGCGGAAATCCTGATCCTCGACGACGCGCTCTCTGCTGTGGATGGGCGCACTGAACACCAGATCTTGCATAATTTACGCAGTTGGGGGCAGAACCGGACGGTGATTATCAGCGCGCACCGGCTTTCGGCATTGACCGAAGCCAGCGAGATCCTGGTGATACAGCATGGCGGCGTGGCGCAACGCGGCCAGCATGCCGCACTGGCGGATCAGCCCGGCTGGTATCGCGATATGTATCGCTATCAGCAACTGGAGGCGGCGCTGGATGAAGCACCGCAAGCCGGCGAGGAGATAGTAGCCAATGAATAAAATGCAAAAGCTGTGGCCGACGCTGAAACGGTTGCTGGCTTATGGTTCGCCCTACCGCAAACCGCTGGGGCTGGCGGTGTTGATGCTGTGGGTAGCTGCGGCGGCGGAAGTCGCCGGGCCGATTCTGGTCAGTTACTTTATCGATAATTACGTCGCCAAGGGCCAATTGCCGTTAATGATCGTCTGCGGGCTGGCGGCGGCTTACATTCTGCTGGAGCTGTTGGCGGCGGCGCTGCACTATTTTCAGGCGTTGCTGTTCAATCAGGCGGCGGTGGGAGTGGTTCAGCGTCTGCGCACTGACGTGATGGATGCCGCACTGCGCCAGCCGCTCAGCGCCTTCGATACGCAACCGGTCGGGCAGTTAATCTCCCGGGTGACCAATGACACCGAAGTGATTAAAGATCTGTACGTGATGGTGGTTTCCACCGTGCTGAAAAGCGCCGCGTTAATTGGCGCCATGCTGGTGGCGATGTTTAGCCTCGATTGGCGCATGGCGCTGGTGGCGATCTGCATCTTCCCGGCGGTATTTGTGGTGATGGGCATTTATCAGTACTACAGCACGCCGGTCGTACGCCGGATGCGCGGCTATCTGGCGGACATCAACGACGGTTTTAATGAAGTGATCAACGGCATGGGCGTGATCCAGCAGTTCCGTCAACAGATCCGCTTTGGCGAGCGCATGAGCGCTGCCAGCCGTTCACACTATTCCGCGCGTATGCAGACGCTGCGCCTGGACGGTTTTCTGCTGCGGCCGCTGCTCAGCCTGTTTTCGGCGCTGGTATTGTGCGGCCTGCTGATGCTGTTCGGTTTCAGCGGCGAAGGGTCGATAGGCGTCGGCGTGCTGTATGCCTTTATCAACTATCTGGGGCGTCTGAATGAGCCGTTGATTGAACTGACGTCGCAGCAGTCGATTCTGCAACAGGCGGTGGTGGCCGGTGAGCGTATTTTCGAGCTGATGGACCGCAGCCAGCAGAGCTACGGTGCCGACGATCGCCCGCTTTCAAGCGGGCGCATCGAGATCGACAACCTGAGCTTCGCCTACCGTGAAGATAAAAAGGTACTGCAACATATTTCGCTGTCGGTGCCTTCGCGCGGTTTCGTGGCACTGGTCGGTCATACGGGCAGCGGCAAGAGCACGCTGGCTAACCTGCTGATGGGTTATTACCCGGTCAACGAAGGCGAAGTGCGTCTTGATGGCCGCCCCTTGTCCGGTCTGTCACACCGTACGCTGCGCCAGGGCGTGGCGATGGTGCAGCAGGATCCGGTGGTGATTGCCGAGTCGGTGCTGGCCAACGTCACTCTGGGGCGTAACATCAGCGAAGAGGCGGTCTGGCAGGCGTTGGAAACGGTGCAGTTGGCGGAGCTGGTACGTGCCTTCCCGCAGGGCATCCATACCCGTCTGGGCGAGCAGGGCAACAACCTGTCGGTAGGCCAGAAACAGCTGCTGGCAATGGCCAGGGTATTGGTGCAAGCGCCGCAGATCCTGATCCTCGACGAGGCGACCGCCAACATTGACTCCGGAACCGAGCAGGCGATCCAGCGCGCTCTGCGTTTGATCCGTGAACACACCACGTTGGTGGTGATCGCTCACCGCTTGTCGACCATTGTCGATGCCGACTCGATTCTGGTGTTGCACCGCGGCCAGGCAGTGGAGCAGGGCAATCATCAGCAACTGCTGGCGCAGCAGGGGCGTTACTACCAGATGTATCAACTGCAACTGGTAGGCGAGGAGCTGGCCGCCGCCACCCGCGAAGAAACGCAAACCGCATAATCCCAGAGGGCCGGTCATCAAAACCGGCCCTTTCTTTATTCCTGCCACGCACCACAAACAGGCATCCATCCTTTTCAAATCCCTTCCTCTGCACTTTTTCGACGCGTCGCGCACCAAAATAGTGCGCAATATTTAATCAGTTCTCTGCATGAGAGCAGGCAGCCGGGTTAGTGCTGCACATCGCATCGCCGCCCTACCGGTTAATTTGCTGAATTCGCGCACAAAACCATTTGTGGCATAGCCTTTGCTTTATAAGACTCGTACCAAGGGTGAGTTTGGGCTTAATTCGTGGAGGGGCAATATGAAGCTGGTGACCGTGGTGATTAAACCATTCAAGCTGGAGGACGTGCGTGAAGCCCTATCCTCTGTAGGTATTCAGGGGCTGACCGTAACCGAAGTGAAAGGGTTTGGTCGCCAGAAGGGACATGCTGAGCTTTATCGCGGAGCGGAATACAGCGTCAACTTCTTACCTAAAGTCAAAATTGACATTGCTATCGCCGACGATCAGTTAGACGAAGTGGTTGATGTCATTAGTAAAGCGGCCTACACCGGCAAAATCGGTGACGGCAAAATTTTCGTTGCCGAATTGCAACGTGTCATTCGCATTCGCACCGGCGAAACAGACGAAGCAGCACTGTAATCACAGGCTCAGTAAAGTAATGGGGATGGATTGATAATGAAAAAACTTTTATCCATGTTGGGCCTGAGTACGGTAACCATGGTTCCTTCTTTGGCCCTGGCCGCTCCGGCGGTCGCAGACAAGGCTGACAACGCGTTCATGATGATTTGCACCGCTTTGGTGCTGTTCATGACCTTGCCGGGCGTAGCGCTGTTTTACGGTGGTTTGTTGCGTTCCAAAAACGTGCTCTCCATGTTGACTCAGGTCACTGTCACCTTCGCAATGGTGTGTGTGTTGTGGGTGCTTTATGGTTACAGCCTGGCTTTCAGCGAGGGCAATGCATTCTTCGGCGGATTCCAGACGGCGATGCTGAAAGGCATTGGCATTGATAGCGTCACCGGCACCTTTAATCAGATGATCCACGTGGCGTTCCAATGTTCCTTCGCGTGCATTACCGTGGCGCTGGTCGTAGGCGGTTTTGCCGAGCGCATCCGCTTCTCTGCCGTCGTGATCTTTGCGGCTATCTGGTTCACCATTTCCTATCTGCCGATTGCACATATGGTATGGGGCGGCGGTTTCCTGGCTGCTGACGGCGCGCTGGACTTTGCCGGCGGCACCGTGGTGCACATCAACGCGGCAAGCGCCGGGCTGATTGGCGCCTACCTGTTGGGCAAACGAGCCGGTTTCGGCAAAGAAGCGTTCAAACCGCATAACCTGCCAATGGTGTTTACCGGCGCGGCTATCCTGTATGTCGGCTGGTTTGGCTTCAACGCCGGTTCTGCCAGCGCGGCTAACGGCATTGCGGCACTGGCATTCCTGAACACCGTGATTGCTACCGCCGGCGCGATCCTCTCCTGGACCTTTGCCGAGTGGATTGTACGCGGCAAGCCTTCGCTGCTGGGCGCTTGCTCCGGGTGTATCGCCGGGTTGGTTGCCATCACGCCGGCTGCGGGTACCGTGGGTGTCGGCGGGGCGTTGATTATTGGCCTGATTGGCGGTATTGCCGGCCTGTGGGGCGTGGTCACGCTGAAGAAATGGCTGAAAGTGGACGATACCTGTGACGTGTTCGGCGTGCATGGCGTGTGTGGCATCGTCGGCTGTCTGTTGACCGGCGTGTTCACCTCTTCCTCACTGGGCGGTACCGGTTATGCAGAAGGCGTCACCATGGGCCATCAGGTGTGGGTCCAGTTGCTGAGCGTGGTGATTACCCTGGTCTGGTCCGGTGTGGCGGCCTTTATCGCCTTTAAAGTGGCGGGCGCCATCGTCGGTCTGCGCGTACCGGAAGAGCAGGAGCGCGAAGGTCTGGACGTCAACAGCCATGGCGAGAGTGCCTATAACCAATAAGCCTTGAAGAAGGGCAGTGCGCTAAATAACTCGAAAAATAATGATGATGCGAAAAGGGCGATGGTGACATCGCCCTTTTTTTTTTGCTTTAGGCTTCGCGCTGGCGAATTACGCCTTCTTGCACCGTAGTGGCGACCAGCACGCCGTCTCGGGTGTAAAACTGGCCGCGCACAAAGCCGCGCGCACCAGAGGCGGAGGGGCTTTCCACTACGTACAACAACCAGTCATCCATGCGGAACGGCCGGTGGAACCACATCGAATGATCGATGGTCGCTACCTGCATGCCCGGCTCAAGGAAACCGACGCCGTGCGGTTGCAGTGCCGTCGGCAGGAAGTTGAAATCTGACGCATAGCCCAGCAGATATTGGTGGATACGCTGATCGTCCGGCATGGTGCCGTTGGCACGGAACCACACGTAGCGATGCGGTTCTTCCACCGTGCCTTTCAGCGGGTTATGGAATTTGACTGGGCGCATTTCAATCGGCTTCTGGCCGATAAACTTTTCACGAACCTTATCCGGCAACATATGCGCCAGCTTCTGGGCAATGTCGGATTCAGACATCAACCCTTCTGGCGGCGGCACGTCCGGCATGGTGTTCTGGTGTTCAAACCCCGCTTCCGGGCTTTGGAAAGAGGCGGTCATGTAGAATATCGGTTTGCCGTGCTGAATGGCGCTGACGCGACGGGCACTGAAACTATTGCCATCTCGCAAGATTTCTACGTCATAAATAATGGGCTTGCTGCTGTCGCCTGGGCGCAAGAAGTAGCTGTGGAACGAGTGCACACTGCGTTCTGCCGGCACGGTTTGTTTGGCGGCATACAGCGCCTGGCCGACCACCTGACCGCCGAATACCTGTCGCAGACCCAGATCTTCACTTTGTCCGCGGAATAGCCCTTCTTCGATTTTCTCCAGATCCAGCAGATCGAGGAGGTTTTGCAGTGCCTGGCTCATAAAGTTACTACCTTTTTAATAATCATTTTGCGCAGTGTGCGGAATATCACGGCAAGACGTCAATATGTTGCGATAAAGCACAGGGAAAATTGCCTGAATATTGAGCGTTATTAGGAGGCTAAGTGATTAATAGGCAGTGCTAAATGGATTTTTCAGTATTTTGTGCTAAGTTTAATGAGTGGGGTGGTGAAAGCCACCAAGGTATTGATAATAAAAAAGGAGACCGATCCATGAAACTCTGGCAAATCGTAGGTGGAGCAGCAGCATTGACGATCACCCTGGCGGGTTGTGCCCAAAAGAGCGCCAATGTGCCTGTGCCGGCAGCGGGAAACCCAGCGATTGCGCAAACGCAGATTCAGGGCCCGGCGGTAACTGGTTCGGTTAACATTCGCCAGCGCATTGCGCTGCCACCGGATGCCGTGCTGACGGTTACGCTCTCTGATGCTTCATTGGCGGATGCGCCGTCGAAAGTGATTGCCCAGCGCGCGGTGCGCACTGAAGGCAAGCAGGCGCCGTTTAATTTTGTACTGCCTTACAACCCGGCTGATATTCAGCCCAACGCGCGTATCATTCTGAGTGCAGCCATTACGGTAAACGGTCGGATGACCTTTATTACCGACACTATCCAGGAAGTAGTTAACCGCAACGGCACTCGTGCCGACCTGCAGTTGGTTCCGGTGCAGGGCATTGCGGTTCAGGCGACCCCAACAGCCATGCCGTAAACCGGCAATTCTGAAGCAGTAAGAGATCAACAGCCTTTGCGCTCCGGCCAAAGGCTGTTTTGTTGCTACCAGCGCCAGCCGTAAATCAGCAGATCGACCGTACTGTGCGCGCCAAAGATGATCCCCTCACCCAGCAACGCCTGGCGCTGACGTTGAAAGTCCTCCCCCTGCTGCGAAATTTGGCCATGGCGGTTAATCACCCGGTGCCAGGGCAGGCTGCTGCCTTCCGGCAGGCGCCTCAATACGCCACCGACCTGACGTGCGGCACGGGGTGAGCCGGCCAGCCGCGCTACCTCGCCATAGGTCGTGACCTTGCCATAGGGAATGGCGGCTACCACGTGGAACACGCGCTGGCTGAATGTGGCGTCTTCTGGTTCCATTTATGTTTTCCTGCTGCGGCAAAAAACCAAGGATGAAAGTGTGCCACAGCCGAGGTGGGTAAGAAAACAGCGGTTGGTCCCGGTTGGCTTGCTATTTGGCTGGCCATCACCGATAATGCCCACCGCTTCGCAGTCTTGGAAGCCGTCAATGGGGGCCCTGTTGGTTCTCCCGCAACACTAACTTGTGAACTCGGTCAGATCCGGAAGGAAGCAGCCGCAGCAGGTGACGTGTGTGCCGGGATGTAGCTGGCAGGGCCTCCACCAATTTCTGCTCCCGGCTTTTCCTCCTCCACCGCTTAGGCACTGTTTCCGTCTATCGTCGTTTAGCCCATTCGCTCGATAAAAGAGGCGTTTTAATCAGTCATCCGATCTGATTTTCACCTAAAAAATAATATGATGTCTCAAATATTGGTTTCGATGCTTTTTCTTTTTTCAGAGATACCCGAACAAGATGAGAATTATCTCAATGTTGCGGGGTGTCGATGTTGAGGTTAAAATATTGTTGATGCTTGGCGTTGTCAGGCGATAGTTTTGATATTGACTATAATGGGTCGGTACGGAGTTTTGGACAATAATCAGGCATCAGATTAGGCTGTAATATGATTTATATCATTGATAACAAAGTTGCCTTTAATACCGAGAACGGCTCGCTAAAGAGCATAAAAAATGGTAAGGAAGTATTTTTATCGAGCCTGAATGTCAGAGTGTTCAAATGCTTGCTTGAGCATGGTGTAAAGCCGGTCAGCAGAGAGGATATTTTTAAGCAGGTTTGGGGTGAGCAAGGTCTGAGCGTATCTTCCGCAACGCTGAACCAATATATTAGCCTGACTCGCCGGGCATTACTTACCGTAGGATTCAGCGATCGCTTGATAATCACGGTGGCTAAAACAGGTTATAGAATTAATAAAACCATTTTTGTTAAGGTCTTGGAAATATCCCCCCCAGGCCAATCGTCAGAAGATGTTCCCCCGTTAATGTCTGTCAGCAGTGGCACCCAAAAGTCATATGCATATCATTATTACCTGATGATGTTACTTCGTACCTTATCCATTGCATTACCTATTGCCATCTTGTTTTTTTTGTTTTTTTATTATCAGCATTACCGTGAAAATGAAAGTCGCCCGTTTATCTCTTATCTTGGTGTGGTTAAAGGTTGCCCGATTTATTATTATGGAAAGTATCTCGATAAAAAAACGGAACGCTACCTGCAGTTTTTGAACGAGAAGGATATTTATGGAAATCGATGTGGTAAGGACGAGGTGATTATTACGCGGCTGAATCACTCACTTAACACCACGGAAGACAGTGGCCGTCATTTTATCGCAAAATGTGTAATGGACAGCGATCATTCTTATCATCATTGTGAAAGTGAGTATATCCGCGCATGGAAAAAAAGTTAACTGTATTGTCGATGATACTCATTGTTCTGTGCATTGTTTTCGGTAGTAGCATATATTACCTCACCCATGCCTATCAGGATTTAAAGGGCATTGCCTGCGAAGCTAATGCGAAGTTCACTTACGCCAATGATTTGGATCATGCCGGCGCACCGATGGATATTCGTCTTGTTTTAAAAATGCACTACGTTTTTTTTACGAACAATAAAGGTATTATGACTCTGAATGGGGTGGCGAGCAGTGGAGATAAGCGGTTTTTTGTGAGCCGCAATGTTAATTTCACTTATGTTGCACAAGATGAGTTTTATAAATTCAAATATGGCAATGAACAGCGTTCGGTAAGAGACACCTTACCCTCTGAAATTTATTCCTATTTTTTTAATAGTGAATCTAACTTCTATCATATCAATTATCTTGATAAGGACACTCTGATGTTTAGTAGTGTCTATGCCCCAATGTTTCTTTGTAATGTAAAATAATAATCCGAGGCATAAGCATACAGTAACGATAGAAACTATTAACGGACTACTGTTTTTTTGCCTTGAGGTTATATTCAGGTTTGGCTTTTCCATTGCTGTCAGCTATCTCCATACCAAGGTGTTTATAATTATAGAGAATGATATATATTTTTATATATGATATTTTTATAATTTTATGTTTTCAATTAATTGTTTGTTTTTATTGGTTTTTTTTATTTTAATCGATTTTGTAAAATATTATTAATTTTATATTGTATATTGTGTTTTGATGCTGTTGCCATTCCTTATTGTTCATGTTTTATTAGATGGCATCTTTAATCGCGCTATTGTTTTCTTCTTCCTCGAACAGGGTTTCTTGGGGGGAGGGAACGATGCTTGGTTGTTGTTTTTTCTAGTCAATAGGTGAGATATGGACATACATGACATTGCTCTGAACGACACCCTGATGGAAAACGAGTCGGTTGTATTAGATAACAATAATAAAACATTGTTGTTTAAAAGAGAGAATGTTGTCATTGAGATGACAGAATTGCAACGTCGGTTTATTCTCTGTCTGCTTAGTGGGATATATAAAAAGAATGATATTATTCGCGCAGTATGGTTTTGCAATCATGAAACCATTAGCGATAACAATTATCATCAAATTATATTTCAATGTCGGTCGTTGTTTTCGCGACACGGTATCCCCAGTCAAGTGATTAAAACTATTCCCCGATTTGGTGTCATGCTGAGTTTTCAGGCCTGCGAACAGGAAACAACTGAGGGGACTGGGTCAGGAATTAAAAAAAGAGCGGAAAGTAAAAAAGGGAGGAAGAGCCTGTTGGAAATTATTAACTATAAGATGGCACTGACATTGACACTGCTGTTGTCGGTGGTGATGTTTGTGGGTGTGTCTGCTTAGCGCCTGATGAAAACGAACTGCCAATTTATCTGATTACCCCGAGGCCAAAGTGAGTAAACGGTTTATTGTTTTTTTTATTTCATTTTTCTTTTTGGCGAATGTGGTTTTTATTTTTTCTCAACTTTGGAAAATATACCGCATAGATCAGGCAGGTGTTTTATCGCGGAGTAATATCGTGCCTGCAGAGAGGCATTATGTTGGCTTCCCTGCGCAAGATGATATAGAAAAAATCAACAATGCTGAATTTTTTGGCCGGTATGGGGAAAGGCAGGGAGATAGAAATAACGGTATGAGCTATAAGATTAGCTCGCAGGGGCTAAATGACGATGTTATCAATAATGCCCCTGAAACCCGTCTGGCGGGAAGAATTACCGGCTTGCTATTGAGTGATGATCACAAGCACAGCCTGGTCATCATAGAGCGCGCCGGCAAGCAGGCCAGCTACGGTATGGGCGATCGCATCGCTGGCAGTAACCTCGTTATATTACGAATACTGCAAGACAAAATATTGCTTGATGAGAATGGATACTACGCCTCGATGATTTTTAAAGACTAGGTGTATTTTATTTTTAGGACGAGAAATTTTTAAGGTCATAAGGCTACATTGTGATTACGCATCTTTTTTACCATTTTGGCCATCAACTGGCCCGCCTTCCCTGGCGGGAACTGGTGGTGGTATCAATGTTGGCTGCTACCCCCGGGATAACACATGCAGCGTCATTCTCTGCCAATTTCAAAGGTACGGATATTCAGGAATTTATCAACACGGTCAGTAAAAACCTGGGGAAAACGATCATTATTGATCCGGCGGTGAAAGGAAAAGTCACCGTACGTAGCTATGAGCAGCTTAATGATAAACAATATTATCAATTCTTCCTGAACGTGCTGGACGTGTACGGATATACCGTCATTGGTATGCCAAATAACGTACTTAAAGTCATTGTGGCGAAAGACGGGAAAAGAGCCGCTTTGTCGCAGGCCGGCGGCGAGCTGATTGGGGAAGGGGATGAGGTTGTAATGCGTATTGTTCCTTTGCGCAATATCGCGGCCAAGGATATTTCCCCATTATTACGTCAACTGAACGACAGCGTGGGCGTAGGCAGCGTGGCGCATTATGAACAGGGCAACGCATTGTTGATCACCGGCAGAGCCGCGGTAGTGAATGGGTTGATCGATATTGTTCGGGAGATGGATCAGGACGACAGCAATCAGATAGAAACCCTTGCGCTGAAGCATGCGGCGGCGGCCGAAATTGTGCGTATGGTCAATGCACTGTTCCGTGAAGAGGGCAAGCAGCGCATGGCGGGGGCTGCGACGCTGCGGCTGGTCGCGGATGACAGAACCAATACTGTGATGATCACCGGCGACGATCGGATCCGCGAATATGTTAAGGACATGATTTATCAGCTGGATAACAAGAGCGTCAATCAGGGCAATACAAAAGTCATTCAGCTGAAATACGCCAAGGCACAGAGCCTAGTTGAGGTGCTGACGGGGATTAGCTCAGGCCTGCAAAATGAAAAAGAGGGCACGGCGACCAATGTAGCCTTGTTGAAAAATGTGGTGATCAAAGCCGATGAGCAAACCAATGCGTTGATCATCACCGCTGCGCCGGATGTGATGCGCGACCTGGAAGAGGTGGTTACCAAACTGGATGTTCGCCGTGCTCAGGTGCTGGTTGAGGCGGTGATTGTTGAGGTGCAGGACGGTCAGGGTCTGAATATCGGCGTCCAGTGGGCCAATAAATACGGTGGTGGAACGCAGTTTGCCGGCAATGTACCCGGTGTTTCATCGGGTTTCGACGGCGGTATGCTTGAAGCCTTCAACAAGGCCAGCGGCTTGATGACCGGCTTTTACAGCGGAAATTGGGGGGTATTGTTATCCGCTATCGCCAGCAACAATCAAAATAATATCCTGGCTACGCCGAGCATTGTCACTCTGGATAACGCCGAAGCGGAATTCAGCGTAGGCCAGGATGTGCCTATTTTGACCGGCTCGCAAACCACCAACAGCGATAACGTTTTCAATACCGTCTCGCGTAAAACGGTGGGGATCAAACTCAAGGTCAAACCGCAGATTAACAAGGGTCAGTCGGTCCTGATGCAGATTGAACAGGAAGTCTCCAGCGTGGCCGACAATACGCAGGTCTCCTCCGATTCCCTGGGCGCCACTTTTAATATCCGTACGGTAAACAACACCGTGTTGGTCGACAGCGGCGAAACGGTGGTGGTTGGCGGTCTGCTGGATAAAACCAATTCAGAGGTGGAAAGCAGCGTTCCGCTGTTGGGGAAAATTCCGGTGTTGGGCGCGCTGTTTCGTTCTACGGCGGTGAAAGAGAGCAAGCGCAATTTAATGCTGTTCATCCGCCCGACCATCATCCGTACGACCGAAGGATTCTCGCAGCAAAGCCAACGTAAAGTCGGCAAATTCGATACCGAGCAGCGGGAAGATATCGAGTTGAAAAAGGCGTTGCGCGAGGAAATCTCTTCTGGCCCAACTGCGGGTGACAATCAAGCGTTTCTCCGCGTCATTTCGCAGGTAAATGCGTTTTATCACCAAGAGGGAAAATCATGACGCTGAGCCCCTCCGGTCATCTGTTGCCTTTTGCCTGGGCACGCCAGCACGGCGTGCTCGCCGTCGCTGAACCGAGTGGCACACAGTTGTATTGCCATCAGCAAACGGCTCAGGCCGCGCTGATAGAAGCATACCGCTGCTTGCCGGGCGAGCCGACGTTGGTGTGGTTGGCGCTTGAAATCTTTGAACAGAAACTGGTGGCGTATTACCAGCAGGAAGCCGGTCATACGCAGAAGATGATCGACGATCTGGGCGGCGAGCTGGATTTTTACACGCTGGCGGAAGAGCTGCCGGAGCAGCAGGATCTGCTGGACGAGCAGAACGATGCGCCGATCATCCGTTTGATCAACGCCATGCTGAGTGAGGCAATCAAAGCCCGTGCCTCCGATATTCATATCGAAACCTACGAAAGCGAATTGGTGATCCGTTTTCGCATTGACGGTGCGCTGCAACGCATTCTGGCGCCACAGCGCAAATTGGCCGCGCTGCTGGTGTCGCGCATCAAGGTGATGTCGAAACTGGACATTGCTGAAAAACGGGTGCCGCAAGATGGACGCATGACGTTGAAGATCGCTGGGCGGGCGATTGACGTGCGCGTATCGGTGATGCCGGCCAGCCACGGTGAGCGGGTGGTTATGCGCCTGCTGGACAAAAATAGCGTCAGGCTGGATCTGCCCAGTTTAGGCATGACGCAGGAACGTCAACAGGCGCTCCTGCGTCTGATTCAGCAGCCGCACGGCATCATCCTGGTTACCGGGCCGACCGGCTCCGGCAAGAGCACCACGCTCTATACCTTGCTGAACCAGATTAATGACGAAAACCGCAACATCATGACCATTGAAGATCCCGTCGAATATGAGTTGAGCGGCATTGCGCAGACCCAGGTGAATCCGAAGGTGGACATGACCTTCGCCCGCGGGCTGCGTGCGCTGCTGCGCCAAGATCCCGATGTGGTGCTGATCGGCGAGATCCGCGATGGCGAAACGGCGCAGATCGCGGTACAGGCTTCGCTGACCGGGCACCTGGTGCTGTCCACGTTGCATACCAATACGGCGATCGGTGCCATTACCCGCCTGCGAGATATGGGCGTTGAACCATTCTTGCTGTCCAGTTCGCTCAGTGGCGTGTTGGCGCAGCGCCTGGTGCGGCGGCTGTGTCCACATTGCCGCGAACCCTACGCTCTGTCCGATCGGCAACGGCGGGCGTTTGATCTGCCTGCGGATCAGAGCGTCACTGGCTGGCGATCGTTGGGCTGTAACGCCTGCAGTGGGCAGGGTTACCTTGGCCGTATCGGTCTGCATGAGCTGCTGGTGCTGGATGAACCCATGCGGCTGGCGATCCACCGCGGGGACAGCGAGATCGACATCATGCGGCTGGCCGCCTCGCGCTATCAGTCTTTACGTCAGGATGGGATCGCCAAAATGAGTGCCGGCGAGACCAGTCTGGAAGAGGTGCTGAGAGTAACCCGCGAAGGGGATGGCGATGAGATTTGATTATCATGCCTGCGACAGGCAAGGGCGTGCCCGACGCGGGGGGCTTGAGGCGGACTCTTTGCGTCATGCCCGCGATCTGTTGCGTGAAAAAGGGTGGCAGGTGCTGGCGGTTAAGGCCAAAAAAAATCGCAGTTTCAACAAGCTGCCTGGCTTTCGGCTGACCTCCGGCGTCACGAGCAGCGATCTGGCGTTGTTGACCCGTCAGTTAGCGACGCTGATGTCCGCCGCATTGCCGCTGGAAGAAGCGTTGATGGCGGTAGCGCGGCAAACGGAAAAGAAAGGTTTGCAGGCGGTGCTGACGCAGGTACGCCTGCGGATCCTGGAAGGTTTTTCCCTGGCGCATGCGTTGGGGCAATACCCGCCTATTTTTGATCGTCTGTACTGCGCCATGGTGACTGCCGGCGAAATCTCCGGCCATCTGGCACCGGTGCTGGAGCGGTTGGCCGACTATGTCGAACAGCGCCAGCAAATGAAAAACAAGATCACTCAGGCATTGGTATACCCGATGGTGCTGACGGTGGTGGCGATCGGGGTAGTCGCCATCTTGCTTACTGCGGTGGTGCCTAAAGTCATAGAGCAATTTATTCATATGAAACAGGCCTTGCCGTTGTCTACCCGGCTGCTGATCGGTGCCAGTGACGTCATCCGGCAGTGGGGGCTGGCAGTGCTGATGTTGTTGCTGGCGGGCGTCGGTTTGTTTCGCTATCGCCTGAAAGAGCCGAGCAGGCGTACCCGGTGGCATGCTTTTATCCTGCGGCTACCGGTTATCGGCAAGTTGATCCTTGGCGTGAATACGGCGCGCTACGCCAAAACGTTGAGCATTTTGAACGCCAGCGCGGTGCCGTTGCTGGAGGCGATGCGCATCAGCGCCAGCGTACTGGGCAATGATGATGCCCGACAGCGGTTGTTGGCAGCGATGGAACGGGTGCGTGAAGGAGAAGGGTTGTCGCCGTCTCTGGAGGGAACCGCACTTTTTTCGCCGATGATGCGGCACATGATCATGTCCGGTGAGCGCAGCGGTGAATTGGAAATGATGCTCGAGCGGGCGGCGAATATGCAACAGGATGCCTTTAATCGGCAAATAACTTTGGCGCTGGGGCTGTTTGAACCTTTATTGGTAATAGTGATGGCCAGCTCGGTGCTGTTTATTATTTTGGCTATCCTTCAGCCAATATTGCAGCTCAATAATATGATTGGATAATGAAGATGTTAACGGAAAATAAAGTAAGAAGTATCAGTAATGTACGCAATTTTAAACAAAAGGGCTTTACGCTTTTGGAAATTATGGTGGTGATTGTCATTCTGGGGTTATTGGCCAGTTTGACGATTCCCAGCCTGATGGGAAATAAAGATAAAGCGGATAAGCAAAAGGCGACCAGCGATATTGTCGCCCTGGAAAATGCGCTGGATATGTACAAGTTGGACAACGGGCGTTATCCAACTTCGGAGCAAGGGTTGGCGGCGCTGTCGACCAAGCCCGAAGTGGCGCCGATTCCCCGCAATTATCCTGAAGACGGTTATATCCGCCGGCTGCCGCAAGATCCCTGGGGCAATGAGTATCAACTGCGCAACCCCGGCAAGCACGGCAGGCTGGATGTGTTCTCCATCGGCCCGGATGGCATTGCCGACACTGATGACGACATCGGTAACTGGGGCGCGAGCACTGCGGATAAAGCTGAGTGATGATGAGGTACGAACGCGGCTTTACTCTGCTGGAGATTATGCTGGTGCTGCTGTTATTAGGCATTACCAGCAGCCTGGTGATGCTGCGTTCTCCCGCCACTGAAAGCCAACTGGCGCGACAGGGTGAGCAATTGGCCTGGCAGTTGAATGAGGTTGCGGAACGGGCTGAGCGTGAAGGAACAACCTATGGCGTGGTGTTCAGCCGCAGCGGTTGGCGCATTGTCGCCGCCGGTCAACCGCAGGATAAAACGGCGGTGGCGATAGGCTTGCCTTTAGCTGCAGGGGTTGAACTGTTGTTGGCCCAGGAAGGGCAGGCTATCCAGCTGGATGAGGCATGGCCGCCGCAGGAGGAACCGCAAGTCTGGCTGTATCCGGGCGGGGAAACCACCGTATTTTCCGTCACATTGCTGCAGGGGAAATGCCAGTGGCAGCTCAGCGCGACCGGTTTCTTTACGTTTGAGACGACAGAAGTCCACTGTGATGAAGCATAAATATAAACGACAGCGCGGCATGACCCTGTTGGAGGTGATGGTTGCGCTGATGATTTTCGCTATCGGTTGCATGGCGTTAATCAAAACCACCGGGCGGCAGGTGCAAAGCCTGGGGACCATCGAAGCGAAGAATATCGCCCTGTGGGTAGCGGATAACCAACTGACTTTATTGCAGCTTGATACGGTACTGCCCGCTCAGGCATGGCGTCAGGGGACGACTGAAATGGCGGATGAAACCTGGTATTGGCGTTATCGCGGCAGAGACACCACGGATGTCGGGATGCGAGCGATAGAAATGGAGGTTCGGCGCGATCCGCAGGCGCCAGGTGCCTTGATCAGGCTGCTGGCCTACAGAGAATTGCCATGAACAGGGAAGCGGAGCGCGGTTTTACTCTGGTGGAAATGATGCTGGCCATCGTTATTTTTTCTTTGTTGTCGCTCACTGCGATGATGATTTTCAAAGGTGTATTGAGAAACAGTGAGATCACCCAGAGAAAATCGACGCAAATGGTTCAGTTGCAACGGGCGCTAACCCTCATTGAACGGGACTTTACCCATGCACTCACCCGCACGCCGGCCGGTTTGGCCGGTCAGCCCGGCATACCGGAGTTTATGGCGCGCGAGGTTGCGGAGGGCGCTGACGGCTATCGGGTCATGATGATCAGAAATTACTGGCATAACCCCGGTGCCAGGTTGCCGCGTTCGACGCTGGAGCGGGTGGAATATCGGTTTCAGAAGGGGAGACTGGAACGGCTGAGCTCCCCAGTCCTGAACAGTCCGCCGTCTGCCGCGCGCAGTGTGGCGTTGTTGTCGGATGTGTTGCAGTTCCAACTGCGTTTTTATTATCAAGGTGAATGGTTATCGGCGTGGCATGCCAGCACCTGGCTGCCTCAGGCGGTCGAGATCATCGTTGAAACGCGCTCTTTCGGCATGGTACGACGCATTGTTCCGCTGTCGCCTGAGGAAAAATCATGAATAAACAGCGGGGAATGGCGTTACTGATGGTTTTGTTAATGATGTCGGTAATGACGATTATAGCGGTGAATATCAACAACTATTGGCAGCGCTCATTGACGCGAGCGCAGTTTCAGCAGGAGCAATTACGGGCCAAGTGGCTGCTGTTGGGCGGAGAAATCTATGCCAAAAGGCAGTTGCAACAAGCGTTGGATAAGCAGGTTTCGGTGAATTTGGGGCAGGCATGGGCGCGTGAAAATATGGCCATGCGCACGGAAGAGGGGGAGGTTTCAGTGCGCATTGTCAGCGCCGATATCTGTTTTAATTTAAATGCGCTCGCAACGTCATCCCCGGTGGATGACGCTGGGGCCGAAAAGCCGAAAATAGCGAGGGAGAAGCAGATATTCATGCTGTTGCTCACCAATCTGGGCGTTGCCGAGCCGCAGGCCGGTGCTATCGCCGACGCTGTTATTATGAAAATCAGCGCACAACGCGCCACGTCTGAAACGGCCTATCTGATTGAAGACGCCAGTGAACTGCGGGAGATCGGCATCATAAGCCGTGAACTGTACCTGCGTATGGCGCCATTGGTCTGCGCCTTACCGGACAATACGCTGCAAATTAACCTCAACACCGCCACGGCGCGGCAGTTGCCGTTGATCAGGGCGATGTCGCTGAATGCTTTGGGTAACGAGCAACTCCTGGCGATCATCGCCGGTCGGCCGCAGCTTGGCTGGAGCTCATTGGACTTTTTAACCACGGATAACTACCCCGAGCTGCGTAAGTTGAAAGACGGCGGCCTGGCTGACGGACTTGCCACTACCGGCAGCCGCTTTATTGTGGAGCTGCGGGTGAAACTGGGTGACGGCAGGTATCGCTTGGTCAGCGTATTGCAACGGAACGGTTCCGGCACGAAGGTCATTCGGCGCCAGTTTGGTTGGGGAGAGTAGAGTATGGCGGACAATATACTGCTAATCGTCTTGGGGCACGGCACCGTCGCCGACGTACGCTGGGGCAAGTTTGGGGCGGCGCAAAGCACCTTTGCCGCCAGCCTCGATCTGGATAATGCGGGTACCGAGCTGGCGGTTATGGCTCGGAACAGCAGCGTGGTGGTGTTGGTTCCTGCGCGCCATGTGGTGCTGCGCAATACGCAGTTTCAGGGAAAATCCAGGCTGGCGACGCCGATGGCGTTGGCGTTCCAGCATGAAAGCGAACTGCTGACCGACGTGGAACAGATGCACTGGGTGATAGTGGGCAGGGAGCAGATGAATTTCGGCATTGCCGGGGTAACGCTGACACAAATGCAAACCTGGTGCGAACGGCTGCGCGCCTGCGGCCTTCAGGCCGATAAAATGCTACCGGATGTGCTGGCATTGCCCTTACCCGGGGAGTGTAGTGCGGCATATTGGCCCGATCGATGGTTGATAAGAACGGGCAAGTGGCAAGGCATGCAATTGCCTTGCGCATGGGTGGACAGCGAGCTTCCGGTCACGCCGGATCTTTGCCTTCATGCCGGCGACACCGTGCCGCCGGCATGGGAGAGCGAATCCTCCGCAGGGGATCCGTTATGGCAATTGGCGAATGAGGCCGGGCGCAGCAAGATCAACCTGCTGCAGGGGAAATTTAAACCCGCCCTCAGATGGCCGTGGTTTATTCCAGGGAAGACCGCTTGTGCGTTGATATTGATCAGTTGTTCGTTGCTGGTTTGCGGTTTGTACCATCAACTGAAGGCCGGGCAAGCCGAAAGGCAGATGGCCGCTTTATATCAGCATCTGTCGCCGGGGCAGTCGCTGACGGCCTCACCCGTTGAGGAGGCCAGAAAAAAAGCCAGACAGATGCAAAACATATTGAAGGAACCTCAGCTGTTTAAGCTATTGCCTTATGCCACTGAGGCGCTCTCTCTGTGGGAGCAGCCACAACTGCAGTCGTTAATTTTCGATGGCGCTAAAAATGAGCTGGTTATCACCCTGCTAAAAGAGGATACGCCGCTGCCGTTGCCAAGCGAAGACAATGGCATCGTCATCACCATGACGGAAGGGCCTTCGGATAATTTGGTGATTCTGACGGTCGGAGGGGAGCAATGAACGTACGGAGAATTGGCTTTGGCGCCGATAAAAGCCTGCAGGCTGCGGTGGCGTTGAGCCTGCTGCTGCTGGCCGCGTTCAGTTATTGTTTGTATCAGTTTTATCAGATGAAAAAAAATGCGCAGCAATTGGTGGCGCTGAATGGGCAGATGAACCGCGTCTCCTTGCTGCAATCTCGTTTACCGCCTGACGCCGTACCCCGTGTTTTGCTACAGGAACATCTGCGGCAGAGCGTGCAAAAAAATAAAATTCCCGTTACGGCCTGGGATGAAAGCGAAGAAGGCGTGCAGATGACATTAGCCTCGATCCCGTTCGCGCATTTAATGCTCTGGTTGGCCGAATTACAGCGCGAACAAGGGATTCGGGTGGTGCAACTTGCCGTCGAGCGTAGCGAACAGGATCAGGGCGTAGTGAAGGTCAGCCAACTGTTGGTGGCAGCGCAGCAAGCCATTTGATAAGGGTTCTCCGTTTTATTCATTCAGAGGGAAATATGTTATTCGCCATTGAAGATAGAGTCAGTGACTGCTGGCTATTATTCAGCGCAGTGCTGAGCCTTTGTTTGGGCAGTTTTATTAATGTGGTGATTTACCGGTTGCCTAAGATGCTTGAGCGCGAAGCGTTCGGGAGGAATAATGGCAGTGACCCTGATGTTTTTAATTTTTTTCTGCCAGGTTCAACGTGCCCGCACTGTTTAGAGAAAATAAAGCCCTATGATAATATTCCGCTGCTAAGTTGGTTGATATTGCGCGGGCGTTGCCGCCACTGTCGGGTGGCTATTTCCTCGCGTTATCCGTTGGTGGAATGGGTTACCATGCTGGCTGGCATATCGATAGCCTATTTTATCGGTGTCGGTGTCGACTGGTTTTTTATGTTGGCGTTATTTTCGTTATTGTTAGCGCTGTCGGTTATCGATATGGAACGGCAGTTGTTGCCCGATTGTCTGACCCTGTCATTGCTGTGGCTCGGGTTGTTGTGGCATAGCATTGCGCAGCCGCACTTTTTACCCGCCGCGGTAATGGGAGCTGTCGCGGGTTACCTCATCCTTTGGCTGCTTTACTGGGGGTTTCGGCTATCGACCGGACGCGAAGGTTTGGGATATGGCGATTTTAAATTACTGGCGGCGTTGGGGGCCTGGGGGGGATATGAAGCTCTGCCGCAGATCTTGTTGTTTGGGTCTTCCTGTAGCCTGCTCTGGCTATTGCTGCTGCGCGTGATGCGTTCCCGCAGCTGGTCGCAGCCCTTGCCGTTCGGGCCAGGGCTGGCGATAGCCGGATGGTCGTGGGTAGTTTACCACTGGATTTTCCAACCCTTTGTTGGCTAGCGTGTATGCTCAAGAAAACGCGCCAGCGACTGGTTAAAGCTGCTGCATTTCTGCGCCAGGGGAGTAGCGTCGGCATTCAGCCGATCAAATACTCCTTTGGCCGCGTCGAGTAATTGGGTTTGATTTACGTCTTGGCTTGGCCAACCTTTTTTATTTGCTTCGTTCAATGCCGCTGCGGCCAACTTATTATTGGCCGGAATGTCGGCACGGTTGCATTTTTCCCGAAGAAACTGGCTGGCCCCGACCAGCGAGGACAGCTGTTCCAACTGATGTTCGGCCGTGGGCGGCGTGGTTTTATGTCCTGCAGAATGTTGACAGCCGGACAGCAGCCCGATGGATATCGTTAACGCGGCAATATTTTTAGTAAACATACTATTCTCATATTAGGTATTGGGAGTGCTTGGTTATTTTATCTTCGGTTAATTATGGTTTCAATGCTCCAGATTTTTTTTAAGTATTTTTCATATGTACTAAGGGGGTACTGCCATTAATGTGCATTAAGTTAAGGCAACCTAAGTATCTCAGGCTTATTTATTCGTTTTATTCTTTTGGGGCGGGAAGTTACCGCGTTTATTAGAACAGTAAATAATTCGACTGGAAGTTATTTGACGTTTATCAGTTGAAAGCCGAACAGTTTAACTGGAGTAGTAATGAAATTATCAAAAATTGCCTTGATGATGGCAACCCTTGCCGCCTCTTCCACTGCATGGTCGCACGGTTATATTGAAGTCCCCGAGAGCCGTGCATTTAAATGCAAACTGGGTTCAAACACCGATTGCGGTCGTGCCCAGTGGGAACCGCAAAGCGTTGAGCAAATCTCCGGCTTCCCGGTTAATGACCAGCCTCTGGATGGCCAATTGGCCAGCGGCGGCGTCGGGGGCTTTGAGCCACTTGACCGTCAGGGCATCAACATTTGGGCGCTGAATACCATGAAGCCGGGTCCACAGACCTTCACTTGGTACCATACCGCCAAGCATAAAACCAACAACTGGCGTTATTACATCACCAAGCAGAACTGGGATGTGAATAAGCCGCTGTCGCGTGAATCTTTCGAAAGCGAGCCTTTCTGTGAGGTTGATGGCCACGGTGATGCGCCAAAGGAGCGTGAAGTTCACCAGTGTGTGGTTCCGGAAAGAACCGGTTACCAGGTGATTTATGGCGTGTGGGAAATTAACGACACGGTAAACAGTTTCTATCAGGCCGTCGACGTTAACTTTGAAGATGGCGGCATTGTTTCCGAATGGAACCAGCAACTGCAAGGACAGATCAACGGTAAAAATCTGGTGATCGGCGATAAAGCGATCGCCCGTTTCTTCAGTGATGCCGGCGAAGTGATCGCCATGCAGGTCGAACTCGATATCAACAGCGAAGCGCTGACCGATAAAAACCGCTGGAGCCAGGCGCTCGCGGAAAAAATTAACGCCACCCATGCTGACGTGCGCGCCGGGGTTAAAGATAAGGATGGCAACGTCAATCCAATTGCCGGTAACAACTACGTCTTCGCCAAGAAAGGCAGCACGCTGAAGAGCGTGGTGATTTCCTATGAAGAAGAAACACCTGCCGTTACCGAGGAAATCCGCGTTGGTGGGCTGTCGAGCACCAAGATCAAAGACGGTAAATCCCAATTGACCTTTAACGCTGAAGTGAAAGGCAAACTGACCGTTGAAGCTCGCGTGTTCGATCACCACCAGATCGAGAAGGGTTACCTGAAGACCACGTTGGAAGATGCCAGCCAGCCATTGAGCATGGATCTGAACAACGTCAGCGAAGGTCACCATATGTTGAAGGTGATTGCGACTAACGATACGGGGCATAGCATTCAGCCTGACGTTGAAAATTTCAATCTTGAAGCTGAGTCTACCGGCGGCACCGGCGAATATAACTTCGTCTTCCCGAACGACCTGAGCAAATACACTGCCGGCACCACCGTGTTGCAACCGAAAGATGGCAAGGTTTACGAATGTAAGCCATTCCCGTACAGCGGCTACTGCATGCAGTGGAACAGCGCAGCAAACCATTATGAGCCGGGTGTGGGGGCCAACTGGCAGGACGCGTGGGTTGTGAAAAAGTAAGCAATCTGATAACGAACAGAATATTCAGCGGCCAGCAATGGCCGCTTTTAAGAGGGTTTTATGCAACATCAAACCGAGACGATTGGCATCCGCACTCGTTACGATCTCTTCAGCCGCCTATTGCATTGGATCATTGCCGCCGCGATGTTTTACGTCATGATTGTCGGATACTCACTGCATTTTATGCCGAATGAGCGGATATTTACCTTTTTCTCAGAGACTAATATGTCGTTGGCCCTGGTGCTGACGCCGCTGATGGTGGCACGCTTTCTCTGGCGTTTTTTCAGGCCGTCGGTTCCCTATGGCGAAATGCTGAAAGGGCATGGGAAGGGGTTGGTGCATTTGCTGCATGAGATTTTCTATCTGCTTATTTTCGTGGTGCTGATCAGCGGCTTTTTAATGTTGGAAAAGGGGTTCCAGGTCTTTGGCGTTATAGATTTTCCCCGACCAGTGGCTAACCTGGAAGTGAACAGATTCTTTTTTGTCATACATCGCTGCTCGTGTGTGGCGCTGACGGGAATGATAGTGCTCCACGTGGTTGCGGTGATAAAGCATCACTATTTTGAAAAGAATGCGATTCTGCGCCGCATGTTGTAGCCTGCATGCTGTTTGGCGCACCGGTTCTTCCGCTGGTGCGCCGCCGTTATCAGGCGGATTGTCTGGAGGTATAACATGAGGGAATTGATGGTGGTTATTTTACCGCAGCTTTTACTACCTACAGCGTATTTGCATGATAATGAACTACCGTTCTTCGACTGCCGTAGCCAAGGTTTTTCCGCACCCCGGTGCTAATGGGCAGCGCGTGGTAGAGCCGTCCACCGTTAATTGAGGATTGCTTCCAACTATTATTCCAGAATTTCGACAGCGAATAAAAATCACTGTAAGTCAATACGATAAATTCTCGATTAGGGTAGACATTGAGGCCGACTGGAGATCGGCTCAACGCATTTACCACCCGGATTACCTGACGAACTTCCAAACGGCAACAGGGATTTTATCGTACAGCTTATTCATGGTGAGCTCGGCAAGACGGTGGTCTGCTGCGGAGTAAAACAGCTCTAGCTCGTCGTCCGAAAGCTCATACTTATTCTTTTCAATAACGCGTTCCAGGGTGTCAATCGTGGTGCATTTACGTAAACGCATCAGATAGTCAATTTTAGTCATGATAACCTTTAGTTTTATAAACCATAGAGTAGTTTGGGGATAATTATCCCCTAAGTTTTCATTGTCGTACAGATGCCCTCTCCTGAGAACATTCTGAATAATCGCGCTTTGGTTTTTTGCCAGCGGCGCAAATCGGAATCGTTAATACCGTAACTGCTAAACAGTGTGTAGGTATCGTCGAGATACTCTTCGACTAACTCCGATAAATCACTTTCGTCCATGTATTTAATTTTATAACTCATCACAAACGAAGCAATATGTTCAATCAACTCGTTAAGCTGGAGGTTGACGGAAGACGTTGGATCGTTCACCCAGCCGTGGTGGCTGTCGCCCAGCGTTGCGATACCTTCATCATACAAATTTTCGCACAAGAATTTGAGCTGAGCAATATCGTGCCTTTTAGGCGAATACTCATCCATATCATCCCCTCCGTAAGTCTTAATTTCGGTGTTGATAACACTCTGTGAGTAAGCTGATTTACATCATGGACGGAGGTAGCTTAATGGTGAAAAAATAAACTTTCCGTATAATGAATATAAATCATTTTTTCGCATTTGGCCTGCTGTTATTACGTAAACTTACAATTCATCTGCGGTAGAGGGGCGGGAGTAATCAATGACGTCAAAGGTTAATCCCGTGTCAACAACGCTAAAGGCCACGCTGTCGCTGATGTATTCCTCGGCGCTGATATCCAGACAGGCGTTGAAAATTGTCCATTTATAGCGATAACTCATTGAATATTGGCTGCCGCTCCCATTTTGAATATCAAGTATTTCTAATGAACCCTCGGCGTAACGCGCACTTTCCGAATAAAAACTCAGGCCGCTGGTCAATGCCGGCACCAACTCTGACATTTTATCGTTAATCACTTTCTTTAGTTTTTTAACGGAAAGTGCTTCCGTCATTGTGTCGCAACGAAGAGTTACATGCATTTAATGCCTGACCGTGCAGCTATCCAATCTATTTATCTTACTCCTTTTTCGCCACCTCGTCGGTAAACTTTTCGTTTACCGTAGAATTTTTTACGGTTTTCCAACGTTGTTTACTGCTTAATAACCCTGATGTTATTCGGTATATCCAAAGGGAGTACCCTTGTTATTCGTTAAGCTGCTAACTATCGGTGCAAGCATAACTTTCGTTGTTAAGTTCCGTTACATAAATCACCGGGTGAGCGCTTGAGTCGCGGATATGTTTGTGATGTTATATTATAACAATAACATTTTTTCCATCAGGCTATGAAACTGACATCCGTACCCCATCAAAATGACGCTGTATCGTCATTGCATTCCCTGTTCACCGCATCGGCGGGATTACGCTGTGTTATCGCTGCAGCGCTGTTGGCTCTGCTATGGATGAGCATCTACTGGGCGGTATTGCTGCCATGATTACGCTGCAACAAGCTGTGATGGGCTATGGCGGCACACCGCTGTTTCCCCCGCTTAGCGGACATTTCGCTGCCGGTTCTCTGACGGCGGTGGTGGGAGTTAACGGCGCGGGGAAATCTACGTTACTGAAAACGTTGGCCGGGCTTTTACCCTTGCAGAGCGGGAGCCTGCTTTTCAGCGGCAGCAAGCTACCGCGCATGGCGTATCTGCCGCAGCAGGCTGAGCTGGATCGTCAATTTCCGATCGTAGTGAGCGATCTGGTGGCAATGGGGAGCTGGCTGCAGTGCGGTATGTTCGGTGGGCTGGGCAAGCGCGCCGGGTTGAGGATTGTCGAGGCGCTGGATGCCGTCGGCATGGCGCCGATGGCGAGAAGCCCGGTAGGCGAGCTTTCAGGTGGCCAACTGCAACGCGTGTTGTTCGCTCGCCTGCTGGTCCAGCAGGCGCCGCTGATTTTACTGGATGAACCTTTTACCGGCATCGACAGCGCTACCATCCAGCTATTGCTGCAGGTGATCGCACAGCTGCACCGACAGAGGCGAACGGTGATTGCCGTGCTGCATGATATGTCTATGGTGGCGAACCACTTCCCCCAAGCGTTGTTGCTGACGCCGCAGTGTTGCCACTGGGGTAGCGCCGATCGGGTGCTGGAGCACATTCCCGCGTTGAATCTCGCCAGTCCGCCGCTGTGCCGCATGGCGGTAGCGCCATGATGCTGCTTGATCTTCTCATCGATCCCTTTGCCTCGTTCGGCTTTATGCGTCGTGCGCTGGTGGCCTGTTTTGCGCTGTCGCTCAGCGCCGCGCCGCTGGGGGTGTTTTTGCTACTGCGGCGCATGAGCCTGGTTGGTGATGCGTTGTCCCATGCGGTGCTGCCCGGGGCGGCGATAGGCTACCTGATTTCAGGCATGTCGCTGGTGGCGATGGGTGTCGGCGGATTTATCGCCGGGCTGGCGGTGGCAATGCTCTCGGGGCTGGTCAGCCGCCGGACGCCGCTGAAAGAAGACGCCAGTTTCGCCGGTTTTTATCTGGGTTCACTGGCGCTGGGCGTGACGCTGGTTTCGCTGCGCGGCTCCAGTGTCGATCTGCTGCACGTGCTGTTCGGCTCGATTTTGGCGGTAGATATGAATGCCATTCTGATGGTGGGTACGATAGCCAGTTTTTCGCTGTTGGCACTGGCGGTGCTGTATCGCGCCCTGGTGATTGAATCTTTCGACGCCACCTTTTTGCGAGTCAGCGCGCCGCGCTGGCTGGCGCTGATACATGGGCTGTTTCTGGCGCTGGTGGTGATAAACCTGGTGGCGGGGTTCCAGATCCTCGGAACGCTGATGTCGGTGGGGTTGATGATGCTGCCTGCCGCCAGCGCGCGTTTTTGGGCGCGTAATCTGCCGCATACGTTGGCGGTGGCGATGGGGATTGGCATGCTCTCGAGCCTGATTGGCCTCGAATGGTCTTATTACGCGTCCTTGCCCGCCGGCCCGGCGATTGTGCTCAGCGCCAGCGCGATCTTTTTTGGATCTATTCTGTTTGGGACGCGTGGGGGGATTTATTCTCTCGCGCGCCGTTGAGAAGTGCCAAGTTCAAGGAGAAAGTATGAAACGTTTACCTATTTCGCTGGCAGTCGCTGCTCTGCTGTCCAGCCCATTGGCGATGGCGAAAACCGTTGATGCCGTCGCCAGCTTTTCGATCCTCGGCGATATCGTGAAGCAGGTGGGGGGAGAACACGTCAGGGTCACTACATTAGTGGGGCCGGACGGCGATCCGCACAGCTTTGAACCTTCGCCGAAAGACAGCAAGGTGTTGTCGCAGGCCGATGTGGTGTTCGTCAGCGGCCTGGGACTGGAGGGCTGGATCGATCGCCTGGTCGGTGCCTCGGGGTATAAAGGGCGGGTGGTTACTGCTTCGCAGGGGATCGACACCCGCCAGATGAGCGAGGACGGCAAGGAAGTCACCGATCCCCATGCCTGGAACAGCATGAAGAACGGGGTGCAGTACGCAACCAACGTGATGAATGCGCTGATTGCCGCCGATCCGCAAGACGCTAATTATTTTCGCCAGCGCGGTTCGGAATATATCCAGCAGTTGCAGAAATTGGATCTCTGGGCCAGGACCCAGTTTGCCGCAGTACCGCAACAAAAACGCAAGGTGCTGACCAGCCATGATGCTTTTGGTTATTTTGGGCAAGAATATGGCGTCACCTTCCTTGCCCCGGTCGGTTTCTCTACCGAGGCCGAAGCCAGCGCCAGCGACGTGGCCGGTTTGATAAAACAGATCAAACAAGAGAAGGTTAATGCCTACTTTATCGAAAACCAGACTGATCCGAGGTTGGTAAAACAGATTGCCGCCGCCACCGGAGCGAAAGCCGGCGGTGAACTGTATCCGGAGGCACTGTCCAAACCGCAAGGGCCGGCGGCGAGCTATGTACAGGCATTCCAGCACAACGTCGATACGCTGTTAGGCAGTATGAAATAAATTGCAGTAGCCCTGCCGGTAAGGCGGGGCTACTTGGTTGCGTTTCAGTTTTCTTTCTCCATAAAAAAAGCCCCGTTGAGCAGCAACGGGGCTTTGCGACAGATGACACTTCAGACGTTAACGTTTTTTCTTGCGTCCCTGTACCGCTTTGAATCGCGGGTTGGTTTTACAAATCACATAGATACGGCCATTACGGCGTACGACTTTGCAATCCGGATGGCGATTCTTCGCCGAACGCAATGAACTTAAAACCTGCATATCGATTCCCTTTTACTTGCTGCCAAGAAAGCGGCCAAAACGCTGCTGGAAGCGCGCCGTGCTGCCTTCTTTGGAGAACTCTTTCTGCTTGCCGGTGTAATACGGATGCGAAGCGGAAGAGACGTCGATAGTGACGTACGGCCAGTTTTCGCCATCGAGTTCAATGGTGCGATCGGTGTTAATGGTCGAACCCACTTTAAAGTAGGTATTGGCGCTCAGATCGTGGAACACCACGGTACGGTAGTTTGGATGGATGCCTGCTTTCATGATGCACTCCAATGTAATGTTATACTATAACAATAATTATGCACCTCACGGCGGGGCGGATCAAGTATAAAATGCCGTGGCTGGCGAATTAATGAGAGTGGTTTGCATTAAGCGAATGAAGTCAAAGAAAAAGGCCGCATAAGCGGCCTTTGTGTTCAGGGGTAAGCGTTCACTGGATTATCAGTGATGCTCAACCGGATGGCTGTGTTCCACATCGTCAGACTTCTTGCTGAAGCGGCGACGAACCACCACGAAGAAGACCGGAACGAAGAAGATAGCCAGCACGGTAGCGGTAATCATCCCGCCCATAACGCCGGTACCTACCGCGTTCTGCGCGCCGGAGCCTGCACCGCTGCTGATGACCAGCGGCAGTACCCCGAGGATGAATGCCAGTGAAGTCATCAGAATCGGGCGCAAACGCATGCGCACCGCTTCCAGCGTGGCTTCTACCAGGCCTTTGCCTTCTTTATCCATCAGATCCTTGGCGAATTCGACGATCAAGATGGCGTTCTTCGCGGACAGACCGATGGTGGTCAACAGCCCTACCTGGAAGTAAACGTCATTGTTCAGGCCGCGCATGGTGGCCGCCAGCAATGCGCCGATAACCCCCAGAGGCAGAACCAGCATGACCGAGAACGGAATCGACCAGCTTTCATACAGCGCTGCCAGGCACAAGAACACCACCAGAATCGAGATGGCGTACAGGGCAGGGGCCTGGTTACCGGACAGACGTTCCTGGTAGGACATACCGGTCCAGTCGTAACCGATGCCGCTTGGCAGCTTGGAGGACAGCTCTTCCATCATGTTCATCGCTTCACCGGTACTCTTGCCCGGTGCCGCCTGACCCAGAATTTCCATGGAAGGCAGGCCGTTATAACGTTCCAGACGCGGTGAACCGTACTCCCATTTCGCTGAAGAGAATGCGGAGAACGGAACCATCTGGCCACTGGTGCCGCGGACAAACCACTTGTTGATGTCCTCTGGCAACATACGGAACGGTGCTTCAGCCTGCACGTAAACCTTTTTCACACGACCGCGGTCGATGAAGTCGTTCACGTACGAGCCACCCAACGCGGTGGTCAGCGTGCTGTTGATGGTGGTGATGCTGACACCCAGCGCCTTGGCTTTTTCCTGATCGATAATCAGTTTGAACTGCGGCGTATCTTCCAGGCCGTTAGGACGCATACCGACCAGCAGGTCCGGATGCTTGGCCGCCATGCCCAACAGCTGGTTACGTGCTTCAGTCAGTTTTTCATGCCCCAGGCCACCCTGGTCAATCAGCTGGAAGTCAAAACCGGTAGCGGTACCCAGTTCGATAATCGCAGGCAGGTTGAACGGGAATACCAGGCCGTCTTTGATTTGCGAGAACGCGCCCATGGCGCGGCCTGCAATGGCCGGCACTTTATTCTGCTCTCCGCTACGCTCGGACCAGTCTTTCAGGCTGACGAATGACAGACCGTTGTTCTGGCCGTTACCGTTAAAGCCGAAGCCCGCAACGGTAAACACCGAAACCACGTTGTCTTTTTCTTTGGTCAGGAAGTAGTCGGTGACTTCTTCCAGCACCTTCGAGGTTCGAGCCTCGGTGGCGCCCGCAGGCAACTGCACCATGGTCAGCAGGATGCCCTGGTCTTCTTCCGGCAGGAACGAGGACGGCAGGCGCAGGAACAGCAGGCCCATGCCGACGACGATCAACAGGTAGATCACCAGATAGCGACCGGTGCTGCGCAGGATGCTGGCAACGCTGTCGGTGTAGTGGTGGGTGCTCTTTTCGAACATGCGGTTAAACCAGCCGAAGAAGCCGGTTTTAGCCCCGTGGTCGCCTTTTTGCACCGGTTTCAGCAGGGTGGCACACAGCGCCGGCGTCAGAATCAACGCCACCAGTACCGACAGCGCCATCGCGGAAACGATGGTGATGGAGAACTGACGGTAGATCGCGCCGGTCGAACCGCCGAAGAATGCCATAGGTACGAATACCGCTGACAGCACCATGGCGATACCGACCAAGGCCCCCTGGATCTGCTCCATCGATTTCTTGGTCGCTTCTTTCGGCGGCAGTCCCTCTTCGGACATGACGCGCTCGACGTTTTCCACCACCACGATGGCATCATCCACCAACAAGCCTATCGCCAGCACCATGCCGAACATCGTCAGGGTGTTTATCGAGAAGCCAAAGGCCGCCAGTATCGCAAAGGTACCCAGCAAGACGACCGGCACCGCTATGGTTGGGATCAGCGTCGCACGGAAGTTCTGCAGGAACAGATACATGACCAGGAATACCAGCACGATCGCTTCGAACAGCGTTTTCACCACTTCGTTGATCGAAATCTTGACGAACGGGGTGGTATCGTACGGATAAACCACTTTCATCCCCTGAGGGAAGAACGGCTGCATCTTGGTTAACGCGTCTTTTACCGCTTTGGCGGTGTTCAGGGCGTTGGCGCCGGTAGCCAGTTTGATACCCAGGCCTGCCGCCGGTTTGCCGTTATAACGTGCGGTTACGGCATAGCTCTCGCCGCCGCGCTCAATGCGAGCCACATCTTTCAGGCGAACCTGAGAGCCATCTGCATTCACCTTAAGCAGAATTTTGCCGAACTCTTCAGGAGAGGTCAGACGAGTCTGCGCGATGATTGAGGCGTTAAGCTGCTGGCCCGGTACCGGTGGCATCCCGCCCAATTGCCCTGCGGCGATTTGGTTGTTCTGCTCGGTAATGGCGGAGGTTACGTCCGTCGTGGTCAGTTGGAAATTGTTCAGTTTGCCCGGATCCAGCCAGATGCGCATGGCATACTGAGCACCGAACAGCTGCACTTCACCCACGCCCTGTGAACGGCTGATAGGATCCTTGATGTTTGAAGCTACATAGTCCGCGATGTCGTCCTGAGTCATGCTTGGATCGTCGGAAATGAAGCCGGCTACCATCAGGAAGCTGCTGCTGGATTTTTCTACTTTCAGGCCTTGCTGTTGCACTTCTTGCGGTAACAGCGGCGTGGCCAGCGATAATTTGTTCTGGACCTGAACCTGCGCGATGTCAGGGTCAGTGCCGGAGTTAAATGTCAGCGTAATGGTGACGCTACCAGAGGAGTCACTGGTGGAGGACATGTACATCAGATTATCGATACCGTTCATGTTCTGTTCGATAATCTGGGTCACGGTGTCCTGCACCGTTTTTGCATCCGCGCCTGGATAGTTGGCGGAAACACTCACCGCCGGTGGTGCAATAGTGGGATACTGCGCGATCGGCAGTTTCATTATTGCAAGCACCCCCGCCAACATGACGATGATGGCGATTACCCAGGCGAAAATCGGGCGATCTATAAAGAACTTAGCCATGTCTTACCGGCTCCTTTTTATGACTTCTGCGCTTCAGACTGCGGCTGTTTCTGCGCCTGAGTGTCAACTTCCTGCACTTTCACCTGAGCGCCCGGGCGGACTTTCATCAGGCCGGTGACAATCACGCGATCGCCGGCTTTCAAACCGTCGGTAACCAGCCATTTGTCGCCGATAGCCTGATCCGCTTTCACTGTACGCAACTCGACTTTATCGTCGGCGCCAACCACCAGAGCGGTAGCTTCGCCGCGTGGGTTACGAGTGACGCCCTGTTGCGGCACCAGCAATGCATCGCTGCGTACGCCTTCGTCCAGACGGGCGCGAACGAACATCCCCGGCAACAGCGTATCGTTCGGGTTCGGGAACACTGCGCGAATGGTGATGGAACCGGTGGTTTCATCAACGGTGACGTCAGAGAACTCCAGCGTGCCTGCCTGGGCGTATTCCGCGCCGTTTTCCAGCAGCAGGGTCACTTTGGCCTTGCCGTTTTCCTGTTTCAGCGCACCGCTGGCCAGTTCTTGCTTCAGGCGCAGGAAATCGTTGCTCGATTGGGTGACGTCCACGTACATCGGATCCAGCTGTTGCACGGTAGACAACGCCGTGGTCTGACCGTTGGTAACCAGTGCGCCTTCGGTCACGGCGGATTTGCCGATGCGGCCGGAGATCGGTGAGGTCACTTTGGTGTAAGCCAGGTTGATGCGTGCGGTTTCCACTGCGGCTTTCGAGGCCACCACGGCGGCTTCTGCCTGCTGCAGCGTGGAAACTGCGGTATCGTAATCCTGTTTACTGATGTAGTTGGTGCCCAGCAAAGGCTTGTAGCGATTCACCGTTACGCGCGCGATCGAAGCGCTGGCTTGAGATTTGGCCAGATCGCCTTTGGCGCTGTCATAGGTAGCTTGATAGGTGGCGGGATCGATCTGATACAGGGAAGACCCTGCCTTGATGTCACTGCCTTCAACAAAATTGCGCTTCAGGATGATGCCGCTGACCTGAGGGCGAACTTCGGCGATACGATACGCAGCAGTACGGCCAGGAAGATCGGTAGTAATGTTGAGAGGCTCGGCCTTCAATGTCACTACGCCCACTTCGGGAGCCGGTGGTTGGGCGCCTTGTTGTTGGGTTTCTTTATCGTTACATCCTGTAAGTACTAAGCTGCCTGAAAGCATCAGAACTGCCGCCAGAGGCGTTAACCCTCTGTTTTTGTTCATAGAAAAACCTCAAGTGTCCGATTTCAAAATGATCAATGGATCACAAGCTTTAAAACCCATTGCTGCGTTAATTATATGTGCGTGCTATGGTACATACATACGCGAATGTATGTAAATCACACTCCCCCGAAAAAACAACGCCATGGCACGAAAAACCAAACAGCAGGCGCTAGAAACTCGACAGCACATTCTTGATGCTGCGGTGCAGGAATTTTCTGAGCGTGGCGTTTCCGCAACGTCACTGACAGATATTGCCACCGCTGCCGGCGTTACTCGTGGTGCTATTTATTGGCACTTCAAGAATAAGGTAGACCTGTTTAACGAAGTTTGGGAATTGTCAGAGTCGAAAATAGGCGATCTCGAATTAGAGTATCAGGCAAAGTACCCTGAGAATCCACTGCGTATTTTACGTGAAATACTAATTTATATACTGACGTCGACGGTTGATGACAGCCGCCGGCGAGCGCTGATGGAAATCGTATTCCACAAGTGCGAATTTGTCGGTGAAATGATGCCGCTGCAGGCAGCGCGTAAAGTGCTTAGTTTGGAAGGTTACGAACGTATAGAGTCGGTGCTGCGCAATAGCATGCGTCACGGCCAGCTCCCCGCCGATCTCAATACCCGCCGTGCGGCGATCATCCTGCGCGCCTACATTACCGGCCTGATGGAAAACTGGCTGTTTATGCCGGAAAGTTTTGATCTGAAAACCGAAGCGGCAGCCTTGGTCGATTCATTCCTCGAAATGGCCCAATTCTGCCCGACCTTACGGGTGAAACCGGCAGAGCAGGCGGCCGAGCCGCACAGTGCCGATTGTCATCCTTAACCAGGAGATGCACCATGTCATCCGTTGTGTTGATCGCCAGTGGCGCGGCCTATGGCCAGGAATCACTGTTTAACGCCTTGCGTCTGGGCATTGCGCTGAAAGAACAGCAGGCCGACCTCAATCTGAAACTGTTTTTGATGTCAGACGCCGTGGTAGCCGGCCTTGCCGGGCAGCAACCGCACGAAGGCTACCATTTGCAGCAGATGCTGGAGATCCTCACCGCGCAGCAAGTGCCGGTAAAATTGTGCAAAACCTGCGCAGATGCGCGCGGCGTCAGCCGGTTACCGCTGGCGGACGGGGTGGAAATCGGTACGCTGGTGGAACTCGCGCAATGGACGCTGGCCGCCGGAAAAGTACTGACGTTCTGATCCCGCTACATCTGTACATCACCAGCAACGTTTTCCTATTCGTGGGCTATCTGCGATCGTGATAATCTTTCGGCTTCTTTATTGATTCGAAGTTAAATCATGCATCGCAGGTTAGCTAAGCGTTCTTTTCTGGCGTTACCCTCGTTCTTCGGTGTGGACGTTTCCCGCGCCCTCGCTCTGTTTTTATTGATCGCCGTTTGTGCGGTCTGCCAGCCTGTTGCCCATGCGGCGTTGAACGGCGATGTACCGTCGCGCAGTGAAATACAAAATCAGCTTGATGCACTGAATAAGCAAAAGACGCTGACGCCGGTCAATAAGCTTGCCCAGCAGGATCTGACGCGCACGCTCGAACTGCTGGACGCCATTGAACGCGTCAAACAGGATGGCGCCGAGCTTAAACAGCAATTGCAGTTGGCGCCGGGCAAGCTGCGCCAGGTGACCGAAGATCTGGAGGCGTTGAAGGTCCCCGTGGATAGCGCGGCCGCCAGGGCCGATCTGCTGCCGCTCTCCTTGCGCCAACTGGAAACCCGCCTTTATCAGACGTTGGACGAACTGCAAACCGCACAGGAAAACCTCTCCGCCTATAATAGCCAACTGGTTTCGCTGCAGACCCAGCCGGAACGGGTGCAAAGCAGCATGTATACCGCGTCGCAGCGTCTGCAAGAGATCCGCAATCAGCTCAACGATCAGACGCCGGGACAAAACTCGTTGCGCGACAGCCAGCAGGTAATGCTGGCAACGGAACAGGTGTTGCTCAATGCACAGATTGATCTGCAGCGCAGGAGCCTGGAGGCCAACACCACCCTGCAAGACCTGCTGCAGAAACAGCGCGATTTCACCACCGGGCACATCGACGCGCTGGATCGTTCGGTGCAGTTGTTGCAAGAAGTGGTTAACAACAAACGCCTGACGCTGTCTGAAAAAACCGCCAAAGAGGCGCAAAATCCGGAAGACGCCACGGACATCCAACAGGATAAGCTGGTCAGTAAAGAGCTGGACGTCAACCGCCAGCTCAGCCAGCGGCTGATTGCCGCCACGGAAGAGAGCAACATACTGTTTCAACAGAATATCCGGGTAAAAAACTGGCTCGATCGCGGCCTGCAGTCGGAGCGTAACCTGAAGGAACAGATCCAGGTGCTGAAAGGCAGCCTGGTGCTGTCGCGCATTCTGTATCAGCAACAGCAAAACTTGCCGCAGGGCACGCTGGTGGCGGATATGGGCACGCGAATCGCCGATTTACGCCTGGAGCAGTTTGATATCAACCAGCAGCGCGACGACCTGTTCAAGGGCGATGATTACATTAATAAGCTGCTTGTCGACAGCAAAGAAAAAGCCAGTTCGGATGTGCTTGATGCGCTGAACGAAATCGTCGATATGCGTCGTGAGCTGTTGGATCAGTTGAACAAGCAGCTCAGCAACCAGCTTGCGCAGTCTATTAGCTTGCAGATTAACCAGCAGCAACTGACCAGCGTTTACAGCTCGCTGCAAGACACGCTGACCCAGCAAATATTCTGGGTTAACAGTAACAAACCGATCGATCTGGCGTGGTTGAAAGCCTTGCCGGGCGCGGTCAAAGATCAGATTGCCGCACTCGATTTCAAACTGGACACCGGCAAAATGCTGCAGGGCGGGTTGAATGCGCTGGTGTTCATCATCCCGATGCTGATTCTGATAGCCCTGCTGCGCTGGCGCTACAAATTGATCGATACGCACCTGCAAAAGTTGGCTAATGATGTCGGGCAGTTAAAACGCGACAGCCAACTGCACACGCCGAAGGCCATTATACTGACCTTGTTGAAAGTGCTGCCCGGCTCGGCGCTGCTGCTTGGTGCCGGTTTCTGGTGTTACCGCGCGGAAATCGGCCTCAGCGATTTTCTGTGGGCATTGTCGCAACAGTTGGCGCTGTTCTGGCTGATTTTCGGCTTTACCTACCGTACGCTGGCACCGGGCGGCGTTACCGAGCGCCATTTCAACTTTTCCACCGGACTGTGCGCGCACTACCGCCGGCAGACGCTGCGTTTGGGGTTGGCGCTGCTGCCGCTGATCTTCTGGTCGGTGCTGGGCGAGAAAGCGCCGCTGCGGCTGGTGGAAGATGTTATCGGCCAGGTGGTGGTGATGCTGACGTTGGCGTTGCTTGCCGTGCTGGTGTTTCCGCTGTGCCGCGACAGCTGGCGTGAGAAAGGCTCGCACGCGGTGCAACTGGTGATCATCACCGCCATTGCTGCCACGCCGCTCATCCTGCTCGGCCTGATGTTCGCCGGTTATTTCTACACCACGTTGCGTCTGGCCGGCCGCTGGATCGACAGCCTGTATCTGTTCTTCCTGTGGAACATCGTTTATCTGACCGCCATTCGCGGCCTGAGCGTTGCGGCACGTCGCTTGGCTTACCGCCGCGCGCTGGCGCGTCGGCAGAGCCTGGCGAAAGAGGGGGCAGAAGGCGGGGAACCTGTCGAGGAGGCGCCTTTGGCGCTGGATCAGATCAACCAGCAATCGCTGCGTCTGACCACCATGGCGCTGTTCATCATCTTTGCCTGCGCCTTCTACGGCATTTGGTCAGATCTGGTGACGGTGATTTCGTATCTGGACAGCATCACGTTGTGGCATTACACCACCACCGTTGCCGGCGGCAGCGTGCCGCAAGCGGTAACCTTGGGCAACATGATGGTGGCCATCGCGGCGGTGATCGTCGCTTATGTCATGACGCGCAACTTGCCGGGCCTGCTGGAAGTCGTGGTGCTGTCGCGGCTGCAACTGCGGCAAGGTGCGTCTTACGCCATCACCACCATACTGACCTATCTGATTACCACCGTGGGTGCGGTTACCGCGCTCGGATCGCTGGGGGTGTCCTGGGATAAGCTGCAATGGCTGGCCGCCGGGTTGACAGTCGGGCTGGGCTTCGGCCTGCAGGAGATTTTCGCCAACTTTGTTTCTGGCCTGATCATCCTGTTCGAGCGGCCGATCCGTATCGGCGACACCATCACTATCGGCACTTTCTCCGGCTCGGTCAGCAAAATCCGCATTCGCGCCACCACCATTACCGATTTCGACCGTAAAGAGGTGATTATCCCGAACAAGGCGTTTGTTACCGAGCGGTTGATCAACTGGTCGCTGTCAGACACCATTACCCGGGTGTTGATCAAGGTTGGGGTGGCGTACGGTTCCGATCTGGACAAGGTGAAAGCGGTGCTGTTGCAGGCGGCGCAGAATAACCCGCGAGTGATGACAGATCCGGAACCTCAGGTTTTCTTCCTTAACTTTGGCGCCAGCACGCTGGATCACGAATTGCGTCTTTATGTCCGTGAATTGCGTGATCGCAGCTATACCGTCGATGAGCTGAACCGCGCGATCGATCGCCTGTGCCGGGAGAACGACATTGATATCGCCTTTAACCAGCTTGAAGTGTATTTGCACAACCAGCAGGGTAACGAGGTACAGGAAGTGAAGCGGACGCTGTCGCAGGATGAGGGCAGCCCGTCGGCAGGATAATGGGCTGAACCCTTTTTACTGCCCGACGGGCAGGTAGGGAGTGGTGATGCCGTTGCGTTGCAGCTTTTCCTGATAGTCCCGTTTGACAATATCCAGCGCCGCCAGCGCGATGGCTGGATCGATCTCGTTACATTCCAGCAGGTAAATCAGGTCTACCGCCAGCTGCAATTCTGGTGAGGCATTATCTAGAGACATAAAACCAACGTTTTTGTTTAGTAGGTGAATGAATAAGGCGTCGCTTCGGCTGAGTATAGTGAACAAGGCGCGCGGCGGGGAATAATCATTAAAGTATTGTGATAAATCTTCAAAAACCGTTTTCTTTACGCTCGATGCTGCGTTCAATGCGTGCCAGCGCCTGACGGCAACGTACCAATCTGCCTTCCAGCGCCGCCAGCTCGTGCTGTAGCTTTTGCTGTGCGGCAAAGGTGGTTTGTCTTCCCAGCAGGCTTTCCCGATCCTGAATCATCGACATGAGTCGGCGTTCATAATCCTGATGTTCGGCCAGCTTGTGATACAGATCGACCGCCACCACTTCTTTCGGCTGATTTTTACGGCGCAACGCCTGTGTCGCCAGCTCGCGTTGCAGAGCGGTGATCTGGGCCACCAATTTCTCTGCCAGAAAGGCGACCTGGCTGGTGCGGTTGTCGTTGGCCGCCGTCTGCAACTGGGCGAAGTTCCTTTGCACTTCTGCCAAATAATCACGCAACCGGGTGCCGCGATTGGAAAACAGCGCGGTGTCAAAGCGCGCCTGAGGGATAGGCGCGTCGCCACGCGGCGTCACCTCGGCGGCCAATGCCGCAATCTGCTGTTCTAACACCTGTAATAGACGGTGAGTGCTCACGTTGGCTCCATTAAAATTTCACAGGGCTCAGCTTGCCCGCGATCCCGCCGTTAAACAAGCGCGGCGCGCATATTCCGGCCGTTGCGGCTGGTGGCGCAGGGGAGGAGGGTGATAAAGTAACGCCAGACAGATTAGTGGACAAGGGCTCGCATGACGCGTTGGTTATTGATTATCCTCGGTTGGTTGGCGGTGGTGCTGGCGACGCTCGGTGTGGTGTTGCCGCTGTTGCCGACCACGCCGTTTCTGCTGCTGGCCGCCTGGTGTTTTGCCCGCTCGTCGCCGCGTTTTCACCATTGGCTGCTGCATCGCTCCTGGTTCGGCCCTTATCTGCGCCATTGGCAACAGCACCGTGCGTTGCCGCCAGGGGCCAAATGGAAGGCGGTAGCGGTGATTGTGCTGACGTTTGCGGTTTCGCTGTGGCTGGTTAAACTCTGGTGGGTGCGTGGATTGCTGTTGCTGATGCTGACCATCCTGTTGACCTTTATGCTGCGTCTGCCGGTTGTTGATCTGTCGCAACAAAAACAGCGCTGATCCTGTCTTATTATACCCAATGGCTTTGACATTGCGGCGAGCCACCGAGTGCTGCCAACAACGCCGTAATTTGAAAGATGGCGGGGATGGTTGCATTTGTCCGCCAGTTTGCATAGATTTGGGCGTTTTCGTGCGCGGCCTGCTTTCCATTCCCTCTTTATAATGGGGTGGAAGAAGAGGTTTGCGCGCAAGTCATCAGGCAGTTTTATCAGGCAATAATTATGACCGCTACTGCGCAGCAGCTTCAGTTTATTAAAGACAGTATCAAAACCATTCCGGATTATCCAAAGCCGGGCATACTGTTCCGTGACGTCACCAGCCTGCTGGAAAACCCGCTGGCTTACGCGGCCAGCATTGAATTGCTGGTTGAGCGCTACCGCGATGCGGGCGTGACCAAAGTGGTTGGCACCGAAGCGCGTGGTTTTCTGTTTGGCGCCCCGGTGGCGCTGGCGTTGGGCGTGGGTTTTGTGCCGGTACGCAAACCGGGCAAGTTGCCGCGCGCGACCCTCAGCGAAAGCTATGAGCTGGAATACGGCACCGATCAGTTGGAAATCCACACCGACGCCATCGTTACCGACGATAAAGTGTTGGTGGTTGACGATCTGCTGGCGACCGGGGGCACCATTGAGGCTACCGCGAAACTGATCCGCCGCCTGGGTGGAGAAGTCAACGATGCCGCTTTCATCATCAATCTGCCGGAGCTGGGCGGTGAAACGCGTCTGAACAAACTGGGCATCGAATGCTACAGCCTGGTCAACTTCGCCGGTCACTGATCCTGCATTGTCCCAATGCCACAACGGCCTCGCGGATCGCCGCGGGGCTGTGTTAGCATGACCCTCTAGATCCCTCGACTTCTCCGGTATTAATGAGCTATCAGGTTCTTGCCCGTAAGTGGCGCCCTCAAACGTTTGCAGATGTTGTCGGACAAGAACACGTCCTGACGGCACTGGCCAACGGCCTCTCGCTGGGGCGGATTCATCACGCCTATCTGTTTTCAGGCACGCGCGGCGTGGGTAAAACCACCATTGCGCGCCTGCTGGCCAAAGGCCTGAACTGTGAAACCGGCATCACCGCCACCCCGTGCGGCCAATGCGATAACTGCCGCGAGATTGAGCAAGGGCGTTTTGTCGATCTGATCGAGATCGACGCCGCGTCCAGAACCAAGGTGGAAGATACCCGCGATCTGCTGGATAACGTCCAGTACGCGCCCGCCCGCGGTCGTTTTAAAGTTTACCTGATTGACGAAGTGCACATGCTCTCGCGTCACAGCTTCAATGCGCTGTTGAAAACGCTGGAAGAGCCGCCTTCGCACGTGAAGTTCCTGCTGGCGACCACCGATCCGCAAAAGCTGCCGGTGACCATTCTGTCACGCTGCCTGCAATTCCATCTCAAAGCGCTGGATGTCGATCAGATCCGCAACCAACTTGAAAGGGTGCTGCAGGCGGAGCAAATCACCAGCGATCAGCGTGCATTGCAACTGTTGGCGCGCGCCGCCGACGGCAGTATGCGCGACGCGCTCAGCCTGACCGACCAGGCGATTGCCATGGGGCAAGGTCAGGTGACGACCGCCACCGTCAGTCAGATGCTGGGCACGCTGGACGACGAACAGCCGCTGGCCATCCTGGAGGCGCTGGTGAGCGCCGACGGCGAAAAGGTCATGGCGCAGGTCGCGCAGGCGGCTTCTCGCGGCGTAGATTGGGAAAATTTGCTGGTCGAGACGTTGGCGTTGTTGCACCGCATTGCGATGGTGCAATTGTTGCCGTCGGTACTGGACAATCATTACGCCGCCATTGAACAGCGGCTGCGTGAACTGGCGCGCACCTTGCCGCCGACTGACGTACAGCTTTATTACCAAACGCTGCTGGTGGGGCGCAAAGAGCTGGCTTTTGCGCCGGATCGCCGCATGGGGGTTGAGATGACCCTGCTGCGTGCGTTGGCGTTTCACCCGAAAGCGGTGATCCCGGAGCCGATGGCACCGGTGCACGTTGCCCCTGCGCAAATAGCGCAGCCGCAGGCCCTCGCTGCCCAACCGCCCCAGTTTCAGGACGCGCCGCCGCCATTAGGGCAAGCCGCGCCGCAAAATAATCAATCCGCGAATTTGCCGGATGCCACCGCGCAGCTATTGAAAGCGCGTACCCAACTGCTGCGGCAGGGAGCATCTACACCAAAAAAGAATGAGCCGGCGGCGCCTGGAAGAGCGCGGCCGGCAAACTCAGCGCTGGAGCGTTTGGCTTCAGTGACTGAGCGTAGCCAGCAGCGCCTGGCGGAAAAACAGGTGCAGGAAAAACCGGCCAAGCCGGAAGCCTACCGTTGGCGAGCGCTGACCGAGCCGGAACCGGAGACGGAACCGCTGGCGACGCCGAAAGCGTTGCGTACCGCTCTGGAGCATGAGAAAACGCCCGAACTGTCGGCCAAACTGGTGGTCGAGTCGCTTGAGCGCGATCCCTGGGCGGCAGAGATCGATAAGCTGAAAATCCCGAAACTGGTGCAGCAACTGGCGTTGAACGCCGTGAAACAACAGCTGGAACCAGGCAAAATTTGTCTCCGCCTGCGGTCTTCGCAGCGCCATCTGAACTCGCCTTCGGCGCAGAAGGTGCTGACCGATGCACTCGGCGAGCTGTACGGCAGCCCGGTTGAGTTGACCGTGGTGGAAGACGATAACCCGGCGGAGCGGACTCCGCTGGAGTGGCGGCAAGCCATTTATGAAGAAAAACTGGCGCAGGCGCGTCAGTCCATCGTTGCGGATACCAATATCCAGACGCTGCGCCGATTTTTCGACGCGGATCTGGATGAAGAGAGTATTCGCCCCCTTTAAACGCTGCGCAAAGTGCGCGGCCCTAGCGACGAGAGACGACTATGTTTGGTAAAGGCGGTCTGGGCAACCTGATGAAGCAAGCCCAGCAAATGCAAGAAAAGATGCAACAGATGCAGGAAGAAGTCGCCAAATTGGAAGTGACGGGCGAATCCGGTGCCGGCCTGGTGAAAGTCACCATCAACGGCGCTCACAACTGCCGTCGTGTGGAGATCGATCAAAGCCTGATGGAAGACGACAAAGAGATGCTGGAAGACCTGATCGCCGCTGCGTTTAACGACGCTGCGCGCCGCATCGACGAAACCCAGAAAGAGAAGATGGCGTCTGTTTCCAGCGGCATGCAATTGCCACCTGGCTTTAAGATGCCGTTCTGATGCAAACCAGCCCGCTCCTTGAAACATTAATGGAGGCGTTGCGCTGCCTGCCGGGCGTTGGCCCGAAGTCGGCTCAGCGTATGGCGTTTCAGCTGCTGCAGCGCGATCGCAGCGGCGGAATGCGCTTGGCGCAGGCGCTGACCCGCGCCATGTCGGAAATTGGCCACTGCGCCGATTGCCGCACTTTCACCGAGCAGGATATCTGCACCATTTGCGCCAATCCACGCCGTCTGCAAAACGGCCAGATCTGCGTGGTGGAAAGCCCGGCTGATATTCACGCCATCGAGCAGACCGGCCAGTTCGCCGGGCGCTACTTTGTGCTGATGGGCCACCTGTCGCCGATGGACGGCATTGGGCCTGGCGATATCGGTCTGGATCGGCTGGAGCAACGGCTGGAAAAGGAAAGCATTACCGAAGTGATTCTGGCCACGAATCCGACGGTGGAAGGTGACGCAACCGCGAACTACATCGCCGAGATGTGCGGCCAGTATGGCGTGGTTGCCAGCCGCATTGCCCACGGCGTGCCGGTGGGCGGCGAGCTGGAGATGGTCGACGGCACCACGCTGTCGCATTCGCTGGCCGGCCGCAACGTCATCAAGTTTTAATGTTTTTCTCGACGGGGCCGGCGTGGCCCCGTTATTTTCCCGCAAAAAATTCCCGCCAGCCGCTTGAAATACAACGCGCTTGTCCCCACTTATTCCTCATTGTCCGGTTTTGGTAGCAACTGTCTTTGAGGTAATCAATGAGTATGAAAGGTCAAGAAACCCGCGGTTTCCAGTCTGAAGTAAAACAACTGCTTCATTTGATGATTCATTCGCTGTACTCCAATAAAGAAATCTTCCTGCGCGAGCTGATCTCCAACGCCTCGGATGCCGCCGACAAACTGCGTTTCCGCGCGCTGTCTGCGCCTGAGTTGTATGAAGGCGACGGCGAGCTGCGCGTACGCCTTTCGTTCGATAAAGACCAGCGCACGCTGACCATTGCCGATAACGGCATCGGCATGAGCCGCGACGAAGTGATCGAAAACCTCGGCACCATCGCTAAATCAGGCACTAAATCATTCCTGGAGTCTATCGGTTCCGACCAGGCCAAAGACAGCCAACTGATCGGCCAGTTCGGCGTCGGTTTCTATTCGGCGTTCATCGTGGCGGATAAAGTCACCGTGCGCACCCGTGCCGCCGGCGCGCCGGCCGATCAGGGCGTGTTCTGGGAGTCCGCCGGTGAAGGCGATTACACCATTGCCGATGTCACCAAAGAAGATCGCGGCACCGAGATCACCTTGCATCTGCGCGAAGGCGAAGATGAATACCTCGACGCCTGGCGTCTGCGCTCGGTGATTGGCAAATACTCCGATCACATCGCACTGCCGGTCGAAATTGAAAGCAAAAACGAAGAAGACGGCACCGTCACCTGGGAAAAAATCAACAAGGCGCAAGCCCTGTGGACCCGCAGCAAGGCTGACGTCACCGATGAAGAGTACAAAGAGTTCTACAAGCACATTGCTCACGACTTTACCGATCCGCTGAGCTGGAGCCATAACCGGGTGGAAGGCAAGCAGGAATACACCAGCTTGCTGTATATCCCGGCGCAGGCGCCGTGGGACATGTGGAACCGCGATCATAAACACGGCCTGAAGCTGTACGTGCAGCGCGTGTTTATCATGGACGACGCCGAGCAGTTCATGCCGAACTACCTGCGCTTCGTGCGTGGCCTGATAGATTCCAACGACCTGCCGCTGAACGTCTCGCGTGAGATCCTGCAAGACAGCCGCGTGACGCAAAACCTGCGCGGTGCGCTGACCAAACGCGTACTGCAGATGCTGGAAAAACTGGCTAAAGACGATGCCGAAGGCTACCAGAAGTTCTGGCAGCAGTTCGGCCTGGTGCTGAAAGAAGGCCCGGCAGAAGACGGTGCCAACAAAGAGGCCATCGCCAAGCTGCTGCGCTTCGCTTCTACCCAGGGCGACAGCTCGGCGCAAACCGTCTCGCTGGAAGAGTACGTCGGGCGCATGGCGGAAGGGCAGGATAAAATTTATTACATCACTGCCGACAGCTATGCCGCCGCCAAGAGCAGCCCGCACCTGGAGCTGTTCCGCAAAAAAGGCATCGAAGTGCTGCTGCTTTCCGATCGCATCGACGAATGGATGATGAGCTACCTGACCGAATTCGACGGCAAGCCATTCCAGTCGGTCAGCAAGGCGGATGAAGCGCTGGACAAACTGGCGGATGAAACAGAAGAACAGAAGGCTGCCGAGAAGCAGCTGGAGCCGTTTATAGACCGCGTGAAGACGCTGTTGGGCGATCGCGTGAAGGACGTGCGTCTGACGCACCGCCTGACCGATACGCCGGCCATTGTCACCACCGGTGCCGATGAAATGAGCACCCAGATGGCAAAACTGTTTGCCGCTGCGGGCCAGGAAGCACCGGAAGTGAAATACATTTTCGAGTTAAATCCGGAGCATGCGTTGGTCAAACGCGCATCCGATGTGGGTGATAACGAACAATTCGCCGAATGGATCGATCTGCTGATGGATCAGGCGCTGCTGGCTGAACGCGGCACGCTGGAAGATCCAAACCAGTTTATCCGTCGTATGAATAAGTTGTTGTCGGCATAATTTCCGGCTTATGCGCCCTTAACCGCAGGGTTAAGGGCGTATTCTTTGTTTTTTCTCCCTGATTTTCCCGTTTTACCCGCCTTGTTGCCCCTGCCGTTCCGCAATCGATTTCCTTGCGTACCTTGAGCCAGCCCCCCCGGAAATGGTATGGTTGAGCGTTTTCGCAATTTTATAAAAACTTAATACCCAAAAGATTTCAAATTGCGGCTAGGCGGCAAGTACGTGAGGCCCCGGGAGCTTACTCAGGTAAGTGACTGGGGGGAGCGTGTGTAGCCAACAACGCTGCGGTTTGAAAGATGAAGGGAACAATAGCAAGGGGATTTACGCAATGCGTATCATTCTGCTGGGCGCTCCGGGCGCTGGTAAAGGTACTCAGGCTCAATTCATCATGGAGAAATACGGTATTCCGCAAATCTCCACCGGTGATATGTTGCGCGCAGCCGTAAAGGCCGGCAGTGAACTGGGCAAGCAGGCGAAGGAAATCATGGACGCCGGCAAGCTGGTGACCGATGAGCTGGTAATTGCACTGGTCAAAGAACGCATCACCCAGGAAGATTGCCGTAACGGCTTCCTGCTGGACGGTTTTCCGCGCACCATTCCACAGGCCGACGCAATGAAAGAAGCCGGCATCAACGTGGATTACGTGTTGGAATTCGCCGTGCCGGACGAACTGATCGTCGATCGCATCGTGGGCCGTCGCGTACATGCGCCGTCTGGCCGCGTGTATCACGTTAAATTTAATCCGCCGCAGGTGGAAGACAAAGACGACGTGACCGGCGAAGAGCTGACCACCCGTAAAGACGATCAGGAAGAAACCGTGCGCAAGCGCCTGGTGGAATACCACCAGATGACCGCACCGCTGATTTCCTACTACAGCAAAGAAGCTGCAGCAGGCAACACCCAATACCGTAAAATCGACGGCACTCGTAAAGTGACCGAAGTGAGCGCTGAACTGGCGAGCATCCTCGGCTGATCGATTTTTATTGCTGTGCATAGCGCCAGGCCTTAGGTCTGGCGTTTTTTTTATCTGGCGACTGAGGTATCGCCTGTTGCTGATATCGGTTCCGGTGCAGCGCTTTTCCGCTACAATAGACGCCATTAATTGACGTTAACGCCCTGACCCAGAACGGGGTGTTAGCCTGCAAGGCATCAAGGGGAGCTGAGATGAAGCAAGAGAAACACGGAGTATTGCTGGTGAACCTGGGCACGCCGGATGCTCCTAGCTCGTCGGCGGTAAAACGCTATCTGAAGGAATTCCTCAGTGACGACCGCGTAGTCGATACTTCACCGCTGATCTGGTGGCCAATCCTTAATGGCGTGATCCTGCCGATCCGATCGCCGCGCGTTGCCAAACTGTATCAATCGGTATGGATGGAGGAAGGTTCGCCGCTGTTGGTCTACAGCCGGCGCCAGCAGCGCGCGCTGGCCGCACGCATGCCGAATACCCCGGTGGAGTTGGGGATGAGCTACGGCTCGCCGAGCCTGGCGGAAGCGATAGACAAGCTGTTGGCGCAAGGCGTAACCAATCTGGTGGTGCTGCCGCTGTATCCGCAATACTCCTGTTCGACCAGTGCGGCGGTGTGGGACGGTGTGGCGCGCGTACTGAAAGGCTACCGCCGCCTGCCGTCGATAGGTTTTATCCGTGACTATGCCGAGCACCCGGCCTACATCGCCGCGCTGCGGCAGAGCGTTGAGCGTTCGTTCGCCGAGCACGGCCTGCCGGATCGTCTGGTGTTGTCTTTCCATGGCATTCCCAAGCGTTATGCTCGCCTCGGCGACGATTATCCGCAACGCTGTGAAGATACGCTGCGCGCCCTGGCCGCTACGTTGCCGCTGGCACCGGACAGGGTCATGATGACCTACCAGTCGCGCTTTGGCCGCGAACCCTGGCTGACACCTTATACCGATGAAACCCTGAAAAGCCTGCCGGCGCAGGGCATCAAGCATATTCAGCTGATTTGCCCCGGCTTCTCGGCGGACTGCCTGGAAACGCTGGAAGAAATCAAAGAGCAGAACCGCGAGATCTTCCTCAAGGCCGGCGGTGAGAAGTTCGAGTATATTTCCGCGCTGAACGACGAGCCGGCGCATATAGATATGATGCAACAACTGGTGGCTCAGCGTTTTTGATTCCTGATACAGCCATCATCAAGCGGGCAGGAATGTGCTAACATTCTCTGCCTGTTAACTGCCACTGCCGCCAATCACATGAAATTTCCTGGTAAACGTAAGTCCAAGCACTATTTTCCGGTGAACGCCCGCGATCCGCTCTTGCAGCAAGTTCAGCCTGAAAATGAAGTCAGCACCTCTTATATCGTCGGCATTGACCAGACGCTGGTGGATATCGAAGCAAAAGTGGATGACGCGTTTATCCAGCGCTACGGCTTGAGCCTGGGGCATTCCCTGGTGATTGAGGATGACGTCGCCGAGGCGCTGTATCAGGAGCTAAGCGAAAACAATCAGATCGACCATCAGTTCGCCGGCGGCACCATCGGCAATACCCTGCACAACTATTCGGTGCTGGCGGATGACCGTTCGGTCCTGCTCGGCGTCATGTGCAGCAACATCAAAATCGGCAGCTATGCCTACCGTTATCTGTGCAATACCTCCAGCCGCACCGATCTTAACCACCTGCAGGCGGTTGACGGCGCCATTGGCCGCTGCTTCACCTTGATCACTGAAAGCGGCGAACGCACTTTCGCCATCAGCCCCGGGCAGATGAACCAACTGCGGCCGGAGAGCGTGCCGGAAGAGGTGATTGCAGGTGCATCGGCGCTGGTACTGACGTCGTATCTGGTGCGCTGCAAGGAGGGGGAGCCGATGCCTGCCGCCACCATGCAAGCCATAGAATTTGCCAAAAAACACGACGTGCCGGTGGTGCTGACGCTGGGCACCAAGTATGTGATTGCCGATAACCCGCAGTGGTGGCGCGATTTCCTGAAGCAGCACGTGTCGATTCTGGCGATGAACGAAGACGAAGCGCTGGAGCTGACCGGGCTGAGCGATCCGCTCACCGCCTCTGATATGGCGCTCGAGTGGGTGGATCTGGTGCTGTGCACCGCCGGGCCAAACGGCCTGTATATGGCGGGTTACACTGAAGAGGCCAATAAGCGGGAAACCCAGCATCCGTTGTTGCCGGGGCATATCGCCGAATTCAACCGTTATGAGTTCAGCCGCGCCATGCGTCGTGAAAGCTGTGAGAACCCGTTCCGCATTTATTCGCATATTGCGCCGTACATGGGCGGGCCGGAAAAAATCATGAACACCAACGGCGCCGGCGACGGTGCGCTGTCGGCGTTGTTGCATGATATCGCCGCCAACGGTTTTCACCGCAATAACGTGCCGAACTCCAGCAAGCATGTGCGCAGCTACCTGACTTACTCCTCGTTGGCGCAGGTGTGCAAATACGCCAACCGCGTCAGCTATCAGGTGCTGAACCAGCATTCACCGCGCCTGACGCGTGGCCTGCCGGAACGGGAAGACAGCCTGGAAGAGTCTTACTGGGAACGATAAAAAACAAAAGGTCCGGCAAGCCGGACCTTTTTTGAATCATCGCTTTTCACGTCAAATCGGGCAGGCGCCCATTTTCTCTTCTTCGCTCAGCGTATCCAGCTTAAGGATATTCAACATGCTGTTGGCGATTTCCCGCTCGCCCATCACGACCTGGTCGGCACCGCGATCTGAGATGTATGACACCTCGTCATCGTAATGCGCGCGGGCGATAATCTCGATGTTTGGCCGTTTGTTGCGCGCAGAGGCGACGATCTCCCCGGCCTCGTAGCCGTTTGGAATGGTCAGCAACAGCCAGCGTGCGCAGTCGAGCCTTGCCAGATCCATCACCTCCGGATTGGCGGCGTTGCCCAGCACCGTCTTGATACCCTGTTCACGCAACGCTTCGACCCGAGGGCGAGAGTTCTCGATCACCACCAGCGGAATACCGGCCTCGGCCAGTTTTGCGCCCAGCAGGCTACCGACGCGGCCATAACCGACCAGCAGGGCGTGATTGCACATATCGAACGGGATCTGCTTTTCTTCTTCCACCGCTTCTTCCAGGATTTGGTCTTCCATGGTTTCGGTTTTGGCCAGATAACGTTCAAGCAGGGTGAACAGCAGCGGGTTGAGCATGATCGACAAAATGGCGCCGGCCAGCACCAGATTACGACCGTGTTCCGACATCATGCCGAGCGAGATGCCAAGGCCGGCCAAAATGAAGGCGAACTCGCCGATCTGCGCCAGGCTGGCTGAGATGGTCAGCGCGGTGCGCTTGGAGTGGCCGAACATTTTCACCAGCAGGAATGCCGCCGCCGATTTGCCGAACACGATAATCGCCAGCGTCGCCAGCACCGCCAGCGGCTCGTTGATGAGGATCATCGGATCAAACAGCATGCCGACCGAGACAAAGAACAGCACCGCGAAAGCATCGCGCAGCGGCAGCGTGTCGTGGGCTGCACGGTGGCTCAGCTCCGACTCGTTCAGCACCATGCCGGCGAAGAACGCCCCCAAAGCGAAGGAAACGTCGAACAGCTTTACGGCGCCATAGGCAATGCCGAGCGCCAGCGCCAGCACCGCCAGGGTAAACAGCTCGCGGGAACCGGTGCTGGCGGTTTTTGCCAGGATCCACGGCACCAGACGGCGGCCAACCACAATCATCAACGCGATAAAGGCGATGACCTTGCCGATGGTGATCGCCAGATCAATCAGCAACTGGCTGCTGCTGGCGTTGTCATTGCCCATCATGTTGCCGAAGGCCGGCAGCAGCACCAACGTCAGCACCATCGCCAGGTCTTCCACGATCAGCCAGCCGATGGCGATTTGCCCTCGCTGGCTGTCAATCAGCTGGCGTTCTTCGAGTGCACGCAGCAGTACCACGGTACTGGCGGTGGACAGACACAGCCCGAACACCAACCCGGAAATCAAATCCCAGCCGAGCAGCTTCGACAGCCCCATACCCAGCAAGGTGGCGACGGCAATTTGTGCCACGGCGCCGGGAATGGCGATATGTTTTACTGCGAGGAGGTCTTTAAGAGAGAAATGGAGGCCAACACCGAACATCAACAAAATCACGCCAATTTCCGCCAGTTCCGGTGCCAGCGAGGTGTCGGCAACAAACCCGGGGGTAAAGGGGCCGGCGAGCACGCCTGCTGCAAGGTATCCTACCAGTGGGGAGATGCGCAGGCGATTCGCCAGCATACCGAGGAGGAAGGCGAGTACTAACCCTCCGACAATAGTAGTGATTAACGGTGTTGAATTATGCATCCAGACTCCTTCTAGCTATGCATGGCGGCAGAGGGAAAGCGCAACGAAGTTACGAAAAGATACATTTAGTTTATTGCATTTGTGCATGCCTTGCTTGGCTAAATTTGTATTTTTTGCGGAAAAGCAGAGGATTCCGCCTTGAACGGGCCAGTGAGGGGATTTATCAATTAATAAGTCAAATAACATTGATTTATGTGGGAGATAACCCGGCTGAATGATATTTATCAACCGGGCTGTAGCAGGGTTATTGCGCGTTATGATCCATATTAGGCAGTAATGCAGTAATAATGCCGATCAAGGGTAAGAAAGCACAGATTTGGTAGACCAATTCGATGCTGGTCAAATCTGCGACATAACCAAGAACTGCCGCACCTAACCCCCCCATACCAAAAGCAAAACCGAAGAATAAACCGGAAACCATGCCAACTTTCCCCGGAATCAGCTCCTGAGCGTAGACCAGAATGGCCGAAAACGCCGAGGCGAGAATTACTCCTATGATCACCGTCAAAATGCCGGTCCAGTATAAAGATGCATAGGGTAAAACAAGCGTGAAAGGGGCTGCGCCGAGTATGGAGCCCCAAATGACGTATTTCCGGCCTATCTTGTCGCCCAGTGGCCCGCCGATAATGGTACCGGCGGCGACAGCGAACAGGAAGGCGAACAGATGTATCTGAGCATTCTGAACCGAAACGCCGAACTTATGCATCAGATAAAAGGTGTAATAGCTGCTGATGCTGGCCAAATAGAAATATTTGGAGAATATCAGTACCAGCAGGATGGCGAGGGCATAGGTGACGGTACGTTTTGGCAGCGGTTGTCGCGCAGCGGCAGTTTTAGGCAAGCTTTTTGTTGCCTGATGCTGTTGCTGATACCACTTGCTGACCTGCAGCAGCACCACAATAGCCAACAGTGCCGCCAGTGAGAACCAGGCGACGTTGCCCTTGCCGTAAGGCGCGATAATCAATGCCGCCAACAGGGGGCCAAGCGAGCTGCCAAAGTTGCCGCCGACCTGGAACAGCGACTGCGCCAGACCATGCCGACCACCGGAAGCCATACGCGCCACGCGAGACGATTCCGGGTGGAACACCGAAGAGCCGGTACCGACCAGCGCCGCGGCCAGCAACACCAGTGGGAAGGTATTGGCTACCGACAGCAGCAGCAGGCCGCACAAGGTGAAGCCCATACCGATCGGCAGCGAATAAGGCTGCGGGTGTTTATCGGTGAAGTGGCCGATCAGCGGTTGTAGCAATGAAGCGGTTAATTGGTAGGTCAGGGTAATCATACCGATTTGCACAAAGCTGAGGTTGAAATCGGCCTGCAGGATCGGGTAAATCGCCAGGATCAGCGACTGAATCATGTCGTTCAGCAAGTGGGATACGCTGATGGCGCCGAGGATCGAGAAAGCGGTGCCTTTAACCGCGCCGCCCTTGGCCGGCGGCATGACGGTTTCGCTACGGTCGGTCATTTTATTATTAGCCTGGTAAGTTTTAGAGTTCAGAGCAGATTATCTTAGGCAAGTTGTTCAATTTTTACCATATCCGACATAATTTGACTCACATCGCAAAAATTTGAAATCACTCGCCTTTGTTTCGCGCTACAATTTCGACCACCTCAAAAAAACAGTGCATTTTCATCATGGAGAGCCGCCATGCGTTTTTCGTTAAAAACCACCGCATGCGCCTTGGCCGTGTCCCTGACTTTCCTGTCGGGAACCGCCAGCGCCTGGGAAAAGGATAAGACCTACGACATCACCGTCTTGCATACCAACGATCACCACGGCCATTTCTGGCAGAACGATCACGGTGAGTACGGTCTGGGTGCGCAGAAAACCCTGGTGGACGGCATTCGCCAGGAAGTGGCGGCCAAGGGGGGCAGCCTGCTGCTGTTGTCCGGCGGTGATATCAATACCGGCGTGCCGGAGTCCGATCTGCAGGATGCCGAGCCGGATTTTCGCGGCATGAACCTGGTGGGTTACGATGCGATGGCGATCGGCAACCATGAGTTCGACAATCCGCTCAGCGTGCTGCGTCAGCAGGAGAAATGGGCGACCTTCCCGCTGCTGTCGGCCAATATCTATCAGAAAAGCACCCAGCAGCGCCTGTTCAAACCTTACGCCTTATTCGACAAGCAGGGTATCAAGATTGCGGTTATCGGCCTGACTACCGACGATACCGCCAAGATCGGCAACCCGGAATATTTCACCGATATCGAGTTCCGCGTGCCGGCGCAGGAGGCGAAACAAGTGGTTGAGCAACTGCGCAAAGATGAAAAACCGGACGTGATCATCGCCGCCACTCACATGGGCCATTACGATGACGGCAACCACGGTTCCAACGCGCCGGGCGATGTCGAGATGGCGCGCAGTCTGCCGGCAGGTTATCTGGATATGATCGTCGGCGGCCACTCACAGGATCCGGTCTGTATGGCCGGCGAAAACCACAAGCAGGTAGACTACGTGCCGGGCACTCCGTGTTCGCCGGATCGCCAAAACGGAACCTGGATCGTCCAGGCGCACGAGTGGGGCAAATACGTCGGCCGCGCCGACTTCCAGTTCCGCAACGGCGAACTGAAGCTGGTGCATTATCAGCTGATCCCGGTCAACCTGAAGAAGAAGGTGGAAAAAGCCGACGGCACCAGCGAGCGGGTGTATTACACCCAGCAAATTCAGGAAGATCCTTCCATGATGAAACTGCTGACACCGTTCCAGGACAAGGGCAAGGCGCAGCTTGAGGTTAAAATCGGCAGCGTAAACGGCAAGCTGGAGGGCGATCGCAGCAAGGTGCGCTTCGTTCAGACCAACCTGTCGCGCGTGCTGCTGGCGGCGCAAATGGAGCGTGCCGACGCCGATTTTGCGGTGATGAGCGGCGGTGGGGTGCGTGATTCGATCGAATCCGGCGACATTACCTATAAAAACGTGCTCAAGGTGCAGCCGTTTGGCAACACGCTGGTGTATGCCGAGATGAAAGGCAGCGAGGTAGAAAAATACCTGGCGGTGGTGGCTAACATGAAGGTGGATTCCGGCGCTTACGCGCAGTTTGCCAACGTCAGCCTGACGGCGGACGGCAAGGGCGTCAGCAACGTGAAGATCAAGGGTGAGCCACTGCAGGCGGACAAAACCTATCGTATGGCGACGCTGAACTTCAATGCGTTGGGCGGCGACGGTTATCCGAAGCTGGATACTCTGCCAGGCTACGTCAACACCGGCTTTATCGATGCCGAAGTGCTGAAACAGTATATCGAGAAGCACTCTCCGCTGGATGCGGCGGCCTATGAGCCGAAGGGCGAGATTGTTTATCAGTAAGCTTTTACCCGTCATACTTGACGTTGTCTCTGCGTTGGCTGCATCCGCTCACCCCAGTCTCATAGCCCTCTATGCTCCTGGGGATTTACGTTCTTGCCGTCTTGATACAACGTCAATTATTTAGGGTAAAAGTGGTGGCTGGGGGCAGATGTACCCGCTCTTTAATCGCGCTTGGCGATATCGGCGAAGCTGCCGGCCAGCAGGCGGCATAAATCGCCGGCGGCCAGTTCGATGTCCAACCCGCGTTTGCCGCCGGAGACGTAAATGGTGGCGAACTGCTGTGCCGGGCTGTCGATCACCGTCGGCAGCCGCTTTTTCTGCCCCAGCGGGCTAATGCCGCCGACCAGATAACCCGTCACGCGTTGCGCCAGTTGCGGATCGGCCATTTCCGCTTTCTTTGCGCCCAGGGCGCGGGCGACCTTTTTCAAATCCAACTGGGTCGCGACCGGCGTTACCGCCACCGCCAGCTGTTTGGCATCGCCGTTCAGCGCCACCAGCAGCGTTTTATAGACGCGATCGGCATCGAGCCCAAGTTTCTGTACCGCTTCATCACCGAAGTGGGTTTCTGCACTGTCGTGATGGTAGGGATGAAGGGTAAACGCGATTTTTTGTTTCTCAAGCAGGATCACTGCGGGCGTCATACTGTTTTCCTATTTTCCCCCTGTCGGGGACGTTGCAACGCGAAGCAACAAAATTACAAAAATACAACGGCGGCAGCAACCTGAGCCGCTGTTACATAAAGCGGGTTGCCAAGGTGTTCACTGGGTTGCTACCCTGTCTACTGTAACCGTTAACACGGTTGCTATGCGTATAACTAAAATACAAGAAATTCCTCTTTGACTGGCCAGTAGCGATATTGGCCACTTTTTTTACTGCGCCTGAAGCATCGCCGGCAGATTGTCTTCGCCGTACAGATGCAGCGCGCCCACCGCCACCACGTAGTTGCCGGCCGGCAACGCCTCCAGTTTCTGCCGCCAGTCCCGGTTGCGCCGATGCATCAGCACGTCGTACAGATCGGCGCTGAAGGTGGCGGGCAGGGTTTCCAGCGCGCCGTTGGGTTTCGCGTCAAGCCACCAGCTCACCATGGTTTGCAGCAGCCGCGCATTGGTGTGCCAGTGCTCCAGCGTATCGCGCAACAGCGCCATGCCGCCTTCCGGCAATTGTTCCAGCATCGCCATCTGCTGTTCCGCGCCTTCCAGCTCAATCACCTTTTTGTGTTGTTGCCGGGCGGCCTGCAACAGCTGATAGTCCACGCCGTATTCGGCGCGTAGCCCCAGTCGCTGAGCCTGGCGGGCCTGCATCGTCAGCGCCACTTGCCAGCCGGGGAGGGTAGAGAACGCTTCGGCGTCGGTGCCCAGTTCCTGGCACAGGGTCAACAGCTGCTGAAACTCGGTATCGGAAAGGCGCTCCACCAGCTTGGGTTGTGCGTCGGTGCGGTCAAACGGCGAAGCGGAGCCGGTGATATCGGCTTCGACAATCAGGGCGTCAGCCTGTTTCAGGCGGGTAGCCAGCGTGGCCGGCAGCGGCGCCATATCCACCGTGCCCATATGAATGCTGCCCACCAAATGGAATTGACGATCGCCGGGCAGCCGGATATCCAGCGCCGGGTAGGCGTAGGTCATCGGAGAAAGAATGCCGAGAAAGGCGGCGATGCGGCGTAATAGCTTACCCATACAGCGTGGCTCCTTATTTTCCCCGCGAGTTTGCAAGCGACGGCCTGGCCCCTCTGGCGGGTAACGCGGTTGTGCCATGCTAAACGCTATCCGCCACACAAGAAAGCCTGAAGAGTGGGGGAATTATCCCAAAGGAAGCGGGGCGCAAGGATTTGCGCCCCCTGTGGCATTCAGCGTTTCGGTTTAAAACGCAGCAGCCGGTTGGCGTTGCTGACTACGGTAATGGAAGACAGCGCCATTGCTGCGCCCGCCACTACCGGGCTGAGCAGCGTGCCGGTCAGCGGATACAGCACTCCGGCGGCGATGGGAATGCCGAGCGTGTTGTAAATGAATGCCCCGAGCAGGTTCTGTTTCATGTTGCGCAGCGTGGCCTTCGACAGTTCCAGCGCGTCGGCGACGCCATTCAGGCTGTGGCGCATCAAGGTGATGGCGGCGGTTTCGATAGCGATGTCGCTGCCGCTGCCCATCGCGATGCCCACGTCGGCTTGCGCCAGTGCCGGGGCGTCGTTGATGCCATCGCCGACCATTGCCACGCGGTGACCCTGCGCCTGCAACTGTTTGATCGCCTCGGCCTTGCCGTCCGGCAGCACGCCGGCGATGACCTTGTCGATTCCTGCCTCTTTGGCAATGGCGTTGGCGGTCACCGGGTTGTCGCCGGTCAGCATCACCAGTTGATAGCCCTGACGATGCAAACGCTGCAGCGCTTCAACGCTGTCGCTGCGCAGCGGATCGCGGATGGCGATCAGGGCAGCCGGCTGCCCGTCGGCTGCCAGCAGCACCGGCGTAATGCCGCGCTCCGCTTGTTGCTGCATCAGTGCCTCCAGCGGCGCTGTGGTCGCCACCTGGTGCTGTTGCAACAGCGCGGCGTTGCCCAGCAGCAGCTTCACGCCGTCCACTTCGCCGCTGACGCCGGCACCGCGCAGGGTCCGGAACTGCTCAACCGGCGGCAGCGCTTGCCCGGCGGCGTGCTCAACGATGGCCCGCGCCAATGGGTGGCTGGCACCTTGTTCCAGCGCGGCGGCCCAACGCAGCGCCTGCTGCTCGCCGATCTGATTGAAGGTGAAGATCTCCACCACGCGCGGCTGGCCTTCGGTGAGGGTGCCGGTTTTATCAAACACCAGCGTATCCAGAGTGCTGGCCTGCTGCAACGCATCGGCATCGCGCACCAGTACGCCGAACTCGGCCGCACGGCCAACGCCGGAAATGATCGACATCGGTGTCGCCAGGCCCAGTGCGCAAGGGCAGGCGATGATCAATACCGTCGTGGCGATCACCAGCGTGTAAACCAATTGCGGCTGCGGGCCGAAGAGATACCAGATCGCCGCGCTGAACAGGGCGATGGCCACCACCACCGGCACGAACACCGCAGAAATGCGGTCCGCCAGTTTGCCGATCTCCGGCTTGCTGCTTTGCGCCTGACGCACCAGTTTGATGATTCGCGCCAGCGTGGTTTTGCTGCCGATTGCGCCGGCGCGAAACAGCACGCTGCCGTCATCCACCACCGTACCGGCATGCACCGTATCGCCAATGCCTTTCTGCTGCGGCACCGCTTCGCCGGTCAGCATAGCTTCGTCCAGCCACACTTCGCCCTGCACAATTTCGCCGTCCACCGGGATACGATCGCCGGTGGTCAGGCGCAGCGTCATGCCGAGCTGCACCTGTGCCAACGCAATGGTTTTCTCGCCGTCGTCGGTCACCAGCCGCGCCGTCGGCGGCGTCAGGTCCAGCAGCCGCTCCAGCGCCTGCGACGAACGCTGGCGCGCCCGCTGCTCCAGCGCATGGCCGAGGTTGATCAGACCGATGATCATGGCGCTGGCCTCGTAGTACAGGTGCCGCGCCTCCATCGGGAAGAAATTGGGCCACAGGTTGACGCTGATCGAATACAGCCAGGCGGCGCCGGTGCCGAGTGCGACCAGCGTATCCATGGTGGCGCTGCCGTTGCGCAGCGCGCGCCAGGCGTTGCGGTAAAAATGCCCGCCGGCGAACACCATCACCGCCAGCGTGATCAGGCCAACCAGCAGCCACGGCCGCTGGGTTTCCGGTGTCAGCGACATACTGCCGCCAAACAGGCCCCAGGCCATCAGCGGAATGCCCAGCGCCAGGCCGAGCGCCGCCTGCCAGCGGAAGCGCTTCATGTTGGCCTGCGCGGTCTGCTGTTGGCGCTCGCGGCGTTCGGTTTCGTCCTGGATCATTTCCGCGCCGTAGCCGGCTTTTTCCACCGCCGCCACCAGCGCCTGCGGATCGGCACCGCCGGTAATCAACGCGCTACGTTCTGCCAGATTGACCCGCGCCTGTTCGACGCCGGGCACGCTTTGCAGCGCGCTTTGGACTTTACTGACACAGCTGGCGCAACTCATGCCGCTGAGCAGCAGTTGAACGCTGTCATCATCGTCGTTGAGGTGGGTTACCGGAAGGGAAGAGAGGGCCGCTGCCTGGGGTTCCGGCAATTCAGGGGCTGATTCAGTCAACGGCTCAGTTTTTGGGAGAAGGGCGGCTCCATTGACGCTGGCGTGATAACCGGCCTCTTCTACTGCGGCGATCAATGCCTCGGGAGCGGCATCGCCATAGATCTTGGCCGACTCGATGCCGACCTCTGCCGCGATCACGCCCGGGACCGCTTCCAGCGCTTTGCGGGTGCTGGCGGCGCAGTGCATGCAGCTCAGGCCGCTCAGTTGCAGTTCGGTATCCGGTCGTTGCGCTACGGCAGCCTGGTAACCGGCGGCGATCACGCTGTCGATCAGCGCCTGGCTCGGCGCATCGCCGGTGACTTTGGCGTAATGGACGTTGACCTCTGCCTGTTCGACATCGCTGCGGCTTTCCAGGGCTTTTTTCACCCGTTGCGCGCAGTTCATGCAGGTTAACCCCTGCAACGCCAGCACGGTGGTTTGTGACATGATTCGGTTCCTCGCTCAAGTGCGGTGTTTAAAGGTTGACCGCTTAGCCTATTTTCACTAAGAATGAGGTTAAACCTTCCAGCAAGGGGAAGGTCAAGGAGTGAAAATGAATATCAGCGACGTGGCGAAAAAAACCGGTTTAACCAGCAAGGCGATCCGCTTTTATGAAGAGAAAGGGCTGGTTACCGCGCCGATCCGTACCGATAACGGTTACCGCAGCTATAACCCGAAGCATATTGAAGAGCTGACGCTGCTGCGCCAGGCGCGACAGGTGGGTTTTAACCTGGATGAGTGTCGCGAGCTGGTGGCGTTGTTTAACGATCCGGCCCGGCATAGCGCCGATGTGAAAGCGCGCACGCTGCAAAAAGTGGCGGATATTGAAAAACACATCGGTGAGTTGGGCGAGATGCGCCAGCGTCTGCTGGCGCTGGCGAACGAATGCCCGGGCGATGACGGGGCGGAATGCCCGATCATTAATAACCTGGCCGGTTGCTGCCACAATCACTAGCGCGTAACGGCACGGATCACCAGGGTGACGCCCTCGACGGCAATCACTTCCACTTCGGTCCCTATCGCCAGATCTTCACTGGCCTGCGCGCGCCAACTGCTGTCACCGATGTTAATGCGGCCCATGCCGTTATGCATGGCTTCAGTCAAGGTAGCGCGGGTGCCGATCAACTGGCGGTTGCGTTGGTTCAGCACCTGAGAGCCGCTGGATGCCGCAGCCGGTCGCTGCCGCAGCCAGTACCACCACAGATAGGCCACGACAATGGTCAGTACGGCAAAAATCACCCCCTGCCACTCCCAGGCCAACTGCGGCAGCAGCCAGACGATCGCCCCGACCACCACCGCCGACACGCCGCTCCATAACAGGTAACCGCTGGCGCCGAGCATCTCGGCCGCCAGCAGCAGCCCGCCGAGCGAAAGCCAGAACCAGTGCGGGTTTGCTGCAATTTGTTCGAGCATGATTACTTGCCTTTGGTGTCTTTCAACAGCTCGGCAATGCCACCGATTGAACCGAGCAGGCTGCTGGCGTCCAGCGGCATCATAATGACTTTACTGTTGTTGGCGGAGCCGATCTTCTGCAGTGCATCGGTGTATTTCTGCGCCACAAAATAGTTCACCGCCTGGATATTGCCGCTGGCAATAGCGTCGGAAACCAACTGAGTGGCCCGAGCTTCCGCTTCTGCGGCACGTTCGCGCGCTTCGGCCTGCAGGAATGCCGACTGGCGTTCGCCCTCGGCTTTCAGGATCTGCGATTGCTTATCCCCTTCGGCGCGCAGAATGGCTGCCTGGCGCACGCCTTCGGCCTCAAGAATATCCGCACGCTTGGTACGTTCGGCCTTCATCTGGGCGTTCATTGAGGCGATCAGTTCGGCAGGCGGGCGCACGTCGCGGATCTCGATACGGGTGATCTTGACGCCCCACGGGTTGGTGGCTTCGTCCACGATATGCAGCAGGCGGCTGTTGATGCTGTCACGTTGCGACAGGATTTCGTCCAGCTCCATTGAGCCGAGCACGGTACGGAAGTTGGTCATGGTCAGGTTGACGATCGCCCGCTCAAGGTTGCTGACCTCGTAAGCGGCGCGCGCCGGATCCACCACCTGGATAAAGCACACCGCATCGATGGCCACGTTGGCATTATCGCGCGAGATGATTTCCTGCGAGGGAATATCCAGCACCTGTTCCATCATATTAATTTTTCTGCCGATGCGATCCATAAAGGGCACGACCAGATTCAAACCGGGCATCAGCGTTTTGGTGTAGCGGCCGAAGCGTTCCACCGTCCATTGGAACCCTTGCGGTACAATTTTGACGCCGGCGAAGACGATGATCAGCGCGACGACAATCACGATGGGGATAAGGGTAAACATGGCAAACCTCCTGTCAGACATATGTAAGAAGATTTTACGCCACCGCGGAGGGAAAGCCTAATATCCCCGGTCGTTTCAGGAGATAAATCAGTATAGGGAGCGATAACATTCCAAATTGGCATGTTTCCAATAATTTTACTTCATTTCATGACGTTGTCTGTCTTGGCTAGAGTGGGATCGGCCGCTGCGCTTATTTCAAACTTTTGTCATTTCTATTTGCGACTATGCTTTTTGAAGTGACATCTTGCGCCAAGGATCGTTATGGACTCAATCAGTGTCGATGAACTCGCCCAGAAAAAAGATCGCTGGTATCTCATCGTGGAAGAAATGCTGGCTGCGGCCGGTATTGCCATCAACGGGAATAATGCATGTGATCTTCAGGTGCACAACCCGGGCTTATTTAAACGCATTTTGCAGGAAGGCTCGCTCGGGTTTGGCGAAAGCTATATGGACGGCTGGTGGGATTGCGAAAGGCTGGACGCGCTATTTACCCGCATCCTGCATTTCGGCGTTGATGAACGCCTGCCAAAACACCTGACGGACATTACGCGGATCGCCTATGCGCGGTTGTTTAACCGGCAATCACGCAAACGCGCCTGGCAGGTGGGGAAAGAGCATTACGACATCGGCAACGATCTGTTCCGTGCGATGCTCGATCCCTATATGCAATATTCCTGCGGTTACTGGAAGGACGCGGAAACGCTGGAGCAGGCGCAACTGGCTAAGCTGAAAATGATCTGCGAGAAGCTGCAACTGAAACCGGGCATGTCGCTGCTGGACATCGGTTGCGGCTGGGGCGGGCTGGCGCAGTATGCGGCGGAAAATTACGGTGTGTCGGTGTACGGCGTGACCATTTCGGCCGAGCAGCAAAAGCTGGCTCAGGAGCGCTGTCAGGGGCTGGACGTAGAGATTCTGCTGCAGGATTACCGCGATTTGAACCGCCAATTTGACCGCATCGTTTCCGTCGGTATGTTTGAACACGTCGGGCCGAAAAACTACGATACCTATTTCAGCGTCGCGGAGCGCAATCTGAAGCCCGATGGCCTGTTCCTGCTGCACACCATTGGCGCCAACCAAACCAATCTCCACGTCGACGCCTGGATTGATAAATACATCTTCCCCAACGGTTGCCTGCCCTCGGTGCGTCAAATCGCCGAAGCCAGCGAAAAGCGTTTTGTGATGGAGGATTGGCATAATATCGGCGCCGATTACGATCGCACGCTGATGGCCTGGTATGAGAATTTCAAACGGGCGTGGCCGGCGCTGTCAGAAAATTACTCTGAGCGCTTCGAGCGGATGTTCACCTATTACCTGAATGCCTGCGCGGGCGCGTTCCGTTCGCGCGATATCCAGCTGTGGCAAGTGTTGTTCAGCCCGAAAGGCGTTGATGGCGGTATTCGAGTCTACCGCTGATATCCCCGTCATATTTCGAGCTGCCTCGGCGTTGGCCGCGTTTGTGCGCCCCAGTCACTTACTTGAGTAAGCTCCTGGGGACTTACAAACTTGCCGCCTGGATGCAACTCGAACTATTTAGGGGATACCACTCCAGTTTTTTGCTTTGGCATAACATCTACCCAATGGATTTCCTGTTGCATCTAGGCGGCAAGCGCGAGAAGCCCCAGGAGCTTAGATAACTAAGTGACTGGGGTTCGAACGTGCAGCCAACAACGATGCGGCTGGAAAGACGAAGGGTATTTAGTAGAGCAGAGAGTACAGCTGACGACGGTACTTAGCCGCTAATGCGTCACCGGTGCCCAGTGCGGCCAGGATATCCATCAGCGTCTTGCGCGCGCTGCCGTTGGCGGCGGCCAGATCTTTCTTCAAGTGCCCCATCAGCAGTTCCAGCGCTTCTTCGTTGCGCCCCACCTGATGCAGTTGCAGCGCCAGTTGCACGGCCAGCTCGACGTTCTCCGGCTGTTGTTGCACCTGTTGTTGCAACAGCTGGATTTCCGGCGTGTCGGCCGCCTGCTTCAGCAATTCAATCTGCGCCACCAGGCCCTGATAACGGGTATCGCGATCCTGTAGCGGGATAGTCGCCAGCACCGCCTCGGCCTCTTCGGTGCGGTTCAGCGCGATCTGGGTTTCCGCCAGCGTCAGGCCGATATCACTGCGTTGCCGGCTGGCTTGCCAGGCGTCTTTCAACAGCGGTAGCGCGTCAGCCGCATTGCCTTCAGCCAGCAGTTCGGTTGCCTGTGCCAGTTTCAGATCTTCTTCCTTCGGCAGGAAGCGCTGCAGGAATTCGCGGATGACCTCTTCCGGCTGCGGGCCCTGGAAGCCGTCGACCGGTTGGCCGTCTTTGAACAGGTAAACCGTAGGGAGGGAACGTAGCCCGAATTGGGCGGCGATCGCTTGTTCTACGTCGCAGTCCACTTTGGCCAACAAGAACTGACCGGCATATTCCGCCGCCAGTTTATCCAGTACCGGAGTGAGCTGCAGGCAGTGTTGGCTGCGCTCTGACCAGAAGTAGAACAGCACCGGCAGGGACATCGATTGTTCCAGCGTTTGGTGCAGGTTTGTTTCGTTAATATCAACAACAGCTTGAGCTAGCATGTGATTTTCTCTCTGATCTTGCGGAGCCATTGGCTTTTAGATGGGGGCGGGGCGCCATTCTTCAACCCCTGTGGCCCAATTAACCGTTGCTGCGCAGCAGCCAGTCCAGGCAGCGGCCGGGCAGAATGCGGCGCAATACGCTCAGCGCGTGCGCCAACAAGGTCACCGGATAGCGCAGCCTGGCGCGTGGGTTTTCCAGCGCGTGGCGCAGCTTCGGCAAAATGGCCTCCGGCGGCAGCGTCAAACGTTTGGCGATACCGGGGTTATGCACCGGATTATCGCTCTGCGCCTGGTTCACGTTCTGGGTAAAGTGGGTCGAAATCGGGCCGGGCTCAATCAGGCTGACCTGAATGCCGGTGCCGTGCAGCTCCATGCGCAGCGCGTCGGACCAGGCTTCTAGCGCAAACTTGCTGGCGGCATAGGCGCCGCGTCCGGCGCTGGAGACCAGCCCCATCACCGAACTGGTTTGAATAATGCGCCCTTCGCCGTGCGGCAGCATCGCCGGCAACAGCAACTGGGTCAACTGATGGGTACCAAACAGGTTGGTGGAGAATTGCCGCTCCAACTGTTGACGGGAAATGCTGCTCAGCGGGCCGTAAACGCCGAAGCCGCCATTGTTGAACAGGCCATACAGCCGGCCGCCGGTCAGCGCTATCACCTGCGCCGCCGCGCGTTCGACGCTGTCGCTGTCGTCCAGATCCAGCTCAATGCCTTCCAGCCCCAGTTGACGCATATTTTCCACGTCCTGCGGCTTGCGGCAGGCGGCCAGCACCCGGTAGCCGCGATTACGCAGATCCTGCGCTGCAATCAGTCCTATCCCGCTGGAACAGCCGGTTATCAATACCGCTTTTTGCATAACTTTACCTAGTGTACAACCCTATTTAGTTAGACTCATGTTTTACTAGAGGTTCCAGGCGTTCCGCCATCCAGGTGGCGATAAACGGTTGGGCGTCCTTATTGGGGTGCAATCCGTCATCCTGCATCCATTCCGCTTTTATCACCACCTGTTCCATGTAGAACGGCAGCAGTGGAATGTTGAACTGCCTGGCAAGCTGCGGGTAAATCGCGCTGAAAGCCTCGGTATAGCGGCGGCCATAGTTGGGCGGAATGTGGATTTGCATCAGCAGCGGCTGCGCACCGGCCTGCTGCACCAGAGTAATGATCTGGCTGATATCGCGTTGCACGTCCTGCGCCGGGAAACCGCGCAGGCCGTCGTTGGCGCCCAGTTCGATCAGCACCCAGCGCGGTTGGTGTTGTTTCAGCAGTGCAGGCAGGCGCGCCAGCCCTTGAGCGGCGGTGTCGCCGCTGATGCTGGCGTTCACCAACTGCGGATCGCCCGGTTTTTTCTGCCATTGGTCGGCCAGCAGCGTCGGCCAGGCCTGCTCCACCGGCAAGCGGTAACCGGCGCTTAAACTGTCGCCTAAAATCAATAAGGTATCGGCGGCGACAGCGCGTAAACTGAATAATCCCAACAGCAAAAGGAAGGGAAGATGCCAGCGGAAAACGTTCTTGAAGTTCATCATCTTAGTAAACACGTTGGTCAGGGTGAGCATCAGCTCTCCATCCTTACCGGAGTCGAGCTGGTTGTCAAACCCGCGCAGACGATTGCCCTGATTGGCGAATCCGGCTCGGGCAAATCGACGCTGCTGGGGATCCTCGCCGGGTTGGACGACGGCAGCGAAGGGGACGTGCATTTGTTGGGGGAATCGCTGACCGCGCTGGACGAAGAAGGGCGCGCGGCCCTGCGCGCCAAAAACGTCGGCTTCGTATTTCAGTCATTTATGCTGGTGCCGACGCTCAACGCGCTGGAGAACGTGCAATTGCCGGCGCTGCTGCGCGGCGAGAGCGACAGGCAGAGCCGCGAGCAGGCGGTTCAGTTGCTGGAGCAGTTGGGGCTGGGGAAAAGGCTCGATCACCTGCCGGCGCAACTTTCCGGCGGTGAGCAGCAGCGGGTTGCGTTGGCGCGCGCCTTCAGCGGCCGGCCGCGGGTGCTGTTTGCCGATGAGCCCACCGGCAACCTCGATCGCCAGACCGGCGAACGCATCGCCGATTTGCTGTTCTCCCTCAACCGCGATTTCTCCACCACCCTGATCCTGGTCACCCATGACGAAACCCTGGCGGCGCGCTGCCAGCGGCGGTTGCGCCTGCGTGAAGGCAAGCTGTGGGAGGAAGCATGATCTGGCGCTGGTTTTGGCGGGAGTGGCGATCGCCGTCACTGCTGATTGTCTGGCTGGCGCTGACGCTGTCGATGGCCTGCGTGTTGGCGCTGGGCAGCATCAGCGATCGTATGGACAAGGGGCTGAGCCAGCAGAGCCGCGATTTCATCGCCGGTGACCGGGTGCTGCGCAGCGCCCGGCCGGTGCCGGAAGGCTGGCTGCTGGATGCACGGCAGGAAGGGCTGAAAGTGAGCCGCCAGCTGTCGTTCACCACCATGACTTACGCCGGCGACAGGCCGCAACTGGCGGACGTGAAAGCCACCGATTTGGCCTATCCGCTGTACGGCAAGCTGGAAACGCGCCCGGCCAACGTCAAGCTTGCTCCGGGGTCGGTGCTGGTGGCACCGCGTTTGCTGGCGTTGCTGAATGTGAAAGTGGGGGATTCGCTGGACGTGGGCGACACGCGCTTGCGCATTGCCGGTGAAATCCTTCAGGAGCCGGACTCCGGCTTCAATCCGTTCCAGACTGCGCCGCGCATCATGATCAACCTAGCGGATGTGGATAAAACCGGGGCGGTGCAGCCGGGCAGTCGCCTGACTTACCGCTATATGTTCGCCGGCGCCCCGGAGAACGTTCAGCGTTACGAAACGCGTCTGACACCGCAGCTGCAACCCGACCAGCGTTGGTTTGGATTGCAGGAGTCCGGCAGCGCGCTGGGCAAATCGCTGCAACGATCGCAGCAATTCCTGTTGCTGTCGGCACTGCTGACTCTGCTGTTGTCGATTGCCGCCGTGGCGGTGGCCATGAGCCACTATTGCCGCAGCCGTTACGATCTGATCGCAGTGCTGAAAACGCTGGGTGCCGGCCGCAGCGCTTTGCGCAAGCTGATTGTCGGCCAGTGGCTGGCAGTCATTTTGCTGGCGGCGGCGTGCGGCGGCATTATCGGCCTGGGGTTTGAAGCGGTGCTGATCCGGCTGCTGGCACCGGTGTTGCCGGCGGAATTGCCTGCCGCCGGGGCCTGGCCGTGGTTGTGGGCGATCGGCGCGTTGCTGATGATTTCGCTGCTGGTGGGGTTGCGGCCGTACCGGCAGTTGCTGGCGACCCAGCCGCTGCGGGTGCTGCGCCGCGACGTGGTGGCTAACGTCTGGCCGCTGCGCTATTTCCTGCCGGTGACGGCGGTGATTGTGGTAGCGCTGCTGACCGCATTAATGGGAGCCAGCACGCTGCTGTGGTCGATCCTCGCCGGTATTCTGGTGCTGGCGCTGCTGTTGGGCGCTATTGGCTGGGGCAGTTTGTTGCTGCTGCGCCGTATTACGCTGAAGAACCTGGCGCTGCGGTTAGCGGTCAATCGCCTGCTGCATCAACCCTGGGTAACGGTCAGCCAACTGGCGGCGTTTTCGCTGTCGTTTATGCTGCTGGCGTTGTTGCTGGTGCTGCGTGGCGATCTGCTCGAACGCTGGCAACAGCAACTGCCACCGGACAGCCCGAACTACTTCCTGCTGAACCTGACTGAAGCGCAGGTACCGCAGGTGAAAACCTTCCTGCAGCAGCACCAGGTCAAGCCGGAAACCTATTATCCGATTGTGCGTGTGCGCCTGACCGAGATTAATCAGCAGGTGGCGACCGAGCGGGTGCATGAGGACGATCCGGGCGGTGAAGCAGTTAACCGTGAGCTGAACCTGACCTGGCTGGCGGATCTGCCGGCGCACAATCCACTGCTGGCGGGCAGTTGGCCACCGAAGGCCGGTGAGGTGTCGATGGATCAGGGCATTGCCGGGCGGCTCAAGATTAAACTGGGCGACACGCTGACCTTCAGCGGCGATACCCAGTCGTTCAGCGCCAAGGTCACCAGCCTGCGGCAGGTGGATTGGGAAAGCCTGAAGCCGAACTTTTACTTCATCTTCCCGCCGGGTGCGCTGGACGGTCAACCGCAGACCTGGCTTACCAGTTTCCGCTATGACGGGGACGGCCAGATGCTGACCCAGCTCAACCGGCAATTCCCGACGCTCAGCCTGCTGGACATCGGGTCAATCCTCAAGCAGGTCGGCGGGGTGCTGCAACAGGTCAGCCGCGCATTGGAGGTGATGGTGGTGCTGGTAGTGCTTTGCGGTGGCTTGTTGCTGATGGCGCAGGTGCAAGTGGGTATGCGGCAGCGGCGCCAGGAACTGGTGGTGTACCGTACTCTGGGGGCCGGCAAGCGCCTGTTGCGCAGCACGCTGTGGTGCGAGTTTGCGCTGCTGGGGCTGGTGGCGGGGGTAGCCGCTGCGGTGGGGGCGGAAGCGGCACTGTGGCTGTTGCAAAGCCAGGTATTCGACTTCCCGTGGGCACCCACGCCGGTGCTGTGGTGGGCGTTGCCGTTGCTCAGTGCGCTGCTGCTGTCGCTGTGCGGCGGCTGGCTGGGCGTGCGGTTGCTGCGCGGCCAGGCATTGTTCCGCAGTTACGACGGCTAAACCGTTGCATAGTCGGCCCGGCTCTCTGTTATCGGGTGCCGGGCCGATACCTTTGCTATTGAAAATACAAATATTTCCTTTTCAAACTCCCTGCCTGAAAACGCCTTTTCCCTTCCACATTGCTCTGTGTGGAGTCTTTGGCTTAAGTGAAATCGCTTACAAATAAATGGCTATCCTTAAAGATTAATATCGACGTCTGATAAGCGAGGTTTTTATCTTGGGAGTGTCAGTAATTGATGTGAATTTTTTTATAAATATAATCAATATTATATGGTGAATTTGGCTTGCCGATACGTGAGTTTTTGAAAATGAAAATAATGTAACCGTTTCCACTAATGTGATCTCACTCACTTACCTCCTGCGGATTGCCTCCTATCATGACGGCTAACTGATTCAACGTTATCTCTTGGAGGCTGTATGGGTGCTACCGTCAAAATTGCGTCGGCTGATAAAAGCCAGACGAATGCCGGTATGACTTTTTTCGTCTGTTTTCTGGCTGCATTAGCCGGGCTGCTGTTTGGTCTGGATATCGGCGTGATTGCGGGTGCTTTGCCGTTTATTGCCGACTCTTTTCACATCACCAGTTCCCAACAGGAATGGGTGGTCAGCTCGATGATGTTCGGCGCGGCGGTCGGCGCCGTGGGCAGCGGTTGGATGAATTTCCGCATCGGGCGCAAATACAGCCTGATGATCGGCGCAATCCTGTTCGTGGTGGGGTCATTGTGTTCCGCAGCGGCACCCAATGTGGACATATTGATACTCTCGCGCATTCTGCTGGGGTTGGCGGTGGGCATCGCTTCCTATACTGCGCCGATTTACCTGTCTGAAATCGCGCCGGAGAAAATTCGCGGCAGCATGATTTCGATGTATCAATTGATGATCACCATCGGGATTTTGGCCGCCTACCTGTCTGATACCGCGTTCAGTTACACCGGCGCCTGGCGCTGGATGCTGGGGGTTATCACCATTCCGGCCGGTTTGCTGCTGATTGGCGTGTTCTTCCTGCCGGATAGCCCGCGTTGGCTGGCCTCGCGCAATCGCCATGAACAGGCGCGTCAGGTGCTGGAGAAACTGCGCGACAGCAGCGCCCAGGCACAGCATGAACTGAACGAAATCCGTGAAAGCCTCAAACTGAAGCAGAGCGGCTGGGCGTTGTTCAAGGAGAATAAAAATTTCCGCCGCGCCGTTTTCCTCGGCATCTTGTTGCAGGTGATGCAGCAGTTTACCGGCATGAACGTCACCATGTATTACGCGCCGAAGATTTTTGGCCTGGCGGGTTTTGCCAGTACCGAACAGCAAATGTGGGGAACGGTGATCGTCGGGCTGGTTAACGTGCTGGCGACCTTTATCGCCATTGGGTTGGTGGATCGCTGGGGCCGCAAACCGACGCTGATCCTCGGTTTTATCGTGATGGCGGTGGGCATGGGGGCGCTGGGAACCATGATGAGCATCGGCATGAGCTCGCCGGCGACGCAATATTTCGCCGTTATCATGTTGTTGATGTTCATTGTCGGTTTCGCCATGAGCGCCGGCCCGTTGATTTGGGTGCTGTGTTCGGAGATCCAACCGCTGAAAGGCCGTGATTTTGGCATCACCTGTTCCACCGCCACCAACTGGATCGCCAACATGATCGTCGGCGCGACTTTCCTGACCATGCTCAATTCGCTGGGCAGCGCCTCTACTTTTTGGGTCTACGCGGCGCTCAACGTGGCGTTTATCTTTATTACGCTGGCGTTGATCCCGGAAACCAAAAATATCTCTCTGGAACATATCGAACGCAATCTGATGGCCGGCAAGCCATTACGCAACATCGGTACGCGCTAGTCGGTTGGCTGCGCGCATGAAACAGGCTTATGCCTCGGGCGTTGGCGCCCGCGGCTGATGAAAGGGGAGCATGATGGCGATTTTAGTGACCGGCGGTGCCGGATACATAGGTTCACATACGGTACTGGCGCTGCTGGAGCGCGGCGAAGAGGTGGTGGTGTTGGATAATTTGATCAACGCTTCCGAAGAGTCCTTGCGCCGTGCAGAGCAACTGACCGGTAAAGCGGCGGTGTTCTATCAGGGGGATGTGCGGGATGCGGCGTGCCTGAGCCGGATCTTCGGCGAGCACAAGATTGCTGCGGTGATCCATTTCGCCGGTCTGAAAGCGGTGGGAGAATCCACCCGCAAGCCGCTGGAGTACTACCAGAACAACGTGGCGGGCACGCTGGTATTGCTGGAAGCCATGCGCGATGCCGGGGTTCATCAGTTTATCTTCAGCTCTTCGGCGACGGTGTACGGCGAAGATGCGCCGGTGCCTTACCGGGAAGACATGCCAATCGGCGGCACGACCAGCCCCTACGGCACTTCAAAGTGGATGGTTGAGCAGATTCTGCAGGATTTCGCCAAGGCGGAACCGGCCTTTTCCATTGTCTCTCTGCGCTACTTCAACCCGGTGGGCGCCCATGAATCCGGATTGATGGGGGAAGACCCCAGCGGGATCCCGAATAATCTGCTGCCTTATATTGCTCAGGTGGCCGTCGGTAAGCGGGATCACCTGAGCGTATTCGGCGGTGATTATCCCACCAAAGACGGAACCGGCGTGCGCGATTATATTCACGTGATGGATCTGGCGCAGGGCCACCTGGCGGCGATGGATCACCTAAAGCAGATCGCCGGTTTTAAAGCTTATAACCTGGGTTCCGGGGTAGGGCATTCGGTGCTGGAGATGGTGCATGCGTTTGAAAAAGCCGCCGGCGTTGCCGTGCCTTATCGGATTTTACCGCGCCGTGCCGGGGATTTGCCCGCTTTCTGGGCCGATGTCAGTTTGGCTAAACAGGAACTGGGCTGGGAAGTGCAGCGTGGGATCGATGCGATGATGCGTGATACCTGGAACTGGCAAAGCAAAAACCCGCAAGGCTATACCCGGTAGTTTTTCATCGGCCATAAAAAAGGGCTCAGCCAAGCTGAACCCTTTGATGTTGGTGCGAAGTAAAGCCTTAAACCAGCTTTTGCCCTGCCCAGGCCAGGCCGCTCTGGTATTCGGCCGGCAGCAGCGGCGCCAGTGCCTGCAACGCCTGTTGCAGCGCGGCGGCGCTCGGATCGTTCAGGTTGAGGTGGCCGACCTTGCGGCCTTCGCGCACCTCTTTCTCATACCAGTGCAAATGCACCAACGGCAACGCCAGCCACTGTTGATTCACGGCGGTGCCGATCAGGTTGACCATCACCGACGGTGTGCTTACCACCGGTTTTGGCAACGGCAGGGCGAGAATGGCGCGCAGGTGCAGTTCGAACTGGCTGATGGAGGCGCCGTTCTGCGTCCAATGGCCGCTGTTGTGCACCCGTGGTGCCAGCTCGTTAATCAGCAGGCTGTCGCCAACGATAAAGCACTCCATCGCCATCACTCCGACGTAGTTCAGCTCGTCGAGGATCGCCGCCAGCATCTGCTCAGCCTGCCGTTGCAGGGCGGGGTCAGGCTGCGGCAGTGCCACGCTGGTGCGCAGAATGCCTTCTTCATGCAGGTTATGGGTCAGCGGATAGAACACCGACTTGCCGTCGTGCCCGCGCGCGCCCACCAGCGAAACCTCGCCAGAGAAGTTAATCCCCTGCTCGACGATGCACTCGCCGTAGGCATCCGCCGGCAGCTCCGCTTCCTGGCCCGGGCGCAAGCGCCATTGGCCGCGGCCGTCGTAACCGCCAACGCGACGTTTGACGATCGCCAGTTCGCCGAGGGTGGCGAACACCTGTGGCCACTCGGCGGCATCGGCCAGCAATTGCCACGGCGCGGTGGCCAGGCCGAGCTGATCGAGCAGCTGTTTTTGCGTCAGGCGGTCCGCCAGACGGGGGAAAATATCGCGATTGACGAAGCTGCTGTGGGTCGCCAATTCACGCGTCAGCGCGGTTTCCGGCCAGCGTTCGATTTCGGCGGTGATCACGCTGTTTTGATAGGGCACCGCTTCCGGCTCGGCGTCGATGCCGACCGGGTAAACGGCGATGCCCAGCGGTTCGCCGGCCTGGCGCAGCATGCGCCCCAATTGGCCGTTGCCCAGTACGCAAACCGGCTTCATGCTTCCTCCCGCGGATCCGGGTTGTTCAGCACCTCTTCGGTCTGCGCCTGGCGCCAGTCGGCCAGACGTTGCGCCAGCGCGGTATCGTGCAGCGCCAGAATTTGCGCCGCCAGCAGCGCGGCGTTGGCCGCACCGGCTTTGCCGATCGCCAGGGTGCCGACCGGAATGCCGCGCGGCATTTGCACGATAGAATACAGACTGTCTACACCGCTCAGCGCGGCGCTTTGTACCGGAACACCCAGCACCGGAACCAGCGTTTTCGCCGCCAGCATGCCCGGCAGGTGCGCAGCACCGCCCGCACCGGCAATGATCACGTCAAAGCCATTGGCGGTGGCCTGTTCGGCGAAGCTGAACAGCTTGTCTGGCGTGCGATGAGCGGAAACGACTTCGACATGGAAGGGGACATCGAGTTGGGTCAGGATTTCGGCCGCGAACTGCATGGTGGCCCAGTCACTTTTCGATCCCATTACAATTGCGATTTTAACTCCAGCATTGGCGGCTGAAGCGGCGTTGGCTCCCATGGGTGTAAGGCTCCTGTAAGTGTACAAACGACGGCCGGTTGCCTGCGGCGGGAGGCCGAATGAGGGCGCAGATCATACCATGAGCGCACGGCGAGGAAAACGGTTGCGTCGCCGGTTTTCACTGTCGAAAACGCGAATTTTATTACTCGCGTGGCAAGTCAGGGGGTTAGAAGGGGAATTGGATCAGTTCGACGGCGTCGGCGCTGACTTTGATCATCGAGCCTTCCGTGTGCCAGGCGCCCAGCACCACGCGGTGGGCCTTGCCGTTGCTCAGTTCCAGCTCATGCACCGCCGGGCGGTGGGTGTGGCCGTGAATCATCCAGTGTACGTTATGGTTCAGCATCGCCTGCTCAACCGCCTGCGGGTTGACGTCCATAATGGCTTGCGATTTGCCCTGATTGCTCTGCCGGCTGCGCGCGCGCATCCTGGCGGCAATCTTCAGGCGCCAGCGCAGGGGCATGGCCAAAAACAGCTTTTGGATTAATGGATTATGTACCTTGCGGCGGAACTGCTGATAGGCCTGATCGTCGGTACACAGCGTGTCGCCGTGCAGGATCAGGATTTTGCGGCCGTACAGCTCCAGCACTTTCTCTTCCGGCAGCAGTTGCATGCCGCTGGCGCGGGCAAAGCGCTTGCCGAGCAGGAAATCGCGGTTGCCGTGGATAAAGTAGCAGGGCACGCCGGCTTGCTGCAGCGTCTTCAGCTCAGCGGCAATCTCCGCGTGCAGCGGTTCGGGATCGTCATCGCCGATCCAGGCTTCGAACAGATCGCCAAGAATGTACAGCGCTTCGGCGTGGATCGCATCGTGCCGCAAAAAACGCAGAAAACCGGCAGTGATTGCCGGTTCCTGTGCGCATAAGTGCAGATCCGCGATGAACAGCGTATTCATGCAGCCGCGATTACTCGCTGACGGTAACGCTGGTGACGATCACGTCTTCTACCGGAACATCCTGGTGCATGCCGCTGCGGCCAGTTTTCACGGCTTTGATTTTATTGACCACGTCCATGCCTTCAACCACTTCGGCAAATACGCAGTAACCCCAACCTTGCGCGTTCTCGGCGCGGAAGTTCAGGAAGTCGTTGTCAGCCACGTTGATGAAGAACTGAGCGGTAGCGGAGTGCGGATCGTTGGTACGTGCCATCGCCAGGGTGCCCACGGTGTTTTTCAGACCGTTGTTGGCTTCGTTCTTGATGGTCGCTTTGGTGTCTTTCTGGTTCATGCCTGGCTCAAAACCGCCACCCTGAATCATAAAGCCATTGATAACACGGTGGAAGATTGTGTTGTCGTAGAAACCTGCACGGCAGTAGTTCAGGAAGTTTTCAACGGTAACCGGCGCTTTGTCAGCAAAGGTGTTGATAACGATGTCGCCGTGATTAGTGTGGAAAGTAACCATAGTTTTAGTCCTAACAAGATGAAGTGAGACGTCACGTAGAGCGAGTGAACATTCAGACCGACCTTATAACATATCTCTATTAACGAGTCAGCAGCGGCTAAACCGCGCAGGCTCTGTGGTAAATCGGGTTTTGTTATATTATAACAAATGCGGCGGGCATTAATTTATCCCCTATAGCTTGCAAGTTGCAGCCAGGCGGCAAACGCAGGAGTCCCCAGTCACTTACTTAAGTCAGTGACTGGGGTGAGGGCGTGCAGGCAACAACGCTGCGGCTTGCAAGATGACGGGGATATCACCGATTTGCGCAACCCGGCGCAGCAAAGCGCGGGCTTAACCTTGCATTAGATCAGGCTTCGGGTTTCAATACGTTGCTGGATGAACAGCCCAATTATCATTTTTGTTATCACGCACACCACGGAATGTCCCGATGCTAAAGATTTTTAATACCCTGAGTCGTCAAAAAGAGGAATTCAAACCCATTCATGCCGGTAAAGTGGGCATGTACGTGTGCGGGGTAACCATCTATGACCTGTGTCATATCGGCCACGGGCGTACCTTTGTCGCTTTCGACGTGGTGGCGCGTTACCTGCGTTATCTCGGCTATTCGCTGAACTATGTGCGCAACGTGACCGACGTTGACGACAAAATTATTCGCCGCGCGACGGAAAACGGCGAAAGCTGCGATCAACTGACCGCACGCATGCTGGCGGAGATGCATGCGGACTTCGATTCGCTGCTGATCGAACGCCCGGATCAAGAACCGCGCGCCACCCAGCATATCGCCGAGATCATCGAGATCACCCAACGCCTGATCGATCGCGATCACGCCTATGTCGCCAGCAATGGCGACGTGATGTTCTCGATTGATAGCGATCCGCAATACGGCCTGCTGTCACGCCAGGATCTGGATCAGTTGCAGGCCGGCGCGCGCGTTGAGATTGACGACGTGAAGCGCAACCCGATGGACTTCGTGCTGTGGAAAATGTCCAAACCGGGCGAACCGAGCTGGCAATCGCCGTGGGGCGCGGGCCGCCCAGGCTGGCACATTGAATGTTCCGCCATGAACTGCAAGCAGCTCGGCACCCATTTCGACATCCACGGCGGCGGTTCGGATCTGATGTTCCCGCATCACGAGAACGAGATTGCTCAGTCCAGCTGCGCCCACGACGGCCCGTACGTCAACTACTGGATGCACTCCGGCATGGTGATGATCGACCGCGAGAAGATGTCGAAATCGCTGGATAACTTCTTCACCATCCGCGACGTGCTCGGCCATTACGATGCCGAGACGGTGCGTTATTTCCTGATGTCCGGCCACTATCGCAGCCAGCTGAACTACAGCGAAGAGAACCTCAAGCAGGCGCGCACCGCGCTGGAGCGTTTGTACACCGCACTGCGCGGTACCGACGCCAATGCGCAACCGGCCGGCGGCGAAGTCTTCGAAGCCCGCTTCCGCGAAGCGATGGACGACGATTTCAACACCCCGGAAGCCTACTCGGCGCTGTTCGATCTGGCGCGTGACGTCAACCGCCTGAAAGGCGAAGACATGGCGGCGGCCAACGGGTTGGCGGCGGAACTGCGCAAGCTGGCGAAGGTGCTGGGCCTGCTGCAACAGGAGCCGGAACAGTTCCTGCAAAGCGGCGCACAGACTGACGACGGTGAAGTGGCGGAGATCGAGGCGTTAATCAAACAGCGTAACGACGCGCGCAAAGCCAAAGACTGGGCGCTGGCGGATGCCGCTCGCGATCGGTTGAACGAGATGAATATCGTGCTGGAAGACGGCCCGCAGGGGACCACCTGGCGCCGTAAGTAACAGGCGTAGCCGCAAACAAAAAAGGCGCTGATCATCAGCGCCTTTTTCTATGGAGAGGGGTTTACGGCTTAACCACAACCTTGCCGCCGTTAAACTCCACAACCTGATCGGCGACGATTTTGCAGCGTTTGCGCGTTTCGACTTTGCCGTTCACTTTCACCAACCCTTCGGCGATGACTTCTTTGGCGGCACCGCCGCTTTCACACCAGCCCTGGAACTTGAGCAGGTCGCACAGTTCGATGTGCGGGTGACTATCCAGATTAAAAGTTTCCATACTGCCTTACTTATTTAGGTTGAACGTCGTGATATTCCTCGCAGGCCTGCAAGGTATTTTGGATCAGTGTAGCAACGGTCATCGGGCCAACGCCACCCGGAACCGGGGTAATGTAGGCTGCACGCTCACTGGCGGCATCGAAATCCACGTCACCGACCACTTTACCACTTTCCAGACGGTTGATGCCGACATCGACCACGATCGCGCCCGGTTTGATCCAATCGCCCGGAATAAAGCCCGGCTTACCGACCGCCACCACCAGCAGATCGGCGTTTTCAACGTGATGACGCAGATTCTTGGTGAAACGGTGGGTTACGGTGGTGGTGCAACCGGCCAGCAGCAGCTCCATGCTCATCGGACGGCCAACGATGTTGGATGCGCCAACCACCACGGCATTCAGGCCGTAGGTATCGATGTCATAACGCTCGAGCAGGGTGACGATGCCGCGCGGGGTGCAGGGGCGCAGCTTCGGCGCGCGCTGGCACAGGCGACCGACGTTGTACGGATGGAAACCGTCGACGTCTTTATCCGGATGGATGCGTTCCAGCACTTTAACGTTATCGATGCCGGCCGGCAGCGGCAGCTGCACCAGAATGCCGTCGATTTCGCCGTCGGCGTTCAGTTTGTCGATCAGTGCCAGCAGTTCGGCCTCACTGGTGGTGGCAGGCAGATCGTAAGAGCGGGAGAGAAAGCCCACTTCATCACAGGCGCGGCGCTTGCTGGCGACGTAAATCTGTGACGCCGGGTTCTCGCCAACCAGCACGACCGCCAGGCCCGGGGCGCGTTTGCCGGCCGCCAGACGTTGTTTAACTTGCTCAGCCACTTCGTTTCTAACCTGCTGCGCAATCGTTTTACCATCAATAATCTTTGCTGCCATCAGTGAGGAAATCCATCAATTAAGAAAAGCGGGGGATGGCGCTATTTTGTCAGAAGCTGAGCGCGCTGTCAGGCGTTGAATCGCGATCGCTGGCGTTTGCCGGTGGGGATTTACGTTTTTTTTATGCCAACGGAATGATCCTCTACGCCTTTTTTACCGGCTGCTGCGTAAGCTGGCATTATTCATACTGCGCTACGAGAGTAAAAATCATGATGGTCATCGCCCGGTTGCGCTCATTGCGCCGCCCGATTGCTAGCCAACCGAAGCACGTTGGTGAAACGGTGTTCGACTCTTCTTTGCACCCGGCGGATGTGGCGCAGCTGATTGCGCTGCACAAACTCGCGGTACACAAAGCGCAGCCCTCATGGAGAGCGCGGCTGCACGCGTTGTACCGGGGGCTGCGAGCATGAGAAAACTCATGGGTATTAGTATGCTGCTGGCGTGGATGCCATTGAGCCACGCCTCGTTAAATGCTGCACCGGTCAGCGCCGTGCTGAACCAACAATTGACGGCGGCCTGCAACCTGCTGACGACGCAGCATGCCGACTGGGGGAATATCAACGCAGTGGTGCGCTCGGCCCGCGTTTGCCTGCAACGCCCGGCAGGGCTGGAGCAATCCGAACGCCTTCCCACCACCGCCGATCGCGGCCTGGCCCAGCGCAGCAACAGCTTGCTGCCGGATCTCACGCAGGATAAATGAGGGCGTTGGCCCAATGGGCGGTACGGGTGATGGGTGAAAAATCGCCATAAAGCACGGCTGCTGCCGTAACGTCATGAAAAGGCATTGACTCAGTGACCTCTGACCGTATAATCCCAACCCGCAACCCCCGGTTGCCGCATCCCAATGCGCCCTTAGCTCAGTTGGATAGAGCAACGGCCTTCTAAGCCGTAGGTCACAGGTTCGAGCCCTGTAGGGCGTACCATTAAGATTCAACGGCTTACATTACTCACCCAAGCTTCTCAATTTCAACATGGGACAGATTTGGGACCAAGCCTCCAAAAATCGAATCTATCTGCCTTGCATACTCAGTTAAATGATTGGGTGCTATCCCCCAGAATTTTCCAACGCCATTGCTTATGCATTTGGCTTTGCGCCATCTTGGCAAAGATAGCTAAGCGCGTTGCCCGTTACCTCCTTCCCATCACATAAAATACGTCTAAATCTCGTATTGCAGCATGAGTCCTTCTCACTGGGTTGTCTTGCCACTGGTTGCCTGAACGTGATCAACCCATGCGGGGCTTCGCTGAATAGCACCTAAACCCGCTCCGGCGCTGAGAGATCCCCACAAAACTCAGTGCTAATAAATCAGCACCATACTTCGGTAGGTTCTGGCGAGATGGTTAAGAACGGTATTCAGTACCGTTCTTGTTAAAATTAGCGGAGAGTGTCGCAAGATATTCTCCGCTAATGTCAGAAATGAAAGTACCCGCATTGATTTAATACTGTTGGCCTGATACCTCAGATGTAACCCTTTATTTTCAGCATGATAACCAATTAACCACAACACGGCAGTGGCCAGTGTGGCAAGCAGACTCAGCACCCGTATTCGCCCTTCAGTACTGCTGTGGCTGGCGCGAAGACCAAAAACCAAACCTTTCACTTTTCTCATCGCGGAAGTTCTGCTCAATCTGCATTCTCCGGCTGTAGAGTTTCATCACTTTTGCAGGACTGAATTCATCGCTACTGCTGAAAATAAGCCACGGTCCATTAGCCGAAGCTCGCCCATCCCGTTCCTGAGAATGGCGAGATATACGGCAGCGGCTTCGCTTGTTTTTTCGCCCCTTAGCCTCTTTTTTGTGGAGATAAAAATGCCCGTCACACTGGGCGTATTCGGTGCGTGCTAGAGTACCTGGCCCCAGATATTCAGGCTTTCTTTTTGCCGTAAGAGACTGCCTTCTCAGCCATTGTTCGCCTTTTTCCTTTAGCCTGAGCTGGATATTTCCTCTGACCCGGCCCATAAAATCCCAGCCCAGACTTCTGATGTGCCGAAACCAAGCATTCTGAAAACCTGCGTCAGTCACGATCATCACCCGTATATCTGGCACAATAGCCCCAGCAAGTGTATCCAGAAATGCCTTTTGTACCTGTGCATTTTGTTGTTTCGCGGAAGGCATTATCTGACTGAGGAGAGGAATGGAGCGACCGTCACAAATCAGGCTTGCTCTCAGAACATGATATTCCTGTGACGGATAGCCACTCCAGTCAACGGCAATCACACACCACGACAGCCGCTGAGTCAGAATAGAGATAATATTATTGAATATCAGAGGGATGTCATTATGCAGTGCGGTATTACCCAGTAACCGGTCAACGCGTTTTATTTTGTTGTTAACCTGCGCACTACCAGGAAGATGGCGTCCGATACTGGTCAGAGTAAGTGATGCGCCGTGGATTAAAGCAACGGTGGCATCGAGAAGGGCATTTTGACGGTACTGATGAAACGGGGCTAAAGCGTCCCGAAAAAACTTCTGGCATATTGTGCGGGCAGGCATAGAGTTGATCTCGCTGAATTGGTCGCACAATCAGTCGATCATAAATCCCTATGCCTGTCTTTTTTACCCGCCCATTACTGGGGATTCCTCAGCGCTCCGGCGGGTTTTTTCGTTGCCGCCGCTGCACTCTCTGCTACCATGTAACGACTTGTTACTTGTCTATGGGAAAAGGACTGAATGAAAAAGATTACTGTCGCTGTCATGGTGTGCCTCATCAGGGAATAAGCAGCTTCAGAAAGAAACAGAAGTTAGCATGCAAAGCAAAATCAAAGAGGGTGTCACCACCAAGGCCCAGTTGAAGACAATGCTTGGCTCTCCAGATAGCGTGAGCTTTACCGATGGCGGGAAAGAGATCTGGAAATATGTCCATGCAAAGGTGAAAGTGAGCGGTAAAACGTTTATCCCGTTCTATGGACTGTTCCATAACGGTACCAATGGCACCAAGAAAGAGCTGACTATACTTTTCAATGGCGATGTGGTTGAGAAATACACCATGTCTGAATCAGCCATCGAAACAAAATCAGGATGGGCAGACTGATTGGGGGATTTATATGAGAAAGGCTTTGTTGACATTGGTGCTATTTGCTTCCCCATTAGCACATTCGGCGGAATATAAAATAGCAATTCCTTCCGATTCAAAGGCTAAATACACAGTATTAACCAAGGGTGAGAACGCTGGTTTGAAAACCATTGTCACGAAACGCGAGGGAAGTTCTGGTGTGTCTTACTCAGAGCGAGCGTATGACTGTGTTAACAGGACTGTCAAGTACTTAGGAAGCGGTGATTCGTTGGAACAAATGAAATCCTCTCCGGCGGATCAGAACATGAGCGACATCGTTTCCGGCTCTATCGCTGATTATGTTGGGAATGAAGCCTGTAAGTAATTATTAAGTCTTTTGATATGGCGATTTATAAAAAAACCTCGTTCTGGCGAGGTTTTTTATTACTAAAAGGTAAGTAAATGGCAGACAATGGTTGTGGGGTCCTGACCTATGAGATTGGGATTTAAATTGCCAACCAGTTTTTCGGGGGGCTTATTCAAGCAGATGACATCACTCAATTGCAGTCACGTATCGCCCACTTATCCATAAGATTGAGGCAGAAAGGCAGGGGGCTTCACTGATGAATACCATCGATAATGCGGAAAGTACCGTAGTGGCACGGAAATTAAGAAGCCCGACTTGTAAACGGGCTTAATTTCATTGAAGAATGATTATGAGCAATATACGCGAGCTTCACGCGGGGTGTAGATACCGAGGGTCACAAAACCAAGCAGCCCATTGACGAAAGTTTGCTGTACTTCTGTACGAACAACTTTATCTGCCCCGCCACAAACGGCAGCCGCATCAATAGTTTTCTTCTGGCCAATGCCGGACACAAAGAAGTGATGAGTAGTGATCTGTTTTGGTGCTATCGCTACGTCATTTTTTACAGTGAATGTTTGCTGAGCGCAGCCAGTGACAGTCATGGTGAGAACGACTGCGGCAAGTAACTTTTTCATAAATATCCCTTTTGTAAGTTAATAAAAGCGCGAGAATAATGGCATGTTTACATGAATTTACAAGTTGAAATATTAATTACCAAAGCTGTGATCTACCCCAAAATTAGATAACAGACTCAGTTACTACTGGCATTTTTCTACCCCAAACCCCCCTATAAACACAGCAGTTCGATCATCGCCCGCGTTGCCGGCGATTGGCGGCGATGCGGTGCGTATACCACCGAGAAGGGGCGTGAACGGCCGCGCAAATGCGGCAGTATTTCCACCAACCGGCCGTTTTCCATTCGGTCATGAACGATAAATTCATAGCTCTGGCAAATACCGATACCCTGTTCGGCCAGGGACACCACGCCCAATACGTCGTCGGAAATTTCGATGGATGAGCTGGGCAGCCAGTCAACGTCACGCTCACCGTCGCGAAATACCCAGGGTGCGAGCCGGCCGGTGCGCGGCATGACGAACGGCAGGCAGATGTGCCGCTCCAATTCTTCCAATGTCTTGGGTGTACCGGCGCGATTGAGGTAGCCGGGTGAGGCGACCAAAAGCAACGCCGCATCCTCGAGCTTGCGCGCGACCAGGCCGCTGTCGGGCAAGTCGCCAAGGCGGATGGCGAGATCAAAACCCTCCGCGACCAAATCGACATTGCGATTGGTGATATTCAACTCCACCCGGACTTGCGGGTACTGCTGGGCAAAGCGCGCTAGCAGCGGCGGTAGACGGTAGTGCCCATAAGTGGTGGGCACGCTTATCTGCACGCGGCCGGTCAGTTCGCCTTCCAGCCCCTGGATTTCGCGCCCGGCGTCGTCCAGTTGTTGAAATGCCGATCGCGCCTGCTCCAGGTAGAGCCGCCCGGCTTCGGTCAGGCCCAGATTGCGGGTGGTTCGATGCAGCAATTGTCGCCCCAGGCGCGTTTCAAGGCGGGAAACGGCCCGGCTCAGCACGGAAGCCGTGGTAGAAAGCGCCACGGCACCCGCAGTAAAAGAACCTTTCTCGATCACCGCAATGAAAGCCTCTACATCCCCAAGGTAGTCAAATTTACGGCTCATCTTATCCTCAAAAGAACAAATCTTTGTCCATTAAGCCAATTTATCACCCTGAGAGTTATCAATACAATTTATTAAAAGGGGATTTGCTGCAGCCTCGCCAAAACGCCTGAGCCCCCGTTCACCGCTTTTCCTTACATTCAACGGAGCACGTTTATGCCCAAACATTTCTTTCGTCTTTCCGCTATGGCCATGGCGGCTCTGCTGTCTTTCGAAAACGCGGCGATAGCGGCGGATTCGCCAACCCTCGAACGCTGGCGCAGCTATACCGGCGTGAGCTGGGAATCCCCCAAAAGTGGCAAAGATCCGGCTGCTTTTTCCGGGTCGGTCAACGCGCCTATCGCCGGTATTCATTTCGATAAGCAAGGCACCGCGTTCGTGAGTACGCCGCGCCTGGTGTCCGCCGCTGCGCCTGCCACATTGAGCATTCTGGACACCCGCGCCACGTCTGGCCCCGCACGCTTGGCGGCATTCCCGTCCCGCGAGGGCAACGCCGTGAATGCCGCACCGGAACAAAACCTGCGTAATGTGCTGGGCTTTTATGTCGATCGCGAGAACGGCTGGTTGTGGGCACTGGACATGGGCTTCGTCGCCGGCGAAGCCGAGGCTCCGGCCGGCTCGCAGAAGGTGCTGGTGCTGGATCTGACCTCGGGTCGAACCATCAAGCGCATCGGCCTGGATGGCGTGGCTGACCGCAAGGGCAGTTTCCTGAACGATATTGTCGTCGATGAGCGCCGTCGCGTTGCCTATATCTCCGACAGCGGTTCGCGCAGTGCACCGAACAATAAGGTCGGCCTGATCGTGGTGGATTTCGCCACCGGCAATGCCCGCCGGGTGCTCGACCGGCACGCGAGCCTGCAGATTGAGGCGGGCGTGAAAGTCGTTGCGCATGGCGCAGACGTTTGGCCAGGTAACCCGTTACTTATTGGCATTAACGGCATCGCGTTGTCGCCGGACGGCCGCACGCTGTATTGGACAGTGACGACAGGTACGCACGCGCATGCGGTGCCGACCGAGATCTTGCGCAACACTGCGGCCACAGATGAACAGATTGCCGCAAAAATCCAGGATCTTGGCTCCGTAGGCGGTAATACCGATGGCATCGTGACCGACGCCGTCGGCAACCTTTACATTACCGATGTTACCCGCAATGGCATTGTGAAGTTTGATCCCAAGAGCAGGGCGATGTCGCTGCTCGCCGCCGACGAGGGCGTACGCTGGCCGGACACGCCTGCTATCCAGCCAGGCGGGGATCTTATCTTTACCTCGAGCAGCTTGAATGATCACTTTGCGGGAACCGTTAAACGGGGCGAAGAGCGTTACGACCTGTGGCGCTTGCCATTGAGCGTGCGTGCGGCGAAAGCTGACTGATTGCGCATGAGATGTGATTGGGGCCCCTTGCGGGGCCCCTTCAGGTTAAAGCCCGGATTCAGCCTGGGCGGTGGGGTGTTCCGTACGGAACATCTTGGCGCGAACGGTTTTGCGATAATCACCGGGCGAAACGCTGGAGATGCGTTTGAACTGGCGGTTAAAGTGCGCAATATCCTGGTAACCCACCAGAGCGGCAATTTCTTGAATACTTAAATTAGTCGTTTGTAACATATTGATTGCGGACTCAATCCTAACCTTTAATAGATATTGCAAGGGTGAAATATCGGTCGCATTTTTGAAGCGGCGGTTAAAGTTGCGCAAACTCATGCCTACCATATCGGCGAGTTTCTGCATCGGTAAGTCTGTCGTGCAATTTTCCTTTATCCAGGTTTGGATCTGGATTATATCCTCGTCAGGATGCGGTTTATTTTCTTCTCGGTAACACAGGCGTTCAAAGTGGCTGCGGATCTCGTGGAAGAAAGTCCGTTGCGTATGGTTTGCCACTTTTTTACCGTAGGTGGTCTCAATAAAATGAACGGTGAGGTCGGAAAGGGCCTTAACGCTGGCTGCACAGAAAATATTCTCGGACTGGGTGATAAAGTATTTTGTTTTTAAATTAACCTCGGGGTAATCATGAGCGAACTGTTCGAAATAGTGCCAGTGGGTGGTGGCCGGTTGGTCATCCAGTAGCCGGGCTTCCGCCAGGAAGCAGCAACCGGTCCCGACGGCGGCTATCCGCGTGCCTTTTGCCGCCTGTATTGTCAGCCACTGCGTGATGGCCGTGTTTTGTCTTACAATAGGGCGCGGGTTGCGCCAGATGGCAGGCAAATAGATGATGTCGTAATCGGCATCGTCTTCCAGTACGTCATCGGCAATCAGGCTAAAACCGCTATGTGTCGGTATAGGATTTTTATTAATACCTATCGTGCTAATACTGAGGATGTTTTCGGGTTTACATAAGGTAAGTGCGTATTTATCTTGATTTTTCTGATTGTTTCTTTGTTCTGCGAAATAACTACTCGCTGCTGCTTTCCACATTTCTATTGGCAGGCTGAGGCCGGAACTCAGCATGTGCTCACACAATACAAATCCTATCTTTGTATTTATCATTTTCCAATCAATACCTGATTTATTATTGGATTATTACTGCTACACCCGTCTTGGCCAAAAAAGTCTGCATTTTGGCCGGATTTTCATAATAGCTTTTGCCCACGCTTTGTAAACTGATATCTGTAAATTATCTAAAGTAAGTGAAGGCATAACGATGCCGCAGAAAGGCTAGGATACTCTATGGTCAAGTTACCTGTCATAACCGCATTCGGTGGCTACGGTCCCGCAGGTCGGAGCTCTTCGCACCACGCGTTTCGTCGCATGGTCATAGACACCTTGCCGAAGGACCAGCAGCAAGAGACGCTATTATCATTAGCAGTGCTGATGGGATTGCTTGAATATCAGGATGAAGGCTACCGTAACGCGGAAGGGAATATACGCTCAGCCGCACAGGCAGCGGCTGAAATAAAAGAAGCCGTGTTGCAAGGCACACTGATCAGAAAGATCGCCAAAGAGTATTTTGACGTCGATGCCGTGGTCAGCCATGCCAAATTGAATATGGCGGCGGGTGCCGACCCTTTGAGTTTTGATCTACCCAGCCGGCAGGTGCCCCAGCCTTTGCCGCAAGGATGGCGGGCTGAACCGCTCACGGACGATCGGGTGCGCATTACCGTTCGCGGCGAGATGGATTGCAAAATCGACGTCACGCTGCGCACCGAAGCGCAAGCCGCGGGCCAATTGCCGCAGGGATTCAGGCCGGGCGACCACTACAGCTCGCAGTTTCATCCTCGTGCGTTGCAAATGGCGATCGTCGCGGCTTCCGATGCCATCAATGCCCTGGGGATCCCGTGGGACGACGTCCGGGCGGCGATTGCGCCAGATCAGTTAGGGGTATATTCCGGCAATATTCTGGGGCAGCTCGACGATCAAGGGTTTGGCGGTATGCTGCAATCACGTCTGAAGGGCCAACGCGTCAGCGCCAAACAGTGCCCGTTGGGCCTGAACAGCATGTGCGCCGATTTTTTGAATGCCTATGTGTTGGGCAGTGTGGGGCACACCAGCGCTACCTTGGGCGCTTGCGCCACCTTTCTCTACAACCTGAATGCCGCAGCGGAAGATATCAAGGCGGGCAGGATCCGCGTGGCCATCGTGGGGAGCGCGGAGGCGCCGATCACCTCGGAAGTGATCGAGGGCTTCGATGCGATGGGGGCGCTGGCGACGGAGAGCAAGCTCAAACGTATCGATGAAACCGAAACGGCAGACTGGCGCAACAGCAGCCGCCCGTTCGGCAACAGCTGCGGTTTCGTGATTGCCGAGTCCAGCCAATATATCGTGCTGATGGATGATGAGCTGGCGTTGCAACTGGGGGCGGAGATTCACGGTTCGGTGAGCGATGTTTTCATCAATGCTGACGGTTACAAACGCTCTATCGCCTCGCCGGGGCCGGGCAATTACATCACCATGGCGAAGGCCGTCGCTTCTGCCGTCACGATGGCCGGGCTGGCATGCGTACAAAAAGGCTCTTTTATCCAGGCGCACGGTTCCAGCACGCCGAAAAACTGCGTGTCCGAAGCCGAGATCTTTGACCGCGTCGCCGAAGCCTTTTCCATTAACCAATGGCCCGTTACGGCGGTGAAATCCTATCTGGGTCACTCATTGGGGCCGGCGAGTGGCGATCAGTTGATCAGCTGTCTGGGCACCTTTAAGTACGGCATCTTGCCGGGAATCAAAAGCCTGTCTCAGGTATCGCCGGAGGTGAATGACGCTCGCTTACTGATCCCGACTCAGGATCGGTCTTTGTCTGCCGAACAGGCGCAGATCGCTTTTATCAACTCGAAAGGCTTTGGCGGAAACAATGCCACCGGCGTGGTCTACTCGCCGCAACTGACGGCGCAGTGGTTGCGCAAACGGCACGGCGAACAGGCTTTTGCCGACTACCAGCAGCGTAGGCGGCAGGTACGGCAACAGGTGGCGGCTTATGATGCGGCGGCCTCACGCGGCGAACTGAAGGTTATCTATCTTTTTGGGCAGCATGGCATGGATGAGGCTGAGGTTGAGATCGACATGGACGGTATCAGAATGCCGGGATTTGAACAGCCGATTCATTATTCTAAGGTTAAACAATTTACAGACTTTTAATTATTCGGCCTTATAAATTTTAAACTATTTAAATAAATGTTTTTTATAAAGGTGCTTGCGATTGCGTAAGCACCTTGTCTATGTGGTGATAATAATCAGGAGAAATAAAGTGGTTAATCTCGGTGAGATGCTGATTGCCTTTGGCTGGAGCGGTATTGTCGTGGGTATTATGATGGGGGGCTTAATGGGGATGTACGCTTTTAAGGGGCCGTTTCGGGCACCTAAAGGGCACGAAAATTACACCGATTTAAACCGCAGGATGCTGAGATTGGCGCATATCGCTTTTATCATGCTTCCTTTGATATCCATGCTTTACGGAATGAATATTGACGACTTACAGGTTCCTTATATTTACAAGTATTATGCGGCGATATGCATGGTCATTCTTTCTGTGGGTATCCCTGTATTACTGATTGCGGCCTGTTTTTACTTACCCTTCAAATATATTCAGGTTATTCCTTTTAGCTGTGGGATGTTTGCATTAGTTGTTATGGCAGTAGGCAGGGTATCCGCCCTGTAATCAATCAACCGTAGTCTTTATATTGAGATGCTAATCATGGAAACGTTACTGAGTGCACGCCAACTCGGCAGAGACGCTATTGCTGCAACGGTAGAAAAGAATAACTATCAGCGTAATCATAAGTTCGCAAAGAGATTAATTGATCGCGTTGAATCGCATCCATTGATGACAAACCCTATCTTGTCAAAAATGAATGGCGGTGAATTTGATCTCAACCAGATGAAAATATTCCATCTGGAGTTTTATCATGCTTTTGCCCAGGTCTTTACCGATGCGGTGATCGAAGCGCTGAGCTCGGCAAAACAGCTGGAAGGCCGCCTGGGTGCCCGGGCAAAAATGGCCGCGCGTTTTCTGTTGCAGATTAACCTGCTGGACGAACTGGGTTTCCACCCGGGGACCGGCAGCGACGGCAGCTATAACGGGCAGCCGGCGTTGGCGCACTATGTGCAATTCTTCAATACCATCGAACAACTGGGCATGAGCGAGGACGAGGTGAAAGCCTGGATGCCGATGTCCAGCGCTGTGGCTTGCCGCGCGACCTTTGAAAATGCCTACGGCGATTATCCGCAGCTGGTCGCGCTGCTGGCCGTTGCGGAAACGGTGTTCCATGATTTTGCGACGCCTTGGGCGAAGAGCGTGGATGTGGCGACCGACATCGACGTCTCCCGCGGTTATCACAGCATCCACGTAGAAACGGAAACCGGCGAGTCGATTGAAGACGGCCACTCTGAAGATGCCTGGATTTTATTCTGCCAGGCAATAACGGAAGATCGTTTTGAGGAAATGGTACAACGCGTGGATTTGTGGCTGAAGGTATGGAATGACTTCTGCAACGATCTGCTTGCCGGCCGCGCCGCAAAATAATTTCGGGCTAATTTAACTTTTCATATTTTATATTGAGAATAAAGAGCTAATCATTATGCCGTCTCATCAGTTGTTTAACAGGGGATTTAATTCCTTCAACCAACTATTGCCCGAGCTTGCTGTTCGACATACCGACAAGACGGCATTTGAATTTTTGCGAAGTGCCAAAGAAATAAACAACCAAAGTTACGGACAATTGCATCAGCGCGCCGCATCCCTGGCCAGCGCGCTTCGGCAATACGGTCATCGGGGCGACAGGGTTATTTTACTTTATCCCGACGGCGAAGATTTTATTGGCGCATTTTTCGGGTGTCTTTATGCCGGCATGATTGCCGTGCCTGTCCCTATGCCGGCCAAGGCCTCAGGAAGCGCGTGGGAGCGTTTTAGCGGGGTTTTACGCAATGCGCAAACGGGATTTATCGTCACCACAGGAAAAGGCGCTGAAACCTTAATATCGCTCGGCTTACCGCTGGCGCCGCAAATTTTTACCTTTGACCCACTGCCCGCCGTGGCTTTGCCGGCGGGGTATCGCCTTCAGCATCTCGATAGCCATTTTTCAGGGGAATTTAATCCTGCGCCGGTGAGCGATGACGATGTGGCTTTTTTGCAATATACCTCGGGTTCAACCGGTGCGCCAAAGGGGGTCATGGTCACTCATGGCAACCTGTGGGCCAACTCGCAGGCCATTCATCACTATTTTGGTCACCACCATGAAAGCCGCGGCATGATATGGCTGCCGCATTTCCATGATATGGGGCTTATCGGCGGCCTGCTGCAGCCGGTATTCGGGGCATTCCCTTGCCGGGTGATGTCACCGATGATGCTGATGAAAAACCCGCTTAACTGGTTAAAGCAGGTGTCGGAGTACCGTGCGACGACCTCGGGCGGCCCTAATTTCGCCTACGATCTCTGCGTGCGCAAAATCAGCCCGCAGCAGGCCGAAGGACTGGATCTCTCCGGTTGGGATGTGGCGTTTTGCGGGGCGGAGCCTATCCGCCCAGCCACGTTGCGCCAGTTCAGTGAACATTTTGCCCCTGCCGGTTTCCGGGCGCAGGCGTTTTTACCCTGCTACGGCATGGCGGAAACCACGCTGATTGTTACCGGCAGGGAGAAAGGCCAGGGGATGGCGGTCACCGAAGAAAAAGCGGGGGAGGTCGTCAACTGTGGCGAGGCGTTGCCCGGCACCGATGTACGCATTGTCGATCCCGGTACTCTACAACCGCTTGCGGCCGGGCAAACCGGCGAGATCTGGTTACGTGGGCCCAGCATTGCGGCCGGCTATTGGAGTAACCCGGCGGCGACAGAAGCCACCTTCCAGGCGCGTATCGAGCCCGATCCGACGCATTGGCTGCGCAGCGGCGACCTGGGGTTCCTGCAAGCGGGGGCGCTGTACGTCACCGGGCGTGTGAAAGAGCTGTTGATCGTCAATGGGCAAAATCATTACCCGACGGACATCGAGGAAACCATCAGGGGAGCAGATATTTTGCTGGAAGACGCAACCGTTTGCGTCTTCGCCGCCGACGTTGCCGAAACTGAACAAGCGGTGGCCTTGCTGGAGATCCCGGAGCGTCTCAGGGAGACCCTGGATACCGCTGCGTTGAACCGGCGTTTGCATGCCGTGGTGGCCGAGCGGCACGGTATTACCCTGGGGGAGTGGGTGTGGGTTGGCCGCCGGGGCATTCCACGTACTACCAGCGGCAAATTGCAACGTACCCGCGCCAGAGAGATGTACCGGCAAAATGAACTGGCGGTGCAATGGCGTAGCCGCGCCGTACAGCCACCCTCGGCCCAGGTTGCCGATGTTACCCCACACAGCGTGCCTGCCCTGGCCGCGCTTATCGCCGGTATCATCGGTACTGCGGTCAACGGCACCGTCGGTGAGCAGCAGTGGGACGAGGCCTTTACCGCCTTTGGCCTGAATTCGTTACAGGCCGTTGGCGTGATCGGCGAGTTAGAACAACATTTGGGGCGCGAGCTGTCACCGGCGCTGATTTACGATTATCCGACGATCAACAAGCTGGCTGCGGGTTTGTTGCAACCCGCTGAGCGCCCGGAAGCACGCGCGGCGGCCGTGGCCGGCCAGGATATCGCCGTGATTGGCATCGGGGTTGAGCTGCCAGGCCACAGTGGCGTGCAGGCGCTGTGGGGGATGTTGCAACAGGGGCAAAGCACCACGGGCGAAATACCGGCTCATCGTTGGGCCGGCTCTGCACTCAGCGGTTTTAACCGCAAAGGCAGTTTTTTTGATCGCGTGAGCGATTTTGACGCCGGTTACTTTGGCATTTCGCCACGCGAGGCGGAGTATATCGATCCGCAACATCGCCTGCTGTTGGAAACCGTGCAACAGGCGTTGACCGATGCGGGGTTACGGACTTCGGCGCTGCGGGGCAGCGACACCGCGGTGTTTATCGGCATCAGCGCCAGCGATTATGCCCTGGTCTCGGGCAACCGGGTTTCCGCGTATAGCGGGTTGGGCAATGCGCACAGCATTGCCGCCAACCGCATATCTTATCTTTATGATTTTAAAGGGCCGAGCGTCGCCATCGATACCGCCTGTTCCTCTTCGCTGGTGGCCATCGACGGGGCCATGCAAAGCCTGCGCTCAGGACGCAGTTCGCTGGCTATTGCCGGCGGCGTGAACCTGGCGCTGACGCCGCATTTGCAAAAGGTCTTCACCGAGGCGCAGATGTTGGCACCGGACGGCCAGTGCAAAACCTTTGACGCGCGCGCCGATGGCTATGTGCGTGGCGAGGGGTGCGGCATCGTTGTTTTGAAACCCCTGGCGCAGGCCTTGGCCGATGGCGACCGGGTTTATGCCACCTTGGTTGCCAGCGCCATCAATCAGGATGGCCGCAGCAACGGCATCACGGCGCCTAACGGGCCGTCGCAGCAGGCGGTGATCGCGCGGGCGCTGGCCGAGGCGGGCATCGACAGCAATCACATCGACTATGTGGAGGCGCATGGCACCGGCACTGCGCTGGGTGACCTGATCGAGTATCAGGCGCTGGAAGCGGTGTTTGCCGAGCGTAGCCAACCGGCACCGGTTCAGGTGGGGTCGATCAAGACCAATATCGGCCATCTCGAAGCCGCCGCAGGCGTGCTTGGGGTGGTGAAGACCGCGTTGATGCTGCATGGCCAGCAGCGCGTGCCTCATTTGAATTTCCAACAGAAAAATCCGCATATCGCCGCCATTAGCCGCCGGGTGGCGGTGGCGGGAAGCCAGCCTTGTGCCTGGGAATCTGCGGCGGGCCAACGTTATGCCGGTGTCAGCAGTTTTGGCTTCGGCGGGACGAACAGCCACGTGATACTGCGTGATTGTCCGCCGGCCGCGAAGCGCGATGAGGCGGCCCTGCCGCTGGCGCTGCTGCTGGTGGCCTCGCACGAAGAACAGGGTTTCAGCGCGCAGCGTGACGGCGTTTATCGCACCTTGCAAATGCAGCACGACGTTGACGTTCCGGCATGGTGTCGCCTGGTCAATACCCGTTATGACCACCCGCGCTATCGTGGGTTTGCCTATGGCGCCAACCGCCGGCAACTGGCAGAAAACCTGGCGCAACTCACCGCGAATAAAGTGGAGAAACCGCGCCCGCAAGTTTGGCTCTTCCCTGGGCAGGGAACACAGCAAATCGGCATGGGGGCGGCGTTATACCAGCACCTGCCGCACTACCGCACGTGCTTCGATAGCCTGGCTGAGACCGTTCAGGAAAGGTATCAAATTGATATTCGGCAAGCGCTGCATGCGCAGGACGACAGTTGGCAGCAGTGCGCCAAAACCTGCCAGCTGGCACTGTTTGCCTGCGCTTATACCATGGCGGATAGCCTGTTGCAGTTCGGGCTACGCCCGGCGGCGGTGATTGGCCATAGCCTGGGCGAGTATTGCGCTGCGGTGATTGCAGGCCAGGTTTCGCTGGAGCAAGGGCTGGCGATGGTTCATCAGCGCGCACGCCTGATGAGCAGCCTGGAGCAGCAAGGCGCGATGGCGGTGGTGTTCAGCGGCGAAAACGAGGTTCGTCGCTGTATTGCCCCCTGGGCCGACGATATTGATATTGCCGCCTTTAATACGCCGACGCTGACCACCATCACCGGCAGTTCGCCGGCGATTGATGCCTGCCTGCAGGCGATTTCAGCGCAAGGCGGCCATGCCCGCCGGATCAAAACCACCCACGCATTCCATTCTCACCTGATGGCTCCCATGTTGCCGGCGTATCGCCTCTGGTTGACGCAGCATATTGATTTTGCCGAGGGGAATATCCCTTTCTACAGCAATCTGGACGGCCTGCCGCGTCGGCGCACCGATGCCGACTACTGGAGCCAACAAATCCGGCAACCGGTTCATTTCCTGCAAGGCATACAGGCGCTGCGAGCGGAAGGGGAATACACCTTTGTGGATCTGAGCGCCGACAGTTCGCTGGGTAAGTTCGTCGCCGCCACCGATCGCAGCCAACAGGTTTTGGCGGCCGCCGATCATCGCCACGAATACCAATCACTGCTGACGCTGCTGGGTTCGTTGTGGCAGCAAGGGCATGACATCGACGGGTCCAGGTTGTATCGCGCAACAAGCCGCGAGGCATTAACGCTGCCGGCCATCCAATTCTGTCGGAAAACCTATTGGTTGGCCGATGAAAAGCCAACGCTGCCACCATCTTCATACGAGGACGCTATGTCAAAACAACATCAATTACGCGCCGAAATCAAAGCGATCATTGCCGGGTATTTGGGAGCATCGCCCGAAGCCCTGGATGATGATCTGCCCTTCCTGGAAATGGGGGCCGATTCGCTGGTCTTGCTGGATGCGATCAATACCATCAAGGATCGCTATGGCGTGGCGATCCCGTTGAGATCGCTGTTTGAAGAATTGAACACGCTGGAGGCGGTGATCCATTACGTTGTCGAGCGTGCGCAAGTGGCGGAGCCTGAAGCGGTCGCCAGTGAGAGCCGGGTTGTGGCGGTAGTGCCGCAAGCCGAAGCTGCGATGGCACCCGTGCAGCTCCCTGCGCTCGAACACGAATGGGCTATGCCGGCAGCGGCCCCGGCCGCGCTGCAAGGGGTGATTGCGCGGCAATTGGAGGTGATGTCGCAACAGCTGCGCCTGTTAGGCGGCAGCCATGCTCAACCGCTTTCAGCCCCGGTATTGCCTTCGGTACCGACAAGCGCGCCGGTAGAGGCACTTCCTCCACCGGCCGTGGCGAATAACGCGGCGGCCACCGTTGCACCGGCCAAAGCCGGCGCCCACAGTAGCTGGTTTAAAAAGGAAACCCAAAAGACCTCATTAGGGGCCGAGCGCGATAAACATATACAGCAATTGACGCAGCAGTTTGTCGGCAAAACCTCTGGCTCCAGGCACAATGCGCAGCAATACCGCGCCGTGCTGGCGGATAACCGGGCATCGGCGGGTTTCCGTTTATCCACCAAGGAAATGCTGTACCCCCTGGTGGGCGTACGTTCGCAAGGTTCCCGCATTTGGGATGTCGACGGTAACGAGTACGTTGATTTCACCATGGGGTTTGGTGCCAACCTGTTGGGGCATGCACCGGAGTGCGTGCAGCAGGCCGTTGCCGCACAGCTGGCGCAAGGCATGCAAATCGGGCCGCAGAGCGCGCTGGCCGGCGAGGTTGCGACATTGATAGCGGAACTGACGGGCCAGCAACGCGTGGCTTTCTGTAACTCCGGTTCTGAAGCCGTCATGAGCGCGGTGCGTCTGGCGCGGGCCGTAACGGGCAAGAATAAAGTGGCGCTGTTCAGTGGCTCTTATCACGGCGTTTTCGATGGCATTTTGGGGCGCCAACAGGGGGGCGAAACGCCGGAGCGGGCAGTGCCGATCGCCGCAGGGACGACGGCGTCCCTGGTCGAGGATCTGCTGGTGCTCGACTACGGCAGCGAAGAGAGCCTGGCTTTGATTGCCCAGTATGCCGATCAACTGGCTGCGGTCATTGTGGAGCCGATACAAAGCCGCTATCCCGATCATCAGCCGCGCGACTATTTGCATGCGCTGCGTAAGCTGACGGCCGAACGCAATATCGCCTTGATGTTCGATGAAGTGATTACCGGTTTCCGCCTGGCTGCCGGCGGCGCGCAGGCGTATTACGGTGTCCAGGCCGATATTGCCACCTACGGCAAGATTGTCGGCGGCGGCATGCCGATTGGCGCCATTGCGGGGGCGGCGCGCTTTATGGACAGTATCGACGGCGGCTTCTGGCAATACGGCGATGAGTCCTGGCCGCAATCCGAACTGATTTTCTTTGCCGGGACCTTCTCCAAGCATCCCCTGACTATGGCGGCCAGCAAAGCGGTGCTCGACTATATCAAGAGCCACCCCGGGCTGTATGACGACATCAACCAAAAAACGCATCACCTCGTGCAGACGCTCAACACCTGGTTTGCCGCGACGGGCACGCCGATCGAGATCGTTTCGGCGGGCAGTTTGTTCCGTTTCAAATTCAGCGGTAACTACGACATTCTGTTCCACCACCTGATGCTGCGCGGCATCTTTATTTGGGAAGGCCGCAACTGCTTCGTGTCCACCGCGCACTCTTCGCAAGACATCGAGCACTTTATCGCGGCGGTAAAAGAGAGCGTGAATGCCATGCGCGTTGACGGCTTCTTCGGTGACGCCGGTTTGCACCCCGATACGGCTTATCCGGCCGCCGACAGCCAGCAGCGTTTTATGCTGCTGGCCGCCAAAGACGACAGCGGGCTGTGCGCGGGCAACATTGGCTGCGTGGTTGAAACGGCGCGTGAAATCGAGGGTTCACTTCTGGCCGAAGCCTGGGCGCTGCTGAGCGAACGTCATGAGTCCTTGCGTATGCAGTTCAATGACGCGGGGGCGTTGCGGGTGCTTCCGGGCGGGGCCACCGTCGATTTTATTGAAGAACGCAGCGAGTCGGCAGACGTTACTGCCCGGCTGGCGGAGTTTGCCGCTAAACCCTTCGCATTGACGGCAGCGCCGCTGGCGCGCGTCTTGTTGCTGAGCCAACCCGGCCAAACGGCCCTGGCGTTGACGGCGCACCATACGGTGGCGGATGGCTGGTCATTTATGGTGATACTGCGTGAACTGCTGCATATCTACGATGCGCTGGCGGCAGGGTTTAGCCCTGAGCTGTCGGCGGCACCGAGCTATTTGCGTTTTATGCGTGCGGAAAAGATGGCCAATGAGGCAGAGGTTGCTCAACGGCTGGCCGCTATTCCACCGCGTCGTTTCGATCCCGCCAGTGCGCTGCCGGTGGTTTTGCAAGTCGCGCCGTACCAAGGCCGGCGTTTGAAACAGACCCTGGCTTACCCGAGTTTGTCGGCCCAGCTGCGTAAAGTTGCCGCAGAACTGCGCACGACCCGCTTTGTGATGTTGAACGCTCTGTTTGTATCGACGCTCGAGACGTTTATCGGCGGCTCTCTGTTGCCGATCGCCGTGCCGGATGCCGGGCGTGACTTCGAGAACAGCGAAGGGCTGGTCGGCCAATGCGTCAGCCTGATGCCGTTGTGCTTCAACAGTGCCGAGAGCGCTTCGTGGCCTGAATTTGTCGTTAAGGTGCATCAGGCGGTGCTGGCGCAGCGTGACGCGCCGGCATTGCCGTCCCGCTGTTTCCATGGCGAGCAAGCGCCACTGCCTCTGTTTGCCACATTCAATGTCGAGCCGCCCGCGCCGTTGGCGCAAATGCGTCAGTGGCAGGCCAGTCTGTCGATGCTGCCGGTCAACGCGGTCGAATTCCCCTTGATGATGAACGTGGTGGAAATGGCCGACGAGCTGTCGATTGAACTTGATTATCAGGCGCGCTATTTCACCGAGCAAACCGCCTCAGCACTGCTGGAGCAGTATCTGGCTGCGATCGCGGTTCTGGCCGAGCAAGGTGTGAGCGCCGTAAATCAGCAGTTTTATTCACCGGTCACCGTGGAAGCATGATGAAAAAGTTGATGGGTATAGCACTGGCTGTCGCTGTGCTGGCGTATGTAATCAATCTGCTGTTTGACGCAGGCGCGTTCTACCGGGTTCAGGATATTAACCTGCAGCAATGCCGAAAAATATCGGGGATCAGCGGGGCGGAGGACATCGCGCCGCTGAAAGAGGGGGGCGCGCTGGTCAGCAGCCTGAATCGCCACGATAAGGCGCCGGGCGCGCTCTATTACTTCCGGCAGGGGCAAGCGCCCCTGCGTTTGCCCGGCGACTATCCGCCTGAGTTTTACCCGCATGGCATCGATGTGTGGCAAAAGGACGCCGAGACGTGGGTTTATGCAGTGAGCCACGGCTCTCAGGGGGATCGCATCGAAACGTTCCGTTTTGAGCGGGCGACGATGCGGCTGGTTTATCAGCCTGAGCTGTCGCGCAGCGTCGGCAAGAATATCAATGACATCAGCGTCATTGATCGATCCCGTTGGCTGCTGACGCGCGACCACGCTTATTCCGGGGGACTTGGGCGTGCGGAAGACTATTTGCGTTTGCCACTCGCCGGGGTGTTGCTGGTTGACGACGCGGGGGAGCATAGGCTGCTTGATGGATTGCACTTTGCCAACGGCATTTACTACAACCCGCAACGGGGTCGGCTGTATGTGGCGGAAACCACCAGCGGCGCCGTGAGCAGTTGGGCATGGCGACCGGGTGAGGCGTCACCCGTCTTGCTGGGGCGGTTCACCGGGTTGCACGGCGTCGACAATATCATGCCCGAAGGCGATGGGCTGCTGGTGGCCGCGCATCCGCAACTGTTAAAGCTGGCCGCATTTCAAAAGGATGCGCAAGCGCGCTCGCCATCATTGGTCTGGCGATTGACGTTAGACCCGCAGGGCGCGGTTGAGCGCTCACGGATTTTTTACCAGAGCCACGGCCAGGCGCTGGCGGCGATTAGCGTGGCGGCACCGCTCGACGGACAGATCCTGATGGGCAGCGTATTCGACGATGGGTTGCTGATGTGCGGGGAGCAATAACATGCTGAAGAAATGGTTCTCACGCCGCAGCACCTTCCAGGGGATGCTGGAGGGCCAAGCGTTCACCTTGGCTGCGGGGGAAACGGTGCTGGAAAGCGCCCTGAAAGCCGGCGTGGCGTTGCCTTACAACTGCCAGGTGGGGTCTTGCAAATCCTGTCTGTGTCGGGTGGTCAGCGGTGAAGTGCGTTCGCTGGTGGATCTCGGCTACTTGCTCAGTGCCGAAGACATTGCGGCCGGCCATGTGTTGGCTTGCCAGTGCCTGCCCCAATCGGATTTAACCCTGATGCCGGCTGCGGTAGCGACGCATTGGGTGCCTGCTCAGATGATGCGGGCTACCCCTCTGTCAGCCTCGGTATGGCGGATCACTTTGTCGCCCGAGCAGGCTATGCCCTTCCTGCCCGGGCAATTTTTCCAGCTTTGCCACCAGCCGGACACGGATGTCCGCAGTTATTCGGTGAGCTGGTCCAGTAGCGCGCGGGAGATTGTCGTGGATGTCACGCTGAGAGAGCAAGGACGCCTCTCTCCCTTTTTATGCGATCAGGACAACGTCGGGCGCACCCTGTGGCTTTCTGTCGGCAGCGGGCAGTTTGGGCAAGCGGATGACGGGAAAGGGCCCTTGCTGGCGATCGCCAGCGGTTCAGGTTTAGGGACCACGCTGGGGCTGGTTCGAGCGGCCCTGGCGCGTAATCCCTACCGGGCGGTGATGCTGGTGCATGCCATTCGCAAGCGGCAGGACAAGTTCGACGTTGCCGAACTGCAGCGGTTGCAGCAACAACATCAGGGCTTCCATTACCTGCATGCGCTATCGCAAGAAAGCGAAGGGCATGCGCACGAGCTTGCCGGGCGCTTTACCTCCTGGCTGGAGGAATGGCGCAGTCTCTATCCGCACCAAAAGTACGGGCTGGAGGCTCACGGCTGGCGGGTGTTGATCTGCGGCAATCCGGGATTGGCGCAGGCGTGCCAACGGGGGCTGCTGGCATCCGGTGTGATGGCGCAACATATCCAAACAGACTGTTTTTCTCCCGCCCGTACTGAGCAAAAAATCTCGAATAATAAGGAGTGAGTATGTTGAGTTACCTAAGGTTTGCCTTGGTGCCACTGGTGTTTTTGCCCATGACAGCGGCGGCCAATGTGCTCGGCGGCGGGTGGATACTGGCCGCCATGCTGTGCGTATCCTTGAGTTATTTGATCTTCGATAACCTGACCAAAGTCGATACTGCCGATCACCACTATCGGCTAACCGCCTTTCTGGCGCTGATCCCCTATCTGCAATTGCCTGCTGCCTTGCTGGCGTTGTTTACGTTGATCTGGCAGGCGGCGCCGGGCGATTTGTTGGGGGCTGGGGCCTGGGTCGCGGCGGCGACGGGGTGGGATGTGCCGGCCTTGCACGGTATGCGGACGCCAGAATTGCTGCTGGCCGCCGTATCCACCGGTTATACGCTGAGCACCAACACGGTGGTGGCTCATGAGCTTATCCACAAAACCCATAGCCTGCTGGCGATGACCGTTGGGCGCTGGTTACTGGCATTGGTTGCGGACGCGCAGTTTTCCATCTCCCACGTGTACTCACATCACCCCAATGTGGCGACCTATGCCGATGGGGCTACGGCACGCCGCGGCGAGCATGTTTACCGTTTCTTTATCCGCTCGTCGCTGTCGCAGTACCGCGAGTCGTGGCAGGTGGAACAGCAACGGCTAAAAGGCCAGGGCAAGCGGAGTATTACGTTGGGCAACCGGGTGATTCGCGGCGTCATCATGAGCTTGATGATCCTGGCCGCCTGTTATGCGGCGGCAGGAGCGCGCGGGGTACTCGCCTGCCTGGTGGCCATGCTGGTCTCCAAGTTCTTGTTTGAAACCGTCAACTATATCCAGCATTACGGTTTAATCCGGGTTCCCAACACCCGCGTTGAGCCAAGACACAGCTGGGATTGCAACAATCAGGCCTCTTCTGCCGGCCTGTTGAATCTGACGCGCCACTCGGATCACCACACGAACCCACGTCGGGAATTCTGGAAGCTGCAAGCGCACAGCTATGCGGTGGGGATCGATCATGGATATGTGGCGCATATCCTGTATGCGTTGGTACCGCCACTGTGGTTTAAACGCATGGAAGCAAAACTGGCGTATTGGGATCGGCATGTCGCCACGGATGCGGAAAGGGCCCTTATTCGGCAGCTCGATAAACGCCAAGCGGCGCAAGATGCGCCCGCGCAAATCTAACGTTACCCGCCATTTTGGAGAGTACAATGAGTGAACACTTTGACCAACTTATCGAACAAGCCTATCGGCAGTATCCTGGGCCGGCTTATATGCGTTCACCGGCCGTATCCTGCATTAAAATGGGTATCCGGTTGATGGATTTTGTGGTGCCTGGCCCAACGGCCGCTTACCTTGGCAAACGTTTTTTCACCCCACGCCGCGTCCCAACGCGTGAAAGCGATAAACAGACGATGGGGATGGCGAGCAGCATCACGTACATTACCCTGAGCAACGATAAGCAAGCGGTGGTCTATCACTGGGGGCAACAGGGGCCGAAGGTGCTGTTGGCGCACGGTTGGGAGTCGCGGGCATCGCATTTCGCGCGTTTGATCCAGGTGCTGGTGGAACGGGGTTTCCAGGTTATCGGCTTTGACGCGCCTGCACACGGGGATGCGGAAGGTGACCAGAGCAGCATCGTCGAATTTATTGAAATCATTCAGCAACTGGAGCGGCAAGAAGGCGGGTTTGACGCGATCGTGGCCCACTCCTTCGGCGGCCTGTCGGCGATCAACGCGGTGAAAGCGGGGTTGCGTACCAAAGCCTTGGTGATTGTCGGCGCGCCCACGCATTTTAGCGGCCTGGTGACCAAGTATGCTTCTATCCTCAATTTACCGGCGCGCCAGCAGCAACGTTTACGGGGCTACATTGAGCGTTACTTCGGTATCGGGGAGGCCGTTTGGCAGCGCTTTAACGCCTATGAAGGGTTGCGGCAGATTGAGCAACCGGCGTTAATCATCCACGACAGCGCCGACGATATCGTCCTGGAGGTTGAAGCCGAATGCCTGGCCCAAGCCTGGCCTGCCGCCTGCCTGGTGAAAACCCAGGGGCTGGGGCATAACCCGTTGCGCCGCCCGGGGGAGGGCATAGATCTGGTGTTGGCGCATCTGGCTCCGCTTCAACCTTAATCGGCGTTATTCCCTGCCCGATAACCTGGAATAATGGCTGTCGGGCAGCACGGCTCTTCTTTCTCCCTCACCTGCGTTAACTACTCCGTTGCATCGGCGTGGCGGGTAATCTCCCGCACCATTTCCAATAGCCACAATAAGGCCGGATCCTGATTGCGTTTGTGGTGCCACAACATTGCTACTTCGAAAGGCGGGATCTCGAGCGGGAGTTCACTGCGTTTCAGGCCGTAATTCTTGCTCCAGCTTTTGCCAAGCCCGGCCGGCACGGTGGCGAACACCGGGGTGTTTTGCAGTATGGGCGGCAGCGCGGCAAAGTGCGGGGTGGTGTAACGAACCTTGCGTTGCACCCCCGCAGCGGCAAGCTGTTGGTCAATCACGCTGGCGTTCGCGCCACGGTAAGAAACCAGCAAATGGTCGTTGGCAGTGTAGTCCGCCAGCGACAGCGGTGCGGGGAGGGCCAACTGCGCCGGGTGCCACAGGGTGCAAAAGCGCATGCGGGTCAGCACCTCACGCCTTAGCCAATGCGGGCCGCCGGGCGCAACGGAAAGCGCCAGATCTATATGGTCTTTCTCCAGCGCATCACTGTCCCGGAACGGATCGGTAGCGATAACATTCAGGGTGATGCCGGGTGCCTGTTGTTTCAGCGCCACCATCAGTGACGGCATCAGCCACATTTCGACCCAATCGGTCATGCCCAGCCGAAAACTGTGTTGTGCAGTGGTGGGGGCAAAAACGGGGAGCTGGAACAGCACCTGCTGCATGTTTTCCATCAGCGGCGTCAGAGCCAGTACCAGTGCTTGCGCCCTTGGGGTCGGCTCCATGCCCTGTGAACTGCGGACAAACAGCGGGTCATTGAACATATCGCGCAGGCGCGCCAGCGCTCCGCTCACCGCCGGTTGCCCCAGATACAACTTTTGCGCCGCGCGCGAGACGCTGCGTTCGCGAAACAGCACCATCAATACCGTCAGCAGATTCAGGTCGATACGGCTAAAATCATTTTCTCTGATATTCATCATGCTTCCAATCTATTTGAATGATGTTACCTGGCACTACCATAATCCCCGTCAGCGTTAAAGGCGACGCAATTTCTTATTGAAGGGGATGTTATGAAGCGATTTCCTGCGCTGGCACTCGTCGGCTTACTGTTCACCACCGCCGCTGCGGCGGATACTCGGCTCCAGGCACCTGGCTATTACCGCATGCCGCTGGGCAAGTTTACCGTTACTGCGGTGTCCGACGGCACCGTGACCATCCCGCTCGATACGCTGCTTACCCACGTCTCGTCGCAAGTGCTGAAGCAGCGTATGGCGGAAGAGGCGATGACGCCGCAGGCGGAAACCTCTATCAACACCTTCGTGATCGATACCGGTAAACAGCGGGTGCTGGTGGATACCGGCGCCGGGCCACTGTTCGGTAAGGCGGGCGGGCATCTGTTGGCAAACCTGCGTGCGGCAGGCTACCCGGCGGAAACGATAGACGCGGTGCTGCTGACGCACGTGCATGGCGATCACTCCGGCGGGGTATCGCTGAACGGTAAACCGGCGTTCCCGAATGCGCAGGTGTATGTCGATAAAAAAGATGTGGATTTTTGGCTGAACCCCGCCAATATCGGCCGGGTTGAAGACAGCCAAAAGCACACCTTTAAGGAGTCGGCAGAGGCACTGAACCCGGTTATCGCCGCCGGCAAACTGAAAACCTTCACGGCGCCGCTAACGGTGGTAGCGGGTATCCGTGCGCTCCCGGCACCGGGCCATACGCCGGGTAGCGTGGTCTACCGGGTAGAAAGCGAAGGGCAAACGCTGGTGCTGTGGGGGGATATTATCCACGCCAAGGCGGTGCAGATGCCGGACCCTGAGGTGGCGATTCATTTCGACGTCAACCAGCAACAGGCGGTACAAACGCGCGAGCGCATTCTGGCGCAGGTTGCGCGTGATGGGGACTGGGTGGCCGCGGCCCATATTTCATTCCCCGGGTTGGGGCATGTGAAGGCCGAAGGCAAAGGCTACCGTTGGATAACCGCCAACTACACCACAGAGTTGGCGCATTGACGGAAGGCGTTACTTTTCTTCTCCAGGGCGAAAATAATGTCCGCATTTAGGGCAGATCATGGTGATATTTTTGCGCACCTTGCTGCTGCTTTGTTCGGAGGCGTAAGCGCATTTTGGGCAAGTCACTTTTACGGATGTGGCGCTGAACATCTTAAGGGCATCAAAGATAGACATATCTTTCACCGGGTAGATGTAGGGGGTATCAGTATACCACCCGGCGCTTTCAATAGCCCTGAATCGATTATTTATTAGTCGGTTGTGTGTGGTGGACAAAGCACGCCCGTCCCTGCGCGCCGGCGCCACGGTCAAGATGTCACATTTCCATCCGGCGTTACATCTGCCGGAGCAACCTTACGCAGGAATGACAGTTCTATACATAGGGATTGGTAAGGTAGTCCTACCCGATGATGTTGTGTGTTAGTCCCTGTAGTGTATTACCCCATCCCTGTTAAGTTTATCCCGCCTCGTGCGGGATTTTTTTTATCTGCGCCCGGCGATATTCAGGCCGCCGAACATGATGTCGCGGGTGGTGGACAGCGTCAGAAAATCATGCGGGAAGCCCAATTCAATCGCGCTAAGCGCATCCAGCCGTTGCCACTGATCTTCCGCCAGTCTGACCGCCAGCGCGCCGAGATTATCATCCAGTTGCGTCAGCGTGCGTGCGCCGATAATCGGCGCGGTCACCGCCGGATTGCGCAGCGTCCAGGCCAGCGCCACCTGGGCGTGCGTGTAACCGGCTTCGCGGGCGATATCGCCCACGGCATCGGCAATGTCGAGGTTGCGGGCGGTCAGCGTTCCTTTGGTGCGCACGACCTCGCGGCGGGTTCCCGTTTCATTCCCCCCGGGGTGCAGATCCTGCCGCCGGTATTTACCGCTCAACACACCCCCCGCGAGTGGTGACCAGGGGATTACGCCCAGTCCCAACTCTTGCGCCATCGGGATCAATTCGCGCTCCACCGTGCGCTCCAGCAGGCTGTATTCGATTTGCAGGCCGATCACTGGCGACCAGCCGCGCAAATCCGCCAGCATCTGCATTCTGGCGGCCTGCCAGGCCGGGAGATCCGATACCGCCAGGTACAGCACCTTGCCGGCGTGCACCAGATCGTCCATTGCGCGCATGATTTCTTCCACCGGCGTGGTGTAGTCCCAGGCGTGCAAATAGAGCAGGTCGATATAGTCGGTGTTCAGACGCCGCAGGCTATCCTCCACCGATCGCACCATGCTTTTGCGGTGATTGCCGCCGGAGTTCGGGTTATCGGGCTGCATCGGCAAAGTGTATTTGGTGGCGATCACCAGACGATCGCGGCGCCCGGTGGCGAATTCGCCGACAAAGCGTTCGGCGCTGCCTTCGGTATAGCGGTTGGCGGTATCGATAAAGTTGCCGCCGCGATCGACATAGGTGTCGAACAGGCGGCGGGCCTCGGCCTGTTCCGCTCCCCAGCCCCAGTCGGCACCGAAGGTCATGGTGCCGAGCGCCAGCGGCGAGACGCGCAGGCCAGAGCGACCCAGCAGGCGGTAACTGTTCAGCGATAAGGATGTGTTCATGGGCGTTCTCCTGTTGATGTGGATTTCAAGATAGACCCGGTGGGCTGTTCACGGAATACGCTATAATATTCATGAATTATTAAGCGATGGAGGCATAATGAGAGGAAGTGAATTTGCAGAGCTGCGCGCTTTTGCCGCCATTGTCGAACACGGCAGCTTTGCCCGTGCCGCCGTGCACCTGGGCATGAGCGCTTCTGCGCTGAGCCAGACGCTGCGCAATCTGGAAAGCCGTTTGGGGCTGCGGCTGCTGAATCGCACTACCCGCAGCGTGGCACCCACCGACGCCGGGGCGCAGATGTTGGCGCGCCTGTTGCCGGCTATCGCCGAAATCGATGCGGCGGTAGCGCTGGCGGTCAACCAACGCCAGCAGCCCACCGGGCGTTTGCGGCTTAACGTCACGCGGATCGCCGCCATGCATTATCTGGCGCCGTTGATCGCGCCGTTTCATCGGCAGTACCCGGATATCCTTCTCGATCTCAACGTGGAAGACCGGCTGGTGGACATTGTCGCCGGCGGTTTCGATGCCGGCGTGCGCCTGCACGAGAAACTGGAAAAGGATATGGTGGCGATCAAGCTCGGCGGAGACCTTCGGATGCGAGTAGTCGCCTCGCCGGCGTATCTGGCTCGTCATGGCCAACCGCAGGCGCCGCGCGAGCTGCGCCAACACCTTTGCCTGAATTTTCGCTGGCCAACCAATGGCAATCTTTACCGTTGGGAGTTTGAACGCGACGGTGAAGCGCTGGATATCGCGGTGGAAGGGCCGGTGATCGTCGACGAACCGGAGATCCTGGTGCGGGCCGCGCTGGACGGCGTGGGCATCGCTTACCTGTTTGAGCATCAGGTGGCTGCCGCGCTGACCGATGGCCGGCTGGTGCCGCTGTTGGATGCCTGGACACCGCCTTTTCCCGGTTTTTATCTTTACTACCCCGCCAACCGACAAATGCCGCGCCCGCTGCGCGCGTTTATTGATTTCGCCCGGCAACAGGGTGCGCAAGGGAGCGGTGGGTAAATACCACCCGGTTTTTTTGAATAACTCCGTCAGATAAATTGGGTATTCACCCTGCGGCCGCTTGAGTAGATTGGATCAGAGTATTTATGGGTGCCGCCGGCACCCCGATGCAACTACCTGGGAGTTCCTTATGGCGAAGACAGTGGTGATTTTTCATTCCGGCTACGGCCACACCGAGCGTTTGGCTAACATTGTTGCCGAAGGCGCAGAAGCCGAGCTGATCGCTATCGATCAAGACGGCAACATCGGCGAAGAAGCCTGGCAGAAACTGGATGAGGCCGACGCCATCATCTTTGGTTCGCCGACCTACATGGGCGGTCCGTCATGGCAGTTCAAGAAATTTGCCGACGCCAGCTCAAAAGCCTGGTTCACGCGCAAATGGCAGGACAAGGTGTTCGGCGGTTTCACCAACAGCGCCAGTCTGAACGGCGACAAGCAGGTTACGCTGATCGCCCTGCAAACGCTGGCTTCACAACACGGTGGCCTGTGGGTCAGCCTGGGGTTGCCACCGGCCAACAGCAAAGCGGCGCAGCGTACCGATGTGAACAATCTGGGCGGCTCTGTCGGCCTGCTGGTACAGACGCCTGCCGATGCCGGCGTCGATGAAATGCTGTCGGGGGATTTGGAAACCGCCAAATTGTATGGTCAGCGCGTCGCGAGCATTGCCGCCAAACTGGCGTGATCCTGCTCCTCACCACGCCGACGGAAGGAATGCGTCGTTCATTTTTTCTGCACATTTGGCGTGTAAACTGCGAAGTGTTATTAGCCTGCTTGGGCTAACACTGCATTTCGTACAAATATTCCCGGTTCCTAGACCGGGTTTTTTGTTGCTAAGGTCCGTTTAAGCTTCCGTCGATATCATGAACAGCAGCACAGACATGCAATGGCTGTGTCGTAACTGTCAATTTGCTGCTCTTCAAGCGAGCCCGCTCTGCGTAATGCTTGTCAGTTAAGTCTGACAGGCATTTCTTTATCCAATCCCTGTGCGCTCCGTGCAGGAGGAATTGCCGTAACTATCCCGTATTTCCCTGCTACCGCCATTGCCCTCGCTTAACACCGTCTGTCCGCTGCGCGGATACCCTCGCTGCACCTGCGTTGTCGGGCGGGTCGGCTACGACAAACCTCCCTGTTAGTCTCGCCTCAACCGGCCTTCCCTGGCCGGTTGCCCCTGACAACGCCGTCTTGCTCGGCAGCCGGTGATGCGCGCCAGGGTCAACACCCGAATCGGCTGCCACCGGGCAACGTTGGATATTGCGTTATGAAAGACAGTGACAATGATGAGATGAGCAGGGTGTTGGGCGCCCTTGAAGACGCCGAACGCAGGAGCGGCGCATAGGCGAAACCGCCACGGACGGCGGTTTCAGGCGAGACAGGCAGGGACGCCTGTCGTAGCCGGCCGTGATGCGCGGTGACGGAGGGAGGACAAATCTGTCAGGAACAGATTTGAACACTGCTTGCAGCGGCCCCGAAGGGGCGAGGCCCAAGGATGGGCCGAGTAATGTTGGCCTAGCCAACCGTCTGACAGGGCAAGGCGCGGGTTGCAAGGGGCCGCGCCTGGGGCCCCTTGCTCGGTCGAGACGAGTGTGTTTCATGGCGCATTTCACCTTTATCGACCGAAAACTTCACCACACCTTCAGAAAAACGCTAACTGACAAGCATTAAGCCCGTTCTGCGGGCTTTTTTTATGTTTCCGGTTCTAATTGCGCTTCCGGGTGACTTGCTGGAAAATAATCGGCGGTACAATAGGGTAAATGAATGATACCCATTTTATTTATATGGTTTTTATGTTTGTGCGGATCTGCGGTGGCTTAGGCTATGCTGTTAGATATCGTTGAACATTATTCTGCGGATCGGTGCGAAGGCGTTTCACACGGAGTTGTGCCGGTGGGCCATGGTGTTAAGAACATTCTATTAAATAAAAATGAATGTCTCTTTGTTTTTGATACATCTGTATTTACTGGTTGAGAACGGGTTTTTTGTCCTCCTTATCATGCCGGGCGAGGGAATATGCAGACAATTGCTCTGGTTATTATGAATGTATGGGTAAGGTGATGAACGCCAGAATAAATGCCAAACATGGCCTGCCTGTTACCCTCCAGCTGATCACTCTTTTTCTGCTGGCGTTTTTGCTTTCCTTGCTGGGTATATTTACTCGTCCGATTGGATCCCTTTCCTTGTTTTGGCCGGTGAATGCGATTTTACTCGGCCTGCTGTTGCGCAAACCCGCCTATGCCACGCCGCTGGGCTGGTTAACCACCTACCTTGGCATGATTGCCGCCGATTTGACGACCGGCGAAGCGCTGCCTTTGGCGATGTGGTTGAATGCCTGCAATATGTCGCTGATCGCCACCGGTTACGGCGTGATGCTGCTGTTACCGCAGTCGCAGCGCAGAATGGGCAAGCCGCAGGCGATACTCTATATGTTTACCGCCAGCCTGAGTGGCGCGGCGGTGGCATCGACCCTGTCGATACTGCGCAGCGACAGCCTGTACAATAATACGGTGATCACCGCCTGGCTGGCGTGGTTCAGTGAACAGTTCTCCACTAACCTGCTGCTGTTGCCGGTGTTCCTGGCGGCACCGCGGCTGAAGCAACTGCTGCGCATGCCGATCAACTGGCCGCTGCGGGCCGGCATGCCGCTGCTGGCGCTGTTGTTTTCCCTGATTTTCAGCGTGTACATCGGCGGCCCGGGGGCGATTGCCTTCCCGATCCCGGCATTGCTGTGGTGTGCGGTCCGCTACCAGTTGTTCACCGTGACCTTGCTGACGCTATTGACCGGCATGACCGAAATCAGCAGCATCTCCGCCAACCTGATGCTGTATGAAACGCCGAACAACCACAACGCATTCCTCGATACCCTGATGTCCGCCCGGTTAGGGATCGCCATGCTGGTCATGGGGCCGCTGATCCTCGCCAGTTCGATAGCCGTTAACCGTAAGCTGATGCGCCGGTTGGAGCACAGCGCCAATCACGATTTCCTGACCGGGGTACTGGCGCGCAGCGCGCTGACGCGAAAGGCCGGCGAATTGCTGGAGCACAAATATAAATCGAAAGAGGCGGTGTCGCTGCTGTTGATTGACATCGACCATTTCAAGCTGATTAACGACACTCACGGCCACGATGTGGGCGATCAGGTATTGGCTACTTTCGCCCATATCGTCCGGCGTGAACTGCGCCACGATCAGCTGTTTGGTCGCCTCGGCGGGGAAGAGTTCGCGATTATGCTGCCGCGTGCGCTGGCCGCGCAGGGGGTAGCTTTGGCGGAGCATTTGCGGCAGTTGGTGCAAAAAACCGATCTGTATCCCGGCGGCAAAACGCCGCTGAAAATCACCATCAGCGTAGGCGTCGCCAGCCTGGCAATGAATGAAGTGAAGTCGCTGGAACAACTGATGAATATGGCGGACATTGCGCTTTATCGCGCCAAATCGCAGGGGCGCAATCGCGTAGAGTCGTTTAACGTGGTGAGTGGCAACAGCGTTGAGCACATCATGTTCAGATAAAGGTTTCAGTTCTGCCTGGGTTCAAATCGGGTACCGCAGTTTGGGCAGATAAGCAGAACGTTTTGCTGTAGCGCCGCGCATTTTTGGCTGGTGACGTAGGCGCATTTGGGGCAGGCGATGTCGGTGGAGCGGTTGATAAAGCCTTTGACGCTGCTGGAATCAGTCATATAGCACGGCCTGTGTCAGGTGAAAACCCACGCTAACATAGGTGATATCAAATTGCTTCGATTGTTTTCCATACGCGCGCCCATTAGTAGGGCGCGAATATATTCGTCCCGACGAAGACGAGCGCAGCAGGCAGCGGCCTTGCAAGCGGGATAGGCGTTGGTGGCGATTAGAGGCTTTTCAGCACTTTCAGCGTTTCATCCATGTCGATCTCCTGTTCGGAGAAGGTATGGGTCGCGTTCTGGAAAGTGGTGATGGTCAGCATGCGCAGCGTCTGCATGGTTTGCGGCGCTTCTTCGGACTGCGGACGGATGCGGTTCATCAGCAGGCCTACCGAGAGCACGGTGTTTTCTTTGTCGACGTCCGCTTTCACCGGCACTTCTTTGGTGAAGGTATTGAAGGACTTGATGCTGGCGATCTTGATTCTTTCGTTGGCGATGATGATGTATTTGCTTGCCGCCTGTACCTTGACCGCATACGCCGAAGGGCCTTTGGTGTTGTTGGTCGGCTCGAAGGTCACCGCCGCGTTTTTCTTAATCAGCTCCGGGTTTTGCACTTTAATCACGTGAAAATAACGATTTTCCCCGTTCTCATCGGTAATAAAGCCGAAGCCTTTGTCTTCAAAAAAAGTCGTTATCTTGCCGTTCATCGTCATTCTCATTAATTCGTTCAATACAATATTTATCCCCTATGAATTTCAAGTTGCAGCCAACAACGCTGCGGCTCGAAAGGCGACGAGGATATGATAGCGCGGAATGCCTTGCAGTGACAGGTCACGCTCTCCGGTTTTGATAATGCGATAACGGCATTTAGCGGGTTTCCGACCACATGCTATTTTCAAGCTGACTGTATTCAATGCGGAAAGGGACAATCGATGGGAATTAAACGGCTTAACCACGCGGTGTTGTATGTCAGCGATGTGCAGCAAAGCGCGAATTTTTATCATCAGGTGCTGGGGTTTACGCTAAAACCTTCGGGCAGCCCCGATAAAGCGGTGTTTACCCAGGCGGCCGATTCGGATAACGATCACGATCTGGCGCTGTTCAGCAAAAATCTCGGGCAGCAGCGGGCCGGGGTGTTTCGTGCCAACGGCGAACCGCCGGCGGAAAACGAGCCACCGGCCGGGCTGTACCATCTGGCGTGGGAAGTCGATAGCCTGGATGAACTCGAACGCATTCGCGATCAGCTGGCGCAGCGCGGCATTCTCGGGCTGGAGGAGGATCACGGCGTGCACAAGAGCATCTATGGTCACGATCCTGACGGGTTGTTGTTTGAAGTGACCTGGTTTATTCCGCCGGCGCTGCTGACCGAGCAGGATCGCAATCAGCGCGGCATCAAGCCGCTGGATTTTGCCGCAGAGAAACGCCGCTTCGCGGAGGGATGAGCTTATCGGGCGGGGCGCGGTTGTGCGCCCCGAGAGTCACAGTACTTTGTTGAGGAAGTTAATGGTGCGCTGGTGCTGCGGATGGTTCAGCACCTGCCGGGCGTTACCCTGCTCGACGATCTGCCCGTCGACCATAAACACGATCTGATCCGCCGCTTCACGCGCAAAACCAATCTCATGGGTGACCACCACCAGCGTTACGCCCAGATCCGCCAGCCCCTTGATCACGTCCAGCACTTCGCCGACCAGCTCCGGATCGAGCGCCGAAGTGGGTTCATCGAACAAAATGACCTTCGGATTCAACGCCAACGCACGTGCAATGGCGATGCGCTGCTGCTGGCCGCCGGACAGGTGGCGCGGATAGGCGTCGGCCTTGTGGCGCAGGCCGACGGTATCCAGCAACCGATAAGCCACCTCTTTAGCCTGAGCCCGTGAGTAGATCCCGTGTACCACCGGCGCTTCAACGATATTCTCCAGCACGGTCAGATGCGGGAACAGATTGAAATTCTGAAACACGTAGCCGACGTTGATGCGCTGCTTGAGAATGGCGTTCTCTTTCAATTCATACAGTTTGTCGCCTTTGCGCCGGTAGCCGACGTAGTCGCCGTCGATGCGGATAAAGCCTTCATCGACGCGCTCCAGGTGGTTGATGGCGCGCAGCAGGGTGGATTTGCCCGAGCCGGACGGCCCGAGGATCACCGTGACCGTGCCCGGCTGGAGCGTCAGGCTGACGTCGTCCAGCGCTTTGTGCTTGCCGAAATACTTGCTCACGTTGCTGATTTCAATCAGGCCGCGCGCCGGCACCGGAGCGATGTTGCGTACCGGCGCTTCGCGCAGGGCAGCATAGTAATCAATAGCTTCGGACATAAAATTCTCCTAACGTTTTATCCAGCCGGCCAGTTTCTGCCAGGGTGTCGGCGGCAGCTCGCGCACGGCGCCCCGGGCGAAATAGCGCTCAATGTAGTATTGGATCACCGACAGCGCGGTGGTGATAAACAGGTACCAGACGGTCGCGACCATCAGCAGCGGTATCACCTGTTGCGTGCGGTTATAGATGACCTGAATGGTGTAGAACAGCTCCGGCAGCGCCAGCACGTAAACGATCGAGGTGCCCTTGGCCAGGCTGATGATTTCGTTGAAGCCGGTGGGAACGATTGAGCGCAGCGCCTGCGGCAGAATGATGCGGAAAGTTCGGCGATAGCCCGGCAGACCGAGCGCCGCTGCGGCCTCATGCTGGCCGTATTCCACCCCGAGGATGCCGCCGCGGATGATTTCTGCGGTATAGGCCGATTGCACCAGAGTCAGCCCCAGCACCGCGACGGAAAACTGGCCGAGGATATCGATGGTCGGATAGCTGGCGAACACCAGCGAGGTAAAGGGAATGCCCAGCGAGATGGAATCATACAGGTAAGAAAAATTATACAAGATGATCAGCACCAGAATCAGCGGCAGCGAACGGAACAGCCAGATGTAGCCCCAGGCCAGCGACGCCAGCAGATAAGAGCGCGACAGCCGCGCCAGCGCCAGCAAGGTGCCGAAAATAATGCTGAACAGCGTGCCGAGCAGCGTCAGCAGCAGGGTTTGCCCCAGGCCGGAAAGCACCGCCGGCGCGAAGAACCATTCGGCAAATACGCCCCATTCCCAGCGCTCGTTGGCCGCCACCGACTGGACGATCGCCGCCAGAATAAACACCGAAAACAACGCGCCCACCAGCCGCAGCGGGTAGCGCGCGGGAACCACTTTCAACACTTCTTGTTTGGACATCGTATTGCTCCTGAAACAGATAAAAGGGGAGGGGGCAGGCCCCTAGGCAATCTTCCTTTCCGGCGCGCAACAGAGCGCGCCTGCTGTTATCAGGCTCTTGCGAAACGGCAACCGGCCGTCGTAGGGCGGGCGGCTGTAAACTTCACTGTCGATGGTGGGATCGAACTGCGGCTGATAGCCGTTGCTCAGATACAGGCCCACCGCCTCCGGCTGGCGAAAACCGGTAGTCAGGTAGAGCTGGCGGTAACCCTGCTCCAGTGCCAGCGTCTCCAGTTGCTGCAAGACCTTTTGCGCCAGCCCCTGGCGACGCAGGTCGGTTCGCGTCCAGATGCGCTTCAGCTCGGCAGTGTGCGGATCGTAGCGTTTGAACGCCCCCATGGCGATCGGCTCTCCGGCGCGCAACAGCACGATAAACGCGCCCTGTGGCGGGGCGTACAGATCCAGCGTTTCTTGTTCCTGGTCACCAAAATAATCGCCGTAGCGCTGGCGGTACTCGCCGAACAGCCCTTGAATCACCGGTTCGACCAGCGGGTCGTCCGGCAGCGTTTGAATGAAGACGTCGTTTGCCATAGATATGCTCCTAGTCGCCCAGAATTTGCTGGTTTTTCGCCACGTGGAGACGGGGTCTGATGGCTTTTACATTGATGCCGGGGCCGGTAACGGTTTTTCGCATAGCGGAATATCCCTGAAAAAAGAGTATGTTATTGCGTAAATTGGTTCAGCGGCTGCTTCAGGCCAAGGTGGTCGCGCAGCGTATCGCCGCTGTAATCGCTACGGAACAGGCCACGTTGCTGCAGGATCGGCACTACGCGGTCAATAAAGTGCCCGAAGGAGTTCGGTGTACCGCCACTGATGATGAAACCGTCGGCGGCCTGGGTGTCGAACCAGTTTTGCAGGCCGTCCGCTACCGCCTCCGGCGTGCCGCCGAACACCGGGCGCGGCGAAGCAGCTTCCAGCGCCACTTCGCGCAGTGTCAGGTTGCGCTCGCGGGCATTGCGTTTGATGGCATCGGTGGTGCTGCGGAAGCTGTTTTGCCCCAAATTGCCGATGTCCGGGAAGGGCTCATCCAGCGGATGGCGGGAAAAGTCATAATGCTCGAAATAGCGGCCAAGGTAGTTGAGTGCGTTTTCGATGCTGACCAGGCGCGCGGTTTCCCAATATTGACGTTCCACGTCTTCATTGTCGTCGCCGACGATCACGCTGACGCCCTGGAAAATTCGCAGGTCATCCGGTTCGCGGCCCTGTTCCACCAATTGTTTTTTTACGTCCTGATAAAATGCCTGCGCCAACTCCTGGGTTTCATGGTGGGTGAAAATGGCGTCGGCGTGTTTTGCCGCCAGCTGCTTGCCGTCTTCCGACGCACCGGCCTGGAACAGAATCGGGCGGCCCTGCGGCGTGCGGCCGATATTCAGCGGCCCCTGCACTGAGAAGAACTCCCCCTGATGGTTCAGGGTATGCAGCTTACCGGCGCTGAAAAATTCGCCGCTGTTTTTGTTACGCACAAAGGCGTCGCCTTCCCACGAGTCCCACAGCCCTTTGGTGACATCGAGATATTCGCTGGCGATGCGATAACGCAGGCTGTGCTCCGGGTGTTCGGTGCGCGAGAAATTCTTTGCCGACCCTTCCAGTGGCGACGTCACTACGTTCCAGCCTGCCCGGCCTTTGCTCAGGTGATCCAGGCTGGCGAACTGGCGCGCGACGGTAAAGGGATCGCTGTATGAAGTGGACAGCGTGCCCACCAGCCCGATTTTGTCGGTGGCGGCGGACAGGGCGGCAAGCAAGGTCAGGGGTTCAAAACGGTTGAGGAAATGCGGAATGGATTTCTCATTGATATATAAGCCGTCGGCAACAAACACGAAATCCAATTTACCCTGTTCGGCTTTTTTCGCCGTGGCAATATTAAAATCGAGATTAATGCTGGCGTCGGCGGTGGCGTCCGGATGCCGCCAGGCAGACATATTTCCCGATGCGCCATGCAAAATGGCGCCAAGACGCAATTGCCGTTTGTTTTTCGCACTGTTGCTCATTGCTTTCACCCTGTTAAGTGCCGCTATGGCGCTATCTGTCGAGTTCCCACTATTGATGAGCGTCCTCAGGATGTAAAACAACAAAACAGCATATTCAAATGTTGAAATAGCAAATATCGTGACGGGTATGAATAAAGGGGAAATAATAATTCGCAGCGCAGAACAGGCTGCGCCGCGAAATAATAATGAGGTGAGTTTTACGCTTTGCTGGTGATTTTTTTCGGCGCGGTGGCTAATTGTTGCAGCGTGCGCTCAGCGAGCAGTTCGAAATATTGCGAGGCCGGGAAGATCGCCTGTTCATCCGGGTTAAAGCGCGGATGGTGCAAGCCGAACTCACTGGCTGAACCGATACTGACAAAAGCGCCCGGCACGTGGTGCAGATAAAGCGCGAAATCCTCGCCGCCCATCTGCAGGTCCGCTTCCTCCACCCGATAGCCGGCTTCGGCGGCGACGGTTTTGCTGAAGGCGGCCCAGCGGGCGTCATTGATCACTGCCGGTGGGCCTGGCTGCCAGCGAAGTTCCGCTTGGGCACCAAGCGATGCGGCCACGCCGTTAATGACCTGGCGGATTTTGTCCGGGACCTGAAGACGGACTTTCTCGTTGTGGGTGCGCACCGTTCCTTCCAGTTCTACGGTCTGCGGCAGTACGTTCCAGGTGTTGCCCCCTTCGATGCGCGTTACGCTCACCACCAGCGACTCCAGCGAGCTAAAACTGCGGCTGGGCAGGGTTTGCAGTGCGTTGACAATTTGGCTGGCGGTGACAATGGTGTCTACGCCTTGCTCCGGTTTGGCGGCGTGTGCGCCTTTACCGGTGATCAGGATCTGGAAGCGGTCGACGTTGGCGTAAAACGCACCGGCGCGGGTGGCGAAGGTGCCGGTCGGCAGCTCTGGGGCATTATGCAGGCCGAATACTGCGGCCACGTTATCCAGAGCGCCGGCGTCGATCAAATGTTGGGCTCCGTTGAAGGTTTCCTCCGCCGGTTGGAAGAAAATACGCACTGTGCCGGGTAAAGTCGCCTCGCGCGCTTTCAGCAAATGCGCTGCACCGAGCATCACCGAGGTATGAAAATCATGCCCGCAGGCGTGCATGACGCCGCTATTTTGCGAACTGAAGGGAACGCCGGAAATTTCTTCTATCGGCAGGGCGTCAATATCGCCGCGCAGCGCAATGATCGGGCCCTTGCCGCTGCCGATTTCGGCGACCACGCCGGTCTTCAGCCCCAGCGGCAAAATACGGATACCGGCCTCCCCCAGCCAGCGGGTGAGGCGCGCGGTAGTGGCAAACTCGTGGTTGGACAGCTCAGGGTTCTGATGCAGTTCACGGCGGTAGGCGACGATCTTCTCGGCCAGTTGGCTGGTCATAGTCTTGGCTCACAGTGGTTAATAAGCTCTAACCCTAGTGCAGGGCGGCCGGAAGCAAAAAGACTATCTGGTTATATTTCATAGCGATTATGTCTGCATCATGGCGGTAATACGCGCTAACCGGGGCTGAAACAGGCGTTCGACCGTTGTTCGACGTGGATTAAAGAGGAATGAGCTGTCAAGAGCGACAACGGCGAGCGGTGCAACAGATTTACAGCGGACGATACCGATTTTTTCACTTTTTATCGGTTTTCTGTGATCCAGGTTGTGGACAAAATCCGGTCTAATTGCTGTACTGTATTGGACACAGGTTTAGTGTCTTACATTCACGTTAAAGGTAAGTTTGATGTCTAAGATTAAAGGTAGCGTTAAGTGGTTTAATGAATCCAAAGGCTTCGGCTTCATTACTCCGGAAGATGGTAGCAAGGACGTTTTCGTTCACTTCTCTGCCATCGCTAGCAATGGTTTCAAAACTCTTGCTGAAGGCCAGCGTGTAGAATTTGAGATCACGAACGGTGCCAAAGGGCCATCTGCTGCTAACGTTATCGCTATCTAAGCTACAGTAGCCGAAATTCTTAAAACCCGCTCCCTGAGCGGGTTTTTTATTGCCTTTTTGCGGTAGCTTACGCCTGCGGTTTGCGCACCAGCAGAGTGAACAGCAGGATGGCGATGGCATAACAGCCGACAATGGTCAGCGCCATCGACACGCTGGAAGTGCCACCCAGCCCGGTGATGGGCACGCTGCACGCGCCGAGCGCGAACATGCATACGCCGATCAGCGCCGAGGCACTGCCCGCTTTGTCGCCCTGGCTTTGCATCGCCAATGATGACGCCGTTGGGCCGACAATGCCGATCACCGCCACCGAGAAGAACAACGGGACCATCAACAGCGCCAGCGGCGCGTGCAGGCTGCCTGCCAACAGCAACAGCAGTGAGGCGACGGCCGCTAATGTCAAGCCGCCTTTCAGCACTCGCCTTTCCCCCCAACGCGCGCTCAGACGGCTGGCAAGCTGTGCAGAAATAATCAAACCTACGCCGTTAACGGCAAAGCACAGGCTGAACATCTGCGGGCTGAGGCCATAAATCTGCTGCAATACGAAGGGAGATGCGCCGATGTAGGCGAACATCCCGGCCATGACGAACCCTTGCGTCAGGCACAGGCCCATAAACTGGCGTTGGGTCAGTAACCCGCCCAGCGACATCAGCATCGCCAAAATGCCGCCCTGGCTGCGGCGCTCCACGGGTAAGGATTCGTGCAACTTCAGGCTTGAAAGGGTAAACAGCAGCACGGCAATAGCCGCCAGTACACCGAAGATCCCGCGCCAGTCCATTAACTGCAACATGGCACCGCCCAGCACCGGCGCAATAATCGGCGCCAGGCCGTTAACCAACATCAGCAGTGCGAAGAAGCGCGTCAGCTCGTGCCCGGCATAGAGATCGCGCGCGATGGCGCGGGATATCACCGCACCGCCGGCACCGGCCAGCCCTTGCAACAGACGGGCAATCAGCAACTGGTCGATATTCGGTGCCAGCGCACACCACAGCGAGGCGGCCAACAGCAGTACCAACGACAGCAGCAGCGGCCGCATGCGGCCGAGTTTGTCGCTGAAGGGGCCAAAAATCAGTTGGCCCACGCCCAGCCCGAGCAGGCCGGCGGTCAGGCTGAGCTGAGCCGTGGCGGTGGACGTGTTCAGCTCGCCGGCCATTTCCGGCAGGGCGGGCAGGTAGAGATCGGTGCACAGCGGCCCCAGTGCGGCCAATAGGCCAAGCACCACCGCGTACACCAGTCGTTGTCTGGATAATTGTCTGGTCATAGGGAATCAGGGTTTCCTGAACAGGTGAGAGATAGCTTGTTGATATAAGCCGCTCAGCAAGCTGATATCGGCTTTTTGCGTGGTAAGGATGCGATAACCTGTGCCTTCGCTTAATACGGCGATAAATTCCACCCGTGCGGCGATTTCCTGCGCGGTGAAATGCGGATACATCCGCTGCAGATTCTGGCAGACATGACGAAACAGCCGCGTTTCCGCATCGCTGAGCATTTTCGCGACCACCGGGTTACGCGTGGCTTCGGCGGTGACCTCCAGCATCAACATATGATCAGTTTCGTTTTCACCCGGTTGCTGGAACTGGGCGCGGGCCGCCAGAGTGCCGGCGATCAGGTTAATGTGATCGCCCAGATCCTCCAGACGGCGCATTTTACTGGCGATGATGCGATTGACGATTTCTTCGATGATCGCATCTTTATTGGCAAAGTAGCGGTAGATTTGACCGACGCTGAGCTGCGAACTCTGGGCGATTTCCGCCATGCTGGCGGCGTGAAAACCATGCTGACGAAAACAACGTTTCGCCGCCTCGACAATTTGATCGCGGCGGGCCTGCGCTTTGGCTTGCCTGCTGTCGCTGGTGGATATCATTTCCCGATCCTTTACCAAGAGAGGGGTTCGCGTTTTGGGTGCGAACGTTCATTCTCAATTGTAATGCAAGAACGGCAGAAGAGGAACTCTAAAGGGGGGATTCTGTGGAGGCGAAGCGTCAGGCGAACAGATAAACCTTGATAAACGCGGCGACAATCAGCAGGCACAGCAGGGTAGCGGTCACTTCAGCGGCGGTTTTGGGCAGGCTAAACATCAGAGTTCTCATCCAGTTGGGGATCCTGGATGAGATTATGCTGATGGCAGATTAAGGAAACATTAAGAGAACTAAATTAGCTATTGCCCGTTAATCCAGACGACCAGCATAAACGCCAGCAGGGTCATTGCCAGTGAGCCGGCCAGATTGAGCAACATATTGGCCAGCGCCCAGGCGAAGCGGCCATCTTGCAGCAAATACACGACCTCCAGCGAAAAGGTGGAGAAGGTGGTTAAACCGCCGCAGAAACCGGTGGTAATCAGCAATTTCCAGGTGGGATCCAGGTGCGTCATGCGGGTAAATATCGCGATAGCCAACCCGATGACAAAGCCCCCCACCAGATTCACCGCCAGTGTGCCCAGGGGGATATGCGCGTTAAGCGGGTTCATCTTCATGCTGATAACCCAACGCAGCACGCTGCCGACACCACCGCCAATAAAGACTGCCAGTAAAGAACTCAACATGGTTGAAATACCTTTCACTAAAAGGGAAAACCAAGGCTCAGAAAGGGGCTGGCGCAACGCTACGCACCCCTTTGAGAGGTTACGTAGACATCATCAGCCTGTGAAGGCGGTTATGGAGGAATGTCATCTCCGTTGTTCGGCGCCGCTTTTTGCCGCGCAGACTGGATCTTACACCTGGCGCTGCCTATTTTGTAGTATCTGTGACGACGGAAACAACCGAAATGAAAGTGAGAACGGCGGTACAGGCTGATAAAGAAGCCATTGTGGCGTTAATGGCGGCGCTGGATTACGCCGGAACCGAGGAATTTATTGACGCGCGTCTGGCGCAACTATTGGCACACCCCGATGAAGCGTTGCTGGTCGCGACCGACGATGACGAGAGTGAGGTGCTGGGGATTTTGTCGCTGCATTTCTTGCCGCAGTTGGCGTTGGCCGGGGATATTTGCCGTATCAGCTATTTTTGCGTTGATAGCCACGCGCGCGGTTTGGGTGTCGGCCAGTCCTTGCTGGCTGAAGGCGAGGCATTGGCCCGCCGGCGCGGCTGCGATCGCCTTGAAGTGCATTGCCACAGCCGCCGTGAACGGGCGCATGCCTTCTATCAGCGGGAGGGCTTTTTTGAAGCCCCTAAATACTTTGCCAAGCTGTTAAGTTAGTTGCCGGGCACCGCCAGTTCCAGACGGTTGCGACCATTGTTTTTTGCCCGGTACAGCGCATTGTCGGCGGCTTTCAGCCAGTCCAGATAGCCGCCCATTTCACCGTGGTAATCGGCTATACCGGCGCTGATGTTCAGCCGCAACTGCGGCGCTTCACGAAAAATAATATCATTCAGCCGTTCCTGGATGCGCTGTAGCGCAATGCTGGCCTGTTCGGCGCTGGTGTTCGGCAGCACGGCACCAAACTCGTCACCGCCGTAGCGCCCAACGATATCCACGGTGCGCAGGCCAATTAACAGCTCTTCTGCCAGCACCGCCAGCGCCTCGTCACCCAGCGCATGGCCGAAGGTGTCATTGATGGTTTTAAAACGATCGATATCTATCAGGATCAGGGTCGCGGTGTGTTGGTAGCGGCGGCAACTGTCGAATTGGTGATGCAGCAAATGCTCCCAATGGCGGCGATTGTACAGCCCGGTCAGGCCGTCGCGCATGCTGATGCGCAGCAGCTCTTGTTTTTTCTGCGCCAACCGCTTGGCGGTGCGGTACGTGACTAACCCCAGCAGCGCCGGGTAGAGATAAATCATCGGCAGGCACAGATAGATCTGCATCGGCGTGCTCTGCGGCTGGAAGGGAAAGCCCAACAGGGCGCTGACCATCAGGGCTCCGGCCAACTGGGCCGCCAACCCTTTAAAGAACAGTGTCTTGCCGGCGGCGGCAATGTTGTTCATGCCCATCATCGACAGAATGACCACCGACGGCAATGCATTGAAGGCCATCATGGCAGCCCACAGACCGCCAAAAAACGAATCGATCAGCAGATTGCGGGTTTCCGCCTTGAAGGGCATGGCTGAGCGGCACGCCCATTGGTAGGCGACATGCGGCCAAATAAAACCGTGAAAAATCAATAGCCCCCATACCCAGGGGCTTGGCTGTTGCGAAGAGATCACCGAGAACACACAGAGAAAACCGATCCCCAGGCCGACGATGCGTGGCAGATAGGTACGTCTGGCGAAGCTGAGGCCGGATCGTCTGGTATCGATAACTGATGGTGCATACATCCTGCGGCTCCCTGATAGGTGTCACGACAGCGTACCATGCAGTGCGATAACTCAGAATAGTCTGATTAATGCTCAACGCATTTAAAAGAGGTATCGGCGCAGGGATCTCACTCTGTTACATGTTGCAGTTGTCTTGGTTGAGCGAAAGTAGGTAAATAACCGCAGGCAAGGTTTGTTTTTTCGCTGCCTCTGCAGCGCTATGTGAATAAGAAGGTGAGTATGGAAGGTATCAGTATTACCAAACTTCTGGTGATTGCGGTGTTGATCATCTTGCTGTTCGGTACCAGCAAACTGCGCACTCTGGGGGCCGATCTGGGCGCTGCGCTGAAGGGCTTTAAAAAGGCCGTGGGCGACGACACCACGCCACCGCCGGCAAACGCGGCAGAAAGCCAATCCAATCCGCAAAGCGTCGAAAAGAAAGACCAGTAATTACGTTTTCTGCGGAGCAATAAAAAACGGATGCCGCAAGGACATCCGTTTTTGGCGTTTCCGCCAGACGAAGCGTAACAAATTATTACCGCGTTTACTTCACTTCCATCCCTTTCGCCTGCAAATCGGCATGGTAGGAAGAACGGACAAACGGGCCGCAGGCCGCATGGGTAAAGCCCATCGCCATCGCTTCTTCTTTCATTTCATCGAATTCGGCCGGGCTGACATAGCGCTGTACCGGCAGGTGATGACGGCTTGGCTGCAGGTATTGGCCCAGGGTCAACATGGTGACGCCGTGGCGGCGCAGGTCGCGCATCACTTCAACGATTTCCGCATTGGTTTCCCCCAGGCCGACCATCAGACCGGATTTGGTTGGGATATGCGGATGCGCTTCTTTAAAGCGCTCGAGCAGTTTTAGCGACCATTCGTAGTTGGCGCCCGGACGAACCTGGCGGTAGACGCGCGGCACGTTTTCCAGGTTGTGGTTGAACACGTCCGGCGGCGTTTCGGTCAGAATTTCCAGCGCGCGATCCATACGACCGCGGAAATCGGGCACCAGCGTTTCGATTTTGATGGTCGGGTTTTTGGCGCGGATCGCGGCGATACAGTCGGCAAAGTGCTGAGCACCGCCGTCGCGCAGATCGTCACGGTCAACCGAGGTGATCACCACGTAGCGCAGCGCCATATCGGCGATGGTCTGGGCCAGTTTTTCCGGCTCGTTGGCATCCGGGGCGACCGGGCGGCCGTGGGCCACGTCGCAGAACGGGCAGCGGCGGGTACAGATGGCGCCCAGGATCATAAAGGTGGCGGTGCCGTGGTTAAAACATTCAGACAGGTTCGGACAGGAAGCTTCTTCGCACACCGAATGCAGACCGTTTTTACGCATGGCGGCTTTAATGCCCTGAATGCGCGTAGAGTCGGCAGGCAGTTTGATCTTCATCCACTCGGGTTTACGTAACAGCTCCTGCCGTTCGGTGACCACCGTTTTAACCGGGATCAACGCCATTTTGTCTGCATCGCGGTATTTAACGCCGCGTTCCATCTGAATTGGTTTACTCATAATCGTGCAGGTTCCAGTTACGAAGCTCGACCTTCGGGTAGCCGAGTAAATGAACAAATTCCTGTACCAGGATTGGGTGTACGTCTTCTATGCCTACGCCAGGTGCCAGCGCGCTGACCTGCGCCATTTGCATGCCGGCGTAACCGCAAGGGTTGATGCGTTGGAAAGGGCTGAGATCCATGGCCACATTCAGTGCCAGGCCGTGGAATGAACTGCCTTTGCGGATCCGCAAACCCAACGAACAGATTTTTTGTTCCCCCACGTAAACACCGGGCGCATCCGGGCGGGCGCGCGATTCGATATGAAAATGGGAGAGGGTATTAATAACGGTATCTTCGATAGCCGTGACCAGCTGGCGAACGCCAACCTTGTTGCGTTTCAGATCGACCATCACGTACATCACTTGCTGCCCCGGGCCGTGGTAGGTCACCTGGCCGCCGCGATCGCTCTGGATCACCGGAATATCCCCCGGCATTAACAAATGCTCCGCTTTACCGGCCTGGCCCTGAGTAAACACGGGCTGATGCTGAACCAACCACAGCTCATCGGGCGTGGCGTCGGTTCTGCGATCGGTGAAGTTGTGCATGGCTTGGGATACAGGCTCGTAGGGCTGCAACCCCAGCTGACGCAAAATGATCTTGTCTGGTTGCAAAAGAGTCATCGTCAGGTTACAGAAGTGGTAATGCCATTATACCGGGCGCTCTGGCCGGCGACCAGCATTTAGCTGACCAAAAATGCGCAACCCGGGCAGACGATCCTCTGGCCCGGGTTGGTAAGCAGGGTTTTATGCTGTAATTACAGCACCATGCGGACAATTTCAATGTTGCCCAATTCATCATATAACGTCTCCACCTGGTCGATATGGGTGGCGTTGATGGTGATGGAAACGGAGTGGTAATTGCCTTTGCTGCTCGGTTTAACTTCCGGGTTGTAATCCCCGGGCGCATGGCGCTGTACCACTTCCACCACCTGGTCTACCAGCTCTGGTTGTGCCAGGCCCATTACCTTGTAGGTAAACGAGCAAGGGAATTCGAGCAGTTCGTTCAGTTTAGTTTTCATGTGCGCTCCAGAGTGCTGCTATCAACATAGCGAATCTATAAATTATAACTCCCGCCGGAGCGGGAGTTAATGTTAATCAGTATATGGGGGCAATTTTGCCCGTTTCAACTGTTAACCGAACCAGTGGTGGAACATCAGTTTGATATAATCCACGATGCGGCTGAAGAAACCGCCTTCTTTCACTTCGTTCATCACCACCAGCGGACGCTGATCGATGGTTTTGCCATCCAACTGGAAGTTGATGCTGCCGACAACCTGGTTTTTCGCCAGTGGCGCATGAATTTCCGGTGTGTTCAGCACGTAGCTGGCTTTGAGATCTTTCATCCGGCCGCGTGGAATGGTCAGGTAGACGTCTTTGTCCACGCCCAGCTCAACGCGATCTGCATCGCCGAACCAGACAGGTTCAGACGCAAACTCTTTGCCCACTTTCAGCGGCGCAACGGTTTCGAAGAAGCGGAAGCCCCAGGTCAGCAGTTTTTTGCTTTCGGTTTCACGGCCTTTATAAGTCCGGCCGCCCAATACCGCAGAAATCAGGCGCATCTGGCCTTCAGTGGCGGAAGCCACCAGGTTGTAACCCGCCGAATCGGTATGGCCGGTTTTGATGCCGTCCACATTCAGGCTGGTATCCCACAGCAGACCGTTACGGTTCATCTGACGGATATTGTTGAAGGTGAACTCTTTTTCTTTATAAATCGCGTATTCGTCCGGCACGTCGCGGATCAGCGCCTGGCCGATCAACGCCATATCGCGCGCCGAGCTGTACTGACCTTGTGCGTCGAGGCCGTGTACCGTCTGGAAGTGGGTGTTCTGCAGGCCCAGCTTGCTGACGTAAGTGTTCATCAGGTTAACGAACGCGTCCTGGCTGCCGGCTACGTAATCGGCCATCGCCACACAGGCGTCGTTACCGGATTGCAGGTTAATGCCGCGGGTCAGTTTGGAAACCGGCACGCGATCGCCCGGCTTCAGGAACATCAGCGAGGAACCTTTGAATACCGGGTTGCCGGTTGCCCAGGCATCTTGCCCCACGGTAACCATGTCTTCCTGGCCGATTTTGCCTGCTTTCAGCGCCTGGCCGATGACATAGCTGGTCATCATCTTCGTCAGGCTGGCCGGATCGCGGCGTGCGTCGGCGTTCATTTCCGCCAAAACTTTACCGGAGTTGTAGTCAATCAGGACGTAGGCTTCCGCATCGATCTGCGGGACCCCTGGGATCATGGTCTTGATATTAACGTCATCGGCTTGCGCAACGGAAACTGCGCTCATCGCGATAACGGAGCCGAGCGCTATGCTCTTGATTAAGCGAAAAGAAGTTACTTGTTTCATGATCGAGAGGACAACATCCATGAGGGTAAAGTTAAAAACGAGCCACACTATAACAGATGAGATCCCGGCAGGCATTATCCATTCATCTGACTCATAGCGCTTTACGGACATTTTGCTGAAAGAAAATGTTTCAGCTAGAGAAACGCTTATCAGTCGCGATCGCTCGCCGGGGCTTCATGCTTTTGACCTTTCACGTTGCAGCGCGGTTGGCTGCAACGTGAAATTGATCGGTTTAGGGTGCGGCAGTGACAAAAGATTGTTGTTGCGCTTCCGCAGCCAGGCGCTGTTGCAGCTGAGCAGCCTGCTGGCGATCGCTGAACGGGCCTAATTGCACGCGGTAAACGCCGCCGCTGGCGGCAACTTTGCCAGGCACGCCAAATTGCTGGCTCAGGCTCTGTTGCCAGGTTTGCGCACGTTCGGCGCTGCTGAGAGCGCCAACCTGCACGACATAACTCCCGGCGGAAGACGCTCCTGCAGCAACGGCTGCGGTGGCGGCAACGGGGGCTGCAATGGCTGCGGCGCTGACGGCCGGTTCAGGCTCTGAACCTTCCAACACGCCGGCAGGAACCTGGCTCGGCGCGCCGAGGAAACCGGTGCGCGCGTTGCCGGCAGCGGCGGCCGGGGCGTTGTCATCGGCGTTCAGGCTGCTGTTATCGATTGGACGCACTGCGGCGCCGCTGGCGACAGGGGTTTCCTGTTGCACTGGCGTCCCCATGCTGCTCGAACCGAGATCCGGGCGAGACGGCAGGGCGTAGCTTTGTTTGGCGACGGTCGTACCTATGGTGCCGGGGCCGCTCAGCGTCCCATCCGGTGCCACGTTGATGAAATCAACTTTAACCTTGGTGTTGTTGGACAGGTTCAGGCGGTCGGCAACGGCTGTTGACAGATCGATAATGCGGCCGTTGGTGTAAGGCCCGCGATCGTTAACGCGCACCACCAGTTGGCGGCCGTTGGCGAGGTTAGTGACACGCACATAACTTGGGATCGGCAGCGTGGGGTGCGCGGCGGTGAGGCCGTTAGGATCGAACTGCTCACCCAGCGCGGTGGTGTTGCCCCGGGCTTCTTCGCCATAGGAGCTGGCCAGGCCAGTCTGCGAGAAGTTCTGCGGATCTTTCACGATGCGGTAAGTGTCGCCATTAACCTTATAATCCTGCAGGGTGCCAGGGTTATAGGGTTCATATTGAGGCTCAACGCCGCCGATTTCCACCACCGGCCCGTTATAGGGTTGCTGCGGCGGTGCCTGCTGTTCCGTGGTCGGGGAGGTACAGGCGGAAAGCAACACAGCCACTACGCCGACCCAAAGCCATTCCTTACGCATTACTCACCTCTTATAAACTTTTAGACAGCATTTTCCGATGCGTGTGGATCGACATGATGATGCCGAACCCAGCCATAAGTACGATCAGCGCCGAACCCCCGTAACTGACCAGAGGCAAAGGTACGCCAACTACCGGTAAAATACCACTGACCATACCAATGTTAACAAACACATAAACGAACAGAATCAGCATCAGGCCGCCGACCATGACGCGGCCGAAGGTCGTTTGCGCTTTGGCGGCGATCATCAGCCCGCGGATAATCACCAGCAGATACAGCGCCAGCAGCACCAGCACCCCAATCAGCCCCAGCTCCTCGGCCAATACCGCGAAGATGAAGTCGGTATGGCGCTCCGGCAAAAACTCCAGCTGCGACTGGGTGCCGTGCAGCCAGCCCTTGCCGGACAGGCCGCCGGAACCTATGGCGATTTTCGACTGAATAATGTGGTAGCCGGCACCGAGCGGATCGCTTTCCGGATCGAGCAGCATCATCACGCGGTCGCGTTGATAGCCGTGCATCAGGAAGAACCACAACACCGGAATAAAGGCCGCCAGCATCACGGCGGCAACGGCGATCAGTTTCCAGCTCATCCCGGAAAGGAACAGCACGAACAGGCCGGAGGCGGCGATCAAAATCGACGTCCCCAGGTCCGGCTGCGCGGCAACCAGCAGGGTCGGCAGGAAGATCAGCACCAGCGCAATGCCGGTATTCTTCAGTGAAGGCGGGCAGACGTCGCGGTTCATAAAGCGCGCGACCATCAGCGGGACGGCGATTTTAGCGATTTCTGACGGCTGGAAGCGCACAAAACCGAGATCCAGCCAGCGCTGAGCGCCTTTGCTGATCTGCCCGAACGCGTCGACCATAATCAGCAGAATTACGCAGAAGATGTACAGATAGGGTGCCCAGCTTTCATAGACCCGCGGCGGGATCTGAGCCATTACGCCCATCACGATCAGGCCCATGACGATCTGGCCGATTTTGCGTTCCATCATGCCGATATCCTGGCCGCTGGCGCTCCACATCACGAATGCGCTGTAGACCAGCAGGGCCAGAATGAATAGCAGGAAAGTGGGGTCGATATGGATCTTGGTCCAGATCGAGCCTTTTTGTTGGCTTTCAGTCATGTTCTACCTTAATCACCTTCTACACCAGGCGGCAGTGGGGCCTCGGCTGGTAATTGCGTATTGTTGTCGCCCAGCAGGATATGGTCGAGGATCTGACGGGTAATCGTCCCGACCGCCGGACCGGCGCCGCCGTTTTCCAAAATGATGGCGACCGACACCGTTGGATTATTGTACGGCGCAAAGGCGGTCATCAACTTATGGTCACGCAGGTGTTCTGCCAGTTTGTGGGCGTTGTAGGTTTCGTAGCCGAATACCTGTGCGGTACCCGATTTTGCCGCGGCTTTGTAGGGGGCGTCTGCGAAGTACTTGCGCGCCGTCCCGTTAGGGCGGTTGGCGACACCATACATGCCGTCTTTGGCAATTTCCCAGAAGCCGGAATGAATATCACCGATCTGCGTGCTCTCTTCCTGACGGAAAGGCACCAACGCGCCGTTGACGCGGGTGCTCTGCAGCAGATGCGGCGTTTTGACGTTACCGTCGTTAATCAGGGTGTTCAGCGCCTTGGACATCTGGATCGGCGTTGCGGTCCAGTAGCCCTGGCCGATGCCCACCGGGATGGTATCGCCCTGGTACCAGGGTTTTTTATAGCGTTTGAATTTCCAGTCGCGAGTCGGCATCAGGCCGGAACGTTCTTCGGAAAGATCGATGCCGGTGTACTGGCCGTAGCCGAACTTGGTCAACCAGCTCGACAAGCGATCGATGCCCATATCGTACGCCACTTGATAGAAGAAGGTATCCGCCGATTCTTCCAGCGCTTTGGTGACGTTCAGGCGGCCATGGCCCCATTTTTTCCAGTCGCGAAAGCGTTTTTCCGAACCGGGCAACTGCCACCAACCGGGATCGAACACGATGGTGTTTTTGGTGATCACCCCGGCGCTGAGCGCCGAGACGGAAATATAGGGTTTTACCGTTGACGCAGGCGGGTAAACCCCCTGCGTAGCGCGGTTGATCAGTGGCCGGTTAGGATCGTTCAGCAGCCCCTGATACTCTTTGCTCGAGATGCCGTCCACGAACAGGTTCGGGTCGTAGCTGGGGTTGGAGACCATGGCCAGAATGCCGCCGGTGCGCGGGTCGCTCACCACCACCGCCGCTCGGCTGCCCACCAGCAATTGCTCGATATAGCGTTGCAGATTGAGATCCAGCGTCAGGTAAACGTCCTGACCGGCGGAAGGCGGCTGCTCGTGCAACTGACGGATTACCCGGCCGCGGTTGTTGACCTCGACCTCTTCGTAGCCCGTTTTGCCGTGCAGGGTGTCTTCGTAATAGCGTTCGATACCCAGTTTGCCGATATCGTGGGTGGCGGCGTAGTTGGCCAGTTTGCCGTCTTTGTCCAGCCGTTCGACGTCGCGATCGTTGATCTTCGAGACGTAACCGGTGACGTGGGTGAGGGCGGAGCCATAAGGATAATAGCGGCGCTGGTAGCCTTTCACTTCCACGCCGGGGAAGCGGAACTGATTGACCGCAAAGCGGGCGACCTGGACTTCGTTCAGCGCGGTTTTCACCGGGATGGAAACGAAACGGCGCGAACGCTTGCGCTCTTTCTCGAAGTTGGTGATGTCGTCATCGGTCAGATCGACCACCGGACGCAGCGCCTGCAACGTCGCTTTCAGGTCGTCGATCTTTTCCGGCATCAGTTCCAACTGATAGATGGTGCGATTGAGCGCCAGCGGAGTGCCGTTACGATCGTAGATAATGCCGCGGCTGGGGGCGATGGGCACCAGCTTGATGCGGTTTTCGTTAGAGCGGGTGCGGTAATCCTCAACGCGGACAATTTGCAGATTATACAGATTGGCGATCAGGGTGCCGCTCAGCACCAGAATGACCAAAAACGCCACCAGGGCGCGGCGTACAAACAGGGCAGATTCAGCCGTATAGTCGCGAAAAGGGTTACGTTCTATTTTCATCCCGCTGCTTTATTTCACTCTGTCACTGTCACCACCGGTTATTCCCGGTGGTAAGGATGATTTGTTGTAATACTCCAGGCGCGGTAGAGGCTTTCAGCCACCAGGACGCGCACTAAAGGATGCGGTAATGTCAATGGCGAGAGCGACCAGCTTTGTTCGGCAGCGGCTTTGCAGGCCGGTGCCAGCCCTTCCGGGCCGCCAATCAGCAGGCTGACGTTGCGGCCATCCTGCTTCCAGCGTTCGAGCTGTTGCGCCAACTGCGGGGTTTCCCACGGCGTACCGGGGATATCCAGCGTGACAATGCGGTTGCCTTTGCCCACCGCAGCCAGCATCTGCTCGCCTTCCTTTTCCAGAATGCGTTTGATGTCGGCATTCTTGCCGCGCTTGCCTGCCGGGATTTCGGTCAGCTCAAACGGCATGTCTTTCGGAAAACGATGCAGATAATCCATAAAACCGGTCTGCACCCAGTCTGGCATCTTGGTGCCGACCGCTACCAGTTGCAGTTTCACCGATTAGCCCCAGAGTTTTTCCAGCTCATACAGCTGGCGGCTTTCTTCCTGCATGATATGTACGATCACATCGCCCAAATCGACGACTACCCAGTCGGAGGCTTCCTGACCTTTCATGCCGTACAGTTCCATACCTGCCGAACGGGCTTCCTGCACTACGTGGTTGGCGATAGACATCACGTGGCGGGTCGAGGTCCCGGTGCAGATGATCATGCAATCGGTGATGCTGGATTTGCCCTGTACATCCAGAGCGATAATATCTTGGCCTTTCAGGTCATCAATCTTATCGATGACGAAATCTTGGAGCGCTTTACCTTGCAAAGGTTCCCCCTCGGGTGTGTTCTGTTTGTTCGACTGCGGCAGGCAAATGCCCGCATGCGGCCTGAATCAATGATAATGTCGGCAGGATGCCGCTGAAAGCCAGCTGGTTATTGCCCGGCCAGCTAAGGTTTCCGGGGTTTTCAGCGAATACCTGAAAAATAGCGGCGCAGTATATCACGCGACTTCGGCTAGCGATATAAACCCTGTAACTCGATATAGCGCTGTACCGAGCGCGGCAACAGGTCGTCACAGCTGATGCCCTGATGGCGGCGCTGGCGGATTTCCGTGGCGGAAATTTCCAACAACGGCGTGTCGGCCAGATAAATATGCCCCTGCGGCCGTTGGCTGAGCAGCGCGGCGTCGGTGACCCGATGGCGCTCCAGCCACTGTTGCAGTTCCGGCGTATCCATTTGGTCATTGTAGCCGGGGCGAGCCAGCACCAACAGATGGCAGATATCCAGCAACGCCTGCCAGCGGTGCCATTTATGCAGCGTCAGCAGCGAATCCTGACCAATAATAAACGCCAACGGCAACGTGGGGCCCCGTTCTTTACGCACGTTTTCCAGCGTCTCGATGGTATAGGAAGGCGCAGTGCGGTGCAGTTCTCGGTCGTCAACGGCGAACAGTGGGTTATTGGCGATCGCCAGCTCAACCATCTTCAGCCGTTGTTGGGCATTGGCTTCAGGCTGCGGACGGTGGGGGGGGACGTGATTTGGCAGCAGCGTGACCTGGTTCAGGCCGACTTCTGCGGCCAGCGCTTCCACCGGCCGCAAATGGCCGTAATGGATAGGATCAAAGGTGCCGCCGAACAGGGCATGCAGGATTGTCGCGTTTTGTGGATTAGTGGGCATCTGAAAAACTCGTGGCCAGGGGTTTGCCGCACAGCAGCATCGACAGGGTTTCCAGCTCCGGCCACACCGACTGACCGTAATCCTGCTTAAGGGTGATTTCAATTTGCGCCAGCAGATGGACCGCTTGCTGCAATTGAGCGCCGGACAGCCGCTGCAGCGCCTGAGTCACCAGGTTGCGACGGTTTTGCCAGACCTTGTATTGATCGAACAGCGTACGCAGAGGCACGGAGGCCATGCGTCGTTGCAGGTTCAGCAGTTGCAGCAGCTCGCGTTGCAGGGTGCGCAACAGGATCACCGGCTCGACATCTTCCTGCTGCATTTGTTGCAGGATATGCCAGGCACGTTTGCTTTTGCCTGCCAGCAGGGCGTCCAGCCAGTGGAATGGCGTAAAGTGGGCGGCGTCATTGACCGCAAGTTCAACGCGCGGCAGCGTGAGTTTACCGTCCGGATGCAACAGAGACAGCCTTTCCAGCGCCTGTGATAACGCCAGCAGGTTGCCTTCGTAGCAGTAACACAGCAACTGATTGGCCGCATCGTCCAGCTCGAGCTTCATGCTTTTGGCTCGCTGCATCACCCAGCGCGGCAACTGCGCCTGTTCAGGCGTCTGGCAACTGACGTAAGCGCCATTTGGGCTAAGCGCTTTGAACCAGGCGCTGTTTTCCTGCGCTTTGGTCAGGCGAGGGCCGCGCAGCATCAGCAAGATGTCGTCATGCAGCAGAGCCGCCAGCTTGATCAGTTGTTCACCGAGGGGGGCCATCGGGCCGTTTTCCGGGAAGATCAGCAGCAGCGTCTGACGGCTGGCGAACAGGCTCATGGCCTGACAAATGCTGAAAATGGCGTCCCAGTCGGTATGAGCGTCGAGAGAAATGCTGTAGTGCTCGGTGAACTGCTGCTGTTGCGCGGCTTGCCGGATCAGATCCTGGCTTTCCTGCAGCAGTAACGGTTCATTGCCACTCAGTAAATAACAAGCGCGCAGCCCCTCTCGGAGCTGCGCGGCAAGTTGTTCAGGATAAATACGGATCATTGCGCTGAGAGACTTTCCGCTTTTTCACCCGCCGCGGCAGCTTTTTGCTGAGCTTGTTCTTCTGCCGCATGCACGGTCAGCAGTTGGCGCACCAGTTGCTGAGCGGCCTGCTCGCGCATTTCCTGGCGAATAATGTCCTGTTCGGAATCTTTTGCCAGCGCGGTCAGCGGGTTGTCGAAGAACGAACGGAAGACTTTCACGTTCAGCGGATACAGATCATGACCCGGGATCAACACCTGAGCCTGAACGGTCAGCGCCATCTGATACTCAGCGGTTTTGCCGTCCTGGAAGATCGAGGCGGTGTCCTGGCTTTCGCTGGAACCGAGGATACGCAGGGAAGGAATATCCTTGCGTTTCGGATCTTTGACGATTGTCACGTCATTCAGGCGCAATTGCTCACGCACTGCACGGGTCAGCGGACCATAAGGATCCCCACTGTCCAGTATCAGCGTTTTCATTTCCGAGGGGACCTGCGTGGTGCCACGCAGGTGAAAACCGCAGCCGGCGGTGACCAGCACCGCCAACCCCAGCAACAGCGTCAGAATACGATGTCGCACAACTCCTCCTTGTGTTAACCCACAACCAGGTTAAGCAATTTGCCCGGAACATAGATCACTTTACGAACCGTAACCCCGTCCAGATATTTAGCGACCAGATGTTCCTCAGCGGCACGCGCACGTACCTGCTCTTCGGTTGCATCTGCTGCCACAGTGATTTTAGCGCGAACTTTGCCGTTTACCTGTACTACGACCAGCTTGGAGTCTTCGACCATCGCTTGTTCGTCAGCCTGCGGCCAGGCTGCGGTATCTACATCCCCTTCGCCGCCCAACGCCTGCCACAGTGAGAAACAAACGTGCGGGGTAAACGGATATAGCATACGAACGACGGACAACAACGCTTCCTGCAGCAGAGCGCGATCCTGCTCGCTTTCCTGCGGAGCGCGGGCCAGCTTGTTCATCAGCTCCATCACGGCCGCAATGGCGGTGTTGAAGGTCTGACGGCGGCCAATATCATCGGTCACTTTGGCGATGGTCTTATGCAGATCACGGCGCAGCGCTTTTTGATCTTCGTTCAGCGTCGCGACGTTCAGCGGCTGGACAGCGCCTTTCTCAAGGTGTTCGTAGGCCAGTTTCCAAACGCGTTTCAGGAAGCGGTTTGCCCCTTCCACACCGGATTCCTGCCATTCCAGCGTCATTTCTGCCGGCGAAGCGAACATCATGAACAGACGCACGGTATCCGCGCCGTATTTCTCAACCATCACCTGCGGGTCGATGCCGTTGTTTTTCGACTTCGACATTTTGCTCATGCCAGCATAGACCAGTTCACGGCCTTGTGGATCGGTGGCTTTAACAATGCGGCCTTTGTCGTCGCGTTCAACGGTGGCGTCGACCGGGGAAACCCAGACGCGCTCGCCGCTGTTACCGGTGTAATAGAAGGCATCCGCCAGCACCATACCCTGACACAGCAGGCGTTTTGCCGGCTCGTCGGAATCAACCAGGCCTGCGTCACGCAGCAATTTGTGGAAGAAACGGAAATACATCAGGTGCATGATGGCGTGTTCGATACCGCCGACATACTGATCGACCGGCAGCCAGTAGTTGGCGGCAGCCGGGTCCAGCATGCCTTTGTCGTACTGCGGGCAGGTGTAGCGCGCGTAGTACCAGGAGGACTCCATAAAGGTGTCAAAGGTGTCGGTTTCACGCAGCGCCGGCTGGCCGTTAACGGTGGTTTTCGCCCACTCGGGATCGGCTTTGATTGGGCTGGTAATGCCGTCCATCACTACGTCTTCCGGCAGGATCACCGGCAGTTGGTCTTCCGGTGTCGGCATCACGGTGCCGTCTTCCAGCGTCACCATCGGGATTGGAGCGCCCCAGTAACGTTGACGGGACACGCCCCAGTCGCGCAGGCGGTAGTTGACCTTGCGTTGGCCCACGCCCATGGCGACCAGTTTGTCGGCAATGGCGTTGAAACCGGCTTCGTGATCCAGGCCATCGAACTCGCCGGAGTTGAACAGCGTGCCTTTTTCGGTCATCGCTTCGGCGTGCACGTCCGGCTGGCTGCCGTCGAGCGCCAGCACCACCGGTTTGATCGGCAGGCCATATTTGGTGGCGAACTCCCAGTCGCGCTGATCGTGAGCCGGAACCGCCATCACTGCACCGGTGCCGTATTCCATCAAGACGAAGTTGGCAACCCAAACCGGCACTTTCTCGCCGGACAGTGGATGAATGGCGAACAGGCCGGTCGGCATGCCTTTCTTCTCCATCGTCGCCATGTCGGCTTCGGCCACTTTGGTATTGCGGCACTCTTCGATAAATTCAGCCAGCGCCGGGTTATTCACCGCACCCTGTTGCGCCAGCGGGTGGCCCGCCGCGACGGCTACATAGGTGGCGCCCATGAAGGTATCCGGGCGGGTGGTGTATACGGTCAGCTTCTCGTCGCTGCCCGCCACGTCAAAGGTGATGTCCACCCCTTCGGAGCGGCCAATCCAGTTGCGCTGCATGGTTTTCACCTGTTCTGGCCAGCTTTCCAGCGTATCCAGATCGTTGAGCAACTGATCGGCGTAGTCGGTGATTTTGATAAACCACTGCGGGATCTCTTTACGCTCGACCTTGGTGTCGCAGCGCCAGCAGCAGCCGTCGATAACCTGTTCGTTGGCCAATACGGTCAGATCGTGTGGGCACCAGTTGACCGCAGAGGTTTTCTTGTAGACCAGGCCTTTTTCGTACAGCTTGGTGAAGAACCACTGTTCCCAACGGTAGTAATCCGGATCGCAGGTGGCGATCTCGCGATCCCAGTCATAGCCGAAGCCCAGCAGTTTCAACTGGTTCTTCATGTATTCGATGTTATCGTAGGTCCACGGAGCCGGTGCGGTGTTGTTTTTAACCGCAGCGCCTTCCGCCGGCAGGCCGAACGCATCCCAGCCGATTGGCTGCAGCACGTTTTTGCCCAGCATGCGCTGATAGCGCGAGATCACGTCGCCGATAGTGTAGTTACGAACGTGTCCCATGTGCAGACGGCCTGATGGGTAGGGCAGCATGGAGAGGCAGTAGTACTTTTCCTTGCTCGCGTCTTCGGTAACCTTGAAAGTTTGCTTCTCTTGCCAGTGAAGCTGTACGTTCGATTCTATGTCTTCTGGACGGTATTGCTCTTGCATGGCGGCCGGTGGTCCTGTAGGTGTAAAACCGTTACCTCAGTCAGAGATAAGGCTATGAAGATTTAGTATTCGTAGATCCGCATAGCATAGCTGATAAGACCTCCCGGCAACAACACCAAGCGCCCGACTCAGCGTATTTAAAAAATCCCCGCCATGATATGACTCACATCTTGAGGATCCCGTGCCTTGCCAAGTGACATCAGCAATTTACGACTAAAATGATAAGAGATAGTTTTGGGAGATAAGCCCTGTCACGTGAGTTCATCGAGGAGAAAATATGAACAAGGTTGCTCAGTATTACCGCGAATTGGTGGCATCTCTGACCGAACGCCTGAAAAATGGAGAGCGTGATATTGACGAATTGGTCGCCGGTGCAGAAAAACGGCTGAACGAAGCGGGCGAATTGACGCGCGGCGAGGTGGAGCAGGTGATCCAGGCGGTACGGCGCGATCTGGAAGAGTTTGCCCGCAGTTACCAGGAAAGTAAGGGCGAGTTTACCGACAGCGTCTTTATGCGGGTCATCAAGGAGAGCCTGTGGCAGGAACTGGCGGATATTACGGATAAAACCCAGTTGGAATGGCGGGAAGTGTTTAAAGACGTCAGCCATCACGGCGTCTACCACAGCGGTGAGGTGGTCGGGCTGGGTAATCTGGTGTGTGAACAGTGCCATCATCATTTGGCGTTTTACACGCCGGAAGTGCTGCCGCTTTGCCCTAAGTGCGGCCATGACCAGTTCCAGCGTCGGCCTTTCGAACCTTGAGTTTGCCCCCTCATTCTTCTTGTCCGGCAAGTCAGGATGAGGGGCGGCGATCAACCGAAGAGCTTTTTCATCAGATTACTCAGAAAACCGCCGTTCGCCGGGGCCTGTACCGCCGCAGGCTGGGCCACCGGGGCTAACTGTATCTTGGCCGGCACTTTTTGCAGCACGGCCAGGCGGCCGTCTTGCGCGGCTTTTTCAGCGGTATCCGGTCCATAGGCAAAACCTTCCGCCAGCACGAATTCTACGTCGGTGATGCCGATAAACCCGAGGAACAGCTTCAGATAAGGGGTGATCAGGTCGGTTGGCGTATCGGCGTGGATACCGCCGCGGCTGGAGATCACAATCGCTTTTTTACCCGTAACCAGGCCTTCCGCACCTTCTGAGGTGTAACGGAAGGTTTGGCCGGCGCGGGCCACCAGATCGAAATAGATCTTCAGTTGAGTGGGAATAGTGAAGTTGTACATCGGGGCACCGATGATAAGGGTATCGTGCGATTTCAATTCAGCAATCAGCTCATCGGAAAGCGCCAGCGTTTCTTTTTGGTGCGGCGTCAAAGGGTTATCGCCGGCGTTAAAACCGCCAATCACTTCGCCATCCAGTTCGGGCAGAGTTGGGTTGGCCAGATCACGAACGGTGAAGGTGTCATCCGGATGCGCTTCGCGCCACTGTTCAACAAAAAAATCGACTAATTTTCCAGACTGGGAATAATCGCCCAGAATACTTGATTTCAGGACCAGTATGCGACTCATTAGGCTATCTCCGGGCTTACTCTAAGGGATAAGTGATGCTGCGTATGTACAGCATCTTAGAGGCAAGCTGCAGCCGGTGATAGCGTAAAAATTCGCTGAGTTAAATCAAAAAAATTGAATGTACCAGGGCGCAATCAGCGCCCCGGTAGATCAGTAGCGTGCCACGCGTTCAATCAGCAGCTCGATAAATCCTTCGCGATCAATATCGGTCAGCACCTGAACGTTGGCCGGTTTGCCGCTCTGCTGGAATTCATCCACCACCGTCATGCCGAGGGTATATTCCCCTTTGGTTTCCACACCGACCCAGCGTTCGATGCCGGTAAACAGCCGCGGTGCCAGCAGCCAGGCAATGGTGCAGGGATCGTGCATCGCGGCACCCGGCAACCCGCGCGGGTGGCGGAGGTACAGCGGCAAATAGAAATCGAGCATCTCTGCGACCGCTTGCGCCACCGGATTGTCAATCTGGCGGATACGTTCGATGTCCTTTGGCAGCACCAGTGCCTGATGGGTAACGTTCAACCCGGCCATGGTCAGCGGCACGCCGGACTTCAGCACTATTTCTGCGGCTTCGGGATCGACAAAGATATTGAATTCCGCCACCGGCGTGGCGTTGCCGGCATTCATGCCACCGCCCATAAATACAATGCGCTCGATGTTGCCTTTCAGCTCGGCATGCTGGGCCAGTAACAGAGCGATATTGGTCATCGGGCCGGTGACCACCAGGGTGATCGGCTGCGGGCTGGTGCGCAGTAGCCCGGCTATCAGTTCCACGGCGGTTTGCGTGACCGGTTTTATCGTTGGCGCTGGCAGATGGGTATTGCCCATACCGGTTTTGCCGTGAACATGATCGGCAATCACCAGCGCGCGCATCAGCGGCGCTGCGGCACCGGCAGCGACGGGAATATCTTCGCGTTTCATCAGCGTCAGCAGGCCAAGCGCGTTATGCAGGGTTTTCTCCGGCGTCTGGTTGCCGGCGGAGGTGGTGATGGCCTTGACGTCCAGTTCCGGCGAGCGCAGCGCCATGGCAAGGGCAATGGCGTCGTCCAGGCCCGGGTCGCAATCGATAATGATAGGGCGGGGCATGTTTATCTCCTTTGTTGTTATTCAACGAGCATCGGATCAAAACCGGAGAGAAACAAGCGCTTTTAGTGCCGGGAAGGGGGAGTGAGAATGCGCCCCGGGCGGGGCGCACAGTGTCAATGAATCAATGCAGGATCTTGGCCAGGAAGTCTTTGGCGCGCTCTGATTCCGGGTTGTTGAAGAAGTCGTCTTTGTTGCGGTCTTCGACAATTTTGCCTTCATCCATAAAGATCACCCGGTGGGCCACCTTACGGGCAAAGCCCATTTCGTGGGTTACCACCATCATGGTCATGCCTTCTTGCGCCAGCTCAACCATGACGTCCAGCACTTCGTTGATCATTTCCGGATCAAGCGCGGAGGTTGGTTCATCGAACAGCATGGCGATCGGATCCATGCACAGCGCACGGGCGATGGCCACGCGCTGCTGCTGGCCGCCGGAAAGCTGCCCGGGGAACTTGTTGGCGTGGGCGGTCAGGCCGACGCGCTCCAGCAATTTCAGGCCTTTCTCTCGGGAGGCGGCTTTATCGCGTTTTAGCACTTTTACCTGTGCCAGCGTCAGGTTGTCGATGATCGACAAGTGCGGAAACAGCTCAAAATGCTGGAATACCATGCCCACTTTGGAACGCAGCTGCGCCAGGTTGGTGCTCTTGTTGTTGACCGCCGTGCCGTTCACCAGGATATCGCCTTGCTGAATCGGCTCCAGACCGTTGACGGTTTTGATCAGGGTAGATTTGCCCGAGCCTGAAGGACCACAGACCACCACCACCTCGCCTTTTTTTACTTCTGTGGTGCAATCGGTCAGAACCTGAAAGTGACCGTACCACTTAGAAACATTTTTCAGGGATATCATCAAACAGTCCTTTTCTTCAAATAGCTTACCAGCGCCGAGGCGGCGATACTGATAACAAAATAGACAAAGCCGGCGAACAGGATCATTTCAACCTGCGTGCCGTCGCGCTCGCCGATGGTTGAGGCGGTACGGAAGAAGTCGGCCAGGCTCAGTACGTAGACCAGCGAAGTATCCTGGAACAGTACGATGCCCTGAGTCAGCAGCAGCGGAACCATTGCGCGGAACGCCTGCGGCAGGATCACCAGCTTCATCGACTGCCAGTGGGTCATGCCCAGCGCCAGTGCGGCGGAAGACTGGCCGCGGGAAATACTGATAATGCCGGCGCGGATAATTTCCGAGTAATAGGCCGCTTCAAACAGGGAAAAGGCTACCATAGCCGAGATTAGGCGAATATCGGTTTTCGGCGACAGCCCCAGAACTTGTTGTAATAAGCTTGGAACCACCAGGTAGAACCACAGCAGCACCATCACCAGCGGTACGGAACGGAAAAGGTTGACGTAGAGCGTGGCAAACCAGCTGATAGGCTTGATTGGCGACAGGCGCATGACCGCCAAAATGGTGCCCCAGAGGATGCCGAAAACGATGGCGGTCACGGTGATCTTCAGCGTGATGACCAACCCTTGCAGCAGGTAAGGGAAGCTTGGGACAATGGATGCCCAGTCAAATTCGTACATTATTTACTCCCCATATTGCCAGGCAACTGCACTTTCTTCTCTACCAGACGCATAAACAGCATGATCACGGCGTTGATGCCGATATAGGCCAGCGTAATGGCGGTAAAGGATTCATAGGCATGCGCGGAGTAATCCAGCAGTTTACCGGCTTGAGCGGCCATATCCACCAGACCAATGGTTGACGCGATGGCGGAGTTTTTGACCAGGTTGAGCATTTCCGAGGTCATCGGCGGCACAATCACCCGGTAGGCGTTCGGCAGCAGCACGTAGCGATAGGTTTGCGGCAGCGTCAAGCCCATGGCGAGCCCGGCGGCGCGTTGGCCACGCGGCAGGGACTGAATCGCGGCGCGTACCTGTTCGCACACGCGGGCAGCGGTAAACAGCCCGAGGCACAGCATGGAGGAGATAAAGAACTGCACGTTAGGATCGAGTTCGGTTTTGAACCACATACCCAGATTGGCCGGCAGCAGTTCCGGAACCACCAGATACCAGGTAAAGAATTGCACAATCAGCGGCACATTACGGAATAGTTCGACGTAACAGGTGCCGAGAGCGGAAAGAAAACGGTTTGGCACGGTACGCAAAATACCGAACAGCGAACCGACAAAGAAAGCGATAATCCATGCACAGACGGAGAGGGCTACCGTAACCTGGAAGCCGGACCAAATCCAGCCGAGGTAGGTGGTATTCCCAAACGGGGCCTGCTGCAGGAAGATACCCCAGTTCCAATCTATTGACATAACAAACTCCGTTAAGCGGGCGCAGAGCGCCTAAAGATTGATGACTATTCAGCAGCACCGATCGCATCGCGGCCAGTCAGGCTGGCTTATGTACGCGAGTATCGGTTGTGAGTTAGGGGAAAATGAGGGAGGGGAACGGCCCCCCTCATTCCTGTCTGTCCCAGCCATCAACAGGGCTGGTTTGGCCTGGCGGCCGCCCCAGCTCTTTTTCTATTAGTTCAGTGCTTTATCGTTCGGCTCTTTGAACAGTTGCTTCATGTCGTCTGACAGGGCGAAGTTCATGTTGAGGTTCTTGGGTGGAATTGGCTGGTTGAACCACTTATCAAACCATTTTGCCGCTTCACCGGAGGTTTGGGCCTGAGCGATGGTGTCATCGACCAGTTTTTTGAACTCGGCGTCGTCTTTACGCAGCATACAGCCGTAAGCTTCTTTCGACTGCGGTGTGCCGAGAATTTCCCATTGATCCGGCTTCTTCGCTTTGGCTCGTTCGCCTGCCAGCAGCGCGTCATCCATCATGAAGGCTACGGCACGGCCGCTTTCCAGAGTGCGGAACGAGTCACCGTGGTCTTTGGCGCTGATGATACGCATGTTCATCTTGCCGCTGTCGTTCAGTTTGTTCAGCAGCACTTCTGACGTGGTGCCGGAGGTGACCACCACCGGTTTGCCGGCCAGGTCTTTGAAGTCTTTGACGTCAGAGCCTTTTTTCACCAGCAGACGGGTACCTACCACGAAGATGGTGTCGGAGAAGGCCGCCTGTTTTTGACGTTCAACGTTGTTGGTGGTTGAACCGCATTCAAAATCAAAGGTGCCGTTCTGCAGCAGAGGGATACGGTTCTGCGAGGTGATCGGCAGCATTTTTACCTGCAGATCGGGGATGTTCAGTTTTTTCTTAACAGCTTCAACGATTTGGTTGGAGTAGTCCTGGGAGTAGCCCACAACTTTCTGCTGGTTGTCGTAGTAGGAGAACGGCACTGACGATTCGCGGTGGCCGACAACAATCACGCCGTTGTCTTTGATTTTTTTCAGCGTACCAGTCAGTTCTTCTGCATGGGCTACGTTACTCGCCATACCGATCAGCAGTAACGATAACGCCAATTTACGCATTTGCATGGTCCAGCTCCTTTGCTGTTGTCGTGGTTCTGACGAAAGAGCGTCAGGTTTAAAACGGGGATCTCTTACTCAAGATATAAAGATAGTCTTGGAACGGATAACCGTTAGAAAATAGCCGATTGTGAACGCAATGAAACTAAAATGTTTCATTTTTTGAGACGCCACACGCACCAAATTAATGCAACAAAACCCTGATGCACCTTTCCGGTGCCGGTGATGCTCTCAAGTTGTGCGTAAGTGCGACAAAACGTCAGTAAAAGTAAATCGGCTTTAAATCACAGAGTAATTAAAGCAAGGAGTGTGCCAGAAGCGTTGATTTGACGGACATTTGACGCAGATAGGGAAGCGGTGCGCAGTTCACTGAACTGCGCACCGGGTGAGATTACTTGCGACGCAGGCCAAGCATCAACGCCATGCCGCCAAGCAGCAGGGTGATGATCCACAGCGGCGTGGCACCAAAGCGGGCGTATGGCGTAATGCCGGTGGTCGGAGTGACTTTCACCTCGAGCACGCTGCGGGTGAACTGCGGGATCTCGGCTATCACCTCACCGTTGGCGTCAACAGCGGCGGTTACGCCGTTGTTGGTGCTGCGCAATAACGGGCGCCCCAACTCCAGCGCACGCATGCGCGCCATCTGGAAGTGCTGCCACGGGCCGATGGAATGGCCGAACCAGGCGTCATTGGAGAGGGTCAGCAGGAAGTTGGTGTCCGGGCGGAAGTTATCGCGCACCTGCTGGCCGAGGACAATTTCATAACAGATCGCCGCCGTCAGGTTATACCCCTTCACGCTCAACTGCGGTTGCACGTAATCGCCGCGGCTGAAGGATGACATTGGCAGATCGAAGAACGGCGCCAGTGGCCTCAACAGCGTTTCCAACGGCACAAACTCGCCGAACGGCACCAGATGATGCTTGTTATAGCGGTCTTTGGCCGGGTAGACGTACGGCCCCTGTTCACCCAATACAATGGCGCTGTTATAGATTTGCTGGCCCTGCGGGGTGGCGCGCACGTCAACAATACCGGTGATCAGGCTGCTGTTTTTGGCGCGCATCAGGTCGTCCATCATGGTCAGGAAGCCGTTCTGGCTGGCCTCGTAATCCGGGATGGCGGATTCCGGCCAGATGATGATCGGCGCCTTGCCCATATAGGGGCGGGTTTCATCCAGATAGGTTTGCAGCGTGCTGACCAGCGCTTTCGGATCCCACTTCATCGATTGGGCGATGTTGCCTTGTACCATGGCGACATTCACCGCTTTCTCCGGCTGCGGGGTAAACCAGTGCAACTGACGCAGCGGCCAGGGCAACAACAGCAGTGCGACGGCAACGACCGCGGCGGCAACGCGGCGTTGGTTGATGGCATACACCAGCAACCCGGCGATCGCCATCAGCATAAAGGTGATGGCATCAACTCCCAGCAGCGGCGCGACGCCTTTCAACGGGCCGTTGAGCTGGCTATAGCCGAATTGTAACCAGGGGAAGCCGGTCAGCACCCAGCCGCGCAGAAACTCGGTCACTTGCCACAGCACCGGCGCGGCAATCGCCAGGCGATACCAACTGGTGGCCGGCCACAGGCGCGCCAACAACCCGGCGAACAGCCCGGTATACAACGCCAGGTAGGCGGCCAGCAGCGCGACCAGGAAAATATTGACGGCAAACGGCATACCGCCGAAGTCGGCAATGCTGACGTAAACCCAGTTGACGCCGGCGCCAAACAGACCGAAACCCCAGCAGAAGCCGAGCAGGGCGGATTGTTTGGTGGTGCGGTTCAGGGTAACGGCCAGCAGACCGAACAGGGAAACAATGGCCGCAGGCCATATATCGTAAGGAGAAAACGCCAGCGCGCCGCCAGCACCAGACAACAGCGCCAGCAGGGCGCGAACCCGCTGGCGTTCAAGGAAAGAGGCTTTAGCCATGTTGGATTTAGTCTTCCAGTTTCGGTTGTGGAGAATCGTCCGGAATTTTTACATGAACCTGGATGATACGTCGACTGTCGGCCATCGCAACCTTAAACAGGTAACCTTCGATTTCAATGGTTTCCCCGCGGGCGGGCAGGTGCCCGAAGGCTTGCATCACCAGGCCACCTATGGTGTCGACTTCGTCGTCGCTGAAGTGCGTATTGAAGGTTTCGTTGAAGTCTTCAATCGGCGCCAATGCCCGCACGGTATACATATGGCGGCTGAGTTGGCGGATGTCCAAATCTTCTTCGTCGTCATATTCGTCTTCGATTTCGCCGACAATCAGTTCCAGAATGTCTTCGATGGTGACCAAACCGGAAACGCCGCCGAATTCGTCAATGACAATCGCCATGTGATAGCGTTGGGAGCGGAACTCCTTCAGCATCCGATCGACCCGTTTGCTTTCGGGCACCACCACCGCGGTGCGCAGCACCTTGTCGATGCTGAACGGCTCAGACTCTGCGCGCATAAACGGCAGCAGATCCTTGGCCATCAGAATGCCTTCGATGTGATCTTTATCTTCGCTGATCACCGGGAAGCGCGAGTGGGCGGATTCAATAATCACGTCCAGGCACTCTTCCAGCGTCTGGTTACGCTTGAGCGTGACCATCTGAGAGCGCGGGATCATGATGTCGCGCACGCGCTGCTCGGCGATATCCATCACGCCTTCCAGCATGTCTCGGGTATCGGGGTCGATCAGATCGTTTTGCTCGGAATCGCGGATCAGCTCTACCAGATCGCCACGGTTTTTCGGTTCGCCGTGGAATAGCTGGTTAAGGATGAGAGTAAAGAACCCCTTCTTGGGACTGGGGCTGTCATTGCTTTGTGAATGGTCGTCGCTCATGGCGTTTTAGTTAATATCACTCATGTAAGAGTTAGGGGCGTCAGCGACAGCCCCTTACAGGGGCTGCGGGGAATCAGCTGACGTCAGATGGGGTCTTTTTCCGCCAGGTACGGGTCCGGATAGCCCAGGCCGTGCATGATTTCGGTTTCCAAAGACTCCATTTCTTCGGCTTCATCGTCTTCGATGTGGTCATACCCTAGCAGATGAAGGCTGCCGTGGACAACCATATGCGCCCAGTGGGCCTCCAGCGCCTTGTCTTGCTCAACCGCTTCCTGTTCAACGACCTGACGGCAGATGATCAGATCGCCGAGCAGCGGCAGCTCGATGCCCGGCGGAGCTTCGAACGGGAAGGACAGCACGTTGGTCGGTTTGTCCTTCCCACGATAGGTCAGATTCAGTTCGTTGCTCTCGGCTTCGTCCACAACGCGAATGGTGACCTCGGCCTCTTCCTGAAACTGGGGCAGCACGCCCTCCAGCCAGCGCTGGAAGGTGGCTTCGTCCGGCAGGCCGTTGTTGTCTGCACAGGCAATTTGCAGATCCAAAATCACCTGACTCATAGTGTCTCCTGCCCGGAGGCGATGATGGCCTCGTGCTTACGTTGTTCGGCAATCGCGTCTTTGCGTTTTTGTTCGGCGGCTTCCCAGGCTTCATAGGCGACAACCACGCGTGCTACCACCGGGTGGCGCACCACGTCTTCGCTATGGAAGAAGTTGAAGCTGAGTTCTTCGACATCCGACAGGACTTCTATCGCATGGCGAAGGCCGGATTTCTGGTTGCGCGGCAGGTCAATCTGGGTAACGTCGCCGGTGATCACCGCCTTCGAGTTGAAGCCGATGCGCGTCAGGAACATCTTCATCTGTTCGATGGTGGTGTTCTGGCTCTCATCGAGAATGATAAACGCATCGTTCAGCGTGCGGCCGCGCATATAGGCCAGCGGCGCGACCTCAATCACGTTGCGTTCGATCAGCTTCTCCACGCGCTCAAAGCCCAGCATTTCAAACAGGGCGTCGTACAGCGGGCGCAGGTAAGGATCGACCTTCTGGCTCAGATCCCCCGGCAGGAAGCCCAGTTTTTCACCGGCCTCAACCGCCGGGCGAGTCAGCAGAATGCGGCGAATCTCCTGGCGTTCCAGGGCATCTACCGCAGCGGCGACGGCCAGATAGGTCTTCCCGGTCCCCGCCGGCCCAATGCCGAACGTGATGTCGTGATCGAGAATATTGGCGATGTATTGCGCCTGATTCGGCGTGCGCGGTTTTACCATGCCACGCTTGGTTTTGATGGTCACCGCTTTGCCGTAATCCGGCACGCTGTCGGCTACCTGCTCAAGCACCCGGCTCTCTTTGATGGCCAGATGGATCTGTTCCGGATCGATATCCGGGATCACGCCGCGAATAGGCGCGGTGTCTACGTACAGGTGGCGCAAGATATCGGCGGCGGCAACCACGCACGGGTTTTTGCCAACCAGCTTAAAACGATTGTCGCGGCGGTTGATCTCAATCCCCAACCGGCGTTCGAGTTGTTTGATATTGTCATCAAACGGGCCGCACAGGCTGAGCAATCGCTTATTGTCTGCCGGCTCTAACAGAATTTCTTGTGTTGCGACGTTCAAACTATTCCTCAAGGCTCATATCGGGCCTGGTTGATTTTCGGTACGCGCATTCAGGGCAAACCCTGACGTTTCTACCTTGAATTATTCATGGTGCGCCGTACTGGCGCAAGTTTACCCATGATCTATCTGTGCGCCGGCGGTGTAATTCAAGGGCAGGGTGAGGAAAAAACGCGGCAAAAACAGCCGCGTAATTGCGCGAGGATCAGTTCTTTTTCACGAACTCGGATTTCAGCTTCATCGGGCCAAAACCATCGATTTTACAGTCAATGTTGTGGTCGCCCTCCACCAGGCGAATGTTTTTCACCTTGGTGCCAATTTTCAGCATCGAAGAGCTGCCTTTCACTTTTAAGTCTTTCACCACGGTCACGGCATCGCCGTCGGCCAGCAGGTTGCCGTTGGCGTCTTTGACGATCAGCGCATCGCTGTCCTCTGCCGGCGCGCTGTCGCTCCACTCATGAGCGCACTCAGGGCAGATAAACATCGCATTGTCCTGATAGGTGTATTCGGAATTGCACTTCGGGCAGTGTGGGAGTTGCATGCTATGTCGCCTCTTAAAATAGAAAAAAGAACATCACCGGACGCTAGCGCCCGGCTGATAAATAATAAGGATAAACGTTAACGTGGCGACGGGCGCCACGGTTTACGGCAATGCGGAAACGGCGTCAGGGCTGGTAAGTGCCGACACCCAGCGCATTTTCTTTGCGGGTACGGGCGATCACCGACTGCGGGGATTCATGTACGCGCAGATCCATCTGCTGTTCGGTACGCACCACTGCGCCACGCAGTGTGTTGGTCATTACCTCGGTGATTTCCACATCAACGAACTGGCCGATCATATCCGGCGTGCCTTCAAAGTTCACCATACGGTTGCATTCGGTGCGACCGGCCAGCTCCATCAGGCTTTTGCGCGAGGTGCCCTCAACCAGAATACGCTGTACGGTGCCGAGCATGCGGCGACTGAACTGCAGCACCTGCTGGTTGATGCGATCCTGCAGGATATACAGGCGCTGTTTCTTTTCGTCTTCGCTGACGTCGTCCACCATATCGGCCGCCGGGGTGCCGGGGCGTGACGAATAGATAAAACTGAAGCTGGCGTCGAAGTTAATCTCGGCGACCAGGTTCATGGTTTGTTCGAAGTCGGCCTGGGTTTCTCCCGGGAAGCCGATGATAAAGTCAGAGCTGAGCTGTATGTTCGGCCGCGCCTTGCGCAGTTTGCGAATGATCGCTTTGTATTCCAATGCGGTGTGCGCGCGTTTCATCATGGTCAGTATGCGGTCTGAGCCGCTTTGTACCGGCAGATGCAGGAAGCTGACCAGCTCTGGCGTGTCTTGATACACCGCGACGATGTCGTCGGTGAACTCAATCGGATGGCTGGTGGTGAAACGGATGCGGTCGATGCCGTCAATTGCCGCCACCAGGCGCAGCAGCTCGGCAAACGAGCAGATACCGCCATCGTAGGTGGCACCGCGGTAGGCGTTGACGTTCTGGCCGAGCAGGTTCACTTCTCGTACGCCCTGTGCCGCCAGTTGGGCGATTTCGAACAGCACGTCATCGCTTGGGCGGCTCACTTCCTCGCCGCGGGTGTAAGGCACCACGCAGAAGGTACAGTATTTGTTGCAGCCTTCCATGATGGAAACAAAGGCGGTTGGGCCTTCGGCGCGCGGTTCCGGCAGGCGATCGAACTTCTCGATCTCTGGGAAGCTGATGTCGACGATTGGGCTGCGGGTGCCGCGCACGTGGTTGATCATTTCCGGCAGGCGGTGCAGGGTCTGCGGGCCGAACACTACGTCAACGCAGGGCGCGCGGGTGCGGATCAATTCGCCTTCCTGGGAGGCGACGCAGCCGCCCACGCCGATGATCAGCGCCGGGTTTTTCTCTTTCAGCAATCTCCAGCGCCCGAGCATGGCGAAAACTTTTTCCTGCGCCTTTTCACGAATTGAGCAGGTGTTCAGCAGCAGCACGTCCGCTTCTTCGGCGTTTTCGGTCCACTCGAAGCCGTGCGTGCTGTTCAACAGGTCGGCCATTTTCGATGAATCGTATTCATTCATCTGGCAGCCCCAGGTTTTGATATGTAGTTTTTTCGTCATTGACTTGCCATTACTCAGTGCGGAGCGAAAGTTGCGTTAGGCGACATGCAGAAGGCGTATTGTAATCATTTGGCGCCGTTGTGACCAGCGCGGGGAAAAGGGTATGCGACCTGATGCGCAATTAAAAATCCGGTACACTGATGCCAAATGCCGTGCCCGCTGGGATGGCGATAATTCACTAAGAAAACATGGCCAAAATGAACACATCTCAAAAAAGGTATGACGCCGTAGTGGTAGGCGGCGGGATGGTCGGCGCGGCGGCGGCGCTGGGATTGGCGCAGGCCGGTTGGTCGGTGGCGCTGTTGGAACATCAGGCGCCGCAGGCGTTCGATGTGCAAAGCCCGCCGGATCTGCGTATTTCCGCGATTGGTTGCACCTCGGTGGGGTTGCTCAAGCAGCTTGGCGTCTGGCCAGCGGTGGCGGCTATGCGCGTGGCGCCGTATCGCCGGTTGGAAACCTGGGAGTGGGCATCTTCACGCGTGGCGTTTGACGCGGCGTCGCTGGGGCTGCCTGAGCTGGGCTTTATGGTGGAAAATCGGATTTTACAATTGGCGCTGTGGCAGCAAATGGAGCAGTGCGACAATTTGACGCTCTGTTGCCCCGCCAGGCTGCGTTCGCTGCAACGGGCAGATGAATATTGGCAACTGGAGCTGGACTCTTCTGAGAGTCTGCAGGCGCGGCTGGTGGTAGGCGCCGACGGCGCTAATTCGCAGGTGCGCAATCTGGCGGCCATCGGCACCAGCGGTTGGCAGTATCGCCAGTCCTGCATGTTGATCACCGTCGATACCGGTGCGCCGCAGCAGGATGTGACCTGGCAGCAATTTTTCCCTTCCGGGCCGCGCGCTTTCCTGCCGCTGTACGATCGATGGGCTTCGCTGGTGTGGTACGACAGCCCGCAGCGTATCCGTCAGTTGCAAGCGATGCCGCCGGCGCAGCTTGAGCGGGAAATCGCCGAAGCGTTTCCGGCTCGCCTGGGAGCGGTAAAAGTGCATGCCGCCGGGGCCTTTCCGCTGGCGCGCCGTCATGCACAGCGCTATGTACTGCCTGGGCTGGCGTTGCTCGGTGATGCAGCGCACACCATCAACCCATTGGCGGGGCAGGGGGTGAACCTGGGTTATCGCGATGTGGAAGCGTTGCTGGCGGTATTGAGTGACGCGCGGGAACAGGGCGAGGACTGGAGCAGTGAAGCGGTGCTGATGCGCTATCAGCGCCGTCGTCGCACCGATAACCTGCTGATGCAAAGTGGCATGGATCTGTTTTATACCGCTTTCAGCAATAACTTGGCGCCGCTGAACGTAGCGCGCAATATTGCGCTGATGGCGGCCCAGCGGGCAGGCAAGCTGAAGGAACATGCGCTGAAATACGCATTAGGGTTGTAGTTAAGGCGGGGTTTTATTGGTACGGGCGCAACAGGCGGCGCCCGCTATCCCGCTCTAACGAGACTTGAACGAACGCAGGAACGCAGAATAGCAAAAAGCCCGCCGAAGCGGGCTTTTCTAAATGTGGCTGGGGTGCCAGGATTCGAACCTGGGTATGCTGGTATCAGAAACCAGAGCCTTACCGCTTGGCGACACCCCAATGGTATAACAGTAAAATATGGTGGCTACGACGGGATTTGAACCTGTGACCCCATCATTATGAGTGATGTGCTCTAACCAGCTGAGCTACGTAGCCATTTTTCGATATTTTACCTTAAAAGTCAACAGTGTCGGTATGGCTGGGGTACCTGGATTCGAACCAGGGAATGCTGGTATCAAAAACCAGTGCCTTACCGCTTGGCGATACCCCATCAACACGTAAACCTTTTTTGCAGCATCCCCATCCTAAAAAAGATGGCTGGGGTACCTGGATTCGAACCAGGGAATGCCGGTATCAAAAACCGGTGCCTTACCGCTTGGCGATACCCCACCTGCTGCCTGCTCGACGATGAAAAGAAATGGTGCGGGAGGCGAGACTTGAACTCGCACACCTTGCGGCGCTAGAACCTAAATCTAGTGCGTCTACCAATTTCGCCACTCCCGCAAAAAGATGGTGGCTACGACGGGATTTGAACCTGTGACCCCATCATTATGAGTGATGTGCTCTAACCAGCTGAGCTACGTAGCCATCTTTTTTCGCGCAACCTTCATCGGCGTTGCGGGGCGCATTATGCGTATATGGCCGTTTTGCGTCAACAAGTTTTTTCCCGAAAAAGCGGCTGGATGTGTTGTTTGTCTGGGTTGTGAACAGTATGGTGATAAAATCATCAATTCAGGTGATTAATGGTTGAAAACATCAACAAAAAAGCGGGCCATGAGGCCCGCCCTGGAGATAAAACCCGCGTGATTACTTGTAGGCGGATTGGTGGACGCCGACGGCACGGCCAGAAGGGTCATCCATCTTTTTGAAGGATTCATCCCATTCGATGGCTTTCGCTGAAGAGCAAGCCACTGAAGGGCCGCCAGGTACGCATTCGGCCGCGCTTGGCAGTGGGAACAGCTCTTCGAAGATTTCGCGATACAGGTAGCCTTCTTTGGAGCTCGGCGTGTTGTACGGGAAACGGAAACGTGCGGTTTCGAGCTGTTGATCGCTGATTTGCTTCGCAGCGACTTCTTTCAGCGTGTCGATCCAGCTATAGCCTACGCCGTCGGAGAATTGCTCTTTCTGGCGCCAGGCCACGCTGGCCGGCAGATAGGATTCAAAACACTCGCGCAGGATGTGTTTTTCCATTTTGCCGTTGCCGCACATTTTATCTTTCGGGTTGATGCGCATCGCCACGTCGAGGAACTTCTTGTCCAGGAAGGGGACGCGAGCTTCCACGCCCCAGGCGGACATCGCCTTGTTGGCGCGCGCGCAGTCAAACATATGCAGCGCCAGCAGCTTACGTACGGTCTCGTCGTGAAACTCACGCGCATCCGGCGCCTTATGGAAATACAGATAGCCGCCGAACACTTCGTCCGCACCCTCGCCGGACAGGACCATCTTGATACCCATCGCCTTGATTTTACGCGACATCAGGTACATTGGCGTGGAGGCGCGAATGGTGGTGACGTCGTAGGTTTCGATGTGATAAATCACGTCGCGGATGGCGTCCAGGCCTTCCTGCACGGTGAAATGAATTTCATGGTGCACGGTGCCCAAATGGTTGGCCACTTCCTGCGCGGCGCGCAGATCCGGTGAACCTTCCAGGCCGACGGCAAAGGAGTGCAGCTGTGGCCACCAGGCTTCGCTGCGCTCTTGATCTTCCACACGGCGTGCGGCGTATTTTTTGGTAATGGCGGAAATTACGGAAGAATCCAGGCCGCCGGACAGCAGTACGCCGTACGGCACGTCGGACATCAGGTGGCTTTTCACCGAATCTTCCAGCGCGTTGCGCAGGGCGTTGGCATCGGTCACGTTATCTTTGACATTGTCGTAATCGAACCAGTCGCGCTGGTAATATTCACGGATCTGGCCGTCCTGGCTCCACAGATAGCTGCCCGCCGGGAATTCTTTGATGGTGCGGCAGACCGGTACCAGCGCTTTCATTTCGGAGGCGACATACAGGTTGCCGAATTCGTCATGGCCCATGTACAGAGGGATAATACCCAAATGATCGCGGCCAATCAGGTAAGCGTCTTTCTCTGAATCATAAAGGGCGAAGGCGAACATCCCCTGCAAGTCGTCGAGGAAGTCGATGCCTTTCTCCTGATACAGCGCCAGGATCACTTCACAGTCGGATGCGGTCTGGAACTCGTAACGATCGCTCAGCTGTTGGCGCAGTGCCTGGTGGTTATAGATCTCACCGTTTACGGCCAGAACGTGGGTGTGCGCAGCGTTGTACAGCGGTTGAGCGCCATTGTTGACGTCGACAATCGACAGGCGCTCATGCACCAGAATGGCTTTATCGCTGGCGTAAACGCCGGACCAGTCCGGGCCGCGATGGCGCATCAGACGAGACAGCTCCAGCGCTTTCTTACGCAGTTCAACGGGATCGGACTTCAGATCGAGCACACCGAAAATAGAACACATATAACGACTCTCCTAACGACTTTTTTAGACTGTGATGTTGTTTTGCTGTTATGGGCGGCGCGGCCGGTTCATCAGTGATGACGCGGTTTTGCTGCGTTGTGTTTATGAAAATGCGTCAAAACCGGCAGGGGATGCAAGCGTTTTAGCGTTACGCAGAAAAATAGTTGTTTGGGGGGTGTCTATTTTTAGCGGATATTCATTTTTTGTCGTTTTTAATTAAGGAATGTCTAATTTTTTGGTGAATGAATGAGTCGCCGGACAATTTTACCGGCGACTCATTGCTGACTATCAGGCGGTCAGCTGCCATAAGGTGAAGGCGGCATCCGGCGTCCAACCGGGATTCGAGGTGTGTGCCTGGAGGCAGGTATATTTTTTGCCTTTATAGGTCACCACATCGCCCGCCTTGTAGCTGTGATTGTTTTGCCACTCGGCCGTGCCCGGATCGGGCGGCGTGCCGCTGTCAGCAGTTTTCACCGCCAGCGCACTGCCAGGCAGCGAAGTATTGCCCTGGTTGTCGGTCGCGGTAACAAAATAGCTGTACTGAGTCGATGGGAGCAAGCCGCTGTCCTGCAGCGAAAGGCCGCCGGTCTGGCCGATGGCGCTGCCGTTGCGGTAAACCGCATAGTGGCTGATCGGATAAGTGCTGCTTGCTGCGGTCCAGTTTAACGTCAGCGACGTCGAGGTCACTGCGCTGGCGTTCAGCGCCGTAGGCGCATCAGGCTTTCCCGGCTGCGGTGGGGTGACTCCACCCTGGATCAACGGCGCATAGCGCGTTTTGAATTCCCAGTTATAGGCAACGCCGGCGCTGCTTTTGCCATTGTCCCAGTTGACCGACCAGGTCATCAGCCCTTTGATCGACAGCCCTTTGGCGTCCAGACGTTTGAAAGCGTTGAATACCGCCTGCGGGTTGATCACATAGCCGCTTCCTGCTGCGTCCACGTTGCTTGGCAGGCCGATCACAAACTTGGCCGCCGGGATCTTGGTGTAACCGCGGGTGCCGGTAACCAGGCTTTCGGTCAGGTAATAAAGAAACTCTTCTTTTTTGGCATCGTCAACCTGAGTGATCCAGGCATTGAGTTCGTCAACCCAAATGCCATCGCCGCCCTGATTATAGAACTGCGGCGCGATAAAGTCATAATAGCCTTCGAGTGCGGTAATATAATCCAGATAACTGCCGTTGGTGCGTAAATAAGGGAATTCAGGCGCCATGCTGATAATGAATTTTTTGCCTTGTGCGGCATAATAATCCTTAACTTTTTTCAGCGCGGCGGGCAATACGGTTTTATTATTGGCTGCGCCAATCGCCGCTTGTTCCAGGTCAATATCCAAGCCATCAAAGCCATAGGTTTCTACCAGACGAATAATTTCATCTTTCAGCTTGTCTTCATCGCCGGTTTTCAATTCGATGTGCGCGTCTGCGCCGCCGAGTGAAATCAGTACCGCCCGGCCCTGGCTGTTAAGCACGCCAACCTGGCGGCGGAACTCGGCGTCGGAGAGATTATAAGGCTTGAAGGTAGGGATACCTTCACCCTTCATGAAGGCGACCGCCACCACATTATATTCAGGCGGGATATCGGTCAGATCCATATTGGTGAATTTACCTTGCTTGTAACCATCGCTGGCGCCGGCCAGCCAATTATGCCAAAAGCCCATCAGGATTTTTTTGCCGGTCAGATCCGGCATCGCGGCAGCAGCATCTGCGGTTTGTACATTGATAATGTTATTCGTGCTCATGGTGGCCTCGTTATTTTTTAAGTAAGGGTATTTTCACTCGCCGGCAATTCAGTGATTGGCGGGGTGTAAATACATAGTGCGGATTTTTAACGAGGGCAGGCTGAAACCTTTTGCGCCCATGAATAAATTAAATTCACGTTGGCGAAGGTTTTATTATTGAGAGGAGGAGCAGAGGCGACCATTGAGGCCGCCGCAGGGCTTAAAAAATGGTGATGTCGGCCACGGAAGGGAAAATATAGCTCGGGCGGAACGGCATGGTTTCGACATCGTTAAGCGTCGAGACGCCGGACAGCACCAGCACGGTTTCCAGACCGGCCTGGAAGCCCGCCAGAATGTCGGTGCGCAGGTTGTCGCCGACGATCACCGTTTCTTCCGAGTGTGCCTGCATCTTGTTCAGCGCGGCGCGAATGATCCACGGACTTGGCTTACCGACGTAAAACGGCTTGCGGCCGGTGATCTTTTCGATAGGTGCGCACAGCGCACCGCAGGCAGGCGTAAAGCCGTGACCATGGCTATCCGGGTTGGTGGCGATAAAGCGCGCACCGTTGTTCACGAAGTAGGCGGCCTTATGCATCATATCCCAGTTGTAGGAGCGGGTTTCGCCGACAATCACGAAGTCCGGGTTGATGTCGGTAATGGTGAAACCGGCCTTATAGAGTTCGTGAATCAACGCACCTTCACCGACCACATAGGCTTTTTTGCCCTCCTGGCGGCGCAGAAAATCGGCGGTGGCCATCGCGGAGGTATAAAACGCGCTCTCCGGCACGTCCAACCCGGCGGCGGCGAAGCGGTTCGCCAGATCCTGCGCGGTTTGTGACGGGTAGTTGGTCAGCACCACCAGCGGCATACCCTGTTCCTGAATGCGCGCCAGGAAAAGATCGGCGCCGGGGACCGGTGTGTTGTCATGCAGCAGCACGCCGTCGATATCACATATAACGTTCTTGATTGTCATCGTTGCTGTTTCTCATGATTACGGCAGGCAAAAACGCGAAGATGCACACCTGCCTGAAGCGGCGGCTCAACTTTCCAGCAATCGCTGCAATAGCACGCCGTTGAGCATCGCCCGTTTGGCCAGGGCGAAAGCGCCGATCGCCGAGCGATGATTGAGTTCGGAAGTGACCACCGGCAGATTTTTGCGGAAGTCCTTCAGCACCTGAGTGTTGATGCAGCTTTGGATCGCCGGCAGCAGCACTTTTTCGGCCTCGGTAATTTCCCCGGCGATCACCACTTTTTGCGGGTTAAACAGGTTAATGGCGATAGCCACCGCTTTGCCGAGGTAGCGGCCGACGTGCTCTATCACCTCGCTGGCCAGCAGATCGCCGCGGTTGGCCGCTTTGCAGATGGCGGCGATGCTGCAATCGTCGAGCGTCAGCTTGCTTGGGTAACCCTGGGTCAGCAAATGGCGCACGCGGTGTTCAATCGCGGCATTGGCGGCCACGGTTTCCAGACAACCGAAGTTGCCGCAGTGGCAGCGCTCACCCAGGGGATCGATCTGAATGTGGCCGATTTCGCCGACGTTGCCGTTATTGCCGAGGAAAATCTGGCCATTGACGATAATGCCGGCACCGGTACCCCGATGCAGACGCACCAGAATAGAGTCTTCGCAGTCACGGGTGGCGCCAAAGTAATGCTCCGCCAGCGCCAGGCTGCGGATGTCGTGCCCGACAAAGCTGGTGACGTTGAAACGTTGCTGCAGGTTATCTACCAACGGCCAGTGGTTGACGCTGATGTGCGGCATATAGCGCACCACGCCCAGCGCCGGATCAACCAGACCCGGCAGGATCACCGAGATGGCGATCAGCTCGCGCAGTTTGCGTTGGTAGCTTTCGATAAACTGCGCAATGGCGTTGAACAGCGCATTTTCCAGCGTCTCTTGAGTGCGTTCCGGCAGCGGGTAGTGTTCTTCACCGAGCGATTTTCCGCTCATGTCGTACAGGGTGATGGTGGCGTCGTGACGCCCAAGACGCACTGCCACTGTGTGGAAGTGCCGGGTTTCGGAGACAATGGAAATGGCGCGACGGCCGCCGGTGGAGGCTTGCTGATCGACTTCCTTGATCAGCCCGCGCTCCAACAGCTGGCGAGTAATTTTGGTGACGCTGGCGGGCGCTAGCTGGCTGAGTTCGGCTATCTGAATGCGCGAGATCGGACCTTGCTGGTCGATCAGGCGATACACTGCTGCGCCGTTGAGTTGTTTGACTAAGTCAACGTTCCCTATTTGTGCCTGTCCGCCAGTACTCATCAATAATTTTACTCGCTGTCTACCCTTCATACTTCAAGTCGCAGGGGTGTTGGCCGCCTTTACTCACTCAAATCACATACCTGCGTATGCTCATTGAGGTTCGTGCAGTTGCCGCCTACCTGCCACTCGAATTATTTTGGGTACATATGTTAGTTAAACCTCGTTACCGTTAACGAGCGTTTTGGTGATATTAAAATCACGGGTAAATGCAGTCAGGTTCGCCACTTTGCCGGCTTCGATTGTGCCTAACAGGTGGTCTACGCCGATGGCGCGCGCCGGATACAACGTTGCCATGCGCAGCGCTTCGTCCAGCGCAATACCGACGTGCTCTACGCTGTTTTTCACCGCGTCGATCATGGTCAGCGCCGAACCGCTCAGGGTGCCGTTCTCATCCACGCACAGCCCGTCGCGATAGTATATTGTTTTACCGGCAAAAATAAATTGGTCAATCTCTGCGCCCGCCGGGGCGGTGGCATCGGTGACCAGCACCAATTTATCACCTTTCATGCGTTTGGCGTTACGGATACTCGCCCAGGCCACGTGATGGCCGTCGGCAATGATGCCGGTATACACTTCAGGCGTATCGAAAATCGCTCCCATCAGGCCAGGTTCGCGCCCGGTGATATACGGCATGGCGTTATACAGATGGGTCGCAAAGGTGATGCCGGCGGCAAAGCCGGTGCGGGCCTGATCGTAAGTGGCGTTAGAGTGGCCGGCGGACACCACGATGCCCGCTGCGGTCAGCTGCTTGATAAAGTGCGGCTCTACCATTTCCGGCGCCAGCGTGACTTTGGTGATCACATCGGCGTTGGCGCACAGATAGTCGATCATCTCGCTGGTCGGTTTGCGGATGAACGCCGGGTTGTGGGTGCCTTTTTTCAGCGGGCTAAGGTACGGCCCTTCCAGATGCAGGCCAAGCGCCTGATTCGGGTGTTTTTTCAGATAAGCACGCATCACATCGATGCTGTGCTTCATAAATTCGTCGCTGCTGGTGATCAGCGTAGGCAGATAGCTGGTGCAGCCGGATTTTTCGTTGGCGCGCTGCATGATCTCCAGCGTCTCTTCCGAAATGGCGTCCAGCGAATCGTTAAATTGTACGCCGCCACAGCCGTTAAGCTGCACGTCGATCAAACCGGGGGCCAGGATGGCGCCACCCAGATCGCGCGTTTCAATGTCGGCCGGCAGTTCAGCCAGCGGACAGACTCGTTCAATCAGTCCATCAGCGATGATTACCGCATGGTCGTCAAGCACGTCGTGGCCGGTGAAAATCCGGCATTGGGTTAAAGCGAACATCGTAGCCCCCTGCAAAAATTAAAGACTCTTAACGCTTTCCGCTTCTAACTCGCGGAAGTATTTAACGGTTTTGACTTTCAGTTCCATGGTGGAAGGTTCATCGCACACCACAACCGCCTTGGCGTGCAGCTGCAGGCAACTGATGGTCCACATATGGTTGATATTGCCTTCCACTGCGGCTTCCAGCGCCTGTGCCTTGGCATGGCCAGTCACCAGAATCATCACTTCTTCTGCGTCAAGCAGCGTACCTACGCCCACGGTCAGCGCGTATTTCGGCACCAGGCTAACATCGCCGCCGAAGAAGCGAGAGTTGGCGATGCGGGTATCTTCAGTCAGCGTTTTGATGCGGGTACGCGACGCCAGTGATGAAGCCGGCTCGTTAAACGCAATATGACCGTCAATGCCAACGCCGCCCATAAACAGGTGGATTTTACCGTAAGACTTGATTTTTTCTTCGTATTTACGGCATTCGGCGTCCACGTCCGGCGCATTGCCATTCAGCAGGTTGATGTTTTCGCGTGGAATATCAACGTGATCAAAGAAATTACGGTACATGAAGGTATGATAGCTTTCCGGGTGTTCCTGCGGCAGGCCAACGTATTCATCCATGTTGAAAGTCACTACATGCTTAAAGCTTACTTCACCTGCTTTGTGCATCGCAATCAGATGTTTGTAGGCTTCGAGCGGAGTCCCGCCGGTTGGCAGGCCGAGTACAAACGGACGCTCCGCAGTAGGCTTGAATGCGTTGATGCGCTGGACGATATGGCGGGCGGCCCATTTGCCGACTTGTGCAGTATCTTTCAGTGGGATAAGTCTCATCTAACACCTCTTTGGGTAAGTAAACTAAAGCTATACTGTTACGGGCCTGAATAAGAGTCTAAGCGTAATCCAACTTTATGATTCTCACGTGATGCGTCAGTCCCGATGATTTTTTGAATGATAAAATAAGTTTTGTGTGATGGCTAGCAATGTGGCAGCTTAAGACTACTTTTTGGTGATATAAATCACAAAAAAGGAGCTTTTAATTTGCGATACGAAATAATTTTTTTACACTCCGCATGAGTGATACGTGCCATGCGTTATTTCTAAAAGGTAGTGAGAGAGTTAAATAAACTACTAATAGGGTCCGTCCGCGGACAACATAGGGGGAAAAGGTGAACATTCTTAGTTATTTGCAAAAAGTGGGCCGCGCCTTGATGGTGCCGGTTGCCACGCTGCCCGCCGCCGCGATCTTGATGGGCGTAGGGTACTGGATTGACCCTGTTGGTTGGGGCGGCGATAACGCATTCGCCGCATTATTGATTAAATCCGGCTCTGCCATTATCGATCATATGGCGGTACTGTTCTCCGTCGGTGTGGCTTATGGCATGTCCAAAGACAAGGACGGTTCCGCTGCCCTGACCGGTTTTGTCGGTTTCCTGGTATTAACCACCCTCTGTTCACCGGCCGCCGTGTCGATGATTCAGAAGATCCCCCTCGACCAGGTCCCTGCTGCCTTTGGCAAGATTGAGAACCAGTTCGTCGGTATTCTGGTGGGTATCATCTCCGCAGAAGTCTACAACCGCTTCAGCGGCGTTGAGCTGCCGAAGGCGCTGTCGTTCTTCAGCGGCCGCCGTCTGGTGCCTATCCTGATCTCCTTCCTGATGATCCTGGTGGCCTTCATCATGATGTATGCCTGGCCGGTGGTTTTCGGCGGTCTGGTGAGCTTCGGTGAGCATATCCAGAAATTGGGCTCTGTCGGCGCAGGTATCTACGCCTTCTTCAACCGCTTATTGATCCCGGTCGGTCTGCACCATGCATTGAACTCGGTGTTCTGGTTCGACGTGGCGGGCATTAACGACATCCCTAACTTCCTTGGTGGCCAGCAGTCTATCGAAGCCGGTAAAGCGGTTGTCGGCATCACCGGTCGTTATCAGGCGGGCTTCTTCCCAATCATGATGTTCGGTCTGCCGGGTGCGGCGCTGGCTATCTATCACTGCGCACGTCCGGAAAACAAAGCCAAGGTCCTGGGGATCATGATGGCGGGTGCCTTTGCCGCCTTCTTTACCGGGATCACCGAACCGCTGGAATTCTCCTTCATGTTCGTGGCTCCGGTACTCTATGTGATCCACGCGATACTGACCGGCATCTCGGTGTTTATCGCTGCTCACATGCATTGGATTTCAGGTTTCGGTTTCAGCGCCGGTCTGGTGGATATGATGCTGTGGGTGCGCAACCCATTGGCAACCCACTGGTACATGCTGATCCCGCAGGGTCTGGTGTTCTTCGCCATTTACTATGTGGTGTTCCGCTTTACCATCAACAAGTTCAACCTGATGACCCCAGGGCGCGAACTGGCGGTTGCCGGTGACGAAACCGACGGTTATGACGTTAACGTCGGCACCGACGCGGGTAAAGACGAAAACGAAACCACCACCCTGGCACGCCGTTACGTGGGCGCCATCGGCGGTTCTGACAACCTGACCGGCATCGACGCCTGTATCACCCGTCTGCGTCTGAACGTGAAAGATTCTGCACTGGTGAACGACGCGGTGGCGAAACGTCTAGGTGCTTCCGGCGTAATCCGCCTGAACAAACAAAGCGTGCAGGTGATTGTCGGCACCCGTGCGGAGCTGATTGCCAGCGCCATGCGCAACGTGGTCGCCGCAGGTCCGGTTGCCGCTACCGTCGCGCCTGCTGCAGCCCCTGTAGCCGAAGCCAAGCCGCAGGCAGTGCCTAATACGCCGAAGGTGGCTTTTGAGACGCTAGTGGCTCCGGTCACCGGCGAAGTGGTGTTGTTGGATCAGGTTCCTGATGAAGCCTTTGCCAGCAAAGCGGTGGGTGATGGCCTGGCTATCCGCCCGACCGACAAAACCGTGGTGGCGCCGGCGGACGGCACCATCGTGAAAATCTTCAACACCAACCACGCTTTCTGTCTGGAAACCGACAAGGGCGCGGAGATTGTGGTGCACATGGGTATCGACACCGTGGCGCTGAACGGTCAGGGGTTCAAACGTCTGGTAGAAGAGGGGGCTGAGGTGAAAGCCGGTCAGCCGATTCTCGAGTTGGATCTGGACTTCCTGAACGCCAATGCCCGCTCGATGATAAGCCCGGTGGTGGTGAGCAACTCTGACGATTACGCCGGCCTGGCTGCACTGGCGACCGGTTCCGTAGTCGCAGGCCAGACCAAGCTGTTCGACATCCAGAAGTAAAGTGTTTTACCTGAGTAGTACCCAGGGTGTTTAACGAGTCATGACGGAACACACCCTACCTTTGGCGGGAAGAGAGCGATCTCTTCCCGCTTTTTTATAGGCGCAATTTGCTCCGTTGTGGTGCTGTGGTCTATTGCGGTGCAGAGCCCTGCATTTTTCGTGAAACAAACGGTTGTTTCCGGGCGTGGCTTGTTGGATCATAGGCGGTTATGTGTAGCGCTTTGCATTGAGGAATAGTCAAATGAGTGAGGCTGAAGCCCGCCCAACCAATTTTATCCGTCAGATCGTTGATGAAGATCTGGCATCAGGGAAACACGCGTCGGTACATACCCGTTTCCCGCCTGAGCCAAATGGCTATCTGCATATCGGCCATGCCAAATCCATCTGCCTGAACTTCGGCATCGCCCAGGATTACCAGGGCCAGTGCAACCTGCGTTTCGATGATACCAACCCGGTAAAAGAAGACATCGAATTCGTCGAGTCAATCAAGCACGACGTGGAGTGGCTGGGCTTTGAGTGGAGCGGCAATGTTCGTTACTCCTCGGATTACTTCGATCAGTTGCACCACTATGCGGTTGAGTTGATCAACAAAGGTCTGGCCTACGTCGACGAACTGTCGCCTGAGCAGATCCGCGAATATCGCGGCAGCCTGACTGCACCCGGCAAAGACAGCCCGTATCGCGGCCGCAGCGTGGAAGAGAACCTGGCGCTGTTTGAGAAAATGCGCAATGGCGAGTTTGCCGAAGGCACCGCCTGCCTGCGAGCCAAAATTGACATGGCTTCGCCGTTCATCGTGATGCGCGATCCTGTGCTGTACCGCATTAAATTCGCAGAACACCATCAGACCGGCAACAAGTGGTGCATCTACCCGATGTACGATTTCACCCACTGCATTTCCGATGCGCTGGAAGGGATCACCCACTCGCTGTGTACGCTGGAGTTCCAGGACAACCGCCGTCTGTATGACTGGGTGCTGGATAACATCACCATCCCTTGCCATCCGCGTCAGTACGAGTTCTCGCGTCTCAATCTTGAGTACGCCATCATGTCGAAGCGCAAGCTGAACCAGTTGGTGACCGAGAATATCGTTGAAGGCTGGGATGATCCGCGTATGCCGACCGTGTCAGGTCTGCGTCGCCGTGGTTATACCGCGGCTTCGATTCGTGAGTTTTGCCAGCGCATCGGCGTGACCAAGCAGGATAACAACGTCGAAATGGTGGCGCTGGAGGCTTGCATTCGTGAAGATCTGAACGAGAATGCGCCGCGTGCGATGGCCGTGCTGGATCCGGTGAAAGTGATCATCGAGAACCGGGCGGAAGGTGTGGAAATGGTCACCATGCCCAACCACCCGAACAAGCCGGAAATGGGCAGCCGCGAAGTGCCGTTCAGCCGTGAGATTTATATCGATCGTGCCGACTTCCGCGAAGAAGCCAACAAGCAATATAAGCGTCTGGTGCTGGGCAAGGAAGTGCGTCTGCGCAATGCGTATGTGATCAAGGCTGAACGCGTCGAGAAGGACGCCGAGGGTGAGATCACCACCATTTTCTGCAGCTACGATGCAGATACGCTGAGCAAGGATCCTGCCGATGGCCGCAAGGTGAAGGGCGTGATCCACTGGGTTTCCGCTGCGCATGCGCTGCCGGCGGAAATCCGCCTGTACGATCGCCTGTTCAACGTGCCGAACCCGGCGGCGGCAGAGGATTTCCTCGCGACCATTAACCCGGAGTCGCTGGTTATCAAGCATGGCTTCGTGGAGCCAAGCCTGGCTGCCGCACAGCCGGAAAAAGCCTATCAGTTCGAACGTGAAGGCTATTTCTGTGCCGACAGCCGCTACTCTTCGCCTGAGCATCTGGTGTTTAACCGCACCGTTGGCCTGCGTGACACCTGGGCGAAAATCGACGTCTGAGAGTGATATTTCGCTGACGGATAAAAGCGCAACTCAGGTTGCGCTTTTTTTTATGGCATTCACCGTTTTTCCCCTTTGCCCATAGCTTATTTCATCAACCTCATTTTAGATTTTCATCACGACCTTTCATCATCAATTCCTTGATATAAGGCTTCATTCAGTTAACATTACCTTATATATTCGTGATGCGAATTAATTTCATTTAGAGAGCGCTCTCAGATTTTCTTTTCTGGCTGATGGTTTTCGTTATGCTGAAACCATTAATCGTCTCTGGTTGACCTGGTATCAATAATTATTCTGATTTTATTGAATTTTTTATTCAAATCCCTCTTTGCACAGCGACGTAACGCAATCTCAGCGATATGTGCTCTTTGTCATACTTTGACAAATCTCTCTCATTTTTCATTTGATAATTCGCGTCGCGAAAAATAGTCTGTCTGTAGCAATAAGTGCTGTGGGGATTTCACCCCGCCGCAATATTTTTTTACCCGATTGGGTTTTTTTATTGGCAGTCGTGCAGGGCAGTGGTGAACACGGGCGGCTGCAACTTTTAAAGTTAAGTCAAAGAGGAATTTCATTATGGGTACGCACGGTGCTCAGCGTAAAACGCTGGCGCTCGCTATCGCGGGTGCGCTGTTGGGAACAGGGTTTGCCATGGCCCCTGAGGTGAAAGCCGCAGGGTTTGTCGATGATTCCACGCTGACCGGCGGTATTTATTACTGGCAACGTGAGCGCGACCGTAAAGATCTCAATCCGACCAGTGACGATTACAATAAATACACCACCAACCTGTCGCACTCGACGGCTAACCTGAGCCTCGATTTCGCATCGGGCTATGCCTGGGATATGTTCGGTCTGGACGTGGGCGCGTTTACCGCCATCGAACTGGCCGAGTCCAGTGCCAGCGGCCACCCAAACGAAATTGCGTTCTCCTCGAAAAACCGTACCTATGATGAAGATTACACCGGCGACAAGGGCGGTATCAGCCTGTATAAAGCGGCCGGTAAGTTCAAATACGGCCCGCTCTGGGCGCGTGCCGGCTACATCCAGCCCAGCGGCCAGACGCTGCTGGCGCCGCACTGGAGCTTTATGCCAGGCACCTATCAGGGGGCCGAAGCCGGCGCCAAATTTGACTACGGCGATGCCGGCGCGTTGAGCTTCTCCTACATGTGGAGCAATAAATACAAAGCGCCTTGGCATACCGAGATGGACGACTTCCGCCAAAACGATAAAAAAACCGGCGTGTCCTACCTGCACTCATTAGGCGCCAAGTACGACTTCAAAAATGATCTGGTGCTCGAAGCGGCATTCGGCCAGGCCCAGGGCTATGTAAACCAGTACTTTACCAAGGCATCTTATAAGTTCGATCTGTTAGGCAACCCGTTAACCACCAGCTACCAGTTCTACGGTGCGGAAGACCGCATCAGCGACAAAAACGATGCCAACAGCATTTACGATGGGCTGGCTTGGCTGCAGGCGTTGACCTTCGGCTACACCACCGGTCAGTTCAACTGGCGGCTGGAAGGCACCATGGTGAAAGCCGAAGGCAATCAGGGCTTCTTCCTGCAGCGTATGACGCCAACCTACGCCTCCTCCAACGGCCGCCTCGACGTGTGGTGGGATAACCGCTCCGACTTCAACGCCAACGGCGAGAAAGCCGTTTATGCCGGCGTGATGTACGACCTGAGCAACTGGAATCTTCCGGGCATGGCGGTGGGTGGTTCTTACGTGTATGCCTGGGATGCCAAACCCAGCACCAACCCGATCTACGATCAGGGCCAGCGCCTGAAAGAGAGTGCCTGGAGCCTGGACGCCATGTACACCGTGCAGGAAGGACGCGCCAAAGGCACCTTGCTGAAACTGCATTACACCCAGTACGACAATCACACCAACATCCCAAGCTGGAGCGGCGGTTACGGCAACATCTTCCAGGATGAGAAAGACGTCAAATTCATGGTTATCGCGCCATTCACCATCTTCTGATGCCTTCCCCGGCGGTGACGCCGGGGATGCTTAAAAGGGAATATAACGATGAAAAAAATGATGCTGACGCTGGCCGCCGTGGTCTCACTGAATGCCTGCGTACAACCTCCCGCACCGCCGGAAGATGCCAAATTGAAACAGGCGTACAGCGCCTGCATTAATACCGCGGAAGGTTCGCCGGAAAAACTGCAGTCGTGCCAGGCGGTGCTGAACGTGCTGCGGCAAGAAAAGCAGCACCAACAGTTTGCCGCGCAGGAAACGGTACGCGTGATGGATTATCAAAGCTGCATTCAGGCAGCCCACAGCGGTAACGGCCAGGCCTACGACGCCAAATGCGGCAAGATTTGGCAAGAGATCCGCGAAAATAACAATTAATTAAGGATGATGTTAACGATGAACAAATTTAAATTGAATGCGCTTGCTGCCCTGACGGCGACCGTTGGATTGTTTGGCGGCGTGGGAAACGCAATGGCCGATCAACAGCTGGTGGATCAACTGAGCCAGTTAAAACTGAATTTAAAGATGGTGGACAACCGCGCGGCCGACAGCGGCCTGGATTGCGGCAAGCTGGGTGCCGACTGGGCGGCCTGCAATAAAGTCGTGATCAGCCTGACCAACGATAATCAGGACATTAAAGGCAAAGACTGGGCGATCTATTTTCACAGCGCCCGCCAGACCATGAGAGTGGATAACGATCAGTTCACTGTTTCTCATGTGACCGGAGATCTGTACACGCTGGCGCCGACCGATAAATTTACCGGGTTCCCGGCCGGTAAAACGGTGGACATTCCGATTATTGCGGAATACTGGCAGCTGTTTAAAACCGACTTCGTGCCGCGCTGGTACGCGACCTCCGGCGATGCCAAGCCAAAAATTCTGCTCAATACCGATACCGAAGATCTGAGCCGGTTCGTTGCGCCCTTTACCGGCGACCAGTGGAAGCGCACCAAGGATGACAACAATATCCTGATGACGCCGGCCACTCGTTTCACTAAAAACGCCGAGCTGAAAACCTTACCGGCAGCGTCGCTGCGTGGCCAAATCGTGCCGACGCCGCTGGAAGTGAACGTGCACCCGCAGGATGTGGATCTGAGCAACGGCGTGGCGCTTGACCTGAGCGCATTGAATAAGCCTGCGGCTGACGCGGTTGCTGAACGCTTTGCGCTGCTGGGGGTGACCAATAATGCGGGCGGTTATCCAATCAAAACCGATATCCAGCCGGGTAAATTTAAAGGTGAGCTGGCGGTGTCGGGCGCTTATGAGCTGAAGATTGGCAACAAGGAAGCGCGGGTCATCGGCTTCGATCAGGCCGGGGTGTTCTATGGCCTGCAGTCTATTTTGTCGCTTGTCCCGACAGATGGCGGCGCCAACATCGCCACGCTGGACGCGAAAGATGCACCGCGCTTCCAGTATCGCGGCATCTTCCTCGACGTGGCGCGCAATTTCCACCAGAAAGATGCGGTGCTGCGCCTGCTGGATCAGATGGCGGCTTACAAACTCAATAAATTCCACTTCCACCTGAGCGATGACGAAGGTTGGCGCATCGAGATCCCGGGCCTGCCGGAGCTGACCGAAGTCGGGGGGCAACGTTGTCACGATCTGAGCGAAACCACCTGCCTGCTGCCGCAATACGGTCAGGGGCCCGACGTGTACGGCGGGTTCTTCTCGCGCCAGGATTACATCGACATTATCAAATACGCCCAGGCGCGCCAGATTGAGGTGATCCCGGAAATCGACATGCCGGCACATGCCCGTGCGGCAGTGGTCTCGATGGAGGCGCGCTACAAAAAGCTGCATGCCGCCGGGAAAGAGAAAGAGGCCGACGAGTTCCGCCTGGTGGACCCGACAGATACCTCGAACACCACTTCGGTGCAGTACTTTAACCGTCAAAGCTACCTGAATCCCTGTCTGGATTCGTCCAGGCGCTTTGTCGATAAGGTGATCGGCGAAATTGCCCAGATGCACAAAGAGGCCGGGCAACCGCTGCGCACCTGGCACTTTGGCGGCGATGAAGCGAAAAACATTCGTCTGGGTGCGGGCTATACCAATCTGACCCAACCGGAGGCGGGCAAGGGTATCATCGATCAGAGCAAGGAAGACAAACCCTGGGCGAAATCTCAGGTGTGCCAGGCAATGATTAAAGAAGGTAAAGTTGCCGATATGGAGCACCTGCCAAGCTACTTCGGATTGGAAGTCAGCCAACTGGTGAAGGCGCACGGCATTGACAGAATGCAGGCCTGGCAGGATGGCTTGAAAGATGCGAAAGACGCCAAGGCATTCGCCACCCAACGCGTTGGGGTGAACTTCTGGGATACCCTGTATTGGGGCGGTTTTGATAGCGCGAACGATTGGGCGAACAAAGGTTACGAAGTTATCCTTTCCAACCCGGATTACGTTTATATGGACTTCCCGTATGAGGTGAACCCGGACGAGCGCGGCTACTACTGGGGGACACGCTTCAGCGACGAACGGAAAATGTTCAGTTTCGCACCGAATAACCTGCCGCAGAACGCCGAAACCTCGGTTGACCGCGACGGCAACCACTTTACCGCCAAGAGCGACAAACCCTGGCCGGGCGCTTACGGCATCTCCGCGCAGATGTGGAGTGAAACCCAACGCACCGATCCGCAAATGGAATACATGATCTTCCCTCGCTCGCTGTCGGTGGCTGAACGCGCATGGCACCGCGCCGGCTGGGAACAGGATTACCAGGCGGGGCGTGAGTATAAAGGTGGGGAAACCCACTTTGTCGACAGCAAGAAACTGGATCGGGACTGGCTGCGCTTTGCCAATATTCTGGGGCAGCGCGAGTTGGCGAAACTGGACAAGGGCGGGGTGAGTTATCGCTTGCCGGTTCCGGGCGCCCGGGTGGTGGGCGGCAAGCTGGAAGCCAATATCTCGCTGCCGGGCCTGGGCATTGAGTATTCCGTCGATGGCGGCAAACATTGGCAGCGTTATGACGCCAAAGCCAAACCCGCGGTAACCGGCGACGTGCAGATCCGGGCGGTAAGCCCGGATGGCAAGCGTTATAGCCGCGCAGAGAAAGTGTAAATCTTGACCGTGGCCCGTCTGATTGCAGGCGGGCCATTCTTTTTCAACGGCAACGTTCGGCGGTAATCAATCATGAATTCGATACGGCTGACGTTTATGGTGGTCGCTTTTTTCTCCGGTATTGCCGGCGCACTGCAAATACCGACGCTGAGCCTGTTTCTCACTACTGAAGTACAGGTCACGTCGTTATGGGTCGGATTTTTTTATGCGGTTAACGCCGGCACGGGCATTGCGGTCAGTTTCTTGCTGGCAAAAAAATCAGATCGCCAGCGTGACCGGCGTAATCTGATTTTAATCTGTTATTTATTGGCTGCGGGCAACTGCCTGCTGTTTGCGTTTAACCGCAATTATTTGACGTTAATTACGGCGGGCGTGCTGTTAACCGCCATCGCCAATACGGCGATACCGCAATTATTTGCGCTGGCGCGCGAGTATGGGGAGAGAACATCGCATAACGTGGCGATGTTCGGCGCGATGATGCGCGCCCAGCTTTCGCTTGCCTGGGTATTTGGTCCGCCATTGGCTTTTATGCTGGTGATGAATTACGGCTTTACGGCCATGTTTATGTTTGCCGCAGGGATATTCCTGTTGGTCACGCTGTTGGCCTGGCGGGTATTGCCCTGCGTAGCGCGAACCGAAGAGGGCAACGTTGATATTGATCCGCCGTTGCGGCCAAAAGAGGCCTTCGATAAAGACGTTGGCCTGCTGTTTTGCACCTCGGTATTGATGTGGACCTGCAGCGCCATGTATCTGATCGACGTGCCGCTGTATATCACCGCCGAGCTGGGGTTGTCGCAGAGTCTGACCGGTTGGATTATGGGCGTTGCCGCCGCGATCGAGATCCCGATCATGGTTCTGGCCGGGCGTTATGTGAACCGAATAGGCAAGCGCCCGATGATGGCGGGCGCCATCGTGGCCGGCATGCTGTTTTATGCCGGCATGCTGTGGTTCACCACTGCCGGCGGGTTGCTGGTTCTGCAGGCGTTTAACGCGATATTTATCGGCATTATCGCCACCGTCGGCATGCTCTATTTTCAGGATCTGATGCCTGAACGGGCCGGAATGGCCACTACATTGTTTACCAACAGCATTTCAACCGGCGTGATCCTGGCCGGAATATTACAAGGGATTCTGACCGAGTACGGGCCGCATTCCTCCGTTTATCTGTTAGCCGTGTTACTGCTTTTAATTGCTTTGCCCGTGGGGTGTAAAGTTCGAGAAGTTTAGTGGTTTCTGAGTGAGTCGTTTATTTTTAAACACAAACAAGGATACATGATGGCTATATTAGTGACGGGCGGCGCCGGTTATATCGGTTCGCATACCGTATTGGCATTGCTGGAAAGGGGAGAGGACGTTGTCGTATTGGACAACTTGTCCAACAGTTCACCGGAATCGCTTTTTCGCGTGGAGAGGCTGACCGGTAAAAAAGTGATTTTTTATCAGGGGGATATTCAAGAGCATCATTTGCTGGATCATCTCTTTCGCCAGCATGATATTCATGCGGTTATTCATCTTGCCGGGTTGAAGTCGGTTCGAGAGTCTACCGAAGAACCGCTGAAGTATTATCAAAATAACATTTCCGGTTCACTGATCGTGCTGGACAGAATGCGCCATGCCGGTGTGCGGCAATTTATTTTCAGCTCTTCCGCCACCGTTTACGGGCCGGCGGAATATACCCCGCTGACGGAGAGTTGCCGCGTCGGGCAGACGACGAACCCTTACGGCACTTCCAAGCTGATTGTGGAGCAGATCCTGGCGGAGTTCGCCAGAACCGCGCCGCAGATGGCGATCACCGCGCTACGTTACTTTAACCCGGCCGGGGCGCACGAGTCGGGGTTGATCGGTGAAGATCCCGCAGGCATTCCCAATAATCTTCTGGCTTACCTGGCACAGGTGGCTATTGGCAAACTTGCGGTGTTGCCGGTGTATGGCAATGACTATCCCACCAGCGATGGCACTGGGGTGCGGGATTACATTCACGTTATGGATCTGGCCGAAGGGCATTTGAAAGCGCTGGATAATCTGCGGCCGGGTTTTAACGTTTATAACCTGGGTACCGGCAAAGGTTATTCGGTGCTGGAGATTATCCAGGCATTTGAACGCGCCTGCGGATTTAAAATCGCTTATCAAATTAACCCGCGCCGTGCGGGAGATATTGCCGAGTGCTGGTCTGATCCGACGCTGGCGGCGGAAAAATTAGGCTGGCAAGCCAAAAGAAGCCTGGAAAAAATGGTTCGCGACGCCTGGCATTGGCAGAGCAAAAATCCCCAGGGATACGGTTCTTGTGCACCGCTGGTGGGAGGCTGACGATGAAGCTTAACGACGAGCCTTTGGGATTGATGCAGCGTGACCTGTTTCGCGCCGACTATGAGGCCTGGATTAATAACCTGAAATTAGCGTTCGTGAAATATCAACGCCGGCCTTCCCCGGCGTTGCTGGGGCAGTACCAGCGAGGGGTTAGCCAGCTGAGAGCCTGGCTGGCTGATCAAGGGCATTTATTCGATGCCGCGCAGTGCTCCTCATTATTCTGCGTTCCTACGCGCCAGTTGGCAGCGCAGGAAAAATTGCTGCACCGCATCTGGCTGGGCGGCGCCATTCCAGACGATGCCAGAGAGGTTATCTCCCAATGGGGCGATGCGCAGCAGGCCGTTCACCATGCAACCGCCGACGAGTGGACCGGGATACTCTGGGTATGGGATGCGCGGCAACTCAGAAACGAGGCGTATTTTACCCCTGCGGCGCAAGTTAAAGGTGGGCTGCTCGGGGAGTTCGATGCCGGCAACCACCGGTTGCAGGTGCATTCGCTGAGCGAACTGGCGCAAAAAAGAGTCGGCGGCAACCTGGGCTTTATCCACGCACTCCATGATAAGCGCTATTACGCCACGCTTTCTGACTACTTTCGCTTTTTGATCCTGATCGAAATGGGGGGCATGTATATGGATATCGACACCCTTCCGCACCGTTCAGCGACGTTTTTCCTGCTGAAGCCGGAAGTGCCGGATTACCTTCAGCGCCTGCCCAATGGCGAAGTCAGCCATGTCAGCGGATTGAATTTGTTTCTTGATGAAACCGGGATGATCATTGGCCGCAGCGGCGATAGGTCGCTGTGCAAAATATTGGCGGGCCTGGATCAGATCTATGCAGCGCAAACCGGTGACGTGCCGGATAAAAACCCCGTCTATGAAAGAAAGTTGTTCGATGCGTTTTATCTGTTGTGGAGCCGCCACATCGGCAGGACTTTCCTCAGCCACGAGAGCTTCTGCAAGGATCACGGGGTTCATTATGACGCCGTTCCGCAGGCGGTGACCTGCGGTATCCGTGGCATGCGTCTGTTGGAAGATGTGATTACCAATGAGACGCTGCCGCTGAGGGAGGACGAACTGCGCAGCTATCGGCAATGTATCAGTCGTCTGGAGCGGGTGGATTGGCAGCTTGAGCAGCCGGCGGATCTGGCGCGGTATGCGGAAATATTTACCGTCGATGAGGTGCCGCGTATGGCCTATCCGGCGCAGATAAGGTCCGATATCGATCACTACCATTACTATTCGGTGCTGTCCCAGGATCGCGCGCTGGATCGAGTGAACCAGCTTTTCGGCGAGTATTTGATAGCCGATAACCGACGGCAGATCGACGAGGGCAATTACTGGCGACCAACCGTTGGAACGGGCGATGCGGTATTGGCGCTATCGCAGGGCGGGCTGCATTTTCTACCGGGGCGGCAGGCGGACGAAGCGGACAAGACCCGCATGGCGAAGCTGATTTTTGCCACCAGTTATCTGGAGTATTGCTCCGTCGGCAACCCCGCCGGGATGGGGCTGGTCTCTCTGCAGCGGGCGCAAAATATCGACCCCTATCTGGACCTGATTACCCTGGCTTACGAGCGGTGCGGGGCGTTTGTCGGATTTTTCACGGCGGCGAGCGTTGACGAATTGTATGGCGTTGAGGCGAACTCGCTGTATCGCGATGAAATAAAGCCGCTTGACGAGGCCTATGACGGGTTTGTGCGAACACTGAGCACGGAGGACGATTATTTTATCTGCAGCCTGGCCATAGAGAGCCGGTTCCGCGGGCAGGGCTATTTTAACCCGTTGTTTGCCCAGATTAAGCAGCGCGCGCAGCAGCGCCGGGCAAAACATATCGTGCTGTGCGTATGGCAAAGCAGCGATGCCTGCCAAATCTACCTGAACAAAGGGTTCCGCGTTCGCGGCGTTTTCGACTATGCCTGGCCGATGTTCTTCGATCGGCTGCTGTTTCTTGAATATGCATTGTGACGAGTTTACCCATCCGCGTGTCGGCGGGTGAGTTGACGGTGAAGTGCGTGTAAGTGGGTAGTGAGAGAAGTACCGCGGAGAAGTGCCGCTGCAATTGTTGTCTTTCTGATGTGATTTTCCCCGGGCCTGTCCGGGGATTTTTTTGTCCCTTACCTGGGGGCATAAAAAAACCGCCGTTAAGGCGGTTCTCAATGCCGATTGCGGGCATTATTTTTTGTCGTGCAAGGTGTCGTCTTCGCGGCAATCACCGATTTCACAGTGACCATACAGGTACAGGCTGTGGTTGGTGAGCTTGATACCATGCTGCTTGGCGATATCACGCTGACGCACTTCGATAGACTCATCGCTGAACTCGATCACTTTGCCGCAATCCAGGCAAATCAGGTGATCGTGGTGATGCTGTTGGGTCAACTCGAACACGGACTTGCCGCCTTCGAAATTGTGACGGGTTACAATGCCGGCATCATCAAACTGGTTCAGTACGCGGTAAACTGTCGCCAGGCCAATTTCTTCGCCCATATCGATCAGTTTTTTGTACAAATCTTCCGCACTGACGTGATGGCATTCCGGATTTTGCAGTACTTCCAGGATTTTGAGTCGCGGAAGCGTGACTTTTAGGCCGGCCTTCTTCAATGCGGTGTTGTTGTCAGTCATGCGGATTCAGTCCTGTTACTATGCTAATCAAGTTGAGGCATTCTTGCCTGTGGCATCGGTCGGCACAAAGAGTTAATTGCGTGTCATTATAGAACCGGTTGCCCTAAATGGAAACCGCCGGTTGTTAACAAAGATATCATGGCACAATTGCATGTTACACACGCAACGTCTTGATGGATGGGATAAACCGATATCTCAGTCTACCTTGACGATGTGGGAAGTTACAAACATGTAGCTTCTATTGCAGAAATCCGTGCTGCCGATGAACGGCCCTGCTGGCAACACTATGCACTTTGCAGGGCTTTTGTTCAACCTTTGAGGGTTAGCCGACGATATCGGCCAGGCTCAGTTCTTCGCTGATCTGTTTCACCCAGGCTGCGACGCGTTCGTTGGTCAATTCCGGTTGACGGTCTTCGTCAATCGCCAGGCCGATGAAGAAATTGTCATCCGCCAAACCTTTCGAGGCTTCGAAGTGGTAACCCTTGGTCGGCCAGTGGCCGACAATCGCGGCGCCGCGTGGCTCAATGATGTCGCGGATGGTGCCCATCGCATCACAGAAATATTCCGCGTAGTCTTCCTGATCGCCACAACCGAACAGCGCAACCAGCTTGCCGTTGAAATCAATTTCTTCCAGCGTCGGGAAGAAGTCATCCCAATCGCACTGGGCTTCGCCGTAGTACCAGGTAGGAATACCCAACAGCAGGATGTCGAAAGCTTCCAGATCTTCTTTGCTGCTTTTGGCGATGTCGCGGATTTCCGACACCTCTGCGCCAAACTGCTGCTGAAGAATTTTCTGGATCATCTTGGCAATGTTTTCGGTATTGCCAGTGTCGCTGCCAAAGAAAATGCCTACATTAGCCATATCGCGTATAACCTTTAAATTCAATAAATTGCATTGCACGATGTTAGCGTTGAACGCGATAACACCGATTAAAATGATGACATGGCAAGAATCTGCCTCTTACCGGTAAGTGCGTATCATGCCAGAGATTTACCCCGGGGTTTTATCGCGTTTATGCGATGCCGGGAGGAATAAAGGGTGTTGATCGGTGTCATCCATAACACCGTGCCGCATGTGCGGCTGCAAAGATCAATGTTCCGGCTGTTCATCCGCCAGTTGTGCCAGCAGCATTTGCTCAATAAGCTCGCTGCGGCTGATATTGCGCTGTTCCGCCAGTTTGTTCAGGGCGTCCACCGCATCCGCGTTGATTTTCAGTTCCACACGCCGTAAGCCACGGACTTTATCGCGTCGAAGCTGATTGCGCTTATTGATTCTAAGCTGTTCATCTCGGGATAGCGGGTTGGTTTTCGGGCGCCCCGGACGGCGTTCATCTGCGAACAGATCCAGCGTCGTGCGATCCGTTTGTTCTTTTGCCATAGGTAGCGGTACTGCAAGGGAGTTTGCATCAAAAAGCGTATACGCTTCCGGACGGTTCGGTTAACACACTTCGGGCCAATAAACCCTAACCCAAATTCACCCCCAGCCTGACGTTACTAAGCACGCTGAGCAGGGCGGCAAAATTATAGCGCGCCATATTACCCCAGCAGATAGAGCAACGACAATGTTTAACTGAGCCGAAAACGCGCTAAGCCGTTATCTTTAGCGCGTTTTTTCGCCAGTGGGTGGTTTTTATTCAGGCTTCGTCGAGAAAACGATGGATGGCGCGCAGCACCGCCTCCGGTTTTTCCGCGTGAACCCAGTGGCCTGTGCCGGCAACCACGTGCGCTCGCGCCTGCGGGAACTGGCGTGCGATATCTTCACGATAGCTGTCCTGCACATAGGGCGACAGACCGCCGCGGATAAACAGCGTCGGGTGCGGCCATGCGGGAACGTCCTGCCAGCCGGTGACGTTTTCGTATTGGTCGATCAGCACCGGTAGATTAAAGCGCCACTCGCCCTGATGAAAGGACTTCAGCAGGAACTGGATCACGCCTTCTTCGTGCAGGTAGCCGCGCATCAATTCCGCCGCCTGCTGGCGTTGGGTGATGCCGGCCGCGTTCACCGCTGTTAAGGCAGCGAAAATCTCGTCGTGGCGCCGCGTGCGGTAATCCACCGGTGCCACGTCGATAACGATCAGCTTTTCAACCCGTTCCGGGGCGATCGCCGTCAGCGCCATCGCCGCTTTGCCGCCCATAGAATGACCGATCACAATCACCTTCTCCAACTGCAATTCATCGAGCAGGGCCAGCAGGTCCTGCGCCATCTCGGGATAGGTCATTACCGCAGAACGCGGCGAAAGGCCGTGATTGCGCAGATCGACTTTAATCACGCTGTGCTGTTGATTCAGATCGCGCGCCAGCACGCCCAGGTTATCCAGATTGCCGAACAGCCCGTGGATCAGCACTACCGGCAGGGTGGCGGACTCGGTGGCCAGCAGTTGATAATGTAATTTCATGGCGAAGTTCATACTGAGAGAGATTCAGATTAGGGTATCATGATTAAAACACACGACGACTATACCCGTCGCCTTTCAAGCAGCAGCGTTGTTAGCGGCAACTTGAAATCCGGAGGGGATGACGCGGATTTTTCGAGGTTCGGGCTTGGCAGCGCCGACTATAGGTATTAGTCTGCATTTTCCGCCCGCAGACACATAGTTGTGTTCGCTCTCGCGCTTTTAACCTTATAATCCCATGGCTTGAATGCAGGATCTGGCTTCAGGTTCTAAGTAGAAAAAAACAGTACTGGATAAAGATGAAAACTATTGAAGTCGACGAAGAGCTTTACCGTTATATTGCCAGCCACACGCAACATATTGGTGAGAGCGCGTCCGATATTTTGCGCCGTATGTTGAAGTTTACCGCAGGCCAGCCATTGCGCGTCGCGCCTGTCGCCAGCGCTCAGAGCGCCGAGCAGGAAAAAGCCGTTGCCGCGCAGCGTCCTCGCGATCGCGTACGCGCGGTGCGCGAGCTGTTGCTGTCGGACGAATATGCCGAACAGAGCAGAGCGGTTAATCGTTTTATGCTGGTACTTTCGACCTTGTATACCCTCGATGCGGCGGGTTTTGCCGCAGCTACCGATGCATTGCATGGCCGCACCCGCACCTATTTTGCCGGCGATCAACAAACCCTGCTGGCGAACGGAACGCATACCAAGCCAAAGCACGTTCCGGGTACGCCTTACTGGGTGATCACCAATACCAACACCGGTCGTAAACGCAGCATGGTTGAACACATCATGCAGGCTATGCAGTTCCCTGCGGAACTGACAGATAAAGTTTGCGGCACTATCTAATTTAGCGAACAGCCCGTCATGGCGGCCGTGAGCGACATATTGCCCGGCTGCCGGACAGGGATTAGGGAGATATGTCGATGGCGAATAACCCACGTGCCGGGCAGCCGGCTCAGCAAAGCGATTTGATCAACGTGGCCCAACTGACGTCGCAGTACTATGTACTGCAGCCGGAAGCGGGCAACGCCGCACATGCGGTGAAGTTCGGTACTTCAGGGCATCGCGGCAGCGCCCTGCGCCACAGCTTCAATGAAGCCCATATCCTCGCTATCGCTCAGGCGATTGCCGAAGTGCGTCGCCAGCAAGGGGTTACCGGCCCTTGCTACGTCGGTAAAGACACCCATGCACTGTCGGAGCCGGCCTTTATTTCCGTGCTGGAAGTCCTGACCGCCAACGGCGTAGATGTGATCGTGCAGGAAAATAACGGCTTTACGCCAACCCCTGCGGTATCTCATGCCATTTTGTGCCACAACCGCAACGGCGGGGCGCAGGCCGACGGCATCGTCATTACCCCTTCGCACAACCCGCCTGAAGACGGCGGTATCAAGTATAACCCGACCAACGGCGGCCCGGCCGACACCAACCTGACCTCAGTGATTGAAAAGCGCGCCAACGAACTGCTGGCGCAGCAGCTGAAAGGCGTTCAGCGCCAGTCGCTGGACAAAGCCTGGAACAGCGGTCATCTGCACGCGCAGGATTTGGTGCAACCTTATGTGGAAGGGCTGGTGGACGTGGTTGATATGCCCGCCATTCAGCGTGCCGGCCTGAAACTGGGCGTTGATCCGCTTGGCGGTTCCGGTATTGCCTACTGGCAGCGCATTGCCGAGCATTACAAGCTGGATTTGACGCTGGTCAACGACTCCATCGATCAGACCTTCCGCTTTATGCACCTGGACCACGACGGCATTATCCGCATGGACTGCTCGTCAGAATCTGCGATGGCCGGCCTGCTGGCGTTGCGCGACAAGTTCGATTTGGCGTTCGCCAATGACCCGGACTACGATCGCCACGGTATCGTGACGCCTAAAGGCCTGATGAATCCGAACCACTATCTGGCCGTTGCCATCAACTACCTGTTCCAGCATCGCCCGCAGTGGGGCGCCGATGTGGCCGTGGGCAAAACGCTGGTTTCCAGCGCGATGATTGACCGCGTGGTGGCCGATCTGGGCCGCAAGCTGGTGGAAGTGCCGGTCGGTTTCAAATGGTTTGTTGACGGTCTGTTCGACGGCAGCTTCGGTTTTGGCGGTGAAGAGAGCGCCGGGGCTTCGTTCCTGCGTTTCAATGGCACCCCGTGGTCGACCGACAAAGACGGCATCATCATGTGCCTGCTGGCGGCGGAAATCACCGCAGTGACTGGCGAAAACCCGCAGAATCATTACGAAGATCTGGCCAAGCGTTTCGGTGCACCGAGCTATAACCGTATTCAGGCACCGGCTACCCATGCGCAGAAAGCCGCATTGGCCAAGCTGTCGCCGGAAATGGTCAAGGCCAACACCTTGGCGGGTGACCCGATCACCGCGCGTCTGACGGCGGCTCCGGGCAACGGGGCTTCCATCGGCGGCCTGAAAGTAATGACCGACAACGGCTGGTTTGCTGCGCGTCCTTCAGGTACCGAAGAAGCCTATAAAATCTATTGTGAAAGCTTCCTGGGCGCCGAACACCGCGAAAAAATCGAGCACGAAGCGGTAGAGATCGTCAGCGAAGTGCTGGCTTCCGCCAAATAATCTCTTCTTTCCCATGATGAAAAGCGCTGTTTTTACAGCGCTTTTTTTATGGCTGCGATTTAGATATATCTATTTACAAAGACCCGTTGCACATTTAGATATATCGATCTAGATTAGATATATCGAAGTGAGTTAGATATATCTAAATCACCTCGTCAACTGACTATTCATTGAGAGGTAAAACCCTATGTTCCATCGATTAGGTTTACACCGCCGGCACGGTTGCCACCATGACGGCGAAGAAGGGCACGAACATCGTCGGCGCGGCGGGCGCCACCACTTTGGCGGCGAGCACGGCGAAGACCATGGGCGCGGTGGCCGTGGCGGGCGTCACCGCATGTTTGAACATGGCGATTTGCGGTTGGTGCTGTTGGCGCTGGTGGCGCGCAAGCCGAGCCACGGCTATGAGCTGATCAAGGCGATCGACGAGGCTTCCTCCGGCTTGTACGTGCCAAGTCCGGGCGTTATTTATCCGACTCTGACGCTGTTGGAAGAGCAGGATTTCCTTGAGCCGATCACCACCGGTAACGGCCGTAAAAGCTACCAAATCACCGCGCTTGGCCAGAGTGAACTGCAAAAACACCAGGCCGCCGTCGATCTGATCCTTGCCCGTTTAGCCGGGGCCGGTCGCAGCCATCACCATCACGGCAATCTGGCGGAGGGGATCTCCGAAGCCATGAACCGCCTGCGCAGTTTGCTGCGCGGTAACGTGATGCGCGCCGATCTCTCGCCTCAGCAGGTTGAGCGCATCAATCAGGCGTTGCTCACCGCTGTGGCGACGATCGAAAGCGAAATGAACATTCGCCCAACAGCGCAGGAGAATGACTGATGCCAGGCCACCGTTTCCGTATCACCGTTGAAGCCTTGCACGATCGCAAGGGCGATCCGGTCGATAAAGCGCCGTTGAGTTTTGAAGTGGAAAACCACGACGACATTCTCGGCATCGTTGAGCGTATCAAAGCGCGTGAAGATCTGAACTTTGGCGAAGATAAAAGTGCGGCTTTTGCCGTCGGCTTGAAGCTGTTCTCGGAAGTGATGATCGAGAACCGCAAGCATCCGGTGTTCGCACCGCTGCGCGAGGCGTTCAAGGAATTTATGATGGGGTTGAAGAAAGGGCCGCATTCGTAGGGGGGCATGCGGCACCCATAACCTCAAGGCATAAATCGGTACCCGACGCCGGTCTCGGTCAGCAGGTGTTTCGGCCGCGCCGGGTCGGCCTCCAGCTTCTGCCGCAGGTGCCCCATATAAATGCGCAGATAGTGGCTGTGTTCGACGTAGTTCGGCCCCCAGACGTGGCTTAGCAACTGACGTTGGGTGATCACTTTGCCGGAGTTGGCCAGCAACTCGGCCAGCAGACGAAACTCGATCGGCGTCAGGTGTAAGTCCTCGCCATTGCGCAGCACCCGGCGGTTGATCAGATCGACGGTGATTTCGGAAAAGCTGATCAGCGGGCTCTCCTGCTGGCTGCCGGAGTGGCGGCGCAAGGCAACCCGCACCCGCGCCAGCAACTCGCCGATGCCGAAGGGCTTGCTGAGGTAGTCGTCTGCCCCGGCGTCCAGTGCGGCGACTTTGTCTTCTTCGGCATTGCGCGCCGAGAGGACGATCACCGGAATGGCGCTCCACTGCCGCAGATCGCGGATATAGTTCAGCCCGTCGCCGTCCGGCAACCCTAAATCGAGAATAATCAGATCCGGTTTACGCGTGCCGGCTTCAATCAGCCCGCGTTGCAACGTCTCGCTTTCAAACACCCGCAGACCTTCGCTCTCCAATGCGATGCGTACGAAACGCCGGATCTCTTTTTCATCTTCGACAATCAGAATATTGGTTGGCGTGCTGCTCACAGTGCTCCCAGGGTTTGATTACAGATCAAAGGATTCGCCGTCAATTTCGGGCGGTTTCTCCAGCGGCAGAACAAAACGGAAACTGGCACCGCCGTTGGCGCCGTTTTCCGCCCAGATGCGGCCGCCGTGCACTTCAATAATGGCACGGCAAATCGCCAACCCCAACCCAACGCCGGGGATTGCCGACTCTTTATTGCCGCGAGAGAATTTATCGAAAATCAGCTGTTTTTTCCCCTCGGGGATGCCAGGGCCATTGTCCCAGACTTCGACTTCCAGCCACTCCGGCAGAGTATGGGCGCGAATGCCGATAATAGCATCGATGCCGGCGTATTTATTGGCGTTTTCCAACAAGTTAGTGAAGACGCGTTCCAGCAGGCTGCCGTCGCAATTGACCAGTACCAGCTCAGGCGGCAGCTCAACCTTGATCTGGTGTTGGGTCAGCAAGGGTTCCAGCATGTGCAGCGATGCGCCGACGATCTCCTCCAGCGATTGCCACTCTTTACGCAGGTTAAAACCGCCGGACTGAATACGCGCCATATCCAGCAGGTTATTCACCAGCCGGGTGGTGCTCAGCACCTGCTGGCGGATCTGGCTGGCCTGTGGTGCGTGGCTGGAACCTTCTGCCGCCAGATCGAGCGTCAGAATTTCCGCCTGACCGAACAGCACCGTCAGCGGGGTGCGTAAATCGTGGGACAGCGCCGCCAGCAGAGAGTTGCGCAACTGTTCGCGTTCGGCGTCCAGCTTGGCTTCCTGGGCGCTGCGCGCCAGGTGCAGCCGCTCCAACGCGCTGGCGATCAGCACCGTAAAGGTTTGCAGCAGCCGCTGTTGTTCCGGCACCATCAGTTGGCGCAGGTTACTGGGTTCGATAGCCAGCAGGCCGAAGGTTTGCTTTGAGGTGGTTAACGGCAGCAGTTGATAAGGTACGCCGGGCAGGGTATCGGTACCGGCACCGGCCGGCATGCCCTTGTCAAAGCTCCAGCGGGCAATCGCCTCATCCACCGACAACAGCCCGCCGGCCTCGCCGACCATCTGTTGCAGCCTGCCATCCTCCTGCGGCAGCAGCAACACGGTTTTGGCCTGGAAGCTGCTGGAGAGGAAATGGCGGCTGGTCTTGGCGATATCTTCGGGGGTCAGCGCCTGGCTCAGGCCGCGCGAGATTTCATACAGGTGGCGGGCTCGCTGTTCGCGATAGCGTGCGACCCGGGCCTGGTAACGCACCCCGGCGGTCAGGTTCCCTATGGTGATGCCGACGATCAACATGACGCCGAAGGTCAGCAGATATTGCATATCGCTGACGGCAAACGACCATTGGGGTTGAACGAAAAACAGGTCAAAGCTTGCGACGTTGATCACCGCCGCCAGCACCGACGGCCAGCGGCCGAAGAACAGCGCGACGATCGCCACGCCGAGCAGATACACCATCACCAGGTTGGCCTGGTCAAAACCCGGCAGCAACCATTGCGAGAGCAGGGTGATCAGGGCGCACAGCGCCACGGCGACGGCACAGCCGCGCAACTGCATACGCCACTTTTCGGTGAAGTTACGGTTGTCGTGCTCTTTGCCGGGCGGCGGGAAGCTGTCGTTTTCCAGCGCGACAATCACCAAATCGAGATCCGGCCCCAGACGACCAAGACGATCGGCGAAGCTGCCGCGCAGTTTCCAGCGCTGTTCGCCACGCCGGCCGATAATGATTTTCCCCAGGTTATGCTCGCGGGCGTAGCGCAGCACCGCACGTTCTTCGGAAGGATCGGACAGGGTGGCGGTTTCGGCCCCCAGCTCCTGCGCCAGCCGCAGCGCTCGCAGGATCGCCCGGCGTCGGTTTTCCGGCAGCCGGTGCAGCGTCGGCGTTTCCACATAGACCGCATGCCAGTGGCACCCCAGCCGCGCCGCCAGCCGGGCGGCGATGCGCACCAGTTTTTCGTTGCCGCTGTTGTGGCCGACGCACAGCAAAATGCTGTCGCGGGTATGCCACACTTTCTCTCGGCCCTGAGTATCGCGAAAGGCGCGCATTTGATCATCGACCCGATCGGCGGTGCGGCGCAGCGCCAGCTCGCGCAGGGCGATCAGGTTACCCTTGCGGAAAAAGTGCTCAATGGCGCGTTCGGCCTGCCCGGGGATATACACCTTGCCTTCATTGAGCCGCTGGCGCAGATCGTCCGGCGGCAGATCGACCAGCACCACTTCGGTGGCTTCGTCGAATACATGGTCGGGCACGGTCTCACGCACCCGCACTCCGGTGACGCCGCCGACCACGTCGTTCAGGCTCTCCAGATGCTGCACGTTCACGGTGGTGAGCACGTCGATACCGGCGTCCAGCAGTTCCTCTACATCCTGCCAGCGTTTCGGGTGGCGCGACCCCTGGGCGTTGCTGTGCGCCAGTTCGTCCATCAACACCAACGCCGGATGGCGCGCCAGCGCGGCATCGAGATCAAACTCCTGCACCAGCCGGCCGCGATACTGGATACGCTTTTTCGCCAGCACGTCCAGGCCGGTCAGCAGCGCAGCGGTTTCGCTGCGTCCGTGGGTTTCGACTACGCCGACCAGCACGTCCAGCCCCTGGCCGCGCAGGCGCTGCGCTTCTTGCAGCATGGCGTAGGTTTTGCCCACCCCGGCGCAGGCGCCGAAGAACACCTTCAGCCGGCCGCGCGGTTTTTCATTGGCTACCGCCAGCAGGCTGTCGGGATCGGGGCGCTGCTGTTCTTCTTCGACCATTACAATTCCTTGCGTAACAAAGCAAAAATGGGTTCGGCACGCCGAACCCTCTCACTATGCTGAATGCGGCGTATTACCGCAATGCGTCGAGCGCCAGATTCAATTTCAGCACGTTAACCACCGATTCGCCTATAAAGTTGGGGGTTGCCTGATCGGTGTTTTCGTCAATCAGCTTGGCGATTTGCTCCGGCGGCAACTGGCGCGCTGCGGCAACCCTGGCCAGCTGATATTGCGCCGCAGCGATGGAAATCTGCGGATCCAGCCCGCTGCCGGAGGCGGTCAGCAGATCGACCGGGATCGGGCCTTTCATCGCCGGATTGGCCTGGCGCAGTTGCGCTACACGTTCGGCGATGGCCTTATCCAGCGCCGGGTTGGTGGCGGCCAGATTGCTGCCGGCGGACGCCATGGCATTATAGGCGGAATCACCGGTGGCAGAAGGGCGGCCCCAGAAATACTCCGGCTTGGTAAAGTTTTGGCCGATCAGCGCCGACCCGACCACCTTGTCGCCCTGATACAGCAGCGAGCCGTTGGCCGCGCCGGAAAACAGCAACTGCGACAGCCCGGTGGTCAGCAGCGGATAGGCAATGCCGGTAATCAACGTCAGCAGAATCAGCATTACCAGCGAAGGACGTAAATAAGACATGTTCGTTTCCTCTTAATTCTTAGCCGGCGATATGCAAGGCGACCAGGACCAGATCGATCAGCTTGATGCCGACAAAGGGCACCAGCAGACCGCCCACACCGTACATCCACAGATTGCGGCGCAGCAGCGCTGCGGCGCTCATGGGCTTATAGCTCACCCCTTTCAGCGCCAGCGGGATCAGGAACACGATCACCAGGGCGTTGAAAATGACCGCCGACATAATGGCGGAAGCGGGGGAGTGCAGGTGCATCACATTCAGCGCGTTCAACTGCGGGTAGGTTGCCGCGAACGCCGCCGGGATAATGGCGAAATACTTCGCCACGTCGTTGGCGATACTGAAGGTGGTCAGCGAACCGCGCGTCATCAGCATCTGTTTACCGATATGCACCACTTCAATCAGTTTGGTCGGGTTGGAGTCCAGATCGACCATGTTGCCTGCCTCTTTGGCCGCCTGGGTACCCGAGTTCATCGCCACCGCCACGTCGGCCTGCGCCAGTGCCGGCGCATCGTTGGTGCCGTCGCCGGTCATCGCCACCAGTCGGCCTTCCGCCTGGTACTGGCGGATTAAGGCCAGTTTGGCTTCCGGCGTGGCTTCCGACAGGAAGTCATCCACCCCGGCCTCGGCGGCGATCGCCGCGGCGGTCAACGGGTTATCGCCGGTGATCATCACCGTTTTGATGCCCATTTTACGCAGCTCGGCGAAGCGCTCTTTAATGCCGCCCTTGACGATATCTTTCAACGCCACCACGCCCAGCACCCGCGGCCCTTCGGCCACCACCAGCGGCGTGCCGCCGGTGCGCGCGACGCTAGCCACCAGATCGTCCACCGCTTGCGGGAAGTGGCCCTGATTGGATTCCACGTGGCGGCGAATGGCATCCACCGCTCCTTTGCGGATCATGCGGTCCTGCACGTTGACGCCGCTCATGCGCGTCTGGGCGGAGAAGGGCACGAAGGTGGCGTTCAGCGCCTGCAGGTCGCGTTCGCGCAGGTTAAAACGCTGTTTGGCCAGCACCACTATGCTGCGGCCTTCCGGCGTTTCATCGGCCAGGGAAGACAACTGCGCCGCATCGGCCAGATCCTGTTCCTTCACGCCAGGTGCAGGCAGAAACTCGGAGGCCTGACGGTTACCCAGCGTGATGGTGCCGGTTTTGTCCAGCAGCAGCACGTCGACGTCGCCGGCAGCTTCCACCGCGCGGCCGCTGGTGGCGATCACGTTAGCGCCCAGCATCCGGCTCATTCCCGCCACGCCGATGGCAGACAGCAGGCCACCGATAGTCGTTGGGATCAGGCAGACCAGCAGCGCCACCAGCACGGTGATGCTGACGACCGATCCGCCTTTGGCGGCATCTACGCTGTATTGCGAGAACGGAAACAGCGTAGCGGTCGCCAGCACGAACACGATGGTCAGTGCCACCAGCAGAATGGTCAACGCCACCTCGTTCGGGGTTTTACGCCGCTTGGCGCCTTCCACCATGGCGATCATCCGATCGAGGAAGGTTTCGCCCGGGTTGACGCTGCACTGCACCACCAGCCAGTCGGACAGCACGCGAGTGCCGCCGGTCACCGAGGAGAAGTCGCCGCCGGATTCGCGGATCACCGGTGCGGATTCGCCGGTAATGGCGCTTTCATCTACCGAAGCGCCACCTTCCAGCACTTCGCCGTCGCAGGGGATGGTATCGCCGGCTTCCACCAGCACCACGTCACCTTTGCGCAGGCTCTCGGCGGACACTTTCTCGGTAGCGCCCTCGCGACTTGGCCCGGCCAATTTCTTCGCCCAACTGGTTTTCTTGGTGCCCCTCAGGCTTTCTGCCTGCGCCTTGCTGCGCCCCTCGGCCAGCGCTTCGGCAACGTTGGCGAACAGCACGGTGAACCATAGCCACAGGGCGATGCTGCCGGTAAAGGCGGCGCTGCCGTCGGTCTGCTTCGCCAGGATCGCCAGCCAGATGACGGTGGTCAACATGCTGCCGAGATACACCACGAACATGACCGGGTTACGCCATTGGGTGCGCGGGTCCAGTTTTTTCACCGCATCGATCAGCGCGGTGCGGACCAATGCCGGTTCAAACAGTGCGCGTTGTTTGCGAGTCATTTCTTTATTCTCTCTCTATGACGTCTGTTAGTTTGCCAACCAGAGCTGCAGGTGCTCGGCTACCGGTCCCAGCGCCAACGCCGGTATGAAGGTTAATGCGCCTACCAGCAGCACGGTGCCGATCAGCAGGCCGATAAACAGCGGCCCGTAGGTTGGCAGGGTGCCGTTGCCCGCAGGCTGACGTTTTTTCGCGCACAGCGAACCGGCAATCGCCAGCACCGGCAGGATCACCCCGAAGCGGCCGACGAACATGGCGAAGGCCAGCAACAGGTTGTAGAACGGCGTGTTGACGCTCAAGCCGGCAAAGGCGCTGCCGTTGTTGTTGGCGGCGGAGGACAGGGCATACAGCACTTCGCTGAAGCCATGCGCGCCCGGGTTAAGGATGCCGGCGCGGCCTGCGTCGGTGGCGATGGCCAGCGCCGTGCCCAGCAACACCAGGGTCGGCGTGACCAGGATCGCCAGCGCGGTCATTTTCATGTCATAGACGTCGATCTTTTTGCCCAGGTACTCCGGCGTGCGGCCGATCATCAGCCCGGCGATAAACACCGTCAGCAGCACGAACAACAGCATACCGTACAGGCCGGAACCCACGCCGCCGAACACCACCTCGCCAATCTGCATCAGCCACATCGGCACCATGCCGCCCAACGCGGTGAAGGAGTCGTGCATCGCGTTGACCGCACCGCAGGAGGCGGCGGTGGTCACCACCGAGAACAGGCTGGTGGCGAGAATGCCAAAGCGTGATTCCTTGCCTTCCATATTGATGTTGCTGGCGCTGCCCAATTCACCCAGATGCGGGTTACCCGTCAGTTCGGCGGACATCACCACGATCACCGCCACCACGAAGATCAGCGCCATCGCCCAGATCAGTGCGTGGCCCTGGCGGTTCTCACCGGCAACCTGACCGAAGGCGAAGCACAAGGCGCACGGGATCAGGAAGATCGCCAGCATCTGCACAAAGTTGGTCAGTACGGTCGGGTTCTCGAACGGGTGAGCCGAGTTGGCGCCGAAGAAGCCGCCGCCGTTGGTGCCGAGCATCTTGATCGCTTCCTGCGAGGCCACCGGTCCCATCGGCAGCGTCTGCTGCGCGCCTTCCAGCGTAGTGGTATGCAGGTAAGGCAGGAAGTTTTGCAACGTGCCCTGGCTGACGAAGAACAGCGCGATCAGCAGCGAAATCGGCAGCAGTACGTACAGCGTCACGCGGAAAATATCGAGCCAGGCGTTGCCTATGGTGGCACTGGAACGGCGAGTGAAAGCACGGATCAGCGCAAAGGCCACGGCGATGCCGGTGGCGGCGGACAAGAAGTTTTGCACTGCCAGCCCGGCCATCTGGCTGAGGTAACTGAGGGTGCTTTCTCCGCTGTAGGCCTGCCAGTTGGTATTGGTGACAAAGCTGACGGCGGTATTGAACGCCAAATCCCACGACAACCCAGGGAAACCCTGCGGATTAAGCGGCAACGAACCTTGCGTCATCAGCAGGGCGACCAGCAGCGCCAGGCCAAGCAGGTTGAACCACAGGATCGCCAACGCGTACTGCCACCAGTTCATCTCGGCGGTGTCATTGCCGCAGCAGCGCCAGACGGTGGCTTCCACATGGCGCAGGGTAGGCAACGGCTCGCCTTCGATCAGGCGTGCCAAAAAGCTGCCCAAAGGCCGGGCCAGCAGTAGAAGCACCAGCAGGAAACTGGCAATCAGTAAAAAGGCTGAAGCTGCCATCAGAAATCCTCCGCGTTGAACAGGGCATAAACCAGATAGCCCAACAGCAGCAGAACCAACAGCGCACCACCAATAACGCTGATACTCACAGGACACCTCCAGAGGTGTAGTTTTTGATACTGCGAGTGTAGGGAGGGCAATAAAAAGAAGATGAAAAAATAGGGCGAGCCAGTGTAAAAAAAGTATAAAAATGGCTGAAATTACAGCAAAAAATGGCTTTTTCACGGCGGTTTTGTGAACGAGTGGCGCGTTTCAGCCGGTGTTCAACCCAGTCTGGGGATGCGATGGGCGTAAACAGGTTGTAAATAACCATAATATAACCAATGGTTAGTTATTGATTAACCTTGTTGTAACAAAATTACGGAATGGCGCATTTATTTGCGATTTTTTGTACAATTTGGTGGTCGGATGAGTAGTAAACTTTCATCAGTTGCGCTAAAATTTTGTTCAGTTACCAAATTGTCGCATTTACATTGTCCACGCCAGCGCTGTTTCCAGAAAATCAACGGCCGGGCGTTTTTGAGGAGGTTCGCATGTCTATTTACCACGCTTATTCATTGCATCGGATTCTCCTGCGCCGCAGCGCAGTGATCCTGGCAGGAACTTTGGCTTTACCGGTGATGCTGTTCCGCAGCGACCGGGCACGTTTTTACAGCTATCTGCACCGTGTCTGGTCCAAAACCAGCGATAAGCCGGTCTGGCTGCAGCAGGCAGAACTGGCGTCCTGCGATTTCTACTGATCGCCGCCAGCATCCCCTGAAACCCTCGCCTCGCAGCGGGGGTTTTTTTATGGGCGCAGACCGGTCATTGCCCTGCTAACTGTCGTTTCCCGGCGTGAATTCCTCTACACTTTTAGCATTGTCCAGGATTGTGGGAGCAAATCATGAGTGACAAAATTCCGGTCGGGATCAGCGCCTGCCTGTTGGGCGACGCGGTGCGTTTTGATGGTGGCCATAAACGCCTGGCCTTTGCGGTGGAGCAACTGGCGCCTTATGTGCGTTTTGAGTCGGTGTGCCCGGAAATGGCGATCGGTTTGCCTACCCCACGCCCGGCACTGCGGTTGAGTAAACGGCCACAGCCGTCGCCGGCAATGCGCTTCAGCAACGACGACAGCGTCGACGTGACCGACAAAATGCAGCGGTTCTCAGAGCAACGCGTCGCGGAACTGGGGCATCTGTGCGGCTATATCGTCTGCGCCAAATCCCCGAGCTGCGGTATGGAGCGGGTGCGGGTTTACAGCGAAAACGGGAAAGAATCGCGCAAAAGCGGCGTCGGGCTATTCACCGCCGAACTGATGCGCCAGATGCCGTGGCTGCCGGTAGAAGAAGACGGGCGGCTGAACGATGCCACCCTGCGGGAAAACTTTGTCGAGCGGGTTTACGCGCTGTATGAACTGAATATGTTGTGGCGCAAGGGGTTGACCCGTGGCGGGCTGATCGCTTTCCACAGCCGCTATAAGCTTTCTCTGCTGGCGCATTCACAGCCGGAATACCGCGAACTGGGACGTTTTGTCGCCGGTATCGAAAAGTGGGCGTCGCTGGAGGCGTTCGCCATTGAATACCGCAGCCGCCTGATGAGGCTGCTGGCGCACAAGGCAACGCGCCGCAATCACACCAATGTGCTGATGCACGTGCAGGGGTATTTCCGCCGCCAGCTCAGTTCGGCTCAACGGCAGGAGTTGGCGCAGCTGATCGACCGCTATCGCCAGGGAATGCAGCCGCTGTTGGCGCCGATCACCCTGCTCAAACATTACATGGCCGAATACCCGGATCGCTATCTGGCCGAACAACGTTATTTCGAACCCTATCCCGAAGCGTTGCGCCTGCGTTACGGCCACTAACCGACGAGGAATTTTATGGCCACTCATCTGGTCTGGTTACGTAACGATCTGCGTATAACCGATAACAAAGCGCTGCACGCCGCCTGTTGCGATCCCGCCGCCCGCGTGCTGGCGGTGTTTATCGCTACTCCTGGGCAGTGGCGGCAGCATCAGATGGCACCGCGTCAGGCGGCGTTTATTCATGCCAACCTGCTGCGGGTTCAGCAGACGCTGGCGGATCGCGGTATCCCGCTGGTCTGCCATCAGTGCGATGATTTTGCCGCTGCTGTTGACTGGTTGGTGGCGTACTGCGCGCAAGAGCGGGTGGATGCGCTGTTTTATAACCGCCAGTACGAGCTCAATGAGCTAAAGCGCGACCGTCAGGCAGAGCGGCGATTATCCGGGCAGGTGATTTGCCAAAGCTTCGATGACAGCCTGTTGTTACCGCCGGGCAGCGTACAAACCGGCGGCGGGGAGATGTACAAGATTTATACGCCGTTTCGCAAGGCCTTTATCCAGCGGCTGACCGAATCCGACGTTCGTTCCCTGCCGGCACCCAAACCTCGTGAAGGCGGCGCGTTGCCGGTGTCGGCTGCGCCGACGGCATTCGATTACCCATCGGTCGAGGTGGGCGCAGATTTTCCCGCCGGGGAAGAGGCGGCGCTGCAACGGCTGCGCGCTTTCTGCCGTGAACAGGTGCAAGATTACCTGCAACAACGTGATTTTCCCGCTATTGCCGGCACCAGCAGCCTGTCGCCGTATCTGGCGATTGGCGTATTGTCGCCGCGCCAGTGTTTTAACCGCCTGCGCGCCGAATGCCCGCAGGTGCTGGAAAACAGCGACAGCGGTGCCTTTGGCTGGCTGAACGAATTGATCTGGCGCGAATTTTATCGGCATCTGATGGTGGCTTATCCTGCGTTATGCAGGCACCGTCCCTTTATCGAGTGGACGGATAAGGTACGCTGGCGGGATAACGACGCACTGTTACTGGCCTGGCAGCAAGGCGAGACCGGCTATCCGATCGTCGATGCCGCCATGCGTCAGTTGAATGCAACCGGCTGGATGCACAACAGGTTACGCATGATCAGCGCCAGTTTTTTGGTGAAAGATCTGCTGATCGACTGGCGCGCCGGCGAACGCTATTTCATGTCGCAGCTGTTGGACGGCGATCTGGCGGCGAATAACGGTGGCTGGCAGTGGGCGGCCTCAACCGGCACCGACGCCGCGCCGTATTTCCGCATCTTTAACCCGACCACTCAGGGCGAACGTTTTGATCCGCAAGGCACTTTTATCCGTAAATGGTTGCCCGAGCTGGCGGATGTACCGGACAATGCTCTCCATCAACCCCATCGCTGGGCGGAAAAACAGCAACGCACGCTGGATTACCCGCTGCCGATTGTCGATCACAAGCAGGCCCGGCTGGAGACGCTGGCGGCCTTTGAAGCGGCCAGGCGGGGGGAATATTAAGGCAACAGCAAGGAGCGAAAGAATGATGAACAAGGTGCTGGCCCTGTGCCTGAGCGGCTATTCAGCCCTGGCGCTGGCCGGCTTTGACGTAGTGGCGCTCGGCGTTGACGGCGGCGTCAGCGACGGCAATCTGACATCCTATCTGATCCGCAGCGTCAACCAGCCGCAGTATCTGGCGCTCGATGCCGGCTCACTGTTGCCGGGCATTGCCAAAGGGCTGGAAAAAGGCAGTTTTCCGCAGGTGACCCCCGAACTGGCGGCGCCTTATACCCCGCAGGGCTATGTGTTCCGGCAACTGATCGGCGGTTACTTTATCAGCCACGGTCATCTGGACCACGTGGCCGGGCTGATTATCGGTTCGCCGGAGGACGCCAGGAAAAATATTTATGCCCAGGCCGATACCATCCTGACCTTGCGCAATCATTACTTTAACTGGAAGGCCTGGCCAAACTTCACCGACGCCGGTAACGGGTCGCGGCTGGGCACCTATCGGTTGCAAACGGTGCGGCCGCAGCAGCGCTTTACCCTGGGCGTCACCGGCCTGAGCGGCGTGATGTATCCGCTTAGCCACGATCGTTACCCTTCTTCGATGCTGCTGGTATCCGATCGCAGCGGGTCCTTCGCCTATTTCGGCGACACCGGGCCGGATGCACTCGAGCAGTCACGCAATCTGGATACCGCCTGGCGCGCGCTGGGGCCGTTAATTGAACAGAAAAAACTGAAGGGGATGATAATTGAAACGTCTTATCCCAATGGCGTTGCAGATAAAAATCTGTATGGTCATTTGACGCCGGCGTGGCTGCTGAAAGAGCTGGAAAATCTGGCCCGGTACAGCGGCGGCGAAGGCTCGCTGAAAGATTTCCCGGTAGTGATCAGCCACATCAAACCCAGCCTGAAGCAGGGCGAGGACGTGCGCGCTACCATTAAACAGCAGTTGGATCAGGGCAACGATCTGGGCGTGAAGTTTATCCTGATGGAACAGGGCGACCGGCAGACATTTTGAATTGAAGAGAGAAGACAATGCGTAACCTCGATCTGGAAAATCTGATCAACAAAGAACTGAATACCGCCGCGTTTCAGGACTATGCGCCGAATGGCCTGCAGGTAGAAGGGCGGTCGCACGTGAAGCGCATCGTCACCGGTGTGACCGCCTGTCAGGCACTGCTGGATGCGGCGGTGGAGCGGCAGGCGGACGCCATCCTGGTGCATCACGGGTATTTTTGGAAAAACGAAGCGCCGGCGGTGCGCGGCATGAAACGCAATCGGCTGAAAACGTTGCTGACCAATGACATCAACCTGTACGGCTATCATCTGCCGCTGGATGCCCACCCGGTGCTGGGCAACAACGCGCAACTGGCGCATCTGCTTGGCATTCGCGTGATTGGCGAAGTGGAACCCTTGGTGCCGCACGGCGAGTTTGAACAACCGCTGACCGGCGCTGAGCTGCAGCAGCGCATTGAGAGCCGCCTGGGCCGTGCAGTGCTGCACTGTGGCGATAACGCACCGGCGCACATTCGCCGCGTGGCCTGGTGTACCGGCGGCGGCCAGGGTTTCATCGATAGCGCGGCGCGTTTCGGCGTCGATGCCTTTATCAGCGGTGAGGTGTCGGAACAAACTATTCACACTGCACGGGAAATGGGCGTTCATTTCTTCGCCGCCGGTCATCATGCCACCGAGCGCGGCGGCGTGAAGGCGCTGGGTGAATGGTTGGCGCAGCATCATGGTTTTGAAGTGACCTTTATCGATATCCCGAATCCTGCCTGATTTCTCTCTGGGATTCAGCCCGGCTCACACGTCGGCTGAATCCTTCTGCGTCGCTAATTCCTTATTTTCCCAATGGTTGCGTTTTATTGACAGCCGGACCCGCGTCGCGCATAACTGTGTTATTGCAAATAATAAAATACCTATGCATTGCAAGTTGTGGCCAAGCGACCTGTTCGTCGATAGCCAAATATCGTAGGGGCGTTGCATGCTGCGCCCGGGGGAGTTGGGCAGAACGCCGCGGCTTGAAAGACGGCGGGTATAAGGAGAAGAAGGGTGCAACAAGCGCGATATTACCTGTTGGGTGAAAGAGCGGCAGTGCTTGAGCTGTCGCCACCGGTGACGCTGCCAAGTCAGCGGCGGATCTGGGCATTGGCCGAAAAACTGAATCATCATCCCGATGTGCTGGAAGTGATACCGGGTATGAACAATCTTACGCTGTTGCTGAATACGCCGCAGGCTGACGCCGAAGCGATGCTGGCGCTGTTGCAGCAAGGCTGGGACAGTGAGGAAAGCCTGGTGCCGGAATTGCGCGAGGTGGATATTCCGGTGATCTACGGCGGCGAGTATGGGCCGGATCTGGGCGAGGTAGCGCGCCATACCGGCATGACGCCGCAGCAGGTGGTGGAATGCCATTCTTCTGCGGCCTATGTGGTTTATTTCCTTGGCTTCCAGCCGGGTTTTTCTTATATGGGCGGCATGCCGGAACAATTGGCGACGCCGCGCCGTGCCGAACCGCGCCTGGCGGTGGCCGCAGGCTCCGTCGGCATCGGCGGTAGCCAGACCGGCATTTATCCGCTGGTCACGCCGGGGGGCTGGCAGTTGATTGGCCGCACGCCGCTGTCGTTATTCAATCCTTATGACATGCCGCCGACGCTGCTGCGCCCTGGCGATAACGTGCGCTTCGTGCCGCAGAAGGAGGGCGTATGTTGAAGATCCTGCGTGCGGGCATTTACACCACGGTACAGGATGCGGGCCGTCACGGTTTCCGCCGTCTGGGCGTTAGCCAGGGCGGTGCGCTCGACCTGCCGGCGCTGAAAATTGCTAACCTGCTGGTGGGTAACTCAGCGGATGCCGCCGGGTTGGAAATCACCTTGGGCCAATTCAGCGTCGAATTCACCCAAGCGGGGTGGATCGCTCTGACCGGGGCCGGTTGCGATGCCAAACTGGACGAAAAACCGCTGTGGACCGGCTGGCGTTACCCGGTTAAAGCGGGCCAGCAACTGGTCATGAACATGCCTAAACGCGGTATGCGCAGCTATCTGGCGCTCTCCGGGGGGATCGCCGTGCCCGAAATGCTCGGCTCGCGCAGCACGGATATCAAAGCTGCCTTTGGCGGGCTGGAAGGGCGTAACCTGAAAGACGGCGACAGCCTGCCGTTGGGCAAGCCGGGTTTCCTGCCGCAAAACAGCTGTGGCGTAAAGCAACTGCTGTTCAATAATCGCATCCGCGCCTTGCCGGGACCGGAATATGCCGAGTTCAGCCCCGAGGCGCAGGAGGCTTTCTGGCGCACCGCTTGGCAACTCAGCCCGCAGAGCAACCGCATGGGGTATCGTCTGCACGGCGGCAATGTGCTGGGCCGCACCACCGACCGCGAAATGCTGTCGCACGGCCTGCTGCCGGGCGTGGTGCAGGTGCCGCATAACGGCCAGCCGATCGTGCTGATGGCCGACGCGCAAACTACCGGCGGTTACCCGCGCATTGCCTGTGTAATCGAGGCCGATCTCTACCATTTGGCGCAGATCCGTCTGGGCGAGGCTATCCACTTTGTTCCCTGTACCCTGGCGGAGGCGCAACGTGCCAAGGCAGAGCAGGATCACTTTATCCAACAAATTGCCTGGGGGTTAGATGCTCATTGATCTGAACGCCGATCTCGGCGAAGGCTGCGCCAACGACGAGGCGCTGCTGCAACTGGTCAGTTCGGCCAATATTGCCTGCGGTTTTCACGCCGGTGATGCGCAAACCCTGCGTCAGTCGATCCGTTGGGCACTGCAATATGGCGTGGCGATTGGCGCACACCCCAGCTTCCCCGATCGCGAGAACTTTGGCCGTACCCGCATGCAGTTGCCGCCGGAAACGGTATATGCGCAGGTGGTGTATCAGCTGGGGGCGGTGGCAGCGATGGCCCGCGCCGAAGGCGGGGTGATGGTACATGTGAAGCCACACGGTATGTTGTACAACCAGGCAGCGGTTGAACCGGCTTTGGCGGAGGCTATCGCCCGGGCGGTGAAGGCGGTCGATCCCGCTCTGCGGTTGGTGGGGTTGGCGGGCAGCGAGCTTATCCGCGCCGGTGAAAAACTGGGGTTGGCGACGCGGCAGGAAGTGTTCGCCGATCGCGGCTATCAGGCCGACGGCACGCTGGTGCCGCGCGGCCAGCCGGGCGCACTGATCGAAGACGATGAACAGGCGCTGAGGCAAACGCTGGACATGGTGCGCCATCATCGGGTTCGCACTCTGGAAGGCTCTTGGGCTGCGGTGCAAGCAGAAACCGTCTGCCTGCACGGCGACGGTGAACACGCGTTGAGCTTCGCGCGCACGCTGCGCGAGCGTTTCGCCATAGAGGGCATTAACGTCAGCGCAGACTGACAGCGGTACACACAACATCACTCATAAAAAACGATTAGAAACTACCGAGGGAAGATGATTATGGAACAGGCCATTAATCTCTGGCCATTGATTGGCATTGTCGCCATCGTGGCTGGATTTGTTTTGCGTTTCAACCCGGTGCTGGTGGTGATTGCCGCCGGCATCATCACCGGACTGGCGGCGCTGATGCCGCTGGACGTCATTCTGGAAAAACTGGGGGAAGGTTTCCTCAATACCCGGAATCTGCCGCTGATCCTGTTGTTGCCGTTGGCGGTGATCGGTCTGCTGGAACGTCATGGGTTGAAGGAACGCGCGCAGGCGTGGATCGCCAAGATCAAGAGCGCTACCGCAGGGCGGTTGCTGATCGTCTATCTGTTCGTGCGTGAAATCACCGCCGCCATGGGGCTGACCAGCTTGGGGGGCCACCCGCAAATGGTGCGCCCGTTGCTGGCGCCGATGGCGGAAGGGGCAACCGAAAACCGCTACGGCGAGCTGCCGGAACGTACGCGGCATCGCCTGCGTGCCATGTCCGCCGCCACCGATAACGTCGGGCTGTTCTTTGGCGAGGACATCTTCGTGGCCTTTGGTGCGATCATTTTCATGCATAACTTTATGCTGGAGTCAGGCGGTATCCAGACCGAGCCGTTGCATATCGCGTTATGGGGCATTCCGACCGCCATTTTCGCTTTCCTGATCCATGCCTTCCGGCTTTACCGGATGGACAAACAGCTCAGCGCCGAGCTGGCGCAGCTTAACCAGGCGGCGCTGCGGGCCAAAGGAGATGCCCAATGAATTTCCAACAACAATATCTCTACTGGCTGGCCGGCGCGGTGCTGTTGATCGTGGCGGTGATGTCGTTCCGCGATCGCGCCAACCCGCGCCGCATTACCACCGGGCTGTTCTGGGCGCTGTACGGCCTGGTTTTTTTGGTCGGCGACTGGACCTATAGCCTGCTGGGTGAGGTGTTGGGCGAGGGCAGCAATGAGAAACGCATACTGCATATCATCGTCGGCGTAGTGGTGATAGTGATGGCATTGATCGCCGGCTTCGGCGGGATGCGGCTTGGCAGCTACCATCAACGTACCCCGCAGCAGCGTGAAGAAAGTGCCAAACGGTTGGGGAACCGGCTGTTTATTCCTGCGCTGGCTATTCCGGTGGTGACGGTGGCCGGCGTGTTGCTGTTCAACAATATTCCGGCTCTGCAGCAGGCGGTGTTCGGCAGCGGCAATCACGCCACGTTGATTACGCTGTTCTCGATGGCGCTGGGTGTGGTGTTGGGCGGCATTATTGCGGTGAGAATGACTCGCGAAACCCTTTCGCAGCCGATACAGGAAGCGCGTCGTCTGTTGGATTCGGTCGGCTGGGCGTTTATTTTGCCGCAGATTCTGGCCACGCTGGGGCTGCTGTTCACTGCCGCCGGCGTCGGCACCGCGATTTCCCATCTGACCCAGGAATACCTGGCGGTCGACAACCGCTTTATCGCCGTGGCGGTTTACGCCATCGGCATGGCGCTGCTGACCATGGTGATGGGCAACGCCTTCGCCGCCTTCCCGATCGTCACTGCCGGTATCGGCATCCCGATCCTGGTGTTGCAACACGGCGGTAATCCGGCGGTGATGGCGGCAATCGGCATGTTTTCCGGCTATTGCGGCACGCTGATGACGCCAATGGCTGCTAACTTTAATATTGTGCCGGCGGCGTTGCTGGAATTGCCGGACAAGAATGCGGTGATCAAGGCGCAGGTGCCGACCGGGGTGCTGCTGCTGTTGGTTAACGTATTCTTGCTGTATTTCCTGATGTTCCTGTAGGAGAACTCATGCAAAAGGTATTGATTACGGGCTTTGAGCCCTTTGGCGGAGAACGGGTTAATCCTTCGTGGGAAGTGGTAAAGCAACTGAACGATAGGGAGTTTGTCGGCGCGCGCATTATTGCGCGCCAGCTGCCTTGCGTATTCGGCGTGGCGCTTGAGGCGTTGAACGCGGCGATTGATGAGGTGCAGCCAGTGATGGTATTGGCCATCGGCCAGGCCGGTGGGCGTACCGATATTACCCTCGAACGGGTGGCGATCAACGTTGATGATGCGCGCATTCCCGATAATCAGGGCCGGCAACCGATCGACGAACCGATCCTCGAAACCGGACCGGCGGCCTATTTCAGTACCTTGCCGATCAAGGCGATGGTCAACTCGATGCGTGAAGCCGGAATTCCCGCTTCGGTATCGCAAACCGCCGGGACTTACGTTTGCAACCACGTGATGTACGGCTTGCTGCACCGGTTAAACGGCCAGCAAGAGATTAAGGGCGGGTTTATTCATATCCCTTATCTGCCGGAACAGGCTGCCGCGCATCCTGGTGCGCCCAGCATGGCGTCCCAGACGGTGCTGTTCGCTCTGGAGCTGGCGATCTCTGTCGCATTGCAGGTGGAACACGATCTGAAAGTGGTGGGCGGCGCGACGCATTAACCGGTGTTTTTCACCGGGGCGCCCGCTGCGGCGGCCCGGCTAAATCAGGAGTTGCAACATGCCGGAAGGACCGGAAATTCGCCGAGCGGCGGATGCGCTGGCGACGGCGGTGATCGATCGGCCGCTGACTGCGGTCGAGTTTGCTTTTCCCCAGCTTAAACATTACCGCGATCGGTTAATCGGCGAACGCATTATTGCCATCGAGCCACGCGGCAAGGCGTTGTTGACCCATTTTTCCAACGGGCTGACGATGTACAGCCATAATCAGTTGTATGGCGTGTGGAAAGTGGCCAGAGCGGGAGAGACGCCGGATACCAAGCGCGATTTGCGCGTACGGCTGGAAACGGCGGAGCGGGCGATTTTATTGTACAGTGCCTCGGAGATCACCCTGGGGCCACGCGAAGAAATTGAGCAGCACCCGTTCTTGCAACGCATCGGGCCCGATGTGCTGGATATGTCGCTGACGGCGACAACGGTGGAACAACGGCTGTTGTCGCCGGCGTTTCGCCGCCGGCAATTGGGAGGGATGCTGCTCGATCAGGCGTTTCTTGCCGGTTTGGGCAATTATCTGCGTGCCGAAATTCTTTGGCAGGCGGAACTGGCGCCGCAGCACCGGCCTCAGGATTTGGCGCCGGAAGTGTTACGGCGGCTGGCGGAGGCTCTGTTGGCTGTGCCGCGCCTGTCTTACCGGACGCGCGGGCTGGTGGATGAGAATCGCCATCACGGCGCGCTGTTCAGCTTTAAGGTGTTCCATCGCAGCGGTGAGCCTTGCGGGCGCTGCGGCGCGATGATTGTCAGAACCCAACTGTCGTCGCGGCCGTTTTATTGGTGCCCCGGTTGCCAAAAATAGCAAAAAAAACGCCGCCCATTCGGGCGGCGTTGTGCTGCTTTATGTAGGGTAAAGCGGCGTTATTTGTTTTTCAGCTGGGATTTGAAATCACGCTCGGCATAGCCGGTATACAGCTGACGCGGACGGGCAATTTTGATGCCTTCGTCATGCATTTCGTTCCAGTGCGCAATCCAGCCGATGGTACGGGCGATGGCAAAGATAACGGTGAACATGGAAGAAGGGATACCCATAGCTTTCAGGATGATACCTGAGTAGAAGTCGACGTTCGGGTACAGTTTCTTCTCGATGAAGTACGGGTCGTTCAGTGCGATGTGTTCCAGCTCCATCGCCACTTCCAACAGGTTGTCGTCCTTCTTGTTCAGTTCTTTCAGCACTTCGTGACAGGTTTCGCGCATCACGGTGGCGCGCGGATCGTAGTTCTTGTACACGCGGTGGCCGAAGCCCATCAGACGGAAAGAATCGTTCTTGTCTTTCGCGCGCTTGATGAACTCTGGGATGTGTTCAACGGTTTTGATCTCTTCGAGCATCTTCAGCGCGGCTTCGTTGGCGCCGCCGTGCGCCGGCCCCCACAAGGAAGCGATACCGGCCGCGATACAGGCAAACGGGTTAGCGCCCGAAGAACCTGCGGTACGTACGGTAGACGTGGACGCGTTTTGCTCGTGGTCGGCGTGCAGGATCAGGATGCGATCCATTGCGCGTTCCAACACCGGGTTAACCACGTATTCTTCACATGGGGTAGCGAACATCATGTGCAGGAAGTTGCCTGCGTAGGACAGATCGTTACGTGGGTAAACGAACGGCTGGCCCAGGGAATATTTGTAACACATCGCCGCCACGGTAGGCATTTTGGACAGCAGGCGGAATGCGGTAATCTCGCGGTGACGCTCGTTGTTCACATCCAGCGCATCGTGGTAAAACGCCGCCAGCGCACCGGTTACGCCGCACAGCACCGCCATAGGGTGCGAGTCGCGACGGAAGCCACGGAACAGATGGGTGATCTGGTCGTGGATCATGGTGTGGCGGGTTACGGTAGTTTTGAAGGTCTCGAACTCTTCTGCGGTCGGGGTCTCGCCGTACAGCAGGATGTAGCACACTTCCAGGTAGGAAGACTCTTTCGCCAGCTGTTCGATCGGGAAGCCACGGTGCAGCAGCACGCCTTTGTCACCGTCGATAAAGGTGATTTTGGATTCGCAGGAAGCGGTAGAAGTAAAGCCGGGATCAAATGTGAAATAACCTTTGGAGCCCAGAGCGCGGACATCGAGGACATCGGGGCCCAGTGTCGGGGATAATACGCCCAGTTCGATCGGAGCTTCACCATCGTTAATGGTTAGCGTCGCTTTCTTATCAGTCATTTACTGTCTCCTTAGCGCCTTATTTTAAAAACCTCTAACAACTGAAATACCTTAATTCTCCGCAGGTTGCCCGCAAAAAATGGAGCGGACGCTAACTCTGTGAGCGACTGCGCAATTGCGCGGGTAGGGTACAGAGTGCTAACCAGGCGAACGAGGCGGGTGACCAGTTGTTAACGATTCATCGGAATTCGTTATATTCTGTTAATCGTACCTACGACGTGTTCGAGGGTTTTATGAACCTATCCCAATAAACTGTTTTATTTGTCTTATTTGCTTTTACCTGCGGTGATTTGTTGCAAACATGACCGGCAAAAACGGTTATTGGGATAGGTTCTGCCAAATACACTGTTGCATATCTTGAACACTGGGGGAAGTGTATCCGCTGACCTATAGCGCATCATAGGACCGTTTGTGCCCCTATATGTAATGGAAATGTTGATCTCTTGTCAAATCAGATAATTAATTTTGTGCCAATTGTGAAATCCGTGATCTAAATCACTGTTCGGGGGAAATGTTACCAAACAGATTGTATGGGAATTGTAATCAGAATGTGATCCTCCTATACTGCCGCCAGGTCTCCGGATTACCCTGAAGTAGGAGCACCCAGCGTTATAAATGCGCGCCGTTTAAGCACAGAGGATGTTGATGTTTGAGCGCGTGACGTGTAAGGGTTTTGGCTCTTAACGCTGTCTGATCCCCACCCAGGCCCGGAGGAAGGAAAATAATAAGAGCTGTGTGGGCAAAAACGTGAAAAAACAAAGACCTGTCAACCTGGATCTGCAAACGATTCAGTTTCCCGTAACTGCGATAGCGTCCATTTTACACCGAGTCTCTGGCGTAATTACCTTCGTTGCCGTGGGTATCCTCCTCTGGCTGCTGGGCCTGTCTCTCTCTTCCCAAGAGGGTTTCATGCAGGCTGCCGCCATCATGAATAGCTTCATCGTCAAATTCATATTCTGGGGCATCCTCACGGCGTTGGCCTATCACATTTGCGGTGGCATTCGTCACTTGTTAATGGATTTTGGCTATATCGAAGAGAGTTTAGCCGCCGGTACCCGTTCTGCCCAGGTGGCGATCGGTCTGACCGTCGTGCTGTCAGTTCTGGCTGGAGTCCTCGTATGGTAAACAATGTTTCTGCATTAGGGCGCAATGGCGTACACGATTGGTTGTTACTGCGTGCTTCCGCTATCGTCATCACCCTGTACGTGTTGTATATCCTGGGCTTCTTCGTCACGGCTCCGGATCTCACCTATGAAATCTGGCGCGGCTTCTTCGCCACCTCTATTACGAAAGTGTTCACGCTGCTGACGCTGCTGTCGATTCTGGTGCACGCCTGGGTCGGTTTGTGGCAGGTGCTGACGGATTACGTCAAACCGCTGGCAGTGCGTCTGGTATTGCAACTGGCGATCGTTGTCGTGTTGCTGGTCTATTTACTGTACGGAACAATCGTAGTGTGGGGTGTGTAAATGAAACTGCCGGTCAGAGAGTTTGATGCTGTAGTTATCGGTGCTGGCGGTGCAGGTATGCGCGCGGCACTGCAGATTTCTCAATCGGGCTCCACGTGCGCCCTGATATCCAAAGTATTCCCGACCCGTTCCCATACCGTGTCTGCACAGGGCGGCATTACCGTAGCCCTGGGCAATAACCACGATGACAACTGGGAATGGCATATGTATGACACGGTGAAAGGTTCCGATTATATCGGTGACCAGGACGCCATTGAATATATGTGTAAAACCGGCCCGGAAGCGGTTCTGGAGCTGGAGCACATGGGGCTGCCGTTCTCCCGTACGGATGAAGGCCGCATCTATCAGCGCCCGTTCGGCGGCCAGTCACTGAACTTTGGTGGCGAACAGGCGGCACGCACGGCGGCGGCGGCTGACCGTACCGGCCACGCCCTGTTGCACACCCTGTATCAACAGAACCTGAAAAACCACACCACTATTTTCTCCGAGTGGTATGCGCTGGATCTGGTGAAAAACCAGGATGGCGCGGTGGTGGGTACTACGGCTATCTGCATTGAAACCGGTGAAGTGGTTTACTTCAAAGCCAAAGCCACCGTGCTGGCGACCGGCGGTGCAGGCCGTATTTACCAGTCTACCACCAACGCGCATATCAACACCGGTGACGGTGTCGGCATGGCGCTGCGCGCCGGCGTGCCCGTGCAGGACATGGAAATGTGGCAGTTCCACCCGACCGGCATCGCCGGCGCAGGTGTATTGGTGACCGAAGGTTGCCGTGGTGAAGGCGGTTATCTGCTGAACAAACACGGCGAGCGCTTCATGGAGCGCTATGCGCCGAACGCCAAAGACCTGGCGGGCCGTGATGTGGTTGCCCGTTCGATCATGATTGAAATCCGCGAAGGCCGCGGCTGTGACGGCCCGTGGGGCCCGCACGTCAAGCTGAAGCTGGATCACCTGGGTAAAGAAGTGCTGGAATCCCGCCTGCCGGGCATTCTGGAACTGTCGCGCACCTTCGCGCACGTCGATCCGGTGAAAGAGCCGATCCCGGTTATTCCGACCTGTCACTACATGATGGGCGGCATTCCGACCAAGGTGACCGGCCAGGCGCTGACCGTGAACGAAAGAGGCGAAGACGTGGTGATCCCGGGCCTGTTTGCCGTGGGCGAAATCGCCTGCGTATCGGTGCACGGCGCCAACCGTCTGGGCGGCAACTCGCTGCTTGATCTGGTGGTGTTCGGGCGTGCTGCCGGCATGCATTTGCAGGAGTCACTCGCGGAGCAGGGCGAAAGCCGTGACGCCAGCGAATCGGATGTGGAGGCGTCGCTGGAGCGCCTGAACCGTTGGAACAACACCCGTTCGGGTGAAGACCCGGTCGAAATTCGCAAGGCGCTGCAAGCCTGTATGCAGCACAACTTCTCGGTATTCCGTGAAGGTGACGCCATGGCGAAAGGGCTGGAAGAGTTGAAAGAGATCCGTGAACGTCTGAAGTACGCACGCCTGGACGATACCTCCAGCGAATTCAACACCCAGCGCATCGAATGCCTGGAGTTGGATAACCTGATGGAGACTGCGTTTTCCACCGCCGTGTCGGCCAACTTCCGTACCGAGAGCCGTGGGGCGCACAGCCGCTTCGACTTCCCGGAGCGCGATGACGCCAACTGGCTGTGCCATTCGCTGTATCAACCGCAATCGGAAAGCATGACGCGTCGTGAAGTGAACATGCAACCGAAGCTGCGCCCGGCATTCCCACCGAAAGTGCGTTCCTACTGATCGCGGAGATCGATTGATGAAACTCGAATTCTCAATATATCGCTATAACCCGGATGTTGATGACGCTCCGCATATGCAGGATTACAGCCTGGAAGCGGAAGAAGGCCGGGACATGATGCTGCTGGATGCGTTAATCCAGTTGAAAGAGAAAGATCCGACCCTGTCTTTCCGTCGTTCGTGCCGCGAAGGCGTGTGCGGGTCCGATGGCCTGAACATGAACGGTAAAAACGGTCTGGCGTGCATTACCCCCGTCTCGGCGTTGCGCAAAGGCAACAACAAGATTGTGATCCGTCCTCTGCCGGGTTTGCCGGTGGTGCGGGATCTGGTGGTTGATATGGGCCAGTTCTATACCCAGTATGAAAAGATCAAGCCTTACCTGCTGAACGACGGCAAGAATCCTCCGGCGCGTGAGCACCTGCAATCGCCGGAACAACGGGCTAAACTGGACGGTTTGTATGAATGTATCCTGTGTGCCTGTTGTTCGACGTCTTGCCCATCATTCTGGTGGAATCCTGACAAGTTCGTAGGGCCGGCCGGCCTGTTGGCAGCGTACCGCTTCCTGATCGACAGCCGTGACACGGAAACGCAAGAACGTTTAGACGATCTGGACGACGCTTTCAGTGTTTTCCGCTGCCATAGCATTATGAATTGTGTCAGTGTATGCCCTAAAGGCTTGAACCCGACGCGTGCGATCGGTCATATCAAGTCTATGCTGCTGCAACGCGGCGCATAAGCGGAACGAGATGCTGCGCCGGGCAGGTCCCGGCGCACATCACAAAGGAGGGAGCCTCTAAAAACTGACCCGCGGCTGCGGTACTATGCAGCCTGGTTCGTCCGCCGGTTTTTAGAGGTTCCTTGTAAGGGGCCGCAAGGTCCATAACAAAACGTATCAGGCCATAATGGCATACCCTATGACTTTCGAGTCGCAGCCAGGCGACCCGTTCGTGAGTCCCCAGGCGCTTACTTCAGTAAGTAACTGGGGGGAGCGAATGCAGGCAACAACGCTGCGGCTTGAAAGGCGACGGGTATTAAGTACGTCGAGTGAACCGTTTCTACGGCAAACCGTATCCATCACGGTAATTATGTTAACCACGGCGAAAACTAAAGCTTCAAAGCTTAAGGGATCATGATGCAGAACGGCGCAATGAAGGCCTGGCTGGATTCCTCCTATCTGGCGGGCGCGAACCAGTCTTACATAGAACAGCTCTATGAAGACTTCTTAACCGATCCGGGCTCCGTTGAAGATAGCTGGCGTTCCATTTTTCAACAGCTACCAACCGCGGGTGTTAAACCCGATCAGCTTCACTCTCAAACGCGTGACTACTTCCGCCGCCTGGCGAAAGACTCTGCGCGTTACAACACCACCATCAACGATCCAGACACCGACGCCAAACAGGTCAAGGTACTGCAACTGATCAACGCCTTCCGTTTCCGCGGGCATCAGCATGCCAACCTCGATCCGCTCGGCCTGTGGCAACAAGAAACCGTTGCCGATCTCGATCCCGCTTACCACAATCTGACCGAAGCCGACTTCCAGGAAACCTTCAACGTGGGGTCATTTGCCATCGGCAAAGAAACCATGAAGCTGGGCGATCTGTATGCCGCGCTGAAGCAGACTTACTGCGGTTCGATCGGTGCGGAATACATGCACATCACCAATACCGAAGAGAAACGCTGGATCCAACAGCGCATCGAATCGGTAGCGGGGCGCGCCAGCTTTACTAACGAAGAGAAACGCCGTTTCCTGAACGAGCTGACCGCAGCGGAAGGTCTGGAACGCTATCTCGGCGCTAAATTCCCGGGAGCAAAACGCTTCTCTCTGGAAGGCGGCGATGCGCTGGTGCCGATGCTGAAAGAGATGGTTCGCCACGCCGGCAAGAACGGCACGCGCGAAGTGGTGCTGGGTATGGCTCACCGCGGCCGTCTGAACGTGTTGATCAACGTGCTGGGTAAAAAGCCCGCCGACCTGTTCGACGAGTTTGCCGGCAAGCATAAAGAACACCTCGGTACCGGTGACGTAAAATATCACCAGGGCTTCTCCTCCGACGTCGAAACCGAAGGCGGCATGGTTCACCTGGCGCTGGCGTTCAACCCGTCGCACCTGGAGATTGTCAGCCCGGTGGTTATGGGCTCCGTACGTGCCCGCCGCGATCGCTTGGACGAAGCGCGCAGCAACATGGTGCTGCCAATCACCATTCACGGCGACGCCGCCATTACCGGCCAGGGCGTGGTTCAGGAAACCCTGAACATGTCGCAGGCTCGCGGTTACGAAGTGGGCGGCACGGTGCGTATCGTCATCAACAACCAGGTTGGTTTCACCACCTCCAACCCGCTGGATGCGCGCTCGACCCAATACTGTACCGATATCGCCAAAATGGTGCAGTCGCCGATCTTCCACGTCAATGCTGACGATCCGGAAGCGGTGGCGTTCGTTACCCGTCTGGCGCTGGATTTCCGTAACACCTTCAAACGCGATGTGATGATCGATCTGGTCTGCTACCGTCGTCATGGGCATAACGAGGCCGACGAGCCAAGTGCAACCCAGCCGGTGATGTACCAGAAGATCAAAAAACACCCGACGCCGCGCAAGCTTTATGCTGACGTTCTTACCGAACAGAAAGTCGCGAGCCTGGAAGATGCCACGGAAATGGTCAACCTGTATCGCGATGCGCTCGATCGCGGCGATTGCGTGGTTGAAGAATGGCGTCCAATGAATCTGCATTCCTTTACCTGGTCGCCGTACCTGAACCACGAGTGGGACGAAGAGTACCCAAGCAAGGTTGAGATGAAGCGCTTGCAGGAACTGGCTCGTCGCATCAGCACCGTACCGGAAGCGATCGAAATGCAGTCGCGCGTAGCGAAAATCTACGGCGATCGTGCAGAGATGGCCGCCGGCAACAAAGCGTTCGACTGGGGCGCGGCCGAAACGCTGGCCTACGCCACTATGGTCGATGAAGGCATTCCGATTCGTATCTCCGGTGAAGATGCCGGGCGCGGAACCTTCTTCCACCGTCATGCGGTGGTGCACAACCAGAAAAACGGTTCGGTCTACGTTCCGCTGGCGAATGTACACAGCGGGCAGGGCGAGTTTAAAGTCTGGGACTCCGTGCTGTCCGAAGAAGCGGTGCTGGCGTTCGAATACGGCTACGCCACTGCGGAACCGCGTACCCTGACCATTTGGGAAGCGCAGTTCGGCGACTTCGCCAACGGCGCTCAGGTGGTGATCGATCAGTTCATCAGCTCCGGCGAGCAGAAATGGGGCCGTATGTGCGGCCTGGTGATGCTGCTGCCGCACGGCTACGAAGGCCAGGGTCCGGAGCACTCCTCCGCGCGTCTGGAGCGTTACCTGCAGCTGTGTGCAGAACAGAATATGCAGGTGTGCATCCCGTCCACCCCGGCACAGGTTTACCATATGCTGCGTCGTCAGGCGCTGCGCGGTATGCGCCGTCCGTTGGTGGTGATGTCACCGAAATCCCTGCTGCGTCATCCGCTGGCGGTTTCTTCCCTGGAAGAACTGGCTAACGGCACCTTCCTGCCGGCTATCGGCGAGATCGACGAGCTGGATCCGAAAGCGGTCAAACGCGTGGTGATGTGCTCCGGCAAGGTGTATTACGACCTGCTGGAACAGCGCCGCAAGAACGACCAGAAAGACGTGGCCATCGTACGTATCGAGCAGTTGTACCCGTTCCCGCACCAGGCCGTTCAGGCCGTGCTGGAGAAGTATGCTCACGTGCATGATTTCGTCTGGTGCCAGGAAGAGCCGCTGAACCAGGGGGCCTGGTACTGCAGCCAACACAATTTCCGTGAAGTCGTGCCGTTCGGGGCTTCTTTACGTTACGCCGGACGTCCAGCCTCCGCCTCTCCGGCGGTCGGTTATATGTCCGTACACCAGAAGCAGCAACAGGCTCTGGTTAATGACGCGCTGAATATTGAATAAAGATTAAGGGAAAGCTAAATGAGTAGCGTAGATATTCTGGTTCCTGACCTTCCTGAATCGGTTGCCGATGCGACCGTAGCCACCTGGCACAAGAAACCAGGCGACAGCGTCCAGCGTGACGAAGTTCTGGTTGAAATCGAAACTGACAAAGTTGTGTTGGAAGTGCCGGCCAGCGAAGCAGGTATTCTTGATGCGATCGTGGAAGAAGAGGGCGCAACCGTGCTTTCTCGCCAGATCCTCGGCCGTATTCGTCCGGGCGATAGCTCCGGCAAGCCGACCGAAGAGAAAAGCCAGGCTAAAGAAGCCACCCCGGCACAGCGCGCAACCGCCAGCCTGGAAGAAGAGAGCAACGATGCCCTCAGCCCGGCGATCCGCCGTCTGATTGCTGAGCACGATCTCGACGCTGCAGCCATCAAAGGCAGCGGCGTGGGTGGTCGCATCACTCGCGAAGACGTGGAAGCGCATCTGGCCAACGGCAAGAAAGCCGACAAGCCGGCCGCAGCCGCAGTTGAAGCCGCACCGCAGCCTGCCCTGAGCAACCGCAGCGAAAAACGCGTGCCGATGACCCGTCTGCGCAAGCGTGTGGCAGAGCGCCTGTTGGAAGCGAAGAACAGCACTGCGATGCTGACGACCTTCAATGAAATCAACATGCAGCCGATCATGGATCTGCGCAAGCAGTACGGTGAAGCCTTCGAAAAACGTCACGGTGTACGTCTGGGCTTCATGTCCTTCTACATCAAAGCGGTGGTTGAAGCGCTGAAACGCTTCCCGGAAGTGAACGCGTCCATTGACGGTACTGACGTGGTCTACCACAACTACTTCGATATCAGCATTGCGGTCTCTACCCCACGCGGCCTGGTGACTCCGGTTCTGCGCGATGTAGACAGCATGAGCATGGCGGACATCGAGAAGAAAATCAAAGAGCTGGCGGTCAAGGGCCGTGACGGTAAATTGACCGTGGAAGAACTGACCGGCGGTAACTTCACCATTACCAACGGCGGCGTATTCGGTTCATTGATGTCTACCCCGATCATCAACCCACCGCAGAGCGCCATCCTGGGCATGCACGCCATTAAAGATCGCCCAATGGCGGTGAATGGCCAGGTTGTGATCCAGCCAATGATGTATCTGGCGCTTTCTTACGATCACCGCCTGATCGACGGCAAAGAGTCCGTTGGTTACCTGGTGACGGTGAAAGAGATGCTGGAAGATCCGGCTCGTCTGCTGCTGGACGTATAACCCTGATGGGCGCGCTACCTTAAATAATTGGAGTTGCATCGCGGCGGCAACTGAACGAATCCCCAGGAACATAGCGAACTATGTGATTGGGGTGAGAGAAGGCAGCCAACAACGATGCGGCTTCAAGTATTACGGGTACGCCGCGCCCACACTCTGTGCTATGTGGCCGATTAAAGTCATGCGGTTTTCCGCCAAAATGGCTCGGCTAAAACCTTCAGAACTGAATGGATAGAACATCATGAATTTACACGAATATCAGGCAAAACAGCTGTTTGCTCGGTATGGCATGCCGGCACCGACCGGTTACGCCTGTACCACACCGCGTGAAGCAGAAGAAGCCGCATCCAAAATAGGCTCCGGCCCGTGGGTGGTGAAATGTCAGGTTCATGCTGGCGGTCGCGGTAAAGCTGGCGGCGTTAAAGTGGTTAACAGCAAAGAAGATATCCGTGCTTTCGCTGAAGCCTGGCTGGGCAAGCGTCTGGTGACCTACCAGACTGACGCGCTGGGCCAACCGGTTCACCAGATCCTGGTAGAAGCGGCGACCGACATCGATAAAGAACTGTACCTGGGTGCGGTAGTCGACCGTGCAAGCCGTCGCGTGGTGTTTATGGCATCCACCGAAGGTGGCGTCGAGATTGAAAAAGTTGCGGAAGAAACCCCGGAACTGATACACAAAATGACCATCGACCCACTGGCAGGCCCACAGCCTTACCAGGGGCGTGAGCTGGCCTTCAAACTGGGCCTGACCGGCAAGCAAGTCGGCCAGTTCGCCAAGATCTTCATGGGCCTGGCGACCTTGTTCCTGGAGCGCGATCTGGCGATGGTTGAGATCAACCCGCTGGTAGTCACCAAGCAGGGCGATCTGATCTGCCTGGACGGTAAATTGGGCGCTGACGGCAACGCACTGTTCCGCCAGTCTGAACTGCGCGAAATGCGTGACCCTTCTCAGGAAGATGAACGTGAATCCCGCGCTGCGCAATGGGAGCTGAACTACGTTGCTCTCGACGGCAACATCGGCTGCATGGTCAACGGCGCCGGTCTGGCGATGGGCACCATGGACATCGTTAAACTGCACGGCGGCGAACCGGCCAACTTCCTCGACGTAGGCGGCGGCGCAACCAAAGAGCGTGTAACGGAAGCGTTCAAAATCATCCTGTCTGACGACAAGGTGAAAGCGGTTCTGGTTAACATTTTCGGTGGTATCGTACGTTGCGATCTGATCGCCGACGGCATCATTGGCGCTGTAGCAGAAGTGGGCGTTAACGTCCCTGTGGTCGTGCGTCTGGAAGGGAACAATGCCGAACTGGGCGCCAAGAAACTGGCGGACAGCGGTCTGAATATCATTGCTGCGACCAGCCTGACTGATGCGGCTCAGCAAGTTGTTGCGGCAGTGGAGGGTAAATAATGTCCATTTTAATCGATAAGAACACCAAAGTAATTTGCCAGGGCTTCACCGGTAGCCAGGGGACCTTCCACTCCGAGCAGGCTATCGCTTACGGCACCAAAATGGTCGGTGGCGTTACGCCAGGCAAAGGCGGCACTCAACACCTGGGTCTGCCGGTGTTCAACACCGTGCGCGAAGCGGTAGAAGCCACTGGCGCCACTGCGTCCGTGATCTACGTCCCGGCACCGTTCTGCAAAGATTCCATTCTGGAAGCTATCGATGCAGGCATCAAACTGATCATCACCATCACCGAAGGCATCCCGACGCTGGATATGCTGACCGTGAAAGTGAAGCTGGATGAAGCCGGCGTGCGCATGATTGGCCCGAACTGCCCAGGCGTTATCACTCCGGGCGAGTGCAAAATCGGCATCATGCCAGGCCACATTCATCTGCCGGGTAAAGTGGGCATCGTTTCCCGCTCTGGCACCCTGACCTATGAAGCGGTTAAGCAAACCACCGATACCGGTCTGGGCCAGTCTACCTGTGTGGGCATCGGCGGCGACCCGATCCCGGGCTCCAACTTCATCGATATCCTGAAACTGTTCCAGGAAGATCCGCAAACCGAAGCGATAGTGATGATCGGCGAGATCGGCGGTAGCGCGGAAGAAGAAGCGGCGGCTTACATCAAAGAACACGTCACCAAGCCGGTTGTGGGTTACATTGCCGGCGTTACCGCGCCGAAAGGCAAGCGTATGGGCCACGCAGGCGCCATCATCGCCGGCGGCAAAGGCACTGCGGATGAAAAATTCGCAGCGCTGGAAGCGGCAGGGGTTAAAACCGTACGCAGCCTGGCTGACATCGGTGAAGCGGTAAAAGCGGTATTGAATCGCTGATACGGCAATATTGTCTCGACATGATTGGCCACCCTTTTGGGTGGCCTTTTTTATGGAAAGGGCTCAGAAGTTGTTGAGCGCCTTGATCAGTGCGATGCGATCCTGCAGACGTTGTTTTTGCATTGCGTCGTTGCTGGTTCCCTGTTGCTTTTCGAGTGAGGAGAGGGCGGCGTTATAGTCTGCGGCGTCACTGAATAATGCGTCTTTGACGTTGATTGACGCCACGTTGGTGTAACGGCCGTCATCGGTGGTGGGGACGCGGATGATGCCTTGATTTAACAGACTTTTGACGATCGCCCGCTGGGGTTCATAGCCTTCCATGCCCACCAGTTTCCAGCGTTGCTGCGGCAGCCCTTGATATTGTCCTTTTTTCACTTCCGTCAGATAACGCAGGGTGAGATTGCGGATGGTGCCTTCCTCCTCGCCGTATTGCGCCTTGCTGTCGGACAGCACCGGGAAGGATTGCCCTTCCAGCGCACCGCCTTTTTGCGTCAGATGCCCCATGCGATAGCTGTTCATGCCCAGGCGAATCGGCATCTCGTCGGTAACCGGGGTGCCATCGGCCAGGCGTAAATCGGTAATGCGCGAACCGGCGGGTTGGCGCAGATCTATGTTGTAGGTGACGCCGTCGAAAAAGTCGTTGGTGGAGTATTTGGACGAGCGACGCGCCGGGTTAAAGCTGTAGGTGACGTCACCGGGCTTAAGCTGATTAAAGTAACCGGCGGACCATTCCATATACTGTTTTAACGCTTTGCCGTTGAGCTGATAAACGGTGATTTCGCCGCCGGCATATTGATAGTTAAACGCGATATCCTTGGCCTTGATTTCACCGACATCGAGTTTGGCGAAGTCATTATCGATTTGCAGGGCGATCACCTGCGCCTGCGGCGCGTAATAACGAGCGGCTTGCTGGAATAGGGCGCTGATACCGGTATCCTGGATATGCACTTGCGGAATGCCCTTGATCTCGTCGGCAGGCACCAGATCGCTGCCAGTCAACGTTGCTACCACCCGGTTGGCATTGGCGCGCAGGATATCGTGATACGGCCGGTAGAGGGCCAGCATGCCGCTGTCGGGCGTGATGCCCTTAATCGGGTAGGTAAAACTGTCTTTATTGATCAGGGCGAATTTGCCGTCGCGCCGTTCAAACTGCAGATCGATGCGCGACAGCGCGCGGCCATATTTATCCGGCTCGGTAATAATGACGCCGTTAACCACCGCCTTGTCGATTTTTACATGCATATGCCCGGCGACGATCGCTGCCAGCTGCGGGTTGGCGTTGGCAATGTCGGCCACGCCGGTGCCTGGCCGTTGGTTTTCGTTATCGATACCCATATGCGCCACCAGAACGATGGCGTCGACCTGGCTGTCAATCTCGCTGATTACGTTCTTCACCGCCTGCACGGGATCGGTAAAGTTCAGCCCTTTGGTGCGATCGGTGCCTTTGGCAAACTCGGCGGTCATTGGCGTATCCATGCCGATAATGCCGATTTTAACGCCCTGGCGTTCGATAATTTTGTACGCCGGCAGGAACGGCTTGCCGTTATCCCAGAAAATATTGCCCGCCAACGCGGTGCCTTCAAACTGCTTGAGTGGCGTCGCCAATACCGGCAGGCCAAAATCAAATTCGTGGTTACCCATCACCCACACGTCGTATTTGAGCGCGTTGAAGCCCAGCATCATCGGGCTGATGGCTTCATGTTTGAAGGTCTCGACAAAGTTGCCCTGAATGGTGTCGCCGGCGTCAACCAGGATCAGATTGGGCTGTTCGGCGCGCAGCTTTTTAATCTGAGTGGCGATCTGGCTCAGGCTGCCTGCCAGGTTTTCGGTATCGCTGGCGTAGTCCCAGGGCACGAAGGTGCCGTGCAGGTCAGAGGTGCCCAGCAGCGTGATATTTACCGTTTCCGCGGCAATGGCGCTCCCTGAGAGACCAAGAACAGAGGCAAAAAGAATTTTTTTCATAAGTTATTGTAGGCCAAAGATTTTTTATACAAGGTTCTATTTTGCTACAAAAATGCAACCTTTACGATCGAATAGCCAAAAATAGACTAATATTGGAGAGAGTTTTTTGCTTTTGTGACTGAAATCACTGTGTTCGGTTATTGGAAATAAAAAGTTAATTATGTCGCATAATAAGCGCGTAATAATACAACGAAGCTGCTTTTGAATTACATTTATTTAACACAAAAATATCATTAAAAAACAATTAAACCATTGCGCAACATGACCCTAAGAAAATTATGAGAAATGTGCTGATGAATATGGAAATAATACTGAGATAGGCTTAAATTGTTTCAGATCAAATTAGCCCGAAGTACCTCTTTCGGCCAAGATTTGACCTGTAACCAAAAGTCTAACCTGCATCACGCAAAAACCTATTTATTGTGTGGGATTGGGCGAGTATCATCCATGTTGTGATTATGGATGGTTGATCTTGTTGCATTTGTTACCCGTTGTCGGTTTTCAGTGGTGTGCTTGGCGATGGCCCGCGCGGCCTTGCGGTGAGTGTGCGGTTGAAAGCGGAGAAGCTGGATCAAATTTGTTGTGTTTAAGGGCATTCACTGCGGGGCGTTACCGGCAGCTTTGAAAAAAGCCATACCCTAAATAATTGATGCTGTATCACGACGGCAAGAGCGTGAGTTCCCACGAGCTTACTTAAGTAAGTAACCGGGGTGAGCGTTCGCGGCCAACACAGATACAGCTTCAAGTATGACGGGTATATGCCGATAACCGCATGTCGGAGTCTTCCTGCGAGGAGCAAGGAGTCAAGATGTTTGATATTGTCGAACTGTCGCGCTTACAGTTTGCTTTAACGGCGATGTACCATTTCTTATTTGTCCCATTAACGCTAGGCATGGCGTTTTTGCTGGCAATTATGGAAACGGTATATGTGCTGTCTGGCAAACAAATCTATAAAGATATGACCAAATTCTGGGGCAAGTTATTTGCAATTAACTTTGCTCTGGGTGTGGCCACCGGTTTGACCATGGAGTTCCAGTTCGGGACCAACTGGTCATATTTCTCCCACTACGTCGGTGATATTTTCGGGGCCCCGCTGGCCATCGAAGGTCTGATGGCGTTCTTCCTGGAATCGACGCTGGTCGGCCTGTTCTTCTTCGGCTGGGATCGTCTGAGCAAAGTGCAGCACATGGCGGTAACCTGGCTTGTGGCGCTGGGCTCGAACTTCTCCGCACTGTGGATCCTGGTTGCCAACGGCTGGATGCAGAACCCGATCGCATCCGACTTCAACTTCGAAACCATGCGCATGGAGATGCTCAGCTTCTCCGAACTGGTGCTCAACCCGGTTGCGCAGGTGAAGTTTGTGCACACCGTGGCTGCCGGCTACACCTGCGGCGCGATGTTCGTTCTGGGTATCAGCTCTTACTACCTGTTGAAAGGCCGCGATGTCGCCTTCGCCAAGCGCTCCTTCGCCATCGCCGCCAGTTTCGGTATGGCTGCCGTATTGTCCGTTATCGTGCTGGGTGATGAATCCGGTTACGAAATGGGCGACGTGCAGAAAACCAAGCTGGCCGCTATCGAAGCCGAGTGGGAAACCCAACCGGCTCCGGCCGCCTTTACCCTGTTCGGTATCCCGAATCAGGATAAAATGGAAAACTCCTATGCGATCCAAATTCCTTATGCGCTCGGGCTGATTGCGACTCGCTCCACGGATACCCAGGTCACCGGCCTGAAAGATCTGATGGCGCAGCATGAAGTGCGTATCCGCAACGGGATGAAAGCCTACCAACTGCTGGAAGAGCTGCGTGGCGGCAATACCGATCCGGCGGTCCGCGCCGAGTTCAATAAAGCCAAGCAGGATCTGGGCTACGGTCTGTTGCTGAAGCGTTATACCCCGAACGTCACCGACGCGACGGAAGCGCAAATCCAGCAAGCGACCAAAGACTCCATCCCACGCGTGGCTCCGCTGTACTTCGCCTTCCGCATCATGGTGGCCTGTGGCGTGCTGATGCTGTTTATCATCGGTCTGTCGTTCTGGAGCGTGATTCGCGGGCGCATCGGTCAGAGAAAATGGCTGCACCGCGCGGCGCTGTATGGCTTGCCGCTGCCCTGGATTGCGATCGAAGCCGGCTGGTTTGTGGCTGAATACGGTCGTCAACCCTGGGCGATCGGTGAGGTGCTGCCGACGGCTGTCGCCAACTCTTCACTGACTGCGGGCGACATTCTGTTCTCGATGGGGCTGATTTGCGGCTTGTACACCCTGTTCCTGGTGGCTGAGATGTACCTGATGTTCAAATTTGCGCGTCTGGGTCCAAGCAGCCTGAAAACTGGCCGCTACCACTTTGAACAACCGACTGCCGCCGTGCAGGAAGCGCGCTAAACAGGAGTCCACGTATGTTTGACTATGAAGTACTGCGATTTATCTGGTGGGCTCTGATTGGCGTACTGCTGATCGGTTTTGCCGTCACCGACGGTTTCGACATGGGCGTCGGCATCCTGCTGCGTATTATCGGCAGAACCGATACTGAGCGTCGGGTGATGATCAACTCTATCGCTCCGCACTGGGACGGTAACCAGGTGTGGTTGATCACCGCAGGTGGTGCGTTGTTCGCCGCCTGGCCGATGGTCTACGCGGCGGCGTTCTCCGGTTTCTATGTCGCGATGATCCTGGTGCTGTCAGCCTTGTTCTTCCGCCCGGTCGGTTTTGACTACCGTTCGAAGCTGGAAAACAGCCGCTGGCGCAACATGTGGGACTGGGGCATTTTCATCGGCAGCTTCGTGCCGGCCGTGGTGTTCGGCGTGGCGTTCGGCAACCTGTTGCAGGGCGTGCCGTTCCACATGGACGAATACATGCGTCTGTTCTACACCGGCAACTTCTTCCAACTGCTGAACCCGTTCGGCCTGTTGGCGGGTGTGGTCAGCCTGACCATGCTGGTGACGCAAGGGGCAACCTATCTGCAGATGCGTACCTCCGGCGAAATCCACCTGCGCGCACGCGCTGCGGCGCAGATCTCCACGCTGGTGATGGCGGTATGCTTCCTGTTGGGTGGCGTATGGCTGGTGAAAGGCATCGATGGGTATGTGATTACCTCGGCGCTGAATACCATGGCGGAGTCTAACCCGATGCGTAAAGAAGTGGCGCATCAGGCGGGGGCCTGGTTGATTAACTTCAACAAGTATCCGGCTCTGTGGGCGCTGCCAGCATTGGGCGTCGTGCTGCCGTTGTTCACCGCGCTGTTCTCGCGCTTGCAGAAAGACGCGTTGGCCTTCGTGTCGTCGTCACTGACCATTGCCTGTGTGATTCTGACTGCCGGGGTCACCATGTTCCCGTTCGTGATGCCGTCAAGCACCGTGCCTAACGTTAGCCTGACCATGTGGGATGCGACGTCCAGCCTGTTTACGCTAGAAGTGATGACCGTTGTTGCGGCGATCTTCGTGCCTATCGTTCTGGCATACACCAGTTGGTCGTACTACAAAATGTTTGGCCGTCTCGACAAGAACTTCATCGAGAACAACAAGCATTCGCTGTATTAAGGATAAGGAGCTAAACCATGTGGTATTTTGCCTGGATCCTCGGAACGCTTCTTGCCTGTGCCTTCGGTATCATTACGGCGCTGGCGTTTGAGCAGCACGAAGATTCAAAAGCGCAGCAAGACGGCAAGTGATGAGTTCGTCATTGGCTGACAAGCTGTACGCTATGACTGACAAGGGCCCGATTCGGGCCCTTTCATTGGTGCTGGCGTTGATTTTGGCGGGCTGTATTTTCTGGGATCCGACCCGCTTTGCGGCGAAGACCAGCTCGCTGGAGATTTGGGAAGGCCTGCTGCTTATTTGGGCGGTGTGCACCGGCGTGATTCACGGCGTCGGGTTCCGACCGCAACGTTCGTTATGGCGTGCTTTTTTTGCGCCACTTCCGGCAATTGTGATCCTGGCCGCAGGATTACTTTACGTTTCTTTATAATCTCCGTTATATCCCCGTGTTATGGGCCATTCCGGCCCATAATTATTTTCGTTCCCTTCTTGTAACCCATTCCCAACCCGATCCGTCTTGCGTATAGTAGCACCGTTAAATTGCATTGCTGGGAAGTAGAGTGAGTAATACGTTGTTTCGATGGCCGGTTCGCGTTTACTACGAGGATACCGATGCCAGTGGTGTGGTCTATCACGCCCGCTATGTCGCCTTTTTTGAAAGAGCGCGCACCGAGATGCTGCGTCACCACAACTTTCATCAACAGCAGCTGCTCAGTGAACATATCGCTTTCGTAGTCCGGCGCATGACGGTGGATTATCTGGCTCCGGCTCGTCTCGACGAACAGCTGGAAGTGCAGAGTGAAATCACCTCAATGCGCGGGGCTTCTCTCACGTTTGCTCAACGTATTGTCAATTCTGACGGAACTCTTTTGAGTCAGGCCGATGTGTTGATTGCATGCATTGATCCACACCAAATGAAGCCGATAGCGCTTCCTAAGTCTATTGTCGCGGAGTTTAAGCAGTGAATGAGATGAACATCCTAGATTTATTCTTGAAGGCAAGCCTGCTGGTTAAGCTTATCATGTTGATTTTGATATGCTTCTCAGTGGCCTCCTGGGCGATCATCATTCAGCGCACCCGCATCCTTAATGCGGCCACGCGTGACGCCGAGGCCTTTGAAGACAAATTCTGGTCCGGTATTGAACTTTCCCGTCTGTATCAGGAAAGCCAGGCACGTCGCGATAGCCTGACCGGCTCCGAACAAATTTTCCATTCAGGTTTCAAAGAATTCGCTCGTTTGCACCGCGCTAACAACCATGCGCCGGAATCGGTGATTGAAGGCGCGTCACGCGCTATGCGCATCTCGATGAACCGCGAACTGGAAACGCTGGAAAACCACATTCCTTTCCTCGGCACCGTGGGGTCGATCAGTCCGTATATCGGTTTGTTCGGCACCGTGTGGGGGATTATGCACGCCTTTATCGCACTGGGTGCGGTGAAACAGGCCACGCTGCAAATGGTAGCACCGGGTATCGCCGAAGCGCTGATCGCAACCGCCATCGGTCTGTTCGCCGCTATCCCGGCCGTTATGGCCTATAACCGCCTCAACCAGCGCGTCAACAAGCTTGAGCAGAATTACGACAACTTTATGGAAGAGTTCACCGCTATTCTGCATCGTCAGGCCTTCTCCAGCGACAGCAAATAAGTAGGAGGTAGCATGGCGAGAGTTCGTGGACGCAATCGGCGCGAGCTGAAGTCCGAAATTAACATAGTGCCGTTGCTCGACGTGTTGCTGGTGTTGTTGCTGATCTTTATGGCAACCGCGCCGATCATCACCCAGAGCGTTGAGGTTGATCTGCCGGACGCCACCGATTCCAAGGCGGTGTCCAGTGACGATAACCCACCGGTGATCCTTGAGGTTTCCGGTGTCGGTCAATATACGCTGGTGGTGGATCACAACCGCATGGAGTTGTTGCCGCCGGAGCAGGTTGCAGCCGAAGCCAAGTCGCGTTTAGCGGCTAACCCGAAGACGGTCTTTTTGATCGGCGGGGCGAAGGAAGTACCCTACGATGAGATTATCAAGGCATTGAATATTCTCCATCAGGCGGGCGTCGCTTCTGTGGGGCTGATGACCCAGCCAATCTGACCCTAAGGTTAGAGGCAACCCGGTTCCTGTGCTCAGGCGCAGGAACCCCGTATAAGCAACACCAGTTTTTGGGAATCTATTTTGGTAAAGGCAACTGAGCAAAACGATAAGCTGAACCGCGCCGTTATTGTTTCGGTCGTTCTGCACTTCATATTGATTGCCCTGCTGATTTGGGGATCGCTGCAAGAAAACGTCAACATGGACAGCGCCGGCGGTGGCGGCGAGGGTTCGGTTGTCGGCGCAGTGATGGTCGATCCCGGGGCAGTGGTGGAGCAGTACAACCGCCAGCAACAGCAGAGTAACGACGCGCAGCGTGCTGAAAAGCAGCGCCAGAAAAAAGCGGAGCAACAGGCCGAAGAACTTCAGCAGAAGCAGGCGGCGGAACAACAGCGCCTGAAAGAGCTGGAGAAAGAGCGTTTGACCGCGCAGGAAAAAGCGGCGCAGGACGCGAAAGAACGGGCTGAACAGCAAAAGCAGGCCGCAGAGCAGCAAAAGCAGGCGGCAGAACAGCAAAAGCAGGCGGCAGAACAGCAAAAAGTGGCCGAGAAGGCTGCGGAAAAAGCCAAAGAACAACAGAAAGTAGCGGAAGCGGCCGCCGCCAAGGCCAAGGCCGAAGCGGATAAAGTTGCCAAGGCACAAGCAGATGCGCAGAAGAAAGCGGAAGCTGAAGCCAAGAAAGAAGCCGCCGCCGCCGCTGCCGCCAAGAAACAGGCGGAAGAAGCGAAGAAAGCGGCTGCCGCCGAGCAAAAAGCGACTGAAGCCGCAGAGAAAAAAGCGGCTGCCGACGCCGAGAAGAAAGCCGCAGCGGAAGCTGAGAAGAAAGCTGCAGCAGAAGCCGAGAAAGCCGAGAAAAAGGCTGCTGCTGACGCCGAGAAGAAAGCGGCCGCAGAGGCTGAGAAAAAAGCGGCTGCTGCCGAGAAGGCCGCAGCCAAGAAAGCCGCAGCGGATGCCAAGAAGAAGGCGGCAGCCGAAGCTGCAGCTCAGTCCTCAGAGGTTGACGATCTCTTTGGTGGTCTGGCGGACGGTAAAAACGCACCGAAAGGTGGCGGCAAGCAGAAAGGCGACGGTAAACCTGCCGGTCAGGGGAATGCCAAGACTGCGGGGGCCAGTGGAGCGGATATTAATGGTTATTTAGGGCAGATTAAGGGCGCAATCGAGAGCAAGTTTTATGATGCCAGCTCGTTCGCCGGTAAAACCTGTAACCTGCGTATTAAGCTGGCACCAGACGGCCTGTTGATTGATGTTAAAGCTGAAGGGGGTGATCCAGCTCTGTGTCAGGCGGCGATAGCCGCAGCGAAGCAGGCGAAGATCCCGAAACCACCTAGCCAGGCTGTGTATGAGGTGTTTAAGAATGCTCCCCTTGTATTCAAGCCGTAATAACGGTTGATTGACTAAGTCATACCGCAGGGATGTACTAAGGTAACCAACAGGGATTATGTAGTTTTGTTTGCGTTGGTTTGTTAAAATTCTGCTAATTTATCGCAGGCATCCCGCCTGGATAAGGGAGATGAGATGAAGCAGGCATTTCGAGTAGCGTTAGGTTTTTTAATACTGTGGGCGTCCGTTCTTCATGCGGAAGTTCGCATCGAAATCACCCAGGGGGTCGACTCTGCTCGCCCGATTGGTGTGGTACCCTTTAAATGGGCTGGCCCAGGCACGCCTCCGGAAGACATTGGCAAGATTGTCGGCGCAGATTTGCGCAACAGCGGCAAATTCAACCCTATTGACGTGGCGCGCATGCCGCAGCAACCGACCTCTGCGTCTGAAGTGACGCCGGCGGCCTGGACTGCATTGGGCATTGACGCGGTCGTGGTCGGCCAGGTGCAACCTGGTGCAGACGGCGGCTACCTGATCTCCTATCAGCTGGTGGACACTTCAGGTTCACCGGGCACCGTATTGGCGCAGAACCAGTATAAAGTGACCAAGCAATGGTTGCGTTATTCTGCTCATACCGCCAGTGACGAAGTGTTCGAGAAGCTGACCGGTATCAAAGGCGCATTCCGTACCCGTATCGCCTACGTAGTGCAGACCAACGGCGGGAAATTCCCGTACGAGCTGCGCGTAGCGGATTACGACGGTTACAACCAGTTTGTGGTACACCGTTCACCGGAGCCGCTGATGTCCCCGGCTTGGTCGCCGGATGGCAGCAAGCTGGCGTACGTGACCTTTGAAAGTGGCCGTTCTGCGTTGGTCGTACAGACCCTGGCTAACGGCGCTATCCGTCAGATCGCTTCGTTCCCGCGTCACAACGGTGCACCGGCATTCTCACCGGACGGCAGCCGCCTGGCTTTTGCGCTGTCTAAAAGCGGCAGCCTGAACCTGTATGTGATGAATCTCGGCTCCGGCCAGATCACGCAAATCACCGACGGGCGCAGCAACAATACCGAACCGACCTGGTTCCCGGATGGCCAGTCTCTGGCATACACCTCCGATCAGGGCGGCCGACCGCAGATTTATAAAGTCAGTGCCAGTGGCGGTGCGTCACAGCGTCTGACATGGGAAGGCTCTCAGAATCAGGATTCTGAAGTCAGCTCTGATGGTAAATTCCTGGTGATGGTGAGCTCCAATAGCGGCGCTCAGCATATCGCCAAACAAGATCTTGGATCGGGAGCCGTTCAAGTTTTAACCGGCACGTTCCTGGACGAAACGCCTAGTATTGCTCCAAATGGCACCATGGTGATCTATAGCTCCACGCAAGGTATGGGCTCCGTGCTGCAACTGGTATCGACTGATGGGCGTTTTAAAGCGCGTCTTCCGGCAACCGATGGACAGGTCAAATTCCCTGCCTGGTCGCCGTATCTGTGATGCATGTGTAAATATGTATGGCAAACTATAAAAGGATCAAAGAAATGCAACTGAACAAAGTGCTGAAAGGGCTTCTGCTGGCACTGCCAGTTCTGGCTGTAGCGGCTTGTAGTTCTAACAAAAGCGCAAACAACGACCAATCTGGTCTGGGCGCTGGCGCTGGCACTGGTATGGAAAGCGGCAGCAGCAACCTGTCTTCTGAAGAACAAGCTCGTCTGCAGATGCAAGAACTGCAGAAGAACAACATTGTTTACTTCGGCCTGGACAAGTATGACGTGAGCTCCGAGTTCGCCGAGATGCTGGGCGCACACGCTGCATTCCTGAGTAAGAACCCATCTTACAAAGTGACCGTTGAAGGCCACGCGGACGAACGCGGCACGCCTGAATACAACATCGCTCTGGGCGAGCGTCGTGCTAACGCAGTTAAAATGTACCTGCAAGGCAAAGGCGTTTCAGCTGACCAGATCTCTATCGTTTCTTACGGTAAAGAAAAACCAGCAGTACTGGGCCACGACGAAGCGGCTTATGCTAAAAACCGTCGTGCCGTTCTGGTTTACTAAGAGAATCGCATGAACAGTAACTTCAGACGTCACTTGTTGAGTCTGTCGTTACTGGTTGGCGTAGCGGTCCCATGGGCCGCTACTGCCCAAGCGCCAATCAGTAATGTCGGCTCCGGCTCGGTCGAAGACCGTGTCACTTCACTTGAGCGTATCTCCAATGCTCAGGGCCAGCTTTTAAACCAACTCCAGCAGCAACTCTCTGATAACCAACGCGATATTGACTCTCTCCGCGGGCAAATCCAGGAAAGCCAATATCAACTGAATCAGGTTGTTGAACGCCAAAAGCAGATCTATCAACAGATGGATAGCATCAGCCAGGGCGGCGCTCAGAGCTCCGCAGCCGCTGCGGGTGCCGCAGGTGGAGCAGCAGCGGCTGCCTCCTCCGACGGCGCTGACAGCGCGTCTGCGGGCGCCTCAGCGGCAGCACCGGCCAGTGCGGGCGATGAAAACAGCGACTACAACGCCGCTGTTTCATTGGCGCTGGAAAAAAAACAGTATGATCAGGCGATCTCCGCTTTTCAGACCTTCGTAAAACAGTACCCAAAGTCTACTTACCAGCCCAACGCCAACTATTGGCTGGGGCAGTTGTTCTACAACAAGGGCAAGAAAGACGATGCGGCCTACTATTTTGCCGTCGTGGTGAAGAATTATTCAAAATCACCTAAGGCGCCGGACGCAATGTACAAGGTGGGTATCATCATGCAGGAAAAAGGGCAGGCCGATAAAGCCAAAGCCGTGTTCCAGCAGGTGATTAAACAATATCCAACCAGTGCTGCGGCCAAACAGGCGAAAAGTCGCGTTGCCGGTTAGTCAGCAAAAAAATGAGCCCAGAAATTAGTCTATCTGACCGCTTTCTGGGCTCATTCGTGTGAAGAACAAGCAGTTGAACCACTTGTTTTAAAATTTAAGTTGCGCTGCCAAGATAAATTAGTAATATATGCCGCCGTTGCCAAGACAACTTGCAAGATGTTAAAGCAGCTAGGAAATTGGGTCGTTAGCTCAGTTGGTAGAGCAGTTGACTTTTAATCAATTGGTCGCAGGTTCGAATCCCGCACGACCCACCAATTCCTAAAATCAGAAATGAAGTGAAATCGTAAGGGTGAGAACCGTAAAGGTTCGAGTCTCGCAGAGCGAGACAACATCACGAAGTGATGGCCCGAAGGGTGAGGCGCAAGCCGAATAATCCCGCACGACCCACCAATTTCTGAAGCAGTAGCAGTAACCACATCAGTGGGTGATTAGCTCAGTTGGTAGAGCATCTCCTTTACACGGAGGGGGTCGGCGGTTCGAGCCCGTCATCACCCACCACTACTGTGGGTCGTTAGCTCAGTTGGTAGAGCAGTTGACTTTTAATCAATTGGTCGCAGGTTCGAATCCCGCACGACCCACCATTTTTAGATGTGATTACGATGTGGAATCGTAAGGGTGAGGCCAAAGGCCGAATCATCCCGTGCAACCCACTGTTCCAGAGGTGTTTTTCCGCAATACAAATCCTCGGTTTTGTATTCGTAGTTCAGCAGTAAACCACGTCAGTGGGTCGTTAGCTCAGTTGGTAGAGCAGTTGACTTTTAATCAATTGGTCGCAGGTTCGAATCCCGCACGACCCACCATTATCGCAGCGAGTTTCTCTCTTGCTTACGCGGTTCAGCAGTAAACCACATCAGTGGGTCGTTAGCTCAGTTGGTAGAGCAGTTGACTTTTAATCAATTGGTCGCAGGTTCGAATCCCGCACGACCCACCATTCTTTCCGATACCCCAGTACTTCCCCTAAACCCGAGTATTGTATAGCGCACGAATCGTGTGGGTGAGTAACCTGCGTTCAGGTTCGACAAAATTGCTCCGTCAATTTTGGGCAGCGCTTGCGCTGGCCCGAAGGGCGAGGCCAAAGGCCGAACCAATCCCGCACGACCCACCATTCTTTCCGATACCCCAGTACTTCCCCTAAACCCGAGTATTGTATAGCGCACGAATCGTGTGAGTGAGTAACCTGCGTTCAGGTTCGACAAAATTGCTCCGTCAATTTTGGGCAGCGCTTGCGCTGGCCCGAAGGGCGAGGCCAAAGGCCGAACCAATCCCGCACGACCCACCATTCTTTCCGATACCTCAGTACTTCCCCCAAACCCTGATATTGCATAACGCACGAATCCTGTGGGTGAGTAACCGGCGTTCAGGTTCGAACATCGCACCTGGCCATTCAAAAACTGAATCAATCCTGCACCCTTAATCCGTTCCCTTCCTCCTCAAAAATGCACTTTGCTTCCTGCAGACTTTCTTCTTTCATCAAAAATTCAATCCATTAAACGCTGTGAGCGCAATAATGAAAATATCAGCGGACTTTTGGCGAGTTTTTAGGTATTTTGTTTAGTATATAAAACGAGTGGCGGTTGCGAGAGGGGAGACCCGGGCAGCAGACACTCAGCCTAGCACAGAGACGATTGCAGCGATGAGTGAAATGTTTGATGTCAATGCGGCGGTGTACCCGTTCCCGCCCAAACCGGTGCCGCTGGACGTAGCGGAAAAGGCGTTTTATCGCGAGAAGATTAAAACTCTGCTCAAGCAACGCAATGCGGTGATGGTGGCCCATTATTACACCGATCCGGAAATTCAGGCGCTGGCGGAAGAAACCGGCGGCTGCGTGGCGGACTCGCTGGAGATGGCGCGCTTTGGCAGCAATCACCCGGCTTCGACCCTGCTGGTCGCCGGCGTGCGCTTTATGGGCGAAACCGCCAAGATCCTCAGCCCGGAAAAACAGGTGCTGATGCCGACGCTGAACGCCGAGTGTTCGCTGGATCTCGGTTGCCCGGAAGACGAATTTCATGCATTTTGCGACAGCCACCCGGATCGCACCGTGGTGGTCTACGCTAATACCTCAGCTGCGGTCAAAGCGCGCGCGGATTGGGTGGTAACATCCAGCATTGCCGTAGAGTTGATAGAACACCTCGACAGCCTGGGCGAAAAAATCATCTGGGCGCCGGACCGCCATCTGGGCAACTATGTGCAAAAGCAGACGGGCGCCGATATGCTGTGCTGGCAAGGGGCCTGTATCGTCCATGACGAGTTTAAAACCCAGGCGCTGATGCGCATGAAGGCCCTGTACCCGGAAGCGGCGATATTGGTGCACCCAGAGTCCCCACAGGCGGTGGTCGATTTGGCCGATGCGGTCGGCTCAACCAGCCAACTGATTCAGGCGGCCAAAACGCTGCCCAACCCGCAGCTGATTGTTGCCACCGATCGCGGCATTTTTTATAAGATGCAGCAGGCCTGCCCGGACAAAGAACTGTTCGAGGCCCCGACCGCCGGCGAAGGCGCCACCTGCCGCAGTTGCGCGCATTGCCCGTGGATGGCGATGAACGGCCTTAAGGCGATTGCCGATGGGTTGGAACAGGGCGGTGCCTTGCATGAGATACACGTGGATGCCGCGCTGCGCGAAAAGGCGCTGATCCCGCTAAACCGGATGCTGGACTTTGCCGCGCAGCTGAAAATGCAGGTTAAAGGAAACGCCTGAGTTAACCCTTTGATAAGGAAGAACAGATGAGCTTTTTCAGTACCAGCAATATATTGGTGCACATCCCGCTGGGGGCGGGCGGCTACGATCTGTCATGGATTGAAGCCATAGGGACCTTGTTCGGCCTGCTGTGCATCTGGTATGCCAGCAAAGAGAAAATTATCAACTATCTGTTCGGCCTGATTAACGTCACGCTGTTTGCGGTGATTTTCTTTCAGATCCAGCTTTACGCCAGCCTGTTGCTGCAGCTGTTCTTTTTTGTCGCCAATATTTACGGCTGGTATGCCTGGAGCCGCCAAACCCAGGACAATCAGGCCGAGCTGAAAATCCGCTGGCTGCCGTTACCGAAAGCGCTGGCCTGGGCGGCGGTGTGCGTTATCGGCATTGCCCTGATGACCTTCAATATCGACAGAGTCTTTGCCTGGTTGACGCAGCTTGCGGTGACGGTAATGCAGGCAGTGGGCCTCAGCGTGCAAATGCCGCAGCTGCAACCGGACGCTTTCCCGTTCTGGGACTCGGCGATGATGGTGTTGTCGATCGTGGCGATGATGTTGATGACGCGCAAATACGTGGAAAACTGGCTGCTGTGGGTGGTGATTGACGTAATCAGCGTGGCGATTTTTGCCTACCAGGGCGTGTATGCCATGGCGCTGGAATACGTGATCCTGACGCTGATTGCGCTGAACGGTTCCTGGTTGTGGATCAAAAGCGCCGGTCGCAACCATTCCCGACCGTTATCTTCCTCGCAATAACAAACGCAGAGGGCGCCAAACTGGCGCCCTCTTGCTTTTAGTGGTGATGACCCAGATGTGAATGTGAGCCGGAATGTGAGTGATCACTCGGCTCGGGTGCCCGGTTAATCCCGCAGTCGGGCGTATCACAGTGCTGATATTCCATTTGAATGGTGACATGGCCGATACGGTAGTGTTCCAGCAGATAAGCCTGAATGCGGCGCAGCAGGCCATCGTGGTCGTTTGGCGGTATCACTTGCGCATGCAGCGTCATCAGTTTCTGTTCGCCAATCTGCCAGACGTGAACGTGATGAATATTGCGTACCTCGGGAATATTCAGGCACAGGTCTTTTTGCAGTTTGTTGATATCCACTTCTTGTGGCGTGCCTTCCAGCAATTCGTGGAAGCTCTCTTTCAGCAGTCGCCAGGCGCTGCGCAGCACCAGACAGGACACCAGCACCGACAATATCGGGTCAATCGGCGTCCAGCCGGTGCTCAGGATCACAATGGCGGCAACGATCGCCCCCACCGAACCCAGCAAATCTCCCAATACGTGCAACGCAGCGGCTCGCACGTTGATGTTTTTCTCTTCCGTACCGCGGTGCAGCAGCCAGAAGGCGAACAGGTTAGCCAAAAGCCCCGCTATGGCGATGATCAGCATTGGCGCACCCATCACCGGCTGTGGTTCGAAGAAACGCCGTATCGCCTCCCACAGGATGAATACTACGATCACCAACAGGGCGGCGGCATTGAGAAACGCCGCCAGCGTGGTCAGGCGCAAATAGCCGAAGGTATGGCGTGCGTTGGGTTTACGCTGCGAAAAGTGTACCGCCATCAGTGCCACCAGCAGCGCCGCAGCGTCGGTGAGCATATGGCCGGCATCGGCCAGCAGTGCCAGCGAACCGGAAATCAGCCCGCCGATCACCTCGGCGATCATAAATACCGCAGTGACTAAAAAAGCGGTCAGTAGGCGTTTACTATTACTGTTTTTTGGCAGGTGTGCCTGTGGGGAGTCCGTCATTGTTTATCCTTATGCATAGCGAAATACGGCGCGTCAGTGCTGACCAGACCGTCCAGTTCTATCAGTATCTGTTCTACCCACGCACTCAATTCAGTATAGGCGGCCTGAGCCAACATCCCTTCACGGCCGCTTTCCACCAATAATTGGCACAGGTTTGCGGCCTCTGGCTGTTGCAACATCAGCAGGCTGCCCTTGATGCGATGTGCGGCCTGCCCCAGGCTCGGCCAGTCTTCGCTCTCCGCCGCCTGGACAAGCCGTTGCCGGTCTTGTCGCAGCGTGGAGATCAGCGTGGTGGCCAGGCGTTGCGCCATCAGTTGATCATTGCCGGCCATATCGCCCAGTACCCGTTTTAGGTCAGTAAGGGCTAACTGCTGTTCCGGAGCCTGCGGTTGCTGCGGTAGTGCCTGAGCAATGGCGGCCAGTGAAATCGGTTTGGTCAAAAAGCGATCGACAGACCCCCGTCCCTGTGGAATACGGGTAAATTCCTGTACGTCTGCCGAACAGAGAACAATCTGGCAGGCCGGGCGATGATAACGCTGTTCATCGCGGCGTATCAGTCGCGCCAATGTCAGGCCATCCGGGCGCGGCATGTTGTAATCGATAAACAGCAGGTCGAACGGCTGCCTGCGGTGAGCTTTCAGCAGCGCATAACCGTGCTCGAACAGCGCCGGCTGCAGGCCGAAGTGGCGCAGTTGCCGTTCCATCAGCAGCAGGTTGGTCGGGTGATCGTCAATCAGCGCCACGCGCAGCGTGGAGGGCGACGGCAAGCTGAGCGGTGCGTCGTTCTGGTTGAGGGGAACTGCATCCAGGGGAACCTGGGGGACCGGCACTGAAACCTTGACCTGAGTACCGATGCCGGGCTGTGATTGCAGCTCAATCCGGCCGCCCATTTGCTCGATAATTTCCTTACAGATAGACAACCCCAGCCCGGTACCCTGCACCGATACGCGTTGTGCGCCGCGGGCGCGATAGAAGGGTTGGAACAGTTTGCCGATCTCATCGGCGGCAATGCCACAGCCGCTATCGGTCACCGTCAGCAACAACTCGCCCTGTTGTTTATCCTGCTCGCGCCAGCCGATATTGACCAGAATGCTGCCGCGAGGCGTGAATTTAATGGCATTATTTATCAGGTTGTTAGCAACCTGAAGTAAACGCTCACCATCAATAACGACGGCGGCAGGCAACAGGTTGCTGGCGGTAACGCTCAAGGTGACCGGGCGCTCGCCGATCAGCGGCTGATACAGCGCGCTGATGTGGGCAACCCAGGGGCGCAGTGCCAGGGTCTTTGGCACCAGCGTCAAGGTTCCGGTTTCCAGCCGGGCGTAATCTTGTAAGTCATTGAGCAAGTTGAGCAAGGATGACGCCGAACTGTAAATGACGGGCAGCCCCTCCGGCATCGGCTGGCGTTTCAGCTCCAGTTCCAACAGGCCGAGGATGGCGTGCATGGGCGTGCGCAGCTCATGGCTGACGGTAGCCAAAAACTTGCTTTTCATCCGGTTCTCGGCTTCGGCGTGGCGGCGCGCCTGCTCGATCATTTCACGCTCATGCTTTTCCCTTCGTTGCAAAATAAACCGGCGCAATGTCAGCGCCAGCAGCAGCAGGATCGCCGCTGCAAGTAGCGCCAGCAGCCAGGTCGTTTGCGGTTGCATGCGGTTGTCGTTCACCGCATCGATCAGGTTGCTGCGGTCGACAATCCACTCATCGCGCAGCGATTGCAGGGTTTCCGCGGGGATCTGCATCAGGTTTTTATCGAGGATTGCCAGTAACAGCGGCTGGTCTTGACGCACGCCGAACGCCACCGGGTAGGCGATGTTATTGGCGGCGAAAGCCAGTTTTATTGCCCCGGAATAACGCGACAGGGCGATAAAGTTTGCCGAGATCACGTTATCCACCAGCGCATCCAACTGGCCGTTGGCCAGGGCGTCATACATGGCCTTGCTGTCGGCAAAGCGTACCGGTTCTTCGTTAGGCGGTACCAGCCCCTGCGCCAGATCGCCTTGCAGTACGCCGATGCGCTTGCCGGCCAGATCGTTCCAGGTAGAAATCCCGTTGGCGTACTGGCCCACGTAAACCCCCCACAGCGAACGGTGAATCGGCATGCTGGTGCTGTAGCGTGCCTTAACGCCGCGCGCCAGCGGCAGAGCGGTGCGGAAACTGGCCTGGCCGGACAGCACCAACTGGTCCGCCTGTTCGGCATTGCGCGCCCATAACGGAGCAAAACGCAGCCCGGTGTTTTGCGCAATGATCTTGAGTATGTCGATCGCGTAACCGCGGGGCTGGCCGTCGGAGCCGCGATAGGCGAAAGGGAAGTTATTCTCTATGGCGGCGTAATAAACGGTGGGGTGCTTTTCTACCCAGCCTTTTTCCATCTGCGTCAGATCGGCGTTGCCGGTATCGAGATAGCTGGGGATCTTTTTGCTCCAACGGCTTTGAATGGCATTCATCAACTCCATGGGCGCATCGGCGATAGCGACGTTGAGAGTGTCGATCAGCGCCGGATTGGCGGCGGCGAAGACGAACGACAGGTTACCGAGATTGACGGTGCTTTCGATCTGATAAAGCTGACCTAGCTGCAACTGGTCAATAATAAAGCTGGCGCTGGCTTCGTCGGCAATAAAGTAATCGCTGCTGCCGTTCAGCAAGGCATACACCGCCTGCAGGTTATTGTCATAACGCTGCACGTGGGAAGACACCGCCTTCAACGCGTTGCCGGCTTGCATATCGGTCAGGGCACTGATCGCCACTCGTGCATCGGCGGAGTTAAGCATCACCTGGCGGTCATTGCTCCGATCGCGCAATACGCGCAGGTTGCTGACGTAATAAGGCTGGGAGATTTTCAGATCCTCCAGCGCCTCGTTCTGCGGAATGCCGTACAGCAGATCGATAATGCCGCCGTGCAGCGCTTGTTCGAGCTGCGCCAGATCGGCAAAGCCGTAAATCTGAAAGCGGATGCCGGTGACCTGCTGGATGTAACCGAGGTAGTCGGCGTTCAACCCGTACAGATCCTCATCGACAATAATGTTATAGGGGCTGGCATTCTCGCTGATGATGCCCACGCGCAGCGTAGCGTCGCGCCAGGGATTTTTCTCGCTGGCAATCAGCATATCCGCCGGAATATTCAGGCTGCTGACCAACTGATAAGGCACCGGTTGCGCCGCGTATGCAACGTTGCCGAGGTTGAACAGCATCGCCAACAGCAGCAGAACGCCACGCATCATGGCGCCAGTTCTCTAAATACCGCCACCAGCTCCAACAGGTTGCCGGCGCCGGTTTTGCGCAGAATATTCTTCTTGTGGGTGCTGACGGTTTTGTTGCTGATGCTCAGCATCTCGGCAATTTGCAGATTGGATAGCCCTTTGCTGAGCAGGCCGAGGATTTGCAATTCTTTGGGTGTCAGTAGTGTTCCCTCTGCCGACTGCGTTTCTTCCGCCATCGCGCCGGCAGGAAAACTCGGCTCCCCGGCCAGCACGGTTTCAATTGCCTGCACCAACTGTTCAAGCCGGCTGCCTTTATGCACAAACCCGTTAGCGCCGGCCGACCAGGCCATGTGCGCGTAGATCTCTTCTTCCTGCGCGGTGTAGATCAGGATCGGTTGCTGCGGGTAGTGGCGACGGATCTTTTTCAGCAGTTGTAAGCCGTCTACCTGCGGCAGGCCGATATCCAGAATGACCAGAGAAAAAGCGGCTGAGGCCAATTGGGCCAGGGCCTGAACATCGTCCTCTACCGCCTGCAGACTATAAGGACGGGAAGACTTCATTAGCGCCGCTTCCAGTGCGACATGAACCACTGGGTGGTCATCAACTAATAACAGAGAAGGCATGGTTTGGCTCAAGTAGCGATATCCTGATCGCTAGCATAGCGAAAAAGGAGCCACTGCGCTCTCCCGATGAAACAGCACAATCTACTGATAATTTGGCCGTTCAGCCGGGAGGCGGCTAAGGTGATTTACAGCGCTACCCTCACAGGCTAAATTGGTGAGATCTACGCTTTGTGAAATACCGCCCCTCGATACCGAATGGAAAAGTTATGAATTACCAAAATGATGATTTACGCATTAAAGAAATTAAGGAACTCCTGCCACCGGTGGCCCTGTTAGAGAAGTTTCCGGCCACTGAACGTGCAGCTGAGACGGTGTCCCTGGCGCGCAGTGCAATTCACAAGATCCTTCGCGGTAACGACGATCGCCTGTTGGTGGTCATCGGCCCATGCTCGATCCACGATACCAAAGCGGCAAAAGAGTATGCAGAGCGCTTGTTGACGCTGCGTCAGGAACTGAGCGGTGAACTGGAAGTGGTGATGCGCGTTTACTTTGAAAAACCGCGTACCACCGTGGGCTGGAAAGGGCTGATCAACGATCCGCAGATGGATAACAGCTTCCAGATCAACGACGGTCTGCGCCTGGCCCGTAAGTTGCTGTTGGATATCAACGATAGCGGCTTGCCGGCTGCGGGGGAATTCCTCGACATGATCACCCCGCAGTATCTGGCGGATCTGATGAGCTGGGGCGCGATTGGCGCACGTACCACGGAATCCCAGGTACACCGCGAGCTGTCTTCCGGCCTGTCTTGCCCGGTTGGTTTCAAGAACGGTACCGACGGCACCATCAAAGTGGCGATTGATGCCATCAACGCGGCCAGCGCACCGCACTGTTTCCTGTCGGTGACCAAATGGGGCCACTCGGCTATCGTTAACACCAGCGGTAACGGCGATTGTCACATTATCCTGCGCGGCGGCAAAGAGCCGAACTACAGCGCGGCGCACGTGAAAGAAGTCAAAGACGGCCTGGTCAAAGCGGGCCTGCCGGCGCAGGTGATGATCGATTTCAGCCACGCCAACAGCAGCAAGCAATTCAAAAAGCAGCTGGAAGTGAATGCGGACGTGTGCAAACAGGTAGCCGGCGGTGAAAAAGCGATTATCGGCGTGATGATCGAAAGCCATCTGGTGGAAGGCAACCAAAACCTGGAAAGCGGCGAGCCGCTGGTCTATGGCAAAAGCGTGACAGACGCTTGCATCGGCTGGGAAGACACGGAAACCGTGCTGCGCGAGTTGGCGGCGGCGGTTAAGGCGCGTCGCGCCTGATAAAACAGGGATCAGTTTGCGAAATCTTCATGGAATCTATGGGCCGCCTGTTTTGCAAGACGGATTTTGAGAGGCAGGCGGTTTTGCTTAAATCGACCCGATGTTTGCCGGGAAGTGCTTCCTGTCCCGATGAAAGCCGTTTGCGTCATCAATACGCGGTTTTCGCCAAACGGCGTCTGATTTACCTATTATAATAATAAACAGTGGGTTAGCGATTTATGCGTTAACCCACTGTTATTTAATAAGCGCGGCGTCGGTAACTGAATTGTCACCCATGCGCTTGCGCAATTCACCATTGACGGATTATCGGAAGGGGGTAAGGCGTGATAGCCTTCTGGATATTTGGCTATGAGTGCATGGCTAGTGTATATCGGGAGCAAAGGCAATCTTCCTGCCTTCACCCCTGGAGGATAAAAGACTTATTTATGATAAATTTTTATAATATTCCCATCCTTTCCCATGCGATATATTCCATCATGCACGGTAAACAAAATATCATTACTTCGATTATTCTCAACTGAGAAGACTCTATTTTTATCAATGCAGTTAAATTTGGTTTTCATATCATCAAAACACATTCTGTCATACTTTCCTTCTTCTTTATAACCTTCGTCGAAATCCCAAAATACTATAGTGAATAAACCATAAGGTGCTGCTTTTGGTATGTTATACAGGGTTTTTAATCTATCTTTATTCTCCATCCACCAGTTTATTTTACCTTTGTCAGTGAAAGGGAAATTTGTTACCAGTACATCACTGTAATTGTTTCTCTGATGGATGCCTACTATTTCAACTGTACGATTAGTTAACCAGATAAAATAAAAAATCAGAGCGAAGCCGATCAGGAGTAGTGCATAGAAAGTTTTCTTAGTTTTTGTTTTCATTTCGTCCCCCGGTAATTTCTACAGTGGCTTCCATATTGGTCATAAAGGGATTAAAACCAAACTGATGGTATCGCTGGAGTACAAACCAGATACGGAAAAAACGGAGCCGGTTAAATTTAGTATTTGAAATATCGTCACCGTCCAGGCCGAAGTGATCCTGTACCTTGTAATGCACAACCGCACGATAGCGGTCATTATCAATCTGTAGTGATTTTATGGTGATATGAGTTGCCCAAGTGTCGTGAACCGTGATGCCCATGCCGTTAAAATTATCCTGGAATCTATCAAATTTAGGTAACTTTCCTCCAAGGATAGCATCGTTTAGTTCATTTTTATTTTCTATTGGATAACATTTATTCTCCCAGTCTATATTTTGGCTTAAAGATTTCCCCAATAATAAGCGTGAGCTATTATCTGGCGATCTGTCGCTCAGCACATGCTCCTTCAAAGCCGCATCCAGATGCGGACTGGTGAAGGGCGAGCCCTGGCCATTCTGCATATGGGTGATCATCTTTTCGATCAACGGCTTGTAGGGACCGTATACGGAGAAAGGCTGCGAGAGGTGACGGAATTCATCAAACAGAATTTTGGCGCACGCCTCACGGGTAATTTTCTCGTCCTCTCCACGGGAACCACGAGTCAGCGATTGTGGCTGGCTGAACGGGGTGATTTTCGTCAAGGTGAACGGATTAACCCTGGCCGAGATGTCGGCCAGATTAAATGTATTTTTTAGCTGTGATTCGCTTAAATCACCGCAGCGCATATCCTCCGCGCCATAGTCGTCCATTCTTTTTTGAGTTTTGAAGATAGTGCAGGGAAACGCTAGTGCTGACATGGTGATACATTCCTTGTACGTCGTCCATTGCGGTCCTTTTATTCATGGATAATAGGTCATGACCGACTGCAGTGTAAATGTTGTTCAATTCTCCCTGCGTAGATTCGGATTTTTGGCCGTTTCCGGACAGAAGGCCATAACGGTTATAACCGCTATTCTCTTAACCTCTCAGCAGAATGCCATCAAGCTTATGTTTTTCATATTGGCTATCTGTGCTTGATACTCTCGAGCCGCATGTTTATAGGCTGCGAAACTTGGCGGATTGAATTGCTGGTCATTGCTCCGAATAGGGGGCCAGCCCCTGTAACTGCATCGAGTTCAGACATAAAAAAATCCGGAGTCAGGGGCTGACTCCGGATTATCTTTTACTTACTGCCGGGATCGTTCAAACATTCTCAAACGATCTATATTGCCGGCCAAAACCGGGGGGTTTTTAGATCAACGGGCGAAAAATTACTTCGCTTTACCCTGGTTTGCCACGGCGGCCGCTTTAGCCGCGATCTCGTCGGCATTGCCCAGATAGTAACGTTTGATTGGCTTGAAGTTTTCGTCGAATTCATACACCAACGGCACGCCGGTTGGGATGTTCAGTTCGAGGATCTCATCTTCGCTCAGGTTATCCAGGTATTTCACCAGCGCACGCAGCGAGTTGCCGTGAGCGGCAACAATAACGCGCTCACCGCTTTTGATACGTGGCAGAATTTCTTCGTCCCAGTAAGGGATTACGCGATCGATGGTCAGCGCCAGGCTTTCGGTCAGCGGCAGCTCTTTTTCGGTCAGCGCTGAGTAGCGTGGATCATGGCCCGGGTAACGCTCATCATCTTTGGTCAGCTCTGGTGGGGTGACGGCGAAGCCGCGACGCCATTGCTTAACCTGCTCGTCACCGTATTTTTCAGCGGTTTCGGCCTTGTTCAGACCCTGCAGCGCACCGTAGTGGCGTTCGTTCAGCTTCCAGGATTTTTCAGTCGGCAGCCAGGCCTGATCCAGTTCGTCCAGAATGTTCCACAGGGTATGGATCGCGCGCTTCAGTACGGAGGTGTAAGCAAAGTCAAAAGAGAAACCTTCATCTTTCAACAGCTTGCCTGCTGCTTTCGCTTCGGTGCGACCTTTGTCGGACAGATCAACATCATACCAACCGGTAAAGCGGTTTTCGTTGTTCCACTGGCTTTCGCCGTGACGCACCAGAACCAGCTTAGTTACAGCCATAGCTTAACTCCTTAATAATCTGACATTTCAATGATAACGAAAATCATTATATTGCCGCGGCCGGTGGCTCGGCAATCGATAGTGTCTAACCATAGCCAATTTCTTGCCGCAAAGTAAGTACTGTTCCGAGGAAAAAGCTGAATCGATCAGGCGGGCGTCACGGGGTAAACCGGCACGGCGGAATGAGATCCGGCCGTGCCGTGGGAGAAGGGGAATCAGGCTGCTTTTTTCAGGCAACTGCTCATAAAGGTTTTACGTTCGTCGCCTTTCAGGCTTTTAGCTTTGGCGTCGGCGTTGCAGGTTTTCATTTTCTGCTGTTGCGGCGTCAGGGTTTTCGCTGCTGCAGAACCTTCCGCTTTCAGGCAGGTGCTCATGAAGGTGGTGCGGTCCGCGCCTTTCAGTGTTTGGGTAGAAGCCTGTTGATTACAATCGGTCATGCGCTTCTGCTGTGCAGCCTGCGCCGGCGAAGGCGTTTTCGCTGCGGTTGCGGTATCGGCAGCCATCAGGTTGGTGCTCAGCAGTAAACCCGCCAGTAAAGGGAGTGCAGTAATCAGACGCATAGGTGTTCCTTCAGCTATTGACCGGCCTGAGATGGCCGAAAATTGTGACGCAGCACAAGACGTTGTGCTTATCACCGTAGCCTGATTCTAGTGTGCGCTTTGGAATAAGGAAAGGCAGGTGCCGGTGGGCCCGGCGTGTAAAAAGGTAAGCATTTATAACAAACGGCCCCCGGCCGCATGGCAAGGGGCGTGGTGGGTCAAATAGGATAAAACTGATAATGGGTGGCACTTTGATATTGCTGCCCCGGTTTGAGCCAACAGTCCGGTTGCGGCCATTCCGGGTGGTGCGGGCTGTCCGGCAAAAACTCGCTTTCCAGCGCTATGCCGGCGTAACTGGCGTAGCTGCCGCCATCACGTGCCGGCGTGCCGTCCAGGTAATTGCCGCTGTACAGTTGCAGCGCCGGTGCGCTGGTGAAGACGCTCATCTGCACCTGACCGTCCGCCGACCACAGGTGTGCCGCCGGGCAGTCCAATGCGCCGCAGGTACGGTGCAGCAGATAGGCATGATCGTAGCCTTTTACCCGCTGCTGATCGCGGTCGCGCAGGAAATCCTGCAGCAACGTTTTCGGGTGGCGAAAATCCATGCCGCTGCCGTCCACCGGCGTGAGTTCGGCGTTGGGTATGCCCTCGCTGTCGACCGGCAGATAACGGTCGGCAAACAGCTGCAGCCGTTGCCGGCGGGCGTCGGTACCGGCGCCATCCAGGTTGAAATACGCGTGGTTGGTCAGATTGACCGGACAGGCGCGATCGGTCCGGGCCTGATAACTGATTTCCAGCCGGTTATCGGCGGTGAGCCGGTAATTGACCTGAACCTCGAGGTTGCCGGGAAACCCCTGGTCGCCATCGGGTGAATGCAACGCGTAGCTCACCTGCTGCGCATCTTGCTGAACAATCCGCCAGCGGCGGGCGTTGAAGCCTTCCGGCCCACCATGCAGTTGGTGCTCCCCTTGATTGGCGAGCAGCGGATGCGGCTTGTTGCCGACCAGCAGACTGGCGTAGGCGATGCGGTTGGCATAGCGCCCAACGGTGGCGCCAAGATAGGCCGCCTGCCGCTGATAGTCCGCCGGTGTCCGGCAGCCCAACAGCAGTTCACGCGTTTCGCCCGATTTCAGCGGCAGCACGGCGGAAAGCCAGGTGGCGCCCCAATCCATCAGCGTGATCGTCATCCCACCGGCGTTTTGCAACCGGGTCAGCTGGTAAGGCTGGCCATCAGGGGCCAGTTGCAAACTGTCTGTCAGCATATTCCGGCCCCCGCTGATGCCTTGCAAACGTAAAAGGTTTCTTTCAGTCCATTGGTCTGCAACGGATATTCGCGCGCTACCGTCTCGCGCACCGGCTCTACCAGTTCTTGCGGCATCAGCGCCACTATGCAGCCGCCAAAGCCGCCGCCGGTCATGCGCACGCCGCCGCGCTCGCCGATAACGTTTTTGACGATCTCCACCAACTGGTCGATCGGCGGCACGGTAATGGCAAAGTCATCCCGCATTGAAGCGTGAGATTCCGCCATCAGCCTCCCCATCAGTTTCATATCGCCCGCTGCCAGTGCATCTGCGGCGGCCAGGGTGCGATCGTTTTCAGTGATCACGTGGCGCGCTCGCTTGGCGACGATCGGATCCAATTCATGCTGGATCGGGAAGAACAGCTCCGGGCTGACGTCGCGCAGTGCCTTGACGCCGAAGAAGCGCGCGGCGGCTTCGCATTGTTCGCGACGGGTGTTGTATTCGCTGTCCACCAGTCCGCGCTTCACGTTGGAGTTGATGATCACCACGGCAATATTTTCCGGAACCGACACTGCACGGGTCTCCAGTGAACGACAGTCGATCAGTAATGCATGATCCTGTTCGCCGAGCGCAGAAATCAGCTGATCCATGATCCCGCAATTGCAGCCGACAAACTGGTTTTCCGCCTCCTGGCCATTCAAAGCCAGCGCTACGCCATCCAGCGGCAGTTCATACAATGCCTGCATCACCTGGCCAACGGCCACTTCCAGTGAGGCGGAAGAGCTGAGGCCGGCGCCTTGCGGCACGTTGCCGGTGATCACCAGATCCGCGCCGCCAAAATTGGCGTTGCGCAGTTGCAGGTGTTTGATCACGCCGCGCACGTAATCGGACCAAAGCTGGTCCGGGTGGCTGACGATCGGCTCGTCAAGCGAAAATTGATCCAGCTGGCCGTCGTAATCGGCCGCGATCACCCGGATCTGGCGGTCGTCACGCCTGGCACCGGCAATCACCGTTTGGTAATCAATGGCGCACGGCAACACGAAACCGTCGTTATAGTCGGTATGTTCACCGATCAAATTCACCCTCCCTGGAGCCTGAATGGTCAGCGCGGGCGCGTAGCCAAAGCGTTCGGTAAAAAGGGTGTGGGTAATATTTTTCAAACTCATTATTGGGCTCCGGCTTCACGGTAATGAATGTCGTTAACGGCGCGCAGGCGTTCTGCCGCCTGTTCTGCAGTCAGATCTCGCTGGGTTTCCGCCAGCATCTCGTAACCCACCATAAATTTACGCACCGTGGCGGAGCGCAGCAGCGGCGGATAGAAATGCGCATGCAATTGCCAGTGGCGGTTATCCGCATCGTTGAACGGCGCGCCGTGCCAGCCCATGGAATACGGGAAAGAACACTGGAACAGATTGTCGTAGCGGCTGGTCAGTTTTTTCAGCGCGACGGCCAGGTCACTGCTCTGCGCGGCGCTCAGATCGGTAATGCGCTGCACGGCGGCCTTCGGCAGCAGCAGCGTTTCAAACGGCCAGGCGGCCCAGTAAGGCACTACGGCCAGCCAGTGTTCGGTTTCTACTACCGTCCGGCTGCCGTCAGCGAGTTCACGCTGTACGTAGTCCACCAGCAGGGAGGATTGGTGCTGTTGGAAATATTCGCGCTGCAGGCGATCTTCATGTTCGACTTCGTTCGGCAGGAAGCTGTTGGCCCACACCTGCCCATGCGGGTGCGGGTTGGAGCATCCCATCGCCGCCCCTTTGTTTTCGAATACCTGTACCCACGGATAGCTGCGCCCGAGATCGGCAGTTTGTTCCTGCCAGGTGGCAATCACCCGTTCCAGTGCCGCAAGCGTCAGTTCCGGCAAGGTTTTACTGTGATCGGGGGAGAAGCAGATGACCCGGCTGGTGCCGCGCGCGCTCTGGCAGCGCATGAGCGGATCCTGGCTTTCCGGTGCCTGCGGCGTATCCGTCATCAGCGCGGCGAAATCATTGGTGAACACATAGGTGTCCTGATAATCCGGGTTTTTATCGCCGGTAACGCGGGTATTGCCTGGGCAGAGGAAGCAGTCCGGATCGTGTTGCGGCAGCCTTTCCTGCTGGGCGGATTCCTGTTGACCCTGCCATGGGCGCTTGGCGCGGTGCGGCGACACCAATACCCATTGACCGGTCAGCGGGTTATAGCGGCGATGGGGGTGATCGATGGGATTAAAATCCGTCATTGCGGTTCCTTTTTCTTGGCTGGTGCGGCTGCGTGTAATCGCTTTCATCAGTGCCAGGCGCACCCTTTACAGATTAAAATGGATAACGATGCGCAAAAAGATAGCATGCCCAACAGAGTAAAAAGGTGATCCAGAGCGAAAAATGGAATCGTTTACACTCGGGCGCAGCAAGAAGGGATACAGGAAATGCAGCAGGGGTTACAGGGCGGAGTAGGTAGGGTGAGAAACGGGATGATAGCGTTTTCATCCATATCGCCGGCAGAGTATCCCTGCCGGCCGAGAACATCAGGGATGTTGATACAGTGGATAAGTGAATAACAGCAGGTGCGTAAGATTAAGCCCGAAATGGAACAGGATCGGCACCCACAGGCGGCCGCTCCACATCCACGCCAGGCCGTAAATCAACCCGGCAAGCGTGGCGAATACCACCATCAGCATGCCGCCGGCCAGGTGCGCGGCACCAAACACCAGCGCTGCAATAATCAAGGCCGGCCAGGCGCCTAGCCACTGGCTAAGGCGTTGTTGCAAATAACCGCGGAACAGCGCTTCTTCCGCCATACAGACGAAGAACAGGTTGGCCATCACAAACGCCAGGATCCAGCCCGGTGCATGCAGTTCAATCTTCAAACCGCCGAGCGCCACCGCCACCAGCAGTAAGGCAGGCACTGCCACGATCAGCGCGATCCAACCGGTTTTCCCGACGCTTTTACCGGTTTCAGCGGCGAACAATGTCGGCAGGCAGGCAAACAACAGGAATGGCACCAGCGCCTTGTCGAAATTGTAATACATGGTGAAAGGTGCGCTGAGCGGGCCGGTTTTTTCATCGTCGATCATCAACTGGTTATGGAACCCCGGCACCAGATGCAGGAATAACGCCACGCAGCTTCCCACCACCAGCACTTCCAGCGGCACCGCCAGATTAGGTTGGGCGCGGAAATGGTGCCTCAGGCCGGCCAGTGCAGCAATGACCAACAAACAACCCAGGCTGAGTGGGGTCAACACCCCATGGTACATCCCCATGCCCGCCGATGCGGCCAAAAACAACCAGGCAATCAGCCGGTTAAATGGCAAAAAGAACAACGAAATCGAAAGTACGCCCCACATAACTCTATCCCTTTAAAATATGCACACAGCGCTCAATGCCTGTACGGCGTGTGAGTATGGCGAAGTTGAGCGCTATGACGAATAGTAACATAGAGAGGTTACAGCAAAGGTCCGGACAGTGATCTGAAGTGAGTTTATTCGGCAGCTGTCTGATTTACCCTTTCATCCAGGCTTGCGAGCGGGTGATTTCCGCCAGGTTTTGCAGAATATCCAGGCTTTGCTGGTGTATCTCCTCGCTCGGCGCCGCGCACAAATCCTGCAATACGGTGACCTGAAAACCTGCATCGTGCGCCTGTCGCGCGGTGCTTTCAATTGCCAGCGGGGTACTGACGCCTCCCAGCAATAGATGATGACAACGATGTTGCTGCAACCAGGCTAACAAATTGTTACCGGCAAAGGCGGAGACGGCATTCTTTTCGAATTGAAAATCCACCGGCAACACCTGTAAAGCCTTGTCCCATTGGCAACCGGGGCTGCTCAAACGCAGGGCGCCTATCTGCTTAAGGTGATTGAACAAGGGAGAGTGGGGGGGGATATCGTGATAATCGTCGGCAAAACCCACGCGTACCCAAATCACCGGAATTTTGCGCACGCGCGCGTAGGCTGCGGCAGCATTGGTGTTGGCAATCAGGTCATGCGCCACCACCTGCTCATGGCAATGATTCGCGCGTCCTTTGGGGCCAATCAGATCCTCAATCAGATCGATAATAATCAGTGCAGCGGACATAGCCTCTCCAAAAATGAATCCTTCATCCCTTTATGATAAAAGGCCCACTGCGATGTGTTGCGGAGGAAGTGTTGCCGGATATGTCGTCGGATATGCCGTCGGAGGAGCGCCGGGCCCCCCTCCGCAGGATAATCCGGGATATCAGGCCAACTGATCCTGTTGATAGCGGTAACCGTCACTGTCGGGCAAAAAGCTCAGGCGGTGAGTAATGCACTGTGGCGCGTCTTCCGCATGGTGGGAAACAAACAGCAACTGGGTGGCGCCCTGGCCGATCAGCACGTCGACAAAGCGGCGCACCAATTGGCGATTGAGCGGATCCAGGCCCTGCAGCGGTTCGTCGAGGATCAGCAACGCCGGGTGCTTGACCAGCGCACGGGCGATCAACGCCAGCCGCTGCTGACCCCAGGACAAACTGTGAAACGGCATATCGCCGCGTGAACCGCCCAACCCCAATAGTGCCAACCATTGGTCGGCCAATTGCTGCTGCCGGTCAGACACGGCCTGATAGATGCCGATGGAGTCGAAAAAGCCGGACAGGATCACGTTGCGTACGTTCGAACTGACGCGATAGTCCAGATGCAGGCTGCTGCTGACGTAGCCGATATGGCGTTTGATGTCCCAGATGGTTTCTCCGCTGCCGCGACGGCGGCCGAACAGGGTAAGATCGTTGCTGTAGCCCTGTGGGTGATCGCCGGTGATCAGGCTGAGCAAGGTGGATTTACCGGCACCGTTCGGGCCGATGATTTGCCAGTGCTCGCCGGGGTTAACCTGCCAGTCGAGATGATTAAGGATGGGGCGATCGTTGTAACTGACCACCCCGTCACGCAGCACGATTAACGGTTGATCCGTCGGCAAGGTGGATTTCTGGGCCGGATCCTCGGTTTCCGGCAGCGCCAGGCCATCCAGGTTCTCGCTGTGCGCCAATTGCGCCACCAGCGCGTCCGCCATTACCTGTTGGCGCGTGCCCTGGCTTGCCAGCGTGCAATCCGCCAACACCCCCACCTGCCGGATAAAGTCCGGTACCTCGTCAAAACGGTTGAGCACCAGCACCAGGGTGTAACCCTGTTCGGAGAGATCGCTCAACAGCGCAGCCAATTGCGCGCGGGAATTCACGTCCAACCCGTCGAAGGGTTCATCCAGGATCAGTAAGTCGGGCTGCGGCATTAATGCCCTGCACAGCAAGGTCTTGCGTGTTTCGCCGGTGGAAAGGTATTTGAAACGGCGCGTCAGCAGCGCAGTGATGCCGAACTGTGCGGCCAGCTGCGCGCAGCGCTCCGGGTTTTTCACTTCTTCTTGAATGATTTCCGCCGCGGTGCGGCCGGTGTCTTCTTCGCCGGGGCTGAGCAGATCGGTATTGTTGCGTTGCCATTCGTCGCTGACCAGTTTTTGCAACTGTTCGAAGGAGATGCGCACCTGTCGGCTGAAGTCGCTGCGGCGTTCGCCGCTCAGCAACACCAGCTCATCGGCCAGCGCACGCGCCAGGGCGGATTTTCCGCTGCCGTTGGCACCGACAAAGGCCCAACTGTCGCCAGACTGAATCTCCAGCGCATCCAGCGTCAGGGTTCGGGTATCGCTTAAGCGAAATGAGCCTTGCGAAATGTGCAACGATGACATTACCTATTCCTTATTGTGCAATTAATTGATTTAGAAATAGGCGTATTGGCGTGTGAAGTCAATCGGCAAAAACGCAACGTTACGTTGCGTTTAACACAACGTGGCGACAATTACCCGATCGGCGTTAAACAGGGCGTGTACCGCGCTGCCGGGCTGTAATTCAAGCTGTTGCAGTTCCTGATTGGTCACCGTTGCGCACAGAGTTTCGCCGCCCGCCAGCGTCACCAGCACTTCGCTGTGATCGGCACCTGGCTGGAGGCTGGCCACTACGCCCGCCAGCACATTGTCCGCCGCCCCGGCCAGCGCCGGATCGCTATTCAGTGTCACCCACGGCGCTTTGATCAGCGCCAACACTTCCTTGCCGGGAGCGAGCTGCAGCCGGTCGGCGCTCTGTTGGGTAAGCGCCGCGCTGAGGCGAGTTTTTCCATCGCTCAGTAAAATCTCCAGATGCTGCTGCACCTGCTGGTGGTCACGTTCGATGACGGTGCCGAAGAACTGGTTACGCGCGCTGGTTTGCAGCGAAAAGCGGGAAATCGCCGCCAGCAGGCTGTCGAGCGGCAGGTTATCTTGCTGCAATACGTCGAAGGCTTTTTGCTGGATTTGGCCCAGCAGATCATAAAGCTGGATCAGCCGTTCACCGTAGTGAGTGACCTGAGCGCCGCCGCCGCCTTTGCCGCCGGTGGCGCGTTCCACTACCGTTTGCTCCGCCAGTTGGTTCATTTCATTAATGGCGTCCCAGGCGCTTTTATAGCTGATGCCCGCCAGTTTGGCGCCCTGGCTGATGGAGCCGGTGTGTCGGACCTGCTTGAGCAGCGCGATGCGGCGTGGATCGGCGAACAGTTTTTGCTGGAGTTTTAGGGTAAGGAGGATTTCGGCCTGCATAACGCGTCCTGTCGGCTGCAAAAGCCTTATTGTCGCCGATTTGCCGACAAAGCGCCAAAATGGCACGTTTGGCCGGTTACAAATTTCACCTGATGTTTAAAATAGCTCCGTTTTAGCGGCTATTTTGGTTTAAAATGGCGCTACGTAGCGGTGTTCATTACCGCTCAATGGGCAGTTAAGTGAGGCTACCATGTTGGAATTATTAAAAAGTTTGCTGTTCGCTGTGGTGATGGTGCCGGTGGTCATGGCGATCATCCTCGGCCTGATCTACGGTTTGGCGGAAGTGTTCAACATTTTCTCCAAAGTGGGCCGCTCGAAAGAAAACCGCACTCAGCACTGATCGTCACCCATTCCCCTCTCAATGCCCGCCGGCACCGTTCGGCGGGTGTTTCTCAAGATATGTCTTCCCCTGCCGATAAACCGCATGACAAGCTTCTGCGCAACGTTATATTATTTTTTATATAACGAAGGGCGATATTGCACATTAACTTGCGGAGAACACCATGAAACAGCAATGGACTAAATGGGTCGGCGGTATTGTATTGGCATCCGGTATGGTCATGCAGGCCTCTGCGGCAGAGAAAATTACCGTTTTTGCCGCGGCATCCCTGACCAACGCGCTGCAGGATATCGCGACCCAGTATCAGAAAGGCAAGGATGTGCAGGTGGTGTCTTCATTCGCCTCGTCTTCTACGCTGGCACGCCAGATTGAGCAGGGCGCGCCGGCCGATCTGTTTATCTCCGCCGATCAACAGTGGATGGACTACGCCATCGACAAGCAGCAGATGGTCAAAGAGACGCGCTATACGCTGCTGGGCAACGAACTGGTGCTGATCGCCGCCAAAGACGGCAAGCAGGGCAAAATCACGCTGAATAAACAGACCGACTGGGCCAGGTTGTTGAACGGCGGCCGCCTGGCGGTGGGCGATCCGGACCACGTACCGGCGGGGATCTACGCCAAAGAAGCCTTGCAGAATCTCGGCGTCTGGACCGCGCTGGAGCCTAAACTGGCGCGGGCCAACAACGTACGCAGCGCAATGGCGCTGGTGGAACGCGGCGAGGCGCCGTTGGGCATTGTTTATGGCTCAGATGCGGTGGCCAGTGATAAAGTCAGCGTCGTGGGCGTCTTCCCGGAAGACAGCCACAAACCGGTTGAATACCCGATGGCGGTGGTTAAAGACCATCAAACGCCGGCCGTCAGCGCTTTTTACAACTACCTGAAAAGCCCGCAAGCGGCGGCTATTTTTCAACATTATGGATTTTCCCCGCGTAAATGATTCTGAGTGAGTACGAGTGGCAGGCCGTTGAACTGAGCCTGAAAGTGTCCGCCGTGGCGGTGGCTTGCAGCTTGCCTTTCGGCATTCTGATGGCCTGGATCCTGGTGCGTTGCCGTTTCCCCGGCAAGTCGCTGCTGGACAGTCTTATCCACCTGCCGTTGGTGCTGCCGCCGGTGGTGGTCGGCTACCTATTGCTGATCGCCATGGGGCGGCGCGGTGTGATTGGCGAATGGCTGCATGACTGGTTCGGTTTCAGTTTCAGCTTTAGCTGGCGCGGCGCGGCGCTGGCTTCCGCCGTGGTGGCGTTTCCGCTGATGGTGCGCGCCATCCGGCTGGCGCTGGAGGCGGTGGATACCCGCCTCGAACAGGCTGCCCGCACTCTGGGGGCCAGCCCGTGGCGGGTGTTTTTCACCATTACGCTGCCGCTGTCGCTGCCTGGGGTCATCGTCGGCGTGGTGCTGGGGTTTGCCCGCTCGCTGGGGGAGTTCGGCGCCACCATTACCTTTGTATCCAATATTCCCGGCGAAACGCGCACCATTCCGCTGGCGATGTATACCCTGATTGAAACGCCGGGGGCGGAAGCCGCCGCCGCGCGCCTGTGCGTGATTGCCATAGTGTTGTCGCTGGTTTCATTGATGGTTTCCGAGTGGCTGGCCCGCTGGGGCCGCAAACGGATGGGTATCTAAATGCTGGAGCTGGATTTTTCCCAACGCCTTGGCGATCTCGACCTCAACGTGCGCGCGGATCTGCCCGCTCAAGGCATTACCGCCATTTTTGGCCTGTCCGGCGCCGGTAAAACCTCATTAATCAATGCCATCGGCGGCCTGACGCGTTTGCAGCAGGGGCGCATAGCGCTCAATGGCCGCACGTTGGTGGACACCGCCAGCGGCCTGTGCCTGCCGCCGGAAAAACGCCGTATCGGCTACGTGTTTCAGGACGCGCGCCTGTTCCCGCATTATCGGGTGCGCGGCAACCTGCAATACGGCATGGCGGCCGGTATGCGCTCGCAGTTCGACGGCATCGTTGAGCTGTTGGGCATCGGCCCTTTGCTCAACCGCCTGCCGTTGACTTTGTCCGGCGGTGAAAAACAACGGGTGGCGATTGGCCGCGCATTGCTGACCGCCCCTGAACTGCTGTTGATGGACGAGCCGTTGGCGTCGCTGGATCTGCCGCGCAAACGCGAGTTGCTGCCGTACCTGGAACGGCTGGCGCAGGACGTCAATATCCCGATCCTCTACGTCAGCCACAGCATGGACGAAATTCTGCGCCTGGCGGAACAGGTGATGGTGCTGGATAACGGCCAGGTTCGGGCATTCGGCGGGCTGGAAGAGGTTTGGGCCAGCAGCGCGCTGCGCCCTTGGTTGCAGCGGGAAGATCAAAGCAGCGTGTTGCGCGTCGGCGTGATCGAACATCACTCGCGCTATGCCATGACCGCGCTGGCGCTGGGCGATCAACGCCTGTGGGTCAGCGGCGTCGATGCTCCATTGGGGGCACAACTGCGTATCCGCATCAACGCCGCCGACGTTTCGCTGGTGTTGCAGCCGCCGGTTAACAGCAGCATTCGCAACGTCTTGCCGGCCAGGGTGACCGAGTGTCTGGAGGTTGACGGGCAGGTGGAGGTGAAGCTGGCGGTCGGGGAAAGCGTGCTGTGGGCGCGCATTACGCCGTGGGCGCGTGACGAGTTGGCGATCCGGCCGGGGCAGTGGCTGTATGCTCAGGTGAAAAGCGTGTCGATCAGTCGCGAGGCGCGTTGAATACGGCCCTCCCGCAAGGGGAGGGCGAGAGGGTTACTGGCCCAGCACCCGCGTGCGGATCACCTCGGCGATGCCGGGTTGCAGATGATCGGCGATCACCAGATCGGCGCGTTGTTTGATGGCGTCATCGGCGTTGCCCATGGCTACGCCCAGACCGGCCGCTTCCAGCATGCTGAGATCGTTGTAGTTATCCCCGAAGGCCACCACCTGATCCATGCTCAGCCCCTGAGACTCGACCCACTGTTGCAGGCGCTTGCCCTTGCTGTTGCCGCCTTTGGCGATATCTACCTGATCGTGCCATGACCATTCGCACGCCAGCCCCAGCTCTTTTTCCACCGTTTCGGCGAAGCTGCGCAGCGCGGGAATATCGTCGTGCGACGTCGCGAATTTCCAGATCGATTGCACTTCATCCACCGCCTGAATCAGACTGTTGACGTGAAGCAGCGTCGGGCGTTGCGCCGGGGGCAGGGTTTCCGCCCAGGCCAGCGAGCGGATAATGTGGCCGCTGGTGTCCTGATACAGCATGGCGTCGTCCACATACATCAGGCCGTGAATGCCGCTTTGTTTCAGCATTTGCAGCACCAGCCTGGCCTGCTCTTTTGGCAAGGGATCGGCAGCCAGCACCTTTTTCTGCTGGAAGTCATACAGATAGGTGCCGTTGCAGCAGATCGCCGGCGTGTCTATTTCCAGCGCCTGATAGAACGGGTGGATCGCCACGTGATGGCGACCGGTGGCCACCACCACTTTGATACCGGCGGCGCGTGCTTCAGCCAGGGCCGCCAGCGACTGCGGCAAAATGCGTTTTTGGTTGTCCAGCAGGGTGCCATCCAGATCGAGGGCAATGACGCGGTAGCTCATAGGGATCTCATTATCGTTAGCAAGAAAACTAAGCCGATGGTACACCGGATAAGCGAGGGATAAAACTGCACAGATTTCATCTGCAACCCGGGGTTGTTATGTCACCGATGTGAGGTAAGCTAGGGGAAACCGAAAAACCTGAAACCGGTTTCTCTTTTACTCTCTTCAAGGAGAACACATGAAGCAAATCGTTTATGTCGCCAGCCCGGAAAGCCAGCAAATCCACGTGTGGCAGTTAAATGACACCGGCGCACTGGATCTGCTGCAGACCCTCGACGTACCGGGCCAGGTACAGCCGATGGCGATCCACCCGGATAGAACCCACCTGTATGTGGGCGTGCGCCCGGCCTTCGGCATCGTCAGCTACCGCATTGAGGCGGACGGCAAACTGCAACAGGCCGGCATGGCGCCGCTGCCGGGCAGCCCGACCCATATTTCCACCGATTTGCAGGGCCGCTATCTGTTCTCCGCTTCCTACAGCGGCAACTGCGCCAGCGTCAGCCCGATCGGCCATGACGGCGTGGTAGTGGCACCCCTTCAGCAGATCGACGGTTTAACCGCGCCGCACTCGGCCAATATCGACCCGACCAATCAGTTGCTGTTGGTGCCTTGCCTGAAAGAAGATCGTATTCGCCTGTTCAACCTGAGTCTGGAAGGTAAACTGACGCCGCATGCGCAGGACGCGGTGGCTACCGCAACCGGTGCCGGCCCGCGTCATATGGCGTTCCATCACAATGACAACTATGCCTATTGCGTGAATGAGCTGGACGGCACGGTGGACGTGTTCGTCATCACTGAAAACGGCAGCAAATACACCCTGACGCAGACGGTGAATATCATGCCGGACGATTTCGACGGCACCCGCTGGGCGGCGGATATCCACATCACGCCGAATGGCCGCTTCCTGTACACCAGCGACCGCACGGCCAGCATCCTGACGATTTTCAGAGTGTCCGAAGACGGCAGCACCCTGTCGCCTGTCGGCCATCATCCGACCGAAGAGCAGCCACGCGGTTTCAACATCGACCACAGCGGCCGCTTTGTGATTGCCGCAGGTCAGAAATCCGGCCATATCGGCGTCTATGAAATCGATCAGACCAACGGCAAACTGACCACGCTGGCACGTTATCCTGTGGGGCAAGGCCCGATGTGGGTGAGCGTGTTAGCCAAGTAATTAATAGCCGTCGCCTTTCAAGCTGCAGCGTTGTTACCTGCACTCGATTATTCGGCCCATCCGTGGGCCGAACCCCTTCGGGGCCGCTGCAAGCAGCGTTCAAATCTGCTCCCGGCAGATTTGTCACCCCAGTCACTGACTTGAGTAAGCTCCTGGGGATTCACAAACTTGCCGCGTTACTCGGCAAAGCCTCGCCCCGTAGGGGCCAGCGCAAGCGCTGTTCAACAAAACCCTTGGTTTTGTTGTGATGCAACTCCAATTATTTAGGGTATAGAAAGAGGTATTACTCAAGGCATGGTATGCGGCGGTGTAAATAGACTTTCGCCGCCTCATATTATCTACGCTGAATCAACTTTTCCGTCGGGGCGGATAAGCGTTCTCAGCTGTACTTCACCGTCAGCGTGGCGCTGCCGAGGCTGTGGAAGTGCACGTTAAAGCCGACCAGTGCGCCGCTGGAACCTTCATCCACCCATGGGTCGGTAAAAGCCGAATGCCTAAGCCAGACCTTTTTGGCGCGATAACACAAGCGTCATTGCATCTCGCCAGCGGCCTCACCTATGAGTTATCCTCGTTAACGCTGAAGCTACATACGCAATATCAATTATTCACAAATCGATAAAAGCAATCATGATCTCATTCAAAAAACGCACGCCGTGGTTTGGCTGGCTGCGCCGCTGGGCCAAGGGCATCAAGCGCGACATCTATGCACTCTGGCTGGCGGCCCGCGATCGGCGCACGCCCTGGTACGCCAAACTGGTTGCTCTGCTGGTGGCCGGCTATGCGGTGTCGCCTATCGATTTGATCCCGGATTTTATCCCGGTGCTGGGGTATCTGGACGACGTGATCATCGTGCCGTTGGGTATCATGCTGGCGGTGCGCCTGATCCCCAGGCCGCTGATGGCGGAACTGCGGGAGAAGGCGCAACGGCGTATCGATAATCCCACCGGCCGCATGGCGGCGGTGATGATCATTTTTTTGTGGGTGCTGTGTCTGGTGATGCTGGCCCGCTATCTGGACCAGCACTGGTAAGCGCTTAGCTCGCCGCTGCGGCCACGGCGGCGGTCAACCGGCTGAGCTGATCGGGCTGAATGATGTAAGGCGGCATCAGATAAATCAGCTTGCCGAAGGGGCGGATCCATACCCCGCGCTCGACAAACCCGCGCTGCAACTGCGCCACGTCCACCGGCTCGCGCATTTCCACCACGCCAATCGCCCCCAGCACTCGCACATCCGCCACTTTTGGCCGCGACAGGAGCGGCAATAGCTGCTGTTTTAGCTGCGTTTCGATGGCGGCGACCTGCTGCTGCCAATGATTTTCCGCCAGCAACGACAGGCTGGCTTCGGCCACCGCGCAGGCCAGCGGGTTGCCCATAAAGGTCGGCCCGTGCATAAAGCAGCCCGCCGCGCCATTGCTGATGGTTTCCGCTACGTGGCGGGTGGTCAGAGTGGCCGACAGCGTCATATAACCGCCGGTCAGCGCCTTGCCCAGGCAGAGAATATCCGGTACCACCTCCGCGTGCTCACAGGCAAACAGCTTGCCGGTGCGGCCAAAACCGGTGGCGATTTCATCGGCAATCAGCAGCACCTGATGCCGGTCGCACAGCTCGCGCACCCGCTTGAGGTAGGTGGGGTGATAGATGCGCATGCCCCCCGCGCCTTGCACCACCGGCTCAAGAATCACTGCGGCGATCTCCCCGGCGTGCTGTTCCAGCAGCGCGGCGAAGGGCGCGATGTCGTTTTCATTCCAGGGGTCGTCAAAACGGCACTGCGGTGCGGTGGCGAACAGGTGCGGTGTGAGATAACCCTGATACAGGCTGTGCATCGAGTTGTCAGGATCGCACACTGACATCGCGCCGAAGGTATCGCCGTGATAGCCGTGACGCAGGGTCAGAATACGTTGCCGCCGCTCCCCGCGCGCCTGCCAGTATTGCAGCGCCATCTTCAGCGCCACTTCGACGGCCACCGAGCCGGAGTCCGCCAGAAACACGCATTGCAGCGCCTCCGGCGTCATCTCCACCAGCCTGCGGCACAGCGCGATGGCGGCGGGATGGGTAATGCCGCCGAACATCACGTGCGACATTTTTTCCAGTTGCCGGGTGGCGGCCAGGTTCAACTGCGGGTGGTTATAGCCGTGGATTGCGGCCCACCAGGATGACATGCCGTCTACCAGGCGCCGGCCGTCGGCCAATTGCAGCTCGACGCCGCTGGCGGCCTCTACCGGATAACAGGGCAACGGATGGCTCATGGACGTGTAAGGGTGCCAAATGTGGCGCTGGTCGAATTCAAGGTCGGAGGCGCTGATAGACATACTTGTAAACCAAATCATGTTCGTAATGGTTGACAGTATATCCACAATATCTACACTGACGACACTTTTTTCATTTTTGGAGACGCCGTGATGGCCGATCGCATTCACTGGACAGTGGGTCTCGCCCAGACCTTGTTTGATAAACCCTTGCTTGAGCTGTTGTTTGAAGCCCAGACCGTTCACCGTCGGCATTTTGACCCGCGCCAGGTGCAGGTGAGCACGCTGTTATCAATCAAAACCGGGGCCTGTCCGGAAGATTGCAAATACTGCCCGCAGAGCTCTCGCTACAAAACCGGCCTTGAGTCGGAGCGGTTGATGCAGGTGGAACAGGTGCTGGAATCGGCGCGCAAGGCCAAAGCGAATGGCTCGACCCGTTTCTGCATGGGGGCGGCGTGGAAGAACCCGCACGAGCGCGATATGCCTTATCTGCAACAGATGGTGCAAGGGGTGAAGGCGATGGGCATGGAAACCTGCATGACGCTGGGCACGCTTGACCACACCCAGGCAGAACGGCTGGCGGACGCCGGGCTGGATTATTACAACCACAACCTGGACACCTCGCCGGAATTCTACGGCAACATCATCACCACCCGCAGCTATCAGGAACGCCTGGACACGCTGGACAAGGTGCGCGGGGCGGGCATTAAAGTCTGTTCCGGCGGCATCGTCGGGCTGGGCGAGACGGTGCGTGACCGCGCCGGACTGCTGGTGCAGTTGGCCAACCTGCCGACGCCGCCGGAGAGCGTGCCGATCAACATGCTGGTGAAGGTAAAAGGCACGCCGCTGGCGGATAACGATGATGTGGATCCGTTCGATTTCATCCGCACCATCGCGGTGGCGCGCATCATGATGCCGGCCTCTTACGTCCGCCTTTCCGCCGGTCGCGAACAAATGAATGAGCAAACTCAGGCGATGTGCTTTATGGCCGGCGCCAACTCCATCTTCTACGGCTGCAAACTGCTGACCACGCCAAACCCGGAAGAAGACAAAGACCTGCAACTGTTCCGCAAGCTGGGCCTCAACCCGCAGCAGACCGAAACCGAGCACGGCGACAACCAGCAGCAACAGGTACTGGCGGAGCAACTGCTGCATGCCGATACCGCTGAGTTTTACAACGCGGCGCTGTAATGGGCTGGCAACAACGTATTGAACAGGCGCTGGAGGAGCGGCGGCAGAATGCCGCTTACCGTCATCGCCAGGTGAACCAGGGCGGCAATGGCCGCCATATTCAGTTGGGTGGCGAGCGCTACCTGAACTTTTCCGGCAACGACTATCTTGGCCTGAGCCAGGATCCGCAGGTGATCGCCGCCTGGCAGCAGGGCGCCCGGCAGTATGGCGTCGGCAGCGGCGGCTCCGGGCATGTCACCGGGTTTTGTGCGGCGCATCAGGCGCTGGAACAGCAACTGGCGGAGTGGCTCGGCTACCCGCGCGCGCTGCTGTTTATCTCCGGCTATGCCGCCAATCAGGCCTTGCTGGCGGCGCTGATGCAGGCGGACGATCGCATCTTGGCGGACCGGCTCAGCCACGCGTCGTTGTTGGAGGCGGCCGCCCATTCACCGGCCCAGCTGCGTCGTTTTCGTCACAATCAGCCGCCGGCGCTGGCCGGCCTGCTGGCAAAACCCTGCGCCGGCCAGATGCTGGCGGTGACCGAAGGGGTGTTCAGCATGGACGGCGACAGCGCACCGCTGGCGGAGTTGCATCGCCTGACCCAAGCTGCGGGGGCATGGCTGATGGTCGATGACGCGCACGGCATCGGCGTTCAGGGCGAACAGGGGCGCGGCAGTTGCTGGCAACAGGGCGTGCGGCCCGAACTGCTGGTGGTCACTTTTGGCAAAGCCTTTGGCGTCAGCGGCGCGGCGGTGCTGTGCGACGAGGCCACGGCGGAATATCTGCTGCAGTTTGCCCGCCATTTGATTTACAGCACCGCCATGCCGCCGGCGCAGGCTTGCGCCTTGCAGACGGCGTTGCACCGTATCCGGCAGGGTGACGAGTTGCGCGCCCGGCTGCAGGACAATATTCAGCGCTTCCGGCAAGGTGCGGCCCGGTTGCCATTAGCCCTGACGGCGTCGGTGACTGCCATTCAACCGCTGCTGGTGGGCGACAACCAGCGTGCGCTCGACCTGGCGCAGCAACTGCGTGGCCAGGGATTGTGGGTGAGCGCCATTCGGCCGCCAACGGTGCCGCCGGGTGGCGCGCGCCTGCGCATTACCCTGACGGCGGCGCATCAGCCGCAGGATATCGATCGCCTGCTGGAGGTATTGCATGACGTCAGCCTTTGAGCCGGTCAACAAGCAGGCGGTCGCCTCGGCCTTCAGCCGTGCGGCGGGCAGTTATGATTCGGCGGCGGTACTGCAACGTGATGTTGGTGAGCGCTTGCTGGGGATGGGGGCGGAGCATCGGGGCGAACAGTTGCTCGACGCCGGTTGCGGCACCGGGCACTTCAGCCGCCGCTGGCGCGAACGGGGGAAATGGGTCACCGCGCTCGATCTGGCGCCTGGCATGCTGGCATTCGCCCGCCAGCAGCAGGCGGCGGACCATTATCTGCTGGGGGATATCGAAAATGTGCCGCTGCCTGCGGCCGCGGTGGATATCTGTTTCAGCAGCCTGGTGGTGCAATGGTGCAGCGATTTGCCGCGCGCGTTGGCGGAGCTGTACCGCGTCACCCGGCCGGGGGGCCTGATTTTGTTTTCCACGCTGGCGGAAGGCTCGCTGGCGGAATTGGGCGACGCCTGGCAGCAGGTCGACGGCGAGCGTCACGTGAACGACTTTCTGCCGCTGGCGCAGATCGACGCGGCCTGCGCCGGCTACCGTTACCGTCTGGAGACGGAGCGACAAACCTTGAACTATCCGGATGTGATGGCGCTGATGCGATCGCTCAAGGGGATCGGTGCCACCCATTTGCATCAGGGGCGCGAAGCCGGTTTGCTGTCCCGTCGGCGGCTTGCCGCCTTACAGGCTGCCTATCCACGCCGGGGCGGGCAATTCCCGCTCAGCTATCATCTGGTTTATGGAGTGATTTATCGTGATTAAGCGTTGGTTCGTCACCGGCACCGATACCGAGGTGGGTAAAACCGTGGCCAGCAGCGCCTTGTTGCAGGCGGCCAATTCGGCGGGTTATCGCACGGCCGGTTACAAGCCGGTCGCTTCCGGCAGTGACATGACGGCCGAGGGGCTGCGCAATGGCGACGCGCTGGCATTGCAGGCCAACAGCGCCGTGGCGCTGAGCTACGAAGAAGTGAATCCTTATGTGTTTGCCGAACCGACGTCGCCGCACATTGTCAGTGCCGACGAAGGGCGGCCAATCGAGCTGGCCCGGCTTTCCGCCGGCCTGCGTCACCTGGAGCAAAGGGCCGATTGGCTGTTGGTCGAAGGGGCCGGCGGTTGGTTTACGCCGCTGTCCGAGCAACATACCTTCGCCGACTGGGTACAGCAGGAGCAACTGCCGGTGATCCTGGTGGTAGGGATCAAACTGGGGTGCATTAACCATGCCGTGTTGACCGCTCAGGCGATCCGGCAGGCGGGGTTGCAGCTTGCCGGGTGGATTGCCAACGACGTCACCGCACCGGGCCGCCGTCATCAGGAATATTTGGCTACGCTGCGCCGTATGCTGCCTGCGCCTTTGCTGGGGGAGATCCCGCATCTGCCGCAACCTGAGCGGCAGGCGCTGGGGGCGTATCTGGATTTGAGTCTGCTGTAAATGGGGCGGGGGAGATGACATTCCCCCACCTCCGGTTTTTACACTGCCAGATAGGCATTGATCAACTCCTCGTCCAACTGCTCCAGCGTGCCGTTCGCCACGCTGCGTCCCTGATCCATCAGGCAAAAACGATCCGCCACGCGGCGTACAAACGGTAACTTGTGTTCCACCAGCAGGATCGTCATGCCCAGCTCGCGGTTCAGCTTGCGGATCGCGTTGCCGATATCGGTGGCGATCGAAGGCTGTACTCCGCTGGTAGGCTCGTCGAGGATCAGCAGTTCCGGCTCCAGCACCAGAGCCCGACCAATCGCCAGTTGCTGCTGCTCGCCATCGCACAAATCCCCGGCGCGGCGGCTGCGCATTTCCCGCAGGTTGGGGAACAGGCTGTAAATGAGTGGCGGAATGCGCCGGGTTTTGTCCCGGCCGGCCATCAGCGCCACCTGCAGGTTCTCTTCCACGCTGAGCTGCGAGAAGATTTGCCGTCCTTGCGGCACGTAGCTGATGCCCAGCGCCGCCCGGTTTTCCATCGGCTGCTGCAGCAGATTTTGCGGGGGTTCGTCCGCCAACTGCCAGGTCATACTGCCGCTGACGACCGGCAAATGCCCCATAATGCAGTTGACCAACGTCGTTTTGCCCACGCCGTTACGACCGATAAGCACCGTGCACTGGCCGCGCGGCAACTCCAGATTAATATCCCACAGGGTATGATTTTGCCCGTAGAACTGGTTCACTGACCTTAAACTCAACATCCGGCACTCTCCTCAAAGACCTGTATTCCACTCGTGGATATGCGCCCTGATAGGCGCAGGCGTAACGCGTTCCTGTTAAAAACCACACCGATTTCACCGGGCGGTATCTGCGCAGGAACGGCAATCAAACGTCTGCTTCCCTGCGTTATCCACTCCTGACTGCTTGATCCGCCTTGGCGGTTTCTTTCCCGAGTGTCTTAATGTCCAGAACAAAATGCTGCATTGCTACCTTTAACGAGGTAGTTCAGGTTCAGAAAAAACAAAGGATTTCCAGGTAAAAATGGCCGTTAATGGCGGTTTACCAGCGCTCTCTCGCCTTTATCGCGGTATTGCCAGTTATTTAGCCCCATACCGACACCCAGCCAAGAGCAGGTAATCCTGCCGTGCCGGCACGGATATTTCATCCGGTCGCACTTTTGCCGCTAGACGATATTGCAACTCTCAGGCCAACTTTTTCAATCCGAAAAAAAAAGGGAATGTTATTGCTATGTTAACCCTTTGGCAGGAGTGGGCTGGCCCGACGGCCTGGATGAAAATGAGGTGAAAAGTTAACGCGGACGATTTTTGCACTGTTGCAGTGCCGTGAGGAAAAGTGATGGTGCAAACTATTTTACCGGTTGCGGCAAGATGCAGCACATGAGTGCAATAATGGGATAAATGTGTTTTTGGCAATGGGGCTTTTTAGCATTAATCGGCATAAACAATGCGATATTTTTGTGAAAAAATAACTAAAAAAGCCGTTTCGGCGAGGTGAAACGCCAAAAAGCGTTCTTTCTGCAACTCCCGTCACGGGCGGGGCGGTGGGAGTTATCCACTATTCCTGTGGATAACCTTGTGCATTAGATTTAGAAAAGCGGTTTAAAGCGAGAGCGGGCGCGGGTTCTGTTCCCGTTGACCGCATTCTCATCTTTTTATTAATTGTGTTTTATATCAATAAATTAACTAAAATCAAGACGCCAATGTATTGATGCGGTGGCTATGTATGATTTTTCACCGCAGTGCTATCAATAAGTTAATTTTTGACGGATTCTGGGGATAAATCAGTTATTGACAATAAAAATGTCACGCGGCTGTAACCCTGTCGGTGCATCCGCGCCCCGCCGACGCGCATGAGGCGGCGCTTTGCCGCTGCGCGTCGGTGCCGGGGTCAATAGCGGGATGCGTCATCTTGAGCAATGAATCGCTTGAAGCTGGTTTTATATCCAGTATCATAGGCACTGGCGAAAATCGCCGGGGCTTTCCATAATTAGGGGCCATTCGTCGAGCATCCGCTCCATGGCCGCCTGAGCGCGCGCATCTCCACAGGGTAGCCGAGTCAATGAGTAAAATTTTCAAACTGCATTCCGATTTCAAACCGGCCGGCGATCAGCCGGAAGCCATTCGCAAGCTGGAAGAGGGCCTGGAAGACGGCCTGGCGCATCAAACGCTGCTGGGCGTTACCGGTTCGGGCAAGACATTTACCGTCGCCAACGTCATCGCCGATCTCAACCGGCCGACCATGGTGCTGGCGCCAAACAAGACGCTGGCGGCGCAGCTGTATGGCGAGATGAAAGAGTTCTTCCCCGAGAATGCGGTTGAGTATTTTGTCTCGTACTACGACTACTACCAGCCGGAAGCCTACGTCCCCAGCTCCGACACCTTTATCGAAAAAGACTCCGCGGTGAACGAGCACATCGAACAAATGCGCCTTTCAGCCACCAAAGCGCTGCTGGAACGCCGCGACGTGGTGGTGGTGGCATCCGTGTCGGCAATTTACGGCCTGGGCGATCCGGAGCTGTATCTGAAGATGATGCTGCACCTGACCAAGGGCATGATCATCGATCAACGGTCGATCCTGCGGCGTTTGACGGAGCTGCAATATTCCCGCAACGATCAGGCTTTCCAGCGCGCCACCTTCCGCGTGCGCGGCGAGGTGATCGACATCTTCCCGGCAGAGTCGGACGAGTTGGCGCTGCGCATCGAGCTGTTTGATGAAGAAGTCGAACGGCTTTCGCTGTTCGATCCGTTGACCGGCCAGATCGAGCAGGTGGTACAGCGCTTCACCATTTACCCGAAGTCGCACTACGTGACGCCGCGCGAGCGGATCCTGCAGGCGATGGAAGAGATCAAGGTGGATCTGGCCGAGCGGCGCAAGGTGTTGCTGGCCAACAACAAGCTGTTGGAAGAACAGCGTCTGACGCAGCGTACCCAGTTTGATCTGGAGATGATGAACGAGCTGGGCTACTGCTCCGGCATTGAAAACTATTCGCGCTATTTGTCCGGCCGCCGCGAGGGTGAGCCGCCGCCGACGCTGTTTGACTATCTGCCGGCGGATGGCCTGCTGGTGGTCGATGAATCCCACGTCACCATTCCGCAAATCGGCGGCATGTACAAAGGTGACCGCTCGCGCAAGGAAACGCTGGTGGAATACGGTTTCCGCCTGCCGTCGGCGCTGGATAACCGCCCGATGCGTTTTGAAGAGTTCGAAGCGTTGGCACCGCAGACTATCTACGTGTCCGCCACGCCGGGCAAATATGAACTGGAGAAATCCGGCGACGATATTATCGATCAGGTCGTGCGGCCTACCGGGCTGCTGGATCCGATAGTGGAAGTTCGGCCGGTCACCACCCAGGTGGACGATCTGCTTTCCGAGATCCGCAAACGGGTGGCGGTCAATGAACGCGTGTTGGTCACGACTTTGACCAAGCGCATGGCGGAAGATCTGACCGAATACCTGGAAGAGCACGGCGAGCGCGTGCGCTATCTGCACTCGGACATCGATACCGTGGAACGCGTCGAAATCATTCGTGACCTGCGTCTGGGCGAGTTTGACGTGCTGGTGGGCATCAACCTGTTGCGTGAGGGGCTGGACATGCCTGAGGTGTCGCTGGTGGCGATTCTGGACGCAGACAAGGAAGGTTTCCTGCGTTCCGAACGCTCCCTGATCCAAACCATCGGCCGTGCGGCGCGTAACCTCAACGGCAAGGCGATCCTCTACGGCGACAGAATCACCGACTCGATGGCTCGGGCGATTGGCGAGACTGAACGCCGCCGCGCCAAGCAGCAGGCGTTCAACGAAGAAAACGGCATCGTGCCTAAAGGCCTGAACAAGAAAGTGTCCGATATCCTGCAACTGGGCCAACCGGGCAACCGCAGCAAGGGCCGAGGAAAGGGCAAGACCACAGAAAGCGCCGCCCAGTATCAACACCTCACGCCAAAAGCGCTGGATCAGAAAATCCGCGAGCTGGAAGCGCAGATGTATACTCACGCGCAGAACCTGGAGTTCGAGCTGGCCGCCGGTTTGCGTGACGAAATCCATCAGCTGCGCGAGCAGTTTATCGCCATTTCGTGAACCGTTAAGGCACCTGATGTCGTTCAGGTTGATACCCAATGGATTTCAAGCTGCAGCCAACAACGCTGCAGTTTGAAAGACGAAGGGGATAAATTTCTTGTCGCCTGTGCCAAAGCTGATTATCGTGTGCGGCCAATTGACTAACGCGAGCCAAAGACCATGACCGAACGCCCGTCCAAAGACCCGTTGCACGGCGTCACTTTGGAACACCTTTTAACTAAGCTGGTGGAAAGCTATGGCTGGTCAGGGCTGGCCGAACGCATTCGCATCAACTGTTTCAGCAGCGATCCCAGCATCAAGTCCAGCCTGAAGTTTTTGCGCCGCACGCCGTGGGCGCGCAAGCAGGTGGAAGATCTTTATATCGAGATGCTCAACAGCGCGGCCAGCGACAACCCGTGGCTGCGCGGGCGCGATTAACCGACTGCGATTAACTCAGGCGCGAGTCCCCAATTCTATCAGCGCCTGATCCAGCGCCTGGCGCAGCAGTTGGCGATCGTGGCGATAAGGAATATCGGCGGCTTCCAACGGTTGTTGAATCACCACCCGATCCAGCACCGCCCCGGTATCCACCGCCGGGCCGACAATCAGTGCCTCAATCATCTTGCGGCCAATCCGCTCTTCCATCAGCTCCAGCTTGTCTTTCAGCGACAATGCCGCCGCCGCGACGCTCAGTTCGCGCCCCAGATTGCCGATGTAGATCATATTGGCGCTGCTGCGACGCAAAGCCTGGGTGAGATCGTCGAGCAATAACAGCGGCATCAGGCTGGTGAGAAAACTGCCCGGCCCAATCAGGATCACGTCGGCCTGCGCGATGGCATCCAGCGCTTCACGCGTGGCGTGGACGTGCGGCGACAACATCAGCTCCTGCGGCATATGGGTAAGCTGGTCGATGTTCACTTCACCGTAAACCTGGTGCCCTTCGTGGTCGTGCGCCATCAGATCCACCGGCTGTTCAGACATCGGGATCAGCGCCGCATCCACTTTCAGCAGGCTGCGTACCAGATTGATCGCCTCCAGCGGACGCACGCTAAGGTGATCCAAGGCTTTCAACATCAGGTTGCCGAGATTATGCCCCGACAGCTCGCCGTTGCCGCTGAAGCGGTATTCGAACATCGCGGAGGCGACGCTCGGTTCGGTGATCAGTTGATTGAGACAGTTGCGGGTATCGCCCCAGGCAATGCCGCCTTCCGAGCGGCGGATGCGACCGGTGGAACCGCCATTATCGGTGGTGGTGACAATGCCGGTTAAACGGGAGCCTAAAGACGACAGGGAAGACATCACGCGGCCAAGACCGTGGCCACCACCTAATGCCACCACCCGATCGAGATCGGCCAGGGTACGATTACGCATAAATTTCCTTACAAAGGGGCTGAAACTGCCCGCATAAAATAGCGGATCTGGCGTAAAAACGCGATATACCCGTCATACTTGAAGTTGCCTCTGTGTTGGCTGCAAGCGCTTACCCCAGTCACTTATTCGAGTAAGCTCCTGGGGGCTCCCGCTCTTGCCGTCGGGAGGCAACTCCAATTATTTAGGGTAAAAGAGTGTCATTTGCGTGATTCTGGTCAATTCGCCTGCGCAAGGGGCGTTTATCATGGTTAACCAGATTTGCAGCCACGTAAAAACGCTGTATACACAATTATATAGCGAAATTGCGAGTTGGCTATCGCGTTTATTTAGCGCTAGTATTCTGGTGAAAACCACGGTTTCGTTCCGGCTATTCAAACAGCGGGAACTGAGACCAAAACTCCTAGCCTCTGGGCCTACGTTGTTCCTGCGAACAATATGGCGCTTGGGCCGTGGCGAAATCAGCCACCAGGGTGCAGAGTGGAAACGCTCGCATCTCCCGACTTTGGAAAGGTGTTATGGTGCCGCAACTCATTGATGCTTATGAGCGCAAGTTCTATTACTTGCGTCTCTCGATCACCGACGTGTGCAACTTTCGTTGCACCTACTGCTTGCCTGACGGTTATCAACCTAGCGGCAGCCCGAAAACCTTCCTGTCGCTGGATGAGATCCGTCGCGTCAGCCGCGCCTTTGCCGAACTGGGCACCGAAAAGGTCCGTCTTACCGGCGGTGAACCTTCGCTGCGCCGCGATTTTACCGAGATCATTGCTGCCGTACGTGAAAACCCGGCCATCCGAACGCTGGCGGTTACCACCAACGGTTACCGCTTGGCGCGCGACGTCGCCCAGTGGCGCGACGCCGGCCTGACGGCGATTAACGTCAGCGTCGACAGCCTGGATGCCCGCCAGTTTCACGCCATTACCGGCCAGGACAAGTTCCGCCAGGTGATGGACGGCATCGATGCCGCGTTTGCCGCCGGGTTCAGCAAGGTCAAGGTCAATGCGGTGCTGATGCGTGACGTCAATCATCAGCAACTGGATACCTTTCTGCACTGGATCAAAGACCGCCCGATCCAACTGCGTTTTATCGAACTGATGGAAACCGGCGAGGGCGGCGAGCTGTTTCGCCGGCATCACGTGTCCGGCGAAGTGATTCGTTTGCAGCTGGAGCAACAGGGCTGGCAACGGCAACCGCGCGGCCGCAGCGACGGCCCGGCGCAGGTGTTCAGCCACCCGGATTACCAGGGGGAAGTGGGGTTGATCATGCCGTACGAGAAAGATTTCTGCGCCAGCTGCAACCGGCTGCGGGTCTCCGCCATCGGCAACCTGCACCTGTGCCTGTTCGGCGAGCAAGGCATCACGCTGCGCGATCTGCTGGCGGATGACGGTCAGCTCGAGGCATTGAAGCAACGTATCCAGGGCGGGCTGCTGAGCAAAAAGCAGACCCATTTCCTGCATCAGAACAACAGTGGCATTACCCAGAACTTGTCGTTTATCGGCGGCTGACACCCTGCATATTTCAAGCCGCAGCGTTGTCGGTTGCATGCGGTCACCCCTGATAACGGCAGGTAATTTATCGGGTATCCAACGAAGAGGAGCATCGTTAACAATGAGCCATGCCAGCAGTGAATTCATTCCGGCGCACATCGCTATTTTGACCGTCTCGGACAGCCGGGGCGAAGCGGAAGATACCTCAGGCCAATACCTGCAGGAAGCGGCGCAGGAGGCGGGCCATAGGGTGGTGGATCGCGCCATCGTCAAAGACGATAAATATCAGATCCGCGCGCGGGTTTCCGCGTGGATTGCCGATGAAGGCGTACAGGCGGTGTTGATCACCGGCGGCACCGGTTTTACCGCCCGCGACAACACCCCGGAAGCGCTGCTGCCGCTGTTTGACCGTGAGGTCGAAGGGTTTGGCGAGCTGTTCCGCATGGTGTCCTACGAAGAAATCGGCACCGCCACTATCCAGTCGCGCGCGTTGGCCGGCATCGCCAACCGGACGGTGATTTTTGCCATGCCGGGTTCCACCCGCGCCTGTCGCACCGCCTGGGAGCGCATCATTGAAGAGCAGTTGGACGCGCGCCACCGCCCGTGCAACTTCCAGCCACATCTGAAGAAATAAGAGCCATGACGCAGTTAACCCATATTAACGCCGCGGGCGAAGCCCATATGGTCGACGTTTCCGCCAAAGCGGAGACGGTGCGCGAAGCCCGCGCCGAGGCCTTTGTCGAGATGCTGCCCACCACGTTGGCGATGATTGTCGACGGCAGCCACCACAAGGGCGACGTCTTCGCCACGGCGCGTATCGCCGGCATTCAGGCGGCGAAACGCACCTGGGAGCTGATCCCGCTGTGCCATCCGTTGATGCTGAGCAAGGTTGAAGTGCACCTGGAGGCGCAACCGGCGCACAACCGGGTGCGCATTGAAACCTGCTGCCGGTTGACCGGCAAGACCGGCGTCGAAATGGAAGCGCTGACCGCCGCTTCGGTCGCCGCGTTGACCATTTACGACATGTGCAAAGCGGTGCAGAAAGACATGGTGATCGGCCCGGTGCGGCTGCTGGCGAAAAGCGGCGGCAAGTCCGGTGATTTTAAGGTGGACCTATGATTAATATTCTGTTTTTTGCGCAAGTGCGCGAACTGGTGGGCACTGGCGACTTGTCGATGCCGGCGGACTATCCCACGGTAGAGGCGCTGCGCAAGGCGCTGTGCGCACGCGGCGAACGCTGGGCGTTGGCGCTGGAATCCGGCAAGCTGCTGACGGCGGTCAATCAATCGCTGGTGGCGGCCGAGCACCCGCTGCGCGCCGGCGATGAAGTCGCTTTCTTTCCGCCGGTAACCGGAGGTTAACAGTGGAAAATACCCGTATCCGCGTTGGCGCAGCACCCTTCAGCGTCGGCGATGAGTATCAGTGGCTGGCGCAGTGCGATGACGACGGCGCCGTCGTGACCTTCACCGGCAAGGTGCGCAACCATAATCTGGGCGATAACGTCAGCGCGTTGACGCTGGAGCACTATCCGGGTATGACCGAAAAAGCGCTGGCGGAGATCGTGGAAGAAGCGCGCAGCCGCTGGCCGTTACAGCGGGCGACGGTGATCCACCGCGTGGGCGAGCTGTTTCCCGGCGAGGAGATTGTGTTCGTCGGCGTGACCAGCGCGCACCGCGGCATGGCGTTCGCCGCCACCGAGTTCATCATGGACTACCTGAAAACCCGTGCGCCGTTTTGGAAGCGCGAAGCGACCGGGCAGGGCGAGCGCTGGGTCGACGCGCGCGACAGCGATCGTCAGGCGGCGGAACGTTGGCATCAAGCGAGTAAATAAAGGGTAAACCGCAGAAATATATCAATACCTTTGCAACTTTCAGGCTAGGCTTTCTGTGGTAGGCTTATAACAGGCCGAATCCCTTGGATACCCTATGAATTTCAAGTTACAGCCAGGCACCCAGCTCGTTCATCCCCAGGCGCTTACTAAAGTCAAGTAACTGGGGTGAGCGACAAATCTGTCGGGAACAGATTTGAACGCTGCTTGCAGCGGCCCTAAAAGGGCAAGGACCATGGATGGGCCTTGTAAGCAGGTAACAACGCTGTAGCTTGAAAGGCGACGGGTACATGGGGTTCGAAATCTTGTTTCATACGCAAAAGGTAACCGTCATGGACCGATATCCACGCTCTAATGGTTCAATCGTTGAACGTGCCAACAGCGGCATTCAGGCTTATATGGCGCAGGTTTATGGCTGGATGACCTGCGGCCTGCTGTTGACGGCGTTCGTTTCCTGGTACGCGGCCAACACGCCCGCGATCCTCAACTTTATCTTCTCCAGCCAGATCACCTTCTTTGGCCTGATTATCGCGCAGTTGGCGCTGGTGTTCGTGATTTCCGGCATGGTCAACCGCCTGAGCGGCACGGTGGCTACGTCACTGTTTATGCTTTATTCGGCGCTGACCGGGTTGACGCTTTCCAGCATTTTCATCGCTTATACCTACAGTTCGATCGCCAGCACCTTTGTGGTGACCGCCGGGATGTTCGGGGCTATGAGCCTGTACGGCTACACCACCAAGCGTGACTTGAGCGGTTTCGGCAGCATGCTGTTTATGGCGCTGATCGGCATCGTGCTGGCTTCGCTGGTGAATATCTGGCTGAAAAGCACCGCGCTGATGTGGGCGATTACCTATATCGGGGTGCTGGTGTTCGTTGGCCTGACGGCGTACGACACCCAGAAACTGAAGGCGATGGGCGAACAGCTGAACGCCGATGACAAAGACAGCTTCCGCAAATACGCCATCGTCGGCGCGCTGACGCTGTATCTTGATTTCATCAACCTGTTCCTGATGTTGCTGCGCATTTTCGGCAACCGCCGCTAAATCCGTTTTATCGGGGCTGCGACACAGCGCACTACTGCACCGTACGCTGCTCGAAATGCTCATTGACCTATGTCAACTGCGCTTTCTGCGCTGCGGGCGTCGCACCATTGCTTGGTCTCGCCGCCGCTAAAATCAGCGTTTTCCGTAGGGGCTTAACATGTTAAGCCCCAGACTACTGACAAAGCCCGTTATTAGGGAGAGCGTGGCGAAGGGGTCGTAGCGGCTTGCCCGCCGACCAATTTGCCTGGAGCAAATTGGAACGACTTCATGTCGGCCCGCAGGGTGGGACACAGGGATGTGTCCCATAATGGCCCCTCGGTGCGCTAGGCCCGGGTATCTCGGGTTTAAAGACAACTTTGTCATCAAACTCGACATTTTTTATGCCATTTTGCGGCGGAACATGGCGTAAGCGGCGCTGCCGGTGGTGGCGGTGATCACCAGCAGCGGCCACAGGCTGTGCCAGATAATGCCGAAGCTGGCGTCCTTCAAATAGATCTGTTTGGTGATGTCGGTAAAGTGGCGAATCGGGTTAACCCAGGTGAGATCCTGTAGCCACACCGGCATGTTTTCCACCGGCGAGACATAACCGGAAAGCAGGATCGCCGGCATCATAAACACGAACACGCCGATAAACGCCTGCTGCTGCGTGGCGCACAACGACGAAATCAGCAGACCGAACCCCACCAACGACAGCCCGTAAATCAGCATGGTGCCGTAAAACAGCAGCAGCGAGCCGGCGAACGGGATCTGGTACATAAAGATGCCAATCAGCAGCACGATGCTGGCCTGGAAGGTGGCGACAATCAGCGCCGGGACCGCTTTGCCGATAAAAATCTGCCAGGTGGTCAGCGGCGACACCAGCAACTGCTCCAGCGTGCCCTGTTCGCGCTCGCGCGCCACCGACAGCGAAGTGACAATCAACACGCCGATGGTGGTGATCATGGCGATCAGCGAAGGCACCACGAACCATTTGTAATCCAGATTCGGGTTATACCAGTTACGCACCACCAGCTCGCTGTTGTTGGGTTTGGCGCGGTTGCCGATCAGCTCGTTTTGGTAATCCTGCACAATCTGCTGCACATAGTTGGCGGCGATCTGCGCGCTGTTGGAATTGCGCCCATCGAGCAGCAATTGCAGCGGGGCGGTAGTACCGCTGGCGATATCGCGCGAGAACTGCGCCGGGAAGCGGATCAGCAGCAGCGCCCGCTGGTTGTCGAGGGTGGTTGGTATCTCTTGCGGGTTGCGCAGCAGCAATACGTGCGAAAAGGCTTTCGCCTTGGCGAAGCGCTGGGTCAGCTCTACTGAAGCATGGCCGCTGTCTTCGCTGTACACCGCGATGGTGGCGTTGGTCACCTCCAGCGTGGCGGCAAACGGGAACAGCAGCACCTGCAGAATCACCGGTAAAATCAGGATGGCGCGGGTCTGCGGATCGCGCAGCAGCGATTGCATTTCCTTAATGATTAACGTCCAAAGACGGTGAAACATCATCTGGCTCCTTAATCCAGCCGCCGCTGGGTTTTCCAGGCCGTCAGGCCGATAAATACCACCGCCGAGGCGATCAGGAACAGCAGGTTAATCATCAGTACCGTGCCGACGTTGCCCGCCAAAAACAGCGTCTGCAGCGTGCTGACGAAGTAGCGCGCCGGGATGATATAGGTCACGGCACGCACGATCGCCGGCATGCTGTCGATCTGGAAGATAAAGCCGGACAGCATGATCGAAGGCAGAAAGGCGGCGTTCAGCGCCACCATCGCCGCGTTGAACTGATTGCGGGTGAGGGTGGAAATCAGCAGCCCCATGCCGAGCGTACTGGCGAGGAACAGGCTGCTGATCACGAACAAAATCAGCAGCGAACCGCGGTAGGGCACGCCGAGCACGAATACCGACACCACCATGCACAGCACCATGGCGATCATGCCGAGGAAGTAGTAGGGCACCAGTTTGGAAAGCAACAGTTCGCTGCGCGTCACCTGGGTGGAGAGCAGCGCCTCCATGGTGCCGCGTTCCCACTCGCGGGCGATCACCAGCGAGGTGAGGATCGCGCCAATTACCGTCATGATAATGGTGATGGCGCCGGGAATGATGTAGTACCGGCTGATGGCCGCCGGGTTAAACCAGTAACGCATCTGCACGTCAATCAGCGGCTTGTCCTCGCGCCCGCGATCGGTGGCGCGCTGCTGCTGCCAGATTTGCCACACGCCCTGGGTATAGCCCTGGACAAAGTTGGCGGTGTTCGGCTCGCTGCCGTCGGTGATTACCTGGATTGGCGCGCTGTCGTGCGGCCGCGCCATACGTTGGGCAAAGTCATTGGGGATCACCACCAAGCCGCGGATCTGTCCGGCCTGCATCAGTTGGATCAACCCTTGGCGGTTGTCGCTGATGGTCGGCTCAATGTAGGGCGAACCGGCGAAAGCGTGGGCCAGATCGCGGGCGTCTTCGCTCTGTTGCTCCATCAAAATGCCCAGTCGCAGCTTGCTGGAATCCAGGTTGATGCCGTAGCCGAAGATAAACAACAGCATCAATGGGATCACAAAGGCAATCAACCCGCTGCTGGGATCGCGCAGGATCTGCCGCGTCTCTTTCAGGCACAGCGCACGCAGCCGCCGCCAGGAGAAACCGCTGGCGTCGGCGGAGGTTGTTTTCTCGTTCACGGCTACTTTCTCGCTCACGGCTGCTCCTCCCGATCGTAACCCTGCACCAGATCGATAAACGCCTGCTCCATTGAAGGGTTGGGGTTGTCGTCGCAGGCGACCTGCTGTTTGAGATCGTCCGGCGTGCCGGCGGCAATGATCTTGCCGCGATACACCAGCCCGATGCGATCGCAGTATTCCGCCTCGTCCATAAAGTGGGTCGTGACCATCACCGTCACGCCTTTATCCACCATGCCGTTGATGTGCAACCAGAACTCGCGGCGGGTCAGGGGGTCTACGCCCGAGGTCGGTTCGTCGAGAAACAGAATGTCCGGTTCGTGCATCAGCGCGCAGGCCAGTGCCAGCCGTTGCTTGAAACCGAGCGGCAGCGAATCCGGCGTTTGGCTGAGGATCGGCTCAAAGTTGAAGGCGGTCGACATCTCGTTGATTTTTTCGCGCTGCGCTTTGCCGCTCAGGCCGTAGACGCCGGAGAAAAATTTCAGGTTTTGCGCCACCGTCAGGTTGCCGTACAGCGAGAATTTCTGCGCCATATAGCCCAAGTGTTGGCGCGCCTTGCCGGAGCTGGTTTTCAAGTCCATATCCAGCACCAGCGCCTTGCCTTCGGTCGGCACCAGCAGCCCGCACATCATTTTGAAGGTGGTGGATTTGCCGGCGCCGTTCGGGCCGAGCAGGCCGAAAATCTCGCCGCGCTGCACCTTGAAGTCCACATGGTCGGTGGCGGCGAAATCGCCGAATTTCTTGGTTAGCCCCTGAGCTTCAATCACCGTTTGCGTGCTTTCGCCCTCGACAGTGGGCATGATCTCCGCCAGCGCCGATTTGCTGTTTGGCCCGCCGCCGAGCAGATCGATAAACGCATCCTCGAAGCGCGGATCCGCTTCTGTCATTTCGGCATCCGGCAGATCCAGCGCTTGCAATACCTGGCGGTGATCTTCGCCCTGCTTGAGGATCAGCCGCAGGTATTTGCCCTGGATCACCCCGTCGGTGACCGAAGGCAGGCAGATCGCCCGTTGCAGCAGAGCGCGGTGGCTGCCGGCGGGGGGAGCAATCAATACCGTGCGCCCGGCCATGCGCTGGGTCAGATCTTTAGGCGCGCCGCTGAACAGCAATTCCCCTTCATTGAGCAACAGCACGTCGCGGCACTGCTCGGCCTCGTCAAGATAGGAGGTGCTCCACAGGATCAGCATCCCGTCGTCGGCCAACTCATGCACCATGCGCCACAGTTCGCGGCGCGAGATCGGATCGACGCCGACTCCCGGCTCATCCAGCAGCAGCACCTGCGGTTGGCCCAGCAGCGTGCAGGCCAGCCCGAGTTTTTGCTTCATGCCGCCGGAAAGCTTGCCCGCGAGGCGGGTGGTGAAACGGGTGAGATCGGTGAAGGTCAGCAGCCGCTCGAAAGTCTGTTTACGCAGATCGCCGGTGACGCCGCGCAGATCGGCGTACAGCGTCAGGTTTTCCATGACCGTCAGATCTTCATACAGCCCGAACTTTTGCGGCATGTAACCGAGGATGGCGTGCAGTTGACGATCTTGCGCGATCGGATCCAACCCGGCGACGCGCAGCGTACCGCTGCTGGGTTTCAGCAACCCGGCCAGCATGCGCAGCAGCGTGGTTTTGCCCGCGCCGTCCGGGCCAACCAGCCCGGTGACCGCGCCACTGGTCAGGCGGGTGGTCAGGCTGGCGACCGCGGGTTTTGCCAACGACGGGAAACGTTTTTCCAACGCCGCCAGTTCAATGACCTGTTCCATTACCGCCCCCTCAAGGTTTGGCAAAACGAACGGTGACCGGCATGCCCTGGCGCAATGCGTCATCGGCGTCGGTGACGATCACCCGCAGCCGGTACACCAAATCGGTGCGCAGATCCGGGGTTTCGACGCTTTTCGGCGTAAATTCGGCGGTCGGCGACACAAAGCCGATTTTGCCGTGATAAGGCTTGTTCGGCCGGCCATCGGTATAAATTTCCAGTTCGGCACCCGGCACCGCTTTGCTCAGACTGGATTCGTTCACATAGGCGCGCACCCACACCGGGCGGGTCAGCGAAAGCGTGAATACCGTGCCGCCGGCGCTGAGCATGGTGCCCGGCTCGACAGCGCGCGTCAGCACCGTGCCGGCCGAAGGGGAAACCAGGGTGGTATCGTGCAAATTCAGCTGCGCCTGCGCCAGCGCGGCTTCATTTTGCGCCAGATTGGCTTTGGCTTCTTCTATCTCCTGCGGGCGGTTGCCGCTGAGGTATTGCGACAGCTTGTCTTTCGAGGCCTGCAGGTTGGCCTGCGCCTGATTGCGCGAAGTGCGGGCATCTTCCAGCGCATCGGCGGAGGTGGCGTTTTTCGCCCATAATCCTTGCTGGCGCTTGAGGAAGCTGTCGGCATAGTTAAAGGCGGAAAGGCGTTGCGCCACTTCCGAACGCACCTGGGCAATTTCTTCGGCGCGGTAACCGGCCATCAGCAGCGCCAGCTTGGCCTTGGCGCTGGCGACGTTGGCCTGCGCCTGTTGCAGCGCGTTAATGTACGGCGCATCGTCCAGCTTGCCGAGCAGTTGCCCCGGTTGGAGCGGATCGCCCTCGTCCACGGTCAGCGACGCCAGCCGCCCGTCGACGCGGAAGCCGAGATTCACCGTGCGGATATCGACGTTGCCGTACAGCGTCAGCGGCTGGTCTTGCTGCTGTTGGTAATACCAAAAGCCGTAACCGGCGGCGGCGATCAGCACGATAACCGCCACAATAATGGCACTGCGTTTCTTGTTCATAACACTCCCTGCCTATAAAGATTAAACCCAATGAATTTCACGTTACGGCCAGGCGACAAGTGCGTGAGTCCCCAGGAGCTTACTCAAGTAAGTGACTGGGGGGCGTGCACGCAGTCAACAACGCCGTAGCTTGAAAGACGCGGGGTTTATGCGCCATAACGCTGGCGCAGCCCATTCACCAGAAGATCTATGTGTTCTGCCAGCACCTCGCCGATCTGCGCCGCTTCGGCCGCACCTATCTGCTGCCAGCCCGCTTGCCGGCGCACGGTTTCCCGCGCGATGCGAAACGACAGTACCTCGCCGATCAGCGCGTGAGTGTGCAGCACGATTTTGGTCGAGCGCTCGTCGATGCCGGTATAGGCCGCCAACAGGCGGCACAGTTTGCTATGCAGCGGCGCTATCACCTGCTGGTGGATCAGCGGATAAGCATCGGTAGGCGAGAGCTGTTCGCGCGACATGATTTTGCTCAGGTTCAGCGTATGCGGTTGGGTCATCAGTTCGCTGAACGCCAGCAGCCCGCTTTTCAGGTAAGCGAGATACTGTTCCGGCCGGCGCTCGGCGGCGGGCCGTTGCCAGAAGCGGTCAATTTCCTCGGCCAACGGGCGGAACGCCTGCTGGATAAAGTCGGCGATCCACTGCGCAACGGCCAGATAGAGGCCTTCTTTGGAATTGAAGTAATAGGTAATGGCGGCGATGTTCTGCCCGGCGCGCTGGGCGATATCGCGGGTGGTCGCGCCCTGAATGCCGTATTCGCCGAACATCTCGATGGCGGCGGCGATCAGCTGCTGGCGCGCCTGTTCGCCGCGCGCCCGGCCGGAAGTTTGATGAGCTGGCATAGACGGTGCTCGCAAAAGTTAATCAATCATATGATTAACTTTATGCCAGATTGGGTGAAATGCAACCAGAAACCCTTTTTAAATTCAGGTTATTCTCGGGATATGCTGAATTTCCGGCATATTGTGCTTTCGGTCAGTAAAATTGCGTTTTCTTGTGCGACTTCTGCTACACTCCCGCGCTGGTGCACTGCAGTTTGTGCCAAATCCCTCGTGGTCATGCTTAATGCCCCGTCTGATCATCCTCCCAGGAAACTGCACCGAACATTGTTTAGGTTAGGGGGGATCTGGAGCTTTTCTCTACTATGTCATTTGAAACTCTCGGCTTAAGTGCTGAAATTCTGCGCGCTGTTGAAGAACAGGGCTATCGCGAACCTACGCCAATTCAGCGCCAGGCTATCCCTGTGGTGTTGGAAGGTCGTGACCTGATGGCCAGCGCACAGACCGGTACCGGTAAAACCGCTGGCTTTACCCTGCCGCTATTGCAGCTGCTGAGTAAGCATGATCATCCGATCAAAGGCCGTCGCCCGGTACGTGCGCTGATCCTGACGCCAACCCGTGAACTGGCGGCGCAGATCGGCGAAAACGTCGAAGCTTACAGCAAACACCTGCGCCTGCGTTCGCTGGTGGTGTTTGGCGGCGTGAGCATCAACCCGCAGATGATGAAACTGCGCGGCGGCGTCGACATTCTGGTGGCAACACCGGGTCGCCTGCTGGATCTGGAACACCAGAACGCGGTTGACCTGTCCAAAATTGAAATTCTGGTGCTGGACGAAGCTGACCGCATGCTGGATATGGGCTTTATCCATGATATCCGCCGCGTGCTGGCCAAGCTGCCTGCCAAGCGTCAGAACCTGCTGTTCTCGGCCACCTTCTCCGACGACATCAAAGCGTTGGCGAACAAGCTGCTGCACAACCCGGCATCGGTGGAAGTGGCGCGCCGCAACACCGCGTCCGAGCAGATCGAACAAAGCGTGCACTTCGTCGACAAGAAGCGTAAGCGGGAACTGCTGTCGCAGATGATCGGCGAAGGCGACTGGAAGCAAGTATTGGTGTTCAACCGCACCAAGCACGGCGCCAACCACCTGGCCGAGCAACTGAACAAAGACGGCATCACTGCCGCAGCGATCCACGGCAATAAAAGCCAGGGCGCGCGTACCCGTGCATTGGCCGATTTTAAAGACGGCAAAATTCGCGTGCTGGTGGCAACCGACATCGCGGCGCGCGGTCTGGACATCGACCAGTTGCCGCACGTGGTGAACTACGAGCTGCCTAACGTGCCGGAAGATTACGTGCACCGCATCGGCCGTACCGGCCGTGCAGAGCGTACCGGTGAGGCTATCTCGTTGGTGTGCGTGGATGAACACAAACTGCTGCGCGACATCGAGCGCCTGCTGAAGCGTGAAATCCCGCGTATTGCCCTGCCAGGCTACGAGCCGGACCCAAGCATCAAGGCGGAGCCGATCATCAACGGCCGTCAGGGTGGCGGGCGCGGCAACGGCGGCGGTCAACGCTCCGGTGGCGGCCAGCGCAGCGGTAACGGCGGCGGCCATAGCGGCCAACGTGAAAACCGTGGCGGCGGCAGTGCCCGTCCTCAGGGCGATGGCAAACCGCGTTCAGGCGCGCCGGCACGCCGTCCGCGCAGTCGCAAACCGGGCGAATAATATCGCGCTGTTGCAAGACGCTATCAGGCCACCTTTATAGGTGGCTGAGTTTGATGACAAAGTTGTCTTTAAACCCGAGATACCCGGGCCTAGCGCACCGAGGGGCGCTCCGGCGGGCAAGCCGCTACGACCCCTTCGGCACGCTCTCCCTAATAATCGGCTTTGTCAGCAGTCTGGGCCACCTTTATAGGTGGCTTTTTTTATGTCTGGCGGAAGTGAATTTTCATACTAGGATCGACGGGGTAACTCAATTTCTCTGGAGCCGGTGATGAAACTGAAGTGCGCAATTCTTGATGATTATCAGCAGGTGGCGCTCACCATGGCGGACTGGTCGGCGATCGCCGGGCGGGTCGAGGTGTTCGCCATGAGCCAGCATTTTACCGACGAGGCGGAGCTGGCGGTGCACCTGCAAGACTGCGACATGCTGGTGATCATGCGCGAGCGCACGCCGATCACCGCCACGCTGCTGGCCCGTTTGCCGAAGTTAAAACTGCTGATCACCTCCGGTATGCGCAATGCCTCTATCGATCTGGCCGCTGCCGAACAGCGCGGCATTGTGGTTTGCGGCACCGCCAGCGGCTCGGCCGCGCCGATGGAGCTGACCTGGGCGCTGCTGCTGGGGCTGGCAAAGCACACGGTGGCGGAAAATGCCGGGCTGCGCAATAACGGCCCCTGGCAACAGGCGCTTGGCGTCACCCTGCAAGGCAAAACGCTGGGCCTGCTGGGGCTGGGCAAGATTGGCAGCCAGATGGCCAAGGTGGCGCAGGCGTTCGACATGCGGGTGCTGGCCTGGAGCCAGAACCTGACGGCGGAAAGAGCCGGGCAACAGGGCGTTGCGCTGGCCGAGTCGAAACGGGCGCTGTTCGAGCAGAGCGATTTTGTCTCCGTCCATTTGGTGCTGAGCGAACGCAGCCGTGGGCTGGTGGGGCGCGATGAACTGGCCGCGATGAAACCTTCCGCCTATCTGATCAACACTTCGCGCGCGGCGATTGTCGATCAGGCGGCATTGATAGAAGCCCTGCAACAACAACGGATCGCCGGTGCCGGGCTGGACGTGTTCGAGGTTGAACCCTTGCCGGCGGACGATATCTTCCGCCGCCTGCCCAACGTGCTGGCGACGCCGCACCTGGGTTACGTGGCCGATGACAACTACCGCATCTACTTCCGCGAGGCGATTGAGGACATCGAGGCGTTTCTCGCCGGGCAGCCCCTGCGCAGGTTGAGCTAAGGCGGTTTGAATCCCAAAATAATTGGAGTTGCATCGCGGCGGCAACTAAGCGCATCCCTGGGAGCGTACAGGTAGTACGTGACCGGGGTGACAAATCTGTCAGGAACAGATTTGAACGCTGCTTGCAGCGGCCCCAAAGGGGGGAGGCCCACGGATGGGCCGAATATCCGCAGGAAGCCAACAAAGATGCAGCTTCAAATATGCAGGGTTTATTCCCCCGTGCGCTTGTCTGATACCGGCATTCCCCCGTATCATTGCGCGTCTTTTTAAGCAGGGGTAATCATGCGCGTATTATTGGCTCCGATGGAGGGCGTTCTCGATTCTTTGGTGCGCGAGCTGCTCACCGAAGTGAACGACTATGACCTGTGCATCACCGAATTCCTGCGCGTGGTCGATCAACTGCTGCCGGCCAAATCTTTCTATCGCCTTTGCCCCGAACTGCACCACGCCAGCCGCACCCCGTCCGGCACGCTGGTGCGCATCCAGCTGTTGGGCCAGCACCCGCAGTGGCTGGGGGAAAACGCCGCCCGCGCGGTCGAGCTGGGCTCTTACGGCGTCGATCTCAACTGCGGCTGCCCGTCCAAGCTGGTTAACGGCAGCGGCGGCGGGGCAACCTTGCTGAAAGACCCGGAACTGATTTACCAGGGCGCTAAAGCGATGCGCGCGGCGGTGCCGGATCATCTGCCGGTAACGGTAAAGGTACGCCTGGGTTGGGACAGCGACAGCCGCAGTTTTGAAATCGCCGACGCGGTACAACAGGCGGGTGCCACCGAGCTGGCGGTGCATGGCCGTACCAAAGAGGACGGCTACAAGGCCGAGCGCATTAACTGGGCGGCGATTGGCGAGATCCGCAAGCGGCTGACCATTCCGGTGATCGCCAACGGCGAAATCTGGGATTACCAAAGCGCGCAAGACTGCCTGCAAACTACTGGCTGCGACGCGGTGATGCTGGGGCGCGGCGCATTAAACGTGCCGAACCTGAGCCGGGTGGTGAAATACAACGAACCGCGCATGCCGTGGCCGCAGGTGGTGCAACTGCTGCAAAAATACGTTCAGCTGGAAAAGCAGGGCGACACCGGCCTGTATCACGTGGCGCGCATCAAGCAGTGGCTGGGGTATTTACGCAAAGAGTATGCAGAGGCCACCGAGCTGTTCGGCGAAGTGCGCGCTCTGACCAACTCGAAGGACATTGCGCGGGTGATTTGCCGCTGACGTGAGAAAAGCGGCGGGTTACCCTGGTGATAACCCGCGCTAATTTATCTCATTGTTAGAAATGTTTATTTTTTTGCGCAGATGAGATACCCAGTGTCCATGTATTTTACCAGCATAAGGTTATCTTTTAATCGCCATATTTCCAGAGGGAAGTCTATCTTCTGTGGTCTAGGTGAAATATCGGCCAGCCAAATATTTTCGGGGGTTGTATCAATAGGGTATTTTATCACCTTGGTGATAGTCGCCTTTTTAACATGATTGATCTCCATAGGGGCAAAAGAAAAGTAACTGACTCTGGAAAGAAGATAGTGGTTTTCTTTGGTCTGGACCTTGCCGGACATGACGAAAAAACCTTCGTTTTCGCTCTTCAGAAATAGGGTTATACGGCCATCATACAGCGTGAAATCATTGTCCTTTTCTATCAAAAACTCATAAGGTGATGCGCATTTGAAGGGTTCTTCGGCACGAATACTGAATGAAAAGAACAGCAAAAAAAGAAACGCATTCAGGACAATCAGCAGTTTTTTCATTTTGATGTATTTCTCAGGTTTTTTATGTTGAAACAGGTGTCATAATGGTTTTTTTTGTTTTTATTGCAAATAGAAATTAAATCAGATCGCACCATTTTTTTGCTGGCAATTTCTTCCATGTAGAAAATGTCGGCATGGGTTTGTGCGCAATCAATCTTCTGTTGCTTTAGAGTGTTTTTTATTTTCAATAATAAATTATTCCCATTATCTATTTCTCCAATAGTGTAGATCTCACAGTTATCTATCTTAGATATCCGCTGATAGGGATAACTTTCGTCGTTTTTCCCTTTCAACAAATTTACGCCTGAGAAAATAAAAATAATAACTAACCCCGAAGCAATCAACAGCCACTTTTTGTATGGCAATAACCCAGGGGTATACATTCGATTTTTTTTGTGCAGAACCACACCATTTTCTGGCTGTGCTACAGCTTCGAGAATAACGGGAGCTTTAGTTCTTTGGGCAATATCATCCATAAAGTCAATATCAACCTCAAACCTGAAGCCCACTTTGGGGATGGTAATGATAATTTCCTTGATGCCCAATAGAGCAAATTCTTTGCGCAGTTCGCTAATGTAATTATTTAAACCGGCATTAGAGGCGGTGAAGCCGTAGGTAGTCCACACCCTTTCCATGAGATCATCCCGGGTAATGTTTTTCCTGTTGTTTTGTATTAATTCCAGCAGTAACCGGCTTGCCGGTTTAGTCAGCCTGGTGACAACCTGGTTATTCTCGTACAGACACAATGTTAATTCTTCAGAGTTAAAAACAACGATTTTGTTTATTATGTATTTCATGTTTATAAGTTTTATGTGGATTAGCAGGTCTTGTTGTTAGCCTATATCCTAACCCAGATGACTTGGTTTTCAAGAAAAATCTTATTGCATCCATAAGATTTTTCCATTGACGATAATTTATTGTTTTTATTCTGGTTTAATAATCTTGTCGCTGCCATTATTTTGATAATTTTTAGTGTAAAAATATAATTAATCGCATTTTTTAAGGTTTTAATGTTGTAAATTTTAACCTATTTAGTTTATTTTGCTGTTTTGCTTTTGGCGGGGGTATCATTTTCACATCGCCAAAATAGGGGGGGTAGCAAGATTCTCTGTATTGGCGAACGTGAAAAAATAAAGAGTGGCTGCGTAAGCACAAGGACTCTTTCTTTATTAAATTAATTGTATATATGGAATTAACACAATGAAACTGAACAAAATCATGCTGGCAGCCGTAATGACCCTGGGTACTATCTCTATGGCTAACGCCGCTAACCAAGGTTCCGGCACCGTAACCTTTAACGGTTCTATCATTGATGCACCGTGTTCTATCGAGCCGGGCAGCCTGCATCAGACTGTGGAGCTGGGCGATATCGCCTCTGCACAGCTGAAAAACGGCGGCAAGTCTACGCCGCAGGATATTGTGATCAAGCTGGTCGGTTGTGATGTGGAAACGGCTAAAGACGTGACCACCACCTTTAGCGGTGCCGAGTCTGAAGCGGCTCCTGGCCTGCTGGCAATGAAAGGTTCCGCTCGCGGCGCCAGTATCGCCATCAACGACCTCGACGGTAAACTGCTGCCACTGACCAAAGCCAGCAAAGCGCAAAAAATTGAAGACGGCCAGGCAACCCTGCGCTTCAGCGCACACCTGCAGGGCGACGGCGCTTCTGCTGCCATCACCCCGGGCGAATTCAACTCTGTTGCTGACTTTACCCTGGCGTACCAATAAGCCCACGGCGATTAATTCGCACAGTTAATTGCATGCGGGGCAACCCGCATGCTGCTTATACCCAAAATAATTGGAGTTGCAGGAAGGCGGCAACTGAGCGAATCCCGATGAGCTTACTCAAGTAAGTGATTCGGGTGAGTAAAGGCAGCCAACACACCTGCAACTTGAAGTATGACGGGTATATTAACTCGTTATGTGGGGAGAAGGTATGCATTCACAGCATGGCAAAAGGATATTGCACAGTGCGGTGTTAGTTAATCTGTTGCTGTGTTCCTCTTTGGCGCAATCGGCCAATCAGGGGCGTGGCGAAGTGACCGTGAATGGCAGGATTATCGCCTCCGCCTGCGCCATTGATACTGAAAGCCTTGACCAAACCATTACTCTGGCGACGCTGCCCGTCAGCCAGATTATTCGTGACGGCCAGGGCGAGTTGCATGAGTTTACTATTAAGCTGGTGAATTGCACGTTAGAGAAATTCAACCCTGCGCTGGATGACTGGCGATATTTTGCCGTGACCTTTGACGGCAGAGAAGATGCCGGATTATTTGGTATTGACGGTAACGCGAAGGGCATTGCCCTGCAAATATCCGATAAGCGGGGGAATGTCGCCGCACCCGGAATGCCCATGGCAAAAAATGAAATTCAACCCGGCACCATGGAGTTTAATTATGGCCTGCGGTTGATTGGCAATAATCAGGTAATGAAGGCCGGGAGTTATTACTCCACCGTGCGCTTTAAAATGGATTACTACTAAATATGCCTGAATGCGGTAACTGCGAATTAAATAATTATTGATAAGGGTCTGCGGATGTCAACTACTCCGTCATATGGCTGTATAGGGAAAATACGACCGCGAATCTTGGGGCTGTTGATCGTCTTTATTCTGGCGGGGAATGCTGCCAATGTCGCAGCTGCTGATATTGAATTCAATACCGACGTACTGGATGTGACGGATCGCGCCAATATTGACCTGGAGCAGTTTTCTCGCGGCAACTTTATTATGCCCGGTGATTATCTGTTTGCCGTGCACATTAATAAACAGACATTAACCGATCGGCCGGTGGCGTTTTACCCGCCGGATGACGATGCCAAAGGCAGTGAAGCCTGTATTACGCCGCAGTTGGTTGAGCAACTGGGGTTAAAAGAATCTGCATTACTGAAATTGACCTGGTGGCACCAAAACCAGTGTATGGATCCCCGCAGCCTGGAGGGGATGGAAATGCGCGGCGATTTAGGCGCGGCGGCGCTGTACCTGAATATTCCGCAGGCGTATCTGGAATATACCGCAGAAAACTGGGACCCGCCTTCACGCTGGGACGAGGGGATCCCGGGGGTGCTGTTTGATTACAACCTGAATGCGCAAAGCCAGCGCCAGCAAAAGCAGGGCACGCAGAGTTATAACCTCAGCGGCAACGGCACCCTTGGCGGCAATCTGGGCGCCTGGCGGCTGCGGGCAGACTGGCAATCGCGGCTGGATCACCAGGGTGGCTCGGGCGAGCCGACCCGCACCAGCTGGGACTGGAGCCGTTACTACGCCTACCGCGCACTGCCGAAGCTGGGTGCCAGGCTGACGATGGGCGAGGACTATTTAAACTCCGACATCTTCGACAGCGTGCGTTTTGCCGGCGCCAGCCTGGTGACCGACGACAACATGCTGCCGCCCAACCTGCGCGGCTATGCGCCGGAGGTGACCGGCGTGGCGCGCAGCAACGCCAAGGTGATTATTCGCCAGCAAGGGCGCGTGTTGTATGAGACCCAGGTGGCAGCGGGGCCGTTCCGCATTCAGGACATCAACGACGCGGTCAGCGGCCAGCTGGACGTGCGGGTGGAAGAGCAGGACGGCAGCGTGCAGGAGTTCAAGATGGACACCGCCAGCATCCCGTACCTGACCCGGCCCGGCTCGGTGCGTTACAAGGTGGCGGCCGGCCGGCCGGCTGACTGGGAACACCATAGCGACGGGCCGATGTTCGGCTCCGGCGAGTTTTCCTGGGGCGTGAGCAACGGCTGGTCGCTGTACGGCGGCGGCGTGGCGGGCGGCGATTACAACGCGCTGGCGCTGGGGGTGGGGCGTGATCTGATGATGTTCGGTGCACTGTCTTTCGACGCCACCCAGTCACGCGCCAACCTGCCGCAGCAGGGCACGCTGAGCGGCGGTTCATACCGCCTGAGCTATTCCAAGCGCTTTGACGACTATGACAGCCAGGTGACCTTTGCCGGCTACCGCTTCTCGGAGCGCAACTATATGTCGATGGGCGAATACCTGGATGCACGCCGCGACGGTACGCGAACCAACAGCAGCAAGGAGATGTACACCATCACCTTTAACCAGCAGTTCCGCGATCTGGGGTTGAGTGCCTATCTCAACTACAACCACCAGACCTACTGGGACCGGCCGGCGAATGACCGTTACAACCTGACGCTGTCGCGCTATTTCGACCTGGGGCGCTTCAGGAATATCAGCCTGTCGCTGACCGGCTATCGCAACAAATATAACGGCACCAATGACGACGGCATGTACCTGTCGCTGTCGCTGCCGTGGGGCAGCAATGGCTCACTGAGCTACAGCGGCAGTTACAACCGCAACGATAACACCCATCAGGTGGGGTATTACGACCGGCTCAATGAGCGCGACACTTACCAGGTGAGCGCCGGTACTGCGCGCAGCGGCGCGACAGCCAGCGGCTACTACAGCCACAGCGGCGATCTCAGCCAGGTGAACGCCAGCGCCAGCTACCAGGCCGGGCAGTACAGCTCGCTGGGGCTGTCGATGCAGGGCGGCGCGACCGCCACCCTGAAAGGGGCGGCCTTGCACCGCAGCAGCATAAGCGGTGGCACCCGCATGTTGCTGGATACCGACGGCGTGCCGGGGATCCCGATCCGCGGTTACAGCTCACCGACGCTGACAAATGCGTTCGGCAAGGCGGTGGTGGTGGACGTCGGCAGTTACTACCGCAACCAGTTCAGTATCGATCTGAACACGTTGCCGGAAAACGCCGAGGTCAGCCAGAGCGTGGCGCAGGCCACCCTGACCGAAGGTGCCATCGGCTACCGACGTTTTGAGGTGATCGCCGGCGAGAAGGCGATGGCGGTAGTGCGGCTGGCGGACGGTTCTGCCCCGCCGTTTGGCGCCACGGTGCGCAACGGCAAGCGGCAGGAGGTGGGCATTATCAATGACAACGGCGAAGTCTACCTGAGCGGCATCAACGCCGGGGAAGCCATGAGCGTGAGCTGGGGCGGCGCGGAGCAGTGCGGCTTTACCCTGCCGCAGACGCTGTCGCCTGGCCAATTGACCAATCTGTTACTGCCTTGCGGCCCGGTGGCCAACGGCAAGGCGTTAAACACTGTTAAAGAGTAGAGATCAATGAAAACCAATAATCTAGTGACATTAATTGCCGGCGGCCTGGCGGGCCTGCTGTGCGCCCAACAGGCAACGGCTGCCATCGCGCTGGACCGCACCCGGGTGATCTTCAGCGGCGGCGACAAGTCGGTGAGCATGAGCATCAGCAACGAGAACAAACAGCTGCCTTATCTTGCGCAGGGCTGGATCGAAGACGCCAACGGCAAAAAAATCACCAGCCCATTGACGGTATTGCCGCCGGTGCAACGCCTGGAACCGGGGGCCAAGAGCCAGGTGAAAGTGCAGGGGCTGCCGGCCGCCAATACGCTGCCGCAGGATCGCGAAACGCTGTTCTACTTCAACCTGCGCGAGATCCCGCCGAAGAGCGACAAACCCAACACGCTGCAACTGGCGCTGCAAACCCGCATCAAGCTGTTCTACCGGCCGAAGGCGATTGCGGTAGCCAACCCGGAAGCCAGCGCGCCGTGGCAGGAAAAACTGACCTTGACCAAACAGGGCGACAGCTACCAGGTGAATAACCCGACGCCGTATTACGTGACGCTGGTGGACGCCAGCAGCAAAAAAGGCGGTGCCAGCGCGCCGGGCTTCGAACCGCTGATGGTGGCACCCAAGGGCAATACACCGCTGAAGGTCGCGGCCTCTGCGTTGGGTAACGCGCCGGTGCTGACTTACGTCAACGACTACGGCGGCCGCCCGCAGCTGAGCTTTAACTGTAACGGCGCGAGCTGCCAGGCGGTGGCGGGCAGCAAATAAGGCCCACTGACACAACAGGTGGATAAGCGATGCGAACAACATCCCGGCGATGGAACGGCGACGGTTACCGCCGCCATGAATGGTTGTATACCCTGGTGATTACCGCGGTGGTGATGATGGTGCCGGTGTGCCTATGCGTGATGCTGTGGCTGATGCCGTCAGCCCTGGCGGCGGATAACTGGCAGGTGGAAGGTGCCCATGGCGTGCTGCATGTGCGCGGCGAACTGACCGAAAGCGCCTGCCGGCTGGAGATGGCGAGCGCGTATCAGGCGGTGTGGCTGGGCAATACCACCACGGCGCAACTGGCAAAATCCGGCGATCGCGGTGCGTCAGTGAACGTGCAATTGCAGCTGCGCGACTGCCTGCGTGGCCCGGCCGCCAACCGGGATCAACGCACCGGCAATCTGCTGTGGAGCGCCCATCAGCCGGCGGTGTCGGTGAGTTTTATCGCGCCGGCGGATGCTGACAACCCGGAACTGGTGAAGGTGCACGGCGCTTCCGGGCTGGCGTTGCGCATTAGTGATGAGCGCGGCAGGGATATCCGCCTTGGCAGTCGCGGGGCGCCACTGGCGCTGGCGGTGGGGCAAAACACGCTGAATTACCGCATCACGCCGGAACGCACCCGTGCGCAGTTGCTGCCCGGCGCCTATTCGGCGGTGGTGGATTTCCAGCTCAGCTATGACTAAGGGAATGGGCATGAAGGCAAAATTTAGACAGTGTTTGCCCGGCTGTGGGCTGGCGGCGTTGGTGTTGTTGTACGGCCCGCAGGTGCAGGCAGTCGCAACGATAAAAGTGACGGTGACCATCGTCGCACCACCGCCCTGTGTGATTAACGACAATAACCTGATCGAAGTGAATTTCGGCAACGACGTCATGACGACCCGCATCGACGGCGGCTACAAGAAACAGCCGGTGGTGTATTCGGTGGAGTGCAAAAACGCGTCGAACAATGCGATGAAAATGCAGATCCAGGGTACCGGCGCCGGCTTTGACACTGACGTGCTGAAAACCAACAAGGATGATTTAGGGGTGGCGCTGTTGCGCAACGGCAATCGGCAGCCGATCAACACCTGGGTGAATTTTACCTACCCCAATATGCCAACGTTTGAGGCGGTGCCGGTCAAGCAGGCCGGGGCGACGTTGAGCGGCGGGGCCTTCTCCGCCGGGGCGACCATGAAGGTGGAATACCAGTGAAAGGGGCTGAGGCAATGGCGAGATACGGCAGCATTTTTCTGTTAATGGCCCTCGGCGGCCCGGCAGCGGCGGCGGACAACATGCGTTTTTCCGGCACCCTGATCGAACCGCCGCCGTGCACCATCAACGACGGCGGCGAGGTGGATGTCGATTTCGGCAACCGTGTCGGGGTCAGCAAGGTGGATGGCGTTAACTACCTGCAACCGGTGAACTACAGGATCACCTGCGGCCCCGGCCCCGGCCCCGGTGCCGGGGCATGGAGCATGACGCTGGAAGTGGTCGGCACCCCGGCGGATTACGACGAGGCGGCGATCGAGAGCAACGTGGACGATCTGGCCGTTCGCCTGCTGCAAAACGGCAAGCGGTTTACGTTGAATCAACCGATCCCGATCAAGTTGAACGCGCCGCCAGCGCTTGTGGCGGTGCCGGTCAAACGGCCGGGCGCAGCGCTGAAAGAAGGGGCGTTTGAAGCCACGGCCACCCTGCTGGCGGTGTACCAATGAGGCGGAGAATAGCCATGGTTAACAAGGTGGCCTGGTGCGCAACGGCGGCGTTGCTGCTGTGTAGTGTACCGGCCGGCGCGGCGGAGAATATGCGCCTGCATGGCGCGCTGGTGGCCGAACCCTGCGTGATCCCGCCGGGCGATGAAACGGTGGTGCTGGATTTTGACACGGTGATCGACAAGTACCTGTATATGAACACCCGCACTCACGGTCAGCCGTTTGAGCTGCATCTGGCGCAGTGCGATCTGAGCCTGGGCAAAACGGTCAAGGTGACGTTCAGCGGCAATGAAAGCGCGGCGCTGCCGGGGCTGCTGGCACTGAACGGTGCCAGCCAGGCCAGCGGCATCGCCATCGGCATGGAAACCCCGCAGGGTGAGCCGTTGCCGATTAACCAGCCAGGCAAGGCGCAGGCATTGGTGAGTGGGGCCAACATTCTGACGGCGCACGCCTATGTGCAGGGTGAACCAGACGCGCTGAAGCATAAAGTCATCGAACGCGGGCCGTTTAGTGCGGTGGCGACCTTTAGCCTGGAGTATGAATAACCGCGCGGCGGCATGGCAAGCCGCCTGGCGCTGGCTGTGCCAACGTCGCCGCCATGCGCCGCCCAATGCGGACATTTGGCATTTGCGTTTTCACTGGGCGCAGCAGGGCGACCGGCTCTATCGGCAACTGCAAAGTGGGCATTACCGGCTGGCGCCGATGCAGGCGTTGCGGCGTGGTGGCCGCAGTTGGGTGCAGTGGTGTGCGCAGGATGTGCTGATATTGAAGTGGGCCGCGTTGTTGGCGGAGCCGCTGTTGCCAAAACCCGCTCGTTGCATGCATTTGCGCGGGCATGGCGGTAGCGTGGTTTCGGTAGCGGAAGTCCGGGCTGCCCTGGCCGGTGGAGAATACGCTTTTGTCTACCGAACGGACATTCGCGGTTATTACCGGCACATCCGTAAACAGCAGGTGATCAGTCAACTGAAATGGCATGTGGCCGACCCGGTGTTGTTTGATGTGATTCAGCAATATGTGCATTACAGCGTAGAAGACGGTGGAGAGTTTTATTCCCCGCCAAACGGTATCTGCCGGGGTTGCGCGCTGAGCCCGTTGATTGGCGGCAGCCTGTTGCATCATGCATACCCAAAATAATTGGAGTTGCATCAAGGCGGCCAGGGCAGGAGTCCCCGGGAGCTTACTCAGGTAAGTGACTGGGGTGACTGCACGCAGCCAACACAGATGCAGCTTCAAGTATGACGGGTATAGACAGTTTTTTAACGCTCAGGAGGGAGTCTTTTATGCAAGATACATGGATGATTTTCTGGTGTTCACCCGCACCCGCTGGCAACTGCGGCGCAGCGTTAAGCGGCTGCATGAATTTTTTGACCTGGGCGGGTTTGAAACTCACCCGGACAAGACCCAACTGGGCAGAATTGCGCAGGGGTTTGACTGGCTGGGGGTATGGTTTACCCCCACGGGGTCCACCATAGCACCCAGAGCGCTGGAAAACCATCGTGCACGACGCGCGCGGCTTTACGAGCAGGCTCGCCGACAGGGGCTGTCATCGACAGAGACCGAGTTGCGAGTGCGGACGCACGAGGCACGGTGGGCAATATGGGCAGAACAAATGCTGGGTCATCCGTTGGGTGATATTTAGCGGTATCTGCCTGATAGATAAAACTCAGAGACATCAAATCATGCGATTGTTGATCCCGATACTCATGGCAACGTTGTCATTACTGTCAACCGTTGCAGACAGCAAACTACAGGTGTCCGTAACATCGGTGCCGAGTGAACCATCCGGGGTTTTTAGCGCGACGGTGTCCGGGGGTTCCAATACTGACCCTGAATTGAACCCCTGCTGGAACCGCCGTTCGTGCACGCTCCGATTTTTTACCATCGACGAAAGATGGCTACCGGAAGGTGCCGAAGGGTACAATACGACAGACCGTGGATGGCCGTCCGTTACGGACGCATGGAGGTATAAGACCATTGGTGAATGGTGGTCTGCAGTGCGAGAAAAAAACCGCACGGGACAAGATTACCTCCCGGCGAGTGATGATAAACCCATGAAGCCCTGCGTCGTCGTTGCCGCACGGGACTCCTTTAGGCTGATGATCGCCGGGTCCATCGTATCGAATTGCGCAAAAGGAATAGTGCAGGCCCCGACCTGCTCGATAACCCCGAATAATATCGATGTGCGCTTGGCCGCGCTTCTTGGCAAGGAGGCCGAAGAAGTCAAGTTCAGTGACGTATCGATAAAATGCACCGAACGGGCTTCGGTGACCGTCGAAACAAATACGGGCGAAACCATACCGCTGGGGGGGACGACCGATGCGGTCGCAGTGCTCGATTGGGGCCGAGGTTACGGAAATAGTGTGACGCTAACGATGGAAAGCAATACTCCCAAAAATATTCCGTTGCGGGTGAAGACTCACGGTGTGTCAACGATGGGGGCGGGGGTGATCTCTGGGAGTGCTGTCGTAAATATATCATACGATTGAATGGCCTATACCAGAATCGAAACACCACCGTTATGAAGACGAGACAGCGGACACCGGAAAGAAAGAAGTCAGGGGGTTGTGAATGCTACGATTCGGAAAAGGCCGCAATCCCGGCAGCGGACACGTTTGTCTGGCTCCGTCTGTAGACGACCGTACTCAAGGTGAATCCTTCCCCCACGATCCGGCAACACTGGTATGTCGTCTCGGGTGAGTCCATCGTGGGGGGCGGGGGGATACCCACCGTAGAAGGTCTACAGAGTGCAGCGGTTGTGGGATTAAAATCCTTGGGCGGGGCGGTTTGAATATTGCCCAGGCCTAAATGACAAAACGCCGCCGTTTGGCGGGTGCCAGGACGGTGGTGAAGGCGGCTCTCTATTCAACCTGATACGGGATAACAACAGCACGCCGGGGCAACGCTGTGCTGTAGTTGACTTATCGGCATCGGTGGCTCCGGTGTTAATCCTGTTGCCGAAACTACTTGGCGCCAACGGCCGCACATCAATGGATCCCATCCCGGTAATCTGCGCGCCACATGGAATTTTCCAGTATCCTAATATGCTGGCGAGTTTTATAGCACCGGTACTTTACTGACTTCATTTGTGCATATCTCTACCTTCACGCTCATCGTCGATGTTTTCACAACCCAAATGGCGATATTTATAGCGCCGATAAGTTTAATGATAATATTACCAGGTTGTTTTTATGATATTCGACCGTGTTTTTTTCTTATTTGTATTTTTGCTTTTTATTCCGTTAGCAATATATATCCCTAACCCCGGCGGGATGGGGTTGGCGCTGCCGTTTAATTTGCTGACCTATGGCGGAGCGGCTCTATTAATAGGGGGGTGTTGGCGGGCAACACCGCTGCACCGGGTTGTGATAACGCCGAGCTGTCGCGCAATAATAGCCGCCTGTTTGCTGTTGGCGATGCCGGTTATATTTACCCGGCCCGAATGGAAAAGCACCGCCGTTTGGCGGCTGGCTGGCTTATTTGCTGGGGCAGTGTTCTATTTCACCTGGCTGCAGGTACGCATGACCGCACGTCAGCGCCATGCGGTGTTGTATGTGATTTTATCGGCGGCGGCGGTTCAGGCGTTAATCGTGCTGTTGCAGCTGTTTGCGCCAGCAATTGCACAATCCTGGATCCCATCCGGGAGCCTGCGTGCCTTTGGCATTTTCCAGCAACCTAACGTGCTGGCGAGTTTTATCGCCACCGGGCTGGCGCTGGCGCAGGCGGCATTTGTGCTGCCGGGGTTCCGGCTACTGGAGCCGCGTGCAGAATGCTGGCGTCGCCGCACCCTGGCCGTGGTGCTGGTGCTGCTGCCGATGGTGCTGGTGTGGGTGCAATCCCGCACCGGCTGGCTGGCGGGTGCCCTGGTGCTGGGGCTGTTTGTTCTGTGCTTTTGCCGCCGTTATCCGCAGGTTATCGCCATTGCTTCACTGCTGATGGCCGGCGGCACCCTGGTGGGCGTGCTGGTGCTGTGGTGGGGGAGTGAGCTGGGCGGTGCATTGCGCTACGCCAGCCATGCCGGCTCCAACCATGCGCGCTACACCATGCTGCGCGATACGCTGGCGATGATCGCCGAAAAACCGCTGCTTGGCTGGGGTTACGGCGGTTTTGAGTACAGTTTTCAGTATTTTCGCATTAACCAAACCCCGCCCACGGCGGTGACCGAAATTGCTCGTCATCCACATAACGAATTGCTGCTGTGGTGGGTGGAAGGGGGCATGGTCGCGCTGTTAGGGATGCTGCTGCTGGTGTGGGCGGGCTTCAAACTGCTGGCCTGCGCCCGCTGGCATGACAAGCGGACCTTTGCCTGCGGCAAAGCATCGGCGGGCGAGGCACTGGCATTGTGCGTAGCGCTGCTGCCGATTGCGCTGCATAGCCAAACCGAATACCCGTTTTACCTGTCGGCGCTGCACTGGCTGGTGTTCCTGCTTTTGCTGGCAATGCTCGATCGGCTGGTCGGCCCGCGCCTTGGCGCCGGCTGTGGGTTAAAACCCTGGCGACTGCCGATGCTGGCCCTGTCACTGGCGGCGCTGTTCGTCATGGCGACCGGGTTTTACAGCGCGCGGGTATTGACCCAGGCGGAGCGCGGCGGGTTGCAGGATATGCGGCAGGTGGAGGCATTGCCGGGCTGGGTCAGTTGGATGCATGAGGAGCGCCTGCAGTTTGATCGCCAGTTGGCGGGGTTGCTTGCCTTTAACCGAACGCGTGACGAGCAGCGGCTGGAAACCTATGCCCAATGGGCGCAGCGTTATCTGAATCACCGCATTGATAAAAACGTTTACGCCAACCTGTTGGTTATCTTGTATCAACAGCAAGAATATGTTCGGGCCGATGAACTGCGGTACGAGGCGGCGTTATTGTTTCCCCATGACAGGCGGTTTGCGCGCTCAAGCTTCTGACGGCAATAGGCGTATACCCTTCATACTTGAAGCTGCATTTTTGTTGGCTGCGTCTGCTCGCCTCAATGCAACTCCAATTATTTTGGGTATAAATCACTGTCTATTCCAGAAATCTGTTTTACTCTTTAGCGTATTTACTGATATGAAAAAAATATTATTGATGAGTCAATGCCAGTTCACGAAGCTGGCATTAAAGTCCATTTTTGAAAATAAAAAAGGCTATGAAATGGCGTTTATTGGACCGGATGATTTAAGTGAGGGTAATGTTGATCAGGCGATAGTGTTAATTCATGTTACAGATGACGACTATCCAACCATTTTACCTTTGCTAAGGAATGCGCATTTTTACGGGCATCGGGATCTCATCGTCATTGCGCAAAAGCGGGTTATCGCAATCATGGAGTATTTATCCATGAAAACGCTTAGGTTTATCGAGGAGGATGCAGGAGTTGAGGTGTTTGAACGTGAAATCATAGGGGTAGGGGACTTTTCCGGCATTCAAGGGAGTCGCGAGGTTTTATCTTTTATCGAGTATAATGTGCTAAAACTTATCCTATTGGGCATGAGTCCCACAAAGATTGCATTTAGAACAAGGAAAAGTATCAAAACCATCAGCAGCCAAAAAATCAACGCGCTGAAGAAATTGGGATTAGATAACACTCCCTATTCTTTGGTCAAAATCTCCAGGTTTTTTAATTGATTAATAACGTACCCTGTTAATAATAAATGAAATATTCTCCTATTACTGGGGAGCCTTAGAGCCACCGGGTTGGCTAAAAAATACTAGAAGCGATGTGAGCAATGTCGTGCTTTCTCAATCCGTCCCGAAAGACTTCCTGGGAACGTACAACAACAATAATAATTCGCACTTGCAATGTTCTCACTGATTATTTTTTTGCCGACTGCCTTAATAACCATAATTTTAAAGAGGGGGGGTTATCCAGAAAGGGAATTTTATGTACCCGACTGGCATCCGCCACACCGGGACGAAAAACGCTGCGGCTTTGTCATCGAAGGCCGGGCACAGCGCTTTACAATGTGAAGATCAACTGGTCGATACTCTTTATATGGCGAGGCCGGGAATGGAATAAATTTAATGAATATTATCGCATAACGATTCACAGTTCATCATTGTATTTTCTTTACGTGCCTTTTGTTTTTATAAATTGACGATACATGATAAAAAAGACAACTATAACGTTTATTGTTATTGGTTATAACAATGTGATTGACCAAAAAATTGATACCTCCTACTAATAGGATTACATGATGAAACATGATCTGGCTTTTGAAACGTTATCCATACTAACTATTGGACGCAAGACATTTTCCCCCACGGTAATTTATACCCGATACCATCACGGCCTTGAGCTATTTAAAATATATTCCCTGAATGAAGACGGCAGTGGGTTTATTATCTGTGCTTCGGTGAAACATCTCCCTCCGGTAATTGGTTACTCGCTGAGTCATTTATTTTTCCCGAAAGCGATCGTTAAAAACGACGATACGGAGAGATTTCTTGATGAAATTGCCAGAACAGCCATTGATAACCAGTCACGGCAGGTTACCTATGATGCAGATTACGCTAAAAGAGGTGGTTTTAAACTCCATGGTCCGTACCCTTCGGAGTCAACAGCCATTTCTCCAATGCTAAAGACACGGTGGAATCAATCCTCACCGTATAATGATAAAACACCAGGATATACGGGGTGCGTGGCCACAGCCGCCGCGCAGCTCATGAAATACCACGAATGGCCTGTGACAGGAACAGGCATTATTCCTGCCTATACCGTGGGTGACACAACAATGCCTGCCATTGATATTAATAATTTTATGTATCAGTGGGACAAGATGAAGGACATTGGCAAGGGCACACCGGAAGAAGATAATGCCGTCGCGGACCTGATGCTACACATCGGATGTGCAGTAAAGATGCATTATATGTCTGGAGGCTCAGCCGCGTTTGTACAAGACGTCGGACCTATGCTCTCCAGGCATTACAGCTATGACCCCGATGTCACTTACGGTGATCTGACGCCGAAACAGAGTGAAACTACCTTCTCGGATTACGAAATTATATCGATATTCAGGCACGAAATTGAAAATAAGCGCCCCGTGCAGATCGGTGGAAAAAGCCATTCAGTGGTGTGCGACGGGATGGATGAGAATCAGTTTTTCCACCTTAATTTCGGCTGGGGCATCAGCGGTTACGACGGTTATTATAATTTGCCCCATAACATCTGGTGTGAAGATATTGTTGTTGACATAAAACCCCGAGAGTACCTGCCCTTATCGATGACTCCTGTCAGCAGCCAGCAAATACTCACTCTGGGTGAATCATTTTTTACGACTGTCATGGTGAAAAATACCACGGGTGTGGATTTTGAAGGACAGATTGTACTGGCACTGGCGGATGTCAGTGGTGTGATCATTCAACTTCTGGATGATAACCAAACGGTACATATTCCCGCAGGAACCGAAGTACCCATGACATTCGCATCACACCTACCGAATATCATGACTTGTAACCCAAGACGCCTTTATTTATTGGCAAATAACCCATCATTGAAATATGGATGGAAAAAAATACCAAACATTTTTAATGGGAATAATTTTTTTTCTGTAAACATAATTCGACCTAAAACAAGCAATAAAGTCAGGCTGGATAAATCACTGGATACCCCCGTAGCCTTCTACAGGGATGAAATGTCACCTGTTTCAGTAATTCTGAGAAATATTGGTGAACCGTTTACGGGAAGTGTTACCCTTTGTTTTGTTGATAAGAAGAATAACGTAACATATGAAGTTTCCCGCGAGAGAAATGTCATATTACCTGCGGGAGAGGTGAAGAAACTGATATTTTCAGCCAGGGTTCCCTCAGAAGTACAGACAGGAAATGTCTATACGATGAAAGTCTTTTATTCTTCAGAAGATGCACATCCGGTAAATACGTTTACCCCTCTAACGGGAGAAGGTACCGATATCATTGACACTGTAATGGTCACCATAAAGTCAACCGTTCACTATATGGATGAACTTCGTTTAGTTTATACTCCAGATTATCCCGTTAATATTTCAATGAGAACGACGACGCCGATAGCGTTTGATCTTTATTGTGAAAAGGGTCTGGACAAAGTAGTGCTGATACATCTTGTAATTATTGATGGAGATGGCATCATCCATTACATAGGTAGTGTGGTGGAGCGCGAAGGATATAAAAAAGGAGAAACAAAACACTATACGATTACCCCGATGATGGGCAGGAATTTTACACCAGGCCAATATCAAATTGGCATAGTCGCAATGCCTGCGGGAAGTCCCTCTGGCGCAATGTTGGTATCCGGCGCAGAGGGGGTTCGTAATCCGTCACCGATTATCGTAATCCCTGTGCTACAGGCTCCTTTCCTGCGCATTACACAAAGCCTGCCGGCGGAGTTGCGTCTGTCCCCGGGAGAGGCATTTACACTCGACACACAAATGTATCTCCTGCCACGGGAAAATGATAATTATGGTTATTGGGGGAATGTGACAGCCTATGTGACGTTGGCAAACCGCAACCAGATAAAAATCGGTGAAGCAATAAATGCTTTTGCATATGATGGAGGACCCTTACCATTATCAATAGATTGTGCATTACCGGATAAACTTAGCGAAGGGGGCTATACCTTAACTCTGGAGGCGCATGATAAAGACTATCCGGAGTATCAATCCCGGCTGTTAGGGGAGCCAAATATCAATACGTCGGTAAATATTACAGTTATAAGGTGATAAGAGATTAGGGCTCAAGGCATAAAAAATCGTTGTTAGGGTTTAATCATTCTGGTTTCAATTTAAGCCCGCCAACCACGCTGAGGGATTCCCATAAATCAGCGCTAATAAACCGGCACCATATCGCGGCAGGTTTTGGCGAGATGATTAAGAACGGCATCCAGTGCTGTTCGCTTTAAAATTAGCGGAGAGTGTCGCAGGACATTCTCCTCTAACATCAGATAAGATATCACTCGTGCTATTTCAGGCTGTCAGCCTGATTCCTCAGATCTTATTTTTCAGTCGTGAGAGATGTTATCAGACTTCGCTGTCGAGACGGTTTATTTCGATCTCGATATCCTGAATGTTCTTTTCCAGCCCTTCCAGGCAGATACCCTGGTTATTCAAGAGATCGGCGATCGCTTCGGCAAATTCAGCATGCTTGTATTCGCCCTGATCGAAGGCCAACCATTGCGCAGACAGCGTTTCGGTATTGGATTGCGCGTAGTGCCGCATTTTTTTAGCTGAGAAACCACATCACGTAAATTATCAATCTGCGTCTTGCTGTTTTCATTGTCACTCATGCATTTCTCCTTAAGATATATCGTTGAAATAATCGTGACTGCCAGGTAAAGCCTACTCTATCTAAATAAAAATATCAGAATCAGTCTCTGTTGTGATTGATTTTGACGAGATTTTCAACGAAAAACACCTGTATAAACAAAAGGGTGTTGTAATTGTAAAATCATATAAATATTGTTTTTTATCCGTTTTTTATTTGAAATATTAATAATATTATATTGTCAATGGTGATTGTCTTATATATCTAAAAGGTAAGGTCAGGAATATTCAAAGCGGCAGTGCATTCCCTATAAAATAAACAGGGGAATATTCCCCTGTTCAGAGAGCGATTATTCCCCTGTCATCACCGGTCCAAATCAATCCCAAAATAGCGCATCAGCGCTGCACGCCGTTCATCTTCGGAATGCAGCGTCGATTCATGACGCTGGTGATCTTCGGTGATAATCAGTTTGTTCTCGCTGAGGGTCACCCGGCCATTTTCCGTTGGCCGCGAGCACACCAGCCGCTGGGTGAAATGCGACTGCGGCGAGGTGCTGTGATAGTGGCACATGCCGTCGAACTCACTCGGCTCACGGGCTTGCAGGGTAAAACGGTACAGAGTTTTGGCGTGCGAGCGATTATCGCCGTTTCGGCGTTCCAGATAATAGGTCTCGCCTTCCTGTTCTAAATGGAAGGTGCCGCTGGTTTGCGGTTGCTGTTCGGTGGTGGTGATTTTCAACGGCGTCAGGAACGAGTCGCCAAACCCCACGTCCACCAGATACGGCTGATCCAGCTCCACCTTCAGCGCCATATGGTCGAAGGGCGCGCCGAAGCTGCCGTCGCGGGCGCGGATCTCACCGGAAATAAACTGTACGTTAAAGCCGATGTCCTTCAACAGCGCGGCAAACAGCCGGTTCAGCTCATAGCAAAAGCCGCCGCGGTTGCGTTCGACAATTTTATTGAACAGCGCCGGTTCTTCCAGATGAATGCCCTGGCGATAAATAATGCTCAGGTTCTCAAAGGGCACGCTCAGCATATGGCAGCGGTGTAACTGTTGCAGCGTCAGGAGGTCAGCCTGGGGGATGCCTGCAAATCCAATATGTTGCAGGTAGCGTTGTCTGTCCACGGTTTGTCTCGCAGCAAAAAAATTGATTATAAAATAGTTGGATTTTTCACTGCTGTGGGCGCAATACGTGCTGCGTCAGAATGCCGGGGGTTTGCCTGCCGCCTGCAGCAGCAGATTCACCCAGCGGCGGGTGGTGGTGCTAACGAACGCGCTGTCCGCCCAGCACAGACGATATTGATAGGCGCAGGGCAGTTGCCCGTGCTCGCCAAACACCGGCACCAGCTTGCCTGCGGCTAACGCATCCTGCGCCACCGCCAGGCTGCCGAGCACGATACCGTTGCCTTCCATCGCTTCCTGCAACGCATGGCCAACGCTGTTAACGGTGAGGATGCCGCGCGGTGCCGCCGCGCCTGCGCCAAAGGCGGCGAACCAGTCTTGCCAGCCGGCGGCGCCCAGCCCTTGCGTATCCTTCCACGGCGAATGAATCAAGGGGGCCTGCGGGAGATCGGCGAGGCTGAACGCAGGGTGCGCGGCAAGAAAGGCGGGGCTCGCCAGCGGCGCAAAGGCATCGGCCAACAGTTCGCGGGAATGCGGCGGCGGGTTGGCGGTAGGGCTGTAACGGATGGCGATGTCCGCTTCGCCGTTGGCTAAATCGCGCAGGCTTTCGTTGGCGTCCAGCACCAGCGAGACATCAGGATCGGCGTGGCGCAGCGCCGGTAAACGCGCCGCCAGCCAGTGGCTGGCAATGCCCAGCGTGCAGGTCAGTTTCAGCGTCTGCTGTTGCGCTGGCCGGGCGCGATCGCTGGCTTTTTGCAGCAGCGTCAGCGCACGGGTGACGTCGATAGCCAGCCGTTTGCCGGTGTCGTTGAGCGCGACCGCATTGCCCTTGCGGTGAAACAGTTCAACGCCCAGTTCATTCTCCAACTGGCGTATCTGGCGGCTGACCGCCCCCAACGTGACGTTCAACTGCTCCGCCGCCTCGGTAAAACTGGCGCAGCGCGCCGCCACCTCGAAGGTATGCAAGGCTTTCAGCGACGGCAGGCGTGGTTGAGCGTTCAGCTTGAGTTTCATTCAACCATATTGCCAATCTATCGATGTTCCACAAGCGATTTTTCTCTTACTTTTTGTCAACGAATCGGACGGGAGAATTGGGTGGATATATTCATGGGGTTAGCCGCCGCGCTGTGCTGGGGCAGCACGGATTTTTTGATCGGCATCAACGCGCGGGCGGTGGGGGTGCGCAGGGCGGTATTCTTCTCCCAGGCGATCGGTTTTGTCATTCTGAGCGCATTGTTGCTGACTACCGCCATTCCCGCCTTTGCGGCGTCGGGCAGGGTTTGGGGATTGGCGCTGCTGGCCGCCGGCCTGACGGTGGGCGCAACCTTGGCGCTGTCCCAGGCTTTTGCCATCGGCAAGGCGGTGCTGGTAGCACCCTTGGTCACCAGCTACGGCGCGGTGACCACGCTGTTATCCTGGCTCGGTGGCGAACGGCTTGGCGCACTGACGCTGGCCGGGCTGGCGGTATGTCTGTTTGGGGTGATACTCAGCGCGATGGAGCCGGGCCGCCAGCCTGAAAAATCCGGTTCGGCCTGGCCCTCCGTCGCCTTCTCGTTGATGGCTGCGCTCGGTTACGGTGCCGGTTTTTGGTTGCAGGGAAAATACACGCTGCCGGTGCTGGGGCCACGCGTCAGCCTGTGGCTCGGCTACACGGTCGGGTTGGCGGCGGTGTTGATCCTGAACACAGACCGACGGGCGCTGGTTGCACGGCCTACCTGGCGGCAAAGCGGGCTGTTGCTGGCCGCCAGCCTGCTGAGTTTGGGCGGTTTTACCGCCTTTGCCGTGGGCGCCGGGGCGGGCTCGGTGGCTGTCGTCACCGTGCTAAGCACCTTGTCCGGCGGCATCGCCGCGCTATTGGGCGCGCTTTTGCTGCGCGAGCGGCTTTCCGGCCCGCAGTGGCTGGGGGTATTAACGGTATTGGCGGGCGCTGTAGTGCTGCATTTGCAACCGGCATAACTCATAACCAAACAGACTCTCTTACCCGGACGATCGCCATTAAAATGGGGATATTCAGATAAGGAGTCAGCATGGATTTAACGCAAAAAGCCCGGCGGTTCGCCACGGCGGCACACGAGAGCTGCAAGCAGAAGCGCAAGTTTACCGGCGAGCCTTATATCGTTCACCCCACCGCTGTGGTGGCGCTGTTGCAGCAGGCGGATCCTACGCCGGAAATGATCGCCGCCGCCTGGCTGCATGATACGGTGGAAGACACCCCGGTGACCCTGGCGGATATTCGCCGCGAGTTCGGCCCCAAGGTTGAAGAATACGTGGAGATGCTGACCGACGTGCAAACTCGCAGTTACGGCGGCGAGCGGTTGCACCGCAAGAATGCCAACCTGCAGCACAGTGCCTTGGCCTGCCCGGAAGCGCAAACCATCAAGCTGTGCGATCTGATCGACAACAGCAAAAACATCACCGACTACGAGCCGAGTTTTGCACGCCAATACCTGGTGGAGATGTCGCGCTTGCTGTGCGTGTTGCAGCGAGGCGACGCCGGGCTGTTGGGTGCCGCCCGCAGCCAATGTGACGCCGCCGTCGCACTGATTAACCGACGCAGCGGCGACGACAGTTGGTTCAACGCGCTCTGGCAGCAATACGAGGAGCATTTCAGGCTGGCGAAACACCCGGCCGAATTTCCATCTATCAACTGGCGCGGCGAAGATAAGTAAGCGGGTTGAGCGAGCGCAGGTGCATTTGCAAGACCACGCCGCGGCGGAAGACGTAGTTGAGCAGGGTCAGCGACAGCAGTTCGGTCAGCAGGGTGCTGTAGGCGGCGCCCATGATGCCGTACTGGCGGATCAGGCAATAAGAAAGCGGGATATTGATGATAAACACCAGGAACATCTTCTTCGACAGGAAGCCGTAGCCCGAGAACATCACAATGTATTTATAGGCCAAGGTGCCGAGTGCCGAGAGCAGCGTGGCTACCGCCAGCACGCTCATGGCCGGATAGGCCGCCAGATATTGCTCCCCGTACAGCAGCACGATCACCGGTTTGCCGAGCAAAACGATGCTTGCCACGATCGCGGCGGCGATCGCCAGCACCAGCCCATTCAGTTTGGCGGCGGCGCGCACCGCGTCGTCATGGCGGTAAGCGAATATCTTGGCAAAAAATGAGGAGATCACTGCGTTGGTGACGAACATCCAGGCGGTGGCCAGCGTGATGGCGACGGAATAAATGCCCAGCGCCTCGGCGGAGACGAACCACATCAGGAACAGCTGCGCCAGCCGGGTGTAAATGGCGATGGAAACGTTGGAGACCGCCAGCGGCAGCCCGCTGGCGAGCAGATAGCGCACATACTTGCGCCGAACGCGGGCGGGGGCGGTAAAGCGCGGATGGCGACGATGGTACAGGTGATGGCGGATCAGGTAAGGGATCAGATAAACCATCACGATGGGGATCGCCAGGAAATACAGGTGCAAATCAAAATAAACAATCAGGTAACGCGCCAACAGGGCGCTGCCCAAGCCGGCAACGTTGGCCAGCGTATTGAAGCGCGACTCCAGCCGGGCGTCGTGGTAAATGGTGAACACGTCCCTGAGCGAGAAAAAGCCGGCGATAAAGGTGGCGGTGCAAAAATAGAAGGTAATGAAGTCGTCCCGTAGCCCGGTGTAAAGCAGGATGGCGGCGGAAAACAGGATAAAGCAGCCCTGGCGCAGCCGATTGGTGGAAAACATCAATGCGGTGCCGGAGCGCGGGCTGCGGCTAATGCGTTTGAACAGCACGGTGTCGGAACCCAGCAGCGCCAGCGTCTGGGTAATGGCGAAAATGGCGGTAGCGAAGGTGATCTTGCCGAAACTTTCCGGGCCAATATATTTTGCCATATAGGCGGTGATAAAAATGACGCCCAGAATAGAGACCATTTTTTCAGATATCATCCAGAATGCGTTTTTCACTATATTGATATCTATGAATTTTAATTGCATCAGCGATTTTCCCTGTCGCATGCCATAATAAGAATCATCCGATTATTCCCATGCCACTTGTAAGGATGGGGCCGCAGGGTTTTATAATTGAGCGGTAATAATCGAAATGTTAAAAGCATTTCTCCGTATGCTATCTTCATGGAAGAAACAGAAAAATGAGAAAACTCGCAAAACGGCTCTATCGGGCCGCGCCTGATGCTATCTATTATCAAATTAGCCACTATCTTGCTCATGGCTCTTGGGTTAACTTCAAAAACCCGAAGACATTTTCCGAGAAAATTTATCAACGTATGCGCTATCCACAGCGTGACTACAGCCTGCTGGCGGATAAAGTGGCGGTGAGGGAGTATATTTCACAGCGGGTATCGGAAAATTACCTAACGCCGATCATCATGATCACCGATGATTTTACCGAGCAGGACTACCTTTCCCTGCCACAATCGTTTGTAATTAAAACCAATAATGCGTCTCAGCAGGTTAAAATAGTAAAAGATAAAAGTCAGATTAGCTATCAGGATATTATGAATATTCTTAATGGCTGGTCTGAAATAACCTATTGGAAACGGTTTCGTGAAAAACATTACGCCACTATTCCACAGAAAATTATTGTCGAGAAATTGCTGGATATCGAGTGCTGCGGGGAATTGATCGATTACAAGGTGCATGTTTTTAATGGCAATCAATCTTATCTGTTCGTTGAGTTGCTGCGCGGCGGGCCTGAACCCACTTCGCTGGAGTTTCTGGAAGAGCATGTTCACCCCTGCTTTTTTATTCAGCAGGATATTCCGCAGATCAACACGTTGCATGAGAAACCGGCTTTTTGGGATGAAATGATCCAGGTAGCCAAAGCCGTAGCGGCGGATCTCGACTATTGCCGCGTCGATTTCTATCGCACCCCCGAGCGGCTCTACATTGGTGAACTGACGCTAACCCCCGGTGCCGGTAATGAGGTTTTTCTGCCGCGCGCGACCAACCTGCTGTTGGGTGAGATGATGTCCAGATCCGGTAGCCGCTGCGGTGTTTAGATCGGTTGCCGGCCGGTATCCGGCGGTGCGATGCTTTGCAGCCAGGCCAAAAACTCCGCCGCTTTGGGCTTGTCCAGCGTGCGCTGCGGATAGACCACGTAGTAAGGCTTGCTGAGAGGCAGCACCGTTTCTGCCAGCGGCACCAGCGTGCCGTTAGCCAGTTCGCGCTGGATCAAGATTTGTTGGCCGAGCAAAATGCCGTGGCCTGCTACCGCCGCATCAATCGCCAGCGAGGTCAGATTATAGGTCAGGCCCCGTCGCTGCGGCGGCGGTAGCCCGGCGGCGGTGAACCACTCATGCCAACCCGGCAGGAACTGGCTCTCTTTGCCCCAATCGACATGAATCAGCGGCTGCCGGGCCCAGTCGCCTGCGGCCTGCCGTTGCGGGCTGCACACCGGCTGCACGCCATCCTGAAACAACCGCACTTTTTCCAGCAGCGGATAGTCTTGATCGCCAAAGCACAATGCAAAGTCCGCTGCCGAGGCGGCGAAATCCACCGCGGCATGGGTAGCGTGCAGGCGGATATCCACCTGCGGCTGGCGGGCCAGCCAATCGCCAATCGCCGGGTTCAGCCATTTTGACGCCAGCGCCGGCAGCGCAAAGACCGTCAGTGTTTCCTGGCCCCGCTGGCGATCGACATGCTGTTGCGCCACGCGCAGCGTCTCAAAGGCTTCCTGCACATAGGCCAGATAATCCGCGCCCTGTTCGGTCAGCGTTACGCCGCTTTTGGCGCGGATAAACAGCTGAATGCCCAGATGCTGTTCAAGCTGGCGGATTTGCTGGCTGACGGCGGCGGCGGTCAGCGCCAGGCTGTCAGCCGCTCTGGTCAGGCTGCCGGTACGGGCGGCGGTTTCAAACGCCAAAATGGCGCTCAGTTTGGGCAGGCGGCTGCGGGAAGGTGCGTTCATGGCGGCTATCGTTAAGAATGGGTTACTTCATCCTTAACGCATTTTTGTTATTACGGCAATGCGACATTCGCTACAGTGGGGTATCCGGCCGCCAAGCCTTCAGGAGCTTCTCATGCAGCAACTCGCTCATATCGTTGATTTATCTGCCAACCCGATTGGCGACGCCGGCTTTCAGGCCCGCTGCAAAGCGACGCTGGACACGGCGGGTGCGCTGGTGCTGCGGGGTTTTCTGACCGCCGCCGCGCTGGCGACCGTCCGTCTCGAAGGGGCGGAACACAGCCACGCGGCGTTTTATGCCGCCAGCAAGCATAACGTCTACCTGAGGCCGCAGGACGAAAGCCTGCCTGCCGACCATGCGCGCAACCGGCAGGTGGTGTCGTCCAAGGGCTGCATTACCGACGAGGATATCCCGGCGCAGTCGCCGCTGCGTACGCTGTATGATGCCCAGCCTTTCCGCGATTTCCTCTGTGCGGTACTGGAAGAGCAGCAGCTCTATCCCTACGCCGATCGGCTGTCGTCGATCAACCTGCACTACGCGCATCGCGGGCAGGAACTGGGCTGGCATTTTGATAACTCCTCATTCGCCATCACGCTCCTGATCCAAAAACCGCAGGCCGGCGGCCGGTTTGAGTATGTGGAAAACCTGCGCGATGCCGATCGCGGCGAGATGAATTACGCGGGAGTAACCCAGGTGCTGGACGGCGAGCGTGCGGTGAAGACGCTGGCGATGGAGGAGGGGGATTTGGTGCTGTTTCGCGGGCGCAATGCCATGCACCGGGTTACGCCGACCGAAGGCGATACCACCCGCATGCTGGTGGTGCTGGCCTATAACGCCCAGCCGGATATCGCGCTGTCGGAGAGCGCGCGCATGACTTTTTATGGCCGGCTGTAACGGATAAAAAAACTGCCCCGGTGGGGGCAGTGAGTTTGATGACAAAGTTGTCTTTGAACCCGAGATACCCGGGCCTAGCGCACCGAGGGGCGCTCCGGCGGGCAAGCCGCTACGACCCCTACGGCACGCTCTCCCTAATAACGGGCTTTGTCAGCAGTCAGACTGCCCCGGTGGGGGCAGTTCAGAGACTCAGTGGTGGGCTTCTTCGTGCGCCTGTTGTTCCAGCTTCACTTCCTGCGCGCGCTTGCGCAGGCCGAACCAGCCCAGTACCAGCAGCACGACCAACACCGGAATGGTGGCGATGGTCCAGGTGCCGTTCGGGTAATCGAACGCCATCATCACCACGACCGCCAGCAGGAACGCCAGCGTCAGCCAGGAGGTCACCGGCGCGCCGGGCATTTTGAAAGTGACCGGTTTGGCGCGGCCTTCTCTCACCGCTTTACGCAGACGCATCTGGCAGACGATGATAAATGCCCAGGAGCTGATAATGCCCAGCGAGGCGATGTTCAGCACGATCTCAAACACCTGCGATGGCACCAGGTAGTTCAACAAGACGCCGAGCACATAGATACCGCAGGTCACCAGAATGCCGGCATAGGGGACTTGCTGGCTGCTCATCTTGGACATGAATTTCGGCGCGGAGCCGCCCATCGACAGCGAACGCAGAATACGGCCGGTGGAGTACAGACCGGAGTTCAGGCTCGACAGTGCGGCGGTCAGCACCACGATGTTCATGATGGTGCCGATATAGGGCACGCCCAGTTTGCTGAAGAAGGTAACGAACGGGCTTTGACCGGCCTGATAGGCATTCCACGGCAGCAGCAGCACCAGCAGCACCACGGAGCCGACGTAGAACAGGCCGATACGCCAGATCACGCTGTTGATCGCCTTCGGCAGCATTTTTGCCGGATCTTTGCATTCGCCGGCGGCGGTGCCGATCAGCTCAATGCCGGCGAAGGCGAAGATCACCCCTTGCACCAGCACCAGCGCGGGCAGCAAGCCGTGCGGGAACATGCCGCCGTTTTCGGTGATCAGGTGCAGGCCGGTAGTGTTACCCGCCACCGGCGTGCCCGTACCCAGGAACACCACGCCGACCACCAGGAAAATGGCAATGGCGGCCACTTTAATCAGCGCGAACCAAAACTCCATTTCGGCGAACCACTTCACGCCGATCATGTTCATGGTGGCGACCACCCCAAGGGCGCAGAGCGCGAACAGCCATTGCGGCACGTCGGCGAAAGTGCCCCAGTAGTGCATGTACAGCGCGACCGCAGTGATGTCGACGATACCGGTCATCGCCCAGTTGAGGAAATACATCCAGCCGGCGACATAAGAGGCTTTTTCGCCGAGAAATTCGCGGGCATAAGAAACGAAGCTGCCGCTGGAAGGGCGGTGCAACACCAACTCGCCCAACGCGCGGAGAATGAAGAAAGAGAAAATCCCGCACACCAGATAGACCAAAGCCAGTGCCGGGCCGGCCATTTCCAGCCGGCCGCCGGTGCCGAGGAACAGGCCGGTACCGATGGAACCGCCGATGGCGATCATCTGTATCTGCCGGTTGCCCATGCTTTTGTGATAACCGGATTCATGTGAGTCTAACCAACGTCTTCTGGCGGCGTGTTTGTCATGATCGGTTTTTTTATGTGATTGCATCATCCGTCCTGTTTACCTGTCTATAGGGATACCCAGCTCTCGGACGAGAGCAAACGATTGCTATTGCCAATCGTTATGAGAATGAGGTCATGGCATCATTCTGTTGTTTTATACCCGTCGTCTTTCAAGCTGCAGCGTTGTTGGCTGCTTACAAGACCCCTCCGTGGGTCTTGCCCCTTCGGGGCCGCTGCAAGCAGCGTTCAAATCTGTTCCCGACAGATTTGTGGCTTACCCCAGTTACTTACCGGAGTAAGCGCCTGGGGATAAGCGAGCTGGCCGCCTAGCTGCAACTTGAAACCCATAGGGTATATTATATGTACAGCCATCATTAAATAACGGCGAGGCATGCTACCTTTTCTCCGTAAATGTGGCAAAAAATCCTGCGTATAAATCGTGATAAATTGTGTTTATTTTTTATTCCATATAGAAAAGAACATATTATTCAATATGATGTGTAATTTTATCAACACGGAAATATCGAGGAATAAAAAGTGACGAAAATCACAAAATATTAATTACCGTGCAAATTGCAGGGGGTTTTGCTTATTTTTCGAGGCGTGAAAAAAGGGGAGAAATAAGATTTTTGTGGCCTGCGGCGATTATAGCCCGCAGGCGAAGGGATTGACGGCGATTTTTTAGGCAGATTCTCCGGCCGGCAGAGCCGAAGCAGGCAGACCGAAAATCAGATCGAACGCCCAGTTAAACACGAAGGTGTAGCACGGGATAATGACGATCAGCGCCATATCCAGCAGCAAAGCTTCCAGTAGCGAAATCCCCATCCACCAGGCGATCAGCGGGATCAGGTACACCACCAGCGTCAGTTGAAACCCCACAGCGTGTAGGATACGGCGCTTTAGCGTGCGGGTGCGTGACGTCTGGCGGCTTTCCCAGCGCTCAAACAGCGCGTTGTAGATGAAGTTCCAGCTTACGGCGATGGTGGTGATGATCACCGCCAGCGGTCCGGTGCTGCTGGGCGCGCTGCCGGAAAGCAGCGCCAGCCCCAAAGCGGAGATCGCCATGCCGATAATTTCATAGGCGGTGACATACACCAGTTTGCGTTTAACGCCTTGCATCATGTTCTCCTGCGTTATTTTTTGATGGTTTCTTGGCTCGTGGCGGCTAAGATAACGTCAATCACATTGATAGAAAAAGTCAGGAGCTGTCAGTTTTACTGACAGGTAACGCAATGAACTTTTCCAGCGATAACATTGAGCTGTTTCTGGCGGTATTGGATCGCGGCTCGTTCTCCGCCGCCGCCCGTTCGCTGCGGCGCGTGCCTTCGGCGGTCAGTATGGGGATCGCCAACATGGAGGCGGAACTGGGGTTCCCGCTGTTTGACCGCTCGCACCGCGAACCTGTGCCGACCGCGCTGGCACTGGCGCTGGCACCGCATGCGCGGCTGATTGCCGACCAGCTTAAACAATTGCAAAACCACGCCATCGAATTGTCGCAGGGGCTGGAGAGTACGCTGTCGATAGGCGTCGCTTCGGACATCAACGGCAGCGGCCTGCTGGCGGCGATCAAAACGCTGGCGGAGCGTTATCCGTTGCTGAACATCGAAGTGCTGACCGCCCCGCAGGATGATGTGTTGCATATGCTGCATCAGGGCAGGGTTGGCGTTTGCCTGTCGTTTGGTGGGCTTAACGTCAACAGTCAGGAACAGTTCCATTTTGTGGGGGCAGAATCGCTGGTCGCCACGCTCTCTCCATGCCATCCGGCACTAAAAGGGGCGGCGGACGAGCTGTTTCTCGAGGACCTGGTCAACGTGCGGCAGATTATGGTGGCCAGCCGCGATCTGCCGATCGCCGATCTGCGGCCGCGGGTGGCGGAATCCTATTGGCGCACCGACAGCCTGCCGATGGCGCTGAACATGGTTGAGGCCGGGTTGGGCTGGGGCAATTTCCCGCTGTCGCTGACTGCGCCGCTGCTGGCGCAGGGGCGGTTAATCCGGCTGAAATTCAAAAACACCAAAAACGAACTGCGGTTGCCGGTACATCTGGTCTGGTTGAAAAATGCGCCGCTGGACAAGGCCGCGCGCGAGCTGGTAGCGCTGATGCGCGATGCGGCTCAGGTTGAATGATCCCCGTATTCATTGCTTTTATTTTCGTCGCTGCGCTACTTTGAGCAGGGGACAGTTAAGGGAGTACCGCAAGCATGATGAGTGAAACGGCATTATCGGTATTGAGCATTACCGGGGCGATAACGCTCGGGGCGATGAGCCCGGGGCAAAGTTTTATTTTGGTGGCGCGCACCGCAGTGGCCTCTTCGCGCCGCGACGGCATGGCGGTGGCGTTAGGCATGGGCGTCGGTTGTTTTATCTTTGCCTTGATCGCGCTACTGGGATTGCAGTCGCTGCTGCTGGCGCTGCCGTGGTTGTACACCACATTGAAGGTGCTGGGCGGCGCTTACCTTATCTATTTGGCGTTTAACATGCTGCGTGGGGCCAGTCGGCCGCTGAACGTGGAGGCGGTCGGCGAGCGGCATCTGGGGTTTCGCAAGGCGTTCACCACGGGTTTGCTGACCCAACTCGGCAACCCTAACACCGCTATCGTGTTCGGTAGCGTATTCGCCGCGCTGCTCAGCCATAAAATTTCGCCGCTGATGTACGTGGTGTTGCCGGTGATTGCCTTGACGGTCGACGTACTCTGGTACGCCTTTGTGGCGTTTGTGCTGTCATCGCCGCGCCCGCGCCGCACCTACCTGCGTTTTAAAGCCTGGTTCGATCGCTTGGGCGGCGGCGTGCTGGCCTTGCTCGGCCTGAAGCTGATGCTCAATAAATAACCTTAATCGGCACGACGACGCCGCCACCAGAAGCGCAACAGCAGGATGGCGGCGATCACCAGCGCGCAAAACAGCAGGCTGGTCAGTCTTTTGTCGAAGCCGGAGATAAAGCGGGTGATGGCTTCACCGCCGAAGTAGCCCAGCAGCACGAAAATTGTCGCCCACAGAATGGCGCCCAGGATATTCAGCGGCACAAAGCGTGAGGGCGGCAACTTACTGGTGCCGATCAGCACCGGGCCGATAATGCGAAAGCCGTACATAAAGCGCACGCCGATCACGAACAGCATCGGGTGGCGGGCAATCAGCTGGTTGGCGCGCTCGATGCGCTTTTCCTGGCTTTTCATCCGTGAAATCACTTTCCCGCCGAAGCGGCGGCCCAGAAAGAACAGCAACTGATCCCCCAGCGTGCCGCCCAGCGCCACCACCGCAATCACCCAGGGCAGATGCAGCAACCCCTGATGCGCGGCAATGCCGCCCAGTAACGTGATGGTTTCCCCCTCGGCCAGGCAGCCGATAAACAGCGCCCAGTAGCCGTAATCGGTAATGTAGTGGGCTAAATCCGCCATTCTGATTCCCTATGTCTTTAACACATAAGGTTAAGTATACGCCCTGTGCGCTAGCCGCGGGCGGCTATCTGCGCTACCAGCGCCCGGCGTTGTTGCAGGCTGTCCGCCATTTTTTCCTCTACTCGCGCCAGAATCCCCGCAGGCGCCAGCTCTGGCGTTCCCCCCAGGAACGGCGGTGCCGGGGCATACTCCAGATACAGCTGGATCATCTGCGCGGTTTCTTCGTCGTGCAGCTCGGCGATCAGTGTCAGGGCGAAGTCGATGCCTGCGGTCACGCCGCCACCGGTGATCACATTGCCGTCGCGCTCCACCCGCGCACGGCTGGGGACAGCGCCGAACAGCGTCAGGCTTTCACGCATCGACCAATGGCAGGCAGCGCGCTTGCCGTCCAGCAGCCCGGCGGCGGCCAGGATCAGCGAACCGGTGCACACCGAGGTCAGATAGCGTGCGTTGCTCCCCAGCCGGCGGATCTGCCGCATGAAGTTTTCATCCAGCAGCGCCTGGGTGCAGCCACTGCCGCCCGGCACGCACAGGACATCGCAGTGCATGACGTCCTCCAGCCTCTGCAGCCGGGAGAAGTGCAGCCCCTCGGAACTGACGTCCGCACCGCCGATCGAGGCGACGATAATTTCGGCATCGGGCATACGCCGCAGAAATTGCAGCGGGCCGGTGAAATCCAACTGGGTAACGCCCTGATAGATCGGAAAAACTATGACTAATGGTGCAGACATGATATTCCCCTCAGTTTTGTCCTTTGGTCTGGGTAATAATAGCTGTCCTGTTTTTGGCCGGTATGCCATATAACCCTCAAAAAGCGCCATCATGAAAAACATCGGTTTTGTGATCTTTCCCGATTTTAACCTGCTGGATTTTGCGGGGCCGCTGGCGGCTTTCGAGCAGACCGATCGGTTCGCCGATGCCCCTGCATACCGTTGTTTGCCGGTGTCGCAAGCGGGCGGAATGGTGATCGGCTCGTCCGGCGTGGCGGTGATGACCCAGCCATTGGAGGAGAGTCGTTTTGATACGCTGCTGATTGCCGGTGGCCGCGGCAACGTGGCGGCGGCGGAGTCCCCGGCATTGATCGGGATGTTGCAGCAGCAAAGCCGGCAGGTGCGGCGCATGGCCAGCGTGTGTACCGGAGCATTTATCCTGGCTGCCGCCGGGCTGCTGGACGGCAAGCGCGCGACTACCCATTGGTTCCACGCCGCACGGTTGCAGCAGTGTTATCCGAGCATTCGCGTCGACAGCAATCGCATTTTTATTCGCGACGGCGCCCTCTGGACCTCGGCTGGCATCAGCGCCGGCATCGATCTGGCGCTGGCGATGATTGAAGAGGACCTCGGCGCAGAGGTGGCGGCCAACGTGGCGCGGCAACTGGTGGTGTATCACCGCCGCCCTGGCGGGCAGTCGCAGTATTCACTGCTGCTGGCGCTAAATCCTTCTTCAGACCGCATCCGCAGCGCACTTTCTTACGCTCGTGAGCATTTGCATCAGCCGTTGACGGTGGCGGATCTGGCCGATGCCGCTTGCCTGAGCGAACGCCAGTTCGGCAGGTTGTTTCGCGCTGAAACCGGTCAGACGCCGGCCAAGGTGATTGAGCAACTGCGGGTGGAAGCGGCGCGGGGGCGGATTGAAGAGAGCGGCGAAGCGCTGGAGGCTATCGCCCGTGCCGTCGGTTTTAGCGATCCTGAGCGTATGCGGCGGGCATTTATTCGCGTCTTCGGTTTGTCGCCGCAGGCGATGCGGCGGCTGAGCCGCGCCGGTTAATTCATTAAGCTATGCCCCAGTGGCGTGGCGCAGTAAAAGGAGCAACAGATGTATCAGGATTTTGAAAGCGAACTGGATTGGGCGATGCGTCATATGCCGCGCACCCGTGCGGCGGTTGCGGCACTGCCGGATTTGAACGGCGTGCGGCTGGCATGCAACATGCACCTGGATCTGAAAATGGCGCCGCTGGTGGCGGGCCTGCTGGGCAAGGGCGCGGCGGTTTATCTGACCACCTGCAACCCGACCACGGTGCAGGATGACGTGGTCGCCTGGCTGGAGCGTCGCGGCGCACAGGCTCACGCCTGGCGTGACATGAGCGATGCGGACTGGTCGGCATCCTTCGATCGTGCGTTGGCCTGGGAACCGACCCATCTGTGCGAAATGGGTGCGGATCTGACGACCCGCCTGCACCAGTCGGCCGCAGGCCCGCAGATTGTCGCCGGCCTGGAAGCGACCGGTTCCGGCATCAGCCGGCTGAACGGCATGGCACCGCGCTACCCGATCTTCAATTGGGACGATCTGCCGGTGAAAGAAGGGCTGCATAACCGCCATATGGTCGGCCTCACCGCCTGGCACACCTTCTTCCAGACCACGCACCTGACGCTGCATGAAAAATGCGTGCTGGTGATTGGCTATGGCCTGGTTGGGCAGGGCGTTGCGGCGGCGGCGAAAGCTTATGGCGGGCAGGTTGTCGTGGCGGAAATCGATCCGGCGCGGGCATTGCAGGCGCGTTACGACGGCTGGGCGGTGGTCGATCTGGCCACGGCGGTTGCCCAGGCGGACGTGATCGCCACGGCGACCGGGGCGAAAAACGTGCTGTCGGCCCAGCATCTGCAACAGGTGAAGGACGGGGTGTTTATTCTCAACGTCGGCCACGTGGCGGCCGAAATTGACGTCGGCTTCCTGAAGACCCTGCCGCACAGCGAGCCTATGCCGTTTGTGAACGCCTACCAACTGGGCGATAAACAGATCTATTTGCTGGCCAACGGGTCGATGTTCAACCTGACGGCGGGCTACGGCGACAGCCTGAATGCCTTCGATGTGACGCTGGCGGTGATGGCGGCGGGTATCGGCCATATCGTCGGTGACGGCGCCCGCCAGGCTCCCGGTTTGTATCTGTTGCCGCAGTCGGCGTGGCAACCGGCGCTGTAACTTTTCCATCGCGGGCGCTCACCCCAGAGCGCTCGCGGTTTGCGCAATATTCTGTCCGACAGAATTTGTCACAAATGGGGGCGCATAATCCCAGTGCCAACTTGAGATCCCTCACATATAATTCTGCCAAATAAGACCTTCATCTTCTCCAGTGACAGAGTAATGCATGTGAAAATACGTGTTTTGGTACTAACCCTGCTCGCTTTGCAGGCGGGAGCAGGCATCGCGCCGCGCGCGCTGGCCAGCGAAAATAACGCCGCCGCCCATGCCGCCCAGCCTGAACTGGCTTCCGGCAGTGCGATGGTGGTGGATATGCAGACCCACAAAGTGATGTATGCGCGCAATCCGGATGAGGTGGTGCCGATCGCCTCCATCACCAAGCTGATGACCGCCATGGTGACGCTGGATGCCCATCTGCCGCTGGATGAAATGCTGTCGGTGGATATCCACCAGACGCCAGAAATGAAAGGCGTTTATTCCCGCGTGCGCCTGAACAGTGAAATCACCCGCAAAGACATGCTGCTGCTGGCGCTGATGTCGTCGGAAAACCGCGCCGCCGCCAGCCTGGCGCATCACTATCCGGGCGGTTACGGTGCCTTTATCAAGGCGATGAACGCCAAGGCGAGATCGCTCGGCATGACCAATACCCGTTATGTGGAGCCGACCGGGTTGTCGATTCATAACGTTTCGACTGCGCGTGACCTGACCAAGCTGCTGATCGCCACCAAGCAATATCCGCTGATTGGCCAGCTCAGCACCACCACCGAGCGCATGGCGAGCTTCAAGGATCCCAACTATACGCTGCCGTTCCGCAACACCAACCATTTGGTATACAACCCGAAATGGAACATCCAGTTGACCAAAACCGGCTTCACTAACGAAGCGGGGCATTGCCTGGCGATGCGCACCATGATCGGTAGCCGCTCGGTGTCGCTGGTGGTGCTGGACGCGTTCGGCAAGTACACCCACTTTGCCGACGCCAACCGCCTGCGCAGCTGGATCGAAACCGGCAAGGTAACGCCGATCCCGGCCGCTGCCCGCGACTATCGCCGCCAAAAAGACGCCCGTCTGGCGAAGAACGAAACCGAATAATCCCGGCCTGGCCTGCGGTGGAAACCGCAGGCCGCTATCGGCCCTCAGGGCGCCGGATGACAAAACCCCGTTCCCGATCGCCGTCGAACCCGGCGCGCAGATACAACTGGTGCGCCCCGGTGCGCTGCTGGCCGGAAAGCAGCATCACTTTGTAGCACCCTTTACGCCACGCCAGTTGCAAGGTGTATTCCAGCATCGCCAGGGCAATGCCTTGCCCGCGATACGGCGGTGCCGTGACCACGTGCTCAATGATGCCGAACGGCTGAGCCTGATGAACCAACCCCGGCACCATCGCCAGCATGCAGGTCGCCACCGGCTGTTCACCGTCGGCGGTGACCACCAGACGAATCGCCGGGTTGTCCAGCAAACGTTGCAAAGTGCGCTGGGCGCTATCCGGGCGCAGCGGCGGATCCTGCGGACGCAATTCCTGATACAGCGCCTGAAGGCCGGCCAGATCGTTCAACTGTGCCAGGCGATAGGTGATTGCCATCTTTCCTCCTTTTTGGCGGCGGTTTATTCATCCGCTATCATCAATCCATACACTATCGCATGCGAGAGAGGGATCCTATGAGTCAGGTTGCAACCTTTATCATGTTTCAGGGCGATGCCCGGCAGGCTATCGATCTATACAGCGAGTTGTTCGGCAGTTTCAGGGTCCAGCAGCTGCTGCATTATGACGAGACGCCCGACGGGCAGCGACGAATCAAACACGCCTCGATAGACTTTGACCGGCAGAATCTGGTGTTTATCGACAGCCCGGTCAGCCATGATTTCAGCTTTACCCCGGCGGTATCTCTCCACGTTAATTTGGCGACCGAAGCCGAACTTGAACGGATATTCGCCCGCCTGGCGGAGGGCGGTGAAGTGTTGATGCCGCTCGATGACTACGGCTTCAGCGCACGTTTCGGTTGGCTGAACGACCGTTTTGGGCTCTCCTGGCAGCTGAACGTGCCGGCCACCTGACCAACCGCGACATCCTCCTATACCCATTCGGGGCTGTTTACCGCTATGCTAAACGGGCAGGGTTTAATGAAATTTGATAAGGATGACCATTTTGGCCGGAAGTAGCTTACTGACTTTAATCGACGACATCGCTTCGTTGCTGGACGACGTCTCGTTGATGACAAAAATGGCGGCGAAAAAGACCGCCGGGGTGCTGGGGGACGATCTGGCGCTGAATGCGCAGCAGGTTAGCGGGGTAACGGCCGATCGCGAACTGCCGGTGGTGTGGAGCGTAGCCAAAGGCTCGTTTATCAACAAGCTGATTCTGGTGCCGCTGGCGCTGTTGATCAGCGCCTTCGCCCCCTGGGCGATCACGCCGCTGCTGATGGTGGGCGGTGCCTACCTGTGTTACGAAGGCTTTGAAAAAGTGTTCCACAGCCTGACCCACGGCAAACAAGGGGAGGAGGAAAAAGAACAACTGGACGCCAATGAAGACGTGGCGGCCTACGAGCAGCGCAAGGTGAAAGGGGCAATCCGCACCGATTTCGTGCTGTCTGCCGAGATTATCGCCATCACCCTCGGCACCGTGGCCGGGGCGAGCTTCAGCCAGCAGGTGATTGTGCTGAGCGGTATCGCGATTGTGATGACGATCGGCGTTTACGGCATTGTGGCCGGCATCGTCAAGCTCGACGATCTGGGGCTGTACCTGAGCCGAAAAGCCAGTGCGTTGGCGCGTTCGATTGGCAGTGGCATTGTCAGTGCAGCACCTTACCTGATGAAAACCCTGTCGATCGTCGGTACTGTCGCCATGTTTATGGTCGGCGGCGGTATTCTGACCCACGGCCTGCCTCCGGTGCATCATTTGTTCGAAGACTGGGCGTCGTATGCGACCGTAGTACCGACCTTCGGCCATATTCTGCAGGGGGTGATCCCCGCGTTGCTCAACGTGGTGTTCGGCCTGATTGCCGGCGGTGTGGTGCTGCTGGTGGTTTCGGCTCTGGGTGCCATTCGCGGGCGCTTCAAAGCCTGATGCGATCCCGCGCCGGGTGGCGCGGGCACGTTTTAGAAGATCAGCTTGAAGACGCCGGTAATGGTGAGCAGGCCAACGATAAAGATAATGGCGATAATCCACAGAATAATTTTCATTTATCTCTCCCAAGGGGGTTAAGGGGGCGTGAGCTCTCGCTAACCTAATGAAATCATTATTTACTGTAGCTGATATTTTGCAAATTGCCCGCCGCATTGCCGATTAAGGCGGCGTGGCATCGCCTTCGCCCAGCGCGCGCTGCATGATGTGGGTATCGCGCCAGTCACCAAATTTAAACCCTACCGCGTTCAATGTCCCCACGCTGGTAAAGCCCAATGTCCGATGCAGGGCCAGCGAGCCTTGATTGTTTTCGGCATTGCCGACGATCGCCAGCATCTGCCGCCAGGGGCCGCGTTCGCAACGGGCAATCAGTTCGGCCAGCAGCGCTTTGCCGATGCCGTTACCCTGCAGACCTTCGGCGATGTACACCGAGTCTTCTACGGTAAATCGGTAGGCCGGGCGCGGCCGATAGGGTGTGGCGTAACAGTAGCCCACTACGCGATCCTCCCGTTTGGCGACCAGCCAGGGCAGTCCGGCTTCCTGTACCTTGCTGCACCGTTGCTGCATTTCTTCCCGCGTGGGCGGCGTTTCTTCAAAGGATGCCGCGCCGTAAAGCACGTGGTAGGCGTAGATCTGTTGTACGGCGGCCAGGTCATCCGGTGTGGCGTCGGTGATGGTCAACGGGGCGGAGAGGGGCATAAGGGTTCTCTTTTTACCTTGAGAAATCAGAAGATAAGCGCATTATGCTCCCCGTTCGCCGCCAAGGTAAATTGGGCTTTTTTATGCCAGTGATAAAAAAAACTATCGTTGTCTGCTGGCCCGGTGCCATGGCGCCAGGCGTTTTACTGCGCCGGAGGCCAGCAGCACGCCGAGGATAACCCAAACCGTCCCGGCCAATTGCCAAACATTGGGTGCAGTGCCGGTGAGGGTGGCCACCAGCATGGTGAAGACCGGTGCCAGATTGAAGAAAATGGCGGTGCGCACCGAGCCGATTTTTTCCAACCCGTTGAACCACAACAGATAGGCCAGCAGCGATCCGCACAGCGCCAGATAAACCACCGCCGCATGCACGCTGAGGCTGGCGGAAGCCAGACTTTGCAGCGGATTTTCGAAGGCAAACCCTAACGGCAGCAGGGCCAATGTGCCGAACAGCATCGAATAGCTGGTGGTTTCGATGGCGGTGGCGTTATGCACCAGCCGCCGGGTACCGACCATATTCAGCGCCCAGGCCAGGCTGCCGAGCAGGATAATGCCGTCGCCGGGGTTGATTTCCAACCGCAACAGCGTTTGCAGGCTGCCTTTGGCGATCACCAGCGTTACGCCGATAAAACCCGCCAGCAGGCCGGCGGCACGTGACCCACTCAGTTTTTCATGCTCCCAAAATATCCCGAACAGCATTGTCCACAGCGGCGTGGTGGCGAGGATCAGCGCACCGTTGATCGGCGTGGTGGATTGCAGGCCGAAAAAAGTGCACAGGTTAAACAACGTAAAGCCGAGCACGCCCAGCCCAAGGTAGGTCGGCCAGTTGTCCCTCAGCGTACTGAAGCGTAACTGCCCGCGCAGACCGAAGAGCAGCAACAGCGCCAGCGTCGCCAGGCTGAAGCGCTCAATCGACGCGGTGATCGGCGGCTGATGGGCGATGATATAGGCGCCGGCATTGAAGTTGGTGCCCCAGAAAAAGGTGGCGATAATTACCCCCAGATAGGCCAGTGGCAGCGAAGTTTTCATGGTGATTTCCTATGGTGTGGAATAAACAAAAACAGTTTGCGCCACGGATTGTTGCGGTAAAATCCCCTATATATTCACTTTTGATGTGAGAAAACACCCATGTTCAATTGGGAAGATTTGCACTACTTCATGGTGTTTGCGCGCGAGAAGTCGCTGTCAGGCGCTGCCCGCAGTTTGCAGGTCGATCACGCCACCGTTGCCCGCCGCATCGCCAGCCTGGAAGCATCGCTGGCGTTAAAACTGGTGGATCGCCGCCCGCGCAGCTACCTGCTCACCACCGACGGGCAGCGCATCGCGGCGCAAGGGGACAGCATGACGCTCAACGCCTTCGCCGTCAGCCGCGCCGCCCTCAGTGGGCGACAGGGCGTCGCGGGTGAGGTGACGCTGAGCGTGCCGCCGGTGATGGGGCTGAAACTGATCGCTCCGCGTATTGCCGAGTTGCAGCGCCGTTATCCGGATCTGCGCCTGGTTTTGCTGGCCGATACCGCCAACGTATCGCTGCTGCGCGGCGAGGCGGATATTGCCATCAGGCTCAGCCGCGTCACTGAAAGCGATCTGGTGGCGAGAAAAATCGGCACCGTCGAGTTCGGGCTGTACGCCAACGCCGGTTATCTGCAAGACACGCCGGAGGTGGAGCGGGGGTTTATCGGCTATCACGATGAACGGGCCGCTTCGGCGCAGCAAAAATGGTTGCTGGAGCAGGCCGGGCCTCGGCCGCTGGTGATGCGCAGCAACGATCTGATGATTCAGGCTGCCGCCGCTGCGGCCGGCGCGGGCATTGCGCTGCTGCCGCATTTTGTCGCGCAGGAGCTGGGGCTTGAACGCCTGGCGCCGCCGCTTGGGCTGCGGCGCGAAGTCTGGCTAACGGTGCATGACGACATTCGCCATGCACCGGGCATCGCCGCCGTGACGGCATTTTTACTGGAATGCTACGCGGGCGTGGCGGGGATCACCCGGCTGGTGGATAACCTTGCCTAGCCCCGCATCAGCTGCGCCACTGCCTGTTGCAGATAGCTCAGCAGCGCCGGGGTCAACCAAGTGCCTTCGGTCAGCGTCGGCTCTTGTTCCATTGCCTGGCGAATTTTCATCTGGGTCGCCGGGTCTGTGCCGGCATAAGACTGGAACAGCGCCAGCCATTGGGCCGCCAGTTGCTTCGCCTGAGCGGACGCCGGCGGCACGCCGTCTCTTAGCGCCTGATGGAACTGGGCGATCAGCACCGGCCATTCGTGCAGGCGGGTAAAGTAGTGTCGGCGCACGTAGGCGTATTCTTCCTCCGACAGATATTTCTGATAAATCCCCAGCTTGGTTTCGGCAAAGGCACGGGTGACATAGTCAGTCATGGCCGGGGTGATGCCGGTTTGTTCGCGCATTGAGGGTTCATCGGCGTGCATGGCGTTAAGCCGGGTAAGAAACGCCGGGTTATGCGCGGTGTCGCGTTCCAGCATCTGCATCCAACGCCGCGCCAGAGCCTGCGCCTGCGGCGCTTGCGCTTCGACGCCGCTATCGATCAACTGGCGCATGTTGCCGACCAGTTCGCCCCATTCCTGATTGCGCGCCCGATCGACCTGATAGAAAGGCAACTGCGCCAGTTCGTCTGCGGTAAAGTATTTGTCGTACATGGTCATTAACTCCAACGTAGTCAGCCAGTCGTTCAGTTCCGGCTCGTTCCCGGCGGTGAGCTGGGCATGCATATGCTGCAAACGGTCTCGCAACGCGACAGTCTGCGCCAACTGCCGATCCAGCATGGTTATTTGCTGCTCAATCACCGCGGTTAACGCCATGCCTGAACGTGCCAGAAGTGCCCCGATCTCCGCAAGCTGGACCCCCATTCGGCGCAACGCCTGAATATGGTGCAAGCGGGTGATGTCAGCCCGGTCGTATAAACGATACCCGGCGTCGGAACGCGCAGAAGGGATCAGCAAACCAATGCTGTCGTAATAATGCAGCGTTCTGACGGTAATGCCGGAACGGCGGGCCAGTTCGCCCACTTTCAATAACATGACGTGCTCCTCCCCAGTGCGTGCAGGGATACTAAAGCCTGACGCGACGTGAGGGTCAATAGCGCGGAAGGGGATATTTTCAGGAAAGTGGCGGGCGCCGAAAATGGCACCCGCAAGGAAGGGAACCGCTTGCTTACCAGCCTTTTACCGCACCGCCGTTAAAAATTTTCTCGGCGGCTTTGGCCACTTCGTCCGACTCGTAGGCCTTGACGAAGTTTTGCACGTTCAGCGCGTCTTTGTTGTCTTCGCGCGTGACGATGATATTGGTGTACGGCGAATCCTTGTCTTCGATAAAGATGCCGTCTTTGGTTGGCGTCAGCCCGGTCTGGTTGATGTAGGTGGTGCTGATGATAGCTACGGTGACTTTAGGATCATCCAGTACCTGCGGCAATTGCGCGCCCTCCAGCTCCATAATCTTGTAGTTATGCGGGTTGGCGCTGATATCCAGCGAGGTCGGCAGCAAACCTTTACCCGGTTTCAGCGTAATCAGGCCGGTTTTCTCCAGCAGCAGCAACGCGCGACCGAGGTTGGTCGGATCCAGCGGAATAGCGATGACGGCACCATCCTGCAGTTCTTTCAGCGATTTGATTTTTTTCGAATAGCCGGCCATCGGGAACACGAAGGTATTGCCCACCGCCACCAGCTTGTAACCGTGATCTCTGTTTTGCTGTTCGAGGAACGGCCGGTGCTGGAATACGTTGGCATCCAGCTCGCCTTTATCGGTGGCGTCGTTTGGCAGCAGAGAACCGCTGAAGCCGACCAGTTCAACCTCCAGACCGTATTTCTCTTTCGCTACCTGTTTGGCGACTTCCGCCACGTCCTGCTCCGCGCCGTTGATAACCCCGACCTTGATATGATTCTGGTCTACCGGCCGATCGCACCCCTGCAGCGCCAGCGTGGCGGCAAACGCCGCCATCAAGGCGGTAAAATGCCAGGTCTTTAACATCGTGTTCTCCCTGAAAAAAACAGTAAAATCAGTTGGTTTTGTGCTGTTAGCTAAGCCTGAAGCCGCGGTGAAGTCAAACGCTTGCTCAGCACAAAGGGTTATAGGTAATAACAGGGAGTTGTATAGAGGCTATGGCTTTCAGATTGGGCCTTGAAAGCCATAGGGGCCGAAGGGGCGGTTATTTGGCGCGCAGCACGATGATGCCCGGCGTCTTGATCACGTAATCCATAAAGGGCGAGTCCACCACCTTCATGTTTTCCTTGCGCGAAGAAGCGTTACGCAACATCGGACCGTTTTCGGTCATGATAAAGATGCCGGTGTGCGTGACGTCCAATCCGGCAAGATTGGTGTAAATACCGATGTAATCGCCGGTGCGCAACTGGGCCAGCACCTTGTCGTCAATCACATCGCTGGGCAGATAAGTGATGCTGCGCTGAACGTTTTTCAGGCCGGGCAGATAACTGCCGCCGTCGGCCTTTTGGTTCAGATTTTTTACCAGCGTCACCGCGCGCGGGCTGAGTTGAGCGGTAATGTCGGTCGCGTTTGTTTTGGCGACCTGCGCCCAGTCGGTGAAGAAGTGTTTACGCTGCTGGAAACTGATGTCGCTATGGGCATAGCGAGTCTGGATCAGGCGTTGAACGAATTCAGCCTGGTTGTGCGATTTGCTCAGTGCATCTACGTAGTCGATATAGGTAAAGCAATCCAGGCCGCGGAAGTCGATCACCAGCTTTTCCGGCGTACTCTGCGAGCCTATCAGTTTGTTGGCCACATAAGGCGTACCCAGAAATTGCTGAGAGATCAGATTGATAGTTTGGCCGTTGTCCTGTCCGGCTGGCCAGGTGGCGCGTTTGGCGAGGATGTCGTTGAGCTTACTTGACGTCTCGTCGTCCAGGTTTATCGATGCCGCCGCCGGGGGAGTGACTGTGGCACCGGATTCATTAGTTGGCGGCCGATGATTTTTATCCGCGCATCCGCTTATCGCTATAACTAACATCAATGAAACAACCTTGTACATTTAACCCTCCAATGGTTTAGTCCGTGATCATATAAATGATAACAGTTCTCACCATAAGGCGGGTGGTTAATAATTAAACATAGCCTAAACGCCGGTCAAAAATCAGTAACCGATTTCGTTATTAAACGGCAGATACCAAAATAACGCGATTTCATGGTCGGCAATATCCGGCTGAGCGCGATACAGCAGGTGATCGATACCGCCGAGAATAAAACCGAAGCGCTGATAACAACGGCAGGCGTTCAGATTATTGTTTTGCGTTTCCAGCATCAACCCCGGGGTTTCCTGTTGCTGTGCCCAGCGGCGTGCGGCATCCAGCAACGCGGTGGCAACGCCCAGGCGGCGCACATGGGCGCTGACGACAATTTCTTCAATCAGCGCATAGCCGTTCCAGTTTTTGCTCAGCGTGATGTGGCCGACGGCTTCCCCTCGGTGGCGTGCCAGAAAGGTTTCGCTTTCCTCATTGATGAAGGGGGCCAGCGGATAGTGCTTGCGAAACGGCGTGACCGGCCGCAACGGCCAGCTGTCGACCGGGGCACCGAAAACCGGTTGGGCGTAGTGGGCGACCGGGAAACTGAAATCACAGCTTTCCAGATACCCGTCGGGCAACTGGGCGACGGGGGCGATATGGATAGCCTGGCTCATGGGGCCAGCGCTCTCAGCAGACGTGCCGGATTGCCTGCGTAGATCCCTTTACGGGTGATGTCTTTGGTGACCACAGATCCGGCTCCGATCACCGCGCCGCTGCAGATGTTCACCGCCAGCACGGTAGCGCCGGAACCGATGGCAACCCGATCGCCAATCTGCGTACGGCCCCAACTGGCGGCATCGGCGTTGGGGGCGCCGTCTTTAAACAGATCGTTGGCGAAGGTAACGTTATGACCGACAAAGCAGTCTTCCCCGAGGGTGACATATTCGCAGATAAAGCTGTGCGACTGGATTTTGCTGCGGGCGCCGATGCTGACGTTTTTTTGGATCTCGACAAAGGGTCCGACAAAAACGTCGTCACCGAGCCGGCAACCGTACAGATTGCTGGGTTCGATCACGGTGACGTTGCGCCCGACTTCAATGTCGACAATTCCCGCCTGGCGGATGTTTATGGCAGGTGACATGGCATTCCTCACGGCTTTCCACAATGGAGGGATTATAAAACAAACTGCCGCCGCGTCTGTGCTTTCCGAACGTTTTTTCAGCGAAAGACTATAATTAGTACAGGGGGAGAGAGCCCCGTGGCCGCAATCCTCGCACGGTCAACAAGCCGTCAGAGGGAAATTCGTTCGCCGATCGCGACCTACGGCGATGGAGGAGGTGTCTTATGGTTAATCATGTTTGGGGACTTTTGGCGCATCCAAGCACCGAGTTCGAACACATTAAAAGCGAGAACGAAAGCGTCTCGCACCTTTACACCCATCACGTGCTGCTGCTGGCGGCGATCCCTGTGGTCTGCGCCTTTATCGGCACCACTCAGTTGGGCTGGCTTTCCGGAGAAGGACATGCGATCCGGCTCGATATGTTTACCGCACTTTATACCGCAGTGGCGTTCTACCTATTGATGCTGGCGGGTGTGGCGATCATGGGTAAAGTGATCCACTGGATGGCGCGGCGTTATGAAGCACGCCCGAGTTTGCACCGTTGTATGGTGTTTGCCGGCTATGTCGCTACCCCGATGTTTCTGAGCGGTATAGTCGCTCTCTATCCTGTCGTGTGGCTATGTCTGTTTGTCGGCGTGATTGGCCTGTGCTATTCGGGCTATCTGCTGAATCTGGGTATTCCCCATTTCCTGAATATCGACAGTAAAGAAGGCTTTATTTTTTCCAGCTCCACTTTTGCCATCGGCATCCTGCTGCTTGAGTTTTTGCTCGGGGTAACGGTGCTGCTGTGGGGGTATGGTTCCTGGTTATTCTGAGAACGATGTTTTGATATTGCCCCTCATGCCACCCGGCATGAGGGGCTTTTGCGTTTTACGGCTTACGGAACACCAGCATTACGCCGAGGACGATGGCCGCCATGCCCAGCATACTCATAGCCGCCAACGCATGGCCGAGCAACAGGTAGTCCAACAGGGCGGTGACCGCCGGGATCAGGTAAAACAGGCTGGTGACCTGCACCAGATTGCCGCGTTGGATCAGCCGGTACAGCAAGAAGGTGGCCAGCACGGAAATCACCACCGCCATCCACAGCAGCGGCACGATAAGCGCCATGCTCCACTCGACCCGCAGCGGCTCGAACGGTAACACCAGTGAGCACATCAGCAACCCGACGCCGTACTGCAACGGCAACACCGCCAGCGGCGGCTGACTCATGCCTTTTTGCAGCAGCGTGCCGGCGGTCATGCAGCCCAGCGCAATAAAGGCGCACAGCATGCCGGGCAGGGAGAAATGGGCGATCGCCAGGCTTTGGTACACCACCAGCGTCAGCCCGGCCATCGCCAGCAACAGGCCGAGGCCGCGCAACCCGGTACAGCGGCGTTCGGTAATGAACTGGGTGAGTATCGGCTGCACGCCGAGCAGCGTCGCCAGCACGCCGGGCGTGATGCCCTGTTCCAACGCCAGCAGATAGCTAATCTGGTAACTGCCGATCATCAACAGCCCGATCAATGCCACGCGCCACCGGGTGCCGCGAGCGGGCAGGCATTGCCGCTGCCACAGGCCGATCGCCAGCAGCAGCGCCAGAGCGATGGCGCAGCGGAAGAACAGGAAGGCGAAGGCGGAGGCATGCTCCAGCCCCCAGCGGGAGAAAATTGCGCCGCTGCTCCAAAGCAGGACGAACAGCGTAGCCAGGCCGGCATTGGCCCATTGAGTGATAAATCGCATTCGGTTTCACCTGTCGTGAAAATGACAATCTCCAGCACGCGCAACGGCCTACGCCTGAGCGCAAATAAGAAAGCTGGAGGTAAAATTCGGTTTGGCTTAGCGCACAACCACAGCGCGTGGCGGGTAAGCGGCAACCGCAGTAACGACAGAGAAAACGGCAGGAGGGGCGGAAGATGCGCACAGCTGAACGACGGCCGGAAGCGGCGTGTTCGTTGGGTCTGTGGTGTGCGCAAACTGAGCCATTGATATTCCTGAAAGCAGGGAGTGATTAACGGATCAAAGATAGTGAAGTTCGGCGGGAGGCGCAACATAAACTTAACGCCGCCCGCCGAGGTTGAGGTTTAGCCTTTGCTCACCACCACCAGTTTCTGGTTCACAAACTCTTTGATCCCCAAATCAGACAGTTCACGGCCGAAGCCGGAACGCTTCACGCCGCCAAAAGGCAGCTCGGGTGCGGTGTCGGTCAAGGAGTTGATATACACCATGCCGGTTTCGATGCGCGAGGCCAGCTTTTTGGCGCGCTCGATATCCGTGCCGAAGATAGCGCCACCGAGGCCGTAGTGGGAGTCATTGGCCAGTTTGACGATCTCGTCGTCATCCTTGACCACATAGATCTGCGCCACCGGGCCGAAAAACTCTTCGAAGTACGCCGGATTGTCACGGCCGATGTGGGTCAGTATCGTCGGCTCGAAGAAGTTGCCGTCATGCGGTATCGGCTTGCCGCCGTAATGCAGTTTGGCGCCGTTTTTCACCGCGGCGTCGACCTGTTTGGCCAGGCCCTCCAGCGCTTCGCGGGAAGACAGCGGCCCCAAGGTGGTGGTTTCATCGAGCGGATCGCCGATTTTCACCGCGCGGAAATGCTCGGTAAAGGCTTGCAGGAAGGGTTCCGCCACTTTTTCTTGCACGATAAAACGTTTGGCTGCGGTACACACCTGGCCGGCATTGTTCAACCGCGCCTGCGCACCGATCTTGGCGGCTCTGGCGAGATCGCTGTCGTCGAGCACCACGAATACGTCGTTGCCGCCCAGCTCCAGCGTAGATTTCTTCAGCGCCTTCGCCGCCTGCGCGGCCACTATGCTGCCGGCTTTTTCCGAGCCGGTCAGCGCCACGCCCTGCACCCGGTCGTCGGCGATGACGTTGGCCACCTGTTGCTGCGAAATATACAGATTGGTGTAGGCGCCTTGCGGCGCGCCGGCCTCGGCGACCAATTGTTCAAAGACCTGCGCGCAGTGCGGCACGATGCCGGCATGCTTCACCAGCACCGGATTGCCGGCGGCCAGATTGGGGGCCAGCACGCGCATCAACTGGTAGAACGGGAAGTTCCAGGGTTCTACCGCCATCAGCACGCCGATCGGATGATGCTCTACCCAGGCTTCGCCCAGGCTGGATTCATAGCGCACCGGCGCGAGAAATTTTTTGGCGTTGTCGCCATAGTAGCGGGCGATCTGGGCACAGAGTTTCACTTCGCCGCGGCTTTGCGCGATCAGCTTGCCCATTTCCTGGCTGGCGATTTTCGCCAGTTCCTCAACCCGGCTTTCCATCAGGTCCGCCAGTTTGTGCAGCACCGGCAGCCGCTGGTCGATATCGCCCTTGGCCCAGCCGGAGCGATACAGCGCATCGGCCTTTGCCAATGCCTGCTCTACCTGCTGGTCAGTATGCGGTGTGTACTCTTTGATCAGTTGGTTGTTAAAAGGATTTACCGTTTGGTATGGCATGAAGAGTTCCTCTCGTCGCGGATGGTGACGCATGACATACGCCTTGAACGGTGCAGCAAAAGCGGCTGCACCGGTCTTTAAGTCTAGACGATAGGGGAGAGAAGGCCGAAGACGCAGAAGGGATCTTCGGCTTGGCCCCCGTATGCCGGGGGCGCGGGCCGAAAGCGGAAATGTTACCGGGTATTGCCGGCCCAATGTTTCCGCTTGCTGGTCTTGCCGAGACCGGGGTTAAAGCTGTTGGTCGGATCGGCAGATTGGTAGAACGCTTGCAGGTCGGGCTTGGCGTGGTAGAGATGGCCGACGTTATGCTCGGCCGGATACTCCGCGCCGCGCCGGTCGAGGATCGCCAGCATCTGCTCTTTCAGCGCGTGGCTGTCGACGCCTTTTTTCACCACGTAATCCTGGTGGAAGACGTGGCACATAAAGTGGCCGTAATACAGTTTGTGCACCAGTTGGCTGTCGATTTCCGGCGGCAGGGTTTCAAACCACTCGGTATCGTTGCGGCGCAGCGCAATATCCAGCGCCAGAATATCCTCTACCTTGTCGGCATGTACCGCATGGTAGCGCACCGCCGCGCCGGCGGCGGCGAAACGGTGCAGGAAAGCCTTTTTGCCTTCGTCCGCGGTGCAGGCGAAAAATGCGCCATTGGCCTGGGCAAAGTACTGGCTCAGATACCGCTGCGCTTCGTCGACGCCAGGGCCGGCCATTTTCAGCAGCAGGTGATGTTCAAAGCGTTCCCGGTACTCTTTCATCCGCTTCGGCAGATGGCTGGGGGCCAGGTGGCTCAGGCCTTGCATCAGCCGGTCGGTCAGGTTGTGCGGCAGCAGCGGCAGTTTGTTGAAGCTGGCGTCCACGCGGCCTTTCAGGGTGAAGAAACGCGGCATTTGATCGGTGCCGAGCTTGTCGATCATCATAAAGGTGTCTTTGCCGTACACTTCGGCGATATCGAAAATATCGCGGTGCATATATTCGCCCGCCACCGGCAGATTGTCGAATTTGCCGAGCATATGGCGGCGCAGCTCGGTCAACACGGCGGTGTCGTTGGTGCCGATATAAAACACCTGCTCTTTGCCTTCTTTCTCGAAGGTGTCCAGGCGCACCGCAAACACCGCCAGCTTGCCGGCGCAGCCGGAGGCCTCGTACAGGCGGCGTTTATCCGCGTTGAAGCGGGACGGGGTATCGGCATCGACGTCGCGCACCCGGCTGGCGTATTCGTTGTCGGAGGCGCGCAGTTCGCCGTGCTCGACGTCCTCCGGCCGGTAGTCGCCTTTCTCCAGCCGGGTAAGGATCTCTTCCGGCGTATCGCCGAGTTTAATCCCCAGATGGTTCACCAGCCGCAGTTGGCCGTCTTCACCCAACTGAGCGTACAGCGCCATTTCGGTGTAGGCCGGGCCGCGTTTCACCAACGAACCGCCGGAGTTATTGCACACGCCGCCAATAACGGAAGCGCCGATGCAGGAAGAGCCGATCACCGAATGCGGCTCGCGGCCGTAGGGTTTCAGCAATTTTTCCAGCTGATTGAGGGTGCTGCCGGGGAAGCCGACCACCTGTTTGCCGTTGTCCAGCACCTGCACGTGATCGAGCCGCAGGGTGCTGACGATGACGATATCGCGGTCATAATCGTTGCCGCTGGGCGTCGAACCTTCGGTCAGGCCGGTGTTCGCCGCCTGCATGATGACGATTTTGTCGGCGGCCACGCAAGCCTCCAGTATCCGCCATAGCTGCAACAGGCGAGTAGGGAACACCACCGCCAGCGCTTTGCCTTCGCCGGAGCGGAACCCCTTGCGATAACGTTCGGTACTGCGTTCGCCGGTCAACAGCTGCGAGCTGCCGACGATGTCTTTGAGCTGAGCGAGAAATGCCTGATTACCTGACTGCGTCATGCCGATCTCCCTGTCATATCTGTCGTCTTTCAAACGGCGGCGCGGTTGCCCAGGGGGCGAATACTCCCATCTCGATTAATCTGGCACTGCATGCAGCACTCCTGCTGGCCTGTGGTTCTTGCCGTTACCGCCGTTTGAAATCCATCGGATAAATTAATTTAGTAGCTTGATAGCTTATTGCCTTAATAACGTTCTGCGTACCCGGCCTGGCGCTCTTCGTCACGCAGCGTCAGGATTTCCACGCCGTCTGCGGTAACCGCCACGGTGTGCTCCCATTGGGCAGACAGTTTTTTGTCGCGGGTCACCACCGTCCAGCCGTCTTTCTTCTGCTTAATCCGGTGGTCGCCCTGGTTAATCATGGGTTCGATGGTAAATACCATCCCTTCTTGCAACACCATGCCGGTGCCCGGCTGGCCGAAGTGCAGCACCGCCGGCTCCTCGTGCATATCGCGGCCGATGCCGTGGCCGCAGTATTCACGCACGATGCTGTAACCGGCCTGTTCCGCGTGCTGCTGAATGGCATGGCCGATATCCCCCAAGGTCGCGCCAGGTTTTACCGCGCGGATGCCTTGCCACAGGGACTCATACACGTTGTTCACCAGCCGTTTGGCCAATGGCGCAGTCTGGCCGATGCAGTACATTTTGCTGGAGTCGGCAATGTAACCGCCGTTTTCCAGCGTAATGTCGACGTTAACGATCATGCCGGAACGCAGGATTTTGCTGGCCGAAGGAATGCCGTGGCAGATCACGTCGTCGATCGAGGTATTCAGCACGTAAGGGAAATCGTACTGGCCCTTGCTGGCCGGGCGCGATTTCAACTCATCGACGATAAAGGCTTCGGCGCGATCGTTAATTTCCATGGTCGACATGCCTTCGCCAATCACCCCATCGAGCATAGCAAACACCTTGGCCAGCAGTGCGCCAGAGTGACGCATTTTGGCGATCTCTTCCGGCGTTTTGATCACAATCTGTTTCACCCGACAATCTCCTTCAGCGTCAGCGCGTTATCTTTCATCATTTTTTTTACCAGTTGGGGGTAGGTCAGTTCTGGATGGAACTCCGCCAGCATGCCGATCTTGATCCAGTATTCCGCCTGCGCGTTGATCGAACGCGTCATCGTCAGGCTGGCGAGGCGCAGATCGTCATGCAGCGCGTCTGAAATTTTCACAATGCCCATAGGCCGCTCCTTAAAGGAAGAATATACGAAGTGTATATGGTTTGGATGGTGGGGATTGTACATTCCGTGGCATAAGAAGTTTCCTGATGACAACGATTGCCGCCGTCGGGCAATGCGTTTATTGTGATAAACGACTTTTTTTGCATGATTTTTCAGAAGGATTCAGGGCGTGACTAAATTACGGGTTGGGGTGATCTTTGGCGGTAAATCGGCTGAGCATGAAGTGTCTCTGCAATCGGCAAAAAACATTGTGGACGCTATCGACAAAGAGAAGTTTGACGTCACGCTGCTGGGGATCGACAAGCAGGGGCAATGGCACATTAACGATGCCTCCAATTATCTGCTGAATGCGGAAAACCCGGCGCTGATCGCGCTGAACCGCTCAAATAAAAATGTGGCGCTGATCCCCGGTCAGGAGAAACAGCAACTGATTGAGGCGAGCAGCGCCGGCGCACTGGGCCAGCTCGACGTGGTATTCCCGATCGTGCATGGCACGCTGGGCGAGGACGGTTCATTGCAGGGGCTGTTGCGGATGGCCAATATGCCGTTCGTCGGTGCCGGTGTGTTGGGTTCGGCGGTCAGCATGGACAAAGACGTCACCAAACGCCTGCTGCGCGATGCCGGGCTGGCGGTTGCCCCCTTTGTCACCCTGACGCGCACCAACCGCAGCAAATACGGTTTCGATCAGCTTAGCGAACGTTTGGGCCTGCCGTTGTTTATCAAACCGGCTAACCAGGGCTCTTCGGTGGGCGTCAGCAAGGTGCAGGATCGGGCCGGCTTTGACGCCGCTCTGGCGCTGGCGTTCAGCTTCGATCACAAGGTGCTGGTAGAGTCGGCGATTGTCGGCCGTGAGATTGAGTGCGCGGTGTTGGGCAATGACGAACCGCAGGCCAGCCTGTGTGGTGAAATCGTGCTGAGCGACGCTTTCTACTCCTACGACACCAAATACATCAACGAACAGGGCGCGCAGGTAGTGGTGCCGGCAGAGATAGCATCGGAAGTCAGCGACAAAATTCGCGACGTGGCGCTAAAAGCCTTCCGGGCGCTGGAATGCTTCGGCCTGGCGCGCGTCGACGTGTTTTTGACGCCGGACAACAACGTGGTGATTAACGAGATCAACACGCTGCCGGGCTTCACCAATATCAGCATGTATCCCAAACTGTGGGCCGCCAGCGGCGTCAGCTACAGCGAGCTGATTACCCGGTTGATCGAACTGGCGCTGGAGCGCCATCAGCAGGATCGCGCGCTGAACAGCTCGGTGTTTGAACGCTAATAATCGGGTTGGGCGCAGGTTGCGGCGGTATTGATAAGGGGCGAATGTATTCGCCCCTTTTTACTTATTTCACCGTCACGTCGATATCGCCAAAATACTTCTTCGCCAGCGCGGTCACGGTGCCTTGCTGCTTCACTTTCACGATCGCGTCGTTCAGCTTTTTCTTCAATGCGTCATCCCCTTTGCGCAGGCCGAAGGCAATGCCTTCACCGAGGATCTTGTCATCGTTGACCGCATCGCCGACGAAGGCGAAGCCCTTGCCGTCCGGGCGAGCCAGGAAGCCGCTTTGCCCTGAGGGCGCCATCACCAGCGTGGCGTCGAGGCGGCCGGCGGTCAGGTCAAGGTACGCCTGGTTTTGATCCTGATAGGAGACGACGTCTACGCCCTGCGGTGCCCAATGGGCCTTGGCGTAGGTTTCCTGAATCGAGCCCTGCAGCACGCCAACGTGTTTGCCCGCCAGTGATTTGGCGTTCGGCAGCAGGCCGCTGTCGGTTTTGGCGATCAGGCGGTTAGGCACCTGATAGATGGCGTCGGTAAAGTCAATTGCCTGGCGGCGCTGGTCGGTGACGTTCATCGCCGAGTTGATGGCGTCGAACTTGCGTGCCTTCAACGCCGGGATCAGGCTGTCGAACGAGGTCTCGACCCAGCTGCACTTCAACTGGGCGGCGGCGCAGACCGCGTTGCCCAGATCGATATCGAAGCCTTCCAGCGTGCCGCTGGCGGATTTGGATTCGAACGGCGGATACAGCGCTTCCAGGCCGAAGCGCAGCGTGTTTTCCGCCGCCAGAGAAGAACCGGCGGCCAGCAGGCAGCCCACAGCGATCAGCGTTTTCAGTGATTTCATAGTCAGTGCCTTTTTCCCATGGTCAAACCAAAAGTGAATGCATTACACCTGACACAGACGGCGTGCGCCTTCCAGCAGGGTTTCGTTATCTTTTGAAAAACTTAGCCGGATGATGCCGGTGTCGGTACCGTCGCTGTAAAACGCCGACAGCGGGATAGTCGCGACTTTCGCTTCACGGATTAAGCGCACCGCAAAATCGTTATCGCTTTCGTTGCTGAAACCGCTAAAGCGGGCCAGCATAAAGAAACTGCCACGGCTGGGTAATAATTCAAAGCGCGAATCTTGCAAAGCGTCGGCCAGCAAATCGCGTTTTTGCTGATAGAAATCCGCAAGTCCCAGATAGCTTTGCGGATTGCCCAGCGCTTCGGCGAAGGCGTATTGCATCGGTGTATCGGCGGAGAACACCATAAACTGGTGCACCTTGCGGATCTCATCCATCAGCGCCGCCGGCGCCATGCAGTAACCGACGCGCCAGCCGGTAACGTGATAGGTTTTGCCAAACGACGACACAATCACGCTGCGTTCGGCCAATAGCGGGTGCCGCGCCATGCTGTGGTGGATATCGCCGTCGAATACCACGTGTTCGTAAACCTCGTCGGACAGGATCACGATGTCGGTATTGCGCGTCAGCGCGGTCAGGCGCTCAATGTCATGCTCGCCGAATACGCTGCCGGTTGGATTGTGCGGGCTGTTGACGATGATCATCCGCGTTTTGCTATTGATGGCGGCGGCGACGTCGTCCCAGTCAATGTGCAAGTCCCGCAACGACAGCTTGATGGCTACCGGCGTGGCGCCTTGCAGGCGGACAATCGGCGCGTAACTGTCGAACGCCGGTTCGAAATAAATCACCTCGTCACCCGGGTGCACCAGCGCACTGATGGCGGAATACAATCCTTCACTGGCGCTGGCGATGACCGTGATTTCGTCGTCGGCGTCGTAACGTGTGCCATACAATCTTTCAACTTTATCTGCCAATGCAGTGCGTAATGCGGCCACGCCACTCATCGGCGCGTACTGGTTATGACCTGCGCGCATGGCTTGCGCCACCGCCTCAACCAATTGCGGTTGGCAGGCGAAGTTCGGGGCGCCCTGCGAGAGATTCAGAGCCTGGTGCTCCGCGCTGAGCTGGCCGATTACGGTGAAAATGGTGGTGCCGACATCCGGCAACTTCGAGCGTTGCGAGCAGGCGCTCTGCATGATTGGCTCCTGGAAGAAAGGGGAAGTATTGATTGATTAAGCATCAGTGTCGGTAGGCGGACAAGGGAATGTTTGTCATACTAGCCATGAGTTAAAGTCATGGCTGATTCCCCTTCATTCTTGAAACGATCTCGGCGTTGGCTGCGCTTGCTTACCCGAATCACTGACTCATGTCAGCTCATCGGGCTGCGTTCACTGGCCGCCTTGATGTCGTTCCAATTATTTTGGGGAATCCTTGTAATTTCGGGGATATCGAGGAACCCGCTATGCAGACATCTCTGCCGTCGCTCGACGTTTTGAAAACTTTTGTGGTGGTGGCTCAGCGCCTTAATTTCACGCATGCCGCCCAGACACTGCACCTGACGCAAGGCGCAGTCAGCCGTCAGATCCTCGGGCTGGAGCAGCATCTGGGTTATCCGCTGTTCAGCCGCCGGGCGCGCGGGCTGACGCTGACTCCGCAGGGTGCCATGTTGTTGGCGCCGGTGCAGCAGGCGCTGGGGCAACTGGGTGAGGCGCTGGCGCGGGTTGGGGCGCAACCGGGCACATTGCGCATCAAGTGCCCGACCTGCGCCATGCGTTGGGTGTTACCACGTATTATCCGATTGCAAAACGAGCGCCCGGAAATGCATATCGAGCTGACCGCTTCGGTATCGCACGGGTTGGATTTCAGTGCAGAGCACTTCGATGCTGCTGTGGTGTTCGGCCAGCCGCAGGGCAAAAAGCTGGCGGTGCATCACCTGTTCGATGAAATCCTCACGCCAGTCTGTACGCCGTCTTACCTTCCCGATTTGGCCCGCCCGCCAACCCCGGCCGATCTGGCGGAGAAAACCCTGTTGCACCCCACGCGCGATCGCCGCGACTGGCTGCTGTGGCTGAAGGCGGCGGGGCTGGAGACGCTGCCTTCCGGCAAGGCGCAGCATTTTGATACTCTGGATTTGGCGATGAGTGCCGCGTTGCAAGGTTTTGGCATCGCCATCGGCGACTTGTGCCTGCTGGAAGAAGATATCCAGGCGCAGCGCGTCGTTACGCCGTTCCCGCTCAGCGTGGTCAGCGGCGCGGCCTACTATTTGGTCTATCCTGAACGGGCGGTGATGCCTGCGACATTAGCCACGCTGGTCAATTTTCTGGGCGAAGAGGCGGCGCAAAGCCGAGCACGGTTGCAAAATGGCTTATCCGTCTCCGCTAACAGCTTGTAACTTTTAACATTACAAATTATTTCTGCGGTGAAAAAGAGTATGTCACACTGTTTTTTCACTTTGACTAATCCTCTCCGTCGCCGGCTGCGGCGGGAACATGCCTGAGACAAAACAATATGAAATGGCTTTGTGTGGTGAGTTTGCTGTCCGGCCTGGCCATCAGTCCGGTTTTTGCGCAGGAGAACGTTGCGGCGCAAGGGGTCAATGCCCAGCAGCGCGATGCTTTCGTTTCCAACCTGATGAAACGGATGACGCTGGAAGAAAAAATCGGTCAGCTGCGCTTAATCAGCGTCGGGCCGGATAACCCGAAAGAAGCGATCCGCGACGGCATCAGCAAGGGCCAGATTGGCGCTATTTTCAACACCGTTACCCGGCCGGATATCCGCGCGATGCAGGATCAGGCCATGCAGCTCAGCCGCCTGAAAATCCCGCTGTTTTTCGCCTACGACGTGGTGCACGGTCAACGCACCGTCTTCCCGATCAGCCTGGGGCTGGCGGCCAGTTTTGATCTCGACGCCATCGCGCTCAGCGGCCGGGTATCGGCGCAGGAAGCCAGCGATGACGGCCTGAACATGACCTTCTCGCCGATGGTCGATATCACCCGCGATCCGCGCTGGGGCCGGGTATCGGAAGGTTTCGGCGAAGACACCTGGCTGGTGTCCAAAATTGCCAAAGTGATGGTCGATGCTTACCAGAACGGTGATCCGTCCCAACCCGGCTCAGTGATGGCCAGCGTTAAACACTTCGCGCTGTACGGTGCCACCGAAGGCGGCCGCGATTACAACACCGTCGATATGAGCCCGCTGAAAATGTATCAGGACTATTTGCCGCCGTATAAGGCAGCGGTAGACGCCGGCAGCGGTGGGGTGATGGTGTCGCTCAACGCGATCAACGGTATTCCGGCCACCGCCAACCCGTGGCTGCTGAAAGATCTGTTGCGCAGCCAGTGGGGCTTTGGCGGCATAACCATCAGCGACCACGGCGCGATTAAAGAGCTGATCAAGCACGGTGTGGCCGCAGATGCGCGCGATGCGGTGCGTTTGGCGATCACCTCGGGTGTCGATATGAGCATGAGCGACGAATACTACGACCAATACTTGCCGGGGCTGGTGAAGGACGGGCTGGTTTCGGAAAGCGATATCGATCGCGCCTGCCGCGACGTGCTGAACACCAAGTATGACATGGGCCTGTTCAAAGACCCGTATAACCACCTTGGCCCGGTAGGCTCCGATCCGCAGGACACCAATGCCGAAAGCCGTTTGCACCGCGCCGAAGCGCGCGTAGTGGCGCGCAAGACTCTGGTGCTGCTGAAGAATGACAAGCAGACGCTGCCGTTGAGCAAACAAGCCACCATTGCGCTGGTCGGGCCGATGGCCGACAGCCAGCGCGATGTGATGGGCAGTTGGTCGGCGGCCGGCGTGGTCAAACAGTCGGTGACCCTGCGCCAGGGGCTGGAGCATGCGGTGGGCGACAAGGCGAAGATCCTCTACGCCAAGGGTGCCAACATCACCCAGGACAAAAGTATTATCGACTATCTGAATGAGTATGAGCCGGCGGTGGTGTTTGATACCCGTCCGCCGCAGCAGATGATTGATGAAGCGGTACAGGCGGCCAGGCAGGCCGATGTCGTGGTAGCGGTAGTGGGTGAGGCGCAGGGCATGGCGCACGAAGCTTCCAGCCGCGCCGATATCACCATCCCGCAAAGCCAGCGGGATCTGATCGCCGCGCTGAAGGCGACCGGCAAACCGTTGGTGCTGGTGCTGATGAATGGCAGGCCGTTGGCGCTGAGTTGGGAAAGCCAGCAGGCGGATGCGATGCTGGAAACCTGGTACAGCGGCACCGAGGGTGGCAATGCGGTGGCCGACGTGCTGTTCGGCGACTATAACCCGTCGGGTAAGCTGCCGATGACCTTCCCGCGTTCTGTCGGTCAGATCCCGATGTATTACAACCATCTGAATACCGGCCGGCCGTTCGGCAAGGAAAACCCGGGCAAGTACACGTCGCGTTACTTCGACTCGCCTAACGGCCCGCTGTATCCCTTCGGTTACGGCCTGAGCTACACCACTTTCAGCCTGTCGGATCTCACGCTTTCCAGCCCGACGATGGCGCGCAACGGCAAACTGACCGCCAGCGTCACGGTGAAGAATACCGGCAAATATGACGGCGCTACCGTGGTGCAGTTATACGTGCAGGATGTCACCGCATCGGTCAGCCGCCCGGTGAAAGAGCTGCGCAACTTCAAAAAGGTGATGCTGCGAGCCGGCCAGTCGCAACAAGTGGAGCTGCCGATCACTGAAGAGGATCTCAAGTTCTATAACGCCAGCCTGAAATGGGGCGCGGAACCGGGCAAGTTCAACGTGTTTGTCGGCCTGGATTCCGACAACGTACAGGCACAAAGCTTTACGCTGCAGTAAATCGTATCGCCCTCTCTTACTGCGGTGAGAGAGGGTCTTTTATCTTTTCAATTCCTGTCCTGCGCGAAATCAGAGTCATCATTCAAACACCCGCCGCGTGTAACCCGCAGCAGCCGGGAGGCATAGCTCTGTTTGTCGAAAATGGCGCAGATGTGGTCCTGATGCCGACACCGAGCACCCTTCCCGGCATATCGCAGAGAAGTTGGCCCCGTTGATGGCGTTTATCCAACAACGGCGCCCGTAGGCTATTGCTACCGGGCCTTTCGGCCCGGTAAATCGCTACCAAAATAGCGGAGTGGTGTTTTCGGCCAGGAAAGCCAACAGCGCTTTGGTGACCGCTTCCGGGTTTTCCTGATTGCTGATATGGCCGGCTTCAGGGATCCGCACATGTTTGCAGCCGAGGATATCCGCCATTCGCTGGCCTTCTGCCGGCGGGCGCGGTTTATCCTGCTCGCCGGTGATCACCAGGGTGGCTGCGGTAATTTTTTCCAGCAGTGCCAGTTTATCGGGACGGCCGAAGATCATTTTGCCCAGCGGCACTATGCTGTTGCGCAGAAGATCGGCGGGGAGGCTTTGTAAATGGGCAATCAAGGGTTGCAACAGCGACTCGGGGACATTGTCGGAGTAAAACTGTGCGGCAATGTATTCCAGTAACGGCGAGGTGATCGCCCCTGCCTGATCGACGGCGTTCAACATGGCAAAATAGCGCTGGCGTTCTTCAGGGGTTTCGTCGCCCAGATAACTGTCCAGCAGCACCAGCACTTTAACCCGCTCGGGTGCTACTGCCGCTAATTCGGCGCCCCACATGCCGCCGACGGACAAACCGACGATGCCGAATTCTTTGATGCCGAGCCGATCCATCAGCGCCAGATGATCGGCGGCGATATCCGACAGGCTGGTGTGCGAAGCCGGTAGCTGCGGCGACTCGCCGTGCCCCCAAAGATCCGGGACGATAACGCGATAATGTTTGGCTAGCGCATCAAGCTGCGGCTCCCACATATGCCGATCAAACAGATAGCTGTGGCCAAGTAATAATGGGAAACCTGAACCGACATCCAGGTAATGAAACGGCTTATCCGTAGCTTGCATATTATATAGCTCCTTGTTAAACGGGATCTATTTATATCACGCAGATATTAAAAAACGGCATTAATTTACCTTAAATTACCTGAGTGAAAACTTATTTTTTAATTATTTATCGTCCGAAAAGGAAGGTAAATTAAGCTATCGGCATAATATCCTGGCCGTTTATCGCCGGCTGACTTATGCTGGCTTTGGCTACCTTCTGGTGAAGGAAATATTGAACATGGAGCGATCATGAAAAGGTTTCTAAAGTTATTAATTATCTTGCTTGTTATTTTGATTCTGGCAGCGGCATTATGGTTTTTCTTCGGGCGCGGCAACCAGGATGCGTTGTGGCAAATTGTCAGCCAACAGTGCGTACCCAATCAGCAACAACATAACGATCCGTCGCCTTGCTTAAAGGTTGATTTGAAAGAAGGTTATGTGCTGTTCAAAGACAGCAAAGGCCCTTATCACGATCTGGCGATGCCGACCGAAAAGGTCAGCGGTATCGAGAGCCAGGTGCTGCAAACGGAACAAGTGCCGCCTTATTTTTCCCAGGCATGGGGAAATCGCAGCCATATATCCACTGAAATGGGCAAACCGCTAAAAGATGCATGGTTATCGTTGGCGATAAATTCGAAATATGGCCGATCCCAAAATCAGTTGCATATCCATATCGCTTGTCTGCGTCAGGATGTATATAACCAGCTGGGGGAACAAGCGAAGCACCTGGATCAAAACTGGCGGCCGTTGGCGGAAAAACTGGTCGGCCATCAGTATTTGGCCAGAAAATTGGCCGGCGTTGATTTAACCAAAGAGGACCCGTTCAAGCTGCTGCAGCAATATGTTGCCGGGCAGGGCGATAATATGGCCAATTATGGGTTGGCGCTGGCGGTGACCCCCGAAGGGGAGATGATTTTGCTGGCCAACCGTTTAAAATTGACCGACCTGAACCTGGGGTCTGCAGGCGAGATCCAGGATTACCAGTGTGCGGTTGCGGGTAACTGATGCTTTCCTTCCTGCTCCCCGTTTCTCGGGGAGCGAAGCCCACTTCACCGGCAGAATTAGCCGATTGGCGGGGTGAAAATGCCTCGTCCCGAGCCTGAGATACCGGCTTAACTCAACCCTTGCCACCAGCAGGCGCAACCCTGGGTGGCGTTTATCCTGGTGGGGCAGAGAAGCGTTTTTTCTGTGCAACACGGCGCAGCAGGCAGTTACACACTAACTTGTTTATAATAATTTGAGGAATTATAGCCTGTCACCCTGAGGATAAAATGGCGCAAGAAACAAGGTTGTTAAAGCAATCGGCATTGATGATGCTGATGGTTGCTGTAGTAGGTATCGTGGTTGGCATATGGACAGGTTCTGAAGCCATCTTGTTTGACGGTATGTTTTCTCTGATAGCCACGCTGATTAAACTGCTGATGGTATTAACTGCAAGGTTGATCAAAAAAGAGTATTCGCGACGCTTTCAGTTCGGCTTTTGGCATCTGGAGCCCATGGTGTTGACCACCGAAGGCATATTTATCGGCGTAATTGCGTTGTATGCGTTGCTGAACGGTATCCAGGGGCTGCTGCAGGGCGGCACTTCGGTAGAGTTTGGCGGGGCGATACTTTATGCATTGCTATTTACCTTCATCAACTTCAGCTACTACTTCTACGTTAAAAAGCGCAATCAACGGGTGCAATCAACGTTGGTCTCTTTCGACAATATCAGCTGGTTTGTCGATGCGCTGTTGGCGCTGGGATTGTTGATAAGCTTCACTGTGGCCTTCTTGTTGACCAAAACGGACTCTGCCTGGTTGGCTCCTTACGTAGACCCGGCGCTTTTGGTGGTAATCGCTTTGGCCATGTTGCCTTCGGTGGCTAAAATTTTGCGCCCAGCCCTGAAAGATATGCTGCGCGTGGCGCCGATAGAACTGAATGCCCTGGTTGAAAAGACCATGGATATGATGGTGGTGAAACACAATATCATCGATTATCACAGCTACTGTCAGAATGATGGGCGCATCAGCATTGTGGAAATCAATATCCTGATGGGGGTGTTGGAAGGGATTAAATTGGAGGAGCTGGATGCAATGCGCGAAGAAATCCAGTCGGGCCTGGGGATGGATATTGAGGATTTATGGTTGACCGTTTCCTTCACCCGCGATCGAAAATGGCTTAACTGAGGCAAGAATTCCGGGCCATTAGGCCCGGTAGAGCGCTATCAAAACAGCGGAGCAGTGTTTTCGGCCAAAAATCCAGCGACGTGTTAGTGACCGTTTCCGGGGGTTATAGCGCCAATTATGGTTGCCACCGGCGTTGACTCCGAAAGGGGAGGTGATTTTGCTGGCCAAGCGTTTGAAAGTGAGCAACCTGAATCTGGGGCCAGCAGGCGAGATCCGGGATTACCAATAGGCGGTTGTTGGTCATGGTTGTAACCCCTTCCCACTCATTGTTAGCCTGCCAACTTATTAAGCTGGCAGGCTGATAAGTTACTTAAAGATTTTTCAACAGTTGCAGCAGATGTTCTTCGCTTTTTTCGGCCAGCCCGTCAATGGCCAGCTTGATGATGTCGGAGCGGGTAATGCGTACCACGCCATTGCGTGCCGCCTGCACAATGATTTCATCGATGGCGTCGACATGGTTGTCGGTCAGGCTGACCGAAATTGCCTTATAGGTGCGTTTACGGCCCTGCGGCTTGGCTTCGGCAACGGGGGCAATCAGGGTATGCGACGTGGCGTTGTTGATAAACTCGTCTTCCGACATGCGGTGGGTTGGGGTGCGTTTTTTCACAGGATCACCTCTTTCACCAGGCTTTCGATTTCCGCCTGCGCTTTGGCGTTGTGCGCCTCGTGCACGGTAATCGCCTCACCCCAGGCATCGCGGTAAATCTTGCGGTCGCACAGGCGGTTGCTGACCAGGGTAAATTCCGGATATTCGCTCAGCACCTGTGCCGCTTCGTTGGCTTCGTTAATAAAAATATTGGTCGGGCACATGTTCAGCACGATGTAGCCTTTCACCTTCTCGTTATATTCCTGCGCGGTGGCGAACATTTCCGACAGATAACCGATGGTGTCGAGATCCATCTGCGAGGGGCGCAATGGGGAAAGGAACAGATCGGCGGCCAGCAGGCCGGAGCGCAGTTCGGCGCTGTCGCGGCCGGCGGTGTCGACAATCACGTAATCGTAATGACGATCCAATTCCAGCAGGGTTTCTTTGATTTTTCCCGAAGCGGCGACAACCGGGATATGCGGCAGGCCCTCCACATTCTGGCGATCGTTATACCAGGTCATGATTGATTTCTGATCGTCAGCATCGACGATAATGGCGGTTTTCCCCTGTTTGAGGATCAGATATCCGGCGATATTGACCGCCTTGGTCGATTTTCCTACGCCACCTTTTTGCGAGCCAATCAAAACAATCATGCTGCCATCTCTCAAGTTATCAAGAGACTAACCGGTTAAGCTAATAGCTTATTAAGTTAGTATCTTATCAGGTTGATAATTAAACAGGTTAACAAGAACAACTTGTGGACAATATGCACCAACCGTAGCCGCTTGCCAAGTCAGTATGCTGTTAACTTTGCAGCTTATTTTGCTGGCAACTTATCAAGTGGGTAAGTAGGAATGCTCTGGGAAATGGTGCTGAGGGAAGGATTATTTATTTTTTTATTAGCCTAATAAGTTACTAGCTTACTTGTTTTTTTGCGGATGCGGCAGCGCGCATCCGCAGCGGCGACATTATTTTTTCAACATCGCTTTCAGGTTGGCGAACGGATTATGGGTCGCAACGCCGACGTCTTTTTGCGCGTCTTCACCGGCGATCACCGTTGAACCGTACTGGTCTGCTTCGGTGTACTTGGAGTGTTCATGGTCGTGGCAGTACAGGCACAACATTTCCCAGTTGCTGCCATCTTCCGGGTTGTTGCTGTGGTCGTGATCGATATGGTGAACCGTCAGCTCGCGCAGGTTGGAGTAAACGAATTCGCGCGAGCAGCGCCCACAGACCCACGGGAAAATTTTCAGCGCTTTTTCGCGGTAGCCGGTCTCCAGCCTTGCGTAGTTTTTGGGGATATATGCCATGGTGAGTGCCTGTAGAATGATAACAATGTTGCGTTTAATACTATCACAATGCGCCGGGTTACAGCGTGCGGCACATCACCGTCACTTCTTCGCCGGAAACCTGACGTTGCTCCACCGGCTGCCAGCCCAATTTTTGATACAGCGGCTGTTGGTCCGGCGTGTAGAGATACAGCTCTGTGATATTTTTCCGTTTGCAGTGGGTAATGCATTGGTCGATCAGACGGCGTGCGATACCCAAACCGCGGTGCTGGGGATGGGTGAAGACTTCGCCCAGCCAGAATTTGCGCTCCGGTTTATCCGCCAGATCGTAAATGACCAGGCTGGCGGTGCCGAGGATGTGTTGTTGTGGCGACAGGGCCAGCAACGTCATGCCGGAATGCTGCGGTTCACAGCGCTGTTCAAAGCGTTGGCTGATTTTCTCGTGGCTGCTCCACGGCGAGAAATCACGCCACTCCTGATGCAGCAAAGCAGCCAGTTCGCCAATGCGCTGGCGGTGTGCGGAAAGTCGTTCGATGTGCATGATTTAAGTTCTTGTTGCCCAGAGAATGCACAACTATAGCCGCAGCTACCGGCTATTTAAAGGCCTCCACCGCCCAGTCGATGAACACCCGCAGCTTGGCGCTAAGATGGCGGTTGGAGGGATATACTACGTACATGTGCTCCGATGGCGGTTGCCAGTCGTGCAGCAGGCTGACCAGTTCGCCGTTGTCCAGATGCGGTTGCGCCATAAAGCGGAAGGTCTGGATGATGCCCAGGCCGGCCAGCGCCGCGGCCAACAGCGCGTTGCTTTCGTTGACGCTGACGTGATAGCGGTGCTGGATGTCGATTTCTTTGCCCCGGTCAACAAAGTGCAGCGGCTGGATGCGATCGTTCAGCGCATGGCGATAGTGCGCCAACGGGTAGCCCAACTCCAGATCGCAGGGGTGTTTCGGCGTGCCGTAACGGGCCAGATAGGCTGGCGTGGCGCAGGTGACCCATTCCAGCTCGAACAGGCGACGAGCAATCAAGCTGGAGTCGGCCAGCGGGCCGCTGCGGATCACGCAGTCGGCGCTGTCGTTGATCAGGTCGATCAAGCGGTCACTGACGCCCAAATCAATCTGAATCTGTGGATAACGCTCAATAAAGTCCGGCAGCGCCGGCACCAGCAGCTGGCGTGCGGTCGAGCCACCGGCATCAATGCGCAGCACGCCCTGTGGCGCGCTCTGGGATTCGGTCATGCAGCCTTCCATCTGCTCCAGTTCCGCCAGCCACTTAACCGTGCGCCGGTAATAGCACTCGCCCTCAGAGGTGACCGACACGCTGCGGGTGGTGCGCTGGAATAGCTTGGTTTGCAGGTGATCTTCCAGGTTCTGGATCAGCTTGGTGACGGTGGCCTTGGGCATCCGCAGCGAGTCTGCCGCGCGGGTAAATCCGCCGGTTTCCACCACGCGGTTAAATACCCGGATGGCCAGTAAATGATGATCCATAACGCTCTCAGTGCAAAGCCCCGGTCGGAGGACCGGGGTGTTTCTGTGGATAGACAATGATTATGACTGTTTAGCGCCAATCATGCCGGAACGCAAGGTCAAGCCAAATACCAGCGCGGCGGAAAGGGTAAGGGCGCCGCCGAACAGCATGGCGCTGCTGACGCCCTGCCAGTCGACCACTTCCCCGCCCAGCAGCGCACCGGAGGCTAGCGCCACCTGGATCACGCAGACCAGCAGCGCCTGGCCGGCTTCCGGCGCCTGCGGCACGGCGGCAAACATCCAGTTGGTGGCGCAGACCGGCACGGCGCCGAACGCCAACCCCCAGACCATGACCATCAGCGTGGCGCCGGCAATGCCGCTGAGGAAAGGCGAGACGATCAGGATGGCGGCCAGCATGACGGCGATCAGGATAAAGGTGGCGCGCAGGCTGCGCTCGGCCAGGCGTTCGCCGAGGAAGGTGCCCAGCAGGCCGATGGCGCCGTAGGCCAGAAGTTGCAATGAAATCGCCGACGGGCTGAGGACAAACACCTGTTGCAGCAACGGTTTCAGGTAGGTGTAGGCGGCAAAATGGCCGATAAACAGCAGGACGATGGCGATCAGCCCGGTGCGTGCCATCGGCAAACGCAGTGGCAACAGCAGATCACGTGGCGTGACCGGCCGGGTTGGTGGGACCGATGTCAGCAGTCGCAGTTGCGCCAACAGCACGCCCACCGCCAGCACCGCGCCACCAAAGAAGGCGGCGCGCCAGCCGAACAGGTCGCCAATCAGCGCGCCGGCAGGCACGCCACATACTGCACCGACTGAAATGCCGCTCAGGATCAGCGCGGTAGCGCGGCCCTGGCTGGCTTCAGGCACCAGATGGCGGCCGTAGTTGGCGGCGAAGGCCCAGAAACCGCCGACGCAGACACCCAGCAGCACGCGGCCGAGCAGCATCATCGGGAAGTTAACCGCCAGCGCCGAAACCAGATTGGACACCACCAGCAACAAACTCAACGCCAGCATCAGCAGGCGACGATCAAGCCGACCGGCCGCCAGGCTCAGCGCCGGTGCGGCTATCGCCGCCACGATACCGGGCACGGTAACCATAAAGCCGGCCTTGCCGGTGCTGACGTCCAGCGACGGCGCGATATTGGTCAGCAGACCGATCGGCAGAAACTCGGTAGTGACCATCACAAAGCAGGCGACCGTCAGCGAGAAGATCGCCAACCAGGGTGATGAGGAGGATTTATCTTTATTATTCAGCATAGTACCGCTCTTCTCAGGTAAGTGCGCACACCGCACGGCAGAGTGCGGGGTGATAGAGATCACAATTTACGCAGGCATTGGCGACGGATAAATCCGTTTGCCGTAGTTACACTGTTTCTGAGAGGGAATAATCACGCGGAGCAAGCAAAGCGGCGGGCTGCGGCAGAACGGCAGGTCAAATGCTCAATGGGCATAAGCTTATGCAGCGGGCGCAGCCGGCTGCGCCCAGGGGCATTATAACCCCGGCGCTTTCCACATTGAGGTGGTCAGGCCGTGATCCACCAGCGTGAGTTGATCGGCATAGATCTGCCGCCAGGTGTGTTTTTGCTGTTGATAGAGCGCATGATTGGCGCTATCCGGCTGATATTCGCGCTCCCAGCGCACCAGTTTTTCACCGGTGGCCGCCAGCGACTCATACAGCCCGGCGCCGACGCCGGCGGCAATCGCGCAGCCCAGCGCGGTGGCTTCTTTCACCACCGGCACGCGAACCGTCAGGCCGGTAACATCGCTCAGGATTTGGCTCCACAGTTTGCCCTTTGAACCACCGCCGGCGAACACCAGCGAGTGCGCCTGCACACCCGAGAAGCTGGCGATCTGTTCCAGATTACAGGCGGAGACAATGGCGGCATTCTCTTCCAGCGCGCGGAACAGGGTTTGCTTATTGCAGCGTTCCGGGTCGAGCGACATATTGATAAACGACGGTGCGGCGTGGTACCAGGTTTTGAAGTGCATGGCATCGGAAAATATCGGCATCACCCCGTAGGCACCCGGCGGCACCCGCGCCGCCATCTCTTCCAACAGGCTGTAAGCATCTACGCCCAGCCGTTCCGCCATCAGTTTTTCCTCGGCGCAGAAGGCGTCGCGGAACCAGCGCATGGTCAACCCAGTGAAGAAGCTGATGGATTCCGCCTGTGCCATGCCGGGGATCACGTGCGGGTTAATGCGGATGTTCATGTCCGGATCGGTGGCCGGTTCCGGCAGGTTGACGATTTGCTGCCAGAAGGTGCCGCCCAATACCGCCGTTTGCCCGGCATGCACCACGCCCAGCCCCAGGCTGCCCAGTTGAACGTCGCCGCCGCCCATCACCACCGGCGTGCCGCGCAACAGACCGCTTTGCTCCGCCGCCTGCGCGGTAACCTGTCCGAGCAGGCTGCCGGTCTCTTTCACCGGTGACAGAATATCGGCGCGTAGCCCGGCCATGTCGAGCAGCGCCGGTCGCCAGTCGCGGCTGACCAAATCCAGCATGCCGGTGGTGCCTGCATTGGAAGGATCCACCGCCAGTTCGCCGCTCAGCATATTCGCCAGCCAGTCGCTGATCATGGTCAACGTCGCCGCCTGCCGATAGATGTCCGGCCGGTGGTGGGCCAGCCACAGCAGGCGCGGCATGGCGCTCAACGCCAGCGTTTGGCCGGAATATTGGTACACTTCGCTTTCGAAATTATTGTTATGCAGCTCTTTGAGCTCGCTGACTTCATGGCTGGCACGCGCATCCACATTGGCGCAGGCCCAAATAGGTACGCCGTTGCGATCGTACAGCACTATGCCTTCGCGCATTGAGCAGCAGGCTACAGAGCGGATAGCCTGGCCGGTCAGTCCTGCGTTTTGCAGCGCCTGACGGATGCACTGGCAGGTCAATTGCCAGTTGTGGGTTAAATCAAACTCCATCGAGCCGGGCACCCCAGACACCGCCAGATGCCGCCACTCAGCCTGGCCCTGGGCGATCTGATTGCCCGCCAGATCGAAGATTACCGCGCGAACGCTGCCGGTGCCTGCATCCAGCGCCATCAAATAGTTATCCATAGCTCACACTCTCCGGGGTTGGGATCTTAACTATAGATGCCGGGTTAGCGCCCTCGGGTGAGCGACACCTGGGGGCGGTGGGATTTGTGAGCTGTGCTGCAAAATTGCCGCCGCGCAGGGTAAATCAGGGGGAATAAACCTATGGTTTGAAAGAACAGTGATTTCAAGGTTAAACAAGGAGCCGCCATGCACGTCACTTTGGTCGAAATTAACGTTAAGCAGGACAAAATCGACGAGTTTATTGAAGTTTTCCGCGCCAACCATCTGGGGGCGATCGAAGAGCCGGGTAACCTGCGCTTTGACGTGCTGCAGGATGAAAACATCCCGACGCGGTTTTATATCTATGAAGCCTATAAGGATGAGCAGGCGGTTGCCGCCCATAAAAAGACCCCGCACTATCTGCAATGCGTGGAGAAACTGGAGGCGCTGATGACCGGCCCGCGCAAGAAAACCACCTTTATCGGCCTGATGCCGGCTCAGTGAGCGGCATCAGGGTAATTTTGTTCAATACTTTGCAACCCTTGAGCGGCAATCTGGTATCTGTGAAATTTTTCTCAGGTGCTAGTAATCATGAATATTTACTTTTCCATGGCCGCTTTTGCGTTGGCCGCTTCCATCACCCCCGGCCCGGTCAATATCCTTGCCCTGAGCGCCGGGGCGCAATTCGGTTTTAACGCTACTCTGCGCCATGTGCTTGGCGCCACGCTGGGGTTTACCCTGCTGCTGATCCTGCTTGGCCTGGGGTTGCATCAACTGCTGACCTTGTGGCCAGTGCTGACGCAGATCCTCCAGTGGGCGGGCATCGCATTCTTGCTGTTCATGGCCTATCAACTGGCATTTGATGACGGGAGGCTGGGCAACGGCAACCGGCGGCAGGCACCGTCATTCTGGTACGGCGCGCTATTGCAGTGGCTAAACCCCAAAGCCTGGCTGGCGTCGGTGGCCAGCCTGGGGGCGTTTGTCGCCGACGGCGACAGGCTGCTGCTGTGGCAGTTCGCGGCGATTTATGGCGTTATCTGTTATGCCTCGGTGGCCTGCTGGGCTTACGCCGGCACGATGCTGACCGGTTTATTGCAGCAGGCTCGCAACGTGCGGCGTTTTAATCGGCTGATGGCGCTGCTGCTGGCGGCCAGCGCCTGCTATCTGTTGGCCGATGGCGTTTAACGCGGGTTTTGGTACTGGCCGGGCGTGGCGGCCAGCAACTGTTTGAAGGTGCGTTGGAAGTGCGCCTGATCGGCAAAGCCGCTTTCGCTGGCGGCTGCGGCGATAGGGTAGCCGCGTTTTAACAGCCTGTGGCCAAACTGGATACGGCGATTCACCAGATAGGCGTGCGGCGTCATGCCGTAATGCTGCTTGAAGGCGCGGATCAGGTAGGAAGGCGACAGCGCCGCCGCCTGGCAGATCGCCTCCAGCGTCAGCGGCTGGGTGCAATGTTTGCTGATAAAAGCTGCCGCTGCTTCCAGTCTGGGGTGAGCGGCAACGGCGGGGGGTTGCGCTTCGCCCAGCCGGATTTGCAGATCGGTAAAATACTCCACCAGAGCAATGTGCTTTTCCAGATGGCAGCTTTGCGGGTCAACCAGGAGTTCATACAGCCGGTTCAGGCCGCCGAACAGCAGCGGATCGCGGCTGAGCACCTCATGGAACGGGATAAAGCTGCCGTCGCCGCCGGCTATCTCCCGTTGCAGCGCGCCCAGCCAGGCGGTATCGATATAAAACATGATGTACGACCAACGCTGGTCGCCGATCGGGTTGCAGGCGTGGGCCTGCTGCGGGTTGATAATCACCACGTCGCCGGCGCTGACCTGCAACTGCCTGCGACCGTTAATATAAATGCTGGTGCCGTCGGTGATGGTGCCGATGGAAAAGATTTCATGGCTGTGCAGGGCGTAGCAGACCTTGCGGCCATCTTCAATGGCGCGGGCTTCCACAAAGGGGAACTGCGGATCACGCCAGAACTGCGGCGCATTAGCGGTCATTGGTTTTCCTTTTGGGGGCGAGAGGGCTAACTTGTTATAGCGTAAAACGAACGCAGGAGGGAATGAGTATGATGATTTTTAATGTGTTCGGCCGCCTGCTGGGCGTTAAACGAGTGGGTGAAGAGTGGCAATTGTTCCGCGTGACGCTGCCGGAGCGCAAATACGTGCGCAGTTACGACATCGTGCTGCCGGAGGCATTGACCGAGGCCGATATTGCCGGCTATCTGGGGGATATTTATCATGAAGCGGCGACCGAAAGGTACCCCGATGTGTTCAGACTAGAATAAGGCCCCGGCCGAATGACCGGGGCGCAGATTAATCTTCTTCGTTGCGGGCCATCAGTTGACGCTGGTGTTCTTCACTGGCCGCCTGGATCTCTTCCAGCACTGAACCGACATCGGCGCGCTTGTTGCTTTCCACGAACTTCCCGGTCAGCACGCTTTCCGGCGTCAGATTGCCTTCCTGATACAGTGCCCAGATCTCTTTGGCGTATTTACTGTTGAGCAGTTCCGGCGCGTATTGACCGTAAAAGTTCGACATATTGTTGATATCGCGTTCGAACATGCTTTTGGCATGATTATTGGCGGCTGCGTCCACCACCTGCGGCAGATCGATAATCACCGGCCCGTTTTTGTCCATCAGCACGTTGAACTCCGACAGATCGCCGTGTACCAGTCCGGCGCACAGCATGCGCACCGCGTAGTTCATCATCACCGCGTGATCGGCCAACGCCTGTTCCGCCGTCAGGGTCACATCGCTCAGGCGCGGTGCAACCAGGCCTTCTTCGTCGGTGATCAGTTCCATCAGCAGCACGCCATCCAGGCAAATATCCGGCTGAGGTACGCGCACGCCCGCTTTGGCGAGCAGGTACAGCGCGTCGACCTCGGTGTTCTGCCAGGCTTCTTCCTGCTGCTGGCGGCCGAATTTAGATCCTTTGCTCATGGCGCGGGCATCGCGGCTGTTACGCACTTTACGGCCTTCCTGATAATTGACGGCCTGCTTGAAGTTACGTTTGTCCGCTTCTTTGTAGACTTTGGCGCAGCGGATCTCTTCGCCGCAACGCACGATAAAGACGTCGGCTTCTTTGCCACTCTTTAAACGGCGGATGACGTCGTCGATTAAACCATCATCTACCAATGGCTGGAGTCGTTTTGGAATTTTCATGCAGCCTTGTACCCTATTTAGGCTCCTGTGTGAATGGTTTGCTAAGGTGATATCGCAATTTAGACCTGAAAGGCAAAAATTAGTTTTGCCACGGGGGTGACTCGCCGCCGCAACGGCGGCTTTGCTACAGGTTTTCAGCCAGCACCCAGACGCTGACACTGCCGCCGTTTACCGGGAAAGTGGCGTTCCCCCGATCGTCGGTGGTGACTTCATCCTGGCGATTGCCAAGCCAATCTCGCCAGGTTCTATGCGCCATTTCGGCACCGAGCGACACTGCTTTGCCGTTTTCGGCACCATTGGTGAGCACCACTACGCAGCCGGGGGCATCGATGGTGCCGCTACGGCTGAAGGCCACACAATTCCTATCGTTAAAATAATCGGTTTGCACGCCATTGGCAAAGCGTTGACGCGCCTGGATCAGTTTTTCCAGCTCGGGGATCACCGGCATGTCAATCTGGTATTCATTGCCGTCGCTGCCTTGGTCTTTATAGCTGGCGCCGTACAGGTCGGGATAGAACACGCAGGGCACGCCCTGTTCACGCAACAAGATCAGGGCGTAGGCCAGCGGTTTAAACCAAGGCTCGACCGGCGCTTCCAGCGACTGCAGTGGCTGAGTGTCGTGGTTGGCGACCAGCGTAACCGAGTGGGCCGGATCGGCGGCGGTCAGCGTATCGGTGAAAATCTGCGCCATATCGAATCCGTCACCTTGTTTCGAGGCGTGATGAAACTTCAGGTGCAACGCCACGTCAAACAGCATCACCTTGCCGTCCACCTGGTCAATATACTGCTGTAACGCTGCCAGATCGTGTGACCAGTATTCCGCGACGATAAACAGGTCGCGCTGTGCGGCGTCGCGCACATGGTCCGCCCATTCCTTAAAGAACCAGGCCGGAATGTGTTTGGCGGCATCCAGTCGGAACCCGTCGCAGGGCAGGGTTTCCATCAGCCAGCGCGCCCAGAACTTCAGCTCTTCCGCCACCGCCGTGTTGCGAAACTCCACGTCGGCGCCCATCAGATAATCGTAATTGCCTTTCTCGTCGCCGACCTGATCGTTCCAGCCGTCGTCGCCGTAGTCATTGTCGATTTTGAACACGCCTTTTTCATCCGGCTGTTCAATGTAATCAACTCCGCCAAAACATTTATAATCCCAAATAAATTTGGAATAGGTGCCCTGGCGGCCGGGGAAAGTAAAACGCGTATAAGCCAGCGCGTCGAAGCCCTGATCGTTGATATTGTTGCGGTTGTTGGCGTCCGCCCGGTACACGCGGACCTGTTCTTTCTCGTCGGCGCCGAGCTTGTGGTTGAACACCACGTCATAAATCACCCGCACGCCGTTGTCGCGCAGCGTAGCGGCGGCATGGGTCAGCGCCTGTTTATCGCCGTATTTGGTGGCGCGGCTGCCTTTTTGATCGAACTCGCCCAGATCGAACAGATCATAACTGTCGTAACCCACCGAATAACCGCCGGAAGCCCCCTTATAGGCGGGCGGCAGCCACAGATCGGTGATGCCCAGCCCGGCAATGTGCGGTGCACGTTCGGCAGCTTCCTGCCATAACTTACCCCCATCGGGATAATACCAATGAAAAAATTGCAGCAGCGTGGTTTTTTTCGTCATGAGCCAGCATCCCGGTTAGCCAGAAAGAGGTGAGGAATTGGCCTTGTTCCAGCCACATCCTCTTTTAGCATGGGCTATTTTTGGCAAAAGGGAAAATTCGATGCAGGCCGCCGCGTGGCGGTGGCAAGCAGCGTATTCCTGGCCTTAACAGACTGCTAAGGATTCACCGGAGGCAGCACCGGCAACGATTCATTATTTTTATTTGCTGGCCACCCCTTTGGATATTAGCTTTTTTCACGCTGACGCAGGGCTTCTTCTCCGCCGATAAAGCAGTCTTCGTCCAGCGTCAGGCTGGCGATTTTATGCACCGGCCCGCGCATGCGGACGTGAAAATCCCCGCTGAAGCTGATCTGCAACTGGCCGCCCGGCATCCGAACGCTGACGTTGTCATCGACCCGATTCAGCTTGCGCATCACGCTGGCGGCCGCGCAGCTGCTGCTGCCGGAGGCCAGAGTAAAACCGGCGCCGCGTTCCCAAATGCCGATCTGCAGCGTTTGGCGATCTATCACTTCCACCAACTGTACGTTGGTTCTTTTGGGAAACAGCGGGTGATTTTCTATCTGTGGCCCCAACCGGTGAACTTGCGCCAGATCAAGCCGGGTCACCGGGACCACGCAGTGCGGGTTCCCCATCGATACCAGCGATACGCTGAGCGTTTCCTTTGCCAGCGGCAGCGGATAGTTGAGCGCTTCGGGCAAGTCGATAAGCGCCGGCAGCGCTGCCGGATTGAAATTGGCGCGGCCCATATCCACGCTGACCTGGTGTTTATCTTCATCGACCCGGCACTGGACGTCGCCGCCGGCGGTATGCACCAGAAACGGCAGATGGCTGACGCGGCCGATATCGAACAGATAGCGGGCATAAATGCGCAGGCCGTTACCGCTTTTTTCGGCTTCCGAGCCGTCCGGGTTAATGATGCGGAGCGTAGGATTGATGCTGTCGCCACTGTCGATCAGCAGGCCATCTGAACCTATGCCGTAATGGGGGTGACAGAGTATGCGGATTTGTTCGTTGCTCAGCCGCGCAGCGACCGAACGATGGCACACCAGGTAATCGTTACCCAGCCCGTGATATTTATGGAACAGCAGAGGAGTCATGGCGTTGTCAGGTTCGCTGTAAGAGGAAACCACAGCTTACAACAGATTTTTGGCGGGGGAATAAAACAAAAGGCGGCTTAAGCCGCCTCTTTGCTCAACTGCCGATTCAGCAATTAATTGTAGATGATCGCAGTACCGTGCAGTTTGTTGTCGCCGGTAGTTGAGATTATCTGGAAGGATTTGGCGCCGGCTTCATCCGCTTTGGCAGCCAGCTTGTTTTCCAGGCTGGTCAGATCGGAAGCGCCGCTGACGGTGATCACGCCGGTTTTTTGCAGATCGGACGGTTGAGCGTTAACCAGTTCGGCTGCGAAGCTACCGAAAGAAACAGAAGCCAGTGCGATGGCTGCGAGGGTGATTTTCAGGTTTTTCATGGTCTTATTTCCTATATCTATTCTGTACGATGTTTGTTTAGGAGGTCGTTAAATTGATTAACGATCGATAATTTAATGTTAGACGCCTGTTCAGCGTATTGCAACTATTTTTTTAATGTTCGTTAATTAATTTTCTTTTCACCGTCGTCCACGGGGGAGGAAACTGCCGTCACCGGCCCCGCGGATAACAATTAACTTATTGTTATTTATAAATTACTGCGGTGCCGTGCAGTTGATTATCGCCACTGGTGCCAATGATGCGGAATGATTTCGCACCGGCTGCGTCAGCTTTTTCCGCCAAACTGGCTTCCAGTGAGGTAATATCGGAAGCGCCACTGACGGTGATCACGCCGGTTTTTTGCTGGTTTGTCGGCTGGCTGTTAACCAGATCGGCAGCGAAGCTCCCGAAGGAAGCAGAGGCCAGAGCGATAGCAGCAAGAGTGATTTTTAAGTTTTTCATGATATTAGTTCCTATCCGAGAAGCGTAAATTGGGTTTTCAATGTCTGTCGTCAAGATTACTTAACGATCGATAACTAAATGTTAATCGCTTCTCGACGAGAGCGCAATATTTTTTTATAATGATCGTTAATTTAATTATGAAGCCCTGCTGCGGGGCGGGATAAGAGAGGGTCTATGAGTATCAATGAAGAGGTCTGCACCAAAAAAACGCGCGGCAGACCGAAGCAGTTTGATCGCGACCGTGCGCTGGAAAGCGCACTCGATCTGTTCTGGCGGCACGGTTATGAGTCAACGTCGCTGGCCGATCTGGTCGAGGTGACCGGTGCCAAGGCGCCAACGCTGTACGCCGAGTTCGGCAACAAGGAAGGGCTGTTCCGCGCTGCGGTGGAGCGTTACCTGCAAAAATACACCACCTGCACCAATCAACTGTTGGAGCAGGATCTGCCGATTGCGGAAATCGTAGAAGCTTACGTCCGCTCTTCAGCGCAGGTGTTTACCGATCCGGACACGCCGTCCGGTTGCTTTATGGTGTGTGCGTCCGCCGCGCTGTCATCTTCTTCTGACGAAGTCGCCATGATGCTGCGTAAAAAACACCATTCGCAGGAAACCAGCCTGAAGGCCTGCTTCGACCGTAAAGTGCAGCAGGGCGAGTTGTTGGCAAAAACCGACACCGGGTTACTGGCGAAGTACATTATTTGCACCATTGAAGGCATGTCGGTGCAGGCGCGTGAAGGAGCAAGCCGCGAGGATTTGTTCCGTCTGCTTGATGCGCTGATGCTGGTTTGGCCGCGTCTCAGCCAGGTGGGGAATAAGGTCTAGGGAAGGCGTCAGGGTAAGGCCGCATCGCTGCGGCCTTGATTCTGAATTATTGATTAACCGGGATCACCGCGCCTTTGTATTTTTCGCGGATAAAGTCCTGAATCTCCTTGGAGTGCAGCACTTTTACCAGCGCCACAATCTCCGGCTTGTTCACGTCGGCCTTATGCACGGTGATGATGTTGGCATAGGGGTTATTTTCACCGCTTTCGATAGCGATCGGATCCTTCGTCGGGTTCAGCCCGGCGTCAATGGCGTAGTTGGCGTTAATCACTACCGCGTCGCCCTCATCATTGTTGTACATCTGCGGCAGCAGCGCGCCTTCAACGTTCGCCAGGAATTTCAGGTGTTTCGGGTTTTCCACCACGTCGGTGATGCGCGCATCCACCTTGCTCACGCCCGGCTTCAGCTTAATCACGCCTTCTTTCTCAAAGATGGACAGAATGCGGCCTTCTTCCGCCACCGCGTCACGCATGATGATTTTGCCGTTGTCCGGCAGGTCTTTCAGGCTTTTATACTTCTTGGAATAAATACCGATCGGTTCGATATGGATGGCGCCGGCGCTGACGAAGTCATAGGTCTTATCGTCGGCATGGTCCTTCAATACCGAATTCAGGTAGGGCACGTGCTGGAAATAGTTGGCGTCAATATCGTGGCTGGCCAGCGCCGTGTTCGGCAGAATGTAGTCCTGGAAAGGTTTGATCACCAGATCGATGCCTTCCTTTGCCAGAATCGGTTTTGCCTGCTCGAGGATCTCGGCATGGGGTACGTTGGACGCGCCGACCACCAGCTTGGTTTCCGCCGCCGCACCAAAGGACGCCAACGCGGTCAGAGAGGCGAAGGCCAGCATCATCATTTGTTTTTTCATCATCATTATTCCTGAGTTATTTATCGTTTATCGAGCGTTCTTGTGATGGTGTCGCCAATGAACTGGATAACGAAAACGATCGCCAGGATCGTCAGCGTCGCCGCCAGCGTTACGTCACCGTGGTTGCGTTGAAACCCTTCCAGATAGGCCAGATTGCCCAGCCCGCCGGCGCCGATCACCCCGGCCATCGCGGTGCAGCTCACCAGCGCGATCAGGGTAACGGTAATGCCGGAAACCAGCGCCGGAGAAGACTCCGGCAGCAGCACGCGGAAGATAATGGTGCTGGTTTTGGCGCCCATGGAGCGCGCCGCTTCGATCACGCCTTTGTCCACCTCGCGCAGGCCAATCTCGACCAGCCGGGCATAGAAAGGCGCGGCACCGATAATCAGCGCCGGCAGGGCGGCGTCGGCCCCCAAAATAGTGCCGATCAGCGCCTTGGTGAACGGGATCAGCAACACGATCAGAATGATGAAGGGGATGGAGCGGAACACGTTGACCAGCACTGAAATCAGCGAATAGACCGCGCGGTTCTGCAACAGTTGGCCCCGGGAGGTCAGAAACAGAATCACCCCCAGCAAAATGCCGAGCATCAGCGTTGCCAGCCCGGCGATGCCCGTCATATAAAGGGTTTCCCAGGTGGCGTTCAGCAACTGATCAATACGCAGGTGAGGGAACAGTGACTCAATCATGTTTGATGACCTCAACGGCGATATCGCGTTCTTTCAATAATTTCAGCATGTTGTCGATTTGCAGGTCGTTGCCTTCCGCGTGGATATACAGCTCGCCGAACGACCCGTTCAGGGTGTGACTGATCTTGCCGTGCAGGATATTGATGGTCACCCGATAACGCTGGATCACATCGGAAATCACCGCCTGATGGGTTTGCATGCCGACAAAGGTCAGTTTGAAAATGGCGCCCGGCAGATGTTGAGTCAGCAGCGGATTGAAGCTTTCCTCGGTTTCCTGATACCGGGAAACCTGCTTGACGAACTGCCGGGTAATCGGCTGTTGCGGCTGGGTAAAGACGTCAATCACCGGGCCTTCCTCCACGATGCGGCCGTTCTCCATCACCGCCACCCGGTGGCAGATTTTGCGCACCACGTGCATTTCATGGGTGATCAGCACAATGGTCAGGTTCAGCTTGCGGTTGATATCCAGCAGCAGCTCGAGAATCGAATCTGTGGTCTGGGGATCGAGCGCCGAGGTGGCTTCATCGCACAGCAACACGCCAGGGTTATTGGCCAGCGCACGGGCAATGCCGACGCGCTGTTTCTGCCCGCCGCTGAGCTGCGAAGGATAGGCATCTTCGCGGCCCTGCAGACCAACCAGCGCGACCAGTTCCGCCACCCGCTGCTTGATTTGCGCTTTGGGCACCCCGGCGATTTGCATGGAGAAGGCGATATTTTGGCTGACGGTGCGTGACCACAACAGGTTGAAGTGTTGAAACACCATGCTGATTTTCAACCGCGCCTGGCGCAGTTGGTTGCCTTTGGCGCGGGCGATATCGAAACCATCGACCTGAATACTGCCGCTGGTGGGGGTTTCCAACCCGTTAAGCAAACGAATCAGGGTGCTTTTACCGGCACCGCTGTAGCCGATGATGCCGTAAATTTGCCCGGCCTCCACGGCCAGGTTGACATCATCAACCGCGACAACGCGGCCTTGCGCGCTGTCAAAAGTTTTGCAAACGTTCGAAAGAACGATCATAGAACAGCCAATCCTTATCAAAACATCACAGCATTCCGCCCGGAGCGAGTCACGCCGGAAAGGGGGCGGATTCTGGGGGTAAAAGGCAGGCGGAACCTCTGTTTCTGGTGAATACGGGGCCAATCCTACCGGGGGTTTATAGTGACAGGAAGAATGTAAAATCTATTAGTTATTCTGATTTGGTATATCAAATCATGAGAGGAAGTGATGACAAAAAATCGACCAAGGTAAACCTTGGCCGATTTGTTTTATTTAACGCTTGTCGAGCTTCATATGAAGCAGCGGGAAGGGATTGCCCTGGCCGTCGAGCGCCGAACGGCCGGTGATCTCAAAACCGTAATGGCGGTAAAATCCGCTGGCCTGCGGGTTTTGCTCATTGACGTCCAGCAACAGCTCATCGTGCAGCGTTTCGGCGTGCGCCAGCAGCGCTCTGCCGACCCCTTTGCCGCGCTGTTCCGCGTCGATAAACAGCATTTCCACCTTGTTGCCGCTTAGCCCGATAAAGCCGCAAGGGTGACCGGGGCGATCTTCCGCCACCCAAACGTCGACCGCCGGCAGGTAATGGTTCAACACCAGCGGGAACAGTTGGGCAATGTTATCTTCGGTAAGAAAGTGGTGGGTGGCGCGCACCGAACGCTGCCAAATATCTGCCAGTTGCGCGTTGTCTTCCGCCGCGCGTGCTCTAATGATAATCATCGAAGTCTCTGCTATCTAAGTTGAAGAAAAACAAAAATTAGATAGAGGTTTTGTGGGGTTAATGCCGAATTAACGTGGGTTAACGCCCTGCAAAAACGCCTCTGCAGTGAGTCGGACAGAAAATGTAATTCAGTGCGGTGTCCGTTTCAACCGCCGCATTGCGCATTTATGCGCGCCCCCACAGTCTGGCTACGGTCAGGGCGATAAAGGCTTCCAGCTTGGGCGATTGCCGCCGTTCGGGCAGATAGACCAGATGCATCGGCCGCGGCAGCGGCGAATAGTCCGGCAGCACGCGCACCAGCCGGCCGGCGGCGATATCCTCATCCAGCAGCATAGCGGCATGCAGCGCAATGCCGAAACCGGCCAGCGCCGCACGGCGTACCCCTTCGCCGGAGTCCATCCGCAGCCGTGGCCTGACCGGCACGCTGATTTCCCCCTGCGTGCCTTGCAGCCGCCAAAAATGATTGCCATCCCATTGACTAAAGCCAAAGCAGCTGTGTTCGCTGAGCTGTTCCGGCCGCATTGGGGCGCCATGCTGCGTCAGATAACCAGGAGAGGCCGCCAGCGTCATGCGGTAATCGGGCAGGGCACGCGCCACCAGGCCGTCATCCGCAACCGGCCCGATGCGAAATGCGGCTTCGTACCTTTCCTCAATCAAATCCACTTTGCGATCCGACAGCACCACCTCCGCTTCTACGTCCGGGTGCTGTTGCAGGAATTCGGTGAGGATCGGCGTCAAAACGCGGTTACCGAAGGTGACCGGCGCGCTGATGCGCAACAGCCCGCTGGGCGAGCTTAACAGCGCCCTTGCGCTGGCTTCGGCGGCGTCGGCATCGGCCAGCAGGCGGCGGCAGCGTTCATAGAAGACCCGACCGGCCTCGGTCAACCCTTGCCTGCGAGTGGTGCGGTTCAGCAACGGCGCGTTCAGCCGCTGTTCCAGATAGCGAATATGCTTGCCGACCATCGTGGGGGAAATCGCCATCTCGTCGGCGGCGGCGACAAAACTGCCTTTTTCCACCACCCGTACAAACACCTCCATGCTGGTTAAACGGTCCATTATAAACCTCTGGTGTTTTCTGAACGCCCTGCGGGCCACTTTTCGGCAGTATAACGCTCTGGGATACTGGAGGGTAACGACCGCCAGTGCGTTATTGGCGAAAAATTTACGGAGCAACGCCATGCAGGCATTAACCTTTGAACGTTTTGGCGGGCCAGAGGTGCTCGAATACCTTGAGCTGCCGACGCCACCGGTACCGGCAGGCGCGGTGCAGGTACGGATGGGGGCTGCCGGGCTGAACTTCGCCGATATCTACCGCCGCAAGGGCAATTATGTGCTGCACGGCAAGCCGCCGCATATCGGCGGTTACGAAGGCGTGGGCACCATTATCGCCGTGGGCGAGGGCGTTGACGGCTGGCAGGCGGGAGAGCGGATTGGTGTTGCCGACGTGCCTTTCTGCCACGCCACGCGCATCAACGTGCCGGTCGATCACGCGCTGCGGCTGCCGCAGGCATTGAGCGACGTCGAGGCCGCCTCGATTTTGTTGCAGGGGTTGACGGCACAGTACCTGATTAACGACAGCGTGCAGGTGCGGGCAGGCGATCGTGCGCTGGTGCATGCGGCCGCCGGTGGCGTCGGGCAAATATTGACCCGCATGCTGGTGGCGCGTGGCGCGCAGGTTTATGCGCTGGTGTCTTCGGCGCATAAACAGCAGATTGCGCTGAAGAATGGCGCGGCGGCGGCCTTTACCTACCGGCAGGACTGGGTGGCGCAAATCGCCGCGTTGACCGACGGCGGCGTCGAGTACGCTTTTGATTCGGTCGGCATCACGCTACAGCAAAGCATTGACGCGCTGCGCCCCGGCGGCCGGGTGGTGACTTTCGGTATGGCGGGGGGCGAGGCACCGGCGATCTCGGCTTATCACCTGATGATGGATTCCAAAGGCGTGGTGGGCGGCGATCTCTGGACCTACCTCAATAGCGGCGAGGCGCGTCGCGAGCGGGCAGAACGGCTGTTCGCCAGTTGGCAGAACGGCGAATTTACGCTGCCGCATATCGAGACTTTCCCGCTGAGCGAAGGCGCGGCTGCCCACCGTCGGCTGGAGGATCGCAGCTTTGCCGGCAAGATTGTTTTGCTCAACGATCGGGACTAAAACCGCCGCGTGATACACTGGCCACCGGATGATTAAGGGGCCTGGCAGGATGGAAGCATTACGCGCAGCGATAGAAAAACAGGTGATCGGCCTGACCGGGCTGGCGCTCGGCGGCATAGATTTCGAAAACCCGGCGGGTGACCCCGGCCTGTTTGGCCCGCAGTCGGTCATCTGGCGGGTACACTGCGATTTTACCTCAATGCTGTGCGGCGGCGTCAGCGCCTTGCTGTTGCAAATGCTGCACCCGCTGGCGTTGGCCGGGGTGTGGGATCACTCCAATTTTCGCGAAGATATGCTTGGCCGCCTGCGCCGCACCAGCCAGTTTGTCTCCGTCACCACCTTTGGCCCCACCGCAGAAGCCGAACGGCTGATCGCCAAGGTGCGGGCCATTCATTTGCAAGTGACCGGGGTCAGCAATGACGGCAGGCCCTATGCCGCCAGCGACCCCGATTTGCTTACCTGGGTACACGTGGTGGAAAGCAGCAGCTTCCTGGCGAGCCACCTGCGCTACCGCAACCCGCACCTTTCCCCCGAACTGCAAGATCGCTATTACCAGGAGACGGCGCGCGTTGCCGCCGCTCTGGGCGCGCGCGATATTCCCACTTCCTGCGCGGCGGTGGCCGACTATCTGCAACGGATGCGGCCGCAACTGGTGTGCGATGAACGCACGCGTGAAGTGGCGCGCATTCTGCTGGCCGCCCCGGCGCCGAGCGCATTGGCACGGCCCTTGGGTTGGCTGGTGATGCAGGCGGGCATCGATCTGCTGCCCGACTGGGCGCAGCGGCAGTTTGATTTTTATCCCGGCAGGCTGCGGCGGCGCCTGGTGAGAGTGGGCGCAGGCGGCGTCGGTAAGGTGCTGCGCGCCTCGATGCGCAACGGGTCCTATCAGCGCGCCGTACGGCGAATTAACAAACCGGCGTAAGCCCCTGCCGCCATAAGCGCTCTACCCAAAATAATTGGAGTTGCATCTCGGCGGCAAGGCCGTTCATCCCCGGGAGCTTAGTAAACTAAGTGACTGGGGTGCACGGGTGCAGCCAACACAGATGCAGCTTCAAGTATGACGGGTATATAGTTATTACCAATAACCCAATGTTTTATCCCCGTTTATGGTCATTTTTGAGACTTTTACGGGTGATCCGGCCACGGATGCGCTTTACACTTGGGAAAAGCCGAATTCCACTTTATTGGTGCGCAGCATTATTCTGCGCCGTGACCCCATTGTTGAGGTGATATGAACGAGTCATACGTACTTGCTGAAGTCAGTAATGAGAATCAGACGCTGGTGGCGGTGGTTCAGCAAGATCACCGGGCAGCCTATTTTTACATTTACCCTGCGGAAGAAAACGGCGAGCGTTTTCAGGTGCGCGCCTGCTGGCTGCGTAATCTGGCGGCTGCACCCTTGCAGGAAGATCGCGCCGCGCTTGAACGGGGCCAACCGCCCATGCTGGCGGCCGAGTTTTGCCGCAATCTGGAAGGGGAAGCGCCGCTGAATCCGGATGGGTTGACGGTGGTCTGGACCGAAAGCGACGACGGCGCGGCGCTGTGGTATTACGGCCAGCTGCTGGCGGTGATCCCCGGCTGGAGCCTGTATATCGACCATTCGGTGTGCTATTCCGCCAGTTGCATCAAAGAGAGCCCGCTGGTTTATCCGCTCGGTTCGGCCTCCACCAACACCCAGTACGCGCTGGCGGAAAACACCCGTCAGTTCTGGCGCAGTTGGCAGCGCGAGGAAGGCAACCCGTGGCCCAAAATGCAGAGCGATTATCAGGCGCGTTATGAGCAGCACTTTGGCCCTTCGGTAAAATACTACGCCATCGATCAGGGCAAATGGCCGCCGATGGCGATTACCCAACACGAACGCGACGGCATTTATTATTTTCTCACCATGGGCGTCAGCATCCGGCCGATGCCGTGGGTCGACATTCTGTTTAACGACGATGCCGGCCGTTATCGCCGCATGGAAATGGGCATCGCCATCGACGGCCAATACATGACCGAAGAGAACGCGGTGCAGATGGCCAGCGCGCTGGCCGGGTTCGCGCACGTCCCCTGGGCGAAAATCACCTGGTTTGGCGAAGGGCATACGCTGGCGTCGGAAGTGGCGCCGCTGGGCTATGAAGGCTACGTGCTGTCCTCGGCGTTTTACCCTTACAACGAACATCTGACGCTGCCGAAGCAATACGGCGATCCGGTGAACATCTTCTGGGCCAGCCCGGTATTTGAAGCCGAACGTCTGCTGGCGCACGCCACGCCGAACGGTGGCCACGATCTGGTGAACAAGCTGCGCGAGCAGGGCGTTGACCATATCTTCCGCCCACGCCAACCGGTATGCTGAGACGGAATTTTTCTCAGGGGGATCCATCATGACGTCAGCGTTGTTGATTATCGATGTGCAGAAAGGGTTGTTTACGCCACCGCCGGCGGATGCCGAAGCGACGCTTGGCCGGATTAACCAACTGAGCGACCGCGCCCGCCTGGCCGGCGTGCCGGTGATTTTTATCCAGCATCGCACGGCTGACGAAGAGTTGGCGCACGGTAGCGACGCCTGGCAGATTGACCCCGCATTGCAGGTGAAAACCGGCGATCACCGGGTGGAAAAAACCACGCCGGATTCGTTCCTGCGCACCGGGTTAGGGCCGCTGTTGATCGCCAACGGCGTAACGCACCTGGTGATTTGCGGCTATTCCACCGAGTTCTGCGTGGATACCACCACCCGCCGTGCCGCCGCGCTTGGCTACCCGGTCACGCTGGCGGCGGATGCCCACACCAGCCACGACAAACCGCACGCGACCGGCCTGCAAATACGTGCCCATCACAATGCCACATTATCGAATATCGAGAGCTTCGGCGTACCGATTGCCGCGCTGCCGGCGGCAGAGATCCTCTTCTGATCGTCAGATAAAAGGCCCGCCGCGAGTCGGGCCCGTGAGTTGTTATTTCAATCCCGCCCTGCGCGCAGCCACCTTTGCCAACGCCGACCAGTCCAGATCCGCATCGCCCTGCGCCACCGCGTCAAGGAAGTTATCCTTCAGCACGCTGGCGAACGGCATTGGCGTGTGGCTATTGGCTCCGGCCTCCAGCGCCAGGCTCACGTCTTTCATACCCAAGCTTAATTTGAAGCCGGCCGGTTCGAACCTTTCTTCGGCAATCAGTGCGCCATAACCCTTGTAGGCCGGGGAGGCGAACAGGGTGTTGCTGAGCATGTGCAGATAATCCGTGCCGGAAACGCCGTAGTTGCGTACCAGCGCACTGCCTTCCGCCATCGCCTCAATTGCGCTGGCCAGCGTGAAGTTGGCGGCAATTTTGACGATATTGGCCTGTTCGGGCAGTTCGCCAAAGTGCCATGTTTGCTGGCCGAGCACTTCAAACAGTGGCTGGACTTTGGCGAGCAACTGCGCATCACCCGCCGCCAGAATGTTCAGTTTGCCGGCCGCGGCGACATCCACCCGCCCCAGTACCGGTGCGGCGATATAGCCGACGTTGCGCTCGGCGTGCAGCGCTGCCAGTCGTTTGGCCAGCGCTACCGATACCGTCGCCATATTGATATGGATTGCCCCCGGTTGCAGCCGTTGCAGCAGGCCACTTTCCACCACTACCTGCTCGGTCGCCGCATCGTTGGCCAGCATGGTGATCAGTACATCCACATCGGCCAGCTCGTCCGCTTGCTGCGCCTGCATAGCCCCGGCGGCGACTAGCGGTTGTGCCGGTTGAGGGGAGCGGTTCCATACTTTCAGCGCATACCCTGCTTGCAACAGGTTGGTGGCCATGGCGCTGCCCATTCCGCCCAGTCCGGCAAATCCGATCTTCATATTGCGTTCCTTCTTCAGGTTGAATCCCTTCACCCTAGCGCGGCAGGCTGAGAACGCAAATGGCGGAATGTAACGCTTTCTTACCCGACCCGCGCGCCGCCGTTAATCGAAGTGACGGTGCCGGTGATAAATGAAGCCTGTTCCGAGGCGAGCCACAAGGCGGCGGCGGCAATATCGTCTACCCGGCCGGTGCGCGCCAGCGGCGTTTCTGCCGCAATGGCATCAATGCGATCCTGCGGCAGCCCGGCACCGAAGAAGCGCGTACCGGCGATAAAGCCCGGTGCAATGGCGTTGACGGTGATCCCCTGCGGGCCCAGTTCGCGCGCCAGATTGAGGGTAAAGCCCTGCACGCCGGCTTTGGCGGCGGAATAGCCCAGCGCACCGGGGCTGCCGCTGCCGCATTGGGCAGCAATCGAACTCAGGTTAATGATGCGTCCGCCCGGTTTGCGCAGGTGCGGCAGCATCGCCAGGGTGAACAAAAAGGTACTTTTCAGGTTACCCTCGATCACCGCATCCCATTCGCGCTCGGCCTGCGCCAGCGGCGTGTCGGCCGCAATCACTCGGGTAAAACCGGCGTTGTTGACCAGCACATCCACCGTACCGAGATCTTCCGCCAGCCGTGCGACCACCTCTTCCACCTCACCGCGGCGGCTCAGGTCCGCCGCATAGTGCCGGGTGCCAGGGCCAATTTGCCGGGCGGCCTGCTGCAGACGCTGGGAGTCACGCGCCACGATGGCTATGCGGTAATCCTGTTGCGCCAATTGCTGGGCGATGGCCAGCCCAATGCCGCTGGAGCCGCCGGTGATAATTGCTGTACGTTGCGTCATAACCGATCCTCATTTGCCGCCGCCCACCCCGGAATGACGTGGCCCGGCGGTCAGGAAAAGTATTGGCTTTTGGAATCGATACATCCAATACTCTATTTATAATTTCAAAATACGAAAAAGGTATCACGTGATTGAACTACGCCAACTTAGGCAGTTTATTGCCGTGGCCGAAGAGATGAGCTTTCACCGCGCCGCCGAGCGCCTGCATATGGCGCAGCCGCCACTGACCGCCGCCATCAGAAAAATTGAGCAGGAGCTGGGGGTATCGTTGCTGGAGCGTGGCAACCGCATCACGCGCATTACCGACGCGGGGCAGGTGTTTTTGATCGAGGCGCGGCGCACCCTGGCGCAGTTCGAGCGCACTTTGGGCAATACCCGACGGGCGGCGCGCGGCCTGACCGAATCGCTGCGGCTGACCTTTGTCGACAGCACGGTGAACGCCCTGTTGCCGGGGATCCTGAGGCAGTTTCGCCTCGAGTATCCGCTGGCGGAGTTTCATCTGCAGGAAGCGACGACCGCCGAGCAACTGATCGCCCTGCGCGACGATCGCGCCGATATCGGTATGGTGGTGCTGCCGGTGGCCCCGCAGGAGGGCTTGCAGATCCAGCCTTTCCTGTTTGATCGCATGGTGCTGGCGCTGCCGGATCACCACCCGCTGGCGGCACAACAGCAAGTGACGCTGCGCGATCTGGCCGATCAACCGTGGTTGCTGTTTCCGGCGCATTACGGGCCAGGCATGCACGCGGCGATCCTGCAAGCCTGTGCGGTGGCGGGGTTCAGCCCGCGCATCGTGCAAGAGGCGCGGCAGATGCAGACTATCGGTGGGTTGGTGGCCGGTGGCGTAGGGATTGCGCTGATGCCTGCGCTGTTTGCCGTGCTCAAATCCCCCGGCGTGGTGTTCCGCGAACTGAGCGGCGTGGGCAGCCCGGTACCTTATACGCTGGCGCTGGCATGGCAAACGCCCTCGCCACTGACCGACGCGTTTTGCCGTATCGCTGCGGAACAGGCGGCGGCCTATCGGCGTGAGGCGCTTGATTCGACGGCGGTCAGGAACGGCTGAATACGCCAATGCCTTTCTCTTCACGTTCCCCTATTTTGCAATGCCGCCGGTACCGGCGGCATTTTCAGGACGCAGGTCAGGCCGCGCTGTCGACAATCGGGTGTTTGACCACGAAGAGATAGGATAGCGCGCCGATGACGGTGAAGCAGGCGCAAAGGATAAGCGCCAGTTTAAACGAGTGGGTGGTGTCCAGGATAAAGCCGGTGATCACCGGGGCGAACGAGGCGAAAATAAAGCTGGCGAAGTTCTGGATGCTGCCGACCGAGGCGGTCATGCGCGAGGTCACCGCCACGTGGATCAAGCCCCAGCAGGAGGTGCCGGCAAAGTGAATGCAAAACAGCGCCATGCCGATCAACACGACGGCGCTGTAGGTGGTGGTAGCCTGCGGCACAATGGCGGTGAAGGACGCGGACAGCAACATGCCGGCCACGATGCAGATTTTGCGGCTTTTCAGCGGCGCCATGCCACGGCGAACCAGGAAGTCGGTGACAAAACCGTTCGACAACATGCCGGCGGCGCCGAACAGGAACGGAATGGCGCTCATCAGCCCGGTACTTTTCAGATCCAGATGGTAGGTGGTTTGCAGGTAGCCCGGCAGCCAGGCCAGATACAGCCACGCGGTGTAGTTGATGCCGCTAAAACCGATCATCATGCCCCACATGGTGCGGTTCCTGAATAACGAGCGCCACTCGCGGAAGTTCACCGGTTCGCGCCGTGCGCTGACGCTGCCGGCATTCAGATAGGCCTGTTCCTGGGCGCTCAGATCGATGTCCTGGCGGTTGCGATACAGCATATACCACCCGATCGACAGCGCGATCCCCAGCACGCCGATAGTGATGAACATCCCGCGCCAGCCGAAGGCCAACATCATGGCGGTGAGGATCGGCGGGCTGATCGCCAGGCCAATGGTGGACGCCGCATTGAAGATCCCCATCGGCATGCCACGCTGTTTGATGTTGAACCAATCGTTGATCACCTTCACGCCGCACGGGTTCATCGGCGCTTCGCCGATCCCCAGCCCGATGCGTACCCAGATAAACTGGGTGAAATTGTGGATCATGCCGGACAGCGTCTGGAACACCGACCAGACGAACATTCCCACCCCCAGCATAATGCGCGGACCCTTGCGATCCAGCAGCAGTCCGCAGGGCAGTTGGGCGATACCGTACGCCAATGAAAACGCCGAAAGCAGCAGGCCGATTTCGGTGCCGCTCAGGCCCATTTCCTCCCGGATGGTGGAATTCGCGACCGACAGCGAACTGCGGTCAAGGAAGTTGATAATGGCGGCGAAAAACAACAACAGCATGGCGGTGGTCTGGATTTTTTTAATTCTCGCCGAACGTACCAGCAGGCCGTTTGGCGGCATCGGAATGATGTGATCTGAATAAGGGTCAATCTGTTCTTTTCCGCTGTCAACGGTGGTGGTTCTTTCCATCTTTGCCTCCAGAATTTCGCATTAATAATATTTATTATTCCGGGTATTCCCCTGGGTGGTGCATGAGCAGGTGATCGGCAGTAAGCCTAGATGGAGGGATATTTTAGCGATGCGTTTTTGTCGCGGTTCCGTGCGGCAGTTACTATTTTGCTGCTCTTTATCGGTTTTAAATGCCGCATTCGGTGTTTTTTATCGATAAAAAACGATCAGGCGGCGTCCTGATTGATGGAGCGGATCATCGATTGCTTGGCGGTGTCCAGATGGCGATGCAGCGCGTTGATCGCCTCCTGATCATTGCGGCAGATCAACGCGCTGAGGATGATCATATGTTCTTCGATGGCAATGATATTGCGCTGTTTCAGGTCGGTTTCATCCCACTGGTAGTGGAAGTGGAAAATCACCGAAATGATCTCCAGCGACTGATTGAAAAACGGGTTATTGGCCGCGGAGAGGATCAGGCCGTGAAAGTCGCGATCCAACTGGGAGAACAGGCGATAGCTGTCGCTGATGCTTTCCCGCAGCTGGCGGTGGCGGCTCAGCAGCTCCCTGGCCTGCAACCAGCGTTCGTCGTCGGCGGGCAAGTTGATAAAGCGCGACAGGGCGTGAGTTTCCAGCATCTGACGCAGCTCAAACAGCTGTTCGGCATAGTTTTGATCAAACTTTTTCATGCGCCACTGGCCGCGCTTGACGGTTTCGATCAGGTTATAACGGCTGAAGTGCAACAGGAATTCCCGCACCACCAGCGGGCTGACGTTGGCGAGGCGCGACAATTGCAGCTCGCTGAAGCTGTCGCCGGCGCGCAGCTGCTTCTGGTTAATCATCTGATAGAAGGCTTTCTTGAACTGTTTGTCCTGCTCTTCCAGCGAATGGCTCACGCACTCGAAGCCGTCCTCCGCCTGCGGCGGCCGTACAATCACATAGTCGTCCCCGACCTTTTCCAACACCCCGCGCCGGTCGAGATGGGCCAGCGTGTGGCGTACCGTGGTGCGGCTGATGTTATACATTTCGGCCAGCGCCGCCTGTGAAGGCAGCGGCGAACGGAGATGGCCGCCGCGAATCCCCTCAATCATCTGGTTAACCACGTTGTGCCGCAGGTTCCGGGTTCTGCTCATGTGCTGTCTCTGGTGTTTTTTATGCATTTAAAACCAATTTAAATCGGTTTATTTAGTGCTGCCTCACAGTTCTGCTCGATGGCATAACCGGTCACCGCGTTTTTATTGAATATACCCATCAGACTTGAAGCTGCATCTGTGTTGGCCGCACTCACTTACCCGAATCACTTACTGCAGTAAGCTCATCGGGATGCGCTCCCTTGCCGCCGTGATGCAACTCCAATTATTTTGGGTATAACCTTCCCACCTGACTGGAGGAAAGACGATGACGACAATGAAAACATTAGTGTGCGAGCAGCCGACGAAATTGGTTTATCAACAGCGGCCGGTGCCTTTGCCCGCAGACCAGGAGGCGGTGATCAAAATAATCACCGTCGGCATTTGCGGAACGGATATTCACGCCTGGTCCGGTCATCAGCCTTTCTTTAGTTATCCCCGCGTCCTGGGCCATGAAATATGCGGCGAGATTGTCAGCATCGGCAATAATGTCGGCGGCTGGCGGGTAGGCCAGCGCGTGACGGTGATGCCGTATATTTCTTGCCGGCGTTGCGGTGCCTGCCAAAGCGGCAAAACCAACTGCTGCGAGAATATTTCGGTGATTGGCGTTCATCAGGATGGCGGTTTCTGCGAGTTCCTGAGCGTGCCGGCCGGCAACCTGCTGGCGGTGGACGGCCTGCCGCCGGAAACGGCGGCGCTGATTGAACCCTTCGCCATCAGCGCCCACGCGGTGCGCCGGGCGGCAATAGCCCCGGACGATCACCTGCTGGTGGTGGGGGCCGGGCCGATCGGGCTGGGCGTGGCGGCGATAGCCTGCGCCGACGGCGCGCAGGTGGTGGTCGCCGATACCAGCGCCGAGCGGCGGGCGCAGGTTGAAAAAGCCCTGGGGCTGCCGACGCTCAACCCGGCGGATGAGCAATTTGACGCGGCGCTGCGCAATCGATTCGGCGGCATGCTGGCGGCCAAGGTGATTGACGCCACCGGCAACCCGCACGCGATGAATAATAGCCTGAACCTGATCCGCCACGGCGGCAGCATCGTCTTCGTCGGGCTGTTCAAGGGCGATATTCAGTTCTCCGATCCGGAGTTCCATAAAAAAGAAACCACTCTGATGGGCAGCCGCAATGCGACCCATGAGGATTTCGCCAAGGTGGGCCGTTTGATGGCGGCAGGGCAAATTACCGCGCAGATGATGCTCTCCCACCATTTTGATTTCGACACCCTGGCGGAGCATTACGAACAACAGGTGATTAATAATAAGCAGTTGATCAAAGGCGTTATCCATTTCAATTAACCCCGACGCCGCTCCTCAATGCGTTATGTTGAACGAGCGGCATACGTCACTTCCCAGCCATAAAACCATCATCCCGCTGTCATAAATTTATTCGTTAATAGGTGCCCATAATGATTAGCCACTGAAACCAGAGAAATCATATGGCTCAGGCACAGTTAAAACTTGCACCAACCGATTTTCCAGGGCAGCAATCGATCTCCTCACGCAAGGTGTTGTCGGTGAAGGGTTTGGGCAAAGCCTATAAATCCCAGCAACGGGTACTGGACGACATCAACTTCGATCTGCACGCCGGCGAGTTCGTGGCGGTGATTGGGCGCTCGGGCGCAGGCAAATCCACCTTGCTGCATACCCTGAACGGCACCATTCCTTCGAGCTGTGGCGAGATGCTGCATTTTGAAGATGACGGCGTGGCGCAGGATATCGCCCAACTTTCCGCCCGTCAGATGCGCCAGTGGCGTTCCCGCTGCGGCATGATCTTCCAGGACTTCTGTCTGGTGCCGCGGCTGGACGTCATGACCAACGTACTGTTGGGCCGCCTGAGCCACACTTCTACCCTGAAATCCTTCTTCAAACTGTTTGACGACGCCGACCGCGGGCGCGCCATCGAGCTGCTGCAATGGCTCAATATGCTGCCGCACGCCCTGCAACGTGCCGAAAATCTGTCGGGTGGCCAAATGCAGCGGGTGGCGATCTGCCGTGCGCTGATGCAAAACCCTAAAATCCTGCTGGCCGACGAGCCGGTCGCCTCCCTCGATCCGAAAAATACCCGCCGCATTATGGATGCGCTGCATAAAGTCAGCGAGAACGACATCGCGGTGATGGTGAACCTGCACTCGGTTGAACTGGTGAAAGAATATTGCACCCGGGTCATCGGCATCGCCCAGGGCAAAATCGTGTTTGACGGGCATCCTTCGCAACTGAACGAACGGATACTGCACCAACTGTATGGCGAGGAAGCCAATCAGATCCATTGATCCACTTTTACCTTTACACACACAGGGCACACGTAATGAAAAAAGTATTGAGTCTGACCACAGTGATGGCCGGCGCGATGATGGTATTTAATGCTGCCGCAGCGGACGCACCTAAAGAACTGAACCTGGGTATTCTCGGCGGCCAAAACGCCACCCAGCAGATCGGCGATAACCAGTGCGTGAAGCAGTTCCTGGACAAAGAGCTGAACGTGGACACCAAGATGCGCAACTCTTCCGACTATTCCGGGGTGATCCAGGGCCTGCTGGGCGGCAAGATCGATCTGGTGCTGAGCATGTCGCCATCATCGTTCGCCTCGGTGTACATCAAGGATCCGAAAGCGGTGGACATCGTCGGTATTGCGGTTGATGACGTTGACCAATCTCGCGGTTACCACTCTGTGGTGGTGGTCAAAGCCGGTAGCCCGTATAAAAAGCTGGAAGATCTTAAGGGCAAAGCTATCGGTTTCGCCGATCCTGATTCCACCTCCGGCTTCCTGATCCCGAACCAGGCGTTCAAAAAATTGTTCGGCGGCACGGTGGACAACAAATACAACAACGCCTTCTCCAGCGTCACCTTCTCCGGCGGCCATGAGCAGGACATTCTCGGCGTGCTGAACGGCCAGTTCGAAGGCGCGGTAACCTGGGCTTCGATGATCGGCGACTATAACACCGGCTACACCAGCGGTGCCTTCACCCGGATGATCCGCATGGATCATCCGGACCTGATGAAACAGATCCGCATTATCTGGCAGTCGCCGCTGATCCCGAACGGCCCAATCCTGGTGAGCAACTCGCTGCCGGCCGATTTCAAAGCCAAAGTCGTGACCGCCATCAAAAAGCTGGATAAGGACGATCACCCGTGCTTTATCAAGGCGATGGGCGGTAAACAGCACATCGGCGACACCACTTTGGCGGAATACCAGAACATCATCGATATGAAGCGTGAGCTGACCAAAGGCGACCGTTAATACTGCCGGGGCTTGGCCAGGCTGAGCCCCGCTGATTTCCTCACGTCGGAAGCCTATACCCAATAGATTTCACATCGCAGGTAGGCGGCAACTGAGTGAGCCCTCAGGAGCTTGGCTTCACCAAGTGACAGGGGTGAGTGACAAATCTGCCGGGAGCAGATTTGAACGCTGCTTGCAGCGGCCCCGCCAGGGGGGAGGCCCCGGGGATGGGCCGAATAAGGCAGTCAACACCCCTGCGGTTTGAAAGATGAAGGGTATATTTTGAATACAGATTTTGCGCACTACTACCAACAGATCCGCAGCAAGCAAAAGCGCGAGACGCTGTTCTGGTCGCTCGGTCTGGTGGCGCTCTACCTGGGCGCCGGCAACATCGCCGAGTTCAACCTGCATACGGTGTGGGTGTCCATTCCCCACTTCTTCGATTACCTGGCGGAAACCGTCCCGACGCTGCACTGGACGCTGCTGTTCGCCGATGACCATACCGAAGGGTCATTGGCCTACTGGGGTTATCGGCTCAACATCCAATTGCCGCTGATCTGGGAAACGCTGCAACTGGCGCTGGCGGCGACCCTTCTTTCGGTGCTGGTGGCGGGGGTGCTGGCGTTTCTGGCGGCTAACAATACCCACAGCCCGGCGTCGCTGCGCCTGGCGATCCGCACGCTGGTGGCGTTTTTGCGTACCATGCCTGAGCTGGCGTGGGCGGTGATGTTTGTGATGGCGTTCGGCATTGGCGCTATTCCCGGCTTTTTGGCGCTGGCGCTGCACACCATCGGCAGCCTGACAAAACTGTTTTATGAGTCGATCGAAACCGCCTCCAACAAGCCGGTGCGCGGGCTGGCGGCCTGCGGCGCGACGCCGTTGCAACGCATGCGTTTCGGCCTTTGGCCACAGGTGAAGCCGGTGTTTTTGTCGTACAGCTTTATGCGGCTGGAAATCAACTTTCGCCAGTCGACCATTCTGGGGCTGGTGGGGGCGGGCGGCATCGGCCAGGAGCTGATGACCAATATCAAGCTCGATCGCTACGATCAGGTCAGCATGACGCTGTTGCTGATTATCCTGGTGGTCTCGCTGCTGGATTACACCTCCGGCGAACTGCGCAAACGGGTCGTGGAGGGGAAAAAATGATCACCGCACCAACGCTCTCGGCACAAAGGCTGCAAACGCTCAAACAGCAGCACCCGGAAATATTCTCGCAGCAGCGCCGCTATCTGCGCACCCTCGGTATTATCGCCGTGGCGATCGCGCTGTATTATCTGTTCTTCTTCCAGTTCTTCGGCATCTCCTGGCCGCAGTTCGTTAACGGCTGCCAGCAACTGGGCCGCTACTTTGTGCGCATGTTCGTCTGGCACGATTTCGTCAACTGGCCGTTTAGGTATTACTTCCAGCAGATCTTCATCACCATCGGCATAGTGTTTGCCGGCACCATCACCGCTTCGCTCATCGCCTTGCCGCTGTCGTTCTTCGCCGCGCGCAACGTGATGTCGACGCCGCTGCTGCGGCCGATCTCGGTGGCGGTGCGGCGGTTGCTGGATATTTTACGCGGCATCGATATGGCGATCTGGGGGCTGATCTTCGTGCGCGCCGTCGGCATGGGGCCGTTGGCCGGGGTGTTGGCGATTGTGATGCAGGACGTCGGGCTGCTCGGCAAGCTGTATGCCGAAGGGCACGAAGCGGTGGATAAATCCCCCAGCCGTGGTTTGACGGCGGTGGGGGCCAACGGCTTGCAGAAGCACCGTTACGGTATTTTCACCCAGTCGTTTCCCACCTTCCTGGCACTCAGCCTGTACCAGATTGAATCCAACACCCGTTCTGCGGCGGTGCTGGGCTTCGTCGGCGCCGGCGGTATCGGCCTGGTGTATGCGGAGAACATGCGGCTGTGGAACTGGGACGTGGTGATGTTCATCACCCTGCTTCTGGTGGTGGTAGTGATGGCGATGGATAAGGTGTCGTCCCTCCTGCGCAACAAATACATTATTGGCGAAGACATCCCGCTGTATCGGCAAAAAAGCCAAATCGATTGAGAAACCCTTCACCGATCCCTATACTGCCGCACATATTCAAGGTGTGCGGCCATACCCGTCGTCTTTCAAGCCGCAGCGTTTACCCGCACTCGCGCACCCCGGTGACTTACCTGAGTAAGCGCCTGGGATGAGCGAGCCGGGTGCCTGGCTGCAACTTGAAAGCCATGGGGTATATAACAAATGCGCACCTCCCCGGTTTACAAGCTAAAGGCAATTCCATGATCAACAACGATGTGCTGCGCAGCGTGCGCTACATGCTGAGTATTAACGACGCCAAAATGGCCGAGATTATCAAACTGGATAATTTCGACGTTGAGGTTTCTGCGATGCGCGCTTACGTCATCAAAGAAGGCGAGCCGGGTTTCGAAAACTGCCCGGACGAAGTGATGGCGCACTTCCTGAACGGCCTGGTGTTCCTCAAGCGCGGCAAGGACGACAAGTTCCCGGCGCCGGAAGTGGAGTTGCCGATCACCAACAATCTGGTGTTGAAAAAGCTGCGCGTGGCGTTCGAACTGAAAGACACCGACATGCATCAGATCTTCACCGCCGTGGAGTTCCGCATCTCCAAGCCGGAGCTGAGTGCGCTGTTCCGCAAAGAAGGCACCAAAAACTTCCGCCCGTGCGGCGATCAGATGCTGCGTTATTTCCTCAAAGGGTTGGCGCAACGCATTCGCGGCGAATAAACCGCAGGAAAAATCATCAGGCGCCGTCGCAAGACGGCGCTTTTTTTTGCACCTTTTTTGTCCGACGATTGCGCGCCGCTGGTGCAGGTTTTTTACTCTCCCGTCATAAGTTTTAATTATAATTTATTGAAATCAGTGGATTAAAAATTGGCACGCCGGTTGCTCTATTGAATCCCATCTTGTGTACTAGATGGAATTCAGACGATGACCCAGCCAGTTAAACAACGCGGTTTCACCCTCAGCGAATGGCAGCACCATTATCACACCAGGCCGGCCGGTGAGCGCATGGCCTGCGTGCGCGCCACGCTGGAGGCGCTGACGTCGGGCCTGAGCCTGGACGACAACGCCTGGCTTTACCTTGCCACCACCGCGCAGCGGGAAGCGCAGTACCGACAGCTGGCACAGCAACTGGATGCGGTCGCCGGGGATATCAGCCGCCTGCCGCTGTTCGGCGTGCCCTTTGCGGTGAAAGACAATATCGACGTCGGCGGTTGGCCGACCAGCGCCGCCTGCCCGGAATTCACCTACCAGGCCGCAGAGGATGCCAGGGTCGTCGCCAATCTGTGCATCGCCGGCGCCATCGTTATCGGTAAAACCAACCTCGATCAGTTCGCCACCGGCCTGGTCGGCACCCGCTCACCGCACGGTGCGGTGGTCAACAGCTTTGACAGCCGCTACGTCAGCGGCGGCTCCAGTTCCGGTTCGGCCTCGGTGGTGGCGCGCGGCCTGACGCCGTTCTCGCTGGGGACCGATACCGCAGGTTCAGGGCGCGTTCCGGCGGGGTTCAACAATATCGTCGGTCTGAAACCGACCAAAGGCTGGCTGTCGAACCGTGGCGTGGTGCCCGCGTGCCGCCTGAACGACAGCGTCTCGGTATTTGCCCTGACGGTGGCGGATGCCGCTCTGGTGGCCGAGATGGCCGGCGGTTATGACGCGGCCGATGCCTATTCGCGCATCAACCCCCGCACCGCCCCGGCGGATTTGCCCGCAGCGCCGCGTTTTGCGGTCCCCGCGCAGCCCGAGTTTTTCGGTGACACGCAGGCCGAGCAGGCGTTTCAACGGGCGCTGGTGCAGTTGCAAGGCTGCGGTGTCGCGCTTGAACCCATAGATTTCACCCCCTTTCACCAACTGGCCGAGCAGCTCTATTACGGCCCCTGGGTCGCGGAGCGTACCGTGGCGGTCGAGGCGATGCTGAACAGCAATCCTCAGGCCATCAACCCGGTGGTACGCGGCATCCTCAATAACGGCCTTAAGTACAGCGCTTGCGACGCCTACAAGGCGGAATACCTGCGTGCCGAACTGGCGCGGGAAATTGGCCAACAACTGGCGCAGTATGACGCGCTGGTGGTGCCGACTTCACCGACGCTGCGCACCTTGGCGGAAATGGAGCAGGAGCCGGTGTTGTTCAATTCGCAATTCGGTACCTACACCAACTTTACCAACCTGGCCGATCTGAGTGCGCTGGCCTTGCCTGCGCCGATGCGCGACGACGGCCTGCCTGCCGGCATCACGCTGATCGCGCCGGCCTGGCACGATCGTGCGTTGGCGGCCTTCGGCCTGCGCTGGCAACAGACTCAGAACCTGCCGCTCGGCGCCACCGGCCGCACGTTGCCGCCGCCGCCGTCGCTGACGCCATCGGCGGAACACGTGCGGGTGGCGGTGGTGGGCGCTCATCTCAGCGGTATGCCGCTGAATGCCCAGCTTACCCAGCGCGATGCGGTATGGGTGGAGCAAACCGTCACCGCGCCGTGCTACCGGTTATACGCCCTGGCCAATACTCAGCCACCCAAACCGGGGCTGGTCAAAACCGGGCAGGGCGCCGCCATCAGCGTCGAGCTGTGGGACATCCCGCTGGCGCGTTTCGGCGAATTTGTCGCGGAGATCCCGGCGCCGCTGGGCATCGGCACGCTGCTGCTGGCGGATGGCCGCCGGGTAAAAGGCTTTATCTGCGAACCCTGGGCGCTGGAAGGCGCATTGGACATCACTGAGTTTGGCGGCTGGCGCAACTATACCCGTCATCTTTCCGACCGTGGCGTTGTTGGCTGCACAGACTCACCCCAGTCACTTACCTGAGTAAGCTCCTGGGGATGTGCCTGCTTGCCGCCTAGCCACAGCCTGAAAGCTATTGGGTAGGGATCTACGAGGATTGCATCGTTCCTATACCCGTCATCTTTCCGACCCTGGCGTTGTTGGCTGCACAGACTCACCCCAGTCACTTACCTGAGTGATGTGCCTGCTTGCCGCCTGGCCACAGCCTGAAAGCTATTGGGTATCGTTCTATGAGGATTGCATATGTTTACCACTGTATTAATCGCTAACCGCGGCGAAATTGCCTGCCGCGCGATCCGTACCCTGAAACGCCTGGGTGTGACCAGCGTGGCGGTCTATTCCGATGCCGACCGCAATGCGCCACATGTCACCGAGGCCGATCTGGCGGTGGCGCTCGGCGGCGAAAAGGCCGCCGACAGCTACCTGTGCATCGATAAAATCCTCACCGCCGCAGCGGAAACCGGCGCGCAGGCGATCTATCCCGGCTACGGTTTTCTCTCCGAGAGCGCCGAATTCGCCGATGCTTGCGAAGCGGCGGGCATCGCCTTTATCGGGCCGACGGCGGCGCAGATCCGTGAATTCGGCCTGAAGCACCGGGCGCGTGAACTGGCGGCGGTGGCGCAGGTGCCGATGACGCCGGGCACCGGCCTGCTGGACGGCATTGAGGACGCGGTCACTGCCGCCGCGCGGATTGGCTACCCGGTCATGTTGAAAAGCACCGCCGGCGGTGGCGGCATTGGCCTGACGCGCTGTGACGACGAAGCGGCGCTGCGCGAAGCTTACGACAGCGTAAAGCGGCTGGGCGAGCAGTTCTTCCGCGACGCCGGGGCCTTTATCGAACGCTTTGTCGATCAGGCGCGCCATGTGGAAGTGCAAATCTTTGGTGACGGCCAGGGCCGGGTGGCGGCGCTCGGCGAGCGTGATTGTTCGTTGCAGCGCCGTAACCAGAAAGTGGTGGAAGAAACCCCGGCGCCGAACCTGCCGGCGGCAACCCGTCAGGCGCTGCATCAGGCGGCGGTAGCGCTGGGTGAATCGGTGAATTACCGCAGCGCCGGCACCGTGGAATTTATTTACGACGGCGCGCGCGACGAGTTCTATTTCCTTGAGGTAAACACCCGCTTGCAGGTGGAACATCCGGTGACCGAGATGGTGACCGGGCTGGACCTGATCGAATGCATGTTGCAGGTGGCGGCGGGCGATGCGCTGGACTGGGCGGCGCTGCAACGCGCACCGCAGGGGGCCTCGATCGAGGTGCGCATCTATGCCGAAGATCCGCTGAAAAATTTCCAGCCCAGCCCCGGCGTGCTGACCGAGGTGCATTTCCCGGATAACGTGCGCGTCGACGGCTGGGTGGCGACCGGCAGTGAAGTGTCGGCATTTTACGACCCGATGATCGCCAAACTGATCGTCCACGGCGAAGATCGCCAACAGGCGCTGGCGAAAATGCGCGCGGTGCTCGGCGCTACCCGTTTGCACGGCATCGCCACCAACCTCGATTATCTGCGCCAGGTGATTGCCACGACGCCATTCCAGAGCGGCCACGTCTGGACCCGCATGCTGGACAGCTTCCGTTTCCAGCCCAGCAGCATTGAAGTGCTGCAACCGGGCACCTACAGCAGCGTGCAGGATTATCCGGGCCGTCTTGGCTATTGGGATATCGGCGTGCCGCCTTCCGGGCCGATGGACGATTTCGCTTTCCGGCTGGCCAACCGCATTGTCGGCAACCACCCGAGCGCCGCCGGGCTGGAGTTTACTTTGCAGGGGCCGACCTTGCGCTTCCACTGCGACGCGATCATCGCCCTGACCGGCGCCGACTGCCCGGCGAACCTGGATGGGGAAGCGGTAGCCTACTGGCAGCCGGTTGAGGTTCGCGCCGGGCAGGTCCTGAGCTTGGGCCGCGCCGCGCACGGTTGCCGCACTTATCTGGCGGTGCGTAATGGGCTCGACGTGCCGGTGTATCTGGGTAGCCGCTCGACCTTCGCCCTTGGGCAGTTTGGCGGCCACGCCGGGCGCACCCTGCGGGTCGCCGATATGCTGGCGGTAGCCCAGCCTGCGCTGGCGGCCAGCACCACCCCGGCCCCCATCGCGGCGCCGCAGGCGATGGACGACAGCCTGATCCCGCAGTACGGCAGCCTGTGGAACATCGGCGTGCTCTATGGCCCGCACGGCGCGCCGGACTTCTTTACCCCTGAGTCGATCGACACCTTCTTCGCCGCCGAATGGCAGGTGCACTACAACTCCAACCGGTTGGGTGTACGCCTGTCGGGGCCGAAACCCGGCTGGGCGCGGCAGGACGGCGGGGAGGCCGGGCTGCACCCTTCTAACGTACATGACTGCGAGTACGCCATCGGATCGATTAATTTCACCGGCGATTTCCCGGTGATCCTCACCCGCGACGGGCCGAGCCTCGGCGGTTTTGTCTGCCCGGTGACCATCGCCAAAGCCGAACTGTGGAAGGTAGGTCAGGTGAAGCCGGGCGACCGCATCCGCTTCCATCCTATCGGTTTCAAACAGGCGCAATCGCTGGAGCAGGCACAGCTTGGCAGCATCGAAGCGCTGGCGGCGGTGAAGGCGATAACCCTGCCGACGCCGGATCTGACGCCGGGCGCCACGGCTTCTGCGGCTATCGTCGCCGCATTGCCGGCCGGGGAGGGCCGCCCCTCGGTCGTCTATCGCCAGGCCGGGGACGGCTACATTTTGCTGGAGTACGGCGACAACGTACTTGATCTGGCGTTGCGGCTGCGTATTCATCTGCTGATGCAGTCGCTCAAACAGGACGCGATCCCCGGCGTTGAGGAACTGGCACCTGGCGTGCGTTCGCTGCAGATCCGTTACGACAGCCGCACTATCGGCCAGGCCGATTTGCTCCAGCGCCTGCTGGCCCGTGAACAGGCGCTGGGCGACGTCAGCCGCCTGAAGGTGCCGACGCGCACGGTTTATCTGCCGATGGCGTTTGAAGACTCCGCCACCTTGGGCGCGGTGGAGCGTTACAGCCAGACGGTACGCAGCTCTGCGCCCTGGCTGCCGAACAACGTCGATTTTATCCAGCGCATCAATGGCCTCAGCCACCGCGAACAGGTACGCGACATTATCTTCGACGCCAGCTATTTGATCCTCGGGCTGGGCGATGTCTATCTCGGTGCACCTTGCGCGGTGCCGATTGATCCGCGCCACCGGCTGCTCAGCTCCAAATACAACCCGGCGCGCACCCACACCGCCGAAGGCACGGTCGGTATCGGCGGCATGTACATGTGCATTTATGGCATGGACTCGCCGGGCGGCTATCAACTGGTCGGGCGCACGCTGCCGATCTGGAACAAATTCCTCAAAAACCCGCAGTTCAACGCCGGTGAGCCCTGGTTGCTGCACTTCTTCGATCAGGTGCGTTTCTACCCGGTCAGCGAGCAGGAGCTGGATGAGCAGCGCGAGGCGTTCCGTGAAGGGCGCGCGCAGGTCCGCATCGAGAACAGCGAATTCGATTTTGCCGAGTACACCCGTTTTCTGGCGGACAACGCCGCAGACATCGCCGCCTTCCAGCAGCGCCAGCAGCAGGCATTCAGCCATGAAGTGACGCTCTGGCAGGCGCAAGAGAGCGAGGCCGAGGCGCAATTGCTGCCGCCGCAGAGCGATGAGGAAGAGGTCGACGGCTATCTGGTCAGCGCCGATCTGAACGGCAACGTGTGGAAGATCCTGGTGGAACCGGGGCAGAGGGTAGAAGCCGGCCAGCCGCTGATTGTGGTTGAGGCGATGAAAATGGAACTGGCGGTCACCGCGCCGCGCGCCGGGATCATCAAACGCATCGGTTGCCGGCAAGGGCGGCCGGTGGGGCCTGGCGATGCTTTGCTGTGGCTGGAACATGCCGGCTGAGCATCGTGGGGTCAGCCTGTTTCGGGATTTAACGCAAGGGCGCCGCATGCCGCGCCCGGCAAGAGGAACACTATGCAAATCACCAATAACCGCAGCAAGGCGCGGCCGGAAGGGCTGGCGGAGCGTATCTACCTCCAGCTCAAGGATGACATCTTTGATTTTCATCTGCTGCCGGGCGATCGCTTCAGCGAAAACGAGGTGGCGCTGCGCATGGACGTCAGCCGTACGCCGGTGCGTCAGGCGCTGTTCTGGCTGGAACGCGAAGGCTACGTCGAAGTGCATTTTCGCAGCGGCTGGCAGGTGCGCCCCTTCGATTTCGACTACTTCGAGCAACTCTACGATCTGCGCATCGTGCTGGAGTGCGAAGCGGTCAAACGGCTGTGCGCGCGCCCGGCGGGAGAGGTGCCGCCGCCACTGGCGGCACTCAACGGCTTCTGGATCGACGAGCCGCGGCTGGAGGACGGCAAAACCGTCTCGCTGCACGACGAGCAGTTCCATATGACGCTGGTGGAGGCGGCGGGCAATGGGGAAATGGCGCGCATTCATCGCGACCTGACCGAGAAGATCCGCATCATTCGCCGACTGGACTTCACCCAGGGAACCCGGATCGAGGCCACCTACAACGAACACGCCGCCATTCTGCGGGCGATCCTGCAACACCAGACCGAGGAGGCGCAAAGGCTGCTAAGTAACCACATTGCCGTCAGTAAGGCGGAAGTACGGAAAATAACCTTGCATATGTTGCACCAGGCAAGGCTTTAGCAATAACCCGTCGTCTTTCGAGCTGCAGCGTTGTTGGCTGTAACTCGATATCCCTAGGGTTAGTTTTTCTTAACGAAGGTTGGTTTCCTAACATTCACCGGGAGTTTGAATTATGCAACGTCGTCACTTTATAAAAGCTTTTGCGTTGTCCGCCACCGTGATCGGCATGGGCATGGCCTGGAGCGCGCAGGCGGCCGATACCATTAAAATCGGCATTCTGAGTTCGCTGTCAGGCACCATGGCCATCTCTGAAACGCCGCTGAAAGACGTGGCGCTGATGACCATCGATGACATCAACGCCAAGGGCGGCGTGCTGGGTAAAAAACTCGAGCCGGTGGTGGTGGATCCCGCTTCCAACTGGCCGCTGTTCGCCGAAAAGGCGCGCCAGTTGCTGACCCAGGACAAAGTGGCGGCGGTGTTCGGTTGCTGGACGTCGGTGTCGCGCAAATCGGTGCTGCCGGTGTTTGAAGAGCTGAACGGGTTGCTGTTCTACCCGGTGCAATACGAAGGGGAAGAGATGTCGCCCAACGTGTTCTACACCGGCGCCGCCCCTAATCAGCAGGCGATCCCGGCGGTGGAATACCTGCTGAGCGAAGACGGCGGCTCGGCCAAGCGCTTCTTCCTGCTGGGCACCGACTATGTGTATCCGCGTACCACCAACAAGATCCTGCGCGCCTTCCTGCACACCAAAGGGATCCAGGACAAGGACATCGAAGAGGTCTATACGCCGTTCGGCTACAGCGATTATCAGACCATCGTCGCCAACATCAAGAAATTCTCCGCCGACGGCAAAACCGCAGTGATCTCCACCATCAACGGCGACTCCAACGTGCCGTTCTACAAAGAGCTGGCCAATCAGGGCATCAAGGCGACCGACGTGCCGGTGATCGCCTTCTCGGTGGGTGAAGAAGAACTGCGCGGCATCGACACCAAACCGCTGGTGGGCAACCTGGCGGCCTGGAACTACTTCGAGTCGGTGGATAACCCAACCAACAAGCAGTTCGTCAGCGAATGGAAAGCCTACGCCAAGGCGCACAACCTGCCGAACTACGCCACTGCCGTGACCAACGATCCGATGGAAGCCACCTATGTCGGCATCCACATGTGGGCGCAGGCGGTGGAGAAAGCCGGCACCACCGACGTCGACAAGGTGCGTGCGGCGATGGCGGGGCAGACCTTTGCCGCACCGTCGGGCTTCACCCTGACCATGGACGCCACCAACCACCACCTGCACAAACCGGTGATGATCGGTGAGATTGAAGGCAACGGCCAGTTCAACGTGGTGTGGCAGACCGACGCCCCGGTGCGCGCGCAGCCGTGGAGCCCGTTCATCGTCGGCAACGACAAGAAGCCGGATCACCCGGTAAAAGGCGGCAAGTAACCGTCGCATTCCCGTAGGGGCGCCGCAGGCTGCGCCCGTCGTAACGGTAGGGGCCGGGCATACCCGGCCCCTACAGAGGAGGCCGCTGATGCAATCCCCATTCTTGTTCCATTTCCGCTCCTGGTTTTGGTTGCTGTGCTGCCTGCCGATGTTCGCGCAGGCGGGGCCGGCCGATGACTTTGCCGCGGCCAACCGCACCCAGCAGGCCAAGTTGTTGCAGGCTTGGGCGACCGCGCCGGACGCTGCGCGCCTGCCGTTATTGCAGGGGCTGAAGCAGGAAAACGTGGTGATCGACGAGGCCAAACATGCCTTTATCCAGCAGGGCGAAGTTTATCGCCCGCTGGATGGCGTTGCCCCGCCGGTGGGCACGCCGAAAAAAGTGTGGTTGAACAACCGGCTGCGCATTCTGATCGCCAACGCACTGTCGGCGCATCGGCTGGTTAGCGACGATCCTGCGGTGCGTTTACAGGCGGCGCAGGCTCTGCAACGCGAGGCGCAAAGCGATCAACTGCCGCTGCTGGCCCAGCGGCTGGCGCAGGAAAAAAACACCCAGGTGCATGAGGCGTTGAGCATTGCGCTGGCGAATCTGCAACTGAGCGACGCCAATCCGCAGGTGCGCCTCAACGCCGTGCGGCTGCTGGGCAGCTCGGGCTCGCCAGAGACGCAGCCAAGGTTACAGGCATTGACCGACGCCGCCCACGAGCCGGACGCCGCAGTGCGTGCCGAAGCCGTGAAAAGCCTGACCAGCGTGAAACACCGGCTGATGATTGGCGATCTGATCGGCCAGGCGTTTACCGGCCTCTCGCTCGGATCGATCCTGCTGCTGGCGGCGCTCGGGTTGGCGATTACCTATGGGCTGCTGGGGGTGATTAACATGGCGCACGGCGAAATGCTGATGCTGGGCGCCTACTCGGCCTACCTGGTTCAGGGGCTGTTTCAACAGTTTGCGCCGCAGTGGCTGGCGCTGTATCCGCTGGTGGCGCTGCCGGTGGCGTTCGCCATTACCGCCTGCATCGGCATGGCGCTGGAGCGTACGGTGATCCGTCATCTGTACGGCCGGCCGCTGGAAACCTTGCTGGCGACCTGGGGCATCAGCCTGGTGTTGATCCAGGGGGTGCGGGTGCTGTTCGGCGCGCAAAACCTGGAGGTTGCCAACCCGGCCTGGCTGTCGGGCGGCATTCAACTGCTGCCTAACCTGGTGCTGCCGTGGAACCGCATCGCGGTGATCGTGTTTGTGGTGCTGGTGCTGGCGCTCACCTGGTTGCTGCTGAACAAAACCCGACTTGGCATGAACGTGCGCGCCGTGACGCAGAACCGTGCGATGGCCGCCTGCTGCGGCGTGCCCACCGGGCGTGTCGACATGCTGGCGTTCGGCCTGGGATCCGGCATCGCCGGGCTGGGCGGGGTGGCGCTGTCGCAGCTGGGCAATGTGGGGCCGGAGCTGGGCCAGGGCTATATCATCGACTCGTTCCTGGTGGTGGTGCTCGGCGGCGTGGGGCAACTGGCCGGCACCGTGGTGGCGGCCTTTGGCCTCGGCATCGTCAACAAAATTCTTGAACCGCAGATTGGCGCCGTGCTGGGTAAAATCCTGATCCTGGCGCTGATTGTTCTGTTTATTCAAAAACGTCCTCAGGGGCTGTTCGCCTTCAAGGGCAGGGTGATCGACTGATGAGCCAACCATTAACTCTCACCGGCGTGCAGAAGGCACCCCGACTGGCGCTGGGCATCGGCGGGCTGGCATTGCTGGCGCTGTTAATCATGCCGTTTCTCGCACTGTTGCCGGCGGACCATCCGTTGGCGATCTCCACCTATACCCTGACGCTGGCGGGCAAAATCCTGTGCTACGCCGTGGTGGCGGTGGCGCTCGATTTGGTGTGGGGCTATGCCGGGTTGCTGTCGCTGGGGCACGGGCTGTTTTTCGCTCTCGGCGGCTATGCGATGGGCATGTATCTGATGCGCCAGGCGGCGGGAGACGGCCTGCCGGCGTTCATGTCATTTCTGTCGTGGAGCGAGCTGCCCTGGTTCTGGAGCGGCACCCAGTATTTCGCCTGGGCACTGTGCCTGATGATATTGGTGCCCGGCGTGCTGGCCTTTGTCTTTGGCTACTTCGCTTTCCGTTCAAAAATCAAGGGCGTCTATTTCTCGATCATGACCCAGGCGCTGACCTACGCCGGCATGCTGCTGTTCTTCCGTAACGAAACCGGCTTTGGCGGCAACAACGGCTTTACCGGTTTTACCACGCTTCTGGGGTTCCCGATTACCGCCACCGGCACACGGGTGGCGCTGTTTCTGGCGACGGTGCTGCTGCTGGCCGCCAGCCTGGCTATCGGTTTTGCCCTGGCGCGCAGCAAGTTCGGCCGGGTGCTGACCGCCGTGCGCGATGCGGAAAACCGCCTGACGTTCTGCGGTTACGATCCCAAAGGCTTCAAACTGTTTGTCTGGACGCTGTCGGCGGTGCTGTGCGGGCTGGCCGGGGCGCTGTATGTGCCGCAGGTGGGCATTATCAACCCGGGCGAGATGTCGCCGACCAACTCGATCGAGGCCGCTATCTGGGTGGCGCTGGGCGGCCGCGGCACGCTGGTGGGCCCGCTGCTCGGCGCCGGTATCGTCAACGGCGCCAAGAGCTGGTTCACCGTGGCGATCCCGGAATACTGGCAGTTCTTCCTTGGCCTGATGTTTATTATCGTCACGCTGTTCCTGCCGAAAGGGGTTATTGGCCTGCTGCGCAAGGGGAAATCGCAATGAATTCGCTGCAAATGACCGACGATCTGTTCACTCAGCCGCTGCCTGCCGACAAGCACCGCCAACAAACCGACCCGGTGCTGGTGCTCGATAACATTAACGTCAGCTTCGACGGATTTCGCGCGCTGAGCGATCTTTCTCTGCAGATTGGCGTCGGTGAGCTGCGCTGCGTGATCGGGCCCAATGGCGCGGGCAAAACCACCTTGATGGATGTGATCACCGGCAAAACCCGGCCGGACAGCGGCAGCGTGTTTTACGATCAAACCGTCGATCTGACCGCGCTGGACCCGATGCAGATAGCCCAGGCCGGCATTGGCCGCAAGTTCCAGAAACCGACGGTGTTTGAGGCGCTGACGGTGTTCGAGAACCTGGAGATCGCGCAGAAAACCCAAAAGTCGGTATGGGCCTGCCTGCGCGCCAGGCTGAGCAGCGAACAGCGCGATCGTATCGATGAAATGTTGCAAACCCTGCGGCTGAGCCATGAACGGCACCGGCCTGCCGGGCTGCTGTCCCACGGGCAGAAGCAGTTTCTCGAGATCGGCATGCTGCTGGTGCAGGAGCCGCATTTACTGCTGCTCGACGAGCCGGCGGCGGGCATGACCGATGCGGAAACCGAGTACACCGCCGAGCTGTTTCGCTCGTTGGCGGGCAAGCATTCGTTGATGGTGGTGGAGCACGACATGGGGTTTGTCGAAACCATCGCCGACCACGTCACCGTGCTGCATCAGGGCCAGGTGCTGGCGGAAGGTTCACTGGCGCAGGTGCAGGCCAATGAGCAGGTGATCGACGTGTATCTGGGACGCTGAGGAGTCGCTATGTTGCAAGTAAACGAACTGAATCAATACTACGGCGGCAGCCACATTCTGCGCGGCCTGTCGTTTGAGGCCAATATCGGCGAAGTGACCTGCCTGCTGGGGCGCAACGGCGTGGGCAAGACCACGCTGCTGAAATGCCTGATGGGGCTGATCCCGGCCAAGAACGGCACCATCCATTGGCAGGGCAGCGTGATCAACGGCAGAAAACCGCATCAGCGGGTGCAGGCGGGCATTGCCTATGTGCCGCAGGGGCGGGAGATCTTTCCACGCCTGACGGTGGAGGAGAATCTGCTGATGGGATTGGCGCGTTTTTCCGGTGCCGACGCACGCAGCGTGCCGGATAATATCTATGAGCTGTTCCCGGTGCTGCGGCAGATGAAGGATCGGCGCGGCGGCGATCTCTCCGGCGGGCAGCAACAGCAATTGGCGATTGGGCGCGCATTGGCCTGCCGGCCGCAGATGTTGATCCTCGACGAGCCGACGGAGGGGATCCAGCCTTCGGTGATCAAAGAGATTGGCGCAGTGATCAAACAGCTGGCGGCGCGCGGCGATATGGCGATCCTGCTGGTGGAGCAATTCTATGACTTCGCCGCCGAACTGGCGGACAGCTATTTGGTGATGTCGCGCGGCAGCATCGTGCAGCGCGGTGCCGGCAGCGCGATGGAGCAGGATGGGGTGCGCGGGCTGGTGGCGATCTAAATAATGGGCTGTGAGGGTTTTAGCAAGGAGGGGAGTTCTCCCCATTCCGATAGTGTGGCCTAAGGTAAGATGGGTTCTTAATATACCCTTTGAAAAGGAGATCTAAGGATAATTATGAACGAAATCACTCTGTCGCGCCTGTCTTGCATCGTCCTGTCGCTGTTCCCGGCCCTGTGGGGCATCTTCAGCCTGTTGAACAATACGGCAGATTTTGCCGGAACCGCCCGCCATGCCGTAGCGCCGCTGCTCAGTATGCAGGATACCTACCAGGTGCCTGGGCTGATGTGGCGCGCCATTACCGCACCCTGGGCCGGGGTGGTCGGGTTGGCGCTGATTACCCTGCTGGAATCCCTGGCCGGTATAACCGCAGCCTTTGGCATTGTGTTGATGGTGAAACATCTGGGCCACCCTTATGCGGCGTTTGCCAAAGGCAAGGCCTGGGCGATGCTGGGCGCGCTTTGCGCGATCGCAGTGTGGGGCCTCGGTTTTATGGTAATAGCCGGCGACTGGTTTATGGCCTGGCAGGCCAGGGACAACCCGCTGGCGGTGCAGTTGGGCGCGCTGCTGTATATGTTGCCCAACGCGCTGGCGTTGATGCTGTTGATGGTGCAACGGGACGCGCGCTGAGCCGGCAGCCAGGCGGGAGAGTGATTAAACTGCGGCAATCCTCGCGAAATTGTTGCCAAATGCTAACCTGCCGCCCACTGTCACATTTCGTTCATAACTGTGCCCTAGCATAATGTCTCTTAAATAAATTTATAACAAATCAACAGGTTAAAATTTTAGAGGGAAGGCACATGAGCGATAAACCGCATAACGATCTGCCGCCGGCTGCGGGCGACAACGAACAACAACCCGCTAACCCGGCGCGCCGCCGTTTTCTGGCGGGGGCGACGGCGTTGAGCGTCGGCGCCACCCTTGCGCCGCTGGCCAATGCTGCCGGTGACGGCAATAAGAAACTGCTGTTGAGCGGCCTGCCGGAAGGTGCGCAAAATCCGCTGCTGCGCCGCCATGTGAAAAACGTGGTGGTGATCTACGCCGAGAACCGCAGCTTCAATAACCTGTTCGCCAATTTCCCCGGCGTGGAAAAACCGCTGTCGGCGCTCAAGCCCGAAGAGTACCAGCAGCGCGATCGCGACGATCGGTTGCTGGATACGCTGCCGCCAATCTGGAAAGGGTTGGTGCCGAAGGCGCAGGAAGTCGGGCACGTTAATTACCGCATTGGCGAGGATGCGGTCTTCACCAATCAGTTGCCGAATCAGCCGTTTGTCTTGACCGGGCCGCAAGGGGAGAACCTGCCGCACGGCGTGGTGACGCGTGATCTGTGGCATGTGTTCTATCAAAACCAGATGCAGATCAACGGCGGTAAAAACGACAAGTTTGTCGCTTGGGCGGATTCCGGCGCGCTGACCATGGGCTACTACGGTGACGGTGCCTATAACCTGCGGCTGTGGACGCTGGCGCAGGAATTTACCCTGTGCGACAACTTTTTCCAGGGCGCCTTTGGCGGCTCCTTTCTCAATCATCAGTATCTGATCTGCGCCCGCCCGCCGTTTTACCCCGACGTACAAAACTCCATCGCCAAAGAGGGCATTGCCCAGCTTGAAAGCGATGACGTGGCCGACCCGCGCCTGAAGCCGCTGGGCGATTCGCCGGTCAGCGCGTCGTTCGGCATCCCGCTGTTTGGCAAGAGCCTGCTGACGCCGGACGGTTATGCGGTCAACACCATGGCGCCGCCGTACTGGCCATCGTGGACCCGGGATGAAAAAGACCCTACGCTGGCGGATGCCGCCCAGCCCAATGTGTTGCCGCCGCAAAAGCACCTGCACATCGGCGACCTGCTCAATCAGAAGGGCGTCGACTGGGCGTGGTACGCCGGTGGCTGGCAGTATGCGTTGGACAACCGCAAGGATCAGGGCGATTTCCCCGGCGCGCCGGACTTCCAGTATCACCATCAGCCATTCAACTACTTTGAAAACCTGGGGCCGGGCAACCCACAGGCCCGCGAAGCCCATTTGCGCGACGGCGGCATTGGCGACTCGCCGGCCACCAACGCCTTTTTGGCGGCGGTAGAGGCAGGCACGCTGCCGCCGGTGGCCTTCTACAAACCGCAAGGCAACCTCAATATGCATGCCGGCTATTCCGATGTGGAAGCCGGCGATCGCCATATTGCCCATATCATCAACAGCCTGCGCAATGGCCCGCAGTGGAGCGGCAGCGTGGTGGTGATCACCTTCGACGAGAACGGCGGCTGGTGGGATCACGTTGCGCCGCCGCAGGGCGATCGTTGGGGGCCGGGATCGCGCATTCCGGCGTTGGTCGTCTCGCCGTTCGCCCGCAAAGGCTATGTCGATCACAAGGTATACGATACCGGCTCGATCCTGCGCTTGATCAGCCGGGTATTCGATCTGCCGACGCTGGAAGGATTGGCAGAGCGCGATAAAGCGATGGCGGAACGCGGTCAAAAACCGCTGGGAGATTTGACCGACGCGCTGGAGTTTCCGGCCTGAAGATTGTATGGCGTAAGCGCTGCGATTACAGCGCCTTGTTCATATACCACAGGTCGATCGTGCCTTGCGCACTGGTGTAGCAGGTTTCGCCGCAGATCTTCAGCCCCTGACGCTGGTAAAAGCGTTGCGCGCTGGTGTTGCGCTGCAGCACCTCCAGCCACAGCATGGGTTGTTGCCTTTCAATAGCCCGTTGCTGTACCTGCTCAAAGAAAAGTTGGCCGTAACCCCGGCCGGCGTATTCCGGCAGGAAATAGATTTTCTGCAGTTCTGCGCCGGCGGTTTGCGTCGGCGCCAGCAGGCTGTTGAAATTCAGCCGCGCATAGCCCACCAGATCCTCGCCTTCATAACCCAACAGCCAGCAAATTTCCGCATCCTGCAGCGTGTTTTCTAACGCCTCAACCGCAAAGTCTTTCGCCAAAAAGGCGTCCAGTTCCTCTTGATACTGCCAAAGCTTGCCAAAATGTGCCTGATAGGTACGGGTGCCGATGTCATGCACCAGGGCGGCGTCGGCGAGGGTGGCCTGACGGACAGTGAACATGCGTTAGCCTCATGCGAAGTGAAGAGCGATAAGTATAGCGCGTTAGTTTTCAAGATGTTTAGGCGTTTCCCGGCGAAACCCCAGGCCGATGATGCGGCCAAACAGGCGCGGCAGCCAGCGGCTGTTGCCGACGCGGGTCATCAGGCTGGAGCCGCCGCCGGTGCGGCGTTTTTTCGGCCTGCGTTGGCTCATCTTGATCTGCAGGAATTGGGTGGCTTTGGTGGGGAAATTACGCCGGCGCTGTACCTGCTGCAGATGTTTCAGTTGCAGGCTGTGGCTGCGCAGCGGCGGGATAATGCTGTTGGCGGTGGCGACCGCATCCTGAATCGCCAGATTTACCCCGACGCCGCCAATCGGCGACATGGCGTGTGCGGCATCACCGATACACAGCACGCCGGGTTTGGCCCAGCTATCGAGTCTGTCGATACGAATGCTCAATAGCTTTACCTGTTGCCAGTCCTGGATGTCCTGCAGGCGATCGTCCTGAAACGGCGCCACTTCGGCGATGTGCAGTAAAAACTTTTCCAGGCCCTCTTGCTGAATTTCCGCAAAGCTGCCCTTATCGATAGAATATCCGCACTGCCAATATTCGCCCCGGTCGATCATGATGAAGTTCTGCTTCGGGCCGGTGTGGCCCATCGACCAGGCCGGGTCACCGGGTTTTTTATCGAGCTTCAGCCACAGTACATCGCGCGGCGAGCCAAACGCACGGCTGCTGAAGGCCGCCTGTTCGCGCACCACCGAGTTGCGCCCGTCGGTACCGACCACCAACTGGCAGCGCACGCGGATCGGGCCTTCGGGCGTATCCGCCAGCACGCCGCATACCTGACCGCGATCGTACAGCAACTGGTGCGCCTGCGCCGATTTGATCAGCGTGAATTCAGGAAAGGCCGCCGCCTTTTCTGCCAGAAAGTTGAGAAACTCCCACTGCGGCATGAACGCGATAAATTTGCAGCGCGTCGGCAGCCGGGTGAAGTCTGCCAGCGTGATATCGCGTCCGGCGATCTCGGCCTGCAGCCTTTCTGCGCGTTGGTGCGGCAACGCCAGCAACTCATCGAGCAGGCCAAGCTGATGCATGATTTCCAGCGTGGAAGGGTGGAGGGTATCGCCGCGAAAATCGCGCAGGAAATCGGCGTGCTTTTCCAGCACCGTTACGTTAATCCCCGCCCGCGCCAGCAGGTAGCCGAGCATCAGCCCGGCGGGACCGCCACCGACGATGCAGCAAGAGGTGGCGTAAGGTGTGACAGGCGACTGTGACATAGCGGTTGGCCCTGACGATCCGCGTCCTGCGGATCCTGATTGAATGAATTTATTTGATAATGATTATCAATATCAAGTCTGGCTGTCAACCCGTGGTACTGTGTGGTCAAAGGGGAGGGAAAGGTGGCCAACCCGGTAGCATTGGGTGCCGGGTTCCGGCGCCGGCGGCAATTCCCGCCACAGATGCAGCCGCACCAACTGCCAGGCGGCGGGATCGAACGCCACTATACTGGCCAGGGCGGCGGGATCGGCCTGCTGCTGCCGGCGCAACGCAGCCAGATCGCTGTAAGGTGCAATCGGCAGCGTTTGCCGTGTGGCGCAGGTGGCTTCGGCGAGCCTTTGGCGGTCAAAATCCGTCAGCCAGGGCAGCCAATGGGTCACCTGTGGCCAGCCGAAGGCCTGGCTTACCCCCCTGAACCCGTCGCCGGTCAGAAAATCGCTCATGCCGGCGCTGCTGTTCCACAGATAAAACGGCGCATAGAGATTTTCGCCGCTGTGCTCACCTTTCTGCGCATAGAGATAGGCTTTAATCAATAACTGCGGACAGTTATCCAGCAGGTGGCCAAAACGGCGGATGCGGTCGTGGATAATCGCCATATCGTAATCGGCGGGCAGGGCAAAGTTGTATTGCATGGCAAGCATGATGATTCTCCTGAAACATATTGACCCGGCGAGCATGACACGCCATCTTTATCAGTAAAATCGGCATTATTTTGACTAATGGTTCTTGAAAACAGGATGGTCAGTATGGGGCGAGTCACCTTCGATCTCGACGATCTGCGCAGTTACGTTACCGGCATTGAGTTGGGCAGCTTCGCCAGGGCGGCGGAACGGTTGGGGCGATCGACCTCGGCGGTCAGCGCGCACCTGAAAAAACTGGAGCAGCAGATCGGTGCGCCGATCTTGCGTAAATCCGGGCGCGGTATGGTGATGACCGAGGCCGGTGAAACGCTGCTGGGCTATGCCCGCCGGCTGCTGGAACTGAACGACGAGGCTGCCGCGGCGGTGCGCGGGCTGGATTTGCAAGGAACCGTGCGGCTTGGGCTGCAGGAAGATTTCGGTGAGACCTTTTTGCCCCAGGTGCTGGGCAGTTTTACCCGCGCCCATCCGAAGGTGCGCATAGAGGCGCGTATCGCCCGCAATGCGGAGCTGATCGACTGGGTGCTGAAAGGGCAGCTGGATTTGTCGCTGGCGTGGGACGGCGGCATCAGCACGCCGTTTCAGCAGGATTTGGGCCGCCGCATGATGCATTGGATCGCCTCGCCGAACTTCGATCTGAGCCAGTGGCAGGGCGGTGACGAACCCTTGCCGCTGGTGATGTTCGACGCCCCCTGCCTGATGCGCAGTGCGGCGACCAACGCGCTGGATCGTGCCGGTATCGCGTGGCGCATCGCCTTCACCAGCCGCAGTTTGAACGGCGTGTGGGCGGCGGTCAGCGCCGGGTTGGGCGTCACGGTACGCACCGATGCCGGGTTGCCATCGGGATTACTCCGCCTGGCCCCCGGTGCCTTGCCGGCGCTCAGCCACATCGGCGTGGTGCTGCACCGCGCCGAAGAAACCCCCTCTGCGGCTATTGGACGGCTGGCGCAGATCGTGGCCGAACGGATCGACGGTTAGTCTTGTTCGATCGGTTGGTTGCCGCTCAGCGCACCCCATTCGGTCCAGGCGCCGTCATACAGCTTCACCTGCGGTGCGTCGAGTGACAGCAGGCCAAACGCCAGCACCGCGGCGGTGACGCCGGAGCCGCAGCTGGTGACGATCGGCCCGTTGATATCCACCCCTTTATCGCTGAAGGTTTTCTTCAGCGCTTCCAGCGATTTGAAACGGCCGTTTTCCAATAGTTCGCCGTACGGAATATTGATGCTGCCGGGGATATGGCCGCGATGCAGTCCTGGACGCGGTTCTGGCGCTTCGGCGTAAAAACGCGGCGCGGCGCGGGCGTCCAAAATCTGTACTTCCGTGTTCAGCGCCTGCTCCACCTGTTGCATATTCACTACCGCATCGGCGTTGAAACGGGCGTCAAAGGTTTGGGGTTCAGGCTGTGCCGGGCCGGTCTCCAGCGCCTGGCCCAATGCAGCCCAACCGTTCAAGCCTTCGTCCAGCACGTAAACCCGCTGCGCGCCAAAGTTGCGGAAGGTCCACCAGCCGCGCGGTGCGGAAAACTGATTGCCCTCGTCATAAAACACGATGGTGTGTTTATCGTTGATGCCCAGCTTGCCCGCTGCCGCGCTGAATGCTTCCGCCGTCGGCAACATGTGCGGCAGGGCGGTGTTCTTGTCGGCTACGTCGTCGATATCGAAGTAGACCGCACCCGGTATATGGCCGCGTTCAAACTCGGCGAGCATATCCTTTTTCGGCACCAGGCCGACCGGGGACATCCTGACATCGACCACCACCAGATCTTCATCGTTGATATGCTGTGCAAGCCATTGTGGAGTAACCAGAAACGGAGAGTTCATCGCTATTGTTCGCCTGTCGTGAAAACGGATTTTCACTATACACCAGCGGGCGGGAGGATGAGGTAAGATGATTGGCAAACGGGCGGAGAATCATGAGGCGTAATGGACAACAACAGTTTCGGCGGCGCCAAAATCGCGCTGCTGTGCGGCGATAGTCTGCTGACCTATCGGCGTGACGACAAAACCGGTATCCCCTGGCCCGGCTGCTGGGATTTGCCCGGCGGCGGGCGCGAAGGCGATGAAACGCCGCTGCAATGCGTGCAACGGGAAACCTTCGAGGAATTTGGCCTGCGCATTGCCGCTCGGCAGGTGAGCCGGCAACAGCGCTATGAGGGTATTCTGGCCGGCTACCCAGCCACCTGGTTTATGGTGGGCGAAATCACGCCGGCGCAAATTGCCGCCATTCGCTTTGGCGATGAGGGGCAATGCTGGCAGATGATGGCCATCGACCGCTTTATCGCCCATCCGCAGGGCATTTCGCACCTGCAGCAGCGGCTGGCGGCGTATCTGCGCCGCTAGCTCTGCTCCACCGCCTCAACCCGGGCGATCAGCGCCGCTGCCGGGTTTGGTCTGGCCGCTGAATAGGCCTGATAGCTGTCTTCGGTCACAGGGGCGAAAGCGCGGGCAAACAGCCCGCGCGCGGCTTTAACATAGCAGAGTCATGTCGCCGATGGCAGCGCCAACCGGTTAATTTCAGCCGGTTCGACGATCAGCAGCGGCGTCGTACGTCGCGCAACCGCCAGCATCGCCAGCCCGAGCCTTTCGGTCGTGGTGACCTGATGGGGGAACAGCCGCAAGGCGCCCAGCCACAGCGGTTTAAACAGCGTATACAGCAAATGATAAGCACGGGTTTTGGACCGGATGCCGTGTAACGGAATGATAGCGCCGGGGCGGAACATCACCGCATGGAACGGCAACGCCAGCAGGGCGTTTTCGGTCGCCCCCTTGACCCTGGCCCACATGCTGCGGCCCTGTTCGCTGCTGTCGGTACCGGCGCCGGAAACGTAGATAAAAGTCATGGCCGGGTTCAGCCGCGCCAGTGGACGGGCGGCGGCCAGCGTCAGATCGTAGGTCACCGCGCGATAATCGGCTTCGCTCATCCCGAAGGACGAAACGCCGAGGCAAAACAAACAGGCGTCATAGCCGGCGAACTGCGGCTCCACCGCCGACAGGTCGTTGAGGGCGGGCATCGTCAACTGCCTGAGTTTGGCGTGGCTTTGCGCCAGCGGGCTGCGGCCGACGCTGAGCACTTCTGTGACCTGCGGGTCGAGCAGGCATTCGCGCAACGCACCCTGGCCGACCATACCGCTGGCTCCGAAGATTATCACTCTCATCATCTGTTCTCCTGACGGGCGGCCACTCGCCGGCTACGCCAACGGTTCGGCGTCTGCGATTCCCACTGCATAAAGGCGCGGCTGAACGAATTTAACTCTTCAAATCCCAGCACGAAGGCAATCTCGCCCGGCTCCAGATCGGTGTCTGACAGCAGATGACAGGCGGTGCGGTGGCGGGTTTTATCCAGCAATTGCTGATAGCTGTAACCCTGTTGTTGCAGCCGTCGTTGCAGGGTACGCGGGCTGACGTACAACTCGGCGGCCACGCTGTTCACGCTGGGCCGTTGCCCACGCATGCTGCGGGCGAGGATTTCCATCACCTGGGCGGGCAGGCTGTCATCCTGCCGCGCCCTGGCCAGCTCGGCTTCCAGCCCGGGCAGCAACACGGCCAGTCTGTCCTGGTTATAGGTAATAAACGGCTGCTTCATCAGTGCGCGGTCGAACACCAGCACGTCCAGCGGCGCGTTGAAATGGATTGGGCAGGAAAAATAGCGCAGCAGCGGGGAGGCGGGATCCTGGCGGCGCGTCAGCTCGATCGCCCGGGGTTGGATCGCCATGCCGGTGCCACGGCGGCACAGGGCAGTGATGTAGGCGAACATGGTATCAATCAGCAGCTCGGGGGCGTGGCCTTCGGCCATCAGCCAGCGGGTATGCAGCCGCACGCCGTTGCCGTCTTCCGTCAGCATCAGCTCCTCCGGGCATACCAGCCGCTTATAGCGGGCTACCTTTTGCAAGGCTTCCCCCAAGGTGGCGGAATGCAGCGCCGCGACCGAGGCGATATCGTAGTGCTCCGGCGCCACGTCGCCGCCGAGGCGCAGACCGAATGCGGCGTCATTGGTCAGCCTGGCGAGTGCGCGCCAGATTTCAAAATACTGGTGGGTGGAAAGCCTGACCTTTTCGCGCCCGTCGCTGAGCAACCCGCAGGGAAGGCCGGCCAGTTGGCTAACCTGTTCAATATCCACCCCCAACGCCGCGAAGCGAACCGCCAGCGCGTTGGAAATCGGAATTTGATCGCTGCTCATGATGATTCCTTTGGCTGCCTGTGAAGAAAGGCTCCAGTGTAAAAGGTTAGGGCAAACGCGGATAATCCGATTGCGACAAGCTTTAACCCCGCTGCGCGAGGGCGCTTTCAATGCCGGCTACCGGCGGCAACAGGAGGCTTTGGATGGTCTCGCCGACCCGGCGAACCGCCTGCTCGATTTCTGGCGTCAGTTTCGGGGCGTAGTTGATGCGCAGACAGTTACGGTATTTGCCGGAGGCGGAAAAAATGCTGCCGACGGCGATCTGCACGCCTTGTTGCTCCAGATAGCGGTTCAGCCGCAGGGTATCAAATTCGTCGTCCAGCTCAATCCACAGCATGAAACCGCCGCGCGGCTGGCTGACGCGGGTGCCGGGCGGGAAATATTTCATGATCCAACCGGTCATCCGATCGCGGTTTTGTTGGTAGCGGGTACGCATGCGCCGCAGATGCTGCAGGTAATGGCCGTGGCGAATAAAGTCGGCAATCGCCAATTGCGGTTGGGTGGCGGTGGAGCCGGTGCCGATATATTTCATGTGCAACACGCGCTCCAGATAGCGGCCGGGGGCAATCCAGCCGATGCGCAGGCCGGGGGCCAGCGTTTTGGAAAAGGAACTGCACAGCAACACGCGGCCATCGTCGTCGAAGGACTTGATGGTGCGCGGCCGCGGATACTGGTAAGCGATATCGCCATAGACGTCATCTTCGATGATCGCCACATCATGGCGCTGCGCCAGCGTCAGCAAGCGCTGCTTGCGTGCCTCGGGCATGATGTAGCCCAGCGGGTTGTTGCAGTTGGGCGTCAGCAGAATTGCCTTGATTGGCCACTGGTCCAGCGCCATTTCCAGCGCTTCCAGGCTGATGCCGGTCAGCGGATCGGTAGGGACTTCCAGCGCTTTCATGCCCAGCCCTTTCAGCGTTTGCATGGTGCCGTGAAAACAGGGGGAGTCCACCGCCACAATGTCCCCCGGCTGGCACACGGCGCGCAGCCCGGCGGACAGCGCCTCATGGCAACCGGTAGTGATCACCAACTGGTCGGCGCTTATCTGGCAGCCGGAATCCAGCAGCAGACGGGCGATTTGCTCACGCAAGCCCATCACGCCCTGAATATTGTCGTAATACAGGCTGCGCAGATCGCCGTGGCGGCCCATATGCCCCAGCGCCTTCATCAGCGGTTTCAGCGTCGGTTCGCTGATATCCGGCATGCCACGCCCCAGCTGTATCAGATCTTCACGTGGCTTGTTGCGGATCAGATCCAGCACCTGCTCCCACTGCGAAATATCCACCGGTCGTTGTACCGGGCGGGTGACGGCGGGCAGCTCGGCCAAAGTGCGCAGCCCCCGCACGAAATAGCCCGATTTCGGCCGCGCTTCCACCAGTTGGCTCTCTTCCAGCAGGCGATAAGCCTGTTGCACCGTGCTGATGCTGACGCCGTGTTCCTGGCTCAGCGTACGTACCGACGGCAGGCGATCGCCGGCCGGATAAAGCCCCTGTTCGATGCGTTGGCTAAGGATGGCGGCCAGCGTGGCGTAGCGTGTCATACAGATACCCAAAATGAGAGTGAATGGGAAAATAACCGGCACAGATGGGATTAAATTAGACCATTCAGATACGCAGAGACAGCTTTTGTATGGAAAAAATACCCCCAGCTTGAATCTGTACCCTTTTTCACCCGCGCCGCATCATGAACGTCGAGGCTAAACCGAAGGAGAACGTAATGATGACCCTGTTTGCAGATGGCGCACCGGTGCGGAGCCGGTTATTCTTTTTCCGTTGGCGTTTGTACCTGCAACGCCACCGCACGCGTAAATCGCTGTTGCTGCTGGATGACGCGCAGTTGGCGGATATCGGTCTGACGCGCGCCGATGCGCGGCGGGAAGGGCGTAAACCTTTTTGGCTGGAATAATAAGGAAACGGTATGCTGAAGTTATTGGGTAAGGCGTCATCGATTAACGTGCGCAAGGTGTTGTGGACCTGTCATGAACTGGAAGTGGCATTGCAGCGGGAGGATTGGGGCAGCGGTTTTCGCTCCACCCAGGAACCGGCGTTTTTGGCGCTGAATCCCAACGGGTTGGTGCCGGTACTGATCGACGGCGAGCGGGTGCTGTGGGAATCCAATACGATTTGCCGCTACCTGGTGGGCCGTGAAGGGCGACAGGATCTGCTGCCGCTGGAGCCGGGCGCGCGGGCCGGGGTTGAGATGTGGATGGACTGGCAGGCTACCGATCTGAACAACGCCTGGCGCTATGTGTTCATGTCGCGGGTGCGTCAGGATGCCGCTTATCAGGATCAGGCCCGGTTGGCGGACGCCGAAAGGGAGTGGAACCGGCTGATGGGCATACTGGAACAGCATCTGGCGCAGGGGCAGGCTTATATGGCCGGCGCGGCTTTTAGCCTGGCGGACGTGGTGATCGGGCTGTCGTTGAACCGCTGGTTGATGACGCCGTTCTCGCGCCCGGATTACCCGAGTCTGAATGCGTATCTGCAGCGGCTTAAACAGCGGCCGGGGTTCTTGCTGTATGGCGCCAACGGTTTGCCGTGATATGAAATAAAATATTCATTTTATCCGCTCGTTCTTCACCGCCGGATGCAGCGTAACGCGATCGCCGTGCCGTTGCATCATGGTCTGCAGGGTTTCATGAACGGCATCACGGATATGAGTTTTATTTTTCCTTTGGCTTGTCATTGAAATTTATATTCCATATAACCTTGTCTCAGATGGCGCGTTTCATTAAGCGGCGCGCCGGCCACATGACGGATATCGGCAGGGGAGAAGGTGATGAAACAGGTACGCGTTGGGTTAATCGGCACCGGCTACATTGGGCGTTGCCACGCTATTGCTTATGCGCAGGCGGCCACGGTATTTCCACTGAAAGGCGAACTGGTGCTGGAAATGCTGGCGGAAGTGACGCCGGAGCTGGCGCAACAGCGCGCCGCCGAATTTGGTTTCTCACGCTCTACCGGCGACTGGCGGCAGTTGGTTGCGGATCCGGCTATAGATGTGGTGGATATCTGCGCGCCAAACTTCCTGCACAAGGAGATGGCGCTGGAGGCGATCCGCCACGGCAAGCATGTTTATTCCGAAAAACCGCTGGCGCTGGACGCCAACGATGCCGCCGAAATGGTGCAGGCCGCCCGCGCCAAAGGGGTTAAAACGCTGGTGGGTTTCAACTACATGAAGAACCCGACCAGCCAGCTGGCGCGCGAAATTATCGCCAACGGCGAGATTGGCGAGGTGGTGCATTTCTACGGCACCCACAATGAGGATTATCTCGCCGATCCGCGTACCCCGATAGACTGGCACTGCCGCAAGGCCAGCGCCGGATTGGGCGCGCTGGGGGATCTGGCGGCGCATATCGTCAACATGGCGCATTACCTGGTGGGCGATATCGTGGCGGTCTCCGGCGACATGCAGACCATCATCAAACGGCGGCCGGATGCCAAAGACCCGACGGTGATGCACGACGTGGAAAACGAAGATCAGGCCAGTGCGCTGGTGCGTTTTGCCGGTGGCGCCATGGGCACTATCGAAACCTCGCGCATTGCCTGCGGGCGCAAGATGGGGCTGACCTACGTAGTGACCGGCACCAAAGGTACGCTCAGCTACACCCAGGAGCGGATGGCGGAACTGAAGCTGTATCGTCATGACGAACCGGCAGAGCGGCAGGGCTTCAAAACGCTGCTGGTGGGGCCGAAGCACCCGGACTACGCGGCGTTTTGCATCAGCGCCGGGCACGGCATCGGTTTTAACGATCAGAAAACCGTGGAGATCCGCGATCTGGTCAACGGCATTGCCGCCGGCGATCGCATGTGGCCGGATTTCGAGGAAGGCTGGAAAGTCTCCTGCGTGCTGGATGCGATAGCCGCCTCCGCCGAGCAGCGCCGCTGGCTCGATATCAATCGCGACTAGGCGGCGGGTTATGGCGCACTCAGGCTGAAGGCGCCATGGCTTAGGATGTTAATCAGCTACCAACTTCATAAGCTACCAACTTAATAAGCTGTTAAGTTGGTAGCTTGATATAATTGAAGCGCCAGGCATGAACAATCGAACGCGCCCCAAGCCGCCGACGGCGTAACCCCCCCCCCCTCAATGCCAATCCGGGCTAATGCCCATTCGCTGCTCTCCTGGCAGACGGCCTAGTGGCGGATGAGCCATTGATGAAAGACGCGGGTCACGATCGGCATCCAGAGGAAAACCACCAGGGCGACCACGGTAGCGTCATTGAGAAAATGGCCGGGCAGCGTGCCGCCCAATTGCGGCAGCAGCTTGCCCCAGAACCAGGGCACCAGATTGGTGGAGGGGAAGATCACCAGCAGGGTGATCAAAAACTGTTTCCACTTGGCGGGGGGCCGGGTCGTGGCGCTCGGCGGCGTGAACCAGAATTCCGCGCCGGGGCGAATATCTACGTGGTCGTCTTCCAGCAACAGCGGCGCCACTTCTTCGATGTATTTCTTGCGCAGCGGCGAGTTGTTCCACTGGTTCAAATTGTCGATGCTGTCGAAACGCACCAATATCGTATAGACCTGCTCGCTGCCGGTCGGGCGGATCACGTTAACGCCCAGGTGGCCGGCGAAGCCGGCGGCTTCCGGCATAATACGTTTCAGCCAGGCCTCGTAGGCCTGTTCCTGACCCGGGGCCAGACGATGAGTGATCACTAACGTGACGTGCTGCTGATGAACCATTAAGTCAACTCCCAAAAAACCCTGGCGTGCAGCCGGGGCAGAAGATTATTTTGCCGCGCGTGCCGGAGCAGGAGGCACCGGCGCGTCAGTGCCGCGGTGGTCGCGCATCAGCGCCATCACGGCGTCGTAGGTTTCTTTGTGCGCCCAGTTACGTTGATATTCCAACAAGACCTGCTGCCAGGTTACCGGAGCGGCCCCCGCCTGGATCAACGGTGCGATCGCGCGCTCATGCACATCGTCCGAGGTGCCGCCGGAGGTATCGGTAACCAGGTAAACTTCGTAACCGGCTTCCAGCGCCATCAATGCCGGGAAGGTCAAACCCGTTTCGCTCCACAGTGCGGATATCACCAGTTTCTTGCGGCCGGTGGCCGCAATGGCTTTGATGAAAGCGGCGTCTTCCCAGGCGTTCATTGAGGCGCGTTTAAGGGGGGCGATGTCAGGGCGAACTGCCAGCAGTTCCGGCCAGATATCGCCGCTGAAACGCTCGGTTTCGACCGCGCTGAATACAGTGGGAACGTTAAAAATCTTGCTGGCTTTGGCCAGACCGACAGCGTTGTTTTTCAGTAGCCGGCGATCAATATTAGTCACGCCAAAGGCCATCTGCGGCTGGTGGTCGATAAAAATCAGTGCAGAGTTATCTTTATCAAGTAATTGAAATTCAGACATGATTTACTTTCCCAATCCTACTGCGAATTAATCGCTGTAATGCAAAGCCGATAAAATGCAGGGTAGACAGGGGCCGATTTCAAAGATAGCGCAGAATTTTTGCCATCTTGTTGAGTTTTTTTATACACGGGGGAATGCGGTGAGACTAAACCTGGAAGCGTTACTGATTTTGGATGCGCTGGATCGGCACGGCTCGTTCGCCGCTGCGGCTTCGGCACTGTTCAAAACGCCATCGGCGTTGAGCTATATGGTGCAAAAACTGGAGAGTGACCTTGAGATTACCCTGCTTGACCGTTCCGGCCACCGGGCGAAATTCACCGATACCGGCAAACTGATGTTGGAAAAGGGCCGGGTGCTGCTGCGGGCGGCGCAGGATCTGGAACAGCAGGCGCGCTATGTGGAAAACGGCTGGGAGAGCGAGATCACGCTGGGCATTGACGCCTCCTTCCCGTTCGAACGGCTGCTGCCGCTGATTGACGAGTTTTATCGGCACCATCATCATACCCGCCTCACCTTTAGTCATGAAGTGTTGGCCGGCTCCTGGGAGTCGCTGGTTTATGGCTGCGCGGACATTATTATCGGCGCTATTTGTGAACCGCCGTCGCGCGTCGGCTATGCTTTCAGTCAATTGGGCCGGCTGGATTACGTGTTTGCCGTGGCCCCGCAGCATCCGCTGGCGGCGCTGGCCGAGCCCTTGCTGAAGGCCGATATCCGGCAGCACCGGGCCGTGGTGGTGCGCGATACCTCGCGAGTGAATGCACCGCAGAACCTGAATATCCTCGAGGAGCAAGATCAACTGACGGTCTTTGGCTTTGACGCCAAACTGCGGGCGCAGCTTCGTGGTCTTGGCTGCGGTTATCTGCCGCGCTACCTGGCCGAACCTTACCTTAAAAGCGGCGAACTGGTGGCGAAAAGCGTCGAAGCGGAACGTTGCAGCGATATCGCCTATTTTGGCTGGCGTGAAAGCGCCACCGGCCTGGCGGCAAAATGGTGGCGCGAACGGTTGCAGCAGTATGCCGATGCCGGGGACGCGTACCCCGCAGAGTGAAACCGAGTACGCGTTATTGTGTACAGGTACTCGGCTCTGCCGATAGTGGGGCTTACGCCGGCGTTAGTCAGGCAGGTGGATTTCCGCTTTCATAAAGGTGACGGCCTGGCCCTCGATCGTGACTCTGCTTTCCTTTAATTCGCACACCAAATGGCCTCCCCGCACGGAGGCCTGGTAGGCAGAAAGTTGGGTCTTGCCGAGGCGGGCGGCCCAGAAGGGAACCAGTGTGGCATGTATCGAGCCCGTCACCGGATCTTCAGGAATACCGGCACCAGGGACAAAGTAGCGCGACACGAAGTCATAATCTTTGCCTTCTGCCGTGATCACCACGCCGACCGGCCCGAGTTCCGCCAGCTTATTGAGGTCGGGTTGGTAACCTATGACCGCCTCTTCGTCTGCCAATACCACGAAAATATTCTCGAAACTGCGGAAGTGGCTGACGGCCAACTCACTGAACAGCGGGGCGATAGCGGCCGGAAGCTGGGAGAGAGGTTCCGGGGGAATGCAGGGTAAATCCAACAGATAGCCGTTTTCCATTGCGTCCACCTTCAACTGGCCCACCCGGGCGGAAAACGACAAGGTTCCCGCGATACCGTATTCGGTTACCAGTATATGCGCAGCGGCCAGCGTAGCGTGGCCGCAGAAATCGACTTCCAGGGTCGGCGTAAACCACCGGAGATCCCAACCCGCCTTGCCGGGTTTAACAAAAGCCGTTTCCGCAAGATTGTTTTCTGCGGCGATGGCCTGCATGAGGCTATCCGGCAGCCAATCATCAAGAACCAGCACCGCAGCAGGATTGCCGCCGAACACCCGTTCAGAAAAGGCGTCAACCTGGTACATTTTGTGGCGCATCGGTCATCCTCTCGTTTCGTTTTTTGGTCATTATATTGTAATTTTACGTTCAGTATTAGAGATGATATTTGATGGGGCCGCATAAAAAATGCGGCGATCGTGAGAAAGCGTCACTATCGCACTGCCGGATAAAAACGTCCCTTGCCCCTTGGCATTTTTCCGCCAATAGTTGTCGCGGGTCTTTCTTTGATTAGCGTTTTTTGATGCATGGCAAAAGGAAAATCGGGTAATGAAAGGTGAACATCGGTACGACGTGGCAGTGAACTGGGAAGGCAATCTGGGCGCAGGTACGCCGGATTACAAATCTTACGGCCGCGATCATCGCATCAGCGCCGCAGGCAAGGCGGATATTGCCGGTTCCGCCGACCCGGCTTTTCGCGGCGACGCCGCCCGCTGGAACCCGGAGGATCTGCTGGTGGCGTCAGTCAGCGCCTGCCACAAACTTTGGTATCTGCACCTGTGCGCCACGTCGGGGATTTCGGTGCTGGCCTATCAGGACAACGCCGTCGGCATCATGCGCGAAGACGCCCAGCGCGGCGGGTTCTTTACTGCGGTTACGCTACGCCCGCGGGTAACGGTGCGGGACGGCGACGATCTGCAACTGGCGCAGCAACTGCATGAAAAAGCACACCACCTGTGCTTTATCGCCAACTCGGTCAATTTCCCTATCGAATGTCAGCCGCAGGCCGTTTACGCAAATAGCTGATTTTTAACTTTGCTTTACCGCTTTCGTTATTTTGAGCGCCCATGCGGCTCGCAGATACTGGGGAAAATCTCCCACAGCGAGCCGCAGCATGTCTTCAACCCAACGCCACAGCCACTATTTGCATTCTGCCCAGCGCAGCTGGATCCGGCAGCTTAAACGGCGTTGGTACTGGCGCCTGGAGCTGCCGACCTGGGGCATTATGGCGGCAGTCTACGGCGGCTGGTTTGGCGTGGCGCAGCACTGGCAGACGCTGGGGCCGTGGCTCGGCACACCGCTGCTGATCCTGCAGACCACCTGGTATATGTCGCTGCAACATGAACTTATCCACGGCCACCCAACGCGCTGGCCGCGACTCAATCAGCTGTTTGGGCTGTTGCCGCTGGCGATCTGGTATCCCTATGGTCTGTATCGCGATTCGCATATTCAGCACCACCGCAACGAACACCTGACCGATCCGCATGAAGATCCCGAAAGCTATTATTTCAGCCAGGCCCAATGGCAGCGTTTCCCTCGGCTGTTTCCGCTGTTGGCGAAAGTGCGCAATACGCTGGCCGGGCGCATTACGCTTGGCCCGGCGCTGGATATCGCCGCCACGCTGGTCAATGCACTGAAGGCTATTGCCGCCGGCGAACTGCGTACGCTGGCGATGTGGCTGGTACATCTGCTGCTGCTGGCGGCGGTGCTGGGGTGGCTGCAACAACGGGGCATTGGCGCGGCGTTTTATCTGTTGGCCGTCAGTTACCCGGCGCTGGCGCTGACCAAGGTGAGATCGTTTTTTGAGCACCGCGCCGTTGAAGCTCCGCAGGCACGTTCTATTATTAATGAGGCGGCGTGGCCGTGGCGGCTGCTGTTTCTCAATCTGAACTATCATTTAGTTCATCATGACCTGCCCGGCTTGCCGTGGTACGGTTTACGGGAAGTGTATCTGGCGGAGCGCGGCGCGTATCGGCAGCGTAGCCAGGGGTTTGTGGTGCAGGGCTATGGCCAATGGGTGAGCGACTACGCGTTTACTCCGGTTGCCGTTGAGGTTCACCCTTTCAGCGGCGGTGAGGTGCCGGCGGCGCACCAGGGCGAATATGACGCCTGGCCGGCAGAGACATTGATTGCGCGATGGAAGCGCGCTTCTCAGGATTTTCCAATCGATCTGGCCAAATAGCCGGAAAACACACAACAAGAGGAAAAAGTATGGCTATCACCCCATCACGTGGACGTTTCTTTGCTCTGGCGTTGACCTTGCTCGCCGCGAGCGTCGGCGTGGCGCAGGCGGCCGATACGGTGCGCGTCGGCTCCAAAATCGACACCGAAGGCTCGCTGCTCGGCAACATCATTGTGCAGGTGCTGGAATCCAACGGCATCAAAACCACCAACAAATTGCAGCTCGGCACCACCAAGGTGCTGCGCGGGGCGATCACCTCCGGCGAAATTGACGTCTACCCGGAATACACCGGCAACGGCGCATTTTTCTTCTCCGACGAAAAAGACCCGGCATGGAAAAATGCCCAGGCCGGTTTCGAGAAGGTGAAGAAACTCGATTATGACAAGAACAAAATCGTCTGGCTGGCTGCCTCGCCGGCCAACAACACCTGGACTATCGCCATCCGTCAGGACGTGGCGGATGCCAACCACCTGAAAACCCTGGCCGACCTGGGCAAGTGGATCAACGGCGGCGGCAAATTCAAGCTGGCGGCTTCGGCGGAGTTTATCGAACGCCCGGATGCGCTGCCGGCGTTCCAAAATGCTTACGGCTTTAAACTGAATCAGGATCAACTGTTGTCGCTGGCCGGCGGCGATACCGCCGTGACCATCAAGGCGGCGGCGGAGCAAACCTCCGGCGTGAATGCGGCAATGGCCTACGGCACCGACGGCCCGGTGGCGGCGCTGGGGCTGCAAACGCTGGAAGATCCAAAAGGCGTGCAGCCGATTTATGCGCCGGCGCCGATTATCCGCGAGGCGGCGTTGCAACAGCACGCCAATATCGCCGAATTGCTGAAGCCGGTATTTGCCTCGCTGGATGGCCCGACGCTGCAGAAACTCAATGCGCAGATCGCGGTGGAAGGCCAGGATGCCAAACAGGTTGCGGCCGCTTATCTGAAAGAGAAAGGATTTGTTAAGGGATAATGCCGATCTTTCCCCTCTCCCTTTGGGAGAGGGGCGGGATACGGCCCACCAGATATGGAGCCGGAGAGTTTCTTTGATTATTGCCGTAAAAAACCGCGTTTTACTGACATTGCTTATCCTGTTGCTGCTGGCCGCATTTGGCCTGCCGTTTCTCAGCTATGCCCCCAATCGCCTGCTGTCGGGCAAGCCCATTTCCCTGATCTCCCTGCTGCATGGCCCGGCGTTGTGGCTGTTGGCGCCGATGCTGGTGCTGGCGGCGCTTAGCCTGTTGGCGCCGAGCAGGCGCAATGCCTTGCTCACCGCGCTGGCCGCTTCGGCATTGCTGACGCTGGCCTTCTGGCTGAGCGGCCATGCCGCGCAACAACTGGCGCAGGAAGGCTCCAAACTGGCGCGCACTTCCTGGGGCAGCGGTTGCTGGTTGATATTGGCGCTGAGCCTGCTGATGGCCGCAGACGCCATGACGCGACTCGCCGCCTCGCACCTGTGGCGTATCCTCGGCAATCTGCTGGTGCTGCTGCCTGCGGTGGCGCTGCTGTTTGGGCATCGGTTGGATCAGCTTTCACTGCTGAAGGAGTACTACAACCGGCAGGAGGTATTTGACGCCGCGCTGTTGCAGCACCTGGCCATTCTGCTGGCGACGCTGGTGCCGGCGCTGTTGATTGGCGTGCCGCTCGGGGTGCTGTGTTTCCGTTCACGCCGCTGGCAAACGCCGATTTTCTCGACCCTGAACATTATCCAGACCGTGCCCTCGATTGCGCTGTTTGGCCTGCTGATAGCGCCTTTGGCCGGGTTGGCGACGGCGGTGCCGTGGCTGGCGGAGCACGGCGTCAGCGGCATCGGCATGGCGCCGGCGATCGTTGCGCTGGTGCTGTATGCCCTGTTGCCGCTGGTGCGCAGCGTGGTGGCCGGGCTGCAAAGCGTGCCGGCCAGCGTGATCGAGTCTGCCCGCGGCATGGGTCTGACGCGCGGGCAGATTTTCTTCCGCGTGCAGTTGCCGTTGGCATTACCGCTGTTTTTGACCGGCGTGCGCATTCTGGCGGTGCAAACCGTCGGCATGGCGGTGGTGGCGGCGTTGATCGGTGCCGGGGGGTTTGGCGCCATTGTCTTCCAGGGCCTGCTCAGCAGCGCGCTGGATTTGGTACTGCTGGGGGTGATCCCGGTGATCGTGATGGCGGTAATCGTCGATTCGCTGTTTAAATTTATGGTTTCATTATTGGAAGTTTCACGCCGATGATTCACTTTACTCAGGTCAGCAAAATTTTTCAGGGCAAGCCGGCGGTGGACGACCTTACGCTGCAGATTGCCGAGGGCGAATTTGCCGTACTGATCGGCACCTCGGGTTCCGGTAAATCCACGACGTTAAAAATGATCAACCGGCTGATCGAACACGATCAGGGCAAGATTTATTTTGCCGGCGAAGAGATCCAGAAATTCAAACCTCAGGACCTGCGCCGCCGGATGGGGTATGCCATCCAGTCGATCGGGCTGTTTCCGCACTGGACGGTGGAGGAGAACATCGCCACCGTGCCGCAACTGCTGAAATGGCCGCGAGCGCGCATCCGCGACCGGGTGACCGAGCTGCTGGAGCTGCTGCACCTGGAGCCGGATCTGTTCCGCCGCCGCTACCCGCACCAGCTTTCCGGCGGGCAGCAGCAGCGGGTTGGGGTGGCGCGCGCGCTGGCCGCCGATCCTGAGGTGCTGCTGATGGATGAGCCTTTCGGTGCGCTGGATCCGGTAACGCGTGCGGCGCTGCAAACGGAGATCGCGCGCATTCATCATCTTTCCGGACGCACCATAGTGCTGGTGACGCACGACATCGACGAAGCGCTGGCGCTGGCGGACCGCATCGTATTGCTCGATCAAGGGCGCATTGTGCAGCAGGGCACGCCGCTGGAACTGCTGACCGCGCCGGCCAACGATTTTGTCCGCGATTTCTTTGGCCGCAGCGATCGCGGCATCAAGCTGCTGTCGCTGGGAACGGTGGCGGAGCGTGTGCGCCCCGGCCGTGCTGACGGCGAGCCGATCGCTGCCGCCATGAGCCTGCGCGAAGCCCTGTCGGTGTTTGTGGCGCGCGGCAGTGAACGTTTACCGGTGGTGGGCGAACAGGGCGAAGCGCTCGGCGTGCTGCATTTCAACGATCTGATTAGCCAAAAGGCGCTGTCATGAGTGCGCAGCGCTCCACGCGCTGGCTGCGCGATCCGCTGCCCTGGACCTTTGCTTTGCTGCTGGCGCTGGTGTTTGGCATGAATCATTTGCACGGGCTGTTCGCCGCCTGGTTCCCCGATCTGGACCGGCCGATCTACCAGCAAGACAGCTTTATCTCGCTGGTGTGGGCACACCTGTTGCTGGTGGCGGTTTCCAGCCTGATCGCTGTGGTGATTGGCGTAGCGGCCGGGATTGGCGTGACCCGTCGGGCCGGCAAGGAGTTCCGCTCGCTGGTGGAAACCCTGGTGGCGGTCGGTCAGACCTTCCCGCCGGTGGCGGTGCTGGCGATTGCCGTGCCGGTGATGGGTTTTAGCGAGCAACCGGCGATTATTGCCTTGGTGCTGTATGGCCTGCTGCCCATCTTGCAGGGGACGCTGGCGGGGATTGAATCGGTGCCCAGCGCCACGCGCGAGATTGCGCAGGGGGTGGGGATGAACGCCAGGCAGATCTTGTGGCGCGTCGAGCTGCCGCTGGCGGCGCCGGTGATTGTCGCCGGCATCCGCACGTCGGTCATCATTAACATCGGCACGGCGGCGATCGCCTCCACCGTGGGCACCAAAACGCTGGGTTCGCCGATCATCATCGGCCTGAGCGGTTTCAATACCGCTTATGTCATTCAGGGGGCGGCGGTGGTGGCCTTGCTGGCGATCATCACCGACATGCTGTTTGAGCGCTGGGTGCGCTATCTCACCGCCTGGCGTCAGCAGACGCCGGTAGATTCTTCAGCGGGGTAAGGAACATGAAGCAGGTATCTTTGCCGATGTACGGCGTTACGCATCAACCGGCCGAGGCCTTTTGGCAGGTGCTGCGCGAAAAACTTCAAGATTTGGGGCTGGCGGATTTGCCGCCGCAACTGAGCTGGCCGCAAGATTTGGCGCGGCATTGGCAGCAGGACGATGTCCTGCTCAGCCAGACCTGCGGTTATCCGCTGGTCAGCAGCCTGCCGCAGGTACAGTTGGTCGGCACTTATCACTATCGCGTCGAAGGTTGCGAGGGGCCGGAGTACAGCAGCTGGTTGGTGGTCCGCGATGATGAGCGGGGCGAAAGCCTGGCGGATTTTCGCGGCCGGGTAGCGGCCTATAACAGCACAGATTCGCAGTCTGGCCATAACAGCCTGCGCGCACTGATCGCGCCTTTGGCGCAAGACGGAAAATTCTTTCGCGCCGCCATCGCTTCCGGCGCGCATTATCAATCGATCAAACTGATCCAAAACCGCGAAGCGGACATTGCGGCCATCGACTGCATCAGCCTGGAATTGCTCAAACGGGCGCAACCGCAGGCACTGACGGGGTTGAAAATTATTGGCCGGACGGCCGTCGTTCCCGGGTTGCCGCTGATTACCTCTGCGCATACGCCGCCGGAACAGCTGGAAATATTGCGTGCCGGGGCGAAGGCGATGGTGGGAGAGGCGGTGAGCGACAACCTGTTGATCGGCGATTTCACGCTGGTACCCCGTTCGGCGTATCAAAAAATCACTGCGCTGGAACAACAGGCCGCCGCGCTGGGGGTGACGGCGCTGTAGGCGTTCCCCACTTGGGCGAGCTGGCGGGTTAAAACTATTTTTACATACAAAAAACCACATGTGATAGTGGTCGACGCTGTGAGTGTGCCGGGCGGCGATTGCCGCCAGTCGAGAGGTGTAAACCCGCTTTTAGCGGAAATCGCCGTACTGAAATACATTGACGTTGGCGGGAAGGGGTTACCGCTTTTGTCTCATTCTTCCAGCAATCTCTATACCGAAATTATCCTGCACTTTGTAATGCACAACCGCACGATAGCGAACATTATTAATATGCAGTTAACTTATTGCGATATCTGTCGCTCAAGTATCATGAACGGTAATTTACTCATCTTTTATTTTTACTATTTCTCCTTTTGAGTTGGCTATATATCTTTTACCATCGAAAGAAAAAAAAGGTTCTTCATTGTTAAATTTGTAAATTGTCATGTATCTTTCTTTTTCTATACAGTTTTTAACTGCTTTCATATTGTCAAAGCACAATCTGTCAGACTTGCCTTCTTCTTTATATCCATCGCCAAAATCCCAAAAAATAATAGTAAAGCTTCCATCGCGATCTGGTCTTGGGGCTCCGTATCGATTTTTTAGCATGTCTTTATTTTTAAGCCACCAGGCTATTCTCCCTCTATCAGTAAATGGGAAATTATTAACCAATATAGAACTGATTTCATGTCGTTGATGAACGGCTATGATTTCTACCGTACGCTGCGATAACCAGAGGAAGTATCCTGACGGAGCACAGATAGCCAGCATCAGGACAAAGAGAATTTTTTTATTTTTTGCTTTCATTACGTCTCCCGGTTATTTCTACAGTAGCTTCCATATTGGTCATAAAGGGTTTAAAGCCAAACTGATTGTATCTCTGAAGAACAAACCAGATACGGAAAAAACGGAACTGGTTAAATTTAAATTTTGAAATATCGTCACTATCCAGGCCGAAATGATCCTGTACTTTGTAATGTACCATCGCACGGTAGTGATCATTATCAATATGCAGTGATTTTATTGTGATATGTGTAGCCCAAATATCATGAACAGTGATACCCATCCCGTTAAAATTATCCTCAGATCTGTCAAATTTAGGCAGCTTACTAAAAAGAATGGCGTCTTTTAGTTTTTGATTTTTTTCTGCGGGATAACATTTTTCCTCCCAGTCTATATTCTTATCTAGCACTGTTTTCAACAACAGCCGTGAGCTATTATCTGGCGATCTATCGTTAAGTATCTGCTCTTTCAAAGCAGCGTCCAGGTGCATACTAGTGAATACAGAGCCGTTGCTGCTTTGCATATGGGTGATCATTTTCTCGATCAGGTGTTTGTAGGGACCATATATGGCAAAAGACTGAGAGAGATGGCGAAACTCATTGAACAATATTTTGGCACACTCCTGCCGGGTGATTTTCTCGCCCTTTTCACGGGATCCATGAAGCATCAACTGTGGCTGGTTAAATGGGGTGATGCTTGTCAGCGTGTAAGGATTCACTTGGGCAGAAACATCCACCAGTCGGAAATGCGTTTTTAGCTGCGTTTCGGATAAGTCCCCATAACGCATATCCTCTGCGCCATAATCGTCCATTTGCCTTTTGGTCTTGAATATAGTGCAGGGAAACTCTAATGCAGACATGGTGATACATTCCTTGTATTGCAGTCCATTGGGTTTTCACAAGGGGATAATACGTTGTGAAATGTGGCGGTGTAAATGTTGCGCAATTCTTCTGGCCTGGATTCGGATTTTTGCCCGTTTCCGCTCAAAGGGAAAAAAGGTATTACCGTTATGCTCCTGAGCCATCATCAAAATGCTACGCATCACCTTTCAGGTTTCCGGCAATATCTTGTGCAATGCTACCGGCGTACCAAAAAATCACCGCGCTGGGGGTGACGGCGCTGTAGGCGTTCCCCCAGGCGGCGCTTGCCAAATTTACAGCAGGCCGCCCCCGTCGATGTCAATCACGCTGCCGGTGATAAAGCCGTTTTCCATTGCCAGCAGATACCCTGCCGCCACGTCCGCCGCCTGGCCGACGCGCCCGACCGGCAGCCCGGCGCCGATTTTGGCGAACATCGCCTGCCGCTGTTCGGCGCCAAGGGCATCGTAAGCTTCGGTGACGGTAATGCCGGGGCTGACCACGTTGACCCGTCGCGGCGCCAGCTCTTTCGCCAACTGTTTGCCCATCGCCTCCAGCGCTGCATTGATGCCGGTTTTAATCAGCTGCCCGCTGAGGTATTTGCGCGACAGCTGGCCAGAGGTCAGAGTGATGGAGCCCTGCGGCGACAAGGTAGGCAGTGCCGCCTGTATGGCGCGCAGTGCGCCCCACAGTTTGACGTCAAAACTGGCCTGCGCTTCGTCAAAATCCGTATCCGCCAGCAGTTTGGCCTGTACGACCGGCCCGGCGGTGAACACCAGATGATCGAATTCGCCGACCTCGGCGAACAGCGCACGCAGCGAAGCTTCGTCGGTGACGTCCGCCTGCATCACCCGCAGGCTGCCGCCGGCGGTGGGTTGATAGTGTTGCATGCACCCAGTGCGGCGTGAGGCCAGCACCACGCTGGCACCGCTTGCCACGGCGGCGTAAGCCACCGCTGCGCCGATACCGCTGTTACCGCCGATGATCACCAGTTTTTGCCGGTTCAGGGGAGAAGAAGAGAGGGTCATGATAGTGCCTCGATTGCCATGAATGTCGATGTTATCTATCATCACCCATTGAAAATTCGCGAACAATCAGCCTAAATGGCAAACACTTATAAATTAATTTTAATAATAGGCGTGGCGCCAGGATCCCCATGACATCCTTTATCGATCTCGACGTGTTCGTTCGTACGGTGGACGGCGGCAGTTTTTCAGAGGCGGCACGCGCGCTGGATATCACCCCCGCGGCGGCCAGCATTGCGGTAAAAAGGCTGGAGCAGCGGCTGGGGGTACGGCTGTTGGTGCGCTCCACCCGCAGCCTGCGCTTGACGGAGGAAGGGCGGCGTTATCTTGATAGCGCCCGGCTGGCGTTAGGCGCGTTGGCGGAAGGGGAGCAGGCGATACGCGAGAAACACCAGGGGCTCTCCGGCGTGCTGCAAATTTCTGCGCCGTCCGATTTTGGCCGCAACCTGCTGTTGGGTTGGCTGGACGAATTCAAGCTGCAGCACCCGCATATTCAACTGCAATTGCTGGTTAACGACCGCCAGGCCGACCTGTTCCGCGAGCCGGTAGACATTGCGCTGCGCTTTGGCCAACTGGCGGATTCTTCGCTGGTGGCGCTGCCCATTCTGCCGCAGCACCGGCGCTTAATCTGCGCCAGCCCGGCTTACCTGCAACGGTATGGCGCGCCGCAGACGCCGGCAGAACTGGCGCAACACGGCATTCTGATTTATCAGCCCAGTGGGCGCAGGCAGGCCGAATGGCGCTTGTGGCGTGGGGATGAGTGCATTGAAGTGCCGTTGAACGGCCATTATTTTACCGACGACGGCGAGGTGGCACGGCGTTGGGCGCTGGCCGGGCACGGTATTGTCCGTAAATCGGCTATCGATGTGGTGGCGGATATTCACGCGGGGCGTTTGGTGCAGCTATTGCCGGAATGGCAAAGCGACGCGGTGCCCATCAGCCTGGTGTGTCCGCACCGTTCGCAGGTGTCGGAGCGCGTCAGGCTGTTGCAACGCTTTTTACAGCAACGTTGCCAGGGCTGGATGGACCATCACTTGGCCTGAATGCTGTCTGCCGGAGCCGTGCTGACGGCGGCATCGCTGGTGGTGGTGCTCTCTTCGAGCGGCGTGGTGGAACGGGTGTACATATTCAGCCCGGCCAGGAATACGCCACCCAGCGAACCAAAGGCGGCCAGGGCGATAACGATGATAAAGGCTTTTTTCAGCATAGGAATAATTTCGCAGGTTGTTTGGAACAGCGGGAATTATAGACCCTTTGTCGGGTGAAACAAGACGCATTTTTATACCCGTGGGCTTTCCAGCCGCCGCTTTGTTGGCAGCGGCATAGGGGCGAATATCTTCGCCCGAGTCATATCCCCGTCATACTTGAAGCTGCATCTGTGTTGGCCGCGTCCGCGCACCCCAGTCACTTAGTTTACTAAGCTCCCGGGGATTTACGGCCTTGCCGCCTTGATGCAACTCCAATTATTTTGGGTATACTACTTGCTGTTTATACGGCTTGCCGGGCGGGTGAACAGGTATTTCCCCAGCGTCACCAGCACCACCGCAGCGACGATAATCACCAGCGCGGCCCATTCACGCGGTGCCAGCGTCTCGCCGGCGAAACCGATGCCGAGCAGCACCGCCACCACCGGGTTAACGTAGGCATAGCTGGTCGCCACCGCCGGGCGCACGTTTTTCAGCAAAAACATGTAGGCGCTGATCGCCAGCATGGAGCCGAAAACGATCAGGTAACCCAGCGCGAAGAAGCCTTTGGCGGTGGGCATCTCGGTCAGGCGCTCGCCGCTCAGTTGGCTGACCACCAGCAACACCACGCCGGCGACCAGCATTTCCGCCGCACCGGCCATCGGCCCGGCGGGGAGCGAGATGCGCGACCCCAGCACCGATCCAAACGCCCAACTGGCGGAAGCCAGCAGGATCAGCAGCGCGCCGGTCGGGTTGCCGACCAGGTTATTGCCGGTATTCAGCAGCACAATCCCCACCAGGCCCAGCGCAATGCCCGCCCATTCCAGTTTGGTATTGCGCATGCCCCACAGCAGGCTAAAGCACAGGGTAAACAGCGGTACCGTCGCCACCATCACCGCGGCAATGCCGGAAGGCACGTTCTGGTGCTCTGCCACGGTCACCAGGCCGTTACCCACCGCCAACAGCAAAATGCCGATGGTGCCGGCGGCCAGCCACTGTTTTGGCGTTGGCAAAGCATGGCCGCGCAGCGCCAGGAAACTGAACAGCACGATCCCGGCGACCAGAAAGCGGATACCGGCCATCATCAACGGCGGCCAGCTCTCTACACCCAGACGAATAACGAAGTAGGTCGACCCCCAAACAATATATAACGTGAACAGTGCCCCGATTAACGGCAGGACGTTACGGCTATTTTGGCTAAGCATGGGTTTTTATTCTGTAGGGAAGGTTATTATTAGAGGACTCAGTAAACCCGATCGGGTGGCGGATAAGCAACGCTTTTCAGCACTTTTTTGATGGAAAAAAGGCCGATGAAAAAGGAATGGCCGGCAAGCCTGCGCCGTTACGGGGCCGGCTTGTTCAGACGCGGCCAGCTCACCGCGGGCAGAAAGGCGGCCCAACCGACAGAAAGCAGCAACAGCATGATTTCCGGCGCGATGCCCGGCTGTATTGCACCCAACTTCCAGCCGATGATGCCCGCCAGCGGCCCGGCGATGGAACCCAGGACCGCCAGCGGCCAGAGGGCGGCCTTTATCAGGTCCAGCAGCCAAAACCACCAACAGCCAAAGGCCAGCCACAGGGCAACCATCCATAACGGCAACAGGCTGTGGCCGCTGAAATGCAGCACGCCGGCATAACTCCACAGGCTGTCCATCAGGATACCGGTCAGGGCGGTCAACAGTGCCCATCGCCGCCGATGCGCCGGGGTAAAGATGAGCGCCAGTACCGCGCCGGCCAGCAGTATGGCATTGACCCGATCCTGGCCCAGGATCGCCAGCAGCCAGGCGGCGTTGATCCCCAGCGTCGCCAGCCAGAATCCGGCATGCGTTTTCATTGCGGTTGCGCCCGGTGCATGGGGGAATGCCTGCTTACAGCAACGAGATGCGATAAGCGCAACGGCGCGCGCCGGCCAGGATATGCTCGGAGCGCTCGACCTGCGCCTGCAACACCTCGGTGAAAATACTCAGTTCAGCGCGGCAGAATCCCTGGCAGACGGTGGCGGCGGCGCAGATCGGACAGTGATTTTCCACCAACAGAAACGAGCCGTCTTCCTGGGCGCGCCATTCGGCCATATAGCCTTCGCGGGTGCGGATGGCCGTCAGGCGCGCGACGCGCTCTTGCAAGTCGGTCGCGCCGATCATTGCCTGTTTGTAGTTAATGCGCGTTTCCTGTTCACGGGTATCGATCAGCAAGTCAATCGCCTGTTCGCCCAGTTTGTCGCGTACGGTGCGCAGCAGTTGCACCGTCAATTCGGAATGGGTATCCGGAAAACGCGCATTGCCGGCGACGGTCAGGTGCCACAGCTGCACCGGGCGGCCGACGCCGCGCGTTTCCGCCACCGCTTCAACCAAACCCTCTTTCGCCAGCTTGACGAACTGCTGGCGCGCAGCTTCACCGGTGGTGCCAAGGACTTTCCCTGCATCAGACGCTTGTTGTGGGCCGCGGGTTTTCAATAGCGTCAGCAAACGGTCACTGACCGACTGTGTGGTGCCATCGCTATTTTCCAAGTTTATTCTTGACATATTTCTCCGCCTCGCCCTACCATTATTCCAAGTTAACACTTGTTAAATTTAACGCAATATCACCCGCAACTCAATGCCATTACTCTGAAAACAGGACGACAACTGTGATAACTAACGATGATAGCCGCTGGGGCGATCTTTTCTCCGGCAAAAATGGTGCCAGTGCGATCGCGCTCTCACTCGGTGTAGCGCTGCATGCCATCAATATTCTGGTCGCCACTACCATTTTGCCCTCGGTGGTGCAGGATATTGGCGGCCTGAATCTCTATGCCTGGAACACCACGCTGTTTGTGGTGGCGTCCATTCTCGGCTCTGCGTTATCCGCGCGGTTGCTCAGCGGTTATGGCGCTCGCAGTGCCTATCTGGTGGCGTCGCTGTTCTTTATTGCCGGAGCGATGCTGTGTGCGCTGGCACCGTCGATGCCGGTGATGCTGATCGGCCGGACGGTGCAGGGGTTTGGCGGTGGTCTGATCTTTGCGTTGTCCTACGCCATGATCAATCTGGTGTTTGAGCAAAAACTGTGGCCGCGCGCGATGGCATTGGTGTCGGCGATGTGGGGCATTGCGACGCTGGTGGGGCCGGCGGTGGGCGGGATCTTTGCCGAACTGAACGCCTGGCGCTGGGCATTCGGCATTCTGCTGCCGATCATGGTGCTGTACGCCGGTTTCACTTTCCTGATCCTGCCCAAGGGTAAACCCCAGCAACAGGCGGCGCCGCTGCCGGCGGCTCAGTTGCTGCTGTTGGCGACGGCGGTGCTGGTGGTGTCCGCCGGTAGCCTGGCGGACAGCGCGTGGATCAATCTGGGTGGCATCGCTCTGGCGCTACTGTTGATGGCCTGGCTGATACAGCGTGAGGCGCACTCTCGTGCACGGCTGTTGCCACATGGCGCTTTGCGTCGCGGCTCCCAACTGGCCTCGCTGTATATCACCGTTTCCCTGCTGGTGGTAGGCATGACCAGCGAAATTTTCGTGCCTTACTTCCTGCAAACCCTGCATGGTCAATCGCCGCTGATCTCCGGCTACATTGCGGCCACCATGGCGGCGGGGTGGACGCTATCGGAAATCCTCAGTTCCGGCTGGCGCAGTGCGGGCATCCGCCGGGCGATCGTCAGCGGGCCGCTGTTCGTGTTGGTGGGGTTGTTGGCGCTGGGTATTTTGATGCCGACGCCTTCTGGCGGCCACTGGTTGGCGCTGACGCCGATTGTGATCGCGCTGACGCTGGTGGGATTCGGCATCGGTTTCGGCTGGCCGCATTTGTTGACTCGCATCCTGCAGGTCGCCCCTGAGGCGGATAAGGATATCGCCGGCGCATCCATCACCACGGTGCAGCTGTTTGCCACCGCTTTTGGCGCGGCGCTGGCCGGGATGATCGCGAATCTGGCCGGGCTGAACGAGCCGGGCGGGGCGGCGGGGGCGGCCAATGCCGCGCGCTGGCTGTTCCTGCTGTTTGCCCTGGCGCCGTTGCTGGCGGTGTTTAGCGCCTGGCGCTGTGCGGCAATCGCGCCGCCGGCCGACGAAACGGGCAATTTTGTACAAAACCATCCTTCCACTGAATGATAGAATAAACTTCATTCAGCGGGGGCGGATATTATGGTGGAAAGCGCAGGGCGTAACCTTCGTCGGGAGCAGGCCAGCTTCATGCACGTCGACGAACTCGGCGGGTTGGAGGTGCTGCAGGCTACCTATCGCCGCCAGACTTTCTCGCGCCACAGCCACGAAGGCTTCTGCGTAGGGGTGATCGACGACGGCGCCCAGCGTTTTTACCGGACCGGCGGCGAGCACGTGGCGCCGCTGGGCAGCATCATTCTGGTCAACGCCGACGATATTCATACCGGCAGCGCCGCCAGCGAAGACGGCTGGTCCTATCAGGCGATGTATCCCACCCCGGAATTGCTGGCGTTTCTTGCGCGAGATTTGAAAACCGGTGCCGGGGCAACGCCTTATTTCCCCCATCCGGTGATTCACGATGTCGGCCTTGCCGGCCAACTGCGGCTGGCGTTCAGCCTGCTGCGCAGCGATGAAAACCGTCTGCTGAAAGAAACCATGGTGTTTTCTGCGCTCACCTGGCTGATGTTGCGGCACGGTAAAAGCCGCATCGAACCCGCGCCGCAGAGTAAGGCGCAGCGCCAGGTCACGCAGGTAAAGGCTTTTCTGGATGATTTCCCCGAGGCGGACATTTCGTTGCTGGAGCTGGCGGAACGGGTGGCGCTCAGCCCTTACTATCTGCTGCGGCAGTTTCAATTGGCCACCGGTTTGCCGCCGCATGCTTACCAAATCCAGGCCCGGCTGCGCAAGGCGCGCCACATGCTGAAGGCCGGCCACGGCGTGCTGGACAGTGCGCTGAGCAGCGGTTTTCACGATCAAAGCCATTTCCACCGCCATTTCCGCAAATCGATGGGCATCACGCCCGGCGACTATGTTAAATCGCTGAAATAGCCGCGCAATCCTGTGCAATACCCCGGAAGCATCCTGCCCTAGGCTGTGCCTTCAAACGAAGGAGAACAGCATGACGCACTTATCAATCCTCACCGAGCCGCCGATGTCCCGGCTGCGCCCGGCGCTGCAAGGGGCGGCGGCGATCCTGCCGCTGTGTCTGGCGGTGTTGCCCTGGGGTATCCTGGCAGGGTCGATGGCCATCCAGAGTGGCCTGACGCCGGCACAGGGGCTGGGCATGTCGGCCATTGTCTTTGCCGGTGCCTCGCAACTGGCGGCGATGGGCATGATCAAAGGCGGGGCGGGGTTGCTGGCCATTTTGGTCTCGACCTTTTTTGTCACCGCCCAACATTTTCTGTATGGCCTGCGGCTGCGGGAAAGCGTAGCGCCGCTCCCTTTGCGTTGGCGTTTGCTGTTGGGGTTCCTGTTGACCGATGAGCTGTTTGCCCTCGCCGGCAATCAGGGGCCGGCGCGCTTTAACCGCTGGTACGCGCTGGGTGCCGGGCTGACCTTTTACCTGAGCTGGATTTTTTTCACGCTGTTGGGCGTGCTGGCCGCCGGCAGTGCCGAGGATCTGGATCGTTATGGCCTGGATTTCTCCATTGCCGCCACTTTTATCGCCATCGTGGTACCGATGATCCGTAGCCTGCCGGTGCTGGCGTGCGTACTGACCGCGTTGATGCTGTCGGTGGCGCTGCATTATTTTCAGGTACCGGGCGCGTTGATTATCACCACCCTCGCGGCGATGGGCACCGGCATGCTGTGCAGCAAGGGGGGCGCATGATTTGGTTGACGATAGTGCTGATGGGGCTGGTGGTGTTTTTTAACCGTTACTGTTTTCTGGCACCGGGTCTGCCGGTGAGGCTGTCGCCACCTTTCAGGCGCCTGCTGAGTTTTTCCGTGCCGGCGGTGCTGACGGCGATCTGCGGGCCGATCCTGGCTTTCAGCGGCGATACCTTGCGTGCGGTACCGGATAATCCTTATCTGTGGGGCGCGCTGTTTGCGGTGATACTGGCGTTTTTCTTGCGCAATATGTTGGCGGTGGTGCTGCTGAGCATGCTGATTTTTATCGCCCTGTGCGGCCTGTTTTAAAATCCGGTTGACGAATCCCTTATTTGAGATTATTTCTCTTATATGGGATTTATCATCAGGAGCACGAGAATGGATAACGGAATGGAAAGCGCCGATCTCCGTTTGGCGCAGCGGCTGTCTGACTTGCGTCAGCGACAGAGCTGGTCGCTGGAGGAACTGGCGCAGCAAACCGGCATCAGCCGGGCGACGTTGTCGCGGGTGGAGCGCGCGGAAACCAGCCCGACCGCTTCGCTGTTGAACAAGCTGTGCTCGGCGTATGGGCTGACCATGTCACGCCTGCTGAGTGAGGTCGAGGATGAACCGCCGGAACTGTTGCGCCGTGAGCAGCAACCGGTGTGGGTCGACCGCGCCAGCGGCTTTCACCGCCGTTCGGTATCGCCGCCCGCCGCGCTGTTCAAGGCGGAGTTTATCGAAGGCCGGCTTGAAGCCGGGGCGGAAATTGCCTATGACGCACCTTCGGTACATGCGCTCGAGCACCATCTTTGGCTGTTGGAAGGCCGGCTTGAGCTGACGCTTGAGGACCGCACCTTCCAGCTTGAGCCGGGCGACTGTCTGCGTTACCGGCTGTTCGGCGCTTCCCGGTTTGCTGTGCCCGGCACCGAACCGGCCCATTACACCCTTGTTATCTGCAGGCCCTAATCATGATTGAGATACAGCAACTGAACGCCGATGAGGTACAAAACGCTCTTCCCGAGCTGGCCGAGATGCTGCAAGCCAGCGTATCGCAAGGCGCGAGTATTGGTTTTGTGATGCCTTTCACCCTGGAACAGGCGCAGGCGTTCTGGTGCCGTTTGCTACCGGCGATTGAGCGCGAAGAAAGGATCCTGTTGGTCGCCCGGCAAGCGGGGCGAGTGGTCGGCACGGTGCAACTGCTGCTGGACATGCCTGACAACGGCCGCCACCGTGCCGAGGTAGTGAAATTGATGGTGCATCCGCAGGCTCGCCGTCAGGGCATCGCCCGTGAGCTGATGCTGCAAATTCAGCAAAGGGCGATTCAGCATCAGCGGCATTTATTGGTGCTGGATACCCTGACCGGCGACACGGCCGAGGGCATGTATCGTCAACTGGGGTTTCAGCTGGCGGGAAGCATTCCGCAGTACGCTCGCGCCAGCAACGGCAGCGCGTTGGATGCCACCAGTTATATGTACAAATTATTGTGACGCTTAGCATTGTACCCGCCGAGGCCGACAGCCCGGAGGCGCTGGCGCTGATGGCCGAGTTGTCGGCGAGGCTGGCGGAAATTACCGGTGACAGCGGTTCGGCGTCGTTCGACGTGAGCGAAATGCGGGCGGCAAACGCCTGTTTTTTACTGGCACGTAATGCGGCCGGTGTGGCTGTGGGCTGCGGCGCCTTCCGTTGGTTGGCGCCGGGGATTGCCGAGGTGAAGCGCATGTACATACGTGAGACCGGTGCCGGCACCGGCGGCCGTTTGCTTCGAGAGCTTGAACGGCAGGCGCGGCAACGGGGTTATCGACAACTGTGGCTGGAGACTCGTCGGGTTAACCAGCGTGCCGTGAGGTTTTATCTGGCACAGGGTTATCAGCTGCGTGAAAATTATGGCCGTTATCGCGGTAATCCACTGGCCGTGTGTTTCGAAAAAACATTGTGACTATGCCGCAGGCGCAACGTCCCTGCGGCAATGCCACAACCGCGATTACTGCCCGTTCCAGGCCTTGATGGCCTGTTGGCGGATTTGCAGCTTCTGCTCCGACGTCAGCTTGTTGTAATCGCGGGCCATGCCGCTTTCCCAGTCGCCGTACAGCGGGTTAGGCAGCACGATAAACTCGGTGCCGAACCTGCTTTGATTATCGCTGACGAAGGCCCGACGTTGCGCATTATCCTGGTGATAGGTCGCCGCGCCGAAGTCGTTCAGGTTGTCGCCGGCGTACACCACGATGTCATAGCCTGCCTGTTTGATGGCGTCAAAGCGCGCCTGCTTGTTGGACGTGTCGCTGCTGAGCAGCACGGTTTTTTCCGACATGCCGGTAAAGCCCAGTTTCTGCATATTGGCGACCGTGGCGGCGTATTCGGACACTTTGCGGTTGGAGACGTAGAACATCGTGCCCTGGTGGCTGTTGACGTAACGGGCAAACTGCACCGCGCCCGGCACGGCCCCCGCCTGTTCGGCCTGCGACCATTTCGCCCAGGTGGCGGCGGCGAACGGCTGGCCTTGCTGCGCCTGCCAGCCGGAATACGGGCTATTGTCCAGCAGGGTTTCGTCCAGATCGACCACCACGGCCTTCTTCTTGCCCGGCGCGGCCTTGGCCTGATCGAAGGCGCGTTTGCCGCTGTTGAATGCCTGGTGCGCCAACGCCTGATACTCACCGGACTGTTGGAACCAGTTCAGCGCCAGCACCGACTGGTCCGCCAGCCGCTGCCGGGCCTGCAGATCGGTTTTCGGCGGTTGCGCGCAGCCGGTAAGCGTCAATAGCGCAATGCCGATCGCCGCGCCAAGGGTCATTTTCTGCATGTTTTCTCCTGCCATAAAAGGATAACTCACGGGTTGTTATTGTCGGGTATTCAAGGTCATCGCCATCTCAAACTGGCGTAACGCGTCTTGCCGCCAGCCGAGGCGATCAAAGAAGGGCGCGGCTACCTCGGGAACGTAAACGTTGGCCGCCAGCGGCAGCGGCGAAAACTGTACCTGTAACGCGGCCAGCAGCGCCCGGGCATGCCCTTTGCCACGGTGCTGCGGCGGCACGTAAATCATGCGCAGGAAGCACTTCTCGGCCCCGGCCTGCACCACCGCATAGGCCTGGCGGTCAAGGGTAAAAGCGTGCGGTTTGCCGGGCAGCTTGTAAAGGGATTCCGGTGCGATCAGCCAAGGTTGGTCGGTGGCACCTTCGGCCGTCAGACGGTGCGAGACGGTCAGGGGGTCAATCTCCTGCAGCACTGCAACGTCGGTGGTGGTCGGTGCATCGGCCTGGTGGCCGGTCAGGGTGCGGACGATGCGCAGACCAGCCTGATGGTAGAGCGCCAGTGCGGCATCATTGCCTTCGATCACTTCCAGAGACAGCTGACGATCGCCACGCTTATGCGCGTCGGCGACGATACGCTGCATCAGCGCTTTTCCCAGCCCTTTGCCGCGCATTTCCGGGCGGATGGACAGCGCCGCCACCCGGCTGTGCAGGCCACGGCGGCTGATCAGCGCCAGCGCTACCGGCTGTTGCCGGTGGGTGACGATAATGCTGTCGTTCAGGCTGAGATCTTCGGCGCCAAAGCGGCTGGCGAAGGTCGTGCCGTCAATGACAAAACGCACAATGTAGTTTTCAAAACAGTGGCAAAGGATCTGCGCCAATTGATCGCTGCTGTAGCGCAGGGCGCTTTGATACTCAAACTGTCCATCGCTGTGCATGCTTTGCTCCGTTCGGAAAGGGAATCTACAGGGTATTACATCTAGACCCGATTGTTTTGCAAGGCAAGTTTCTGCGTGCGGTTAGGGGGGCAGAGCGGGAGTCGGACGGGAGCCTGGCCTGGGGCAGAAAGCGCAAATGAAAAAAGCCGGGCGCAGCCGCCCGGCGAAATAAATCTTTTCAAGTAGCCGAAGCTAAAGATTGCAGTGGTGGTTATTCATCACATCAGAACTGATAAGTCAGGGCGACGGCGACAACGTCGTCGGTTTTCAGGCCCAGCTTATTATTGTCGTCGAGTTGGTTGATTTTATAATCGATATAAGTCGACATGTTCTTGTTGAAATAGTAGTAAGCGCCAACGTCAAAATATTTCACCAGGTCGGCATCGCCGACGCCTTCGATATTTTTACCTTTCGACTGAACATAACCCAGCGATGGGCGCAGGCCGAAGTCGAACAGATATTGCGCAACCAATTCCACGCCTTCTGCCTTGTTGGCAAAACCGCTAACGGAGGTGGTGTTGTTATTGATGGTTGCGGTGCCGGAAATAGGCACGATATTACGGCTCTGCGAATAGGTCGCGGCCAGATAAACATTGTTGTTGTCGTATTTCAGACCGCCGGCCCAGATATCGGCTTTATCGCCTTTACCGAAGGTACCCGCTTTTTGGCCTGCAGTACGGTTGGAAGAGGCATAGGCACCGCCCAGACTCAGACCGTCGATGATTTCGTAGCTGGAAGACAGGCCCCAACCGTCGCCGTTCGCTTTGCTGTTGGCGCGGCCATCGTTTTCGTTTTTGCCCTGATACTGTACCGCGAACTTCAGGCCGTCGACCAGGCCGAAGAAATCGTTGTTACGGTAGGTTGCCAGGCCGTTGGCACGGCCATTCATGAAGTTGTCGGTTTTGACGTAAGCGTCATCGCCGAACTCAGGCAGCATATCGGTCCAGGCACCCACGTCATAAATAACGCCGTAGTTGCGGCCGTAGTCGAATGAGCCGAGATCTTTGTATTTCAGACCGGCGAAGCCCAGACGGGTTTTGGTGTCTTTCGCGCTGTCTGATTCGGAATGGTTAGCTGAAATCTGATATTCCCACTGGCCGTAGCCGGTCAGCATATCGTTAATTTGAGTCGCGCCTTTAAAACCGATACGCACGTAGGTTTTATCGCCATCATTACCGGTATCGTCAGAGAAATAGTGCAGTGCTTTTACGCGGCCGTAAAAATCGAGCTTGTTGCCGTCTTTATTGTAGATTTCTGCTGCCTGTGCTGTCTGCGCAATTAAAAGAGCCGGAATAATAACGGCCAGAAGATTAGGTTTCATGATTTACCCTGCTTTATTCGATTGAAAGACGCTTATCATCAGTTGTACTGCTGTTTCACTGTGCCGCCTCTTTGTTTGCGGCGAGGATTTTTTACCTCAGTTATGTGATCTATTTATGACAAAATATTCATTTCCATATCGAACGATTAAAAAAGTTGCGAAAAGTGTGAATTTCTTCGTCGGACAAGTGTCGGGAGCTGGTCTACAGTTATCATTACTTGTTTCCGGCTTCTGGAGGAGTCATGCGCGATACTTATACGTTACTTGGCTGCCGCGGTTGCGGTTCCACCATAGTTGCCGCAGCGCTGGAGCTGACGGGCTTCCCCTGGGGCTATGAAGAAGTGGACTACGAAGTGGACAGCCCAGAGCGCGATCGACTACTGGAGCTGAACCCGCTGGGGCAGGTGCCCACCTTGATTTTGCCCAACGGCGAAGTGATGACCGAGAGCGCCGCCATTATTCTGCTGCTGCATGATCGTGCGCCGCATGCCGAACTGGTGCCGCACTCGGGTTCCGCAGCATTACCGCGTTTCCTGCGCTGGTTACTGTTTATCAACGCCGAAATTTACCCTACCTTTACCTACGGCGATAACCCGGAAAAATGGCTGCCGAAAACCCGTAATCCGGAACGGCTGGAAGAGAGCATTGGGCCGTATCGGCAACAGCTTTGGTTGCAATTTTCCGCAGCGGCCAGCGATGTCGGGCCGTGGTTTTTGGGTAAGACATTCAGCGCGCTGGATTTGTATGTGGCGGTGATGTGCAATTGGCGGCCGGGAAGGCGCTGGTTTCAGCAGCATTGCCCGCAGTTGATTGCGATAGCCGGCCGGGTTGAGCAACTGGCGCAGTTGAATGCACTGTTTCATGCGCATTTTGATCACGTAGCGCCACTGGAATAGCGTTTCGCTCTGACAATCCTGTTTTTACGGATCTTCATTACAAAAAATCCCGATTTTCACCTGCCATGACGGCGAGTAGCTTAAGGCTATCCGTTAAACCGCAGGAGAAAATGATGCAACCTTCCCAACAGGCCGGCCAACAGGCGTTCGGCGATATTGCCCCCAAGCTGGCGCAGCTCAGCGACAGCGTATTGTTCGACGACGTGTGGCAGCGGCCGGAGCTGGGCCCGCGCGAACGCAGCCTGATTACCGTTTCAGCGCTGGTGGCGCTGAACCGCGTAGAGCAATTGCCGTTTCACTTGCAACTGGCGCAACGCAACGGCGTGAGCCGCGAGCAGCTTGCCGAATTGATCACCCATCTGGCGTTCTATGCCGGCTGGCCGGCGGCGGCCAGCGCCGTGGCGCGCCTGCGTGAATTGGAACAGGAGTAACCTTATGCCTTTCAGCCGCATTGCCCTGCATCAGGGAAAATCAGCGCAATATCTGCACACCCTGTCCGACAGCCTGCATCAGGCGCTGGTCGACACCTTCAACGTGCCGCCGGCGGACAAGTTTCAGGCCATCGATCAATACCGCCCCGGCGAGTTGATTTACGATCGCGATTACCTTGGCGGGCCACGTTCGGCGGATTATGTGCTGTTTTACATCACCATCGGCCGCCCGCGCGATACCGCGACCAAACAGCGTTTTTATCAACGCTTGGCGGCGCTGCTGGGGGAGAACCTGCAACTGCGTCCGGAAGATGTGATGATCGTCATCACCACCACTCAACTGGATGAGTGGTCGTTCAGTGCGGGCCGTGCCTCAATGATTGAAAGCCAGCCATAACTCGGGCTGACTCGGCCGACGGTCTGTGGGACAATAGCGCCATCATTTCGTTTAGACATAGAGTTGAATGGCGCTCTCCCCCGCAGTAAAAGATCAGATTGGCCAGTGGTACAAAGCCCTGCAGCAACAAATACCGGATTTTATTTCCCGTGCGCCGCAACGGCAGATGATCGCCGAAGTCGCCAAGACGCTGGCCGGCGATTACCCGCGCCACCTGGCGATTGAGGCGCCGACCGGCGTCGGCAAAACGCTGTCGTATTTGATCCCGGGGATCGCCGTCGGCCGTGCGGAGAGCAAGCCGCTGGTGGTCAGCACCGCCAACGTGGCGCTGCAGGATCAGATCTACAGCAAAGACTTGCCGCTGCTGAAAAAGATCATCCCCGATCTGAAATTCACCGGTGCCTTTGGCCGTGGGCGCTATGTTTGTCCGCGCAATCTGGCGGCGCTGAGCACCGACGTCAGCGAACAGGGTGACCTTACGCTGTTCCTCGATGACGAACTGGCGCCGTCCAGCGGCGAAGAGCAGGCGCTGTGCCAAAAGTTGACCAAGGCGCTCAGCCGTCATGAGTGGGACGGCCTGCGCGACCATTATCAGCTAACGATCGACGATCCGCTGTGGAGCAAACTGAGCACCGACAAAGCCAACTGCCTGGGCCGCAACTGCCATTACATCCGTGAATGCCCGTTTTATATCGCCCGCAAAGAGATTGAAACCGCCGATGTGGTGGTGGCCAACCATGCCCTGGTGATGGCGGCGCTGGAAACCGAATCGGTGCTGCCGAATCCGAAAGAGCTGCTGCTGGTGCTGGACGAAGGCCATCATTTGCCGGAGGTGGCGCGTGACGCCTTGGAAATTGACGGTGAAATCACCGCGCTGTCGACCAACCTGCAGTTGGATATGATCGTGCGCCACGTCGAACAGTGCATGACGCAATACCGGCCGAAAAACCCGCCGGGGCTGGCAAATGAAGAACGGCTGAGAAACCACTGCGAAGAGCTGCGCGAGCTGATCCAGATCTTCGAACGTCAGGTCAGCGCCTTTCTGCCCACCGACAGCGCTCCCGCCGAACACCGGTTCGAAATGGGCGAGTTGCCGGCGGAGATGGTGGAGACCAGTGCAAGGCTATTTAAGCTGACCGATGCCTTGCGTGGGGTGGCGGAGTTCATATTGAACGATCTCACCGAACAGACCGGCAAGCACGACATCGTGCGCCTGCACCGCTCGATCATTCAGATGAGCCGCACGCTGGGCTACCTGGAGGCGATGAGCAAACTGTGGCGGCTGGCGGCGCTGGATAAATCCTCCAATGCGCCGATCTCCAAATGGGTCACGCGCGACCTGCGCGATAACGTGACGCACCTGTATCTGCACTGCGTTGGCATTCGCGTCAGCGATCAACTGGAAAAGTTGCTGTGGCGCAAGGTACCGCACGTGGTGATCACTTCGGCGACGCTGCGTTCGCTGAACAGCTTTGCGCGCCTGCAGGAAATGAGCGGGTTGAGCGAAAAGGCCGGTGACCGCTTCGAAACCCTGTCTTCGCCGTTCAATCACGTTGAACAGGGCAAAATTGTCATTCCGAACATGCGCTTTGAGCCGGCGATGGCCAACGAAGCGGAACACCTGGAAGAAATGGCGCGCTGCTTCCGCGCCGAGCAGGCCAGCGGCAAACACAAGGGCATGCTGATTCTCTTCAGCAGCCACCGGGCGATGCAAACCTTCCTCAGCTACGTCACCGATCTGCGTTTGATGTTGCTGGTGCAGGGGGATCAGCCGCGCTACCGGCTGGTGGAGGAACACCGCAAACGGGTCGAGAAGGGCACGGCCAGCGTGTTGATTGGCCTGCAGTCGTTTGCCGAAGGGCTGGATCTGAAAGGTGAGCTGCTGACCCAGGTACATATTCACAAAATCGCGTTCCCGCCGATCGACAGCCCGGTGATCCTCACCGAAGGCGAGTGGCTAAAATCGCTCAAACGTTATCCGTTTGAAGTGCAGAGCCTGCCCAGCGCGTCGTTCAACCTGATCCAACAGGTTGGGCGGTTGATTCGCAGCAATGAGTGCCACGGCGAGATCGTGATTTACGATCGCCGCCTGCTGACCAAAAGCTACGGTTCGCGGCTGCTGGCGGCGTTGCCGGTGTTTCCGATTGAGCAGCGCGAGGTGCCGGAAGCGGACAAGGCCCACAAGGCCGCGCTCAAGTCTGCCGCCGAAGCGGAGAAAAAAGACAAAAAGCGCAAGAGCCCCTTTACGCGCCGGCGCACGCGTTAATCACAGCAGCGGCGGCAAGCGGCGTTTCACCGGCGTGGTTTTGACGATCGAGGTGTTGCTCTGCGCCCGTTCGGCCAGCTTGTCGAGGATGTGGTCGAGCTGATCCATCGAATGCGCCACCAGGCGCACGATAAAGCAGTCCTCGCCGGTCACCTTGTCGCACTCGATCACTTCGGGGATCTCCTGAATCATCTGCTCGACTTTCTTCAGCATGCCCGGCAGCGGCTTGATGCGCACCAGCGATTGAAAAGCGTAACCCAACGCCTGCAGATTGACGTTCAGGGTGTAGCCCTGGATCACGCCGCTTTCCTCCAGCCGCCGCAGCCGCTCTGAGGTGCTGGGCGACGACAGCCCGGCCCTGGCGCTCAGAGTTTTCAGCGACGCTCGCGCGTCTTCCGCCAGAATGGTCAGGATCTGGCGATCGATATCATCCATACGCTCTCCATTAGGTATTTTGTTTATTATGCCTGCGATAAAAAGGCAGTTAAGCATATTGGCCTTTTTTATGCGATGGAAACCTGCGTGGAAAAACCTCAAGCTAAGGGCATAGGCTTAACCTTGAGGAAATAACCATGAATGCAGAGATAAAGCGCGGTTCGTTGGAGATGATCGCCGCGATGCTGATTTCCGGCACCATTGGCTGGTTTGTGCTGATGTCCGGCCAGCCGGTGATCAACGTGGTGTTCTGGCGCTGTGCGGTGGGCGCGTTGGTGCTGTTGGCTATCTGTGGGGCGCTGGGCCAGTTGCGGCGCGATTGCCTGACGCGCGCCACTTTGTTGCTGGCGATTGCCGGCGGCGTGGCGCTGGTGATCAACTGGCTGCTGCTGTTCGCCGCCTACTCTTATGCGTCTATTTCCATCGCTACCGCGGTGTACAACACCCAACCCTTTATGCTGGTGACGCTGGGGGCGTTGTTCCTCGGCGAAAAACTGACCGCCCGCAAGCTGCTGTGGCTGGCGTTGGCGTTTGTCGGCATGATGCTGGTGGTGCTGGCTCAGCCCAAACAGGCGGGCGAGCAGAGCAACTACCTGCTGGGTATTTTGCTGTCGCTCGGCGCGGCATTTTTTTATGCGCTGATGGCGTTAGCGGCCAAACGGCTGAAAGGTACGCCGCCGCATCTGATTGCACTGATTCAGGTGACGGTCGGCGTGGTGATGCTGTTGCCGTTGGTGGATTTCCACGCGCCGGCGACGGCCGGGCAGTGGGGCATGCTGGCCACGCTTGGCGTGTTGCATACCGGGTTGATGTACGTGCTGTTGTACGGCGCGATCCAAAAACTGCCGACCAACCTGATCGGATCGCTGTCGTTTATCTATCCGATCGACGCCATGCTGGTGGACCGACTGGCGTTCGGTCATCGGCTGGTCGCGCTGCAGTTTGCCGGTGCTGCCATTATCCTGTTGGCGGCTGCGGGCATGAACCTGCTGGGAGAACGCCGGAGGGGACCAAGGGCAGAGCGGGGCGCCAAGCCGACACCCGAACCGCACCAGTTATAGCAAGAGAGAGGATGACATCGCCGCGGCACTGATTTGGCGCTGGCAAAAGCCGATGGCGTGGCTATGATAAAGCTTCGCTCCCGCCACGTTCTGCTCAGGTGATTTATGGTCGATGCTTCCACGCTTTTATTGTTTTCCGGCGCCTGCCTGGCGTTAACGCTAACCCCAGGCCCGGATATGCTGCTAATCGCTTCGCGCAGCGTCAGCCAGGGGCGTCGCGCCGGCTTCGCTTCACTGGCGGGCATCCAGCTTGGCACCTACTGCCACGCTTTGGCGGCGGCGTTAGGCCTGTCGCAGCTGTTTGTCGCGATGCCGCTGGCCTATGATGCGGTGAGAATGTTGGGTGCGGCATACTTGCTGTATCTGGCGTGGAAAACGCTGCGATCCGGCAGCAGTCTGCAGGCATCTTCCGGGTTAGCGGCTGTGCCGACAGCGCGAATTTTCCGCCAGGGGCTGTTCACCAACCTGCTCAACCCGAAAATGGCGCTGTTCGTTCTGGCGCTGTTCCCGCAGTTTCTCGATCCGCATGCCGGCTCGGTGGTGGTGCAGATGCTGCTGCTGGCGACGGTACTGAATCTGGTGGGTCTGCTGATTAACGGCGGGGTGATCCTGGCGGTCAGCGGCATGAAAAGCCGTTTTGTCGGCCGCCGCTTCAGCGCACGTTGGCCGAACTACCTGTTGAGCGGCGTGTTCGCCGGGTTGGCCTGCAAGCTGCTTTTTGACAGCCGCAAATAGCCTCAGGCCTGCAATAACGACTCAAACGCCGCGCTGGCCGGGCATTGCGCCAGCGCGCTGTACATCACCAACCGCAAATGATTTTCCTCATCGACGATAAACGACGCATGCTCAAAGGTCACCTGGCCGGCACCCGGCACGTTGAAGGTACGTTGCCCCTGGCAACGGCCGTGAATGTCATGCTGTTGCCACAGTTGGCGGAACTGCGGTGATACCTGTTCCAGCGCCTGTATCCGTTGCTGCATGGTGGCGTCATCTGGCGCGCGGGCATAGTCGCGGCGAAAGCTGGCGAGGATTTGCGGTGCCTGCGCCTGCCATTCCACCAGCCGCTGATTGAGTTGCGGGTCGGCGAACAGCATCCACAGCATGTTACGCTGTTCCGCCGGGCGATCGCCGATGGCGAACAGCCTTTCCGCCGCCGGATTCCAGGCGATGATGTCCCAACTCAGGTTCATCACGTAAGCCGGGCGCAACCGCAGGTCGTCCAGCAGACGGCGTACCAACGGTGAAACCTGGCACCACTGATGGCCGACCGGTACCGGCGGGCGTTGATGCGCCAGCAAAAACAGATGGTAACGCCCGGTCGCATCCAGCTTTAACACCCGCGCCAAATTCTCCAGAAAATCCACCGAGACATTGATTTCCCGTCCTTGTTCCAGCCAGGTGTACCAGGTGAGGCCCACGCCCGCCAGCGCCGCAACCTCTTCGCGCCGCAGCCCCGGCGTACGGCGTCGGTTACCGCTCGGCAAGCCGACAGCCTGCGGCGACAGTTTCTCGCGCTTCTGACGCAGAAAGTCCGCCAGATCCTGACGGGTTCGGTTGAGGGTACGTGGCGGCATACGGCAATCCTGTTGTTCTCAGTAATAGTATAACTGGCTATATAGTAACAGTTTAAGACATGTTCCATACTGCCGCCATCGTAATCTCGGGAGGTGTTATGGAACAGACATTATCTTGCGGCGATCGGGGCTTGCCTGGACTGCCGGTGTTGCTGTTGGGGGGATTTATGACGGTGTTTGACCTGTTTGTGGTGAATGTGGCGGCGCCGGTTATCCAGCAGCAGTTCGCCGCCGATTTTGCCGGCGTGGGGCTGATTATCGCCGGCTATGAGCTGGCTTTCGGCGTGTTGTTGATAGCCGGCGGGCGCCTGGGCGATCGCTTTGGCCGTCGCCGCCTGTTCAGCCTCGGCATGTTGGGGTTCACCCTGACTTCGGCGCTGTGCGGCATGGCTACGTCGCTCGGCATGCTGATTGCGGCGCGTTTTCTGCAAGGGGCGGCAGCGGCGCTGCTGTTCCCGCAGATCTATGCTTTGCTGCGCGTATTGTACGGCCCGCAACAGCGGCGGCGCGCCTTTGCCTGGTTGGGCATGACGCTGGGGCTGGCGGCGATTTTCGGCCAGATCCTCGGTGGTTTCATTATTGAGGCCGATATTTTCGGCAGTGGCTGGCGCATGATTTTCCTGATCAACCTGCCGATTGGCGCGCTGGCTCTGCTGGCGGCGCGGCGCATTCCCGAATCGCGCCTCGAGCAGGCGCAGCGGCTGGATGGCGTTGGGCTGTTGCTGGCCGCTGTGGGCTTGTTGTTGCTGTTGGTGCCGTTACTGGAAGGACCGTCGCGCGGGTGGCCCTGGTGGGTGTGGCCTGCGCTGGCAATGGCGGTGTCGGTACTCTGGGTTTTTGTGCGTTGGGAACGCCGGCTGGCGCGGCATACCGGGGATGCGGTGCTCGATCCTGCGCTGTTTCGGCAGGGAAGCTTTGGCCCCGGGGTCGCGGTGGTGTTGGCAATTTACTCTACCGCTTCCTCGTTCTTCCTGTGTTTTGCGCTGCTGTTGCAGGCGGGGATTGGCCTGACGCCGTTTCAGGCGGGCAGTTTGTTCGCGCCCGCCAGCGCGGCCTTTATGTTGGCCTCGTTTCTTGCGCCAACGTTGGCGCAGCGCTGGGGTAACGGCGTCTTGGCCGGTGGTGTGGCAGTTTACGCCGCCGGGATGGCGTTGTTGGTGGTGCAGGTGCTGTGGGGTGCGGCGCTGGCGAATCCGCTCCGGCTGTTGCCGGGGTTGGTGATTCTGGGATTTGGCCAGGCATTGAGCATGACGCCGTTGCTTAACCTGGTGCTCGGGCTGGCAAAGGAGCAGCAGGCCGGCATGGCCGCCGGGGTGATTTCCACCGTGCAGCAGGTGGGCGGCGCGCTGGGCATTGCCGCCAGCGGCGCGTTTTTTGTCCCGTTGTTGGCTGCGGGCGGCGGAGCGGATCGCTATGGGCAGGCATTTGCCGGCGCGATGATCTACAACCTGTCGGCGATGGGGGTGGCTTTTGTGCTGCTGAGGTGGATCATCCAACAACAGCGTAAACTGGCTCTTTAGCACACCGCCGGCGGGTGTTATTGCTAGTGGCTTCTACTCGACGTCAAAGGAGCCAAACGCATGTATCAACCCGCCTCATTCCGTGAAGATGACCTGGAAACACAAATGGCACTGGTGCGCGCCAACCCGCTGGGCATGTTGATCAGCCAGGGTGAGCAAGGGCTGGTGGCGGATCCGCTGCCGTTTTTGGTTGATATCGACGCACAGGGAAACCTCTGCCTGCGGGCGCACCTGTCACGCGCCAATCGCCACTGGCAAGAGTTGCAGAGGGTGCAGGAGTGCCTGGTGGTGTTTCAGGGGACGGAGGGCTATATCTCGCCGGGCTGGTACGAAACCAAACGCCAGACCGGCAAGGCGGTGCCGACCTGGAATTACAGCCTGGTGCAGCTATATGGCGTACCCAGGGTAACCGAAGATGCGGGCTGGTTGCGCCGGCAACTGGAAGGATTAACGGCATTGCAGGAAGGCCGGCAGCCTGAACCCTGGCGGATTGACGATGCCCCGGCGAACTATATCGCCGCGCAGATCAAAGGCATTGTCGGCATCGAAATCGCGGTGACCCGGCGCGAGGGCAAATGGAAGATGAGCCAGAACCGCAGCAGTGAAGATATTGACGGTGTGATCGCCGGGCTGCGCGCCGGTAACGCCGACCAGCAGCGGTTGGCGGATGAGGTTGAGCGGCGGCGTGGATAGGGTATGCTAATCCCAGACTGAATCAGGGGACGCAGGCGATGGATTACACCAAAATTATCAAAGAAATAGGCCGTGGGAAGAACCACGCGCGCGATCTGGACCGGGAAACCGCCTTCCAGCTTTATCAAAAGATGTTGGCCGACGAGGTGGGTGAACTGGAATTGGGCGGCATTCTGATCGCCATGCGCATCAAAGGGGAAGCCGAAGAGGAAATGCTGGGTTTTTACCAGGCGATGCAACAGCAGGTGATGCGCCTGCGGGCGCCGCAGGGGCGACCTATGCCGGTGGTGCTGCCCAGTTATAATGGCGCGCGCAAACAGGCGAATTTGACGCCGCTGTTGGCGCTGTTGCTGACGCGCGTCGGCCTGCCGGTGGTGGTGCACGGCGTGCTGGATGACAGCACCCGCATCACCAGCGCGGAAACCTTCCGTGCGCTGGGCCTGCCCTGGTCGCAAGACGCCGCCCATGCCCAGCAACGTCTGGACAACGGCGAAACGGTATTTATCCCGGTCGGCGCCTTGTCCGCCCCGCTGGACAGGCAGCTTGGCCTGCGCTGGCGCATGGGGGTGCGCAACAGCGCCCATACGCTGGCCAAACTGGCGACGCCCTTCGCCGAGCAGGATGTGCTGCGCATCGCCAGCGTATCGCATCCGGAATATGTCGGCCGCGTGGCATCCTTCTTTCGCCAGATTGGCGCCCGCGGGCTGCTGATGCACGGTACCGAAGGGGAAGCCTACGCCAACCCGCAACGCTGCCCGCAGATCCATTACATCGTCAACGGCGAGCAGCAGGTGCTACTGGAGCGGCCGGCACAGGACGAGGCGCCGGAGCTGCCGGCGACCAAGGATGCCGAAACCACCGCGCGCTGGACCGAACGTTGCCTGGCGGGGGAGGTGGCTATTCCGCTGGCGATCCAGCGCCAGATTGCCTGCTGTCTGCTGGCCGCCGGGGAAGTCGACAGCCTGGAGCAAGGGTTGGCGCGTTTACGCAGCGCGTAAATCCCTTGGCTATACTGGAACATCACGCATATTGGCCGAAAGGATGGTTATGCAACAGGCTCTCGATTACTTCAATCAATTGAATCAGGACTACCTCGACGTTCACCGCACCAAAGAAGATCTGTTCTGGCAGAACTATATGGGCACCGGCGGCGATGAAATTTCGGCGCGCTTCTCGGCGGCCGAGAGCGCCTACAAACGTTTTATCGGCGAACCGCGTCGGTTGGCTGAAATTCGCCGGCTGCTGGCCGGGCTGGAGATCCTGCCGCAGGATGCGCAGCGTGACGCGCTGCAACACGGGTTGAACGGCTGGCTGCGTTTCTTCGACTGCAACGCGATTGAGGATGCGCAAGCGCAAACGTTGCTGGATCAGATCATCAGCGCCGAGGCGGATCTTTATTCCCGGCGCAAGGCCACCCCGGTCAGCCATCTGAATGCCGCAGGGCAGCGGGTAAATGCTTCGCTTGGCGAGCTGTTGACCAATCAGGCCACCAATGAAAACGAAGATTACCGCCGCAGCTCGCAAGAGGCGCTGCGCGAGTTGGAGCAGTGGCTGCTGCACAACGGCCTGCCGGAGCTGATTAGCCTGCGCAACCGCTTTGCACGCCAGATGGGTTTTCGCAACTATTTCGACTACAAGGTGAACAAAACCGAGCGCATGACGCCGGAACAGCTGTTCGCCATCCTCGATCGTTTCGAGCTTCAGACCCGGGAAGCCAACTCACGCAGCTTGCAACAGCTGGCGGCGGAGAAGGGCGCGCAGGCGCTGGAACCCTGGAACCTGCGTTATGCCAGCGCCGGTGACGTGACCCGTCAACTGGATCCCTATTTCCCGTTTGCTCAGTCGCTGGAGCGTTGGATCAACAGCTTCAAACGGCTGCACATCGGTTTTCGCGGTGCGCAGATGGATCTCGATCTGCTGGTGCGCCCCGGCAAGTATGAGAACGGCTTTATGCACGGACCGGTGCCGCCGTTTATCCAGCAGGGCAAATGGCTGCCGGCGCGGATTAACTTTACCAGTCTGGCGCAGCCGGATCAGGTAGGCAGCGGCGCTCATGGCTTGAACACCCTGTTCCATGAGGGCGGGCACGCCGCGCACTTTGCCAATATTTGTCAGAATGCGCCCTGTTTCTCGCAGGAGTTTCCGCCGACGTCAATGGCCTATGCCGAAACCCAGTCGATGTTCTGCGACAGCCTGCTGGACGATGCCGATTGGCTGAAACGCTATGCGAAGAACGCCGCCGGCGAACCGGTGCCGGATGCGCTGATTGAGGCCAGTATCGCAGCACGCCAACCGATGCGAGCCTTCAACGAACGCCATATCTTGCTGGTGCCTTACTTTGAATGGGCGCTGTACCAGTGGGAGGATGAACAACGCACGCCGGAGGCGATTACCGCGCTGGCGCGCGAGGTAGAAAGCAAAATACTGGGTATCAGCGGCAGCCCGCGCCCGACGCTGGCGATCCCGCATCTGTTGTCGCTGGAGTCGGCCTGTTCCTATCAGGGCTATCTGCTGGCGTTGATGGCGGTCGAGCAGACGCGCCAATTCTTCCTGCAGCGCGACGGTTATCTGACCGATAATCCGGCAATTGGCCCGGATCTGGCGCGCCACTACTGGTTGCCGGGCAACGGCGTCAGCCACGACGATACGCTGCGCAGCCTGACCGGCGAAGGCTTTAACCCGGACTACCTGGCGCAGGCCTGTAACCAGACGGTAGCGCAGGCCTGGCAGGAGGCGCGGCAGACCATTGCCGATGCTGCCGCCCGGCCGCAGCCGGCGGCGGATTTCGATCTGGCGGCGCATATCCGGGTGGTGGATGGCGATAAAGTGCTGGCGGATAACGCCGGGGGCGACGAGCAGATGTGCCGTGATTTCGCTGCGGCGATTAACGCTCGCCTGGGCTGACAACCCATTGAAAAAAGCCCGCCGATAGCGCGTATCGGCGGGCTTTTTTTTATCTGCAACAAATGGTTAGTTGTAGATGACCGCAGTGGCATGCATCAGGTTATTACCGCTGGTGGAGGTAATGGTAAAGGCTTTGGCGCCGGCCGCATCGGCTTTGGCTGCCAACTGAGCTTTCAGGCTGCTCAGGTCGGTAGCGCCGCTGGCGGTGATCACGCCGGCTTTTTCGAACTGGGCGGCGTCTTGTGCGCTGACGTGTTCAGCGGCAAAAGAAGTGAAAGAAAGGGTAGTCAGAGCGATAGCAGCAGCAAAAGTTTTGATGTTTTTCATGAGAGTCATTCCTGTCAAGTTTGTAAGGGGGAAAGGGGTTGCCTTTCGATGGAGTGATTATTGCGCAGTGACAGGCAGGATGAAATCGGAGAGTATTGATAATCTTTTTCAGATTTTTTGATTGTTAATTCCCCCTTCCTCCTGCGGAAGAAAGGGGGCTTGTTCAGCGCTTCAGGGCATCCGGACGCAGCAGATCGAAACGGTGCTGTTCCGAAATGCCATAGTAGGCACTCGGCCCGCCGGCGCGCAGGATCGGTTCGGCAGCGGCGGTTTGATAAACGCCATGCTCGTCCAGCAATGCAGGGTCGATATGCACCGCGACCACTTCGCCCAGCACCAGCCAGGTTTCCACCTTCTCGCCGGCGGCGCTTTGCAACTGAATGCACTGCGTCAGGCGGCATTCAAAGTTGACCGGGCTTTCCGCTACGCGCTCGGCCTTCACGCGCCGACCGGGCAGCGGCGTTACGCCGGCAAAGGCAAATTCATCTTCGCCGCGCGCCAGGCTGGCGGAACTGTTGTTCATGGCCTCGGCGAGCGGGCGTGTCGCCAGGTTCCAGACAAACTCTCCGGTTTCCACGATGTTCGCCACGCTGTCTTTCCAGCCGGTGCTGGCGAAGCCGATGATGGGCGGGCGGTAGTTGAAACAGTTAAAGAAGCTGTAAGGCGCCAAATTGCGCTGGCCATTGGCGCCGACCGAGGAGATCCAACCGATGGGGCGCGGACCGACGATGGCGTTCAGCGGATCGTGCGGCAGACCGTGGCCTGCGGCGGGCTCATAGTAATAACGGGACTCACTGCTCATAAACGACCTGGTGTGGATAAACCGAGCTTTTATTTTGACGGGTTTCTCGTCGGCTGCAAGTTTGACGTCGCTTTATGGTATCTTACGCGCCAGAAATGCCTTTGAAGAGAGCCCGTCACGGTGGAAAAAAAGAAAACCTTCCCGCAGCAGAAAAGCGGCCTGCACCCGCGTAACCGTCATCGCTCACGCTATGATTTTCCGGCGCTGATCGCCAGTTGCCCGGCTCTGGGGCCGTTCGTCAAGCCGAACGCCTGGGGCGATATCTCGGTCGATTTTGCCGATCCGGCGGCGGTTAAAATGCTCAACCGTGCGTTGCTGCAACATTTTTATGGTATCCAACACTGGGATATTCCCGCCGATTACCTCTGCCCGCCGATCCCTGGGCGAGCCGATTACCTGCACCATCTGGCGGATCTGCTGGCCACCAGCAACGGTGGCGAGATCCCGCGCGGTAAAGGCGTGGCGATCCTCGACGTGGGCATTGGCGCCAACTGCATTTATCCGATCGTCGGCCTGCGCGAGTACGGTTGGCGCTTCACCGGTTCGGAGATCGACCCGGTATCGCTCAATTCGGCCAAAATGATCGTAGAGATGAACCCGACGTTGCGAAACAGCGTGCGTTTGCGCCTGCAGAAACAGCCGGAGTGTATTCTTAACGGCATTATCGGCGTAGCGGAGAAGTTTGACGCTACGCTGTGCAACCCGCCGTTCCACGGTTCAGAACAGGAAGCGCGCGCCAGCACTCGTCTTAAATTGCACAAACTGGGCAAAGGCGAAGTGGCGGATAAGCCGATACAGAATTTCGGCGGCAAGAATAACGAACTGTGGTGTGAAGGCGGCGAAGAAGCCTTCGTGCGCAAGATGGTTGAGGAGAGCGTCGGCAAGGCACAGAACTGCCTGTGGTTTACCTCGCTTATCTCCAAAAATACTACTCTGCCAAGCATTTACCACGCACTGAAGCTGGCGGGCGCGGTGGAAGTGCGCACCATCGAGATGGCGCAGGGGCAAAAGATCAGCCGTTTCGTTGCCTGGACCTTCCATGACGCCGAGCAGCAAGCCGCCTGGGCGGCGGAACGCTGGCGTTAATCGCCAATCGCCGAGTCTGCACGAATATTTACCAGTATGGGAGGCAGCCCCCATACTGGCCGGAAGCCTGGTCTCCTTTCTTGACATACTCCATTAAGGTTCCTTAACTGTAGGGACACCAATAATAACCATTCCAGCAGTGTGCATCGTCTCTTTCCTGGAAACAGGGGAGAGGTTTGCGGCACCGATGTGCCGTATCCATTACTCGACACATTAGCAGGAGTTATTATGATTCCTTTATCTACGCAGCAAGAGATCGGCGCTCTGATTATTGGCATTTTTGGGCGTCTACCGACGGTTTCAGAAATCGACTATTACGACAGTCAATTTGATATAGGCAGCCAGCCGCCGGCCTATATGGCCAGCATTTTAATGAGTCAGCCTGATGCCGACTGGATGAACGGCCAGAGCGAATACGCTATCCTCACCTCGATCTACTTCTCGGTTTATAACGCCTCCCCCGATCCGGATTACATCAACGGGCTGCTTACGCTGGGCCATTTCAACAGTGCGGTCGCCAGTGTGGTGATCGATCTGGCTAATTATCTGGGCAACGATCCGGTCATTTTGGCGCAACGCGATGCCCTGGAGCAGCGGATTGCCGAGGGGCTATATCCCTCCGTTGCCGCAGATGCCGCAGGCGGCGCGGGGGATGCCCTGGCCATGTTCTATCTGCTAAAGGCGCCATGGCTGGCCGATGAACTCAATCAGTACGGGCGCCAGCTCAACGAGGGCGCAGATCTGGCCGGATTGGCGCAGGAAAAAATAGAGACTCTGCCGATCAATAACCTGTCTGACAGCGATTTTATTCTGCGGCTGTTCGAGCAGGGTTTTGAACGCTCGCCAACGGCGGCGGAACTGGCAGATTATCAGCACCGCCTGGCGGAAGGGGCGACGCGTGGCGATCTGCTGGTTGTCATGATTGACCAACTGCGCGGCGTCGTGGCGCCGGAGGACCGAACTGCGCAGCAGCATTTTAAGGATGCCGGTTATGAGTATCAGCCGGGAGAGCTGCCCGCGACGGTATATTTGGAACAGATAGCCGCGCTGTTTCGTGCCATTCCTGAGCGGAGTATTGACGCCACCTCGCTGGATACCTGGAGCAAGATTCTGGCCTCCGGCACTCTCAATTACCCTGAGTTGGTCACCGCACTGTTGGCAACCCCCGAGTTTCAGGAGCAGGTTGGCTCTCTGCAGGGCGATGCCTTTATTCAGCACGTGTACCAGGCCGTTCACGGCAGGGCGGCGGATGAGCAACAACTGGCGCACTATCGGGCATTGGGCGACGACAAGGGACTGATAACGCAGGCGGTGATTGAAGATTTGGTGACTGCCGCTGCGAACGGTGGCATAACGCAGAGCGAACAATGGGCGTTTGCACGCGATATAGGGCAGAGTCTGGCCTATAAAACCACGGCTTCGCTCAGTACCAGCGAAGAGGGCGGAAACGCGTACGGGACGGTAAACACCCACACCGGGCATTCGCTGAGCAACGCGGAAACCGCCGTGCTGTTCCGGGTTTTCCTCAATGCGGATGCGGATGTCACTGTAGATCTGAGCTATGCCGCCCAACTTTCCTATTTGATTATCAACGGGGACAGCGCAGCGGCCATTCAATTGCACAACAACCCGAATGTCAGATATGGCGTGGAAGTGACGGTCAATAACGCGAACGTTACTCTCGACGGCACTTACGGTGGCGATCAGGTACAGTTAACGGCATTGGCCGACGTCGCCGCTGGAACCGGGCATTTTAATCTGAGCGAGGGCAACGACAGCCTGCTGTGGGCCGGAAACTCTACCGGTGGCGCCAACCATGTCGGGGCACTGCTGGGGGCGGACGGCGGAGCCGGTCTGGATATCCTGTCCGCTAATCTGATCGTCAAACTCACTTCCACACTGGATCTTTGGGGGATGCGTGTCAGCACGGTCACCAGCAATGCCGCCAATTTTAGCCATTTTGAACAGCTCGATCTGGCCGGTTATATCGGCCAGGCTGAAGCTACGCTGAACAAGGTCAGCTGGAGTGGGATCAAGACAGAGAAATTGGCGACCGCTGCCCATGTTTTTGACTACGGCGTGCTAAGCGGCCATGCGACAGTAGAGGGCACCCGAGGGGGGTACGTCATTCAGGATCGGGCTGCGGAGGATCTGGGGAGCGGCGGACTGTTGCTTTCCGCTCGGGCGGATAATGTCAAAGTGATTAACGCCAATGCGGATGCGGCCCGGCTTGAAATCAGCAGCGTGGGCGATCAGGCGGATAGCCGGCTTGAGATCGACTTTGTGGCAAATGCCACCCATAGGTTCGATCTGCTGTTTTCCGGCCGTGGAGATGCCGGGTCGTTGGCGTTGGGATCTCACGGCAGTGAAAACCCGCTGGAGCTGCTCGCCATCACCGCGGCGGCTTGGGGCCGTAACGCCCTGACGTTGACCGGCAGCAATGAACAGCTGCATGACATCGTGCTGTCCGGCAAGGCGAGTTTTGACCTGACGCTCGGGGAGGGATACGCCAATGTAGGTCTGATTGACGCTTCGTCGTTTGTCGGCAATGCATTCACCCTGAATGCCGCTCATGGCGGCAGCGGTAACGGTACCTTGATTCAAATGCTGGATTTGTTGCCGCTGAGCGGAGGGGCTCAGGCGAAATTGGAACCGCTATTGGGAGAGCTTGGTCTGCTGGGCGAGCAACTGCTGGTGAAGGGGGGAGGGGGTAATGACCATTTCAGCATCATGGGTGATACCACCCTCGTTGTCGGAGCGGGGCAAAATAACCTCACCCTGCAATCAAGCACGGCGGCTTCTGGCGTGACGCTCAGGGATTTTTCGCTGGAACGAGACAGCTTTACTGATGTTATGTCCGGGTTACGTTTATCCAATGATGCCGGCGGGAGCGCATTGGCGGATTACGGCACCAGCAATGGTGAAGATATCGAAACCCGGGTAGGCGAGTTGACGGCCGAGCAGACAGGGAGCGCAAGCCAACTGCTGGCGGCGTTGTTGGATTTGGGCAGTATCGATGCACTCAGCGCCAAGGTAGGGGTGGGCAGCGTACTGGCCGATAAAAACAGCAGCTACATAATTATCGACAACAATGACGATCATCGGCTGGATGCCGCCGACAGCGTGATTCTGTTATTGGGGCAGGATCACCAAACGCTGCTGAGCGAACTGCGCTATGTTCCGCAACAGGTGGAGCTAACCGGTGCAGCGGCAACGGAAGAGCTGTTGGTGGCCTGAGTTTTAGGTTGTGGTAGTTATCACGACGGTGCAGGTTATGCGGCACAAGAAAGCGGCATCGCCTGTTGAGAAACGGCGGGCGCAGAACGCGCGCCCGCCACTGAGCAGGGTAAATCAGGATACGTGCTGCAGGAACTCTTGCAGGCGCGGGCTTGGCGGCGAGTTGATCAGATCGTGCGGGTTGCCGTCTTCGGCTATACGGCCCTTGTCGATAAAGATCAGACGCGACGCCACTTTCTCGGCAAAGCCGACTTCGTGGGTCACGATCACCATGGTCATGCCTTCTTCAGCCAGATCTTGCATGACTTTCAGCACTTCGTGACGAAGTTCCGGGTCAAGCGCCGAGGTGGGTTCGTCGAACAGCATCATTTTCGGTTTTACCGCCAGCGCACGGGCGATAGCCACGCGCTGCTGTTGGCCGCCGGACAGTTCGGAAGGATAGTGATGCGCGCGTTCCGCCAGGCCCACTTTGGCCAACAGCTCACGCGCCAGTTTTTCCGCTTCAGACTTTTTCAGACCGCGTACGCGGATCGGACCAAAGGCGACGTTTTCCAGCGCCGTCAGGTGCGGGAACAGGTAAAACTGTTGGAACACCATGCCGGCTTCCTGACGGATCAGGCGATCGTCGACCTTGGGATCGTTGGCTTTCAGACCATCGACGAACAGATCGCCGCTGGTGATCTCTTCCAGTTTGTTGATGCAGCGCAGCAGCGTGGATTTGCCGGAGCCGGAAGGCCCGATAATCACTACGACTTCACCCTGGTTAATTTTCAGGTCGATATTGTGCAGCACTTGGGTTTGGCCAAAATGCTTGGAGACGTTTTTAAATTCAATCACAGGATTTTCATCCTTCTTTCCAGACGACGCAGAACGAAGCTCAGCACCAGGGTGATAATCAGATAGATAACCGCTACGGCGCTCCAGATTTCCAGCGCACGGAAGTTACCGGCAATAATTTCCTGGCCCTGACGGGTCAGTTCCGCCACGCCGATCACGATGAACAGCGACGTGTCTTTAATGCTGATGATCCACTGGTTACCCAGCGGCGGCAGCATGCGGCGCAGCGCCAGCGGCATAATGACGTAACGGATGGTTTCACGGCGCGACAAACCCAAGGCCAGGCCCGCTTCACGGAATCCGTTATGGATCGACAGCACCGCACCGCGGGTAATTTCCGCAATGTAGGCGCCGGAGTTGATCATGATGGTGACCACCGCCGCGCTAAACGGATCTATGCGTAAATCGCTGAACGCCATTGGCAGGGCGAAGTAAATAAACATCACCTGCACCACGATTGGCGTACCGCGGATCACTTCGATGAACACCAGGGCGAGATGGTTGGCAATCCAACCGCCGTAGGTACGGGCAAAGCCGGCGACAAGGCCGATGATCAGGCCGCCAATCAGACCGAGGACCGAAATCCACAGGGTCATTTTGGCACCTTCTAACAGAATGGGGATGGCGGGCCAGATGGCGCTCCAGTCGAACTGCATGGTGTTTTCTCCCGATGATCCCAACGCTGGGAATCAGATACAACAAAGCGCAGGGGCTAAGGCACAACCCCCGTGCTCAGGTTAAACAGTGGCTCACTTCACCCGTTATTTAGGTTCGGTACCGAACCATTTTTTGTAGATTTCGTTGTAGGTGCCGTTGTCGCGCAGCGTTTTCAACGCGCCGTTCACCTTCACGCGCAACTCGTCACTGCCTTTCGGGAAGGCGATGCCGTATTGCTGGGCTTCCAGTGATTCACCGACGGTTTTGAACTTGCCTGCGCCTGCGGTTTTGATGAAGTACAGGATGTTTGGCGTATCGTGCAGTACCGCGTCAGCGCGCTTGGTACCCAGTTCCATATAGGCGTTATCGATGTTCGGGAACTGACGCAGATCTTTGGCTTTAATGTTCTGCTTGGCGTAATCCACCGAGCCTGTGCCGCTCTTCACCGCGACCACTTTACCGTCCAGATCCTTCACGCTTTTTACGCTGTCGTCGTTGGCATTAACCATAACCAACAGGCCGCTTTTGTAGTAACCGTCGGAAAACTCGATGGCTTTTTTACGTTCTTCGGTGATGGTGATGCCCGCCAGCGCCAAATCGATGTTTTTGGTTTGCAGCGCCGGGATAATGCCGCTGAAATCCATAGGTTTCAGGGTGTAATCCAGTTTCAGCTCTTTAGCGATCGCGGCCCACAGGTCGATATCGAAGCCAACGTATTTGTCGCCTTGTTTGAATTCAAAAGGAACGAATGCGGTATCGGTTGCGACGACCAGTTTATCTGCTGCGTGGGAGCTTACGGCAAAAGCCAGCGAAAGTGCGGCCAGGGAGACTTTGAAAATTGACTTCATGTGAGGAATTTCCTGTACAGGTTGCGGATTACCCATTTTTTATATTGCAGTTGGTGCCATGAAAAAATCGTGCCATGTTTGCAACTACTATAAAAACAAAGAGTTGTGATGCGATGTTGTGCCGTAACGGCGTATTATTATTTTTATGCACCAAATTGAGGCCCCAAAATGGTGCCTGGGGTTTCGTGCTGGTGCATTGGCCTATCATTAACCAAATAATGGGGGTGAAACAACCGATAGTTAACAGTTTCGCTTCAATATTGATAACTAACTCTAACTTTTATGATTCATGGTTGTTGCATATGGTGCAGGAGTGTTCGATAAGTACAGAAAAGGGTTTCACAACCCGGCGATCTTGATTTGCCGCTAGCTTAGCGCAACTGGCTGTCTTTGCTTCCGCGCCGGTTATATAAGCCGCTGTCGGCCTGTTTTTTGTCCCGTTCGGTTTGGCAGAGCAGACAATAGCGGACGCCTTTTAACGCCTGGCGGCGCGCCAGGGGGATTTCTTCGCCGCACTCCTGACAATAACGTTCGCTTTCACCTTGACCCAGCGCATGACGTGCACGTTGCACTGCGTCATCAACGGTGGAATCGATTTGGTCCTGTACGGCGCCATCCGCCGCCCATCCGTTTGCCATGGTGACCTCGCTTCGGTGTCTTCGCCGTATTCCTCTGTATATAACGCGACCAGTCGCTGCCTGATTAAGTCTACTATGGGCGTTTTTTTGAGCAATTCAAGCGGCGTAAAAAGAAAAACAGGCCGGGGAAAAGCCCGCAGCCTGTTTAATCCCGTAAAGGGGTTGGGGATGACGCTTACCTGGGCTTATTCAATATTGGATTCGATAAACCACAGGTACTTGTCCAGATCGCGTGATGCGGCAGTGAACATATCGGCAGTATCTTCATCTTCTACTTCGGAGATGGCCTTGCGAATGTCATTCGCCACCGCGCCATAACGATCCGCCAAGGCTTTCAGATGTTCTTGCACGCTGTGGATGTTGGTTGGGTAGCTTTTCAGGGGCGTTTTATCGTTCACCACCTGCACGGTACCCAGCGCCACGCCGCCCAACTGCACTACGCGCTCGGCGAAGGTATCCTGATGCTCGGTGATCGCGGTGCGGAACCCGTCCAGCATTTCATGGACGGCAATAAAGTTGGCACCGCGCATATTCCAGTGTGCCTGTTTGGTGATCAACGACAGGTCAATAAACTGCACCACCTGATGGTTCAGCGCCTTGATAGCAGCCAGTTTGGTTTTTTCTTCCATGTCATTACGGGTGTAAAGCAGATCAGAAGATTTCGTTTTCACCAGTTTAGCGGTACTCATATCAGATATCCTCTTTGTGGGTCGTTGTCCTATTTTTGTCACGGAAATAATTATAGCAGCCATATTCATTCTTGCAGCACGAAAATGGCTATTGGATAAATAGGACATAACGAATGGAAAATTAGTCTTAAAAAGAAAATCCCAGTGCTTTCATCTTCTTTATTTGGTTAATGTACTGAATTTTATCTATTTTTATGTTTTAAGGTGAAATCTGAAAGGAGATTTGATAATAATTAAAATGTGAGGGAAATTACCATTGTGATTTTTATTTTCCATGAAAAAATATGTTTAACGGCTCATTATTGTGTCAGCGTATTAATTGACTGTTAATTCAGGTTGATAGCTTGATAACATCTGGTTAAAATAATTCCCCTCATTTTTATCGCTATAATCCTATGAAAATTAACGTAGTGGGAACCAGCGGCAGTGGCAAAAGCACGGTAGCGCGCCAGTTGGCAGAAAAATTCGCAGTCCCTTATATCGAGCTGGATAGGCTGTTTTGGCGGCGAGACTGGCAAGGCACGCCGGATGACGAATTTTTGGCCCGCCTCGCCCAGGTGTTGGGCGAGGCAGACAGCGGCTGGGTGCTGGACGGCAATTATACCCGAACCAAATCCCTCAAGTGGCGTGAGGTCGATTGGGTCGTGTGGGTGGATTACGGGGTCTGCCGCACGTTGTTTCAGGCGGTGCGCCGCGCGGCCATGCGCGCCTGGACTCGCACTGAATTGTGGCCCGGCACCGGTAATCGTGAGAGTTTTCGCCGATCTTTTTTCAGCCGCGATTCGATAATTCTGTGGACCCTCAAAACCTACCGTAAAAATCGGGCCAGTTACCTTGATGATATGAATAATGCCCGGTACGGGCATATCCGTTTCATTCGGCTGCGTTCGCCTGGGCAGGCCCGGGAATTTATTCGTTCTTTACCCCAGGGTTAATCGACTACAGCAGCAGGCTGTAATGCACGTTCACCACCGCTTTCTTGATAACCGTTGGGGCAGTCAACTGGCAGTTGGGTTGATGCGGCTCATGGGGCAAGAAGATGGCGTACATACCGGGAAACATATGCAGCGTTTGGCGATGGCGGCTGATATCCAACAGCTGCAGATCCTGCTTCTCGTCGTAGGGCTGCTCGCTTTGCCAACCCCCCGGCAGCCCGTAATCAATGCGCTCTTCGCCGCTGATTAACAGATGGATAGCGGCATATTCCTGATGCAGTTCGGCCCGATGGGCTTGTGCCGGCCCGGTTGTCAGCGACATTACCTCCATAAAGAGCTTCTTGCCCTCGATCTCATGCCGCCCCAGCGCCAGCTCAGGCAGATCGTATTGACGGAGGGCTGTAAGGGCTTTAACCAATATCGGTGACATGCCACGGCCGTAGCGTGGGTTAAACAGGGTGTTATAAATCACTTTAGTTCTCCATGTGATCAACCCAGCCGGGTTGGGTTCCATAAAAAGCGTCGGTTGCTGCGGGAATAGTATGCCTGCTTATCAGTGCGAAAACAGTTAACCCGCCAGCATTCCGCTTTCGGTAAATGCGGGCGTAGCCGATTTTCAGGACAGTTTTTCGATTTGCGGTTTGGATTTGATGGTCAGAGTCGAGCCCATCGATGCCGCGATAATCGCCGCCAGAGCCAGCCATTGCACCAGGGTCAGGTGCTCATTAAGGAACAGCATGCCGGAAAGCGCCGCCATGGCCGGTTCGAGGCTCATCAGAGTGCCGAAGGTACGCGCCGGGATTTTGGGCAGTGCGATGATCTCCAGCGAATAAGGCAGTGCGGTGGAGAGGATCGCCACCGCCAGTGCCGTGGGCAGAATATCGACATTCAGCAATACGCTACCGGCTTGCCAGGCCCCTATCGGGCAGAATACCAAAGCGGCTATCAGTGAACCGACCGCCACCGTGCCCGGCCCGTGATCGCCGCCGGCCTTCTGGCCAAAAATAATATAGACCGCCCAGCAGGCGCCTGCGCCAAGCGCACAGGCCGCGCCGAACGGGTCGATGCTGCCCATATCATGGCCAAGTGGCAACAGGAACCACAACCCGACCAGCGCCAAGGCTACCCATAAAAAGTCGATCGCGCGGCGTGAGGAAAACATGGCGACCGCCAGCGGCCCGGTGAACTCCAGCGCCACGGCGATACCGAGCGGCAGGGTGCGCAGCGAAAGGTAAAACAGGTAATTCATGGCGCCCAACGCCAGGCCATAGACCAGCAGCGGCAGGCGGCTGCCGGCGGCGAAACGCATGCGCCATGGGCGGAAGATAATAAACAGAATCAACGTGCCGATGCTTAGGCGCAGCGTGGTGATCCCTTCCGCGCCGACCAGCGGAAACAGGCTTTTGGCCAGCGAGGCGCCGCCCTGGATCGATACCATGGCGATGATTAACAAACAGAGGGGGAGCAGCGCGGAAGGCGCTTTAGCGGGTGTAGACGCAGACATCCTTATGAGCCTTTTGTTCGCCTTCCACAGCCTTGGGAAGACAGTCGAAATCTGGATAAGGGCAGTGTAAATGAAATGAGGCAAATGTGTCTGCGAAAAGCGTGCGAAACGATAAAAGCTGCCACTTCTCTGCGCTAAACAAGCGGATTTGGTCAAAAAGTGCGCATTTATTTCGGAATTGTCTGGATATTAAATAGGTGATTGTTGTCACACAAAAGAGTAGAATGCGGCTCGAAAATAGAGCGAAAAGAAGCAGATACACTGTTCTTGAAATCTTATGTTACACGATATAAAGCATTAGACACTCATTTTAAGGCAGAGTTTCACGCTAATTTTTGCTATATTTTCAATGCATGAACAAATGGATTTACTTAAAAATATAACGCGTTTGAGGTGGTTATGAAAAAAATTGCATGTCTTTCCGCAGTAGCAGCCTGTGTATTAGCAGTCACCGCAGGTACCGCATTCGCTGGTCAGAGCACCGTATCCGCTGGCTATGCGCAGGGTGATCTCCAAGGCGTTGCTAACAAAGCCGACGGTTTCAACCTGAAGTATCGTTACGAGTTCGACAACAGCCCACTGGGCGTGATCGGTTCCTTTACCCATCTGGAAAAGAACGGTTCTCAAGACGGTTACTACGGTAAAGCGCAGTACAACTCTATCACTGCCGGTCCAGCTTACCGTTTCAACGACTGGGCAAGCATCTACGGTGTAGTTGGTGTTGGCTACGGCAAAAACATCGATAATGCACAAGACGGCACCGATCATAACGGCAACAGCGACTACGGCTTCACTTACGGCGCTGGTCTGCAGTTCAACCCAATCCAGGAAGTTGCTCTGGACGTAGGTTACGAGCAGAGCCGCATCCGCAGTGTTGATGTTGGCACCTGGATGGTTGGCGTAGGCTACCGTTTCTAAGATTTCTCCATGCCTGCGGGCGTGAGCGTACGGCGCAGTTGGCCGTACCGGATAAAAATCCGCCTTCGGGCGGATTTTTTTTTGCCTGACATTCGGCGCTACTCTACTTACCCAATTTTTGCGCCGGTTGCGACGAGAAACGGGCGCTGCGGGCATCACGCTCGTAACCCTGAGGCTCCGTAAGGATGCCATATAATGCCGGTCGACGACCGTGGATCCAGCGGCGACCGGTGCTGAGCGGGATCAGCGACAGATCGAGATCGGCGATCACCATTTTATCTTCTGCCGCCCAGGTCTCCGCCAGAATACGGCCATAGGGATCGAGGATCATCGCGTTGCCGGTGCGCACTTCGTCGTCATCGCGACCCACGCCGTTACTGAACAGAATAAACAGGCCGTTGTCATGTGCACGCGCCGGTAACCAGCGCATTAGCCAGCCACGGCCATGTTCGCCCCGAAAGGCTTCTTCTATCGCTGCCGGATGGTCTTTGCGCTGTTGCCAGAGCGCCAGCGGGATCGGCTTCATACCGTGCGGGCTGCGCGAGTGGGTGCCACCGGTCTGGTGCGGTGCCAACAGCACGTCTGCTCCCAACAGGGCGGTGGCGCGTACGTTTTCCACCAGGTTATTGTCCCAGCAAATCAGAACGCCCATCCGCACTCCCCAGGGGGTATCGAACAGGGTAAAGCTGTCGCCGCTGGCTATCGCCTCATGTTCAAAGGCGTGCAGTTTACGGTGAACGTGAAGGGCGCCGTCGGGCAGGCATACGGCGTAGGCGTTGTAATAGTTGCCGTCCTCGCCCAGTTCAATCAACCCGACGCCTATTGCCATATTATAGCGCTCCGCCAATGGACGAATGCGCGCCAGAGAAGGGCTGTCGGCGATCGGTTCCGCCAGTGCGCCAATCTCGCCGGCGCTGAGGTGCCGCACGTGCCAGTAGCCGGTAATGCACATTTCCGGAAAGGTTAATACCTGGATCTGTTCGGCGGCGGCGCGGGCGATAAAGCCTTCCATCACCGACAGGTTGTAGTTTTTATCATTGGCGCGATGCTGAAATTGCACCGTCGCGGCGCGCAGAGAGGTTGTCATAAGGTTACCTTTGGCTGTTATCTGGCGTTGATTACAGCAGGCATATTGATTACTGTATAATCAATTAAATTCCTAAATCGATAACCTGGTGGAATGGATATAAAACAACTGCGCGCCTTCGTGGTGCTGGCCGAACAGGGTAATTATCGTCTGGCGGCGGAGCGGCTGTGCATCACTCAGCCGGCGTTGAGCAAACAGATCCAGACGCTGGAAATGCTGCTCGGGGCCCGGCTGTTTAACCGTGGTCGTCAGGGCGCTCAGCTTACCGCCGGCGGGCAGCGGTTGTATCCCGAAGCCCAGACGTTGGTTGACCGGCATCTGCAGTTTCAACAGCATGCTCTGCGGGTGGTACAAGGGGAGGCGGGGCGGCTGGCGCTCGGGTTCGGCCTGTCCAGCTTTCATTTGGCGCCGCAGTTGGTCGCCGCCTTCCGTCAACGTTTTCCGGCGGTTGCCGTGGGGCTGGAGGATCTGCCCTCGGAGCGGCAATATCAGCTGTTATTGCAGGGAGAATTGCAGGTGGGGTTCGTGCGGTTACCGGTCAGTGCGCCCCTGCGGGCCACGGCATTGCTGAGCGATCGGCTGGTATTGGCGGCACCATCGGCGCTGGCGCTGCGGACGGAAACCCTGATGGAGCGATTTAACGCGTTGCCGCTGTTGCAACTGACGCCCAAGCGCGGGCGCGGCCTGAGCGATCAGTCGCTGCGTTTTATTGCCGCGCATCAACTGACGCCGAATGTAGTGCAGCAGGCCGGCGACATCCAGACGTTGCTGGCGCTGGTCGCCGCCGGTATTGGCGTGGCGCTGTTGCCGCAAAGCGTCACCCATATTGTGCCGACGGGCATCGACATTTTAGCGCTAAGCGGTGCTTTGACCGAATGGCAGGTGGGCATTGCCTGGAATCCGCAGCAACCCGACGCGTTACGGGATAATTTTATTCAGGTTGCGCTGACGACGGCGAAGGCGCCTTAAAACCCGCGTTCATAAGGGGCAGCGCATCACCACAATCGGGTTCTGATGGTATTCACTGCGGTGGCTTTCGCTAAAACCGACTTTTCTCGCCAACGCCAGCGAAGGCTGGTTCTCCGGCGAGATAATGCATACCGCCTGATCGCCGGGTAAGTGCTCTTTCCCCCAGGCCAATGCCGCCCGCAACGCTTCGGTGGCGTAACCTTTGCCTTGTGCCGCCGTTACCAGCGTCCAGCCCATCTCCGGAGCGTCGAGCGCCGGGATAATAGTGCGCTGGAAGTCGGAGAAACCGATGCCGCCAAGATAAGCGCCGCTGATTTTATCGCGTACCGCCCAGTAACCATAACCTAAAAGCGCCCAGTGGCCGACGTAACGCATCAGGCGGCCCCAGGAGTCTTCACGATCCCTCGGCGTGCCGCCGATATAGCGCACCACTTCGGGATCGGCCCACATGGCGGCCAGCGATTCAACGTCGTCAAGCCTATGCGCATCCAGGCGTAAACGTTCGGTCAGCAGCGTCGGGGCGGTGGTGATAAGCGGCATTGTTTTTTCCTGTACAGAGCCAAAAGCGGTGTAGCGAGTATGCCAGAGAAGTGACGTCGCCAGCCATTAGAGGTAAGGCTTTATCCAGCCAAGACCGACGCCGGTTTCGCCACGGGGTTTGTATTCGCAGCCGATCCAGCCCTGATAGCCGATGTTGTCCAACTGTGCGAACAGCCACGGATAATTAAGCTCGCCATCGTCAGGTTCATGGCGATCTGGCACTGATGCGATCTGAATATGAGCGTAGCGCCCGGCCAGCGAGGTCATCAGGCCGCTGATATTGCCATCCACCAGCTGAGCATGGAAAAAATCAAACTGAATGAAAACGTTCGGGCGATCGATAGCCTCGACCAACTGCGCGGCCTGATGTTGGCTGGAGAACAGATACCGGGGCTTTACCTGCGGGCTGAGGGCTTCGATCAAAACCTTAATGCCGTGCCTGGCGAAGGTATCGGCGGCATAGCGGATATTGCCGATAAAAGTCTCGCGATAGCGCTGCCACTGCGCTCCCGGCGGGACCAACCCGGCCATCACGTGCACACAGGGGCAATTCAGAGTGATGGCGTAGGCCAGCGCGCGTTCGATATCGGCGCGCGCATCCTGTTCGCGGCCAGGGACCGCCGCCAGGCCCCATTCACCGGCTTCAACATTGCCCGGTGGGGCATTGAACAGCACCTGTTGCAGATCATGACGCCGCAGCCGTTCCGCCAGCAATTCGGCTGGATATTCATAGGGGAACAGGAATTCCACCGCCTTGAACCCTGCGCCTGCGGCGGCCTCGAACCGCTTCAGAAATGGCAGCTCGTTAAACATCATCGATAAATTGGCAGCAAATTTAGGCATGTCCCCGCTCCGCAATCCGGCAATTTCCTCATGGTACAGGGCAGCATCGGGGGGCAGAAATGATTTTACAGGTGGATATCAGAAAATGAGGTTTAAATAGAAAACCCCCTGGCGAGGGTTAACGCTCTTTTCCGGCCGGCAGCGTGGGTTCTGCGCAGTACTGCGCAGAAAACTAGATTCCGCTAAACCAGTTATAGCCTTGATCTTCCCAGTAGCCGCCGGGATTGGTATCGCTGACAAAAATGGCGGCGATATGCTTGGCGTTCTTGAAGCCCAGCTTGGTGGGTATCCGTAACCGCAACGGATAGCCATAGTCTGCCGGCAGCGCCTTGCCGCCGAAATCCAGTGCCAGCAGGGTTTGAGGGTGCAATGCGGTGGCCATGTCGATGCTGGAGTAATAACGATCCGCGCACTTGAAACCGACGTAGCGGGCGTTCAGATCCGCCCCGACATGCTGCAGGAAGCTGCGCAGCGGCACGCCGCCCCATTGGCCGATGGCGCTCCAGCCCTCAATGCAGATCAGCCGGGTTATCTGGCTTTGCTGCGGCAGGCGCTGCAATTGTTCCAGCGTCCAGGGCGCGGTTTTTTCCACCTTGCCGGAAACCTCCAGCCGATAGCTGGCGAGATCCACCTCCGGGACGTTGTACTCGGGGTAAAACGCGTTGAACGGGAAGGGGTGAGTAATCTGATCCGGCCGATAGGTTTGCGCCAGCCGCTGGCCGCTGAACAGCCAGGCCTGCACCCGATCGTTCCAGCGCGACATGGCCCACAGCACTTTATCCACCTGATCGCCGTCCTGCAGGTTGCAGCCGGTCAGCATGGCGATGCCGCCCAGCGTCAGGCCGGAGCGCAGCATCAGGCGACGTTGCAGATTGACCAGTTGTTTCTTCTGTTCCGGTTCCAGGGCCGGCGTCGAAGGGCGCCGTTGTTTATCATTCATGTTTGCCACCCGTAATCATTGCCCATAGCGTGCGTGGCACGATAATCACCATCAGCAGGTGAATCACTACAAATAACCCAATGGCGCACATGGCGAAAAAGTGCACGTAGCGCGCGGTGTCAAACCCGCCGAACAGGCCCACCAGGCCTTGTAGCTGCACAGGTTTCCAGATGGCCAGTCCGGAGAGCACCAACAACAGCCCCACTACCAGCACGCCGAGGTACATCAACTTCTGAATGGCGTTATAGCGGCCGTGTTGATGCTTCAAACGCAGCGTTAGCGCCTGCCCGATATCGCGTCGCAACGCGCCGAGGCCGAGCGGCAGCAGATCGCGCCGAAAATGGCCGCTGAACAGGCTCCACACCAGGTAACACAGCGCGTTAAAAGCCAGCAGCCACATCACCGCCAGATGCCAGCCAATCGCGCCGCCCAACCAGCCGCCGAGCGTCATCTGCGGCGGAAAACGGAAGCCGAACAGCGGTGAGGCGTTGTAGATTTCCCAGCCGCTCATGAACATGCAAATCATGGCGAACAGGTTAACCCAATGGGTGATCCGGACCGGCCAGCGATGCACCGGCCGCGGCGCGTTGGTTTTCATCTTTTTCTCCCGAATCACATTGGCGGCACGGTGCCGTCTTTGCCGGCGGAGATGCGGGTGGCAACACGTTCGCCTTTATCGTCAGTGGCGGAGAACAGCACGATATGCGCGCCCGGTTTCAACAGGCTGCGATCGCCGGGATCGAGGGTGACGATCGGCACATCTTCAGGTACGGCGACGGTTTTCTGCTGGTTGCCGTAGGTCACGGTCAGGGTGCGGCCGTTGGATTTCACCAGCTTGCCGACGGTGCCGTTGGTCATGGTGTCTACCTTACCGTCGGCGGATTCCCAGGCCGAATGGCCCTCGCCGGTGCCGCGCAGGCTGGCGGCGAACACGTGCACTTCCAGCGCTTTCAAGGTGCCGTCCGCTTGCGGAACGGCGGCGGTGCCGATAAAGCTGTCCGGCTTGATATCCTCCAGCGTGCCTTTCGAAACGCTGAACACCTTGGTTTGATCGTTGATTTTTACGCTGACCTTTTCCCCTTTACGGTCGGTCAATTGCAGGCTGTTGTCGGTGACCTGATCGATAGTGCCGCGCAGTGGGGCAATGACTTTTCCCGGCGCCGGGGCAGCGGCGGCAATGCCGTTGCACAGCATCAGGGTGGACAGCAATAAACCGGCAAAACGATGACGGATAATCATAAAGTTCTCCTTTGTATGGGTTGCCGGTTAAGCATGGTCGAACAATAGGGACAGCACCATGTCCGTTTGATGACATTAATGTCATCAAGAATGTCCGCCGAAACTGCTAGTATTTCCGCAAGTGCAATGAGGTGACGACAATGCGGATATTGGTGGTTGAAGACGACGTCAGCACGGGTGATTACCTGAAGAAAGGGCTGGGAGAGGCGGGGTACAGCGTCGATCTGGCGCGTAACGGCACTGACGGGCTGTTCCGGGCGCTGGAGCACGGTTACGACGCCATCGTGCTTGACGTGATGCTGCCGGGGCTGGACGGCTGGCAGATAGTGGAAGTGCTGCGCAAGAAAAGCGACGTGCCGATCCTGTTTCTGACTGCGCGTGACGGGGTGCAGGATCGCATTCATGGCCTGGAGCTGGGGGCCGAGGATTATCTGATTAAACCCTTTTCCTTCACGGAATTGGTGTTGCGTATCCGTACGCTGCTGCGACGCGGCACGGTGCGTGAAGCCGATCACTATACCCTTGCCGATCTGCAGCTCGACGTGTTGCGCCGCAAGGCGGTGCGGCAGGATGTGGTGATCCCGCTGACCAATAAGGAATTTATGCTGTTGCACCTGTTGGTGCGGCGCGAAGGCGAGGTGCTGTCGCGCACTCTGATCGCCTCGCAGGTCTGGGACATGAATTTTGACAGCGACACCAACGTGGTGGATGTGGCGATCAAACGCCTGCGCGCCAAAATTGACCGACCGTTCGATATCAAGCTGATCCATACCGTGCGTGGCATCGGCTATGTCTGCGAGCCGCGCTCATGAACGCATTGGTTCAACGCTGGCAAGCCCTGTCGCTGACGTTGCGCAGCGCCATGCTGTTTGCATTGGTGGCGGCGCTGGTGGTCAGTGGCGCAGGCTGGTATCTGTATGGCGCGATGCGTCAGGAGATGACCACCCGCAGTGATTTTCAGGTCACCGGCCGGGTGGAGTATTTCCGTCATTTGCTGAGCCAGCGCTTTCCGCTCGACCGGTTGGTGGCCAACACCGGCCTGTTTGAAAACATGCTGGGCAATGAACAGGACGTATTGATTTTTCAGCAACCGGGGCAAAAACCCTTAATCAACGTCAATCCGGCCAGATTGAGCCTGCCACCCGTTACGCCGACGCCGGCCGATGCGCCGCAGCTGCTGAGTGCGATCAGCAGTGGGGAAACGGCGCAGGGCGTGCCATTGCGTGTCGCGTCGGCGCTGGTGAGGCTGGATGACGGCAAGCTGCTGCAGATCTCTGCGGCTCACGTGATGGTCAATGAACAGAAGATGCTGGCGCGTTATCTTTGGCGAATTGTGGCCGCCGTGGCGGTGGCGTTTGTTCTGATCGCATTGCTGGGCTATTGGGTGATGCGCCGTGGGTTACAGCCGCTGTGGCGCATGGCGGCGCAGGCGGCGGTGATCACGCCGAACACGCTGTCGACCCGCCTGAGCGAGCAGGGGGCGCCGAAAGAACTGCAACAGCTGACCCGTTCGTTTAATGCCATGCTCGATCGGCTGAATGAAGGCTATCAGCGCCTGACGCAGTTTTCCGCCGATCTGGCGCACGAGATCCGCACGCCGGTGGGGGCGCTGATGGGGCATTGCCAGGTGGCGCTGTATCAGCCGCGCAGCGTGGAAGAGTATGAAACCCTGTTGTCGAACAATATGGACGAGCTGGAGCGCATTTCGCGCATGGTGGAAAATATTCTCTTTCTGGCACGCGCCGGGGAAGCGCAGGCGGTGCTGAACTATAGCCGCCTGGATGTGGCACAGGAGCTTCGGCGGGTGGCAGACTATTTCGAAGGCCTGGCGGAAGAGCGGGGTATCACTTTGGTTTGCCGGGGCGAAGGGCTACTGCTGGCGGATGCGATGCTGTTCCAACGTGCGTTGAGCAATCTGGTCGCCAACGCGGTGCGTTATGCCGACGAAAACAGCCGGATACAGTTGCAGGCGCTCAGTCAGCCGACGGGGGAGAGAGTGATACAGGTGGTCAATCAGGGGCGGCCCATATCACCGGCGCACCTGGACAAGCTGTTCGACCGGTTTTACCGCGCCGACGCCGCCCGCAGCACCGGCACTCACGCCAGCGGCCTGGGGTTGTCGATCGTGCGCGCCATCATGACGCTGCACGGCGGCGAGGTTCGCGCCGAGTGCATCGCCGGTGATCCCTCGGCGCGCATCACCTTTCGCCTGATATTTCCTCAGGCCGATTAAGACTGCGCTGAATGCGGCGCATTGGATCCCGGCTGCATCGATTAGCGCGGCGGAATGGCGAAGCGGAAGCAGGCACCTTTTTGCGCTTGCTCGATCAGCTGAATGTCGCTGCCGTGCAGCAGCAAAATGCGCTGTACGATCATCAGGCCCAGCCCGCCGGCATGGCGCCGCGTGCCGTTCAGGATAGACGGCCGCACAAACAGGTCGGCGCGCAGCGCCTGCGGAATGCCGGGGCCGCTGTCGTTGACCTGCACCAGTATTTTGTCTTCCTGCTGCCACAGCCGCACGTCGATTTCACCGCCCTGCGGCGTATGGCGAATGGCGTTGTCCAGCAGGTTGGTCAGTACCCGCTCGATCATGCTCAGATCGGCAAACACCAGCGGTATGCCCGGGGCGATATCGGCGCGTAATCGCTGATGCCGCGCCTCGGCCGCCAGCTCGAACTTCTGGAATACGTCCTGCACCAGCTCGCTGAGCGAGAACGGCTCTTTCTGCGGCTTCACCACGCCGTACTCCAGCCGCGCCAGTTCGAACAGTTCTTGCGCCAGTTTGCCCACCTTGCGGCTTTGCGCCAGCGCGGTCTCCAGGTAGCGCCGGCGATCGTTTTCGCTCAGGCTGGCCGATTTTACCGACAGCGTTTCCAGGTAGCCGTGCAGCGAGGTGAGCGGGGTGCGCAGATCGTGCGAAATATTGGCGATAAACTCGCGCCGCTGCTGATCCTGCTGCGACAGCGATTGCCACTGTTCGGCAACGCGCTGCGCCATGCTGCGAAACGCCAGCTGCAGCTGGCTGACCTCATCGCGCCCGAGGCTGGGAACCGGCTGCGCCGCATAGGCCTGCACCGCGGCGATGCCGCCGTTATCCAGCACGCTCACTTGCCGGGTCAACTGGCGGATAGGTCGCGTCACCCAGCGGAAGGCGAAGCCGCCGGCCAGCAGGCCGAACACCACCACCAGTCCCATCGACCACAGCGCCATTTTAACCGCCGAGCTGAACTGAGCGTTGCCGGCCAGCGCGGTATAATCTTCACCGAGCAACACCACATACAGATAGCCTTCAATCTGGCCGTTGACCTTCAGCGGCGCGACGCTGAATACCTTCTTCCCGCCGGGGCTGCGCGGATCGTCGCCGTACACCGGCATCCGCGCGCCGTCGAGCAGCGCTCGCAGCGGCGACAGATCGACCTTTTGTCGTTTCAGGCGGCCGGCCGGCGCGGCATTGCCGATAATATTGCCCTGTTTGTCGAGCAGATAAACCTCGACGCTGGGGTTCACCGCCATCAGCTGATCGAACAGGGTATGTACTGATTGCGGGTTCAAACCGTCCTGGCCCAGCAGCGGGTTGCTGGCGGCGATGTGTTGCGCCAGATTGCCGGACAGCCGTTGAATGGTCGCCTGGCTGTACTGGGTGTTGCTACGCACCTGCAGCCAGCCGGAGAAGGCGCAGCAGAGCAGCAACAGCAGGGCGAAGATCAGCGTCAGGCGTTGCGTTAAGGTGAGATTTTTCATGTTTTACTCTTGCGGCGGCGCCGCGAATTTATAGCCCATACCCCACACAGTGAGGATGCGCAGGGGTTCCGCCGGGTTGCTTTCTATCTTGATGCGCAGCCGGTTGATATGGGTATTCACCGTGTGTTCATACCCCTCGTGCTGATAACCCCACACCTGGTTCAACAGGCTAAGGCGGGAGAACACCTTGCCCGGATGGCGAGCGAAGAAATACAGCAGGTCGAACTCGCGCGGCGTCAGATCGATCGGTTGCCGATTCAGCTGCACCTCGCGGGCGATGGGGTCTATGGTCAAGCCGTCAAAGCTCAGCGTACCGGCGTCCATACGCAGGTTGCGGCTCATCGCCTCCTGGCGGCGGAACAGCGCTTTGACCCGCGCCACCAGTTCCAGCATCGAGAAGGGTTTGGCCAGGTAATCGTCGGCACCCAACTCCAGCCCCAGCACGCGGTGCACCTCGCTGGAGCGCGCGCTGATGATGATGATCGGCGTGTAGCGCGTCATGTTGCGCGCCCGGCGGCAGATCTCCAGCCCGTCGACGCCCGGCAGCATCAGATCGAGGATCAGCGCGTCCCAGCCGCCCTGTTCCAGCATCGCCATGCCCAGATTGCCGTCGGCGGCGTGGCTAATGTCGTAGCCTTCATCGCGCAGGTGCAGCTGCAACAGCTCGGCGATGTCGCCGTCATCCTCAACGATTAAAATTCTCTTTGGTTTTTCCATCTGTGCCCGCCGCTGATTGCCCGATCCTGGCTGAAAGTCTACACAACCGCCGCGCGTGGAGTTATCACATTTTATTTAACTTTGCGTGAGGTCTCGGGGAACAAATTCGGGGAATACTTCGCTCATCGCCACTTTGGCCGCCAGGAGATAAGCATGAGCATGACTCTCATACCGGAAAAACCACCGCTTGTGCATCCGCTGTGGTTGCGGTTGACCCACTGGCTGAATGTGCTGGCGATGCTGATTATGGTCACCAGCGGCTGGCGCATCTATAACGCATCGCCACTGTTCAATTTCAGCTTTATCAACGAGCTGACGCTTGGCGGTTGGCTGGGAGGCGCGCTGCAGTGGCACTTTGCCGGCATGTGGCTGTTTGGCGTTAACGGGCTGTGTTACCTGTTGATCAACCTGTGCAGCGGCCGCTTCAAACACCGCTTCTGGCCACTCAGCCTCAGACGGTTTTGCGCCGATCTGACGGCGGCGCTGCGCGGCCGGCTGCGGCACGCCGATCCGCGCCATTACAACATGGTGCAGCGCGTGGCCTATGTGTTCGTGATGGCCGACAGCATGCTGATCGCGCTTTCCGGGTTGGTGCTGTGGAAGTCGGTGCAGTTTCCGCTGCTGCGCGAGCTGCTCGGCGGTTACGAGGCGGCGCGTTATATCCACTTTTTCGCCATGTCGGCGCTGGTGGGCTTTGCAGTGATTCATTTGGTGATGGTAGCGCTGGTGCCCCGCAGCTTGCTGGCCATGCTGCGCGGGCGTTAAGGAGATGACAATGAAAACGGATAAGTCCTCTATCACTGTGAGTGAAGGCCAGGCAATAGTCAAAGAGGCGCAGCGACTGTTGGCATCGTCGTCGCGCCGCCGCTTTCTGCGCAATGGGCTGACGCTGGGCGGCATCGCGATGCTCACCGGCTGTGATCTCGGCAGCAACGCCAACGTCGAGCAGGCGCTAAGCCGCATGTCAGGCTTCAACGATCGGGTGCAGGGTTGGCTGTTCAACGCTGACCACCTGGCGCCGGTGTACCCGGAATCCATGATCACCCGGCCATTTCCGTTCAACGCCTTTTACGGCGAAGAAGATGCACCGGACATCAACGGCGACGACTACCGATTGGAAGTGAGCGGGCTGGCGCTGGATAAACGCGATTGGACGTTGCCGCAGCTGCATCGCATGGCGCAGATAGACCAGGTGACGCGCCATATTTGCGTCGAAGGTTGGAGCGCCATCGGTAAGTGGGGCGGGGTGCCGTTCGCGGCGTTTCTCAAGGCGATAGGCGCGGATCTGAGCGCCCGCTACGTCAGCTTCAAATGCGCCGACGACTACTACACCAGCATCGATATGGCCACCGCGCTGCATCCGCAGACCATTATGGCGCTGACCTACGACGGCCGGATCCTGCCGCGCAAATACGGTTATCCGATGAAGCTGCGCATGCCGACCAAGCTCGGCTACAAGAACCCGAAACACATTCAGGTGATTGAGATCACCAATTGCTTCCCCGGCGGCTACTGGGAAGACCAAGGTTACAACTGGTTTGGCGGCAGCTAACGACGGCCCCAACTATCCCCGGCACACAGGTGCTTTTTAAATGAGAAAAGGAAATACCATGAAAAAGTTATTCGCAATGATGATGTGTAGCGCGTTGATGTTAGGTTCCCTCGGTGCCAATGCCGCCGACAGCATGGGTAAAGACGCGATGAAAAAAGACGGCATGAGCCAGATGTCGCACGACGGTATGGCCAAAGACGGCATGAAAAAAGAGTGTATGGGCAAGGATTGCATGAAGAAAGACGGCATGGGCAAAGATGCCATGAAACATGACGGCATGAAGAAAGACGGCATGGGCAAAGATGCCATGAAGCATGACGGCATGAAGAAAGACAGTATGAGTAAAGACGCTATGCAAAAAGACGCTATGGGGCAGTAAGCCGCCGCGCCCCGCAGCCGGATGGACGCTGGTTTAATCCCGGCTGCGGGCAAGTACAACGGGAGGGACGATGGTTCAGACAATGTGGCTGCAGCGCTTTAAGCGCTCGAACTGGGATGTGGCCTTTATGCGGCTGGCGCTGGTGGTGATCTTCGCCGCTTTCGGCTATGCCAAGTGGTTTGATTATGAAGCGCAGGGGCTGGTGCCTCTGATTGGTAATAGCCCGCTGCTGGCCTGGATGCATGATGTGTTTGGTATTCGCGGTGCCAGTTATGCGTTAGGGGTTGCCGAGTGGAGCTTTGGTCTTTTGCTGCTGGCCGGTTTTTGGTCGCGACGTTTGGGGCTGTTGGGGGCGGTGGGATCGACGCTGACTTATCTGACGACCCTGACGCTGATCTTCTCCACACCGGGTGCCTGGGAAGCTTCGGCCGGTGGCTTTCCGGCGATGGGGGGGGCCACCAGCTTTCTGCTAAAAGATCTGGTGTTATTGGCGGGTTCGATACTGCTGCTAAAAGCCGACTTGCCTGACGACATGCCGTAAAAAAAGGCGCAGTTTTTAAACTGCGCCTTTTGGCCGTGATGAACGGATCACATATCCGGGAAGGTCAGGGTATTGCCCGGCGCTTCGCGGTGAATATGCAGGAAGTTCAGGTGCTTTTCGTACTGATCGAGGATGTCGCCGATCACCTGCTCCTTGCTGTAGTCCATCAGATCATTGCCCTGGGTGCCTTCCATCAGGAAGGTTTCCAGCCGGTAATAGTGCGATTTGCCTGAGCGGGCGCGGTAGGTGAAGCCCGGCACCGAATAACGCTGCGGCCAAATCTGATAGATAAAGTTCTGCTCTTCACCCAAATGCACCAGCAGTTCCAGGTGGTTCAAACGCTCGTCTTCTGCCGGCGGCACTTCGGTAAATTCCACTTTGGCCCCGCGCAGTTCCAGCTCACGCGCTACTTCCTGCATTGCCGGTCGGCAACGGGTATCCAGCATTTTTTGCGTGTACTGGGTGCCGGGGTAGTTCATCACCCGCGACAGGCGTTGCTTCCAGTTCAGCACATCATTGCTCGAAATCGGCATGGGGGCGTTGGTGTTCAGCGCGCTGGCCTTGCGATAGTCCTCGACCCGCAGCGATTTATACAGCCCGGCCATCACGAAGAAGATCACGAAGCTGAACGGCAGGCCCATGATCACCGTCGTTTTCTGCAGTGCGGGCACCCCGTCGGTCATCAGCATGCCGATGGTCAGCAGGCCGATGGCCACCGACCAGAAAATCCGCAGCCAGTTGGGCGCATCGTTATTGATGTCGGCCAGGCGCGAGGTAAAGTTGCCCAGCACCAGCGAGCCCGAATCCGCCGAAGTCACGTAGAACAGCAAACCGGTAATGGTGGCCACCGAGGCGCTGAAGGTGAAGCCCGGGTATTGCGCCAGCAGGCTGTAGAAGCCGCGTTCCGGGTATTGCATCACTTCCTGCGCAAAGGCGGCATTGCCGTGGATAATCTGGTACAGCGCGCTGTTACCGAAGATCGACAGCCACAGCAGGGTGAACACGAAAGGAATGATCAGCGTGCCGACCACAAACTGACGGATGGTACGCCCACGCGAAATACGCGCCAGGAACAGGCCGACAAACGGCGACCACGCCACCCACCAGGCCCAGAAGAACAGGGTCCAGTTGTTCATCCATTCCACCGGACGATCGAAGGCGAAGCTGTTGAGCGTCATGCCCATAAAGCGATTGACGTAATCGCCGACGTTGAGCACCAGCGCATTGAGCAGGAACTCGGTATCGCCGCAGAACAGCACGAACAGGATCAGCCCCAGCGCCAGCAACACGTTGAGCTCCGACAAAATACGAATGCCCTTGTTGACGCCGGAGGTCACCGAAATGGTGGCCATAATCACCGAAAGCAGGATCAGTGCGCTTTGCACCGTCAGGTTTTCCGGCACCTGGAACAGCACCTTCAATCCGTAGTTGAGCTGCACTACGCCAATGCCGAGCGTGGTGGCGATGCCGAAAATGGTGCCCAGCACCGCCGCGATATCGACGCTGTGGCCGATCGGGCCATTGATGCGTTTACCGAAGATGGGGTACAGCGCCGAACGTATGGTCAGCGGCAGATTATAGCGGTAGCTGAAATAACCGAGGGCAATGCCCATCAACGCATACATCGACCAACCGGTCAGCCCATAGTGGAACAGCGTCCACACCATGGCCTGACGTGCCGCTTCCAGCGTTTGGGCATCGCCTTCCGGCGGCATCATATATTGCGTCACGGGTTCGGCGACCGAGAAGAACATCAGGTCGATGCCGATGCCGGCGGCGAACAGCATCGCCGCCCAGCTCATCAGGCTGAACTCGGGTTTCGACTGTTCCGGCCCGAGCTTGATCGAGCCGAAGCGCGAGGCGGCGATAAACACCACGAATACGATGTACAGGGTGGCGGCCAACAGGTAATACCAGCCGAAGGTGGTTGAAACCCAATTCAGGGTGCGGGTGATCCATCGCCCGGAGAAATCGGTGAAAAAGATGGTCATCAGCGAGAAGGCCAGAATCAGCCCTGCCGAGGTAAAGAAAACCACAGGATTAAGGCGATCCTTTTGCGGTTTTGAGGAGGTTTCGCTGGTTGTCATCGTCGTCCTCTGTTTTTTAACAACTGAGTAAATCGTGCCCACATTTGTGCTCTGAACGACGCGCAGGCGTCGTCCGGAAAGTGCGGATAAAAAGCGGCACTGCTTGCCGTTTTAGCCTGTTAACGAAACGGAAATCGTTTCGTGGTGGGAACCGCTTACAGACACTGATTTTGGTCAGATTCGTTAAATACCTCACAAAAATCAGCCAGTTCCACAACCGAAAAGTACATTTTTGTAACCAGGCGGCAATAAAATATATGCAATTTTTATTGAACGTTCAATCAAAAAAAAGTTTAATAGTCCGCATGAAGACCAAGTTCAGCAGGCGGAAAGTCGATGAAATTCGCCGCTGAGATGAGGCCGAAGTCGGTTTTGTGAGAGTCGAATTATGCCAAAGGTAGGAATGCAGCCAATAAGAAGGCAGCAGTTGATTGATGCCACGCTGGCCGCGGTAAACGAAGTCGGAATGCATGATGCCACCATTGCGCAGATAGCGCGCAGGGCGGGCGTTTCCAACGGTATCATCAGCCACTATTTCAAGGATAAGAACGGGTTGCTGGAAGCCACGATGCGCTATTTGATCAGCCATTTGGGCGAAGCGGTGAAGCTGCGGCTACAGGCGCTGAACGACCAGAGCCCTGCTTCAAGGCTGCAGGCGATCGTTGCCGGCAACTTCGACGACAGCCAGATCAACAGCGCAGCGATGAAAACCTGGCTGGCCTTTTGGGCCAGCAGCCTGCATCAGCCGCAGCTTAATCGGTTGCAGCAGGTGAATGGCCGCCGTTTGTATTCCAACCTGTGCGCCGAGTTCAGCCGCACCTTGCCGCAGGCGCAGGCGCGTTTGGCGGCCAAAGGGCTGGCGGCGTTGATCGACGGTTTGTGGTTGCGCAGCGCACTGCGCGGTGCGGCGTTTAACCAGGCGCAGGCGATCGCGCTCACTACCGATTACATTACGTTTCAACTCCGGGGGCAGACGCCACCCTGAGGACAATCCAAGGAGAACCTATGTCCCGTTTTGGCTTGCAGAAGCTCTATATTCATGGTGCCTATGTAGACAGTACCGAGGGGAAAACCTTCAACGCAGTGAACCCGGCGAATGGCGAAGTGCTTGCCGAGATCCAGTCCGCCAGCGCTGAAGACGTCAACCGTGCGGTTGCCAGCGCAGCCAGCGGGCAGAAGGTGTGGGCGGCGATGACGGCGATGGCGCGTTCGCGCATTCTGCGCCGCGCGGTGGATATTCTGCGCGAGCGCAATGACGAACTGGCGGCGCTGGAAACATTGGATACCGGCAAGGCGATGTCGGAAACCACCGCGGTCGATATCGTCACCGGCGCCGACGTACTGGAATACTACGCAGGGCTGATCCCGGCTATCGAAGGCCAGCAGATCCCGCTGCGCGACACCTCTTTCGTTTATACCCGCCGCGAGCCACTGGGCGTGGTGGCCGGTATCGGCGCCTGGAACTACCCGATTCAGATTGCCTTGTGGAAGTCCGCGCCGGCCCTGGCGGCGGGCAATGCGATGATCTTCAAACCGAGCGAAGTGACCTCCCTGACGGCGCTGAAACTGGCCGAGATCTATACCGAAGCCGGCGTACCGGACGGCGTGTTCAACGTACTCACCGGCAGCGGCGCGGAAGTCGGCCAGTATCTGACCGATCACCCGGGCATCGCCAAGGTGTCCTTCACCGGCGGGGTAAAAACCGGCAAGAAAGTGATGGCCAACGCCTCCGGTTCAACGCTGAAAGAAGTCACCATGGAACTGGGCGGCAAGTCGCCGCTGATTATCTTTGACGACGCCGATCTGGATCGCGCCGCCGATATCGCCATGATGGCCAATTTCTACAGCTCCGGCCAGGTGTGCACCAACGGTACGCGCGTGTTTGTCCCGGCGGCGCTGCAGGCGCAGTTTGAAGCAAAAATTATCGAGCGCGTGAAGCGCATTCGTCTGGGGGATCCGACCGATCCGCAAACCAACTTTGGGCCGCTGGTCAGCTTCGCGCATATGGAATCCGTGTTGCGCTTTATCGAGAGCGGCAAAAACAGCGGCGCACGTTTGCTGTGCGGCGGTGAGCGCGTGACCGAAGGTGAATACGCCAAGGGCGCCTATGTGGCACCGACGGTGTTTACCGATTGCCGCGACGACATGGAAATTGTGCGCGAAGAAATCTTCGGGCCGGTGATGAGCATCCTCAGCTATCACAGCGAAGAAGAAGTGGTGCGCCGTGCCAACGACACCACTTTCGGCTTGGCCGCAGGGCTGGTGACCAATGATTTGACCCGCGCTCACCGCGTGATCCACCAGCTTGAAGCCGGCATTTGCTGGATCAACACCTGGGGCGAGTCGGCGGCGGAAATGCCGGTTGGCGGTTACAAGCAATCCGGCGTCGGCCGCGAGAATGGCCTGAGCACGCTGGAGCACTACACGCAGATCAAGTCGGTGCAGGTCGAGTTGGGCGATTACGCCTCGGTATTTTAACTATCCCCGTCGTCTTTCAAGCTACAGCGTTGTTGGCTGCGAGCGCAGACCCCAGTCACTTACTTGAGTAAGCTCCTGGGGCTCTGCGCCCTTGCCGCCTAGCTGTAACTCGAAATCCATAGGGGATATATCCTTTTTTGCATCCAAAGCTGCCTTGATGTATTCAGCATGCGGAATTCAAGCCATTCGCATCATTCAGGCATACGAATATTTAGGAGATAATCGATGGAATACGATTACATCATTATCGGTGCCGGCTCCGCCGGCAACGTATTGGCGACCCGTTTGACCGAAGACGCTGATGTCAGCGTGTTGCTGCTGGAAGCCGGCGGCCCGGATTATCGGATGGATTTTCGTACGCAGATGCCGGCCGCGCTGGCCTTCCCGCTGCAGGGCCGCCGCTACAATTGGGCCTACGAAACCGATCCTGAACCGCACATGAACAACCGCCGTATGGAATGCGGCCGCGGCAAGGGCCTGGGCGGCTCTTCGCTGATCAACGGCATGTGTTACATCCGCGGCAACGCGATGGATTTCGACAACTGGGCAAAGGCGCCGGGTCTGGAAAACTGGAGCTATCTGGACTGCCTGCCGTATTTCCGCAAGGCGGAGACCCGCGACATCGGACCGAACGATTACCACGGCGGCGACGGCCCGGTCAGCGTCACTACCCCGAAAGCCGGCAACAATGAACTGTTCCACGCGATGGTGGAAGCCGGCGTGCAGGCAGGGTATCCGCGTACCGAGGATCTGAACGGCTATCAGCAGGAAGGGTTCGGCCCGATGGATCGTACCGTGACGCCGAAAGGCCGCCGCGCCAGCACCGCTCGCGGTTATCTGGATCAGGCGCGTTCACGCCCAAATCTGAAAATCGTGACCCATGCGCTGACCGACCGCATCCGCTTCGACGGCAAACGCGCGGTGGGCGTCGACTATTTGCAGGGCGACGGCAATCAGATCACCAGCGCCGGCGCGCGGCGTGAAGTGCTGCTGTGCGCCGGGGCGATTGCGTCGCCGCAGATCCTGCAACGCAGCGGTGTTGGCCCTGCGTCGCTGCTGAAAAGCCTGGATATTGAGGTGGTGCACGATCTGCCGGGCGTCGGTGAGAACTTGCAGGATCACCTGGAAATGTATCTGCAGTACGCCTGTAAAAAACCGGTGTCGCTGTATCCGGCACTGCAATGGTTCAACCAGCCGAAGATTGGCGCAGAGTGGCTGTTCAACGGCACCGGCATTGGCGCCAGTAACCAGTTTGAAGCCGGCGGCTTTATCCGTAGCCGCGAGGAGTTCGCCTGGCCGAATATCCAATATCACTTCCTGCCGGTGGCGATTAATTACAACGGCAGCAACGCGGTCAAAGAACACGGGTTCCAGGCGCATGTCGGGTCGATGCGCTCGCCAAGCCGTGGCCGGGTGCAGGTGAAATCGAAAGATCCGCGTCAGCATCCGAGCATCCTGTTCAACTATATGGCGACGGAGCAAGACTGGCAGGAGTTCCGCGATGCGATCCGCATTACGCGTGAAATCATGGCGCAACCGGCGCTGGACGAGTATCGCGGGCGCGAAATCAGCCCGGGGCCGGAGGTACAGACCGACGAGCAGCTGGACGCTTTTGTGCGTGAGCATGCCGAAACCGCCTTTCACCCTTCCTGCTCATGCAAAATGGGCGAAGATGATATGGCGGTGGTTGACGGCCAGGGCCGGGTGCACGGCATGGAAGGGTTGCGGGTGGTGGATGCCTCCATCATGCCGCTGATCATTACCGGTAACCTGAACGCCACCACCATAATGATTGCCGAGAAGATTGCCGACAACATTCGCCGGCGTGCGCCGCTGCCGCGCAGTACCGCAGAGTATTACGTGGCCGGCGACGCCCCGGCGCGCAAGCCGTAACCTACATGCCCTCTCGCCGCTGAGGGGGAGGGCTGCCGTAGCAAGCAACCCCCTCTCCAATGCTCTCCCCTGAGGCGAGGGGGCAATACTTTCCCTCTTCTGCTAAGCCGGCAGCGAGATCGCCTGATCGAAGCTGTTTGGCGTCGCCATGCGCCACATACGGGCGTAAAAGTCGCTTTTAATCTCTTTTTCCAGCAATGCGCCCGGCTCCAGGTAGTAATAGATGTCCGCATAGACCTTGATTTCGGTCGAGGTAATGCGGCGTAGCATATGGTGAGACGTCAACTGCTCCGGGCGGCTGACGCCGGCCGCGGCCAGCATTTCCGCCAGCGCTTTGACCGTATTTTGGTGGAAGTGGTAAACGCGTTCCGCTTTGTTCGGCACCACTAATGCTTTCTGCCGCAAAGGGTCCTGAGTGGCGACGCCGGTCGGACAATGGTTGGTGTGGCAGCTTTGCGACTGAATGCAGCCGACGGCGAACATGAAACCGCGCGCCGAGTTCACCCAGTCGGCGCCCAGCACCAGCACGCTGGCGATGTCGAAGGCGCTGATGATTTTGCCGCTGGCGCCGACTTTAACCTTGTCGCGCAGCCCGCAACCCACCAGGGTGTTGTGGACGAACAGCAATCCTTCGCGCAACGGCATGCCCATATAGTTGGACAACTCAAGCGGTGCGGCACCGGTGCCGCCTTCCTTACCGTCTACGACGATAAAGTCCGGCAAAATCTGGGTATGCAGCATCGCCTTGGCGATGGCGACAAATTCCCACGGGTGGCCGATGCACAGCTTAAACCCCACCGGTTTGCCGCCGGACAGTTCACGCAGTTGCTGGATAAAATGCATCATTTCCACCGGAGTGGTGAAGGCGCTGTGCGAGGCTGGAGAAATGCAGTCTTCCCCTTCGGGCACACCGCGCGTGGCGGCAATTTCCGCATCCACTTTTTTCGCCGGCAGAATGCCGCCATGGCCCGGTTTGGCGCCCTGGCTGAGTTTGATTTCAATCATTTTTACCTGCGGGTTCTTTGCCTGCTCGGCGAAGCGCTGCGGATCGAAATGGCCGTCGGCGGTGCGGCAGCCGAAATAGCCGCTGCCCAGTTCCCACACCAGATCGCCGCCGTGCTCACGGTGATAGCGGCTGATGCTGCCCTCGCCGGTGTCATGATAGAAATTGCCTTTTGCCGCACCAAGATTGAGGGCGCGGATGGCGTTGGCCGACAGCGCGCCGAAGCTCATGGCGGAGATATTAAAGATCGAAGCGGAATAGGGCTGGCGGCAATCCGGGCCGCCGATCGCCACGCGAAAACTGGTGGGATCGGAGGCTGCCACCGGGCGCATGGAATGGCCGATGCATTCATAGCCGGTTTGATAAACGTCCAGTTGTGTACCGAACGGCTTGTCGCCCATCTCATTTTTGGCGCGGCGATAGACCAGCGTGCGCTGAGTGCGTGAGAACGGGATCTGCGCGTTATCTTCTTCCAGTAAATACTGGCGTATTTCCGGGCGGATAAATTCGAAGAAAAAGCGCAGGCGGCCGATGATTGGGTAGTTACGGCAGATGGCGTGGCGTTGTTGAGTCAGATCGTAAATGCCCAGTGCGCTCAGGCAACCGAAAAGGAGTGTCGGCAACCAGAACCAGGGCCGTTGCGGCGATAGCGCCAATGACGCCAGCGCAAGCAATATGCTCAAAACAAAGCAGGTATAACGGCTGAACAAGGATGATTTCATAACATCTCCTGATGTTTTTATTTAATCCAGACGACATGACTCGCGGGAAAGCCCCGTGGGCAAATCGTAATCAATAGACAGGAGTGTTATGTGGCTGTTGCTGCTTTGTCGCTTATTGTTACATTAATTTAACCTGGTACCATGAAGCCAGGCCGCAAGATAGCAGCCTGAAGGGTCATTTTCCGGCGACGAAGATGGTGCTCATGCTGCGCAAACGCAGTTTTTTCATCGCGCTGTATTTTTGCGAGAAAATGGTTTTGGGGTGCGTGCCGCGCTTCTGAGCAATATGCAGCAGACTGTCGCCACGCAGCAGGTTGAAGATGACATCGCTTTCCGCCGGGCTAAGCTCACGGGTTTTCTGCATTTTTATTCCGCCTGCCTCTTTGCTTTCCAACAGGTTTTGTATTTTTTCCTGCAGCGAATAAAGTGGAATGCGGGTTGAGACCAATTCAACGGAAATGCCCAGTATCGACAGGAGTTTCACCACGCGTTCATCATCGTAAAACACCAGGATCCGCGTTTTGGTATTGTATTGCTGATGCATTGACACCAGGCTTTCAATGACATTGACGCTTTGCTCAAGATTTTGCGAAGTGAAGATCAGCGCGATATCGTGCTTAATTATCTTTTCCGCCTTGGATCCACCCTGCATAAAATCCGAAAACAGTCTGATATCGTACTTGCCGTAATGTTTTTTCACTAACACCGAAAGGCCGACATAGCTGTACTTGCACTCACTAATAACAAGGACATTGTTTTTAGACATAATGGCAGATACCAATAATGAGTTAAAAGTATTCAGCTGTAAGAAGCGAATTCAAATCCTTGATGTCGGATTCCTTCCACAGCTTTCCCTGCAGTGCGTAATATGGCATTTCGTCCAGCCATTTTTTATGGTCGGGAGTTTCAACTCCTTCGATGATTACCTTGTAATGATTAAGGTAAAAAAAACGCAATAAAGCGCGCATTAAGCCGTCGCCGCCGGACTTTTTCATAAAATCCCATAACAAAAAACGGTCGAGCTTAACGAAGCGGAACTGGCTGTTATACAACGCGGAAAAACCGGCGTAACCAGAACCAAAATCATCCAGCCAAAATGAATAACTTTTCAGCGAAGGATCGCCATGAACCCGATCTTTCACCAGCCGGGTTGAGTTCTCGCTGATTTCAAAATGAATACAATGAGTGGCGCGAATTCTTTCTGCAAAATGGTCGTTGGCCAGCGACCTCAGAGAATGATCGTCCACATTCAATGTGGCAATAACCTGATTTTCTAGAAACCATTGATTATATTTTTCTATCAGACTGACTTGTTCTAACAGAATGTCAATCCGGGTGGCGCTATCGGCAGAACGAAAAAACTGCTCAGGGGAGAAATGAGCATATTCGCTATTGAAAGTGAATCGGGACAAGCATTCAACGGCCAGCAATTGTCCGTATTTTCCGAACATCGGCTGAAAAACGTAATTAATTCCGTTATTTTTCGCTCTAAAAGAACTACGCATTCCCCAATCCCTTGATTTATATATAACAGATTGTTTTTTAAGGATAAAAAAATTAAAAACACGCTGTTTGTTGGTAATTATCTTATTTGTCGTCACCGGGACGTGTCCGGTCGCTCGCAGACCATTAAACGCGCAATTTTTCGTGAAGTCCAAATGATTTCAAAGGTAACTAAATGTAAATTTACAGGATAATATCCTGATAATTATGGTTTAAAGTAAAATGTTGCACTGCCTGGCTTTTCAAAACACAGATTATTCCTATTCAGTTAAATCGTCAACATCGATCGATAGGTATTTGTTGATAGTTTTTTCCTATCAAGAGGGAGGATATGAATGTTATAAACGATTTAACAATAAGAATGCGCCTAGTCTATATTTCGCCGGGCAATGGATTCATCGGGGCTTCATTCCTGACAAGGAGTAGCATCGCTGAATGTACTTAATAGTTGTATTAATTCATCGAGAGTCTAAATATGAAAATTTCTAAACTGTCTGCCGTATTGGCATTGGCTGTAAGCGCCGCTACTATTTCTTCTTTCTCTGCACAAGCGGCTGACGGTACTATTACTTTCAACGGTAAAGTGACTGACCAGACTTGTACTATCAGCACTCCAGGCGGTAAAGATTTCACCGTAACTCTGCCAACTGTTTCTGCTTCAACTCTGGCAACTCAGAGCGCGACTGCCGGCCGTACTCCATTTGCAATCAATCTGACCAAATGTTCTAAAGGCCAGGTAGCCACTTATTTCGAACCAGGCGCAACGGTTGATTTCAACACTGGCCGTCTGAACAACCAGGCGCAGGCTGATGCAGCGACTAACGTGCAAATTCAGTTGCTGGGCAGCAACAACCAGTTCCTGCCAATTCTGGCAGCCGGCACTAACGGTGCACAGAATAACTCTCAGTGGGTTACCGTTGCTAACGAAGGCGATTCTGCTGATCTGAACTACTACGCTGAATATTACGCGACCAATGCTGCCGGCGCTGGTGATGTGACTTCAAGCGTTCAGTACACCATCATTTACCAATAAGTCATATTCTTATTCGGGCGGGGGATAATACTCCCGCCGTTTTTCCCTACCGTAGTGATAAAATAATGAAAAAATCATTTAAAAAATACAGCGTATTGCTGATCGCCACGCTATTCAGCAGCAGCGTTTTTTCCAGTGTCATCATTAACGGTACGCGTATTATTTATCCGGGAAAACAACGGGAAGTTACCGTCCAATTATCAAATAATGGAACTTCACCGGCATTGATCCAATCCTGGATTGACGAAGGCGATGCGAAAACCACGCCAGAGAACAGCAAGGCGCCGTTTATCGTTTCCCCGCCAATCAGCCGTGTTGAACCGGCGACTGGCCAGGCGCTGCGTGTTTCACTGACCACGTCAGCACTGGCACAAGACAAAGAATCCCTGTTCTGGTTGAACGTACTGGAGATCCCTCCTGCGCCGACCGGGGCAAACAACAGCACGCCTGAGAACTTTTTACAGGTGGCTTTCCGCACCCGCGTCAAACTGCTGTATCGTCCGGCCGGCCTGACCGGCGAAGCGAACGATGCGCCTGAAAAACTGCAGTGGCGCTTTAGCGGTGCCGGCGTCAGCGTGAAAAATCCAACGCCGTATTACGTGTCGTTCACCGAAATCAATGCCGTCGTCAACCAGAAAAAAGTGCCGTTGGCGCCACACGGCGACATGCTGGCCCCAGGCCAGGAAAAAACGCTGTCGTTTTCCGGTGACAGCTCGCGCATTGCGGACGTTGCATTTACCACCATCAACGATTTTGGCGGACGCGTGTCCCGCACTAAGAATAAGCAAAAGTAACTCTTGGAAGAGAGACTCATATCCCCGAGCGCAAGCTGTCGGCGGGGTGAGCTTAATTTGGTAAAGGAATGCTTTTATATGAAAGAGTTGCCTATCTCTGCGGCCATTAAACTGGCGCTATTTAACTATAAATCGATTCTGTTGTTGACCGGTGGCGCGCTTTTCCTGGCTGCCCCCGGCTTTGCCCGGGCGGAAATCGCTGCCGACAGCAAAAAGCCCGCCGCACCGGTTGAAGCGTCCTTCAACAGCAGCTTTCTGATTGGGGAGGCGCAAGGGGTCGATCTTTCGCGTTTCCGCGACGGTAACCCTATTCTGGCAGGCAAATACTCGCTCGACGTTTATGTTAACGGGGAGTGGAAAGGCAAGAAAAGTATCGATTTCAAAAACGTGCCGGGTAAAAACAGTGCCGATACCTGTTTTTCTCTGCTGTCGTTGGATGAGTTCGGTGTGGATACTGCGGCGTTGAGCAGCGATCCCTCGGTCAATACCGATACCTGTAAAAGCCTGTCGCAGTGGGTGCCGGAAGCCTATTATCGCCTTGATACCAGTTCGCTGCGGATGGATATCAGTATCCCGCAGGCATCGCTGCGCCGCAGTGCGCGTGGTTACGTTGACCCGAAATTCTGGGATCGCGGCATTACCGCCGGCAGCCTGTCGTATAATTTTAATGCCTTTAATACCCACAGTTCTGCCAACGGCAGCAACGCGGATTCAACCAATGCCTACCTGACCCTGAACGCCGGGTTAAACGTGGCCGGTTGGCAGTTGCGCCACGACTCTAACGTCAACTGGCGCTCCAACGAAAGTACCCATTGGCAAAACACCGCCACTTACGCACAGCGCGCCATCCCGGCCGTGCGCGGCATGCTGACGTTGGGCGATACCTATACCAGCGGCGACTTCTTTGATTCTATCGGTTTTCGCGGCGTGCAGGTCGCGACTGATGACCGCATGCTGCCTGACTCGCTGAACGGTTATGCGCCCGTAGTGCGTGGCGTGGCGCAGAGTAACGCGCTGGTGGAGATCCGCCAGAATAATCAGTTGATCTACCAGACTACCGTTGCCCCGGGTGAATTCGTGATTAACGATCTTTACCCTACCGGTTACGGCGGCGATTTGAACGTCACCGTCAACGAGGCCGACGGCAGCAAACGCCAGTTCAGCGTGCCATACGCTTCGGTAGCGCAGATGTTGCGCCCGGGGATCCAGCGTTATGCCCTGACAGCCGGCCGAGTGCGCGATGATAATTTGAGCAAGGAACCCGATATGTTCCAGGCGACTTATCAGCGCGGGTTCACCAATATCATCACCGGCTACACCGGTGCTATCGCCAGTGACGGTTACAGCGCCGTGCTGTTGGGTAGCGCGGTGGCAACGCCGATCGGCGCCTTTGCTCTGGATGTGACCCAGGCCAATACTCGCCTGAAGCAGGGCGACCAATCCGGCCAGAGCTATAAGCTCAGCTACAGCAAGTTGATGACTGAAACCAACACCAACTTCACTATCGCCGCTTACCGTTATTCCACCTCCGGTTACCTTTCGTTGCGTGATGCCGTTTACTCGCGAGACAACGAACGCAAGAACCTGAGCGCCGACGCCGTTAACCGCCAGCGCAGCGAATACCAACTGACCCTGAACCAGGGTCTGGGCGATAATTTCGGCTCTTTGTATATCACCGGTTCGGTCCGCGATTACTGGAACCGGGGTGGCAGCACCAAGCAATATCAGGTGGGTTATAACAACTATTATGGCCGCGTCACCTATGGTCTGTCCGCCATGCGTACCTCGGACATGTATAACCGCGATGAGACCCGTTATTACCTGACGCTGTCGATCCCGTTCAGCGTGGGTTCGCAGACTCTGAGCCTGAACAGTTCACTGGGCTATACCGATAACGGCTACGACAGCAGCCGCGTGGGTATCAACGGTTCTACCGGTGAAGATAACAACGTCAGCTACAGCGCGACGCTGGCCAACGATCAATCCGGCGGTACCAACAGCAGCGTAAGCGGCGAATACCGCAGCCGGTTCTCGACGCTGAACGGCTCTTACAGCTACGGCAAGGATTATCGTCAGTCGTCGATCGGCGCATCGGGCAGCGTAGTGGCCCACAGCGGTGGGGTGACCATGACGCCGCAGCGCGGCCAGACCATGGTGCTGGTAGAGGCGCCGGACGCCGCCGGGGCTATCGTGACCAACTCGCCGGGCGTGCGTATCGATGACAACGGCTATGCGGTGGTTCCTTATGTGGCGCCATACCGCATGACCAGCGTAACGCTCGATCCAGGCGGCATGTCGCGCGATGTGGAACTGGAAAGCAGCAGCCAGCAGATTGCGCCTTACGCCGGCGCCATCGCACGGCTGGAGTTCAAGACCACCAAAGGCCAGGCGTTGATCATCCATGCTCTCGGCCCGGACGGCAACGCATTGCCGTTTGGCTCGGAAGTGCTGGACACCCGTAATCAGGTGGTGGGTATCGTTGGCCAGGGCAGCCGTATCTACTTGCGTACGGAAGCGAAGAAAGGGTTGTTACAGGTGAAATGGGGCACGCAGCCGACGCAGCAGTGTTCTGTCAGCTACAGCGCGAAAGCGCAGGGCAATACTGACTACGAAATTATTGAAGCGAGTTGCAAATGATGAAATTAACGCGTGTTCTTTCGCTGAACAAAACGGCGGTCCAACGGTTGGCGCTGTTCGGCGTGTTGATGGCTGCCGGTCATAGCGCTTATGCCAGCTGTACGGTCACCAGCGGTTACAAGGCGCAGGTGATCAATATGAAGCTCGGGCGCGTGCTGGTCACGCCTGGCAGCCAGGTCGGTGATACCCTGGTCACCGGCCAGTTCCCGATTAATGCCGTGAATGGCATCGGTCGTTGCAACAGCAGTGGCGGCAGCGCCATCGGCCAGATATTGCAGGGGAGCCGCTCTACTCTTTCCAACGTCTGGAGCACCAATATTCCGGGGATTGGCATCCGTTTGTATCGTGAAGCAGGATCGATCAGCACCTTTTACCCGCATACCTTACGGCTGGGCGGGAACACGACCGTTAACCTGAACGGCGGTTACTTCAAGATCGATGTGGTGAAAACGGCGGCTCAGACAGGCACCGGCCAACTGACTACCGGGCTATATACCAATTATTATATGGATGGTAGCGGTCCTGGGTTGCCCTTGCTGCAATCGATTGTCGACGCCAACAGCCTGACGATTGTCACCTCGACCTGTAACGTCGACAGTGGCTCAAAGGACAAGGTCGTCAATCTGGACAGCGTCACGGCAGCCTCTTTTGGCGGCGTTGGCTCAACCCAGGGTGAAAAAATGTTTGATATCAACATCAACTGCGTTGGCGGCGTCGGTGAAGATCTGTTGCCGGGCAGTGCCGGGCAGGGGATTGTGAATGTGCGTTTCAATTACGATCAGGATACCTCCAATGCACCTGGCGTGATCAAATCGCAGCCCGGTGCCAATACGGCCTCCGGCGTTGCCGTGCAGCTGTTGACGGGCACCACGACGCAGCCTATCAAGAATGGCGATGCGGTCAATGCCGGCCGTACCGTGCCGAACCAGGCCAATACCCTGACCCTGCCGTTGAAAGCCCGTTACTACCGTACCGGTACCACGATCAAAGGCGGTAATATCAAGTCGACCGCCACCTTTACCATCGAATACAACTGAGTATTGCGGGCATTAAAAAAGCCAATGGGGTTGCCCATTGGCTTTTTGCTTTGTGGCCGTCTCAGCGCAGGCCCATCCAATGAGTGCAGGGGCTATCCACGCATTTCCCCGCATACCATACATGCACGCCCGGCGACTCGTGCCGGTGCCCGTTCAGCGGCGCGATGGGTTGCGGACGCATTTCCACCACGTCCCAGCGCGTAGTGCGGCGATATACCGCCGGCGTTTTGCCGAACTGTTTTTTAAACGCGCGTGAAAATGACGGTTGGGAATCAAAATGGAACTGCAGGGCGATGTCGAGAATAGGGCGTGGAGTCGAACGCAGCGCCTGCGCGGCCTGGGACAGGCGGCGCTCGCGGATATAGCTGCCCAGCGCATGGCCGGTGGTGCTGCGGAACATCCTTTGCAGGTGCCATTTGGAGTAGCCTGACTTCGCCGCCACGTTGTCCAACAGCAGCGGTTGATCCAGGTGAGTTTCAATCCAGTTCAGCAAATCGTGAATGATATTGACGCGATCCATTGTTTAAGTTCTCCCGCGGTACGGCATTCAGGTCACAGTAGGTAAGAGTAATTATCCAAGATAGTTCTTTGATAATAGGCCGCAGAACCGGGTTACGCAAGTGTTAACTGGGAGGATAAAGGTGGCTAAACGTGCTTTTCCAGCCGTGGGGAAACAAAAAAGGCCGCGCGAGGCGGCCTTGATGGAAGGGGGAACGAACGTCTGTCAGTTAGTTTCCGGCTTCACTTCGATATAGTCCAACTGCAAGACGCTGCTGGTGTAGCCGCGGATCTTGTTGGTCATTTCAATATCGCCGTTCAGCTTGTGACCATAGGATGGAATGATCTCTTTCAGCTTGCTCTGCCATTCCGGCGTCGCCACTTTATCTTTGAACACTTTTTCCATCAGGTGCAGCATGATTGGCGCCGCGGTAGAGGCGCCCGGTGATGCGCCGAGCAGGGCGGCGATGCTGCCGTCCTCGGAACTGACCACTTCGGTGCCGAACTGCAATACGCCGCCTTTCTCATCGTCTTTCTTGATGATTTGCACGCGTTGGCCGGCGGTCCACAGCTTCCAGTCGGCCTGTTTGGCTTCAGGGAAGTACTCTTTCAGCGCAGCGAAACGGTCATCGTCGTTCATCATCAACTGGCCAACCAGGTATTTCACCAGGTCGAAGTTATCCAGCCCGACGTGGGTCATCGGCATCAAGTTAGACGTGCTCAGCGAGTGCAGCAGATCGAACAGCGAACCGTTTTTCAGGAACTTGCTGGAGAAGGTGGCGAACGGCCCGAACAGGACGACGCGCTTGCCGTCCAGCATGCGGGTATCCAGGTGCGGAACCGACATTGGCGGCGAACCTACGCTGGCCAGACCGTACACCTTGGCCAGATGCTGATTCGCCACTTCCGGATTGGTGGTCACCAGGAACTGGCCGCCGACCGGGAAACCGCCGTAGCCGTCGGCTTCAGGAATGCCGGATTTCTGCAACAGCGTCAGGGATGCGCCGCCTGCACCGATAAACACGAACTTGGCGTTAACGGTGGTTTCTTTACCGTCACGGTTCAGATCGGCCACGGTGACGCGCCAGGTGTTGTCGGCGTTGCGTTTGATATCGCGCACTTCATGGCTCAGATTCAGCTTGAAGTTAGGATTTTTGGTCAGCGTATCCACCAGTTGATGGGTGATCACGCCAAAGTTGACGTCGGTACCCAGCGGCATGCGGGTCGCGGCGATTTTCTGCGCCGGATCGCGGCCGTTCATCACCAGCGGCGCCCACTGTTTAATCTGGTTGGGATCTTCGGAGTATTCCATCCCACGGAACAGGGTGCTGTGCTGCAGCGCCGCATAGCGTTTGCGCAGGAAGTTGACGTTATCGTCACCCCAGACAAAGCTCATGTGCGGTACGCTGTTAATAAAGGATTTTGGATCTTTCAGGACGTTATTTTTCACCTGATAAGACCAGAACTGACGAGAAATTTCAAAAGACTCGTTAACCACCACGGCTTTGCTGATATCAATGGTGCCGTCTTCTTTCTCTGGGGTGTAGTTCATTTCGGCGAAAGCGGAGTGGCCGGTACCGGCATTATTCCAGCCGTTGGAACTTTCTTCCGCAACGCCGCTCATGCGCTCATACATGTCGATGGACCAGTTCGGCTCCAGCTCATGCAGGTAAGTCCCCAGGGTGGCGCTCATGATGCCGCCGCCAATCAGTACCACATCGACGGTCTTATTCTCTTCTGCTGCAGCCTGTTGCGTGACGCCGAACAGATTCAGACAGAAGATCAGGACGAGTATTTTTCTCATTAAATCAAATCTCTTATGTGTAAATTCTACTCATTGCAGGTGAAAGAATTTATCGGGAGTTACCCTGGAAATAAGTCAAAACAGACCGCTCGGCATCAGCCGAATTGCAGTGATAATGTCTTTTTGTTAATAGTTTTCTTTAACGAAAAGTGGATTATTACAAGCCATCTGGAGGCGGATTGTTCAACTCAGGTTACTGAGGGGATATTATTGTTTGCGAGAATGTTAAAAACTACTTTTGTAACTAAAAAAAGAGGAATATAGGCAGGAATAATTCATTTATTATTGCGGGCTAAATATAACCGCTAAATTAGCAGGGTTTAATTGCCGCCGATTTAAACGATATTGCCTTATCACACAATATTTAACGATCAATTGCAAAGACTAGCCGGTAACAAAAAGAAAATGGCCGCCGTGAGGCGACCAGAATCCGATTAGCGCGGTTGCCAAATACCGCGGGTTGCCGTGTCGACGGCATAGGTGCTGAAATCACGCGCCGGGCGCCCAAGGCTGCGTTGAACGCCGTCGGTCAGTGACGCATTGCGCCCGTCCAGCACCGTACTGAATAAATACTCCAGCAAACTGACCATCTCCTCCGGCAATTGCGCTTCGCGCAGATAACCGACGTAATCGGCTATCGGCACCTGCCGGTAGTGAATCTCGCGTCCGCTGGCGGCGGCAATCTCGTTAATGGCTTGTTCAAACGTCATCAGTCGCGGGCCGGTTAACTCATACACTGTATTGCTGTGGCCGGGCTGAGTGAGAGCGGCGACTGCGGCGTCGGCGATATCGTCGGCATCAATAAAGGGTTCTGGAATTTCGCCCGGCGGCAAATAAACCGTACCGTTCAGCAGCTCATCGAGAATAAAGCTTTCGCTGAAGTTTTGCATAAACCAGCTGGCGCGCAATATCGTCCAGTCCGCGCCGCTGCGCTCGACCACTTCCTCTGCCTGCCGGGCTTCGTCTTCTCCGCGCCCGCTGAGCAACACGATCTTTTGCACGCCGCCCGTTACCGCCTGTCGGCAAAAACGTTCAACGGTGTCGATGGCACCCGGCACGGCCAGATCGGGCTGGAAGCTGAGATACAGCTTTTTCACATCCTGTAAGGCCGCTTGCCAACTGCCGCTGTCCTCCCAGTCAAAAGGAATGGCTGCGCCACGATGGCCGGCCCGTATTGCCACGCCTTGTTGTTGCAAACGCGCTGCTACACGGCTGCCGGTTTTACCGGTGGCGCCTAAAACCAGTATCGGTGAGGTCTTGTCGCTGTTATCCATCGTTCATCTCCAAAATGTGAGTGTTACTCATGTTTTGTAAATATGATAAACCCTCGTATTATTGTCAAGGCAGTTTTTGGTTCAAAGGACGATGCTGATGAATGACAAGCAAAAAAATCCGCCCGCGTTGCGGCGGAAACCCAGCCAGACGCGGAGCCGCGAGAAGGTGGAGCTGATCCTGGGCTGCGCCACCGCACTGATAGCCCAGCAGGGCAGCGATGCGATGCGCATGAGCGAAGTGGCGCAAAATGCCGGTATTTCCATTGGGGCGCTGTATCAGTACTTTCCGGATAAGACCGCGATCGTGCGCGTGTTGGCGCAGCGTTATAACCAGGAAGCGCGCGAATGCATTGAGCAGTGTTTAACTCAGGTGCAGGATTTTCCGCAACTGATCGACGCTTTTGGTTGCCTGATTGACGAATATTATGCCTTGTTTATGGCCGAGCCCGTCATGCGGGATATCTGGGCGGCGACGCAGGCCAGCAAAACCCTGCGCGAGGAAGAGGTGGCGGAAAGCCGGCTGAACGGTGCGTTGCTGGCGGCGGCGATACGGCGTTTGCGGCCACAGGCGGATCCCGTTGCCGTTGAAAATGCCGCTTTTCTGCTGATGCATCTGGGAGAGGCGACGATGCGCCTGGCGGTCAGTACCGGCCCCGATGAGGGCCGCGAACTGGTGGAGAGTTATAAGCAAATGGCGGCGAAGGTGCTGGCAGATGCCTAGAACGCGTTATGGCAGCCTGCGCTGCCACTCTTCGTTCAACAAGGCGTAAATAAACTCGTCGCCCCACTCGCCGTTGAAACGATCGTTTTGCCGCAGGTGCGCCTCTTTGCGCATGCCCAGCCGCTCGACCACGCCGATCGAGCCCCGGTTGGCGGCGTCGAGCCGGGCAAAGATGCGGTGGCAGCCCACTTCGCTGAAGCCACGCTCCAGCACCGCGCGCACCGCTTCTGCGGCGTAGCCTTTACCGGCGTAGGCCGGGTTGAAGATATAGCCGATCTCTGCTTGCAATGCCTCGCGGTTGGCCAGTTTCAGCAGCACTTCACCGATCAATTCCCCGCTGTCTTGCAGGGTGACCGCACAATAAAAGATATCGCCATCCTCACTGAAACGCGAAGCCACCGCCTGGGAAAGCTGTTCTTCCAACTGCGCGTCGTTCGGCGTGGGGGCGTACAGATAACGATAAACCGCCGGCAGACGGTGATAAGCCGCGTAGGCGTTGAGATCGACAGGGGTAAAGCGGCGTAGCCGCAGGCGTTCGGTAGTCAATGGCAGGCTAATCAACTGCAAGGGTTCATCCTTTCATCTGGGCGCTTGGGCGCGAAGTGAAGACGTGAGGGTGAATATAGCCGTTAATCGATCATTTTTAACCTGTTAAAGCCGCTTCTCCCCCTGATATTCCGGAGGAGAAGGGGTAGCGCTAGCTACCTGGCAACCAACTTACTTGATCGCCATAGCGTCACGCATGGTGTAGAACAGGTCGGTCTGATCGGTCAGGCCCACGACGTTTGCGGCATGAGGGCCGTAGGCGGCAACGCGCAACTGAGTGCCGGTGTGTCCCTGAGAGCCTTCCTCCGAGTTACCGTAGCTGATGGTCATTGGCGCGCCATCTTTGGTGGTCAGCGTTTGCGTCAGGCCTGGAGCCTTGGCATCGACGGCAATAATCTGACTGGAATGGGCGTGGTCGGCGGTGACAATCACCAGCGTGTTGCCGTCGGCGCGGGCAAAGGCCAGCGCTTTTTGTACCGCTTCATCCAGATCGACCGTTTCGCCGAACTGGCCGCAAGGGTTGGCTTCATGGTCCTGCTTGTCGATCGAGGCGCCTTCCACCTGCAGGAAGAAACCGTTCTGCTGGTTTTTCAGCAGGTCTATCGCTTTTTCGGTCATTGCCGCCAGCGTTGGGATATCGGCAGTACGTGCCGGGTTGTTCTCGCAGGTGACCGCCGGTTGGTCGATATTACCGTGATGCGAGGCTTTCGGGCCCTGCCAGCGCACCGGCATATTGCCGGCGGCAAACAACCCCAGCAGCGGTTTTTGCTGATTGGCTACGCTGACGGCATTCAGGCCGTCGAGGTTTTCCACCCACTGATAACCCAGCGCAGTTGCCTGGTCTTTCAATGATTTTCCCTGCCATTCGCCGCTTTTCGCCAGCTGATTAAAGGATTTCGCTCCACCGCCCAGCGAGACGTCGGCGCGGGTTTTGAGCAATTGCTCGGTGATCGAGCCGCGGCCGCCATTCTCCAGCGCGTTGGTGGCGCATTTTTCGCTGGTTTCTTCCGGGCCGTAACATTTGCGTGAGGTGACATGCGAGACCTGCGCGGCCGGTGTGGCGTCCTGCAACTCGGCGGTGGAGACGTTACCGGTGGCTTTGCCCGCCGCCTTGGCGATCTCCAGCAGCGTCGGCTGATCCTTGCCGTTGACGTCAACTCCCAGCGCGCCGTTATAGGTTTTTACGCCGGTGGACCATGCGGTCGCCGAGGCGGCAGAGTCTGTCACGTAATCCGGTTTGTGGGTTTTCTTGTCCAGCGAGTAATGGGTGTATTGGCCGGTCAACGGCAGGGCATCAATGCCTTTAAAATAGCCGCCCGCGCCTTCTGCGTAGTTGCGCGCCGAGGTGATTTCAGAATCGCCCATGCCGTCGCCGATCAATAAAATCACGTTTTTAACCGTTTTGTCTGACAGCGAGGCTTTCAGCGCGGCGGTTTGATCGCCGCTCAGGCGGCGTGCGCCGCCCGGCTCCACGATGTTGCCGCGCGCCGCGCGCTCGGAAAGACCCGCGGTATTGGCCGGTGTTTCATCGGCGAAGGCGGCAGAACAAAGCAGGGCGGATAACACGGCACCGGCGATCAGGGAAAGGGATTGCTGCATGGGGAAAGCTCCTTGTCATAATTCAAAATATATCAATTTGTTAGGCAGGGAGAGTAGTGCAGAGGTGTGACACTTTTATGACGAGACGGGGGGCTGAAATGGGATAGCCGGCGGCTATCCCAGGCAATAAATTATTCGCTGCGGGCGGGAATATTCAGGCCGCGTTGGACTGCCGGGCGTGCCAAACCGCGCTCCAGCCATTGCCCCACCCGTGGGAAACTGTCGAATTCCACCAGCTCGCGCGCCTCGTAGAAGCCGATCAGGTTGCGCACCCAGCCCAGCAGTGAAATATCGGCGATGGTGTAATCCTCGCCCATGATCCAGTCACGGCCTTCGAGGCGGCTTTCCAGCACGCCGAGCAGGCGTTTGGATTCATTTTTATAACGCTCCAGCGGGCGTTTATCTTCGTATTCGCGCCCGGCGAAGCGGTGGAAGAAGCCGAGCTGGCCGAACATCGGGCCGACCGCGGCCATCTGGAAAAATACCCATTGGATGGTTTCGTAACGCTGCGCGGGATCCTGCGGCAGGAATTGACCGCTTTTCTCTGCCAGATACAGCAGGATGGCACCGGATTCAAACAGCGGCAGCGGCTTACCGCCTGGGCCATCGGGATCGATAATCGATGGGATTTTACCGTTCGGGTTCAGCGACAGAAATTCCGGCGTCCAGGTTTCATTTTTGCCGATATCGATCAGATGCGCTTCATACGGCAGGCCGATTTCCTCCAGCATTATGGAGACTTTTACGCCGTTAGGCGTCGGCAAGGAGTAAAGCTGCAGGCGTTCCGGATGCTGCGCCGGCCACAGTTTGGTGATGGGGAATTGTGTTTGATCGAGCATGAGGAGTCCTCGGGTTGACGGTTTGCCTATTGAGTATTGCACCAACGCTAACGCGTTGCGGGGCTAAAGCGTGAGGTCAAAATGTGCTTTCAGAGCATTCTTGCCGGCGGTGGTGAGTTGCAGCTCGCGGCTATCGAGCCGGCGCCTTATCCAGCCACGCTCGAGAAAAGCGTCAAGCATCGCTGCGCCAAGTGCGCCACCGAGGTGAGCCTTGCGTTCGCTCCAGTCCAGACAGCCGCAGGCGAAGCGCCGCCGCGAAGGCGCAGGCGTGCAGTCGACGCCCAACCGCGTCAGGGCAGCCTGCCCCGCCTCGCTCAGCCGGTAGTCTTCCTCGCCCACCAGCCAGGCCAACCGATGCAAACGGTCATGCAGTTTTACCGCCACTTCACCGGCCATATGATCGTAGCAGGTGCGGGCGAATTGCAGCGAGGTGGGAGTCGTGCTTTTCACCGCCGGCCGTTCGACGCCGGCCAGCGCCATCAGCGTTTCCAGCACATCGGCCACCGGTTGCCCCGCCAGGCGGAAATAGCGATAGCGCCCCTGTTTGACGCAGGCGATCAACCTCTGTTCCTGCAAGCGCGCCAAATGCCCGCTGGCGGTAGAGGCGGCGACGTCCACGGCGGCGCTGAGCTCGGTGGCGGTATAGGCGCGCCCGTCCATCAGCAGGCACAACATGCGCGCACGGGTACGGTCGGCGATAGCGGCAGTCAGAGCTGCCAGACGATCTTCGATATCGATGTCATTCATACTTCGAGATTAGGCGAAGTATGGCTGTAGGTCTAGCCTTAGGATAGGGTTATTCTTCCTGACAGGAGCTCTCTATGATTGCCGTTATTTTTGAATTGCAGGCCGCCGACGGGCAGCGTGAAACCTACCTTCAACTGGCGGCAGAGCTAAAGCCGCTGTTGGCGGAGATTGACGGATTTATCTCCATCGAGCGCTTTCAAAGCCTGGCCGATCCGCAGCGGTTGCTGTCGCTGTCCTTTTGGCGGGACGAAGAGGCGGTAAAACAGTGGCGCAATATCGAGCAACACCGGGCTGCGCAGGCACGTGGCCGCCATGATGTGCTGGCGCAGTATCGCCTGCGGGTGGCTGAGGTGATGCGCGACTATGGTTTGGATCAGCGGGATCAAGCGCCGCAGGACAGCTGCGGCTATCACGCAGGTTAATGCAAGGCTGGTTTTGCTGTTGACAGCACTCCCGGCTTTATTCTATTGATAGTGGATGAACAAAAACCGATTTGTATTCGCGCAGATTATTATCACCATTCTCAGAGTGGTGGGATAGCGCGTCTCTTTCAAGCCAAAACCCGCCAGTAAGGCGGGGCAATCTCTCCTCCTGCTGGCCATCACCCAGGAGGACGTCATGGAAAATCACCCCCAGGCTGTTTTACATCTGATGTGCGGCAAAGCCGGTTCAGGCAAGTCGACGTTGGCAAACCACTTGTCGCAGCAGCCACAAACGCTATTGATTGTTGAAGACAGCTGGCTGGCGACGCTGTATGAACAACAGATGGCCGGATTGCAGGATTACGTCCGCTATTCGGCCCGGCTACGGCAGGCATTGAGCGAACATGTTGTACAACTGCTGCGTCATGGGCTGTCGGTGGTGCTCGATTTTCCGATGAACACGCCGGATCGTCGTCTTTGGGCCAGACAACTGGCGGACGCCGCCGGCGTTAGCCATTGTCTGCATTTTCTGGACGTCAGCGATACGCAATGCAAAAGCCGGATCAAACTGAGAAATGAACAGGGCGATCATCCTTTCGTGCTGAGCGAAGAGGCTTTCGATCTGCTTACTCACTACTTTGTTCCCCCTTCTGAGGACGAACGCTTGAGTGTTGTCAGATACGGCGAGCATGCCTGAATCAGCGCATGCGGTATAGACAGCGACCTCGCTCTGCGTTGCAGAGCTGGTGTTATCCGGAAACCTATGCCAGCACATTCCAACGCTGTATAAGCCCCAGCAGATGAACCAGACCTATGCAGAGACATATCAATGAGCTTATGACGATGAAGCTGTGACTACGGCCGGTATTGCGCAACGCAACGGGGCCGGCGATACCACGCAACAAATAGATAAAGGTGATGAAGCACAGTGCGGGGCGCAGCAATGGTAGCGGCGCAATAATGCCGGCGCCGGCCAAAGCGTACAGCGCCCAGATAAACAGCACCAGGGCGATACCCGCGGTCGCGATGGCCGGAAATGTCTTGCCGGCTTCGGCGGCGCGGATAAAACGATCGCCGGCGCCGCACAGGCGATATCCGCGCGGCCCCGCCTTGATCACCCAAAGATGCACCAGGGCCGCCATGGCGCTCAGTCCTGCGCCCGTCAGTAACGCCAAATTATAAGGGGTATCCATACTTCTTTTCGCTCCTGGGACAGAACTATTGCGTCAGTTTTTGTACCTTTTCCTGAACACCCTGGTGGCAATCAGGCTGATAGTCAGCATGCCGGTGCCATTAGTTTGCTCTTTGTCTCATTAGATGATGAATCTGTGAGGCCCATCCTTGATTTATTAACAGCTTATATGAGTTTAATTTACGGTGATAATCGTTGTGGTGAATACAATTGTGTTTTCTTGAACTCAGGAGGAAATACAAACAATCCAGGATATGAAAGTGTCTTGAACAAGGCTCGCTATGCCCTGATGCCGGCACAGACTTTGCGCCAGTAGTGCAAAATGCGGGGCTATGGAAGTTAATGGCTAAGCCCCGGTATTTTTTCTTAAACTTCTGTTTTGTGCATTTGCAGGCAAGGTTCCTGCCGCCATCTCAGGGCCAGGAAATCGACTAATGCCCGCACCGCAGGCCCCACCGGCCCCGGCGGGTAAACGCAATAAACCCCGGTTTCTCTCCCAGTCCATTGCGGCAGCAGTTGCACCAATTCCCCCAAACGTATCGATTCGGCCATCGTCACGGCAGAATGAAATGCGATGCCCTGGCCGTCGATACAAAATTGTTTGACCGCATCGCCATTATCCGCTCGCATTCGGCCCTTGGGCTGAAACACCGTCTCCCCCGTGGGCCCGAACAGGCGCCAGTTCTCGCCGTCGTGGTTTGCCGTCGAGACCAGGCACTGATGCTGCCGCAGTTCCTCAAGCGTCGTCGGTGTGCCGTGCTGTTGCAGATAATTAGGTGAGGCGACCAGGATCCGCCGGTTATTGAGCAGCTTGCGCGCCACCAGGCTTGAATCCGGTAGCCGGCCAATGCGGATGGCTACCGCCACGCGCTCCGCAACAATGTCGACATAACGATCGGTCATCAACAGGTCTATTCGCAGTTGGGGAAACTGCGCCATAAAAGCCGCCAGATGTGGCGCAACATGCAGGCGGCCAAACGACAGCGAGGTGCTGACACGCAGCGTTCCCCGCGGCTGGCTTTGCTCATCGCGCATTCGCTCGTAGGCCATTCTCAATTGTTCCAGCGCGGCGCTGCAGTCTGTGAAGTAGCGCTGGCCGGCTTCGGTCAGCGACATTGCCCGGGTTGTGCGATTGATAAGCAACATATCAACCTGTTGCTCAAGCTTTTTGACCAGGCGACTGACGGCGGAAGGCGTCATATTCAGCGTTTGCGCCGCTCTGGCGAAGCTCTGATGTTCCGCCACGGCGACAAAGGCTTTTACCAGTTGCAGGGAAGGTTCTTCCATTCGTTCTCCCAGGGAATGAATGTCTGAAATTTACGGCTATTATCATCCAGATTGATGATGGTTAGAATGCGTTTTTTATCGGGAGAACCTTATGGACACTCACAATAACGCCGCCGTTTTTGCCAATCTGCACCGTCAACCACACCCATTACGTCTGCCCAATGCCTGGGACGCCGGCAGCGCATTGTTGATTGAAAGCCTAGGCGCCGCAGCGATAGCCACTACCAGCGCCGGTGTCGCATGGTCGCTGGGCTATCGCGATGGCGACAGGTTGCCGTTCGCCCCGCACCTGGCGAGCATTGCGGCGATCGCACGCGTCATTAAAGTGCCGCTCAGCGTGGATATCGAAAGTGGCTACCCGGATGAGGAAGGCAGCCTGGAAAGCCGGGTGGCGCGCTTTATTGACGCCGGTGCGGTGGGCATCAATATTCAGGATGGGGCGGATTCACCGCAGGCGCTGTGCGAGAAAATCACCCAGGCGCGCAATGTCGCGGAGCGCATGGGAGTTAAACTTTATATCAATGCGCGTACGGACGTTTATGCGCGCAGCCTGGTCCCTGCCGCCATACGGGTCAGTGAAACACTGAGGCGCGCCAAGAGTTACCACGAGGCAGGGGCGGATGGATTGTTTGTTTTGGGCGTGACGGACCCGGAAGAGATCCGCGAAATTGCCGGCCAAACCGATCTGCTGCTTAATGTGATCGCCTGGCCTGGTCTTTTGCCGGCGGAGCAACTCGCCGCGCTTGGCGTACGCCGGGTGAGCGTCGGCTCATGGATCCCGCAAAGCCTGTGGACGCACACCGCCAGATTGGCGGCAGGTTTTCTGGCCGATGGCAGTTCCGAACCGCTGTTCGGCGATGCAGCGCCTTACTCGCACATCAACGGTTATTTTCCCGATTAACGAGTCAGCGTGCCGGATGGGGGATTATCGCATTCGGCATGTTCGGGGAGCGGGGCGGTTTCCTTACCTGGCCAATCGCCGCACCTTTGCTCAAATTGTCACCTAAACTTCCCGCGATCTCTTATCCCCGTTATGGCATAATGCGCGCCAAATCACATTCCCAATGATATGAAGAGCGAGCGCTGTGTTAAGCACTAACAACATCACTATGCAGTTTGGCAGTAAGCCGTTGTTTGAAAACATCTCCGTCAAGTTTGGCGGCGGTAACCGCTACGGTTTGATCGGGGCTAACGGCTGCGGCAAATCCACCTTTATGAAAATTCTGGGCGGCGATCTGGTGCCGAGCGGCGGCAACGTGTTCCTCGATCCGAACGAACGCCTGGGTAAACTGCGTCAGGATCAGTTCGCTTTCGAGCAATACAGTGTGCTGGACACCGTCATCATGGGCCACAACGAACTGTGGGCGGTGAAGGAAGAGCGTGACCGCATTTACGGTCTGGCCGAAATGAGCGAAGAAGACGGCTATAAAGTGGCCGATTTGGAAGTCGCTTACGGTGAGATGGACGGTTACACCGCCGAAGCGCGCGCCGGCGAACTGCTGCTTGGCGTAGGCATCCCGGTTGAACAACATTACGGCCCGATGAGCGAGATCGCGCCGGGCTTCAAACTGCGCGTATTGCTGGCGCAGGCGCTGTTCTCCGATCCGGAAATCCTGCTGCTCGACGAACCGACGAACAACCTGGACATCGATACCATTCGCTGGCTGGAGCAGGTGCTGAACGATCGTAACAGCACCATGGTCATCATTTCGCACGACCGTCACTTCCTGAACATGGTCTGCACTCACATGGCGGATCTGGACTACGGCGAACTGCGCGTTTATCCGGGTAACTACGACGAATACATGACTGCGGCCACTCAGGCGCGCGAGCGTCTGGTCGCGGACAATGCCAAGAAGAAGGCACAGATTAGCGAACTGCAGTCGTTCGTGAGCCGCTTCAGCGCCAACGCCTCCAAATCCAAGCAGGCGACGTCTCGCGCCCGCCAGATCGACAAGATCCAGCTGGAGGAAGTGAAGGCCTCAAGCCGTCAGAACCCGTTCATCCGTTTTGATCAGGACAAGAAACTGTTCCGTAACGCGCTGGAAGTGGAAGCGCTGACCAAAGGCTTCGATAACGGCCCGCTGTTCAGCAAGTTCAACCTGATGGTTGAAGTCGGTGAGAAAGTGGCGGTGCTGGGCCCGAACGGTATCGGTAAATCTACCCTGCTGAAAACGCTGGTGGGCGACGCCCTGCCGGACAGCGGCAGCGTGAAGTGGTCCGAAAACGCCAAGATCGGCTACTACGCTCAGGATCACGAATACGAGTTCGATGACACCCTGACGGTATTCGACTGGATGAGCCAGTGGAAGCAGGAAAAAGACGACGAGCAAGCGGTGCGCAGCGTGCTGGGCCGTTTGCTGTTCAGCCAGGATGACATCAAGAAGAAAGTTAAGGTGCTGTCCGGTGGTGAAAAGGGCCGTATGTTGTTTGGCAAGCTGATGATGCAGCGCCCTAATATCCTGGTTATGGATGAACCAACCAACCACCTGGATATGGAATCCATCGAATCGCTGAACATGGCGCTGGAAATGTACGAAGGTACGTTGATCTTCGTCTCCCACGACCGTGAGTTCGTCAGCTCGCTGGCGACGCGTGTGCTGGAAATGACGCCGACCAAGGTTATCGACTTTACCGGCAACTACGAAGACTATCTGCGTAGCCAGGGTATCGTTTAAGCCACGCGATAAAATAAGAAGGGCGGGAATTATCCCGCCCTTTTTTTTATCCGTTAATCCCCGCCGCACACCTCGCACTGCGGGTTCTTCGGCAATTTCATCTCGCGGAACTGCATCGTCATGGCGTCGAACATCAGCAGTTTTCCGGTAAGGGGCTGGCCGTATTGTGCCAATAGCTTAATCGCTTCCAGAGCTTGTAGCGTGCCGATAGTGCCCACCAGCGGTGCCATAACCCCAGCCTCGACGCAGGTCAGGGCGTTCTCGCCGAATAACCGGCTCAGGCAGCGGTAGCAGGGCTCGTCCGGCTGGTAGGTGAATACGCTGAGCTGCCCCTCCATGCGGATCGCCGCGCCGGAAACCAGCGGTTTGCGTTGCGCATGGCACTGGCGGTTGAGCAGATCGCGTGTCGCTACGTTGTCGGTGCAGTCCAGCACCAGATCGCAGGCGGCAATGTGCGCCGCCATCTGTTCGTCGTTCAACTGCCCGTCTACGGTATCAATACGGATATGCGGATTGATGGCGCTCAGCTCGAGGCGAGCCGATTCGACCTTTGTCATGCCAAGGCGTGCATCGCGATGCAGGATCTGGCGTTGCAGGTTGGAGAGGGCGACGGTGTCGAAATCAACCAGCGTCAAATGGCCGACGCCTGCGGCAGCCAGGTAAGGCGCAGCAGCGCAACCCAGCCCGCCGAGGCCGACAATCAGCACTCGAGCGGCCTTCAGTTTTTCCTGGCCGTCGAAGTCAAAGCCGCGCAGGATAATCTGGCGGTTATAGCGCAGTGTTTCGGCGTCGGTTAATTCCGGCAGCATGTTCAGCTCCTCAGCAGGTTGTTGAATGGCTCGATTTCCACCATGTCGCCAACCGCCACGGAACCGCGTTCGCGCTCCAGCACGATGAAACAGTTACCCTGGCTGAACGAACTGAATACGTGCGAGCCCTGATGGCCGGTGGTGCTCACTTCCAACTCGCCCTGGGCATTGCTGCCGAACACGCCGCGCTGGAAATCCAGGCGACCCGGCGCCTTCTTCAGCGGCGTCAGTGCGCGTGCGCGCAGGCGCGGTGGCAGGTGCCACTCGCTGTGGCCGGCCAGTTTTGCCAGCAGCGGCTGCACCAATTGGTAGAAGGTCAGGGCAGCGGAAACCGGGTTGCCCGGGAGGCCGCAGAACCAGGCGTGCTTCAGCTTGCCAAACGCAAAGGGTTTGCCGGGTTTGATCGCCAGTTTCCAGAAACTGACCTCGCCCAATTCATCGAGCATTTGTTTGGTGTAGTCGGCTTCACCCACCGACACGCCGCCGCTGCTGATCACAACGTCAGCCTGGCTGTCCGCCTGCTCGAAGGCGGCGCGCAGCGCGTTCTGGTCATCACGGATAATGCCCAGGTCGAGCGTCTCGCAACCCAATTGTTCGAGCATCAGGCGTACCGCAAAGCGGTTGGTATCATAAATTTGCCCGGCCTCTAGCGGCTGGCCTACCGGCTGCAATTCGTCTCCGGTGGAGAACACCGCGACCTTCAACTTGCGGATCACCAGCACCTCGGCGACGCCGAGCGAGGCCAGCAGCGGCAACTGCGCAGCGCCCAATTTGACGCCGGCGGGCAACACGCTGGCGCCCTGTTGGATGTCTTCTCCCGCCAACCGGATATTTTGCCCGGCGTGCACTACGGCATTGAAGCGAACGCCGGCATCGCTCACCTCGGCTTGCTCTTGCATTATCACCGCTTCGGCGCCGGTTGGGATCGGTGCACCGGTCATGATGCGTACACAGGTGCCGGCCGGCCAGTCACCGTTGAACGGCACACCGGCAAAGGCTTTGCCTGCGACCGGTAGCGGGGCGTTGGCATGCAGGTCTGCGATACGCACTGCATAACCGTCCATGGCCGAATTGGCGAATGGCGGCACGTCGATCGGTGAAATCACCGGCGCGGCGGTAATGCGGCCGGCGGCGGCGTTCAGGGGGATGGATTCGGTCTGCTGCAGGGGAGAGAGTTGGCTGAGCATCTTCTCCAGGGCCTGCTCAAGGGAGATGAGACCGGAAGTATGGCAATGATCCATAAAGGAACTCCGTATTCGGGGTGCGCGAAAAATAGCGGCAATGTGGAGGTATTATGGCAGATAACGTCGGAGGGTAGAACGGGCTACACTGAGTAAAACAAGGGAGAAACGTTATGCATAAACAGATCATAGACTTCTGGTTCGAGGAAATCGATCCGGTGATGTGGTTCAAGAAAGACGATGATTTCGACAGCCGGTTGCAGGTGCGTTTTGGCGAACTGTGGCACGCGGCGGCAGCGGGGGAGTTGGCGCATTGGCGCGACACTATTGAAGGACGGTTGGCGGAGGTGATCGTGCTCGATCAGTTCAGCCGTAATCTGTATCGGGGTACGCCCCGTGCATTTTCCAGCGACTGTATGGCACTGGTGCTGGCGCAAGAGGCGATCCGCTCCGGGCAATGCGAACAGCTCAGCCGCGAACAACGCGGTTTTCTCTATTTACCCTTTATGCATTCGGAATCGGCAGTGATTCATCGGCAGGCGCTGGCGCTGTATACCGAACTGAATAACGGCGAACAGTTGGAGTTTGAATTACGGCATAAGGCGATCATTGATCGTTTCGGTCGTTATCCGCACCGTAATGCGATATTAGGCCGGATGTCTACGCCGGAAGAAGAAGAATTCTTGCAGCAGCCAGGCTCGGGGTTCTAAATCTTTATCCTCTGCGCTCCGCCGACGAAAAACCAACTGGCAGGGGGCGCCTGTCAGGGACGTGATGTCGAGGGCAGGAGAGATGTCAGGTGGAATGGTTTGATTTGATTTTTTATCGGTGTAATGTAAATGTACCTTTGGATTATTTTAAGGGAACCGCTATGGATAGATATAATGGATTAAAGGTAATTTTTTTGCTTTTTTCGGTCAGCATTAATTTTGCGGCGGCAGAAATGGGCAATGGTATTCAAAGCTCCTCCGCATTATCTCAAGAGCCGCAGCAAATTGTGGCCGGGAAGAGGATAACGGAAAAACTCATGCAATCGCACTATAAACATTTTGTGCTGGATGATAGCTTCTCCAAAAATATATTCAATGCCTATATAAACATGCTCGACGAGAATCGCGATACGTTCACTGGTGAAGATATTGCATTGTTTTCACAGCGCCAATTTAATGTGGCTGGTGAACTGAGTTCCGGGCGCTTGGATACGGCTTATCTGATATTTAATCATTGGCTGCAGCGCAGGGAAACACAGTATCAATATGCGCTTAATCTTTTGGAAAAACCATTGAACTTTGATAATAGCGATCGGATTGATATTGACCGAAGTCAGTCTCCTTGGCCAAGTAATTTGTCGGAAATCAATCAGCTATGGTTTTTGAAGGTGAAATCTGATGAACTGAATCTTAAACTGCTTGGTAAAAGCTGGCCAGAGATGCAATCCATACTCACCAATCGTTATCAGTTCGCTATAAAGCGCTTAAAACAGGAGAGTAGTGAGGATGTTTTCGAATTATTTATGAATGCATTCTGTCGTGAGATCGACCCGCATACGACTTACTTATCGAGCAATCACGCAGACAGCTTTAACGATGACATCAGTTTATCGCTGGAAGGTATTGGCATTGGACTTAAGCTGGTTAAAGACAGCGATGTGGTGGTCGGTTCAATAATACCCGGCGGTCCTGCGGCGAAAACGCATAAACTGCATGTTGGTGATCGTATTATCGGCGTGGGTGATGGAAATGACTCAATATCCGATATTACAGGGTTGAACCTTAATGATGTTACATCATTAATTAAAGGGACGGTTGGAAGCAAGGTTCGGTTGAAGGTACTCCCGAAAAGTGGCGTGGGTGCTTATACTATAACGTTGGTTCGCGCACGATTGCGCCAAGAGGATCAGGCAGCCAAATTTAGCGTAAGAATGGTTGATGGGAAGAGAGTCGGTTTGTTGACTATCCCTGGCTTTTATACGGGCTTGGCCGCTAATGTACAGACCCTGTTGACGAAAATTAAGCAACAGGAAATCGATAGTATTATGATTGATTTACGGAATAATGGCGGAGGGCCGTTAAGTGAGGCCGTAGCGCTTTCCGGTCTGTTTGTTCCTAATGGGGCGGTGGTACAACTACGCGACAGCAATGGAAAGATATGGCAAGAATCCAGCACTAATGCTCAGGTATATCAAAATTTTCCAATGGTTATTTTGGTCAATAGGCTAAGCGCTTCCGCATCAGAAATATTCGCTGCCGCGATGCAAGATTATGATCGTGGCATTATCGTAGGGGAAACCACCTATGGTAAAGGGACCGTACAGCAATATCACGAATTAGGGCGAATATTTGATAAAAAACTTCACCCGGAATGGCCACGGTTAGGGGCGATTACCTATACGATCCAGAAGTTTTATCGAATTAACGGCAGCAGTACGCAACGCAAAGGCGTAACGCCGGATTTGGCGTTTCCATTTATGATGGGGGATGACGATATCGGCGAGCGGTTTGGCAAGAATGCCCTAGGCTGGGATTCCATCACGCCAGCGATATATAGAAAATCTGGTCACTCTAAAAGCTATGTATCACAATTAAGCGCTTTGTATAAAAGTAGAGAGAAACAGGATTTTAACGTTAACTCTATAATGAAAAAAATGAATGAAACAAGCCAGACCTACGACAAAGGCACTCTCTCGCTTAACTATGCGTTACGGGAGAAATTTACTCACGATGAAAACTCGAGGGCATTGAAGGCCATTAATGAAAACTTGTCTCAGCTTGGTAAAAAAACAGTCAGCTCACTGGATGAAATTAATAGCCAGGATAACGATATCGATCTGAAGGAGGCGACTAGAATCGCTGCAGATCTGGCGAAATTAGCCGGTAATAATAACGATTCGCTGAGAAGTTGATGAAATGCCCAGCCAGCGTGATTCTGCCGGCTGGGCAGACGGGTAACATCATGGCCAAAATTATATATCCTGTAGCCTGACGCTCTCATCATTTTAAAGCGAGCCTTGGGCTGTACGAGCGCGTTGCTGCCCATTGATTTCATCGAACGATCGCTTTATATCCACGCGGCGTAAGTAATGAAAAACCCGGCAATTATTTCCGTGGCGGAAACTACCGCATAACTCTCTGTTTTTATGCTATTAAGCTATTTAAATGTGCGAAACGGTCTAAGCGCGCTACGCTAAAACGAGGGCGCCGACGTTATGCTTTACTTCCTCTATCAGGCTAAATATAGTCAAAAAAGACCGAATAATAATATACCGCGTGCAGCGCATTCTTTCTGCAACGTTGGGTTCAACACAGGGTGTCAGGCAAATGAGCAAACCAGTGATTGCCATTCATGGTGGCGCGGGCGCAATCACCCGTGCGGCGCTGAGTGCTGAAAAAGAACAAGCTTATGTTCAGGCGCTGTCCTCCATTGTCGCCGCGGGTCAGAATATTCTTGCCCAGGGCGGCAGCGCGCTGGATGCGGTCACCGAGGCCGTCAGGCTGCTGGAAGAGTGTCCGCTCTTCAACGCCGGAAAAGGCTCGGTGTTTACCCATCAGGGCACCCATGAGCTGGATGCCTGCGTGATGGACGGGCGCACCTGCGACGCCGGTGCCGTCGCCGGGGTCAGCCGCATCCGTAATCCGATTTTGGCCGCCCGTGCGGTATTGGAAAACAGCCAGCATGTGCTGTTCGCCGGTGAAGGCGCAGAAAAATTCGCCGCTGCCCATGGCCTGGAAATGGTTACCCCCGATTTCTTCTTTACCCAGGAACGCTTTGATCAACTGCACCGCGCCCAGGCGGAGCAGGGCCGGGTGCTGCTCGATCACGACGGCGCGGCGCAGGCCGGCGATCCGATAGACCCCGATCGTAAATTCGGCACCGTCGGTGCGGTAGCGCTGGATGCATTAGGCAATCTGGCGGCCGCCACCTCAACCGGTGGTATGACCAATAAGCAGGCCGGCCGGATAGGCGACACGCCGATCATCGGCGCCGGCTGCTATGCCAACAACGCCACGGTGGCGGTCTCCAGCACCGGCACCGGCGAAATATTCATGCGCAGTGTGGCGGCTTATGACGTTTCTGCATTGCTCGAGTACGCCGGTCTGAGCCTGCAGCAGGCCAGCGACCGGGTGGTGATGGAAAAACTGCCGGCAATGGGCGGCAGCGGCGGGTTGATCGCCATCGATCGCCACGGCAACGTGGCTCTGCCTTTCAACAGCGAAGGGATGTACCGCGGCTTTGGTTATGTCGGCGATGCGCCGTCCATAGGGATTTATCGCTAACCGATCGCCAGGAGGGTGCATGACCGATACTGCAATGCCGCTTGCGGCTGACGCCGAGTTATTTTTGCCACCGCAGCGCGTACTGTCGGTACGCAATCTTGGCATCCGCTTTAACCAGCAAGGCGATACCGTCGAGGCGGTGCGCAACCTGTCATTTGATATCGATCGCGGTGAAACGCTGGCGATCGTCGGCGAGTCCGGCTCGGGAAAATCCGTGACCTCTCTGGCGCTGATGCGGTTGGTTGAGCAGGGGGGCGGCGCTATCGTCAGCGGCGCTATGCCGTTTCGCCGGCGCAACGGCGAGGTGCTGGATCTGGCGCGAGCGCGTCAGAGCACCTTGCGAACCCTGCGCGGCGCCGATATGGCGATGATTTTTCAGGAGCCGATGACGTCGCTGAATCCGGTATTTCCGGTCGGCGAGCAGATCGCCGAGTCTCTGCGGCTGCATCAGGCGATGGGCGGCCGTGCCGCGAAACAAGAAGCCTTGCGTATGCTCGATCTGGTGCGCATTCCCGAAGCCAAAGAGGTACTTAACCGTTATCCGCACCAGCTTTCCGGCGGCATGCGCCAGCGGGTGATGATCGCCATGGCGTTATCTTGCAAACCCGCGCTGCTGATTGCCGACGAGCCGACCACCGCGCTGGACGTCACCATTCAGGCGCAGATCCTGCAACTGATTCGCGTGCTGCAGCAGGAAATGCAGATGGGGGTGATTTTCATCACCCACGATATGGGCGTAGTGGCGGAGATTGCCGACCGGGTGCTGGTGATGCATCAGGGCGAGCAAGTGGAGCAAGGGCCGGTGCGCGAACTGTTCGCCGCGCCGCAACAGCCCTACACTCGGGCGTTGCTGGCGGCCGTACCCAAGCTGGGCTCGATGGCGGATAAAGACTTCCCGGCCAAATTCCCTCTGCCCAGCGGTGAAGACAATGGGTTGCCGCAGGATACCGTGCCGTCTGGAGCAGCACCGATTCTGCGCGTGGAAAACCTGGTCACGCGCTTTGATCTGCGCAGCGGCATTTTCAACCGCGTCACCCGTCGGGTACATGCGGTGGAAAACGTCAGTTTTGATCTCTATCCCGGCGAAACGCTGGGGCTGGTGGGGGAGTCCGGCTGCGGAAAATCCACCACCGGCCGTTCGCTGTTAAAGCTGGTGGACAGCCAGCACGGCACCATCACCTTTGACGGCCGTCAGATAAACCAACTGAAAGGCCCGGCGTTGCAGCACCTGCGGCGCGATATCCAGTTTATCTTCCAGGATCCTTACGCTTCGCTGGACCCGCGGCTGACCGTCGGCTTCTCGATTATGGAGCCGCTGTTGGTACATAACGTGGCACGTGGCAAGGCGGCAGAGGATCGCGTGGCCTGGTTGCTGGAGCGCGTAGGGCTGAAACCTGAGCATGCGCGGCGCTACCCGCATGAATTTTCCGGTGGCCAGCGGCAGCGTATTTGCATTGCGCGTGCGCTGGCATTGAACCCGAAGGTGGTGATCGCCGACGAGTCGGTGTCGGCGCTCGACGTGTCGATTCAGGCGCAGATCGTCAACTTGTTGCTCGACTTGCAGCGTGAGCTCGGCATCGCATTCTTGTTTATCTCGCACGATATGGCGGTGGTGGAACGTATAAGCCACCGCGTGGCGGTCATGTACCTCGGCCAGATCGTCGAAATCGGCCCGCGCCGGGCGGTGTTCGACAACCCGCAGCACGCTTACACCCGCAAGCTGATGGCGGCGGTACCGGTGGCCGATCCGGCTCATGCTCACAAACGCCAACCGCTGTTGGTGGATGAAATTCCCAGCCCGATCCGCGCGCTGGGCGATGAACCCGTTACCGCACCGCTGGTACAGGTTGGGCCGGGGCACTTTGTTGCCCGCCATCCGATCGCCGGTGCTTATTAAAGACCTCAGGAGAGACAAGCGACATGAAGCACACATTCAAACGTAATGCGTTGGTGGCCGCCGTGCTGCTGGCTGCGGTGGGAGCCGGCCCGGCCTGGGCGGCGAAGGATGCGGTGATTGCCGTGGCTTCCAACTTCACCACGCTGGACCCGTATGACGCCAACGACACGCTGTCTCAGGCGGTGGCCAAGTCTTTCTATCAGGGGCTGTTCGGCTTCGATAAAGATATGAAGCTGGTTAACGTGCTGGCGGACGGCTACGAGGTGAGTAAAGACGGGCTGACTTACACCCTCAAGCTGCATCCTGGGGTGAAATTCCACGACGGCACCGAGTTCAACGCCGAGGCAGTGAAGGTTAACCTGGATCGCGCCAGCAACCCGGACAGCCATCTCAAGCGCTACAACCTGTTCAAGATGATCGACAAAACCGACGTGGTGGACGCCAATACGGTGAAAATCGTGCTGAAGGCGCCGTTCTCGGCGTTTATCAACAATCTGGCGCATCCGGCGGCGGCGATCATTTCGCCGGCGGCGCTGAAGCAGTATGGCAAGGAGATTGGCTTCCATCCTGTGGGTACCGGGCCGTATCAGTTCGTTACCTGGAACCAGACCGACTTCGTCAAGGTGAAGAAATTCGACGGCTATTGGAAACCGGGGTTGCCGAAGCTCGACAGCATCACCTGGCGCCCGGTGGTGGACAACAATACCCGCGCGGCGATGCTGCAAACCGGCGAAGCGACCTTTGCCTTCCCGATCCCTTACGAGCAGGCCAAGGTGCTGGAAGGCAATGCTAAGCTTGACGTGGTGGCGGCCCCGTCGATCCTGCAACGTTATATCAGTCTGAACGTCACCCAGAAGCCGTTTGACAATCCGAAAGTGCGCCAGGCGTTGAACTACGCCATCAACAAGGATGCGTTGATCAAAGTGGCGTTCTCCGGCTACGCAGTACCGGCGGAAGGGCCGGTACCGCCGGCGATCGACTTCGCTACCCGCTACAAGCCGTGGCCGTACGATCCGGCCAAGGCGCGCGAACTGCTGAAAGAGGCCGGTTACCCGAACGGTTTCACCACCACGTTATGGTCTTCGCATAACCACAGCACCGCGCAGAAAGTGCTGCAGTTTGCCCAGCAGCAGCTGGCGCAGGTTGGGGTTAAAGTGACGGTGACCGCGATGGACGCCGGCCAGCGTGCCGCGCAGGTGGAAAGCGTCGGGGTGAAAGACACCGGCGTGCGCATGTTCTATACCGGCTGGTCGGCGTCGACCGGCGAGGCGGATTGGGCGCTGTCGCCGCTGTTCTCCACCCAGGCGGCACCGCCCAAGCAGTTCAACACTGCGTTTTACAGCAATCCGCAGGTGGACAAGGATCTGACCGGCGCGCTGGCGACCACCGATCGTGCCGAGAAGCAAAAACTCTACAAAGATGCGCAGGATCGTATCTGGGCCGATGCGCCGTGGATCTTCCTGGCGACCGAACGCCTGCTGTCGGCCAACAACAAACAGCTGAGCGGTTTCTATGTGATGCCGGATACCTCGTTCAACTTTGATAATGCCGATCTCAAATAAGGCGCCAATCCCCGCCCTCTATTCGGGGGCGGGGTGAGGGGATTAACCCGACATGCTTAATTATTTTTTGAAACGACTGCTGGGTCTGATCCCGACGCTGCTGATTGTCGCGGTGCTGGTGTTTCTGTTCGTCCACCTGCTGCCCGGCGATCCGGCACGGCTGGCGGCCGGGCCGGATGCCGACGACGCGGTGGTGCAACTGGTGCGCAAGGATCTGGGGCTGGATAAGCCGTTGCCTCAGCAGTTCGTCCATTTTTTTGTCAACGCGTTGCAGGGGGATTTCGGCACCTCGATGGTGTCCAAGCGCCCGGTGAGCGAAGAGATAGGTTCGCGCTTTATGCCAACGCTGTGGCTGACTCTCGCCAGCATGCTGTGGGCGGTGGTCTTCGGCATGGCCATTGGCATGGTGTCTGCCGTGTGGCGCAACCGTTGGCCGGATCGCCTCGGCATGACGCTGGCGGTCTCGGGCATTTCATTTCCCGCCTTTGCGTTGGGCATGCTGCTGATGCAGGTATTTTCCGTCAACCTCGGCTGGTTGCCGACGGTGGGCGCCGACAGCTGGCGGCACTATATTCTGCCCTCCATTACGTTGGGTGCGGCGGTGGCGGCGGTGATGGCGCGTTTTACCCGCGCTTCATTCGTTGAAGTGATGCAAGAAGACTATATGCGCACCGCGCGTGCCAAGGGCGTGCGAGAAACCATGGTGGTGGTGAAACACGGGCTGCGTAACGCGATGATCCCGGTGGTGACCATGATGGGATTGCAGTTCGGCTTTTTGCTTGGCGGTTCTATCGTGGTGGAGAAAGTCTTTAACTGGCCGGGGCTGGGCAGGCTGCTGGTCGATGCCGTCGAGATGCGCGATTACCCGGTGATCCAGGCCGAGGTGCTGTTGTTTTCTCTGGAGTTCATTCTGATTAACCTGTTGGTGGACATGCTGTATGCGGCAATTAACCCGGCGATACGCTACAAATGAGGGCGCTGCATGATTAAGCATTGGCGACGTAATGCTGCACTGAAGGCGATGCCGACGATCAACCCTAACGCGGTGCGCACGCCGTGGCATGAGTTTTGGCGGCGTTTCCGCCGGCAGCATGTGGCGTTGGTCGCGGGACTGTTCGTGTTGCTGTTGGTGGCGGCAGCGCTGTTTGCACCGTATCTGGCCCCCTTTGATGCGGAAAACTATTTTGATTATGACCGCCTGAACGAAGGCCCTTCGCCGGTGCATTGGCTGGGCGTGGATTCGCTGGGGCGGGATATTTTTAGCCGTATTCTGATGGGCACGCGCATTTCGCTGGCCGCCGGGGTGTTCTCGGTACTGGCCGGTGGGTTCATTGGTACCTTGCTGGGCCTGTTGGCGGGCTATTATGAGGGCTGGTGGGATCGGATCACCATGCGCATTTGCGACGTGCTGTTCGCGTTTCCCGGCATCCTGCTGGCGATTGGCGTGGTGGCGATCATGGGCAGCGGCATGGCCAATGTGATTATTGCTGTGGCCATTTTCAGCATTCCGGCGTTTGCCCGGTTGGTGCGGGGCAACACCCTGGTGCAGAAGCACCTGACCTATATCGAGTCGGCACGCAGCATCGGCGCTTCGGACTGGACCATCATCATGCGGCATATTCTGCCGGGTACCCTTTCGTCGATCGTGGTGTATTTCACCATGCGTATCGGCACTTCCATCATTACCGCCGCCAGCCTGTCGTTCCTCGGCCTGGGCGCACAGCCGCCGACGCCGGAGTGGGGCGCGATGCTCAACGAGGCGCGTGCCGATATGGTGATTGCGCCGCACGTGGCGATTTTCCCCAGTTTGGCGATTTTCCTCACCGTGCTGGCGTTCAATCTGTTGGGCGACGGGCTGCGCGATGCGCTGGATCCGAAACTGAAGGGGTAACTGACCCATGAGATGGCAAGTATTCCCGTTCGCACCCTGGGCGCTGAATTTTGCGATGCATCCCAATACCGAACCAAGGTGAAAGCCGCAATAGATTTTCTTTTCGACGGTATCTGATGAAATCCGGGCGGCTAAACCGCCCGGATTTTTTATCAGCGGAACAGGTGTTCGGCGTGGAAGCGCAGGTGGTCTTCGATAAAGGTGGCGATGGTGAAGTAGCTGTGATCGTAGCCTGGCTGAATCCGCAGCGTCAGCGGCCAGTCGCGCTGGCGAGCCAGCTCGGCCAGTTTCGCCGGTTGCAGTTGATCCGCCAGGAACTGATCGCCGTCGCCCTGATCCACCAGCACCGGCATTTTCTCCGCGCCGGTGGCCAGCAGGTGGCAGCTGTCATATTGCAGCCACTGGCTTTCATCGTTCCCCAGATAGGCGGTGAAGGCTTTACGCCCCCAGGGCACCTGACAAGGGTTGACGATCGGCGCGAACGCCGATACCGAACGAAAGCGCTGCGGATTGCGAAACGCCAGCATCAGCGCGCCATGGCCGCCCATTGAGTGGCCAAAGATCGACTGGCGATCGCTGACGCTGAAATGCTGCTTGATCAACGCCGGCAGCTCATCGCTGAGGTAATCGTACATGCGAAAATGCTTGTCCCACGGCGCCTGCGTGGCGTTCAAATAGAACCCGGCGCCCTGGCCCAGATCGTAGCCTTCATCGTTCGGCACATCGTCGCCGCGCGGGCTGGTATCGGCCATCACCAACACCAGGCCCAGTTCGGCGGCGATGCGCTGCGCACCGGCCTTCAACGTGAAGTTTTCATCATTGCAGGTCAGCCCCGACAGCCAGTACAGCACCGGCGGCGGGTTATCGTCACGCGGCGGCGGCAGATAGATGCTGAAAGTCATGTTGCAATTCAGGCTCTGCGCTGCATGGCGGTAACGCTGTTGCCAGCCACCGAACATGCGGTGCTCTTCGAGAAGTTCTAATGACGAGTTCATCTCTGCCTCCTGGCTTATTTTTTGTCGAAGTGAATAACCGAGCGGATTGATTTGCCTTCGTGCATCAAATCGAACGCTTCGTTAATCTGCTCCAGCCCCATGGTATGGGTGATAAAGTCATTCAGCGCGAACTCACCGTCCAGATAACGCTGGACAATGCCCGGCAGCTGCGAACGGCCCTTTACGCCACCGAAGGCGGAACCGCGCCAGACGCGGCCGGTGACCAACTGGAACGGACGGGTTGAGATCTCTTGCCCGGCACCGGCTACGCCGATAATTACCGATTCGCCCCAGCCTTTATGACAACATTCCAGTGCGGAGCGCATCACGTTGACGTTGCCAATGCACTCGAAGGAGAAATCGACGCCGCCGTCGGTCAGCTCGACGATCACGTCCTGAATAGGTTTGTCGTAGTCTTTCGGGTTGATCAGATCGGTCGCGCCCAGTTTGCGGGCCAGATCGAACTTGCTGGTGTTGATATCGATGCCGATGATGCGGCCTGCGCCGGCCATCTGCGCGCCAATAATCGCCGACAGACCAATGCCGCCGAGGCCGAAGATAGCCACGGTATCGCCTTTTTGCACTTTGGCGGTATTGATCACCGCGCCCATGCCGGTGGTGACGCCACAACCCAGCAGGCAGACTTCTTCCAGCGGCGCTTCTTTACTGATTTTCGCCAGCGAGATTTCCGGTACCACGGTGTATTCGGAGAAGGTCGAGGTGCCCATGTAGTGGAAGATAGGCTGGCCGTCTTTGTAGAAGCGGGTCGTGCCGTCCGGCATCAGGCCTTTGCCCTGGGTGGCGCGGATCGCCTGGCACAGGTTGGTCTTGCCGGATTTACAGAACTTGCACTCGCCGCATTCCGGGGTGTACAGCGGGATCACGTGATCGCCGACCGCCACGCTGGTGACGCCTTCGCCAATGGCTTCCACCACGCCGCCGCCTTCGTGGCCGAGGATCGCCGGGAACACGCCTTCCGGATCGGCCCCTGACAGGGTGTAAGCGTCGGTGTGGCATACGCCGGTGGCGACGATCCGCACCAGCACTTCACCTTTTTGCGGTGGCATCAGATCGACTTCTTCGATTTTCAGCGGTTGGTTCGGGCCCCAGGCAACGGCGGCGCGGGTTTTGATCATTTCCATCATAGTCTCCAGTGGTCTACCCTTCTTACTTGAAGCTGCAGCGTTGTTGGCTGCATGCACTCACCCCAGTCACTTACTTGAGTAAGCTCCTGGGAACTCATGCACTTGCCGCCTAGCTGCAACTCCAATTAATTTGGGTCTATATTTTTTATCAGGCTATACCAACTACACCTGATGAAACGAGGGTTGTGGTGTCAACAGCGCTGGTTTCCGCCTGTTCAATAATCAGTTCTTTCAGCGCACGCACGTTCGGGCCGAACGCATCGCGCCGCCACAGCAGCCAGGTGGCGGTTTGGGCGATATCATCCGGCAGGGCATGCACTTTCACCCGTTCATGGCCTGGCAACAGGCTGAGCACCGAATGCGGGATCATCGCCAGCCCGGCGCCGCTGGCAACGCAGGCCAGCATCGCGTGGTAGGACTGGATTTCCATAACCTGGCCCGGCAACACGCCTTCGCGCTTGAACCAGGACTCCAGCCGCAGGCGGTAAGAACAGCTTGCCCGGAAGGCAAACAGCGTTTCGCCTTTGGCGTCTTTAGCGTTATGGATAGGCAGGTGGTCAAGGCAGGAGATCACCACCATGTGTTCCGGGAAGGCGATACAGCCGTTGAGTTCGTCATACTGAACCGGCCCATCGACCAGCGCCGCCGCCAACGTACCGGCGCGCACCCGTTCGGTGATTTCGCCCGAGGTGCCGGTGGTCAACGACAGCGACACCTGCGAAAAGCGCTGGTGATAGGCTGCCAGCAGAGTGGGCAGGCGGGTAGCGGCCGTGCTTTCCATTGAGCCGATAGCGAAGTTACCCGCCGGCTCGCCGGCATGGGTGATGCTCATGGCCTCTTCACTGAGCGCCAGAATGCGGTTGGCGTAGCAGAGAAAATTATGGCCCATCGGCGAAAGGCGCAGGCGCTGCTTTTCGCGGATGAAAAGATCGGTACCCAGTTCCTGTTCGAGCTGACGCAGGCGCGTGGTCAGGTTCGACGGCACGCGGTGCAGTTGCTCGGCGGCACGGGCTACGGAGCCGGTTTCGGCGACGCTGCAGAACATGCGAAGCTGGGTAAGATCCATGGTCTTCTCTTTTTGTGATGAACTTGATGAGTATTATTCAGTTTTTGTGAGTTTAATACTGCGGCATGATGCTGGCAACTTTCTTTTAACAGTCTGGATAACTCTACATGGCCTTAAGAATTGCCCTGAGCGGTTTTATTGCGTTGATCGTCGCCATGGGGATTGGGCGCTTCGCCTTTACCCCGCAGGTGCCGCTGATGATTGCCGAACACCAGTTTACCCTGACCGGAGCCGGGCTGGTGGCGGCGATCAACTACCTGGGGTATCTGTGCGGCGCTTACGACGCCATGCGCGCCAGCCGTCACGTTGAGCGCCGGCTGTGGCTGGGGGTGTGGGGCGCGGTGGCCTTGACGCTGCTTTCCGCCGTGGTGCAGGGCGAGTGGTGGCATGGTGCGGTGCGATTTTTCATCGGCTGGGCCAGCGGCTGGTCGATGGTATTGGTGGCGGCCTGGACCAACGAGCGGCTGGCACATTATGGCCGGCCGGCGCTGAGCGCGGCGGTCTTCGCCGGCCCAGGCGCCGGCATCTTTATCAGCGGCATGATGGCGGTGGGCATTCATGGCCTGGCGCTGACGGCGTCGCAGGCCTGGATAGCGTATGGCGTATTGGCGCTGGTACTGATTGGCGCCATCAGCATTAACCTGCCGCGTGCCGGCGAGCTGCATCGCCCCAACGTGGCAGCGGAGCCGCTGCAACTGACCCCGGCGTTGAAACGGCTGGTATGGAGCTACAGCCTGGCGGGCTTTGGCTATATTTTGCCGGCGACCTTTTTATCGCAAATGGCGGCGGCGCGCTTTCCCGATAGCCTGTTCGCCCAATTCGTTTGGCCGATCTTCGGCGGTGCGGCGGTTTTGGGGATCGTCCTCGGCATACTGACCCGCCACCGGCTGACCACTCAGTCACGTTTGGCCATTACCCTGTGGGTGCAGGCGCTGGGGGTATTGTGCGCGGAAGTGGTACCGGGTGTGGCCGGGTTGGCGCTGGGGGCGTTACTTACCGGCGGCGGTTTCCTCAGCGTGGTGCAGCTGTCCATCCAGCATGGCCGGGAGTTGGCGCCCAACCATGCGCGTTATATGGCGGGTTTGTTGACTACCGGTTATGCGTTGGGGCAACTGGTTGGCCCTACGTTGTCGGCGCTGTCGACGGCATTGACCCACAGGCTGGAGCCGGCGCTGTATGTGGCGGTTGCGGGTCTGATCGTGGCCGGTCTGCTGGTGGTGAACACGCCGGCGCGTGAATTGGCGCGAAAACCGACGCCGCTGTGATTAAATTCCGTACAAAAAACGCGGGATACCCGCAGCCGGCCTGATTGTGCTAAATGCGAATATTTCACCTGCGGTTGAAACACAATCACTGGATAATCCCCTCACTCTCATCTAGAGTGGGGGCAAAATCTTGACCGGGTTCACGTTATCAACGACGGAAACGTCTGCCGTCAGGAGAGTATGCAATTCACCTGTCTGTCCGGTAAAGCCGCCGGATGGGTGAGTTCAAGTCCGTTGGAGAGAATAAATGACATCATTAAGTAAAGAAGCTGCCCTGGTTCACGCAGCGCTCGAAGAGCGTGGTCTGGAAACCCCGTTGCGTGGTGAAGTGCTGGATCGCGAAACGCGCAAACGTCGCATTAAAGAGCACATGACGGAAATCATGCAGCTGCTTAATCTCGACTTGTCCGACGACAGCCTGGCGGAAACCCCGCACCGCATTGCCAAAATGTATGTCGATGAGATTTTCTCCGGCCTGGACTACGCCAACTTCCCAAAAATCACCGTTATCGAAAACAAGATGAAGGTAGATGAAATGGTGACGGTGCGCGATATCACACTGACCAGCACCTGCGAGCATCATTTCGTGACCATCGACGGCAAAGCGACCGTGGCCTACATTCCGAAAGATGCGGTCATCGGTTTGTCGAAAATCAACCGTATCGTGCAGTTCTTCTCTCAGCGCCCCCAGGTGCAGGAGCGTTTGACTCAGCAGATTCTGGTGGCATTGCAAACCTTGCTCGGCACCAATAACGTGGCGGTATCGATCGATGCGGTCCATTATTGTGTTAAGGCACGCGGCATCCGTGACGCGACCAGCGCCACCACCACCACCTCTCTGGGCGGGCTGTTCAAGTCCAGCCAGAACACGCGCCAGGAGTTTTTGCGCGCGGTGCGTCATCACCAAGGGTGATGGCGGGCCATTTCTACCCTGGATAATTGGCGTTGCATCAAGGCGGCAAGGGCGCTTATCCCGATGAGCTTACTCAGGTAAGTGATCCGGGTAAGTGCACGCAGTCAACACAGAGGCAGCTTCAAGTATGACGGGTATAACAGGCGCCTGCGGGCGCCTTTTTAATGACCGGCATACAGCGGTAAAATCATGAACACTCGCTCCACGGCCCCTTTGCCACGCATCGCCACGCTGGACTGCGTACGGGGTATCGCCATTCTTGGCATTCTTTTGCTGAATATCAGCGCCTTTGGCTTGCCAAAGGCGGCCTACCTTAATCCTGCCTATCTGGGGCTGCCGACGTCTCGCGATGCCTGGACTTGGGCGCTGCTGGATATTTTCGCGCAGGCCAAGTTTCTGGCGATGTTTGCCCTGTTATTCGGCGCGGGCCTGCAGATGCTGCTGCGCCGCGGCAAAGGCTGGATACGTGCGCGGCTGTCGTGGTTGGTGCTGTTTGGCCTGGGGCATGCCATTTTCCTCTGGGACGGCGATATCCTGCTGGCCTACGGCTTAATCGGCCTGGTGTGCTGGCGGATGATCCGCGACGCGAAGGACACTTACCAACTGCTGAAAACCGGCGTGGTGCTGTACCTGATTGGCGTTGGGGTACTGCTGCTGCTGGGGTTCGTTTCGCACGGTGAGCCGGGCGGTTTCTGGCAGCCAGGCGTAGCTGAGTTGCAGTATGAGAAGTTCTGGAAATTGCAGGGGGGCATGGAGGCATGGCGCAGCCGTGTTGACCTGCTGTCTTCCAGCCTGCTGGCGATTGGTGCCCAATACGGCTGGGAATTGGCGGGATTGATGCTGTTTGGCGCGGGGCTGATGCGCAGCGGCTGGCTGCGCGGAACCTATTCGCCGGGCTACTATCGGCGGCAGGCAGCCTGGCTGATACCGCTTTCATTGCTGATCCAACTGCCGGCGATAGCCTTGCAGTGGCATCTGCACTGGGACTACCGCTGGAGCGGCTTTTTATTGCAAGCGCCGCGTGAGCTGGGCGCACCCTTGCAGGCGATGGGCTATCTGGCGCTGTGTTACGGTTTCTGGCCGACGCTGTCGCGCCTGCGTATCGGCCATTGGCTGACGCAGGTCGGGCGTATGGCGCTGAGCAATTACCTGCTGCAAACGCTGATCTGCACCACGCTGTTCTATCGTTTTGGTTTGTATCAGCAGTTTGACCGCCTGCAACTGTTGGCGTTTGTCCCCTTGGTCTGGCTGGCTAACCTGTTGTTTTCCAACCTGTGGCTGAGTTATTTCCCGCAGGGGCCGGTAGAGTGGCTGTGGCGAAAATTGACCCACCTGGCCGCCGGCCAGGCAGAACCCAAGGCGCTGAACTGAGATCTGGCGCAGGCAGGTTAAAAAAATGTATGTAAACGTTTTCTTTCCTGTGACGTAATTCACGCAGAGGAGGATGACAAACGGGGTAGGATAGCGCCACTGTCAATGACCCCGACCTCAGGATCTTTCATGGCCTCTGTTCACCCAATCACCATTCGCGACGTGGCGAAACGCGCGGGCGTGTCCGTGGCGACCGTCTCCCGCGTGCTGAACAACAGCGCTCTGACCAGCAAACAGACACGTGAAGGGGTGTTGCAGGCGGTAGCGGAACTGGGCTACCGGCCCAATGCCAACGCGCAGGCTTTGGCCACCCAGAGCAGCGATACCCTTGGCGTGGTGGTGATGGACGTTTCCGATCCCTTCTTTGGCGCGTTGGTGAAAGCGGTAGACACGGTGGCGCAGAAAAACCACAAATACCTGCTGATTGGCAACAGTTACCACCAGGCGGAAAAAGAGCGTCATGCCATCGAGGTATTAATTCGCCAGCGATGCAATGCCTTGATTGTTCATGCAAAAGCTTTGTGTGACGCCGAATTGATCGCCTTTCTCGAGCAGGTACCGGGCATGGTGCTGATTAACCGAATCATCGCCGGCTATGAACACCGCTGCGTCGGCCTGGATAACGTCAGCGGCGCAGAGATGGCGATGCGCCTTCTGCTGTCGCAGGGCCATCAGCGTATTGGCTACCTGGGCTCCAATCACCCGATCGAAGACGGACCGCTGCGTCAGCAGGGCTATGAGCAGGCGATGAGCGCGGCGGGTCTGGCGACGCCGGACAGCTGGCGTGCTTACGGTTCGCCGGATCTGCAGGGCGGGGAGGCCGCGATGGTCGAACTGCTTGGACGCAACCTGCACCTGAGCGCGGTGTTTGCCTATAACGATGCCATGGCCGCCGGCGCCATGGCGGTGCTGAAAGAAAACGGTATCACAGTGCCGCAAAATTTCTCGATAGTGGGGTTCGATGATATCCCCATTGCACGCTACACCAGCCCCAAACTGACCACGGTACGCTATCCCATTGTTACCATGGCGACTCTCGCCACCGAATTGGCCCTGCGGGGCGCAGCTGACGGGCTGGAGCCCCAGGCCCGTCATCTGTTTATGCCCACCCTGGTACGTCGCCATTCCGATGCCCCCTGGCAAAGTGAGGCGGCGGTCACTCTCTGAAGATTTAATCTTGTGTAACCGTTTTCAATCTGTGAGAAAATTCACAGATTATTAACATCGCCCCGTCTATGCTCTAGGCGTTTTCCGGCGCAAAGGCACTTGCCGCTGCCGTTTTTATCTCGCGCTGACACAGCACTTTTCAGGAATAACATGATTCACGGATGACAGGGAACCTGCCAGACCCGGTCGTGCACCCACCGCCGGTTACCTTTGGCTCAATACCGAGTACGACCTACATAAACCGGAGACAGACAATGAATAAGAAGGTTTTCACCCTGGCCGCGACGGCCGCTGCCATGATGTTTGGTGCCGCAGCCCATGCAGATACCCGTATTGGCGTCACCATTTATAAATACGACGACAACTTTATGTCGGTAGTGCGCAAGGCGATCGAGAAAGACGCCAAGGCCTCTCCGGATGTCACTCTGCTGATGAATGACTCGCAGAACGATCAGTCCAAGCAAAACGACCAGATTGACGTGCTGATCGCCAAGGGCGTGAAAGCGCTGGCGATCAATCTGGTTGACCCGGCGGCGGCCCCGGTGGTTATCGATAAGGCGCGCGCAAACGATATCCCTATCGTGTTCTACAACAAAGAACCTTCCCGCAAAGCGTTGGACAGCTACGACAAAGCGTTTTATGTCGGGACCGACTCCAAGGAGTCCGGCGTGATCCAGGGCCAACTGATCGCCAAGCATTGGAAAGCCAACCCGAACTGGGACCTGAACAAAGACGGCCAGATTCAGTATGTGTTGCTGAAAGGCGAACCGGGCCACCCGGATGCCGAAGCGCGCACCACCTACGTGGTGAAGACGCTGAACGAAGGCGGTCTTAAAACGCAGCAACTGCAGATGGACACCGCCATGTGGGATACCGCTCAGGCGAAAGACAAAATGGACGCCTGGTTATCCGGCCCCAACGCCAACAAAATTGAAGTGGTTATCGCCAACAACGATGCCATGGCGATGGGCGCGGTAGAAGCGCTTAAGGCACACAACAAATCCAGCATTCCGGTATTCGGCGTGGATGCATTGCCGGAAGCGCTGGCGATGGTCAAATCCGGCGCAATGGCGGGGACGGTGCTGAACGATGCCGACAACCAGGCTAAAGCCACCTTCCAATTGGCGAAAAACCTGGCAGCGGGCAAACCTGCCGCCGACGGCACCCAATATAAAATCGAAAATAAAGTGGTGCGCATTCCTTACGTCGGCGTAGATAAAGACAATTTGTCTCAGTTTGTTAAGTAAGTTCTGAGTTAACCCGTAATGACCCCGCCTGGGGTGCGCTCAGCGCCAACACCAGGAAAGCCGCAGGCGGGGGAATTTTTTTATTAAAATGACAGCCTATACCTACGAATTTCACCTTGCAGCTCACCAGGCTGCGGTTTGAAAGTTGATGGGTACAATAATAGCCAGGTGTATTTATGGCCGACAACCCACGCGAATTCCTCCTGGAAATGACCGACATCAGCAAGTCATTCCCCGGCGTCAAGGCATTGGATAACGTTAACCTGCGCGTTCGTCCGCACTCCATTCATGCGTTAATGGGGGAGAACGGCGCCGGGAAATCGACATTGTTGAAATGCCTGTTTGGCATTTATAAAAAAGATGCCGGCAGCATTGTTTTTCAGGGCCGGGAAATTGATTTCAAAAGCTCAAAAGAGGCGCTGGAACATGGCGTTTCAATGGTGCACCAGGAGTTAAACCTGGTCCTGCAGCGCACCGTCATGGACAACATGTGGCTGGGGCGTTACCCGACCAAAGGCATGTTTGTCGATCAAGACAAGATGTTGAAAGATACTCAGGCAATATTCGACGAGCTGGATATTGATATCAACCCACGGGATAAAGTGGGTACGCTATCGGTATCGCAAATGCAGATGATCGAAATCGCCAAGGCGTTTTCCTATGACGCCAAGATTGTCATTATGGATGAGCCGACATCATCACTGACGGAAAAAGAGGTGAACCACCTGTTCACCATTATCCGTAAGCTGAAAGAGCGCGGCTGCGGCATTGTCTATATCTCGCACAAAATGGAAGAGATTTTCCAGCTGTGCGATGAAATCACCATCCTGCGCGACGGGCAGTGGATCGCTACCCAGCCGCTGGAAGGGCTGGATATGGACAAGATCATCTCGATGATGGTGGGGCGTTCGCTCAGTCAGCGTTTCCCCGACAGGCAGAATACGCCGGAAGAGGTGATTCTGGAGGTGAAGAACCTGACGTCATTGCGCCAGCCTTCCATTCGCGATGTTTCTTTCGATCTTCACAAAGGTGAAATCCTCGGCATTGCCGGGTTGGTGGGCGCCAAGCGCACGGACATTGTGGAAACCCTGTTCGGTATCCGCGAGAAAGTGGCGGGCACCATCAAGCTGCATGGCAAGGCCATCAACAATCACAGCGCCAATGAAGCGATAAACCACGGTTTTGCACTGGTAACGGAAGAGCGCCGCTCTACCGGGATTTACGCCTATCTGGACGTGGGCTTCAACTCGCTGATATCCAATATCCGCAACTATAAAAATAAAATCGGTCTGCTGGACAACGCCCGGATGAAAAGCGACACCCAATGGGTGATCGACGCCATGCGGGTCAAAACGCCGGGTCATCACACCCATATCGGTTCGCTGTCCGGCGGCAACCAGCAGAAAGTGATTATCGGCCGCTGGCTGTTAACCCAACCGGAAATATTAATGCTGGACGAACCGACGCGCGGCATTGACGTCGGCGCCAAATTCGAAATTTATCAGCTGATGACGGAATTGGCGAAGAAGGGCAAGGGGATCATTATTGTCTCGTCCGAAATGCCGGAGCTTTTGGGAATTACCGACAGAATACTGGTGATGAGTAATGGTCAGGTTGCGGGCATCGTTAACACCAAACAGACCTCGCAAAATGAAATTTTACGTCTCGCATCCCTGCACCTTTAAGGATCAGAATTATGAACGCGCTGAATAAAAAAACTTTGTTCACCTATTTTAAAGAAGGTGGCATTTACGTGGTATTGCTGGTGCTGCTGGCAATTATTATTATCCAGGACCCGACGTTCCTCAGTTTAATGAACCTGAGCAACATCCTGACCCAGTCATCGGTGCGCATCATTATTGCACTGGGCGTGGCCGGGTTGATCGTCACTCAGGGTACCGATCTGTCCGCCGGGCGCCAGGTCGGGCTGGCGGCGGTGGTAGCGGCAACGTTGCTGCAGTCGATGGACAACGTCAATAAGGTGTTTCCGCATATGGAAACCTGGTCGATTCCGCTGGTGATCTTGCTGGTGTGCGCCGTTGGCGCGGTGATCGGCCTGGTGAACGGTTTGATCATTGCCTACCTCAATGTGACGCCGTTTATTACCACTCTGGGTACCATGATCATCGTCTACGGCATCAACTCGCTGTATTACGATTCTGTCGGCGCTTCGCCGGTAGCGGGGTTCGATCCGAAGTTCTCTACCTTTGCCCAGGGATTCCTGCGCTTTGGCGACTTTAAGCTGTCGTACATTACCTTCTACGCCATTATCGCGATTATTTTTGTCTGGATCCTGTGGAATAAAACCCGCTTCGGCAAAAATATCTTCGCCATCGGCGGTAACCCGGAAGCGGCAAAGGTTTCCGGCGTGAACGTGCCGTTGAACCTGATCATGATCTATGCGCTGTCCGGCGTGTTCTATGCCTTCGGCGGCCTGTTGGAAGCCGGCCGTATCGGCAGCGCCACCAACAACCTCGGCTTTATGTATGAGCTGGATGCCATTGCCGCCTGCGTGGTGGGCGGGGTGTCCTTTGCCGGTGGGGTGGGAACGGTGCTGGGCGTAGTGACCGGGGTGATCATCTTTACCGTCATCAACTACGGGCTGACCTACATTGGCGTTAACCCTTATTGGCAGTACATCATCAAGGGCGGCATCATTATCTTCGCCGTGGCGCTGGACTCGCTGAAATACGCCAAGAAGAAATAATCTTATACCCGTCGTCTTTCAAGCCGCAGCGTTGTTACCTGCACTAGCTCACCCCAGTTACTTACTAAAGTAAGCGCCTGGGGATGAGCGAGCTGGTCGCCTAGCTGCAACTCGAAAGCCATAGGGTATAAAATATGGAAAAAACGGTCGGCAAATGCCGACCTTTTTTATTTTCACCGTTGCGGCTAAGGCTGTTTGGCCTTTTGTTTTTCTGCTGCCAGCTTGTGTTCCAGTTCAACCAATTGCTCCGGCGACACCGCCGGATAACCCTGGGCATCCTCCGGTACCGCGTGCATGGAGGAGATGGGGATCAGCGGGCCGAGGAAGCGCGGTTCGCGCTTGAGTATGTACAGGTCGGTCAATGCGCCAAGGCGGGCGAAGATCTCGCGAGCACGCACCGTCATCATGTCTTTCGGCGACGGCACTGCGTAGCACTGGGCCTGGATCCCCATATGCAGGGCAATAAACAGCGCGCGCTCGCAGTGGAAACGTTGAGTGATAATGATGAAGTCATTGGTGTCGAACACCTTGCGGGTGCGCACTATGGAGTCCAGGGTACGGAACCCGGCGTAATCCAGTACGATATCGCTGGGTGCCACGCCGGCGGCGATCAGATCGCGGCGCATGGTCATGGGCTCGTTATAGCTTTGCTGGGCATTGTCTCCGCTCAGCAGCAGGTATTTCACCTTGCCGCTGTTATAGGCGTTAATCGCGCCCTGAATGCGGTAACGGTAATATTGGTTGATGACGCCGGTACGGTAATATTTGGCGGTGCCAAGTACCACACCGACCTGGCGATGAGGCAGCCCCTGGAGTTCGTCATAAACGTAAGGTGCGGTTTTCCAACTGATCCAGCGATCGAGCGCGAGCGCCGAGAGCATCAACACCGTAATGATGATGAACAGGCTGATTATCAGGCGTTTCCACATGTTGTTGCCTTACGCGCAGGGGTTGAAAAAGAGGGTTCAAGGCTACTTTACCTGACTGGTCGAAGCAAGCTGTCCGCTGCCTGAAGCACGTATTGCGCCGCATTTTTAGGCGCTTTTGACAATAAAAAAGGCCCGGCGTGCCGGACCTTGTGTTTCACCTGCGCAAATCAGAACGAGGTGCGCTTGTAGCTGCGGTACTGTGGCCGCCAGAAGTTGTGTTCAATGGCCTTCGACAGCGCTTCTTCAGAGGTGACGACCGCCATTCCCTGCAGCTGCGCCGCTTTGCCCACTTCCATCGCGATGCACTTGGATACGCCCTGAATATCGTCGATATCCGGCAACAACGCACCATGTCCGTCGGTCGCCAGCGGCGAACAATCCGCCAGCGCGCGGCTGGCGGCCATCAGCATGGCGTCGGTCACGCGGGTCGCACCGGAGGCCAGCACGCCCAAACCAATCCCCGGGAAGATATAGGAGTTGTTGCATTGGGCGATAGGGAACAGCTGGTCTTTATAGCTCACCGGCGCAAACGGGCTGCCGGTCGCGACCAGCGCGGCACCGTCGGTCCAGTTGATGATGTCTTCCGGGCGGGCTTCCACGCGCGAGGTCGGGTTGGACAGCGGCATGACGATCGGGCGCGGACAATGCTTGTGCATTTCGCGGATCAGCTCTTCGGTAAACAGGCCCGGTTGGCCGGAAACGCCGATCAAAATGCTTGGTTTGGCGTTACGCACCACCTCCAGCAGAGAGATAGCGTCGCTGGAGGTCTGCCATGACGCCAGGTTTTCGCTTTTTTGCACCAGCTTGCTCTGGAAATCGAGCAGGTTAGGCAGTTTGTCGGTCAGCAGGCCGAAACGGTCGACCATGAAGACCTGGGCGCGGGCTTCGTCTTCGCTCAGTCCTTCGGATTTCATCTGCGCGATAATCTGCTCGGCGATGCCGCAGCCGGCTGAACCGGCGCCAAGGAAGGTCACGGTTTGATCGCGCAGCTGGCTACCGGCGGCACGGCTGGCGGCGATCAGGCTGCCAAGGGTGACTGCTGCGGTGCCCTGAATATCGTCGTTGAAGCAGCAAATCTCATCGCGATAGCGGTTCAACAGCGGAGTGGCGTTGTTCTGTGCGAAGTCTTCGAATTGCAGCAGCACGTTTGGCCAGCGGCGTTTTACTGCCTGAATGAACTCTTCGACAAAGGCGTGGTATTCATCACCGGAGATGCGCGGGTGGCGCCAGCCCATGTACAGAGGATCGTTGAGGCGCTGCGGGTTGTTGGTGCCAACGTCCAATACTACCGGCAGGGTATAGGCCGGGCTGATGCCGCCGCAGGCGGTATACAGCGAGAGTTTGCCGATAGGAATGCCCATGCCGCCGATGCCCTGATCGCCCAGGCCGAGGATGCGTTCACCGTCGGTGACCACGATCACTTTAACGTTTTGCTTGGTGGCGTTTTGCAGCATGTCGTCGATGCGATCGCGGTTCGGGTAGGAGATAAACAGCCCGCGTGCGCGGCGGTAGATATCGGAGAAATGCTCACAGGCTTCGCCGACCGTTGGGGTGTAGATGATGGGCATCATCTCGCTCAGATGCGCATCCAGCAGGCGGTAGAACAGGGTTTCGTTGGTATCCTGGATATTGCGCAGATAGATGTGTTTGTCGTTGTCGTTCTTGAAATCCTGATACTGACGATAGGCGCGCTCAACCTGCTCTTCGATGGTTTCCACCGCTTCAGGCAGTAAACCGTGCAGGTTGAAATGGCTGCGTTCATCCTCGGTAAAGGCGCTGCCTTTGTTCAGCAGCGGAAATTCCAGCAGAATCGGGCCGGCGTAAGGGATGTAGAGGGGGCGTTTGCTTTCGTATTCAAGTTCCATTGTTTTGCTCTTCAACGTATCGGATAGCTTTTATGATGCCGATCCTAAAAGATCGGGAAAATATGTACAGCAATTGTTATCGGATCATGAGGTAAATTGGCGCAATTATCGACGATCACGTCCTAATTTAACTAAAGAAAGTGTTTTAAGACGTGAATGTCATTGTAATCGGCTTACGGGGCTGTTAACAGCGGCGCCGGGCGGCACCGCCGTGATCGGGATTAGAAAGTGATGCGGCTGACGTTTTGGCAACCCAGCGCTTCCAGCGTGGCGCGGGTAGCATCCCACTGGGTGAGGATAGCGGTTTGCGGCTCGGCCAGTACCGCGCGGCGGATTTTCTGGCAGTCGCTTCCGGAGACGTTCAGCAGAATCAACGCAGCTTGCAGCGGCGGCAGGCTCGGGTTAAAGGCGGCGTTCTCCGCATAACGCCCGGCGTAAATCGTGCCGTCTTCGGCCTCCAGTGCGACACCGCTGTGGGCATTGCTGTAGGGTGCATGGCTTTGGTTGGCGGCGGCCAGCGCGGCTTTCTCCAGTTCGTCAGACAGCGTCAACTGGTAGCCCTGATCGACCCGGTCCATCAACAGCGTGGCGATATCCAGATCTTTCGGGCCGAACGAATCCGGCAGATAGTCGCCAAGCGTGGCCGGATCACGGCCGGGCAGGCGAATTTGCAGGCCGCTGCCGCTGTTCAGTTCGTTCATAAACTGGCGGCAGTGGCCGCAAGGCGTGTAGTTAACGGTGATGGAGACCAGGCCAGGCTCCCCGCGCAGCCAGGCGTGGGTCACGGCACACTGTTCCGCATGAATGGTTTGTTGCATCGGCGCACCGCTGAATTCCATATTGGCGCCAAAATACAGATTGCCGCTTTGGCCGCGGGCAATGGCACCGACGTGGAAATGGGAGATCGGCGTTAACGAGCAAGCCGCTGCCAGAGGCAGCAGGGCAAATGCCAGAGCATCATCATCCAGCCCGCAGCGCTGCTTGATCGCGTCTACCTGCTGCGCCTCGAACATGGCCGGGAAAGCAGGCGCATCAAAATAAGGCAGCAGGGCGGATTGCAATGTCGCGGACAGTTCGCCGAAAGCGGTGTGAAAACGCGGGTGCATAGAAACTCTCTCTACAGGTTAACGGGATAACATTTTAGGCAGCCTTGCGGCAATAAAGTGTGATTTAAGTCTCTTTATTGATGAAAGCAATGCAATGAAAACGATAAATGCGGGATGTATCGCAAGTTTCCAACCCATTAACCGAACAAATGCAGCAGCATCGGGAAGACAAAGGGTGCCAGCAGCGAAGTAATAATCCCGCAAATCACCAGCGCCAGCGAGCTGAAGGCGCCTTCCTGATAGTCCATTTCCGCACAACGTGCCGTGCCTATCGCGTGCGAAGCGGTGCCCATGGCCAGGCCACGCGCAGAACGGGTGGTGATTTTCAGCACTCTGAACAGAGAATGGCCCAATACCGAGCCGAAGATGCCGACGAAAATAACGCAGACGGCGCTGATAGCGGGGATGCCGCCAAGAGATTCCGCTACCGCCATGGCGATCGGCGTGGTGACGGATTTCGGCATGATCGACGCGGCAATCTCCGGCGTTGCGCCCATCCACAGCGCGATGGCACCGCCGCTGATCATCGCCGTCATGCTGCCGATAAAGCACACGGCGATAATCGACTTCCAGCGGGCGCGGATCTGATGCAACTGCTCATACAGCGGAAAGGCCAGCGCCACCACCGCCGGTTGCAGCAAGTCGTTGAGGATTTTGCTGCCCTGAAAATAGCGTTCATAGGGAATGCCGATCAGCAGCAGCAGCGGAATGATCACCGCCATGGAAACCAGCAGCGGGTTCAGCAGCGGCATTTTCAGCCGCTGAGCCAGCCAGCGTGCCGCAAAGTAGACCAGTAAGGTTAACGGCAATGACCACCAGATTTCATGGATCATTTTTTGCCCTCCGCAGGATCGCCACTGCCGATGATTTTACGCTCGCGGTGAAAATAATGAGAGGTGCAGGCGACGACGATCAGCACCATCAGGGTGCTGATAATGCAGGAAACCACCAACGGGCTGAGATGCTCGATGATTTGGCTGTAATAGTTCATCACGCCGACGCCAATCGGCACGAACAACAGCACCATATAGCGGATCAGCAGATGACAGCCGGGTTTGACCCATTTCGCCGGCAAAATTTGGCTGGAGAGCAGGGCGAACAGGATCAGCATACCGATAATGCTGCCGGGAATGGCGATCGGCAGCAGTGTTGCGATGGCATTGCCGGCAAACAAGCAGAGGTAGATAAGGACAATTGCCCTCAGGTATTTCCAGCACAATGCGAACATGTTGGCTATCACCTTTTCCCGTTTAACTGATGTATTCATCATACAATTAAACCGTGACCTGCGCCACAAATCACACCATGAATTCTCTCTATGACATCCATGCCCGTTGGGCAGGTTGACAGCCCCGGCGAAAGGTTGCGCGTGATCTTATTCCACGTGTTCCACGGGGGTGGCGAGAGCATTTGGATGCTGTTTTTGCGCCAGCCGGTGGCCGAGGAAAAAGAATAACAGGCTCAATAACGCGGCGGCAATCAACATCAGAAACATCAGTGGTGGTGCGGCGTAGCTGAGGATAAAACCGCAGATCACCGGATTGATGGCGCCCCCCAACGCACTGAGGTTTTGCACGCCATAGTAGCTGCCTTTCAGATGCGGTGGGGCGATAAAGTCGATAAACATATATTCCACCGGGATGACGATAATCTCCCCCAGCGTGAATATCGCCATGGCCACCGCCCACAACCATACGGATTGCCCCGCCAGCATAAACCCGATCAGCCCGACAATGAAAAACACGGTGCCCAGCACCAGCCAGCGCAGCATGTTTTCCTGACGCATCCCCCGGCTCAGCAAATATTGCAAGGCGATGACGATGCAGGCATTGACGATCATCACCACGCCAATGATTTTGTATGCGAATGCCGCGTTCGAGACGATGATCAGGTATTGCGACAGGTAGCCGGTGAACTGGCCGAATACCACCGCCCCCAACGTACTGCCGAGCGTAAAGTAAATCAGCCGACGATCGCTGCGCAGGATGGCCAGCGTCTGACGAAAATCAGGCAGTGTGATCGGCGAGGGGGCGGCTGCCGCAGGCTGCCCGGGGTGCTGTTGCCCACGCAGACGAAAGCTCAGTGTCGCCACCGTCAATAAGGCCAGCCCGCCGGAGAGATAGAACGGCAACAGCGGGCTCAGCTCGGCCACCATAACGCCCAGAGATGACCCCACAGCCCAGCCGACATTTACCAGCGTGTAGTTGAGTGAGAAGGCTTTTATGCGCTGTGCGGCCGGCAACCAGTCGGCAAAGCACGCTTTAATGGTGATGCCCAGCACCGAATAGGCAGTATGCAGGATCGCCAGTACCAGAATGATTCCTCCTGGGCGCGGGATCCACGGGATGGCGAAAAAACTCAGGGCGAACAGTAAAATGGAAAGCAGGATCAATGTGTTCTTGTTGAACTTGTCCACCAGATAGCCGCCATACAGGCTGGCGAAAATGCCGATCGTCAGGCTGATACCCAGAATAATGCCGACGCTTTTCGGCAACAGGTGGAAATGCCCGGTCAGATAGATAGTAATGAACGGTAGCGTGGCACCACGGCCAATGGTCAATACCAACGAGCTAGCCAGCAATGCGACGATAAGCGGTGGGAATCCCTTCATGTCAGACCTGTTTATGCATACAGTTATTGAGCGATATTGATAACATAGCTCATTTTGGCCGACTGGGAAGATGTAGTGTGAAAAAAAGAGGTTACACCGCCGCTTTTCACGCCGCTGTTGCCCCGATTAATGGGCGCCGCATGCAGCGCCCATACTCTACCTGGGAATAAGCGGAAGAGATTATTTGCCTGACTTGGCCTGCAGCGTGGCGAACCACGGCTGGATAAAATCGTTGCTGTTGCCCCAGCCCGGGATGATTTTTGCCAACCCGGCCACGTTGATCGGCCCCGGCTGGCTGGCCAGCAACGCCTGCGGAATGGACGCCGCCTTGAATTCATAGGTTGCAGGCGTAGGTTCACCGGCAATCTTGTTCGCCACCAGGCGCAGGTTTACCGCACCAATCAGCTTGGTATCCACCGCTACGCTAACTTTCCACGGGCTATTGGCTTCGCGCATCAGTTGCAGATCCTGATTGGAGATGTCGATGCTATACAGCTTGATTTCGGTACGGCCGTTTTCTTTCAGCGCCTTGTAGGCACCCTGACTAAAGGCATCCCAGGTGCCCCAGATCGCGTCAATCTTGCCTTTCGGATACTTGGCCAGCACGGCACCCACCTTGTTGGCGGTATCTCCCTGCACGTCCGATGACACTGCGCCGATCGATTCCAGTTCGTGTATGCCCGGATTTTGCTTCAGCAACTGTTGGTAGGCAGCCTGACGGCGTTCCATCGGCGGGAAACCGGCGACCCACAGCTTGATGATATTGGCTTTCCCGTTGAAGTCTTTTATCAGTTGGCCGAACGACTCATTTGCCAGCGAAGCGTCATCCTGCTGCGACACCGTTACGCCGGGGATGCTGCCGCTGACGTCGGTATCAAACACGGATACGGCAATGCCCGCCGCCGCAATGCGTTTCACCAACTCGGTGGAATAGGGCGCACGGCCCTGCGAAAGAATAATGCCGTCATATTTTTGGCTGATGGCCTGGTTCACGAAATCTTGAAAACGCGCGTCGTCACCGTTGCTGAGGAAGGTATCCACCTTAAAGCCCAGCTTGCGCCCCTCCTGGATGGCACCGGCCAGAAACTGAGTGGTGTTGTCGTCGGAACCCAGGTTGCGGATCACTGCAATGCGGACCGGCCCCTGATGCTGGGCGATGGCGGTTGGCACCGGAGCCGGCGTGGACGATTCTGCGGCGAATAGCGGCAGAGCGGCCAACAGGCCAAGGGCCAGGATTGGGGTCTTTATCGTTTTCATTATTATGGGCTCCAAAAGCAGGTGGGAATCGTCCTTGTATAGCAGTCTTTCTGTCTGGACGTCTATTCGTAATGTTCAAGCATCATAACCAGATGAGTTTTGATAAGGAATTATCTTGGTGATGAATTTTTTTCAGGTAGGAGAAGGGCGCTTGCAGGCAGAAAGGGCAACAAATAAAAAAGGGCCAAGCTGCTGCCTGGCCCTTATGGCAGTGAAAACGGACGTTACTTCACCTGCATTCCCGGTTGGGCGCCGCTGTCCGGGCTGAGCAGGAAGATCTCTTTGCCGCCAGGGCCGGCCGCCATCACCATGCCTTCGGAAATACCGAAACGCATTTTGCGCGGCGCAAGGTTGGCGACCATGATGGTCAGGCGGCCTTCGAGCGCTTTCGGATCCGGGTAGGCGGAACGAATGCCGGAGAAAATCTGACGAGACTCACCGCCCAGATCCAACTGCAGTTTCAGCAGTTTGTCAGAGCCTTCGACAAAGTCGGCGCTCTTGATCAAGGCGATGCGCATATCAACCTTGGCGAAGTCGTCAAAGGTGATGGTTTCCTGAATCGGATCGTCAGCCAGCGGGCCGCTGACCACGTTAGCCGCCGCCATGTCTTCTTTTGAAGCGCTGACCATTTCATTCACCTTGTCCAGATCGATACGGTTGAACAGGGCTTTGAACGCATTAACCTGGTGGCCCAGCAGCGGCTGCTGGATCGCATCCCAGGTCAGTTCGCAGTTAAGGAAGGCTTCGGCACGTTCCGTCAGCGATGGCAGTACCGGCTTGAGGTAGGTCATCAGCACGCGGAACAGATTGATGCCCATCGAGCAGATTGCCTGCAACTCGGCATCGCGGCCTTCTTGCTTCGCCACGACCCATGGCGCCTGCTCATCCACATAACGGTTGGCCAGATCGGCCAGCGCCATGATTTCGCGGATTGCACGGCCGGACTCACGGCTGGCGTAGGCGTCGGCGATGCTTTGCGCTGCGTCAACAAAGGTTTGGTACAGCGCCGGATCGGCCAGGTTATCGGCCAGTTGGCCGCCAAAACGCTTGCTGATGAAGCCGGCGTTGCGCGAAGCCAGGTTAACCACCTTGTTCACGATATCGGCGTTCACGCGTTGCACGAAATCTTCCAGATTCAGGTCGATATCGTCGATGCGTGAGGACAACTTGGCGGCATAATAGTAACGCAGGCAGTCGGCATCCAGGTGTTGCAGGTAGGTGCCGGCCTTGATAAAGGTGCCGCGGGATTTGGACATTTTGGCGCCGTTTACCGTCACATAGCCGTGTACGAACAGATTGGTCGGTTTGCGGAAGTTACTGCCTTCCAGCATCGCCGGCCAGAACAGGCTGTGGAAATAAACGATGTCTTTGCCGATGAAGTGATACAACTCGGTAGTGGAATCTTTGCGCCAGAATTCGTCGAAGTCCAGATCGCCGCGTTTGTCGCACAGATTTTTGAAGGAGCCCATGTAGCCGATGGGCGCATCCAGCCAGACGTAGAAATATTTGCCCGGTGCGTCCGGGATCTCAAAGCCGAAATAGGGTGCGTCGCGGGAAATGTCCCACTGTTGCAGACCCGACTCAAACCACTCCTGCATCTTGTTCGCTACCTGCTCTTGCAGCGCGCCGGAACGGGTCCAGGCCTGCAGCATTTCGCTGAACGAAGGCAGATCGAAGAAGAAGTGCTCGGAATCACGCAAGATCGGCGTAGCACCGGAAACAACGGATTTAGGATCGATCAGCTCGGTCGGGCTGTAGGTCGCTCCGCACACTTCGCAGTTGTCGCCGTATTGATCCGGCGATTTGCATTTCGGGCAGGTGCCTTTCACGAAACGGTCAGGCAGGAACATGCCTTTTTCCGGATCGTACAACTGGGAAATAGTCCGGTTCTTGATAAAGCCGTTTTCTTTCAGGCGGCCGTATATCAGGCTCGAGAGTTCACGGTTTTCATCGCTATGGGTGGAATGATAGTTATCATAGCTGATGCCAAAACCGGCGAAATCCTGTTGGTGCTCCTGGCTCATCTCCGCAATCATTTCTTCCGGCTGGATGCCCAACTGCTGAGCTTTCAGCATGATCGGCGTGCCGTGCGCGTCGTCCGCACAGATGAAATGAACCTCGTGGCCGCGCATTCGTTGGTAACGAACCCAGATATCTGCCTGGATGTGCTCGAGCATGTGGCCGAGATGGATGGAACCATTTGCGTACGGTAGCGCGCACGTCACCAATAATTTTTTCGCGACTTGAGCCATAGTGAGAACTTGCTTTCTGTAATGAATAAAAAGGGTCTTCGATGTTACCCGATCGCGCTCTCTACGGCTAGGGCGGTTTCTTTCCACAGACATACGCCAGCGGACCTGCAGTTCTGATATGCTTAGCGGGAAGCTATCCATTCAAAATCAAGGAGCCGGGATGAGCGCAAAATCCCCCGAGCAGACCAACCCTGAAGTTCTGCGTGCCCTGGTGACCGGTGTACTGGCCGCCTTTGAACACCCGACGTTAAAAAACAATCTGACCGCGCTGAAGGCAATTCACCATTGCACGCTGTTGGATCATGTATTGCACATTGAATTGATCATGCCGTTCGCCTGGCAGAGTGCCTTTGAGGTGCTGAAAGACCGCGTGAGTGCAGAACTGCTGCGCGTCACCGGCGCAGAGGCGATCGAGTGGAAGTTGAAGCATGACATCGCCACGCTCAAACGCGCCAACGATCAGGCCGGCATCAAGGGCGTGCGCAACATCATCGCCATCAGTTCCGGCAAAGGCGGCGTGGGGAAATCCACCACCGCCGTCAACCTGGCATTGGCGCTGGCAGCCGAAGGTGCGAAGGTCGGTATCCTGGACGCTGACATCTATGGCCCGTCGATCCCCAATATGTTGGGCACCGAGCATGAGCGGCCAACCTCGCCGGATGGCCAGCATATGGCGCCGATCCAGGCGCATGGCCTGGCGACCAATTCCATCGGTTATCTGGTGACTGACGACAACGCCATGGTGTGGCGTGGCCCGATGGCCAGCAAGGCGTTGATGCAACTGCTGCAGGACACGCTGTGGCCGGATCTGGACTATCTGGTGCTGGATATGCCGCCGGGCACCGGCGATATCCAACTGACGCTGTCGCAGAACATTCCGGTCACCGGCGCGCTGGTGGTTACCACGCCGCAGGATATCGCCTTGCTGGACGCGGCAAAAGGCATTGTGATGTTCGAAAAGGTTCATGTGCCGGTGTTGGGCATTGTGGAAAACATGAGCGTGCATATTTGCAGCAACTGCGGTCATCATGAGCCGATTTTCGGCACGGGTGGGGCTGAGAAGCTGGTGAAGAAATACAACAGTCGTTTGCTGGGGCAACTGCCGTTGCATATCTCGCTGCGTGAAGATTTGGATCGCGGCGCGCCGACGGTAATCAGCCGCCCGGACAGCGAATTCGCTGAACTGTATCGCCAGCTTGCCGGCCGCGTCGCGGCGCAAATGTATTGGCAGGGCGAGGCCATTCCGACGGAGATTTCTTTCCGCGCGCTGTGATCGTCATAGATTAAAAAGCAAAACCCCGGCGCAGGTCCGGGGTTTTTGTTTATGGCGTGTCTTTCAGACGGTGCAGATCGGCACGGGTATAGGGGTGATCGGTATGCGCCAAGATAGTGGCTATACGCTCCAGCAAACCCTGGGTGGGCGCTGGTTGCCGATGCCCCATCAGAAGGATCGGTAAAGCCAGCGCGCCGGCGATTTGCCACCAGGAAAGCTGCGGGCGTGCCTTGTTGAGCTGTAACCGTAAAAACAGGCTGCTGGCCAGATAGCCTAACACCAGGCCGCTAATGACTTCCGAAGGCGAATGTACCTGAATGGCCAACCGTGACAGACCAACCGTCAGTGGCAATATGTAGCCAACGATCAATGCCAGAGTGCGCCCCGCAGGCGAGCAACGCCCGGTCAGCGTCCAGAGAAATACCGGCCAGATACTGGCCGCCAGCGCCGAGTGACCGCTGAAACCGGTAAAGTCATAGCGTTCGATACCGATGCCCCAACCCATAAAGGCCAGTTTGGAGGCGCATACCATGCCACCGGCGCAGCCGAAGATCAGTGCCCATTGCCAGCCCGCGGTTCGGGTAGCGCGCGGAGCGATTAACGCGACAAAAAGAATCAACGCGCAGGGCAGCAGCAGCATGCTGTCGCCAAAAAATGTCAGAAAATACCAGTCCAGCACGTCGTTCTCCGATGAAATACATCATCCCATCAGCAGGATAATGAACAAGCCACGGAGTCTACCCTGCCACATCGGATTGCCCTAGACGCAATAATCTTAAAAACTTGGAGTCGTTTCTGGCGAAATAACCGGAAATGGCGTCCCTGCGACGACAATATAGAGTGGCGCAATGCCCGCTAACTCCCTATAATTGTCGCGTTTTAGTTCCCTCCCTCACACTTCGAAATCAGGTCTTTAAATTTTATGACTGACAAGCCGCATCAGTGCGTCATTATTGGTATAGCTGGCGCATCTGCCTCCGGAAAAAGCCTTATTGCCAGCACGTTATATCGCGAACTTCGCGATCAGGTTGGCGATGAACATATCGGCGTTATTCCTGAAGACAGTTACTACAAAGACCAGACTCACCTGACCATGGAAGAACGGGTCAAGACTAACTACGACCACCCTAGCGCCATGGATCACAACCTGCTGTTCCAGCATCTGCAAATGCTGAAATCAGGTAAGGCGATAGAGTTGCCGCTGTACAGTTACACCGAACATACGCGCAAGAAAGAGACGATCCACCTTGAACCGAAAAAGGTGATTATTCTGGAGGGGATCCTGCTGCTGACGGATATCCGCCTGCGTCAGGAAATGAATTTTTCAATCTTTGTCGATACGCCGCTGGATATTTGCCTGATGCGCCGCATGAAGCGTGACGTCAATGAGCGTGGCCGTTCCATGGATTCGGTAATGGCGCAGTACCAGAAAACCGTCCGCCCGATGTTCCTGCAGTTTATTGAACCTTCCAAGCAATATGCCGACATTATCGTTCCGCGCGGTGGCAAAAACCGCATTGCGATCGACATTCTGAAAGCCAAAATCAGCCAATTCTTTGAATAATGTCGTTCAATGGCCGGGAAACCTGTGTTTCCGGCCGACGGGCAAGTATTTACGCCGTGGCGTAGACCTTTCGTCCGTTGTGTGGCAATTTTTGTTTTAGTGACACGCCCTGATGGAGATGAAGAAATGAGACTGTGCGACCGTGATATAGAAGCCTGGCTGGATAGTGAAAAACTGGTGATTTCGCCGCGTCCGCCGATTGAGCGTATTAACGGGGCAACAGTGGATGTCCGTTTAGGCAATCAGTTTCGCGTGTTTCGGGGCCATACCGCCGCGTTTATCGATCTCAGCGGGCCAAAAGACGAAGTCAGCGCGGCGCTGGACCGTGTGATGAGTGACGAGATCGTGCTGCCGGAAGGGGAAGCCTTCTTCTTGCACCCGGGCGAACTGGCGTTGGCGGTGACGCTTGAGTCGGTTACGTTGCCCAGCGATCTGGTGGGCTGGCTTGACGGCCGCTCTTCATTGGCGCGCCTTGGTTTGATGGTTCACGTTACCGCGCACCGCATCGATCCCGGCTGGCAGGGCCGAATTGTTTTGGAGTTCTATAATTCAGGCAAGTTGCCGCTGGCGTTGCGCCCGGGCATGTTAATAGGCGCGCTGAGCTTTGAACCGCTTTCCGGGCCGGCGGCACGTCCTTACAACAGCCGGCAGGATGCAAAATACCGCGATCAGCAAGGCGCGGTGGCCAGTCGAATCGACAAGGACTAGCCGCGCCGGAAGCACTGTCGGTGTGGCGTTGACAAGAGGATGGCATGAGAAGATTACTGACGACTTTGGTGATTTTGCTGGTTGTTCTGGTGGCGGGAATGTCCGCGCTGGTGCTATTGGTTAATCCGAATGATTTTCGCGCTTATATGGTGACGAAGGTCGAACAAAAGAGCGGTTATCATCTGACGCTGGATGGCGATTTGCGCTGGCATATCTGGCCGCAGCTCAGCATTCTGGCCGGGCGCATGACGCTGACGGCACCCGGTGCCAAAGTGCCGGTGGTGAGTGCGGATAATATGCGTCTTGATGTCAAGCTGTTGCCGTTGTTGTCGCATCAACTGTTTGTGAAACAGGTGATGCTGAAAAATGCCGTCATCCGTCTGACACCCGACAGCGAAGAACAAAATCAGCCAAACGCGCCTATTGCCCCTGCGGGCACCTCCGAAGAGACCGTAGATACCCCGTGGAAATTTGATATCGATAATCTGCGGGTGGTGGACAGCCTGCTGATTTGGCAGCGCGCCAATAATGAACAGATTAACGTTCGCGATATTAATCTCACCCTGCAGCAAAATGCCAAACGTCAGGCGAAAATGGAGCTTTCCAGCCGGGTTAACCGCGACCAGCGCGATCTGACCTTCAGTATGGCGGCAGATATCGATCTGCAGCAATACCCGCGGCGCATCGCGGCCACGGTCACTCAGTTCAATTATCAGCTGGAAGGCGCAGATATTCTGAGCGGCGGTATCAACGGAGGGGGGAGCGCTCAGGTGGTGTATCAACAAACGCCGCAGCAAATTGCCTTAAGCCAGTTGATTCTGAGCGCCAACGACAGCCAGTTCTCTGGCGGCGGCAGCGTCAGGTTCGGCGAAGTGCCGGCTTATGCACTGAATCTGACATCGACGGCACTGAGTTTGGATGCGCTTTCCGGCTGGCAATCCAGCTCGAGCACGCAACAAGCGGGGAGTATGACTGCGGCGCCGGTGATAGCCAACCAGGCGGAGGATCCGCAACAAAATCTGGACGTGCTGCGAGACTTTACCGCGCAGCTCAATTTGAACGTTGACCAACTGACCTATCGTGGCATGAACATCGCCCATTTGGCACTGCAAGCAGATAATCAGCAAGGCTTGTTGACGGTGCATAGGCTCTCCGGCCAATTGGCTGGGGGGGATTTTGCATTACCGGGCTCGTTGGATGCACGCGGCGCCAGGCCGGTGATCGCAGTGCAACCGGTGCTGAAGCAGGTTGAGCTGGGTGCCGTACTGAAGGCGTTCGAAATGCCGCAGGTGTTGACCGGCAAATTCAGCATGCAAGGGGATTTAACGGGTGATCGTCTCACTTCGCAGTCGTTTGAACATCGGTGGAAGGGAGCAGCGCAGTTAGCGATGCAGGACGCGCAACTGCACGGTCTGAATATTCAGCAGTTGATTCAGCAAGCGGTAGCGCGTAACGACAGCAGTGTGCGTGGGCAGGATACTTACCAGCGCTTTACCGAAGTGAAACAGCTTTCCGCTAAAGCCAACCTGAACGGGGGAACGGTAAACATCAGTGAACTGAGTGCAGATTCCCCGTTGTTGAACCTGAGCGGTGGCGGCACGGTCAATATGCCGGGTAAACAGTGCGATATGACGCTTAACGTGCGGGTGACCGGTGGCTGGCAAGGGCGCGGCGAATTGATAGAACAACTGCAGAAAACGCCAATTCCGCTGCGGGTCTATGGCCCTTGGCAACAGCTTAACTACCAACTGCAGGTCGATCAGATTTTACGTAAAACGCTGCAAAACCGGGCGAAGGACGCGCTGAACAAATGGGCCGAGAAGAACAAAGAGTCCCGAGAAGGCCAGGATCTTAAAAAGTTGTTGGATAAGCTTTAACTCCAGTTGGATGCGGGCCGGTCACCGGCCCGCACGTTCTTTTATCTCCGCAGAGTATTTGCCTTTCCCAATTATTTCCTTCCGGAACTTTGATAGAAATCATGACGCCTTCTACTGTGTTTGTGCAGAGTATTGCCCAGTTATGCGATTTCTGGGCTTCAGCACGATTAAAAACAACACGTTGAGGGAATATGATAGAACTTTTTATTGGTGCGGCCGTTACGGCTGCCGTGGGCCGTTACATCATTAAAGGTTACTCCGCCACCGGGGTGCTGATGGTTGGCGGCCTGTTGTTGCTGGCTATAAGCGCCGCGATGGGGAAAAACCTGCTGCCTGCCGGCGCGGCGTCTACCGGATGGCGTGCCACCGACATTATCGAGTACGTCAAAATTCTGCTGATGAGCCGCGGTGGCGATCTTGGCATGATGATCATGATGCTGTGCGGATTTGCGGCTTATATGACGCACATTGGCGCCAATGATGTGGTGGTAAAGTTAGCCTCGCGTCCGCTGCAGATGATCAATTCCCCGTATCTTTTGATGGTGGCAGCCTATTTTGTCGCCTGCCTGATGTCACTGGCGGTCTCTTCCGCCACCGGCCTGGGCGTATTGCTGATGGCTACGCTGTTCCCATTGATGGTTAACGTCGGCATTAGCCGGGGCGCTGCGGCGGCGATTTGCGCTTCACCTGCGGCGATTATCCTGGCACCCACGTCCGGTGACGTGGTGTTGGCCGCAAAGGCGGCGGAAATGCCATTGGTTGATTTCGCTTTTAAAACCACCTTGCCCATTTCGATTGCGGCAATCGTCTGTATGGCCATTGCGCATTTCTTTTGGCAACGTTACCTCGACAAGAAGAATAACGAACAGCACCACATTATGGATGTGAGTGAAATTACCACCCATGCACCGGGTTTCTATGCCGTTTTGCCGTTCACGCCGATCCTGGGCGTGCTGGTTTTTGACGGTAAATGGGGGCCGGAGTTGCATATCATCACGGTGCTGGTTGGCTGCATGTTGCTGGCGGCGGTGATCGAATTCCTGCGTAGTTTCAGTGCCAAGCAGGTATTTACCGGTCTTGAGGTCGCTTATCGCGGTATGGCGGATGCTTTTGCCAGCGTCGTGATGTTGTTGGTCGCCGCCGGCGTATTCGCTCAGGGGTTGAGCACTGTCGGCTTTATCAGTGGGTTAATCAGCCTGGCACAGTCTTTCGGTACCGGCGGCATTATCATGATGCTGGTGCTGGTGGTGATTACCATGCTGGCTGCGATGACCACCGGCTCAGGGAACGCGCCGTTTTATGCTTTTGTGGAGCTGATCCCCAAATTGGCAGCGCAGATGGGCGTTAATCCGGCCTATTTGGTGATCCCGATGTTGCAGGCTTCGAACCTGGGCCGGACTCTGTCGCCGGTTTCCGGCGTGGTGGTAGCGGTATCCGGCATGGCGAAAATCTCGCCGTTCGACGTGGTGAAACGCACCTCGGTACCGGTCATTGTCGGGTTGATCGTGGTGATTGTGGCAACCGAATTGCTGGTGCCTCAGCACCTATAAAGGGTAGCCGGGCTTAGCCCGGCACCTGGTTAGACCTCGTAGTCAGACTCTGGCGTCGACAGCGGGGTGATTTTCACTTTCAAAATACGGTGGCTATTGACTTCCAGCGGTTCAAACAGGTAGTCACCGATATGCAATTGCTCGCCTTCCTGGGGAATGCGCTGGCTGTGTTCCATCAACAAGCCGGCTATTGTGTGGTATTCGCGTTTATCCTCCAGCGGCAGCGGCAGATACAGCACCAGATCTTCCAGTGGCATATGGCCGTTGGCGGTCCAACTGCCATCTTCGTTTTGCTGAATGTCATGTCTTGCGTCAACATCCTCGCCTGCTTCCGGCAGGTTGCCGGCGATGGTTTCCATCACGTCGGTCAGGGTCACTACCCCCTCGACCGAACCGAATTCATCGACTACAAAAGCGAAATGCGTTTGGGCCTGTCGGAACTGCTCCAGCGCGCTTAGGAGCGTTAACTGCTCCGGGAAAATCAGCGGTTGACGCACCAACGCGCGTAAATCGAGCGGCACCTGAGTCAACTGCTGTTTCAGGACATCAAGGGTATGGATAACGCCGAGAGGCTCATCACTGGCGCTGTTTTCGACCACCACAATGCGCGTATGCTGATTCTTTTCCAGCAACTGGGTCAGCTTTTCCTGCGGATCATTCAGCTCAAGGTATTCGACGTCATGGCGGGAGGTCATGATGCTGCTTACGGTACGCTGTGCCATGCCCAGCACGCGCTCTATCATGTGCCGCTCCTGTTGATTGAATATCTCCCCGCTTTCGCTAGCGCTGTCGGCCAGCAGGTTGGCGGAGTGGCTGTCTACCTCGGCTTCTTCATGTTTACCGTTCAGCATGCGCAGCACCGCTTCTGCGGTTCGTTCGCGCAATGGCCGCACCTTTGACAGAAAACGGCGACGGTTAAACTGAGCCAATTGGTTTAATGCTTCAATCATCACGGAGAAGCCGATGGCTGCGTACAGATACCCTTTGGGAATATGGTAGCCGAACCCTTCTGCAACCAGGCTGAAGCCGATCATCAGCAGGAAGCTCAGGCACAGAATGACGATAGTTGGGTGGGCGTTGACGAATCGCGTCAGCGGCTTGCTGGCCAGCAGCATCAGTCCGATAGCGATACAGACCGCAATCATCATTACCGCCAGATGATCAACCATACCGACTGCGGTGATCACCGAATCGAGAGAGAAAACGGCGTCCAATACCACGATTTGTGCCACCACCGGCCAGAAGCGAGCGCCTTTGCGTGGCCCTTGCTGCTCATCGTCTTTGCCTTCCAGCCGCTCGTTCAGCTCCATAGTGGCTTTAAACAGCAAGAATATACCCCCGACCAGCATAATGAGATCGCGGCCGCTGAAGGGGTGCTCCGCGACCACAAACAGCGGTTTGGTCAGTGTCGCAAGCCAGGAGATGGAGGCGAGCAGCGCCAAGCGCATCAGCAAGGCCAGCAACAGACCCACGACGCGAGCTTTATCTCTTTGTTGTTTTGGTAGTTTTTCCGCCAGAATGGCGATAAAGATAAGGTTGTCTATACCCAGAACGATTTCCAGCACGACCAAAGTGGCCAGGCCGGCCCAAATTGTTGGATCTGCGATCCATTCCATACGCCCAATTTCACCTGTAAGTTCGACGGCTTATGCCGTAAGGGAATGATGGGTGTTGGGCGGGGAAAATTCAACTTTAAAACTGTGCTGGGGTGAGGGAAGAGTGCGGCATCATGATTTTAAGCCAAAATAATGCATAAAAAATCATCGTTCATCGGAGGAGGGGGCATGCGAAATAACGATAAATCGCCATTTTTCAGCAAAAAGATGCGGCAGCGAGTCATGACTCTCCACGCTTGCTGATAAAAGCAGCGGAAATATAATTTTTTTAAATCAATTCGTTATGAATATTCTGGGCTGCTACACTTTGCGCTGAATTACCCCAACAGTAGTCTTATTCTGAAAAGGATACCCAATGGGCATCTTAGGCTTGTATCGCTAAGGCAATAGTATAAGAATCTTAGCCATATAAACATTTACAAGTATCATCGTTTGGTTATAAGGGCGTGTTTTTTTTGTTTTTCTGTGAGCTGACTATCACTTGGCAGAAGATACGGACCTTAAATTTACATTAAAACGTGACTGAGACTCTCAGTCGCCCCATACCGAACGACGACAGTGCATTGGTAGCTGAAAGCCAAGGGCGGTAGCGTGTCTGATTCATTCCGCTGCCCTCCCGTATAGGCTCGATAGACTTCTGCCCGGTGACATTCTTTTATCTATTGGATTGTGGATGAATACTATGCAAAAAAGACTGAAGGCGGTGATTCCGGTTGCGGGTTTGGGAACTCGTATGCTGCCGGCAACGAAAGCCATCCCTAAAGAAATGCTACCCGTGGTCGATAAACCACTGATTCAATATATTGTGAATGAATGCGTGGCTGCCGGGATCAAAGACATTGTGCTGGTGACTCACTCCTCCAAGAACGCGATTGAGAACCACTTCGATACCTCCTTTGAGCTTGAGGCCGTATTGGAGTCGCGTGTTAAGCGCCAGTTGTTGGAAGAGGTGCAAACCATCTGTCCAGCAGACGTGACGGTGATGCAAGTCCGTCAGGGACAAGCGAAAGGTCTGGGGCACGCGGTGCTCTGCGCCAAACCAATGATCGGCGATGAACCTTTTATCGTGCTATTGCCGGATGTATTGCTGGATGATTCTACCGCCGATCTGCGTAAAGAAAACCTGGCCAAAATGATTCAGCGTTTTGCAGATACCGGCTTCAGTCAAATTATGGTGGAACCCGTTCCGGAACAAGACGTTTCGAAATACGGCGTTGTAGATTGTGGCGGCGCTACTCTGGCTGCAGGTGAAAGTACACCGATGACTGCTGTGGTCGAAAAGCCGACAAGAGAAGAAGCCCCTTCCAATCTGGCAGTGGTAGGGCGTTATGTGTTGTCTGCTGATATCTGGCCGTTGCTGGAGAAAACCTTACCGGGTGCCGGTGATGAAATCCAACTTACTGATGCGATTGCTGCCCTGATGGAGCAAGAGACCGTAGAAGCTTTCCATATGAGCGGTAAATCGCACGACTGCGGCGATAAGTTGGGCTATATGAAAGCGTTCGTACAATATGGCCTGCGTCATGCTTCGGAAGGTGAAGATTTTACTCAATGGCTGAAACAGACATTGAACAGCAAATAAGTTTTGCGGCTTAAACGCGATCACAAGCAAGATTGAAAAGAGGATTACCATGACCAAGTTGAAAGCTGTCATTCCTGTTGCTGGCCTGGGTATGCGCATGTTGCCTGCAACCAAGGCTATTCCCAAAGAGATGTTGCCGATCGTTGATAAGCCGTTGATTCAATATATTGTCAATGAGTGCGTTGCTGCCGGCATTAAAGAAATCATTCTGGTGACACACTCTTCCAAGAATGCGATCGAAAACCATTTTGATACCTCTTTTGAGTTGGAAGCGATGCTTGAGGCGCGCGTAAAACGCCAACTGCTGGATGAGGTACAGTCGATTACGCCTAAAGGCGTGACGTTGATGCACATCCGTCAGGGCCAGCCTAAGGGCTTGGGCCATGCGGTGCTGTGCGCTAAACCTTTGGTTGGCGACTCACCGTTTGTCGTGCTGTTGCCGGACGTGTTGCTTGACGATGCAAAAGCCGATCTTAAGAAAGATAACCTGCCGCACATGATTGCTCGCTTTGAACAGTCGGGGCTGAGCCAGGTACTGGTGCAGGCGGCTGATGAGCATGTGCTGCACGATTACTCGGTCGTTGAATGCGAGACCAACAGTCTGCAACCCGGTGAAAGTTCACGCATGACTTCGATTATCGAAAAACCGGGCCGCGAAGTTCAGCTAAAATCAAACTATTCGGCCGTAGGGCGCTATGTTCTGTCCGCCGATATTTGGCCTATTCTGGAAAAAACGGAGCCAGGTGTCTGGGGGCGAATTCAGCTGACGGATGCGATTGCCGAACTGCTAAAACACAAACCGGTTGAAGCAATGGAGTTGATTGGAGAATCATTCAACTGCGGCGAAAAAATGGGCTATCTGCGTGCCTTCGTCACCTATGGCCTGCGCCACCCGACCCAGGGTAAGGCTTTCCGCGAATGGGCTGAAAAATTGGCGCTCTAAAAATGTACAATTTTCCCGTTCAGCTGTGCAAAGCATGCCGGATGGGAAATTAACCGTATCAGTTGAGCCTTATGTAATTTCGCTATTTCATTTTTTATATTAGTATACATTCTATTACAGGCCGCTTTACCGTTTGGTCTTCTCGGTTTTACTTTGGAATTAGGTTGTAAAATTCCGCAATAGACTGTTTTATAAAGATAACTAACGTTGATGGCTGTAGGGGTGGTCAGTGTGAGCAATAACTGAATACCTCACATCGCTAATAATAATATCTTTGTATTCATCAACAACAGATAAACGTTGTAGATTTATTGCAACAGGTTTCAGTTCCGTTGCATGACGGAATCGTAAACCGAGGCACTTTGGTAAGGTTACAGAGACGCAGCCACGGTCGGCTAGCATTGTAGCTTTGCAGATACATTTACTTTGAAAGTGATGATAATTTGATGGCAAAACGACAATTGAAAATGATATCGCTATTGGTATCTATCAGTGTAATCAGTGGTTGCACTGTGTTTCCTGGAACCCACCTGTCCACAAGCGGTAAAAGTGTTGTAAAGCAAGAGGATGCAGACTTTGATATTGACAAAATGGTCAATATCTATCCGATGACACCCAAGTTGTTGGATAAGTTGCGCCCTGCAAAAGTGGTAGCACAGCCTAATGGTCTGTTGGATGCTTCGTTAAGCACCTATGAATACCGAATTGGCGTGGGCGATGTGCTCAACGTCACCGTTTGGGATCACCCTGAGTTAACCACACCTGCGGGGCAATACCGCAGTGCCAGCGACACCGGGAACTGGGTGCACTCTGATGGAACCATTTTCTATCCTTATATCGGTAAGGTGAAAGTGGTCGGTAAAACGGTGACCCAAATTCGCGATCAGATCGCCGCCCGATTGGCCCAATACATCGAAAGCCCTCAGGTTGATGTTAATATTGCCGCATTCCGTTCTCAGAAAGCCTACGTGACCGGCGAAGTTTCTAAATCTGGTCAACAGGCCATTACCAACGTGCCTTTGACAGTGATGGATGCGATCAATGCCGCAGGTGGTCTGACGGAAAATGCTGACTGGCGTAATATCGTCCTGACGCACAACGGCAAAGAGTCAAGTCTGTCACTGCAACAACTGATGCAGAACGGGGACCTGACCCAGAACCGCCTGTTGTATCCGGGGGACATTCTCTATGTGCCGCGTAATGACGATCTGAAAGTGTTTGTCATGGGTGAAGTTAAAACGCCGGCAACGCTCAAGATGGATCGCAGCGGCATGACATTGACAGAAGCTCTGGGGAATACTCAGGGGATCAGTCAGGCGGCGGCAGATGCGACAGGCGTATTCGTTATTCGCCCTCTGCACGGTTCGCAGGGTGAAAAACTGGCCAACATTTATCAGCTCAACATGGCAGATGCGACGGCCTTGGTAATGGGTGCGGAGTTCCATCTGCAGCCTTATGACATTGTCTACGTGACCGCAGCGCCGGTCGCCAGATGGAACCGTCTGATCGTTCAATTGGCACCGACCATTGATAGCTTCAACAATCTCACGGAAGGCACATTGCGTATTCGTAATTGGCCGTAGGGGAGTCGGTAATGTTTGATTCTATTCTGGTTGTCTGTGTTGGTAATATCTGCCGTTCCCCAACGGCAGAACGCTTACTAAAGCAACATTTACCAGAGAAAGAGATCGCCTCTGCCGGCATTAGCGCTTTGGTTGGCAATCCAGCCGACAAAAGCGCCATCGCTATCGCGGAAAAGCACCATTTGTCGCTAGAGCAGCATGAAGCGAGGCAACTGACGAAAGAAATGTGTCGGGAATATTCGCTGATACTGGTGATGGAAAAGGGCCATATCGATGCAGTCTGTCGGCTGGCGCCGGAAGTCAGAGGGAAGACGATGCTTTTTGCTCATTGGCTAGGGCAAAAAGAAGTGCCTGATCCTTACAGAAAAAGCGCCGAAGCGTTTGAGTTTGTTTACCGCCTTCTTGATGATGCTGCCCAGAAATGGGCAGAGGCATTAAATCGTTAACCAGAGATTACAATGACTGATAATACGAAACCAGGCTTATCAACGGCCAATAATCATGACGAGATCGATCTAAGTCGCTTGTTGGGTACTTTACTTGACCATCGATGGCTCATCATCGGTATTACAGCGTTATTCTCTGTTACCGGTATCATCTATTCGCTTTTTGCCACCCCGGTCTACCAGGCCGACGCAATGGTTCAGGTTGAGCAAAACGTAGGAAATTCACTGGTCAATGATTTATCCCAGATGCTGCCGAACAGTCAGCCGGGTTCCTCGACGGAAATCGAACTCATCAAATCGCGCATGGTGACAGGTAAAACCGTTGACGATTTGAATCTTGATACTGTTGCCCAGGAAAAATACTTCCCTATTTTTGGGCGCGGTTGGGCTCGTTTAACAGGAGTTGAACCCGGACGCATTGCGTTGTCTCGTCTTACCGTCCCCTCTAATGCAGACGATACCGCGCTTGAATTGAAAGTCATCGATGATAAGAACTATGTTCTCAGCAAAGATGGTACTGAAATTATCAAAGCAAAGGTCGGTGAATTAGCAAGTGGCCAAGGCGTCACTTTACTGGTCAGCGAAATCTCGGCACAGCCTGGCACGGTATTTGAAGTGGCCAAGCTGCAACGTTTGGTCGCCACCAATAATCTGTTGGATGCCTTGACCGTTGAGGATAAAGGCAAGGATACCGGCGTCCTGGCATTAAGCTTGGTTGGTGATGATCCTGTTCTGGTACGTAAAATTCTCGATAGCATCAGTAAAAACTACCTGTTGCAAAACGTTGAGCGCAAATCAGAAGAAGCGGCCAAAAGCCTGGACTTCCTGAAAGAACAGTTACCCGAGGTCCGCAGTTCTCTGGACAGTGCTGAGGATAAACTCAATCGCTTCCGCCAGGCTAACGACTCGGTCGATTTGTCTCTGGAAGCCAAATCGGTATTGGATACCATTGTCGGTGTTGAAGCTCAACTGAACGAATTGACGTTCAAAGAAGCGGAAATCTCCAAGCTGTATACTAAAGAGCACCCTGCCTATCGTGCGCTAATGGAAAAACGCGCAACGTTGCAGCAAGAAAAGGACAAGCTCAACAAACGTGTCAGCGGTATGCCCAAGACTCAGCAGGAGATTTTACGTCTAACTCGCGACGTTCAGGCTGGGCAAGAAATTTATATGCAGTTGCTGAACAAACAGCAAGAGCTGGGGATCACCAAGGCAAGTACAGTAGGTAACGTACGCATTGTTGACCCGGCGGTAACGCAGCCGCGTCCGGTGAAACCGCAAAAAACCATCATCGTACTGATTGTGACTCTGCTGGGCGGCTTGTTCTCTACCGGTTTCGTGTTATTGAAAACCATGCTTCATCGCGGTATCGAAAGTCCCGAACAGTTGGAACAGCAGGGTATCAACGTTTATGCCAGCATTCCGTTGTCTGAATGGCAGCAGAAAAGCGATCGTGAAACCATGTTGTCGGGCAAACGCAGTAGCATCAAAAGTTATACGCTGCTTGCAGTCGGTAACCCGGCGGATCTGGCCATCGAAGCTGTCAGAAGCCTGCGGACCAGTCTGCACTTCGCTTCGCTCGAAGCGAAAAATAATGTGTTGATGATCTCTGGTGCCAGCCCAAGCATCGGTAAAACCTTTGTCAGTATCAACCTGGCTGCCGTTATTGCTCAGGCGGGGCAACGCATTCTGGTGGTCGATGCCGATATGCGTAAAGGCTATGCGCATTCACTGCTGAACTGTGAATTGGGTATTGGTTTATCCGACGTACTTTCCGGCCAGGCATCGGCACAACAGGCGGTAAGAAAGACGTCGATCGAGAACCTGAGCTTTATATCGCGCGGTAAAATCCCACCGAATCCTTCAGAGTTGCTGATGCACAACCGTCTGACAGAGTTCCTGGAGTGGGCGGGTAAAGAATATGATATCGTTCTGGTCGATACTCCACCAATTCTGGCGGTAACCGACGCTGCAATCGTGGCACGTAATGTAGGTACCACGCTGTTGGTAGCACGTTACGGTGTTAACTCGCTGAAAGAGATCGAGGTGAGTATCCGCCGCTTTGAGCAAAATGGGATGGAAATCAAAGGTATTATTCTTAACGCCGTTGAACATAAATCCGGTAGTGCATACGGCTATTACGCGTACGAATACAAATAACCCCCTTCCAAAAATAGAGGTTCCTTATTCTTAAGGAACCTCTTGATCTGTTCAAAAAATTTATAGATTCCAATTTCGGAGATATCACATGAGTAATCTTGCAATTATTCCTGCAAGGGGTGGATCGAAAGGGATCCCGAAGAAAAACATTAAAGAAATTGCAGGGAAGCCATTAATTGCCTGGAGCATTGAGCAGGCACTGAATTCATCAGAAATTGATCGTGTTATCGTTACAACTGACTGCGAAGATATTGCTGCCGTAGCCAGAGAATACGGCGCTGAAGTTCCTTTTATGCGCCCCGCGCATCTGGCGATAGATACTGCAGCTACCGAACCCGCATTGTTGCATACCCTGGAATGGCTGGCGGAGCATGAGAACTACAAGCCGGAGTTTACGGTATTGTTGCAGGCAACCTCGCCAGTTCGTAAAGATGATGCCATAGATGTAGCAATCAAGAAAATTATCGATAAGAAGGCCGACTCTTTGCTTAGCGTTTGCGAGTTTTGGCATTTTCTTTGGGAGAATGAAGATAATCCCAAAGCGTACTATGACTATTTAAATCGTCCGCGGCGTCAGGATATAAAGCCGGAAAATATCAAGCTGAAAGAGAATGGCTCAATTTATGTAACGAAAAGCGAAATCCTTCTGAGTACCGGTAATCGTCTTGGTGGAAAAGTTGTCGCGCATAAGATGTCAGAAGAAGAAAGTTTTGAAATTGATACCATGCTCGATTGGGCGGTTGTTGAAGTGATTTTGCAGAATTGGAATGGGAGATAATTAATGTTAATCCAGAAAAAAATATCCGATTTTTTGGTGTTTGAAACAGAAACAATCATTAAAGCATTGGAAAAAATCAACTCAAATAAAAAACGCATTATCTTCGTTGTTACTGAAGACGGCAAGTTATGCGGTTCCTTCTCAGATGGCGACTTCCGCCGTTGGATCACCAATGGTGATTTCGATCTGAGTCGCGAAATGTCTGAAGTTATGAACCAGAATGTCCGCTATAAAAAAGTTGATGCGCCGCGTACTGAAATCGACGCGCTGTTCACCAACGGCGTAGACGTTTTGCCACTGGTGGATGATTATCGTCGGCTGGTCGCTGTCGCGCTGCAAAGTGAGAAAGGGCTGACTATTGGTAAGCACACCATCACCGAGACATCTCCGAGCTACATCATTGCGGAAATTGGTAACAACCATAACGGCGATATCAAACTGGCTAAGCACCTGGTCGATCTGGCCGTTGATGCCGGCGCGGATTGCGTTAAATTCCAGATGCGCGATCTCAGCTCACTGTATAAAGGCGGAAACGATAAAGATAAGTCTGCCGACCTGGGGGCTCAATATACCATTGACTTGCTGAGGAAATTCCAGCTTTCCAATGAAGATCTGATCGAGGTGTTCGATTACTGCAAAACCAAGGGCCTGACCCCACTGTGTACGCCATGGGATCTCAAAAGCCTTGAGATTTTGGAGGAGTACGGCATGGAAGGTTATAAAGTCGCTTCCGCTGACTTCACCAACCATGAAATGCTCGGTGCGTTAGCGGCCACGGGCAAACCGCTGATTTGCTCCACTGGTATGTGTAGTGAAGCGGAAATCAAAAGCTCGGTCGAATTCCTGAAATCCAAAGGTGCCGAGTTTGTTATTTTGCATTGCAACTCAACTTATCCGACGCCATTCAAAGATGTGAACCTGGCTTATATTAAACGCTTGCAGCAAGTTACAGGTTGCCTGGTCGGGTATTCAGGTCATGAGCGTGGGATCTCTGTGCCAATCGCAGTAGCCGCACTCGGTGCGCGCGTGATCGAAAAGCATTTCACCATTGATAAATCGATGGAAGGCAATGACCATAAGGTCTCACTGCTACCACCTGAATTTAAAGAGATGGTGGTACGTATTCGTGAAGTTGAAGAATCCATGGGGCAGGCGGGTGAACGCGCTATCACTCAGGGTGAAATGATCAACCGCGAAACGCTGGCGAAAAGTCTGATCATCAATCGCGACCTGAAAAAGGGTGAAATCATAACTCGCGATATGGTTGAAGTGAAAAGCCCGGGCCAGGGATTACAGCCTCTGTATATGGAGCAGCTGGTCGGCAAAAAAGCCAACCGTGACCATGAGAAAGGCGGTTACTTCTATGAGTCAGATCTGAACGATGTAGCGATTGAAGCCAAGGACTATGATTTTGACCGTCCTTTTGGTATTCCTGTTCGTTATCATGATTACAGCAAGCTGAAAAACAAGTCCAATCTGGACTTCGTTGAGTTCCACCTGAGCTACCAGGATATGGAACTGGATCTGACGGAATTTTTCTCCGGCCCAGAAGACATTGGTTTTGCCGTACACAGCCCTGAGCTGTTTGCCAACGACCATATTTTGGATCTGGCGACTGACGACCCGGTTTACCTTGAGCATTCTATCAAGCAGTTGCAGCGTGTTTGCGATGTGACTCGCGCACTTAAGCAGTATTTCCCGAAAACTGAACGACCGGTTATCGTTGTTAACGCCGGTGGATTCAATACTACGGGCTTCCTGCCAAAAGAATCGCGTCAGGCAATGTACGAGCGCATCGGTGTTGCATTGGGCCAGATTAATCAGGAAGGGGTGGAAATTATTATCCAAACCATGCCTCCATTCCCATGGCACTTTGGTGGACAGAGCTACCACAACCTCTTTGTCGACCCGGATGAGATCAAGGCATTCTGCGAAAAATATAACTATCGCATCTGTTACGACACTTCTCATTCGATGATGGCCTGTAACTACTACCAATGGGATCTCCATGAGTTCACCCAAAAAGTAGGGGCTTATACTGCACATATGCATATTGTTGATGCACTGGGCGTGGATGGTGAAGGGGTTCAGATTGGTAAAGGCGATGTGAACTTTGATGAACTTGCCGATGATCTGGTGCGTTATGCTCCAGGTGCTATGTTTATTCCAGAAGTCTGGCAAGGGCACAAAAATCAGGGAGAGGGATTCTGGCACGCACTTAACTTCCTGGAAAAGTATCTGTAAATGAGTAAAGTCATTATGGGCGCTGCGGCCTTGTCGATAGGGGATATTCTCGGCAAGGTCATAGGCTTCATCATACTGCCTTATTTAACAGCACACCTTGGCGCGTCGGGATACGGCGCGCTAACTCTGTATCTGTCCGTTATTCAGATGCTGATCATTTTCATTTCGTTTAGTGGTCAGGGTCTGTTGCCGGTCAAGTATATGCAAGAGGGGGAAGGGAGTTCCCTGGTGTTCCGCAGAGATAACATTGTTCTGGCTTTGGCGTCGAGTGCGTTATTGGTGGCAATATTTTATATTGTTACTCTAGTCGCAAATATATCCGTAAGTTTCAGTGATGGTTTTTTGGTAGTTTTGGCGTCTCTGGCGCAAGCCCTTAACTTTATCAATCTGTCTCATTTACGTATCAGCCAGACCTATAAGGTCGCTGCTATTGGACAGTTCTTGCTTTCTGCATTTAACGTCCTGTTTACGATCGCGCTTTTCGAGATGATTGCAGCTACGCCGGGACAGCGGTTGATAGCGATAGCGGCTTCGTTTTTCAGCATTCAGATAGCCTATGAGTTCTTCGTTTACAAGAAAATCAAAGGTGAACGTACGGTACTTCAGCCTGTACGCCAACGCTATAAGGAAATTATCAATTATGGTTTATCCCTGTTGCCGCATCACGGCAGTTACTGGATAAAATCATCGATAGATCGGTTCTTTATTGCTCATTATATGAGTACCGCAGTGGTAGGGGTCTATGGTCTGGCATTTCAACTTACCTCCATTGTGATGTTGTTCTTCGGGGTAATTAACCAGGCATTCCAGCCTTTCATATACCGAAAGCTGAAAGAAAAAGATTTCCGAGGTGTTGAGCTGATTCAATATGGCTATACAGGTTTAGTGATTGTGGCCTGCATAATTTACTTCTTCATCATGCCATTTGTTTTCCCTTATCTCTTTAAGGCCGAGTTCAACCAAGCTATTTATTATTTCAATATTTTGTTGCCGGGAACTGCATTCCTTTCCATCTATTATATTTTTACGCACTCACTGTTCTATTATCGTAAAAATAAAATGATTTCGATTATTACAATGGGTTCGATGGTCACGCATTTAATCGGCATCTTGATCGTCACCATGACGGCAATAAAGGTCGAGTATTTCTGTTTTGTCTATGCGATATCCAGTCTTTTTGCCTGTGTAGCGACCTTTATTTATGGTAAACGACAGATCAGCATTGAGAGGAAAAGATGATAGCAAGTTTTAAACGATGGTTGAGAGGTCTAAAAAAACAGCGCTATCGTTCTAAAGTTATCAGGACTGCGGCGAAGTGCGGACGCGATCCCAAAGTTAATTTTTTGACCATTGTTAATAATAAAACGACGTTGGGCAATAACTTCAACTCAAATGGTCTGACGGTAGTAGGTAAGGGCAGTGTCATCATTGGCGATAATTTTCATTGTGGTTTTGGTTGCGTATTAATCACTGAAAATCATAATCATAACGGCACTGCTATCCCTTATGACCACACCTACGTGATTAAAGATACTCATATCGGAGACAATGTCTGGTTGGGTATAAATGTGATTATCCTGCCTGGTGTGACCATCGGTGAGGGGGCTATTATTCAGGCCGGCAGCGTAGTGGTTAAAGATATTGAACCTTATGCTATCGCCGGTGGCCACCCGGCCAAGGCGTTCTCGCAGCGCGACGTCGATCATTATTTACAACTCAAAGCGGAAGGCAAGTTCCATTGAGTGATATGTGAAATTCGCATCAGTTACCAAAATCGGATATCAGAAATATGAGTAAGCACATTGCGTACATTGAATCACCGCTGCAGGCTTTTAACCTTATCGAATATCTTGATGCGAAGAACATTACCCTGGATCTGCTGATCGTGAACAAACGCTCAGCAAATTCATCATTAAATCATGGACAGATCGTTTATCTGTTGAGCATGATTAGGCATAAGACGTTGAAGACGATCGACGTTGAAGGCTATTTGGGGAATGTGCTGGATATAAGAAAAGAATTAAAGAGCGTTAATTCAGAAGTCAATGTGAGAGAACATGTTACCCTGATTGCTGGTGAATATCGTGCGAGAGTTTTTTGGATATTAGCTCACAAGTTCCCAAAACGAGAGATTGTTTTGTTGGATGACGGTACTGCCACGCTCAGGATCAAGCGCAGCAACAATCTCACCGCAAAGGGTATTGCGAAGTCGATTTTCCTTAAGTCTTTGGGTATGGCTAACAATGAACGAGAGAAAATCACCTTCTTCTCGGTGTACGATATTGAGAAAAACATCGCTCTTCGAGATACGATAATTAAACATAATTATCAGAACTTTAAAGTGAAGTTGGAAAATCTTCCACAAGGTGGAAATAAGGTCTTCATCATTGGCACACCTCTTTATGAAGCAGGAGTGACCTCTGTTGACGATATCGAGCTGACGCTGAAAATGATCGACGATCTGAAAAAAAATCAGGAAGGCGTCGAATTGGTATACATTCCACACCGTCGTGAGCGTGAAGAGAAAATTGATGCGATCAAACAGCATGTAGAGGTGCGGCGTCTAGATTTCCCGTTTGAAGTTTACCCGATCGTTGCGGGAGAAAACGTAACCTCAATTGCTGGTTTCTACTCGTCATTATATGACAATCTGATCAAGATCTATGATGAGAAAATAAAAATAACCGCTTACGTACTCGACGAAAAAGTGCTGTCGCCAGAATGGGTTAATTTCGTTGATGCGATTTATAAAAATTATGAGAACTATGAGAGTGCTGATATCACTCTGATTAAAGATAAATTTTGATTTTATAAATTATTCCGTGGTGGTCAATAAATGAAGATTGTTTTAATAAATACACTTTATGCTCCCTACAAGATTGGTGGCGCGGAGGTATCCGTACAGATGCTGGCCGAAAGCCTGCAGAGCGCCGGACACCAGGTGCGTGTATTTTGTCTTCATGAAGGCGATGAAATTAAACATGATGTACTTAACGGCGTAGGTATCGTTTACTTCCCGCTGAAGAATCTGTACTGGCCGTTCCAGAAGCAGGCTGCTGGCAAGCTGCAAAAAGCGGCTTGGCACCTGCTGGATTCTTACAATCCGTTCATGACGCGCATGGTGCGCAATGAACTGCGTGCTTTTGCCCCTGATGTAGTTCATACCAACAACCTTAGTGGCTTTTCTGTTGCGATATGGCGTGCGGCGAAAAAGTTGGGAGCCCGTGTAGTTCATACTACCCGCGACTATTACCTGTTCCATCCTAATGGTACTTTGTTCCAGCACGGGCAAAATATGGATGTAAAAGGTCGGACTGTGGCCATCACTTCCTATTTTAAGAAAAAAGCGAGCCAAAATGTTGATGCTTTTGTCGGTATCAGCAAGTACATTTCGGCACTGCACCAGGAAAATGGCTTTGCCCGTAACGCGCAACATACCTACATTTACAACCCGGTAGCGGCTGTAGATTTTGCTCCGATCCCAAGCGAGAAGGTGAGAATAGGCTTTGTTGGTCGCTTGACCGAGGATAAGGGGTTTGATGAATTCTGCTCGTTGGCGAAGCAGGGCCTTCAGGATCCGGACGTGGAGTTTTATGCCGCAGGTCGCTTTAATAACGATGCCTCTGGCGAACAGATGAAGGCGTTGGCGGAAACGTCTGGAGTCAAGCTGCTCGGTTTTATCAAAATTGAGGAATTTATGGCACAGGTCGATGCGGTTGTACTGCCAACGCGTTGGAACGAGCCTTTTGGTCGTGCGGTTGCAGAATCTGCTATCTCTGGTAAAGTTGTCTATACCACTTTCAGCGGTGGGGTGACCGAAATCGCAGCTTACTACGATAATATTTTTGAACTGACGGATTTCTCTATCGCTGGTGTGATTGGTGCTGTTAAAGAAAATAAAAATTCGCTGCGACGTTCGTTTTTTGAAATTGAGAAAATAGCCAGCAGTTACGAAAGCGTGTACAGAGGATAATAATGAAAGTATCTATAAAGTCGCTGGTGATATTTTTATTGTTAAGTTATTTAACGTTGGTTTCGATCAGCGGAATTATCACCGTAACTGCTTATATTTCAACGCGGTTGCTGTTGTTGTATAAAGATTTTTTCGCAGTGGTTATACCTGTATTCATATTGATTCTGTTGATATCGCGGAATCCAAAGGTTACCCCTCAATTTCAGAGCGTCATTGTGCTTTTCTTCGCGATGATAGGTTTTTCTCTGATCTACATTTTACTCACCATGATTCATGGTCGCTTTAACTTCTTTCGCTCATTGGTACAATTCCGTCTCGAATTGCTAACCTTCGCATCATTTTTCTGTGGTGCCGTATTGATGCTGCTATCTCGTGAAGAGCGGCTTGATATACTGATGAAGTTAGTAAAGTTTTATATTATCTTTGCCGTTATAAATGCATTATTTGCCATTGCGGAATCAACTCTGGCCGGTGCACTGTATGCAGTGATAGGTTACGACCCAGGTCCGCAGCTTACGCAGTTTGGTAAAGAGTATGGCTTGGTGTTGCGTACTATCCAGGGGCAATTCCGCGCTTTTGGATTACAGACAGGGCCATTCAGCCTTAGCGAATACCTCTTCTTTGCGCTGGTGCTTTCTCCTTTCGTCAGTCTCAAAAATAGAAAGAAATTCATTTTACTTATTACGCTGGGCATTGTGTGCTCAACGTCGAAAACCGCCATTATTATGGCACTGCTTTATATTATGTTCCTGATGTCGAGACGCCTCTTCTCGCTGCGATTTAGCCTGAATATTGTTACGCTAGCGACATTTGTGTTGGGAATGTTTTTCTATGTCACAACTACGAACTATGATGTTTATCAGGCCCTGTTCCCTAAGGAAAATGCCATTGCGGAAAACAGTATTCTTTTCCGAACCATGGGGATTGCTAGTGTGAAGGCATCACCAGAATACTCTCCATATATTGGCGCAGGCTATGCCGTCAATGGTAACGCTGTCGTTGGTGATGACAATAGCAACAGTATTCCTTTGGATAGTATGTATATTTACATGCTGTCAAATTATGGCAATGTGGGGATTATTTTCCTGGTGATCGTTGGCACCATTATTCTCGGTGTCCTTTATCGGAAAGTGATAAGAGGAGGGTATGTCGGAGTTTATCTGTACTGGATGATATCGCTGATAATGAACTTTGTTTACAACAATCCATTAACAAACTATCCGGGTTATCTTTTCCCAATCATCCTGACTATCCTGATCTTGTCGTTGAAAACGACATCTGAGAAGGAATCTACCAGTAGTCACGTTTTAAATAAAATAAAACCGAGATACCGTTAGTCGAACTTCAAGGGGATAGCCTGACTATGATTTATGTTAACGCACGTTTTCTGACCCAGGATGTCACGGGCGTGCAGCGTTTTGCTCAGCAGATTTGCCTGGCGTTAAACGCCCTGCGCACTGACGTTGTTTTTCTTTCCCCAAAGAATATCAAACACCATGATGTTGCCGAATTACTGAATGTCAAGATTATCGGCTCATCCAGTGGACATCGGTGGGAACAAAAGGATTTACCGGCCTATCTTGCTACGCAGGGAAAACCGCTGTTGTTAAACCTCGGCAATACGGCACCTATTTTTTATCAGAACAAGATCGTCACTCACCACGATGTCACCTATAAACGTTATCCCCAGAGTTATTCTTGGAAGTTCCGTCTGCTTTATAACGTTTTTGTGCCGCTTATGTTGCGTAATAGCAAGATGTTGCTAACGGTGAGTGAGTTCTCCAAAAAAGAGTTACATGAAGCATACGGTTATCCGTTGGATGATATTCATGTTATCTATAATGCAGCAGGCAGTATTTTCTGCCCCAAAAAGAACGAAGCGTTGGCACGCGATCCCTATTTGCTGGCGGTTTCCTCACCCAATTACCATAAGAATTTCCATGGGTTGATTACTGCATTCAATCAGTGGGAAAACCGGGATAAGGTCAAGCTCAAGATCATTGGTGCCGCTAATGCCAACTTCAACAACGTTACACCGTCTTTAGCGGCAACAGAAAATGTCGAATTTACCGGTCGCGTCAGCGATGAACAGCTGATTGAATTATATTCTAATGCCCTGGCCTTTGTTTTTCCGTCATTCTATGAAGGTTTTGGTATTCCGCCGCTAGAGGCGCAGGCTTGTGGTTGCCCGGTGATTTCATCGAATAGCGCCTCACTACCCGAAGTACTTGGTGATAGCGCATTGTATTTCTCACCGGACAATACGAATGATATCGCGGCCTGTATTAGCCGAATAACGAGTGATGATGCTCTTCGCCAACAGCTTATCCAGAGCGGATTTAACAATATAAAAAGATTTTCCTGGACTCTATCAGCAAGCAAGATTAATGAACTGATTGACGCCCACCAGTGAAACGCTAATTTTTATTGTATTTCGACTGTTAAATTTATTCTATTTGTAGTTACAATAATGAACTGAAAATTTATGAAGTTTCAGATTTATTTATCATTTTGGGGGAAATAATGCCAAATGGAAATTTGAGCGTTGGCGTTGTTGCTGACTGGTTGGTAAGTTATGCCGGCGCTGAACGAGTGATAAAAGAGTTTATTGATTTATATCCTGATTCCGATCTCTATTCAGTTGTCGACTTTTTAAGTGATGAATCGCGTGCCCAATTTGGTGGCAAGCATGCCGAGACAACCTTTGTTCAAAACTTGCCTAAGGCCAAGACCGGTTATCAAAAATATCTACCGCTTATGCCACTGGCGATCGAGCAATTGGATGTGTCCAAACACGATCTGATTCTGTCGAGCAGCCACGCAGTAGCTAAAGGGGTTCTTACCGGTCCCGATCAATTGCATATCAGCTATGTACATTCGCCGATCCGTTACGCTTGGGATCTACAGCACCAGTATTTGCGGGAGGCCGGGCTCGATAAGGGTCTGAAGGGCAAACTGGCGAAATGGTTACTGCATAAAATAAGAATGTGGGATTATCGTACTGCAAATGGCGTTGACCATTTTATTGCTAATTCGCATTTTATTGCCCGCCGCATCAAAAAAGTTTATGGCAGAGACGCTGATGTCATTTATCCTCCAGTGGACGTTAATCGTTTTACTGTCGAGGAAAATAAAGAAGACTTCTATTTTACTGCGTCACGAATGGTCCCCTACAAACGAATTAACCTTATTGTAGAGGCTTTTTCTGCCATGCCAGACAAGAAGCTCGTTGTCATTGGCGATGGTTCTGAAATGGCAAAAATAAAAAGTAAGGCCGGTAAGAACGTAGAAATTCTGGGTTTCCAGCCTAATGACGTTCTGCAAGATTATATGAAGCGTGCCAAAGCATTCGTTTTTGCTGCAGAAGAAGATTTCGGTATTACTGTCGTTGAAGCGCAAGCCTGCGGAACACCGATCATTGCCTTTGGCAAGGGTGGATCATTGGAAACAGTCCGACCCTACGGTGTTGATAACCCAACGGGTATCTTCTTTGATGAACAAAATACTGCATCAATAATTCAGGCGGTGAATTATTTTGAGACGATTCAGGACAAGATTATTGCCGCCGATTGCCGTCTGCATGCGAACAAGTTCTCAGCGGAGCGTTTCCGTGACGAGTTGTCGAATTATGTTAATCAGAAATTGGCTGATTTTCAATCGGCCAAGTCGATCACTTATTAAACTGTAGGAATTCGAAAATGAGTAATCTTTATCCAGTAATTATGGCCGGGGGAACAGGGAGCCGTTTATGGCCAATGTCACGTGAGCTGTTTCCCAAGCAATTTTTAGCCTTATGTAACGAATTCTCGATGTTACAGACCACTGTTATGCGGTTAAAAGGGCTGGATATTATCGATCCTTTAGTGATCTGTAATGAAGAACACCGCTTCATCGTAGCGGAGCAACTGCGTCAGATCACTCGTCTTTCGCATAATATCATCCTGGAGCCGGTTGGCCGTAATACGGCACCCGCTATTGCATTGGCTGCGCTGCAAGCTACCGCCAATGGTGATGATCCGTTGTTGCTTGTTTTGGCCGCAGACCATGTTATTCAGGACGAAGCGACTTTCCGAGATGCAGTTAATCAGGCAATCCCCTACGCGGAAGCCGGTAAGCTGGCGACTTTCGGTATTGTCCCAACGGGGCCGGAAACCGGTTATGGCTATATTCAAAAAGGCGCCAGCGTGGATGGTTCCACTATCTGTGGCGTATCTCGCTTTGTTGAAAAACCTAATCTCGAAACAGCCCGGGAATACCTGAACAGCGGGGAGTATCTGTGGAATAGTGGCATGTTCCTGTTTAAAGCCAGCCGCTACTTGGAAGAGTTAGGTCGTTTCCGCCCGGATATTCTGGACGCTTGTCAAAAATCATTGGCGCACCTTTCACCAGATTTGGACTTTATTCGCGTAGATCGCGAATCCTTTGTGGCCTGTCCGGATGAGTCTGTTGACTACGCGGTCATGGAGCAGACTGCAGATGCAGTTGTTGTTCCACTGGATGCCGGCTGGAATGATGTCGGCTCATGGTCGGCGCTGTGGGAAATTAGCGAGAAGGATATCAAAGGCAATTCGACCTTTGGTGACGTGTTGGAGCACGACTGTTCGAATAACTACATCCGCGCTGAGCACAAACTGGTGGCAACTGTCGGCGTCGATAATCTGGTCGTGGTTGAAACTAAAGATGCCGTGCTGATCGCTAATAAAGATAAAGTGCAGGACGTCAAGGAAATCGTTAACCAGCTCAAAAAGCAACAGCGTTCCGAAAGCAAACAGCACCGTGAAGTTTATCGTCCGTGGGGCAAACACGATGCGATTGCGCAAGGCGATCGTTTCCAGGTGCGTCGTATAACCGTTAAGCCAGGCGAGAAGCTGTCTTTGCAGATGCATCATCACCGTTCAGAGCACTGGGTTGTGGTCTCGGGGACGGCAAAAGTCAATACCAACGGCAAGACGCAGCTGATCAGTGAAAATGAGTCCATTTATATTCCATTGGGCGTTGAGCATTCTCTGGAGAATCCAGGGAAAATACCTTTGGATTTGATTGAAATTCAGTCCGGTGCGTATTTAGGTGAAGATGACATCGTACGTATCGTCAATACAGAACAACACAATTAATTATTTTGCGCTGCGGGTATTCCCCAGCGCTCTCAGATTTTATTTCGGTTAAGGATTTTACTAATGTCTAAAACATTAACTTGCTTCAAAGCTTATGATATTCGTGGCCGCCTTGGCGAAGAACTGAACAACGATATTGCCTATCGCATCGGGCGCGCGTATGGCGAATTCTTGAAACCGAAAAGCGTTGTGGTTGGTGGTGATGTTCGACTGACCAGCGAAGAGCTTAAGTTGGCGTTGGCCGATGGTTTGCGTGATGCGGGAGTTGATGTACTGGATATCGGGTTGAGCGGCACTGAAGAAATTTATTTCGCCACTTTCCATTTGGGTATCGATGGCGGTATCGAAGTGACGGCGAGCCATAACCCGATGGATTATAACGGCATGAAACTGGTCCGTAGCCAGGCCAAGCCAATCAGTGGTGATACCGGTCTGCGGGATATACAGCGCTTGGCTGAGGCTAACGAATTTGCACCTGTGGTTGAGTCGCAGCGTGGCGGTTATAAGCAGATTTCTGTTGAAAAAGAGTATGTGGATCATCTGCTGGGCTACATCGATCCCGCTAAGCTGAAGCCGCTCAAGTTGGTGATCAACTCAGGAAATGGCGCTGCGGGTCATGTCATTGACGCGATTGAAGCGCGTTTCAAACAGCTTGATGTCCCTGTGGAGTTTATCAAAGTACATCACCAACCGGATGGCAACTTCCCTAATGGGATCCCTAACCCACTGCTGCCGGAGTGTCGTGAGGACACTGCTCAGGCAGTGCGCAAGCACCAGGCAGATATGGGGATCGCGTTTGATGGCGATTTCGACCGCTGTTTCTTGTTCGATGCAGATGGCGGTTTTATCGAAGGATACTATATTGTAGGGTTACTGGCTGCAGCGTTCCTGGAGAAGGAAGCGGGTGCGAAAATAATCCACGATCCCCGTCTAAGCTGGAACACCATCGACGTAGTCGTCCAGGCGGGTGGGGTGCCGGTGATGTCCAAAACTGGCCATGCATTCATTAAAGAGCGTATGCGTTTGGAAGATGCCGTGTATGGCGGTGAAATGAGTGCTCACCATTATTTCCGCGAATTCTCATACTGCGATAGCGGCATGATCCCATGGTTACTGGTAGCGGAACTGTTGAGTATTAAAAACCAGTCGTTGAGTCAGATGGTTGAACAACGTATGGCAACTTATCCGGCTTCTGGGGAGATCAACAGTCACCTCGACGATCCTAAAGCGGCTATTGAGCGCGTATTGGCGAGTTATCAGGCGCAGGCATCGGTCTTTGATACTACGGATGGTATCAGTCTTGAGTTCGATAACTGGCGCTTTAACCTGCGGAGTTCTAATACTGAACCCGTCGTCCGGTTGAATGTAGAGTCGCGTGGGGACGTCGCTCTTATGCAGGAAAAAACAGATGAAATTCTGACAATCTTGCGCAAGAAAGCATGAAGGGAAAGTATCTGACAAAAAGCTTCAGTGAAAACAATTCATATAACGTGGAAAAATCGATGAAGCAGACTAAAGGGCTGTTCAGGAATATGGCATCAAAGTTGATGCTGGCAGCGTCAGATATACTCTTCTTCAACCTTGCTGTTTATCTGGCGTATTTTATCATTCATAAAGTGATGGGGGGGCTGGATGAGTTTGTCCCACCTCAGGAATTCGGCGTTCGAGTATTGGCGCAGTTTATCCTTTCTCTGCTTTGTGTATTTTGGTTTTGGACTCGTTTGCGTCACTATACCTATCGCAAACCGTTCTGGTTTGAATTGAAGGAAGTGATCCGAACGCTGTTCATTTTTGCCATCCTGGATCTGGCTCTGGTTGCTTTCTCCAAGTGGCATTTTTCGCGTTATATCTGGATGTTTTCCTGGGGAATAATGATTGTACTGGTTCCCCTTGGGCGTGCTCTGACCAAAAAGCTATTGAATAAGTTAGGCTTATGGAAAAAGCAGACGATTATTATCGGTTCCGGCAAGAACGCATTCGAGGCTTATGCTGCCTTACAAAGCGAAGAGGTCATGGGATTCGATGTAGTTGCTTTCGTTTGTACTGAAACTCCCTGTGAGGATCACTATTTCGGTGTACCGGTTATCAATAGTGAACAGGCTTTATGGGATTGCGTCGATACTGAAAATACCCAGTTTATTGTTGCCCTAGAGTTTGAACAGCATGCATTGAGAGACTGGTGGCTGAAAAATCTGGCGAAACACGACTGCAGGTCTGTTTCAGTGATCCCGACGCTGCGCGGCGTGCCGTTATACGGAACCGACATGAGTTTTATCTTCAGTCATGAAGTTATGATCCTGCGGGTAAATAATAATCTGGCCAAGCGCTCATCACGCTTTATCAAACGAGCTTTCGATATTTTTGGTTCGTTGGCAATCATGATTATGTTGTCTCCGATATTGTGCATTCTGGCTATTTTGGTATCGCGAGACGGTGGGAAACCAATCTATGGTCATGAACGTGTCGGCCATAATGGCAAGAGATTTAAATGTCTTAAATTCCGCTCGATGGTGCTGAATTCTAAAGAGGTGCTGGAGGAACTCCTGGCTCGAGATCCTGAGGCGCGCGCCGAATGGGATAAAGACTTTAAGTTGAAATGCGATCCGCGTATCACTCGGGTGGGAGCGTTTATTCGCAAGACCAGCCTGGATGAGTTACCGCAGCTATGGAATGTGTTCCGTGGTGAGATGAGTCTGGTAGGGCCTCGACCAATCATTGAGGCAGAACTGGAACGTTATGCCGGCGATGTTGATTATTACCTGATGGCCAAGCCAGGCATGACCGGCCTGTGGCAGGTCAGCGGACGTAATGACATCGACTATGATACTCGCGTGTATTTCGATTCTTGGTACGTCAAAAACTGGGCGCTGTGGAATGACATTGTCATTTTGTTCAAGACCATCTCTGTGGTTCTGAAACGTGATGGTGCCTACTGAGTTCTGATACAAGCACAAGCACGGACAACCTTCGTGGGTTTTTACCTGCGAAGGTTGTTTTTTTTGTGTTGCTCGACGTACTGAGATATCGATTTAAGAAGCATTGATTTTTTAGTGCTACGATTTTTGAGTAAGATCTGATTTTTGCCAGTGGCGGAGAGGGAGTCTCGATTTCTCTGGGGTATGGGTAACCGTTTGATTTCCATCTGTAGTTGGAGGTAAATTTTGACTAGCGTATTTTGTAAGCAGAGTTTGATAGCTGGTAAAACGAAACTGCTGGCCTGTGCCATTTTGCCATTGATGCTGTTCAGCAACTATGCAGCTGCTTTTGAAGTTGGGATTCATTCACATTTTCGCTGGTATCCGAAAGATCCGGACAACTATCTAGAGTTGATAAAGCGTTATGGCTTTACTTCCTATCGTGCGGATTTTCCCTGGGGAGGGTTAGAGCAGCAAAAAGGGCAGTATGCCATTACCGGCAATATGCAGAAGGCCGATCAGGCGTTTAATGACGGGCCTAAATATGGTTTGAACGGGTTGTTGGTATTGGCTTATGGCAATAAGCTTTACGATCCATCAGGTTATCCGACAACCCCGGAAGCGATTAATGCCTTCGCCAACTATGCTTATTGGACGGCGTCAAAATACAAAGGCAAAATCAAATATTACGAAATCTGGAATGAATGGACAAATGCCACGGCGATTAAACCGAAACCCCGTAACCCGCCTCCGCCAGAAGTTTTTGTCGCACTCGTGAAAGCAACGGCTGCCGCAGTCAAAAAGGCGGATCCTAATGCGATTGTCATGACGGGATCTGCCAACCCGACAGGGACGCGTGATCCTTCCTGGGTTGATAAGATCGTCAAATTGGGCGTGCTTAATTACGTCGATGGTCTATCCATTCATCCATACTCATATGGCAATGACAATTATGCCGTGCGGGCGCCTGAGGGCAATCTCGGTGTAATAGACCAATTTGAGGCCAGGCTTTCCAAGGCCGCAGGCCGTGATGTACCTATCTATATTACCGAGGTAGGAGTGCCGACCTATGAGGGTAAGGGAGGATTGTCGAAAGACCTGGCTGCGCAGTATATCGTGAAGTATACCTTCCTGGCGAAATCGCGGCCGTATATCAAAGGCGTGTGGTGGTATGATCTACTCGACGATGGTGATAATCCGAAGATTAATGAGCATCGCTTTGGCTTGTTGACCCGTGACGGTCAGCCGAAGCCGTCGATGCTGGCTTTCAGTAAAGTGGCTGATATTGCCCGTTCGTATACGGTAGAGAAATATCAGGCTTTGCCAGGAGGGAAAATCTCTATTGCACTGAAAGGCAATAATCAACATGCAATGTTGTTCTGGCAGGAAAAACCGGTAACACAGCCATCCAGCGGAATTGCTTCGAGCCTGCGCAGTTTGATGTCCAGCGATACGGCTCAGCAGCAGCAAAAGGCCACGCCATTGAAAGAGTTGCAAGGTAATACTGCAACGCCTGATGGTGATGTCCCGGTAATGATGCGCTCCAATTCGCCGATTAGCTCGCCCTGGTAATCACAGTGGCGGTAGATAACTGTTTGGATAAGGTTCGTTGAATCTCGTCTCTTGTGAAAATCCGGAAACGTTAGCGTTTTCGGATTTTTTTTGCCTTTTCGTCACCGCTACTACGAGTCATTGCTAGCCAGCAATCTCCTCTTTTGACATTTTCTTGCTCGTTCTGAGCCTTTCGCTTCCCCCAGATAATAAAAATGCCGGTCAGGATTAACTGGCCGGCATTCAAATTACTTACTCATATCCTTCAACAACTGGCGGTTCTCACGAAAAGAGCCAGCCTGCGAAATATACCCTTAAGCGTAATGCAGAGTATCAATCAGTTGCTGATGGTTTTGCCCAGTCAGGTAAACAACGCTGTCGCCGAGATCCAAAGCATGGTTATCGTTGTTATCGACAATCACGTAGGAGCTGGCATTGTCGCCTGCACCGCCGAACACCACAGATGCCACGCCGACTTTAGCGGTCAGTGAGTTACTGTTGTCCAGACCGAGGATACCGCCCAACAGCCCGATAACGCCGTTGGTGAGACCGCCCACCAAAGTACCCAGCAGAGCATCCAGAGTATCAGAAGCACGAGTGCCGTAATCCGCCACCGCCGTGCCGCTGGTATCGCCAGAAATGGTCAAGGCAGAAGCAACGTCGACAATCTTGTCTTTGGTGCTGTCAAAATCGGAGATGGTGATACCGGCCTGAGTATTACTGGCCTTCGCTTCGAAGGTATTTACACCACTCCCACCGGTCAACGTGGTATTGCCGATCGCCGCCAGGTTGTCGGCAGCAGTGGAGCCTTCCACTGTCAGTTGGTAACCATTCAGACCCAGAGCCGTCAGAACCGGTGCCAGCAGCGCGGTAGTGGCAGCACTCAGCGGCAGAATGTTCAGCAACTGAATGATGATGCCGTCGCCGGTACCACCGTGGCTTGAATCAAGATTCAGGCCGCCAGTGTTGGCCGATGCATCGATATCACGCACGTTGCTGTAACCGCTACCCAGAGTCAGGTCAAGCAAGTGATCGCCGGTAACGGTGATGTTTTGTACCTGCGCATTGGTCCCGGTCAGCGCCAGAATGTTGTCGAAATCACCGGTGCCGCCAGAGGCGATGTTCACGTCGGTCAATGCCGTTGGCACCAACAGGCTACTGCTGCTGTTCAACGCCAGAGAGCCTGCATTCACATCCGCAGAGCTTGTAGCGGTAAAATTGACATCAAAGTGATTGGTCGCATTCTGCAGGAAAGTAATTTCCACGCTGCTTGCCGCAGTCGCATTCCCGGTCACTTCCAGTTGCGCCGAGCTACCGCCGGCGGCGTTAATCACTTTCACCGCTTCAGCCAGGCCAGAGAGCACAAAGCCTTGTGAACCGATGTTAGAGGTTGCAGCCTGAACGACGTTATTGGTCAGCCCTGTGGTGCTGGATTCCGAAACGGCATTGCCGGTTAGCACACCAAAGTCAAAGGTATGGTTTGCTGCAGTTGAACCGCTGCTTACCGTTGCTTTACCAATGTAGCCGGCCAAATCCAGCTTCTCAAAGTTGCTGAACTGCGCAGAGTTACTGGTAATTGTCGCGGTACGAACAACGGTGTTGCCTGACATCACGACATTCTTGGTAATGAAGTTCGCGGAGATGGTGTCAATACCAGCACCACCGTTGCCGGAAACGCCTGCACCTACGGTATTGGCACCGCCAACCGCAGCATTACCCAACCATTTCAGCGAGTCATTCCCTGCGCCCAGATTAAAGTCACCGGTAGCGGTAGCGACAGCCGCCGTAGCGGTAACCAGCACATCATCCGCGCCGGAGCTGGCGTTAAGGATAACGTTGCCGTTATTTACGGTGATATCAACACCCGGGTTAACCCCGTTGTCTGACAGGTTGACCGTTGCTGCGCTGGTACCGTTAATGGTCAGATTCGCCAGATGATCGGCGAACTTCAGGTTAACGACGCTGGCGGCATTGGCAGCAAGCAGGACATCGGTCAATACCGCAGTTTCTGCATTACTGATCTGGTGTGACGCCCCGGTATTCACAGTGCCGGTGGCATTGCCACCGGCCGCGGTTGTGCTCAGGGAGGCCGCAGTTTTGTACAACAAGCTGGTACCGATATCAAATTCAAAATCGTGCTGCTGAGTCACGGTTGCTGCATCTGTCGCCACGGAGCCACGCAGGTCGTTAATGATGGCCTGAGTAATTGCCGTTTTGTCGCCCAATGCGCCGTAACTGGCTAATTGCGCTGCAGTGGCAGCAACGCCATGCACCAAGGTAAATACGTGTTGAACGAAGTCGTCACCGGTTAACTGGCCACCTTTTCTCTGCGATTCTGCAGAGTTGATCAGCGTGGTGATAACCTGTGCGTAGGTCTTACCGGCGAAAAGTTGCTTGCTCCAGGTATCCAGACCTGCGGAGTCAACGCCACGACCCGGGACGCCCAGATAGATTGCTGCGACTTGCTCCTGGAGGTTCAGTGCCGGCAGTTCGCCTGGTTGCCAAACGTGAGTAGCCGCCTGGAAATGTTGTTGAGCCGTGGTATCACCGGCAGCAACGGTACCTTTCAATGCACTAATCACCTGTGCAACCACGTCACCGCGTGTTGAACCGCCGCTTAACAGTGCAAGATAGCTGCTGCTTTCGGCGGCAGTCGGCGCGCGTTCATAACTGTTTTGGAAAATAGCGTTGATGAAAGCGCTGTCACTCAGCGTTTTCAATGGGCTGGCGTTGACAAAAGTCTGCGCGATGGCTGCGAGAGTTTTCCCGCCCTGGGCCAGAACCGTCCCCCAATAGGTGATGCCGTCCTGCGTTTGCGTCAGACCGACAACGTGGAAGACGCCCTGCACATCAGCCGCGCCGGCAGAAGAGGCCGCCGATGCGACCGGGAACAGGGATTTTTCAACTTTGGTTTCAAAGGTGCTTTGTTGCGATAACAGTGTCGAATCAAAGCCATTGTAGTTCAGCACATCAAAAATAACTTTTGCAACTACGGATGCCGTTGTTGGGTTACCGGCTAACAGATCGGCCAAGACTTGACTGGTGGGAGCACTGCCATGCACCGATGTGTAGATGGTAGTGACAATTTCAGATGCCGTGCGGCCGTTCAGGCTGGCTGTACCTGCAATGAACTTTTGGGCAACTTGTTCAAGTGAAAGGGCAGAAGTCTCGATTTTCTGTGAATAGTAATCTAAACCCGCAGTATCAATGTTCTTTCCGGAAATGGCTAGAAATAAAGCCGCTGCTTTTTGCTGTGATACTAATGTGGCCATACGTTACCCCTTTGGATGTACCCATATCAATAGTCATAAGTATGTCGTGACCTTGCTCCACTATCGTTAACAGGAAGAGATTCGGTCGAATTTTTAGTGTTAACGCATGCAAAAACAGCGACATATAAAGATGGCGCATGAATAGCAATTTTTGTTTTCGCAATTTAAGGAAAGGAGCTAACGGGTATTTTGTCAAGGCGGTAGGATTTTTTTTATTTATTTGCCATGTAACTATTCCTAAATGTTCGTGAAAGTAATGGCTTGCGCTCTTTACATATTGATTATATATGGTTTTTTTATTAATGATAAAAGCTCATAATTAAGCGTTGAGTATGGTTATTATTAGATGTCTAATTATTTTTTTGTCGGGAGTTTATATTGAAAACAGAGGTTGCAGGCGGTAAAAGCCTGATAATAACTAATGGTTTATTTTTATGTAACGGAGAGGAGTATAATTATTTGTTTTAAAACATAAAAAAATGATAGGTATGCCGCATTTTTTTTTGCTTTGGACCTTGCTGATATTGGGTTTATGTATCTATAGTTAAAAAAAAGTATCTGCAGTCTCGAGCAGGTTTGGGGTGAGCCTTCTTTGGGATTTTTTTATTTTTCCTTTTTAGGAATTTCCTTAGAAGAAATCAATGCGGATTGGACTGACAGTGCACATGATGTAAGGGCAGAAAGTGAACCAATTTATACCGCGTAATGAAATTGCGGATGTTATACGGACACGCAGTAAAATTTTCTGGACCGTTGGCATATTTACCGCATTTATTAATTTGTTAATGCTCGTTCCCTCTATCTATATGTTGCAAGTCTACGATAGGGTACTTCCTTCACGTAATGAAATAACCTTGCTGATGTTAACGCTGATTATGCTGGGCATGTTTGGCATGATGGCGTTATTAGAATATGTCCGCAGCATGGTGGTTATCCGTATCGGCAGCCAGTTGGATATGCGCTTGAATACCCGTATTTATACTGCGGCGTATGAGGCAAATCTTAAAAATGGCTCTTCCGATGCAGGACAGATGCTGGGGGATTTAACTACCGTTCGCCAATTCCTTACCGGCAGCGCTTTATTCGCTTTCTTCGATGCGCCCTGGTTCCCGATCTATCTGCTGGTGATTTTCCTGTTCAACCCTTGGCTTGGCTTGTTTGCGCTGGTGGGATCGCTGTTGCTGATCGCCCTGGCGGTTATCAACGAAATGGTTTCCAAGAAACCTTTGGGCGAGGCGAGCAAGCTGTCGATCATGTCCAGCAGCCTGGCGAGCACCAACTTGCGTAATGCCGAAGTGATCGAGGCATTGGGCATGTTGCCTAATCTTAAACAGCGTTGGTTTGCATTGCACCAGCGCTTCCTCAACAGCCAACGTGTGGCCAGCGAACGCGCCACCACCGTTACCTCAATCACCAAATTTGTTCGTCTCTCACTGCAATCATTGGTACTGGGACTGGGCGGATGGTTGGCGATTGATGGCCACATTACTCCCGGCATGATGATTGCCGGTTCTATTCTGATGGGGCGCACGTTGGCACCGATTGAACAGGTGATCAACGTCTGGAAAAGCTGGAGCTCAGCCAAGCTCTCCTATCAACGCCTGGTAAAATTGCTTGATAAGCACCCGCCGCGCGGCTTGGGCATGTCGTTGCCTCGGCCTGTAGGCGTCATCTCGGTCGAAGGCGTAACCGCCACGCCACCGGGTTCCAAAGCCGATGCGGTATTGCATAACGTCAGTTTTGCCATTCAACCGGGCGACGTGCTGGGCATTATTGGGCCAAGTGCTTCCGGTAAGTCCACATTGGCGCGCTTGTTGGTCGGTATTTGGCCAGTAAGCGAAGGCATTGTACGGCTCGATAACGCCGACATTTATCAATGGAACAAAGACGAGTTGGGGCCGTATATCGGCTACCTGCCGCAGGACATTGAACTGTTCGCCGGCACCATCGCCGAGAATATCGCGCGTTTTAACGCTATTGATTCAGAGAAAGTGATTGAGGCCGCCAAACTGGCTGGTGTGCATGAACTGATTCTGCGTTTCCCTAATGGTTATGATTCGGTCATCGGCAACGGTGGCGCGGGGCTGTCTGGCGGGCAGAAGCAGCGTATTGGGCTGGCGCGTGCGCTGTATGGCGATCCTTCCCTGATCGTGTTGGATGAACCTAACTCTAACCTGGATGATGCCGGTGAAAAGGCGCTGAATCAGGCGATTCTTTTCCTTAAGCAACGGAATAAAACGGTGATTCTGATTACCCATAGAACCAATCTGCTGTCGATGACCAGCAAGTTGTTGTTGTTGGTGAACGGCACCGTCAATGCGTTTGGCCCAACTCAACAGGTGTTGCAGGCGCTGGCGAATGCTCAGAAAGCGCAGGCTCCGCAGCCAGCGGTTCGCGCAGTCAATTCCGAGCCGGACGAAGGCAATATCCCAAAAACTCAAATTAATTAAGCCGTGAACTTGCCGGGCGGCGCTGAAATGCGTCGCCTGCAGTCAAAGGAGTTGGTATGTCTACGCACATTGGCGAGCCGCAAGACTCGTATTCAGAGCAGATCCCTCAGGACGAGCGGCGTTTCACCCGCATGGGATGGTTAGTGGTTGGATTTGGCCTGTTTGGCTTTTTCGCCTGGGCGGCATTTGCGCCTCTGGACAAAGGGGTTGCGGCACCTGGGTCCGTTACCGTCTCCGGCAACCGTAAAACGGTGCAGGCGCCGGCCAGCGGCATTATCACAAATATCGCAGTTAAAGAAGGTGACAAGGTGAAAGCCGGCGAAGTGCTGGTGCAATTGAGCCAGGTGCAGGCGCAGGCTCAGGTCGCTTCGTTGCGGGATCAGTATTACACCACGCTGGCTTCTGAAGGGCGGCTACTCGCCGAGCGAGATGGATTAAGCAAAGTCACTTTTTCCCCCGTTTTTGAGCAAATCAAAGATCAGCCACGCGTGGCCGAAATTATTGCATTGCAAACACAGTTGTTTTCTTCCCGACGCCTGGGGCTGCAAAGCGAAATTGACGGCTATAAGCAGTCAATGGACGGCATGCGTTTCCAGTTAAAAGGCCTGCAGGATTCACGGGTTAACAAACAGATCCAGCTTTCGAGTCTGCGCGAGCAGATGAACAGCATGAAACAGCTGGCCGCGGACGGCTACTTGCCGCGCAACCGCTATCTGGAAGTTCAGCGCCAGTTTGCCGAGGTGAACAGCAGTATCGATGAAACCGTGGGGCGGATTGGCCAAGTGCAAAAACAATTGCAGGAGTCTCAGCAGCGGATCGATCAACGCTTTGCCGATTATCAGCGTGAAGTCAGAACCCAGTTGGCGCAGACCCAAATGGATGCCAGTGAATTCAGAAATAAGCTTGAAATGGCGAATTTTGATCTCGGCAATACGGCGATCACGTCGTCGGTAGATGGCACCGTGGTCGGATTAAGTATCTTTACTCAGGGGGGCGTCGTGGGAGCGGGTGACCACCTGATGGACGTTGTACCCAGCCAGGCTACGATGGTGGTGGATTCTCGCCTGAAGGTAGAGTTGGTCGATAAAGTGTACAACGGGTTGCCGGTGGATTTGATGTTTACCGCCTTCAACCAAAACAAGACCCCGAAAATACCGGGAACGGTGACGCTGGTTTCCGCCGATCGGCTGGTGGATAAGGCCAACGGCGAACCCTACTACCAGATGCAGGTCACGGTAACGCCTGAAGGCATGAAGATGCTGAGTGGGGAAGACATCAAACCAGGTATGCCTGTTGAGGTGTTTGTGAAGACGGGGTCGCGCTCACTGTTGAGTTATCTGTTTAAACCTATTTTGGATCGCGCTCATACTTCTTTAACCGAGGAATAATTTTGATTCAATTTAAACGACAGGTTGCTGGCCTTGCTATCAGTACCCTCTTGTTTGCGATATCTGCGCCGGTTCATTCGATAGGGATTCTAGACGCATATTCGCTGGCACTCGAAAAAGATCCGACCTTCCGGGCGGCCATAAAAGAGAAAGAGGCAGGAGACGAAAACGAAAATATCGGCAGGGCGGGGCTGCTGCCGAAGGTATCGGGCAATTACCAGAACTCGCCGAGAAACTGGCAGACGCAAAAATATCCAGCGCGTGACATTTTTGACAATGTTAGCGAAGTCACCCAGCGCAGGCAGTATCGCAGCTATTCCAGCTCGATTACGCTGACACAGCCGTTGTTCGATTATGAAGCTTATGCGCGTTATAAAGCCGGTGTTGCTCAGACACTGATGTCTGACGAACGTTATCGCAGCAAGTTTCTGGATTTGGCGGTGCGGGTGATTTCCGCCTACGTGGAGGTAGCTTACTCGAAAGACCAGATCGCACTGGCCTCCGCGCAAAAGGCGGCTTATAAAGAGCAGTTGGCGCTGAACGATCGTTTAATGGGGGCCGGTGAAGGCACCATTACCGACGTTTCGGAGACCCAGGCTCGTTACAGCCTGGCCGAGGCACAGGAGATTGAAGCGCGTGATGCGTTGGATGCCGCTCAGCGCGAGCTGGAGGTGATTATTGGTGTCCCGCTCAACCAACTGGACGAGCTGCAGACGTTGCGCCCAGGAAAATTCCAGGTGGCGCCGCTCATCCCTTCCAGGTTTGAAGAATGGCAAAAGATCGCTCTGGAAAATAACCCGATGTTGGCGGCATCGCGGCACGGCGTTGATGCGGCGAAATATGACGTGGAAAGAAATCGCGCAGGTTTTATGCCCCAGGTGCAGCTTTACGCCTCACACTCGGAAAATGATTCCAGCAGTGATAACACGGTAAATCAAAAATATCGCACCGACAGCATTGGCGTGCAGGTCAGCGTACCCATTTATGCAGGAGGCGGCGTTTCGGCGTCGACCCGCCAGGCTGCCGCACGCTATGGGCAGGCGATGTATGAAATGGATGCCCAGACGGGCACCACGCTGAATGATTTACGCAAACAGTTCAACCTGTGCATCAGCAGCCGTGCCAAGCTGGCTGCCTACGAGTTGGCGGTTAAGTCGGCGACCACTCAGGTTACGGCTACCCGCCAAAGCGTGCTGGCAGGGCAACGCGTCAACGTAGATGTGCTGAATGCAGAGCAGCAGTTATACAGCGCGCAAAAAGATCTGGCATCGGCAAAATATACCTATATCAAGGCTTGGATCACCCTGCTAAGTGATTCAGGTACCCTGGATGAGCATGATGTGAAACGTGTGGCTCAGTATTTTGCCATGGCGCGTTAACAGATCATGAGTTAGCGGGGAAATTTGCCGAATGCTTACTCTGAAAGAGCAGTGTTAACTGCTCTTTTTTTATTTTATATTCAGGTGGATAGTCGTGTTTTACTTGATGTCCGTTCACCTGTCGGTACCGAGGATTCCATTCAGTCGGGTAGATTTTCCCGCAACGGGATATTTCTGACTGACTTGCAGGTGAGAATGGAGTATAAATTTTTACATTCAGCGCTACGGGAGCGTGTAGGGAGTTGTTATGGCGATTTTAGTCACCGGCGGTGCAGGCTATATTGGATCTCACACCGTGTTGGTTTTATTGGAGCGCGGCGAAGATGTGGTTGTGCTGGATAATCTGTCGAATTCATCAAAGGAGTCTCTGCACCGCGTTGAACAGTTGGCGGGAAAAGCAGCGACTTTCTACCAAGGGGATATTCAAAACGGAGAATGCCTGCGTCGAATTTTTGATGAGCATGATATTTCATCGGTGATTCATTTTGCCGGGCTGAAGGCCGTGGGGGAATCGACCCGCAAACCGCTCGAGTATTATCAAAATAATGTTTCCGGTACTTTGATATTGCTTGAAGAAATGCGTCGTGCGGGGGTACACCAGTTTATTTTTAGCTCTTCTGCAACGGTTTACGGTGCCAACTCTCCGGTCCCTTACGTTGAAACCACCCCGATCGGCGGCACGACGAGCCCTTATGGCACTTCAAAGCTGATGGTAGAGCAAATTTTGCAAGATTTCGCCAAAGCGGAACCGCAGTTCTCTATTGTTGCCTTGCGCTATTTCAATCCGGTAGGTGCGCACGAATCGGGAACGATTGGCGAAGATCCGAATGGCATACCCAACAATCTGCTGCCTTATATTGCGCAGGTGGCTATAGGTAAACTGGATAAATTGGGGATATTTGGCGGTGACTACCCGACGCAAGATGGCACCGGAGAGCGCGATTACATCCATGTGATGGATTTAGCCGAGGGGCACCTGATGGCGATGGATCATCTGAAGAAAATTGATGGTTTCAAAGCGTATAATCTGGGCGCCGGGATAGGGCACTCGGTATTGGCCATGGTGACGGCTTTTGAGAAAGCGTCAGGAGTAAAAATCCCCTACCAAATTTTGCCTCGTCGTGACGGAGACCTGCCGGCGTTCTGGGCGGATGCGAACCTGGCACGCCAAGAACTGGGTTGGGAAGTAAGCCGCGGCATTGATGACATGATGCGTGATACCTGGAATTGGCAGAAGAAAAACCCCCAGGGTTATCAGCGCTAATAGGGAAAGCAGGTCTAAGGGCCTGCAGTCTTTGATAGGTAATGAGTAAATGTTATTTCATAAAATGTAAGCAGACACTCCGTTTGTGTATGGAGCATAACCGAGGTTTACATAAAACAAAGTAGAAAAAACAATCGGTTGCAAGGTTTTTTTCGCGAATGGGTGAAATCTTTGCGCATTTTTTTTACTTTATGATGTCGGATGTTTTGGCTAATTGTGCTAGTCTCGCACACCTTCGCAGACCATATATTATTTGTGTCATACGTACGTGAGTTTGTTTAAGGTTCATTCAAAAATACCTTAAAAATGAAGTGTAGACTCAGTGATAGCGCGTGTTCATAAGCATAATTCGGGGTCTCTGGGTAAAAGTTTTTTGTGAGCAGGTTCCTAATGAGAGTAATAGAGACGCAGGTTGCAGGTGTAAAGCTAATAGAACCTAAGGTTTTCGGTGATCACCGCGGTTTTTTCATGGAAACTTTTCAGAAAGATCGTTACCAGGAAGTGTTGGGGATAGATGTCGATTTTGTGCAGGACAACCACTCCCGTTCATCACACGGTGTTTTGCGTGGGTTGCATTTCCAAACGGCAAAACCTCAGGGTAAGCTGGTTCGTGTAGTGCGCGGTGAAGTCTACGATGTTGTTGTTGATATTCGTCCCGATTCGCCGACGTTCAAGAAATGGGTAGGGGTTTACCTGTCGGAAGAAAACAAAAATCAGCTTTGGGTGCCGCCGGGTCTTGCCCATGGGTTTGTTGTTGTTTCAGAATCTGCTGATTTTGAATATAAGTGTACCGATTACTATGATCCGAGTAACGAGGCTTGCCTGCTTTGGAACGACCCAGAAGTAGGTATCGAATGGCCAATCAGCGAGCCACTGCTGTCCCCGAAAGATTTGCAGGGAAAACTACTCAGAGAGCTTTTTTAATGCGTGTACTTTTGACCGGCGCTGCGGGGCAACTCGGGCGTTGTTTTATCGATCGCTTGCCGGAAGGTTGGGTGCTGATGGCGACCGACAGTCAGCAATTGGATATCACCGATCCAAGCGCCATATCCAAGGCAGTTGCTGAGTTTAAGCCTGATGCCATTGTCAATGCCGCCGCGTATACGGCGGTAGATAAGGCCGAGTCAGAACCGGAACGTGCCAGAGCGATTAATACCGATGGGCCCGGCCTGTTAGCGGCCGCAGCGGCAATGTTGGATATCCCTTTTGTACACGTATCCACCGATTATGTTTTTGATGGTACTGCGTCAGAACCCTATTGTGAAAATACCCCCTGTTCACCAAAAAGCGTTTATGGTCAAACCAAGCTTGATGGTGAGCATGCTGCGCTGAAAGCTAACCCTAAAACCGTCGTGATAAGAACTGCCTGGGTATTCAGCGAATACGGTAACAACTTCGTAAAAACCATGTTGCGCGTGGGCGCACAGCGAGGTGAGCTTGGGGTAGTGAACGATCAGTATGGTTGCCCAACTTATGCCGGCGATATTGCGGCCGCTGTCATTGCCATGCTGTCAAAACCGCAAGCGCCTTGTGGCATCTATCACTACTGTGGCGATAGTGCGGTTTCCTGGTTCGATTTTGCGCAAATTATCTTCGAAGAAGCGCAAGTCTGCGCCCTGTACCCGCATCAGGTGAAAGTTAATCCAATTGCGAGTCATGAATATCCGACTCCTGCATCCCGTCCCGCTTACTCGATTCTCAGTACTGACAAAATCTGCGCTTTGGACCTTAGACCAAGCCCTTGGAAACAACAGCTTAAAACTGTGCTCCGTAAGATTTTATCGCAGTAATGATCTTTCAATTGGATGAGATTAAAGGGGATAATGTTATCCCCTTTGATGTTTTTGTTTATAGGTGAATCGCTTGCCCCTCATCGCGATCGGCATTGAGCCTTATGACCACCCAGATAGCATGACTTTTTGTTACTGCAATAGATTATGGGTTGAGGAAGTAGATACAGCATGGCTGTAGAACAAGAAAAATTTCAGATAGTTGCATCTATCGTTCTCTTTAACCACCGCTATGAGCAAGTGGAAGAGACGCTGACTTCGCTCCTTAACGAACAGTGCGTTGGTCAAATTGTCCTGGTCAACAACGGTGGGGCAGATTGGGCCGCCAACCTGGGAAATGATCGCATAAGTTACATCCATTCTGCGGTAAACGGCGGTTTCGGGCATGGGCACAACCTGTGCATGAAACGCTATCTCGATCGATGCGATTATTTTCTGATCTGTAATCCGGATATCAGTTTTGAAGCCGGCGCTTTATCGCGCTTGTATCATTTCGCCTGTAGTGGCAGCCATCAATTTGTTTCGCCTCGTATACGCTATAGCGATGGCCGTTTCCAGCACAGTTGCAGATTGTTGCCAACGCCGGTGAATTTGCTGCTGCGCCGTTTTATACCCCGCATCGGGGTAAAGCTGGATGTTTCCTATGAATTACAGGGAGCAAACTACGATGAAAATTTTGCTGTACCCACCGTATCGGGCTGTTTCATGTTGATAACGGCATCACTTTTGAAAAAGCTGGACGGTTTTGACGAGCGTTATTTCATGTATCTGGAGGATGTGGATCTCTGCCGCAGGGCTTTGTCACATACTGAGATCATCTACTTTTCAGGCTCGACAATCACGCATGTCTTTGGCAAAGGGTCGTATGAAAGCCTGATATTATTGGGCCATCATGTACGTTCGGCAATAGCCTATTTTAACAAGTGGGGATGGTTTTTCGATCGTCAACGCCGCCATTATAACCAACAGTGCTTAAAGAGCATTCCTATGAAAGAAAATAACCGGAATCTGTAACATTCATAGCGAATATAAATTTAGCTGCCGGCATATTTAACGGTATTAAGGTATTGATTATGTATATTTTTACTGTAAATGGGACGATGAAGCGCATCGCCAGGGCAACACAAGGAGAAGGGGAATGAGCAATCCGCATAAAAAGCAGCCTTTATCGCCGTTGGCCCTGATCCGCAACATATGGGGATTCAAGTCTCTTATCCTGCAGATGACTAAACGTGAGGTGGTAGGGCGCTATAAAGGCTCCACAATGGGGTTAGCATGGTCGTTCCTTAACCCTCTGTTTATGCTGATAGTCTATACCTTTGTATTCTCGGTGGTTTTTAAAGCTCGCTGGACTGTTGGTGGTGATGAGAGCCGTACGCAGTTTGCCGTTATTCTGTTCGTTGGCATGATTGTTCACGGTTTTTTTGCTGAAGTGGTCAACAGAGCCCCCCAAATTATCTTGGGCAATACCAACTATGTGAAGAAAGTGGTTTTCCCTTTGGAAACGCTACCGGTGATTGGGCTGTGTGCTGCGCTGTTCCATACCATGATCAGTTTGGTGGTGTTGTTATGCGCATTCTTCCTGTTTAACGGTTTCCTGCATTGGACAATTGTTTTCCTGCCGCTGGTTTTCTTGCCTTTGGTTATTTTCTGCCTCGGGTTGGGATGGATATTGGCATCATTAGGCGTGTTTATTCGTGACGTGGGGCAGACCACGGTGATAATCACGACGGTAATGATGTTTTTATCGCCGGTATTCTTCCCGATCACTGCTTTGCCGGAGAAATACCGAATCTGGATCATGCTTAATCCACTGACTTTCATTATCGAACAAGCCCGTAGCGTATTGATTTGGGGACGTTTACCTGATTGGCAAGGGTTGGTGATATATACGGTAGCCGCCGGCGCTGTCGCGTGGTTGGGTTTTGTCTTCTTCCAGAAAACCAGAAAGGGGTTTGCTGATGTCCTCTAATGAAATTGCCATCGAAGTGACAGGATTAAGCAAATGCTACCAGATCTACGATCGTCCGCGCGATCGTCTGAAACAGTTCTTTGCGCCTAAATTGCAGCGTGTGGTGCGCCGCGAGTCCCGCCGTTACTTTCGCGAGTTTTGGGCACTGAGAGATGTCTCCTTTAGCATCAAGAAAGGGGAAACCGTTGGCATTATCGGGCGCAATGGCGCAGGGAAATCGACCCTGCTGCAGATGATTTGCGGTACCTTGACGCCGACGGAAGGCGAGATCCAGGTTAATGGTCGAATTGCCGCACTGCTTGAGCTGGGCGCCGGGTTTAATCCGGAGTTTACCGGCCGTGATAACGTCTACCTTAACGGATCCGTTTTGGGTTTTTCGCGCGAACAGATTGACGCACGTTTCCAGGAAATTATTGATTTTGCAGATATTGGCGAGTTTATCGACCAGCCGGTAAAAACCTATTCCAGCGGGATGTATGTCCGTCTGGCCTTTGCCGTCCAGGCTTGTGTCGAGCCGGAGATCCTGATTGTCGACGAAGCACTGGCCGTGGGGGATATCGGCTTCCAGTATAAATGCTATAAACGCATGGAAGCGCTGCGCGCCAAGGGGGTGACTATCATTATGGTTACCCATTCTACCGGCAGTATTCTTGAGTATGCCGATCGATGTCTGGTAATGAACGACGGGCAACTGGTGGGGGATACGCATGACGTTTTGGCGGCGGTTCTCGCCTATGAGAAAGGCATGTTGTTGACTCAGGCCGCGCCAAAAGAAAAGCGTCCGCATGCCGATGACTCAGACGTCAAGGATGTGGCTACACTTCAGGCGATTCAAGCGGAACAGATTAACGTTGATGTGGGCGAGAAACGCTTCGGTTCTGCACGGGCGATTATTGCCGGGCTGCAGATCTATAAATCGGATGGCACCCCATTGTCAGAAAAACCGTTAGTGCGCTCCGGTGAAGAGTTAACGTTGGATTACACCCTGCTTTCTTCAGAAGTCATTGAAGACGTTGCGCTTGGCGTTTCAATTTCCAAGGCTCAAGGGGGGGACATTTGGGGGGATAGCAATATCGCCGCCGGCGTGCCTATTACGTTGAAGCCTGGTGAGCAGCATGTCATATACAAGGTCAAGCTACCGATAAACTCTGGCGATTATCTGGTGCACTGCGGATTGGCACGGGTTGGCAAAGGGCAGCGAGAGGAGCTTGATCAGCGTCGGCCGATGATGCGATTGAAGTTCTGGTCATCGCGAGAATTGGGTGGCGTCATTCATGCTCCGGTACAAATCTCGCTGGAGGAGGAGTAACGCTATGTTAGCTGTGTTTTTACCGCCTTATCCTTTCCGGGGTGTTAAAGCACCTTACCTGTGGGTGTTTTATCGCCTGCTTGGTGGCCTGAAGGAAAAAAGCCTTTTTATTACCGGTAGTGATTACCTCCGCGACCCGCAGGAATTGCGTGAGCAAGGACGTTGGGAGTTCGACGTTCCTACGATGCACAACCTGGGCTATTCCTTGCCGGACCAAGAAACGTTCAACCAGCATGAGTTCAGTCTGCTTGATGATAACTTGTTTGCCCATTTATTGAATAATTATCATCATAATCCGCTTGAGACGTTCCAGGCATTCCTGACTCAGAGTATTCCTGAACTGGAATTTGAATTACGAAAGCTGTTGCTGACGAAGAAGAAGTCCGGAATCAAAGCGATACTCAGCATTTGTAACTGCCCATCGCTGGAAAATGTGGCGCGTGAATTGTCAATTCCTGTGATCCACTTTGAAGTTGGCCCTCTGCGGGCGCCTATGTATTTGGGAACCGGCTATATTGATTTCAGTGGTGTGAATGGCAATACTGAGGCGCATAGGCGTTATCTGAGAGTGGCACAAGATTGCCAGGTTCAGTTATCAATGGCCGAACTACACCAATTTTTTGCACAAGTTTTGCTACCGGAGATACCGGAGAAAAAGGACGCTGAGTTTGAGCTCGGGCTGGTCATGCAGGTTGAGGATGATTCAAATATTATTGCCTATAGCAACGGGTTTAATAATTTGTCTTTGCTGTCATACGCCCAAACCTTGTGCCCCAGTGAGGACACACTGATTCGGCCTCATCCTGGCAGTCGTTTTCAACTGCAAAACGCACAATCTGAAATCGATCATTCAGCCAACAGCCTTGAATTTCTTCATCGTTGTCAACGAACTGTGACAATAAACTCGAGCGTTGGATTGGAAAGTCTGTTGCTGGAAAGGGACGTTCAGATACTGGGTGATAGCTCCTATAGTTTTATAAACGAAGTGATCGACGAGTCTGAGCGCGCCAACAGGATGGCGTTCTACTTGTTTGCTTATCTCGTGCCATTTGATCTGATGTTCGATACCGACTACCTGCATTTCCGCCTGTCTAATCCGGCAGAAATCGACATAGTCCGATACCATATTAATTATTATTCAGCGGGAGCTGACGAGTTGACAAGCATGAAAGGGATTACTATCGGTGAGCTGATCTCTAACGGTGTGAAGCGAGATAATGACGTTCGCGCAGAGATTTTTCGCGTTATTGATGAGCAAAAAAACAGCATTAACGAAAAGCATCAGTTGATCGATTCTCTTGAGGAACAGTTGCATCAGCGAAATACGCAGATGCAGGTGCAGTTGGAAGAGAATTTGCACCTGCAAGAATCTCTGCTGCAAAAACAGCGTCAACATGAAGAGCTATTGCTGCAACTGAAAAGCATCGAAGAAAATAACCGGGCAAAAGAGCTTGAGCATGAGCTTGATGTATTACATTCAGAGGTTGGAGAAAAAACGCATGAAATTAATGCGTTGCTCTCAGCGTTGAACCAAAAGGCTGGCGTTCTGGAGCAGCAACATTCTGCAATGGTGCAGATGCGTAACAGCCTGTCCTGGAAATTGACCATCCCAGTGAGGATGGTAGGGCGCGTTGTCCGCGGTGAGTTTGGCGTGATACGGGATTTTACCCGTCACTATTTTACCCATCGGTTCGCCGGCAATCGTTCCCTGGTCTCAAAAGTCTGGTATGCATTTCGTAGTCACCCGCAGCCCTATCGTGCTCTGGGGCGCAAGGCCAAAACGGTTTGTGGCCTGGTGGCCAGAGGGCAGTTTTCCGAGCTGAAATCCAGCCTGCGCAGGGTGGCGAAAAATACCGCGGACGCACCTGTACCCCTTACTCACATCGATACCCAGCATGTGGTGATACTCGCGTCCAGACACACTCTGTATGTCGCTCATCGGGTGCAAAAATCGCTGACCGATATTGGGTTGGGCGTCACCATAATCCATGCATATTCTGCAGCTGCCGACAGCGGGCAAATGCATATCGTCATTTGCCCGCAGATGTTCCCGGAGTTGCCGCAAAATTTTGTCGCATTCCAGATGGAACAATCAATCAACCCGCGCTGGTTTACGGCAGAGTACTTTGCCATTTTAGATCGCGCCATTGCAGTATTTGACTATTCATTGACCAATATCGAGTTCCTGCTACAGCATGGCGTGCCATATCAAAAGCTGTTCTATATGCCGGTATCTTCTTATGATCGCTATGCCGAACATTTGAGCCAAACAGGCTATAATCTGCAACCGGCCCCCGATGAGCAACCGGTGGACGTCCTGTTCTATGGCGATCCTAACTGCGAACGCCGTCAAAATTATCTGCGCCAGCTGAGCCAGCGATTCAACGTGCATATCGCCTCAGAGGTGTTTGGCCAGGATCTGACCCGTTTGGTGCAGCGCGCGAAATTAATCGTCAATATTCATTATTATGAAGATGCCTTGCTGGAAACCACGCGGCTGTATGAAACGCTGTCTCTGGGCACGCCAATCGTCAGCGAAACCAGTTCTGATATTCAGCATCATGACAATCTGATAAACGTGATTGATTTTGCCCCAGTGGGTGATATTGATGCCATGGCTGATAAAATTGAGCGACTGTTGGCCGATGAAAGCTTCTACGCGCGTCGTCGCCAGGATATTGCTGATTTCACCTGCAGCGATGCGCAGTTTGATACCTACTTCAAGCGTTATTTGCTGGCTAACGATTTAATAGATTTTCAGGTATATAAGAACAGCGTCGACTTTATTCCACACAACGAAGTCGATATTCCGAAGCTGTGCCTGTCGTTGACAGAGACGCCAGTGCGTAAACAGGCGTTTCTCAGTAAACCAACGCATGGTTTTCAGGTCATTGAGGGCGTTCGTCACCGTATTGGCTGGATTGGCTGTGGGATGAGCTATAAGTATATGCTGTCGACATTGGCCGATCGCAAAACCGAAATGGCAATGATTTGTGAAGATGACGTGCTATTCCCGGAAGACTTTGACATTCAGCTCGAAAAGGTCGTTGGGCATCTGCGTGCCACTGAGTGGGATTGGCATGTGTTCGCCGGTATTATCGCGCATTTGCACGATGACACCAGCATCCTGGCGGTAAAAGAAATTGACGGCATTGAGTATGTCTACATTAACCGTATGACCAGCATGGTGATGAACATCTATTCTCGCCGTGGTATTGAACTTATCAGCCAGTGGAATGAGAAGAATACTGACGCTCAGAATAACACTATCGATCGCTACCTTGAGTCTGCGCCGGGATTAACGGTGGTCACGACATTGCCATTCATGGTTGGTTACGCCGAAGATCAGCACTCGACGTTGTGGGGCTTCGTGAATACGCAATATACCGATATGATCCGTAGCAGCGAGCGACTGTTGGCGGAAAAAGTTAAGGCATTTAAGGAGCGTCAGGCCGAAACGGCCGGAGCGTAATGCCATTCTCGTTGGATTCATAGTGCAAAACCGGCCGGTCTGAGACTGGCCGGTTTTTTTATATAGCCGATTAACAGAATGATTTTCGGCTAAAATTCAATCTCCTGAAACTCATTATGTGACCTATCGCACCAATCACTACCCACGTGGAGCCATCCTGAGTTAACATGTTTGCCACATCAAAAACCTGTTGGCCATGGGCCGTTAACAGGTGTCATCCTCAGACAGGAGTTCCTAAATGTCCAAGCAACAAATCGGCGTTGTCGGCATGGCGGTGATGGGCCGCAATCTGGCACTGAACATCGAAAGCCGTGGTTATACCGTTTCCATCTTTAACCGCTCAGGCGACAAGACTGACGAAGTTATTGCTGAGAATCCGGGCAAAAACCTGGCACCGTTCTACACCGTCGAAGAGTTTGTCGAATCGCTGGAAAAACCACGCCGCATTTTGCTGATGGTGAAGGCGGGTGAAGCGACAGACAAAACCATTGCTTCCCTGACTCCGCACCTGGATAAAGGTGACATTCTGATCGACGGTGGCAACACCTACTATCAGGACACCATCCGTCGTAACCGCGAACTGTCTGATCAAGGCTTCAACTTCATCGGTACCGGCGTTTCCGGTGGTGAAGAGGGTGCTTTGAAAGGGCCTTCAATCATGCCTGGCGGCCAGAAAGAAGCTTATGAGCTGGTGGCGCCAATCCTGAAGAAAATCGCTGCGGTTGCCGAAGGCGAGCCTTGCGTGACCTACATCGGCGCTGACGGTGCCGGCCACTACGTGAAGATGGTGCACAACGGCATCGAATACGGCGACATGCAGCTGATCGCAGAAGCCTATTCTCTGTTGAAACAGGCGCTGAACCTGAACAACGAAGAGCTGGCTGACACCTTCGCCGAGTGGAACAAAGGCGAACTGAACAGCTACCTGATCGACATCACCAAAGACATCTTCACCAAGAAAGACGAAGAAGGTAAATACCTGGTTGATGTGATTCTGGATGAAGCGGCCAACAAAGGCACCGGCAAATGGACCAGCCAGAGCTCTCTGGATCTGGGCGAACCGCTGTCTCTGATCACCGAATCCGTTTTCGCACGTTACCTGTCCTCACTGAAAGACCAGCGCGTTGCCGCGTCTAAAGTGCTGACCGGTCCTAAAGTTGTGCCAGTGAGCGGCGACAAAGCTGAATTCATCGAGAAAGTGCGTCGTGCGCTGTACCTGGGCAAAATCGTTTCTTATGCGCAGGGCTTCTCTCAGTTGAAAGCGGCTTCTCAGGAAAATAACTGGGATCTGCACTACGGCGATATCGCCAAGATCTTCCGCGCCGGCTGCATCATCCGCGCTCAGTTCCTGCAGAAAATCACCGATGCTTACGCAGACAATGCCGACATCGCCAACCTGTTGCTGGCACCATACTTCAAGCAGATCGCTGATGAATATCAGCAAGCGCTGCGTGATGTGGTGTCCTATGCGGTGCAGAACGGCATCCCAACGCCGACTTTCTCTGCCGCCATCGCGTACTACGACAGCTACCGTTCAGCCGTTCTGCCTGCCAACCTGATCCAGGCGCAGCGCGACTACTTCGGTGCCCACACTTACAAACGTATCGACAAAGAAGGCGTATTCCATACCGAATGGATGGAATGATCCCCACGTTTGAAGCGTAAAAAAAGCCGCCGGTGTTAAACCCGGCGGCTTTTTTATTTCCTGCGGCAAGGGCGCCGCAGGTTGCACCTACATAAATCGGGGCGAATCTATCCGCCCCCAGTGAGTGGCGATTATTTCTGGTGCCGCTCGCGCAGCCGGCCAATCACCTTGCTCAAATCCAGATCCTGATCCTGCAGCAGCACCAGCAGGTGATAAATCAGATCTGAGGCCTCGTTGGTCAACTCTTCACGATCGTTCACTGTGGCGGCCAGCGCGGTCTCCACGCCTTCCTCGCCAACTTTCTGCGCAATGCGCTTGGTGCCGCTGGCGTACAGGCTGGCGGTGTAAGAGCTGTCCGGGCTGGCGGTCTTGCGTTCCGCCAACAGTTGCTCCAACTGATACAGAAAACCCCAATCGCTGGCGGCCGGGTGGAAGCAGCTGCTGTTGCCCAGGTGGCAGGTTGGGCCAATCGGGTTGGCCAAAATCAACAGCGTATCGTTGTCGCAATCGGGAGTGATACTGACCACGTTCAGGAAATGGCCGGAACTTTCGCCCTTGGTCCACAGTCGCTGTTTGGTGCGAGAGAAAAAGGTGACCTTGCCGCTCTGTTCGGTGGTGGCCAGCGCTTCCTGGTTCATATAGCCGAGCATCAGCACTTCGCCGGACACGGCGTGCTGGACGATAACCGGCAGCAGGCTTCCGGTTTTTTCCCAGTCCAGCTGGTTTCTTTGTTGTTCTGTTAACACACGCGAATCTCCACGCCAAGGTCTGCCAGGAACTTTTTCAGTTCGCCGATATTAATGATTTGCTTGTGGAACACCGAAGCGGCCAGTGCGCCGTCGACATCCGCATCGCGGAACGCTTCCAGGAAGTGTTCCATGGTGCCTGCACCGCCGGAGGCGATCAGCGGCACTTTGCAGACTTCCCGCACCCGCCGGAGCTGTTCCAGATCGTAACCGTTGCGCACGCCGTCCTGATTCATCATGTTCAGCACAATCTCGCCGGCACCGCGTTTTTGCACTTCTTTAACCCAGTCTAGGGTTTCCCACTCTGTGACGCGGGTGCGGCTTTCGTCGCCGGTGTATTGGTTAACGTGATACTTGCCGGTGTCGGCTTCGAACCAGGTATCAATCCCCACCACGATGCACTGCACGCCAAAGCGATCCGCCAGGCGGCTAATCAGGGTCGGGTCGGCCAGCGCCGGTGAGTTAATGGAAATCTTGTCGGCACCGAAAGAGAGGATCTGGCTGGCGTCTTCCGGGCTTTTAATCCCGCCGGCGACACAGAAGGGAATATCGATCACTTCCGCCACCCGCGACACCCAGCTCTTGTCCACCACCCGGCCATCGCTGGAGGCGGTAATATCGTAGAACACCAACTCGTCCGCGCCTTCCTGCGCATAGCGTCGCGCCAACGGCACGATATCGCCGATGATCTCATGGTTGCGGAACTGCACGCCTTTCACTACCTGCCCGTCTTTCACATCCAGACAGGGAATTATCCGTTTTGCCAGCATGCGATCGCCTCCTCAACGCTAAATTTACCTTCCAGCAGGGCTCGGCCTACGATCACGCCTTCAACGCCGCTGCCGCGTAACTGGGCGATATCATCCAGATTGCCGATACCGCCGGATGCCTGGAAGGCGATCTGCGGATAGCGGCGGCTGATTTCCCGGTACAGCGCCACGTTAGAGCCGGCCAACGTGCCGTCACGCGAAATGTCGGTGCACAGCACGTGCTTCAGGCCATAGGGCAGGAACTGCTCGACTACCTGTTCCAGCGTGGCGTCGGAGTTCTCCTGCCAGCCGCTGATAGCCACGTGCTTGGTACCTTCGGCGTCGATGCGTACATCCAGCGCCAGCACCAGGGCTTCCGCGCCGTAGCGTTCGAACCAACCCTGCACCAGTTGCGGCTGTTTTACCGCCGTAGAGCCGATGACGACCCGGGTTGCACCCGCCTCGAGCAGGGCTGAGACGTCCTGCTCATTGCGAATACCGCCGCCGACCTGTACCGGCACGTTAACCCCTGCCAGCAGTTCGCGCAGCAGCGGGATCTGGCGCGCCGCGGGATCTTTGGCGCCGGTCAGATCAACCAGATGCAAGACTTGCGCGCCCTGTTGTTGATAGTCCTGCAGGCGTGAGTGCGGATCGTTACCGTAGTCGCGCTGCTGGCCATAATCGCCCTGATGCAAACGCACCACGTTACCGTCGATCAAATCCAAAGCCGGAATAATCATGCTGCCTACATCTCCAGAAAGTTTTTCAACAGTTGCGCGCCGGCCGCTCCAGATCGCTCTGGATGAAACTGCACGCCGAAGAAGTTGTCTTTTTGCACGGCGGCGGTGAAGGGCTCGCCGTAGTTCGCCTGGGCGATGGTGCTTGAGCATATCGGCATCGCATAGCTGTGAACGAAGTAAAAGTAGGCGCCGTCTTCGATGCCGCGGAACAGATGATGGCCCGCCTGCGCGGAAACCTGATTCCAGCCCATATGCGGCAACGGCAGGCCGAAGTCGGTCATCTGCATCACCGGCGTGTCGATAATGCCCAGTGTGTCGATGCCGCCGCTTTCTTCGCTGCTTTTCGCCAGCAACTGCATGCCGAGGCAAATACCCAGCACCGGCTGAGTACAGGCCTTGATCAGATCAATCAGCTCGCGCTCTTTCAATTGATCCATCGCCGCCTGCGCGGTGCCGACGCCCGGCAGGAACAGCTTGTCGGCGCGCAGCACGATCTCCGGATCACGGCTTACCTCCGGCTGGTAGCCCAACCGCTGCACCGCATAGGTGACAGAAGAGAGGTTGGCGCAGCCGGTGTCCAGAATCACCACGTTCATCACAGCACTCCTTTCGAACTCGGGAGGGTATTGCCCTCAACGCGGATCGCCTGGCGCAGCGTGCGGCCAAACACTTTGAACAGGCTTTCGACCCGATGGTGGTCGTTTTTGCCTTTGGTTTTCAGGTGCAAGGTGCAGCCCATGGTGTATGACAGCGAACGGAAGAAGTGTTCGACCATTTCGGTGCTGAGATCGCCGACGCGCTGGTAGTTGAACTCGGCTTTATATTCCAGGTGCGGGCGGCCGGAGATATCCAGCGCGCAACGCGCCAGGCACTCGTCCATTGGCAGCACGAAGCCGAAACGGGCGATGCCGCGCTTGTCGCCCAGCGCCTTGTTCAAGGCTTCGCCGAGCGCCAGGCCGGTGTCTTCTACCGTGTGGTGATCGTCGATATACAGATCGCCTTTCACGTCGATGTCCATACGGAAGCCGCCGTGGGTGGCGATCTGATCCAGCATGTGGTCGAAGAAACCGACGCCGGTCTTGATCTTGCTGCCGCCTTCGCGATCCAGCCAAACGTTGACGTCGATCTGCGTTTCTTTGGTGACGCGATTCACCCGCGCGTGGCGGTCACGTTGGGTCAGTTGGCGGGTGATCTCTTTCCAGCCCAGCGTGTCGCGCTGATAGCGCAGCCCCTGAATGCCCATGTTTTCCGCCAACTGAACGTCGGTCGGACGATCGCCGATCACATAGCTGTGGGCGGTATCCATGACGCCCGGCTCCAGATAGCCTTTCACCAGCGCGGTCTTGGGTTTGCGGCAGTCGCAGTTATCCGCCGGCAGGTGCGGGCAGATCAGGATATCTTCAAAGTGGATACCCTGTGAGCTGAGGATCTGCATCATCAGGCCATGTGGCGCATCGAAGGTTTCCTGCGGGAAGCTGGCGGTGCCGAGGCCATCCTGATTGGTGATCATCACCAACTGATAGCCCGCCTGCTGCAAACTCAGCAGCGAAGGGATCACGTCCGGCTCCAGCGCCAGCTTGTCCAGGCGGTCGACCTGGAAGTCTTCCGGCGGTTCAGCGATCAGCGTGCCGTCACGGTCAATAAAGAGGAATTTCTGGCTCACATTGGCTCCTGGCGAGTCTCGGTTGCTCCGGGCAGGGCTGACAGCGCATCGACGACGCGCCGGCATTCGTCGCGGGTGCCTATGGTAATGCGCAGGCAACCGGACAACCCAGGCTGTTTATTTTGGTCTCTTAAGATAATGCCCTGATCCCATAAGGTTTTAAACACATTACTTGAGGCAGTGAATCGTGCCAGCAGGTAATTGCTGTCGCTGGTGAAAACCTGTTCAACGCAGACGCAGTTTTCCAGCTCCCGTTGCAGCCAACTGCGGTTGGCCGAGATCTCGGTAACGCGCTGACGCATGGTGCGGATCCCTTCGGTACTTAGCGCCTGGGCGGCGATGTCGGCAACCGGCGTCGACAGTGGGTAGGGGGCGATCACCTTAAGCAGCAGGGTAATGAGCTCTTCGTTAGCCAACGTGAAACCACAACGCAGGCCGGCTAGCGCGAAGGCCTTCGACAGCGTGCGCAGGATCGCCAGGTGCGGGTAGTCCTTTAACCAACCGGCGCAGCTTGCCTGTGGGCAGAATTCGATATAGGCCTCGTCAATCGCGACGATCGCCTTGCCTTTGGCCATCTCCAGCAGTGTGCGCAGGTCGTCGGGATCGATCAGATTGCCGGTCGGGTTGTTCGGGCTGCAGACATAGATCAGTTTCACGTTGTCCAGGCTGTCGGCGATAGCCGGCAAATCCAACTGCCAGTCTTGCCTGGCCGCCACGGTACGACGCTCCACGCCGAAGGTTTCGGCGCTGACGGCGTACATGCCGTAGGTCGGCGGGCAGAACAGAATGGCGTCTTTGCCCGGCTCGCAGAACGCACGGATCAGCAGCTCAATGCCTTCGTCCGCACCACGGCTGACCAATACCTGATCCTTATTAACCCCGGCGTAATCGGCATAACGCTCGATCACCCGCGCAGGCTGGCACTCCGGGTAACGGTTAAAGGTCTGAGCGGTCAGTTGGAATTCCGGCGCGATCGGGTATTCGTTGGCATTCAGCCACACGTCGCCGTTGCCGCCCAGGCGGCGTGCCGATTGATAAGGGGTCAGTTCGCGCACGTTGGCGCGTGCCAGGTTTTCTATGCTCATGCTTGCTCCTTCAGGGCGGCAACGCGCAGGGTGACGGCGTTTTTGTGGGCAATCAACTGCTCGGCGGCGGCCAGCGTTTCAATGGTGGCCGCCAGATTCATAAAGCCCTGCGGCGTCAGTTCCTGCACGGTCATGCGTTTCTGGAAATCCGCCAGGCCCAGGCTGGAGCAGGTGGCGGTATAACCGTAAGTCGGCAATACGTGGTTGGTGCCGGAAGCATAGTCACCGGCGGATTCCGGCGACCAGTCGCCGAGAAACACCGAGCCGGCGCTGGTGATGCTGTCAACCAGTTCGCGCGCGTTGCGGGTCTGAATGATCAGGTGTTCCGGGCCATATTGGTTGCTGATGGCAATGCACTCGTCCAAATCTTTGGCGACGATCAGTCGGCTGCCGGCCAGCGCCTGACGGGCGGTTTCGGCGCGCGGCAACTGGGTTAACTGTTGCTCTACAGCAACGGCCACCGCTTGCGCCATGGTCGCGTCCGGGGTCAACAGGATCACCTGCGAATCCGGGCCGTGCTCCGCCTGCGACAACAGGTCAGAGGCGACGAACGCCGGGGTGGCGCCGCTGTCGGCAATCACCAGCACTTCGGAAGGGCCGGCCGGCATATCGATGGCCGCACCGTCCAGCCGCTGGCTGATCTGGCGTTTGGCTTCGGTGACAAAGGCATTGCCCGGCCCGAAGATTTTCGCCACGCGAGGCACGGAATCGGTGCCGAACGCCATGGCGGCAATCGCCTGCGCGCCACCGACCTGAAACACTTCCCGTACGCCGCACAGTTGCGCAGCATAGAGAATTTCGTCGGCAATCGGCGGCGGCGAACAGAGCACCACGCGGCGGCAGCCGGCGATGCGCGCCGGGGTTGCCAGCATCAACACGGTAGAAAACAGCGGTGCGGAACCGCCGGGAATATACAGACCGACCGAATCGATCGGACGGGTTACCTGCTGGCAGCGTACGCCAGGTTGGGTTTCCACATCGACCGGCGGCAGCTGTTGCGCGTTGTGGAAGGTTTCCACATTGGCTACCGCCACCGCCATTGCCTGCTTGACCTCATCAGTCAGGCGGGTGCCGGCCGCGGCGATTTGTTCTGCGGTGACGCGCAGCGCGCCAACCTCGGTTTTATCAAATTTGGCGCTGTAGTCACGCAGCGCCTGGTCACCCTTGGTCTTCACGTTGTCGAGGATTTCGCGCACCGTGCGGGTGATGCTGTCTTCGGCTGCGATCGCCGGGCGCATCAGCAGCTCTGCCCGCTGTTGCGCGCTGCAGTCCGCCCAATTGATGAGGGTATTGAAAGTCGACATGGTGTTACTCCATCATCTTCTCAATTGGCAACACCAGAATGGAGCTGGCGCCGAGCGCTTTCAGTTTTTCCATGGTTTCCCAGAACAGGGTTTCACTGCTGACCATGTGCATCGCCACGCGGTTTTGCGCGCCGGCCAGCGGCAGAATGGTAGGGCGCTCGGCTCCCGGCAGCAGCGCGACGATCTCGTCCAGGCGTTCGCTCGGCGCGTGCAGCATGATGTATTTGGATTCGCGCGCCTGGATCACGCCCTGAATACGGGTCATCAGGCGATCGATCAACTGTTGTTTCGCCTCCGGCATTTCGCCGTCACGCTGGATCAGGCAGGCTTTGGAGCGGTAAATCACTTCGACTTCACGCAGGCCGTTGGCTTCCAGCGTTGCGCCGGTAGAGACCAGATCACAGATGGCGTCGGCCAGGCCGGCGCGCGGTGCCACTTCGACGGAACCGTTCAGCAGGCAAGATTTGAAACGTACGCCCTGTTTGTCGAGGTATTGCTTCAGCAGGTGCGGGTAAGAGGTGGCGATGCGGGAGTCTTGCAGGCTTTGCGGGCCGTTGTATTCACTGTCGAGCGGTGCGGCCAGCGACAGGCGACAGCCGCCGAAGTCCAGGCGGCGCAGGGTGAAGTAACGCGGGTCTTCGCCCTGGGCGCGGCGGGTGAGCAGCTCTTCTTCCAGCACGTTCTCACCGATGATGCCCAGATCAACCACGCCATCCATGACCAGCCCTGGGATATCGTCATCACGCACGCGCAGGATATCAATCGGCATATTCTCGGCGAAGGCAATCAGGCGTTGTTGTTGCAGGTTGATTTTGATCCCGCAACGCGCCAGCAGTTCCTGGGATTCATCACTCAGGCGGCCTGATTTCTGCATTGCTATCCGTAAACGTGTTTTGTCCAGCATGGTAACCTCTGTTTTAATCTGTAATTTTATGAATTTATTGTAAAAATTATTTTTCTGTCTGTCCGGAGCCAAAAAAAAACCCTCGGAAGAAATCTTCCGAGGGCTCTCTCTTGCATTCTGCGCGCCACTGGAAGATTAAGAAACCGTCTCCCAGCACACATCGCCTGAAAGACTAGTCAGGATGATGGTGATGATGGTGGTTGAACTGAATGCGTGTCATGGTGTTTTCTCTGTAAAATGTCGGTACAAACCGAATTGCTAATTAACCTAAACTATCCGCTGTCTGTCGCGCAACCCTTTTTTACGGTCATAAATTTAATTTATTGAAACAGGTTAGGTTATTAGCTGGACACAAGTTTACCTAAGCTTAAATCGGGGCGGATTGTATCCCCTTACGGAGTGGCGTAGCCTTAACGGGTAAAGCGCTGCAATCTTCAGGAGAGGAAGATAATGAAAAAGGTAGCCATTATTGGTCTGGGCTGGCTGGGTATGCCGCTGGCTCTGTCGCTGATGAGCCGTGGGTTTGACGTGGTCGGCAGTAAAACCACGCCGGATGGCGTCGAGGCCGTACGCATGAGCGGGATTGAGTGTTATCAGTTGGAACTGACGCCGGAGCTGATTTGCGATCCGGACGATCTGGAACCCTTGCTGAGCGTAGACGCGCTGGTGGTGACGCTTCCCGCTCGCCGCACCGTCGAAGGCAGTGAGAACTACTTCAATGCGGTACGCATGCTGGTGGACAGCGCAATGGCTTTTGGCGTGTCGCGCATCATTTTTACCAGTTCAACCTCGGTATATGGCGAAACGGCCGGCACGGTGCGCGAAGATTCGCCGCTGAGGCCGGTGACGCCGTCCGGGCGTGTGCTGGCAGAGCTGGAGCGCTGGCTGCATGAACTGCCAAACACCTCGGTGGATATTTTGCGGCTGGCAGGGCTGGTGGGGGCGGATCGCCATCCTGGCCGTTTCCTGGCCGGCAAAGTGGATGTCAAGGGCGGCTCGCAAGGCGTCAATCTGGTGCATCAGGATGATGTGATTGCCGCCATTCAACTGTTGCTGAAGCTGCCGAAAGGCGGCCACGTTTATAACCTGTGCGCGCCTGCCCATCCGACCAAGCGCGAGTTCTACCCGGCTCTGGCGGAGCAGTTGCATTTGCCCCCACCGCAGTTTGCCGCCGAGAGCGAACAGGGCGGTCGGCTGGTGGACGGCAGCCGCATCTGCAACGAGCTGGGGTTTGAATATCAGTACCCGGATCCGGCGCGCATGCCGGTCAACTAAACGGGGTGCCGTACGCAACCCCGTTGCGGTTTACAACCAGCCGGATCTCTTCAGTTTCTGATACAGGAAGAAGCAACCGGCGAGGGTTACCCCGAGGGTGGTGTGGTAAGCCCAGGGGAATTTCAGCTCGGGCATGTCGGCAAAGTTCATGCCGTACAGGCTGAAAATCACGGTCGGGATCGCCAGGATCGCCCCCCAGCCTGCCAGCCGTTTTACCACTTCGTTTTGTTTGACGGTGACCAGCGCCAGGTTGACATGCATCGCATTGGTCAGCATTTCGCGCATATCGTCGATATTGCTGACCACCTGACGTGCATGATCCTGAACGTCCCGCACGTAGGCACGCAGCTCCTTCGGGATCACCTCCTCATGCAGGCGAATCAGCTGGTTGCAGATTTCGTCCATCGGCCATGCGGCATTGCGCAGCGCCAGCAGGTGCCGCCGCAGGGTATAGACGTTCTCGATGGCGGCCTGATCAAACTCCGACTTGAACATATTGGCTTCGATGCCTTCGATGCTCGCCTCGAATTTAGCCACTACGGTGCGGTAGTTATCCACCACAAAATCCAGCACCGAATACAGCGCAAAACCGGGGCCGTGGCACAGTTGCTTCTGGTTCTCCTCCGCTTTGGCTCTGATGGGGGCGTAGCTGGGTGACGCGCCGTGGCGCACCGTGATCAGAAAATTTTTACCCACGAAGAAATGGGTTTCGCCGTACTCGATTTCGTTGTCGCCCCACTGTGCGGTTTTCACCACGATAAACAGAGAATCGCCGTAAGCTTCGAGTTTGGGGCGTTGGTGGGCGCACAGCGCATCTTCAATCGCCAGATCGTGCAGGCCAAACTCTTCTTGCACCTTGCGCATAAAGGCGTCCTCCGGCTGCCACAACCCAAGCCAGACGAAGGTGTCCGGCTGTTTGACGACCTCGCTGATGTCATCAATGGTCACTTCACCCAGCCGTTTACCGGCTTTGTACGCCACGCTGTTCACAACCATGGTTGCGGATTCCATCAGGCCACCTGTTTTATTCAATTAGGGTTTTAGTGAGCAAGTAACATTCATGCTCCACCGGGTAATTCTGTAGCGTCATTTGGCGTTGGTAGCCAAGTTTCTCGTAGAACGGCCGCGCCTGGAAACTGAAGGTATCTAAACGAACATAACGGCAGCCACGGGCGATAGCCTCCTGTTCGGCGGCCAGCAACACTTTACGGCCCAGCCCGGTGCCACGCTGCGAATCTGCCACCCATAGCCAGTCGACGCTGAGCCAGTTGCCCCAGGTCTCTGCGGTTAGCCCGGCGACAACCTGACCGGAAGCATCCCGGATAGAGACGCCAAGCGGTTTGCGCTGGCTGGCATCAATGTACGGGCTGTTATGGGCCCTCAGACCTTGTCGGATGGCATCAAGGGTATCTTCACTGAGCGTATCGGTTACGGTGATGTCCATATTTCCTCCTGAGCAATCCGTTAACTTAAGCTCAGTTTGGCTAAAATTCAACATATTGAAATTTAAAACAAACGTCGTGATCAGCCTGCTGGGCTACACTGAATGGGTCGGTTTTTGTCCAGGAGGATGCCATGCCCCGATTGACCATGTTGGCCGGTTTGCTGTTATTCAGTGGCCTGCTGCACGCCGCACCGGCGGTAACGCAGTTGCAAGACAAGTTGGAACACCCGTGGTCGCTGGCATTTTTGCCCGGCGATCAGGGGATGTTAATTACCGAACGGCCGGGGCGTTTGCGGCTATGGCAGCAGGGACAGGGGCTGTCAGCACCCATTACCGGCGTGCCGCAGGTGTATGCCGAAGGGCAGGGCGGCCTGTTGGACGTGCTGTTGGCGCCGGACTTTGCCGACAGCCGGCGGGTCTACCTCAGCTTTGCCGAGGCGGGGGAGAACGGCAAGGCGGGCACCGCGGTGGGGTACGGGCGGCTGAGCGCCGACAACCGGCGGCTGGAAGGCTTCAAGGTGATTTTCCGCCAGCAGCCGAAATTGTCGGTCGGCAACCATTTTGGCGGCAAGCTGGTGTTTGATCGTCAGGGCTATCTGTTTATCGCGTTGGGGGAAAATAACCAACGGCCGACGGCGCAGGATTTGGACAAACTGCAGGGCAAGGTGGTGCGCTTGACTGCCGACGGCGCGGTGCCGCCGGATAATCCGTTTGTCGGCCAGGCCGGCAAGCGGCCGGAAATCTGGTCTTACGGCCACCGTAACCCGCAAGGACTGGCGCTGAACCCATGGAGCGGCGTGCTCTGGGAGCACGAGCACGGCCCGCGCGGCGGCGATGAGATCAATCTTCCTCGGGCGGGCAAAAACTACGGCTGGCCTATCGCTACCTACGGTATCAATTACTCCGGTCTGGCGATCCCGGAGGCGAAAGGGCAGAAAGTGGCCGGCACCGAACAGCCGTTGCATTATTGGCAAGTGTCGCCGGGTATCAGCGGCATGGCGTTTTACAACGGCAGCCGTTTCCCGGAATGGCAGGGCTCGCTGTTTATCGGCGCGCTGGCGCAGGAGGCATTGATTCGTTTGACGTTGCAGGGCGACAAGGTGATCGCCGAACAGCGGTTGCTGGAGGATCGAGGGGAAAGGATCCGCGAGGTACGGACAGGGCCGGATGGCTATATTTATCTGTTAACCGATGCGGATAACGGCAAGCTGTTGCGTGTCGGGCTGACGGAGAAATCATAGCGCCCCATAGGGGCGCACAACACTCAGGTCAACTCGCTCATCACGGCGCGTTGATAGGCCGGGCGTTCGGTCAACCGCTGGTACCAGCGCTCCATGTTCGGGCGCGGACGGCGCTCAATCGGCATGGTGAACCAGGCGTAAGCAAAGCTGCCGAGCGTAATGTCGCCGAAACCCAAGGCTTCTCCGGACAGATAAGGCTGGTTGCCCAGAGCGGCTTCCACTACGTCGAAGTGTTTTTCCAGCGTGGCGATCGCCGCTTCGATCTTCGCCATGTCGCGCAGTTCCGGTTTGGTGCGCACCAGGCCCCAGAACACGATGGAAAAGGGCGCGACTATGGTGGAGGTCGTCCAGTCCATCCACTTCTCGGCGCTGGCGCGGGCTTGCAGATCCTGCGGGTAGAATGGCTCGCTGCCAAACTTCGCCGCCAGATAGCGCACGATGGTGTTCGATTCCCACAGCACGAAGTCATCATCTTGCAGCAGCGGCACCAGGCCGTTCGGGTTTAATGAGCGGTAAGCTTCCTCGTTCACCTTGCCGAATGCGCCACCGGCATTGATATGGGTGTAGCTCAACTCCAGTTCTGCGGCGCACCACAGCACTTTCCTGACATTATTTGAATTCTCACGACCCCAGATGGTCAGCATAGCGTGCCTCTTTAAGCTTCAGCGGATTAACGAACCCGAGCGATTATTCATACGTCACAGTTTGGCTTTTGTCACACCCGAATGGCATTTTTTGCCTGCTTTCAGCGTTCCCAGCGGCACACTTCCCAACCGTGCTCGGTCGCCAGCGCATGCAGTTCGCGGTCCGGGTTGATCACCGTGGCGCTGTCGACATATTCCAACATCGCCTTGTCGTTAAGCGAGTCGCTGTAACCGTGGCTGTGTTCGAAGCTCAGCTCCGGGTGTTCTGCCAGCCACTGTTTCAGGCGGATCACCTTGCCTTTCTGATAGGTCATGGTGCCGTAGGTGTTACCGGTGAAGCGCCCGTCTTCAACGGAGACGCCAATCGCCAGCGCGCCGTCGGCACCGAGCTGTTCGGCAATAGGGGCAACCAGATGTTCGCCGGTGGCGGAAATGACCAAAATGCAGTCGCCGCGTTCACGATGCCACAGCAACCGCTCACGTGCGGCGGGATAAACCCGCGGCAGGATATCGCGCCGGATATAGCGCTGTACCCAACCGGCCACCGTTTGGGTGCTCAAACCGGCCAGCGGCGCCAGAGTGGCTTGCATGTAGTCTTCCATGGACAGCTTGCCCTGGTAATAGAGCTGCATCAGTTGCTGTTCCTGCTGTTCCAGTTCCGCCGGCGCGAACCCTTGCGCGACCAGCCAACGGATCCACAGGCTGGCGCTGTCATCATCAATCAGGGTCTCATCCAGGTCGAACAAGGCTAAATCCATCAGTATTTCTCCGGCAGGCAGGGAGGGAAACGGGGGGTTGCATACAACAATAGCGGATACCCTACGCCGCCAGCCAGTGGCGGCGACGAAATTGCGCAGAGCATAAGAAACTTTGATGACGGTTTTGCGTCACTTTGTTGAACCTTTGCATATCTTAGAACGCAACAATATTGGCTCGCCCGTCAGGCTGGGTGGTAACTATAGGGGCATACGCAGGCCATTCAGGAGCTGAAAATGTTGATAATTCGCCTTTATACCGGCCCGGTTTTTGTTGGGGATGACGAGGAACAGGATAATGACACCACCACTGACGCTGAAGACGCTGCCGCTGCTGGATCTTTCGCAGCTTGATGGCAACGCGCAGCAGCGGCAGGCATTTCTTGACGGCTTGCGTGCGGCAGCGCGCGATGTAGGTTTCTTTTATCTGCGCGGACACGGCGTTGATACCCGGTTGAATGCGCAATTGCAGCAGCGGGCAAGGCAATTTTTCGCTCTACCGGAAGCCGACAAACTGGCGGTGCAGATGGTGCATTCACCGCACTTTCGCGGCTATAACCGTGCCGCGGCCGAACTGACGCGCGGCCAACCGGACTGGCGCGAGCAATTTGACATCGGTGCGGAACGCCCTGCGTTGCAACTGACCGAAAAAACGCCGCGCTGGGCGCGCTTGCAGGGGCCGAATCAATGGCCTGAGGCACTGCCCGAGCTGAAACCGCTGCTGTTACAGTGGCAACAGGCGATGACCGGCATGTCGTTGCGGCTGCTGCGTGCCTTTGCGCTGGCGCTTTCGTTGCCTGAGCAGGCGTTCGATACGCTCTACGGCGAGAAGCCGAATGAACATATCAAGCTGATCCGTTACCCGGGGCGCGAGGCGACCGCCAGTGGCCAGGGGGTGGGCGCTCATAAGGATTCCGGTTTTCTCAGCTTTCTGCTGCAGGACCGGCAGAAAGGTTTGCAGGTCGAAGTCAGCGAGGGGAACTGGGTCGACGCCGAGCCGCGCGAGGAGACCTTTGTGGTCAACATCGGCGAGCTGCTGGAACTGGCGACCAACGGTTATTTGCGCGCTACCGTGCATCGGGTGGAGACGCCGCCGGCGGGAAGCGACAGGTTGTCGATCGCTTTCTTCCTGGGGGCGCGATTGGACGCCGTGGTGCCGCTGTATCAACTGCCTGCGCAATTGGCGGCAGAGGCCCGCGGCCCGGCCAGCGATCCGCATAATCCGCTGTTCCGCGACGTGGGCTTTAACTATCTGAAGGGGAGGATCCGTTCTCACCCCGATGTGGCGCAGCGCCACTATCAGGATGTCGTCGGCGTTTGAATAGGGGTAACAAAAAAGGCCTGGCTTACTGCCAGGCCTTTTTTGTTCATGGCGAGGGATTATTCCGCCAGCGCCTGTTGCAGATCGGCGATCAAATCTTCCGCATCCTCAATCCCCACCGACAAGCGCAGCAACTGCGGCGTGATGCCGGTTTTCAGCCGCTGTTCCAGCGGGATCGACGCATGGGTCATGCTGAATGGCTGGCTGATCAAGCTTTCAACGCCGCCCAGGCTTTCCGCCAGAGTGAACAGCCGCGAACGTTTGATGACCCGGCGCGCAAAGGCGTCGTCACCTTTCAGCCGGACCGAAATCATGCCCCCGAAGCTGCTCATTTGCTTTGCCGCCAGTGCGTGCTGCGGGTGGCTCGGCAGGCCTGGGTAATAAACATCCTCCACCTGCGGCTGGGTTTCCAGCCACTGGGCGATACGCAATGCGCTGTTGCTGTGGCGCTCCATGCGCAACGCCAGCGTACGGATGCCGCGCAGCGTCAGGAAACTGCTGAACGGATCGAGGATACCGCCCACCGCGTTCTGCAGAAAGCCCAGCTGTTCCGCCAGCGCCGCGTTCTCACCTACGGCGGCAACCCCGGCCACCACGTCGGAATGCCCATTAAGGTATTTGGTGGCGGAATGCACCACCACATCGAACCCCAACTCCAGCGGCCGCTGAATATACGGCGAGGCGAAAGTGTTGTCCGCCACGCTGATCAACCCGTGTTTTTTGGCGATAGCGGCAATGGCGCTCAGATCGGCCAGCTTCAACAACGGGTTGGTGGGCGTTTCCACCCAGATCATTTTGGTCTCCGGCTCGATCGCCTGCTCCAGCGCGGCGATGTCCGTCGGAGAAACATAGGTGACGCGTAAACCGGCGGTGCGGCTGCGCACTTTTTCCAGCAGGCGGTAGGTGCCGCCGTACAGATCGTCGACCGCCACCAGATGGCTGCCCTGATCGAGCAGTTCCAGCACCGTTGAGCAGGCCGCCAGGCCGGAGGCAAAGGCGTAACCGCGGCTGCCGCCTTCCAGTTCGGCGATGGCGCTTTCCAGCGCGGTGCGCGTCGGATTGGCGCTGCGTGAATATTCATAGCCGGTGTGCTCGCCCGGCGCCGGTTGGGCGTAGGTCGAGGTGGCGTAGATAGCCGGCATCACTGCGCCGGTGGCATCCGGGGTATACCCGGCATGAACGGTCAACGTATCGAACTTGGCCATACAATAATCCTTATTAGCGTAATTTTTGGCGCCAGGCGTTAAGCACGTCTGTCCGGGTGATCAGGCCGAGGAAGCGCTCGCCATCGAGCACCACCGCAACGTGGCCGTGATTGAAGGTGGCGAGCAAATCCTGATAGCTGGCCTCTTTTTGCAAGGTGTTGACCGACTGGGTCATGGCGCGGGTGGCCGGCAGACTGAAGTGGCTGGCGTCCGCCTGAACTGCATTGAGCAGATCCCACTCATCGATCAGGCCGACCACGCGATCGCCTTCCAGTACCGGCAATTGCGAAATGTCATACAGCCGCATGCGGGCATGAACGATCGCCAAGGTATCTTCCGGCGCGGCCGACACCGCTGCACCTTCGTCGTGGCGGTAGGCGATCAGATCGCGCAGATCACCATGTTGCGGTTTGCTCAACAGGCCCTGTTCCAGCATCCAGTGATCGTTATACATTTTAGACAGGTATTTGTTGCCGCTGTCGCAGACGAAGGTGACCACGCGTTTCGGCTCGGTCTGCGCCCGGCAATAGCGTAACGCAGCGGCTAAAAGCGTACCGGTGGACGAGCCGGCCAACACGCCTTCTTTGCGCAGCAAATCGCGCGCGGTGGTAAAGGCTTCGGCGTCGCCGATGCGGTAGGCGTTACGCACCTGATTGAAGTCGCTCAGCGGCGGAATGAAATCTTCGCCGATGCCCTCCACCAACCAACTGCCGGTTTCGCCGATCTGGCCGCTGTCGAGATAATCCGCCAGGATCGAGCCGGCAGGGTCGGCCAGCACAAACTCGGTTTGCGGCGATACGTCGGCAAAATACTGGCTCAGGCCGCCCAGCGTACCGCCGGAGCCGACGCCGACCACGATGGCGTCCACTTGATTCTCCATCTGCTGCCACAGCTCAGGCGCAGTGGTGCGGGTATGGGCCGCCGGGTTGGCCGGATTGTTGAACTGATCGATATAGAAAGCGCCGGGGATCTCATCCGCCAGCCGTTTGGCGTAATCCTGATAATAAGCCGGGTGGCCTTTGCCCACGTCCGAACGCGTCAGCACCACCTCAACCCCTAGCGCACGCAGATGGAAAATCTTCTCGCGGCTCATCTTGTCCGGCACCACCAGCAGCAGTTTGTAGCCCTTCAGGGCCGCCACCAGCGCCAGCCCCAGGCCGGTATTGCCGGCGGTGGCTTCAATGATGGTGCCGCCGGGCAGCAGGCTGCCGTCGCGTTCGGCCTGCTCGATCATCGACAGCGCCACGCGATCCTTGATCGAACCGCCGGGGTTTTGGTTTTCCAGCTTGACGAACAGCCGGCAGGGGCCGGTATCGAACTGGGTCAGTTCCAGCATCGGGGTATTGCCGATCATGTCGATAACGGAGTGCGGTATTGCCATGAGTAATCTCCAGGATAATTCGGTTTAGAAACCGTTATCTGGATGATAGCGCTGTAAATAAGTGCATTAAAAAGAACAAATAACCGTTCAATATGCATTTTTGGAATATATTAGTCTGATTTGGACGTATGGATGCGCAGATGTGCAGCGGTTCAGATGTGCAGCCGTATAGCCATTGGTGGTATAAAAAAGCACCTGATGGCTGGCTTTTTATCCAAATTGCGCGACAGAGCGTACAGTTATGTAAAAATGATGAAAATTCATGCTAAACCCTGCAAAAATAAGATAAATCTAATAAACTCACAGCAAGGGCATTTTTGGTGCGCCGCTCACCCGTTGGGGGGCCGCAGGGAGTCTGCGGTTGGCAAACGCGCGCCGAGCCACTCTCGCTGGTTGGCTGAAAACGTGAATATGTTTGAAAGTTAACGCTATTTCAATGATTTGAATGGACACTCTGGCGACGTCATGATGAAAAAAAACTTATCCACCTCCCTGAAGAAATTGACCTTTAGCGTCAGCATTTTGTTGCTGGCTACACCTGTGCTTCACGCAGCAGAAGCGCCGGCGGCCCCGCAGGTTGACGCCAAGGCGTTTGTGCTGATGGATTACAACAGCGGCAAAATCCTGACGGAGGGCAATGCCGATACGCGTCTCGATCCCGCCAGCCTGACCAAGATCATGTCCAGTTATGTGATAGGTCAGGCGATCAAGGCCGGCAAGATCAAACCTGAGGATATGGTGACCGTCGGTAAGGACGCCTGGGCAACCGGCAACCCGGCGCTGCGCGGCTCTTCGCTGATGTTTATCAAACCGGGCGATCAGGTGCCGGTGATGGAATTGAACAAAGGTATCGTCATTCAGTCCGGCAATGATGCCAGCATCGCATTGGCCGATTATGTGGCGGGTAGCCAGGATTCATTCGTCGGCCTGATGAACAACTACGCCAAATCCCTGGGTCTGCAGAATACCCATTTCTTGACGGTGCATGGCCTGGATGCGGAAGGGCAGTACAGCACCGCGCGCGATATGGCATTGCTGAGCCAGGCGCTGATTCGCGACGTGCCGGATGAGTACGCGTTGCATAAAGAAAAAGAGTTCACCTTCAACAAGATCCGCCAGGTTAACCGTAACCGCTTGCTGTGGAGTTCCAACCTGAATGTCGACGGCATCAAAACCGGTTACACCGGCGGTGCCGGCCATAACCTGGTGGCATCCGCTACCGATGGCCCAATGCGCCTGATCTCGGTGGTGCTGGGTGCGCCGAGTGACCGTATTCGCTTCAGCGAAAGTGAAAAACTGCTGACCTGGGGTTTCCGCTTCTACGAAACCGCAACGCCGATCAAGACCGACAAGCCGTTTGTTACCCAGCGCGTGTGGTTCGGTGACATCAACGACGTGCCGCTGGGCGTCGCCAAAGATGCGGCGGTGACTATCCCGAAAGGGCAGATGAAAAATCTGAAAGCCAGTTACAAACTGAATCAGCCAACGCTGGAAGCGCCGCTGGCGAAAAACCAGGTGGTGGGTACCATTGATTTCCAACTGGACGGTAAAACCATTGAGCAATACCCGCTGGTGGTGATGCAGGAAGTGAAAGAAGGCAACTTCTTCAGCCGCATTTGGGACATGGTGATGATGAAGCTGACCCAGTGGTTCGGCAGCATCTTCGGTTAACTTCTCGGTTAATGCGGTCAAATGAGAAGGGCATACTCAACCATGCCCTTCTTGTTTTGTTATAGCCAAAATAATTGGAGTTGCATCACAACAAAACCAACGATTTTGTTGAACAGCGCTTGCGCTGGCCCCAACGGGGCGAGGCTTGCCGAGTAAGGCGGCAAGAGCGTGAGTTCCCAGGAGCTTACTCAGGTAAGTGACTGGGGTGAACGCCCGCAGGCAACACAGATGCAGCTTCAAGTATGAAGGATATTCAGTTACAGGCCACAACCTTGATCGCCAGGCCACCTTGCGAGGTTTCGCGGTATTTGGCGTTCATGTCTTTGCCCGTCTCATACATGGTTTCAATCACCTTATCCAGGCATACGCGCGGCTCGCTGGTGCGACGCAGCGCCATGCGCGCGGCGTTGACCGCCTTCACCGCAGAAATCGCGTTACGTTCGATACAAGGCACCTGAACCTGGCCGGCCAGCGGATCGCAGGTCAACCCCAGATGGTGCTCCATGGCGATCTCCGCCGCGATGCAAACCTGCGCCGGGCTACCGCCCATCAGCTCAGCCAATCCCGCCGCCGCCATTGAGCAGGCGACGCCCACCTCCCCCTGGCAACCTACTTCTGCACCGGAAATCGACGCGTTCATCTTGTACAGCGCGCCGATCACGCCGGACGCCAGGAAATAACGGGTGTAGGAATTCGGATTCACCGGGCGAATAAACTGGTCGTAATAGGCCAGCACCGCCGGGATGATGCCACAGGCACCGTTGGTCGGCGCCGTCACCACGCGGCCGCCGGCGGCGTTCTCTTCGTTCACGGCGAAGGCGAACATGTTGATCCAGTCAACCACGTTCATCGGGTCGATATTGTTCTTGTCGCCGGTGACCAGCATGCGGCGCAGGGCGGCGGCGCGGCGCTGGACTTTCATCGGGCCGGGCAACAGGCCTTCGCTGTTCATGCCGCGTTCGATGCCTGCGCGCATCACCTGCCAGACGTCGGCGAAGTGGGCGTCGATCTCGGCCTTGCTGTGCAGCGCCAGCTCGTTTTGCATCACCATGCCGGATAGCGACAGGCCTGAATCCTTGCAGTGTTGCTGCAGGTCACGCGCCGATCGGAACGGGTAGGGCACCTGAACCTGATGTGTCGCGGGTTGGCCGAAATGTTCTTCATCGACGATAAAGCCGCCGCCGGTCGAGTAATAGGTTTTACTGTGCAGCAGTTGCTCGCCGCCAAAGGCGCGAATGCGCATGCCATTTTCGTGCAGCGGCAGGTTATCGCTGTGGAAGTTCATGCCGCCTTGCAACGGGAAATCCACCTCATGGCGGCCGTTAGCCAGCAGCAGGCGACCGCGTTGTTCTACGTCGCGGATGAAACCGGCGATGCCGTCAATGTCCACGTCATGCGGCAGGTTGCCCGCTAGCCCCATGATAATCGCGATGTCGGTGTGGTGACCTTTGCCGGTCAGTGACAACGAACCGTACACGTCCACCACTACGCGGGTGGTATCCATCAACTGTTGATGGGCAATCAACTCCTCGGTGAACAGCTTGCCGGCTTTCATCGGGCCGACGGTGTGGGAGCTGGATGGACCAATACCAATTTTGAAAATATCGAAAACGCTGACCATGGTCTCGCCTCCTTCTTCAGGTGTTAGGCGTTAGTGCAGTAAAGGGGGGCAGTGCCGAGAGAAGCCGGCGCACGGGGCGCCGGCGGAGCTTGATTAGAGGCTGTACAGAATTGCGGAGATGGCGATCAGGCCCATCACGACGACGAATACGTTGCTGATGTGGCCGCTGTATTTACGCATTGCAGGCACTTTGCGGATAGCGTACATCGGCATCAGGAACAGCAGCATGGCGATGATTGGGCCGCCCATGTTTTCGATCATACCCAGAATGCTTGGGTTCAGGGTCGCGACAATCCAGGTGGTGACCAGCATGAAGATGGCGGTGATGCGGTTCAGCCTGTTGGTGCTGATGGTTTTGCCGCGGCTCTTCATCGATTTGGCAATCAGGCCGTTAAAGCCTTCACGTGCGCCCAGGTAGTGACCGAGGAACGACTTGGTGATGGCGATAAAGGCGATGACCGGCGCGATGTAGGCGATCATCGGGTTGTTAAAGTGGTTGGCCAGGTAAGAGAGAATAGAGATGTTCTGCGCCTTGGCTTCCGCCAGGTTTTCTGGCGACAGGCTCAGCACGCAGCTGAACACGAAGAACATGACGGTCAGCACCATCATGATGTGAGCGTAACCCAAAATGCGGGAGCATTTTTTCTCGGCAACTTCCTGGCCGTATTCTTCACGTTTGGCGACGGCAAAAGCGGAGATGATCGGCGAGTGGTTGAAGGAGAACACCATGACCGGGATCGCCAGCCACAGGGTGATCACCAGACCATTGCCCATGCCGGTGCCTGCGTCAGAAAGGGAGACGTTCTCGAAGATGGCACCGGTCCAGTTCGGGATCAAGTACAGGGCCAGCAGCATCAGTACGGCGACGAACGGGAACACCAGGATGCTCATGGTTTTCACGATCGCTTGCTCACCGAAACGCACGATGGTCATCAGGCCGACGATCAGAATCAACGACAAAATGGCGCGCGGTGGCGAGGTCATGCCCAGCTGGTGGGTAATGAAGCTGTCGACGGTATTGGTGATCGCCACGCTGTAAACCAGCAAGATTGGGTAGATGGCGAAGAAGTAGAGCAGAGTGATCAGCTTACCGGCGCTGATACCAAAGTGTTCTTCAACCACTTCGGTGATGTCTTCACCGGCATTTTTGCCGGAGAGGACGAAACGGCACAGGCCACGGTGGGCGAAGAAGGTCATCGGGAAAGCAATGATGGCCATGATGATCAAAGGAATCAAACCGCCGATGCCGGCGTTGATTGGCAGGAACAAAACGCCTGCGCCGATGGCGGTGCCGTACAGGCCCAACATCCACATGGTGTCCGTTTTACGCCAGGTACTGGTGGAGTCAGAAGCCGCAGAGGCAATGGTGCCGGTCTGTGTAGTGTCCATAAATATCTCCGAAGTGAACACGATAATTTAAAATTAAAGGCAAAACTTAAGGTTAAAACCGAATGGCGCACTATTAGATGCGGCATCGGTAAGAATCAGGTGTTGCTTGCGGGGATAACTGGCGTCCCCCTGGTTGTTTATTATGCTAATTATCTTTTTGCGCAGGCGCCGGATAACTAACCAAATGACGTTCCGCCGAAACAGGGCTTTCCATCGTTACTGTTGCCGGAAGGTCCGTGCCTGCCGATTTTTGTTGGCGGCAAGATAACGATTTACAGTAGAAACAACCGTGATCATGCTCCCAAATGCGTAACCTGTGCGTGTAGCTGCTTTTTTATTGGTTTTTCACGCATGTGTTGCGCAATTGTGTAATATTTTGCGCTGAGAACGCTCTCATGAGCATTTTAACGTTTATCCGGTGCGAGTAATATTTAACCAGATAAAACGCTGTTGTTGTCAGTAAGCCGAGCAATATATTTTAAGCGCAGGTTTGGATCTAGCTAAAAACCCGTATTAAGCAGTTTTAGTGACGCAGATCACATTCTATTTTTAAGTAAAATAATTATTAACTTTATGATTTTTATTTATTTTATTGAAAATTACCCGCTAGTAACTAAGGTAAATTAGTTAACCGGATAGCGAATAAAAATGCTTAACCATTCATCATATAAATAATCTAATTTGGGCATATTTAGAGCGTTATGGTTGCGCGTTTGTTGATATTTATCGCATCCAGGTTGCCGCTATTTATCATATAAAAACTTCGTTAAGCATAAATAACCGTCGATATTTCGTCGGGTTTCACTGCGGTGAGGGAAGTTGCCTGAAGGGATGTTGCGATTTATTAACCTGATTTAGCGCGCGGTTAAAAAAATAAACGCCTCAACTGCGCATTATTTGTTCTGCCGGCGATGAGTCTGACCCGGCAAATGAAGAGCACCGCCGGCGGTCCGACGGTGAGAGGTGGCTCAAAAACGAATGGCGATAGCGTTTTCGTTGAAAAACTCGACAAACTGCGGATCGGGCTGGCGATCGGTAATCACCCGATCGAACTGGGTCAGCGGGCCGATGCATGCGGGTTTGGTTTTACCGAACTTGCTGTGGTCGGCGACCAGGATCTTTTGCTGCGCCATCGCCATCGCCCGGTGTTTCATCTCCAGTTCGTCGAAGTTAAAACAGGTAGCGCCATGCTGCAGGCTCAGGCCGGCGGCGGAGATAAAGGCAATATTCGGGCAGATATGGTCCAGCTCGTTGTGCCGGCCGACGGCGGTGAAAATATAGTTGTTCGGTTTGAATTCGCCGCCGCACAGGATCACTTTGCAGTTCGGTTTGTCCTGCAACGCCAGGAAGGTATTCAGCGAGTGGCACACCGCCGTGAAAGGCAGTTCATCGGCAATGGCGTCGATGATCGCCGGGGTGGTGGTGCCGCAATCGAAAAATACCGTGTCGTTTTCGCCGATCAACGCAGCCGCGAGCAGGCCGATACGGCGTTTCTCCGTTACCTGCTTGGCTTTTTGATCGGAAACGAAATAGTTGGTCACGCCGTTACTGCGCGGGTCGGCTACCACATAGCCGCCGAGCAATACCACGGCCGCCGGTTCCGCGCTGAGATCGCGGCGAATGGTCATTTCTGAAACGCCCAACAGCACGGCAGCTTCTTTTAAGTGGATCTTGTCAGAGCGCTTTAACGCCTGCACTAACCGGTTAATACGTTCTTCGCGCCGCGTTTCCATCAGTCTGTCTTCCCACAGGGTTAAAAGCCAATCTCCAGGGCCGAACACACAAATGCGGGGCAATACGCGCTCAGCCATTGGCTGGACGTATTACCCCGCATCAGATTTTCACGGCGCGCACCCGGTACTGAGGTGCCTCAGGTTATCAGTAGCTGCCGGCGGCAGCCTGATCACCGGAAACGATTGCTACGCCAGAGCTGGTGCCGATACGAGTGGCGCCTGCTTTGATCATCTTCTCGGCGGTTGCGCGATCGCGCACGGCGCCGGATGCTTTCACACCCATTTCACTGCCCACGGTGGCTCGCATCAGTTTAACGTGCTCTTCACGAGCGCCGCCGGTGCTGAAGCCGGTTGAGGTTTTAACGAAGGCCACATCGAGTTCGCGACACATTTCACAAACCTGAACGATCTGCGCATCGCTGAGCAGGCAGGTTTCCAATATTACCTTCAACGGGATCGCCGCGCAAACCTCGCGCACTGCGGCGATGTCGGCTTTGACTTCATCCAGTAGGCCGCTTTTCAGCCAACCCACGTTGATCACCATGTCAATTTCCTGCGCGCCGGCCGCAATCGCCGCTTTGGCTTCGAAGGCTTTCGCTACGGTCAGGCCGGCCCCCAGAGGGAAACCGATCACGGAACAAATTTTTACTTCGCTTTCTTGCAGCAGGTGCGTCGCCAGCGGTACGTAACCGGAGTTTACGCAGACGGCGTAAAAATGGTGCTGCTGTGCTTCTTCACAGAGCTTGGCGATTTGCTCTTCGGTAGCGTCCATGGCCAGCAGGGTGTGATCGACATAGCGGGCGTAATCAATGTTTTCGGTAGTCATCTCGATTCCTTATTGAGGTTTAAACAAAGCAGGATGTGAACAATGTTAGAATAATAACATTTCACTGACGGTAAACCTAGCGAGATTTTAAAAATGACGCGCAGATCATCGTTTTTTGCCTGTTGGGTGTATAACATCAGGAAGGATGTTATGTTATTTAAATAACATTTTAGGTGCGGACTGCGCGTTTACGAGCGGAACGTCCAGGGGAAAAGGAGGAACATAATGATAAATCTGGCACCTGAGCAGTTTGGGATGCAACCGGATGAAGTTTTTCGCAATGCGGATTTTGTAGTCATGGCGTTTACCTGCGAAGAGGCCGGCCAGGTGCTGACGCTGGCAAACCGCCGTGGCACCTTGACGGTATTGCCTTATCGTGGCCTGACGATTTGGGATGCCGATTTTGACGGCTACTCGCTGAAGTCGGGGCATCGCAGCGTCCGGCCGGGCAAGAGTAAACCGGTTGGCGGCGTTGCGTTTCATTCACCCTGGCCGCAGCAAGAGGGGGCGTTGGCGGGCATTCAACGGATAGGGTTGCAGGTGGAAGGGGATACATTGGCGCTTTACGGTAGCGGAGAACTTTCTCACCCACGTTGCCGGGTACGCCCGGCATTGCGTTTAACGGCGGACAGCGCGCAATTCGCCATCGAGATGCAAATCACCAACCTTGCCGATGAGCCGCTACCGTTGGACTATGTTTGCCACCTTAACTATGGTTGCATTCCGGATGCGGTCTTCCGTCAGAATCTGCCGGCTCCGGCGTTGGCAGCGCACGGGAGCGTGGCCGAACACGAGATGCTGTGCTCGGACGATCTGTCACTGTATGTCGATCAGGCCGAGTTCTTTATGCTGGCATCAAAGGGCAGGCGGTATGTAACACGGTTTTCTACCGCCCAATTCAATTATGGCCTGCACCCCATTATGCAACAAGGCAGTCAACGCTTTTTCAGGTTTGTTCAGCCGGCTACCTGCAACCCACATACGTCCGGCGGGGCGGCGGTGACCATGTTGGGGGGAGGAAAAACGAGAGAGTTTCGTGTCACCACCGGGGGGGTGTAACGGCAGGGACGGTGCCGCCCCTGCCGTTATGCGCGATTATTCTTTTACCCAGCCCCTGCGGATCGCGAAGGCGAACAGGAAATGGTACAGGCGCGTCAGTTTAGCGGCGATAGCATCGCCAAACAGGTTCCACACCAGTTGTGCAAACAAGCAGCCGACCAGGCCGAGCAGGAAGCCGCCGACCATATCCAGCGGCCAGTGCACGCCAAGATAAACGCGTGACCAGGCAATGCCGGCCGCGACGATCAGCAATAAAATGCCGGACCAAACCCGGTGCCAGAACAGGAAGGACAGGGCAAAGGTAAAGATGGCGGTGCCGTGATCGCTGGGGAATGAGCTGTCCGGCGCATGGGCCAGGAAGGTGTAGCCGATACCGGCGACGAACGGCCGCTCGTGCGGCAATAACATGCCGATGGTAGAGGCAGAAAGCATGGCGAATAGCAGGGCAATCGTCGTCTTGGCCACCACTTCACGTTGCGATACCAGTTGGCTCTGCGGCCCCCACAGCCATAGCCCGACGATCAGCACCGGCACGATGGCGATCAGATCGCGCGCCAGGAAGGTCGCGACATCGATTGACCACTCGGGGGACGCCGGGGTCGCGTTGATCCAGGCGAAAAGAAGATAATTCAACTGCTCCATGATATTTACCTTGTTTTGCGGCGGAAATACCCGCTCACCATCCAATAAACAGCCAGCTGGCTGAGCCAAACCCACCAACCAGCCCACAGGTTATGGGTAAGAAAATGTGCGCCGCGCATGACCTGACCAAACCCCATCAGCATGCCGAGCGCAATGCCGCCAAACCAGCACCAATAAGCCAGGCGCGGGCGTTGCGGATAAAACAGAAAAAACAGCGCCATCACCGCAAAACCGCTGGAAGCATGGCCGCCGGGGAAGCACCGGCCCGGCCCCGGCTCGGCCGGTATCGCGCCGAACAACGGATAGGACATCGCTTTACCGCCGTATTCGATCAGATCCCAGGGGCATGAATGCGCGCTGGTGGCTTTGAGGATCCCGACCACCAACGGCCCGATACCGATCAGCAGCATGGCGACGATCATGCGCAGGTTACGGCGGTAAATCCCATAAAACAGCGCCAGCACCGCACCGCCAATCACGCCGATTTTCAGCAAACGATGGTTGATCAGATCCAGCCAGCGATCGTTCTGCCAGGGGAAATGGCCGCTGGCGGTATCGAACCAGTAGTTGCTGATTGCCCAATCCAGCTGTTCGTTGCGTGATAGCCAAAGGAACACCAACCCACTGACTATCAACCCAAAAACCTGCCAAAGGTAAAAGGATGCCGGTAAGGAGTAAAGGGCGTTAGTCCTAATTTGTGGTGTCGTTGAGGATTGATTTAATGAAGGTTTTGGGTTCACGCGCAGGCTCGGTGGCAGTGAGGAATCAGGCCACTGTAATAATTCTGTCTTAAGAAAACCTTAGCCCTTCGGTGGACCCGCGAGAAAGCGATAGGCGGGCTTTGGCCTTTCGGCTAAGGTAATCCTTTGCTTTTTATCGGGACGCTGTGGTGATGACGAAAAAACTGAGCTTTATGCTGTTGGCCGCCTGTGGCGTGACATTTTCCCCGTTAGCACTGGCGCAGCAGAGTCAGGCAACCGGGCCGATTGTGGTGCAAGGGGCAATGCCGGTAGAGGCGGAACGCTTCGCCCAACGCCTGGATAACCCGCGTGAGGAACAGATTGGCGGCTGGCGTTTCTGGCATGGCACCCTGGATGGTTACCCGGTAGTGGTATCGGAAACCCAGAAAGGCATGTCCAATGCCGCGGCGGCCACGGCGATTGCCGCTACCCGCTTCCATCCGGTGGCGATTATCAACCAGGGAACCGCAGGCGGCCACGATCCGGCGCTCAAGGTCTACGATATCGTGCTGGGCAAGTATTCGGTCAGCCTGGGTGCGTTTAAAACACCGAAGAAGGCGGCAGGGGAAGGCAGCGACTCACGGCAATGGCAACCCATGGACCTGCTGGCTTCGAAGGGCAGTGCGGGTGAGGATAAAAATGTCCACAGCATTCGCCAGTTCCCGGCAGATGCCAAACTGCTGGCGGCGGCGGAAGGCGTTAAAGCAAGCTACACCCGGGGCAACGTGGTTGAGGGCGTGATTGGCTCCACTGACGTGTGGAACAGCGAACTGGACCGTATTCGCCATTTCCGGGCAAGCTATCATACTTCCGTTGAAGAGATGGAAACGGCTTCTGCGGCGCAGATCGCCGCTTCCTTCGCTATTCCGTTTATCGGCATCCGGGTGCTCTCCAACAATATTACCAATCAGGGCAAATACGACCCGCAAACCGGGCTGGCGTGCCAGGACTATGTTTATCAGGTGGTAAAGGCCTATATCGCCAACGCCGCAACCCACTGAGGTTTTATCCCGACCAATGGTTGGCGATAGGTTTTGTAACTGCATACTGGCTATTGTAAAGAAGATTAAACTTATAGCCAGGCTGGCGGTAGTGTATTAGTTTATGGCCGAAGCATCTTATAAACTGTAGGGATAAAACATGAACAAGGCATCCGTTGTATTTTCCGGCCTGCTGATGGCCGTTTCCGCCAGCGCTATTGCTGCCACCCCGGCCGCTGATGCCGATATCAGCAAACAGCCGTTGGAAAAGGTCGCGCCGTACCCGAAAGCGGAAAAGGGCATGAGCCGCCAGGTGATTTATCTGCCGAAGCAGGAGCAGGAAGAAAACTTCAAGGTTGAGCTGCTGATCGGCAAAACGCTGGAAGTGGACTGTAACCGCCACATGATGGGCGGCACGCTGGAGAGCAAAACCCTTTCCGGCTGGGGCTACGACTACCTGGTGCTGGATAAACTGTCTGCACCGGCCTCCACCATGATGGCCTGCCCGGACGGCGCCAAGCAGAATAAGTTTATCGCCGCTAACCTGGGCGATGCCGCCATGCAGCGCTACAACAGCCGCCTGCCGATCGTGGTTTACGTGCCGAAAGACGTGGAAGTGAAATACCGCGTTTGGAAAGCCGAAGACACCCTGAGCAGCGCCGAACAAAAGTAATGCGGCGCGGCTAGGTCATTACACGAAACAACCCGTCTGGAGAGTGGATTGCGCAATGGGCAATCGCCTGCAGGCGGGTTTTTTTTATGGCAAAAACCACTATGTACGCCTGTTGCAACCCTGCCCGCAGAACTCTATTCTCAGTCGGGATAGTTCGCCAAACACTTGATTCAACAACTTCTACCTGACTGGGCAAAAATGACAACATTAATTGAATTTAACGCGGTCGTCGCGGCGGCAGAGCGGCTGGCAGGGAAGGTCATTCGTACGCCGGTTATTGCCGGTTCGAGATTGGCGGAACACATTCAGAGACCGGTTTTCCTGAAGCTTGAAAATACTCAGCTTGGCGGTTCCTTTAAAGCGCGCGGGGTGCTTAACAAGTTCCTGAGCCTGAAAGGCGATTTCAAAGAGACCCGATTTGTCGCGGTGAGCGGCGGTAATTTTGGTATCGCTATTGCCGAGGCTGCGAAGATCTTTGGCGCCAACGTCACTATCATTATGCCCCCCAACGCGCCGGCGACCTCTGTCGACCGGGTCCGTGACCTGGGCAGTTCCGTCATTATAGAATCCGATGTCCAGGCTGCATTTGAGCGCGCCAAAGTTATGGCTGACGAGGGATATGTCGTCATCGACGACTGCAACGATTCGCTGATAGCTGAAGGGCATGGAACCCTGGCGCTTGAGTTTATTGCCGATTGCCCGGAGTTGACCGACGTTTTCATTGCCGTGGGCGGCGGTGGAATGTTGGCAGGCGCGGCTACGGCGCTAAAGGCCATTAAGCCGGCTATCCGAATCTGGGGCGTAGAGACCGCAGGTGCCAGTTCGATGCATCAGGCGTTGCGTGCCGGAAAGCCGGTGAATGTCGATATCACCTCGATCATCTCTACCCTTGGGGTACCGATCATTGATGAAATGATGCTGGCCCATGCTCAAGCCTATGCCGAAGACATAGTTGTTGTCTCGGACAAGGCGGCGATTGACGGCATGCTCGCCTTTGGCGAACAGGCAAAATTATGGGTTGAACTCGCCTCCGGCGCGCTTATACCCGCCGTCATGGCGACCGCACCCAGGTTGCCCTCTGATGCCGTCATCGGGATAGTGGTGTGCGGCGGGAATATCTCGCATCACGACATGGCCAAATGGGTGGCTTACTCGCAAGAGCTGTGATTTGGGCGATAGAGTGCTGAGTGAATAGCTCGGGAACAATAAATCCTTTATGAGAGTGAAGGGATGGAATGTATCGGGTCACGTTTTTATTGGTTAAAATAAACGTGCTTCTATGAATTGAAATGTTTTTTAATCCGTTGGGTTTTAGGTTTTTAAGTGAAAATCTGGGCATTATGATAATGCCCTATGCATATTAAATCCGGTTATGCGGAACCCGACTTTTTCATATAAGGCTTTGGCTGCTGGATTATTGGGTGCTACCCGTAACCCGACTTCTTCAACCCCCATATGTGCCAATGTCACCTCCATTTCCTCCAGTGCTGCGCGGCCAAAACCACGCATCCGCCAATCCGGCATTAACCAGAAGTCCAAAATCCAAGCGGATTTCTTTGTAATTTCTATCCATAAATACCCGATCACCGGTTTCTCTGTATCAGACCGCAGAATAGAGAAGAATTTATTTTCTGGTTTGTCTGCACTTGGCAGGGAAACGGCATCTATCACCTTGGTAGCTTTTTCTTGTGCTTCTTCGATTGAGTACTTTCGTGAGTCTGCCAAATCCGAAGCGTATTCATTAATAAAAATCAGACGATATGCGTTAAATTCCGTCTCGGTCATATCTTGTAGTATTACCATCTGGGTTCCTTAAATAGCCTGTGATTTTTATAAGTCGTTAACACCCTATCAGTATTTAATCAGAATTCAACACGCATTTACCCGGTTTTTATGAAGGGAGGAGTGTTGAATTTTCAACCAAAACTGGTGTAAGGTACGGTCTCAGGAATTATAAGGGATTGTTATGGATGCTAAATCAGTAGCACAGGGAATTCTTGCAGGCATTGAGTCGTTGCCAAAAGGTATAGCCTACAGCGTCCGTCGAACATGGCAAGGTGCTGGGGTGGGGAGCGACGAGTTTAAACACCGCAATAAAATCGAAACGGAAAGATTCATTAAGGTAATACGCTCTGGTTATGGTATTGAAGCCTCTCTACGCGAGCTAATCACCATTGTCATCCGCGATTGTTATCAACGGATGGATGTACAAACACAAAGTGCGTTAGGCCGGAAAATAAATCTTGCTGAAGGTTACATCGTGGGTCGCATGGGCACACAGTTCTTTCTGGTTCAGCAAATTACACATCACATTTTGAAGAAGGCTATTGGCAGCACTCTTTTCAGATGGGTATTTAAAGGTATAACTGTTGCAGGGCTAAACATCATTCTCTTACAAGGGGTTATCGAGCAGGCCGCCGTTTCTTCGCGCCGATTACGCGAAAATTACCCTGCGACTTACCACAAGCTAGCCCCAAGAAATTTGGATATGATCTTTTTTTTGGCAGAAGAGTATCTTGAGCCCTTTATTGCCTACTCCAGTAAATCGAAAATGTTTTGCGAAGGCGTAAATAATGAGCTATCTAAAGTCTTGGGGCGGTAAGCTCGGAAAAGGTTTATCGCACATTGCGGAGGCAATTTTCAGTGGGGTATTTTCTGTCGCAGCTTTTGGGTCACTATTCTGGTTTGATGAATGGTGGCAGCGACTTTTAAGTGCCGCCATATTTCTGTTACTGGTATTCACTACCATTGCAGTGTGTAGTCTTGCCAGGGGTGAAGGATAAACTTAAGCCGCCAATCACTGGCGGTTTTTTCTTATTAGGCCGTCACTCACAACACGTGAAGATAAACACTTATTCTCTGAATCACTCGTTCACCACTTTCAATTCACCCCTGCAATAGCGTTCGCTCATTATGGACAACATTGCAGGGGAGGGCCTTCTTCATATCCCTGAAACTATCCTATATGATTAAGGGTAACTCCCATCAACTGCAGCGGTATGCTGTGAACACTTGAGGAAGTACCCACATAGCTTGGTGCATCCTGTTAAGCGGGGTACTTACAGTATCACCGGGTAAAATTGATATTGCTCCACCGCATCCAACAAGGAGCAATCAGGGAGCTCTTTGGATTTAACAAGAAGCCTGCGAAAGCAGGTTTTTTTGTGCCCCACAAAATGGCTGTCGCCATTCTGTCGCCACTTGGCGAATTACCCTCTCTCAATGCATTGTTTTATAACGATATTTTCTATAGGCAACAAAAAACCCGATAGTCTTGAACCTAAAAAGGCGGGACTAACGGGCTCCACAAAATGGGGACATCAAAGAAAAGCAGTGGCACTAATTCAGACTACCCCCGGAAAGGAAAGTTCTCGCCGGCGATAAAAATTTCAAAATATATTTGCCACTGATACATCTTTGCTGCTTATCGGTTAGCCGAGTATCCCCGGCCACAGCACCACAATCAACGAACCTGCCAGGGTTAACAACACGTTAGCTATGGCGTAGGTTCCGGCGTAACCCAGCGCAGGGATATTGCTGCGTGCGGTGTCGCTGATGATTTCCATTGCCGGTGCACAGGTACGCGCCCCCATAATCGCGCCGAACAGCAAGGCGCGGTTCATGCGCAGGACATAGGCGCCAAACAGGAAGCAGATCACCACCGGCACCAGGCTGACGATCAACCCGGCGATCAGCATCTGGCCACCGACGGCGCCGAGGCTGTGGCCGATGCCCGCACCGGCGCTCAGGCCTACGCCGGCCATAAACACCATCAGGCCAAATTCTTTCACCATGTTCAACGCGCCCTGCGGAATGTAGCCGAAGGTCGGGTGGTTGGCGCGCAGGAAGCCCAGCATGATGCCGGACATCAGCAGGCCGGCGGCGTTACCGATGCCGAACGAGAAATTGCTGAACTGGATGGTGATCTGGCCAATCATCAACCCGATGATGAAGAAGGAGCAGAAGGCCAGCAGGTCGGTCACCTGGCTGTGGATAGAGATAAAGCCGATCTTCTCCGCCACGCTTTTCACCCGGCGCGCGTCGCCGCTGACCTGCAGCACGTCGCCTTTGTTGAGCACTATGCTGTCGTCAATGGGCATTTCAATCTGGCTGCGGATCACCCGGTTGAGGAAGCAGCCGTGATCGGTCAGCTTTAACTGGCTCAGGCGCTTGTTTACCGCATTGCTGTTCTTGACCACGATCTCTTCGGTGACGATGCGCATGTCCAGCAGATCCCGGTCGAACACTTCTTTACCGTTGCGGAAGCTGGGGTCCAGCCGCGCATGGGCATCCGGGTAGCCGACCAGGGAAATCTCGTCGCCCACCTGCAACACCGCGTCGCCATCCGGGTTCGCCAGAATTCCGTTGCGGCGGATGCGTTCTATATAACAACCGGTCTGGCGATAGATGCCCAGCTCACGCAGGTTTTTGCCATCGGCCCAGGCCACCAGCTCCTGGCCAACGCGGTAGGCGCGAATGACCGGCAGGTAAACCTTGCGCTGGCTGTCGGTATCCAGGCCACGCTCGCGGGCAATCTGTTGGGCGGAGGTGGAGAGATCCTGATGTTGCAGTTTGGGCAGGTAGCGTGCGCCGAAGATCAGGCTCACCAGGCCAATCAGGTAGGTCAGGGCATAGCCGAGGCTCAGATGATCCTGTGCCGCCAGCAGCGCCGGGCCGTTGACGATGGTGTTACGCAGCGTATCGCCTGCGCCCACCAGTACCGGGGTCGAGGTCATCGACCCGGCCAGCATGCCGGCGGTGAGCCCGATGTCCCAATGGAACAACTTGCCCAGACCGATAGCGATCACCATCGCGGAGCCGACCATCACCAGCGCCAGCATCAGGTAATTTTTGCCGTCGCGGAAAAAAATTGAGAAAAAGTTTGGCCCGGCTTCCACGCCGACGCAGAAAATAAACAGCATAAAGCCGAGATTCAGCGCTTCGGTGTTAATGGCGAAATGTTGTTGGCCCAACAGCAGCGAAACCACCAAAACGCCAATGGAATTACCGAGTTGAACGGAACCCAGACGAACTTTACCGAGGCACAGCCCCAGTGCGAGTACCACAAACAGTAACAGGATGTAGTTACCGTTTAACAAACTAGCGACGTTTATGTTCACGGAGGATAACTTATTGTTTACCAGTAAGTGCTTGATGTAGATGACTATAAGATATAAATTCAGTCGAAAAATGACGTCATAAATAACTAACCAGCGGAAGGCGATTCGAACCATCGATCGGCGGCGTATATTCTAGTCGCTATAGCGCGTGACAGCCAGCATTAAGCTGAATTCCTGCGCCGTCATACGCATTTAACTCTCTTTAGACCAAGGAAAAAATTCAGCCCAGCGTTGCCGTTTAGGGCAAGGCGTCACCGGCTTTGTGACACGGCTGATTTCTACGGAGTAGTGACGACGCTAAAGGGGAGTCTCTGCATGGCGAACTATCGGTATTGGGTAGGTATTTTAAGCTGTTCTCTGTTGTTCAGCCTGGTATTTCTCGGCCAGCAGAGCGGGGCATTCGGCAGCGCGGATCACGAGCACCACGGTGAAACCGGTCTGTTGCTGTTTGTGATACCCGGCATGATCGCCAGCTATCTATCGAGCAAAAAGCGGATCCTCTGCCCGTTGCTGGGCGCATTGTATGCATTGCCGCTGTGCCTGACGATCCGCCATTTTTGGCTGACGCCGTATTATTCGTTCTGGCAGGAACTGGCTTATGCCACCAGCGCGGTGTTTTGGTGCGTATTCGGCGCCATGCTGGCGCTGTTTGCGCGCAGCCTGCTGCAGACTTTTCAGCAATGCCACCGCCGCGAACGGCAATAAAAAAGGCGCTTTAAGCGCCTTTTTGCCGTACAACCTGAGGCTTACTGGAACAGATTCAGGTTTTCTTTGGCGTAGGCTTCGAAATCGGTGAAGCCGCCAACGTGTTTCTCATCAAGGAAAATCTGCGGTACGGTTTCTACCGGCTTACCGACGGTTTTTTCCAGATCGGCCTTGGTGATGCCTTCTGCGTGGATATCAATATAACGGAAGTTGAAATCGTCACGGTCTTCAGTCAGTTTTTCCGCCAACTCTTTTGCACGGACACAATAAGGACAGCCTGGGCGCCCGAAGATCACTGCAAACATGCATCACTCCTTAGTTGATATTCAATTATTTAATCGCTACTGCAACGACATTCTGTCAGCCGAAAAAGCCTTGGTCTGCGCATTACCTGCGTTGATGCCGGTTACTATGCCCGTTGGCTCGGTGAAAAAAAAGCAGGAATTACCTGTTAATCTGATTCACGTAACCGATTAAGCCATCGGGGCTGTCGCCGCCGGGGGGAATTCACTACACTGGAGGCAGTGCCTCTGGAGAAGAAAAATATGCGTTCATTCGGTGACTTACCTCGCCCGGTACTGGTATTGGAAGGCCTGGGTATGGTGCTGTTGGTGCTGGCCTATCTGAGTATTCACGATCATGTCCGGTTGCCGGGGTGGCTGGCTTCACAGCAGGCGGCGGTGGCGATGATCTTCCTTGGGGTGGCGCTGATGGTGCCGGCGGCGGCGTTTCTGGTCTGGCGCGTGGCGCAGGGCTTTGGCCCGCTGATGCGTGGCGGCCTGCCGCCGGAAAACGATCGGCACAAGCCCGATCCGAAAAACGTGCCGGGCGATAAAAAAGACAGTGAGCCGCGCGCCTGAGCGCCGGCCGCCGATAACATGCCTGCCTGGCAGGTAATTGCTTTTTGGGGTGACGAGTGAAAATTGCCATTCTTTCGCGCGATGGAACGCTGTATTCATGCAAACGCCTGCGGGAAGCGGCGGAGCAGCGTGGGCACAGCATTGATATCATCGATCCGCTCTCCTGTTATATGAACATCAACCCCGCTGCACCGACCATCCATTATCGCGGCCGTCAGTTGGACCGCTATGATGCGGTGATCCCGCGTATCGGCTCCGCCATCACTTTTTATGGTACCGCAGTGCTGCGGCAGTTTGAGCTGCTGGGCAGCTACCCGCTGAATGAGTCGGTGGCGATCACCCGGGCGCGCGACAAGCTGCGCTCGCTGCAATTGCTGGCGCGCCAGGGGATAGATCTGCCGATCACCGGTTTCGCTCATTCGCCGGACGATACCGGCGATCTGATCGAGTTGGTCGGCGGTGCGCCGCTGGTGGTCAAATTGGTCGAAGGCACTCAGGGCATCGGGGTGGTGTTGGCGGAAACGCGTCAGGCGGCGGAGAGCGTGATTGACGCCTTCCGCGGCCTCAATGCCCATATTCTGGTGCAGGAGTTCATTCGCGAGGCGCAGGGCAGGGATGTGCGCTGTCTGGTGGTGGGCGGCAAGGTCGTGGCCGCTATCGAGCGGCAGGCCAAGGCCGGGGAGTTCCGCTCCAACCTGCACCGCGGCGGCACCGCCCGCAAAGTGAGCATTACCGCCAAAGAGCGGGCGATTGCGGTGAAGGCCGCGACTACGCTGGGATTGGATGTCGCCGGGGTGGATATCCTGCGTGCGGCCCGTGGCCCGCTGGTGATGGAGGTCAACGCTTCACCGGGGCTGGAAGGGGTGGAGGGCACCACCGGGCTGGATATCGCCGGCATGATGATCGAATACATTGAACAGCGCGCGCGGCCGGGATTTCGCTTGAAATCGGGCGGGTGAATGCCCGGCGGCAAAGATTCGCTGCTCTGCGGCTGGTGCTGTGACCTTTTCTCGCCCATATTTAGCCTAATAGCGAATTAAGCGGCTTTGATCGTGGCGTATTGGGGCAATATTCCGTAAGCTATGCGCCTTTTTCGCGTTTTGAATATTGTGAGGCTGGTAATATGGATTCACTCATTGTCCCTGATTTGGCGTTGTTGCGACGTTGGCTGGATCAATCGGGCATTTCATTCTTTGAGTGCGATTCCTGTCAGGCGCTGCACCTGCCGCACATGCAAAACTTCGACGGCGTGTTTGACGCCAAGATCGATCTGGTTGACAACGTGATCTTGTTCTCCGCGTTGGCCGAGGTAAAGCCGACCGCGCTGATCCCGCTGGTGGCCGATCTCAGCCAGATCAACGCCAGTTCGCTGACCATCAAGGCGTTTGTCGATATCCAGGACGACAACCTGCCGAAACTGATCGTCTGTCAGTCGCTGAGTATCGCCGTGGGCGTGACGCTGGAGCAGTTCACCCACTTTATGCAGCAGGGCGAAGAACAGATCTCGATGGTGATCCTCGAGGCGCGGGCGAACGATCTGCTGTTTATGGGTGACGAAGAAGAGAACCCGGCTACCGCTGACCGCCAACCAATGTTGCACTGATCGCCGCTGTACATGATGCATGCCGTACCTCCGGCGGCATGCTGCCCTTATTTCCTTCCGCAATAATATATTCTGCGTTTTACCCTCTGTTGCCAGATATTTCTCGCCGTTTATGCCATTAATGGCGTATCACATAGAGAGAAACTGCATAAAAAATCGATAAAAGGCGTTTTTAGCCCTGAAGGCTGGTGCGTTTCGGCAACACCGGTTATGCTGCTGATTCTGCTAAGGGCTTGCGATTCCCCTTGTGACCACGCGGGCTGGACAGCTGAAAAAGGCGTATGCAATCAAATGCATAGCCATTCAATTCGCGGTTGCAACGATTGCGCTCGATCAGGAAAGGTTTTGTATCATTTCGGGATACAAGTTCAATTCTATGATTCACCCCTGTTTTGGAGGAAGTTACGGATGGTCACCCAACGTAAAAAGTGGTTATCGGGTGTTGTTGCCGGCCTGCTGATGGCCGCGTCCGTCACAGCGTCAGCCGATGAAAAAACGCTGCACGTCTATAACTGGTCCGACTATATTGCGCCGGACACCTTAGCTAAATTCCAGAAAGAAACCGGCATCAAAGTGGTGTACGACGTCTTTGACTCCAATGAAGTACTGGAAGGCAAATTGATGGCGGGCAGCACCGGTTATGACCTGGTGGTACCTTCGTCCAACTTCCTTGAGCGCCAGTCGAAGGCCGGTATCTTCGAGCCGCTCGACAAGAGCAAAATGCCGAATTACAAAAACCTTGATCCCGAGATGCTGCAACTGGTGGCGCATAACGACAAGGACAACAAGTACGGCATTCCTTACCTGATGGTGACCACCGGCATCGGCTACAACGTTGACAAGGTGAAAGCGGTGCTGGGCAAAGACGCGCCGGTCGACAGCTGGGATCTGATCCTCAAACCGGAAAACCTTGAAAAACTGAAGAGCTGCGGCGTTTCCTTCCTGGATGCGCCTAGCGAGATCTATGCGACCGTGCTGCATTATCTGGGTAAAGATCCCAACAGCACCAACGCGGCGGATTACACCGGCGCGGCGAACGATCTGCTGCTCAAGCTGCGGCCGAACATCCGTTACTTCCACTCTTCCCAGTACATCAACGATCTGGCGAACGGTGACATCTGCGTGGCGATCGGCTGGTCCGGCGACGTGATGCAGGCGGCTAACCGCGCCAAAGAAGCGAAGAATGGCGTGAACGTGGCTTATACCATCCCGAAAGAAGGTGCGCTGACCTATTTTGACATGTTCGCCATGCCGGCGGATGCCAAAAACAAGGACGCTGCTTATCAGTTCCTGAACTTCCTGCTCAAGCCGGACGTGATGGCGGGCATCAGCAACTTCGTGTATTACGCCAATGCGGTGAAGGATTCCACGCCGCTGGTGAACGCCGATATACGCAATAACCCGAACGTGTATCCACCGGCCGATCTGCGCGCCAAGCTGTTCACGCTGAACGTGCAATCGCCGAAGCTGGACCGTGTCATTACCCGTGCCTGGACTAAAGTTAAAAGCGGGAAGTAATGCGTAAGGGCTCAGCCAGTTGAGCCCGGTTTTCAGTCGTGTTCTGATCAGCAGGCGGGTGCTCCCCGCCTGCGTTGCCATTTTGGGCCATGGCAATCGCCGTGGTTTTTTGCACTGCTTTACACCGGAGAGCACCCCGATTGAACGACGTCATTCCTCGTCCTCAAGCCAAGTCGCAGAAGGTTTTCACCCCTCTGCTGGAAATCCGTAACCTCACTAAAACCTTTGACGGCCAAAACGCGGTCGAAGACGTCAGCCTGACCATCTACAAGGGCGAAATCTTTGCGCTGCTGGGGCCGTCCGGCTGCGGCAAGTCTACGTTGTTGCGCATGCTGGCCGGCTTTGAACAGCCAACGGAAGGGCAGATTATGCTCGACGGGCAGGACATGTCGCACGTGCCGCCATACCAGCGGCCAATCAATATGATGTTCCAGTCTTACGCGTTGTTCCCGCACATGACGGTTGAGCAGAACATCGCTTTCGGCCTGAAGCAGGACAAAATGCCGCGTGCGGAAATCGCCGAGCGGGTGGCGGAGATGCTGTCGCTGGTACACATGCAAGAGTTCGCCAAACGCAAGCCGCACCAGCTCTCCGGCGGCCAGCGGCAGCGTGTGGCGTTGGCGCGCAGCCTGGCCAAGCGGCCGAAGCTGTTGCTGCTGGATGAACCTATGGGCGCGCTGGATAAAAAACTGCGTGACCGCATGCAGCTTGAAGTGACGGATATTCTTGAGCGCGTAGGCGTGACCTGCGTAATGGTCACCCACGATCAGGAAGAAGCGATGACCATGGCGGGGCGCATCGCCATCATGAACCGCGGCAAGTTTGTGCAAATCGGTGAGCCGGAAGAGATTTACGAGCATCCGAACAGCCGCTTCAGCGCTGAATTTATCGGCTCGGTCAACGTCTTTGACTGCGTGCTGCAGGAGCGTCATGACGATGCGCTGATCCTGCAAAGCCCCGGCCTGCGTCATGCGCTGAAAGTGGATCCGGATTCGTCGGTGGTGGACGGCGTGCCGATCCAGGTTGCGCTGCGGCCGGAAAAAATCATGCTGTGCGAAGAGGTGCCGCAAGACGGCTGCAACTTTGCGGTGGGGGAAGTGGTGCATATCGCTTACCTCGGCGATCTGTCGATCTACCACGTGAAGCTGCTCAGCGGCCAGATGCTCAGCGCCCAGTTGCAGAACGGCCACCGTTTCCGCAAAGGGATGCCGACCTGGGGCGATGAAGTGCGCCTGTGTTGGGAAGCCGACAGCTGCGTAGTGTTGACGGTGTAGTTGAGAAGGTGAGGAGTAATTGTTATGACAATGCTTTCTGAACGCACGCCGTCGGAACCGCCGGCTAACGGCCCCGGCCCGCTTAAAGCGTTTTTCCAGCGCCTGCAAATGGCCCACGGCCGCAAACTGGTGATCGCAGTGCCGCTGTTGTGGCTGATGCTGCTGTTCCTGCTGCCGTTCTTGATTGTGTTCAAGATCAGCCTGTCGGAGCTGGCGATGGCCGTTCCGCCTTATACCGATCTGATGAACTGGGCGGAAGGCAAACTGGATATCGCGCTCAATTTTGCCAACTACCTGCAATTGACCGACGATCCGCTGTATCTGGATGCCTATTTGCAATCGTTGCAGGTGGCGGCGGTATCGACGATTTGCTGCCTGATCATCGGTTACCCGTTAGCCTGGGCGGTGGCACACAGCAAATCTTCAACCCGCAACATTTTGCTGCTGCTGGTGATCCTGCCATCGTGGACCTCGTTCCTGATCCGCGTTTACGCCTGGATGGGGATCCTGAAAAACAACGGTATCCTCAATAATTTCCTGCTGTGGTTGGGGGTTATCGATCAACCCTTGGTGATCCTGCATACCAATCTGGCGGTGTATATCGGTGTGGTGTATTCCTACCTGCCGTTTATGGTATTGCCCATTTATACCGCGCTGACCCGGCTGGATTACTCGCTGGTTGAGGCTTCTCTGGATCTGGGTGCCAAGCCGTTGAAAACCTTCTTTAGCGTGATCGTGCCGCTGACCCGCGGCGGCATTATCGCCGGCTCGATGCTGGTGTTTATTCCGGCGGTAGGGGAGTTTGTGATCCCTGAACTGCTGGGCGGCCCGGACAGTATCATGATCGGCCGCGTGCTGTGGCAAGAGTTCTTCAATAACCGCGACTGGCCGGTGGCTTCGGCGGTTGCCACCGTCATGCTGCTGTTGCTGATTGTACCTATTCTCTGGTTCCACAAGCACCAGAACAAGGAAATGGGGGGGCAGGGATGAACAACTTGCCGGTAGTGCGTTCACCGTGGCGTATCGCCATTTTGGTGATAGGTTTCACCTTCCTGTATGCGCCGATGTTGATGCTGGTCATTTACTCGTTCAACAGTTCCAAACTGGTGACGGTATGGGCCGGTTGGTCTACGCGCTGGTATTCGGAGCTGTTCCATGATTCGGCGATGATCAGCGCCGTTGGGCTGAGCCTGACGATAGCGGCCGCTTCGGCGACCGCTGCTGTGGTGCTGGGGGCGATTGCCGCCGTGGTGATGGTGCGTTTCGGCCGTTTCCGCGGGTCAACGGGGTTCGCCTTTATGCTGACTGCGCCGCTGGTCATGCCGGACGTCATCACCGGCCTGTCGCTGCTGCTGCTGTTTGTGGCGATGGGGCACGCCTTTGGCTGGCCGTCGGAGCGCGGGATGTTCACCATCTGGTTGGCGCACGTCACCTTCTGTACCGCCTATGTCTCGGTGGTGATCAGTTCGCGCCTGCGTGAACTGGACCGCTCGATCGAAGAGGCGGCGATGGATCTGGGCGCGACGCCGCTAAAAGTGTTCTTCGTGTTCACGCTGCCGATGATTGCCCCGGCGCTGGTTGCCGGCTGGATGCTGGCGTTCACCCTGTCGCTGGATGATCTGGTGATTGCCAGCTTCGTCGCCGGGCCGGGCGCCACCACCTTGCCGATGTTGGTGTTCTCCAGCGTGCGTATGGGGGTGAATCCGGAAATCAACGCCCTGGCGAGTTTGATTTTGCTGGTGGTGGGGATTATCGGTTTGATTGCCTGGTGGTTTATGGCGCGCTCGGAAAAACAGCGATCGCGCGAATTACAAAAGGCCGCCCGTAGCTGATTCGGTTCAAACCTGCTATTTTTGCAATTATTGGTATTGCAATTGATTACCTGACTTTATATATGCCGCCTGAATAGGCGGCGTTTGGTTGTATACACGGATATGTCAGACATGCTGAACAGCAGGCAGGGAATGAGATCGACTTCAGATGCGCCGGTACCGGTGATGGTGGCCGGGACGGCAATGGTGGCTATCAAATGCATCAGTGTGCTGTTGCTGTTGGGGGAACTGGGTGTCGACGGCGCCCAGGAATTTGTCAGTACCAGCGCCCAGGCCTGGGATTCTACGTTTATTTTTCTGGCCGGCCTGCTGCTGTTGTGCCTGCAAATCAGCTGCGGCTTTGCGGTGATGCGCGGCCGCAATTGGGGGCGCTGGGGCTACGTGATTTGCCAGTGTCTGGTGGTCGGCTATTTGCTGTTGGCGACCATCGGCAGCTTTTTGCCAGAGGTTTTTACCGTTGAAGGGGAAACCAGCAGCCAGATCCTGCATGTCCTGATCCTGCAAAAAATTCCCGACGCGGTTATCCTGGCGTTACTGTTTGTTCCCGTCACCAGCCGCCGGTATTTCGCCGCGCGTCACTGAGATTTTAACGGCGTAGAGTGATAAACTCTGCGCCCTTAATTATTCACCCCGAATCCACAGGGTCATCTTTATGCATTGCGCTTTGTATACGGCAGGAACCTGCCGTTCCTGTCAGTGGCTGGAAAAACCATACCCACAGCAACTGACGGACAAACAGCATCACCTGCAATCGCTGCTGGCCGGGCGTGATATCGCCCAGTGGCTGGAGCCGCTTGCCGGCGAGCAGAGCGCGTTTCGCAATAAAGCCAAAATGGTGGTCAGCGGCAGCGTAGAGCGCCCGCTGTTGGGGATGCTGCATCGCGACGGCACGGCGGTCGATCTGGGTGCTTGCCCGTTGTATCCCGCCAGTTTTGAACCGATGTTCGTGGTGTTGAAAAGCTTTATCGCCCGCGCCGGCCTGACGCCGTATAACGTGGCGCGCAAGCGCGGTGAACTGAAGTATCTGCTGTTGACCGAAAGCACCCACAGCGGCGGCGTGATGCTGCGCTTTGTGCTGCGTTCGGATAGCAAACTGGCGCAACTGCGGGCCGCATTGCCGTGGCTGCAGCAGCAGTTGCCGCAGCTCAGGGTGATTTCCGCCAATATTCAGCCGGTGCATATGGCGATAATGGAAGGGGAGCGCGAGATCCCGCTGACCGAGCAACAGGCGCTGGAGGAGCAGTTTAATCAGGTGCCGTTGTATATCCGCCCGCAAAGTTTTTTCCAGACCAATCCACAGGTGGCGGCCAAACTGTACGCTACCGCGCGCGACTGGGTTCGGGCGCTGGGTATCGACAGCATGTGGGATTTGTTCTGCGGCGTGGGCGGGTTTGGCCTGCACTGCGCGCAGCCGGAAACCCGCCTGACCGGCATCGAAATCAGCGCCGAAGCCATTGCTTGCGCGCGCCAGTCGGCGGAAACGCTGGGTTTGCAGCACGTCAGTTTCCAGGCGCTGGACTCCACGCGTTTTGCCACCGCTGAAGGCAGCGTGCCGCAGCTGGTGTTGGTCAATCCGCCACGGCGCGGTATCGGCCAGACGCTGTGCGACTACCTGAATCAGATGGCGCCAGACTACATTCTGTATTCAAGCTGCAATGCCGAGAGTATGGCGAAAGACATTGAAGGGCTGCCGGATTATCGCATCGAGCGTGTGCAGCTGTTTGATATGTTCCCGCATACCGCCCATTACGAAGTGCTGACGCTGCTTGTACGTAACTGCAAAGACCCGGATAGCCGGGTCTGAGTTTGATGACAAAGTTGTCTTTGAACCCGAGATATCCGGGCCTGGTGCACCGAGGGGCGCTCCGGCGGGCAAGCCGCTGCGCCCCCTACGGCACGCTCTCCCTAATAACGGGCTTTGTCAGCAGTCTGGGACCCGGATAGCCGGGTCTTGTTTACAGATTAATGTCGTTTTTAGGTCTTACTGCGGGAACCACTTGTCGTTGATGGCCTTGTAAGTCCCGTCGGCTTTGATGGCGTCCAGCGCGGCGTTCAGCTTGGCCAGCAGCGCCTTATTGTCTGGACGCACCGCAATGCCCAGACCGGTGCCGAAGTACTGCGCGTCGGTGACGTGCTCGCCGACCGGTGCCAGTTGAGGGTTGTTCTTCAGCCATTCGTTCACCACGGCGGTATCGCCGAATACGCCGTCGATACGGCCATTTTTCAGCTCGAGAATGGCATTCTGGTAGCTGTCGTAAGAGACGGTGTTAATCTCCGGGTGCTTGTCCTGCATGTATTTCTGATGAGTGGTGCCGTTCTCCATCCCCACCTTCTTGCCTTTCAGATCGGCCAGCGAGCTGAATTTACCTTTCTCGGCGATCACAATCGCCGAGTTGGCGTAGTACGGTTGAGTGAAGGCGACCTGCTTGCTGCGCTCCGGCGTGATGTCCATGCCCGAGATCACTGCATCGTATTTTTTGAATTTCAGCGCGGCGATCAGGCTATCGAACGCCTGGTTGGTGAAGGTGCATTCCGCCTTCATTTGTTTGCACAGCGCGTTGGCCAGATCGATATCAAAGCCGACGATTTTATTGCTGGCATCCAGTGATTCGAACGGCGGGTAGGTGGCGGAAGCGGCGAAGCGAATGGTGTCGGCAGCGCCGGCGTTGAAGGCGATCCCGGCCAGCACCGTTGCGGCAAGTAATAGTTTTTTCATGCGTAAGGCTCCTGTCTGCAAGTCTGCGTATTTTTATCTCGCCACCGCTTGATTTTACTGACAATAACCCAAAGGTTCATGCGGTGGTCGCTGGCGTTTACCCTGCCATTTAATGAATTGATATGCAATATAAATGATTAAAAATTGCGGTGGAAATAAAAAGCCCTGCGCGAAGGCAGGGCTTGTAGATTGACTGGCAGAGCACTCAGTTGCGGCGTTCGAACGCCAGCGCACGCCGCTCGACGATGCGCATCAGCAACGTCAGCAGACCGTTGACGCACAGATACACCAGGCCGGCGGCGCCAAATACCATTACGTCATAGGTGCGGCCATACATCAGTTGGCTGTAGCCCATCACTTCCATCAGAGTGATGGTATAAGCCAGCGAGGTACTTTTGAACACCAGCACCACTTCGTTGGAGTAGGACGACAACGCGCGTTTGAAGGCGAAAGGCAGCAGAATGCGCAGCGACTGTGAACGTGACATGCCCAAGGCTTCGCAGGATTGCCACTGGCCGGCCGGGATCGCCCGCACCGCACCGTAAAACAGCTGGGTGGTGTAGGCGGCGCTGTTCAGCGCCAGCGCGATCATCGCGCACAGCCACGGCTGCGACAGCAGGTTCCATAACCACGGATATTCACGGATCGCCGGGAACTGGCCGGGACCGTAGTAGATCAGGAATATCTGTACCAGCAGCGGGGTGCCGGTGAACAGCGTGATATAGATCTTCACGAGCGGCGTCAGGATCGGCGTTTTCAGCGTCAGGATCACCGTCAGCAGCAGCGACAGCACCAGCGCCACAATCAGCGCGGTGATGGTCAGCGTCAGGCTGGTGTGCAGCCCTTTGATAATTTCCGGCAAGAACTCAAGCATCAGACCGGCCCCCGCTCAAAACGCGTGGCGCGCAGTTCGATACGTTTGAGAGCGTACTGGCTGAACAGGGTGACGACCAGATAAATTGCCGCTGCAATGACGTACCAGGTAAAAGGCTCCTGGGTACGGGTGGCGATGCTCTTGGTTTGCAACATCAGGTCGTTAACGCTGATCAATGACACCAGCGCGGTATCTTTCAGCAATACCAGCCATTGGTTACCGAGGCCAGGCAGCGCATGGCGCCACATCTGCGGCATGATCAGGCGAAAGAAAATGGCCGCCGTGCTCATCCCGAGCGCCTGTCCGGATTCCCACTGCCCCTGCGGCACGGCCTTCAATGCGCCGCGCAGCGTCTGCGACGCATAAGCCGAATAGAGCAGGGCGAGCGCGATCACGCCGCACAGGAACGGGCTGACTTCGAAGTTATCGATTGCCAGTTGGATGGGCAGCTGGAACAGACCGAAATTCAGGGTGAAGCCGTCGGACAGCATCAACAGCAGCTGCGACGAACCGAAATAGATGAACAGCACCACCAGAATTTCCGGCAGGCCGCGCAGCAGCGTCACCCAGGCGGTACCGAGCCAGCTGACGACTTTCCAGCGTGACGATTCCCAGACGGCAAACAGCATCGCCAGGATCAGCCCGAGGATAAGGGCACAAACGGCAAGGCCGACGGTCATCCCGGCGGCGCTTGCTAGAGGTTGAATTTCATTCATCGGGGTTGATTACTGCTGGAACCATTTTTTGTAGATGGTTTCGTAAGTCCCATCCTGCTTGATTTTGTCCAGAGCCGCATTGAACTTGCCCTGCAACTCGGTGTTTTTCTGACGTACGGCAATGCCCAGACCGGTGCCGAAGTAATCTTTGTCCGTCACTTTATCGCCTACCGCCGCCAGCGCAGCGTTTTGTTTCAGCCACTCGTTGACCACCGCAGTGTCGCCGAATACCGCGTCAACGCGGCCATTTTTCAGGTCCAGAATGGCATTCTGATAGCTGTCATAAGGTACGGTCGTGATTTCCGGGTGTTTGTCGGTCAGGTATTTTTGATGGGTGGTGCCATTTTGCACGCCCACTTTTTTGCCTTTCAGCGCAGCAACGTCGGCCACTTTGCCTTTCTGCGCGACAAACAGGGCGGAGTTGTCGTAATACGGCTTGGTGAACAACACCTGTTTTTCACGCTCAGGCGTGATGTCCATACCGGCCATGACCGCGTCGAAGCGCTTGAACTTCAGGCTTGGGATCAGGCTGTCGAAGGCCTGATTGGTGAAGGTGCAGTCGGCCTGGATCTCTTTACACAGCGCATTGGCCAGATCGACGTCAAAACCCTGGATCTTGTTGCCGGCGTCAATAAATTCAAATGGAGGATATGAGGCTTCGGTAGCGAAACGGATCGTTTCGGCTGCAGAGGCGGAAACGCTGATGCCGGCCAGAACGGCGGCGATTATTAGTTTTTTCATCGCAAACTCCCCAAATTACAGCAAGTAAAATTATTAGTGTGATAAGTAATTAGCAAACTCGGTGGTCTGCGGCTGTGCAAAATGACTGGCGTCGCCCTGTTCCACCACGCGACCGTTTTCCATGTACACCACGCGGCTGGCGGTCTTGCGCGCCACTTCCACTTCGTGGGTTACAATCACCTGGGTGATCCCGGTGCCGGCCAATTCGCGAATGATGCTGACGATCTGGGCGGTAATTTCAGGATCCAACGCGGCGGTCGGTTCATCGAACAGCAGGACCTGTGGTTCCATCATCAACGCACGGGCGATCGCCACGCGCTGTTGCTGGCCGCCGGAAAGGTGCAACGGGAAACGATCGGCAAAGTCAGTCAGGCGCAAACGCTTCAGCAGTTTGTCCGCGCGTTCCATCGCCTGTGCCTTGGTCAGACCCAACACGCGGCACGGTGCCTCGATCAGGTTTTGCACCACGGTGAGGTGTGGCCAGAGGTTGTATTGCTGGAACACCATGCCAACGTTCTGACGCAGTTCGCGAATGGCTTTTTCGCCCGGAGCCTGTTTGAAATCGAATTGGTTACCGGCGATCTGCAATTGCCCGGAACGGGGCATCTCCAGCAGATTCAATACCCGCAGCAATGAGCTTTTCCCGGCACCGCTTGGACCAAGCAGCACCAAAGTTTCCCCTGCTGGGCAATCCAGCGTGATGTCAAACAGCGCCTGGTGTGCGCCGTAATAGCAGTTGATACCGTTAAGTTGAATGCTCATGCGCCAGAATTGAATAGATATTGATGCCGCGAATGTTAACTTCCACAGAATACTTATGCAATCTTTGTGCGTTAAAATTTATTACTGCGCGGCAGAATAGTAAAAGAATAGCACAAGATACCGCGACTCAGGTTCGAAGGGGGGATTTGTCGTGCAGGCTGTGAGGTATGTAGCGAAATTTCTTAAGTTGAGCGAACTTTGAGCGCAATCAAGGCATTTGGCCACCGACGCCGAAGAGCGCCGGTGGCGGGGGGTTACTGGTTTTCCAGTACCTGGCGCAATGTACCGCTGGCGGCGTGCGGCGGTACGTTCAGGTAGCGGATATCATCCACCACCCAACAGGTGCCTTCACGCACCATCAGCACCTCATCTTGCCAGTTGACCGTGCTGCCGCCGTCCTTCTGGTGGCTCAGTTGAACGCGCAGCGGGATATTTTTCGCATCGGTATTAGGAATGGTAGACGCGCCGGCAACGGAGGCGCTGGTCGCCCCCTGGGCATTGCCGGAGAACAGATCGCCGGTTACCTGATGCTTGCCTGGGTTTTGGTTGGCGGCGACCAGATCCTGGTACAGCACCTTACTCAGGTAGGGCTGCAACTGTGCCAGACGGTTGCTGTCCGGCAGGGAAGCCGCAGGGCCCTGTTGCAGGCGCAGATCGTAAAATTTCTGTGCGACCGTATCCGGGCCGCCTTCCACACAACCGCCGGTACGGGTGCCGATATCCTTGAATGCCGGCTCGACGGTGGTACAGGCACTCAATAACAGCGCTAAGGGAAAAACAGCCGCAATCGTTTTTGTTTTCATCTGATTACCTTATGTGAAAGTCTCTACCATGAAGACCGATAGCCTACAGTATAAATGCGTTTTCGGGCCTTGCATTCGTACTGAGTGCCATTCCCTAACAGAACATAGTGCTAAAACGATGGTCATAGAAAAGTGATGAATTAATCAAACAAGGAATTCTGATGCAGCTTTCAACCACCCCGACCCTGGAAGGGTTTACCATTACCGAATACTGCGGCGTTGTCACCGGCGAGGCGATCCTCGGTGCCAATATTTTTCGTGATTTCTTCGCCGGCGTGCGCGATATCGTCGGCGGCCGCTCCGGCGCTTACGAGAAAGAACTGCGTAAAGCGCGCTTGATAGCATTCCAGGAACTGGAAGAACAGGCGAAAGAGCTGGGCGCCAACGCGGTGGTCGGCATTGATATCGACTATGAAACCGTGGGTAAAGACAGCAGCATGCTGATGGTGACCGTCAGCGGCACCGCAGTGAAAGTCAGCCGCTAACCCCCATTTTATGAGACGCCCCGGCAACCGTCGGGGCGCAGTCTCTTTATCCCACCTTGTGTTCTTCAGGTTTCAGCGGGCGATGTTCCTGCGGTTTTGCTGCGGGTATCAGACGGTGTTGTTCCTGCGGTTTTGCTGCGGGTATCAGACGGTGTTGTTCCTGCGGTTTTGCCGTGAGTATCAGACGGTGCGGCTCTTGCTGCTGATGAAACTGCGCTGCCGAAGAAGGCGCGAAGCCTGGATGAGGAACCGCTGCCAATGGCGCAGACTGATGCGTTGCCCGGTTATCCGCTGGATGCAGTATTGGGGATTTCGCGCGCGGATGTTGCGGCATGACTGCAGGGGCGGAATGGTTAAAGTTTGGCGTGTTCATCGGCTGATGGGCGAGGTTGGGCTGCATTGCCGGGTGGGGGACCGGAGGCGCTGAAAGGGTGAAGGCCGGCATTCCTACCGGTGGATGAGCGTTGCCTGCCTGCTGGGGGGCAAAGTGCGGTTTTGCCATGGTGGCAAAATTCGGCGCCGGGCGCTCTGCCGTTGGCATGGTCGGAACGAAATGTGGCGCCTGATTCACCCGCGTATTGTAGTTATTCAGGGTAGTGGTGCGGTTCACATTATTGTACTGATTGATATTGGAAACGCGATTAATCACAGTAGTGGAGTGCGATATATAAGGCGCATTGTTGTAAATCACCGGTTGACGCCGATCGTTCCAGTGCACATCCCAGTTATGCCAGCTGTTGTCGTGCTGATTGAGCAAGGCGCCGACCGCGATACCGACGCCAAAGCTGATAACGCCGGCCGCCAGCATATCCCCACCGCTGTAGCCAGAGGCCGGTTGGTAGTGGTAACCGGGGTAAATCGGCACGGCTTCGCCGTAGGCTACCCAGGGATCGTAACGCGGCACATAAACCACATCCGGCTGGCTGGGTTCTATCACAATCACCCGATCGGGTGCGGCGACCACGGTTTGCTGGTAAGGCTGTTGGAGTGTACGCGCGATCGGTGCAATCACCACCCGTTGCTGGGGCGAGCTCTTCAGCGTGCCTTTATTCGCCGCGCGCTGGCGCATCACCTGGACGGCGTTCATTACGTCGGTGGGATCGTTGGCGTAAGCGTTGCCCAGCGCGCTGGTCCAGGGGAGGTTTTTTGCCATCTGGTCCAGCACGTCAGGAAATTGCACCAGGCTGCGAACGCTGGGATCCCAGGGTTGGGCGTCTGCGGCCGTGGTGAGCGCCGCCGGTTGCAGGCTGCGGTTCTGCGCCAGCCAATTGTCTGCGGCGCTGATTTGATCGGGATAACCCGCACCGGCCAACACCTGAGCCAGCAACTTGTCGGGAAACAGGGCTACCGGGCTGACCAACTGATAAAGCTGATCGGCGCTTAGCGGCGTATAGGCCGGTGCCGCGACGGGTTGAGTTACGCCCATTACGCCGGCGACACTTTTCTGATCGCAACCGCTGAGCGGCAGCAGAGCGAGACAGATCAACCCGGTTAAACAGTTCGATTTGCGCATGGTTTATTCGCTTATTTCAGCACAGGTAATATGATGAGGCTATCATCTGTCGGGCGGGCTGCGAGTGCTGAGCAATACTCGCTTGCACATCTGGCGGGTCTGTCATCATTTATTGATCAACTTGATTATTGGATACAAGTTAATCAACCTGAGTTACAAATTTGGGGATCTGACCCAGAGGAGGGATACGTGAAAATTTGGCCAGGGATCATTGCCGCCACGCTGCTTGCCGGTTGCCAAACCGCACCGCAGGGTACCACCGTCGATCGCGGTGGCTACCAGCTTGAAACTCTGCATCAGGCGCAAGGCGCCGACCAGCGCATCCGTTTTCTGGTGATGCACTACACCGCAGAAGATTTCCATTCTTCGTTAAAAACGCTGACGGATGAACATGTCAGCGCACATTACCTGCTGCCGGCGCATCCGCTGCGCGAACAGGGCAAACCTGTTGCCTTTCAACTGGTGCCGGAAGCGTTGCGCGCGTGGCACGCCGGGGCCAGCTATTGGCGCGGTCGCACCAGCCTGAATGACACCTCGATAGGCATTGAGATCGTCAATCGCGGGTTCAGCCGCAGCATGCTGTTTACCCATTGGCAGCCGTATACGCCCGAGCAAATCGCGCTGTTGATCCCGCTAAGCCGGGATATCATTCAGCGCTACGGCATCCAGCCGACCGATGTGGTGGGGCACAGCGATATAGCGCCGCAACGCAAGCAAGACCCCGGCCCGCTCTTTCCCTGGCAGCAACTGGCGGAGGCGGGGATCGGCGCCTGGCCGGACGCGGCAGAGGTGCAAAGGCGATTGGCGGGGCGTGACCGCCATGCGGCGGTGCCGTTGGCGCCGCTGCTGGAAAAATTGGCGCGCTACGGGTATGGCGTCGATGCGCAGTGGGATGCGCGGCAGCAGCGAAACCTGCTGGCGGCGTTCCAGATGCACTTCCGGCCCAGCGATTTTCGCGGTGAGCCGGATGCGGAAAGCGAGGCGATTGTCGATGCGTTGCTGCAGAAGTACGGTGCGGCGCGTTGATTACAGGCCGTACAGCTTGCCGTGTTCTTTCAGCCAGCGGGCGGTGCGGGTAATGCCTTCATCCAGCGAGACAATCGGCTGATAATTCAGTTCCTGTTGCGCGCGAGTGGTATCCAACGTCAGATCAAAATTGAGCTTGGCGACGCCATAATGGGTGAGCACCGGCTCTTTCTCACTCTTACTGCCGAGCTTCTCCATGCCGCGCGCCATCATATCCAGCATCGGGTAGGGCACCGAGCGGATCCGGCATTTCATGCCCAGTTCGTCGATCAACTGTTGCACCACGCTGCGCAACGGGCGCGCTTGTTGGTTGGTGATGTTGTAGGCGCGCCCGGACGGCGTATCCTCCTTCTGGGTCGCCAGCCACATGGCGTGCACCGCGTTTTCCAGATAGGTCATATCCACCAGCGCTTCACCGCCGCGCGGCAGCAGCAGGTTGCCGTAATGCTTAATCATCTGCAGCAGGCGCGGCAACATCACTTTGTCGTGAGGGCCAAACAGCCCCTGAGGACGCAGGATGGTGAAGTGGGTCTGCGGGTTGGACAGCGCCAGTTGCTGGATCACCTGTTCGCCGGCGGCCTTGCTGCGCGCGAACTCGTTGGCATAGCGCGCCGGCCGGAAATCTTCGGTAATGTTGCGATGGTGATGGTAATCGAAGTAAATCGCCGGTGAAGAGATATGGATAAACTGCGAAACGCCATAGGCCGCCGCCCATTCGCCCAAGCGACGGGTGGCACGCACGTTCGCCAGCTCAAACGCCTCTTCGGTACCCCAGGGGGAGGTAAAACTGGAGCAGTGCCACAGCACGTCCACCTCGGCCAGCATCGCTTTGGCCTGCGATGAGATCAGGTTGGTGAGATCGGCATGAATGAATTCCGCGCCCATTTTTTCCAGCAAACTGCCCATGGCCTGATTACGGCCGGTGGCGCGTACTTTTATGCCCTGGCGGCGGAGATATTCAACGGCGTTACGGCCTAACCCACTGGTTGCACCGGTGACCAATACCTTCATAACGAACTCTATTCTCGCCAAAAATCAGAATGCTGAAGGCCGTCAGCGGCACCCCAGCAAATAAGATGCCATTCTTCCGTGATTTCGTGCGCTATGCAATCGGAAAGGGCTTAACCGCAGCTGCAAACTGTGCGGTTGATCGACAAATGAGCATCAGGCTGTGCCGCGGGTTACGGCCGATTGCATTCGTGTTCTTCGGCCAGCTTCGCAATACGCTGCGCCATGCCGCGAAAAATGAACAAGTGGGCGGGCATCATGGCGAACCAGTACAGCAACCCGCTGAAACCGGCGGGGTGCCACCAGGCGCGCACATCAAGGCTGCGGCGATCGCCGTGATCTTTGATCGTGAAGGTTAAACGGCCCAGGCCAGGCGCTTTCATGCCGAACAAGAGCGCCAGTTGACTCTGTGGTTTGAGGGTGATCACTTTCCAGCCGTCAACCAGATCGCCCACCGCCAGCGTATCGCGCTCTGGGCGGCCATACACCACACGATTGCCGAGCATATCGTCCATGCGGGCGCGGATCTGCCACAGGAGATTGGCATAGAAATACCCCTCTTTGCCGCCCAGTTGCTGCACCACGTGCCACAACGCCTGGCTGGACGCCTGGGTTTCCAGCGTGCAGCCCGCCTGCTTGGGATAGAAACCGTAACCCGGCCGCCAGCGTGCCCGCGCCTCCGGATCGTAGCCCCAGTCGGCAGAGTCGACCACCTCCTTCTCGCGGCGCAGGGTTTCGCGTACCGCCTCATCGAATGTCTGCAATGTTTGCGGGATCAGCGCCTGCAGCGGTTTGCCGTCGGCGGGCAAGTCGTGGTTCAGGCCCTGAATCAGCGCGGCGGCGATGGGGGTGGGCACCGAAGTAATCAGGCTGACGAACCACACTGAAATAAAGCGCGTGGGCAGGGGGATCGGGATCAGCCAACGCTTTTTGCCGCTGATGCGGATGAAACGCTCAAACAGGGTCTGGTAGCTGATGTATTCCGGGCCGGCGATGTCAAAAATGCGGTTTTCTTCCGCCGGATGCGCCAGCAGATCGGCCAGATACATCAGCAGGTTTTCCAGCGCCACCGGTGAAGATTTAGAGCGCACCCAACGCGGCGGCGTCAGCACCGGCAGGTTATAGACCATATCGCGCATCACTTCGAACGCTGCCGAACCGGGGCCGACGATAATGCCGGCGCGCAATTCGGTGACCGGGATACCGCTTTGGCGCAGGATTTCCCCGGTCAGCTTGCGCGCCACCAGGTGCGGCGAACTGTCGCCTGCCGGTTGCAAGGCACCCAGAAAAATCACCTGTTTGACGGCGGAACTGCGCAGCGCGTCACGCAGGTTTTCCGCCGCCTGGCGTTCCTTTTCAATAAAGTCGTCGCCATCGCCCATGCCGTGGATCAGATAATAAACGGCATCTCTATCCCACAGCGCGGCAGCCAGGGTTTCCGGGCGGTAAACGTCGACATAGTGGCAGTCGACCTGCGGCCAGTTCTGTTCCTGCAGCCATTCCAGACGGCGTGCGGCGGCGGTAATGGTATGTCCCTGTTCGATCAGATGAGGGATCAGGTTCTGGCCAATGTAGCCGCTGGCTCCGAGAACCAATACGCGTTGGGGTGTCATCAGCGCTGCCTTATGCAGTGAAAGTCGGTGACAGAATGCCAAATCGGGCGTTTAAATGCACTTTTTGTGTGGTTATGAGGGAGTTGCATCTGCCAACCGGCGGGGTCACACTACGCGCCGTTTGCCTGCGATAAGACGGATGATATGAAACTGAATGCTGTTTGTTATGCCCTGTTGGGTCTGGCTTTAATCGCCAGCCTGTTTTTCCTGCATCCGCTGGGAATGTGGTGGCTGTTGGCCAACCTGCTGACGTTGTTGGTGTACGGCGCGGATAAGTTTGCTGCACGCAAGGGCTGGCAACGGGTGCCGGAAAGCACCTTGCTGGTGTTTGGGCTGGTGGGGGGCTGGATCGGTGCGATAGTCGCACAGCAGCTGTTTCGTCATAAAACCCAGAAACAGCCGTTCAAAACCTGGTTTATCCTCAGCGTAGTGCTGAACCTGGTGGCGACGCTGGGGATCTGGTACTGGGTGTACGGCCGCTGGATTATCTGAAGGCGGGGCGCAGTGGCGCCCCGTCCAAGCCAGGATTCAGGCATGCTGCCGGAGGAACTCCCGCCATAAATCGACGACTTGCTGCAGGTCCTGACGGCTGACGTCGAGATGGGTCAGAATGCGCGTCAGCGGACCGCTGCTGATCAGCACGCCACGCTCTCGCATCCACGGCCCCAGCTTTGCCGCCAGATCTGGCGTTTGGCGCAGGTACAGCACGTTGGTTTGCGCGCCCGGTTCGGCAATCTCCACGCCCATTCCCTGCAATTGCTGTTCCAGCCATTTGGCGTTGTCGTGGTCATCGCGCAGCCGTTCGACGTTATGCTCCAGCGCATACAAACCCGCCGCCGCCAGAATACCGGCTTGGCGCAGACCGCCGCCGGTCATTTTGCGCCAGCGCAGGGCGCGCTGAATAAAGGCTTCACTGCCGCACAGCAGCGAACCTACCGGCGCGCCCAGCCCTTTCGACAGGCAGATGGTGAAGGTGTCGCAGTATTGCACAATCTCTTTCAGCGGCAGGTTCAGCGCGACGGCGGCATTGAAGATGCGCGCGCCGTCGATGTGCAGCGCCAATTGATGCTCGCGGGTGAAGCGCCAGGCCTGTTGCAGGTACTCCTGCGGCAGCACGCGGCCGCTGATGGTGTTTTCCAGGCTCAGCAGACGGGTTCTGGCGAAGTGAATGTCATCGGGTTTGATGGCCGCCGCGACCTTGTCCAGCGACAGGGTGCCGTCCGGGTTCGCCTCAATCGGCTGCGGCTGGATACTGCCGAGCACCGCTGCGCCGCCGGCCTCGTATTTATAGTTATGCGCCTGCTGGCCGACAATATATTCGTCGCCGCGCTGACAGTGACTCAACAGCGCCACCAGGTTGGCCTGGGTGCCGCTCGGCAGAAACAGCGCCGCTTCCTTGCCTGACAGGCGAACCGCTTCCGCCTCCAGCGCGTTTACCGTGGGATCATCGCCATAGACGTCATCGCCCACTTCGGCCTGCGCCATGGCTTGGCGCATCGCGGTGCAGGGGCGGGTCACGGTGTCACTGCGTAAATCGATAAGCATACAACTCCTCAGCATCAATCCGGAAAATGGCTTCCATCATAGCCGGATTATCGCGTGGCAAAAGCGGAAAATGGCAGGCGCAGCGGTTGCCGCGCCCGCAGAGGATCAGCGCAACCAGTTGGTTTTCGCCAGTTCGACCACTTCGTCACCACGGCCGTTGATAATGGCGCGCAGCATATACAGACTGAAGCCTTTGGCCTGTTCGAATTTGATCTGCGGCGGCATCGCCAGTTCCTGTTTGGCGGTTACCACGTCCAGCAGCGCCGGGCCAGGGTGAGCCAGCATTTCTTGCAGCGCAGCGTCCAGATCCGAAGCCTTCTCAACGCGAATGCCCTTGATGCCGGCGGCGTTGGCAATCGCCGCAAAATCCGGGTTGTGCAGATCGGTGCCGTCGGTCAGATAACCGCCGGCCTTCATTTCCATGGCCACAAAACCCAGTACGCTGTTGTTGAAGATCACAATCTTGACCGGCAATTTCAACTGGGTCAGCGACAGGAAATCCCCCATCAGCATGGTAAAACCGCCGTCGCCGCACAGGGCGATCACCTGCTTGCCCGGCTCGGTGGCCTGTGCACCTATTGCTTGCGGCATGGCATTGGCCATCGATCCATGGTTGAACGAGCCCAGCAAACGGCGTTTGCCGTTCATTTTCAGGTAGCGTGCCGCCCACACCGTCGGTGTGCCGACGTCGCAGGTGAAAATGGCGTCATCGTTGGCGTATTGGCTGATTTGCTGCGCCAGATACTGCGGGTGGATCGGCTGATCGTCATTGGCGGTCGCCAGCCCGTCGAGATCCTTGCGCGCAGTGCGGTAGTGCTCCAGCGCCTTGTCAAGAAACGCGCGGTCGCTCTTCGGCTTCAGCTGCGGCAGCAGGGCGGTGAGGGTGGTGTGGATATCGCCCACCAGCGCCATGTTGACCGGGCAATGCGCACCGATGCTGCCGGGGTCGATGTCGATCTGAATGATGTTGGCGTTGGTTGGGTAGAACGCGCGGTACGGGAACTGGGTGCCGAGCAGCACCAGGGTATCGGCGTTCATCATCGCGTGGTAGCCGGACGAAAAGCCGATCAACCCGGTCATGCCGACGCTGTACGGGTTGTCCCATTCGATATGCTCTTTACCGCGCAGCGCGTGCACCACCGGCGCTTGCAGCAGCTCGGCCAGCCTGACGACTTCGTCATGCGAGCCGGCGCAGCCGCTGCCGCACATCAGCGTGATGTTCTTGGCCTGATTCAGTATGGCCGCCAGCTTGTTCAGTTCGCTCATCGGCGGTTGAACCAGCGGCAGCGCCGGCGTATGCCATACCATGCCGGCGTCTTCCGGCGCCATGCGCAGCGCCACGTCGCCCGGCAGCACGATCACCGACACGCCGCGATTGAGGATCGCCTTACGCATGGCAATTTCCAGCACCCGCGGCAGTTGTTCCGGATTGGAGACCAGTTCACAGTAATGGCTGCATTCACGGAACAGTTCTTGCGGGTGGGTTTCCTGGAAATAACCGCTGCCGATTTCGCTGGAGGGAATATGCGCGGCAATCGCCAATACCGGCACGTGGTTGCGATGGCAATCGAACAGGCCGTTGATCAGGTGCAGGTTGCCCGGGCCGCAGGAGCCGGCGCAAACCGCCAACTGGCCGGTGAGCTGGGCTTCTGCGCCGGCGGCAAACGCGGCCACCTCTTCGTGGCGTGTGCCCAGCCATTCGATGGTGCCCATGCGGTGCAGGCTGTCGCTAAGGCCATTGAGCGAATCGCCGGTGACGCCCCAAATGCGTTTCACGCCGGCCTGCTCAAGCGTTTTGGCGACCAGTGTGGCTACGGTTTGCTTCATAATTCCCCCAAGCGTTGTAAAGGCTCCCTCATCTTTCACGCCACAGCGTTGTTGGCTGCAACTTGAAATCCAGTGGGCATGAATCATTAAGGCTTTTTTAGCGTCAGATGAATGTAATAAAACGCACGGAACAGGGGAAAGTGTAGAAGGGGAAGGTGAAGCCTGCTTGCCGATAAATGCCCCATCGGCGAGATGGGGCTATGACCGTCAGGCGAGGGTAACGTCACCCTGCAGTTGGCAACTGCAAGCCAGTACATACCCTTGGGCGATCTCGGCCGGGGTGAGCGTCATGCTGCTGGTGGTGGTGTAATCACCGTCGAGGATACGGGTTTTGCACGAGCCGCAGACCCCGGCGCGGCAGGCGGCGTTAACCGGCAGCGCGTGGGCCTCCATCGCTGCCAGCAGCGTGCTGCCGACCGGTACGCGGAACTCGCGCAGCGGCCGGGCGACGCGCAGCGTTAATCCTTCACCTTGCCCGGCGTCCGTTTCCGGCGGCGTATGGAACTGTTCTTTGTGGAAGCGGGTTGCCGGTACGGCAAGCTGGCGGCAAAACTGCTCCGCTTGCGTCATATAAGGCGCCGGACCGCAGGTCATCACCCTACGTTCGGCGATATCCGGCACGGCCTGGCGCAACGTCTCTAACGTTATCCGTCCGCTGAGGTAACCCGGTTGCGCATGCTGTTCGGCCATCAGCGTCAGTTGCAGTTGCGGATGCGCGGCGCACAACTCGCGCCATTGTTCGGCAAAAATCGTATCGGCAGGAGTGTGTACGTTAAAGATCACGGCAATATCGCAGGCTGGACGGTTGGCGACCAGCCAGCGGCACATGGAGATAATCGGTGTAACGCCACAGCCGGCCGCCAGCATCAGGTAACGATCGGCCGGGTGGCGTTCGCAACTGAACTCTCCCTGCGCATCGGACAGCCACAGGGTATTGCCGGGTTTGACCTCCTGCGTCAGCCAGCGCGAACCCGCGCCGTCCGGCAGGCAGCGTACGCTGATGCTGAGAAAGCGGCTTTGGCCGGGCGAAGAAGAGAGCGTATAGGCGCGCAGCGTTTCTTCCGTATTGCGGATGCTGACCAGCGCAAACTGGCCGGCCTGATAAGGGTAAAAAACGTCGCAGATCAGGTCCAGCGTCCAGACATCGGCAGTTTCTTGCCGGATCGCGTGCACCTGCATGCGGTTGGGGCAAAGGGGGCTGGGTTGGGTCATGGAGCACCTCAAAGGCAAAGGGGCCGGCATGGGCGCGGCCCCGAAAAACAACGGCATTAGCCGAGCAGGGCTTGCAGGTCCTGCTCAACGGTGGTGATTGGGCGCATGCCGAACTTGTCGTAAAGGATCGCCATCAGGTTGTCGGTCAGGAAGCCTGGTGCGGTCGGGCCGGTGACGATGTTTTTTACCCCCAGCGACAGCAGCGTCAGCAGGATGACGATCGCCTTTTGCTCAAACCAAGACAGCACCAGGCTGAGAGGCAGTTCGTTGACCGTACAGCCAAGCGTCTCGGACAGTTTCACCGCCAGCATGATGGCGGAATAGGCGTCGTTGCACTGGCCGACGTCCAGCAGACGTGGCAGGCCTTCCAGTGTGCCGAAGTCCAGCTTGTTGAAGCGGTATTTGCCGCAGGCCAGCGTCATGATCAGGCAATCTTGCGGTACGCTGCGGGCGAAATCGGTGAAATAGCTGCGCTCATCGCGGCTACCGTCACAACCGCCGACCAGGAACACGTGACGCAGTTTCTTCTGCGCCACCAGATTGATCACCGTATCGGCGGCGTTGAGCAGCGTCTGGCGGCCAAAGCCGACGGTGATCATATGTTCGATCTCGGTATAAGGGAAACCGTTCATACCCTGTGCCTGGGCAATCACGCGGGCGAAGTCGTCCCCTTCCAGATGGTTAACGCCTGGCCAGCCGACGATGCTGCGCGTCCAGATACGATCGCCGTAGTTGCCGACGTTAGGATCGATAATGCAGTTGGAGGTCATCAGGATGGGGCCGGGGAATTTGGCGAACTCGATCTGCTGGTTCTGCCAGCCGCTGCCGTAATTGCCTACCAGATGTTTGAATTTTTTCAGCTCGGGATAGCCGTGCGCCGGCAGCATTTCACCGTGGGTATAGACATTAACGCCCTGGCCCTCGGTTTGCTCCAGCAGCATGCGCAGATCTTTCAGATCGTGGCCGGAGATCAGAATCGCTTTGCCCGCCACCGGGCGGACATTCACCGCAGTGGGGATCGGATCGCCATAGGCCTGAGTTTCACCGCGATCGAGGATCGCCATCACGTTGAAGTTCATTTTGCCGATACCCATGGCATTGTTCAGCAGAGTATCCACGTCGCGCGGCTGGGTGCCGAGCCAGGCCATAAAGGCGTGATAATCGGCATAGATTTGGTCGTCGAACTGGCCCAGCACGTGGGCGTGTTCCATATAGGCCGCTGCGCCTTTCAGGCCGTACAGGCACAGCATGCGCAGGCCATGAACGTCATCGCCCACTTCGGTTTTGTCGGTGTTGAGGGCGAACTGTGCCGCCTGCCGCAACAGCGTCGACATGTCGGCACCGTCAAGTTGCAGACTGGCCAGCGGATGATCGACGCGCGCGCCGGCATCCAGCAGCCGGCAGCGTGTGGCCAGCGAGTCACGCAGGAGCAGAGTTTCCCGCGCGTAACCGATGATGCGTTCAGAATCGAAGTTAACGTTGGTCAGCGTAGAGAAGAAGGCGCGTGGGGCAAAGCTGTCGATATCATGATCGATAATCCCGAGCGAGCGAGCCTGCAGCGCCCAGGCGGACAACCCCTGCAACGCCGCCACCAGCAGATCTTGCAGATCGGAGGTTTCAGCCGTTTTGCCGCACATGCCCTGAGCATACGAGCAGCCGTTGCCTGCCGGGGTTCGGATGGTTTGTTCACATTGCACACAGAACATAATCGCTTCCTTTTTAAAGTTGCATTTATAATGCTTGTTTATGAGCATAGATCGGCAACCGGGGCTTAAAAAGGCTTTTGTGAGGTTACTGCGGGTAAGTTTGATTTAGCGCAATTTTACTCTGCGGATGGGAATTATTACGTTTTCCGGGGGCAGAGCCCCCGGAAGCGATCAGGAGAACAAGGCAATCAGCACCGGCGCCAGAAGGCTCAGCAGGAAACCGTGCACGATCGCCGGCGGCACCATCTCCAGCCCACCGCTGCGTTGCAACACCGGCAGGGTGAAATCCATCGAGGTGGCTCCGCACAGCCCCAGCGCCGAGGAGCGGCTGCGGCGTACCAGGGTAGGGATCAGCATAATCGCCACCAACTCGCGCGCCAGATCGTTGAAGAAGGCCGCGCTGCCCAGTACCGGGCCATAGGCGTCGGTGATCAGAATGCCGGAAAGCGAATACCAGCCGAAACCGGAGGCCATCGCCAGCCCGGCTTTGATCGGCAGCCCCAGCAACTGTGCCGCCAGCGCGCCACCGGCCAGTGCACTGATCGTCACCACCACCGCCACTATCATGCCGCGTCGGTTAATCACGATTTGACGCAGCGTCATGCCGCTGTTGCGCAGTTGGATGCCCACCAGCAGCAACAGGAAAATCAACGCGTATTCACTGCCCTTTCCGGCAAACTGCAACCACGGCCACTGCGTCAGGCCGAGCAGGAAGCCACCGAGTACCACACCGCACAGCTTGAGCGACTCCAACGCCATATGCAGGCGTGAAGGCAGCTTTTCTTGTTTATGGCTGTTGCGCCACGGCATTTTACGCTCCAACAGCGCCAGCATCAGCAAGCTGGCGGCTAAAATACACAGGAAAAACACCGCTGCGTACTGGAATATCAGCAACAGATTGCTGCTCAGATCCTCCAGAAACGCCAGGCTGATGCCCATGAAAAACAGGATGACGTATACCATCCAGCTCAACAGGCGATTGATGGCTTGCAGTAATGTGCGGCTGCGTAAGGGGATGAGGTAACCGGCAATCAGCGGTAACAGAATAATCAACAGTCCTGAATACATGGTGAAGCTTACGTCCTTTGTTCGGGAGGCGGTGCGCGGATAACCGGCAAGGCCCACACGCTAACCAAAACGATGGCCGGAGTAAAGCGGCAGATTTGACGCAGTCTGCTTGACCTGCAAGGGGTTTTTTGACCATGCTCTGGGAAGGTCGCCTTCATTGAGGACGGTGACGGCGCGCACGGGAGGCGGCAGATGTTCTTAGAGCGTATCGAGATTGTAGGTTTCCGCGGCATTAATCGGCTGTCCCTGATGCTGGATGACAACACGCTGCTGCTCGGCGAAAACGCCTGGGGTAAATCCAGCCTGCTGGACGCGCTGACCCTGCTGTTGGCGCCGGAGCAAAAGCTCTACCGTTTTGAAGTGCACGACTTTCATTTCCCTCCCGGCGAAGAAGCGGCCAAAGAGCGGTATTTGCAGGTGGTGTTTACCTTTTGCGAGAAAGACCGCGGCCATTCTCATCTCCCCCGTTACCGCCACCTGTCGCCGCTGTGGGTCAAGGGCGATGATAATTTGAACCGTATTTACTACCGTTGCGAAGGCGAGTTGGCCGATGACGATACGGTGTGCACCTGGCGCAGTTTTTTGGACGCCGAGGGCAATGCGATGCAACTGCACCATATTGAACAGCTGGCGCACGCCATTATCCGTATACACCCGGTATTGCGTTTGCGCGATGCGCGTTTTATTCGTCGCCTGCGGCCCAGCACGCTCAATGACGAGCACCCTGCGGATAATCAGGCGCTGGCCCGGCAGTTGGATCAGCTGACGCGCGAACTGGTGCGCAATCCGCAAAAGCTGACCAATGGCGAATTGCGGCAGGGGCTGGCGGCGATGCAGCAACTGCTGGAACACTACTTCGCTGAGCAGGGATCGCAGGTGGCGCGCCCGCGCAGCCACCGTTTGGATCAAGATCAGGACCAGCAGGCGTGGCGCTCGCTGGACAGCATCAACCGGATGGTCGCTGAACCGAACAGCCGCAGCATGCGGCTGATTTTGCTGGGCATGTTTTCTACGCTGTTACAGGCCAAGGGCAACGTCAAGTTGGATCCGCACGCCCGGCCGTTACTGTTGGTGGAGGACCCGGAAACCCGGCTGCACCCGATCATGCTGTCGGTAGCCTGGGGGCTGCTCAATCAGCTGCCGTTGCAACGCATCACCACCACCAATTCCAGCGAACTGGTGTCGCTGGTGCCGGTGGAGCAGGTTTGTCGGCTGGTGCGCGAGTCGGGGCGGGTTGCCACTTACCGTCTCGGCCCGCGCGGGTTGGGGCCGGAAGACGGGCGGCGCATCGCTTTTCATATTCGTTTTAACCGGCCGTCATCGTTGTTTGCCCGCTGTTGGTTGTTGGTGGAAGGCGAGACCGAGGTTTGGCTGTTGAGTGAGCTGGCGCGCCAATGCGGCTATCACTTTGAGGCGGAAGGGGTGCGGGTGATTGAATTCGCGCAGTGCGGCCTGAAGCCGCTGTTGAGATTTGCCCGGCGCATGGGCATTGAATGGCATGCGCTGGTGGACGGCGACGAGGCCGGAAAGAAATACGCCAACACCGTGCGCAGTTTGCTGGATAACCACGGCGACAGCGAGCGTGACCGCCTGACTGCGCTGCCGGCGCCGGATATGGAGCACTTTATGTTCCGCGAGGGGTTCAGCCCGGTCTATCACCGCGTCGCCTCTGTGCCGATCAATGCTCAGATGCCGATACGCAAGGTGATCCTGAAGGCGGTGCATCACTCTTCGAAACCCGATCTGGCTATTGAAGTAGCGATGCAGGCCGGCGAATGGGGCACCGATTCCGTGCCGCCACTGCTGAAGAAAATGTTCTCGCGCGTGATCTGGCTGGCGCGCGGGCGGGCGGATTAGGCGCCCGGCACTCTTATCGGGGGCTGAAATGTTCAGCCATTCCCTGTTCCAATTCATCCAGCAATTGATAACGGCGGCGGTATTCTGCCCGTTTCTTGCTGACCACCTCATCGATCGGTTTGCGCGCGATGCGTTCCGGCAGCAGGAAGTAACCGCTGTCGAGCATCTTGCCGCCCATTGAGCGCCAGAACTGATCGTAATCGGCGTGCAGTTGGTCTTTCTTTTTACTGTGATAACGCCAGTTTTGATAGATATGGGTAGCATTGCCCACTGCCACTATTTGGCGGATGCCCAGATGATGCGCCAGCGTGCAAATGCCTTCCAGCACCAGCCGTTTCGGAAACAGCCCGTGGCATTCTTTGGTGGCGAGCTGGATTTCCGCGTGCGGCACCTGGTGGTTGGCTCCCTGCAAACCGCCGATGAACAGCGTCGGCTGTTGCTGATAGTGCATCAGCGCAAAGGTGATTTCCGCCAGCATAATGCCGGCGGCATTACGCAGCAGCAGGGTAGTTTCCCCTTCTTTGTTCAGGTGATCGATGGCTGACAGTTCCAGCGAAACCGGTTCGCCGTTTTTGCCGGTGACGCTGGCCAGCACGAAAGGTTTATTCAGGTGACCGATCCGCATTTTCAGCGGCATGCGCTGTGCGCTGAGATCATAGTGATCGCGCAGGGCGAACAGGCACTCGATCTTGTTCATGTTTGCCGCCAGATAGGGGCGATGCAGTTTGCAGGGCAGATTGGGCTGAGCGTTCAGAATCTCATCCAGCAGGGGATTGGACGCCAGCGTATTCAGCAGAGCACCGGTAGTGTGCCAGCTAAACAGCGAGCGGCCGATAAACTTCAGCCGGAATGAGGCTTTCTTCCAGGCTTTACTCGGCGCCATATCGCCATTGATCAGCGCCGTCATCAGTTGCCAGCCGTTGAGCGGGCGTGCAGATACGAGTGGATAGCTGAGCTGAGACATGATGAAATCCTTGGCAGTATTGAATGGCGCTATTTCAGCAAGCTTTCGCTAAACGGGAGTTCAATGCCCAACTGTAACCAAGGATGTCTCCACATTGTGTTGAGCTAATGTTTAGTTACTCCGCACTGTGCGCGGCAATGTAGCCTCTCTTCCGCCCAAAATGCCCCTTGCGCAAAACAGTACCCGTAAAATTGCAGGACATGCCGGGGATAACCTTATCTGTTCCTGTAAGTTACCCTGAACTGTTTGCTCTTAATTCTGCCTTAATGCGTGCATAGATAGGGACGGTTATAATCCCGTTCAACTTGCTATGGGCATGATGAATAGCGGATCCAAACCGGGTAAGATGCCGGAAAAACTTTCTGGGTTATTTGAAATAATCAATAAAAAACAACAGGGTGATGGCATCAATGATGTTTAAAGGATACAAGCGACGCTGGGTTAGCGCACTGATCGTCGTGGCGGCGATCGCCGCGTTGGCGATCTGGCATTTTAGCCACCCGGCGCCAACCCAGTTTAAAACGGTGAAGGTAGCCAAGCGGGATCTGCAGCAAAACGTTCTGGCGACCGGACAGCTTGACGCGGTGCGCAAGGTTGACGTTGGCGCTCAGGTCAGCGGGCAGTTGGAAAGCCTGTATGTTGAGATTGGCGATAAAGTGAAAAAAGGCCAGTTACTGGGCGTGATCGATCCGCAGCAGGCGCAAAACAGCATCCGCGAGGGCGAGGCGACGCTGCGTGAACTGCACGCTCAGTTGCAACAGGCCCAGGCTGAACAGCAGTTGGCGTCGGTGACGCTGCAGCGCAATCAGGCACTGGCGAAGTTGCAAGCGGTATCGCGCCAGGATCTGGATCAGGCGGCGACGCAGCTTGCGGTGAAGAAGGCGCAGGTCGGTACCATCAATGCGCAAATTGCTCGCAACCAGGCCAGTCTGGACACCGCTAAAATCAATCTGGCGTTTACCCGTATTGAAGCGCCGATGGACGGAGACGTGGTGCAGATCACCACGCTGCAAGGCCAGACGGTGATCGCGGCGCAACAGGCGCCGAACATTCTGACGCTGGCGGATCTCAGCACCATGCTGGTGAAGGCACAGGTGTCGGAAGCGGATGTTATCAGCCTCAAACCGGGCCAGAAAGCCTGGTTTACCGTGCTGGGCGATCCCAACCGCCGTTTTGACGGCGTGCTGAAAGACATTCAGCCGACGCCGGAAAAGGTCAACAACGCCATCTTTTACTATGCGCGTTTCGAAGTGCCGAATCCCGAAGGGTTGCTGCGTCTGCAGATGACGGCACAGGTGCATATTCAACTGGCGGGGGTCAGCCAGGCGCAGGTCATTCCTCTGGCCGCGCTGGGCGATCAAATCGCCGATAACCGGTACCACGTTGCGGTATTGAAACAGGGCAAGGAAGAGAAACGCGAGGTGAGCATCGGCCTGCGTAACAATATTGACGTACAAATTCTGAGCGGATTGAGCATCGGGGATGACGTGATTGTCAGCCGCGGCGGCTCGGAGGCCAACTGATGGCGGCGCTGTTGCAACTGAGCGGCATCCGCCGCAGCTATCAGTCGGGCGATCAGACGGTGGACGTCTTGAAAAACGTGAGCCTGAGCATCGACGCCGGTGAAATGGTAGCCATTATGGGGGCCTCCGGCTCCGGCAAGTCTACGCTGATGAACATTCTCGGCTGCCTGGACAAGCCCAGTGCCGGCGTGTACCGGGTGGCCGGCCAGGATGTGGCGACGCTGGATGGCGATGCGTTGGCCCGGCTGCGGCGTGAGCATTTTGGTTTTATCTTCCAGAGATACCATTTGCTGCCTCATCTGAGTGCGGCGCACAACGTGGAGGTGCCGGCGGTCTACGCCGGGCTGGGCAAGGCGGCACGGCGCGAACGGGCGGTCGCGCTGTTGCAGCGCCTTGGGCTGAGTGAACGCGTCAGCTACCGGCCGAGCCAGCTTTCCGGCGGCCAGCAGCAGCGCGTCAGTATCGCGCGTGCGTTGATGAACGGTGGTCAGGTGATCCTGGCGGATGAACCGACCGGCGCCCTCGACAGCCATTCGGGCGAAGAGGTGATGACTATCCTCAAGCAACTGCGTGAGCAGGGGCATACGGTGATTATCGTTACTCACGATCCGGCTGTCGCTCAGCAGGCAGAACGGATCATTGAAATCCGCGATGGCGAGATCATTGCCGACTCGCGCCCGGTGCAGCAGAGCAATCCGAATGCCAAACCGTTGGAACTGGTTTCTCCCGCGCCGTCCTGGCAGCAGAAGACCGGCCGTTTTCGCGAGGCGCTGGTGATGGCCTGGCGGGCGATGGCGGCGAATAAAATGCGCACCGCACTGACCATGCTGGGCATTATTATCGGCATCGCTTCAGTGGTTTCGATTCTGGTGATCGGCGACGCCGCCAAGCAGATGGTGTTGGCGGATATCAAATCCATCGGCACCAATACGGTGGACATTTACCCCGGCAAGGACTTCGGCGACGACGATCCGACCTTCCGCCAGTCGTTGAAGTATGAGGATCTCGACGCGTTGCGCGAGCAGCCCTATGTCAGCGCGCTGTCGCCGACCATCGCCAGCAGCATGCGATTGCGGCTGGGCAACGTCGATGTGGCGGCCAATGTGACCGGGGTCAGCGAGCAGTTTTTCCGCGTTTACGGCATGACCTTCACCCAGGGGGGTGGCATTGACCCGTTCCAGGTGCAATCGCAGGCGCAAACGGTGGTGATCGACGCTAATACCCAGCGCCGGCTGTTCCCGCATCAGAAAAACGTGGTGGGTGAAGTGATGCTGGTGGGCAATATGCCGGCGACGGTGGTGGGGGTAGCGAAGGAGAAGCAGTCGATGTTCGGCAGCAGCAAGACGCTGAACGTTTGGGTGCCTTACAGCACCATGGCAAATCGGCTGATGGGCAACGCCTATTTCGATTCGATTACCGTGCGTATCCGTGACGGTTACAGCAGCCAGGAGGCAGAGCAGCAATTGACGCGTCTGCTGGCGTTGCGCCACGGTAAAAAAGACTTTTTCACCTATAACATGGACAGTCTGGTGCAGACGGCGGAGAAAACCACGCGCACGCTGCAGTTATTCCTGACGTTGGTGGCGGTAATTTCGCTGGTGGTCGGCGGAATTGGCGTGATGAATATCATGCTGGTGTCGGTGACGGAGCGTACGCGCGAGATTGGTATCCGTATGGCGGTGGGGGCTCGCTCCGGCGATGTCTTGCAGCAGTTCCTGATTGAAGCTGTGCTGGTGTGCCTGGTTGGCGGCGCGTTGGGGATTATGCTGTCCTTTGCCATCGGGCTGTTGGTGCAACTGGTGCTGCCGGGTTGGCAGATCAGCTTCCCGCCGGCGGCGTTGTTGAGCGCGTTTTTGTGTTCCACCGGTATCGGTGTGGTGTTCGGCTATCTGCCTGCGCGCAGTGCCGCCCGGCTTAACCCGATTGACGCGCTGGCGCGCGAGTAATAATCTAACCCCATCGTATTTCAAGTCGCAGGGTGTTAGCGGCCACTCGACATTGATGGGATATAATAAAAAATGCCAGTCATACGGCGGCTGGCATTTTTAGCGGACTGCTTTAGGCAGGCTCTGCACCCGTGTTTAGGCCAGTGCCTCGCTCTCCAGTGGCACAATAAGACTCGCATGGTTCCCTTTTGGCCCTTGGTGCACGTCAAAACTGACCTGTTGGCCGGCTTTCAGTGTCCTGTACCCATCCATCTTAATTGTTGAATAATGGGCGAATATATCTTCGCCGCCGCCTTCAGGACAGATAAAACCAAACCCTTTGGCGTTGTTGAACCATTTAACAGTACCCGTCTCCATGCTTTTACATCCCTCGCAACGCTATTTTAGGTGAGATGAATAACTGAATTCGCACCCGCCAAAGGCAGGTAGCAGATGAGCCCAGGGTGGTTAAAAGACCGCCAGCTCACGAATTTACACTCTAGAGCAAATGATCATCACGTCAAGGGATCGGCTTTTGTCCGCAGGAGGCAGTTCATCAAAGTTTGAAGCAGTTAACGCTATTGACATTGTTCGGTAACAATTTGTCAGAGTTTTTTGCGCACGTTCCAGTACGGCGAGATGATGGCGTAGATGATAAAATAGTAATGATCCCCCACTTTGAATAACCGGAACCCGTCCCCATATCAGAGGACAGAGCAGAGAAGATGAGCAGCAATGGGCAATAACAACGATTGGCTAAACTTTGAACACTTGGCCGAAGAAAAACAAATCGATGCGGTAAAACCGCCGTCTATGTATAAAGTTATACTTAACAACGACGATTACACACCGATGGAATTTGTGATTGACGTTCTGCAAAAGTTCTTTTCTTATGATATTGAACGTGCAACGCAACTGATGCTCACGGTCCACTATCAAGGCAAGGCGATCTGTGGTGTTTTTACCGCCGAGGTGGCGGAAACCAAGGTCGTACACGTGAACCGTTATGCAAGGGAGAACGAGCATCCGTTGCTCTGTACGCTGGAAAAAGCCTAGATTTTGGCAACTATTGGGGAGGTGCTTATGCTCAATCAAGAACTGGAACTCAGTCTCAACATGGCTTTCGCCAGAGCGCGTGAGCACAGACACGAGTTTATGACCGTGGAGCACCTGTTGCTGGCATTACTCAGCAACCCTGCCGCGCGAGAGGCGCTGGAGGCATGTACGGTGGACCTGGCCGCATTGCGCCAGGAGCTGGAAGCCTTTATCGAACAAACCACGCCGACGCTGCCTGCCAGCGAAGAAGAGCGCGACACTCAGCCGACGCTAAGTTTCCAGCGTGTGCTGCAGCGTGCCGTATTCCATGTTCAATCTTCCGGCCGCAGCGAAGTCAGCGGTGCCAACGTGCTGGTGGCGATTTTCAGCGAGCAGGAGTCGCAGGCGGCTTACCTGCTGCGCAAACACGACGTCAGCCGTCTTGACGTAGTGAATTTCATTTCACATGGCACGCGTAAAGACGAGCCGGGCCAAGCGCCAAATGCGGAAAACCCGGTGAACGAAGAGCAGTCCGGAGGGGAAGACCGTATGGAAAACTTCACCACCAACCTCAACCAGTTGGCCCGTGTGGGCGGTATCGATCCCCTGATTGGCCGCGATCCTGAACTGGAGCGCGCTATTCAGGTGCTGTGCCGTCGCCGTAAAAATAACCCGCTGCTGGTCGGCGAGTCCGGTGTGGGTAAAACCGCCATTGCCGAAGGGCTGGCCTGGCGCATCGTGCAGGGCGACGTCCCGGAAGTGATGGCGGACTGCACGCTGTATTCTCTGGACATAGGTTCGCTGCTGGCGGGTACCAAATACCGCGGCGACTTCGAAAAACGCTTCAAGGCGTTGCTGAAACAGCTGGAGCAGGACAAGAGCAGCATCCTGTTTATCGATGAAATCCACACCATCATCGGTGCCGGTGCGGCTTCCGGTGGGCAGGTGGATGCGGCCAACTTGATCAAACCGCTGCTCTCCAGCGGCAAGATTCGGGTGATTGGGTCCACCACCTATCAGGAATTCAGCAACATTTTCGAAAAAGACCGTGCGCTGGCCCGTCGCTTCCAGAAAATCGACATTACCGAGCCGACGCCGGAAGAGACCATTCAGATCATCAACGGTCTGAAAACCAAGTACGAAGCGCACCATGACGTGCGTTATACCGCCAAGGCGGTGCGTGCGGCGGTTGAGTTGTCGGTGAAGTACATCAACGACCGTCACCTGCCGGACAAGGCTATCGACGTGATCGACGAGGCGGGCGCTCGCAGCCGGCTGATGCCGATCAGCAAGCGCAAGAAAACCGTCAACGTTGCGGACATTGAGTCTGTGGTTGCGCGTATTGCGCGTATCCCGGAAAAAACCGTGTCGGCAAGCGATCGCGATGTGCTGAGAAGCTTGGGCGACCGTTTGAAAATGCTGGTGTTTGGCCAGGATCAGGCGATCGAAGCGCTGACCGAAGCGATCAAAATGAGCCGTGCGGGCCTGGGGCACGATCGCAAGCCTGTCGGTTCCTTCCTGTTTGCCGGGCCAACCGGCGTCGGGAAAACCGAGGTGACGGTGCAGTTGGCGAAGGCGATGGATATCGAACTGCTGCGTTTTGACATGTCCGAGTATATGGAACGTCATACCGTCAGCCGCTTGATTGGCGCGCCTCCGGGCTACGTCGGTTACGATCAGGGCGGGCTGCTGACCGATGCGGTGCTTAAACATCCGCATTCGGTCGTGTTGCTGGATGAAATCGAGAAGGCGCATCCGGATGTGTTCAACCTGCTGCTGCAGGTTATGGACAACGGTACCCTGACCGATAACAACGGTCGCAAGGCGGATTTCCGCAACGTGATCCTGGTGATGACCACCAATGCCGGGGTACGTGAAACAGAACGTAAATCGATCGGCCTGGTTCAGCAGGACAACAGCACTGATGCGATGGAAGAGATCAAAAAAGTGTTCACGCCGGAGTTCCGTAATCGTCTGGACAACATTCTTTGGTTCAACCATCTGTCGACTACGGTGATCCAGCAGGTTGTCGATAAGTTTATTGTCGAACTGCAGGCGCAGTTGGATGCGAAGGGCGTATCGCTGGAAGTGAGCGACGAAGCGCGTGACTGGCTGTCGGTGAAAGGCTATGACCGTGCGATGGGCGCTCGTCCGATGGCGCGCGTGATGCAGGAGAACCTGAAGAAACCGCTGGCCAACGAACTGCTGTTCGGTTCGCTGGTGGACGGTGGCTCGGTGAAAGTCGAGCTGGACAAGGACAACCAGAAACTGACGTACCACTTCCTCAGTGCGCAGAAACGCAAAGCGGATGAAGGCGCGGTGCACTAAAGGCCGGCCAGTCCAGATAATGAAAAAGCGATGCTTCGGCATCGCTTTTTTTATGGGTGAAAGTATGTCATCACCATTACAGAAATGAGCGAGCCCTCTCGGTTTACCTGCGCTCTTGCAACTCGATGTTGAACGTTGCTACGGGGGTAAACGGAAAGGGCTCCGGAGGGGTTACATCCTCGGTGCCGCCATCGGCTGGCGACGAGTGAGCCGATTAACGGCTACGGAAGACAATGCGGCCTTTGCTCAGGTCGTACGGGGTCAGCTCTACAGTGACTTTGTCGCCCGTCAGGATGCGGATGTAGTTCTTACGCATTTTACCGGAGATATGTGCGGTTACTACGTGCCCGTTTTCCAATTCAACGCGGAACATAGTGTTCGGCAGCGTATCAAGAACGGTGCCCTGCATTTCAATATTGTCTTCTTTGGCCATCGAATCCTCTAGGTCTAACTACCTTAGTTTTTAACCGGCAAGATAATGCCGAAAAACCCACATTATGTAAAGACGTGTCGGTGAACATAGCACCGTTTCCGCAAAATTAGTTTGTTGGGGAGGGTGGTTCAGCCTGCTGTGGGGGTAAGACTTGCGCGGCCCAGCATTCCGGTGCTAACGGCTTGCGCTGAAGGTTACTGAGCTGCTGTAAAAATTGGCGGCGGGGGATTTCTCTCGCTCCCAGCGTGGCAGTGTGAGCGTTAAGCACCTGACAGTCAATCAATTCTCCGCCATAGGCGGCAAAATGCCGGCAAAAAGCCAATAACGCGCACTTGGAGGCATTTGTGGTGCGGCTAAACATCGATTCACCGCAGAACAGCGCGCCCTGCGCTACGCCGTACATACCGCCAACCAAGGCTTTACCCTGCCATACCTCGACTGAATGAGCGAAACCGAGGCGGTGCAAATGCAAATAGGCGCGCTGTACCTCCGGGCCGATCCAGGTGCCTTCATGCGGCCGATCGGCGCAGGCGGCAATCACCGCAGCAAAGTCGTGGTTCAGCGTAATGCGAAAGGGATTGCCGCTCAGAAAGCGTTTCAGGCTGCGGCTGATATGGTATTGCGCCGGGAACAATACGGCGCGTGGGTCAGGCGACCACCACAGAATGGGCTCCCCCGGCGAAAACCAGGGGAAGATACCGCGCTCATAGGCGGCCAGCAAACGCGGTGCCGTCAGGTCGCCACCAATGGCCAGCAGCCCGTTAGGATCGCGCAGCGCGCCCTCTGGCGAGGGAAACGCGAGTGACTGTGGTGACAGCTTAACAATACGCATAAAAGGTCTCAGCGTCCTCTACAGGCCATTTTCAAGGGGTATCCCACTGATACGCTGGCGGAAACGGGCATAGCGCCCTTGCCGGTGCATCAGGGTAAGGTGGTCGCCCTGTTCGACAATCCGGCCGCCGTCCATCACGCAGATGCGGTCAAGATGCTCGAGCCCATACAGGCGGTGAGTCACCAGGATCAGCGTTTTGCCCTGACAGTACCGGCGCAACAGCGCCAGGATCTGCCGTTCGGTTTCGGCGTCCAGACCCTCGGTCGGTTCGTCGAGCAACAGCAGAGGCGCCTGATGCAACAATGCGCGAGCAATACCCAGGCGACGTTGTTCTCCGCCGGAAAGCTGGCGGCCGCCATCTCCCAGCCAGGCGTTCAGCCCTTCGTTTTGCAGCAGTTTTTCCAGCCCGACCTGACACAGCACGTCGCGTAACTGTTCATCGGCCGCTTCCGGGGCGGCGATGCGCAGGTTTTCCCGCAGCGTGTTGCTGAAAATATGCACTCGCTGGCTGACGACGGTGGTCATTTGGCGCAGCGTAGTTTCATCATAGGCGCTGAGCGGCTGGCCGTTGAGCAGCATGCTGCCGCTATCGGCGTTCCAGGCGCGGGTTAACAGTTGCAGCAGGGTCGATTTGCCGCAGCCGGTGCGCCCGAGCAGCGCAATGTGTTCGCCGGCGGCAACCTCCAGCGTGACGTCTTGCAACACCGGCAGAGGTTGGTCGGGATAGGTGAAGGTGAGCTGTTGCAGGCTTAATGCAGCGCCGTTCCCGGCTGCCGGGCCGTTGGCCGGGAAGGTGACTTCCGGCTGCCGATCAATAACCTGTTTCACCCGTGTAGCGGAAGCAATGACCTGGCCGAGGTGCTGGAAGGCGCCGGCGACCGGCATCAGCGCTTCAAACGAGGCCAGTGCGGCAAACACGAACAGCGCAATCAGCGCGCCGGGTTGGGTATCGCCACCTATGCCACCGGCGGTGAGCCACAGCAACAACGTCACCGTCAGGCCGCTGGCCAGAATCATCACCCCTTGCGCCATTCCGCCCAACGAAGCCTGCTGCCACTGACGACGCTGCCAGCGCCGCTCGGTGGCATCCAGATCGGCGCGGAAATCGTTGACTGCGCCAAACACCACCAGCTCGGCCTGGCCCTGCAGCCAAGCGGTCAGGTCGGTGCGGTACTGGCCGCGCAGGGCGGTCAGTTGGCCGCCAATCGGCTTGCCGGCGCGGTAAAATACCGGTGGTATCAGCAGCAACAACAGCAGCAAAATACCGCCCAGCGTCAGGGCCAGCGAGCTGTCCAGCCAACTGAGACCGTAGGTGACCACGATGATCACGACTGCTGCGCTGACCAGCGGCGAGATCACCCGCAGATACAGATGGTCCAGCGTATCGACGTCCGCCACCAGCCGGTTAAGCAGATCGGCCTGCCGGAAACGGGCAATGCCGCCCGGTGACAGCGGCAGGATCTTTTTAAAGGTAAACACCCGCAGATGAGAAAGAACGCGGAAGGTGGCGTCGTGACTGACCACGCGCTCTGCGTAACGCCCGGCGGTGCGGAAGATCGCCGCGCCACGCACGCCGGCAGCCGGCAACATGTAGTTGAAGGTAAACAGGCCCGCCAGGCCGGCGAGCGCCGATGCGGCGAGGAACCAGCCGGAAAGCGCCAACAGGCCGATACTGGCCAGCAGCGTGACGATGGCCAGCAGGATGCCCAGGCAGATCAGCAGGCTGTGACGACGGTATAGCGCCAGGAACGGCAGCAAAACGCGCATGATTATAGCTCCCCGCTGCGGTGTGCGATCAGATTGGCGAACAACCCAGGTTGGGCGCTCAGCGTGGCGTAATCGCCTTGCTGCACGATCCGCCCGCCTTCCATAACCCAGATCTGGTCGTATTCTGCGGTATCTTCCAACTGGTGAGTGACCAGCAGGGTAGTTTGTTGATGCGAGGCGGCGTCGAGCGCCTGCATGACGCGTCGCTCGCTGTGCGCGTCGAGGCTGGCTGCCGGCTCATCCAGCAACAGTAAACGGCGTGGGCTGATGAGCGCCCGGGCGACCGCCACGCGTTGCGCCTGGCCGACGGACAGACGTGCGGCGCTATCGCCGACCTCAGTGTCCAGACCCAGCGGCAAATGCGGCAGGATCTCGCTGACGTAAGCCTGCTCCACCGCCTGTTGCAATTGAGCTTCACTCGCTTGCGGGTGGCCCAGCAGAATATTTTCCCGTAGCGTTTGCGCCGGCAGGTGCGGGTTTTGTCCCACCCAGCCGAGCTGCCGACGCCAGCCTTCTGCCGCCAGCTCACGCAGCTCGGTGCCGTTGACCGTCAGTGAACCGCGATAGGGCAGGAAGCCGAGCAGCAGATTCAGTAACGAACTTTTGCCGGCGCCGCTCAGCCCGACCAGGGCAATGCGTTGATGTGCAGGCAGGGTGAAGCTGAGAGGGCCGGCCAGCAGCACGCCGTTCGGCGACAGAATTTCCAGATCCTGCGCTTTTAGCGCCAATGGTGCATCGGTATTCAACTCCTGCGTGCCAGTGCCCCTTTGCTCGCCTTCGGCGCCAAGGAAGGTTTCCAACGCTTCTGCGGCGCCCACGGCCTGCGCTTTGGCATGATAGAAAGCGCCCAGATCGCGCAGCGGCTGGAAGAACTCCGGTGCCAGAATCAGCACCAGGAAGCCGGCAAACAGCGTAACGCCGGTGCCGTAACTGCCGAAATTCAGTTCGCCAAGGAAGGAGAAGCCAAAATAGACCGCCACCACGGCGATGGAGATGGAGGCAAAGAACTCCAGCACTGCCGATGACAGGAACGCCAGTCGCAGCACTTCCATGGTGCGGCTGCGGAAATCCTCGGACGATTTGGCGATCTGTGCGGTTTCCGCCTCAGCCCGGTTAAACAGACGCAGCGTATCCAACCCGCGCAGGCGATCGAGGAAATTGCCGCTCAGCCGCGCCAGCGCCACAAAATTGCGCCTATTGGCGTCTGCGGCGCCCATGCCGACCAGCGCCATAAACAGCGGGATCAGCGGGGCAGTGGTCAACAGAATCAGGCCGGCGGCCCAGTTGATCGGAAATACGGTTATCAGGATCAGCAACGGGATAAACACCGCCAGATACATCTGCGGCAGATAGCGGGAGTAATAATCCTGCATGTCTTCGATCTGCTCAACGATGATGCTGGCCCAACTGCCCGCCGGTTTACCCTGGATCCAGGCGGGGCCGAGCTGTTGCAGTTTGTCCAACACCTGCCGGCGCATACGCTGGCGGATCACCTGGCCGCAGATAAAACCAACGCGTTCACGCAGCCAGCTCAACAGCGCGCGCAGCGCGAAGGTGGCGGCCAACCAGATAAACGAGGGGATCAACTGTTCACGCGGGGCGTGTTCGATAATCAGGGCGTGGAGCAGGGCGGCCAACAGCCATGCCTGCACGACAATCAAAATGCCGCTTATCAGCCCCAACAGCATGGAAAGGCGCAGCCAACGCTGCGCCAACGCGCTCTGAGTTTTGAGCCAACGGGTTAACTGTTGCTGTCTGGTTTTTTTCATCAGATATGAGTCTGCGTCGCCGGTGCCTGTTGTTACAGGCAAGGTTAACGTACTGTTAAAAAAAGTGTTTGCCTCAACCTGAAGCGAACAAGCGAAGGCCAATGTTACCTCTTCACCCGGCAGACTGAAAATAATAAAGCGGTCAAATATCCCTATAACAGACTCTGGCCACGAGAGTTATTTCACCTCCTGGCTGGCCGCTTCCGCCGCCAGGGCGGCCTGCACCGATTCACGCTGGCCGATCTGCGCCATATACCGGGTTAACGAGGGCCAGCATTTTAACTCGATGGAAAATTGGGCCATCCAACGCAGTACGGTAAACAGATAGGCATCCGCCACGCCAAAGCGTTCGCCCAACAGGAAACTCTGCCCGTCCAGCGCCTGAGCGACATAATCGAGGCGGCGGCGCAGCTTGTCGCGAAACAGACGTTTGACCGCTTCCGGCAGGGTTGCATTGAATAGCGGGCTGGCTCCGGCGTGGATCTCGGCGGTGATGAAATTCAGCCATTCCTGCAAACGCACCCGCTCGAAGGCATTGCAGGGAGGGGCCAGCGCGGCTTCAGGGCGCAAATCCGCCAGATATTGCACGATGGCTGTGCCTTCGGTAAGCATGCGGCCATCTTCCAGCATCAGGGCCGCGACGTAACCCTTGGGATTGATCCGGTAAAAATCATGGCCGTCGGCGGTGCGTTTGCTGCGGTTATTCACCCGGATAAGTTCAAACGGCAATTCCAGCTCCCGCAGGACTATATGCGGGGATAGCGAACAGGTGTCGGGTGCAAAATAGAGTTTCATGAGAGTTCCTGAGGCAAAAAGCGATATCGCTTAACCGACAGGATGCCGCCGGTGTTGCCTGCAGAAAAATTAGAATGTCAGAAACCCGTCATCAGTTCAGCTACTGACGGGCTGCGGCAGATGTTCTCGCAGGTAATCCAACAGGGTTTGTACCGGTGCAGAGCTTGCGCCAGTGAACGAACAGACCAGGCCAAAATACCGGTAGAGCGGGACGCTCAACGGCAGAGCGCAAATGCCGGCGGCGTCGGTCGGTATCACCGACGCAGGCAGCAACGACACGCCGACGCCTTCGCGCACCAGCGTGAGTGCGGTGCTCCAGTCGCTGACGGTTACGCGTACGTCGGCCAGCGCAATACCGGCCTGCTGTGCCAACAGTTGCGCATTGAGGCTACAGCCGCCGGTAGCCAGCACAAAGGGCAAACCGGCCAGTGCCCTGAAATCCACCGGTTGCCGACCCCTGGCCAGCGGGTGGGCGCTGGCGGTAACCGCAAGCCACAGATCTTGTCCCAGGGGGTAGCTTTGCCTTTCGTCTTTCGGGTTCAGCACTACGCCGACGTCGGCGGTTTCCAGTGCCAGCCAGTTCTCCACTTCCCGGTCGGTGCCTTCCAACTGAACCAGTTCAATGGCGGGGTAGCGGCGGCGGAATTTACGCAATAACGGCGGTAGCAGGAGGGCAAATGCCGAGGGAAAGCTGGCCAGGCGAATCTTGCCCGAATGCGCGCTTTTCGCCTGCAGCGCGTAGCTTTGGATCGCATCGAGTTCGGCCAGCATAGCGCGGGCGTGGGCGACAATCCTTTCACCGCTTTGTGTCAGCGTAACGCTGTGCGGCAGGCGGACGAACAGCGGCGTATTCAGGGCGTCCTCTAACTGGGCGATAGCCTGGCTGGCACCGGACTGGGTCATGCCGCATTGATTTGCCGCCAGCGTAATTTTGCCGCTGTCGGCCACGGCGACCAGCAAGCGCCAGTGGAGAAGGTTTTGCATCCTGTGCCTGTCCGCTCATATTCAAGGTATAAAAAAGCGGCCCTAAAGCCGCTTTTATTGATGACAGAATACCGGGTTAGCAGACTTCTGCGCCAGCGATGCCGTCCAGATAACGCTCGGCGTCCAGCGCAGCCATACAGCCGGTGCCGGCGGAGGTGATCGCCTGACGGTAGATATGGTCCATTACGTCACCCGCAGCGAATACGCCAGGAATGGTGGTCTGGGTGGCGTTGCCGTGAATACCGGACTGAACTTTGATATAGCCGTTTTCCAGCTCCAATTGACCACCGAAAATGCTGGTGTTCGGGCTGTGCCCGATGGCGATAAATACGCCGGCCAACGCCAGTTCCTGCGTTTCATTTTCCGCTTTGGTGCTGCGAATGCGCACGCCGGTAACGCCCATTTGATCGCCCAGCACTTCGTCCAACGTATGGTCGGTATGCAGCACGATGTTGCCGTTTTTCACTTTCTCCATCAGCCGGTCGATCAGGATCTTCTCTGAGCGGAAGCTGTCGCGGCGGTGGATAAGATGAACTTCAGCGGCGATGTTGGACAAATACAGCGCTTCTTCCACGGCGGTATTGCCACCGCCGACGACCGCAACTTTTTGATTGCGATAGAAGAAACCGTCACAGGTGGCGCAGGCGGAAACGCCTTTGCCTTTGAAGGCGTCTTCAGAAGGCATGCCCAGGTAACGGGCGGATGCGCCGGTGGCGATGATCAGCGCATCGCAGGTGTATTCACCACTGTCGCCAAACAGGCGGAACGGACGGTTCTGCAGATCAACGCTGTTGATGTGATCGAACACGATCTCGGTCTGGAATTTTTCTGCGTGCTCGCGCATGCGCTCCATCAATGCCGGGCCGGTCAGGCCTTCGGCGTCGCCCGGCCAGTTTTCCACTTCGGTCGTGGTGGTCAACTGACCACCTTGTTCCATACCGGTAATCAATACCGGGCTCAGGTTTGCGCGCGCTGCGTAAACCGCGGCGGTATAGCCGGCGGGGCCGGAACCCAGGATCAGTAATTTGCTATGTTTAGCCGTGCCCATGAATACCCTCTTTTCCCACAATGCGGACAATGAAACCGATTGTAGGGAAAATGCAGCATTAAAAAAAGCATCAGCGGATGTTGTTAACGATTTGTTTGATAGCCATGACCTATTAATTATTATTTTGCTGCCAAAGCGAGCGTAAAACGCAGCAATTTAACTTATGGAAGCCCCTTGCCGGCGTGAGGCGTTCATTCTGCCTGAGACGCTACATTTACCGGGTTTAAGCTGCTTTGCTCTGCGGGATTCAAGCCAGCGATTCATAACTAAAAATGGGGGGCTAACTTTTCATGACGGCAGGTTCTTCTGATTTTGCTTCTTTTACTTTGACAATCCGCTGCGCATTTGCGAAAACATCATAGGAAGAAGAAATTATCCCCCTGCCGGCAGTAAATCGTACGTATTTGCGGCGGCGGCGCAGAGTTTTGCGCCATTGTTTAAGCAGACAGCAGCAGGTGAGGGGAACATAGCGTTAGCGAATGGCAATTTCCTTCTTGAGATGAACGTCATTTGAATACATTGTGCAGGGTTGACAGACAGGCTGCACAACGATGAATGATGGTAGTGAAGCATATAACAGGCATCGGGTCTTCGCTTGGAACAAGCCCTTACACATTGACGTTGGCTAGGGTGTGGCAAGTGCAGGGAAGAAAATAAGAGAGACAATAATAATGGCAGACAATAAGAAACGCCCGGGTAAAGATCTCGACCGTATCGACCGCAATATCCTGAACGAGTTACAGAAGGATGGGCGTATTTCGAACGTTGAGCTTTCGAAGCGCGTGGGGTTATCCCCAACCCCATGTTTAGAACGCGTGCGCCGCCTCGAGCGCCAGGGTTTTATTCATGGCTATACCGCCTTGCTCAACCCGCATTATCTGGATGCGTCTCTGCTGGTTTTCGTGGAAATCACGCTGAACCGCGGCGCGCCGGATGTGTTTGAGCAATTTAACTCAGCAGTTCAAAAGCTTGAAGAAATTCAGGAGTGTCATCTGGTGTCCGGTGATTTCGACTATCTGTTGAAAACCCGCGTGCCGGATATGTCGGCTTACCGTAAGTTGCTCGGTGAAACCTTGCTGCGTCTGCCGGGGGTTAACGACACCCGTACATACGTGGTCATGGAAGAAGTCAAACAGAGTAACCGTCTGGTTATCAAAACACGGTAAGGTGCAGGTGCAAAACCTGATTAAATTGGTTACACTCCTGTTTATTCATACAGTTTCGGCGCCGGGGAAGCTTCTCGGCGCTGTTGCTATGTCAGCTAACAGGAACCTGGAGAGCCTTTCTTGAGCCAGGAATATACAGAAGATAAAGAAGTTACCCTGAAAAAACTCAGCAGTGGCCGCCGTTTGCTTGAAGCTGTGTTGATTGTGGTAGCGATTTTTGCCGTTTACCTCATGGCTGCCTTGGTCAGTTTCAATCCGTCTGACCCAAGCTGGTCGCAGACCGCGTGGCATGAGCCGATTCATAACCTGGGTGGTGGCGTCGGGGCCTGGATGGCCGACACACTGTTCTTCACTTTCGGGGTGCTCGCTTACGCGATACCGCCGATCATGCTGGTTTTGTGCTGGACGGCCTACCGTCAGCGCGACAGCGGCGATTACATCGACTATTTTGCGCTCTCACTGCGCCTTATCGGCACGCTGGCGCTGGTGCTCACTTCGTGTGGCCTGGCGGCACTGAATGTCGACGATCTCTATTACTTCGCTTCCGGCGGCGTTATCGGCAGCTTGCTGAGCAACGCCATGTTGCCGTGGTTCAACGGCATTGGCGCAACACTGGCATTGTTGTGCGTATGGGCCGCAGGGCTCACGCTGTTTACCGGCTGGTCCTGGTTGGTGATCGCCGAGAGAATCGGCGGTGTGGTGCTGGGTACGGCCACCTTCATGACCAACCGTTCACGCCGCGATGAACGTTACCACGACGATGACGATCGCTACGTCGATGATGAACCGGAGCAGGCAGGGAAGGGTGCAACGGTTGCTGTAGCCGCCTCTGCGGCAGCGGCCAACGCGGCGGAAGACGACGTGCTGTTCTCTGCACCTTCGGTAACGGATGCCGCCAAAGCAGCGGTAGACGAGGCTGACGATCCTCTGCTCAACGGCTTGCGAGCTAACGACGATGCCGATGTGGCACCTGTCGCGCCGGCGGCTGTCAGTACGCCGGTAACGCCTGCTCCCGCGCCGATAGCGGCTCCGGTGGCGGCACCTGCGGTAACGGCAGCGCCAGCGGCCCCAGCCACGGTGAACCAACATCCGATGAGCGCTGCGGCGGAAAACGCTGTGCCACCGCTGTATTCGTTTGAAATCCCTGAAGAGACGCCGGTGCCGAAAGTGACGCGCCCGGCGGATCCTTACCGGGACGATGATGAACCGCGTTTGGGCAATTGGGAAGCTCCAGCCGTATCTCAGCCGCGCGATCGTTCCCCGTTTGATTTTTCTGCGGCTCAGCGCGACAGCGTTGACGTTGGCACTTCTACTGGCTTCAGTGCCGGTGAGCCTGAGGTTGCGCCATTTGGCAGCGTGAAACCTCAGGCGGAAGCCGCAGCGGCGGCCGTTGTCGGGGCCGCTGCCGCCAATACCTTTATGCCGGCTTTTACGGCCACCAGCGACGCTAACTCTCAGGTGAAACAGGGTATCGGTCCTGAATTGCCGCGGCCGAATCCGGTGCGTATTCCTACCCGGCGCGAGCTGGCTTCTTACGGCATCAAATTGCCTTCGCAGCGCGTAGCCGAGCAAGAACAGCGTCCCCGCGAAGAGCAACCTCTGCAGAATGCGGATAGCCATCAGCAAGATGACGAAGCCTTGCAGGAAGCGGCGTTGCGTCAGGCGTTTGCCGAACAGCAAAGCCAGCGTTACGGCGAAGAATATCCGCAAGATAATCAGGATGATGAGCAAGCTCTGCAGGAGGCTGCGTTGCGTCAGGCGTTTGCCGAGCAACAGCAGGCTCGCTATGGCGAGCAGGAACCTGTGCCATCATCGCCAATCGCCAATCCGGTAGATACCCGCAACGCGTTCAGTTTCTCGCCGATGGATGATTTGGTCGACGATAGCCCGAGTGAACCCTTGTTCACTCTGTCGCCGCAGCTTGAAGAACATATTGAGCAGCAAAGCGAACGTGAAGACGATGTGCCCTTTGGCCAGTTTGAGCCTGCTGCACCGGCTTATTCGCCGCAGTCTCAGGCTCCGGCGGCGCAGTCATACCCGCCGGCTCAATCTACTTATCAACAGCCCGCTCAGCCGGCCTACCAGCAACCACAGCAGCCGCCAGTCTATCAGCAACCTGCAGCGCAACCGGCCCCGGCCGCACCGCAGCAGCCGGCAATGGACAGCCTGATCCACCCGTTCCTGATGCGTAACGATCAACCGCTGCAGAAACCGACCACGCCGTTGCCGACGCTGGATCTGCTGACCGAAGCCCCGAAAGAGGTGGAGCCGGTGGATACCTTCGCGCTGGAGCAAAAGGCGCGTTTGGTGGAAGCGAGTTTGGCCGACTACCGAGTGAAAGCCGACGTGGTGGATATTCTGCCGGGGCCGGTCATTACCCGCTTTGAGCTGGATCTGGCACCGGGGGTCAAGGCCGCGCGTATTTCCAACTTGTCACGCGATCTGGCGCGCTCGCTGTCAACCTCCGCGGTGCGCGTGGTAGAGGTCATCCCCGGCAAGCCTTATGTCGGATTGGAGCTGCCTAACGTTAAACGTCAGACGGTTTATTTGCGTGAAGTGCTGGATTGTCCAGCGTTCCGCGACAATCCGTCGCCGTTGGCGATTGTTCTGGGTAAAGACATTTCCGGTGAGCCGGTGGTGGCCGATTTGGCTAAAATGCCACACCTGCTGGTGGCGGGTACCACGGGTTCCGGTAAGTCGGTTGGGGTCAATGCCATGATCCTGAGCATCTTGTATAAGGCCACACCGAAAGAAGTGCGCTTTATCATGATTGACCCGAAAATGCTGGAACTGTCGGTTTATGAAGGCATTCCACACCTGTTGACGGACGTTGTAACCGATATGAAAGACGCCGCCAACGCCCTGCGTTGGTGTGTCGCCGAGATGGAGCGTCGCTACAAGCTGATGTCTGCACTGGGTGTGCGTAACCTGGCCGGTTATAACGAACGCGTCGATCAGGCTGAAGCTATGGGGCGCCCGATCCCGGATCCTTTCTGGAAGCCGAGCGACAGCATGGACATTACGCCGCCGGTGTTGGAGAAAGAGCCTTACATCGTGGTGATGGTGGATGAATTCGCCGACCTGATCATGACGGTGGGCAAGAAGGTTGAGGAACTGATCGCTCGTCTGGCGCAGAAAGCGCGTGCGGCGGGGATCCACTTGGTGCTGGCGACCCAGCGCCCGTCGGTGGATGTGATCACCGGCCTGATCAAGGCCAACATCCCAACCCGTATCGCCTTTACCGTATCCAGCAAGATTGACTCGCGCACTATCCTCGATCAGGGCGGTGCAGAATCTCTGCTGGGGATGGGCGACATGCTGTATCTGGCGCCTAACTCCTCCATTCCTGTGCGTGTGCATGGTGCTTTTGTGCGCGATCAGGAAGTGCATGCGGTGGTTAAGGATTGGAAAGCGCGTGAGCGGCCTCAATATAAAGAGGGTATCCTCAGCGCCGGAGACGACGCTGAAGGTGGTGCCGGCGGCGGTTTGGACGGTGACGAAGAGCTGGATCCGCTGTTTGATCAAGCGGTGGAGTTTGTGGTGGATAAACGCCGCGCCTCTATCTCCGGCGTACAACGCCAGTTCCGCATCGGCTATAACCGCGCCGCGCGCATCATCGAACAGATGGAAGCGCAGGGCATTGTCAGCGAGCAAGGGCATAACGGCAACCGCGAGGTGCTGGCACCGCCACGGCATGACTGATTAAGCTTTAACCGTTGTTATTCAATAATAAAGGGCCGCTTTGCGGCCCTTGTGCAAAGAAGCGTAAACCCCTCTGCTTCTCGGAACATTGGCCTATCTGCCGGCTTGTGGCTTCGGGTAGAGTAACCTGGGTTAGGGTTAATTTGACCCGCACGGCACCGCCTTGCGGTTAACGCATTTGATAAGGTACCTGGAATAATGAAAAAACTGTTAGTTGCCTGTTGTCTGCTTTCGGGATTCGCTTCCACTTCTGTGCTGGCCGACGCCGCACAGGATCTGCAAAGTCGTCTGGCGAAAGTGAACAGTTTCCACGCCAGTTTCTCCCAGACCGTGACCAGCAGCGACGGCGCAGCGGTGCAGCAGGGAGAAGGTGAACTGTGGGTGAAACGCCCGAACCTGTTTAACTGGCACATGACCTCACCTGACGAGAGCGTGCTGGTATCGGACGGCCAAACCCTGTGGTTCTATAACCCCTTTGTTGAGCAGGTAACGGCCACCTGGCTGAAAAACGCCACCGGCAACACGCCGTTTATGCTAATCACCCGCAACGATTCCAACGACTGGAAACAGTATAATGTGAAGCAGAAAGGCGACGATTTTGAGCTGACGCCAAAATCCAGCAGCGGCAACCTGAAACAGTTCGCCATCACCGTGACCAACAGCGGTACTATCCGCAGTTTTGCCGCGGTTGAGCAAGACGGCCAGCGCAGTTCTTACGCGCTGAAAAGCCAGCAAAATACCTCTGTTGACGCCGCCAAATTCAAATTTACCCCGCCGAAGGGGGTGACGCTGGACGACCAGCGCCAGTGAGGTCTGCGTGAGTAATATGTCGCTCGATTTTTCCCAGAATGAGTTCCAGCCGTTGGCCGCGCGGATGCGGCCAACCACGCTGGCGCAGTATATCGGCCAGCAACATCTGCTGGCTGCCGGCAAGCCTTTGCCGCGTGCCATCGAGGCCGGGCAACTGCATTCCATGATTTTGTGGGGACCGCCGGGCACCGGGAAAACGACGCTGGCAGAGTTGATCGGCCGTTACGGCCAGGCGGACGTTGAGCGGATTTCCGCCGTCACGTCCGGCATCAAAGAGATCCGCGAGGCGATCGAGCGCGCACGGCAGAACCGTGACGCCGGTCGCCGCACTATTTTGTTTGTCGACGAGGTGCACCGCTTCAACAAAAGCCAGCAGGACGCTTTCCTGCCGCATATTGAAGATGGCACCATCACCTTTATCGGCGCTACGACCGAAAACCCGTCTTTTGAACTCAACTCGGCGCTGCTTTCACGTGCCCGAGTGTATTTGTTGAAAGCATTGACCGCCGAAGATATCAGCCAGGTGCTGGATCAGGCGATGAAAGACACTCACCGGGGGTTCGGCGGCCAGAATATCGAGTTGCCCGAAGAAACACGCCGCATGCTGTCGGAGTTGGTGGGCGGCGATGCGCGCCGAGCGCTGAACAGCCTGGAGATGATGGCGGATATGGCGGAAATCGACGCCAAAGGCATCCGCGTGTTGACGCCATCATTGCTGAAAGAGGTCTCCGGTGAGCGCAGTGCGCGCTTCGACAATAAAGGCGACCGTTATTACGATTTGATCTCGGCGCTGCATAAATCGGTGCGCGGTTCGGCGCCGGATGCCGCGCTGTACTGGTACGCGCGTATTATTACCGCCGGCGGCGATCCGCTGTATGTGGCGCGTCGCCTATTGGCGATTGCGTCCGAGGATGTCGGCAATGCCGATCCGCGCGGCATGCAGGTGGCGATTGCTGCCTGGGATTGCTTTACCCGCGTCGGCCCGGCGGAGGGCGAACGGGCCATTGCGCAGGCCATCGTTTATCTGGCCTGCGCGCCCAAAAGCAACGCCGTGTACACCGCTTTCAAAGCGGCGATGCGCGATGCCCGAGAGATGGCCGATTACGACGTGCCGGAGCACCTGCGCAACGCGCCGACCAAGTTGATGAAGGAAATGGGGTTGGGCGCGGAGTATCGTTACGCTCACGACGAACCTAATGCCTATGCCGCCGGCGAGGACTATTTCCCACCGGAAATGGCCAAGACTCGTTACTATCATCCAACCGCGCGCGGGCTGGAAGGTAAAATCGGTGAAAAGCTGGCATGGCTGGCTGAACAGGATCAAAATAGCCCGACAAAACGCTACCGCTAGCGTTGCCGTTGCGGTAAGGTTAGCGTGTATCACCCTTTCTTTATTCGGTTGATATTCAGCCAAATAAAACGACAAATTTTCTTTCAATAACAATAAGCACAGGATTAGCATGCTCGATCCCAATCTGCTGCGTAATGAGCTAGACGCAGTCGCCGTCAAACTGGCTCGCCGAGGCTTTAAACTCGATCTGGATCTGCTGCGTTCGCAAGAAGAGCGCCGCAAGGTTCTGCAGGTAGAAACCGAAACGCTGCAGGCGGAACGTAACTCCCGATCGAAATCCATCGGTGCGGCCAAAGCGCGCGGGGAAGACATTGAGCCCCTGCGTCGCGAAGTGAACGAACTGGGTGACAAGCTGGATGCTGCCAAGGCCGCATTGGATACGTTGCAGTCCGAAATTCGCGATTACGCTCTGACGTTGCCGAACTTGCCTGACGATGCCGTGCCGAACGGTAAAGATGACAGCGAAAATCAGGAAGTGTGCCGCTGGGGCGAACCGCGTCAGTACGATTTCCAGGTACGTGATCACGTTGATCTGGGCGAAATGGCCGGTGGGCTGGATTTCGCCGCAGCGGTAAAATTGACGGGTTCACGCTTTGTGGTGATGAAAGGGCAGATCGCCCGCATGCACCGTGCGCTGTCGCAGTTCATGTTGGATCTGCATACGGAACAACACGGCTATCTGGAAGCTTACGTGCCGTACCTGGTCAATCACGCCACGCTGTATGGCACCGGTCAGTTGCCGAAGTTTGGCGATGATCTGTTCCATACCAAACCTCTGGAAGAAGAGTCAGACAGCAGCAACTATGCGCTGATCCCAACGGCGGAAGTGCCGTTGACCAATCTGGTGCGCGACGAGATCCTGGAAGAGGAATCCCTGCCGCTGAAGATGACCGCGCACACGCCATGTTTCCGTGCGGAAGCTGGTTCGTATGGGCGTGACACCCGTGGTTTGATCCGTATGCATCAGTTCGACAAGGTCGAGATGGTACAGATCGTTCGCCCGGAAGATTCCATGGCGGCGCTTGAAGAGCTGACCGGCCATGCGGAGAAAGTGTTGCAACTGCTGAACCTGCCGTATCGTAAAGTCTTGCTGTGTACCGGTGACATGGGCTTCGGCGCTTGCAAAACCTACGATCTGGAAGTGTGGTTGCCGGCTCAGGATACCTACCGTGAAATATCCTCATGCTCGAACATGTGGGATTTCCAGGCGCGTCGCATGCAGGCACGCTGCCGCAGCAAAACCGAGAAGAAACCGCGTTTGGTGCATACGCTGAACGGGTCTGGTCTGGCTGTGGGTCGTACCTTGGTCGCCGTGCTGGAAAACTACCAGCAGGCAGACGGCCGCATTGAGGTACCGGAAGTTCTGCGCCCTTACATGAATGGCCTGGAATATATCGGCTGAAAAGCTAATCAGTAAAAAAGCGCCTGGGGGCGCTTTTTTTATGTCTGAAAATCGACGCGAGGTTAGTGGTTGGTCAACGCCAACTTGATGGCCAGACCGATAAACGCCAGGGAAACCGACCCGCGTATCCAGTGCATTACGCGGGCATTCCCCAGGATGCGATGCCGAACGCGTGCGGCAAATGCACCATAAAGAGAAAAAATAACGAACGTCATTACGGCGAATACCGCAGAAAGTATCAGCATGGTGCGGACGGGGTGTGGTTCTCCTGCCACGATAAATTGCGGGAGAAACGCCAGAAAGAAAATGGACAGTTTGGGGTTGAGCGCATTAGCTATGACGGCATAACGTACCAGGGCGCCGTCGGTGGAAGGCGAATTGGCCTGAGACAGGGCCAGCGGCCCTTTTTCACTCAAGGTTTGCCACCCCATAAACAATAAGTAAACCACGCCCAGGTACTTCACCAGGCCAAAGGCCAGGGCGCTGGTTTGCAACAGCGCGGCCAGACCGGTCACCGCAGCCAGCATATGGGGTAATACGCCCAGGGTGCAGCCGGCAGCCGCTACCAGGGCGCTGCGCGTACCCTGCTGCAGCCCGGTGGATAAGGTAATCAGCGCACCGGTCCCCGGCGAAATAACGATCAGTAATGAGGTGAACAGGAAATCTGCATTCACGGGTAAAGCTCCTTATTGGCGATAATTGGCACCCAGTTTCAGGTGAAGGAGCCATACAGTCTTGAACGAAATTGCAGCCCACTTTTGCAGCGGTAAAGTTCAGGCTGATTGTCGGGAAAAAGAGCCGGGAGTGTAACCAAAACTCCGGACGAACAGGCGCGTCATGTGGCTTTGGTCGGCGAAGCCGCAGGCGTTGGCCACCTCGGCCAACTCGTCACCGGCGAGGATCAGGCGGCGCGCCAGCAGCAGGCGGCGTTGCAGCAGGTAAGCATGTGGCGTCAGACCGGTGCAGCGTTTGAAACCGCGTAAAAGCTGGTATTGGCTCAGGCCGGCTTCGGCGGCCAACTCAGTCAGCGTCAGCGGGCTGTCGGGCTCGTCGTCAATCATTTCCCGTGCGCGCACAATGCCATCTTGCGGGAAGGCTAAATGGGGACGCGGGATCTCTGCCAGAGCCGCGGCCATAACCAGCAAAGCCTCTTCGGCGGCCAGCCCATCATTTTGCGTGACGGCACAGAACAGCTGGTTAAAGCAGGCAGCCAATTGAGGGTTGCTGAAAACCGGGTAGCTGAACTCTCCGGAGGTAAATCTGCCCTCGCTGATATCTGCGAAGCATTGATTGAGCCGTTCGGGTTGAAGGTAGATCATGCGCCAGGCTCTGGCTCCGGCAAGGGGGGAGCCGTCATGCACCTCTCCGGGGTTCACGGTGATGATGTCCCCCGCGGTTGATTCAACGCGGCCCCGGCCGCTCAGCGATTTCTGGGCACCGCGATCCATCAGGCCAATGCCAAACTGGTCGTGAGTATGGCGCCCAAAGGAAAAATCCGTGTCCGCCGCGACCATTTCCATACCGAGGAGGCTGCTGGGGACGATCTGAATAGCGCGTTTCTTCATCACCTTATCCTTTGACGTGCCGCAGCCGCATGCAGGTCTCAGCGTGGAGACTCCAGCTCATAAGCCTGCCTGACGTAGTCAGCCAACTGTTTTGTCTCGACATCGGCAAGCGAATCAAGCTTGATATGCCGGCGATACTTACCGCCACCCTCCAGCATCCGGTGGTGGTCTTCGAGCAAATAGCCCCAGCCAAACTCCACCGTCACATGGCCGCTGTAGGCGAATACGCCGCAGAAAAACGTCGTGTGGGCAAACATGATGCCGCCATATTTTACCGACTCGCTGACGTCGTCACCGGCGGCAGCGGCCACATGGCGAACGCGTTGCACCACCTCCAGAAGTTCATCATGGGTGCTGCCTATATCCGCCAACAATGCGCTGACGGCATCATCGCTAGTCTGTCTCATCACGCCTTCCGGGGAGTGTATTTCTTCTGCCGTCAGCATAGACCTTTTTGCTCCGCGTTGCTCCTGCAGCCGGGAGCGAAACAAATTGTGCGGTGAACATATAAGAGCGGATTGACTTTTTTATCGCCAGTGGCATGATGCGCGCACTCTCATCGCGCGTTCGGTTTCAATTTCACTATGTCCGCATATTCCCGCCCAGTGCTCCTGCTGCTCTGTGGCCTGTTATTGCTCACGGTTTCTATTGCCGTATTGAATACGTTAGTTCCTCTTTGGTTGACGCACGCTCAATTGTCAACCGGCCAGGTGGGGATGGTGAGTTCTTCTTACTTCACCGGCAACCTGTTAGGTACGCTGATAGCGGGCAAACTGATCAAGCGCATCGGTTTTACCCGCAGCTACCATCTTGCCTGCGTGGTGTTTGCCGTTGCGACGGCCGGCATGGCGCTGTCGCTCGATTTTTGGAGCTGGATGGGCTGGCGTTTCTTTGCCGGCATTGGCTGTGCCTGGATCTGGGTGATTGTTGAAAGCGCCTTGTTGCGCAGCGGTAACCTGTCCAACCGCGGGCAACTGTTGGCGGCCTATATGATGGTTTACTATCTTGGCACCGTGATTGGTCAACTGTTGTTGAGCCTGGTATCGACCGAATTGCTGAACGTGGTGCCTTGGGTATCCACCATCATCATCTGCGCCATGCTGCCAATGTTGTTTGCGCGCGTTAACAGCCAGCATGACGAACCGCAGCAGGCAGCGGTATGGCCAATGTTGAAACGCCGCAGCGCGCGGCTGGGCATCAATGGTTGCATTATTTCCGGTATTGTCCTCGGTTCACTTTATGGCTTGATGCCGCTGTATTTATCCCATCAGGGGATGAGCGACGCCAACGTCGGTTACTGGATGGCGCTGCTGGTCAGCTCCGGCATTGTCGGACAGTGGCCGGTAGGGCGCCTGGCCGATCGCTATGGCCGCCTGTTGGTGCTGCGCATTCAGGTGTTTGTGGTGATCCTCGCCAGTGTGGCGATGCTCGGTAACTACGCCATGGCACCGGCGCTGTTTATTCTCGGCTGCGCCGGTTTCACGTTGTACCCGGTGGCGATGTCCTGGGCCTGTGAGAAAGCGCTGCCGCATGAGTTGGTGGCGATGAATCAGGCGCTGCTGATGAGCTACACTATCGGCAGCCTGCTTGGCCCGTCGATGACGGCGTTGTTGATGCAGAATTATTCCGACCGCTTGCTGTTTGTGATGATTGCCGCCGTTGCGCTGGTGTATCTGATGATGTTGTTGAAAAAACCAGACCATCACCACACTCCACTGGCAGCAGCCTGAGATCAAAAAAACCGGCCATTGCGCCGGTTTTTTTATCTCGCCAAAAAGATCAATAAATCACTTTATGGCCATAACTTTCCAGAATACCTTTGACGCGATCCATTGTGTCCGCCTTTGGTGGATGGACGCCGTCCAGCTTGTACTCTTCTCCCATCGCCACCCATTTATGCTTGCCGAGTTCGTGATAGGGCAGCAACTCGATTTTCTCGATGTTGGTCATATCCCTGGTGAACTCACCCAGCATGTGCGTTGACCTGTCATCGTCTGACCAGCCGGGCACCACAACATAACGGATCCAGGTGCGTTGATTGCGCTTCGCCAGATAGCGGGCGAAGTCCAGCGTGCGGTGGTTGGAGACGCCAACCAGATTTTGATGAATGTCGTCGTTCATCTGTTTCAGATCCAGCATCACCAGATCGGTGGCGTCCAGCAACTCGTCGATCACCGGATCGTAACGCCGTACAAAACCATTGGTATCCAGGCAGGTATTGATACCTTCCCGTTGGCAGGCACGGAACCAGTCGCGGACAAACTCGGCCTGCAAAATGGCTTCGCCGCCGGAGGCCGTCACGCCGCCGCCGGATGCGTTCATGAAGTGGCGATAAGCGACGGTGTCTTTCATCAGCTCTTCTACGGTGACTTCTTTTCCGCCATGGGTGTCCCAGGTATCGCGATTATGGCAATACAGACAGCGCATCAGGCAACCCTGGAAGAAAACGATAAAGCGGATCCCGGGACCGTCAACGGTGCCACAGGATTCAAAGGAGTGGATGCGGCCTTTCACTGACATTGCAGGGGGTTCTCCAATATTGACTGTCAAACGCAGTCTAAAAGTAGGCTCATAACCGCCGGCCAGGGATCAGCGATGCAGCAACCGGATGGGCCCGGCGACTGGGGTGGAACGATTCCTGTTGGCCGATTATTACGCCGGATAACTGTTTTGCCGGATATCCATCAGTTTCATTCAGTATAGCTGTCTGGCAAAACAGACTCGTGATGAGTCAGGGGAACTGCGTGTGTTAAAAGGGCCGGAAAGATCCGGCCCCGCTATTCAGCTTAACCACCGGGCGGGAAACCCCGCCCGGATGGGGCAATTACATCGACTGGGTGAAAGTACGGGTAATCACGTCTTGCTGCTGTTCTTTGGTCAGCGAGTTGAAACGTACGGCATAACCGGATACGCGGATAGTCAACTGAGGGTATTTCTCAGGGTTTTCCATCGCTTCCAGCAGCATTTCACGGTTCATCACGTTGACGTTCAGGTGCTGGCCGCCTTCGATGGAGGCTTCGTGATGGAAGTAACCGTCCATCAGGCCCGCCAGGTTGGCTTTACGCACGTCGTCATCTTTACCCAGAGCGTTTGGCACGATGGAGAAGGTGTAGGAGATCCCGTCCTTCGCGTAAGCAAACGGCAGTTTGGCTACGGAGGTCAGAGAGGCTACAGCGCCTTTCTGGTCGCGGCCGTGCATTGGGTTGGCGCCAGGACCGAACGGCGCGCCTGCACGGCGACCATCTGGGGTGTTACCGGTTTTCTTGCCGTAGACCACGTTAGAAGTGATGGTCAGTACGGACTGGGTCGGTACCGCATTACGGTAGGTGCGCAGTTTCTGAATTTTCTTCATGAAACGTTCCACCAGGTCACAGGCGATGTCATCAACGCGGGCATCGTTGTTACCGAACTGCGGGTATTCACCTTCGATTTTGAAGTCGGTCGCCAGGCCGTCTTCGTCACGGATGGTGGAGACTTTGGCGTACTTGATGGCAGACAGGGAGTCAGCCGCGACCGACAGCCCGGCGATGCCGCAGGCCATGGTGCGGTAAACGTCACGGTCATGCAGGGCCATCAGCGCAGCTTCATAGCTGTACTTGTCGTGCATGTAGTGAATGATGTTCAGCGCGGTTACGTACTGTTTGGCCAGCCAGTCCATAAAGTGGTCCATGCGTTCCATGACTTTGTCATAGTCCAGCACGTCGTCCATCATTGGCGCTTCTTTCGGGCCCACCTGAATTTTCAGTTTTTCGTCAACGCCGCCGTTGATGGCGTACAACATGGTTTTCGCCAGGTTGGCACGGGCGCCGAAGAACTGCATTTGCTTGCCGACAATCATCGGGCTGACGCAACAGGCGATGGCGTAGTCATCGTTGTTGAAGTCAGGGCGCATCAGATCGTCGTTTTCGTACTGTACGGAGGAGGTGTCGATAGACACTTTCGCTGCGTATTTTTTGAAGTTCAACGGCAGTTTTTCAGACCACAGGATGGTCATGTTCGGTTCCGGAGACGGCCCCATGGTGTACAGGGTGTTCAGGAAACGGAAGCTGTTTTTGGTGACCAGAGTACGGCCGTCAACGCCCATACCCGCCAGGGATTCAGTCGCCCAGATTGGGTCGCCGGAGAACAGCTCATCATACTCAGGGGTACGCAGGAAGCGCACCATACGCAGTTTCATTACCAGGTGGTCAATCAGTTCCTGCGCTTGCTCTTCGCTCAGCTTGCCTGCTTTGATATCGCGTTCGATGAACACGTCAAGGAAGGTGGATACGCGGCCGAAGGACATTGCTGCGCCGTTCTGGGATTTCACCGCGGCCAGGTAGCCGAAGTAGGTCCACTGCACGGCTTCTTGCGCGGTAGTCGCTGGGCCGGAGATGTCGCAGCCGTATTTGGCGGCCATTTCTTTAATCTGGGCCAGAGCGCGGTGTTGTTCAGCGATTTCTTCACGCAGCTGAATGGTCATTTCCAGATCTTCGCCGTTTTCCAGCTTGGTCTGCAAAGATTTGAACTGGTTCAGCTTGTCGGCCATCAGGAAGTCGATACCGTACAGCGCAACGCGGCGGTAGTCGCCGATGATACGGCCACGGCCGTAAGCATCCGGCAGACCGGTCAGCACGCCGGATTTGCGGCAGTTCAGGATGTCTTTGGTGTAAACGTCGAATACGCCCTGGTTGTGGGTCTTACGGTAGTCGGTGAAGACTTTTTTCAGCTGTGGATCCAGTTCGCGGCCATAAACCTTGCAAGAACCTTCAACCATTTTAATGCCGCCGAACGGGATCAGGGCGCGTTTCAGAGGCTCGTCGGTCTGCAAGCCAACGATGGTTTCCAGCTCTTTGGCAATATAGCCTGCGTCATGGGAAGTGATGGTCGCGACAACGTTGGTGTCGAAATCAACCGGCGCATGGGTGCGGTTCTCCAGTTTGATCCCTTCCATAACCTTGTCCCACAGGGTGGAGGTGGCCTGAGTTGCGCCGGCCAGGAAGGATTCATCACCCTCGTAAGGAGTGTAGTTTTTCTGGATGAAGTCACGAACGTTGACTTCATTCTGCCAGTCACCTTTGCTGAAACCTTCCCAAGCTTTGGCTAACTTCTCGTTAAGTTCGGTCATTATACACCTACCTTTAATTGTGGATTTCTAACTCGGCGCACGGTAACTGGCAGCTTAATGCTGCTGTTCACCACCACGCAGATAAATTACCCAGTAAGTCAACCCAACCAGCAGACCGCCGCCAATGATGTTGCCGATGGTGACGGGGATCAGATTGTCGATGATGAAGTTGCTTACGGTCAGATGAGCAAATTGCTCGGGTGCTGCCCCTACGGCTTGCCAGAATTCTGGCGTGGCGAAGTGTTTGACCACGATACCCATAGGGATCATAAACATGTTGGCGATGCTGTGTTCGAAACCGCTGGCGACAAACATGCCGACCGGCAGAATCATGGCGAACATTTTGTCCATCAGGCTGCGGCCGGAATAGCTCATCCACACGGCCAGACAGACCATCAGGTTAGCCAGAATGCCGAGGCAGACGGCCTCAATAAAAGTGTGATGCAACTTGTGGTCAGCGGTTTGCAGGACATTCAGGCCCCATTGGCCGTTGGCGACCATGTGTTCACCGGAGAACCAGATGAGTGCTACAAAGAACAACGCGCCAATCAGGTTGCCGATGTAGACGTTCAACCAGTTGGCTGCCAGTTGATACCAACTGATGCGGCCGCTGGCTTTGGCAATCACAATCAGCACGGTGGAGGTGAACAGGTCTGCACCTGAGACCACAACCAGCATTAACCCCAGAGAGAAACAGATGCCGCCGACCAGTTTTGCCAGGCCGAAAGGCACACCGGCAGTGCCGGTAGTCGCAGTGATATAAAACACGAATGCGATGGAAATAAAGACACCTGCAGTGATCGCCAAATAAAAAGTTTTCAGCGGATGCTTGGTGGCTTTATACACACCTGCATCTTCAGCGATTTTCGCCGTTGCCGCAGGTAATATCAGATCGAAGGGGTTGTCAGCTTTCACACTAACTCTCTCTCTTAAGGGTTAAAACAACGCAATGAGATACTAGCAAAGCAGTATAGGGTAAAAATTGATTTGGATCATAAGGCGGGGAACTAGAGCGGTAAAAAACCAGATAAATAGTAGGTGATAATGGTGTAATTACTTGATTTTAAATTAAAAAATATTTTTTAATCTTTGCAATTAATTTTGAATTGGCAGAATGAACGCGACTCTGAAAGGTTAAATATTGATGCGTATTGTCTCTTTTTGGCAGTTAAAGTTTACTTATCGGTTAATTATTATTTCACCGCTCCGCAACAATTAACGTTTTTTTCATCTTGTTTGTTGATAAGTGCGTAATTAACCGGAAAAAATAAGAAGAGAAAAGGGTGATTAACCGTCAAAATAATATCTGGTTATTTTCTTTGCTGTGTTTATGGGGGCAGTATCCAGCGCTCTACCCCTTTAGGAGTGGCGCCGGCAGACAAGCTGCCGACGCATCAAGACTGCCGTTATGCCTGCGCCCAGTGGCGACGTTTGGCGTTTTGCAGTTTTTCGTAGGCCGCCAACAGCGCCTGATGCGCCGGTAACGCTTTCAGATCGCTGTCGACAGCGAACAAGCCGTTAAAGCGCTCTTCGCCGCTAATGGCCGCAGAGGCGGCGTCGACCGCTTCCTGACCGTACATTTTCACGAAGGCGCCATAGTACTGAGCCGGATCGCGCTCAGGCTCCTGCGTCAGCAGCAGCAGGGTTTGCAGACAACGGTAGTAGTTGCTACGCGCCGGGCTTAACACCGAGCCGTTAAAGTCCTGGGTCCATTCCGTCCAGATCAGAGCCTGATCCATATCACCGCCCGCCAGTGCCAGCATGGATTTCAGCTCGCCCACGCGCAGGGTATGCCAGGCGTTGTCTTTGCCGGAGGCAATGCCCAGCAGTTCACGCACGCGGGTGAAATCATCCAGGCCTTCGTCGTCCAGGCGCTCAATCAGCGCCAGATATTCTTGCGGCTCCCACTCGCTGCCCGGCAGTGCCAGCAGGGTATCACGCAGGTGCGCGCCCATGCTGTTATTGGCCAGCAGCAGATCTTCCGCCGGGTAGATGTCGGACATGCCGGGCACGATGATGCGGCAGGCGTACACGTCCAGATGCTCGTAGTCGGCGATGTACACTTCGGCGCCTTCTTTGTCGAAAATGCTCATCAGCGTGGCGAATTCTTCCTGCGTGCTGCCGCTGAAGTTCCAGTCGACAAACGGGTAATCCGCATCCTGCTTGAACATGTCCCAGGAGATCAGACCGCTGGAATCGATAAAGTGGGTTTCCAGATTGGTGTGTTCGGCCACTTCTTCGTCATCAAAGGTTGGCGCGGTGAACACGTCCAGATCCTTAAGACTACGGCCTTGCAGCAGTTCAGTCACGGTACGCTCAAGCGCCACGCCGAAGTCAGGATGAGCGCCGAACGAGGCGAAACAGGTGCCGTTGGCCGGGTTGAACAGCACTACGCAGATTACCGGGTAGTTGCCGCCCAATGAGGCGTCATAGGACAGGATCGGGAAGCCTTCCTGCTCCAGGCGAGCAATGGCTTCCACCACGCCCGGATAGCGGTCCAATACGTCGGCCGGGATCTCCGGCAGGCTGATGGATTCGGCGATAATGCGGTTTTTCACATAACGCTCGAAGACTTCGGAAAGGCCTTGTACGCGGGCTTCGTTCGCCGTGTTACCGGCTGACATGCCGTTGGACACGTACAGGTTGCCGATGATGTTCATCGGGATATAGACCGTCTGCTGGTCTGACTGACGGGAGAACGGCAGGGCGCAGATGCCGCGTTCGCCGTTGCCGGATTGCAAATCGATCAGATCGCCGGCAGTCAGTTCCTGCTCCGGATCGTAGAACGCATGCAGGCGCTCGTCGAGAATGCCTTCCGGCAGCGAATCATCGGCCGGGATCGGGAACCATTTCTCGTTCGGATAATGCACGAAATCGCCTTCGGCAATGTGCTTGCCCAGGTAGAAGTCGGCGAAGAAATAGTTGGTGGAAAGGCGCTCGAAGTATTCGCCCAAAGCGGAAGCCAGCGCGGCTTTTTGGCTGGCGCCTTTACCGTTGGTGAAGCACAGCGGGCAATCGCGATCGCGGATATGAACCGACCATACGTGCGGCACCGGGTTCAGCCAGGAGGCTTCTTCGATATTAAAACCCAGATCGCTTAATTTCTGTTGGAAACGGGCGATGGAGTCTTCCAGCGCGGCGTCTTTGCCAGGGATAAAAGTTTGCGTCATTGTCTTCACTTTTTGAGCGTACTAAAAACGCGCAATGATACGGGGTTTTACGCCCAAGCTCCATGTATTCCTAAAGCGGTGGCAAAGTCACAGTATTTTTGAGGATAAGGGCCATAATTCAGCGGGTTATCTATCAAGGAGAAACCTAATGAAATCAGTGAAACTCAGCGTTGCGGCACTACTTCTGGCAGGCGCAAGCGGTTCTGCGTTGGCATTGCCCTCCATCACCCTGCTGGCGACTGGCGGCACCATTGCCGGCGGCGGCGAATCGGCGACAAAATCCAATTACACGGCGGGTAAACTGGGCGTCGATGCGCTGGTGAATGCGGTGCCGGAGCTGAAAAACGTCGCCAATGTGCAAGGTGAGCAGGTAGTGAACATCGGTTCGCAGGATATGAACGATGAGGTGTGGTTGAAACTGGTGAAGAAAATCAACGCCGACTGCGGCAAAACGGATGGTTTTGTGATCACCCACGGCACCGACACGCTGGAAGAAACCGCTTATTTTCTCGATCTGACCGTCAAATGCGACAAGCCGGTGGTGATAGTCGGCGCGATGCGTCCGGCGACGGCGATGAGCGCCGACGGCCCGTTCAATCTGTATAACGCCGTAGTGACGGCGGCGGATCCGCAATCGGCCAAACGCGGGGTGTTGGTGGCGATGAACGACAGCGTACTGGATGCGCGCGACGTGACCAAAACCAACACCACCTCGGTGCAGACCTTCCAGTCGCCCAATTTCGGCCCGCTCGGTTATATCCATAACGGCAAAGTCGACTATCAACGTTCACCGCAACGCAAGCATACTACCGACACCCCCTTTGACGTATCCAACCTGACCGAACTGCCCAAGGTCGGTATCGTCTATAACTATGCCAACGCTTCCGATGCGCCGGCCAAGGCGCTGATCGCCGAAGGTTACCAGGGCATCGTCAGCGCTGGGGTCGGTAACGGCAACCTGTACAAAACCGTGTTTGATGCGCTGGCGACCGCCGCACATAACGGTGTGGCCATAGTGCGTTCTTCAAGAGTGCCGACCGGTTCCACCACGGAGGATGCGGAAGTGGATGACGCTAAATTCGGTTTTGTCGCCTCTGGTACGCTGAACCCGCAAAAAGCACGGATCCTGCTGCAGTTGGCGCTGACTCAGACCAAAGGCGCCAGACAAATCCAGCAGATGTTCAATCAATATTGAGTAGCTTCTACGGGGGGGCTACCCCCCGTTTTTTGTAGCCGGGCTATGCTGTAGACAATCATTTTACCGAGGATCGATCTTATGCAGGCCTTTGACCTCCAACGGATGGCATTGGATGAAACCACCCCGGCATTTTTGGCTGAGGTTGCGGCACGGTGCTTGTTCACTTTTTTACTGGTATTTATTTTTCTCAAAATGACCGGCCGCCGCGGTGTGCGGCAAATGTCATTGTTTGAGGTACTGATCATTTTGACGCTCGGTTCGGCAGCGGGGGACGTGGCGTTTTACCACGATGTCCCTTTGTTGCCGGTGCTGGCGGTTTTTATTTTCATCATGGTGCTGTATCGGCTTGCTACCTGGTTGATGGACCGTTTTGAAACACTCCAGACCTGGATGGAGGGCAAACCGCTGATTTTGATCAGCCATGGCATTTTCGATTGGGATACGCTGCAACGGGAGAACATTACCCACGACGAGTTCTTTATGGAGTTAAGACTGGTGGGGGTGGAGCATCTCGGCCAGGTACGCCTGGCTATCCTTGAGGTGAACGGGGCCATTTCGGTCTATTTTTATGCGGATGACGAGGTGCGCCCCGGTTTGCCCGTCTTGCCGGTGCAGTGTGTCAAGAGTCTGCCGCAGGCCGAAGCCGCAGGGGATTATGCCTGTAGCACCTGTAGCCTGATTGTGCCCCTGGCGGATTCTCAGCAACATATTTGCCCGCGTTGCGGCAATGGTCGGTGGATTGAGGCCTTGTCCCATAGCCGGGTTAGCTGAATACAGCATAAAAAACCGTGTTAACCCACTGAATTCTCCGACGTCGCAGCGTTTTATCGCACAAAAAAACGCAGAGACCGCAGAGCCTGTTATTCCGGCTTGCGGCAGTTTGCCGCCTGCGGGCGAATAAGCATTGCAGCAGCGTTACGTGAGTGATAAAACCGATGGGTTGGTTAACTCGACAGTTAACTTTGGGCGTATTTCGGTTGGCCAGTCTCATTGGCGAATAGTGAATGTGGTGAGGGGAAATGACTCAGGTTTATAATTTTAGCTCTGGCCCGGCAATGTTGCCGGTAGAAGTGTTGCGTCGTGCGGAACAGGAACTGTGCAACTGGCACGGTCTCGGCACCTCGGTGATGGAAATCAGCCATCGCAGTAAAGAGTTCATCGAAGTTGCCCAGCAATCCGAACAGGATCTGCGCGATCTGCTTAAGATCCCCTCCAACTACAAAGTGCTGTTCTGCCATGGTGGCGCCCGTGCGCAGTTTGCTGCACTGCCGCTGAATTTGCTGGGTGACAAAACCACTGCGGACTATATCGATGGTGGCTACTGGGCACACAGTGCCATCAAGGAAGCGGAGAAATACTGCACGCCAAATACCATCGATGTGAAAACCACCGTCGACGGTCTGCTCGGTATCAAACCGATGAAAGAGTGGCAGTTGAACGACAATGCGGCTTATGTGCATTACTGCCCGAATGAAACCATCGATGGCATTGCTATCAACGAGACGCCGGACTTTGGCGACAAAGTGGTGATCGGCGATTACTCTTCCACCATTTTGTCGGGCCCGCTGGACGTCAGCCGCTTTGGCGTGATTTACGCCGGCGCGCAGAAAAACATAGGGCCGGCAGGCCTGACGCTGGTGATCGTACGTGACGATCTGCTGGGTAAAGCGCGCCGCGAAGTGCCGTCAATTCTCGATTACACCGTGCTGGCCGAGAACGATTCCATGTTCAATACGCCACCGACTTTCGCTTGGTATCTGTCCGGCCTGGTATTCAAATGGCTGAAGGAGCAGGGTGGCCTGGTGGAAATGCACAAGCGCAATCAGGCCAAGGCCGAGTTGCTGTATGCAACCATCGATAATTCTGATTTCTACCGCAGCCGCGTGGCGCACGCCAACCGCTCCTGGATGAACGTACCCTTCCAATTGGCCGACTCGGCACTGGACAACGTGTTCCTCAGCGAAGCGGAGGCCATCGGCCTACAGGCGCTGAAAGGCCACCGCGTGGTTGGCGGCATGCGTGCTTCTATTTACAATGCCATGCCGCTGGCCGGCGTGCAGGCATTAACCGACTTTATGATCGACTTCGAACGTCGTCACGGTTAAGCCTCGTTGCCTGCTTTACGCGGGCAGCTTTCGCTGTTGTCCTCTTGCATTAAAGCGGCTCCGGCATTTTCCCGGAGCCGTTTCGTTTATCAGATTTTGGAGAGTTTTGTTCACATGGTGGATTCCCTGACGTTACAACCGGTCGCCTTGGTCAATGGCACCGTCAACTTACCCGGTTCCAAGAGCGTATCCAACCGTGCTCTGCTGCTGGCTGCGCTGGCGGAGGGAACGACCACGTTGACCAATCTGCTGGACAGCGACGACGTGCGTCATATGTTGAATGCACTTCAGGCGTTGGGCGTGAGTTATCAGCTGTCTGACGATCGCACCACTTGTATCGTCGAGGGCGTTGCCGGCCCGCTGGTGGCCCGCGAGCCGCTTGAGCTGTTCCTCGGCAATGCCGGTACCGCGATGCGCCCGCTGGCTGCGGCATTGTGTCTGGGGAGCGGCGATGTGGTGTTGACCGGTGAACCCCGCATGAAGGAGCGGCCGATTGGCCATCTGGTGGATGCTCTGCGCCAGGGCGGCGCGCAAATTGATTATCTGGAACAGGCCGATTACCCACCATTGCGCCTGCGCGGCGGTTTTCACGGCGGTGACGTGACCGTCGACGGCAGCGTTTCCAGCCAGTTCCTGACCGCATTGCTGATGGCCGCACCCTTGGCCGATCGGAACACGAATATCCATATCAAGGGCGAGTTGGTTTCTAAGCCGTACATTGATATTACGTTGCACCTGATGCGTACCTTCGGCGTAGAGGTCAGCCACGACAACTACCGCGTGTTCCATATTCAAGGCCGTCAAACCTACCGTTCACCGGGAGATTACCTGGTAGAAGGTGATGCATCCTCCGCGTCTTACTTCCTGGCGGCGGCGGCGATCAAAGGCGGCACTGTACGGGTGACCGGCATCGGCAAGAAAAGCGTTCAGGGCGACACCAAATTTGCCGACGTGCTGGAGAAAATGGGCGCGCGCATTACCTGGGGCGATGACTTTATCGAATGTAGCCGCGGCGAGCTGCATGGCATTGATATGGATATGAACCATATTCCGGACGCGGCAATGACTATTGCCACCGCGGCCCTGTTTGCCGAAGGGCCGACGACCATCCGCAATATCTATAATTGGCGGGTGAAAGAGACCGATCGCTTGGCCGCCATGGCGACTGAATTGCGCAAAGTGGGCGCTGAAGTGGATGAAGGTGAGGACTATATTCACGTGGTACCGCCGGCGAAGCTGAAGTTTGCCGATATCGGTACCTACAACGACCACCGTATGGCGATGTGTTTCTCGCTGGTGGCGTTGTCGGATACTCCGGTGACTATTCTCGATCCGAAATGCACAGCGAAAACCTTCCCGGACTATTTTGAGCAGTTGGCACGGATCAGCCAATTGGCGTAATCGACAGTCAGATGATTTCTTTTTAAGGCCCTAACCGGGCCTTTATCATTTTTAACGCTCTGGCCCTGAGACTTCTTCTATACTTTTCTGCGGTTATGGGCTTATTTTCAACAACCAGACAGTTCCAGGGTAACAGTTCGTCTCTTGGCAGCGTATAATACGCCACTGTACCTGCCCCGACTGGGCGGGCGGCAGGGGCGTTTTTAATTATGCTTTCGCGTTGTGCTGACGGCAGATTATGTCCCTGTGAGGTTTACTACCCGAAGGAGAGAGAAATGACGGCTACAGCCCCGGTGATAACCGTTGATGGACCAAGTGGCGCAGGCAAAGGCACACTGTGTAAAGCGTTGGCCGAATCCCTTGGTTGGCGTTTGCTGGATTCCGGTGCGATTTATCGCGTGCTGGCGTTGGCGGCGCTGCACCATCAGGTCGATATCACCTCTGAGGAGGCGCTGGTTCCGCTGGCCGCACATCTCGACGTTCGCTTTGTTGCCCAAGGCGGCAAACTGCAGGTCATTTTGGAAGGTGAGGACGTCAGTAATGAGATCCGCACTGAAACCGTCGGTAATACCGCTTCGCAGGCGGCGGCTTTTCCGCGCGTGCGCGAAGCTTTGCTGCGCCGTCAGCGTGCATTTCGCGAGGCCCCGGGTTTGATTGCCGATGGCCGCGATATGGGTACGGTGGTATTTCCCGATGCACCGGTAAAGATTTTCCTGGATGCCAGTTCGGACGAGCGTGCGCACCGCCGCATGCTACAGTTGCAGGAAAAGGGCTTTAATGTTAACTTTGAACGTCTTTTAGCCGAGATAAAGGAACGGGATGACCGTGACCGTAATCGGCCTATCGCGCCACTGGTGCCGGCTTCCGACGCCCTTGTGCTGGATTCAACCGGCATGTCGATCGACGAAGTCATCCAGCGTGCGCTGACTTATGCACATGAAGTGTTAGCGTTGCCGCAGCAATAAGCTGCCGCGACGTTATTGCTTTTTGTCATATTTGTCATAGCAGTATCGAACTATATCGGGTAAAATTTTACCCCTGTAACCTAAACCCTGTCGGCATGGAGCCAATGGCGGGGTATGTGAAACAACCCCATTCGGCGGGATGCTAAATGGACGTTAAACTATAGAACCCTGAAGATTAAACATGACTGAATCTTTCGCTCAACTCTTTGAAGAATCCCTGAAAACAATCGAAACCCGTCCGGGTTCCATCGTTCGTGGCGTTGTAGTTGCTATCGACAAAGACGTAGTACTGGTTGACGCCGGTCTGAAATCTGAGTCTGCCATCCCGGCTGAGCAATTCAAAAATGCACAGGGCGAGCTGGAAATCCAGGTAGGCGACGAAGTTGACGTTGCGCTGGACGCTGTTGAAGATGGCTTCGGTGAAACTCTGCTGTCCCGTGAGAAAGCTAAGCGTCACGAAGCTTGGATCACGCTGGAAAAAGCTTACGAAGAAGCTGAAACTGTCGTCGGTGTTATCAACGGCAAAGTTAAGGGTGGCTTCACTGTAGAGCTGAACGGTATTCGCGCGTTCCTGCCAGGTTCCCTGGTTGACGTGCGTCCAGTACGTGACACTCTGCACCTGGAAGGCAAAGAGCTTGAGTTCAAAGTCATCAAGCTGGACCAGAAACGCAACAACGTTGTAGTTTCTCGCCGTGCGGTTATCGAATCCGAAAACAGCGCAGAACGCGATCAACTGCTGGAAAACCTGCAGGAAGGCATGGAAGTTAAAGGTATCGTTAAGAACCTCACTGACTACGGTGCATTCGTTGATCTGGGCGGCGTAGACGGCCTGCTGCACATCACTGATATGGCTTGGAAACGCGTTAAGCATCCAAGCGAAATCGTCAACGTTGGCGACGAAATCACTGTTAAAGTGCTGAAGTTCGACCGCGAGCGTACTCGTGTTTCCCTGGGCCTGAAACAACTGGGCGAAGATCCATGGGTTGCTATCGCGAAACGTTACCCAGAAGGCACCAAGCTGACTGGTCGTGTAACCAACCTGACTGATTACGGCTGCTTCGTAGAAATCGAAGAAGGCGTTGAAGGTCTGGTACACGTTTCTGAAATGGATTGGACCAACAAAAACATCCATCCGTCCAAAGTTGTTAACGTGGGCGATGTAGTGGAAGTTATGGTTCTGGACATCGATGAAGAGCGTCGTCGTATTTCCCTGGGCCTGAAGCAGTGCAAATCTAACCCATGGCAGCTGTTCGCAGAAACCCACAACAAGGGCGACCGCGTTGAAGGTAAAATCAAGTCTATCACTGACTTCGGTATCTTCATCGGCCTGGACGGCGGTATCGACGGCCTGGTTCACCTGTCTGACATCTCCTGGAACGTTGCAGGCGAAGAAGCAGTACGTGAATACAAGAAAGGCGACGAAATCGCAGCGGTTGTTCTGCAAGTTGACGCAGAGCGCGAGCGTATCTCCCTGGGCGTGAAGCAACTGGCTGAAGATCCGTTCAATAACTACCTGTCTATGAACAAGAAAGGTACTATTGTTACTGGTAAAGTCACTGCAGTTGACGCCAAAGGTGCTACAGTTGAATTAGCAGGCGGCGTAGAAGGTTACCTGCGTGCATCTGAAGCCTCTCGCGACCGCATTGAAGATGCAACTCTGGTTCTGAATGTAGGCGACGACGTTGAAGCTAAATTCACCGGCGTTGACCGTAAGAACCGTGTAGTAAGCCTGTCCGTACGTGCTAAGGACGAAGCTGACGAGAAAGACGCTATCGCAACTGTTAACAACAAGCAGGAAGAAAGCAACTTCTCTAACGCAATGGCTGAAGCTTTCAAAGCGGCTAAAGGCGAGTAATGACGGGGGGCGGTTTCTGACCGCCCCGATACGGTAGTTTAGCTGCAAAGCTTGGAGGACTCATGACCAAGTCTGAACTTATTGAAAGACTTGCTGGCCAGCAATCTCATGTACCGGCGAAAGCCGTTGAGGATGCAGTGAAAGAGATGTTAGAACACATGGCTGCAACGTTAGCCGATGGTGAACGCATCGAGATCCGCGGATTCGGCAGTTTTTCTCTTCACTACCGTGCTCCGCGCGTTGGTCGCAACCCGAAAACTGGTGATAAAGTTGAGTTGGACGGCAAGTACGTTCCTCACTTCAAACCAGGTAAAGAGTTGCGTGACCGCGCCAATATCTATGGTTAATCACTGATTATTCATAGAGTTGTTGCTTGTAAAAAATATAAACGGTGCCTCAGGGCGCCGTTTTTTTTTGCCTGTCGTTCAACGGTTTTCTGATTTCTTAGCCTCCCGTACTGACCTTATTTTGCGCGCTACACCGCATCCTCTTGTCAATAAATGAAACCTGCATCGTTAACCTGCTGTGTGTGCCGCGAGCTGTCGAATGGGGGCTGGCGGCAGCCTGACTACGGGGGAACAATCCGGTCTACGGGTTGTGATGTGCAGTAGTTGCATGTCCGCTGTCTGACGGGAGAAAGGTCGATTAAAACTTCGCTGGATCTGGCGGTTATAGCCGTTGTCTGCGGTATTCTGCCGTTACTGGTGCTGCCGCAATTACCCGATGTATTAACAACTTTGCTGGTTGTGTTGCCCGTTAGCTTGATGTTGCGTTTCCGTTGGGTGGGCTGCCAATTTATTGCCTGGGGAGCACTGGGGTTTCTGTGGGCGACCTTCAACGCCGGCAACCTGGTGATGCAAGTCGACCGGCTTAGCCGTGGGCCGGAGGTGACCGCAGTGGTGCAGGTTGCCGGTGTTACTTTGGTACCCGCGGCCAGCCGACAAACGCTGATGCGCATTGAACAGGTTAACGGGCGTTGGTTAACGCCTTCAATTGCCTTCACTACCGTCTGGCAGCCGGAGGAGCCGCAACTGTGTGCTGGGCAACGTTGGGAACTCCGACTGCGTCTGAGAGCGGTACACGGCAAACTGAATGAGGGGGGATTCGATAGCCAGCGTTGGGCGATGGCGCAACGTCAACCACTGACTGCGCAGGTGAAACGCGCCAGGCTGCTGGAGGGTAGTTGCAGCTGGCGGCAACGTATCATCAGCCATGCCGAGAGCAATATTGGCGACCTGCGTTATAAATCGGTATTGCTGGCTTTAGCGTTTGGCGAAAGAACCTCGCTGGATCCGGCATTACGCACTTTGATGCTGAAAACCGGCATTGCTCACCTGATGGCAATTTCAGGCCTGCATGTGGCTATGGCGGCCATATTGATTTGGTTGGCGTTGCGGGCGGTTCAGTTATTATTGCCCGCTTATCTCATTGGCTACCGCTTCCCACTGCTGGCCAGTTGGTTTGGCACTTTGGCGTATGTCTGGCTGGCAGGCGCACAGCCCCCGGCGGTGCGTACCGCTGTGGCGTTAACGCTATGGATGCTACTACGTCTGCGCGGCGTTCACTGCACCTCATGGCAGGTATGGTTATGGTGCGTGGGGTTAATTCTGGTCTGCGATCCGCTGGCGGTACTGTCGGATAGCTTCTGGTTATCGGTTCTGGCGGTAGCCTGTCTGGTCTTTTGGTTCGAATGGGTGCCGTTAAGTGCACGTTTCCGCTCCGCTTGGTACTGGGCTCCGGTGCGTTGGCTGCATATTCAACTCGGTATCACGTTGCTGCTGGTGCCGATGCAAGCCGCTTTGTTTCTTGGATTGACGTTGACCTCTATGCCGGCGAATCTGTGGGCGGTACCCGTGGTTTCACTGGTGACGGTTCCCTTGATTTTGGTCGCGGTGATTTGTGGTGCCTTACCGTTACTGAGCGGTGGGTTATGGTGGTTGGCCGATTTGACACTGCTATGGGTGTTCACGCCGTTGTATTATTTGCAGCGTGGTTGGGTCGATCTGGGCGCCGCCTCGCTGCTGGTCAGCGCGGCGGGCTGGCTGCTGGTTATCTGCTGGCGTTTCCACTGGTGGTTAAGCTATGCGGCGGGATTGGCCGCAGTGGCGATATGCTGCGTACTGTGGCGAGAAAAAGAACCCGCATATCGTTGGCGGGTCGACATGCTGGACGTCGGCCATGGCCTGGCGGTGGTGATTGAAAGAAACGGCAAGGGAATATTGTTTGATACCGGCGATCGCTGGGCGACGGGCAGTGCTGCGGAACGTCATATTTTACCCATGCTCAACTGGCGGGGTATCGACCTGGAGCAAATTATTATCAGCCACGATCATCTTGACCATACCGGAGGGCTGGAAGAGGTACGGCAGGCATTTCCTCAGGCCAGGGTACGCAGCCCAATACTTGACCCGCTTCATTTACCCTGTGTGGCCGGCGAAAGCTGGCAGTGGCAGTCGCTGCAATTTCAGGTGTTATGGCCACCGAAAGCACTCAAACGACCGGTCAACGACGACTCCTGCGTGATCCGCGTCGATGATGGCCAATATAGCCTGTTACTGACCGGCGACGTGGAAAAGAAAGCGGAAGCACAGTTGCTCAGATCACAACGCGATCGGCTGGCATCCACGGTGCTTCAGGTTCCACATCACGGCAGCAGGACGTCTTCAACACCGCCCTTTCTGCGCGCGGTAGCGCCGGAGGTAGCTTTAGCGTCCGCATCTCGTTACAACAAATGGCGATTACCCGCTGTTAAAGTTATCGCCAGATATCTGGCAAATGGCATCATATGGCGCGATACTTCGCGCTCAGGTCAGATATCCGTGCTTTTTTTCGACAACGATTGGCAAATTAAAGGCTTTCGTGAACAATTAATGCCCCGTTGGTACCATCAGCGGTTTGGCGTAGAGGGTGATAATGAGTAAAATGGGCCGCTATTTCTTCCGATGCTGGTATTTGCATGATGAATGATAAAGATCTCTCCACCTGGCAGACTTTCCGTCGCCTCTGGCCGATGATCACTCCTTTTAAGACCGGGCTGATTGTGGCCGCCATTGCGTTGATTTTAAACGCGGCCAGCGATGCCTTTATGCTGTCCTTGCTTAAACCTTTATTGGATGACGGTTTTGGGAAGACCGAGAGTAGCATCTTGCTTTGGATGCCGTTGGCCGTTATTGGCCTGATGGTGGTTCGTGGCCTGACGGGCTTCGTCTCCAGCTACTGCATTTCATGGGTGTCCGGCATGGTGGTGATGCATATGCGCCGCCGGTTATTTGGCCACATGATGAGAATGCCGGTATCCTTCTTTGATCAGCAGTCTACCGGTACGCTGTTGTCGCGTATCACCTACGATTCTGAGCAGGTGGCTTCCTCTTCCTCCAGTGCGTTAGTGACCGTGGTGCGTGAGGGAGCATCGATTATTGCGTTATTCGGCATGATGTTTTACTACAGCTGGCAATTGTCGGTGATCTTGATTGTGCTGGCGCCGATCGTGTCTATTGCTATCCGTATCGTTTCCAAGCGTTTCCGCAATATCAGCAAAAACATGCAAAACACCATGGGGCAGGTGACCACCAGCGCCGAACAGATGCTGAAAGGCCATAAAGAAGTGCTGATTTTTGGTGGTCAGCAGGTTGAGACCGACCGTTTTAACTCAGTCAGTAACCGTATGCGCCAACAAGGCATGAAGCTGGTTTCTGCCTCTTCCATTTCAGACCCGATTATTCAGCTGATTGCGTCGCTGGCACTGGCGTTTGTATTGTATGCCGCCAGCTTCCCTAGCGTGATGGCAACCCTGACCGCCGGTACTATCACCGTGGTGTTCTCGTCGATGATTGCGTTAATGCGTCCACTTAAGTCGCTGACCAACGTCAACGCCCAGTTCCAGCGTGGGATGGCAGCTTGTCAAACGCTGTTCTCCATTCTGGATATGGAGCAGGAAAAAGATACTGGCACCCGTGAAGTGGCGCGTGCGAAAGGCGACATCGAATTCCGTAACGTGACTTTCTATTACCCAGGGAAAGAAACGCCGGCGTTGCATGATATCAGCCTCAGTATTTCTGAAGGGAAAACGGTGGCGCTGGTTGGTCGTTCAGGTTCCGGCAAATCGACAATTGCCAACCTGCTGACCCGCTTCTATGACGTCCAGGAAGGTGAAATCCTGATGGACGGACATGACTTGCGTGAGTATACCTTAGCGTCACTGCGCGATCAGGTGGCTTTGGTATCGCAAAACGTTCATCTGTTCAACGACACCATAGCCAATAATATCGCCTATGCCCGCGAGAAACGCTACAGTCGGGAAGATATCGAAAAAGCGGCACGAATGGCTTATGCCATGGACTTCATTGAGAAAATGGAAAACGGCCTGGATACGGTGATTGGTGAGAATGGCGTGATGTTGTCCGGTGGGCAGCGTCAGCGTATTGCCATAGCACGTGCATTGCTGCGTGACTGCCCGATTCTGATCCTTGATGAAGCCACTTCAGCGCTGGATACGGAATCAGAACGCGCCATTCAGGCTGCATTGGATGAGTTGCAGAAAAACCGCACCTCGCTGGTGATCGCGCACCGCTTGTCGACCATTGAAAAGGCTGATGAGATCCTGGTGGTGGAAGATGGGCGCATCGTTGAGCGCGGTGAGCATGCCTCGTTAATCGAACAGCGCGGCGTCTACGCGCAGCTTCACCGCATACAGTTCGGTCAATAATGATTGAGCGCATTTGGTCGGGTAGCTCACTGGTATATCTGCTGTTGCTGCCGCTGTCCTGGCTGTATGGTTTGGTCAGCGGCTTGATTCGGCTGAGTTATCGCTGCGGTCTGCGTAAAAGCTGGCGTGCGCCGGTGCCGGTGGTGGTGGTGGGAAACCTTACTGCCGGCGGCAACGGTAAAACGCCGATGGTGATCTGGCTGGTTGAGCAACTGCAACAGCGCGGTTACCGGGTGGGGGTGGTATCACGCGGTTATGGTGGCAAAGCGGCATCTTATCCGTTGGTATTGGATGAATACACTACGACCCAGCAGGCGGGTGACGAACCGGTATTGATTTATCAACGTACCGGTGCGCCGGTAGCCATTTCGCCAAAGCGTGCGGAAGCGGTACAGGCGCTGTTGCAGCAGCAGAAACTCGACGTTGTCATCACGGATGACGGTTTACAGCATTACGCATTGCAGCGTGATTTTGAACTGGTGGTGATCGACGGCGTACGTCGTTTTGGCAATGGCTGGTGGTTACCAGCAGGGCCGATGCGTGAACGCGCGTCGCGCTTGAGCAGCGTTAATGCGCGGATTGCCAACGGCGGTGTGGCTCAGGCAGGTGAAATCGCCATGCAGTTGCAAGCGCGCGAGGCGGTTAATATCGCCAGCGGTGCGCGCCGGCCGGTGGCTGAGTTGCCGCACGTGGTGGCAATGGCCGGGATTGGCCATCCTCCGCGCTTCTTCGCTACGCTGGAAAAGCTTGGTGTAGATATCAAGAAGGAAGTGGCATTCGCCGATCACCAAGAGTACCAATATGCTCAACTGGCGGCGTTGGCATCATCTGAGCAAACGCTACTGATGACTGAAAAAGATGCGGTCAAATGCCGTATTTTTGCCCAGCCTAACTGGTGGTATTTACCGGTTGATGCGGTTCTCCCCCCCAATCAGGCCGAGCCGTTGCTGAAAAGTATCGAAGCTCTGCTGACCAAATAACTCAAACGGCCAGCGCGTTAAGCCCCAGAGCTTGCGCGCAGGCGTTTATCGAACGCTGTTGTGTTTGCTCATACAGCGCCAATTCATCAATTACCTGTGCTCCCAGCGCCTGTTCGAAAGCGGAACGGCTCGATGCTGCATTGTATTGCGCGTGCCGGTTGTCGCCCAGGTTAGACTGGAAAATGCCCGCCGCACTGACCGGTAAGAAGTCCTCATACACCAAAGGCTGAAAGCGAATGTGTTCCTGAGCTATCAGTTGCTCCAGCGTGCTGTGTTTATCCAGCGAATCTTTGGCCGCCAGGCCGCACTCGGTAGGGAAATAGCGAAACCATGCCAGTTGCTGCTCACGCAAGGTTGCATAATCGTCCGGAAACGCCTGGAAGTTTTCCGCCAGCAACTGATTATACCGCTCGGCGTTTTTTTCACTTGGCGGTGCCTGCAAGGCATCGTTGGTAGCTTGCAACAGGCGATCATACAGAGCGCGGCCTTTCGGTGTCAGCGCTACGCCACGTTGCTCTATTTCGCCAAAACGCGCGGTATGATGTCCGCCCACGGTGCTGCCGTCATGTTCGACAAAGGCTACGCTTTCTTCCAGCGCTTTAAAGCTGGTCTGGCGTAGCAAAATTGGTCGACGGCGAGGCGGCGGGCCTTCGATAACGGCTTTAGGTGTTATTCCCCGGCCGGGCATCGCTTGCTGGACAAGGTCGATATTCAGCGTGCGTGGCGTCAAATGGTTAATATGTGGGCCTTTGAAGGCCACAACGTCTGCAATCAGACGGTGCTGATCGTGCAGTTGTTGATATTCGGCGGCACTGACGGTCGCCTGATTGTGCCAACGAAAAGTTTCCAGCGCTTGTTCGATAAACTCTGTGGCCTGGTCGTCATCCAACCCGCCTTGAGCTTCCTGTAAGACGATCAGCTCCAGCACCCGTTCGGTAAATATGCGGCGACGGGCCAGCAGTTGTTGCGCCAACTCACGTAACGCCGGGCTTTCAATCAGCTCCAGCCGTAATAAGGAGGTAAAAACACGGAATGGACTGATCTGTAACGCGTCTTCATGCACTGCGCGAAACGCGGTGGAATGAACCGGAACGCCCGCCACGGACAGGTCGTAATATCCGACCGGTGACATGCCCATAACGTTAAACAGCCGCCGCAGCGTAGCCAGCTCCTCCGCCGTCCCCACCCGGATTGCCCCGTGGCGCTCCATGGCCAGCCTCTCGATTTCGCCGGTAATTTGTAACTGATGAGCCAATGCGGCATCTTCGCGCAGGGCTTGTCGGTTGGTTTCCGCAACCAGTTCGAGCAAATCGCCATACAGTGGTACCTCTTTTTGGTACATATCTGACATGGCGTGAGAGAACCTGGCGCGGATTTCATTCGGTGAGACGAACTGCTGGGCGGTCATGCGCATAGCTCCTTTATTCAGGATAATCTGAAAAATAGTATTTTTGGCGGTAAAAGTACTGGCTGAAAGGCCATCCACCTTGTTTTCACCCCAAGTTTAGCTATCTCGATTGGGTTTTGTTATAGCTTGGACAAGCATATTGGATTTTTATGCGTTAGCTCTCATTTGCCTGGGGACAGGTGCAAGTAACGGCCGTCTGGAAGGCAATGATTTTGAGTGAAATCTGTAAAAATAAAGAAATTAACCTATGAACAATCATAGACATAAAAATAAATTCGGCAGGATGATAAAAATAGACCAATAAACCCCTTGTGCAAAGGGTGGATTTATGAGTAAATGCTCGTCGGCCTGTGATACAGACCTATTTATGTTCGAGTCTAGATTTAAGCAGTTCCTCCAAAAACGTTATCATCCGATTCCGCTTCAAAGACGAACCTTCTAAGTACCTCCCATAAGTAATGTTCCTAAAAACGGCCTAAATTGCCTTATGGCAGGTTTTGTATATATATTTAAAAGGTAAATGTGTAATGTCTAAGAAGATGGGTCAGGTGAAGTGGTTCAACGAAAGCAAAGGTTTTGGTTTCATTGAGCAGAGCGACGGTGGTAAAGATGTATTCGTACATTTCTCTGCAATCGCGACCGACGGTTTCAAAACTCTGGCTGAAGGCCAGCGTGTTGAGTATACCATCGAGGACAGCCCGCGCGGGCCGGCTGCCGCCAACGTTGTTGCTCTGTAAATAAACAGGGAATAACGTAAAGAGAGTTTAATACAACCATGATGAGGCGTTAACGCTGATTCATTGCGGAAGATATTAAGTTCAACAAGCCCGCATAGTGCGGGTTTTTAATTTTTTGCTCACGAGAGGTTTGTTACGAAAAACTTTAGGATGGGCTGGTAGCATCCAACAATAATAAAAATAACGTTGTTAAGGATGCTCAAGTAAAAGGATATAAGTTATGTTTAAAAATACTGTGTTACAAATGGGCCGTGTGAAATGGTTTGATCAGGCCGCAGGTTATGGTTTTATTTCACCGGTAGATGGTAGTGACGAAATCTATGTAAGCCGTCGTTCTATCGCCAATACTAAAAATAAATCATTAAACGAAGGTCAGAACGTTGAGTTCTCGATCTATCGCAGCTCCCACGGGCTGTCAGCGGCAGACGTTATCGCGTTCTGACCCACTCCTTCCTCGCCAGTGCCGGTGCCGCCACCCCAAGCACTGGCGAAGAAAAATCTTCTGATATCCACTATTATCGAGCAATCGCTTAACGACTTTGGATGTCAGGATGATTACCCCGGTTATTTCTCTTGCCGCCGCCCGCGCGCTTCATCTTGCCGCACAAGGGCTGTTATCCCCGATTAAACGCAGAGCCAAACCTGACGACGTGGTGACCGCCATTCAGCGTATGGGGTTACTGCAAATCGATACCATCAGCGTTGTTGCACGCAGCCCTTATCTGGTGCTGTTCAGCCGCCTGGGCGACTATCAGCCTGAATGGCTGGAGCAGGCGTTGGCCAGCCGTCAGCTGTTCGAGTATTGGGCGCATGAAGCCTGTTTTTTACCCATCGAAGATTTTGGCCTGTTGCGCCACCGCATGCTGCATCCGCAGGGTATGGGCTGGAAATATTCTGAAGAGTGGGTGCAAAAGCACCAGACGGCAATGGACGATCTGCTATTGCATATCGAAGCCGGTGGGCCGGTGCGTTCGGCGGATTTTAATGCCGAGAAGAAAGGAAATAGCGGTTGGTGGGATTGGAAGCCGGAAAAGCGCCATCTCGAAATCTTGTTCACCGCCGGTAAACTGATGGTATCTGAACGGCGTAATTTTCATCGTGTCTACGATCTGACCGAAAGGCTACTGCCGGACTGGGATGATGAGCGTCATGCGTTACCTGCGGGCAATGCGCAGCAGGAAATGCTCAGCCGAACCTGTCGTTACCTGGGAATTTTCAGGGCTGAATGGTTGGCGGATTACTACCGTCTGAAGCGAGTTACGCCGAAATTGCTGCTGGCGTCGCTACAGCAACGGGGCGAAATAATGCCGGTAGTCATTGATGGGTTGGACGGCGATTTTTACGTGCATCATTCGCTGGCGCAAGAACTGCAGTTGGCGGAGAGAGGGGCGTTAAAATCCAGTGTGACTACCTTGCTTTCTCCGTTTGATCCCGTGGTTTGGGATCGCCGACGTGCGCTGGAACTGTTCAATTTCGATTACCGGCTGGAGTGCTATACGCCGAAGGAGAAGCGACAGTACGGTTATTTTACCCTGCCGGTGTTGCAGCGGGGCGAGTTGATTGGCCGCGTCGATGCAAAAATGCATCGACGACAGGGCATTTTTGAAGTTATCAGTTTCCATCCGCAGGCCAAAGTTCGTTTTGGTAAACAGCGTGCGCAGGATCTCCGGCAGGCAATTGCCCGCAGTGCAAAATGGCACGGAGCCAAACAGGTGACGCTGGGGGATATTCCGGCGCAACTGGCCGTAGAATGGGGCGAAGGCTGGGAAGTGGAATAACGAACGGCGTCGTCAGCGCGGGTAAAACGAATTTCCAGCGCCGCTCGTTACAATCAGATAGAAGCCTCAGTTGCTGAAATTGGCAAACAGGGCGATGATTTTGTGAATACGTTTGAGCATGGAAGAGTGGTTTTTTGTGACTTGAGTCACAAAATTTTACGCTTGCATCGCAGTCAATTCAATCCCGGAGCCAGATTAAAATGCAGCGGTAAAACAGCCGGTGATTAACCTGGCGCATAGCGTTATGCTATTCTCACGCACTTTAGATCTCCACCCTGGAGGAAGCATGGACCATCGTTTACTCGAAATCGTTGCCTGTCCGGTCTGCAACGGTAAGCTCTATTTCAATAAAGAAAATCAGGAATTGGTCTGCAAAGTGGACGGCCTCGCCTATCCGTTGCGTGATGGCATTCCCGTGTTGTTGGAAAACGAAGCGCGTGCGCTGTCATTGGATGAGAAACACGCATGAGTTTTATCGCTATTATTCCAGCCCGTTATGCCTCAACCCGTTTACCGGGCAAGCCGCTGGCCGACATTCACGGTAAGCCAATGGTGGTGCACGTGATGGAGCGTGCGCGTGAGTCCGGCGCCAGCCGCGTTATCGTAGCGACCGATCACCCCGAGGTAGCGGAAGCGGTCAAAGCCGCCGGTGGTGAAGTGTGCATGACCAGCCCGCATCACCATTCCGGTACCGAACGCCTGGCGGAAGTGATCGAGCATTACGGTTTTGCCGATGACGAAATTATCGTCAACGTACAGGGTGACGAGCCGCTGATCCCGCCGGTGATCGTACGTCAGGTGGCTGAAAACCTGGCAGCCAGCCAGGCCGGCATGGCGACTTTGGCGGTGCCGATCGCCAGCGCGGAAGAAGCCTTTAACCCCAATGCCGTCAAAGTAGTGATGGACGCACAGGGTTATGCGCTCTATTTTTCCCGCGCCACTATTCCCTGGGATCGGGAGCGCTTTGCTCAATCCAAAGAAAGTATCGGCGACAGCCTGCTGCGCCATATAGGCATTTACGCCTATCGTGCCGGTTTTGTGCGCCGTTATGTCAGTTGGGCACCAAGCCAGCTGGAGCAAATTGAGCTGCTGGAGCAACTGCGGGTGCTGTGGTACGGTGAAAAAATCCACGTGGCTGTCGCTAAAGCCATTCCGACCGTGGGTGTTGATACGCCGGAAGATCTGCAGCGTGTGCGCGACAGCATCAAAGGCTGATCATTCAACGCCGGCATGTCATCTGGTATGCCGGCAATACAATTTCCCGCTTTTTTATCCCCATTTTGTTGATCTGCGTTGAAGCTTTTTTTCGCTTACCGTTCGATGATGTCAGCGTCTCCTCCTTTCTCTTGAGGTTATTGCCTTATGGAGCAGTTACGTGCCGAACTGAGTATTGTGCTGGGCGAATCTATCAGCCGGCTGGAACGCGTTAGCGAACAACCTTATGCACACATGTATTCGCTGTACGATCAACAGGGCCACGCGATCCCGCTGATGGCCAAAAGCTTTGTCTGCCAGGGGATCGCCCAGCAGGAAGCCTATAAACTGTCGATGCTGGCGCGTGAAGGCGATATCCGCCTGCCGACGGTGTATGGCGTGGTCTATACCCATCAGGCACCCTATAAAGAAATCTTGCTGATCGAACGTTTGCGGGGCGTGTCGGCAGAGGCGCCGACACGCACGCCGAACCGCTGGACCATGCTGATGGAACAGATCGTTGATGGCATTTTGGCCTGGCACCGTATCGACAGCCACGGTTGCGTTGGCACGGTTGACAGCACGCAGGAAAACGACTGGTTTTGCTGGTATCAGCAGCGGGTCGAGGTGCTGTGGTCGACGCTCGGCAACCTCAATTCGCCGCAGTTGACGATGGCCGATCGCCGCTTGTTGTATCGCACGCGAGAAGCGCTGACCCATTTTTTTGTCGGTTTCGACGATCCTTGCGTGTTGGTGCACGGCAATCTGTCGTTGCGCAGTATGCTGAAAGATGCAAAAAGCGACCAACTGTTGGCCATGCTTAACCCCGGGATGATGCTATGGGCCCCGCGCGAATATGAGCTGTTCAGGTTGTGCGAGGCGGGGATGCCCAGCCAACTGATGTTTTATTATTTGCGGCGGGCCCCGGTATCGGAGTCGTTTCTGGTGCGGCGTTGGCTGTATGGCGTGTGGGAAGCGGCAGGGCGGCTGATTCACACCGGTAAGCTGGACCGGCAGCTGTTTGACCATGCATCGAAACAGCTGCTGCCCTGGCTTGCGGATTAGTCGACAGCGGCTTCATCAGCCCCTTTCAGCGATTGCCACAGGCTGCCCAAGGTTTCATACCAGGCGCGTTCGCTGTGGCCCAGGAACATGGCTGAGGGTACCACGCGATCCCAAATATTCAGCCTTGAGCTGATGGCCAACTGATTGGCCGGCGCCGGGATAGGGTGCAGCCCTTTGGCTTCAAAAAAGCGCATTGCCCGCGGCAAATGGTTGGCTGAGGTCACCAAAATAAAGGGTTGCCGGCCGACCAGCTTCGACACCTGTAACGCCTCCTGCTCGGTATCCATCGGGCGATCCAACAACACCATATCGCTACGCGGTACTCCCAGGCTTTCCGCTACCCGCGCCGCTGTTGCCGCGTTGCTCAAGGTATTGGCGCCGCCGGCGCCGGTGAACACCATCTTGGTCCCCGGATGCGCGAGATATAAGCGCACGCCCTCCGTCACTCGTGGCAGGCTGTTACCTATCAGGTTGGAGCTGGGAGCCCAATCCGGGTTAAAGGTATAGCCGCCACCCAGCACCACGATATAATTCACCTGGTCATTGCCTCGATAGGTTACATATTCAGATTCTATAGGTCGCAACAGCCGGTCGGCCACCGGCTGAAGGCTGAAAAGCAGTAAAAACAGCCAGCTCAGTGATAAAATGACTCTGCCGCTTTTTTGCCAGCGGGTGAACCACAGCAGCAACAGCGCCAGCCCCATCAGCAGCAGCAGCGCAGGTAAGGGCATTAAAATGGCGCCAATGAACTTTTTCAGGTTGAACAGCATCAAAAATCAGGTCCTTTTGGGCGAAAAAACGACATCCGGGCACAATCAGGCCGCAAGAAGATTCATTCTAAGCCAGTCTGTGCCAAAATAGCAGGTTTGAATGGGCTGGCACTTTGCCCCCATCAGGATAAGATCAGCGGAGCCGTTGTCCATGCAGGATCGCAATTTTGACGATATTGCTGAAAAGTTTGCGCGTAATATTTACGGCACCACCAAAGGGAAGATCCGTCAGGCGGTAGTCTGGCAGGATCTGACCACGCTGCTGGCCCAGTTGCCGCAGCGGCCGCTGCGCATTCTGGATGCCGGCGGCGGCGAAGGCCACATGGCCTGCCAACTGGCAGAATTAGGACATCAGGTGTTGTTGTGCGATCTCTCTGGTGAGATGATCCAACGCGCTGCGCAGTTGGCTGAACAAAAAGGTGTGAGCCAGAACATGCAATTCATACAAAGTTCAGCGCAGGACATTGGTCAGCACTTGGAACAGCCGGTTGATCTGATATTGTTCCATGCGGTGCTTGAATGGATTGCTGAACCTGAGGTGGCGTTGCAAGAGTTGTTCAACTGCCTGCTGCCCGGTGGTGCGCTGTCATTGATGTTCTTTAATGCCAACGGCCTCTTGATGCGCAACGTAGTGTTGGGTAATTTCCAACTGGTGAATCCCGAGGTCAGAAGGCGCAGAAAGCGTTCCTTGTCGCCGCAATATCCGCACAACCCGCCGCAGGTTTATGGCTGGCTGGAGCACATGGGCATGCGCATCAGCGGGAAAACCGGGGTGCGGGTGTTCCACGATTATCTGCAGAGCAGGCAGCTACAGACGCAAAAATTTGAAGAGTTACTGGCGCTTGAACAGCACTATTGCCGGCAGGAGCCGTACGTGAGTTTGGGGCGCTATATTCACGTCATGGCGCATAAACCAAACCTGAAGGACGAACTATGAGTGAATTTTCCCAGACAGTACCCGAACTGGTCGCCTGGGCACGGAAAAATGATTTCTCTATTTCGCTCCCTACGGAGCGTCTCGCGTTTTTGCTCGCTATCGCCACCCTTAACGGCGAGCGGCTGGACGGCGAGATGAGCGAAGGTGAGCTGGTTGATGCATTTCGCCATGTCAGCAAGGGTTTCGAACAGACGCATGAAACGGTGGCGGTCCGCGCCAACAATGCGATTAACGACATGGTGCGCCAGCGCCTGTTAAACCGTTTTACCAGCGAACTGGCAGACGGTAACGCCATTTATCGTCTGACGCCGCTGGGCATAGGTATCACCGATTACTATATCCGTCAGCGCGAATTCTCCACGCTGCGTCTGTCTATGCAATTGTCGATAGTGGCGCAGGAGCTGAAGCGCGCCGCCGACGCCGCCGAAGAGGGCGGGGACGATTTCCATTGGCACCGCAACGTGTTTGCACCGCTGAAATATTCGGTGGCGGAAATCTTCGACAGTATCGACATGACCCAACGGCTGATGGATGAGCAACAGCAGGGCGTGAAGGAAGATATCGCGGCATTGTTGAACCAGGACTGGCGCGCGGCTATCTCCAGTTGCGAAATGCTGTTGTCCGAAACGTCCGGCACCTTGCGCGAGCTGCAGGATACGCTGGAGGCGGCGGGCGACAAGCTGCAGGCCAACCTGTTGCGCATTCAGGATGCGACGCTGGGTGGGATGGAGCTGGGCTTCGTCGACAAACTGGTGTTCGATCTGCAAAGCAAGCTCGACCGCATTATCAGCTGGGGCCAACAGGCAATTGACCTGTGGATCGGTTACGACCGTCATGTGCATAAATTTATCCGTACCGCGATCGACATGGATAAGAACCGCGTGTTCGCCCAACGCCTGCGCCAATCGGTGCAAAACTATTTCGACAACCCATGGACGCTGACCCATGCCAACGCCGACCGCTTGCTGGATATGCGTGACGAAGAGCTGGCGCTGCGCAGCGAGGAAGTGACCGGGGAACTGCCGCCGGATCTGGAGTTCGAAGAGTTCAGCGAGATCCGCGAACAGCTGGCGGCAATGATCGAACAGGCGCTGAAGATTTATCAGGAACAACAGATGCCGCTCAATTTAGGGGCGGTAATGCGCGATTATCTGGCGCAATATCCGCGTGCGCGTCACTTTGACGTAGCACGTTTAGTGGTCGACCAGGCTGTGCGCCTTGGTGTGGCTGAAGCAGATTTTTCAGGGTTGCCGGCGCAATGGCAGGCAATCAATGATTACGGAGCCAAGGTCCAGGCCCATGTCATCGACAAATATTGAACAAGTAATGCCAGTCAAGCTGGCCAAGGCATTGTCTAACGCGCTGTTTCCTGCGCTCGACAGCCAACTGCGCGCGGGTCGTCACATCGGTATCGATGAGCTGGACAACCACGCCTTCTTAATGGATTTTCAGGACGAACTGGAAGAGTTTTACACGCGCTACAGCGTGGAACTGATCCGTGCGCCGGAAGGTTTTTTCTACCTGCGCCCGCGTTCCACCACCCTGATCCCGCGTTCGGTGCTGTCCGAACTGGACATGATGGTGGGAAAAATCCTGTGTTATCTCTATCTCAGCCCCGAGCGCCTGGCGCATGAGGGGATCTTCAGCCATCAGGAGCTGTACGACGAGCTGTTGAGCCTGGCGGATGAGACCAAATTGTTGAAGTTCGTTAACCAGCGCTCCACCGGCTCGGATCTCGATCGTCAGAAACTGCACGAAAAAGTGCGTACCTCGCTGAACCGCCTGCGTCGTCTGGGCATGGTCTATTTCATGGGCAATGACAGCAGCAAGTTCCGTATCACCGAAGCCGTGTTCCGCTTTGGTGCCGACGTGCGCAGCGGTGACGATCCGCGTGAAGCACAGCTGCGCATGATTCGTGACGGCGAGGCGATGCCGGTTGAAAACAGCCTGTCGCTGAATGACGAGAGCGACGCTGAAGACCCGCAGGTTGATAACACTCCGGACAGTGCAGAGGATGAACAGGAATGATTGAACGCGGTAAATTTCGCTCGCTGACGCTGGTCAACTGGAACGGCTTTTTTGCCCGTACCTTTGATCTGGATGAGTTGGTGACCACGCTGTCCGGCGGCAACGGGGCAGGGAAATCCACCACGATGGCGGCTTTCGTCACCGCGCTGATCCCCGACTTGACGCTGCTGCACTTTCGTAACACCACCGAAGCTGGCGCCACCAGCGGTTCGCGCGACAAGGGCTTGCACGGCAAGCTGCGTGCCGGGGTCTGTTACTCCACGCTGGATGTGATCAACTCACGCCATCAGCGCGTGGTGGTCGGTGTGCGTCTGCAGCAGGTAGCCGGCCGCGATCGCAAGGTGGACATCAAGCCGTTCACCATTCAGGGCCTGCCGACCGCAGTGCAGCCGACAGAGCTTTTGACCCAAACGGTAGGCGAGCGCCAGGCGCGCGTGCTGACGTTGCAGGAACTGAAAGATCGCGTTGAAGAGATGGAAGGCGTCCAGTTCAAGCAGTTCAACTCGATCACCGACTACCATTCCTTAATGTTCGATCTGGGCGTGATCCCTAAACGCCTGCGTTCGTCCGCCGATCGCAGCAAGTTTTACCGCCTGATCGAAGCCTCGCTGTACGGCGGGATTTCCAGCGCCATCACCCGCTCGCTGCGCGACTATTTGTTGCCGGAGAACAGCGGCGTGCGCAAGGCGTTTCAGGATATGGAAGCGGCGCTGCGCGAAAACCGCATGACGTTGGAAGCGATTCGCGTCACTCAGTCGGACCGTGACCTGTTCAAACACCTGATTTCCGAAGCCACGTCCTACGTGGCGGCAGACTACATGCGCCATGCCAACGAACGGCGCATTCATCTGGACGGCGCGCTGGCGCTGCGCAGCGATCTGCTGGGCAGCCGTAAACAGCTGGCCGCCGAGCAGTATCGCCACGTGGAAATGGCGCGTGAGTTGGCAGAGCAGAGCGGCGCGGAATCCGATTTGGAAACCGACTATCAGGCCGCCAGCGATCACCTGAATCTGGTGCAGACGGCGATGCGTCAGCAGGAAAAGATCGAGCGTTATGAAGGCGATCTGGAAGAGCTGACCTACCGCCTGGAAGAGCAGAACGAAGTGGTTGCCGAGGCCAGTGAGCAACAGGCCGAAAACGAAGCGCGCGCCGAGGCGGCCGAACTGGAAGTGGATGAACTGAAAAGCCAGCTCGCCGACTACCAGCAAGCGCTTGACGTGCAGCAGACCCGCGCCATTCAGTATCAGCAGGCTTTGCAGGCATTGGAACGCGCTCGTGGGCTGTGCCAACTGCCGGAGCTGACCGCTGAAAATGCCGAACAGTGGCTGGATACTTTCCAGGCGCGTGAGCAGGAAGCGACGGAAGCCTTGCTGATGCTCGAGCAGAAACTGAGCGTGGCCGACGCCGCGCACGGCCAGTTTGAACAAGCTTATCAGCTGGTGGGTAAAATCGCCGGCCAGGTCAGCCGCAGTGAAGCCTGGCAATGTGCGCGCGAATTGTTGCGCGATTGGCCTTCGCAGCAGCACCTTGCCGAACGCGTACAGCCGCTGCGCATGCGCTTGAGCGAGTTGGAACAGCGTCTGCGCTCTCAACAAGATGCCGAGCGTCTGCTGCAGGAGTTCTGCAAACGCCACGGCCAGGAGTATCAGCCGGACGATCTCGATGCGCTGTTGCAAGAGTTGGAAGAGCGTCTGGAATCGTTGTCGCAGAGCGTCAGCGACGCCGGCGAGCGCCGAATGGAAATGCGTCAGGAGTTGGAGCAAATCCAGCAGCGCATCCGTGAGCTGACCGCCCGCGCACCAGTCTGGTTGGCGGCGCAGGATTCCCTGAGTCAGCTTAGCGAGCAGAGCGGTGAAGAGCTGGAAAGCAGCCAGCAGGTAACCGAGTTCATGCAGCAACTGCTGGAGCGCGAACGTGAAACTACCGTTGAGCGCGACGAAGTGGCTGCCCGCAAGCGTGAAGTTGAAGCGCAGATCGAACGCCTTAGCCAGCCTGGCGGTGCCGAAGATCAGCGTCTGGTGACGCTGGCCGAACGTTTTGGCGGCGTGCTGCTCTCTGAAATTTATGACGATGTCACCATCGACGATGCACCTTACTTCTCGGCGCTGTACGGCCCATCGCGCCACGCGATTGTGGTACCGGATCTGTCGCTGGTGCGCGAGATGCTGGAAGGTCTCGAAGACTGTCCGGAAGATCTCTATTTGATCGAAGGGGATCCGCAGTCGTTCGATGACAGCGTGTTCGCCGTCGAAGAGCAGGACAGGGCGGTGTTGGTGAAAACCGCCGATCGTCAGTGGCGTTATTCGCGTTACCCGGAAGTGCCGCTGTTTGGCCGCGCCGCGCGTGAAAACCGCCTGGAAGTGCTGCATGTCGAGCGTGAAACCTTGGCCGAGCGTTACGCGACGCTGTCATTCGATGTGCAAAAGACCCAGCGTTCGCATCAGGCTTTCAGCCGCTTTATCGGCTCCCATCTGGCAGTGGCGTTTGACGCCGATCCGGAAGCGGAGATCCGTGGCCTCAATACCCGTCGCGGTGAAATCGAGCGTGCGCTGAATAACCATGAAGCGCAGAACCAGCAGCAGCGGCAGCAGTACGATCAGGCGAAAGAGGGCATCTCGGCGCTCAACCGTCTGATGCCATTAGTGTCACTGTTGAACGACGACACTCTGCAGGACCGGGTGGAAGAGATCCGCGAAGAGCTGGAAGAGGCGCAGGATGCCGCGCGCCATATTCAGCAACACGGTGTCTCCCTGGCCAAGCTGGAACCCTTGCTGTCGGTGTTGCAAAGCGACCCGCAACAGCATGAACAGTTGCAACAGGATTATACCCAGGCGCAGAGCGTACAGCGCCAGGCCAAGCAGCAGGCGTTTGCTCTGATCGAAGTGGTACAGCGTCGCGCGCACTTTGGTTATACCGATTCCGCCGGCATGCAGAACGCCAACAACGATCTTAACGACAAGCTGCGCCAGCGTCTGGAGCATGCGGAAGCGGAACGTACCCGTGCCCGTGAGCAACTGCGTCAGTATCAAACCCAATTTACCCAGTACAGCCAAGTATTGGCATCGCTGAAAAGCTCCTATGACGCCAAGCGCGACATGCTGAAAGAGCTGAGCCAGGAGCTGGTGGATATCGGCGTGCAAGCCGATGCCAATGCCGAGGCGCGTGCACGATCGCGTCGTGACGAGCTGCATGCGGCGCTGAGTACCAACCGCGCGCGGCGTAACCAGTTGGAAAAGCAGCTGACCTTCTGCGAAGCGGAAATGGACAGCCTGCAGAAGAAACTGCGCAAGCTGGAGCGCGACTACCACCAACTGCGTGAGCAGGTGGTGACCGCCAAGGCGGGCTGGTGTGCGGTCATGCGCATGGTGAAAGACAACGGGGTTGAACGCCGTCTGCATCGACGCGAACTGGCTTATATGGACGGTGACGAGCTGCGCTCGATGTCGGATAAGGCGCTGGGTGCGTTGCGTCTGGCGGTGTCGGATAACGAACATCTGCGCGACGTTCTGCGCTTGTCGGAAGATCCAAAGCGCCCGGAACGCAAGATTCAGTTCTATATTGCGGTGTATCAGCATCTGCGCGAGCGTATCCGCCAGGATATCATTCGTACCGATGACCCGGTTGAGGCCATCGAACAGATGGAGATCGAACTGGGTCGCCTGACCGAAGAACTGACTGCGCGTGAGCAGAAACTGGCGATCAGTTCCAAGAGCGTGGCGAATATCATCCGCAAAACCATTCAGCGTGAACAGAACCGCATCCGCATGCTCAACCAGGGTCTGCAGGCGGTATCTTTCGGTCAGGTGAAGAGCGTACGGCTGAACGTCAACGTGCGCGAAGCGCATGCGACGCTGCTGGATGTGCTTGCCGAGCAGCGAGAGCAGCATCAGGATCTGTTCAACAGCAACCGTCTGACCTTCTCTGAAGCCTTGGCCAAGCTGTATCAGCGCCTGAACCCGCAGATTGATATGGGGCAACGCACGCCGCAGACCATCGGCGAAGAGTTGCTGGATTACCGTAACTATCTGGAGCTGGAAGTGGAAGTGTTCCGCGGTTCTGACGGTTGGCTGCGTGCCGAGAGCGGCGCGCTGTCAACCGGGGAAGCGATAGGAACCGGGATGTCTATTCTGGTGATGGTGGTGCAGAGCTGGGAAGAGGAGTCTCGCCGCCTGCGTGGCAAGGATATCTCACCTTGCCGCCTGCTGTTCCTCGATGAAGCGGCACGACTGGATGCGAAGTCCATCGCAACGCTGTTCGAGCTGTGCGATCGTCTGGAAATGCAGCTGATTATCGCCGCGCCGGAAAACATCAGCCCGGAAAAAGGCACCACTTATAAGCTGGTGCGTAAGGTGTTCCAGAACCATGAGCACGTGCACGTAGTGGGGCTGCGCGGTTTCGCCAATGAGCCGCCTGCGCTGGGCGCGGCTACGGTAGAAACGCCGTAAACGCAAAAAAGTCCGCTAATAATCTGAAAATAGCCGCCCTGGGGTGGCTATTTTTTTGTGTGCATGGATGATGGTCCTGCTTTTTTATCCGCTAAAAACCGGGTAGCTTAATGAAATAACAGTTATTAGCGGCGTCCAAGGGCAAAATGGCCTTTCTGTTCGTATACTGAAATTAACAAGCGGTTTTTGATGTATTTTTTGTGAGCATACAGGGGGCAATGGATGTTGCTTAAAAATGGAAACACTTTACGGCGTCTGGCACTGAGCTGCGCAATCGCGTCTGGACTTGCGTCGTCGTTACCCGCATGGGCAACCGTGCCTGCGTTTCCGGTGGCGTCGTCCGGCATGTCAGTTGCGCAAAGCCGTTCGGAATTGTTGGCAGCATTGCCGAAAGGGATTACACCGCACTATCTTTCAACGCTGGCTCCTTTGTACGCCGCGAACCGAATGCAACTGATGTGGCAGGATCGCGAGGCGGTTCAGCAGTTCCAGCAGCAGTTGGCCGAACTGGCCATGTCCGGCGTGCAGCCGCAGTTTACCCAATGGGTGAAGCTGCTGACCGATCCGGCGATTACCGGCGTGGCACGCGACGTTGTCCTGTCTGATGCCATGCTGGGGTATTTGCAGTTCGTTTCAGCCATCGGCGCCAACGGTAACAGCTGGCTATATAGCAATATTCCCTACAAACTCGGCCTGCCGCCTAATGCGGTGATTAATCAATGGCAACTGGCGGTGCGTCAGGGCAAGACGTTGGCTTATGTCACCACGCTGGCGCCGCAGCACCCGCAATATGCCAAGATGCATCAGGCGCTGCGCGATATGCTGGCCGACAATCGTCCGTGGCCGCAGATGGCCAACGGCCCGAGCTTGCGCCCCGATCAACTGAGCAGCGACATTGCCGCCCTGCGTGAGATCCTGGCGCGCAATGGCATGCTGACTACTACCCCGGTGCAAACGCAGGATCCGCCTGCGGTACTGACCGGCTCGCGCAATGAACCGGACGATGGCGGCTTGTCGGTAGATGAAGAAAAAAACCGCGAGAGCAAAAGTGTGGTTATCAGCCCGTCTGCCGCACCGGTAAAAGATCTTGCCGCATCGCCGGAGTCGCCATTCGCCCAGCAACCTGCCGGCCCGGTGACCGTCACTGATAACGCCTATACCCCCGATCTGGTTGAAGGCGTTAAACGCTTCCAGAAATGGCAAGGTTTGAGCGCTGACGGGGTGATCGGCGCTCGTACCCGCGAATGGCTCAACGTGTCACCGCAAATGCGTGCTTCGCTGCTGGCATTGAATATCCAGCGTTTACGCATCCTCCCAGGCTACGTCGACACCGGCATCATGGTTAACATTCCCAATTACTCGCTGACTTACTACCAGAACGGCAATGAAGTGCTTTCCTCGCGGGTCATCGTCGGTCGGCCTAGCCGCAAGACGCCGCTGATGAGCAGCGCGCTGAACAACGTCGTGGTCAACCCGCCGTGGAATGTGCCGACCACGCTGGTACGTGAAGATATTGTGCCAAAGGCAATGCGTGACGGCAGCTATTTCCAGAAACATGGCTATACCGTGCTTTCCGGCTGGAGCAATGACGCCGAAGTCATTAACCCGGCGATGATTGACTGGAATATGGTGTCCGCGCGTAATTTCCCTTACCGCATTCGCCAGGCGCCAGGCGCCACCAACTCACTGGGGCGTTTCAAATTCAACATGCCGAGCTCGGATGCTATCTATCTGCACGATACGCCGAACCATAATTTGTTCCAGAAAGATATTCGAGCCCTGAGTTCCGGTTGCGTGCGCGTTAACAAGGCATCTGATTTGGCGAATATGCTGCTGCAAGATGCCGGCTGGAACAATACCCGCGTCTCCTCCACCCTTAAAGGCGGAAATACCACCTACGTAAATATTCGACAGCATATTCCGGTTAAATTGTATTATTTAACCGCCTGGGTTTCTGATGACGGAAAGCCACAATTCCGTACAGATATTTACAATTATGATGATACGGTGAGATCGGGTGCACAAATTTTGGCTCAGGCCGAAAAATTAATGCAATAAATGCAGTAATTATAAATAAATAACGGTCTGAATATCGGACCATGATGCAGGCACTCATTCGGTGAGTGCCTGCAAACCGCGGGACATCACGGGTTGACTCAGGCTGTGTGGGCGGTTATGGTTCAGGCAGTGCGCTGTTTTGTGCATATATTTTGATATTCTTGCCGGGTTTAACAGAAACATGGACAAAATTGATCATCATCGCCGTAAATGGCTGGCGTTAGGTAGCGCCGCCATGGGTATAGCCCTGCTTCCAGGGCAGGCTTTTGCCAGTCTTTCTACTTCGCGCCCACGTATTCTGGTCGTAAATAACATGCATACGGGCGAAACGTTGAAGGCCGAATTCTTTGATGGGAAGGGTTATAATAAAGACGAGCTGGTTCGTCTTAATCATCTTTTCCGTGATTATCGCGCCAATAAGGTTAAGCCGATCGATCCCCGCCTGTTTGATCAGCTCTATCGTCTGCAAGGCCTATTGGGTACCAACAAGCCGGTACAGTTGGTTTCAGGTTACCGTTCTCTGGATACCAACAACGAACTGCGCGAGCGCAGCCGCGGTGTGGCCAAGCACAGTTATCACACCAAAGGCCAGGCGATGGATTTCCATATCGAAGGTATCCAGTTGAGTAATATCCGTAAAGCGGCGTTAAAAATGCGCGGCGGTGGTGTAGGATATTACCCACGTAGCAACTTTGTACACATCGATACCGGCCCGGTGCGGACCTGGTAATCGCTGTGCACCATTGTGAATAGCGCCAGCCTGCGAGGGTGTGGCGCTGTTGTCGTTGGAGCCTTATGAAATACCAAATTATTCCCGTTACCGCCTTTAGTCAAAATTGCAGCCTGATCTGGTGTGAAAGCACGCAGCAGGCGGCATTGGTCGATCCCGGTGGCGAGGCAGAAAAATTGAAGGCCGAAGTGGCGAAGCAGGGCGTTACAATCACGCAAATCTTGCTGACGCACGGCCATCTCGATCACGTAGGTGCTGCGGCGGAACTGGCTGAGCATTATCAGGTGCCGATTTACGGCCCGGATAAGGAAGACGCTTTCTGGCTGGACGGCCTGCCGGCGCAGAGCCGGATGTTTGGGCTGGAAGAGTGCGCGCCGCTGACGCCGACCCAATGGCTGCAAGAAGGCGACAAGGTGCAGGTGGGCGAGATGACGTTCAACGTGTTGCATTGCCCTGGCCATACGCCTGGCCATATCGTCTTTATTAATGAAAAGGCGCGGCTGGCGCTGGTGGGCGATGTGCTGTTTAACGGCGGTGTCGGGCGTAGCGATTTCCCGCGTGGCGATCATCAGGCGCTGATTAACTCTATTCGTACCAAGCTGTTGCCGCAGGGCGATGACATGGCGTTTATCCCCGGCCATGGACCTATGTCCACCTTTGGTCAGGAGCGTGAAACCAACCCGTTCCTGCGCGAAGAGCCGGCTATCTGGTAAGGTTATTTCCCGGCAGAAATAACTAAGGGGCGCTCTAAGCGCCCCTTTTGCTTATTTCAGCCGCAACGTTTTACAGCACGGCGACGATGGCTTCGCACAGCGGCGCCATATTGTCCGGCGTCATACCTGCAACGTTGATGCGGCCGGAGTTGACCGCATAAACGCCAAACTCGTCGCGCAGGCGCAGCACCTGCTCTTTAGTTAGCCCACTGAACGAGAACATGCCGTTCTGGTTGATGATAAAGCTGAAGTCCTGTTCTGCACCTTTCTCTTGCAGCGTATTGACGAACAACTGACGCATGCGATGGATACGCTGACGCATATCGGTCAGTTCCTGCTCCCACAGCGCGCGCAGCGCATCGTCGCCCAGAATGGTCGCCACGACGGCCGCACCGTGTGACGGTGGGTTGGAGTAGTTGGCGCGAATAGCGGCTTTCACCTGGCTGAAGGCGCGATCGGCGGTATCCGCATCCGCAGCAACCACGGTACAGGCACCGACGCGTTCATTGTACAGGCCGAAGTTCTTCGAGTAAGAACTGGCGACGATCAGTTCCTGATGCTTGGCGGCGAAAATGCGCAGCCCTTCGGCATCCTCTTCCAAGCCTTTGGCAAAGCCCTGATAGGCGAAGTCGAACAGCGGCAACCAGCCATTGGCGACGGACAGCTCAGCCAACTGGGCCCACTGCTCGGCGGTAGGGTCGATGCCGGTCGGGTTATGGCAGCAGCCGTGGAACAGTACCACATCGCCGGCCTGCGCCTGTTTCAGGCTGTTCAGCAGGCCATTGAAATCCAGCGCATGATTGGCGGCATCGTAGTAGGCGTATTCCAGGACGTCCAGGCCAACGGCGCTGAACACGTTTTTGTGGTTCGGCCAGCTTGGGTTGCTGATCCAGATGCGTTTTGCGTTGGTTTGGTTGGCGATAAAGTCCGCTGCCACACGCAGGCCGCCGGTGCCACCAGGCGTTTGCGCAGTACGCGCACGCTTGTCGGCGATGATTGGGCTTTGCTTGCCGAACAGCAGTTCTTGCGTGCAGTTGGCGAACGCAGGGATGCCTTCAATGCCGAGATAGTTTTTGGTGGTTTCATTTTCCAGCAGGTATTGCTCAGCTTTTTTCACGCTGGTCAGCACCGGCGTTTTACCGGTTTCATCTTTGTAAACGCCAATGCCCAGATTGATTTTATTAGGGCGGGCGTCCGCGCGGAAAATGTCGGTCAGACCCAGAATTGGGTCGGCGGGTGCAGCAGTGATTTTTTCAAACATGTCAGGTGCTTCCATGGCTCGGAGTTAAGCAGACAGAAGCATCAGGGTAGCGCCAGTTATGCGCTTTGCCAACCGTTTGCGAGAAAAACACATCGATCTTGTGAAGGGGGCGGGTTCAGCATAAAAAATGAGGGAGAAGGGGGTGTTGGCAGAATAAAAAGTTACTCGCGGCCTAAAAACAAAAACAGGGCCGAAGCCCTGTTTTTAACTCAGCCGGCGGTGAACCGCCGTCAAGCGTGACAACTTAGAACTGGTAAACCAGACCAACACCTACGATATCATCGGTAGCGGTGCCAGTGGCTTTAGTGAACTCGTTGTCGTCCAGCAGGTTGATTTTGTAATCAACATAGGTGGACATGTTTTTGTTGAAGTAGTAAGTGGTACCAACAGAAACATATTTAACCAGGTCGGCATCGCCGCCAGCGAAGCTTGAGCCGTGATTGGTATGGCCAGCCAGGTTTTTACCTTTAGACTGCAGGTAAGACACTTCTGGACGCAGACCGAAGTCGAACTGGTACTGAGCAGTCACTTCGAAGTTCTGAGTTTTGTCAGCGATGCCGGCATCGAAATCACCGTATGGCGTCATGTTACGGGTTTCGGAGTACATGGCTGCCAGGTAGACGTTGTTCGCGTCGTATTTAGCGCCCACAGTCCACGCGTCAGCTTTGTCGCCTTTAGCGGTGGAGTGGTTGGTCTGGTCATCAGTACGGTCAGAAGACGCGTATGCAGCACCGAAGCTTACGCCTTCGCCGATGTCATAAGTAGAAGACAGGCCCCAACCGTCGCCGTTTTGTTTCTTCAGAGCGCGACCGTCGTTTTCGTTCTTGCCTTGGTACTGAACAGCGAAGTTCAGGCCGTCAACCAGACCGAAGAAGTTGTTGTTACGGTAAGTAGCAACGCCGTTGGTACGGCCGGTCATGTAGTTGTCGGTGTAGGTGTAAGTATCGCCACCGAACTCTGGCAGCATATCTGTCCAGCCTTCCACGTCGTACAGTACGCCGTAGTTACGGCCGTAGTCGAATGAACCGTAGTCAGCAAATTTCAGACCCGCGAAGCCCAGACGAGTCTTGGTGCCTTCGGTGCCTTGAGATTCAGCGTGGTTAGCTTGAACGTTGTATTCCCACTGGCCGTAACCGGTCAGTTGGTCAGTAATCTGGGTTTCACCTTTGAAGCCGAAACGAACATAGGTCTGGTCGCCGTCATTGCCTTTGTCGTCGGAGAAGTAGTGCAGACCGTCAACTTTGCCGTACAGATCCAGCTTGTTGCCGTCTTTGTTGTAGATTTCAGCTGCGTTTGCTGCACCAGCAGCTAACAGAGCCGGGATTACCACTGCAAGAATGTTGCGCTTCATCATTATTACCCTCATTGGTGTTATTCGGACACCTTTGCCACTGCCGCCAATAATTCTTTTGGAACTATTGTAGATAGATTGGTGTCGTCCTGTGTCTGCACGCAGTGTTCCATTCGCAGGCGGGTTAATCTAGAACGAAAATGCTACCAATGTCCTAATGAGGTTTCAAAAGGAAAGTATATGTAACAAAATGTAATATTCACGGAACTTTGTGACGCGGGTCAATATTAAAAAATGCGAAGGGCCAGCAAAGCTGGCCCTGATTTTGTAACTAAATTATTTAGAAATGTTTAGACTGATTAATTAAAAGCTTGCGTTACGCGGGGTACGTGGGAACGGAATGACATCGCGCACGTTTTGCACGCCGGTAACATAGGCGATTAAACGTTCAAAGCCTAAACCGAAACCGGCATGAGGGACGGTGCCGTAACGACGCAGATCACGATACCACCAGTAATCTTCTTTATTCAGGCCCATCGCTTCCAGACGCTGATCCAATATGTCCAAACGTTCCTCACGCTGGGCACCGCCGATGATCTCGCCAATGCCAGGTGCCAGAACGTCCATGGCCGCGACGGTTTTGCCGTCATCGTTCATGCGCATATAGAAAGCTTTAATGTCTTTCGGGTAGTTTTTCACCACCACCGGCGCTTTAAAGTGTTTCTCGGCCAAATAACGCTCATGTTCGGAAGACAGGTCGATGCCCCAGGATACCGGGTTTTCGAAGGTCTGGCCGGAGGCGATCAGGATTTCCACCGCTTCGGTGTAATCTACCTGGGCGAAATCGGAAGAAACAAAGCGCTTTAGGCGCTCAATCGCATCTTTGTCCACACGCTCGGCGAAGAACTGCATGTCATCCATACGCTCGTTCAATACGGCCTGGAACACATACTTCAGCATTTTTTCCGCCAGTTCGGCGATGTCTTCGAGGTCGGCAAACGCCACTTCCGGTTCGATCATCCAAAATTCCGCCAGGTGGCGGCTGGTGTTGGAGTTCTCTGCGCGGAAGGTTGGGCCGAAGGTATACACTTTCGACAGCGCACAGGCATATGTTTCACCGTTCAACTGCCCGGAAACGGTCAGGAAAGCTTCTTTGCCGAAAAAGTCTTGGCTGAAATCAACCGCGCCTTTATCGGTGCGCGGCAGGTTTTCCAGATCCAGCGTCGAAACCCGGAACATTTCGCCGGCGCCTTCGGTATCGGAAGCGGTGATCAGCGGGGTGGAAACCCAGAAGAACCCGTTCTCGTGGTAGAAGCGGTGGATCGCCTGCGCCAGCGTATGCCGCACGCGGGCCACGGCGCCGATCAGATTGGTGCGTGGGCGCAGGTGAGCGACCTCGCGCAGGTACTCGATGCTGTGGCGCTTGGCTGCCATCGGATAAGTGTCGGGATCGTCAACCCAGCCAACCACGTTGATGGCAGTCGCCTGCAGTTCGAAACTCTGGCCTTCGCCCGGCGAGGCAACGACTTTGCCGGTGACTTCAATCGAGCAGCCGGTGGTCAGATGCAGCACTTCATCCTGATAATTCGGCAGAGAATTATTAACGACGGCCTGTAACGGATCAAAGCAGGAACCGTCATAGACGGCCAGGAAGGAGATACCAGCTTTAGAATCTCTCCGGGTACGCACCCAACCGCGTACGGTGACTTCACTGTCAACCGCAGCACGGCCTTGCAGTACGTCGACTACAGGCACTACGCTCATAGATTTCTCTCTTTATAATTTGGTTTGGAAATAGCTTACAACCCAACAATATGGGGATGCTGCTATGTTACTTGCCGCGATGCAGAGCACAAGCAGAAATCGCCGGATTGGTGCAACATTTCTTGGGGCTGGGCGAAAAGGGGGCGACGGAAAGTGTCTTATAAAGAAGAAAAAAGCCGGCCCGAAGTTTTCAGCCGGCTTGTTATCGCTTACAGCGTCTGGCCAGCCTAGCTGGCTTTCTTCACCAGTGGCAGATCGAAGGCTTTACGCAACGCCTTCACAAAGGCCTGATCCTGACAGATGGTTTTGCCCGGACTGTCGGACAGTTTAGCCACCGGTTTGCCTTTGCATTCGACCAGTTTGATGACGATATTCAGCGGTTTCACGCCCGGAATGTCGCAGGTCAACCGCGTGCCGATGCCGAATACCAGGTTGATGCGCTGATAGAAGTGGCGATAAAGCGCCAACGCCTTGTCCAGATCCAGGTTGTCGGAGAACACCAGCGTTTTGCTCATCGGATCGATACCCAACGTCTGGTAATGCGCGATGGCTTTCTCGCCCCATTCAAATGGGTCGCCGGAGTCATGGCGCAGCCCCTGATAGCGCGATGCGAACTGTGGGCCGAAATCACGCAGGAAGGCGTCCATGGCGATACAGTCGGTCAGCGCGATGCCGAGCTGATCTGGATATTCGTCCAGCCAGGCCTGCAATGCTGCGCGCTGGCTGTTGGCCAGCACCGGGCTTATCTGTTGATGCGCCTGGAACCATTCATGTGCCTGGGTACCTACCGGCGTCAGGTCGAGTTGATGCGCCAGATCGTAATTGCTGGTGCCGACCAGGTAGGGGAACTCGTTTTTCAGCGTGCTGACGATCGCCTGCTGCACGCTTTTGGAGAAACGGCGGCGGGTGCCGAAATCCATCAGTTTGAAGCGGGAGATATCCACGTCGGCGCTCACGGCTTTAAACTGCGCCAGTTTGCTGCGCAGATGGGCGATCGCCATGTCCGGTGTCACCTGCGGCGAACGGTGACGGTGCACCACTTCGCTGATCACCGCCAGCAGGGGGACCTCCCACAGAATCACTTCGCGCCACGGGCCGGCAATGCGGATATGCAGCCTGCCGTCACGATCGTCGATTTGAACCTGCTGCGGATCATAGCGGAAATCACGCAACCAGCTTAGGTAGTCCTGACGGAAGAAAGGCAACCCTGAAAGATAGCCAAATTCAGCCTCGGTCAGTGCCAGTTGGCTCATCAGCGCAACTTGCGCACGGATTTCGTCTGCATATTCACCCAGCAGTTCATCACCACGGCAGCGGAATTCCGCCGCCACGCTGATCGCGGGGTAGCGATGGAACACGGCTTGCTGCATATGAAGCTTGTAGGCGTCAGTATCAAGCAGTGATGTCAAAATCGGGGAAGCGTATTGAGTCATAGCGCGTTACTGCATCCTCGTCAGGCGCGAGTCCAAATCCGGATAGTTATAAAAAAGTTGAGCGAGTATACCCGGATTATCCTGTTATTGAAGCTGCATCACACCACAAATCGCCGGAGCGGGTCGAGGATTAAACGTGCCTTTATGTCGGCTTGTCGTCAGGTTCCAGACAGAAAAGCCAGATAAGCCTGTAAGGTGAATGACTTAGCCTAATTAGTCATAAAAATTATAATGTTAATTATTTTAAACAACAATTCAGATAAAACCGGTCGGCGTGTGAATGCTGATCCGATCTTTACCGTTTTTCTTGCAGAAATAGAGCGCTTCATCTGCTTGTTTGATTGCCGTTGGTAACATCCCAAGGCTGTCCACCTGCGCAATACCGCAACTGGTCGTGAAACGCACGTTTTGCCCGTCGGCGACGGTGAGGATGAGTTGGTGGGTACGCTCCCGCAGCTTAGCCATAATTTCTCGTGCATTCTCCAGCGTGCAGTTGCCGAGGATCACGGCGAATTCCTCACCGCCATAGCGGCAGAAAATATCGCTGGAGCGGAAGGCGCTTTGCAGCAGTTTGCCGAAGGCCACCAGCACGCGGTCGCCGATGTCATGCCCGTAACTGTCATTCAGGTTTTTGAAATTATCGATATCAATCAAACAGAAAGCCAACGGGTAACTGCGGGTTGACAGGGATTTGCATTCACGGAAGAACTTGCGGCGGTTATAGATATTGGTCAAGGGATCAAGAAACGAAGAGGCTTCCAGCTCTTTGATCAACAACTGTTTTTCATTTTCCAACGTCACCTTTTCCAATTGATACTGTTTGAGCTGTTTAATGGCGTCGCTGATGGCGATTAACTCCTGGCCGTAAAACACCTCATTGCGATCGATATTCATATTGCCGCGTGACAGCCGCAAAATATTGTTATGCGTTTTGGTCAGCCAACGGCTGATATTTGAACAGTAAACCAGCGTCGGCAGAAAAATAAACAGCACGATCAGACCACCGAGGGAAATCAAGCCATAAATAGCCGTTTGGCTGGTGTAGATCTTATGTTGTGATGCGGCGATTTCCAGTTCAAAACTGCGTTGATAGAGCCGTTGTGAAAGCTCACTCAGATTTTTGACGTACCGATAAATAAAATCGGCGGAGTAGGGGATATGATTATCGACCGCGCTATACAGCCCTTGGGTAATCCGGTCGAGCTGCCCTTTCGACAGCTGACGGAGCAGCTCATTCACCAGCAGGGTGGTGGGAACATCGTTGTAGGTCAGCTTCATAAAAATAAGCCGGGTGCTTAGTGCATTCAACACCCCGGTGAGCTGTACGGCTTTCAGATAGGCGTCTTTACGCTCTAACGGATTGGTATTTACGTCAATGACCTGATCGATTAATTCGGTCAGGGACATATTCAGCCGGTTATTCAGGCGCACGGCTTCCAGAAACAGAAACGAGTCGGCGTCGATCATGCGGGTATCGTAGGTATAACGGTAGTAGCTTTTGCTGGTCTGAGAAATGTAGTAGGCGCTGTTGATATTAAACAGATTGGCATTGGCGTCGGTCACATATGAAAGCTGTCGATTATCGTTATCCAGCAATTGTTCCATCAGGCCGAGCATGGAAAGCGCGGCGACTTTTTGCCGTATGCCGAGCTGTTGCGAAATCTTGCCGTCGATATGCGGCTTGATCCGGTCAATTTTTCCGCGCGCCAGGCGGTCGGCCTCCTGCCATTGCGCCGGGGTAATATCCGCATTAACCAGGCTCAGACGTTTTAAACGGTGCGCCAACAGAGTGGCTTGAAACGCTTCCGAGATCTCTTTGGCGCGATTTATCTTATACAGATTAAGTTGATTGTCGCGATAGTCGGTATGGGCTTCAATCAATTCATCGGAAATAAATATGGCGAAGGATGACATCAGGGCAAAGGTAAAAAAATAGATCAGATATTTTACTTTCATATTGCCGAGAGTCCTTGAGCCAGATTTGTCAATTATATCATCGAGTCAGCCGAAATGTCTTAACTATACCCGCAGAGAGCCTATCGGTGGGTAGCGGCTCGGGGAACGTTGAGACGGGATATCCTCCGCAATTATAAAGCATCCGCAAGTGGCTAACATGACGGGAGGCTTTTAGCATTAAATGCTGATTTTTGCTCTGCATCAGGTGAAGGAACCTGATGGAGTGGGGCATTCGGCGACAGCTTTTAGATCCACCTCCGATTTCTCCGTTCCAGCGTCCCGGCATATCTAGGCTTTTTTCGTGACTGTGATACAGTTTATTTACAATCAGGTTCATCGATATTTTCGCGCCTCTGCTGAGGGTGAAATAAGCCAATGATGATCACCTGGCACCTGTAACTCACTGAGACGTCGAAGGGTTTTTATGACACAACAGCCACAGGCGAAGTATCGCCACGATTATCGCGCGCCAGACTACAGCATCACTGACATTGATTTGGATTTTGAGCTGGACGCAGAAACGACACGCGTCACCGCAGTCAGCAAGATTAAACGCCAGGGCGCGGCCGATGCGGCGTTGGTGCTGAACGGCGAAGATCTTACGCTGGTGAGCATTCAGATCGATGGGCAGCCGTGGAGCGCCTATCAGTTGCAGGATAACAAGCTGGTTGTCGAGGAATTACCAGCACAATTTACCATGACCATCGTCAATGATATTCACCCTGCGAAGAATACTGCACTCGAAGGGTTGTATCTGTCAGGCGAAGCGTTGTGTACCCAGTGTGAGGCGGAAGGTTTTCGTCACATCACCTATTACCTGGATCGTCCGGACGTGTTGGCGCGCTTCACTACCCGTATTGTGGCGGATAAGGCGCGTTATCCCTTCCTGCTGTCGAACGGCAACCGCGTGGGCCAGGGCGAACTGGAGGATGGGCGTCACTGGGTACAGTGGCAAGATCCGTTCCCAAAACCTTGTTATCTGTTCGCGCTGGTGGCCGGTGACTTCGACGTGCTGCGCGACAGCTTCACCACCCGTTCCGGGCGTGAGGTGGCGTTGGAACTGTTCGTCGACCGTGGCAACCTGGATCGCGCCGATTGGGCGATGACTTCACTGAAGAACTCGATGAAATGGGACGAAACCCGTTTCGGTCTGGAATATGACCTCGACATTTATATGATCGTGGCCGTCGATTTCTTCAATATGGGTGCGATGGAGAACAAAGGGTTAAATATCTTTAACTCCAAATACGTGCTGGCGAAAGCGGAAACCGCCACCGACAAGGATTACCTGAATATTGAAGCGGTGATTGGCCACGAATATTTCCACAACTGGACCGGCAACCGCGTGACCTGTCGCGATTGGTTCCAGCTTAGCTTGAAAGAAGGCCTGACGGTGTTCCGCGATCAGGAGTTCAGTTCAGATCTGGGTTCACGCTCGGTCAACCGCATCGATAACGTGCGTGTCATGCGCGGCGCGCAGTTCGCCGAAGACGCCAGCCCGATGGCGCACGCGATTCGTCCGGATAAAGTGATCGAAATGAACAACTTCTACACCCTGACGGTGTATGAGAAAGGGTCAGAAGTGATCCGCATGATGCACACGCTGCTGGGGGAAGAGCAGTTCCAGAAAGGCATTCAACTGTATTTTGAGCGTCATGACGGCAGTGCGGCGACTTGCGATGATTTCGTTCAGGCGATGGAGGATGCCTCCAACGTCGATCTGTCGCTGTTCCGCCGCTGGTACAGCCAGTCCGGCACGCCGTTGCTGACCGTTCGCGATGAATACGATGCGGAGCGCCAACAATACCGCCTGCACGTCAGCCAAAAAACCGAACCGACCGCCGATCAGCCAGAGAAGCTGCCGTTGCATATTCCGCTGGATATCGAATTGTACGACGCCGAAGGCAACGTGATTGCCCTGCAGAAAGACGGTGCGGCGATAGGTAACGTGCTGAACGTCACTGAAGCCGAGCAGACCTTCGTGTTTGATGGCGTGGCGCACAAACCGGTACCTTCGCTGTTGCGCGAGTTCTCCGCGCCGGTGAAGCTGGATTACCCGTACAGCGATCAGCAACTGACTTTCCTGATGCAGCACGCGCGCAATGAGTTTGCCCGTTGGGACGCGGCGCAGAGCCTGCTGGCTACCTATATCAAACTGAACGTAGCCAAGCATCAGCAGAAACAGCCGCTGTCTCTGCCGTTGCACGTTGCCGACGCGTTCCGCGCGGTGCTGCTGGACGAGAAGCTGGATCCGGCGCTTGCCGCGCAGATCCTGACGCTGCCTTCGGAAACCGAGATTGCCGAACTGTTCGCCACTATCGATCCGGAAGCGATCGCCGCGGTGCGCGAAGCGATTGTCCGTTGCCTGGCGAAGGAAATGGCCGACGAGTGGCTGGCGGTTTATAACGCCAACAAAACCGACGGTTACCGGGTGGAGCATGCCGATATCGGCAAACGCGCTCTGCGCAATCTGTGCCTGGGTTATCTGGCCTTTGGCGACGAGGCGCTGGCCGATCGGCTGGTGGCCGAGCAGTATCGTCAGGCGGACAACATGACCGATTCGCTGGCGGCACTGGCGGCGGCGGTAGCGGCGCAGTTGCCGTGCCGCAATGTGCTGCTGTCGGCGTTCGATGATCGCTGGCATCAGGATGGCCTGGTCATGGACAAATGGTTCGTGTTGCAGGCGACCAGCCCGGCGGCAGACGTGCTGACCCAGGTACGCGGCCTGCTGAAACACCGTTCGTTCAGCCTGAGCAATCCAAACCGTACCCGCTCGCTGATCGGCGGTTTCGCGTCTGCCAACCCGGCGGCGTTCCATGCGACGGACGGCAGCGGTTATCAGTTCCTGGTGGAGATCCTCAGCGATCTGAACCAACGCAACCCACAGATTGCCGCTCGTTTGATTGAACCTTTGATCCGCCTGAAACGTTATGATGCTTCGCGTCAGGCGCTGATGCGCAAGGCGCTCGAACAGTTGAAAGGGCTGGAAAACCTCTCCGGCGATCTGTTCGAGAAAGTCAGCAAAGCGCTCGACGCATAAAAACCGACCAGGGACGGCGCTGCGATATGCCGTCCCTGGTTTCAATTCGTTGCCCGGCGTGGGCTTTCAGCCACCTGCGGGGGCGGTGAAAGCACCCTGTCCAGCACCTCGGCTTCCAGTTCCGCCAACCTGGCCGACCCTTTACGGCGCGGACGTGGCAGATCAATCGTCAGATCCAGCCCGATACGTCCCTCTTCAATCAAGATCACCCGATCCGCCAGCGCAATGGCTTCGCTGACATCGTGCGTCACCAGCAGCACGGTGAAACCATGCTGTTGCCACAGGCCTTCAATCAACCCCTGCATTTCAATCCTTGTTAACGCATCAAGCGCCCCCAAAGGCTCGTCCAGCAACAGCAGGCGAGGACGATGAATCAGCGCGCGTGCCAGCGCCACTCGTTGTTTTTGTCCGCCGGACAGCGCTGCCGGCCATTCATTGGCGCGATCGGCCAGCCCAACGGCTTCCAGCGCCTGCAACGCGTCGGCGCGCCAGTCGCCACGCAGGCCGAGGCCCACGTTGTCGATCACCTTTTTCCAGGGCAGTAGGCGCGCATCCTGAAACATCAGGCGGGTATCCTCTTTGGCGCTGGCGAGGGGGGCGTTTCCACTCAGCAGCACGCCACTGCTGGCTTTTTCCAACCCGGCCATCAAACGCAGTAACGTGCTTTTGCCACAACCGCTGCGGCCGACCACGGCGACAAATTGCCCGGAACGGATGCGCAACTGAATATTGTCCAGCACCGTACGGTTGCCATAGCGCTTGGCAATAGAGTCCAGCGTCACCGGGGTGCCCTGGGGAATTCGGGCGGGAGTCGTCATAACGCTTCTCCTGATTTAAGTTGATAAGCCGGATGCCAGCGTAGCCAGACACGTTCCAGCAATTGCGCGCTGACGTCCGCCAGCTTGCCGAGCAGGGCGTACAGCACAATCGCCACCACCACCACGTCGGTCTGCAGGAATTCGCGAGCGTTCATCGCCAGATAACCAATCCCCGAGTTGGCGGAAATGGTTTCGGCCACGATCAGCGTCAGCCACATAAAGCCCAGAGCGAAACGCACGCCGACCATGATTGAGGGCAATGCGCCCGGCAATACTACCTGGGTAAATAACCGGAAACCGCTCAGGCCATAGCTGCGCGCCATTTCAAGCAGACCGCGATCGATATTCTTGATGCCGTGATAGGTGTTCAGATAGATAGGGAACAGGGTGCCCAGCGCGACCAGAAAAATCTTGGCGGATTCATCGATGCCGAACCACAAGATCACCAACGGGATCAGCGCCAGATGCGGGACATTACGGATCATCTGCACGGAGCTGTCCAACAGGCGCTCGCCCCAGCGCGACAAACCGGTGATAAAACCCAGCGCCAACCCGATACTGCCGCCGATGCTAAAACCGATCAGCGCGCGCCAACTGCTGATGGTCAGGTGTTGCCACAATTCGCCGCTTTTGGTTAGCGCCCAGAAAGCGGTCACGACTGCGCTCGGGGCCGGCAGAATGCGGTTCGACAACCAGCCGGCTTCAACGGAGATTTGCCAGATAACCACCAGTGCGACCGGTAATACCCAGGGCGCCAGCCGGTGCAAGATGCGTTGTGTGCCGTTTGCCATAGGGTTGCTCCTCAGCTTTGCGACGCTTTTTGCGGCATATAAATATTGCCGACCACTTCGCCCTGCGGTTTGATCGGCCGGTGTTGGGCGGGGGCTTCGTTTTGCGCCACATCGAGATGCGGGAACAGCAACTCGCCGACGCGATAGGCTTCTTCCAGATGCGGATAACCGGACAAAATAAAGGTATCGATGCCCAGATCGGCATATTCCTGCATGCGTGCCGCCACCGTCGGGCCATCGCCGACCAGCGCAGTGCCGGCGCCGCCGCGCACCAGGCCAACCCCGGCCCACAGGTTAGGGCTGATCTCCAGATTGTCTTTCTTGCCGCCGTGCAGTGCCGCCATGCGCCGTTGCCCAACGGAATCAAAACGAGCGAAGGCTGCCTGTGCGTTGGCGATGGTCTCTTCATCCAGATTGGCGATCAGCCGGTCGGCCGCCCGCCAGGCTTCATCTGTGGTTTCACGTACGATCACATGCAAACGAATACCGAAACGCACCGTGCGACCCCTGGCTGCGGCTTTGGCGCGAACTTCGGCAATTTTTTCTTTTACCTGCGCCGGCGGCTCCCCCCAGGTGAGGTACATTTCAACCTGTTCCGCGGCCAGATCCTGCGCGGCGGCAGAGGATCCGCCAAAATACAGCGGCGGACGCGGCAGTTGCACCGGCGGATACAGCAATTTGGCGCCTTTCACCTGAATATGCTTGCCCTGGAAATCGACGGTTTCCCCTTCCAACACCTTACGCCAAACGTGGGTGAACTCTGCCGAGGCTTCGTAGCGTTCTTCGTGGTTCAGGTGCAGACCTTCTGCCGCAAGCTCATCTGGATCACCGCCGGTGACCAGGTTAAACAGCGCTCGGCCGTTGGAAAGACGATCCAGCGTCGCGGCCTGGCGAGCCGCCAGCGTGGGCGAAATGATGCCGGGGCGCAGAGCCACCAGAAACTTTAACCGCTGGGTGACCGGGATCAGTGAAGCAGCGACCAGCCAGGAGTCTTCGCACGAGCGGCCGGTGGGGATCAGCACACCGCCGAAACCTAGCCGATCAGCGGCCTGAGCGATCTGCTGCAAATAGCCGTAATCTACGCTGCGTGCACCTTCCGTGCTGCCGAGATAATGGCCGTCGCCATGAGTAGGTAAAAACCAGAATACGTTTAGGCTCATCGTTTGTTCTCCAAAGTTATTGCGCGCTTGGGTGCCAGATGCGTTGAGAGATATCGACCTTCACCGGCACCAGACGGTTGGCATAAAACAGATCGGCGGTTTGCTGTTGGGCGGCGATGGTGTGCGCATCCAAAGGTTTAATGGCGGTCGGAGGACGATGGTCCAGATAGGTGGCGATCACCTTTTCCGGCAGGCCCATGGCGTTTGCCAGCAGCGTGACGCTTTGTGCGCGATCGCTGCGGGTGAGCGCATCGGCCTGGGTCAGCACCTCAAGCACCTGGCTGATAAAGGGTCCGTGCGCTTGCGCATAAGGGCGAACCGCCAAATAAAACGAACCTGTTTGATTCAGACCACTGCCGTCGCCCAGCACCCGTACGCCGCCCTGCAGCAATGCGGCGGAATAGTACGGATCCCAAATCGCCCAGGCATCAACGTTGCCTTGCTGGAAGGCGGCGCGGGCATCGGCCGGGGTCAGGTAAATGGGTTGGATATCGGTAAATTGCAGCCCGGCTTTCTGCAGGGAGCGCAACAGCAGGTTGTGGGAACTGGAGCCTTTCTGGAAAGCGACCTTATGGCCTTTCAACTCAGCGACGGTTTTGATCGAGCTGTTTTCCGGTACCAGGATCACTTCCGCCTTGGGTTTTGGCGGCTCTACGCCGACATAAAGCAGATCGGCGCCGGCGGCTTGGGCGAAGATCGGGGGGATATCGCCGGTGCTGCCCAGATCGATACTGCCGACGTTCAGCGCTTCGAGCATTTGCGGGCCGGCGGGGAATTCTATCCAGCTGATTTTGGTCGAGGGAAAACGCTGTTCCAACAGCTTATGGGTTTTTGCCAATACCAGGCTGACCGATCCTTTTTGGTAACCGATGCGAAACTGCGCCGGATCCTGCGCGTTGGCGGCATTGTTCCACGCAAGGGAGAGGATGCCGGCTAAAGTGCCGGCGCCAAGCCAGCGGCGGAGTGAAGAAAGTCGCTTCATCATGATGTCCTTTTCCTTATTATTCTCTTCTCAGTCAGGCAGTTTGACGGGCAAACAGGGAAGGGGAGTGCTTTACCCTGGGCGGCTTACGGCGGCCGAGCGCAAGATAAAAGCTTTCCAGCGCCTCTTCCAGGCGGGTTGCCACGCCGTCAGACAGGCTGATCTCTTCATCTCTCAGCACCACCTGGCTGTCGTCGGCAAACACGCCGTGCAGCACTTCCTGCGCTTTCAATGCCGCCAGCACTGGCTTGAGGGCGTAGTCCACCGCCAGCATGTGGCCAATGGAGCCGCCGGTGGCCAGTGGCAACACGACCTTATGCTCCAGGGCACGTTCCGGCAGCAGATCCAGCAGGGTTTTCAGCGCGCCGGAGAACGAGGCTTTATAGACCGGCGTCGACACCAACAAACCGTCTGCCTGAGCTAACTGCTCGGCAAAGGCTTTGATTGCCGGGCTGTTAAAATTGGCGTAAAGCAAATCCTCGGCATCAAAATCGTGCAGCGTGTAGGCAATGACTTCCACGCCTTGTTGCTGTAACCAGTTTTGACTCAGGGTAAGCAGCGCGGCTGAGCGCGAGGGGATGCGGGGGCTGCCGGCCAGTGATATAACGCGCATTGCCACTCCTTATAACTAAAAGTTAGGTTTAATCAGGAAATGTTCGTGATCTGTTTTAAAACTACCAGTTAGGAGCAGGTTGCTTAAATCTCATTTTTTGATTTTGATATGCGCAAATGCGGATTGGCGGCGATAAGAGGAAAACGATTGCGTAAAAACCGCTTTTTTTGCTTTTAATCAATTCCAATTGATCGGGGTATGCCGGATAATCGGCCCCCGGTTTGCAACCGGGAAATCAGGAGAGTACATGTACTACCCCATCATCAGGAAAGCGTTGTTCCAGCTCGATCCCGAGCGTGCGCATGAATTGACCTTTCATCAGCTTCGCCGTATCACCGGCACCCCGTTAGAATTTCTCATTCGTCAGTCTGTGCCGGCCAAGCCGGTTAGCTGCATGGGGCTCTCTTTTAAAAACCCATTGGGGTTGGCCGCCGGTTTGGATAAAGATGGCGAGTGCATCGATGCGTTCGGCGCCATGGGGTTTGGCTTTGTCGAAGTCGGCACTGTGACGCCACGTCCGCAGCCGGGCAATGATAAGCCGCGCCTCTTCCGTATCGTGGAAGCAGAAGGCCTGATCAATCGCATGGGTTTTAATAACCAGGGGGTGGATAATCTGGTTGAAAACGTTAAAAAATCCCATTTTGGCGGTATTTTGGGGATCAATATCGGCAAGAATAAAGATACCCCGGTAGAGCAAGGAAAAGACGATTATCTGATCTGCATGGATAAAGTTTATCCGTATGCCGGCTATATCGCGATTAACATTTCGTCACCAAATACACCAGGGTTACGATCCTTACAGTATGGTGAAGCGTTGGACGATCTTTTAGCCGCCATTAAAAATAAGCAGCAGGAATTGCATGAGCGGCATCACAAATATGTACCGGTCGCGGTAAAGATCGCGCCGGATCTTTCTGAAGAAGAATTGATCCAAATAGCCGACAGCCTGGTGCGTCATAATATCGATGGCGTGATCGCGACCAATACAACGCTGGATCGCAAGTTGATCCAGGGGCTGAATTACTGCGAGCAAATGGGGGGCCTCAGCGGTCGTCCGCTGCAGGCGAGCAGCACCGAAGTGATCCGCCGTCTGTCGATTGAGTTGCAGGGGCGTTTGCCGATTATCGGCGTTGGCGGAATTGACTCTCTGACGGCAGCGCGCGAAAAAATGGCAGCCGGTGCTTCGCTGGTGCAAATTTATTCCGGATTTATCTTCCACGGTCCACGCCTGATTAAAGATATCGTTAACTACATCTAATATTTTTTGTTTCATTTTCAACCGGGGGTTTATTTCTTCCCCCGGCTCGTCTATATTTTGTCCACTAGCATAAATATCGTTCGCGGAATTATCTGATGTTTGAGCTACTTTATCGGTGATAAAATCGCCTTTTGGGTAAATACAGCGTGGCATGGGCAGCGAGAAGGATAAGAGATGAAGATAAAACCTGACGATAATTGGCGTTGGTATTTTGACGCCGAACACGATCGGCTAATGCTGGATTTAGCCAATGGGATGATCTTCCGCTCACGCTTCCCTGCCAAAATGTTAACGCCGGATGCCTTCGATGAATGCGCCTTTTGCGTTGATGACGCTGCGCTTTATTTTAATTATGAAGAGCAGTGCAAACAGATAAAGCTCAGCCATGAGCAACGCGCAGAGTTGGTATTAAACGCGCTGGTGGCCTATCGCTTCCTGAAACCATTGATGCCGAAAAGCTGGCACTTCGCCCAGCAACACTACCCGCTGCAGCCGAAGAACGGCGAGCTGGCGGCGGTGAAGGTCATGGACAGCGGCGTGGATGCCCGTCTGTTGGTGGTAGAGGCCGGCGATAACGCCAGTCTGTGCCTGCTGGCGCAAAATCAGCTGTCGCTGGCCGGGCGTACCATGGTGCTGGGTGATGCGATCAAGGTGATGCACGATCGCCTTAAACCCTGTGCGCAGGATGAAGCTTCCGCCCCGGCTTACGACAGGGCGGTATAAGACAGATTAGGCCAGCGTCAAATCGCTTTTCGGAATACAGCTGCAGGAGAGAATGGTGCCGTTGCCGGCGACCGCGCTTTTCTTCAGCGGCGCCACTTCGCCACTGACCAACTCAATACGGCAACTGCCGCAAATCCCCGCACGACATGAATAAGGCACGCGGATCCCTTGCTGTTCCAACTGTTCAAGCAAGATCTGTTGATTATTGCCGGTAAATACCTTCCCCGCGTATTCGATGGTGACGCTCTGCGCACTGTCTTGCGGTGCCTGCACGCTTTCAACCACTTTACCTGTGCCATAAGGGCGTGGCGGCTTGGTAGATAACACTTCCACCGCATCGCCAACGCGGATAATACCGCTGTTGCGCGCCACCATATTCTGGCCAAAATCGATATCGCCGTTATCGGCGGTACGGAATTTTTGCAGGGTGCTCAGTGGCTCACCGCTGGGGTGTTTGCGCCCGCGCTCGGTACTGACGGTGGTGAGCACGCACCGGCTGCACGGTTTTACCAGATCGAACATCACGTCGCCGACGCGGATCACCTGCCAGCCGTCTTCGGCCCAGGCGCTGGCACCGGTCACCACCAGATTGGGGCGGAACTGTTCCAGCTTGATACTGCCGGGGCAGCGTTGCTGCAAATCGTTGAACGAGGCTTCGTTAATCAGCAGATAAGGGTAGCCGTCGGCGAAAGACAAAGGGATTTCCGGGTGCTTCTTGACTCGCCGGGTCAGCTCAGGGCCGAGCCAACGCAGCTGAACCTCACGCTGGAAATAACCGCTCAGCCAGCTGTTAATAGCCTGCGGTGCAATCAGGGCGGTGAAATGATTACCCCACACTTCGGTTGGCTGCGCTTCAGTGGAAAAATCGTTGAAGCGAATGGTGGCGCTTTCCCCATCGGGTGCACTCAGGAACAGGCCGTCAGCCAGCAGTGCGGGGGTAAACAGAACCATCTGCGGATATTGGCGTGCGGTAATAAAGGTGCCATCCGGCGCGGTGATCATAAAGGTGCGATCGAACGCCAGACCGCTGCTGGAAACCTGGGCGTGAGAAAGTTGCAAACCTCGAAGCGATTTAACCGGATGAACGTACAGCCTGGAAAGCGTAATCACCCTTGCCCCCGTGCGATTATTAAATAGAAGGGTGCAACTTTATGACAAGCGGTCTGGATTAGCTATAATGCGCAACAATTTTCTTTTTGGTGATAAGTACGATATGAACTCTCTGTTTGCCAGCACGGCGCGTGGACTGGAAGAACTGTTAAAAAGCGAACTGGAAGCGCTGGGCGCTCACGCCTGCAAAGTGGTGCAGGGTGGGGTACATTTTCAGGGTGACGATCGTCTTCTGTACCAAAGCCTGCTGTGGAGCCGTCTGGCCTCACGTATTTTGTTGCCGCTCAACGAATTCCGCGTACATAGCGATCTGGATCTGTACCTTGGCGTGCAGGCGATCGACTGGACCAGCATTTTTGGCGTGGATAAAACCTTCGCCGTTCACTTCAGCGGCGTTAACGAAGAGATCCGTAACAGCCAATATGGCGCGCTAAAGGTCAAGGACGCCATTGTTGATAGTTTCACCCGCAAGATCGATCAACGCCCGACGGTGGCGAAGCAACAGCCGGACATTCGCGTTAACGTGTTCCTGCAACGCGATATGGCCAGCGTAGCGCTCGATCTGAGCGGTGAAGGCCTGCATCAGCGCGGCTACCGCGATCTGACCGGGCAGGCACCTCTGAAGGAAAGCCTGGCGGCGGCCATTGTGCAACGTTCAGGCTGGCAACCGGGTACGCCGATGCTTGACCCAATGTGCGGTTCAGGCACCTTGCTGATTGAAGCGGCGATGATTGCCTCCGATCGCGCGCCGGGCTTGCACCGGCAGCATTGGGGCTTTACCGCCTGGAACGGCCACAATGTCGATTTGTGGCGTGAAGTGATCACCGAAGCGCAGGTGCGTGCACGCCGCGGTTTGCAGGAAACCACCTCGCGTTTCTTCGGCTCGGATATCGATCGCCGGGTGATCGAGATGGCGCGCGGCAACGCCCGCCGTGCCGGCGTTGCCGAACTGATTACTTTTAACGTCAGCGACGTCAGCAAACTGACCAACCCGCTGCCGGAAGGCCCGAAGGGCACCGTGGTCAGCAACCCGCCTTACGGCGAACGTCTGGAAAGCGAGCCGGCGCTGATTGCGCTGCATAACATGCTGGGCCGCATCATGAAGAGCGCATTCGGCGGCTGGCAACTGTCGCTGTTCAGCGCATCGCCGGAGCTGCTGAGCTGTCTGCAACTGCGCGCAGAACGCCAGTTCAAGGCTAAGAATGGCCCGCTGGATTGCGTACAGAAAAACTACCAATTGGCGGAAAACCCGCAGGGCGCCGGCGGCGTGCTGGCGGCGGAAGACTTTGCCAACCGTCTGCGCAAGAACCTGAAGAAGCTCGACAAATGGGCCAGGCAGCAGGGCATTGAATGCTATCGCCTGTATGATGCCGACCTGCCGGAATACAATGTCGCGGTTGACCGTTACGGCAGCAAAGTTGTGGTACAGGAGTATGCGCCGCCGAAAACCGTTGATGCTCAGAAGGCGCGTCAGCGTCTGTTCGATGTGATCAACGCCACGTTGTCGGTGCTAGACCTGCCGTCCAATCAGTTGATCCTGAAAACCCGTGAGCGTCAGAAAGGCAAAAACCAGTACGAAAAGCTGGCTCAGAAAGGCGAGTTCTTGCTGGTGGAAGAGTTCAATGCCAAGCTGTGGGTTAACCTGACCGATTATCTCGATACCGGCTTGTTCCTCGATCACCGCATTGCGCGCCGCATGTTGGGCGAGATGAGCAAAGGCAAAGACTTCCTCAATCTCTTCGCTTATACCGGCACCGCCAGCGTGCATGCCGGGCTGGGTGGCGCGCGCAGTACCACTACCGTGGATATGTCGCGTACCTACCTGGAATGGGCGGAGAAGAACCTGCGCGTCAATGGCCTGACCGGTAAACAGCATCGATTGATCCATGCGGACTGCCTGTCATGGCTGCATAATGCCGACGAACAGTTCGACGTGATCTTTATCGATCCGCCGACGTTCTCCAATTCCAAGCGGATGGAGAACACCTTTGACGTTCAGCGCGACCATCTGGTGCTGATGCAAGATTTAAAACGGTTGCTGCGCCGTAACGGGACCATCATGTTTTCGAACAACAAGCGCGGTTTCCAGATGGATATGGCCGGCCTGAACGCGCTGGGTCTTGAGGCGAAAGAGATCACCGCCCAGACGCAGTCGCAGGACTTTGCCCGTAACCGTCAAATTCATAACTGCTGGCTGCTCACCCATGCCGGCGAAGGAAAATAATTACTATGTCGTTAATCAGCATGTCCGGTGCCTGGCTGTCCTTCAGCGATGCGCCACTTTTAGACAACACCGAAATTCATATTGAAGACAACGAGCGCGTTTGTCTGGTTGGGCGCAACGGCGCCGGTAAATCCACGCTGTTGAAGATCCTCGGCAAAGAAATCCCGCTGGACGATGGCCGGGTGATTTACGAACAGGATCTGATTGTGGCGCGTCTGCAGCAGGATCCCCCGCGCAATATCGGCGGTACGGTATTCGATTTTGTCGCTGAAGGCGTAGCCGAGCAGGCGGAACATCTGAAAGCCTATCACGCGATTTCGCATTTGGTGGAAACCGATCCCAGCGAGAAAAACCTGACGCGCATGGCGCAGATTATGGAGATCCTCGATCACCAGGGGCTGTGGCAACTCGACAGCCGTATCAGCGAAGTGCTGTTGCAATTGGGGCTGGACGGCGATGCGGAGCTGTCCTCGCTCTCCGGCGGCTGGTTGCGCAAGGCCGCATTGGGCCGCGCGCTGGTCAGTTCACCGCGCGTGTTGCTGCTCGACGAACCGACCAACCACCTGGATATTTCAACCATCGATTGGCTGGAAGGTTTCCTGAAAGAGTTCCAGGGCAGCATCGTGTTCATTTCCCACGACCGTTCCTTTATCCGTAACATGGCGACGCGCATTGTCGATCTCGATCGCGGCAAGCTGGTGTCTTGGCCGGGCAACTACGATCTGTATCTGCTGAGCAAAGAAGAGGCGCTGCGGGTGGAAGAGTTGCAGAACGCCGAATTTGACCGCAAGCTGGCGCAAGAAGAAGTCTGGATCCGCCAGGGCATCAAGGCGCGCCGTACCCGTAACGAAGGCCGTGTACGCGCCCTGAAAGCGTTGCGCAATGAGCGTTCGGAACGCCGTGAAGTGATGGGTACCGCCAAAATGCAGGTGGAAGAAGCGGTGCGCTCCGGCAAGATCGTGTTCGAGATGGAAGACGTCAACTATCAGGTCGGCGACAAAGTGCTGGTGCGTAATTTCTCCGCCCAGGTGCAGCGTGGCGACAAGGTTGCGTTGGTTGGTCCTAACGGTTGCGGTAAAACCACGTTGCTGAAACTGATGCTCGGCCAACTGAAAGCCGACAGCGGGCGCGTGCACTGCGGCACCAAGCTGGAAGTGGCTTACTTTGACCAACACCGCGCCGATCTGGATCCGGAACGAACGGTGATGGACAACCTGGCGGAAGGCAAACAGGAAGTGATGGTCAACGGCCGGTCCCGCCACGTGCTGGGCTATTTGCAGGACTTCCTGTTCCACCCAAAACGCGCGATGACGCCGGTGAAAGCGCTGTCGGGCGGTGAACGCAACCGCCTGTTGTTGGCCAAGCTGTTCCTGAAACCAAGCAACTTGCTGATCCTCGATGAACCAACCAACGATCTCGACGTCGAAACGCTGGAGTTGCTGGAAGAGTTGATCGATGGCTATCAGGGCACCGTGCTGCTGGTGAGCCACGATCGTCAATTCGTTGATAACTCGGTGACCGAGTGTTGGATCTTCGAAGGCAAGGGCGAGATCAGCACCTTCGTCGGCGGTTACTATGATGCGCATCATCAACGGGCCACGGCGAAACCTATCCGTCAGGCTGCAACGGCCGAACAGAACAAACCGTCGGTAGAAAAAAAGGCTGAACAGCCGAAGAAATCAACGGTTAAACTGAGCTATAACCTGTTGCGTGAGTTGGAACAGCTGCCACAGCGCCTGGAACAGCTGGAAGCGGAAATCGAAGCGCTGCAGGCACAAATGAGCGACGCGAGTTTCTTCACGCGTCCACACAGTGAAACACAGCAGGTGTTGACGGCGCTGGCCGCCGCTGAAGGGGCGCTGGAAGAGGCGTTCGCCCGTTGGGAAGAGCTGGAAGCGATGAAAAACGGCTGACCGTTGAGAATACCGTCCGCGCGCTGCTGCGGGCGGTATTGCCGTACCGGTGAGCAACGTTATTAAGGAGGAATATGGTGTGTTCCCACGACAATCACGAGCAGCACAGCCAGGCAAAGCCTGCTGAACGGCAACAGGACAACCTGATGCTGTGCCCGCAATGCGACATGATGGTGGCGTTGCCGCCGCTGGCATATGGCACAAAAGCGGTGTGTCCGCGCTGTAAAACGACCCTCAGCTCCCGCTGGGAAGAACCGCGCAAGCGGCCCATCGGCTATGCCGTCAGCGCTTTGTTTATGTTGCTGCTGGCGAATATTTTCCCGTTTATCAATATGCGCGTTGCCGGTATAGGTAACGAAATCAAACTGATCCAGATCCCGCAGGTGATGGTGGCGGAAGACTACGCCAGCATGGCTACGCTGTTTATGGTATTCGTTCAGTTGATCCCGGCGTTTTGCATGGTGGCGATTGTCTTGTTATGCGCCAGGGTGCGCATGCCTCTTGGCCTGAAAGAGTGGATGGCCAAGATGCTGTTCCAGTTTAAAACCTGGTGCATGGTAGAGATTTTTCTCGCTGGGGTGCTGGTCAGTTTCGTTAAGTTGATGGCCTACGGGGATATTGGCGTCGGCAGCAGCTTTGCGGCATATTGCCTGTTTTGCTTGCTGCAGGTACGCGCCTTCCAGTGCGTAGATCGCCGTTGGCTGTGGAATGACATAGAGCCGATGCCGCGCATCGATCGTCCAGTGACGGTAGGGCGGATCGGGCTACGCCAGGGGTTGCGTTCCTGCCCGTGTTGTACGGCGGTCCTGCCGGCGGAGCTGGCCCATTGTCCGCGCTGCCATACCCATGGTTACGTGCGCCGCCGCCACAGTCTGCAATGGACGCTGGCGCTGCTGTTTACGTCGATCATGCTGTATATTCCGGCGAATCTAATGCCTATTATGGTGACCGAGGCGCTGGGCAACAAAATCACGTCCACCATCATGGCTGGGGTGATCCTGCTGTGGGGCGAAGGATCCTATCCTGTGGCGATGGTCATTTTCATCGCCAGCATTATGGTGCCTTCACTGAAGATGTTGGCGATTGGCTGGTTGTGCTGGGATGCCAACGGCAAGAAGCAAGACAGGGCCGACAGCGAACGAATGCACCTGATTTATGAAGTGGTTGAGTTTGTCGGCCGCTGGTCAATGATAGACGTGTTTGTGATCGCCGTGCTGTCGGCATTGGTACGGATGGGACAATTGATGAGTATTTATCCTGCTACTGGCGCGCTGCTGTTCGCCCTGGTGGTGATCCTCACCATGTTTGCAGCCATGACGTTTGATCCCCGCCTGAGTTGGGATCGCGTAAACGAGACAATAAAAAAGGAGCCGCAAGGTGACGGAAAATAATCATAGCGTCGCGGACGTTGAAAAGATCAAGCGCTGGTCGCCGGTGTGGATCATTCCCATCGTCACCGCGCTGATCGGTGCGTGGATCCTGTTCTACCATTTCAGCCACCAAGGGCCGCAGGTGACGCTGATCACCACCACAGCGGAAGGGCTGGAAGCCGGTAAAACCAAAATCACCAGCCGCAGCGTTAATGTCGGGGTAGTAGAAACCGTGACGCTGAGCGATGACCTGAACAAGGTTGTGGTACAGGCGCGGCTTAACGCCGGCATGGATAAATTGTTGCGTCAGGACAGTGCTTTTTGGGTGGTTAAACCGCAGATCGGCCGTGAAGGCATTTCTGGTCTGGGCACGCTGCTTTCCGGCGCTTACATTGAGCTGCAGCCGGGCACCAAAGGCAAGGAGGGCAAAGATAATTACCAACTGCTGGATGCACCGCCGTTGGCTTCTCCAGATGCCAAAGGGTTGCGGATCGTACTGGACAGCGACAAATCGGGCCAGTTGAATGCCGGCGATCCGGTGCTGTTCCGTGGCTATCGCGTGGGTTCGGTAGAGACCAGCTACTTTGATCCCAAGCAGCGCGCCATGCGTTATCAGCTGTTTATTTCGGCGCCTTATGATCAACTGGTAACCAGCAACGTGCGATTCTGGAAAGACAGCGGTGTGGCATTCGACATGTCGGCGCAGGGCATGCGTGTGGAAATGGGCTCGCTGGCAACCCTGTTCAGCGGCGGTGTAAGTTTTGACGTGCCGGACGGTTGGGATCGCGGTGAACTGGCGAAAGAGAAGACGGAATATCAGTTGTTCGACAACCAGCGCAGCATCCAGGACTCGTTGTATACCGTACACAAAGATTACCTGATGTTCTTCTCCGACTCGGTTCGCGGCTTGCAGCCGGGCGCGCCGGTAGAATTCCGCGGCATTCGTCTCGGTACGGTCGCGCAGGTGCCGTTCTATAAAGAAGGGATGGCGCAGCGTTTGGATAACGACTACCGCATTCCGGTGCTGATCCGCATTGAGCCGGATCGCTTCCAGAAACAGCTGGGCGGCAACTTCGATATCGAAGGCCATCTGAAAGACGCTGAGTCACGTGGTATGCGCGCTTCGCTGAAGTCCGCTAATCTGCTGACCGGTTCGCTGTATATCGATCTGGACTTCTATCCGCAGGAGAAAGCCTGGAAAGGGCCGCGCGAACTGTTCGGTTATCCGCTGATGCCGACCACCAGCGGCGGTCTGGCGCAGATCCAGCAGAAACTGATGCAGACGCTGGATAAGATCAACTCGATGCCATTGAACCCGATGATCAACGAAGCGACCAAAACCCTGGCGGAAAGCCAGAAAACCATGCAGTCGACGCAGAAAACCATGCAGTCGCTGAATGACATCATCGCCAGCAAAGAGATGAAGGCGCTGCCGCAGGATATGCAGAAAACCCTGCAGGAACTGAACCGCAGCATGAAAGGGTTCCAGCCAGGTTCTCCGGCCTACAACAAGATGGTCGGTGATATGCAACGTCTTGATCAGGTACTGCGTGAACTGCAGCCCGTGCTGCGTACCCTGAACGAAAAGAGCAACGCGCTGGTATTTGAAGCCGCGGGCAGTAACGATCCTCAGCCGAAGAAGGCCAATAAATGATGAAATGGATTCCGGTAGCCCTGGCGCTGTTACTCAGCGCCTGTAGCAGCACACCACAGAAAACCTACTACCAACTGCCGGCGCTGGGGGCGTCGGCGCCGGTCAGCACTGGCACTGCGACGCGTCAGCTGTGGTTGGAACACGTCAGCGTGGCGGATTACCTGGCGCAAAACGGTGTGGTTTACCAGACCAATGATGTGCAGTATGTCATCGCCCAAAACAACCTGTGGGCCAGTCCGCTCGATCAACAGCTACAGCAGACGCTGGTCACCAACCTGAGCAGCGCGTTGCCAGGTTGGGTGGTGTCTTCTCAGCCGATGAGCAGTGAGCAGGATGTGCTTAACGTCACTATCAGCGGTTTTCATGGCCGCTTTGACGGCAAGGCGATTATCCGTGGCGAGTGGGTGCTGAATCATCAAGGCAATCTGACCAAACGGCCGTTCAGCCTGGAATTGAAACAGGGTGAGGACGGTTACGACGCGCTGGTCCGAACGCTGGCGCAGGGCTGGCAGCAGGAAGCCCAGGCTATCGCCTCACAGGCGGGTCATTTTTAGTCATAATTTGTACTAAAACGGTCTAATCCCTTCCGGCGAGAGATATTAAAACGCTTCGCTGGAAGGGATTTTTATTTTATTTCAATGAATTAGCATCTTTTCTGGCATATCAGCCACTTAGAAAATTCTGCGTACGTAGCTCACAAATATGACATTGGCGTGAATTTTGCGCATTGATCTTCCCTTCATTTAGCGCTATTGCTTATAGGTGGTTGCGCAAAAAGCAGCCATTGTTTTCTTTCCAACTGACCAAAAAAGTGAGGGAAACGAGGCATGAAGAGACAGAAACGCGATCGTCTGGAAAGGGCGCATTCGAAAGGTTATCAGGCAGGTATTTTAGGGCATTCGAAAGATTATTGTCCCTACAAAACGACTGTGGACAGCCGGTCTCAATGGCTGGGAGGTTGGCGAGAAGCCATGGAGGACAGGGCTGTGACCGCTTAAGCGGCTCCCTGTCATAAAAAGGAACAACCTCCGCTTAAAGCGGAGGTTTTTGTTTTAGCCTTATTCACCCTGCCAACGTTTCAGCAAGATACTCGCGTTTACCCCACCAAAACCAAACCCGTTCGACAGTGCATAGTTGATGACCATGGGCTGCGCTTTTTTCGCCACCAGATTTAACCCCTCGGCAGCCGGATCCGGATTATCCAAATTCAGCGTAGCCGGTGCGATCTGATCGCGCAGCGCCAGCGCAGTAAAGATGGTTTCAAGCCCGCCCGCAGCGCCCAGTAAATGGCCGGTCGCAGATTTGGTTGAGGTCACCGCCACGCCGCCACCGGTACCGAACAGGTGTTTAATCGCGTTGATTTCCCCCAGATCGCCCACTGGCGTAGACGTGGCGTGGGCGTTCAGATGCTGGATCTGCTCGGGTATGACACCGGCCTGTTTCAGAGCAATTTTCATCGCGCGGTAGGCACCGTCACCATCTTCTGCGCCGGAGGTCATGTGGTAGGCGTCTGCACTGGTACCGTAACCGACAATCTCCGCCAGCGGCGTTGCTCCGCGTGCCAACGCATGTTCCAGCGTCTCAATGACCAGCATGCCGGCACCTTCGCCCATGACAAAGCCGTCACGAGCGCTGTCGAAAGGCCGAGACGCTTTTTCTGCCGCTTCTGGCGGCGTAGTGGACATGGCGCGTGCGGCGGCAAAGCCCCCCAGGCTGACAGTATCGATAGCGGCCTCTGTACCGCCACACAGCGCGATATCGGCCTCATCGTTACGAATCATACGCACCGCGTCGCCGATGGCCTGTACGCCCGCGGCACACGCGGTAACGGGGGCGCCAATCGGGCCCTTGAACTGGTGTTTAATCGACACATGACCGGCGGCCAGGTTTACCAGGAAGGAGGGAATGGTAAATGGCGACAGACGTTTGGTACCGCGACTGTCGGTGGTGCGAACCGCATGGGCAATGGCAGGGAAGCCGCCGATACCGGAGGCGATCACGGTTGCGGTGCGTTCTTTTTTCTCTTCCGTATCCGCAACCCAGCCTGCTTGGCGGATCGCTTCATCGGCCGCCGCCATGGCGAACAGAATAAAACGGTCCATTTTTTTCTGGTCTTTTGGCGCAACGGAAAGATCGGGATCAAAGCCCGCTTCGGCATCCTGTTCCAGCGTAGGAACCTGACCACCGATTTTTACCTGCAGGTCGGCCACGATCGCTTCCGGAAGCGGACGAATGCCTGACTGGCCATTTAGCAGACGCTGCCAGATAGCCTCTACGCCGCATCCCAGTGGTGAAACGGCGCCCATGCCGGTAATGACTATACGACGACTGTTCATAGTGACTCCTTGGATAATTCGGGGGGTAATGCAGAATGATTTTGTTGCATCAGGGCTGCACGCCGACGTATACCGTCGCTTGCCGCCGGCCCTGGCGCTAAAGTGATGTCGTGCAATGCGATTGGCTGTCGGGTGACGCTGTCGACCAGTTGCACGTATATCGGTTGCCCGGTACGGCGATCGACCAGTTCGGCAGTGATGCCTTCATCGGCCAGGTGGGTGTTGCCCCAGTGAAACAGAGCCGCCAGCACCGGGAAAAAATCCTGGCCGCGTTCGGTGAGCAAATACTCATAACGTACCGGTCGCGTCTGATAACGTTGTTTATGCAGAATGCCGCTTTCAACCAGATATTTCAGGCGACGCGTCAGTATGGTGGGTGAAAGGCCGAGGCTTTGCTGGAATTCATCAAACTTTGACAGTCCTTGAAACGCATCGCGAAGTATCAGGATGCTCCACCATTCGCCGACGCGATCAAGTGAGCGTGCTATCGGGCATGGCATGTTATCAAAACGGGTTCTTTGCATGGCACACCTCTTAGGTGACTACAATAATTGTAGTAACTTATTGGCCGCTATGGATGCGAGCTTTGCAGTTCGCAACAAGATAACGGCGGGAAAAACAAACGGCGGCCGGGAAGGGCCGCCGTCACTGCGATTAGAACGCAGTAGTGTCCTTGAACAGGCCCACTTTCAGATCGCTGGCGGTATAAATGACCTGACCATCGACCAGGACTTCACCATCAGCCACACCCATAATCAATTTACGGGTGATGACACGTTTGAAGTTAATGCGGTAGGTGACTTTCTTCGCGGTAGGCAGTACCTGGCCGGTGAATTTTACTTCGCCCACGCCCAACGCACGGCCTTTACCTTCGCCACCCAGCCAGCCGAGATAGAAACCTACCAGCTGCCACATTGCGTCCAGACCCAGGCAGCCTGGCATGACTGGATCGCCGATAAAGTGGCAACCAAAGAACCATAGGTCCGGATTGATATCCAGTTCCGCTTCCACATAACCCTTGTTGTGGGAGCCACCGTCTTCGGTCATCTTGACCACGCGGTCCATCATCAACATGTTACCTGCCGGCAACGGCGGGCCACCGGCGCCAAACAGCTCGCCACGGCCGGATGCTTCGAGGTCTTCTTTCGTATAGGAGTCGCGTTTTTCTACCATGTTCTCAGTAAGCCTTATTTTATTGAAGGACGCAGATTAGCTAACACGTGTACGCTGAACAAGTCCGATCAGCCGTGGTTGAACCAGTTGAGCCAACGAAACGGCCATGGCCAGCGTCGACGTTCCTGCGGATTCACCTGCGCAATTCGTTCCTGAATAGCAGCTAACAGATTCGGTTGCTGCTCATCAGAGTAGGGGTAACCGGTGAGTAATGGCAAGGCTTCTGCGGCGCTGTTGACGGCCCACAGATGGAATTGCCCTTCGCGCACCGCATCGACCACGTCCTGGCGCAGACACAGGTGACGCATGTTAGTTGCGGGCAGAATGATGCCCTGTTTGCCCGTCAAACCACGACGCTGGCAAACTTCAAAAAAGCCTTCGATCTTCTCGTTGACGCCGCCAATCGGCTGAACATTACCGAACTGATCGACGGAGCCGGTGACCGCAATTTGCTGGGTGATCGGTTGTAATGACAGCGCGCTGATCAATGCACACAGCTCGGCCAGCGAGGCACTATCGCCATCTACTTCACCGTAGGATTGTTCAAATACGATTGAAGCGGAGAAGGGCAGCGGTTGATCAAGTTCCAGTTCGGAAATCAGAAATGCCTGCATAATCATCATGCCTTTGGCATGCAGATTACCGCCGAGCTCGGCCTTACGCTCAACGTCGGTAAATTCACCGTCGCCAAGATGCACCACGCAGCTGATACGAGAGGGTTCACCGAAGCTGCGCGGATGCCCTGGGTATTCCAGCACGGAGAGTCCGTTGATTTGACCTACTACTTCGCCTTCGGTTTCAATCAGAATCTGACCCAGTTCGATCTCATCCTGCATCCGTTCGGCAAGGTAGCTTTCGCGCCACTCACGCGCATTCAAGGCGGCTTCAAAGGCTTTGGCCGTGATGCTTTCTTCTTCTGCGTACAGAGCCGCTTCAGAAAGCTGCTGGCCGATCCACAACGGTGAGAGCGGCAGGTTGCCTTGATCGCCGCTGTAGCGTACCGCCTGTATCATCAATGGGAGCCAGGCGTCTGCCGCCAGCGAGGGCAGTTGCTGTTCATCGATAACCGTGTTGACGTAGCTGCACCACTGCACCATATCCTCGGCTTCGGTGAGCTGCAGGTCATCTTCGTATTCGCCGTAGACGGCCTGCTCGCCCAGCTCCGGTTCGATATCATGGAAATCGGCAAGACCGTGGCGATCGCCTACCACGATCAGACGCAACTCCAGCGGCATCGGTGGGATAGTGACCGGAAGCGGGCGCGTTTCATCGGGAGAAACCCAGTGGAACTGGCGCTGGGTGATCATTTGTTTTAACCGCAGCCAGAGCAAGGGTTGGGCCAGCAGAGAACGTGCCGACAGAATCAGTACGCCGCCATTAGCCTGATGAACCAGGCCCGGTTGCAGCGAGATTTCATCATTGTAAATTCTGACGCAGCCAAACAGCTGTTCCGGCTCAACCCATTCTTGAAACACACAGGCGCCACCGGCGGCAAATGGCTCATTACCGTGGCTGGCAGGCTCTACGCTTATCTTGCTTCCCTGGATCACATAGTGGCTGCCTTTGAAAGCAGTGTTCTGTGGCTGCAATGGCTCAATCGCTCGGGCAATCAACGCCAGATACTCGCGGGTTTCCTGCGCTTTCAGCAACATGAAACGCGGTGGCGACTGTGGGTGGCAAAACAGCGTCAATGCATTTTCCAGCCGAGGCTGAATGGCGGCAAAAGGCACTGGTGCCAACTGAGCGGCGGTATCAAATATCGCTTGATAAGGCGTAACGTCCGGCAACAGAGATTGCCATTCAAGTCGGTTATTGGTCAAAGTGTTAGATGCAATCGTCAAAAAGGGAAAGGGCGATTATACAAGAATAACGGCAGCTTGATACATACAGAGTCACAGTTGGCATCAGGGAGTTTGACATCGCGCGACGACTGTGCAAAAAACAGTCTAAAATGGGGCGTAATTGCCGGGGAAATTCGGTGTAAAGCTGTTATGCTTAATAAAGTTACGCGGTCACTGAAGAGTTCAAGATGAAATATCAGCAACTGGAAAACCTGGAGAGCGGTTGGAAATGGAAATACCTGGTGAAAAAGCACCGGGAAGGTGAATCTATTACCCGCCACATTGAAAACAGTGTAGCTCAGGAAGCCATTGACGAGCTGCTTAAGCTGGAAAATGAGCCGGTAAAAGTGCTGACGTGGATTAGCAGGCATATGAATCCGGAACTCGATAACCGGATGAAACAAACTATCCGCGCAAGGCGTAAACGTCATTTTAACGCAGAACATCAACACACGCGTAAAAAATCTATCGACCTGGAGTTTCTGGTATGGCAACGCCTGGCCGCGCTTGCTCGCCGCCGCGGAGTAACGCTATCAGAGACGATAGTGCAACTGATCGAAGATGCTGAACGTAAAGAGAAGTATGCCAGTCAGATGTCGTCGTTGAAACAGGATCTGAAGGCGATCCTCGGCAAAGACGAAAAGTAACCTGCCCAGCAAGAAAAGGGCCGTTGTTGCAAAACTTACCGCGTATAGACGAAAAAAAACCCCGCATTGCGGGGTTTTTTACTAAGCAGTGGTAACTTAAGCCTGTGGCTGAGTTACAACGTCTTTGATACCTTTAACTTCGATCTCTACGCGACGATCTGGTGCCAGGCAAGCGATCTGAGCTTTAGTAGCACGGCCAGCTTTGTAGCCACAGGTGTTGCCAGTGACGGAATCAGCTTCGCCCATACCACGTGCAGAGATTTTGTCTGACGGGATGCCTTTAGAAACCAGGTAGTCAACAACGCTTTGTGCGCGTTTTTCAGACAGTTTCTGGTTGTACTGGTCAGAACCAACTGCGTCGGTGTAACCCAGAACTACAACAGAACCGTCTTTAGGATCCATGGAGCTCAGCTGAGTGTACAGCTGGTCCAGAGCCTGTTGGCCTTCTGCTTTCAGAGTAGATTTGTTGAAGTTGAACAGCACGTCAGACTTCAGAGTGAAACGCTTGGTTTCAACAACTGGAGCCGGAGCTGGTGCTGGTGCTGGAGCAACAACATCATCCTGACCGAAACGGTAAGAAACACCCAGGCTCAGCATGGTGTTGTCTGGACGTGCGCCGACAGTACCTGCATCACCGATGTTGCTAACGAACTGGTAGTCCAGGCGAGTAGCCCAGTTTTTGGTCAGTGCGTATTCAACACCCACTGCAGCCAGCGGAGAAACGCCGGTGTCGTGGTCGCTCAGACGAGTGCCATTGCCGTAGTTAGCTTTGGAGTCTGCACGCCATACCATACCACCCAGACGAGTGTAGATGTCCAGATCGTCAGCAATTGGGTAGCTCAGTTTAGCTGCCAGTTGAACGCCTTGTGCTTTGAAAGCACCGTTGTTCACGCTGCCTTTGTAAGGCATACGGCCAAGCCAGTCATAGCCCAGCTCGAAGCCCAGGTATTGGTTCGCCTGGTAACCCAGGAACGCGCCAGCACCCAGTTGATCTTTATGGTTCGGACCATTGCCGATACCATTCTGGTAACCGTTGCCGTAGAAACCAGTGTCATGGTACTGGGACCAGCCCAGTTTAGCACCGGTGTACCAGGTGTTATCTTTTGGGGCGGCTTGCGCTACGGTAGCGAAACCAGCCAGTGCCACTGCTAATGCGATAGCTGTCTTTTTCATTTTGCGCCTCGTTATCATCCAAATAGGCAATGAGCTTTAAAGCTGTTTTAAGCCCTTGGTTAAATTCCTTCGCCAAGGTTTGAGCCCTCGTTTGTTACTCGGCCAGTTTTTCTGGCGTTATAGAGCAACCTTGGCGATGTAAAGTCTACAACGTGGCGCGAAAGTTACAAGTGTGATGTGATAAAGCTCTAAAAAAAAACGCAGAATCGTACATATTTACTAACACTAACCGGTAAAAAATGGGGCAATTCAGTCTGTATTTTTTCGTGCGGAACCGCAGCAGGACTCGCTTTGCACCTGATCCACCAAAGGTTCCCTCCCAGAGAGATAAAAATGATGGGAAAAATCCTAAATTTACTTAATGATACAAAGAAGAGTGAATTTTTAGCGTGGAACACTGTCCCTGAGTCGGGTTTATGTCACGTTGTGGACGCATAATGAACCCATAAGCGTTACCCAATTCTGCCGCACGTCTTAATTTTAGCCGATCTTCTTCCGTAAGATCGGGCAACCATCCGAGCACGACACTGTAATTACCCGTCAGAAGCGCTTTTTCCATCGCTTCAACAGTGGCAAGCGGAGTAATTTGGCTCAGTTGCACCACTTTATTGACAGGCAAACCGGACTGCTGAAGCCACAATCTACTCAGTTTTTGTTGCGGCGTTAGCCATAATAACCAGCGCGATTGTCTGCCTAACTGTTGCAACAGGGGCAGCAATAGTTGCGCCACCGCGGGTTGATGCTCGTTGTAAACAAGTTCACTGATAAGGCCATTTTCTTTACCGGCATCCGTGTTTTTCGCAGCATTGTTCACCGCAAAAGAGGTGTGGCTGAAATGGGGTTTGTAGAGTGATTGAGTACGCATAAAGTATCCCGCCCGTAGTGTCACTGTATGTTTATACAGTATAGCTAACGATAAGTAAGATCAACCCAAATTTTCGTAGTACCTCGCATAATTGCGATTATTTTTTATACGTACTGTATTTATGATTGGCAGGACTGCGGATAGTGCGTATTTTTCTAATTACTTGTTCACGTTACTTTTATTTCATTGATGTGAGAAATAATACAATTAGAACCTACACAAGGAGAAGTTCTATGAAAGGGATATCAATAGAAAGGGTCAAACAGGCCAAAGCGTGTTTCTGCGCATTAGGGAGCATTACAACGCGTTCGCAGTTTGGCGGTTATGGGCTGCTGGCTGATGGCGTTATGTTTGGGGTGGTAGCGGAAGGCGAGCTGTATCTTCGTGCGACGGGTAGCCTGGAGCCCGCTTTTCGCGCCCGCGGAATGGTCAATATGGTTTACTCCAAGCGGGGCGTACCGATAACCCTGCGTTATTATTGGGTCGATGAATATTTGTGGCGGGAAAGGGATGAGCTTATCGGGTTGGCGAGGCAGGCTATCCTGGAGGCCTGCCAAGAGCTTCAGGTCAAAACGGGTACTCATGGGCGGCTGAAAACGTTGCCGAACATCGACATTAACATGGAGCGTTTACTATGGCGCGCCGGCATTCGCAATGTTTATGACTTGCGCTTGAACGGTGCCAAGCGCAGCTTTCTGCGGCTGTTGCAACAGCAACGCAATTTAGGATTGCGGGTGCTGCTTTCGTTAGGTGGGGCGATTGCCGGTTATCACTATGCCGCTTTGCCCCTGGCCCTGCGCAGTGAGCTAACCCAGTGGTTTGAACATACCATGGCTCTGCTTAGCCATGGGCACACTCCAGGAATCAGGGGGGTGATGAAAGATCTCGCGTGATTATGCCGATTTAGCTATCTGCGTTTTTAGCGTCATGAGTTCCGGCAGCAGTTCAATGACCAGGCCGATCTGCTGCAATACCAGTTGCTCTTTGCTTTCTGGTTCTGGAGCCCCGAGTTGGATACGCTCAGTCAGGTTTTCTAACGCCTGAGCGATGTAGAGGCCGCCTTGCTCTTCCTGATGCAAGGCGCCATCGACATAGCATACGGCATCATTCAGCAACGCCAGCGTGGCGGGATTGTTCATGCGTTCACGGTGTGCACCCAATGCGGAGATATAACTCAACAAGGTGTGGTTCAGGCATAGCAGGCGAAAAGCGGCATCCTGAACCACTTTATCGGTCTTGGGATCGGCCGACATGTTTGAAATCACCGAGGCCAACTCTGCGTCGCTGTTGTGCGCGTCCCTACGGGCGATACGGTACGGCAGACCATTATCTTTACCCTGATGGTATTGCACCAAAATCGCATCCAGATAGCGGCAGTTGGCGTTCAACGTTTTGTTTACCACGGCCGGCAATTGGCGGAATTTCCAATCTGGCCAGATAAAACTGACCGCTGCCCAAGCGATGGCGCATCCCAAAAGGGTGTCGTAAACACGTGGTGCAGCCACTTCAAAGCCTTCACCCAGCAGGTTAAAACATAGCAGTACCAGCAAGGTGATAAACATGGTCGCGTGTGCGTACTGAACGGTGCGAAAAGCAAAAAACAGGACGCCGGCAATGACGATCAACACCATCTGGCCTTCCTGTGAAGGCACAAAATAGAGGACCGGCAGGCCGATAAGAATGCCGGCAAGCGTACCGATAATACGCAGCGCTAGTCTGCGGCGGGTGGCATTGTAATTTGGCTGGCAAACAAACAGGCTGGTCAGCAGGATCCAGTAACCGTGCTGCATGCCGGTAAATTGAATGAAAGCATACCCGATGCACAGCACCACCGACATGCGAATGGCATGGCGGAATAAGGCTGATTGGGGTGTCAAATGGCGACTAATACGTAGGCGGATGTCGCTCCAACCCGTGAGCCGGTCATCTGACAGGCTGTTCTCTTCCGTCTGACCGTCGGCCAACGCCTGTTCGGATTCGATATTTGCCAATTGTGCGTCAATCGCTCGCAAGTTTTTCAACAGGTGCGATAGTGCTTTGGTCAGCTCACGATTTTCCGGGGTGACAGTAACGCGAGCCAAAGCTTCATCAATGCGGCTGAAGGCCGGCTCAAAACGCAGGTTGTGCTGGTATTTTTGCCGCAGCAGGATCGATTGTGCCAACTGCCTACAGGCGCGCGCTTGCATGCTGAGCAAGCGCTGGAATCGAAACAGGATATCGCTATGACGGAATTGTCGGCTCAGCGCCTGATACTGAACATGGGCGGAACTGGCGCGTTCGTGAATATCCTGAGCTACAAAATAATAATGCAAGGTACGACGTGTACCGCGTTGGCCACGGTCGCCTTTCAGCCGCGTCAGCAATGAGACTTTGGTCTGATTGAGAGTGGTCACCAGCGTGCTGTTGGCCATCGCTACATCCATCCACGGCAGGTCCGCAGCATGCTCGGCATCGGGGTCAAACAGATTGGCCTTGGCATCCAGATAATTCGCCAAATGATCGTAACAGCGCGCCAAATTTTCCTGTAAAGGGCGAATAGGAAATATCAGATGACCAATCAGCGTCAGAAGGTTGTACCACAGGGCACCCACGATCAGCAGTATCGGTTGCTGATACCAGGCGTCATACATTGATGTCCCAAGCATGGTGTAAATCGCGATCAGTAAGGCACCAAACGCAATGGTGGCGTAGCGTTGCCCCAAGGCCCCCAGCAGAATAAAGCCGCAGGTAGAGGTGGTTAGACCAAGGGCGAACAACCATGGATAAGGAAACAGCAACTCAATCGAGGCGGAGGCTATAAAAAAACACACCAGCGTGATCAGCAGGTTACGCAGCCTGCCGCTCAGACGGTCATCCAGATCGGTCAATGCTGCAGCTACTACTCCCAGAGTCAGGGGAATCGTGAGTTTGGGAATGGCTAGCCACCAAGGAATGGCGGCTGCGCCGGCCAGCGCAATAAAAATACGCAGGTTATAAAGCAGATTGCTGTTGTAGGTATAACGGCGTATTGCTGGTGCAAAAGAGAGCACGAAAAACTCCTCAGACGGAGAAAAAATTAACGCTGTTGATACTGACGCCGGGCATTTTCAGTTCTGGCTTGTTGAGCCATCTCAACCGATACCACGCGGCGACCCACCGGCCACAGTGCGATGGCGGCGATTTTGAAATTGGCAATGCCAACAGGGATGCCAATAATCGACACGCACTGCACAATGCCGGCGGCGATGTGGGACAGGCACAACCACCAACCGAAAAGTATCAGCCAGACAATATTCAGCAGTGAACCGCTGGCAGAAAGCAGCGCGTTGCTTTTTTCCGGATACAGTTCATTAACGTGAATGGCTTCGTTGCCGAAAGGCAGAAACGATAATTTGGTGATTTCCCAGCATGAGCGGGTCAGGGGCAGGGTAATAATCAGTATCACGCTGAACGCCGTTGCGACCAGCCAGCCAAAGGTAGTGAAAAAACCGCCCAACACAAAATTAAGAATATTCAGTACAGTACGCATAGTCGTCATTCTGCTCTAATGATGGCCAAACCGCGAAGCGGTTGCGTTTGGTATCAAAACGCAAAATCTATTCTACCCTTTTTTTAGCGCTAGAGTGCCACTGCTTATCACAGGTAAACTGGCAGATATCCGTTATTTAATCTCAACATAGTCATGGCGCGCCGATATGGAACTTAAAGCGACATCGCTGGGGAAACACCTGGCTCAGCATCCTTATAACCGCGTGCGGTTGCTGCACGCCGGGGTTGAGGTGAGCGGTGAAAAGCATGAATATCTGATTCCTTTCAATCAGTTGATTCAAGTCAGATGCAAGCGTGGCATCGTCTGGGGCGAGCTGGAATTTGAGCTGCCCGATGAAAAAGTGGTACGTCTGCATGGTACCGAATGGCAAGAAACTCAGCGTTTCTACCATTACCTGCAACAGGCCTGGCAGCAATGGAGCGCCGAGATGAGCGAAATCAGCGCCGGCGTTTTACAACAGCAGGTAGAACATATCCAACGTATTGAACAGCAGGACAAGTGGTTCAAAAAGTCTGAACTGGGCAAATTGCAGCAGCAGATCCGGCAGTCGTTTGGCGCCTTGCCAATGCCGGTAGCGCGGTTGGATGAGTTCGACAACTGTCGGGATGATTACCTGCTATGTCAGCAATGGTTGCAGCACGGGCTGCGCAGTGTGGGGCAGCGTAATCAACAGTGGACAGAGCGCATGCTGGAGACATATCACGATTTCTTCCAGACTATCGAAAGTTCACCGTTGAATGACTCGCAAAGTCGTGCAGTGGTCAACGGTGAAGACTCGGTGCTGGTTCTGGCGGGCGCCGGCAGCGGAAAAACCTCGGTACTGGTGGCGCGAGCCGGCTGGCTGTTACGCCGTCAGGAGGCTGACCCCGGGCAGATACTGCTGTTGGCGTTTGGTCGCCAGGCAGCGGAAGAGATGAATGAGCGTATTCAGGAGCGTCTGGGCAGCGTGGCGATTCAAGCCAAGACTTTTCACGCGCTGGCGCTGCAGATCATTCAACAGGGCAACCGCAAGGTACCTGCCATCAGCAAGTTGGAAACCGACAGCAAGGCCCGGCGTGCTTTATTGATTACCCATTGGCAGCAACAGTGTGCAGAGAAAAAAACGCAGGCCAAAGGATGGCGTCAGTGGCTGATTGAGGAGCTGGAATGGGACGTGCCCGAAGGCGACTTCTGGCAGGATAAACGCCTGGCCGATCGGTTGGCCGGCCGGCTTGAACGTTGGCTGGGACTGATGCGTATGCACGGTGGCAGCCAGGCGGAAATGATCGAACAGGCGGATGAAGAGATTCGTGACCTGTTTTCAAAACGCATTCGCCTGATGGCACCGTTGCTGAAAGCCTGGAAAAGCGCGCTGAAAGATGAAGGGGCGGTGGATTTCTCCGGCCTTATCCATCAGGCGGTCCATATTCTGGAAAAAGGGCGTTTTGTCAGCCCGTGGAAGCACATCCTGGTGGATGAGTTCCAGGATATTTCGCCGCAGCGAGCCCAGTTGCTGGCAGCGCTACGCAAGCAAAATAAGCAAACTTGCCTGTTCGCGGTGGGTGATGATTGGCAGGCTATTTACCGCTTTAGCGGTGCGGAGTTGACGCTAACCACGGCGTTTGCCGAAAACTTTGGCGAAGGTGCCCAGTGTGCGCTCGATACCACTTATCGTTTCAATGAACGTATTGGTGAGGTGGCAAACCGCTTTGTACAACAGAATCCACACCAGTTAAAAAAACCGTTGAACAGCCTGAGTAAAGGCAACAAGAAATCGGTGGTAATTTTACCGCATGAGCAACTGGAGAATCTGCTCGACAAGTTGAGCGGTTATGCCAAACCGGATGAGCGCATTCTGGTGCTGGCGCGTTATCACCATCTGAAACCGGAAGTGTTGTCGAAAGCGGCGACTCGGTGGCCAAAACTGACCCTCGAATTTATGACGATTCACGCCAGCAAAGGGCAGCAGGCGGAATATGTGATCATCGCCGGTTTGCACGAAGGCAACGATGGTTTCCCGGCGGTAGCGCGTGAGTCGGTACTGGAGGATGTCTTGTTGCCCCAACCGGAAGATTTCCCGGATGCAGAGGAGCGGCGTTTGCTGTATGTGGCGCTGACGCGCGCTAAGCATCAGGTCTGGCTATTGCAGGATCGCGAACGTCCGTCGGTGTTCGTTGAGCATTTGCAGGATCTCGGCGTGCCGCTGCAGAAAAAACCTTAAGTTCAGGGCCTGGTGTTTGCCAGGCCGCAATCGCTACTTCAGGCGATCCTGCAAATAACGCTGATAATCTGGAATGGCGATTTCCACTTCGCTTTTAAACAGCGAAGAATCAATCAGGAAATCTGCGGTGGAGCGGTTGGTGGCGACGGGAATGTTCCATACTGTTGCCAGGCGCAGCAGGGCTTTTACGTCCGGATCATGGGGTACCGCATTTAAGGGGTCCCAGAAGAAAATCAGCATATCGATTTTACCTTCCGCAATCAGTGCGCCGACCTGCTGATCGCCGCCCATCGGGCCGCTCAGCATGCTTTGTACCGGAATGCCACTGGCCCGCTGGATCAGGTTGCCGGTGGTGCCGGTGGCGTACAACTGATGCTGCTCCAATACGGATTTATTGTCTTCAACCCACTTGAGCAGGGCTTGCTTGCGGTGATCGTGTGCCACCAATGCAATGTGTTTGCGCGCGGCGATAGTGCGGGTAGTAAATTCCATCTCGATGTCCTTCGCTAATCGGGGGATGTGCGACAGATTACTTAAACTGTTTTTCACTGCCTAGCGTTTACACCGGAAAATGCGAAGAAAGCGTGCCTTTGTATAAAAGACACCACTCATTCTAATGGGCAGCCTGCTTATTGGCCCACTGCAGGAAACGTTTTTGGGTGTCTTTATCCGCCTGTTGGAACCAGTATTGCAGCATTTGTTCGGAAACGTTTTCACCCTTCAACGTCACCGTGGGGGAGTTTAATGTCGTGTTGCCCAGTGGGGAGGCCGACGTACCTGCACGAACCTGCGCGAAGGACGGCACCGAGGCTGGGCGATTCTGGCTGTTGTAATCTGCCATCAGTTTTTCCAGATCAACATTGAGCGTCACGCCATCGGGGTGCAGCACGTCGTGTCTCATCGCCAACGCGGTACCTTTTTTATCAATAACCTGATAATTAAGCATTTTATCAAACATCTGGCCATCACGCACATTCTCAATGCGTGGCAACTCAATGGCTACGGAGCTGACATTCTGCGTATTGAAGGTGGCGATAAGCGGTGGGGAGGAATAGGCCGTTAGCTCATGCTGGCCCGAGCGAACGGACTTGACGACTTTAAACAGCAACTGATGTTGCCCGCCATCCAGCTCCAGGCTGTCGGCGCCTTTTAGCAACGAACCCGTCATTTTCTTGCCATCAACCACCAGCAGGTCGATATCAGAGGAGAGTCTCAGGGTCGTAGCTACGGCAGGCATGCTGATACTGATGCTGAGCAGCCCCGCAACCATCAGACCAAATTTCATCGTTATCTCCTTATAAGTGGCATCGCTATTAGTGTCGAATACACCCTGTAATGTGTCAGAATTTTTCGATGGCGCATTTTATTTACAAATATACACATTTATATTTATTTTGACATCATTCGCCGAATGAATGTTGGCAGTGACAGCATCAGACCGCAAAAGTGGCAGGGAGTTTCCGGGGTATCGCGTTTCGTCGATTCAAGGTCAATGAGTTACACTCATCATAGGGGAATCCCTGTCAACTATTGGGAGCGGAAAATGCAAGACAACGAAATTGCCGGCCTGCTGCAACAGGTGAAAACCATTGCGCTGGTGGGTGCCAGTGATAATCCGGCGCGCGCCAGCTTTGGCGTGATGGCCTATTTGCTTTCACAGGGCTACCAGGTGACACCGGTTAGCCCCAAGCTGGCGGGGCAGGCGCTCCTGGGCCAGCAGGCTTATGCGAAACTGGCGGATATTCCCCACCCGATCGATATGGTTGACGTATTCCGTAATTCAGAGGCTGCATACGCAGTGGCGCAAGAGGCTATTGCCATCGGTGCCAAGGCGTTGTGGCTGCAAATCGGCGTGATTAATGAACAGGCAGAGGCATTGGCGAACGAAGCGGGGCTTAAGGTGGTAATGGATCGTTGCCCTAAAATCGAAATCCCGCGTCTGGGTCTAGAGCGCTGAGTAAAATAAAGGCCTGACATCGCGTCAGGCCTTTAAGGCGAGTTTCTCAGGCCATTACGCATCAGTTGCGCAGGCGTGGCGCTTGTAACTGGTGACGGATGGATTCCGCCAATTCATCCAGCGAGGGTTGTTCAGGGTGGGCGTCCTGGGCTTCACCATCCAACTGGGCTTCTGCCAGGTAGGTATGTACCGGTTGGCCTTCTTCGTCTTCCATCACCACGTGGTACCAAGGGGCGAACCGCAGATCGGTATTCGCCGCTATCTCATCAGCTTTGGGCTGCTCGAGGGAGTATTCAGGGTCGATATCGATAATCACTCCCAAATACCCCAGCAACTTATGCCGAACCTGTTGTCCGATGCCGAATTTGCTGGCAATCATGATGACCTCCTGAGAAACAGTGCTTTGCTCTCTATATGAGGGCAAAGCAGCGTATTTCAAGTTACATCACTCGGCACGCAAACCCTTTCAAGTACAACCCTTCAGGATAAGTTGCGATAACCGGGTGATCGGCAGCCTGACGGTACTGCTCTATAAATTGTACATCACGCCCGGCATCTACAGCGGCGTCGGCCAAAATTTTCTGGAACAAATCGGTTGGCATCAGGCCGGAGCAGGAGAAACTGAGCAAAATGCCGCCCGGATTGAGCAACTGCAACGCCAGCATATTGATATCTTTATAACCGCGGCAGGCACTGGCCAGTTGGTTTTTGTTTTCGACGAACTTCGGTGGATCCATAATGATCAAGTCGAATTTTTCGCCCTGCGTACGGTAGGCACGCAGCAACTGGAATACGTCGTCGCGCACAAATTCAGCTTTGCTCAGGTCCAACTGATTCAGTTCGACGTTCTGCTTGGCGATATCCAGCGCTGCTTGCGATGTATCTACGCTGATCACCTGCGAACAACCGCCCATCAGAGCTGAAACGGCAAAGGCACCGGTGTAGGAGAAACAGTTGAGTACGCGACGGCCGGCGGAATAATTACGTGCCGCCAGGCGGCTGTCGCGCTGATCGAGGTAAAAACCGGTCTTATGGCCTTGCTGGATATCCACCAACAGCTTCATGCCGTGCTCGGTAATTGGCAGCAAAGCAGGGGGAAGATCGCCCAGCACCGGCCCGTGGGCCAACGGCAAACCTTCTTTTTTACGTACCGCTACGTCTGAACGATCGTAGATTGCACATTCAGGATAGCAATGCTGCAAGGCGGTAATCAGCGCCGCGCGTTGGTATTCGGCACCTGCGGACAGCAATTGCAGGACCAGGAAATTCTGGAAGCGATCTATGGTAACGCCTGGCATACCATCGGATTCTCCGGCAATCAGGCGATAACCATCCAGCCCATCACGTTTCGCAACCCAATCACGCCAGTTTTGTGCCTGCTGCAAGCGGCGGACAAAGAAATCGATGTTAATCTCTTCGTCCTGCTGGAATGTCCAGACACGGGCGCGGATTTGCGACTCCGGCGAGTAGGCACCGCGCGCCAGCCATTTGCCCTGGGCGTCGTGAATATCAATGGTTTCGCCAGAAAGAGCTTTACCTTCAATACGTTGAACGGCACCGGAGAATACCCATGGGTGGCGACGGAGTAAGGACTTTTCACGTCCTTTGGCGAGAAACAGGCGTACGGTCATAATCAAGAATGCTGCCAGCTAAGAAAAATGAGCGCCATTGTCTGGCTGCGGTCGCAAAAATGCAATTCTAAATCTCTTTGAGCGGCTTTATACGATGTGAGATTAATCTGATTTTTGTATTTTTTTTGTAATTTTTTTGTAAGCTTTAGGTTCTTTCGCATTGACAAAAGTCACCTATTCTTCTGTTATTAACTACTTTATTTCCCATTCATCGAATCGTTTAGGATGTAGTTTACATGTCGAAGAAAAGAGATTTATCATTCGATTTATTGAAAGGAACTCTTATTTTACTTGTGATCATCGGGCATGTGTTGCCCGGGAGTGCTGACGTTGGGCTGCGCGGTGCGATCTACTTTTTCCATATGCCGTTGTTTTTGGGGGTAACGGGTTACTTTATTCGACGCTATTTTCTTGATGCTGGCATAGTAAGTATATTAAAAAAATACCAATGGAGGATGATTATTCCTTACCTGTTGGCATTCGTTATCTATAGCGCATATGCTTTATATATGGCCTATGAGTCTGATGGGATCAGTGCGAAAACGATAATAGGGTTAATTTTGTATCCTTATTATCATCTGTGGTATATCCCCGCGGTGATTATTTTCGTGATTTATACCTTTTTGATCTATCGCAACAGTTTTGCTCTGGGGGTATTTCTGTTGCTGTCCACCGTACTGTCCGTGTGGTGGTATTGCTATGCAGATGTGATGGAGGATAAATATGCGTTATTGAAATTTATTGGGGATAAACGATTCTATTATTACTATTCGTTTTTCCTGTTGGGGTTCTGCATTGCCGACCGTTCTTTACAGATAAAACCGTTGATATTCCTTCCTGTAGTACTGGTTTCAGGTGTGCTGAGTTACTACACTGCGAATGGAACTCTGCACGATGCGGCGTTATGGTTTATTTTTAACGCATCGTTACTTTGCATGTTACTTGGTTTGTGCAAAAACATTAGCCTGGAGACCGATAATGTTCTGGTGAAAATGGGGCAGGTGTCGCTACCTATTTATCTCTGGCATGTACTCCCAATTCTCATTATTGGGATGTTTTTTGAGGCAGAGACGCCTAATTTTTACATCGGTGTCGTAACCGCTATCATTGCATTGATACTTTGCTTCATCTTGCTGCGAGGAAAAAGCCGATTTTTGGATTCTTATTTTTATGGCGAACGTGCCAAGTGGCTGTCCGATAAGTAAATGTGAATTATATGGCTGAATGGACTCGGCCTGATGTTACCTTCCTGCATTGTCCCCATTCTAAAATTTGTCGGTCTTCTATGCTTATATATTTGAAGGGCGTCGGAAGGAGACGAAAATGACACAAGTTTGCATTGCTGCGTATGTCTATGGCGTGGTGCAAGGGGTGGGGTTTCGCTATAACACCCAGCATCAGGCGACGGCGTTGGGGTTAAGCGGTTATGCGCGCAATCTTGATGACGGCAGCGTCGAAGTGGTGGCCTGCGGTGAACAACCGCAGGTGGATAAACTGGTGGAATGGCTGAAGAAGGGGGGCCCGCGCAGCGCACGTGTCGATCGCGTTTTGGTAGAGCCCCGCGGCACGGCCGATTACCAGGGTTTCAGTATTCGCTATTAACGTTTAGATGCATTTTACCGGTTTTGGCAAGCCGGCGATTTTGGTTGCCTGTTTGGCCGGGCCTTTTGGAAACAGGCGATACAGGTAACGGCTGTTGCCTTTCTCTTCACCGTATTTTTGCGCCATGGCTTTCACCAGCATGCGGATTGCCGGTGAAGTATTAAATTCCTGGTAAAAATTGCGCACAAAGCGCACCACTTCCCAATGCGCCTCGCTTAGCGTTATCTCTTCCTGCGCAGCCAACAGCGGCGCCAGGCCCTCATGCCAGTCAGCGCTGTTTTTCAGGTAACCTTGCGCATCAGTTTCAATAATCTGGCCTTCAAACTCCAACATACTGCCTCGATAACGAATGATTCAGAACGTCCGCCAGTTTAACAAATTTTTGGTTGTCGCAAAAAACAAAACCCCGCCGAGGCGGGGTTTGAGTGTTTAGCAAGCGTTGGCTCAGTTGCTGCGCGCGAAGCCCAAAATGCTTAACAGGCTGATGAACATGTTGTACAGCGACACATACAGGCTGACGGTGGCGCGGATGTAGTTGGTCTCGCCGCCGTGGATGATATTGCTGGTTTCCCACAAGATTGCGCCGGCGGAGAACAGAATGAACAGCGCACTGATCGCCAGATGCAGGGCCGGAATTTGCAGGAACAGGTTAGCGATTACCGCAACCAGCAACACCACAAAGCCCGCCATCATCATCCCGGACAGGAACGACATATCCTTGCGCGTAGTCAGCACATAGGCTGAACAGCAGAAGAACACCACGGCGGTGCCGCCCAGCGCCAACATGATCAGATCGCCGGCCCCGGTATTAATGAACGAGCTGAGGATTGGACCCAGCGCGTACCCCATAAAACCGGTCAGCGCAAATGCTGCCAGGATACCCGCCGGGCTGTTCGCCAGTTTGTGGGTCAGGAACATCAAGCCATAGAACCCGACCAGCATCAGCAACAAGCCCGGTGCCGGTAGCCCCAGCATGGTGCTGGCAGTCGCGGTCAGCGCGGAAAACGCCAGCGTTAACGAAAGCAGGAAGTAGGTATTGCGCAGAACTTTATGCGTGCTGAGCAACGAGTCGCGCGAGGAGGATGAGACGACAATACGGTCCATAATGATCTCTCTTATCAGGTCATCACAAAATTAGTTCCGATGATAGGCAGCGCAAGCGTTTGATTAAAGTTTGTTTACCAATCTTTACCGTTAGTTATCATTGCTGCAACCCTGAGCGAACGGTGGCGGTTTCTTCAACGTTCGCGCGCCAGTCGCTGTTTTTTCGTTCGGTTGAACGGTAATGGGCTTTACAAGCGGATCGGCTCTGTTTATAGTTCGGCTCGTTGCGGAGGGGTGGCCGAGTGGCTGAAGGCAACGGTCTTGAAAACCGTCGACGGGAAACCGTTCCAGAGTTCGAATCTCTGCTCCTCCGCCATACATTCTGACCCCGTGCTCTTATTCGAGCGCGGGGTTTTTTGTATCTGGTACACTGAAACACCTTCCTTCCGTTTCCCTCGCTACTGAGCAACCTCTTTGTGAACCCCCTTAACTGATTTACACGACTAATTGTTTTTTATAATTCAGAAACACATCTTTCAACACATTGACAATGCTGCTCTCAAACACCGCCTGCGGGCATTGGTTGGGCTCCCCCAGCCGTAGATTCAAGCTTATTTAGGTACGAAACTATAAGCCTTGTTTAATGGAGTTTTTAAGAGTCATAAGTAATGAGAATGTTTTTTGTTTTCCCCTTCAATGAAAGGACAAGGTGGGAGCGCCAATGTCTCATTTTTCGAAAAAAGTCCAAAATCGGAAATTTCTCACTTCCGGCTTAACCCTGTTCAATTTTTAAACTCAAGCCAATTTGATCATTTATCATTCAGCCTTGCGCTGTGCGGCCTGAAAGAGTTTTTGTCAGAAAGTTCTTATAAATCATATTGATGATCTATTTTTGTTAAATCACATGAATGTAACATTTGGTTACAAATGTTAATTTTCCATCACTTGGTTAATGTTTTTACACTTCAATCAATAGGTTTTTTTCTGAAATTTTCACTTTTCAGATAGAGGCCTAAATACTGTGTCATGCTAGCTGGTGAAGGGAATGTACCCGCTTTTGACCCCGGATTTTGATTTGCGTTGGATGACGTAAGCCGGGATGTTGTTCTGACAGGGTAAGTCTTTCTTATTAATTTCTCAGTGGCATTGACCATTTCTATTCTTCCATAGAACAGGGATAGCTATGTCTAACTCCTACCAGTCCGAGATCCCCAAAGCTCGCGTCAACATAAAACTCGATCTGCACACCGGTGGTGCTCAGAAGAAAACCGAATTGCCCCTCAAGCTGATGGTGGTGGGGGATTACAGTCACGGTACGGAACAACGTCCGGTGTCTGAGCGTGAAAAGGTCAACGTTAATAAAAACAATTTTGACAGCGTGTTGGCCGAATTCTCTCCCTCTGTAAATCTTTCCGTTGAAAATACCCTGGCCGGTGACGGCAGCTTCGATACCGTCAGCCTGACTTTCCGTGAGATGAACGATTTCACGCCGGAACAGGTAGCTCGCCAGATCCCTCAGCTTAAAGCCATGCTTGCCATGCGCAATCTCCTCCGCGACCTGAAAGCCAACCTATTGGATAACCAGGCTTTCCGCAAAGAGCTGGAAAAAATCCTGCTCGACCCGGCGCTTAGCGCTGAACTGCGCCGCGAGCTGTCTGCTTTGGCACCGAAGCAAGCATAACGGTCGCGATGTTTAACGGATTAACGAAGAGAAAATGCTGATGTCTGTAAAAAATGAGAATACCGCTGGCGGTGAGAACGTGGTGCAGGAGCGTCCGGAAGCGAGCGGTGTGTATGCTTCCCTGTTTGAGAAAATCAACTTAAGTCCGGTCTCCGAGTTGAGTGCACTGGATATCTGGCAGGATAACCAGGCAATGTCCGATGCCACGGCGGATGAGCGGCTGACGGCCGGTATGCAGGTCTTTCTGCAATGCCTGACTAAATCGGGTTCAAAAATCGAGAAGCTGGACAGAACCCTGATTGACCACCATATCGCGGAGCTTGATTATCAGATTAGCCGCCAACTGGATGCGGTCATGCATCATGAGGCATTTCAGCGTGTTGAATCGCTGTGGCGTGGTGCCAAATCTCTGGTGGATAAAACCGATTTCCGTCAGAACGTCAAAATCGAGCTGCTTGACCTCTCGAAAGACGACCTGCGTCAGGATTTCGAGGACGCACCGGAAATCATTCAGAGCGGACTGTATAAACATACCTATATCGATGAGTACGACACCCCGGGTGGCGAACCTATTGGCGCACTGATTTCCGCGTATGAATTTGATGCGTCTGCCCAGGACGTGGCGCTGCTGCGCAATATCTCCAAAGTCTCCGCTGCCGCTCATATGCCGTTTATCGGCTCGGCTGGACCTAAGTTTTTCCTCAAAGACAATATGGAAGACGTGGCGGCGATTAAAGATATCGGCAACTACTTCGACAGGGCCGAATACATCAAATGGAAATCCTTCCGCGAGACGGATGACTCCCGCTATATCGGCCTGGTGATACCGCGCGTGCTGGGCCGCCTGCCGTACGGCCCGGACACCGTGCCGGTACGCAGCTTCAACTACGTCGAAGAAGTGAAAGGCCCGGATCACGATAAATACCTGTGGACCAACGCCTCCTTTGCGTTTGCCGCCAACATGGTGCGCAGCTTCATCAACAACGGTTGGTGTGTACAAATCCGTGGCCCGCAGGCCGGTGGTGCCGTTCAGGACCTGCCTATCCATCTGTACGATCTGGGCACCGGCAATCAGGTGAAGATCCCAAGTGAGGTGATGATCCCGGAAACTCGCGAATTTGAATTCGCCAACCTGGGCTTTATCCCGCTGTCGTACTACAAAAATCGTGATTATTCCTGTTTCTTCTCCGCCAACTCCACCCAGAAACCGGCGCTGTATGACACCGCCGATGCGACGGCCAACAGCCGCATCAACGCGCGTCTGCCGTATATCTTCCTGCTGTCACGTATTGCGCATTACCTGAAGCTTATTCAGCGTGAAAATATCGGCACCACCAAGGACCGTCGACTACTGGAACTGGAACTCAATACCTGGGTGCGTAGCCTGGTGACAGAAATGACCGATCCGGGCGACGACCTGCAGGCGTCTCACCCGCTGCGCGATGCGAAAGTCATCGTGGAAGATATCGAGGACAACCCGGGTTTCTTCCGCGTGAAGCTGTATGCCGTACCGCATTTCCAGGTGGAAGGTATGGACGTGAATCTGTCGCTGGTTTCCCAGATGCCGAAAGCGAAAGCCTAAATAAGGCAGGAAGCCGATGAAAACGGAACAACCGTTATGGGGCAGGGGCATCATGATCTCTCCCCAGCATTTCCAGCAACAGGCCGCGTATGCGACCTGGTCTGCGGAATGCATTGCCCGAATGGGACTCAATCATCCCTGGGGGATGATTGAGTCTGCCTTTGAACCGGGCGCACTGAAGCTCGGTCGTCTGCAGGCCCATAAGCTGCATGTCCGTTTCCAGGACGGGACACTTATCGATACGGATAATGCCGATGCGTTGCCCCCGGTTCTGTCACTGGACAGCGAATCGCATGATGTGGTGGTGCTACTGGCTCTGCCTCTGCTGCGGGCGAATGGCGGTAACTGCCTGAAACCTGATGAGGTAGCCGATCGTCCGGTGCGTTTCCGTCAGCGTTGGCGGGACGTGCGTAACCAGTTTGGTGAAGACACCCGCCAGATAGCGGTGATGCAGCCGGAACTGACGCTGCGCTTTGCCCATCAGAACAACAGTGATTATCTGACCTGCCCGGTGGCCCGTCTGCAGCAGGATTTGCAGGGCGTCTGGCGGCTTGATGACAGCTTTCTTCCGCCGCTGCTGACCGTACAGAGCAGCCACTGGCTGGCGACTCAACTCGAACAGCTGATGACCCAACTGCGCGCCCGTCTGGCCCGTTTGATGGCCATGCGCCGCGAAAGCAATGAGCGGATGGCGGATTTTGCGGTGGCTGACGTGTCTCTCTTCTGGCTGCTGAATGCCCTCAACAGTGCTGAGCCGGTGCTGGGTCAGTTCCAGCGCAATCTGCAGAGCCCGGCAGAACGCCTTCATACCGAACTGTCCCGTCTGGCCGGCAGTTTGCTGACCTTCTCCCTGGAACATCAGGTGAGTGCGATACCGGCCTATCAGCACGAGCAACTGAATGCCGTTTTCCCACCGCTGTTTGATTTACTGAGCGACTTGCTGGAAGCGAGCCTGCCGTCACGGGTGGTGTCCATTGAGCTTGAGCACGATAAGCGGCTGCACTTCTGGCAGGCACGTCTGCACGATCCCCGTCTGCGTGAAGGTGCCGACTACTACCTGTCGGTGCGCTCCCCGATGCCGGTGGCGCAGCTGCAGGAGCAGTTCCCGCGTCAGTGCAAAGTGGGAAGCCCGGATCATGTCAGGGGTATCGTGAACTCCTCACGCGTCGGGGTTCCGCTGACACCGCTGCGCCACGTGCCGGCGGCCATTCCGCTGCGTCTGGAGAACCAATATTTCAGCCTCGATGTCTCCCATCCCCTGGCAACTGACATGCTCGACAGCGGCAACTGCATGTTTTATGTCCCGGGCATGCTTGGTGAGCCGGAGCTCGAACTCTTTGCGGTACTGAGAACATGAGTGAGCGTCAACGCGGGACAGCCGCGTCCATTGATATCGATGCCCTGCTGCAAGACACCTGGCTGCAGGTCATCAGCCTGCGCCACGGCCCGAAATTCCAGGACGGGGAAGGACGCAAGCTGTGGGAGCGCTGTATTGCTGATGTCGAGCGTGTGCAGCGTGAGTTGAAAGCGAACGAACTCGATGAGGCCAGCTGTCAGCATATTCTCACTGCACAGTGTGCGCTGCTCGACGAGGCGGTCAAAGGTCGCGGCGTGGAAGATGATGCCTGCGTACAGTGGTATGACATTCCGCTGCAGGGGCATTTCCTCGGCACCATGGATGCCGGTGACACCCTGTGCGATCGGATGCGCGATGTGCTGCGTGAACCGGCTCCTGACCAGGCTGTCGTGACCTGCTTTCAGCGGGTCATGATGCTGGGATTTCTCGGCAGTTTCCGCTCACTTAACGACCCGGAGCGCCAGAAACTCGTCAGCGCACTCAGTGAACATGTCCCGACCTTCAGCTATCCACAAACCCATCCTGTCTTGGCGGAAAGCCGTGCCGGGCGTGGAATGGGGGGATGGCTGGCGTCATGGCCCGTGCGTATTGGCCTGAGCGTGATTGCGGTCGCCGCCCTATGGTGGGGGCTGAGCAACTGGCTCGATCAGATGCTGTTGACCCTGTTGCCGGGAGCCGTGAAATGAGTCCAGCACAACAGCGCGGGCTTGCGCTGTGGGCCGTCCTGCTGAGTGCAGTGGTCTGCCTGGTTTTTCTGCCTGCATCCCGGCTGGTGTCCGTTTTTGTTTTTCTGGTTGCTCTGGGGCTGATTGCGGCGTCCTGGTACGTCGCCGGCCGTCGTGTTCAGCACGACGTCACCCTGAGTCTGGAAGGTCTCCCGGAGGCGACATATCGCCAGCCGGTGGTGCTGGTCTGCGGCGATCTGCCGCAGGCCTGGCCGGAACCGTTACCGGTGCTGACTGTCACTCAGGGGTGTTGGATCCGGGTAGAAAACCACCAGAGCCTGGAACAGGTGGCCCGACAGGTACTGTGGCAGCGCCCTGACTGGGGGCGTCAGCTGTCGGTGATGATCAGTGTCTGCCCGCAGAAGCACGCTGACTGCGAAGCACTGACCAGCCGCCTGCTGACTCTGCGTTGGCAAATCAGCCAGTTGCGTAAGGATATCGGGCATTCCGTGCCGCTGGTTCTGAATGGTCAGGTTGGCAGCGCGATGACGAATGATCTGCTCTGGCAGGCGGCTATCCCGGGGGAAGGGGTGAGGGTCTGGCGTGAGTCTTCAGCACCGAGCTCTATCGCCGCATGGGTCACCACCGGCGGAACGCCTGCGATGCAGCATCAGGTGCTGATTAACAGCCTGATGAGCTGGTTCCATCAGCACGTCAAAGCCGTCTTTTTGGATGAGAACCCCGATGTTCCGGCCATTGCACCTACAGCGATACTGTGGGGAATGGGCCCTATCCTTGCCGGGAGCCTGGCGTCATCGGCCTGGACGGCGTGGTTGTCCCGTCACACCGCCATGCAGCAGGTGACGGGCTGGCAGCCGGTGGGAACGGACAGTACGGTGATATCACCCTTCCCGGACTTTGTCCTGCCGTTGCTGCCGGAAGGGCGGGGATTAACCTCGCGGGGGCGTGCCTGGCGCTGTGCACTCGGGATCTTCACTCTGGCGGCCATTGCGGCGCTGGTCAGCAGTGGCTGGAACAATCGCCAACTGCTGCACCGTGTGAGCTTCGATATTGCCCGGTATGACCGTATCCCGATGGATGATTACGGCCCGAAAGCCGATGCCGTCGCGGTCCTGCGAGAGGATGCCGCGCAACTGGATGACCAGGCGCGTAATGGCGTACCGGCCCGGATGAGCCTCGGCCTGTATCAGGGCGAGCGTCTGCGTATGCCGGTGCTGGATGCGATCCGTTCCTATGTACCTCCACCACCGCCGCCTAAACCACAGCCAAAACCCATACCGGCCCCGAAAATTGTGCGTCTCGACAGCATGTCGCTGTTCGATTCCGGCAAATACGTGCTGAAGGCGGGCTCTACCAAAATGCTCATTAACTCCCTGCTGGGCATCAAAGCCAAGCCGGGCTGGCTGATTGTGGTGGCAGGCCACACGGATAACACCGGCAATCCAGCACTCAATCAGACGCTTTCCCAGAAACGTGCCGCAGCAGTACGCGACTGGATGCGTGATACCGGCGATGTGCCGGAAAGTTGTTTTGCGGTGCAGGGCTATGGCGAAAGTCGGCCGGTTGCAACGAATGACACTCCGGAAGGCCGTGCGCTTAACCGGCGTGTCGAAATCAGTCTGGTACCTCAGGCAGATGCCTGCCGGATACCGGGCAACACCCCGACGTCATCACTGGATGGTGACGTATCAAAAAACGAAATGGAGAAGTAAACCATGGCAATTCCTGTTTATCTTTGGCTGAAAGACGACGGCGGCGCGGACATTAAAGGGTCTGTAGATGTTAAAGACCGCGAGGGCAGCATCGAAGTGGTGGCGCAGCAACACAACCTGTATATCCCGACCGATAACAACACCGGCAAGCTGACCGGCACCCGTATTCACACCCCGTTCCTGTTCACCAAGGAAATCGACTCTTCCAGCCCGTATCTGTACAAGGCAGTGACCACCGGTCAGACCCTGAAATCCGCTGAATTCAAGTGGTACAAAATCAACGACGCCGGTCAGGAAGTGGAGTACTTCAACACCAAGCTGGAAAACGTGAAGGTGGTGAAGGTGAATCCGGTGATGCATGACGTGAAAGACCCGGCTTACGAGAAACACAATCACCTCGAACAGCTTGAGCTGCGTTACGAAAAAATCACCTGGACCTACAAAGACGGCAACATCATTCATTCCGATTCGTGGAACGAACGCGCCACTGCCTAGTTACCCGTCATACTTCGCGCCGCACGTGCGTTGGCTGCGTTCGCTTACCCCTGTCACATAGTTATCTATGCTCCCGGGGATGCACGAACTTGCCGCCTTCCTGCAGCACGAATTATTTAGGGTAACAGCCCGTGCGGACGGGGAGACCTGTCCGCAGTTTTTTGCTGAGTGTCTGCCGTGCGGGCATTCAGCAAAGAAAAACACAATCTGCCCACCTGACCTTATGCGCTTTAGGTTCCTTTTACAGGAAATAGCGATGGGCGGTAGCGTGCCTGGGAACCGATAAAGAGAGAGAATTATGGAAAATTCAGCCGCCTTGTTACGTCGCCTTAATCCTTACTGTGCCCGTGCGTTAGAAGGTGCAGCCAGCCTGTGCCAGACCCGTGCCCACGCCGAAATTCTGCCGGAGCACTGGCTGCTGAAATTGCTGGAGCAGGGCGAGGGTGACCTGACGGTGCTGGCGCGCCGTTATGAGTGGGATATGGACGCTCTGTGGCAGGATTTACTCGGCTGGCTGGATAACCTGCCGCGCTCTGTATGCCACCGGCCCCAGTTATCTGACAATATCCAGACCCTGATGCAGGACGCCTGGATGCGGGCGTCACTGGCAGGTGAAGAACACATTCGCAGTGCCCATCTGCTGATGGCGCTGTTGGATAAACCGAAACTGGCACGTTGTGATGGTCTGTGGCCGTTGCTGACGCTGGGCCAGAGCCAACTGGAGCGCCTGCGTCCGTTGCTGGATGCGCAGTCCGACGAACGCCCGGAAGTCCAGCAGGACGAGGTCCTGGCGCAACGTCACGGCAGTGAGGTGGAGTTTGTCGGTCGCCCGGTGGGTACTGAGGGAAAAGAAGGCGAACTCAAACCTGCGCTACAGAACGCACTGGATAAATTCACCCTCGACGTCACCGCTAAAGCACGTGAGGGCAAAATCGACCCGGTATTTGGCCGCGATACCGAAATCCGCCAGATGGTGGATATTCTCTCACGTCGTCGCAAGAACAACCCGATACTGGTCGGCGAACCGGGTGTGGGTAAAACGGCGCTGGTGGAAGGTTTGGCGCTGCGTATCGCTGAAGGCAATGTTCCGGACAGCCTGAAAACCGTCAGCCTGCGCACCCTCGACCTGGGTCTGTTGCAGGCGGGTGCCGGTGTGAAAGGTGAATTTGAGCAGCGCCTGAAAAACGTGATCGATGCGGTACAGCAGTCGCCGACGCCCGTCCTGCTGTTTATCGACGAAGCCCATACCATCATTGGGGCGGGTAACCAGGCGGGCGGTGCGGATGCGGCTAATCTGCTGAAGCCGGCGCTGGCGCGCGGCGAACTGCGAACCATCGCTGCCACCACCTGGAGCGAGTACAAACAGTATTTTGAACGCGACGCTGCGCTTGAGCGTCGCTTCCAGATGGTGAAAGTCGACGAGCCGGACGACGAGACCGCCTGCCTGATGCTGCGTGGCCTGAAATCCCGCTATGCCGAACACCATGGTGTGCATATCACCGATGACGCAGTTAAAGCCGCAGTCACGCTCTCTCGCCGCTACCTGACCGGCCGTCAATTGCCGGACAAGGCAGTTGACCTGCTCGACACCGCAAGCGCCCGCGTGCGCATGAGCCTCGATACCGTACCTGAAGAAATTACCCGTCTGAAAGCGCAGCGGATTGCACTGGTTCTGGAAGAGCAGGCCTTACTGGAAGATATCGCTGTCGGCGGTCATTCCCATAGTGAGCGATTGGCCGGGATTGAAAAATTGTGCCTTGTGCTGGATGCGGATATCTGCACGCTAGATCAACGTTTTAGCGAAGAAAAAGCACTGGCAGAGCAACTGATGGTTTGCCGTCAGGCTTGTCACTCAGAGGGTTGCAGCCGCCAGGCCGACATCCACGACCTGCAGCAACAGCTGAAAAACCTGCAACGGGATGAGGCGTTGGTTCAGGTGGATGTGGACATTCGCACCGTGGCCAATGTGATTGCCGACTGGACCGGTGTCCCGCTCTCTTCATTGATGAAGGACGAGCAGACTGAACTGTTGAGTCTGGAAGCGGAAATCGGCAAACGCGTTGTAGGGCAAGATGTGGCGCTCAACGTCATTGCGCAGCGCCTGCGCGCCGCAAAAACCGGCCTTACCTCGGAGAATGGTCCGCAGGGCGTGTTCCTGCTGGTCGGCCCGAGCGGCACAGGTAAAACCGAAACCGCGCTGGCACTGGCGGATGTGCTATACGGCGGTGAGAAATCCCTTATCACCATCAATCTGTCCGAATACCAGGAGCCTCATACCGTTTCCCAGTTGAAGGGCTCCCCACCGGGCTACGTCGGTTACGGTCAGGGCGGCATTCTGACCGAAGCGGTGCGTAAACGCCCGTACAGCGTAGTGCTGCTCGACGAGGTGGAAAAAGCGCACCGCGACGTCATGAATCTGTTCTATCAGGTGTTTGACCGGGGTTTTATGCGTGACGGCGAAGGGCGCGAAATTGATTTCCGTAACACCGTGATCCTGATGACCTCCAACCTCGGCAGCGACCCCATCATGCAATTGCTGGATCAACAGCCGGAAGCCACCGAAGGCGACCTGCACGAACTGCTGCGCCCGATATTGCGTGACCACTTCCAGCCTGCACTGCTGGCGCGCTTCCAGTCGGTGATTTACCGCCCGCTGAGTGAGCCCGCGATGCGCACCATTGTTGAAATGAAACTCAAACAGGTCAGCAAACGCCTGCACCGTCACTACGGCCTGACCACGCATATCGAAGAGAACCTGTACGACGCCCTCACCGTCGCCTGCCTGCTGCCGGATACCGGCGCGCGTAACGTCGACAGCCTGCTCAACCAGCAAATTTTGCCGGTGCTGAGCCAGCAGTTGCTGACTCGCATGGCTGCAAAACAGAAACCACAGTCGTTACGTCTTGGCTGGTGTGAGGAGGAAGGGATAGTGCTGGAGTTTGACCGTACACAAGGAGAGCGCGTATGAGCACCAGTCTCCCGATTAGATTCAGCCATAACCACCACCTGCTGGCGATAAAAGGATGTGAGTCAGAACTTGACGTGCTGGCATTTGAAGGCAACGAGGCTCTGAGCAAGCCGTTCAACTATTCGATGGAGCTACTGGTACGAAAGGGTATCAGCATTGTCAGCGCGGAAGATGAAATCAAAATTATCGCGAAGAAGAAGCTGACCCTGAACGGTGGCGGGAGCTATATCACTCTGGATGTTCATGCCATTGAATCAGCGACGTTGGGCGATTTCAGGACCAGAGCCGGACATTACGCCAGACAGACGCGAGCGCAGCATAAGCCTGATATTTCACCTTTAGCGAATGCTATCGACGATGGCGGCCACAATATTCGCTACTTGTGCGCAGATGATAATGGGACACCGATGTTGAATACTCCTTACAGGGCATCTTTGGCGGATGGTTCAGTACTGGAAGGTGTTAGTGATGGTGAGGGGTATACGAAGCTGTTTACTTCCGCACAGACTCAGGATGTGTTGCTGCATATGATGCCGGGAGTTATCAATGCCTAAGTATAATGTTTACACAAAAATTGAATCGAATGTTCCAGCATCTGACCTGTTTTACGACCTCAATGTATATAAAACTGATGCCAATAATAAAAAGCATGTTTTGCTGTCAGTAACGCAACAACCAATAGACCCTAGTTATTATACTCAGCCTCATGATACGAATGAGACTGGTGATGATTTGTCAGTGATCTACATTATAGAAATTAACTTGTACCGCAAACACGGCGGTAAGCTGATTTCGGTGCTTTCATCCCCGGCTAAAAAAATGTATACACTTGGTGAAATAGCCTCCGGGAAAGTATACTCTAAAAATAAACGAGAAAATGTCTGTTATTTTGAGACTAAAGCGCAAACAAAACCCGTTAATGGCAATGGTGACGACAATATACATAATATACAGATCACTTGCCTTGAAAGAGTTTTTATTGCAAAAGAGTATCCTGTAGGTAGTCCAGATGATCCATTCGATAGAGAAAAGATCGAGAGCCAGATTGCATCAAGAATGAATTATACCAGTTATCCTAATCAAGGGGGGACTAGTTTGTGTGGGCCTGCATCATTTTTCTATTGTTTGCAAATGGACAGGCCGGATGTTTATAAACAAGCTGCGATTGAACTCTGGTTACATGGGAAAACAAAAATCGGCACTTTGGAGATCTCACCAGGAGACGGGTGTAGGCATCCCAAAGGTAGTTTTTATTATGGTTACGGTAGAGAAGCAGTATCAGGTCTGGATTGGATCACATTGGCTAGCCTGAGGGATTCTGAAAATTCAATTATGAGTTACGATGAAGTGGATGATCAGATGGCTGGTATTACAATGTGGAGGAAGTTGACGGAATGGTTCGAAAAGGCAGGTTATGAGAAAATATTCGATAATATAAGCCTCTCGCATGCAAATGTGAACGATATTATAAGTCTGAACAACTATATTAGTAGTGGGCTCAAAGTAGTAAGTTTAATCTCTGCTGGCATGTTATCAGATTTTCCTGGGGATAGTTCATCGAAGAATCATTGGATAGTCTGGGATAGTCAAGTTAGATGTAATGATGGAAAGTCAGTATCTGCAAGTACATCCGTTTTAGATAAGGTGGATTTAACCTTGTTTTCGTGGGGAAAGGTTAAAAGCCAGTTAAAGAATAATGTTAATCTGGATGTTTTTATGAAACATACATTTGGAGGGTTGGTTTTTAGACCAATAAAGTAATTTATGTGCCGTAGATTAATACTTCTTTCATTTATTTTATTGATCGTTTCATGCTCCTCACCTAAAATTGACTTTGCTCCATTAGGGGAAGTGTTACCTGATGCAAAGGTAGGGGTGCCTTATAATCAAGAAATTATTATAGGAACTAATTTGGAAGATAATCCAGAGTTTCTAACAGCAGAAAATACTAAACTAGATATTTACCCTGCTGATATAGGGTTGCAAGTGATTTCTGATAAAAAAAGAAGGGATGGATTACCTATATACAATTTTCTTTCCATTTCAGGTATGCCGTCAAAATCAGGATTGGTAAAGATTTCAATTTCTTTTGTTACATATGGTTCTATGTATACCAAAAGCGGTAGATTTAATAAAACCTATTCACTGGAGGTTAAATAACTTTGGATAATTATATACAATATGGTTCCAAAAAACCGTTGATAGCAATGGTGACGACAATATACATAATGTGCAGATCACCTGCCGGGAAAGAGCTTTTATTGCAAAAGAGTACCCTGCAGGTAGTCCAGATGACCCATTCGATAGGATAAAGATCGAAAGTCAGATTGTGCCAAGAATAAATCAAGCCAGTTACCCTAACCAAGGGGGGACTAGTTTGTGCGGTCCGGTATCTTTTTTTACTGTTTACAAATGGACAGGCTGGATGTTTATAAACAAGCCACGATTGAGCTCTGGTTACATGGAAAAAAATAGGCAATCTGGAGATATCACCTGGGGATGGGTGTAGGCATCCTAGGGGGGCTTTTTATGATGATAGAGGTAGAGAATCAATATCAGGTCTGGATTGGATGACGTTAGCGGGGCTGAGAGATTCAGAAAACTCCATTATGAGTTACGATGAAGTGAATGATCAGGTCTCCGGTATTACCATGTGGGGAGCGCTCACTGTTTCTGGGTTTACTCTTGGCACAATGCATTCCGGTAAAGACTTTTATAAGAAATATGCGATAAAGGTCAAGCAGTAATTAACTCACTTAATGCATGTCTGGTTTTTCAGGACATAACTTCCTGCCGATGTGAAGGAATACAATGAGCAGTAATCCCCCGATAAGATTCAGCCATAACCACCACTTGCTGGTGATAAAAGGATGTGAGTCAGAACTTGATGTGCTGGCGTTTGAAGGCAACGAGGCCCTGAGCAAGCCGTTCAGCTACCGCATTGAGTTCACCAGTAACGACCACGCCATCAGCAAGGAAATGATGCTGATGAAAGCGGGCTCTTTGACGCTACAGGCCCCGGCAGACCAGGGTTACGGCATTAAAATCCAGCAATCGGTACGGGTTCTCCAGGGGGTGGTGAGCGGTTTTGAACGCCTCGGCACCTCAAAAGATGAAACCCATTACGCCCTGACGCTACAGCCGCGTCTGGTGCTGCTCGACCGCTCGCACCAGAACGTTATTTATCAGGACATGTCCGTTCCGCAAATTGTGGAAAAAATCCTGCGCGAGCGTCACAACCTGCGCGGCCAGGATTTTCTGTTCTCGCTTTCAAAAGAGTACCCGCGCCGTGAGCAGGTAATGCAGTACGGCGAGGATGACCTGCACTTTATCACCCGCCTGCTGGGTGAGGTGGGGATCTGGTTCCGTTTCACCACCGACACACGCCTGAACATCGATGTGGTGGAGTTTTACGACAGCCGCCAGGGCTACGAGAACGGCCTGATTCTGCCGTCGGTACCGCCATCGGGCCAGCACTCGCAAGGCATGGATTCCGTATGGGGGATGAAGAGCCACCACAATGTGGTGCAAAAGCAGGTCAGCACCTGCGATTACAACTACCGTCAGGCCAACAACGACATGAACATGCTGGTGGATGCGACCCGCGGCGACAGCACCACCTATGGCGAGGCTTATCACTATGCCGATAACTACCTGACGCCGGGCAGCACTTATGACCGCAACCCGGCTCCGGAGTCCGGCGCGTTTTATGCCCGTGTGCGTCACGAACGCTACCTGAACGGCCAGACCCAACTGAGCGCCATCACCAGTTGCCCGACACTGGCGCCCGGGCAGGTACTGAAAGTCACCGGCGGCTATGAAGTGGCGGAGGCGTTCAGCCAGGGCGTGCTCATCACCGGGATGAAAAGCACGGCCCGCCGTGATAAAGATTTTGAGGTGCATTGCAGCGGTATCCCGGACAGCACCGATTTTGGCTTCCGCCCTGAACCCGGTGCGCGTCCGGTGATGGCGGGCACATTGCCCGCCCGCGTGACCAGCACCACCGAAAACGACACCTACGGGCATATCGATAAAGACGGCCGCTATCGCGTCAACATGCTGTTTGACCGTGATAACTGGGAGGCCGGATTCGAGAGCCTGTGGGTCCGTCAGTCCCGCCCCTATGCAGGCGACACTTATGGTCTGCATCTGCCGCTGCTGGCGGGAACCGAGGTGGCGATTGGTTTTGAAGACGGCAACCCGGACAGGCCGTACATATCCGGCGTGCTGCACGACTCCGCGCACGGCGACCACGTCACCATTCGCAACTATAAACGTAACGTGCTGCGCACCCCGGCGAATAACAAAATCCGTCTCGACGACAGCCGGGGCCAGGAGCATATCAAGGTCAGCACGGAGTACGGCGGCAAGAGCCAGCTGAATCTCGGCCATCTCGTCGACAGCGAGAAGCAAAAACGGGGCGAGGGTTTTGAACTCAGAACCGACAGTTGGGGCGCGATACGGGCACAGAAAGGGATATTTATCAGCGCTGACGGTCAGGCAAAGGCGCAGGGCCAGGTGCTGGAAATGCAACCGGCGGTCAGCAATCTGGGGGACGCCCGGGAGCAGATGACGGCCATGTCGAATGATGCGCAGACCGCCACCGCGAACCCGGCGGATCTCCAGGCGCAGATCAAACTGTTGGAACAGCAGCTGATGGACCTCAAAAAATCGGTGCTGTTGCTCAGTGCGCCGGAGGGTATGGCGATGACCAGCGGACAGCACCTGCAGGTATCGGCGGGCCAGAACCTGATTGCCACGGCGGGCAAGAATGCCGACGTCAGCGTGGTGAAAAATCTGTTTATCGGGGTCGGCAATGCCCTGAGCGTGTTTGTTCGTAAGCTGGGGATCAAGCTTATTGCAAACCAGGGGCCAGTAATAGTGCAGGCTCAGAACGACACGATGGATCTACTGGCACGAAAGGGGATCAGCATTGTCAGCACGGAAGATGAAATCAAAATCATCGCGAAGAAGAAGCTGACGGTAAATGGCGGAGGGAGTTATATCACTCTGGATGTTAATGCCATTGAATCAGCGACAATGGGTGATTTCAGGACAAGGGCAGGGCACTACGCCAGACAGACGAGAGCGCAGCATAAGCCTGATATTTCACCTTTAGCCAATGCTATTGACGACGGCAGCCACAATATTCGTTATTTGTGTGCTGATGATAATGGAATACCAATGCTGAATACTCCTTACAGGGCATTTTTGGCTGATGGCTCAGTGCTGGAAGGCGTTAGTGATGGTGAGGGGTATACGACGCTGTTTACTTCTGCACAGACTCAGGATGTTTTTTTGCATATGATGCCGGGAGTTATTAATGCCTAAGTATAAGATCTATACAAAAGTTGAATCGAATGTTCCGGTATCCAATCTGTTTTACGATCTTAATGTATATAAAACGGATGCCAATAATAAAAAGCATGTTCTGCTGTCAGTGACCCAACAACCAATAGATCCGAGTTATTATACTCAGCCTCATGATACGAATGAGACCGATGATGATTTGTCAGTGATCTACATTGTAGAAATTAACTTATACCGCAAACACGGCGGTAAGCTGGTTTCGGTGCTTTCATCCCCGGCTAAAAAAATGTATACACTGGGTGAAATAGCCTCCGGGAAAGCATACTCAAAAAATAAACGAGAAAATGTTTGTTATTTTGAAACTAAAGCACAGACAAAACCCGTGAGTGATAACGGGAATGACAACATTCATAGTGTACAGATAACCTGCCTCGAAAGAGCATTTATAGCAAAAAAATATCCTATCGGCAGTGCTGATGATCCTTTCGATAAGAGAAAGATAGAAAGCCAACTTGCATCAAGAATAAATCACAGTAGTTATCCTAACCAAGGGGATACGAGTCTGTGTGGACCAGCATCATTCTTTTATTGCCTACTGATGGACAGGCCTGATGTTTATAAACAAGCAGTTAATGAGCTTTGGTTGTACGGTAAAACTAAAATAGGTGCGTTAAATATAGTGCCAGGTAGTGGCTGTCGGCACCCTACGGGAACTTTTTATGATGCTTATGGAGAGCGAATAAAAGGGATCGATTGGATAACGCTCGCTTCTTTGAGAGATTCTGATAACTCCATTTTGAGTTATGATGAAATTGATGATCAAGCTTCAGGGATCACATTATGGGGAGGGCTTACTGAATGGTTTGTAAGTGCAGGTTATGAAAAAGAGTTTAGCAATGTTGGGCTATCCCACGTGAATCTTAAAGATCTAAGTATACTTAATGAATATATTAAAAATGGTTGTCGAGTTGTTACTTTGATATCAGCAGGTATGCTAGATGGATTTGACTCCGCTATCACTGCTAAGAATCATTGGATTGTTTGGGATGGTCCTATAAAAACACAACATAGTGAGATCATTTCATTAGCGACTAATGAAAATGAATTAGTCCAATTACAATTGTTTTCTTGGGGCAAGGTAAAAAATCAGGTTAAGTCAAATTTAGCATTATCAGATGTAATGAGAAGTGTTTTTGGAGGGGTGGTATTTAAACCACTAAAATAGGTATATGAAGAAATATCTGGTTGTTTTTTTGATGTTTTTAACATCGTGCTCTTCAAGTGAAATAAAATTTTCTCCCGAAAGTGGTAATTTAAAAAATGCGCGTGCGGGTACATTTTATCAGCAAGATATTGTTCTGACATTCCAGAAAAGTGGAGAGGTTATTGCGTTGAGCTCAAATAACTTTAGAGCAAAAGTATCGCCTGATAATTCCGGGCTGGAATTAGAACCAAACTTTAGTGGATGTGGAATTATTTCTGCAGAGAGGTGTAACGACTCTAACAAAGCTGTAATAAAAGGGATACCTAAAACAAAAGGTATGATAACTGTTGAGATCGTGGCAAAAACATATGCGTCGATGTACTCCAAATCACAGGTGTTTGTGAAGAAATATCAAATTTCTGTTGATTAACTTCATCACCAATAAGTAATGACTTTCATATTTCAAGTTTGATCTCTGTGCAGATGTTTCAGCAATCGCAGATGTTCCATTCAAAGATCACTGGATAGTTTGGGATGGAAAGTTAAAGTTAGCTAACGGACAACGAATTACTAACGAAACGAATTTAGAAGAATTTGTTTCGTTGAGACTTTTTTCATGGGGTGAAGTTAAAGATAATTCACTCAGAACATCATTAACGTTAGGTGAATTTCTGAGCTATACTTTTGGGGGGATGGTATTTACAAAAATACCATGATTGGAATGAATAAACTTTGCGCATATTTTATTTTTTATTTGTTTTTGGCTGGGTGTGGCAATCATATTATATTCGAGCCCAATGAGTTGTCTGATGGGTATATTGGACAGGAGTATTATGTTCCAATCACTATTTCAGGAGGTACAGGGCCGATTGTTGATTTAAATTATGAAATGCACCCATCAAATTCGGGGTTGAAGTTAGTGTTTCCTGAAAAGAAATATTATAAAAATATATATATAATAACTTTACCATACAAGGAAAACCTAAGTTACAAGGGATTGTAACAATCAGCATTAGGGGAGGGGTGGTTGCTAGTGCAGGGAGGGATTTTGAAAAAATATATGAAATTAATGTTTTAAAATAAATAATGAAACTTATCTGTTTTCATGGGGGGTGTCAAAAATAAATCTAAGCTAAGCTAAATAAAGATTTGGAATATGTCCGTAAGCACGTTTTTGGAGGCGTGGTTTTCAAACCACTGAGCTAAATGAAATATTTAATTTTTGTTTTAATTTTCGTTGTTTCAGGCTGCGCCAGTTCTAGCCCAACAGTCTTACCTGAAAAAAGTGAACTTACAGTTGCAACAGTTAACCACAAGTACCGGAATATCATTGAAATAAAAGGCAGGGATGTTAACGAATCCAGCGTATTGGTAAGTATAACCCCGAACGATTCAGGGTTGGTATGGAATCCGGAAGAAGTAAAGTACAGTTTTGGTGGGGAGGATGGGATAAGCAAAGATTACCATCGCATCATCATATCTGGTATCCCGAAAAAATCAGGTAATTATAGCGTAACTGTTTCTGGGTTTACTCTTGGCACAATGCATTCCGGTAAAGACTTTTATAAGAAATATGCGATAAAGGTCAAGCAGTAATTAACTCACTTAATGCATGTCTGGTTTTTCAGGACATAACTTCCTGCCGATGTGAAGGAATACAATGAGCAGTAATCCCCCGATAAGATTCAGCCATAACCACCACTTGCTGGTGATAAAAGGATGTGAGTCAGAACTTGATGTGCTGGCGTTTGAAGGCAACGAGGCCCTGAGCAAGCCGTTCAGCTACCGCATTGAGTTCACCAGTAACGACCACGCCATCAGCAAGGAAATGATGCTGATGAAAGCGGGCTCTTTGACGCTACAGGCCCCGGCAGACCAGGGTTACGGCATTAAAATCCAGCAATCGGTACGGGTTCTCCAGGGGGTGGTGAGCGGTTTTGAACGCCTCGGCACCTCAAAAGATGAAACCCATTACGCCCTGACGCTACAGCCGCGTCTGGTGCTGCTCGACCGCTCGCACCAGAACGTTATTTATCAGGACATGTCCGTTCCGCAAATTGTGGAAAAAATCCTGCGCGAGCGTCACAACCTGCGCGGCCAGGATTTTCTGTTCTCGCTTTCAAAAGAGTACCCGCGCCGTGAGCAGGTAATGCAGTACGGCGAGGATGACCTGCACTTTATCACCCGCCTGCTGGGTGAGGTGGGGATCTGGTTCCGTTTCACCACCGACACACGCCTGAACATCGATGTGGTGGAGTTTTACGACAGCCGCCAGGGCTACGAGAACGGCCTGATTCTGCCGTCGGTACCGCCATCGGGCCAGCACTCGCAAGGCATGGATTCCGTATGGGGGATGAAGAGCCACCACAATGTGGTGCAAAAGCAGGTCAGCACCTGCGATTACAACTACCGTCAGGCCAACAACGACATGAACATGCTGGTGGATGCGACCCGCGGCGACAGCACCACCTATGGCGAGGCTTATCACTATGCCGATAACTACCTGACGCCGGGCAGCACTTATGACCGCAACCCGGCTCCGGAGTCCGGCGCGTTTTATGCCCGTGTGCGTCACGAACGCTACCTGAACGGCCAGACCCAACTGAGCGCCATCACCAGTTGCCCGACACTGGCGCCCGGGCAGGTACTGAAAGTCACCGGCGGCTATGAAGTGGCGGAGGCGTTCAGCCAGGGCGTGCTCATCACCGGGATGAAAAGCACGGCCCGCCGTGATAAAGATTTTGAGGTGCATTGCAGCGGTATCCCGGACAGCACCGATTTTGGCTTCCGCCCTGAACCCGGTGCGCGTCCGGTGATGGCGGGCACATTGCCCGCCCGCGTGACCAGCACCACCGAAAACGACACCTACGGGCATATCGATAAAGACGGCCGCTATCGCGTCAACATGCTGTTTGACCGTGATAACTGGGAGGCCGGATTCGAGAGCCTGTGGGTCCGTCAGTCCCGCCCCTATGCAGGCGACACTTATGGTCTGCATCTGCCGCTGCTGGCGGGAACCGAGGTGGCGATTGGTTTTGAAGACGGCAACCCGGACCGGCCGTATATCTCCGGCGTGTTGCACGACTCCGCGCACGGCGACCATGTCACTATCCGAAACTACAAACGTAACGTTCTGCGGACGCCTGCGAACAACAAAATCCGCCTCGATGACAGCCGTGACCAGGAGCATATCAAGGTCAGCACGGAGTACGGCGGCAAGAGTCAGCTGAATCTCGGACATCTTGTCGACAGCGAAAAGCAGAAGCGCGGCGAGGGGTTTGAGCTCAGAACCGACAGCTGGGGTGCCATCCGGGCGCAGAAGGGCATTTTCATCAGTGCTGATGGCCAGGCAAAGGCGCAGGGCCAGGTGCTGGAAATGCAACCGGCGGTCAGCAATCTGGGGGACGCCCGGGAGCAGATGACGGCCATGTCGAATGATGCGCAGACCGCCACCGCGAACCCGGCCGATCTCCAGGCGCAGATCAAGCTGCTGGAACAGCAACTGACGGACCTCCAAAAATCGGTGCTGCTGCTCAGTGCGCCGGAGGGTATGGCGCTGACCAGCGGACAACATCTGCAGGTATCGGCCGGCCAGAACCTGATTGCCACGGCGGGCAAGAATGCCGACGTCAGCGTGGTGAAAAATCTGTTTATCGGGGTGGGCAATGCCCTGAGCGTGTTTGTTCGTAAGCTGGGGATCAAGCTTATTGCTAACCAGGGGCCGGTGAGGATCCAGGCACAGAATGACCTGATGGAGCTCATCGCTCGTGGAGAAATCAGCGTCGTCAGTACCGAAGATCGTATCGAGATTATTGCCAAGAAGCAGGTCACGATCAACGGGGGGGGAAGCTATATCACCCTCGATGCCAATGGCATTGAATCTGCCACACAGGGGGAGTACCGGACTAAAGCCGGGCATTACGGGCGAAAAGAAAAGGCTAATAAGCCAGAAGACTTCCCGAATGTGGCTCCTGAAACCACAGAACCTTCCAGTAAATTCAGCTTTTCCTGACAAGGAGTCAGTTTATGATTATCAGCCCACCGCTTCTGAAAGCGAAAGATGCCCATGAAACTGATGCGGCCTGGATTGAAAGAGTCATGGCCGTAGTTGACCGTCGCGGGTATCCGGTTAACGGTTATGGTTCGTGGCATGGCGGGATCCACATCAGTCATACTGACGCAGGCCGGCCGGTAGAGAATGTAAGGGCGATCGCGGACGGTACAATTGTTTCGCTGCGCAAAGACTCCGACAAACGCGACCTGGCCCCATTGAACATCAATGCCGATAAACCCAAGTCCAAAGGCAGCAATGATGGTTATGTGCTGTTAAAGCATGAAACCGAGATCGGCAGCGGTGATGAAGCAAAAGTAGTTTTCTACTCCCTCTACATGCACCTGAAGTCGCTGGCTGAAACTGTTAAGGAAGGTGAGAAAGTTTATCGTAAAGATCCGTTGGGTACTCCCGGGGTGGTGGATGGAGTGAATGCGTTCCACTTCCAGGTTTTCTGCGATGACGACAACATCAGCAAGCTCACAGGCAGGAAAACAGGAGAGCTGGATATTTCGAAGAATGGCCGCACCGATGCGGTTTACGGTGATATTCACTTTTATCTGCCACCGCAGACAAAGTTTTATGACAAGGCCCCTGCAGATAACAGCACTTCTATCAGCGGACTTTCCGAACTCTATACGAGCAATGCGCCTCTGTATGCCAGCATGACTCTGGCCCAAGGCAGCTGCACGATGGTAACGCGGCAGAAAAATACGCAGGTTGATGGGAAATATGATCTGCTGGGTGAGTCACTGGTGAATGCTGATGGCAAAGACTACGAATACAATCTCTATAAAACCGCGATGCGGAATTATAAGGAGAGCCCAAGTGCCGGGTTTGAATTACTTCGCTTTGGGCGGGTGATTAATACAGACCATGAAACACTGGTACCGGCAGACGCGCCATTATGGATGACGGTCAATTACCCGGGAGGAAAAGGGGGGGTCAATCTTGCTGATTCCAGCATTAAAAAGTTTAGTGACGCTGATTTCCCTCACTGGACGGGCTGGCAGTTTGTCGATGACGATAGTGACAGCGATAGCCAGTGTAATTCAGCCGTTATCAAGAAACTTCAGGAAGATGGTGAGTTCGATAACCAGTGTGGGAAGCTAATCTGCCATTTCCCGTTTGAATGGGAAAAAAGTACGATCGACACCCGTTTTTCATGGCTGAAAACGGGAAGTGAAGAGCATGATCCGATGACGGAAGCTGATTATGCAAAATTTAAAGCTCATGCAGAGGCGCTGTGCTTTGATTCTGGAGTGCTTGGTAACGGGAGACTGTGGTATTTCGAACCAAAATCATTTATTCGACATTTCAGAACATGTAGTTGGCTCGACTGTGATGTAATTGAAAAAATAATGGTAGCAAATACTAAGTCAACGGCAAAGTTGCAAATCAGTAAGATAAGTAAGAAGGTAACTGAATATTACTGTGATATAAATGCCATACTTAATAAATACAACCTTTATAGTGCCAATAGAAAATGCCATTTTCTTGGGCAGGGGGCTGTTGAATCCGGAAGTTTGCTGTTAATGCAGGAGGTTAGTCAGCAACAACGGATAGAGAATGGTGTCCACAAAGGTGGTGGAATTGTTGACCTATCAACCAAAAATGAAGCGGAGCTCGGGCATTGGTATGGAGAGTTGACAGAAGAAAAAGACGATTATTTTTCTGGTAAAAAATACAATTCAAAAGGGAATGTTATCACAGGGTCCTACAGCTGGATCAATGGGAATTGTGGTGATGTTGATGCCCAGAAATACAGAGGGCGTGGTTTTAAAATGCTCACTGGGCTCGATACTTATTCTAGCTATTGGGTATATCGAGGGTGGCTCTCAGTAAGTGACTTTGATCGATATTGGTGGGATGATCCTGAATACAAAAAGAAAAACGCAGCAAAAATGAAAAAACGTAGTCCTCAGATAGACTCGCCACAAAAATTAACAGAAAGTACTTATAATTGCATTGATACTGGCGGTTTCTTCATCGTTGGGTTTAAAGGTAAAACTGTGAAAATAATGGATGGGGATAAAAATGGCAAAGCAGATGATGATCAGGTTATTGAAAATGTTACCTCTGCAATAAATGGTGCTGACAAAGGTCTTGCAGAGAGAAAAATCTTTACGAAAAGAGCTAAGGAGGTGATTGGTGATGACGTTTAATAAAGCATTTTTAACTTCAATGATGTACTTTATGGCTACGTTTAGCTCTTGGGGGGCATATTACAATACTATTAAAGTTGATGGTTATATGATTGGTCTCAATAAAAATAATCAAGGGGTGGTTGATGTACATAGTGACACCTCGAAAGTTTCCGCTTCATGTAAAATTAAAAATTGGAATAGCAAGTACTATTTAGGGGCTGGAATAATCTCTTTGACAAGTGATAAGGTTGGTGTGATTGTTGCTGGAAGCAATATGTTTTTAAAAACAAAGGAGTTGGAGGCTTGTAATAACAAATTCGTAAATTTATATAGCGTAGATTATCTAGATCAAAAATTATCTACTCTTGTCGATGTTAACTTCGATAAAAAACTGATTCTCGCTTTAGTTCCCATTGATGCCCAATCAGGGGCGTATCAAGCGATAATATCAAGTTTTGATGGGAAAAAGAATGTTATCTCTGGGAAAGGTTTTTGGAATCCACGCGTTAAGGATGTGAATATTTCGGATGATACATTTCCTGTAACTGATGACTTTTACATCGGGAAAATATCAACTAATGGAATGTACGTTGCTCCTAACGATCTTGATTGTTCTGTAGATTCTTTTCCTGGTGTGTGGGATATAATCAAAAAAATGAAGGTGACATTCCCTGATGATAAAGATGATGCAGTGATTGACATTAAATGCCGACAGCTTTTTTCGGGAGATAAAACATTTGATGAGTTGGGTGGGAAGCTTATCAATACTCAGTAAATTTACTGTTTTATATTTTCAGCAAGAAACGGCTAATCTCCACCATGAACATTTGGTCAATTCACTGACCGATTAATTATCGTTAACAATCCATAGATGTCGGAATTGGAGAATGTTGTTTAATGGTTTTTTTGGGGGGGTATGAATTTTAAAACGTTAGGTTTATTTTTATTCTTAATTATTTCTTTGCCAACTTATGCAGCAAGCAATCTGAAAAGTTCATGTGGGGTGCTGATCAATTCAGGAGGTGATACATTTTTATTTTATGATAAGAATGGTGTTAAAGAATTTGAAACGAAAAAGAAAGATAAGCGGTTAATGTCGAAAAAATACTCATGCGCATGTGTGTCTTATAAATCTGAGAATGAAGAATATATTCGTGGGATAACAAAAATTGAATTTGTAAATGAAAAAACTTGCTCAAGACAGAAAGAAATAGGTAAAGTTTATGTTTCAGAAGTTGATAGAACTGGGCAAGGTATGCCTCCAGCAAGTATAGATAGTGATAAAAGTAATAAATTATATTTGGGTTATGATTACGCACCACGTTTAGAAAATAAATTCTTCTTCTACAAAGGAGATGTAACTACTATTTATACTTTTGAAAAATATGGATTTACATTTGCGAAATTTGGAGTGTGCTCTCTTGATGGCAACTCTATGAAATGTCGAAGGTATTATGAGTCGGGTATTGAGAAAGGCCGTCTTAGTGAAGAGATTAATTATGTTTATGTAAAAGGGAATTATGTCGAGGAAGGCGTTCATGTGATTTATGATCAAAATGGTGATGTTGCATTTATTGAGATTAAAAATAGAGATTATAAAAAAGATAAGGTGCTCTTTGATAGATATCCCGAGAGAACCAAACGATCTTTCTATTTTAGTTAATTCTTAGAAATTTCGAAGTGTGAGAGTGTGAATGACGTATTCCCTGAAAGATATTCCGAAATGTTATCCACGGCAAGCATCACCTAAAATATCCCGTTGGCTTGCCGTATTGGTGGCTATGTTGGTCGTCAGCGTGATCTTCATGCGTATATTCGGGCGATACATCGATAATAACGACTTCTGGTTGGTCGCTATTGGTACGCCTGTTGTTGTTTGGATTGTAACTTTCGGTTTTCGCATGTGGATCTGGTCATTACAGGACAGTAAAGCGAATGGTTTCGACCGGCATCGGGAGCAATGGATCTTGAGTGAGACCCGTAGGGCACGTCGTGCGCTTCAGGTGTTGAATACGACATTTATTACGGCCCATCAGGAAGATGAACAATCTTGTGTTGCAGTTGAAATGCTCAATAACCACAGCATTATTATTTCGCAGTCGGACTGGAAAGGCGAAAAAAGCAAGCGACTGAGCCGTATTACGGCAGAACCAGAAGATACTCCTGAATTGGTCACCTCACGTCTGTTCTCAGAACTCATTGCTGATCTGCCCGTTGGCCAGTTCCCAGAAAATACCTCGCTTGTTGTCATCCTCGATATCTCGACATCTCTGTCATTCCCTGCAGTTCGAGATATTTGGCAGGAAGTCTGGCGGGAGAGTGGCTTAACCTGCGCTGTTGAGTATGTAGACAGCAATGGGCCGGGGGTAGTCAACGACTGGCTGGATCACCGCATTAAAGATGAGGCGATGTTATTGATTGTTGGCCTCCAGCTTGATCCGGTTGTATCAAATAATACTGCAGAAGCAGCCGTTGCACTGCTTTTTGGCAACCGCCTGACACAGGAGGCACTCGAACCTGTCGCGTTGCTGCACCGGCCAGATGCTGCCCCGACGGGTGAACTGAACGAGGGGATGAACATGGCCGCCTATAACGTCCCGCTCAAAAAAAATATCGTGAAAAATTTATGGCTTGCCGGGCTGACTGGTGAGCAGCGCGCAGAAGTGATCGCGTGCCAGAATGCACATCCTGCTCAGCCTGTAGAGGACGAAGCCGTCATTTCACTCGATATGTCCATGGGACATGCCGGAGCCGCAGCCCCTTGGCTGGCCATCGCTGCCGCCACTGAAATCGCCCGACAAACACAGTCACCGCAGATGATTATCTGCGGCGATACCACGCAGAATGTGCTGTGGAGCACGCTCATTACCCCGATTGCTTCCCGACAGGAGATGGATCCGTGAAGCTACCTTTAGTACCGAAGACTACGGAAGGCCGCTATCTTTCTGTCGCATTCATTCTTTTTTTACTCTTTGCCGCAATGACGTTTATGGTCTGGAAGTATCCGGACATGGCCGGACTGGAGGACGATAGTCAGCAGCAAATTTACTGGCTTATTGGCGGGGGCTGCATTACCGGATGCACATTTATCATGTTGGTTGTGCTCCTGTGGGCTGCTCTCAGTGCCGGTAAAAAGGAGTTTGATGCTCTCGTCGACGATACCAATGGCGATGACGAGAAGAAGAAAAGGGAAAGTGAAAAAGCCCCTGTTTCTCCGGCTGTGGTGATGTCTGGCAAGATATGTGCTCATCTGCGTTCACGTATTGGTCTTTACTGGCGTGGCAAAGTCCGCCTGTTGTTGATTACAGGCGACGAATCCGCGATTGAGCAACTGGTTCCCGGCCTGCAACAGCAGCAGTGGCTTGAAGGCAACCGTACCGTTCTGATTTACGGTGGTAGCCTGACATCGGAGCCTGACCGCGAAAAATACACCGCGCTACGCAAACTGCGTCGCGGGCGTCCACTCGACGGTATTGTCCGGGTCATGCCGGACTCGCTTAATCTGACGCCACTAATCAGCGATAACGATTTACGCGGGCTGGAAAAAATCAGCGAACTGCTGCGCTATTCCGCCCCGGTCTGGCTGTGGCAACTGTGTGACAGCAACTGGTCGCAGGCGACGCGCTCTGAACAGGCGGTAGGGGCAAGCTTTCCGCAACACGCTAATGCAGACGATGTTACCCGCCAGCTTGAGCTAATGCTGCCGGCGTTACGGGCCCAGGGCGTGAGCCAGGTCGCTGAGAACAACGGTCACGACTTCCTGTTGCGCCTGGGCCAGCACCTCAAAGACGGCGGTATCGCCCGCTGGACTCAGCAACTGGCGCCATGGCTGTCTGCCTCACAGCAGCGTGTTCCGCTGCGTGGCCTGATGTTCAGCCTGCCGGAGAATAAACCCGCTGATACGTCAGAGGGAACAGCCGGCGCTGCATTTGCCGACGCTGAGAAATATGTTCCTGAATCACAACGTCATGCGCTGACCTTGCCGGTGACCTGGCAGGGTATTGTTGACGACTGCACCCGCGTACGTGGCCGCCGTGTCGGTATGGCCTGGGAGCAGACGCTGGCATGGGGCATTATGGCGGTGCTCGGTATCTGGGGGGCGGGGCTGCTGCTCTCTTTTGCCCTGAACTACAGTCAGATTTCCTCTGTGGCGAACAAAGCCCGTTCTCTGGTGGAGCATCCTTCTGTTTCTGACTCTCAACTAACGGCCCTGCATGACCTGCGTAACGATGCTGGTCGTCTGCAACATCATGTTCAGAATGGGACTCCGTGGTACCAGCGCTTTGGGCTTGACCATAACCCGCAACTGTTGAGCGCGATGCTCCCGTGGTATGGCGTGGCGAACAACCGCCTGATCCGCGACCCGGCCAATGCTGCCCTGATGCAGAAACTGACTGCGCTGACAAACTCGGCACCTAACAGTGACCAGCGCGCACAGCTGGCGAAACCCGGTTATGACCAACTGAAAGCCTGGTTGATGATGTCCCGCCCGGACAAAGTGGATGATGCGTTTTACGCCCAAACCATGCAAAGGGTGCAACCGACCCGGCAGGGGATTTCTACCGGATTGTGGCAGAGTCTTTCGCCAGACTTGTGGGCGTTCTCCATATCTGGATTGCTGGAACAGCCGCAGTGGAAAATCACCCCGGATGAGGCGCTGGTCAGCCAAAGCCGTCAGGTGCTGTTGCAGCAGATTGGTCGCCGTAATGCGGAGGGAACCCTCTACGAAAACATGCTCAAATCGGTGCGGCGTAACTTTGCCGATGTGTCACTGGAAGACATGACCGGTGGTACCGATGCCCGCCGTCTGTTCACCACCGATGACGTGGTGCCGGGGATGTTCACCCGTCAGGCGTGGGAAGGGGGGATTCAGCAGGCCATCGAGAAAGCGGCGAACTCGCGCCGGGATGAGATTGACTGGGTTCTGAGCGACAGTCGCAAGGCCGTTTCTGCCGACCTTTCTCCGGAAGCGCTGAAAGCGCGCCTGACGCAGCGTTACTTCACTGATTTTGCCGGCAGTTGGTTGAACTTCCTCAACAGCCTGCGGCTGAATCCGGCGCACAACATTGCGGATGTGATTGACCAACTGACACTGATGAGCGATGTGCGTCAGTCGCCGATGATTGCGCTGATGAATACGTTGGCCTGGCAGGGACAAGCCGGCGAGCGGCGCGAAGGGCTGTCGGATTCCATTATCAAGTCGGCAAAAGATCTGCTCGGCAGTGAGGATAAGCCCGTTATCGATCAGCGAGCAGCCGGGCCGCAGGGGCCGCTGGATGACACCTTCGGGCCGCTGCTGACCCTGATGGGGAAAAACCCGGCCAGCAACCTGATGTCGGCCGACAGCACGCTGAGTCTGCAAACCTACCTCACCCGTATCACCCGCGTGCGTCTGCGTCTGCAACAGGTGGCGAGTGCTAACGATCCGCAGGAGATGATGCAGACCCTGGCACAGACCGTATTCCAGGGCAAAAGCGTGGATCTGACCGATACCCAGCAGTACGGCAGCCTGGTGGCGGCCAGTCTGGGTGAGGAATGGAGCGGCTTTGGCAACACCCTGTTTGTGCAGCCGCTGACGCAGGCCTGGGAAACCGTACTGCAACCGTCTGCAGCCAGCCTCAACGACCGCTGGAGCCGTTCGGTGGTCGCAAACTGGCACACCGCCTTTGAGGGGCGCTTCCCGTTTGCCGCGAGCAAAAGCGATGCATCTTTGCCGATGCTGGCGGAGTTTATCCGCAAGGACACCGGGCGTATCGACCGTTTCCTGACCGCTGAACTCAGCGGCGTGTTGCATAAAGAAGGCAGCCGGTGGGTGCCAAACCGTACTAACAGCCAGGGGCTGACGTTTAACCCGGCGTTTCTGAAAGCGTTAAATCAGTTGAGCCAGCTATCCGACATTCTGTTTACCGACGGCAGCCAGGGCATCAGCTTCGAACTACAGGCCCGCCCGGTACCGCAGGTGGTGGAAACCCAGCTAACGATTGACGGGCAGCGGTTGCATTACTTCAACCAGATGGCCGACTGGCAGTCTTTCCGCTGGCCGGGGGATACCTTCAAGCCCGGTGCCATGCTGACCTGGACGTCGACCAACGCCGGCACGCGCCTGTTCGGGGATTACAGCGGCACCTGGGGCTTCATTCGCTGGCTGGATCAGGGCAAGCGGAAACAGCTTGACCGCAGCCAGTGGATGATGAGTTTTACTGCTCCGGATGGCCGCACGTTGCAGTGGGTGTTACGTTCCCAACTGGGCAAAGGGCCGCTGGCGTTGCTGGATTTGCGCGGTTTCACGCTTCCTGAGCAGATATTCAGTGTCGACAGCGCGGCCACCGCCCAGGCGCTGATGGCCAACACCGGAAATAGTGACATGGATGGAGTCGAAGAATGAGCACTCTGCAAAATCTGGTCGCCGCCTGTCAGGCTGATGACACTCAGCAACGGCAACAGGCGCAGGCACGCACGAAAAACTGGCAGCCCTGGCTTGCTCCGGTAAGTGACACCAGTCCGACCGGAGAAGACCCCGGCTATGACGATGATTTTCAGCGCATCCGGGAGGAGGTAAATAAACTTTCCGGCATCGATACCGGGCTGATTTGCACTCTTGCCGAAAAACTGCTGACCACCACCGCCAAAGATATCCGGATTGCCACCTATTACTGCTGGGCGCGTCTGTTCCAGGACGGCGAGACCGGTTTTGCCGAAGGGCTTGAACTGCTGGCGGGATTACTGCAGTGCTATGGCATGCAGCTTCATCCGCAGCGGGACCGCAGCCGCAAGGCCGCGCTGGAATGGCTCGCCGGTACCCGTGTTCTGAACAGTCTGTCACTTTACCCGGAGGTCGTACGCGAGGATGCACAGCGTACCGCCGGGGCGCTGCTGCTCATCACTGACAGTCTGGAGACAGAGCTGGAAGCGTCACGGCCGGAGCTCAATGCACTATACAGTGCTCTGGAGTCCCGCCTGATGAAAGGCGGGGGCGTGGATGCAGTGGTACCGCAGAACGCCAGCAATCAGACACGTACGCAGCAGTCATCTCACACGACAGAACAGGATGCGCCAGTGCTGAGTCGCATTACCTCCGGTCAGGATTTGCTGGCCCAGGCCCGTACACTGACGGAATATCTGCGTGAGCAGCCCAATGGCTGGCTTGCTGCGCACCGGCTGATGAAAAGCCTGCGTCATGACACGCTGAATGCTATTCCGGCACCGGATGCCGAAGGGAAAACGCGCATCGAACCGCCGAGGGCTGACCAGCGGGCCATGCTCAAACGGCTGTACCTGCAGCAGAGCTGGCTGGAAATACTGGAGCAGGCGGACAGTACCTTCTCGCGTGGCGCCAATCACCTCTGGCTGGATTTGCAGTGGTATGTCCATCAGGCCCTGATTAAATCGGGGCAGGATGTGCTGGCCGACATCATCACCACCGATCTGAAAGGGCTGCTGTGTCGCCTTACCGGCCTTGAAAACCTGGCCTTTAATGACGGTACGCCGTTTGCCGATGAGGTCACGCTTAACTGGATAAACCAGAGCGTGCTGGACGACATATCCGGCTGGCGGGATGAGCCGGTCAATGCCGCCAGCACGGCTGACAACGATATTCTGGCACTCGAACCGGAAGCGCTGGAGAAAGCGGACAGTGACGGCCTGGATGCCACACTCCACTGGCTTCAGACACGTCCGGGCACCGACTCCATAAAAGACAAATGGTTGCTGCGCCTGCTGATGGCCCGCGTGGCTGAGCAGAAGGGCAAGAATGAACTGGCCCTGCATCTGCTGGGAGAGCTCGACAGTGCCGCGCAGTCAATCACCCTCACGCAGTGGACACCGGCACTGCTGTTTGAAGTGAAATCGCGCCGCCTCAGGTTACTGCGCATGAAAGCCACACGCAGTGAAACCGATAAATCACGGTTTCAGCCTGAGATGGATTTGCTTCTGTCCGGTCTGATTGCGCTCGATCCGGCAAGCAGTGCAGTGCTTTGCGGATAACCCGGACAGAATTCAGCTAAAGGGAAAAATATGGCAGCGGAAGGCTTTTATCTGGTGCAGGGCGACAAGACGACCTGCGGCGGAAAAATTACCACGGGTGCAGAGGATCACACTCTGTTTGATAAACCGGTTGCCCGGGAACAGGACAGTGTGACCTGCGGTAAACATGCCGGGCTTTTCAAGATAGCCGGTGGTATCGATAACGATACCATTCACGACAGGCGAATGGCTGGAACCCTTGACAGTTACAGCACCTGCCCCTGTAAGGCGAAGTTTATTCCATCGATGATGGATGATACGTACGAGAAGAGCAGCGGTGCTTCTGCTGGAGAATCGGCAGCAGGCTTTGCAGCACCTGTGCAAATTTCGCCAGAATTGCCGAGTTATCTGACAGGTGAGCGAAAGCCAACGGGTTTTGTGCCAGATTACCCGGCATTACGTAACACACGTAACTTCCCGGATAGTAAGTTAAGGGCCATGCTGCAGGCCAATAGCCAGGAAGTTATGCTACTTACCCTCGGCGAAGTATATGAAATACTGTCGTCATGGGGGTTTTACAAAAATGGTTGGGTGGACCTGACACAAACTCAGCCGGGACAGATTGCAGTAAATTATGGCCTGGGTATTAAAGATGCCATTACAACAACCATGCTTATTGCCGATTTAAAACTGTATGATATTAAATCTACGGTGTACGTAAATAAAAATGGAACTGAGCTCATAAAACTTACTGGATATTCAGGGATACGAAAAATATTAAACGCGCCTGTATATGCTCTTAAAAATCCCAAGGTCGTCAGCCTGGGAATTGGGAAGTTTGGTGTTAAGAGTGCCATTGTTGAAGGTACTGTTATAACGTTTTATTTCGCTCTCGCGTATCGTACTATTGATTTCATAATGAATGATGATACCAGTCTGGCTGAATTTATAGGCTCGCTGGCAACAGATGTCGTAAAAATCGGTATAGCGTCCGCTGTCAGTTGGGGGGCCGGTGCCTTATTGACAATGACTCCATTTGTTATTGGCCCGATCGTGGCTGTCGTACTTGTTGGTCTCGGGGCGAGCATCGCATTGAACGTACTTGACGATCACTTTAAAGTCACTAATAAGCTCGTTGAATTGATTGAGAATGCACAGCAGGAGTTTGTTGATAAAGCTCGCGAGATCGAGGACGGATTCTGGGATCTTGGAGCTATGTATCTGGATGGGATGCTACGGACCGGGAGAGAGTTCGTGATTGCAGAAACCAGGAAATACCTGCGTGAAACGCTACAAGAAATTATTCCAATGGATTATTGATAATGTATCCTCTTAAACAACGTGTAATTGCATTTTTCGGAGTTGTATTCTTCCTGGCGATTTCCGTCGGGATTTCATATCTCGGTATTTTTAAGTTGCGTGAATACCTTTCTTACCCCGATGTCGTTAACTTCTCTTTTTGGGTGACTTTTTCTGCCGCGTTTTTCTTTTTTTTCTTACCGTTATTGACGATGATTTTTCCTGTTATTTTTACCGGGAAGCAGATAACCGTTACATCAGGTAAAAAATTACTGAAAACCACGTTTATCATCTTAGGGTTAACTATCCTGGGAATGTTTATCTTTTCAGAAAGATACACAACATCTTTAATGCATAAAGGTTACACAGAATGCCAGGGGATCCCTTCGGGTTGGATACCTGGTATGGCAAAAAAATATGCCATAGAACCGTCCCTTTGTACTCAGCATTGAAGGTTCTCTTTTCTATATGATTACCCGTGCCAGACTCCCGGAGTCTGCTTCTGTGTTTAACACGCAGCAATTTACTAAGCAGAACTAATATGGACGACTTAACCCTGCGTTATTACGACGCTGAAATGCGCTACCTGCTTGAAGCCGGCGAAGAGTTTGCCCGTGCTCACCCGGAGCAGGCGGCAATGCTCAATCTCGATAAAGCGGGCGCGCGCGACCCGTACGTGGAACGCCTGTTCGAAGGCTTTGCCTTTCTGATGGGGAGGCTTCGCGAAAAGCTTGACGACGATTTGCCGGAGCTGACCGAAGGGCTGGTCAGCCTGCTGTGGCCGCATTATCTGCGCACCATTCCTTCCATGTCCGTGGTCGAATTCACGCCGGACTGGCGTGAAATGAAAGAGCAGATGCGGATCGCCAAAGGTTTCGAGGTGTTGTCGCGGCCGATCGGCGAAAAAGGGACGCGCTGCCGTTACACCACCACCCAAGAGATCAACCTTCAGCCACTGTCGCTGGAGCAGGCCAGGCAGACCACCGATGCGGATGGTCGCTCGGTTGTCACGCTGCGTTTCAATTGCAGTAATCTGGCAGACTGGAGCCGTATCGATCTCAGCAGTATTTCATTTTACTTCAACGCCGATGCGCCGCTGGCCTGCGCCATGCACGCTGCCTTTACCCTGAATGTGGCCCGGATGTGGCTGCGGATGCCGGGCGATATAGACAGAAGACCGTTTGACGGGCATTTCACCGCGCAGGGCTTTGGCGATGACGATACCTTGTGGCCAAAAGGCAGCAGCAGTTTCAGCGGCTACCAACTGCTGCTGGAATACTTCACCTTCCGCGAGAAATTCATGTTCACCGGCCTGCGTGGGCTGGAGACCGTCGCCTTTCCGGCTGCGCTCCCCTGGTTTGAAATCGATATGGTGCTGGCTGAACGTTGGGAACATGACTTCAGCTTTACGGAAAAGCATCTGCGCCTTAACTGCGTGCCGGTGATCAACCTGTTCCCGCTAGAGTCTGATCCGCTGGCGCTGAACTCCCTGCAAACAGAATACATGCTGCGCCCGATGCGCGTGCAGGACGGCCACACCGAGATTTACGCCGTGGATTCGGTGACGTCATCCAGTCAGCATACCTATGTGCCGTTCTCCAGCTTTCGCCACAAAGGCGGAATGATGCGCCACCAAGCGCCGGAATATTACTACCATACCCGCGTGCGCCGGGGCCCGTCGGGGCTGCATAACACCTGGCTGATCCTCGGTGGCGAAGCCTTTGACAATCACACGGTGCCGGAAGATGAAAGCCTGTCGCTGACGCTCACCGGCACCAATGGCCAACTGCCACGACGTGCGCTGCAAAGTACCGTGCTTGATACGGTGATGAAAACCACCTCGACCAGCATCGCCGTGCGCAACCTGTGCGCCCCGACGCTGCCCTGTTACCCGCCGGCGCAGGACCGGTTTCACTGGCGCGTGCTGAGCCATCTCGGCAGCGGGTTCCTCTCGATGATGGATAATGCCGACGTGCTGCGTGGCACGCTGGCGCTGTATGAGTGGACCGACAGCGAGATGAACCGCCGTCGCCTGGAAGCCATCATCGACGTGAAACACAGCGAAACCGAGCGCTTTGAGCAGGGCTATCCGGTGCGCGGCGTGCAGATTGAAGTGACGCTGGACAGTCATGGCTTTGCCGGTCGCGGGGATATCTGCCTGTTCGGCGAGATGCTGAGCCGCTTCTTCGCCCTCTATACCGATATTTACCTGTTTAACCGCCTGATTATCATTCTGCAACCGACCGGAGAGCGCCTGGTATGGGAAGAGAAGCACAACCGCCGCATTCCCGGCTGACCCCACGGCTGGAAGCCGACCTTCACAGCATTAACTTTTACCGTTTATGCCAACTGCTGGAGAAGCGTAATCCGGGCAGGCCGCTGATGGGCTCGACCAGCCACCCCGCTGATGACCCGGTGCGGTTTGCGCCGCATCCGGGGATGGGATTTCCGGTCAGTGAACTGAAAGCCGTCGAATACGATGAAGAGGATGACAGTACACCGCCGGTTATCCGCACCACCTTTATGGGGATGTACGGTGTCGACTCACCGTTGCCGACGGCCTATCTCGATGACATCACCCAGCGCCGGGAAGGGCACGAAGCGCTGCAGGGCTTTCTGGACATTTTCAGCCATCGCATCCTGACGCAGTTTTATCGCATCTGGCGAAAGTATTCTTACCCGGCCACGTTCGAGGCCGGCGGGACCGACAGCATTTCGCAATCGCTGTTGGGTCTGGTGGGGCTGGGTATACCGGGTACCGCAGAGCATATCGCCACCCCTGTATCACGATTTCTGGCGCTGCTGGGCGTGCTGCGTCAGCCTGGCAAAACCCAGGAAGGGATGCAGGCGCTGGTGAGCCTGCTGGCACCGGACACGGTGGTGCAGGTCAGTCCGTACTGTTTGCGGCCGGTAGCCGTCAGTCAGCCGCTGGGATTTTACGGTGATGAGGATTTTCTGCTGGATGGCAACACGCCGCTTGGTGACGAGGCGATGGATGCCAACAGCCAGTTGCTGATTGCGCTGTCAACGGATAACGAGCAGGAAGCGCAGGGCTGGAAGCCGGATGGTCTGCTGTATCAGGATTTTCTGGTGATGCTGCGGGTCTATCTGGGCTGGCGGTTTAAGGCAAAAATCCAGCTCAGGGTCAGTACCCGCTTGCTGACCGTCCCACCGCTGGGCGATGGTCCTTTCTGGCTGGGGATGAATGGTGTACTGGGCGCGGAAGGGGACGTGCTCCCGGACGATATCCCGCAGACCTTTACGACGGAACTGGGCTATTACCGCGGCATGAAGCCCGCCATACCACAACAAGGAAACCGACGTGTTACGTACAAGTTTGACTAAAACCGCACGCTGGCAGCTCGCGCTGCTGGCGTTCAGTCTGACCGGCTGCGGGGTGACGCAGAGCGTCACGGACGGCACAAAATCGGCCTTCACCGCCGTTTTTTACAAGAAGATTAAAGTCCTGCATCTGGATTTTACCGCGCGCGAGGCGCTGAATACCGATGCCCGAGAGAGCAATTCGCTGTCTGAGCCGGTTGTGGTGCGCGTTTACCAGTTGAAAGACCGCAAAACCTTCGACAAGACGGTGTATCAGCAACTGCTGAAAGACGGCGACACCCTCCTGAAAGCCGATTTGCTGGCCACCCGCGATGTGGTGGTTAAACCGGGTGGCGATGCCAGCCTCAATATGCCCATGGAAGCCGATGCGCAGTTTGTTGCGGTCGCGGGGCTATTCCGACATCCGGATCTGGTCAGTAACACCTGGCGGCGGGTAATTGAGCGTGAAGAGCTGGACCCGGATAAGCCGCGCATCCTGGAAGCCGGGAACAACCATCTGACATTGCTGCCCGCTAAGGACGATTAATGCCTCAGGGACATCATCCCCCGTCGTTGTATGAAATGCTGGTCGGCAATTTCACCGGCGGCCTCGACCTGCATCAGGTTAGCGAAGAAAACCAGGTCATTCTGTCGGTGCTGGACAATATGCAGCGGATCCTCAACTGTCGCGCCGGGACGCTGGCCCATTTACCCGATTACGGCTTGCCTGATATGGCGAAAATCCTGCAGGGGATGCCGGGGACTGCCCATCAGCTGATGGGCACGCTGTCATCCGTTTTGCTGAAATACGAGCCACGCCTGAACAACGTTGACGTGGTGATACTGGAGCAGGCTCAGCCCGGTGAGCTGCGTTACGCCATCGATGCAGAGCTGAAAGGTGTCGGTCTGGTGCGCTACGGGACCGAGTTTATGCCTGAGGGGCGGGTGTTGTTACGCCACTTGAAACAACAGCACTATCTTGATAATTCACCGTAAACTTAAGAAAACAGGAGAGGTCAGCGCCTTTTAACTTATAGGGATATTCCAAATGAAACTGCAAATCGGCATTAAGCTGCCGCTACTGCTCTGCATCATGATCACCATGCCTGTCATGGCACACCCCGGACGAACCAACGCAGATGGCTGCCATACCAACCGTAAAACCGGTGAGTATCATTGCCACGGCAGCAAAAGCCGGCGCGTTGATTATTATGGTCAGGATACGCAATCGGATAATAAAACGACGGCAGCCCCGGCCAAAAAAACAAAGCCGCATTCGACGAAAAAACAGAGTGGGGTAAATAAAACTAAAACGGGATCGACCAAGAGAGATAAAGGCATTGGCGACTCCAGGCCAGATCCCGTCGCGCCACCACCCGATGTTCATGCGCAATGTATCAACAGCAAAAATTTCAATGCCTATTGGGAAGCTGTTACCAGGCGCTGCCTGGACAGAAGTACGGGAAGGGAACTGATTACCCCCTGAGAGAGGGCAACACGATAGTGGAAGGCAATTATCTTGCCTTTCTCATTTTGAATGAGCGGCACAATATTGACTGAAATTTATACAGCGATAATAAAGGAGTAAAGCGTGGCGAGGAAGAATAAAGGCGATAATGCGGCGGGAGTCATATTTGTCATTCTCGGTGTAATTGGTTGGGGAATTTACGTTGCAGTGAGGGCGTTGATTAATGTTAATGAGCGCTTTATTGATTTCGTCTCAGACCCGGTTGGTATTATCGGCGTATTTTTTGGTTTGCTGGTTATGGTTGCCTTGCTAATCAGACTTTATATCTACCGTGGTTTCAAGCAAAAAAATGCGGCGTTGGAACAGGAAAAATCTGACCTTGAGCAGAAGGAAAAGGCCTTTGACGACAGGGTGAGTGTTGCCGTATTGCGTGGTATCGACCAGGAAAAGAAACGGCTGGCCTCCCGTTGGGAGGACAATCATGCAGCCAAAGATAAAGCGACACGTGCACTGCAACGTATTGTGGACTCAGGCTATAAGTTTAAGGTGAAGACCCTGCTCGCCGGCACCACGGTGAATAACTGGCAAAGCAAATACGACCAGCTTAGGAAGGAAAGGGATGCCTATACTGCCATCAGCGAGAAGATAGCCTTTCTTGAACTTGACGATAATGCCGACTGGGACGGGGTAAAACAACAGTTCCTGGATAAGGTCGCATTGCTGGAAAAAGCGCAGGAAGAGAAGGAATATCAGGCTGAAATCAAACGCCAGATGCGTGAAGAAAAGCAGCGCCAGGATGAACTGGACAGGCAGCAGCTGCAGGCCGAAGAGGAAGAAAATCGCCTGGCTGAACAACAGAGAGTGCTTGAAGAAGCGCTGTTGGCAGCCGAAGGTGCCTATAAGGAAGAGCTTGAGAAGCAGAGGCAGGAGCTGGAGCAGAAAATCCAGGCGGTGCATCAGCAATATGAGCGTGCAAAATCCATGGCTCAGCTCACAAAGCAGGGGCATGTCTATATTATTTCGAACATTGGCTCTTTCGGTGAGGATGTCTACAAAATCGGTATGACCCGACGGCTGGAACCAATGGAGCGGGTTAAAGAACTCAGTGGTGCGTCCGTGCCCTTCGATTTTGATGTCCATGCCATGATTTCCTGCGACGATGCCCCCGCACTGGAGAAAACGCTGCACGACCATCTGGAAAGTTACCGCATTAACAGGATTAATTTACGCAAAGAATTTTTCCGGGTAGATCTCAGTAAAATAATTAACGAGGTTGAACGTCACCATGGCCAGGTTGACTATATTGCCGATCCGGCTGCATTACAGTACCTGCAAAGCCAGGAATATGCGGAAAGCGAAGCGGCATAAATAATAACCTTCAGGCTCTGCACGCAAGTCAAATGGATATCTGGTCATGAATGACATTCCCCCCCGTAAAATTAAAACCGGCAGCGACCCGCGCATGCTGCCGGATTATGCCGCCCTGCGCGATGAGCTGAGCAAGCTGTCACATCCGGCGCGTCCGGATGTGAACTGGCGTTATGCCGAAAAACTCTGTCTTTCGCTGTTTGAACAAAACGGCGTGGAATTGCAGACGGCAGCCTGGTATACGCTGGCTCGTACGCAACTGGCCGGGTTGTTCGGTCTGAATGAAGGGCTGGCGATACTGGAAGCCCTGATCAGCCATCAGTGGGGCGTACTCTGGCCGCAGCCGGTACACGCCCGCATGGAAATCCTCAGCGGTCTGAGCCAGCGTATACAACAGCTGATGCGCACGCTCCCCCTGAATTACAGTGACCTCAGCCAGCTTTATCGTGCGGAACAGCAGCTTGCCAGCCTGGGGGCGGTATTACAGCGGCTGGAGCTCAAACATCTGAGCCAGTTCGATACCTTGCGTACTCTGCTGCATAACAGTGCTGTTCGGCTGGAAAACAGTGACGGCGCATCCGGTTCCGGCGTTGTTATTCAGCCCGGTATCGTGCTGCCCGCTGCGACAATGAATGATTCGGGACTATCATCTGAAGCCCGCTCTGGTATTCCGGTTGCAGAGAAAGACGCACCGGCCAGTCCAGTGAAGTGGGTGTATGTAACGCAACCAGAACACCAGGCGAATGTGGCAGTACCGGCAGCGGCGCCAGCTCCGGCAAAAAAGTGGCATTTCTTCGCCGCCGGGATGTGTTCCATGCTGGTGATAAGCTTGGCAACGGTGTGGGGCTGGCATGTTTTGCATCGACCTGACCCGTTACAGACTCAGTTCGCTGCATCCCTGGCACCGTTGCCCGCAATACTCACGCCTGCGCAGTTGGATATGTTGCGTCAGCAATCTCCGTTACCGCAAACTGTCATCGCACAAACACAGCAGCAGCTTGCCCGACTGGATAAGCTCCCTCCTGGCTGGAATATTGCCTACAGTCGGCAGCTTCTGGAACAGGCTCAGTCGCTGTGGCCGGAACAGACTAAGCCTCTGGTACAACAGTGGCAACGGCAGTTGAACGCTGCCAGCATACCGACAGAAAACCTGAATGGCTGGCATCAGGGGATGACGAAGCTACAGCAACTGAGTGACCGGCTGAGCGGGCTGGATGAGCAGAAGGGTAAATACATGACGGTCAGTGAGCTGAAATCAGTGGTATTTTCAACCATGCAGTCATTTAATCAATCCATACCGGCTGAAGAGCAACTGCGAGCATTGTCGGAAAACCCTGCCGGAGAACCTTTACCTGTTGCTGGCAGGGCTCAACTGGAAATGCATCTGAAACAACTGACTGCCCGTTATGCTGAAATAAAACTGAAAGCATCAAAATAAAAAAGGTGCTAAAAGTTGTAATTGATTCAGTTGGTTGCAGTTATTGCCGTGTCGGATGGACTGTCGGGGATGTCATCTTTCTGGAACATAACTACTCTGCCATGCCTATCGCTGAGATTTCTGTTCGGTTGAGTCAAACGCTAGGTTCGGCGGGAGTGATGGCTGACAAGCTCGGGGGTCGCAAAAAGAAAAGTGCACCCTGGGGGGATGTTGAAATGGATAGTATTCATGACCACTATTCCCTGGGGGCAAAGTGGTCGTATCTGGGGCTTGTTCTACGCATACCTGTCTTACGCTGCCGTGAGGGATAGGTTTATCGTCCGGTTTGATATTTTTTGCTTTGGTGTCGGTGATTACAGCCATGGGTTTTCCTCGCAATCCAGTATGCCATTTGTTTTGGCTATCAGTGGATTTGATGGAACAGCTTTAAATGAGCGTTTAAAGTAAATTAATGATATTAAAGGGTTAATTTTTTTGGATTGAATTAGGTATGAGATAAGAGATCTGCTCCTCCGCCATACATTCTGACCCCGTGCTCTCCGATCGCGGGGTTTTTTGTATCCGGCATACTGAAATGCTCATAGCTTCTATTTTATTTCTTTCCTTTTCTTCTCCCGCTACTGACCCCCTTTGTAAACTGTTATATCGTTTTTTCCCCAATCTGTTCGATGCCGTCTCCGGCAGATGCGCCGCCAACGCTTGATCAGGGTAGTGCAAAGGTTAAAATAGAGCGATGCGATTACGCTTAGCTCTTTCATGGAGATAGAGATGAACTGGTATCAAGTGGCGTTATGGACCATGATTTTTCTGAAGTCCGGGGCGTTCCTGGTGTTCGTTTGGTGGTGGATGTTCAAGCGTGCAACCAAGCCTTATGTCCGTCCGGAAAATGTCGTTATTGACGAAACGCCAGAAGATGAAAATCTGACCATGGAAGACGTCATGAAGAAACACGGGATTACGCGCGTGGAAAACCAAACTCAATAACTTTATCTCGGTGTCGATAGCGCCGGCTCGCTGCTTGTGATGACCCCGCGCTCTTTCGAGCACGGGGTTTTTGGTTTTAGCTCTTGCAACCCATCAGCTCCGGCAGCACCCCCGGCTTACTCTTCAGCGAAGCCTGCACATCCTCCGGCAGACCTGCCCAGATAATCAGCCCTGTACGCTTCTCGATCTCGCTGACCGTTACGCGATACTGGCAAAAATCGGCACTTTTCGGGGTGTTTTGATCAAACAGAAACGCGGCATAGTGGTTCACTTCCGGGCTGTTGTTGATAAAAATTACCTTCCAATAGGCGCTGGGGATAGTGTGCGCTTTTTGGGTGCCCGGCAGTTTGCCCATATCACGTTCATACAGTGGGCCGGTGACGGTATATACCGAGCTGATATCCGCGCGGTCAATCAGCTTGCGTTCCTGATCTTCCAGCCGCGCCCAGGATCCCTGGTTCAGATCGGCTTTCTGCGGCGTGATGTTGGAAAGGTAGTTCAGTGACTCCCAGTCAGACACCCCCGCCAGCGAGGCCAAGGGTGCCTGATGCCCACGGTCAACTTGCAGCGCCGCATTGGCGCCGGTGTAATCCGCCGGTACCAACGTATCCGCCGGGTTCAGTGCCGGGTCGGTTTTCCAGTTGCGATCTTTGCCGCTGGCCGGCGTGTCTTTGGTGATGTGGTAAGCCACCCAGTTGGCGAACTTGGTGCTGCTGTTATTGTTCAGCGTATAAGCGTGGCGAACGATAGATACGTTGCTGCTGCCGCCAGTCGGGCAACCCACCGCGCAGTTGTCGATGGATTCGAGCGTTTCGGCCGAAACCTGAGCGGCAAACAGCAGGGCGGCCAGGGCCAACATCTTGTTATAGCGCATATTCATGTCCTCAATAAGTTAAATTATACTGTATTTATTTACAGTGCTTTTAACTTATATCAGTGAAATGAATACAACAATGCAACACATTCAGGTTATGAATGTGCTACAGGTGATACACAACGTTGTGTCGAATTGGAGGAGAAAATCGAGAGCGGCGATCGCCACAGGCGGTAACCCTTTGATACCGCCGGTAAATGAAGAATTGCTTTTATTCCAACAGGTTATTTACGGTACGGCGCACGTATTGCGTCATCTGAGCCAGGTCTTCAGGCGACACCGGCCCTCCGCCGGCACGCACTGCCTGCTGTTCTATCTGGGCGATCTCTTGCTCGACCTTATTGGCAATTTGCACCTTGACGATTTTATCCACTGACGAGAGCAGGACTTTCAACACCACTTTCAGCGCTACGTTCTCGCAGAACGAGTCGTAGTGATGGACTGCCGGCGGCGCAGCGGGGGGCTCGGGTGCACGCGGGGCCATAGCCTTGAAACTGTCTACATTTTCAATAATAAGATCCATGTCTCTTATTAGTTCATCAAAATCTTTAGACACTGACTTATTTCCCTTCGCTATGCGCAAAAACAGAACGCCCGCCATCAGGGCCAATGCCGGTGATTGACGGGCAGAACGAATTTCGACCGTGACGTTCAGGTAGTGAATGGCAGGCTGAGCGGCATTTTAACCTTGCCGCGGGTTGGCAACAAGATGGGGCCGAACGAATCCGCGGCCCCGTAGGGGAGTAACTGAAGGTTATTGCTTAACTTTTCAGCTTGGCGGTAATTTTCGCCACGTGTTCTCCCTGATAACGGGCAATGGTCAGCTCTTCCTGGCTGGGCTGACGCGAGCCGTCGGCACCGGCGATAGTGGTCGCGCCATAGGGCGTACCGCCGCGGGTGTGGGAGACGTCAAACAGTTCAGGGGTGGCATAACCGATCGGCACGATAATAAAACCGTGGTGCGCCAACGTGGTCCAGGTGGAGGTGATGGTATGCTCCTGGCCGCCGCCGGTACCGGTGGACGAAAATACGCTGCCCACCTTGCCATACAGCGCGCCGGAAGCCCACAGCCCCCCGGTTTGATCGAGGAAGGTGCGCATCTGCCCGGCCATGTTGCCAAAGCGGGTAGGGGTACCGAAGATAATGCCATCGTAATCGGCCAGCTCCTGCGGGCTGGCGACCGGCGCTGGTTGATGGCTCTTGCCGCCGGCTTTGGCGAAGGCGTCCGGCGGCATGGTTTCCGGCACCCGCTTCACGGTGACTTCAACGCCGCTGACCCTGCGCGCGCCTTCTGCTACCGCTTCTGCCAGCGTTTCGATATGCCCGTACATTGAGTAATAAAGGACCAAAATTTTTGCCATGTTGCGTTCCCCGCTCGGTGATTGAAAGAGATGCCCCCATAAGCATAGAAGTGAATACTGAACTTATCCTTGGACCTTACTTAATGCCGGCGACCGCCAGCAGCGTACCGAAGGCGATCAGCAGGCCGCCAAAGGCTCTGTCGATGCCTTTGCGCAGGCGCAGCAGGCGCGCATTGACGCCCGGCGCGGAAAACAGCAGCGCTACAGCGGCAAACCAGAGAATATGGGCAACCGCAATGAACAGCCCATAGCCGATCTGCACGCTGAGCGGCGTCTGCGGATTGACCACCTGCATGAACAGGCTGACGATAAAAATAGTGGTTTTGGGGTTCAGGATATTGGTCAAAAAACCGATCTTCAGCGCGGCGAAGTCACTGGTGGCGGTTGGGTTTGTGCGGGAAGAGGCTGCAGCCGTGCCGGCGTGGCGCAGCAGGCTGACACCCAGATAAATCAAATAGGCGGCACCAATCGCCTTCAGCAGAGTAAACAGCCACAGCGACTGCTGGATCAATACGCCGACACCGACCAGGGTATAACTCACGTGGATCACTACACCAGCGCCGATACCGCAGGCAGTCAGTACCCCGGCGCGACGGGAAAGCAGCAGGCTGTTGCGCGACACCATGGCAAAATCCGGCCCTGGGCTGATAACCGCGAGTAAAGTGATGGTGACGACGGCGAGGAGTTCAGTCATAGTTATCCTGTAAAAAAATCAGAAGAGAGTGGCTGATTTATAAGAGGAATAGCCGACGGTGACAAACGATGAAAACTGACAATATCAGTGAGAAAAATTCACATAAAATGCATCGGCCGCTGTCACTGGGCGGGCTGCGCTGCTTCGAGGCCGCAGCGCGGCTGGAAAGCTTTACGCAGGCGGCGAATAGCCTGAGCCTGACGCATGGGGCCGTCAGCCGTGCGGTCAGAGCGCTGGAAGATGAGTTGGGTGTTGCGTTGTTCGAGCGCCGCCACCGACGGGTGTATTTAACGGCGGCCGGTCGCACGCTGTTTCAGGCGTCTCAGCAGGCATTCGGCATTCTGGATCATACTGCGCAAAGTTTGCGGCAGCAGGCGCAGGACGCGCCGCTGGTGTTGTCGTGCGAGCCAACGCTATTGATGCGCTGGTTGATACCACGCCTGCCGGCGTTTCAGCAGGCGCACCCGGAAATCAACCTGCAACTGGTGGCCGGTGGCGGGCCATTTTCGTTTCATGACGGTATCACCGCCGCTATCCGGCGCAACGATTTTGACTGGGGGGATAAGCTGCACAGCCTGGCGTTGTTCAGCGAGCGGGTCGGTCCGGTGTGCAAACCTGAAACGCTGCAGCGCTGGGTAACCCCTGGCGACGGCCCGCCGCAGTTGAGTCACGATGCGGTGTTGCTGCATTCCGCCACCCGTCCCGACGCCTGGCGGCAATGGGCACAGAGGCAAGGCGTGGCGCTGACTGGCCGGCCGGAGCAGCGTTTTGATCATTTCTACTTCAGCCTGCAGGCGGCGGTGGCAGGAATGGGGATTGCCATCGGCCCGTGGCAGCAGGTACGCGATGATGTGGCAGCCGGTCTGCTGAGTGCGCCCTTTGGTTTTACGCCGGATGGCAGCGGTTACTGCTTGTTGTCGCCACAGGAAATCAGGCCGGGCAGCGCGCTCGCCCGGCTGGCGGACTGGCTGAAATTCAGTGCAGATGCCTGAGCTTTTGCACCAGACGCTGCCGTTGCCGATGGCTGAAAACGTCAGGCAGAGCAGGGTCGCACGACAGGTGGATGACACCCGCGGTCGACGAGGGCTAAACTACACTTGCAGTGTGTCCGGCCCATTAACGGAGGAAACAATGACATCATATCGTGGCATCAAACGGGTATTACTGAGCGACGGCGCCATCAAGCATGTGGTCGTGGAGGACGACGTGGGCGATGAACGCACTTTCGCCGCCAGAGACTACATTTCCGAGGGGATCCAGCCGCCGTTGGAAGAGCTGCCGGAAGTGGCGGCGCTGGATGATTAAAAGGTGACGTTGCGGATAAAACGCAGCGGCCGATCGGTACGGTTGACGTAGGCATAGTGCTGATCGCTGTTGAACACCTGGGTTTCACCGGCATCCAGCGTCAGGGTCTGTTGCTCCAGCACCAGCGTCAGGCTGCCGGTGATCACATAGATAATCTCATTCCATCCTGCGGCATCCGGCAGCGAGTCGTAGCGTTCGCCCGGCATCAGCGCCCATTCCCACAGCTCCACCCGCCGACGAGCGGGCACGCTGGCGACGAACACCGCCTGGCTTGCCGGCTCGCGCCCCTGCCAAGCCAGTTCACCCACCAGATGATTGCCGCGCGCTTCCGGTGCCTGGATCAGATCGGTGAAGGCGATATCCAGCGCCTCGGCAAGTTTGTCCAACACCGCCAGGCTGACGTTGCGGTCCCCGGCTTCAATCCCGGCCAGCATGCGGCGGCTGACGCCGGATTTTTCCGCCAGCGCCATCTGGCTTAGCCCGGCTTGCTGGCGGTATCCACGCAGGTTGCTGCTCAGATATTGCAGCACTTTGAGTGCGTCATGTTTTTCATTGTGCACTATATTGCTCATCTGCAGGCATTCCCTCATACTGGTGCGATCTGTGCATTATATTGCACCCGGCATGAAGGGCAAGTCAGTGTCTGCAGTAAAAAAATCTTTTGTTTCCGCACTTTTTTCCAAAATTAAACCTCAGGAAGCGGTGCTGATTTTCATCACCATGATCTGGGGCGGCACCTTTCTGGCGGTGCATCACGCCATGCAGGTCAGCGGGCCGTTCTTTTTCGTCGGGCTGCGTTTTGCCGCCGCTACGTTGGTGCTGACGCTGTTCTCCCTGCGCACCCTGTGCGGGTTAACCTGGTATGAACTGAAAGCGGGCGTGTTTATCGGCATTGCCATCATGTTTGGCTACGGCCTGCAAACTGTTGGATTGCAAACGATCAGCAGCAGCCAGTCGGCATTTATCACCGCCATGTATGTGCCGATGGTGCCGCTATTACAGTGGCTGGTGCTGGGGCGTTTTCCCAGCCTGATGTCATGGGTAGGCGTTTTGCTGGCGTTTACCGGTCTGATGTTGTTGGCCGCGCCGAGCAGTGCGGATATGACGCTCAGCATTGGCGAGATACTGACATTGATCGGCACGTTGGGCATGGCGGCCGAGATCATTTTGATTGGCGCCTATGCCGGTAAGGTGAATATCAAACGGGTGACGGTGGTGCAACTGGCCACGGCATCGCTTGCCTCGTTCCTGATGATGGTCCCGACCGGCGAGGCGGTGCCGCCGTACACCAGTTATCTGTTGTACAGCGCGATAGGGTTGGGCATTGCCAGCGCCATGATTCAATTGACGATGAACTGGGCGCAGCGCAGCATGTCACCGACCCGCGCTACGGTCATTTATGCCGGTGAACCGGTTTGGGCGGGGATCGTCGGGCGTATCGCCGGGGAACGTTTGCCGGGTGTCGCCCTGTTGGGCTGCGGGCTGATTGTACTGGGCGTGCTGGTCAGCGAACTGCGCATTCGCCGCAAAGGCAAGGCAGCGGCGCTGGTCGAATAAGGCCCGGCAGGCCGGGCCCTCGGTGTCAGCGTGCGGCATTGTCCGCCAGCGGCAGGATTTTACGGTTGCGCAGCAGCGCATTCAGAATAATGGCGCCGAAGGTGGCGGTGCCTATACCCCCCATGGTGAAGTTGCCGATGGTCAGCGCAAAATCGCCGGCACCCAACACCAGTGTGACGGCCACCATAATCAGGTTGCCGTTATCGCCCAAATCGACCTTGTTTTGCACCCAGATACGCGCGCCGGCGACGGCAATCAAACCGAACACCACCACCGAGGCACCGCCCAGCACCGGGCCTGGAATGGTGTGGATCAGCGCACCGAACTTCGGTGAAAAGCCCAGAACAATCGCCACCGCCGCTGCGGCGACAAACACCAGGGTGGAGTAAATTTTGGTTACCGCCATCACGCCGATATTTTCGGCATAGGTCGTGACCCCGGTGCCGCCAACCGAGCCAGACAGCAGGGTCGCCAGCCCGTCGCCGACAAAGGCGCGGCCGATATAGGGATCGAGGTTCTGGCCGGTCATCCCTGCCACCGCCTTCACATGCCCGAGATTTTCTGCAACCAGAATGATCGCCACCGGGGCAATCAGCAGCATGGCGTGCAGGTTAAACGTCGGTGCGGTGAACTGCGGCAGGCCAAACCAGGCGGCCTGGCTCAGCGCGCTGTAATCTACCGGCTTGCCGAGCCCAAAACCGTTGGTCACGACCACATAAATCAGATAGGCGGCGATCAGCCCAATCAGGATCAGCAGCCGTTGCATCAACCCGCGGGTGAATACCGCCACCGAACCGATACACAAAATGGTGACCACCGCCATCCAGCTGTCAAAATTGGAAGCCGAGACGCTGCGTACGGCGATAGGTGCCAGGTTCAGGCCGATCGCCATCACCACCGCACCGGTCACCACCGGCGGCATCAGGCGTTCGATCCAGCGGGTGCCGACGCTCATCACCACAAACCCGATCAGCAGATACACCAGCCCGCAGGCGATGATGCCCCCCAGCGCCAGCGCAATGTTCGGGTTCGCGCCCTGGCCGCTGTAACCGGTGAGGGTGATCACCAGCCCGACAAACGCCGCGCTGGAACCGAGGTAACTCGGCACCCGGCCGCCGACCACCAGGAAGAACAGCAGCGTGCCGATGCCGGACATCAATATGGCCAGATTGGCGTCAAAGCCCATCAGCAGCGGCATCAGTACCGTGGCGCCAAACATCGCCACCGCATGTTGCAGGCCCATAACCAGCGTTGGTACCAGCGGCAACCTTTCATCGGGTGCGACCACAGTACCGTCCAGACTGCCTTGCTTCATGCGCCATTGGGGAAACCAGGTATTCGCCATCGTCATCTCCAAAACAGGGGTACAGGTTAGGGCGCAGGTGAGTGCGCGTTACGGCATTATCGGCAAATCATTGTTTCAATAGCGGGTGATAGCGGCGATCGAAATAAGCCAGCCCGTGGCTTTCGTCATTACGCGCCAGCGCCACCGCCTGACAGAACAGAATGTCATGGGTACCGACGCTGAGAATTTGGCTGATCCGGCAATCGAAGGAGACCACTGCGCCGTGCAGAATGGGGGAGCCGGTTGCCAGCGTGGACCAACGTGCGGCGGAAAATCGCATGTCCATCGGCGTTTTACCGCCAAACAGATTCGACAGCGACTCGTGTTCCGCCGCCAGCGTATTGACGCACAACGTCTGGTTTTGCTTGAACACCGCATGCACCGATGCGGAGCGGTTCAGGCACACCAGCAGCGTCGGAGGCGTATCGGTAACGCTGCATACCGCAGACGCGGTAAACCCGGCGCGGCCTGCCGGGCCGTCGGTGGTGATGATATTCACCGCCGCGCCCAGGCGCGCCATGGCATCGCGAAAGTCCTGTTTTTCTACGCTCGGCGGTACAAGCGTCGCACTGGCAAGAAGGGTTTGCATACTTTTTCTCCTGTGGCTAGCCCATAGCGAAGGGCCTGGCGATTGAACTCAGTGTTTCAGTCCTGTGGGCGCAAGCTGGGTATCCGCAGGGCTGCAAACAGACGACTGGCCGTGAGTTTTCAGCAACCAACCGAGCAGAATGCGGTTAAAGTTTTCAGTATCCGTCACGCTCATGGCATGGCCGCCGTACGCCATCTGCGCCAGCTCGCCGAAAGGCAGGCTCTCAGCCAGCTGATGCGAACAGTGGTAAGGCACCAGCAAATCGTCGCGGGAGCACAGCGCCAGCGTCGGCGTGGCGATGTCCGCCAGGTGCGGACGGAAATCGGTATTCATCAGCGCATTCAGGCGGCGCAACAGATTTTCTGTCCCCTGGAAATGCGCCACCTGATGCGCCAGCTCCTCGTCCAGCAGCGCTTCGTGCCGCGACAGCCAGTCGGCGGGGAACAGGAACAGCGGCTGGGCACGCACGTAGGCTTCCACACCGCTGTTGAGCAGCAGGTCCTGGCGCACTTTGAAGCAGCGCCGGGTCTGGCTGTCCAGCGTCGGCCAACCGTTGACCACCACCAGCTTTTCGACCAGTTGCGGGTGGTTGAGCGCCAGTTGCAAGCCAATCATGCCGCCAAGCGCGTGGCCGACGAAATAACAACGTTCAACGCCAATCGAGCGCAGTAGCTGCGCCACTTCATCCGCCATATCGGCCATGCTGTAGCCGGCCGGTACCTCGCCCTTGCTGCGGGCGGTGCCCTGATGATCGTAAACCACCACCCTGAAATGTTCGCTCAGCGCGTCAATCTGCGGTTGCCAGAAACTGCCTGCGCCGCCCAGACCGGCAGAGAGCACTACGGTGGGGGCGAGCGGGGTGTCTTTTCCCAAAATCTCAAAGTACATTCTCGATCCTCTGCGGATAAGGATTCAGCGGCCGATATGGGCCACGGTGGCGATCTCAATCAGTGCGTCCGGTTTCACCAGCCCGCACTGAATGCAGTAGCGCGCCGGTTTGTCGCCAGGAAAATACTCCGCATAGACCTGATTGATGGCGGCATAGTTTTGCCAGTCGGTGAGGAAGATCGAGTTAAAGGTCACGTCATCCATGCTGCCGCCGGCGGTTTCGATCACGCTTTTAATGGTTTCCAGTACGTGGCGGGTTTGTGCCGCCGCATCGCCGACGTGCACCACGTTATTGTCTTTATCGAACGCCAGCGTGCCCGAGACGTAAACCACGCCATCGGCCAGCGTGCCGGGGACGAAGGGCGCGAGCGGTTTGCCGGTGCCCGGCGGCGTAATGATGCTTTTTGGCATTGTCTTGCTCCTGATGAATGATTAACGGGTAAAGCAGGCAAAACTCATGCCGTTTGGCTGAGCGGGGCAATGAGCGCGTCGCAGAAACTGTCGACGTCCGACACCCAACCAAAGAAGGTTTCGATGTTGTACAGCGCCGCCTGCTGGGCAAACTGCGGCCCGGCCTGGTGAGTGGCATCCGCGAGCACCACGCCGAAATATTCGAGGAAGAAGCCGTCGCGCAGCGTGGATTCCACGCAGACGTTGGTGGCGATGCCGGTAAACACCAAATGGTGAATGCCGTAAGAGCGCAACAGGCTGTCGAGTTGGGTATTGAAGAAGCCGCTGTAGCGCGGTTTCGGGATCACGATATCGCCCGGCTGCGGCTGCAGTTCATCCACCAGATCGTAGTCCCAGTCGCCTTTGGCCAGCAGCTTGCCCATCAACTCCGGGCGCTTGCGCATGGTTTTCAGCGCGTTGGATTTATGCCAGTTGGGCGAACCCTGGCCGCCGGCTTCGACATACTGATTGTCCCAGCCGTTCTGGAAAAAGATCACCCGGATACCGGCTGCGCGTGCGGCGCTGATGGCGCGTTTGATATTGGCGATCACCGGCGCGGTGGCCGAGACGTCAAAACCGGCGAGATCGAGATAACCGCCCTGCGAGGCGTAGGCATTTTGCATATCGACCACGATCAGCGCGGTTTCCTGCGGCGCAAAGGCGATGGCTTCCGGGCGAGCGGGTAAGGTGACGGTGGCGCCGGTTTCCGGCGACTGGCGGCGTACCACTGGCTGGTTTTCAACAATTTTCATCAGGCCACCTCACGGCTTTCAGCGGTTGTCGGGCAAACGTCGGCGCGGCTTTTCATCAGCGGCTGGATGCGCTCGCCGAAGTCTTCCACCCCTTTCACGAAGTCATCGAAGGTCAGCAGCACGCCTTCGGTGCCGGGCACGGTAGCGATCTCATCCATCATGCGCGCCACGTTGGCGTAGGAACCGACCAGCGTGCCCATATTGATGTTGACCGCCGAGGTCGGGTCCGCCATCTGGCGCACGTTGGTGTCGGCGCCGGATTTGGTGTCTTTGCCGCTTTGCTCGGTCAGCCAGGCCAGCGCTTCGGTGTCGGCACCGGCTTTATAGCTTTCCCATTTGGCGCGTGCGGCCTCGTCGGTTTCATCGGCAATGATCATGAACAGCACATAACAGGCGACGCTGCGGCCTTCGGCGTCGGCGGCGGTTTTCAGCCGTGCGGCGGTCGGCGCGAAGGCGGTCGGGGTGTTGACGCCCTTGCCGAAGCAGAAGTTGTAATCGGCATATTTGGCCGAGAAGGCCATGCCGGCATCACTCTGCCCGGCGCAGATGACCTTGATGTCCGCCTGCGGCTGCGGGCTGACACGGCAGTCGTCCATCTGGAAGAATTCGCCTTTGAAATCGGATTTGCCTGTCCCCCACAGATCGCGCAGCACCTTCACGTATTCCGCCAGATAGTCGTAACGGCGGCCAAAGTAATCGTCGCCTGGCCACATGCCCATCTGTTCGTATTCCGGTTTTTGCCAGCCGGTCACCACGTTCAGGCCAAAACGCCCATGGGAAATAGAGTCGATGGTGGAAGCCATCCGCGCGACGATCGCCGGCGGCATGGTCAGGGTGGCGGCGGTGGCGTAGATCTTGATGCGCGAGGTGACTGCGGCCAACCCGGCCATCAGGGTGAAGGACTCCAGGTTGTGATCCCAAAATTCGGTTTTGCCGCCGAAGCCGCGCAGTTTGATCATCGACAGGGCGAAATCGAAATTGTAATGCTCGGCCTTCTGCACGATGGTTTTGTTGAGTTCAAACGTCGGTTTGTATTGCGGAGCATTGCTGGAAATGAGCCAGCCGTTGTTGCCGATCGGGATAAATACGCCAATTTTCATTTGAACACCTCGGGTCTGCGAATGGGACGGTTCACGCGCTGCTTGAATGCTTCCTGCGGGTTCCAAATTGCGCGGCGCTTGTCATGGATATAGCAAACGCAGTGCCAGTTTTTAAAATGGCCTATTTATCAATTAATTGAGTTTTATGTGTGACTGGGTTGTTGAGCGAATGGTCCAAAATGGACCGTTTGGTAAAAAATATGTGCACAAAAATCAGGCGCAGTTGCCCGTAAAAGGTGCAAAAAATCCCCCGAAAGGAGTAGGTAAATGCGTGGGTTTCACGCAGTGGCTTTGTTATGCTGATGACCGAATCAGGTGGCGCCAAGGAGCTGCAGTGAAGCAACAACCCGTTAAACCGCCTACGCGCCGTTCGCGTGCGGTGGCCGCAAAACGCAGCACCATCATGGATGCGGCACTGGAGTTTTTCTCGCTGTACGGTATTCACGGCACCAGTCTGGATCAGGTGGCGGAACGCGCCGACGTGTCCAAAACCAATCTGCTTTATTACTTCCCTTCGAAAGAAGAGCTGTACGTTGCGGTGCTGAAAGGCATCCTCGACGTGTGGCTGGCGCCGCTGAAAGCGCTGCGCGCCGATCAGGAACCCTTACAGGCCATTCGCGAATATATCCGCCTTAAATTGGATGTGTCCCGCCATCACCCGCAGGCCTCGCGGCTGTTTTGTCTGGAGATGATCCAGGGCGCGCCGTTGCTGAAGCTGGAGTTGCAGGGCGGGCTGAAGGCGCTGGTGGACGAGAAATCCGCGATGATTGAGCGCTGGATCGCCGAAGGCCATATCGCGGCGGTAGAGCCACATCACCTGATTTTTATGCTGTGGGCCACCACCCAGCACTATGCCGATTTTTGGGTGCAGGTAGAGGCGGTGACCGGCAAAACGCTGGACGATGAGGCGTTCTTTCAGCAGACGGTGGAGAACGTACAGCGGGTAATTATCGACGGGATACGCCCGCGTTAATCGTCTAAAGAGGGGGAATGCAGGGGGATAAGCGATTATCCCCCTGTTGTTTTTAGGCGGTTTTTTTCTTGCGCAGGAACACGTAAGACAAACCGAGCACCACAAACCACAGCGGCGTGACGATCAGCGCCTGGCGGGTGTCATCGCGCAGCGACAGCAGCACCAGCACAAACACGAAGAACGCCATGCACACCCAGCACATCAGCTTGCCGGCCGGCATCTTGTAGATCGATTTCTGGTGCAGCGCCGGGCGCTGTTTACGGTAAACCAGGTAAGAACACAGGATAATGGTCCAGACAAACATAAACAGAATGGCAGAGACGGTGGTCACCAGCGTAAACACCGTCATTACGTTCGGGATCAGGTAAATCAGCACCACACCGCCCAGCAGACAGATGCAGGAGAAGGTCAGGCCGTTAGCCGGCACCGCCCGCTTGGACAGATTGGCGAACGACTTCGGCGCATCGCCTTCCTGCGCCAGGCCGAACAGCATGCGGCTGGTGGAAAACACCCCGCTGTTGGCGGAAGAGGCGGCGGAGGTCAGCACCACAAAGTTGATCACGCTGGCCGCAGCCGGCAGGCCGATCAGCACGAACAGCTCGACGAACGGGCTTTTATCGGCAACCACAGAACTCCACGGCGTGACCGACATAATCACGATCAGCGCAAACACGTAGAACATGATGATGCGGATCGGAATGGAGTTGATGGCGCGCGGCAGTACTTTCTCCGGATCTTTGGTTTCAGCCGCGGTGGTGCCCACCAGTTCGATGCCGACAAAGGCGAACACCGCGATCTGGAAGCCGGCGAAGAAGCCGCTGATGCCTTTCGGGAACATGCCGCCGTCATTCCACAGGTGTGAGAACGACGCGACGGTGCCGGTAGGGGACTGGAACTGCATGGCGATCATCACCAGCCCGGCGACGATCAACCCGACAATGGCGACGATTTTTATCATCGCAAACCAGAACTCCATCTCGCCAAACATCTTCACCGTCGCCAGGTTCAGGCCCAGCAGCAGCAACACGCACAGCAAAGAGGCAATCCACTGCGACAGCCCGGGGAACCAGAACTGGGCGTAGGCGGTGATCGCCACCACGTCGGCGATGCCGGTGACGACCCAGCAGAACCAGTAGGTCCAGCCGGTAAAGAAACCGGCCCAGGGGCCGAGCAGATCGGCGGCGAAATCGCTGAAGGATTTATATTCCAGGTTGGAGAGCAGCAGCTCGCCCATGGCGCGCATCACGAAAAACAGCATAAAGCCGATGATCATGTACACGAAGATGATGGAAGGCCCGGCCAGACTGATGGTTTTGCCGGACCCCATAAACAGACCTGTACCGATAGCGCCGCCGATGGCGATCAGTTGAATATGTCGGTTAGTAAGGTTTCGCCGTAGATGATCTTCTGACGCGGGCGTCGCGTCTGTGGCTATTTTAGAGTGATCTACCATCTGATGATGTCCTGTTTTACCTGTCATGGGTGAAATAGTGAGCTCTGAAGTGGCTCTTTTTTATACGATTATCCGGTTGGTCCGGCTTTAGTAAGGTAGTGCAATAACGCCACCTTTGTGCAACATGTTTACAACATTTATGCGAGGGATAAAAGTCGATTATTCTTTACACGAGGAGGCAAATCGGACGTCTTGGGGGCGGAAGATTACTCCTCGTGGTAGCAGATTAATAGCCCTAATCAGCCTTATCTTGTTGATAAAACAGAGGGTTGAAAATATCGCATGAGAAAAAGTAATGAGTGTAAGCGTTTGACATGGATGGCGAAGAGACGAATTGTTTTAACCCGTTGGCGCGTTAGTTCGGTGGGTAGCGCGGTTGACTCTTCATCAATGGGGCACAGGTTCGTACCCTGTACGACCCATCAATAAATCATGCGGTTATATCGATTTCTTGTCGCTTTCCTATCCCCTGTTGCGTCGTATTTGGGGGCTTCGTACGAAAAATTGCGTCGATTTGCTGCCTATGAACAAAAAAGGTGATCTGGCGCAACCAAGGCATGTTGATAATCTTTTTAATCGACATCCAGCACCAATTTTCTGCATGACAAAAATGAAAGAAGGCTGCGCAAGATCGCTTGAAAAGACGATGTTCAGGTTGCAGGTATCATACCTCCTACGGACATCAACGCCACCGCCCAAATCCCGGCGGAAAGCGCGCTGGCGCAGTAGACCTGTTTACGCGGCAGCGAAATCATGCCGGCGACCAAAGGCACGGTGTAGCGCATCACGGCCAAAAAACGTGAGACGAACAACAGTGCCAGGCCTTTTTGCTGCAAGGCTGACGTAGCCTTGTGCAACGCGCTGTGATATCTGGCCGGCAACCACTTCCCAGGGGCGCGCCCCTGGAGCAACGCGCCGCAATGGAAAGATAAAACGGAACCGAGCATCGCACCCAGAGTAATCGCCGCCCAGACATGAGTGTCGGCCAGTATCGGTTTGCCGACGACAATGCCCAGCATCAGCGTAAGCGATGCGGGCGGCAGTAGCGACGAAATGAAAATAACCGACTTGCCGAACGAAAACAGAAAGATGAGCAACAGCAGAAAACCGGGTTCCGGGCTGTATTTGGCGATAATATGGGGCAATTCCGCCATAAAAAATCCTCAAAAAATGTGTCTGTGCACCAGTGTCCCCTTTCACGCTTCAATAAAGGTTAAATAGTGGGAAAAGAACGACGTTTTACCCGATAACTTGCGCTATCACAGGGTTCTGATGAGGTGCCGAGCGGGAGCATCGGGAAAAGGATAAGAATTCGCGGTAGAGTGGGCCCACATGATAGATACGCTGAAAGGAAAAATGCGCCATGCTGAAGGTGATTGCCGAGGATTTTATCAAGATCGATTGTGTTGAAACGGTGATGCCGCTGTATCGGGAACTGGTGGAGAAAACCCGGCAGGAGCCGCTTTGCCTCTCTTACGACCTGTTCATCGATCACCAGGATCCCGGGCATTTTATTTTTGTCGAGCAGTGGCCCGATCGGGCTGCATTGGACGTACATTGCCAAACCGAACATTTCACGCGGCTGGTACCCTTGATTAATCAACACCAAAGCAAGCCCTGTACCTTTCTGTTTATGAAACCTTTTTCTTCCATGAAGGATTAAAAGGGAAAAAAATCCCCGCAGAGCGGGGTCAATGGCTTCTCAAACAAGGTCTTGTCGTGCTTAAACGTTAGACTGCGAATGATTACCATTCTCTAATGATATTCTCAAAAGGAGAGGGCTGCCGCTTGCCGCACCTGTTCAACCCAGCTCTGCTGGTAGTCAAATGTCGGCGCCTCATGTTGAGTTAATCCATGACGGACGATAGCCTTCACCGCCTGGCTGGCCAGCGGGCTTGTGCGCGCGATTTGCCGGGCGATGCTCAGCGCTTCTTCTCGGGCCGATCCTTCGCTGATTCGAGAGAGAGCGCCGTGCCGCCAGGCCTCCTCCGCGCTTATTGTTCGGCCGGTCAACAACCAGTCGAGGGCGATATAAGGAGAGATCCGCGCCGGTAGCCGTGAACACCCTCCTTGCGCCGCAATCAACCCCAGCCCGGTTTCCGGGAAACTGAATCGTGCGTTGCGATTGGCGACGATCAGGTCGCAGGCCAACGCAATCTCGAAACCCCCGCCGTAGGCAATGCCATCGACGGCGGCAATGAGGATCTTGGCAAGGCGGGCATGCACGATGCCGCCAAATCCCTCAGGTTCGACCAGCGGCAACTCCCCCAGGCGGAATGCCTTCACGTCCATCCCGGCGGAAAACGCCTCAGGATGGCCGGTCAGCACAATCGCCCGCACCCCGTCATCCTGTTCAGCCCGTTGCAGATAAGTTTGAACCAGACGCGCCATTTCCAGATTGATGGCGTTCTTTTTCTCCGGTCTATTCAGGGTAATAACGGCAACGCCGTCATCATGGCGTTCATAAAGCACCCTAGGCAGCAGATCATTCATGGGCTTTCTCTCCCTGGAAGAAGAACAGCGTCAGCAGCAGGGCGATGGCCCCCAGCGGCAGCGAAAACAGCGGCAGATAATAGGCCGGTAGCGTATACAGCGTCAGGCCGCCGAGCATGCCGCCGGCGGCGATGCCGGCATAGAGTACGGAGCTGTTCAGTGAAACGGTCAGTGCGCCAAAGCGTTTCGATAGCGACAGCAAGTGGTGTTGGATCGGCACCAGATACATCCAGCCGGTAATGCCCCAGACCAGAAAGATCGCCAGCACCCACCAGGGGGAGGTGACGTAAAAGGTGAGCAGAAACAGCGAGACCGTTTGAATGGCCACCGAAAACAGCAGCACAAACTTGCTGCCGAGGGCATCGGTCAACACGCCGGAAACGAAATTGCCGATAACGGCCCCTACGCCGAATACCAGCAGCGCGATCGGTAAAATAGCCTCCGCGCCCAACTGGGTATGTTTCAGCAGTACGCTGACATAGCTATAAACAATATGCTCGGAACAGACGGCAAAGAAGGTGATCAGTAGCGTGGTCAACACCGCTTTTTGTCGCAGCGGGGCAAGCCGCTCCTTCAGCGTGTGTTTACCCGGTGCGGCAATGGCGCGCAGCGCCAGTGAAAGCCCCAGCAGCGAAACGGCGCCCAGCAAGGCAATCAGCAGAAAAATCTCCCGCCAACCGATCAACTTGGCCAGGAAGGTGCCAAAAGGAATGCCGAGGGCGATTGCCAGTGTCATGCCGCCGTAAACTATCGAGATGGCTAGCCCGCGGCGCTTTTCCGACACCAGCCCGACCGCGGCTGCGGCGGCTTGTGGCGTGTAGGCTGCGGCCCCCAGTGCCGCCAGCACGCGACCGGCAGAGATTTGCAAAAAACTGTCGGCAAATGCGCAAGCCAGATTACCGGCGATAAATAATACCAGGGCGATCTGTAAAATATGCTTGCGGTTGAGGTTACCAAACAGCCAGGCGGTCAGCGGGGCAAACAGCATATAGGCGAGGGCAAACACCGAGATTAACTGCCCCGCCTGAGCGGGGCTGACAGTAAAGGTGTCGGAAATCTCGGTAAGCACGCCGGCGACGATAAACGCATCGGTGCCAATGGCAAAGGTGCCGGTCGCCATCAGACAAAGCGTGAGAAAATGGCCGTTATAATCCGTCAACTTCATCCTGCTCTCCGTAATTCATTGGCGGCCCAGACTTTGCTCAATGCCGCCAGGAAATAGTCCACATCCTCATGAGTATGGGCAGAGGTCGGCGTGACGCGCAAACGCTCGCTGCCTGCCGGTACCGTCGGGGCATTTACCGGCTGCACATAAATATCGTACTCATCGAGCAGCACTTTGCTGATGTGTTTGTTCCGGTGCGGATCGCCGACCAGCACCGGCAGAATGTGGCTGTCTTCCGAAACCAGCGGGATACCGGCGGCGCGCAGGCCGGACTTAAGATGATCGATAATCGCCAGCAGGTGTTTGCGTTGATGGTCATGCTCAAGATTGTATTTAAAGCTGGCCAACGCGGCAGCCACCACCGGCGCAGGGGACGACGTACTGAAGACAAAGGCCGGCGACCAACTGCGCACCGCCTCAACCACCACGCGTGGTGCGGCGATATAGCCCCCGGCGGCACCGTAAGATTTGCCGAAGCCGCCCTGGATAATAGTGATCTTATCCAACAGGCCCAGTTGCTCGGCATAACCCAGGCCGCGATGGCCGTAAACGCCGGCGGAGTGGATCTCGTCCAGATAGGTCAACGCTTGATATTTCTCCGCCAGCTCCACAATTTGCGCCAGCGGTGCGAAATCGCCGTCCATCGAATAGAGCGACTCGAAGGCGATCAACTTGGGGCGATCAGGATCGGCCGCCTGCAGGAGCTCTTCAAGGTGCGCTACATCATTGTGGCGGAAGATTTTTTTCTCCGCCTTACTGTAGCGGATGCCGTAAATCATCGAGGCGTGGTTAAGCTCATCGGAAAATACGATCAGATTGGGAATGGCGTCGCAAAGGGTGGACAACGTAGCGTCATTGGCCCCGAAACCGGTGGTGAACAGCAACGCGGACTCTTTGCCGTAGGCGCTGGCCAGCAGCGTTTCCAGTTCGCTGTGGTAGACCGAGGTGCCGGAAATGCTGCGGGCGCCGCAGGTGCCGAGGCCGACGCGGTTCACCGCCTCGGTGGTAGCCAGGATGACTTTGGGATGATGGCTCATCGCCAGGTAATCGTTCGAGCACCAGACGTTCAGGCGGCGCTCCCCATTCAGCCCGTGGCTGGTGGCCCAGGGTTTATCCACCACGCTGCGTTCTAGGTTGAGGAACTCACGGAACCGTCCCTGTTTTTTGGTTTCGGCCAGTTTTTCTTCAAGAATGTTTAATACGCTCATACGGAATTCCTTGCATTAGAGGGTTTTAATAACCAATGAAACGCCTTGGCCGACACCGACACACATCGTCACCAGCGCGTTGTTTACCTGCCGGGCGTTGAGTTCCAGCGCGGCGGAAAGCACCAGTCGCGCGCCTGACATCCCGAGCGGATGACCGAGGGCGATGGCGCCGCCGTTTGGGTTGACCCGCGTATCGTTGAAATCGATACGCCAGTTTTTCAGCGCGGCCAACACCTGTGCGGCAAACGCCTCATTAATTTCAATCACGTCAAAATCGTTCAGGGTAAAGCCGGTCCGCGCCAGCAACCGGTCGGTGGCGGCGATCGGCCCGATACCCATCACCGACGGGGCAACGCCCGCACTGGCGCTGTCGCCAATCTCCGCCAGCGGTTGCAGTGATTTGCGTTTCACATAACGGCCGGAAGCCAACAGCAGCACGGCCGCTCCGTCGTTGATGCCGGACGCGTTGCCGGCGGTGACCGATCCCTCGACGCTAAAGGCCGGTTTCAGAGCATGGAGCTTTTGCAGCGTGGTCTGGCGTGGAAATTCATCCTGTTCGAAAATCTTGCGGGTTTTACGATCCACCGGCACCTCGAGTGGCGTGATTTCCCTGGCCAGTCGGCCATTTTCAATGGCACGCCAGGCTTTTTGCTGTGAGTTCAGGGCAAAAATATCCTGATCTTCACGGGATATTTGGTGTTGCTGAGCCACGTTCTCCGCCGTAATGCCCAGCGGATCGCAACCATAGCGCTCCGCCAACTGTGGATTGACAAAACGCCAGCCCAAGGTGGTGTCGTACAGCTTGACGCTCTTGTCGAAAGGCGTTTCGCTTTTGCCCATCACATAGGGCGCCCGGCTCATGCTTTCTACGCCACCGGCCAGTGCCAGTTCGCTGAGGCCGCTTTTTATTTTTGCGCTGGCGTAGATCACGGCATCCAGCCCGGATGCGCACAGCCGGTTCAAGGTTATGGCCGGTACGCTCTGATCCAGGCCAGACAACAGTGCCGCCATGCGGGCGACGTTGCGGTTGTCCTCACCGGCCTGATTGGCGCAACCCAGGATCACTTCATCGATATCCGGCTCCGCATCAGGGTGCCGTTGCAGCAGTGCCCGAATAATGGCCGCCGCCATATCATCCGGACGCGTCAGCGCCAGACTGCCGCCGTAAGCGCCGATCGCCGTGCGCGTACCGTCGATCAGATAGACCCCGTCGTCTTTAATCGTCATCATTTTTCCTTAGGGCGCTACCGCCAGCTCAGGCCGGGCCGCGTTCAGCAATGAGTAATGCGGGTAATAGCGCGCGGAATGCAGCAGTTGCGCCATGTTATCCAGCGTCGATTTCACATTTTTCTGCCCGAGCTGCGCCAACCAGGCAAAAATGCCGTCGGCATAGTTCACGCCGGCCACGGCGGCGATATCGATATCTGCCCGGCTGCAAACGCCGCTCTCCACCATGATCACCGATTCATTGATCAGGCTGCTCAATACGCGGGCAACGATCAGGGCAGGGGAATCTTTAATAAACTCCACCTGAGCGATGACGGTTTGCAGCAGCGTCAGAAACAGCGCTTTATTCGTCTCTGTGGCATGTTGATTGTGGGCGGCCACCAGATAGGCGGTGTCGGCGTAATTCAGCGCAGCGTCAATCACGAAGGTGTCGAGAGCGGTTAAGCCGGCGAGCAGGTTCGCCGTTCTGCCATCGGTGATTTTGATCGCCAACGCGTTATTCACCAGGATAAATCGCCCCAGTTCAGGCCGTTCCGGCAACCGCTGAATGCGCAGCGCAGGCCAGATGGCCAGAGCGCGCTGTTGCAGGTGATCGAATAAAGCGTGCTCACCATAAAAATGCAGTGAAGTCGGCGTGCCGCTCTCTGTGGTTGGGGTGGGCGGCATTGCCGGTTGGGAAGCAAAAAAAGAGCGCCCGTTTTTCCTTCCCAGCAGCCCGGCATCCACCAGCGAGCGTTGCAAGTGGCCGGGGGTATAGCGGGGGTCGAACTGCATATCCTGCCAAATCTGCTTACTGACCTGGTAGTTGATATCCTGGCCGATAAAATCCGTCAGTTCTAAAGGCCCCATGCGAAAAAGCCCGCCGGCCTTGAGGGCGCGGTCGATCTGTGGCGCCAGCGCCACGTTTTCCTCCAGCAGCCGGAACCCTTCCAGATAAAAAGGCCGCGCCATGCGATTGACAATAAAGCCCGGCGTGGCTTTGCAGACCACAAACTGTTTACCCAATGCTATTACCAACTGCTGGCAGCGTAGGCTGGTGGCGTGGGAGGTAAAATAAGAGGGAATGATTTCGATCAACTTCATCAGCGGCGCCGGATTGAAAAAATGCAGGCCGATAAAGCGCGGGTTGTTTTCCACCCCTGCCGCCAGTTTGTTCAGCGACAACGAGGAGGTATTGGTCGCAATGATCGCCTCCGGTTTTACCGTAGCCGCAATGGCTGCCAGGATTTCATGCTTGGTTTGCTCATCTTCCGCAATGGTTTCAATCACCAGATCGCTGTCGGTTATGGCGTCAAAGACGGCCGAGAAAATAATATTGGCTAATACCTGGCCTTTTTTCTGCAGGGTTATTTTTCCGTTATTTCTCTTTCTGTCCAGGTCGCTGACAATATAGTCACGGGCCTGATTGAGATTATTACCATTGCGATTATAAAGTACGGTTCGTATGCCGTTCAGCGCCAGGAGGTAGGCGATGCCTCTGCCCATGGTCCCCGCACCAATAACGGCGGCTGAACGGATTGCCGAATTATTCTCTGCCATAGAAAATCCCCGTGAGTATTTTTCTGCATTGCCAAATTCGCAAATGCTTATAATTTATTTGGATTTGGAACGACACTGGGTGTCTAAAGCGAAAGTAATGGGTGGTGAGATGGCTGTCTAACGGTAAAAGTGACAGGTTTACAATAATAGGTGCTTATGGTATTCGCGTAATTTATCAGTCAGGGGGCGGTTTTAACGCGTTATTTATTAGCGATAGAGGTAATGATAGCTTTTTTTGTTATAGCCATTGTATTTTTTATACTATGAAACGGCTGTTGTAGCCCTGATGCCCCCACTATAGTTAATGTCACTTATCGATTACCCGGTCTTTCTGGAGAACGTGTTTTATGGACACCCGTATTCAGCCTTCGATGGACGCTTTACTCGACAGTGTGCACGACCGCGAGCTTTTTTTACGTCGTCTGGAACCCTGCGCCCAGGCACTGGGCTTTGAGTACTATTCCTATATTGTGTTTTCCTGCTACCCGGCCAGCCGGCCCAAAATGCTGATAGAGGGGAATTACCCTGCAGAATACCTGGAGGACTACCGCAAGCTGAGGGTGTATTTGCAGGACCCGGTTATCGACCAGGCCCATCATTCCACGCTGCAGTTTCATTGGGACGAAGAGTTCTATCAAGATAAACCGGAGCTGTGGTGGCGTATGGCACAGTTCGGTATCCGTGAAGGTTGGTCACAGTCAATCAAGGACTGCTACGGTCGGTTGGGCATTCTCACCTTTGCCGGCAAAAAAATCCCTGAGCAGTCGCTGGAGGCCGGTGCGCGTAACGAAACCTTTTTCCTGTGGTTGGCGCAGATTACTCATAAAACGTTGCGCGAAGCATTAATATCGGTGAACGACGAGGCGATCAAAGACGTGTTGACGTTGCGTGAAAAGGATATTTTACGCTGGTGCAGCGAAGGCAAAACCTCAGAGGAAATTGCCATGCTTATGGGGTTGAGTGAAAGAACGGTGAATTTTCACATCGGTAATTCCATTAAAAAATTGTCAGTTGCCAATAAAACTGCCGCCACGGCGAAAGCGGTGTATTTGCAACTCATTTAACTGATATTGCAATAATTAATCGACTAGCCGTTAACCTCGCTATGTTTATATTTTGTTAAATAACCGATTATCCCGGCCAGGAGTTACCGGCGATCACAAAAGCGCGAGAAAGCGGTTCACGCACCATTCTCCCGGCAGTACCCTATAGGCACCAAGGTTTACATAGAAGGGATGTAATATGTACAAGACCATACTAGTGCCGATAGATATCGAAGAAGATTTGCTGACAGAGCATGCCTTGAAGAATGTCGAGTACCTGGCGAAAATTTCCGGTGCCAAAGTACATTTCTTCCACGCGCTGCCGGACGCTTCAGCGTTCGTTACCGCCTATTCGTTTGGCATCAAGGAGTTTGAGAATCAAGCGGAAGTCAAAGCGGTAGATAAGCTCAAGAAGATCATGTCGGAAATTGATATTCCGCTGGAACGTCTGGATTACACCATCAGCTTTGGCTCCCCGCGCGATCAGGTGCTGGAATTGGCTGAGGAAATCAAAGCGGATTTGATCATCATAGGTTCGCGCCGTCCGAGCGTGAAAACTTACCTGCTGGGATCCAATGCAGCGGCGATTGTGCGCCACGCCAATATCTCGGTCATGGTGGTCAGATAATTCGTTAACTCAGGCCCGCAGTTCAGCTGGCGGGCCTGTATCATTGCCACGATTTCTTCAGGCAACGCGAGCGGCAAGGCAACGCCGTGCTGCTCGCTGTATTGCCGCATCTGAAAACGCCGTTCCCCTGGAATGCGCGCCCCTTGCCCGGACATATCGGCGAACAAGGCTTCCGCTCTGGCAAAGTGAAGCGCTTTATCGGCTCCCATAAAACGATCGGGATCCATAGCGATAATCAATTCGCTGCCGGTAGGGCGAGCAACCGGTCTGCCGATCGTAGGCCAGCGATTCCTTACTGGTCATATCACCAATCAACGGCCCGGCGAGCAGCTTGATCATTGTCGCCAATGCCGATCCCATATGGCCGCCAAAGGTCAGCATCGCGCCCTGCAACACGCTGCCCGGATCGGTTGAAGGTTGCCCTTAATCATCAATTCCCCCTTTTTACTGCAGCGGCCTGCAGGCGCGACGGCGCAGCTCGATTTCACCGCGTGTCGCGGCGCTGGTGGTCATATCAAAGATAAAGGGTGGGCGTTGCCAGCCAAAGGCGAGAGGGTTAGTGCCGAACAACGGACGGGTTCCTCCGGCGGGGGACCCAGGTATGGCTGGCCGTTGGAGGCTCCGCGGATCCCATTGACGCCGGCCAGAACAGAAATGCTGGTGCGGCTTGGCCGCACCGAGAGCGACGGATAAGCATGCTACACTCAGGCATAATAACCAGAGAGATCGGGTGGGCAAAGGATGACAAATGCACTGATAACGCTGGCGCTGTGTCTGTTGCTGATGCCGCTGTTGCTATGGCTGATTGGCCGTGCTCTATCGGCGGCAAAGGATAAAAAACCAGAGGGAGATAAACCTAAACCGAAGACCGGTATGCCGCATGGTGACGATCAATAATTTCCGGTTCAGGTGGGTGTCCGGGTTCGGCATGCCGAACCCGTTGACTGCGCTGTCAGTACTGTGGCCAGTAATAGGTTTTCTCGTGCCAGCCTTTGCCATACATGCAGGCCTCGATGGTCGCCGAGCGGGCGGCCTCATTGCGATCATTCTGCACCGTTTTGAATGAGGGCTGTTTTTCGTAACGGTAACCTTCTGGGCAATCCTTCTTGTCTTTTTTACAACTCTTGTATTGGTTTTCGTAGGCGAACTCAAAGTCACGCACCATATCTGGTGGAAAACGGTCATACCCCTTGCTTTTGCATTCAGCATATTCCGCATCGCGGGTGGTTGGGCCAGCGCCGGGTTTTTCCCATTGGGTGCAGGCGGTCAATGTCAAGAATGGCAAAATAATCAAAAAATTATACGTCTTCATGGTTTCCCTAACTCTTTCTGTCGTCCTCAATACGCGTGCTAAGAATCATCCTAGGCAACGCAAGACAGGAGTGTAATAAACTGATGTTAAAATTGGAAATGATAATAGTTATTGTTTAGGTAAGATTGAGGTTACTCGGGAGAGGTCCATACATTCTGTCTTCCGGGGTATAGCCAACAACGCTGCTGCCTGTAAGGCGGCGGGTATATACTGATGTTTTTGGCTAAGGGGAAAATGGCATGCGACGTACGCTCGTTTTACTTTCGGTATTACTGGCGCTGGCTTTGCTGATCCCTTGGGCAAGCCGTTATTTGCCACCCGGTTATCATCCTTTCGCTCCTTTGACGCTGGACGATCCTCCAACCCTGGTCACACGCCTTAAACTGCGGTTGTTGGCCAATGATCCCGAGGCCTGCATGGCTATTTTGACTCAGGCCAGAGACGCGGGGCGTATAGGCTTTAGCCTGCCTGGCGACAGTCAGGGCGAATGCCCGCTGGTTGCACCGGTGCGGGTGCAAAATTTTGGTGAGGTGCGTCTCAGCTCCAGCTTTCTTGCCAGTTGCCCGCTGGCGCTAAGCAGCGCAATGTTCGTTGGGCAAATAGCCGAACCGCAGGCGCAACGACAGTTTGGCGTGAGGCTGGCGCGTATTGATCATCTTGGCAGCTACGCCTGTCGAAATATTTACCATCGACCGGTGGGAAGGCTCAGTGAGCACGCCACTGCGGAGGCTTGGGATATTGCCGGTTTTCGGCTGGCGAATGGCAAACGGCTGACAATATTGCGAAACTGGCCAGAGCAAAACACTGCAGGAGGTTATCTGAGAACTTTGTTCAAAGAGGGATGCGGATTTTTTGGCAGCGCCTTAGGCCCGGAATATAATGCCGCTCACGCAAATCATTTTCACTTTGGCATGCGGGGGTACGGACTGTGCAGATGAATATTAATGACGGAAACGAGCAATAAAGAACTAATACCTTGATTATGATTTTTTATGATTTCATTGGGATGATTTTAAGATTTTTACCTAAGAGGGTTGTTTTATTATTGGCGGCATAAGCTTTTTTAAGTGCTGAGTTGGTATGTGAAAACCGATCCAATTCTTCAACCTGTAATAATTAAAAAATTGATTCAAATGATTCGTAATGTGATTGCAATTCACCTGTAAATTTTTTAGATTCAGGGGCGATTCATGATTTTCATAATAATTAAGGCGTGAAAAGGGAGTTTTATTTCTTGAATAAAAATGAAATGCCTAAAAATAATGCTAAATTATCTTCATTATCAGGTGATTATGCCCGGTTGAAAAATCTTTCCGACGTTGGTGATGGGTTAGGTTATGGCCGTACCCGTTTTTATCAATGGTGTCGGGGGCGCGGTTTTCTTACGTTGATGAATGCACCTTCCCCAGAGATGATCAGTCGAGGATACATGGTGATTGGGCTGTCGGAAACCGGCTACCCGCGGGTGTATGTCACTGAGGACGGATTTAACTATATGAGGGGGATTTTTCAAGATGACATCAAGAAACGTATGATTAAATTTTAAATGTATTGAGGAAAAATCTTATCTATTTCAAGATAATAACCAAGATTTTTCTTAGTGCGTATGTGGTCTTTCTGTCATTGCCGCGATGGGCAGTGAAAATACGTTCTGCGCCGTGTTTCTCCCCAGCCTATTGGAAGTTATCCTATTTTTCTATTGATCACGCGCTGCTGCTACTGTTGCAGCCCATTCTCTTGCTACTATAAAGATTGGTTTTTTCCAGGAGCTCAGGATGAAGCATTACGCCGTGTTACTTATTACCAGCCTACTGCTGTCTGGCTGCGCCACGCAGGCGGTTCCGCCGCAACAGGCCGAGTTGCCGCCGCCCAGTCGATTGATGCTTTATCAGAACGTGCCGCAAACGCCTTATGCTACGGTGGTGGTGGTGCGTGACAGCGGGATGTTGGCAGGGAGTTGCCGCACCGGGGTTTATATCAATGGGGAATTTGCGGCATCGCTGGCGGCAAAAGAAAAGGCCGAGTTCCGGGTTCCAGTGGGGAATAACGAAGTCAGCATCGGGCAGGATATGATCGAAAATAGCCTGTGTATCTGGCGCGACACCAGCGGCCGGTTACCGATGACGCTGCGTGCCGGTGAAAGCCGTTACTTCCGCATTGCGGGCGATATGCAACGCGGCTTTGTGCTGCAGGCCGGCAGGCCGTAATCAGGCGGGGCGCAGTCAGCGCCCCTGCCACCATCCCCACAGCGTAATTAATAGCCACGCCGCAGCAATCCAGCACAACACCGCCGCACCCAGCGCCCAAGACAATCTCATGCTGTTGATAAACAAATACAGCGAGATCAGATACACCAGATAGGGCAGAACCGCCCACATGCCAAAAATCAGCGTGGTTCTTAGCGCCTCGATCGATCGTTCGCTGGCGACAATGTAATGGGCAATCAGTGCAAAGGTGGGAAACAGTGGCACCAGACCAGCGATGTAGTAACTGCGACTTTTAGCCAGCAGACCGATTAAGATGACTACCAAAGCGCCGATCAGCGCTTTAACGAGGATGCCCATAGGTTTCTCTGGCGCAAATAAAAATACACTGCCCGAAAAAATTTGGGAGATCAATCACTCGCGAAGAAACGGGCCTGCAGGAAGAGCAGGCCGGATGGACGACAGTTTATTGACGGTAAGCGTGTTTAATCTGTTGGATGCTGTTTTTAAAGATTTCGGCCTGAGCCGGGTCTTCAATCTGTGCGATAAAGCGTTCCATGTTGATAATGACTTTCCCGGCATCAGCCTGCCCGATCGATTTCAGGATCAGCGTCAGCGTTGCTTTAAGACAGGCGACTTCTGTCGCCAGCGTTTCCGGGTTTGCAGACGTAGTGAAATCAACGTTGCTCATTTTCTCTCCTGATTTTTTGGGCCATAGCCTGAAACAATATGCATTTTGATGCGCATCAGCACCGATTTCATTCACTCTGGCATGCAGATGCGTATTTATCTGGGCGCGGAGTATAGCATAGCATCCGTTATCCATCTGCACAGATAGAGCTGGAACCGTGCCATTCTGCGGTTATCGATAGATAATGAGGCCACTATCGGTTGTGGGGTATAGCGTCGACGCGCAATGGACTAATGAATATGGGGTATCCGTATGGCAACCGGATGGGGCAGAATAAGAGAGCCGTTATTTCGGTGAGGTTAATAAGCATTTTCCCGGCATGTTATTATCGACTTTTACGGGCTGTTTTAATTATCAGCGGGGCTGTCATGCTCTTGGACACATAAGTCAATACTGAATAATTTTCTTTTGCGACGATTTTTCCAGAGGTGGCGGAAGGGAATCATCGTTTTGTTTTATTTCAATAAATTACAACATAACTGTGCTCGTGTTAATATTATCTATGTCGCTATTGCTTACACTGATTTTACCCACACTTTATGATGAGTGCGGTATCCTAAGGTGGAATCGCACTCAGTAATATTTACACTGTGGGGTTTTGACCCGCAGAGAACCGCTTTATCGGGTGGTGTAGATGACTAAAATTCAAAAATCAGCGCCGTTTCGCAAAGTTAATCGGGAGTTAGTATTAATCTCTGTTCATTCTTGGCCGAAAAACAAGTAATATCTCAGGCTATAACAGAGGCTGACTGCGTTACTCCCTTTTTTTGGAGATTTTTCCTTGATTAGCGTTCTTCTTGTTGATGACCACGAACTGGTGCGCGCAGGGATACGACGCATTCTTGAAGATATCAAAGGTATAAAAGTTGTCGGGGAGGCCCAGTGCGGTGAAGATGCCGTGAAATGGTGCCGTGGCAATGCTGTAGATATCGTTCTTATGGATATGAATATGCCGGGCATTGGCGGGCTGGAAGCTACGCGCAAAATTGTACGTTACGCGCCCGACGTTAAAGTCATCATGTTGACTATTCATACTGAAAATCCGTTGCCTGCCAAGGTGATGCAGGCAGGTGCTGCAGGCTATCTGAGCAAGGGGGCCGCGCCGCAGGATGTGGTTAACGCCATACGGTCGGTGCAGGCAGGCCAGCGTTACATCGCGTCGGATATTGCCCAGCAGATGGCTTTGAGCCAACTGGAGCCACAGACGGAAACCCCGTTCAGCTGTCTGTCTGAACGTGAACTGCAGATAATGCTGATGATCACCAAAGGCAAAAAGGTTAATGAGATCTCGGAGCAACTGAATCTCAGCCCTAAAACGGTGAACAGTTACCGTTATCGTATGTTCAGCAAACTGAATATCAGTGGTGATGTCGAACTGACACACCTGGCTATCCGACACGGATTGTTCAATGCGGAGACGTTGTTAAGCAGTGAGTGACCGTTTTGATGCCAAAGCATTTTTAAGCACCGTTACCAGCCAGCCCGGCGTCTATCGCATGTATGACGCTACTGGTACGGTTATCTACGTCGGTAAAGCCAAAGACCTGAAAAAACGCCTCGCCAGTTACTTCCGTCTGCAGGTAGGAAGCCGAAAAACCGAGACGTTGGTTAAAAATATCGCACAAATAGATGTTACTGTTACGCATACCGAGACAGAAGCGCTATTACTGGAGCATAACTACATAAAGTTATACCAGCCGCGATATAATGTTCTTTTGCGTGACGATAAATCCTATCCACTGATCTTTCTTAGTGCGGACAGTCATCCGCGGCTGGCCGTTCATCGTGGCGCCAAACATGCCAAGGGTGAATACTTCGGCCCGTTTCCCAACTCTTACGCCGTGCGTGAGACACTGGCGTTGCTGCAGAAGCTATTCCCGATACGTCAGTGCGAGAACAGTGTGTATCGCAACCGCTCGCGCCCTTGTTTGCAGTATCAGATCGGCCGGTGTCTGGGGCCTTGCGTCGCCGGGTTGGTGAGTGAGGAAGAATATCAACAGCAGGTGGACTATGTGCGCCTGTTCCTGTCCGGCAAAGATCAGCAAGTGCTGCATCAGTTGATCGAGCGGATGGAAAACGCCAGTAAGGCATTGAACTTCGAAGATGCGGCGCGTATCCGCGATCAAATCCAGGCGGTGCGGCGCGTGACGGAGCGCCAGTTCGTTTCGGGCAATAGCGACGATCTGGATGTGATAGGCGTGGCGTTTGAAGCCGGCATGGCCTGCTTGCACGTGTTGTTTATCCGTCAGGGTAAAGTGTTGGGCAGCCGCAGCTATTTCCCGAAGGTACCGGGCGGTACCGAGATGAGCGAAGTGGTACAGACGTTTGTCGGACAGTTTTATTTACAGGGAAGCCAGTCACGCACCCTGCCGGCGGAAATTCTGCTGGACTTCAATCTGCCGGAAAAAGACCTGTTGGCGGAATCGCTCTCCGAGTTGGCTGGCCGCAAGATCCAGATCCAAAGCAAACCGCGTGGCGATCGTGCGCGCTACCTAAAATTGGCGCGCACCAACGCTGCGACCGCTCTGACAACCAAGCTCTCGCAACAGTCGACGATTCATCAGCGGTTGGCGGAATTGGCGAAGACCCTGAATCTCTCCGAGATTAATCGCATGGAGTGTTTTGACATCAGTCACACCATGGGGGAACAGACCGTCGCTTCCTGCGTGGTGTTCGATGGCAACGGGCCGCTGCGTTCGGAATATCGGCGTTATAATATCGCCGGCATTACGCCAGGAGATGACTATGCCGCCATGGCGCAAGTGCTGAAACGACGCTATGGTAAAGCTCTGGAAGAGAAAAAAATCCCGGATGTTATCTTTATCGACGGTGGCAAGGGGCAGCTTGGCATGGCGATAGAGGTGTTCAACTCACTGAACGTTCCCTGGGATAAAAACAAACCTTTGCTGATTGGTATTGCCAAAGGTGCCGATCGCAAAGCCGGCCTGGAAACGCTGTTCTTTGTTCCTGAGGGGGAGGGGATTTCCCTGCCTTCGGATTCGCCGGCACTGCATGTGATCCAGCATATCCGTGATGATTCGCATAACCATGCGATCACCGGGCACCGGCAGAGAAGGGCAAAAGTCAGAAATACCAGCGCGTTGGAGCTCATCGACGGCGTTGGGCCAAAACGACGACAGGTATTGTTGAAGTATATGGGCGGACTTCAACCATTATTGAACGCCAGCGTTGAGGAAATTGCAAAAGTGCCGGGTATTTCACAAGCATTGGCAGAAAAGATCTACAATGCATTGAAACACTGAGGGCAATGTAGCAACATACTCTTAATTCCCACTCCAGCCAGATAGTTACCGTAGCATATGCAATTGAATATACCGACTTGGCTTACTCTGTTTCGCGTAGTTCTGATCCCATTCTTTGTTCTGGCATTTTACCTGCCGTTCGCCTGGGCTCCGATGGTTTGCGCCATCATCTTTGTATTTGCTGCCATAACCGACTGGTTTGATGGGTTCTTGGCCCGTCGCTGGAAGCAAACCACCCGTTTCGGGGCTTTCCTCGACCCGGTAGCGGACAAAGTGATGGTAGCGGTGGCGCTGGTGTTGGTCGCGGAGCACTACCACACCTGGTGGATTACGCTGCCTGCGGCGACCATGATTGCGCGCGAAATCATCATCTCGTCGCTGCGTGAGTGGATGGCGGAGATAGGTAAACGCAGCAGCGTGGCGGTGTCGTGGATTGGCAAAGTCAAAACCATGGCGCAGATGATGTCGCTGGTGGGGCTGCTGTGGCGCCCGGAACGTACGGTTGAATATGTGTCCTTCGGCCTGCTGTACATCGCGGCCGTGCTGACTTTCTGGTCAATGTTCCAATATTTGAACGCTGCCCGGAAAGATTTGCTTGAACCCTGATCAAAGCGCTGCAAAAATCGTCAAACAAACGCGATGAGACAACAATTTTATTGACTCATTACGTCAGGTAAGTAGAATGCATCGCATCAGACGGCAGCGGTGAATCGCCGAAAGATAGCAAAAAAATCAGTAAGTTCTGATTGATGCGGGAATAGCTCAGTTGGTAGAGCACGACCTTGCCAAGGTCGGGGTCGCGAGTTCGAGTCTCGTTTCCCGCTCCAAATTAAACAAAGCTGGTGTTTCACGAGCTTTGGCCTGAAGAAGGCAGCAGAATTAAGGCGCGTTAACAAAGCGGTTATGTAGCGGATTGCAAATCCGTCTAGTCCGGTTCGACTCCGGAACGCGCCTCCAATTTTCCCGAGCCCGGGTGGTGAAATCGGTAGACACAAGGGATTTAAAATCCCTCGGCTTATGGCTGTGCGGGTTCAAGTCCCGCCCCGGGTACCAGGGAAAATAATTCCAGAATAATCAAAGCAATATGCAGTAATGTCGTGACCGCCGGAAGGCGGTTTTTTTGTGCCCAAAATCACTTTTCAGAACATCTTCAGAAGATAAAAACTGAAAGCAGCATAAATATTCATCCTTTCTGATTACCCACTACCGGTACTATTTTCACTTTGCGGTCATAAATCGCTGTCTGACTGGCATTTTTATGGCCGAGTGCCCGCGCACGCACTATGGCTGACTTGGTGGATGGTTCGTCAAGTATGGCAGCAGTGGAAACACGCCTGGAGCGCGTCCCGGATGCGTTTGGCAAGCTAACGCTGATGGAGCATTTTGACGACATGAACAAATCGGTGAATGGCGTGATCACGTCAGACAGCATCATGTCTGGATCGGTAACTGCGAAAAAACTGACGAAGCTTGGTATCAACCCCAATATAGCGGGGCGTATCCGCAGCGAGTTTCAGAAATACGGTGAAGTTATTGACGGTTGGCATGTTGGCAACTTTGAAAAATGGGATGACCAACACGTCGCCGGTGCGTTCCAATCGGTGGTTTTGAAAGACGTCAATAACACCGTTATTACGTCTGGCATTGGTGATAAGCCGTTATGGGCCAGCACCCCGCAGGGCAAAACCGTATTCCAGTTAAGTCCCTTGCAACGGCATCCTACAATCGTGGGATATTGGGCTGGCTTCAGAAAGGCACCGCACAGTTTTATTACTGTACAGCTTTCCAGATTGGGCTTGGGGCAGTCACATACGCATTAAAGCAAGCGGCGAATGGAAAAGAAGTCGATATGTCCCCTCAAAAAATGGTGCTGGAGGGATTGGACAGATCAGGTATTCTTGGGCAACAACATAGCAGAGAAAGCCTCCGGTGGGGGGGCTGGGCGCTTTGTGTGGTACCAGAAAGCAATCACGATACGCCAGTCGGGGGTTTATAGGTTCGGCACTGGGGCCAATGTTTGGCCTGCTTGATACGCTGACTGACGTCACTTCCAGGGTGCTGAATGGCGACGCGGGTGATTTAGTATTGCATAATGCTCGTACGTTATTGCCCGGCAATAGCCTGTTCTGGATAGCACCGTTGATTAATCAGGTTGATCCAAGGATGCGCTAATAATTTTTATGGAATTTTTTACAATAAAGCTGTAATGTTTTAACTATCTTTAGGATTGTTGTGGTTGATATTTATAAAAATGAAACACATCAAAGAACTAGACGGCCTCAGGGGTATGATGGCGTTATGGGTGGTGGCCGGGCATGCTTATGAGGCCATACCTTCAATGACAAAATTAGTACCAATCACTTTAATGAATGATTTTGCAGTTGATGTTTTTATAGTTCTCAGCGGCTTTGTTATTTTTAACTATTTGAACAAGAATGGCAGTTCGTATAAAACGTATCTTACCCAAAGGGCGATGAGATTATTTCCTATTTATCTTGTTGTGCTTGCTATGTCTATATCAAGCATTTATTTCTACAGGGAGATATTAACAATAGCACCTTTCTCCCCTTCAACAGAGCATCGAATTTATCAAGTTGATACTTATCTTAGCAACCAGATTGCTCATGTCCTCCCTCACCTATTCTTGCTTCAGGGGATTATTCCAGAGAGAATACTTCCACTCGCTGGTACAACAATAGTTGGTCAGGCTTGGAGTGCGTCGGTGGAGTGGCAATTCTATTTGATTGCTCCTGTGCTATTTGTTTTTTTTGGTAAGCTTTTCACATCCCCAACAACCAGATCGTTTTTGTTGGCTGGTTCTTTTGTCTTGGCGATGATACTTCTAAGTAAAGTGCTGCATAACAAGGCATTTGCTGGTGGTAGCATGGCTGCGTTCTTGATCGGGTTTATTTCATTCTTCTTTTATCGTGATATTTTCCCAAGCATTACCATTGCTAAATTGAAAGTGACGGCATTCTTGGTTGTTGTTACCACTTTACTTTTGATGAAAAAGGAGTCAATTGGATTCCTTATTTGGTTTTCAACTTTCTTCGCAGTATTGATAAGCATGAAAAGTGAAAGAAAGAATTTGATTACACGAACCCTCGACAATGGAATTATGAAAATAGTTGGAAAGGTTTCTTACTCTGTTTATATGGTTCATATGCTTGTTATTTACTTCGCCCTTTACGCTTTTGTCGAAATGGAAGTGACAGTAGGCATTAATTATTTAATGCTTGTCCCTCTGTCAATTCTTGTTTCTTTATTGATTTCTATATTCACATTTAAATTTATTGAATTGCCAATGATGAATTTGGGGAAGAAAATTACACAAGCGGCGGTATAGGCGACAATAAATAGTCAGGAAACTGACTAGCCACCTACTACATCATGGCCCTATGTCAACCATAGGGCTTTTTTATGCACAGCGATTACAGAACCCACTTAACCGCACTGAGTGATAAGTTAGCCGACGGCGTGCTCGAGGAAGTTGATCCGGATACTTGGCCGGGCTCAGACAAGCCACTCGACAAACACACCAAGCAGGAGCGCGGCGTCGCTACTGGTGCAAGAAGAACGCAGCGGCATCGCTTACGCTGCTGGTGAAGGTGCATTCGCTGATTGGCATGCACACGCGCGGCGGTACGCCAAAAGAGGGTGACGAGCCAGACGACTAGGCGTTTCGCCTTGGGCAACAGGTATCCGCCGCTGACCGCGCGGCACAAGAGGTTATCGAACGCCTGCAGCAGCGGAAAAAATGATTTCGTTCGTCGCTTTTTCATCATGTGGGTGGAGCAGGTGGGGCGGGATGTTCCGGACTGCCATTATCGCGCTTGCCACTGGCTGGAGCTCCGTGGGGAGCTTGTGGTGCTCCGCTGTTTCCGTGGTTTCGGGCAATCCACCCTTCTGGCGGTGTATAACGCCTGGTGATATTACCAGAATCGCCAGTATCGAATTTTTCCCCATCCGAGGCCGAAGGCACCGCATGCAAGACCAGTCGCGACACGCAGAACGTACTCCGGGATCACCCGCTGACAAAAGACATGCTGCCTGATGGCCAGGGTACCGTAGAGCAGTGGTGGGTTAACGGCTCTCTGGATATGCGAAACGGCAGCATATACGCGAAAGATATCCTCTCTAATGTCACATCGGCCCGCGCCGACGAGTGCCAAAGCGATGACGTCGAAGCCCCGCGAAATATCCAAACGCCGGAGGCACGTGAAAAGCTGCGTTACCGTCTCGGCGAACAAAGCCACATCCTTGTGCCGGTCGGCCGGAAACTTTTCATCGGTACCCCGCATATCCACGACAGCCTTTACGACGAGGTTGAAGCTATGGGCGCCGACAGTCTCACCATCAAGCCATTTGAGAAAGAATTCCGCATTGAGGAGAAGAAGGCCACAGTGAGCAGCTACTCGCTGCCGTTTCAGCCAGAATACGTTTTTGTTGGCATCCACATCGGGGCGCGTCTGCTCGTTGAGCGCATCGATTATCAGCTGACGGCCTACGGGATTGCTTTTGCTGAGCCGCCGGGAACGATGGTTGACTGTTAGGCAGAATGCGCCTGGGCTGAACGATTCACGCCAGCAGAAATGGAGAAGCGCCGGCAGGAAACACGCACGATCAACGAATGGGATATCGACACGCAGATACGTGCATTACGGGCAGAAAGGCATCAGTTGATTGGATACGAACGTGAATTATTGGCGACTACTGAGGCGTGTAAATAATAGAATTATGTAAATAGTGATTCGTCACATGGTGACGGAAGCTTAATATAACTACATGAATTTTAAATGTACGATTAATGACCCATGCTCTTGTTTTTCACGTAAACCCTTGTTTTAAATATGAAAGAAATGAATTTAACCCCCCAATTTCTGGCTTTACGGATTCAAGTCCCGCTCCGGGTACCAGGAAAAATAATTCCAGAATAATCAAAGCAATAAGCGGTAATGTCGTGACCGCCGGAAGGCGGTTTTTCTGTGCCTGAAATTCCTCTTCATCATGTTCCTCGCTGTTGACTCAAGGTTTTTGTGGCCAGAACTCGCCTACTTGCCGTATAGATCGCTGTCAAGATTCGAAACGTCTTACGGCATAGACACTGTTTCTCCCTTATTTTCAAAGGCAGCGCTTTAGCTATCACTGATAGTCGCTCCCAATTGTCTAATTTTATGGACATTCCGGACGGCCGTAGGATTAATCTTCGGCTAGAAATGTCGGGGAAGGCCTCATTTTCTCATAAAATCTGGCAGTTTTTTAAGACGGTTAACGATAAGTGATATATAACCAGAGAGTAAAAAAAGAGAAGGGGCGTTGGATGAGAGGGGGATTATTTTTATTGGTGATTGTAATGCTGTCTGGGTGCTCAGGGTCTTTGGGATCCCTATTGGGTGTGATTCCGCAAAGCTCCGATATTTGCCCTCAAGGAAAAGATGCGATAACGGGTGAGTGCCGCTAGCGATAATTCTTCGAAAGAATGAGTGTTGCCCTGGTTCAACATCTTTCTCCGTCAGCGGCCCAGAGTGTTTTAGTCAGGTCGAATATCGGTCTGACTAACAACACCGTCAATATGTGGGCATCCACCAAGTAACGCAATTGAGACGATATCCGACTATTTAACGTTGTTCCGATAGTCGGATATCGTTTCCCCTCATCACTCGCTCTTCGCACCCCTCACCGAGTTTCAGGCATAGGTACCTTATTCGTGGTGCAGCACCGGGGCTAAAACTGCCCGAACGGTGACGGCGCACAGGTCTTATTTCCGCACACATTCTTGCTAACGACCGTTAACCCCAATGACTTCGATAGCGGCTCTGTGCAGCTTTTGGCAATAGTCCTCGGGCTGTCTTTCGATCTCTTTGATCAGATGGGCGAGAATGCTTTGTTTGGTGATGGTTTTGTTGGATAAGAGCACCTGGACAACGCTCTTGCCGACAAGGTTGTATATTTGTTCACGGTACAACTCGACGTCTTTATCGTCGAGACCGTAAAGAGAGTAGTCAATCATAGTATTTTTACCGCTGGTGAAATTTAAAGCGCTGCCCGAAACGGGCTGAGAAGCCATTAAAAAATAAAATACTGCCAATTCCACTTAGGTGCATGCCTTCGCGGTAGATTAACGATAGCGTAATAAGAATATTCCTATCAATAGGCAGCGGCAATCCAGATGGCTAATTAGGAATAACCTCATGTAACGGCTTCGGAAATCTGAACTGGCTTAAATGAATCAATGGGCAGGCATTGGGGGCTGATTCACATCAGGCTGTGCGCCAAAACTCTTGAGTGGCGGTTTCAGAGGCGGCAAACACGATGAGTGCGAATCACTTACCCGCCCCCCGAACTGCAAACTGGTTTGATGAATACCCCCCCTTTGCACACGGTTTGTTACAGTATAACAGCGTTAAAACTCCTCGCGATGGCAACATCGGCTCGAATTATCTGTCAGATTACCATTCAATAGCAGGATGAGCGCGTAGCCCTCAACCACAACCTGTGTCAGTAAGCAGTTATGAACTCACTTTGGCGAGAATGGTATTAATAATGCAGAAGTTCCGACGTTGGACCCAGTTGCAGGTCTCTTTCTTTATCGCGTTTTATCTCGGTGTATTGCTCAATATCCCCATATTTTATCGCCGTTATCAGCAACTCAATTACGACAATGTACTGTCGATCGGCATTGAGGTCGTCGCGGCCTTTAGTCTGGTGTGCTTTATCACTCTGCTGATCTCGTTTTTGGGGCGTCGGCTGTTCCGCGTTCTGGCATCATTGCTGGTGTTGAGTTCGGTTGCCGCCAGCTATTATATGGTGTTGTTCCACGTCGATATCGGCTACGGCATCCTGGCGGCGGTGATGACTACCGATGTTGATTTGTCCAAAGAATCGGTCGGCTGGCATTTTGGCGTGTGGATGGTGGTGGTGAGCCTGCTGCCGTTGCTGTTCATCTGGCTGGCGCCGATGCACGAGGCCACACTGAAACGCAGCAACTGGCCGGTACTATTTAAAAAAGGCGGCATCATGCTGGCCGCCGGGCTGTGCTGCTGGTTGCCACTTCAACTGATGGGGCAGGTGCAGGATCGCCACGATCGGGAAAATAACCAACTGATGGCCAGCTACGGCGGTGTGGTCGCCGGCAGCTATTCGCCGTCCAACTGGCTTTCTGCGTTGGGGCTGCTGACCTACAGCTCTTACAGTCAGGCGGAAGATAGCCGTAATCTGTTCGATCCGGCCGCGCATTTTACCTATCAGCCGCCGAAAGACGTGAACGATCTCTATGTGGTGTTTGTGATTGGTGAAAGCGCCAGACGTGATCACATGGGGGTTTACGGCTACCAACGCGACAACACGCCCTATCTTGATAAAGAAACCAACCTAGCGGTGCTGCAAGGCTATTCCTGCGACACCTCGACCAAGCTATCTCTGCGTTGCATGTTCGTGCGCGAAGGCGGTGCTGCTGAAGAGCCGCAGCGGACGCTGAAAGAAATGAACGTGTTTTCGGTGCTGAAAAAACAGGGCTTTTCTTCGGAGCTGTTTTCGATGCAAAGCGAAGCCTGGTTCTATAACAAAACTCAGGCGGATGATTATGCGCTGAGAGAAAGCATTCAGGCGGAAAAACGTAATGTCGGTAAGCCGGTAGATGATATGGCGCTGATTGACGAGCTGCAGGATTCGTTGGGCCGTCATCCGCAGGGTAAGCATTTGGTCATCCTGCATACCAAGGGCTCGCACTATATGTACACCGAACGATATCCTCGCGCTTTCGCCCGCTACAAACCAGAGTGCCAGGGCATTGATGATGCTTGCTCCACGGAAGAGATGATCAACTCGTACGACAACAGCCTGCTGTACACCGATTATTTCCTCGAGCAGGTGTTCAATCAACTGCGTAACCGCAATGCCATTGTGTTTTACGCCTCGGATCATGGGGAGTCGATCTCGGAAAATATGCATTTCCACGGCACCCCGCGCGATCATGCGCCGAAGGAACAGCGTACCGTTCCCATCATGGTCTGGGCATCCGACAAATTTCTCAGCCAGCCCGATCACCGAGCGGCGTTTAATCAGTTGAAGGTGCTGCAGCAGGCCAAAACGCCGGTATTCCATGAGAAGCTGTTCGACAGCGTATTGGGTTGCATCGGCTATACCTCGCCGGACGGCGGTATCGTGAAGCCGCACAACTGGTGTCAGGTGAACTGATCCCGGAAGTCACAATAACCGCCGCAAGGCGGTTTTTTTATCTAAAAAAATCGCGTGGCGATGTCTGTTAACGCGGGTTTGGCTCGATCATGCACCGCATGATGGCGGCTTATCCCCCAGCCGCTTTTTATCCCGTAGCCAGAAGGGTATTCAGGTCTCTTTTCCAGCTTTCGATTGCCGGAGTAAGTGGCATAAAAAAATCCGTAACCTTCACTGAGATTACGGATTTTTACTGGTCTATGGGAGTGCTCACCGATCATGTAGTGCTTAACCGAGCGGCATCAACCCCGAGGACGATGGAGTTTTAGTCCAGTTTTGGATGCTGGTCGATCAGCGTCTGCTTTTTCTTCTCCAGCTCGGCAATCTGCTCGTTGATATCCTCAACCTTCTGTTCGATGTTGTCGTAGGTTTCCTGCAGCAGCTCTCTGGCTTCCGTACGATCCGAGGCGGCCGGGGTAGCACCTCGCAACGGTTTGTTGGCGGTTTCCTTCATATACAGGCCGGTGATCAGGCCAATCACCGCGACCACCATCAGATAGTACGCCGGCATATACAGGTTACCCGTCGATTCGACCAACCAGGCGGCCACCGTCGGCGTAGCGCCGGCGACCAGAACCGAGATGTTGAACGAAATCGCCAGCGCACTGTAACGAATATGCGTCGGGAACATCGCCGGCAGCGTAGAGGCCATCACGCCGGTGAAGGAGTTCAGCAACACGGCCAACACCAGCAGGCCGACAAAGATCAGGCCAATCACGTTGCTGTTGATCAGGATAAAGCAGGGTATCGACAGCAACAGCAGCCCGATGCTGCCGCCAATGATAAACGGCTTGCGGCCAATGCGGTCGCTGGCCAGGCCGATCACCGGCTGTACAAACAGCATGCCGATCATGATGGCGATGATGATCAGTACGCCGTGATCCTCCGAGTAGTGCAGGTTATGCGACAGGTAGCTCGGCATGTAGGTCAGCAGCATGTAGTAGGTTACGTTGGTGGAAATCACGATACCGACGCATACCAGCAGGCTTCGCCAATGTTTGGCCGCAATCTCTTTAAACGAGGTCCTCGGCGGGTTTCCGATGGCATCGCGGTCTTCTTTCTCCATTTTCTCTACGTGCTGCTGGAACGCCGGGGTTTCTTCCAGCGCATGACGCAGATACAGGCCGATCAGGCCCAGTGGTGCAGCGATAAAGAACGGAATACGCCAACCCCAGTCGAGGAAGTTGCTTTCCCCGACGATGCTGGAAATCAGCACCACTACGCCTGCGCCGAGCACGAATCCGGCAATGGAGCCGAAATCAAGCCAACTGCCCATAAAGCCGCGTTTTCTGTCAGGCGAGTATTCAGCGACGAAGATCGCCGCGCCCGAGTATTCGCCACCCACCGAGAAGCCCTGCGCCAGTTTGGCCAGCAGCAACAGCACCGGTGCCCAGATGCCGATCGAGGCATATGAAGGGATCAGGCCGATACAGAAGGTACTCACCGCCATGATGATAATGGTGATGGAAAGGACTTTCTGGCGGCCGAATTTATCACCCATCGCGCCAAAGAACAGACCGCCTAACGGACGTACCAGGAAGGGAACGGAGAACGTTGCCAATGCGGCAATCATCTGCACGCCGGGAGTGGCGCCAGGGAAAAACACTTGCCCAAGGGCGTAGGCTACGAAGCCGTAGACACCGAAGTCGAACCATTCCATCGCGTTGCCTAATGCCGCCGCGGTGATCGCTTTCTTCAGCTTGCTGTCGTCGATGATGGTGATGTCATTAATATGCATCGGCTTATGTCGTTTTTTTCTTAACTTCATATAATCATCCCTTAATCAATTTTAGTCGTACGTGAATTCGCAATCCTTGTTCACTTTCTTCTGCCCAGTTATCAGTGTGGCTAATCTGATCTCCATTTAAAGAGATCCCATGCTGCCATTTTTGTGTGATGCGAATCACGTAATGTGCCCGCTTTTAGCGAGAATATGTCATTTAGGTGACTAATTATTTTGCATCTATAGCTTAACGTTATATCTACTGACGATCAAATTTAGCAGTTTATCTTATGCATTTTCGCCAAAATAGCGCCAAAACAGGTTGATATTTGCGCATATTGATGTTTTTTTGTCAGTGGGCAGGATGGCTAAAGTATAGGAGGAACCGGAAAGGATACGGGTAAAATTAATGCGTTTTGTTGCTGTGGATCAAGGCCTGGCATAGGTGCCAGGCCATTGAGTTATTGGGATGAACCGCCAAATTCCAGGTAGATTTGCGCCAGATTCTGGTACTGTTCAAAGCGGTTTTCATCCAGCGCCAGCTCCGCCAGCCGGCGGCGATTCTGCGCATCCAGCCAGAAGGTGATAGATACGGCGCCCTGGCGATAGCGGATTTCGTTTAACCGTTCAGATTTGCGTGCCAGCGCCAACGCCGTCTGCAAACGTTGTTCCTGTGCCATCAACTGGGCACGTAACGATAAAGCATTGTCTACGTCGGCCATGGCTTTATACAGCGCCTGTTTGAATTCCAACACCCGCAACTCGTAATCGTTACGGGCGATTTTGATGTCAACGTTCATCTGCCGCCACTCGAGGAAAGGCAGCGACAAACCCGCGCTCACCGATGCCATCGGATTACGCAGAAACTCCAGCAGTGCGCTGCTGCTGGTGCCCAATGAACCGGTCAGGCTGAAGGCTGGATAATACTGGGCGCGCTTCACGTCAACGTTGGCTAACGCCTCGCGCAGCCTCAGCTCTTTGGCGTTGATATCCGGGCGATGTCGCAGCACATTGACCGGAATACCGGCATTGATCTGCGGCAGCCGGCCCATCGGCAAGCTTGCGGGGGCAACCGCGGCATTACCTGGTGGTGCGCCCAGCAGCAGCGTCTGTTCGTTCAACGCCCGCTGACGTTCGCGCAGCAGCGCCAAATGGCTGCTCTCCTGACTAACCAGATTCTGTTCGGCATCCACCACATCCAGCGATGAGACGCTGCCTGCGTGGTATCGGGCTTTACTCAACCGCAGAGTCTCTTGGGCGTAGGCGATGCTCTGCTGGCTGATGCCGATTCGCTGATTGATAAAGCCCAACCGCCAATAATTCTTGCTGGCACTGGCGAGCAACACCAAGCGTACGCTTTGCAGATCTTGCTGCGTGGCTTGTCGGCTCCATTCGGCAGCGTCACGCTGACGCGCCAGTTTACCCCACAGGTCGACTTCATAGTGGGTGCCTAAACTGGCGCCACTGCTTTTGTTCCAGGGGGAGGAGTGAGAAAGTGAGGTGCCGGCGGCGCCATTAAGCGTTGCCGACACGCCCGGAGCGGTGGCGATATCGGCCCGCTGAGCCTCTAACTGGGCCTGGTAAACGCGTAGCGCGGCGGCGGCCAAATCATTATTGCCGGCCATGACCCGCTGTAACCAGCTGTCAAGCTGAGGATCCTGGAAGTCTCGCCAGTCAAAGGGAACCGGGCCTGCGGCATCGGCGCTTTCCTGCCAGTGCTCCGGGTAGTTCACCTGTGGCGTTTGATAATCGCTTTTCAATGCGTTGCCGCAGCCTGTGCTGAGCAGGGCTGCGAGGCATAAGGCTATTGGTGTCAAAATTTTCATGAGTTACTCGCTGGCCAGTGAATTGACCGGATCCATCCGCGCCGCTTTGCGGGCTGGGAGATAACCGAAGATCATGCCGATCAGGGTGGAGCAGCAAAAGGCCACAAAGGCGGCCTGCCAGGAATAGATGGCGGTGAGCATGCCGCCCGCCAGCGCGGTAAACAGTGAGCCGGCGGCGAACGACAACGCAATGCCCAATGCGCCGCCAATCAGGCAGACCAGAACGGCTTCGATCATAAATTGTTGCATGATGTCGCTGCGCCTGGCGCCTACCGCCATGCGTACGCCAATCTCATGCGTTCGCTCGGTGACCGAAACCAGCATGATGTTCATCACGCCGAGGCTGCCGATGATCAGGGAGATCGAAGCCACCATCAGGATCAACAGACTCAGGGTCATCGACGCGTGCTCGATCGATTTGCGAAACTTGTCGCGGTTGAACAGCATAAAGTCTTTAACGCCATGGCGTTGGATCAGCAATTGGCTGATGGCGCCGACGGCGGCTTCGTTATCGACGTTGTCTTTCAATCGCACGCCGATGCTGCTTAGCGTCGTCTTGCCCACCATGCGGTACATCACCGTGGTATAGGGCATCCACACGCTGATGCGGTTCGGTGCGGAATCCTGGTTGCTTTTGACTACGCCGACTACCCGGGCCGGTACCGCGCCGAGAAACACGATTTGGCCCAGCGGTTCTATACCGAAATCACCGAACAGCGAGTTGCGAGCATTTTCGTCAATAATCACTTCCAGCAGCGCATTACGATCGTTACGGAAGGTGGTGCCCTGCAATAAAGTGAGGCCGTTAACCCGGAAATAGTCGCGCCCGACGCCGGTGATTGAGGCTGTCGCCGATTTGCTGCGAAAACGAATGGAATCCGAGGTGCCGACTTCAGGGCTGACACTGTCAACAAAGCTCTGGCTGGCCAGCGCATCAGCGTCTGCCGGTACCAGCGTGCGTATGCTGTCGATGGCGTCATCGAAGAAATCGCGGCCGGGATAAATGCTGACGACATTGGTGCCAAGATCTCTGATGCTGGCCAGCGTGCGCTGTTTGGCTCCCTGGCCCAGGGCGACCACCGTCACCACCGCTGCGATGCCGAAAATGATGCCGGTCATGGTCAATGCGGTGCGCAAACGGTGGGCATTCATCGATTTCAACGCCATTTGCAGCGATTCGCGGGTGCGATCGAGCAAACTTTGCCAGTAGCCTTGTCTTGCGCGGATGGTTTTTGAGGGGGCCTGCGGCGGGGCGGGGGATTTGCAGCCGCTGTCTGCGATAACCTCACCGTCCTGCAGTTCAATAATGCGCTGTGCATGTTGGGCCACCTTCATATCGTGGGTGACGATCACCACGGTATGACCGCGTTGGTTCAATTCGCTCAGGATCCCCAACACTTCTTGGCCGGATTTGGAGTCCAGTGCGCCGGTCGGTTCATCCGCCAGAATAATTTCGCCGCCGTTGATCAAGGAACGGGCGATGCTGACGCGCTGTTGCTGGCCGCCGGAGAGCTGGCCGGGCTTATGGTTCTCACGGCCTTCCAGGCCAAGTCGCGCCAGCAATTGTGCCGCTCGCAGGCGGCGTTGATCGCGCCTGCTGTTGGCGTAAATCGCCGGGATCTCGACATTGCCCAGCGCGCTGATATCCGGCATCAGATGATAGCGTTGGAAAATAAAACCGATGTGTTCGCGGCGCAGCCTGGCCAGTTCGTCCGGCGAAAGATGTGCGGCGTTCTGACCGCCGATGTAGTAATCGCCCCGATCCGGCACGTCCAGGCAGCCCATGATATTCATCAGCGTTGATTTGCCGGAGCCGGAGGCACCTATAATGGCGACCAGTTCCCCGGCGGCGATCGTCAGGTCGATGTCCTTGAGCACCGTCAGCGGTTGGGTACTGTTGGTATAGGTACGGCTTATGCCTTTCAGTTCAATGATATTTTTCATAGTTAGATGCCATCCTCGCCAGGATTGGCGATTTCTTGCATCAGCACGACGGTTTCACCGGCTTTCAGACCCGAAAGGATCTGTATATCGACGTTGTTGGTAATACCGGTCTTTACCTCGCGCATTTCCAACCGTCCATTACTGGTCAGCACTTGCACTTGCTGTTTTTTATCTTCGGTTTTACGCACGGCCTGAATGGGTACCAGCAGCGTGTTTTTCGCTTCGTCCAACAGCAGTGAAACCTGCGCGGTCATGGCGATGCGCAGCCGGTTATCCGGGTTGGGCACGTCCAGCAGCGCGTTGTAATACACCGAAGCATTGGAGGTGCCGGAGCCGGAGGCAGAACTGCCGCCGGAGAGCGAGTCGTTTTTCATCACCGATTCCGGCGCCAGTTCTACGGTGCGCAGAGTGGCTTCGTAACGCTTTTCCGGCTCGGAGAAAATAGTGAAATAGGCTTTTTGCCCCTCGGAAACGCGGGTAATGTCTGCCTCGGAGATCTGCGCTTTGATGGTCATCAGCTCCAGCCGAGCCAGTTTGACTATGGTGGGCGTGCTCTGGTTGGCGTTGACCGTCTGGCCTTGCTGGGTAATTACCGCAATCACGATGCCATCCATCGGTGCCAGAATACGGGTATAACTCAGATCGACCTTTTTCTTATCCACTTCAATCTGTGCCTGCTCGATACGCGCATTCAGGGCAATCAGTTCGGCACGGGTGGTGGTAAGCGTCGTTTCCGCGGTCTCAAACTCTTCGAGTGAACTGGCTTCATCATTCAGCATGCGCTTTTGGCGTTTAAAGTGGGATTCTGCCTTCTTAATCAGCGCTTGTTTGGCTTGCAAATCTGCCTTGGCGACGTTCAGCGCCGCTTCGGCGTTGCGCAGATCGTTGCGCCGTGGCAGATCATCGATGTCGGCAATCAGCTGGCCTTGGGTGACGCGGTCGCCCAGTTTGACCTTCAGGGATTTGACCTGGCCCGAAACCTGCGCGCCGACGTCGACTCGTTCAACCGCGTCCATTTTACCGGTTGCCAGTACGACGTTTTCTATGTCGCCCAGACGAACCGGCGCGGTGATATAATGTGTCTGCGGGGGACGTTGCAGATAACTCGCCAAAGCGATGAGCAACACGGCAAGCAAAGCGCCGGCCGCGACAAACGCCAAGCGGCGTGAAGTGAGTTTCATGATGGTTTGCCTTTGTTTTCCCTAACAGCGGTAAAGCCGTGATCCCAAGAGGTGCCATGATGGCATCCTCAGCTTTAACTTGCGATAAACGCGTGACGTGTTTTCGCCGCAGTGTCGATAATAAATATTATTCTCATAAACATCATCAAAGAAAATTTATCATGGATGCAATTTGAGCATGCAAGCGTTTTGCTGTATAAAAAACCAGTTGTGTTGATTAACAAAGATCGCGATTCGCCACTATGATGCCAAACCGACTCGAGCCGGAGCTCGACATTTATCAGTACCCGGAGCATCTGCGCACCAGCCTTGAGTTGTTGCCCAGGTCACCGGGCGTGTACCTGTTTCATGGCCTGAGCGACAGCATGCCGCTGTACATCGGCAAAAGCGTTAATATCCGCAGCAGGGTGATGGCGCATTTTCGCACGCAGGATGAGGCTCGGCTGTTGCGGCAAACCCAGCGCATCAGTTTTCATGAAACGGCCGGTGAAGTGGGGGCTTTACTGCTGGAAGCGCAGTTGATCAAACAGCAACAGCCGCTGTTCAACAAACGCCTGCGCCGTTCGAAGCAGCTCTGTTCATTGCATCTGGATCGCGGCCGAGTGGGCATTGTACATGCCAAAGACATTGATTTTGCCGCCACACCTAATCTGCATGGGCTTTTTGCCAACCGGACTGCCGCGCTGGAAAAGTTACGGGCCATCGCTGATGAGCAGCGCCTGTGCTACGGCAAGTTGGGTATCGATAAACTGTCCGCCGGGCGGGCCTGTTTCCGGTATAGCCTGCGAAAATGCGCGGGTGCCTGCTGCGGTGTCGAATCGGATCTGCAACATGCGCAACGGTTGGCGGCGGCGCTGCAACAGATGCGGATCACCACATGGCCTTATGCCGGGCGAGTGGCTCTGGAGGAGCAGGGGGCGTCTTTGCGCCAGTATCATGTGATTCATAACTGGTTCTATTTGGGGAGCGTCGGCGCGTTGCAACAGGCCGATTCGCTACAGCGAACCGCGAGCCATTTTGACAGCGATGGCTACAAGATCCTGTGCAAGCCATTGATGAGCGGGCATTATCCGATCATTGAACTGGGTCGCTGAGCGGGTCAGATTTATCTGCAAAATCAAGCGATCGCTTGATCCCATAGCATTGATATGGATAATGACGCCCCGAAGCGAAGGAATGCGCTATTAACTCAGTTGGCAGAGTGATTGGTTTTTTAATGGCTTGTATTGGCTACAAAATTGATAGACGCGGGTTCGAGTCCTGCATAGCGCGCCAGCTTCCTCCTTTAAGTTCGGTTATCGTAAAGCGCACCCGGGTTGATTTGCACTATCGGCTCCTCGTTGGGTTTTTCGGGTGTGCTTTACCGTAACCGGTTCTCCCGTCTGTATTGTTATCGATCTTTGCTAGACTGTAATCAGGCAGGTTCGCTGCCCGGCAACAGGAGGTCGATATGTCCGAGTCCGATCAACTGCAGGAATTATTGCAGCGTGTAGCAGCACTCGAAGCCAGAGAGACGTCGCTGACAGCTGCCTCCAACGCCTATCAGGCGATAATCACCACCTTGCTTGGCAACCTGGATAAACAGGAACGCGACAAGATTATTGCGATGATCGACCAGGCGCATGAGATCGCCTACGCTCGCGCTATTCAGCGTTGTAATGAACCTCAGAAGCAAAAAATCAAACAGGCTGACGATATTGCTCAGCGCATGTTCATGTTCGCACAAGGTAAAAACTCCCTGCAGCGTTAGCCGTCGCAGGTATAACAGTTGACGATTTTAAATTGTAGAACTGATCTATCTGGGAAAACTGTACTTGTGATAGTTTGAGGAAAGAATATTGATAGCGCAATGCTCCCAAGCATAAGGTTGTAAGTATGGACGCGATTAAAAGCATCTTGGTAAAAGAAATCGAGCGGATCAACCGGCAGGAAGGGCGCGACGGCAAACTGCGTTTTAACAGCGAATTTGCCCGCGATCACCTTTATCTGTGCCTTGCCATGTTCGCCGGCTATTTCGCCGTGGTCGCCGTGATGTACCAAGTCTCTTATATGGGTTTTTTCTCATTTGTGGCTTTCACGGTCTTCGTTTTGTTCATGTTTGCAATGTTGCTGATTGAAATCAAACCGGTGTATCGTTTTGAGGATATCGGCGTGTTGGATCTGCGCGTATGTTATAACGGCGAATGGTATTTCACCCGAGCCCTGTCGCCGCAATCGGTGAAGGCGCTGCTGGATGAGCCGTCGATAGGCGCGACGCTGAAAACGCGCATGCAGGAAATCATCGCCAATAAAGGCGAGATCGATTTCTATGATGTTTACGATCTGGCGTATTCAAAGAAGCCGCAGGGCGAACAGCCGCAGGTGGCGGTGCTTAACTGAAGGGTTTCCGCTTGTGCGGTTGTCGATTATACTCACTCTTCGAAGCCAGTTAAGCGTGAGGAGTTTGCAATGAGTGATGATATTTTCGATTTTGATATCGATGCCGAATTAGCGAAAGCGGAAGAAAAAGCGGCGCAGAAAGCGAAAGAAGTGCCTGAGATCCTTGAGGATGAAGCGGACTGCGAAGGGTGCAAAATCTGATCGCCATTGCTAACGAAAAAAACCGCTGCGGCGGTTTTTTTGTGCCTGGAATGGGGATGGCAGGCAAAAAAAAGCCCGTTTCAGGCGGGCCAACACTTAAGTAGTATGAGGGTATAATTTTTATTTCCATGTCCGTTCAGCATACGCCTTGTGACAAGAAAGAGATGTCGAAGCATTGTAACAAAATAGTTGTTGTTGTGTTTCCGCGTTACCTGCGTCAGCCAAACGACTAATCCAGCACAAACCACCAAACCAACAAACCCGCCACGACAACCAGGCAAAGCGCAGATACGGTAACCAGTATTTTTCCCAGAATATCTTTTTCTTGATGCTGCTGTGTCACGTTAACGTTATCCAATTAAGAAGCTATGGACCAAATCGGCGATGCCCAGATCCAGCGCGATGACCACCAGCGCCAGCAGCACCATGACAGATAAAAATCGAGTTTTGCTGTTCAAATCAATACCCATCACCGCTGTGCGGTGTTCCCAGAGTAAAGGTTAAAACGACGAGGCCGAAAGCCCCGATTTTGATAATTTCAGAGTTTAAGAACCTTCCCGGGCCTATAAGTTCCGTCATTATTCTGAGGGCCCGCTGCGCGCGTTACAGTGCAGCGGGCGGGTGCTGCGGGAGGATCAGTCAGTAACGATTTTTACGCCAATCTTGCTAATCGAATTACCGTCCATTTCGGCAATAGTCCATGTCAAACCATCCCATTCCACCTGATCGCCCACCACGGGGGCACCGCCGATCAATTGAAGGACGAACTGGCCGAGCGTTTGCTGCTCGTCCACGCCTTCCTGCAGATTAAGCCCGTATACCTGAGATATATCGCTCAGGCGTGCGTTTGATTGCAGGATAAAATCACCGAAGAAGCGTTCGTCCAGTGTGACCACCGGCGCTTGGCTGAACAGTTTGCCTAGTACCGGCAGATCGTGTTCATGGCCGATTACGCACAGGATGTCATCTTCACGCAGCTTCGTACTGCCGCTTGGATGCAGCAGTTCCTTGCCGCGGAACAGCGCGGCAATACGCGTACCGGGTGGCATTTTTAGCTCGCGCAGCGCGGCACCCACGCACCAGTTTTCCGACGAGAGCTGGTAAACAAACTGCTCCCATTGGTTTTCCGGGTGTACGTCCAGCCCGACCCGCGAGACGGGGGCCAGTGCCGGCGGCACTATGACTTTGGCCTTTCTGGCGGCGAAAGACAGCGTGGTGCCTTGCAGCAGCAGCGAGACCAATACCACAAAGAAAGCCACATTGAAGAACAGCTGCGCGTTCGGCAATCCTGCCATCATCGGGAAGACGGCCAGAATGACCGGTACCGCGCCGCGCAGGCCGACCCACGAGATAAAACTGCGTTCGCGCAGGGTAAAACTGCGAAACGGCAACAGCCCGATAAATACCGAAAGCGGTCGGGCGAACAAGATCATCCACAGTGACAGCAGCAGGGCAGGGATGGCAATAGGCAGCAACTCGTGTGGGTTGAGCAACAGCCCCAGTACCAGGAACATGCCGATCTGGCTCAGCCAGGCCAGACCATCAAAGGTCTGAACTATGCCGTGGCGGTTGCGGATTGGCCGATTGCCCAGCATCAGGCCGCACAGGTATACCGCCAGAATACCGCTGCCGTCCAGTGCGGTGGTCAGGGCAAAAATCAAAATGCCGCCGCTCACGGCCAGCAACGGGTACAGGCCTTCGGCCAATTTAATGTGGTTGATCAACCACAACAGTAGCAAGCCGCCGCCAAGGCCAAAAACGATCCCCATGCCAAACTGCTGCAACAAATGAAGGGGGAACATCCAGCTCAGCGTTGTTTCGCCGGCGGCGATCATCGCAATCAGAGTGATGGTGAGGAATACCGCCATCGGATCGTTGCTGCCGGATTCAATTTCCAGTGTAGCGCTAACCCGCTCGTTCAGCCCTTTACCGCCCAGCAATGAAAACACCGCTGCGGCATCGGTAGAACCGATAATGGCGCCAATCAGCATGCCCTGAAGCAGATCAAGATCAAACAACCAGGCGGCCGCCAGACCGGTAAGCCCCGCAGTGATCACCACGCCGATGGTGGCAAGTGAGAGAGCAGGCCACAACGCAACGCGGAAGGAACTGACTCGGGTGCGCATACCGCCATCCAGCAGGATTACAGCCAGCGCCAGGTTACTGACCAGGTAGGCCACAGGATAATTGCTGAAAACGATGCCGCCCGGGCCATCGACCCCTGCCAGCATGCCAATTGCCAGGAAAATCACCAAAATGGGAATGCCCAGCCGCGAAGAGAATGAACTGAGTAGAATGCTTGCCCCCACCAACACGGCACCGATGATGAACAAACTGTTGATCGTGCTGGCATCCAAAATGACGTTCTCCTGAGGCTGGGGGAAGGCGTTGCGCAGGGGCGCAGATACCCTGTGATGATAACGTGTTTAGTGGGTAAAACGCTAAAGCTGATTGAGAAAACATTTTTGGCATTTATTGCCGTTTGGCGGGGATGGATAGCGAAAACGAGGGGAAGAAGATAAGTCTTTACTTTTATCTATAGTTATCAGAATACTGAATATTTACTTTGGCAATAATCATCGGAGGTCGACTGAGGGGGAAACCATTAAACCCCCGTCGGGAGGCTTAATGGTTTGTAGGCGCAGTGTCGTTAATGATCGAGCGATTGCAAGGCTCGCTTGATCAGTTCAGCGGCCAATTTTCGCTCCGACTCTGAAATGCCGTCAAGATTGAGGCTGGAAAGTTCGGTCACCAGAATGCTGCGATCCTTGCCGCTGATCGACGAATCCAGTGCGGACAGCAAGCGGCCAAGGATTTTCAGTAGGGTGGCGTTTTCTGGTACGGCTTCCTGAGCCGAAGTGTCTTTATCAGTCATTAAAAATCCTCTCTGTCGTGACGGAAGGGAGATGATGCCAACATTATCGTACCAACGATAACGTCGTCCCTCAGGGTTCATTGAGCCCAATCGCTACCGTAAGGCAGGGATGTGGATTTCCACTTATGCATTGCAGTTATAACAACTAGCGGCAATATGCTCCAGCATAACTTTGCACTAACTTTAACCATTGAGCTGAGCAATGTGTGCTCTATGCTACAGGTCCGGCAGCAACCCGGACGCTATTGTCGCATCGTAAATAGGCTTGGGAAGAAGGTGTTGAGAAAAGGGGCGGCAAGAGCCGCCCCAAGCGTTCAGAGGGTTTTTTCTTTGCGTTGCACTCGGTTGTAACGCGGACGCTCCAACAGGAAATTGAGGTGCAGACGTTGAATAACGTAATAGGCAATAATTGGGGCGATCAGGCCAACCAGCGTACCGGCAACAACATGTACCGACCAGTTGTTGACGTGCAGAAATTTGGCCAGCACGATGCGTAATCCACTGGCGGCAAGGATGTGCATCAGGTAGATCACCATACTCAACTCACCCAAACGTTGTAACCAAGGGATGTTTACCTTTGCAAGCAGCACTGACAGGCAAATGATAAAGGCGATGGCGACGACGGCAAGGATCAGGGAGAACGCTCCGGCATTTGTGTAGGTCAGGCCAAGGTAACCATGGAATCCCCACTCCAATAGAGTAAAAGCCAGTAAAGCGATCAGGCTGGTACCCATGCCGATTCCGCCAATGACGGTTGAATAGCGTATTGCTACCGCCCCGAGCAAGAAGAAGATCATAAACTTGGTGACATAATCGAAATGGAAAGCTTGTCCAAGGCTGTCCTGATAAACATACAAACCGGCGCTGATAACGATCAAGACAGGCAGGATGTAGTTGAATGTATTCTTGCTATATAACAGGGCGGCGAGGACAAACACCATAAACAAGGCGTACAGGAACCAGAATTGTGCCCGAGGATGCGTAAACAGTGTCAGCATGTCCGCCAGTCTGGCGGGGTTGTTGGTATAGCGTGACAAGGCGATCTCGATAGCTCCCTGTAGCAACGACCAGATGATATAGGGGTACACGATAGTATCAACTTTACTGATGATAAAGCTGGTTTTACCCTTTCTATCTAATGACTGAACGAAAAATAAACCGGAAAGGAAAAAGAACAGCGGCATATGAAAACTGTAGATAACGCTGTCTGTAAGTTGGTAAAACGATTCGGAAAGATGAATGTTTGCACTGTACAAACCGCGATTTACATGGCCAAAGACCACCAAAATAATACCGATGCCTTTTGCATAGTCGACCCATGCTTCTCTCATGTGATTACCCTGCCCAGAAAGGAACAAAAATAACTTATAAGTATGTCTAGTGAGCGTAACAGGTGATCGTCAGTTTGCAATGTGAGGGGGGAGGTAAGACAAAGATTAGGAAAATGCTCATGATGAAAAGATGAGCAACGCATTCAAAAGGTTAGTGAAGCCTCCTTCCATGGCCTCAGGGGGAGGAAATCTCACCCTGAGGCCATGGAGACTGGGTATTACTGTGGTTTGCCTGAGAACAGGAAACGCAACAGAGGGACGCGCTTGTGCAACTCATATAAGGCAAAGGCGCAGGAGAAGACGAACACCAGACCAATCAGGAAACCCAGCAGGTTATTGTTGATATAGGGCGTCACAAAAGCGCCATATATCAAGGTCAGCGGATGATGCACCAGATATATAAACAGCGACGCATTGACCAGATAAGTGATTTGTGGCGAATGAGAATTCAACACCCGGTGCCCGAATGAAAACACGACGTTTGTCATCAGGATGCCAAGCAGGGTTTTGATCACCACTTCCAGTTCAAACATATAGCTGCTGTGGGCCAGTAACGTCTGATTCAGCATGTAGGCAATCAACAACAGCAGCGAGCCGAGCACTGCCAATGGCGAGGGTTTGAGAAAAATCTCTTTCAGCCACACGTACTTAAACGCGTAAGCGCCGAGGATGAAGAACGGCAGGTAGAACATCGTCTCCATCACCACAAAATTGAACAGGCCATTGGAAAGTAATTGCGGCGCAAAAATTAAAATAATACGGTGCGCGACCGAATAGCATAAAGCATATAAAAGAAAGAACAGTGAGATGTTTCCTAATCCTGTCATTCTATTTATCGGGTTAGGGGCAACGTTACTTTTTAACGCCTTAATTTTTTTGAACAGATAAAAACAGGCTGTGGTCAGCAATGACAGGGTTAATAAAAACCACAGGTGAGAAACCAGTTCCCAAATTGTTACATTTATTTTCTGATAGAGAGAAAAATCGTCCCAGCCGTTTAATTTATCCGTGAAGTATTTCAGCATGAAAAACTGCGGTACGGTTATTAAGGGTATCGAGCTCAGCAGGGGGATCGCCACTCGCTCCAGTCTGACCTTCAACCACTTGTGGCGCTCGTAGCGCTCGTAAAGCATGTAGGAGAAGTAGCCGGAGATCACGAAGAACACCTGCATGCGAAAGGCATGGATGAAGTCGTTCAGCACCGTCAACGAAAACGAGGGCGTAGCGCTGTTCACCGCCCAGGCGTGGCTGGAATAGATAAGGGAGAGGTGGAAAGGAACGCCGAGCAACATCAAATAAGCTCGGATCGAATCGAGGAAAAACTCTCGTTGATTGTTGCCTTTAGTCATAGGTTACCGCTAGTCATTTTGTCGAGTGGTCATTAACACGCTTAATAAGTCGGCAATGGTTAAATCGCAATCCCAAACCCTACTATACCGATTCACATTTTTCCATAGCGTCTTGCTGCGCGGCTTGCTACGCTGGTGTTTCATCAGCTGCTTAAACAATGAGCCATAAACATGAACCATCCATTTATCATGTTGTCGGAAAGCTGAATAATCCATTAATATGGATTTAAATGATTTGAGCACACGAATAGGGGGGGATGTGCTAGTTAATATATTATCCAGTAAACCACGCGCCGCGAGCGTTCGTTGGTTAGGTGCTACCGTATTGTTCACGCTGTTTACTTCACAGGCATGGGCTTTTTCTATCGACGATGTGGCCAAACAGGCTCAGGATCTGGCAGGAAAAGGCTTTGAGGCCCCGAAGAGCAACCTTCCTTCTCAATTCCGTGAAATGAAATTCGCGGACTATCAGCAGATTCAGTTCAATCACGATAAAGCCTATTGGAACAAGCTGAAAACCCCATTCAAACTTGAATTTTATCATCAGGGGATGTACTTCGACACGCCGGTGAAAATCAATGAAGTCACTGCAACCAGCGTAAAACAGATCAAGTACAGCCCGGAGTACTTCAACTTTGGTTCGGTGAAGCACGATCCGGATTCGGTAAAAAACCTCGGCTTTGCCGGTTTCAAGGTGATTTATCCGATCAACAGTGCGGATAAGAACGACGAAATTATGAGCCTGCTGGGCGCGAGCTACTTCCGCGTGGTGGGTAAAGGGCAGGTTTACGGGCTTTCCGCCCGTGGTCTGGCGATTGATACTGCCTTGCCGTCCGGTGAAGAGTTCCCGCGTTTCCGCGAATTCTGGGTTGAACGTCCGAAGCAGGGCGACAAGCATCTGGTCATTTACGCGCTGTTGGATTCACCGCGTGCCACCGGGGCTTATCGTTTTGTGGTCTATCCGGGCCGCGATACCACGGTGGATGTCGAGTCCAAAGTGTTCCTGCGCGACAAGGTCGGCAAACTGGGTATGGCACCGCTGACCAGCATGTACCTGTTCGGGCCAAGCCAGCCATCGCCTACGCTGAACTACCGTCCGGCGCTGCATGATTCCAATGGCTTGTCGATCCATGCCGGTAACGGCGAGTGGATCTGGCGTCCGCTGAATAATCCGAAGCACTTGTCCGTCAGCACCTACCAGATCGAGAACCCGAAAGGTTTCGGTCTGCTGCAGCGCGGGCGTAACTTCAAAGATTACGAAGATCTGGACGATCGTTACGATCTGCGCCCAAGCGCCTGGATCGAGCCGCGTGGCGACTGGGGCAAGGGTAAAGTTGAGCTGGTGGAAATCCCTACTGCGGATGAAACCAACGACAATATCGTTGCCTTTTGGACCCCGGACGTCTTGCCGGATGCCAAAACCCCGCTGGCGCTGAACTACCGACTGCACTTCACCCGCGATGAAGACAAGCTGCATTCACAGGATATCGCCTATGTAAGCCAGACGATGCGTTCTACCGGTGATGTGAAGCAGTCCAACCTGATCCGCGAGCCTGACGGCAGCGTGGCGTTCCTGGTTGATTTCGTTGGCCCGGTCCTGAAAGGCCTGGACGGCGCTACGCCGGTCGCCTCTCAGGTGAGCATCGGCGATAACGGTGAAGTGGTCGAAAACAATGTCCGCTATAATCCAGTGACCAAAGGCTGGCGCCTGACGCTGCGTCTTAAAGTGAAAGACGACAAGAAGCCGGTAGAAATGCGCGCTGCGCTGGTCAATGGTGATAAGACCCTGTCGGAAACCTGGAGCTATCAGCTACCTGCCAATGAATAAGCTTACTCAATCTGCCCAGGATTATCTTGCGGCAATGCCTCTGACCGCTGAGCGGTCAGAGGCGCTTAAACCACAGACGGCGGCAGATGACGGCCAGGCACTGGAGGCGTTGCATCGCAAGATGGGTGCCGCCGATGCCAACGTTAATACGCTGTCGACGGATGACGTGGCGCTGGCCTCGGTCAAAACGCGTATCGAAAGCGCTTGGCCGGATGCGGTCAGCGACGACGATTTCGACACCGATGCCGAAGGCCGCACCGTGCTGAAGGCAATGCCGCCAATCAAACGTACCAGCATGTTCCCGGAAGCCTGGCGCACCAACCCGGTAGCGCGCTTTTGGGATTCTCTGCTGGGGCGCTCGCCGCACAATCGCCACGCTTCCAAAGAGGAAGCCGAGGCGGAAAATCGCTGGCGGGTGGTGGGGTCGATGCGTCGCTATGTGCTGTTGGTGTTGATGCTGGTGCAAACCGGCATCGCCACCTGGTACATGAAAACCATTTTGCCCTATCAGGGCTGGGCGCTGATCGATCCGCTGGCCATGCTGGATCAGGATCTGATGCAATCCGTGTTGCAACTGCTGCCTTATGTCTTGCAAACCGGCATTCTGATCCTGTTCGCCATCCTTTTCTGCTGGGTATCGGCCGGTTTCTGGACTGCGTTGATGGGGTTCCTGCAGTTGCTGATTGGCAAAGATAAATACAGCATCTCTTCCACCATCAAAGGCGATGAACCGATTAACCCGGCACATCGCACCGCCTTGATCATGCCGATCTGTAACGAAGACGTCGAGCGTGTGTTCGCCGGCCTGCGTGCGACCTATGAGTCCGTCGCCGCTACTGGTCAACTGGAGCATTTCGATATCTACGTGCTGAGCGACAGCTACGATCCGGATATCTGCATGGCGGAACAGAAGGCCTGGATGGAACTGTGCCGCGATGTAGACGGCCATGGTCGTATCTTCTACCGCCGCCGCCGTCGCCGCGTGAAACGCAAAAGCGGCAACATCGACGACTTCTGCCGTCGTTGGGGTGGCGAGTACAGCTACATGGTGATTCTGGACGCCGACAGCGTGATGAGCGGTGAGTGTCTCACTGGGTTGGTGCGTCTGATGGAAGCCAATCCGAACGCCGGTATCATCCAGTCCGCGCCAAAGGCTTCGGGCATGGATACGTTGTATGCTCGCGTGCAGCAATTTGCCACTCGGGTCTACGGGCCGCTGTTCACCGCCGGCCTGCATTTCTGGCAATTGGGTGAGTCGCACTACTGGGGCCATAACGCGATTATCCGCGTGAAGCCGTTTATCGAACACTGTGCGCTGGCGCCGCTGCCGGGCGAAGGCTCTTTCGCCGGTTCCATCATGTCGCATGACTTCGTGGAAGCTGCGCTGATGCGCCGTGCCGGTTGGGGTGTGTGGATTGCCTACGATTTGCCGGGCAGCTATGAAGAGTTGCCGCCGAACCTGCTGGATGAGCTGAAGCGCGACCGTCGCTGGTGTCACGGTAACCTGATGAACTTCCGCTTGTTCCTGGTCAAAGGCATGCACCCGGTGCACCGTGCGGTGTTCCTGACCGGCGTGATGTCTTATCTGTCGGCACCCTTGTGGTTTATGTTCCTGGCACTGTCGACGGCGTTGCAGGTGGTGCATACCCTGATGGAGCCGCAGTACTTCCTGCAGCCGCGGCAGCTGTTCCCGGTATGGCCGCAGTGGCGTCCGGAGCTGGCGATAGCGCTGTTCTCCACCACGCTGATACTGCTGTTCTTGCCTAAACTGCTCAGCATAGTGCTGATCTGGGCCAAAGGCGCCAAAGAATACGGCGGTGCTTTGCGCCTGCTGCTGTCGATGCTGTTGGAAATGCTGTTCTCGGTGCTGCTGGCGCCGGTGCGCATGCTGTTCCACACCGTGTTCGTGGTCAGCGCTTTCCTGGGTTGGGAAGTGGTATGGAACTCTCCGCAGCGTGACGATGATGACACGCCATGGAGCGAAGCCTTTAAACGTCACGGTTCACAGATGCTGTTGGGCCTGGTCTGGGCCGGCGGTATGGCCTGGCTGGATCTGCGTTTCCTGTGGTGGTTGTCGCCAATCGTTTTCTCGTTGATCCTGTCACCGATCGTGTCTGCGCTGTCGAGCCGCGCGACCTTGGGTATAAAAAGCAAGCGCGCCAAACTGTTCTTGATCCCGGAAGAATACTCACCGCCGCGCGAACTGCTGGCTACGGAAGAGTATCTGCAGCTTAACCGTGAGCGCGCGCTGGCCAATGGCTTTATGCACGCCGTGGTTAACCCGTCATTCAACGCATTGGCAACGGCGCTGGCGACGGCACGTCACCATCTACGCGGGGCGATTGAGCGTAACCGTGAAGAACGGGTGACTGAAGCGTTGCAACTGGGGCCGGAAAAACTGGCGAAGGGCAAACGACTGGAGCTGCTGAGCGATCCGGTAGCGCTGTCACGTCTGCATCAGCGCGTCTGGCAGCTGCCGGAAGGCAATGCCTGGCGTGAACACTATCAGCGACTGCCGCATAACGAACTGGCTCATCCGGTTGGACGGCGCTAGGCGCTGATCGGGTAGCCCAAGCGGGGAATGCGCGTTGCGTGTTCCCCGTTTTTTTTGGCCTTTCGCTTACGCAATGCTGACAAACCGGCGGTAGGAAACTGTGCTAACATCCGCACGGGGCGTTGTTTATTTTCAAAACAACCAGGTTCAAGAGTCAATTTGGTGAACTTTTCTTCTTCAATCCGCTTGGCGCTGCTGGCGGCAGGCGTAATGGCGTTGACCGGTTGCGGCAGCATCATCAGCCGCACGGTGCCCGGTGCCGGGCATGGCCATCAATATTACCCGGGTGTGCAATGGGATCTGCGTGATACGCCCTGGCGCTACATCACGGTGATTGACGTGCCGCTATCAATGGTGGTGGATACCTTTATGTTGCCGTTCGATGCGCAGCACGGGCCTTACGATTAAATCGGATCCCGTGTGGCGAACACCAGCAACTGATATCCGTGCCGGCCGCAGCGGAAGGGCGCCAGCACCGTCATCTTCAACCCTCGCTCGTGGGCGATCAGTGAATGCGGGTTGTCGTCGTCAACAAACAGCGCGCCGACATCGAATTCATCGCGGGTGCATGCCTTGACGGCAGCGAACAACTGTTTCAGCACCCCTTTGCCGCGCCAGGCGGTATCAAGGCACACCGGGCCATACAAGAACACTTTCTGCTCACGGAGCGCCCGGCCGTTGAATGACTGATTGCCGAGCGTATCCAGCATCGCATCCACCACCGGCGGGCGCGGTTGCATATCGGTGGGCATCAGGCAGACAAAGCCCACCAATGCACGCTCTTCAACCGCCACCAGAATACCCAGACGCCGGTTAATGCTTTCTAACTGAGCCTCATTCATACGTGAGACGATAAACCCTTGCCGTTTTTGGCTCTCGCTAAGGTTTGCCGGGGTATTTTGCGACTGCAGTTGCAAGATAGCGGGGTAATCGGCGCGACATGCCTGGCGGACGATCATTAGGCCTCCGGGAGAACATTATAGGGGGCGGGCAGGAGCGAGTATCGGCCGGCACCTGCCCGACGTTATTCAGCGTTCGTCCCATTCGTCGGCGGCAGCCTGGCCCTCTTCGGTATCCAACGGTGGATCGAGCTGGAAATCACCTTCCTCCCACTCGTGCAGCGTATTTTCCTCTATCCATTCCGCACCGATTTCCACTTCGTCGTAGTCACCGTCAAAAATAGCCTGGGCGGCAGCGCCGCTGCGTAGGGTGAAACACTCGACCGATTCCCCTTCTTCCTCAAAGAACTCGGCCTGCCACATGATATCACCGTCCAACATCACGTATTTTTGCAGATTGAACTGTTGCGGTACCGGCGTTTCATCGTCATTGCCGCCTTCGGCGGATTCGATAAACTCCTCGCGCGCGGCTTCGATAGCTTCTTCCAGGGTTGCATACAGGCTCATGTCCGTCTCCAGTCACAGTGAGGTTAATGAAAGGGCTTTGGCAGCGCCAAAGTGTCATGACATACGTCAGAAGTAATTGTTGTCTCGTTGGCGCAGGATGCAAATTTTTTTGTTGTCCGTTTTGCGACGACGATTGTCCGCTAAGCGGGAGCAGCGAATAACGTGGCGGGAAATAATAAGGCATTGCCTACGACCACCCCAGGAGATCGCCATGTTAACCAACCCTTCAAGCAAATATCGCCCGTTCCCACCGGTGGCGTTAGCGGATCGCCAATGGCCCGGCCGCACCCTTGAGCAGGCACCGCGTTGGTGCTCCAGCGATCTGCGTGACGGCAACCAGGCACTGGCGGAGCCGATGGATAACGCTCGTAAACGCCAGTTCTACCAGTTGCTGCTGCAATGCGGGTTTAAAGAGATTGAGGTGGCGTTCCCCTCGGCGTCGCAAACGGATTTTGATTTTGTGCGCTCGCTGATTGATGAGCAACTGATCCCGGACGATGTCAGCATTCAGGTGTTGACCCAGTCGCGTGACGATCTGATAGATCGCACCTTTGAATCGCTGCGCGGTGCCCCTCGCGCTATCGTGCATTTGTATAACGCCACCGCCCCCATGTTCCGCGAGATTGTTTTCCGGCAGGACAAAGCGGCGACGGTAGCCCTGGCGGTGAATGGCGCATTGCGCATCCGCCAGCAGTGCGAATTGCAGCCGGAAACAGCCTGGACCTTCGAGTACTCACCGGAAACCTTCTGCTTTACCGAGCTGGAATTCGCGCTGGAGATTTGCGAGGCGGTGGCCGATGTCTGGCAGCCAGGTCCTGGGCGGCCGATGATCATCAATCTGCCGGCGACAGTGGAAGTCAGTACGCCGAACGTGTATGCCGATCAGATCGAATGGTTTTGCCGCCGCTTCAGCCAGCGCAAACAGGTGACGATCAGCGTACATCCGCATAACGATCGCGGTACCGGGGTAGCCTGCGCCGAACTGGCGATGCTGGCCGGCGCCGATCGGGTGGAAGGGTGCCTGTTCGGCAACGGCGAGCGTACCGGTAACGTCGATCTGGTGACGCTGGCGCTCAATCTGTACACCCAGGGCGTTGCGCCGGGGCTGGATTTCAGCCAACTGAAACAGGTGGTTGAGGTGGTTGAACAGTGCAACCAACTGCCGGTACATCCGCGCCATCCTTACGCCGGCGAACTGGTTTTCACCGCCTTTTCCGGCTCGCATCAGGATGCCATCAAGAAAGGCTTCGCCGCCCAACAGCAGCGACAGGACGGTTTGTGGCAGGTGCCTTACTTACCGCTCGATCCGGGTGATGTCGGCTGCAGCTATGAGGCGGTGATCCGGGTTAACAGCCAGTCAGGCAAAAGTGGCGCCGCCTGGCTGCTGGAACAGAATCACGGCCTGTCGTTGCCGCGCGGGCTGCAGATTGATTTCAGCAAGGTGGTGCAACAGGCGACGGACGGCAGCGGTAAAGAGATGACCACCGCCGAGTTGTGGCGACTGTTCCGCTCGACTTACGGACTGGTTGAACAACCGAGGCTGCAATTGTTGAGTTATCAGACCGAGAGCCATGGCGTTGAGGCTTACAGTTTCAGCGCCCGGGTACTGTTCGAGGAGCAGCAACAGAGGCTGATGGGGGTAGGGAACGGGTTGCTGTCCAGCGCGGTAGATGCGTTGCGCCAGCGCTTTGGCCTGGCGTTGGCGATTGAGGATTATCACGAACATACCCTGGGCCATCAGAGCCACAGTCGCGCCGTGGCTTATATACGTTGCACTTTGGCACATGGGGAGGCGGCTTATGGCGTTGGGATCGATGTCGATTCCGCCAGCGCCTCGCTGCAGGCGCTGTTTAACGTCGCCGGGCGCTATCTGGCGAAATAAGCGCTCGGGGCGACGCCCAGCAGGCGGCGGAACATGGCGCTGAAGGCGCTGGGGCTGTCATAGCCCAGGTCCAGCGCCACTTCCAGCACCGAGTGGCCGGCCGCCAGAGCGTTCAGCGCCGCCAGTAGCCGGGCGCGGCGGACCCAATCGCCAAAGCGCAGCCCGGTTTCACGTTGAAAGCGGCGCGACAATGTGCGGCCGCTGACGCTGATATAACCGGCTGCCTGCGCTAACTCCCAGGGCTGCGCCAGCGATTGCTGAATATGCCGGCATAGCGCCAGCAGGGCTTCGTCGCGTGGCTCCGGCAAATGCAACGGCAGAATAGGCAAGACGCGCAACTCGTCCAGGATCAGTTCCATTATCCGATCTTCACGCCCGCCTGGCGGGTAATCCAGCGGAATGTCCATCGCGCAGATAATCAGCTCGCGCAGCAGCGGTGAGATTTGCACCACCTCGCACTGTGCGGGCAGATCGGCACGTGCCAACGGATCGACAAACAGCGCTCTGGCCGCCACCTTGCCGGTGATGCGCAGGCTATGCTCCATCCGTGCCGGCAACCAGACGCCGCGGCCCGGCGGCACCACCCAACTGCCCAGACGGGTGTTGACCTGTACTACGCCGCTAAGGCTGTGGATCAGTTGCGCACAGTTATGGTGGTGAAGGGGCTCGAAATCGCCGTGTTGGTAATCTTTGGCAATCGGCACAATCGACCGGTTGGTTGGCATTAAGTCGTGGCAAAGCAGCATCTGTAGCGGTATCCCCGCGTGGTGGTAAGGCGTAATGGCAGCATGCCACGCCGGCACATTTCACACCAGTCTCTGGTGCGGCGCTGAATTATAGTCTATAAGAATACAATATATAATTTTATGAATTGTTTTAAGGATCCCATGAATATCGACAATATGCGGCAGGCGGCGACGCAAGCCGGGGCGCTGTTGCGCGCGCTGGGCAATGAGGATCGCTTGCTGTTGCTATGCCAACTTAGCCAGCGTGAGATGTCGGTCGGTGAACTGGCGCAGACGCTGGGGATCCGTCAGCCGACGCTTTCCCAGCAATTGAGCGTATTGCGGCAGGAAGGGCTGGTGTCAACGCGGCGTGAGGGCAAGCAGATTTACTATGCCGTCAGCGATGAAAAAGCGCTGACGATCCTCAGCACCTTGTATCAACTTTATTGTCCGGCACCGGGAGCGACACCATGACCATTGACTGGCTGCATTTCACGCCGCTTTCCGCACTGGCCGGCGGGGGTATTATCGGCATTGCGGTGGCGCTGTTGCTGGTGTTTAACGGGCGCATCGCCGGGATCAGCGGCATCACCGGCGGTTTGTTGACGCCAGGCGGCAAAGAAAAAATATGGCGCGGCGCATTTCTTGTCGGGTTGCTGATATCCCCCTGGTTGTATCGTATTGCCGGCCCTTTGCCGGAAATGCCGGTCAGCGGCGGCAGCCTGTGGTTGATGGCGGCCGGGTTGTTGGTCGGCCTGGGAACCCGACTGGGGGGCGGATGCACCAGTGGCCACGGCGTATGCGGCATGGCGAGGCTGGCGCCGCGTTCGCTGGTTGCCACTGCGGTATTTATGCTGCTGGGGTTTATCACCGTCTGGGTTGTTCGTCATCTGGCGGGGGGCTAAAACCATGTTCAGGATTTTATTTGCGCTGCTGAGCGGGATCATTTTCGGGTTGGGTTTGATTATCGCCGGCATGGCCAACCCGGCCAAAGTGCTGGCCTTTCTCGATATTACCGGCCATTGGGATCCGTCGCTGGCTCTGGTTATGGTGGGGGCGATTGCGGTAGCGGCGCCGGCTTTTTTTTGGGCCCGGCGTCGGCAGAGAACGCTGTTGGGTGAGACGTTGCTCATTCCCACGAATCGCCGCCTGGATCGCCGTTTACTGGCAGGCAGCGCGCTGTTCGGCATTGGCTGGGGCATGGCGGGTATCTGCCCCGGGCCGGCATGGGTGCTCGCGGGGGCGGGCTCGTTACCTGGCTGGCTGTTCGTGGCGGCGGTGCTGGCGGGCATGGCACTGTATGAGTTCATTATGATACGGAGAAAATAATGCCGATAACCAACGCGGTGCTGCGTATTGCCCGCCCGACCGATCGTCTGCAGGAAATCGCTGCGATGTACTGTCAGGGATTAGGGTTCGAACGGTTGGGCGAATTTGCCGATCACCAGGGGTTTGACGGCGTAATGGTCGGGCATCCGCAGCACGGCTATCACCTCGAGTTTACCCACCATCGCGGCGTAAAGGTGGGGCTGGCGCCGACGCAGGATCATCTGCTGGTGTTTTATCTGCCGCAAGAAGGGGAATGGCGCGCAGGGTGCCGACGCATGCTGGCCGCCGGCTTTCGGCACGTGGCGTCTTACAACCCTTATTGGGATAACGGCGGGCAGACCTTCGAAGATCTGGACGGTTACCGCGTGGTGCTGCAATGGCAGGCGTGGGGAAAATAAAAAAGCCAGCGCACCGGGCGCTGGCTTGAAGGAGAAAGAGAAGGCGTTATCAGGCGTTGGTGGCCGGTTTCTGTTCGCTTTTACCCTGGGTGTTTTCCATCATGCGACGGATAGGTACGATCAGCAGCGTCAGTACTACGGCGCAGATCAGCAACGCAATCGAGCAACGGGCGAATAGGTTCGGCAGCATTTCTAACTGATCGGCCTTCACATGGCCGCCAATCAAACCGGCCGCCAGGTTACCCAGCGCGCTGGCGCAGAACCACAGGCCCATCATCTGACCGCGCATTCTTTCAGGCGCCAGCAGAGTCATGGTCGCCAGGCCGATTGGGCTCAGGCACAGCTCACCCAGCGTCAACATCAGAATGCTGCCCACAAGCCACAGCGGGGACACGCCCGCACCGCCGTTGCCCAGTACGTTCTGCGCTGCCAGCATCATCAAGCCAAAGCCCGCTGCGGCAAACAGAATGCCGATAACAAACTTGGTGATGCTGCTCAGGCGCACTTTGTTACGCGCCAGCGCCGGCCAGGCCCAGCTGAATACCGGCGCCAGCAGGATAATGAACAGGGCATTGATTGACTGGAACCAGACCGCCGGGATCTCGAAGCCGCCAATCATACGGTTGGTGTAATCGTTGGCAAACAGGTTGAACGAGGTAGGTTTTTGTTCGAACGCAGACCAGAAGAAAGCGGCGGATACCAGCAGGATAAAGCACACCAGCAGGCGAGCGCGTTCTTTGCGGCTCAGACCGGCAAAGGCGAACAGGTAAATAAAGTACAGGGTCACCGAGGCGGCAATCACGTAAACCAGCATGCTGGCCACTGCCACCGGATTAATCACGATCACGCCTTGTGCTATCAGGGTGACGAGCACCGCCACGCCGATGGCCAATGCGATTAACCAGGCACCGACGCCGTTTTTCTTGGCGACCGGGCTGTTCCAGGTGGAATCGAGGCCGACTTCGCTGTCATAGCGTTTCATTGCCGGAACGGCAAATACCCGGAAGATCACCAGCGCCACCAACATCCCGATACCGCCGATGCCGAAGCCCCAGTGCCAGCCGTGAGAGCGGATCAGCCAGCCAGAGATCAGCGGGGCGATGAATGAGCCCATGTTGATGCCCATATAGAACAGCGAGAAACCACCGTCGCGACGGTTGTCGCCCTTCTTGTACAGGGTGCCGACCATTACCGAGATACAGGTTTTGAACAGGCCGGAACCCAGTACGATAAACATCAGGCCGATGAAGAACAGGTTGTTGCCCATGACGGCAGACAACGCGATCGACAGGTGGCCGAGCGCGATCAAAATGGAGCCGTACCACACCGCTTTTTGTTGACCGAGCCAGTTATCCGCCAGCCAGCCGCCCGGCAAAGCCGCCAGATACATGCTGCCGGCGAAAATACCGACGATCGCCGAGGCATTTTCACGGGCCAGGCCCATGCCGCCGTCGTAGACCGTGGCAGCCATGAACAGAATCAGTAATGGGCGAATGCCGTAAAACGAAAACCGCTCCCACATTTCGGTAAAGAACAGGGATCCCAGCGGATAAGGGTGGCCGAAGAAGGTCCGGCTTTCTTGGTTATTAACAGAGGATTGCATAACGTCTTCCCAATAAAATGCGCCGCATTGATGCGGCTTATACTGTGGTATGTATGTGTATTTAAGGAAGGTGATCCACCCAATGCGGATTACCCGACAAAACCGCAGCCGCAGCGCCCGTTAACCGTGGAAAGCGCGTCGGCCTTTTTTCACTTGGCCAATGATTTACATTGGGCGTGATATTATTTAACCATTTGATAACTGGATGGTGGTTTTGTCTAGTCCCTGTATCCCATTTTTTAGATGAAAAGTCGACAAACATCTACTTTCTTGGTTTTTATGTTGGTTTGCGCAGGAATGTTATTGACAGCGGTTTTATTGCGCAAAAAATCAATTACTGTTTTTAAAACAGAGTATTAAGTTGAGAATTTTCTGGTCGGTGCAGAAAAAGAAGCCACGAAGGGTATCAATACTAAAAGTAAGGTAAATGGACCGTAGACCCATTTAAGCGAAGCAGTGGGTGATAAATGGGTTTATTGCTCTTCCTGCAAGGTGTCTTCTTTCATGCGTGCCGGCCGGCGTTGCAAACACCACCAGGAATAGGCGGCGTTAAACAGCACTACCAGGGCGGTGACGCAGAAGACCGCCCGGAAGCCGTAGCCGGCGGAGACCGCAGCGCCCAACAGCGGACCGCTGACGTTACCCACGTCGCGGAACGACTGGTTATAACTGAAAATCCGCCCGGCGACCTGATTGGTGCAGTTGTAGATCAACAGAGTTTGTACGGCCGGCAATAGCGCTCCGTCGGCAGCACCCAGCAGGAAGCGCAATACGCCGAGCTGCCACGGCGTTTGTACAAAAGCCATGGGGATCAGCAACAGCACCGAGACAACCAGCATAAATACCAGAATGCGCTCAGGGCCAATCCTGTCCCCCAGTTTGCCCAGCCGTGGCGCACTCATCAGGGCGGCAACGCCGGGCACCGAGGCGATCAGGCCGCTGATAAAAGCCAGATTATGGATGCTACCGGCCAAATCACGCACATACAGCGTTAAAATCGGTGCGATTGACCCGGTGGCAATCTGGATAATCATGGTGGTGACAAACAGGCTGAGTATCAGTTTGGGGTTTTTCAGTGAAGCGAAGACCTGGCGTGCATGCAGCATGTCTTTTTTCTGCACCGAGGTGAACTGTTCTTTAACGCATAACAGCGTCAGCGCAAAGCAGAGTAACAGCACGGCGGCGGTGATGTAGAATACCGGCCTCAGGCCATATTGGTCGGCCAACAGCCCCCCTATCAGCGGCCCAATCAATGCGCCGCTAACGCCGCCGGTGGACAGGGTGCCCAGTGCCCAGCCGCTGCGGTTGCGCGGTACCTGGGTGGCAATCAACGCATTGGCATTGGGAATAAAGCCGCCGAGCAGGCCAAGTACCGCGCGCAGAGCTAAAAACTGCCAGATATTCTGTGCCATCCCCATCAGAAGCATCACAATCGACATACCCAACGCCGAGCGCAGCAACATCAGTTTGCGCCCACGGCGATCGGCCAGCCCACCCCAGAAGGGGGAGGCGATGGCGGAGAACAGGAAGGTGATGCTGAACACTAGGCCCGACCACATATTCAGCGCTTCGTGGCCGGTCACGCCGAGCGTTTCCACGTATAACGGCAGGAAGGGCATGATCAGGCTGAAGGCGGCCCCGGTGAGGAAGCACCCCAGCCAGACGACGAAAAGATTGCGTTTCCAGTTTACTGGTTCTGATGCCGAAGCCATAAATTACCATTGCACAAGGTGACGCGCTTTGCTGGCAGGCGAAAACAAAGGGGCAAAGCAAGAAAGTTAGCTTGGTAAGTATGCGCCTAATTATAGACGGCAGCAATTGATGTGGGAGGACTGCCTGAAGAATGAAATAAAGTTTTAACAAGAATGCGTTGTCGGTATTCCGCGCGGGCTGCGCGGAATATGCCCATCGTTTCTTGCTGCGGCGTTGTTTGCGGCAACTTGAAGTTTAGCGGGATTTACAGCCCGGCGAGCACGTCAAAACCCTTGCCGGTGGTGGAGGGGGTGAATTCGGTAATGTCGTAGCTGGCTACGGCGTTGAACGGATCCTGCGCCACTATGGTATCCAACTGCGCACGATCAATACCTTTCACCAGGATCACACCGCCGGTACGCGGGTTTTTACGTCCGGAGGCGATGAAGGTACCGTCCTGGAAGTATTTTTTCAACCAGGCAACATGCCCCTCGAGATGGCTGTCAACTTCTTCTATCGGGCGATGGTAAGTCAGGCTAACGATATACATTCTGGCTCCAGGGTGAAAATAGTGAGGACGATCAGGATGATTACCCTCTCACCATTATCCTTGGTTCTCAATACCCAGAGCACAAAATGACCCGCCATAAGACGGGGTGTGGTCAATATAACGACGGCTCGCCTTCGGGCCGGGTCTTGAAGCGGCGGTGTAGCCACATGTACTGATCCGGGGCCATCAGGATCTCTTTTTCCACCACTTTATTCATAAACGCGGCGGCCACGAATTCATTGTCCAGCGGGAAGTTTTCCACCGCCGGCTGCATAATCAACTCATAACCTTTGCCATCTGGCAGACGACGCGGGGTAAAGGGAATGATCGCCGGTTTGCCCATCCGCACCAGTATATAGCTGCCGGTGGTGGTAGCGGCCTTCTCGACGGCAAACAGCGGGGCGAACACGCTGCTGCGCGGGCCGTAGTCGTGATCCGGCGCATACCAAATAATGTCACCCTGTTTCAGCGCGCGGATCATGCCCTTCACGTCTTTACGATCCAGCATGGATTTGTTGGAACGCATGCGGCCCCAGGTTTGCAGCCAGTCCATCAGCTTGTTGTCGTGCGGGCGGTAAACGCCGATACCCGGGTTATGAATGCCAAAGATACGTGCGCCCAGTTCCAGCGTAAGGAAATGCAAACCGATCAGCAAAACGCCCTGATGGTTGTCGCGTGCCTTTTGAATGTGTTCTAACCCGCTGACGTGGAACCAGCGCTCGATGCGCCAGTTTGGCCAAAACCAGGCCATACCGGTTTCAAACAGCCCCATGCCGACGGACTCAAAATTTTGCACCAGCAGCGCTTCGCGTTCGGCCTGCGGCATGTCCGGGAAACACAGCGTCAGGTTACGCCGGGCAATCGCCACGCGATGCTTGAGAAAACGCATGGAAAAACGGCCCAGCGAGGTCCCGAGGCGATAGAGAATCGGGTAAGGCAGTAATACCAGCAAATAAAGCAGGCCAATACCGAACCAGGTAAGCCAGTAACGCGGGTGCAATAAAGTGCGATTAAAAGAAGGAACTTGAGTCATGTGTTCTCAGCTTAGAAGCAGTCATTTAACAATAATAACAGAGTAATAGCAGGGTTTATCCTTCAGACGGACATTTTATTCACCCTGGTTTTTCTGCCGTTTATAACCACTATTGTGACATTTTTCTCGCGCAACGTGAAAAGGCACCGCATTAATACATAATTTTAAGTGATTATTGGGCATAATATGATTATTAATTCAGCTGAATCGCTCTAAAGGATAAGGCTTGCGCACAAGAGATGCGTATTATGACCGCGCAATTATTCAGAGGGGAAGTTATGTGGGCATCATGGTTAAGTTCCGGGTTGCTGATCCTTGGGGCATTATTGGGTAGCTTGGGCGCACACTTGCAGTTTAACCCTTTGCTGGCGGTTGCGGGTATCGCGTTGTTGGCGGGGATGGTGGTTTCCGGTTTGACCGAATGTCGGCTTGGGCGCTGAGCGCCCAAGCCAAGTCCGTCAGTCGTTTTTAAACAGTCCTTTCAATACGTGAGGTTCGCAACGCCAGTATTGTGGCGGTGCACTGACCTTCTCACCCAACCTGGCGGCCGCGTGCCATGGCCAGCGCGGGTTGTACAAAATACCGCGTGCCAGTGCCACCATGTCCGCCTGGCCGGTGGCGACAATCGCTTCAGCCTGTTCCGGCTCAGTGATTAGCCCCACGGCGATGGTCGGCAGGCCGCTTTCTCGCTTGATGACTTCGGCGAATGGCACCTGATAATTCGGGCCGACAGGGATCTTCTGCTGAGGTGAAAGGCCGCCGCTGGAAACGTGGATATAATCGCAACCCAATTCTTTCAGCGCTTTCGTCAGCGCCACCGATTGCCGTTCATCCCAACCGCCTTCCACCCAATCACTTGCTGAAATCCGCACGCCGAGCGCTTTGTTCGCCGGGAACACCGCGCGTACTTCACTGAAAATCTCCAGCAGCAGGCGCATGCGATTTTGCAAGGAACCGCCGTATTGATCGTTGCGCTGGTTGGCCAGGGGGGAGAGAAACTGGTGCAGTAAATACCCGTGTGCGCCATGCAGTTCGATCAGCTCAAAGCCCAGGCGGTCGGCGCGTTTTGCTGCCGCAACAAACTGCGCTTTCAACCGCTCGATATCGGCCAAGCTCATGGCCGCGGGGAGGGCATCATGCGATGCGAAGGGCACGGCGGAGGCGGACCAGGTTTGCCAGCCACCCTGTGCGGCGCTGAGTTGTCCGCCGCCCTCCCAGGGAATGGCGCAGGAGGCCTTGCGGCCGGCATGGGAGAGCTGAATGCCTAATGGCATGGAGGCGTGTTTTCTCACTGCCTGCACTATCTGCGCTAACGCCTGTTCGGTAGCATCGTCCCAGAGGCCGAGATCGCGGGGTGTGATGCGCCCTTCCGGCGCCACTGAGGTGGCTTCGACGATCAGTAACCCTGCGCCGGACAATGACAGCTGACCGAGATGCATGGTATGCCATTCGGTGGCTTTGCCCTCGTCGGCAGAGTATTGGCACATAGGGGCGATAATAATACGGTTGGGTAAATCCAGTTCCCCCAGTGAAATCGGGGTAAATAACTGACTCATGACGTCCTCCGGATCCGTGGTAAAGAGAAAGCAAACTACCATTAGGCTTATCGGGGTTTGTGACCGGCGTCAAGTTTCCAGCGTTAAACTTTGCCGCCGGGCTAATGCTGTTTTGAGCGACATTTTCGGGTATCATGTCGGCCGCGCGTGGGCCAGCGGCCTGCGCGTTCAAAATAAGCCACCTCCCGAAAGACAGGAAAGTACACCATGCCAGTGTTACATAACCGAATTTCTAATGAGGAACTGAAGGCGCGCATGCTGGCAGAAACAGAGCCACGCACCACAGTTTCTTTTTATAAATACTTCACCATCGACGATCCCAAAGCATTTCGCGACAGCCTGTACGTTCAGTTTGACAAGCTGAAGGTGTTTGGCCGCATTTATGTGGCCAAAGAGGGCATCAATGCGCAAATCAGCGTGCCGCAGAACAAGTTCGAGGCGTTTAAAACCGCGCTGTTTGCCTCGCATCCGGCGCTGGATCAGGTGCGCCTGAATATCGCCTTGGAAGATGACGGTAAATCCTTCTGGGTGCTGCGCCTTAAGGTGCGCGATCGCATCGTCGCCGATGGGATTGACGATGAGAGCTTCAACCCGGCGAATGTGGGTGAGTATTTGCAGGCCGATCGCGTCAACCAGATGATTGACGATCCAGATACGCTGTTTGTGGATATGCGTAACCATTACGAATATGAAGTCGGCCACTTTGAAAACGCCATCGAGGTGCCTTCAGACACTTTCCGCGACCAACTGCCGATGGCGGTCGAGATGCTGCAGGACAATAAAGACAAAAATATTGTTATGTACTGTACCGGCGGTATTCGCTGTGAAAAAGCCAGCGCCTACATGCTGCATAACGGCTTCAAAAACGTGTACCACGTGGAAGGCGGGATTATCGAGTACGCGCGCAAGGCGAAAGAGCAGGGGCTACCGCTGAAGTTTGTCGGCAAGAACTTTGTGTTCGACGAGCGCATGGGCGAGCGGATTTCTGACGATGTGATCGCCAATTGCCACCAGTGCGGCACCGCCTGTGATACTCACACCAACTGTAAGAATGACGGCTGCCATTTATTGTTTATTCAGTGCCCGACCTGCGCCGCCAAATTTGAAGGTTGCTGTAGCGAGATCTGCCGTGAAGAGCTGAAGTTGCCGCGTGAAGAACAGCGCGCCCGCCGAGCCGGCCGTGAAAATGGCATCAAGATTTTCAATAAGTCGAAAGGATTGTTGCAGACCACGATGCATATTCCTGCACCGGAAGATGAAGGCCCAGCAAGCTGAGCCCATGATAAGCGCGGCAGATTTGCCGCGCTTTAGTATTACTTCGCCCGTACGCCTTCGACAGAAATAATCAGCTCAACATCTTGCGATGCCGGGCCGAGATCGGTAGTGATGCCGAAGTCTTTCAGCTTGATTTTACCGTTGGCTTCAAAGCCTGCGCGGTAGCCACCCCATGGATCATTACCCTGGCCGATCAGTTTGGCGTCCAGCGTGACCGGTTTGGTAACGCCGTTCAGCGTCAGATTACCGACCACTGCATAGCCGTCACCGCTCTTTTTCACTTCGGTGGATTCAAACTTGGCCTGTTTGTTCTTTTCCACGTTCAAAAACTCTGCACTGCGCAGATGTTTATCGCGCTCGGCGTGATTGGTATCGACGCTGGCGGTATTGATAGTGACGTTAACCTTATCCTTGGACGGATCTTTTTCGTCGAAGGTGAAGCCGCCGTCAAAGTCTTTGAAGGTGCCGTACAACCAGCTGTAACCCAGGTGCTGGATGCGGAATTCGATAAAGGCGTGTTGCCCCTGTTTGTCAATTTTGTAGTCGGCAGCCAGCGCGGAACCGGCGCTCAGCAGCAGTGCGCCTGCGGTCAGGCCCAGTACGGTTTTCTTCAACATAGCAATCTCCATAAATCCAAAGGTTAATCGGCGCTGCTACCCAGCATCCGTTTCAAAGTCACATCACGATCAACAAAGTGATGCTTAAGCGCAGCCAGGCCGTGCAGTAGTGAGAGCACGACGACGGTCCAGGCCAGATAAAGGTGGATAGTGCCGGCGGTATCGGCCTGTTCAGCCATGCCGGTGACGGTGGCGGGGATCTCGAACCAGCCGAAAACGCTGATTGCCTGGCCGTCGGCGGTGGAAATCAGATAGCCGCTGATCAGGATACTGAACAACACGACATACAGCGCGATATGAGCCAGTGTCGCACTGACGCGAGTAAAGCGGCTGTAGCTGGCCAGCGGTTTTGGCGGAGGTGAAACGAAACGCCAGATCACCCGTACCACCATGACGATGAACAACAGTGTACCGATGCTTTTATGAATTTCCGGTGCCTGATGGTACCAGACATCGTAATAGCCTAGCGTGACCATCCATAGGCCCAGGGCAAACATGCCGTAAACCGTCAGCGCAACCAGCCAATGGATTAGCACTGAAATATGACCAAAACGGCTGGCGGTATTTTTCCAAAGCATCTTGTTTCCTTACGTTCTTCATTTTCTGGATGCAATAATTAAACTTTAAGAAACATAAAATCAATAATAAATTCAACTATGTTACTTCTTTAGAATATTAATCAGTGAATTTGCGGAAGATAGCGAAAGTTAATCAATGAAATCGTCGTAGTGAATATCGCCATTTGAACGCGATCCCACATTACTTTTTGAATGTTAACGTTTTTTATTTATTTTCGTCAGCTTTTGTCATTTTGCGTAAATGTGGTCTTTTTTTAACAAATATACCGGTAGCAAAGAATGTCGATTATTTCCAGTTAGATTCTAACCAGGTTGATGGTTTGCATTTCTGATGCATCATCACCAGCGCGTGCCTGCCCATGGGTCTATGGGGTGATCGGCGCATAGCGCATTTGCAGCAACAGCCGGTTGGGGGGAATATGGTGGATTGTTCAAGGCTGATCACCTGTGCCGGGTAGCCGAAACGGCGGAAACACAAACAGGGGAAGCTGAGCGGCATGTGTCAGGCCATAAAGAAGAAATAGACATCCAGCACCAGTACCAGCAGCCACAGACAGAGATACAGCACCAGATGTTCGCGTACATTGTTGACGATCGCCGACAGTATTTTGTTTAGCATTCTGAGCAGCCAAAAGGTAAGGAGCGCTGATTATAGTATTTTTGTAGCTGGCGTTAATACTGTGAAAGGGCAAAGCGTGGAGATAGAGGTGAATTTCACCTCTTAAATAAATTATACGGCCAGTAGAGGCAGCGGCATCGGGGTAACCGGCGGCGTGCTCGGCGGATAGAAATAACGCAGTACGTTATAGAGAGAATAAAACTCCAGTCGGTTGCGGGCGTTGATTTTTTCCGTGATGTGGCGTTTGTGAACATAAACCGTATGTGAGCTGATTTGCAGCTTTTTGGCGATGCGGTAATTCGGCATTTCTGCCATCCAGTGTTTCATCACCGTCAGCTCTTGCGGGCTGAACAGAGAGTGTTCGGCGCCGCTATCCATCAGTGTGACCGGCTTTTCCCTCAGCATGCGCAAGGTGACGGGCAAAATGCTTTTGTTGAACAGGAAGGCGTTATCAGCGATGCGCATCGGCGTTTCGCTGTAGGGATAGGGGGTGTCCAGATAAATAAACAGTAGCGCTGTGGGGTTGGCTTCAATAAAAGCCTGCAGTTGCGCATCATCTTCGTTATAGCGGCACTGTTTGGTCAGATTGATCAAAATGTGGCTCGGCTGGTAACTGCTCAGCAGTGGCATAGCCTGTTCAATGCTGTGACAACACGTGATTTGAGCAAAAACATAGTCAGTAAAATAATTGTCGATTCCGACCCGGGTAAAGCAGCATTCGTCCACGACAAGCAGTTTCATGGTCACGTCCTTGTTGATCGAAAAATTACTTGGGCATATCAGCTGTAAAATAGAACTTACACCATAGGGGATCAATTCGGAAATCCGGATACTTGCGTCAGAAATTTCCGTTGCCAGATTTTTTATATTAAATTTTAAAGAGTTATGCGGATGTGTAATTGTAACTGGGGGGTAAACCGCAGCCCGCGCAGGTTAACGGGTGCGGTTACTGAATGGGAAAAGGTTAGTTAAAACGCTTTAGCGTAAAGGGGGAGACATCCACCGGCGGGGTTTTATCTTCGGCAAACAGGGCGGCGATCTCACCTAACACGCTGGCAAACTTGAAGCCATGGCCGCTCAAACCACTGATGACCATCAGTCGATCGCATCCAGGGACGGTATCGATAATAAAATCTTCATCCGGACTCATATCGTAACTACAGGCTTCCCCGTGTAAACATACCCCTACACCGGGTAAGAATTGGCGTAGGAATTGGAAGACCTCAGTGCCGTCACTGGCGAAACTGCCGAAAGGTTTGCGTTGCTCTGGCGCATCCATCTCTTGGCCACCGTCATGCTTACCCACTTTCAGTCCGTCGTTATCGGCAGGAAAACCGTAATAATGGCTGCCGTCTTGAGCCTCAACGGTAAACGCCGGGAAGCGATTGTTGACGCTGTATCGGCCATCCGCCTGATGCCAGGAAAACACCTTCCGCAGCGGTGCGATCGGTAACTGCGGCAGCAGGGCCTTTACCCAGGTGCCAGCGGTGACTACCGCTTTTCGGCCCTGGAAACGGCCTTCAGAGGTAACGACTTCCACACCGCCATCGACAGGCTCCACTGCGCTGACCGGGCAATTGAACAGCTGGCTGCACCAGGCCTCTTTAGCCAGTTTGATAAAACTGGTGACGGCCTGTTCTGAGCGAAGGAACCCGGCATCGGGTTCAAACACGCCAATGTAACCCTCGGGTGCGTTGAATTCGGGCCAACGCTGGTTAATCTGTTCTGCACTGAGGTTTTGCGTGTTAAGGCGAAATTTTTGTGCACTGCGTTGGGCATTGTTGATAAATTCAGAATGCCGTGGCCCCAGGTTCAGTACTCCGCAGGCCTGAAACAGCTCTTCACCGGTTTGTTGAATCAGCGCGCTCCACAGCGCTTGGGCGCGCAGAATCAGTGGCACATACTTTTCACCTTCGCCATAGGCATGGCGGATGATTCGTGTATCGCCGTGGTGGCTGCCGTTACGGTGTGGGGGCATCGCGCTGTCGATCATTAATACTTTCAAGCCGGATCGCGTAGCATAGTAACCCGCCGCTGCGCCTACCGAACCGCTGCCCACAACAATTAAGTCATATTCCACGTGCCGTAACCTCTCTGATATACGTTTCTTATCGGGCTATGATAAAAGGTTGGGCGCAGCAATGCACCCGTTGCGCTGTTGTACCGGCAAAGAAAAAGGCGCCAGAGATAATCGCTGGCGCCTTAGCTTTTTGGGGCAGTAAATTAGTGTTTTTTACGATCAAGGTCCAGGTAATCCGTTGCTTCAATCTTGGCAATGCCAGCTTCTAAGATATTGATTAATTGGCGTGCCACATCTGTAGTTAGCCAAAGCGTTCTGTCTACTTGGGCTTCTTCTGGTGTCTGGTCTAGTGAAGACAGGTAATGAAGGCGTATCATCATGGCGTCATAAACGTCGACAGTACTGATATCCCAACCAACAAGCGGGTGTGTCTGAATTACTTCATCATTTCTGTCCATAAAGACCCCTTATTGAGTAGTAACTAACGTGAGTGACTAACGAGGATCAATGCGGCTCATCATCATGTGAGCAATTACAGTATACGCATATGCTTTCTATGGTGGGGATTTTCCATCCTTTTTTGCAAAATAAATATTTATTTGAGTCATTATTTCTACTGGCCGGCTGGAGGAAACCAGCGCGGCAGGCATGTGGCAATCATTCAGCATCAAGCGGCGGCGGGGTGCCGTGTAACCGTTTCTCCAGCTCGGTGGCCAGGTGTGCGAAATGCTGCTGCGTTTCAGCATCGCGATTCTGATTTTGCGCTTCCAGTTTCAGGCTGTGGATCAGCAACTGATTGGCTTTGTCATCCAGACCAAAAGCCAGATAGGAGAAGGCGACTTCCAATACGCTCAAGCGCCTTTTTTGATCGCCAATCAACGCCAGCAACTCGCCAAAGGTCATCGTTTCTTCAGACTTTATTTTGTCCGGGGCCATTTTAAACACCTCCTGTTAAAACATTCAGTACAGACCAGATAAGGCTTTTCTTCCAGAATAAAATTGTGAGGAGGAGAGCGGGGTTTCAAAGACAAAAAAGCCGGGGAGCGACCCCCGGCAAAAACAGCATTGCAGTGTTATTCTGCGCTGAACCACTCGTCTGCGCTTTCCCAGGTTTCCTGGAGGATTTCAGCGATGAGATCTTTATCCGTTTTTAGGCCGCCAAGCACAGAAAGCCCATTGGAACCGGCATAACGGACCTGAACCACGGCGTCTGGAAATTGACGCTTGACCCGTTTGCCCAGCTCGCCGGTCAGGGCTTCGATGGCCCCTGACGGTAGCGGTCTGGTTTTATCTATAGTGACTTCAACACGCATTATTGCCCCCGAAGCGATTTACTGGTTATTTATACAGTTAACTTTGCGTAGGGGCAAGAGGCTGCGTTAAAAAAAGATTTTACGCTTTCACTGACCAGCTCAGGCTCTCTCCGGCCAGGAATGGCACAACCGTTTCCTGGCCTATGGCGATCTCTTCCGGTTGCGTCGTCGGGACACGCTGCAGTTCGATAAAATCGGCATTGACCGGCAGGCCATAAAAACGCGGGCCGTTCAGTGAACAGAAGGCTTCCAGATGCTCCAGCGCGCCCAATTGTTCGAATACGCTGGCGTAGGCCGGAATTGCATTGGGAGCGTTAAATACGCCGGCGCACCCGCAACTTGATTCTTTACGATGCTTGGCATGTGGCGCTGAGTCGGTACCGAGGAAGAAGCGATCCGAACCGCTGGCGACCGCTTTACGCAGCGCATCCTGGTGAACATTGCGTTTCAGGATCGGCAGACAGAACAGGTGCGGGCGGATACCGCCAACCAGCATATGGTTGCGGTTAAACATCAGGTGCTGTGGCGTGACAGTGGCACCAAGAAAACGATTGCCTTCCTGCACATATTGAGCCGCTTCTTTGGTCGTGATGTGCTCGAAGACGATTTTCAGCTCCGGGAACTGCTGGCGGATGGGCTCCATGACCTGCTCAATAAAGCGTGCCTCGCGATCGAAAATATCGACGGCGGCGTCAGTCACTTCACCGTGGATCAGCAGCGGCATGCCAATTTTCTGCATTTGTTCGAACAACGGGTAAATGCCTTTCACGTCGCTGACGCCGTGGCTGGAGTTGGTGGTCGCGTTGGCAGGGTACAGCTTGGCTGCGGTGAACACGCCTTGCTCGAAGCCGTTGACCAGTTCAGCGGCGGCCAATGAGTTGGTCAAGTAGCAGGTCATCAGCGGGGTGAAGTCATGATCCTGAGGAACAGCGGCCAGAATGCGGTCACGATAAGCCCGGGCAGCGTCTACGGTAGTGATTGGCGGAGCCAGATTAGGCATCACAATCGCCCGGCCAAATACCTGACTGGTATAAGGCAGAACCGTTTTCAGCATGTCGTCATCACGCAGATGGATGTGCCAGTCGTCAGGGCGGCGGATTTTCAGGGCTTGAGGTTGTGCGGTCATGTTGCAAGGCTCCGGCGGTCAGAAACACGTCTATATAAAAGCGAATAATGGGGGTTATTCACGCCGGGGTGTAAGGATAAGCGGAAAGCGTCGCCGATGCATCTGTTTGTTCACTGCAAGTTGAAATCAATTGGCTATCGGGCGCATAGTGACAGGGATTTTAACGATTCCCGCTTCCTAACTGTCGGGTAATCAAGGTTTATCAAGTGGAATGGGAGAACGAAATGGAAGTACGTGTTATTGCAACCCTGCAGGCGAAACCTGAATTTGTGTCAGCCGTAAGCGATGCGCTGCATGAGATTTTAGAGCCAAGCCGCCAGGAACTGGGCAACCTGCAGTATGATCTGCACCGCGATTTGGAACAGCCCGGCACCTTCGTGTTTTTCGAACGTTGGGCAAGTGCGGAAGCGCTGGAGAAACACAACGCTACCGAGCATTTTAAGCGGTTTGTCAGTCAACTCGACGGCAAGCTGGATTTGTTGGATATCAAGCAATTGAAAAAAATTGCCTGAACCGATTTTTCGGCAAGAAAAAACCCGCCATTTGGCGGGTTTTTTTATCGGAGCAGATTAATTATTCGTTAACCGGCTGCGGTTTGGTTGCCGGCGCTGTGGCTTGATTTACCGCAGCATGTCCACCCGCTGAGCCTTTACCTTCGAAACTGAAGGAAGAGCGTTGCCAATCACTGCGTTTTTGCTCTTCCGGCTCATAAGCCGGCGCAGGAGCCTTGGTCATGGGTGCCGTGGCGATATGCTTATAGCGCGCATCCTGAACCGGCGCTGGCTGCTGAACAACTGGCGGCTTTTCTGCAATAACCACCGGAGCGGCAGTTTCCTGAACAGGTGCGGCCTCAACGTTGATTGGCGCTGGTTCTGCGACAGGCTCAACAACAGCGGCAGTCTCTTCCGCAACAGCCGGTGTTGCTTCAACCACCGGCGTTGCTTCAACCACCGGCGTTGTTTCAACTGCCGGGGCTGCTTCGACGTCCGTAGTTGCTTCAGCTGCAGCAGTCTCTTCAACCAAGGTCGCTTCTTCAACGACTGGGGTTTCGGTCTGCGGTAGTACAGCCGTTTCTTCAGATTGAGCTGCAATGGCCGGCTCAACAGTTTTCACTTCCGGCTGGACTTCTTCTGCAATGACAACTTCAGCGGTTTCTACCGGCGCGATGGTTTGTACGGCAGTCTCAGCGATCATCGGAGCGGCTACGCTGACGGTTTCTTGCGCCATCACGTTATCGGCAGCGATTTCGGTAGCTTCAGTTTGAACTTCAACTTCTTCAACCACTTGCGCAGCTTGTGTTACAGGGTAACTTACCCATACCTTGCCAGAAGCCATTTCCGGCGAGGCGAAAGCCCCGGCCAGCGGCATTGGTGACTGAGCAGGGTAGCGCTCATCACGGTAACGGCGACGGCGCTGACCGCTCACGCGCAGATGACGTGGTGAGCGGCGTGAACGGCGTGGCATGCCATTTTCGCCGTTACGGTTGTCGCCCTGAACATCATCTTCAACTGGTGCATCAAGGGTTTCCGGCAGCAGTTTAACGCTGTCTTCTTCCTGAGCCGGTTTCACGTCTTGGTTTTTCGCAACCGGCGCTTTAGGTGCCAGCAGTTCTTCCGCTGCGCGATGCAGCTCTTCTTCAGCGGACAGTACGCGAACTTTCTGCGACAGAGGACGACGTTGGCGACGCTGCATGTTCTGCTGCTGGCGTTCTTCCAGATCTTCATCGCTGATAACGTTGGTGCTGCTGGTGTTTACACTTTCCAGTGCAGCCACTTCCTGCTGAGCTTGACGCTTCTCTTCCTGACGACGGCGTTGGCGTTCTGCACGCTGGTCACGGCGCTGTTGCTGCTCTTCACGCTGTGCCTTGGCGGCCTCTTCAGATTGCGGCTCCTCGGCAACCGGTGCAACCTGCGGCGCATTGCGGCGGTTGTTACGGCGTTGTTCATCGCGCGCTTCACGGCCTTCACCACGGTTGTCACGCGGCTCACGATTTTCACGTGGTTCACGGTTATCGCGCTCGCGATTATCACGTCCTTCGCCGCGCTCTTTACGTTCGCCGCGTTCAGGACGATCGCTACGCTCACCGCGTTCCCCACGTTCCCCACGTTCCCCGCGTTCTTTACGGCCTGTACCCTGACGGCGTTGACCACGGCGATCCTGGCGGCGGTTTTCACCGTTGCCTTCGGCCTTAGGTGCTTCAACGACAGGTTTGGCTTCAACAACCGGTTGCCCCTCACTGGCGAACAGCGCTTTCAATCCACCGAACAGGCGGCCCAACAGGCCTGGTTTGGCAGCGGTTGGTTTGCTTTGTTTGGTCGCTACAGCGGCTGTTGCAGCTTGTGTTGCCATAGGTTCTTCAGCAGGCGGCGGTGCGTCAGCAGCCAGAGAGAACGAGGCCAGAGCCGGTTGTTCCGGACGTTTGCGCTCCATCGGCGCATCTTCCAGTGGCTGGGCCATCTCTTCTTCGTGCAGCTTCGGCAGCAGGTAGCTCAGGGTTGGTGTTTCTTCGCCTTTGCGCACACGCAGCACAGAATAGTGCGGGGTTTGCATCTGATCGTTCGGCACGATGATCGCTTTCACGCCACCCTGGCGTTTTTCGATCGCGCTCACCGACTCACGTTTTTCGTTCAGTAGGTAAGAGGCCACGTGAACTGGCACGATAGCGTGAACTTCTTTGGTATTTTCCTTCAGCGCTTCTTCTTCGATCAGGCGCAGAATGGAAAGTGCCAGCGATTCGTTATCACGGATGGTGCCGGTACCATTACAGCGAGGGCAGACGTGATGACTGGATTCACCCAGTGATGGGCTGAGGCGCTGGCGCGACATCTCAAGCAGGCCAAAGCGGGAAATGCGGCCGATCTGAATACGCGCACGGTCCTGGCGCACTGCGTCACGCAGGCGGTTTTCTACTTCGCGTTGGTGGCGCACTGGGGTCATATCGATGAAGTCGATAACAATCAGGCCGCCAAGGTCACGCAAACGCAACTGACGAGCGATTTCGTCCGCCGCTTCCAGGTTGGTGTTGAACGCAGTTTCTTCGATATCGCCGCCGCGGGTTGCTCGCGCGGAGTTGATGTCGATGGCGGTCAAGGCTTCGGTCGTGTCGATAACGATCGAGCCACCGGAAGGCAGGCGCACTTCACGCTGGAAAGCGGATTCGATCTGAGATTCGATTTGGTAATGGCTGAACAGAGGGATTTCACCGCTGTACAGTTTGATTTTGCTGCTGAAATCCGGGCGGCCCAGCGCTGCGATGTGCTCTTTGGCCAAATCGAGAACTTTAGGGTTGTCGATCAGGATTTCACCGATGTCCGGGCGCAGGTAATCACGGAATGCGCGTACGATAACGTTGCTTTCCTGATGGATCAGGAACGGGGCAGCGCGGCCTTCGGCGGCTTTCTTGATGGCTTCCCAATGCTTCAGGCGGAAAGACAGATCCCACTGCAGCGCATCGGCAGATTTGCCAACGCCCGCGGTGCGAACGATCAGCCCCATACCGTCCGGCAATTGCAGGGAGGAAAGCGCTTCTTTCAATTCGGTGCGGTCGTCACCCTCGATGCGGCGGGAAATACCACCGGCACGCGGGTTGTTCGGCATCAACACCAGATAACTGCCGGCCAGACTGATGAAGGTGGTCAGGGCTGCGCCTTTGTTACCACGTTCTTCTTTATCAATCTGAACGATAACTTCCTGGCCTTCGCGCAGCACATCTTTGATGTTCGGGCGGCCATGGGAAGAGTAGTTACTTGGGAAGTATTCGCGGGCAATTTCTTTAAGAGGGAGGAAACCATGTCGTTCTGCGCCGTAATCAACGAACGCTGCTTCAAGACTTGGTTCAATACGAGTGATTTTGCCTTTGTAAATATTCGCTTTTTTCTGTTCATGACCTGGGCTTTCAATGTCCAAATCATACAGCCGCTGTCCATCTACAAGGGCAACACGCAACTCTTCCTGCTGAGTTGCGTTAATCAACATTCTTTTCATCTTAACTTACTCGTTATTTTTACATTATCGACAAAGCTGCGGGCAAAATAACCTCATGGCCGGGTTAAAACCGAAAACCCCGTGTCTTCTCGCAAAGTCGTCAACCTCACGGTTGTCGCTTGCATAGGGGCGCATTATCTCGGTAAGCCTGTATTTCTTTGTGAAAAACAGCACTTTTACTAGGGGAATAGCCTCTGATTTACGTCGACAGATCTGATTCCGTTTGCCGGCCAAGCTGCAACCCGCAGCCCGCTAATTGTTTGATTTCGCATTACGTCTTACGCCATTGCTGCGTTTTTGCGCCATCAGACAAATTTTATAATTCCACCGTTTTCCCTGTTTAACGAGAATCAACGTGGAAAGTAAATGCATTATTCCACTGCTGATACCGTTATAGCAAGGTGACTTTTCCTTAACTGCGGAAGAAATCGCAAACGTTCAAATCGGCTTGCTGCCTTATTGTGCGCAGGGGATTCATCTGCAGTCAGAGAGACAGTTAAGCACAGAAAAAGAAGTGGCGCTATTTACTCGCTCTATTTAGAATCCCGCTCCATGAAAACGAACATTCCCGCAGTACAATTAATCACAATTTCTGACGACGAAGCCGGTCAGAGAATCGACAACTTTTTGCTTGCCCGCCTGAAAGGCGTGCCGAAGAGCATGATTTACCGCATCGTGCGTAAAGGCGAGGTGCGGGTTAATAAAGGACGCATCAAGGCAGAATATAAACTGGCAGCCGGCGACGTGGTGCGTGTACCGCCGGTGCGCGTTGCCGAGCGTGAAGAGGCACCGGTTTCCGCCAAACTGGATAAAGTGGCTGCGCTGGCAGATTGTATATTGTATGAAGACGATCACCTGCTGCTGCTGAACAAGCCATCAGGTACTGCCGTTCATGGCGGCAGCGGCCTGAGCTTTGGCGTGATCGAAGGCCTGCGCGCGCTTCGTCCCGAAGCCCGCTTCCTGGAATTGGTTCACCGCTTGGATCGCGACACTTCAGGCGTGCTGCTGGTGGCGAAAAAACGCTCGGCACTGCGTTCGCTGCATGAGCAACTGCGCCTGAAAGGGATGCAAAAGGATTACCTGGCGCTGGTTCGTGGCCAGTGGCAATCACATTGCAAAGCGGTGCAGGCGCCATTGCTGAAAAACATTCTGCAGAGCGGTGAACGCATCGTTCGTGTCAACAGCGAAGGTAAACCGTCGGAAACCCGTTTCAAGGTGGAAGAGCGCTTTGAGCATGCAACGCTGGTCAAAGCCAGCCCGATCACCGGGCGCACCCATCAGATCCGTGTGCACACTTTGCATGCCGGGCATCCGATAGCCTTTGACGATCGCTATGGCGATCGCGAGTTCGATCGCCAACTGGCTGGCACCGGGCTCAAGCGCTTGTTCCTGCACGCGGCTGCTTTGCGTTTCGAACATCCGGGTACAGGCGAAACGATGCGTATCGAAGCGCCGATGGATGAAGAGCTGCGTCACTGCCTGCAGGTGTTGCGCAAACAGTCGCAGGGCAAATAACGCAGCCTTTTTACCCTATGCCAGCGGGTTGATGCCCTCAGCCCGCAGCATGTCCAGCAGTGCGATCAACGGCAGACCGATCAGCGCATTGGGATCCCGCCCCTCAAGTTTCTCGAACAACGCAATCCCCAATCCCTCACTTTTAAAGCTGCCTGCGCAGTTGAGTGGCTGCTCAAGGTGAACGTAAGCGCTAATTTCAGCCTCGCTCAGCGTGCGAAAATGTACGTGAAAGGGCTCGCACAACACCTGCAAATGCCGGCTGCGGCTGTTATACAACGCCAATCCGGTATAAAAGGTGACCCTTTGGCCACTGGCCTGGCGCAATTGAGCGCAAGCGTTCTCTTCCGAGTGCGGTTTTCCGGTGATTTTTCCCTCGATCACGCAGACCTGATCGGAGCCGATAATCAGATGTTCGGGGTAGGCGGCAGCCAGTACTTGGGCTTTCGCTGTGGCCAATCGTAGCACCAGCGCCTCGGCGCTTTCCCCGGCCAGCGGGGTTTCATCCACCTGCGGCGCGGCGCAAGCGAAGGGCAGGTGCAGCTTTTCCAGCAGCATCTTGCGGTAGGTCGAGGTGGAGGCAAGGAGAAGTCTTTGCATAATATTTTTTCGCAAACCGTAGCGTAAACAGAGTGAGCATTTTAAACTGTCCGCCGCTGAGGAAGCGAATATTGGTGAAAGGTGCCGTTTTACGGCCTTTTTCTTTGACTCTACGTCGTTACAAAGTTAATATGCGCGCCCTATGCAAAAGGTAAAATTACCCTTGACCATTGATGCGGTACGTACCGCTCAGAAACGCCTGGACTACGTTGGTTCTTATGCGCCTGAGCAGGTTACACGTGTTGCCGACTCCGTGGTCAGTGTGGACAGTGATGTTGAGGTTTCGTTATCCTTCGATATAGATAACCAACGCCTCGCGGTGATAACAGGGCATTCGGACGTTCAGGTAACCCTGATGTGCCAACGCTGTGGCGTCCCGTTTGAACGTCATATCCACACAACATATTGTTTTAGCCCGGTCGTCAATGATGAGCAGGCTGAGGCATTACCGGGAGCGTACGAACCGATCGAAGTCGATGAGTTTGGCGAAGTCGATTTGTTGGCAATGATTGAAGATGAAATTATTCTTTCTCTGCCTGTCGTCCCGTTACATGAATCTGAACACTGTGAAGTGTCCGAAGCGGACATGGTATTTGGCAAACTGCCTGCAGAGGCGGAGAAACCGAATCCATTTGCCGTATTAGCCAGTTTAAAGCGTAAGTAATTAAGGAGTAAGGTCCATGGCCGTACAACAAAATAAACCAACCCGTTCCAAGCGTGGCATGCGTCGTTCACACGATGCTCTGACCACCACCACATTGTCTGTTGATGCGACTTCTGGTGAAACTCATCGTCGTCACCACATCACTGCCGACGGTTTCTACCGCGGTCGCAAGGTTATCGGCTAAGTAGCGGTACCTTGACTCGTCTAACCCTGGCGTTAGATGCAATGGGCGGGGACTTCGGTCCCTGCGTCACAGTGCCTGCTTCATTGCAGGCACTGGCCTCTAATTTACAGCTTCATCTCCTGCTGGTCGGCGATCCCGACGCCCTCTCTCCTTTACTTGCCAAAGCCGATCCGGTTCTTCTGGAGCGTTTGCAAGTCGTGCCTGCTGAATCAGTGATTGCCGGCGACGCCAAGCCCTCACAAGCGATACGCGCCAGCCGCGGTACGTCCATGCGCATTGCGCTGGAGCTGACTAAAAACGGCGATGCGCAGGGCTGCGTCAGCGCAGGTAATACCGGCGCGTTGATGGGCCTGGCGAAAATGCTGATTAAACCATTGGACGGTATTGAACGTCCGGCGCTGATGACCCTGATCCCGAACCAGCAGCGCGGCAAAACCGTCGTGCTGGATCTGGGCGCTAACGTTGAATGCGACAGCACCATGCTGGTGCAGTTTGCGGTAATGGGTGCGGTGATGGCCGAAGAGGTGGTTGGTATTGCGCAGCCCCGTGTGGCGCTGCTGAATATTGGTGAAGAAGAGACCAAAGGCCTGGATAATATTCGCGAAGCGGCCGCCGTGCTGAAAAATACTCCGGCAATCAACTATATTGGTTACCTGGAAGGTAATGACCTGCTCACCGGTAAAACCGATGTCATGGTCTGCGACGGCTTTGTGGGTAACGTCACCCTGAAGACCATGGAAGGGGTGGTAAGAGTATTTTTATCGCTGCTGAAATCATCCGGAGACGGTGGCAAGCAGGCGTGGTGGTTAAAGTTGTTAGGCCGTTGGTTGCAAAAACGGGTGGTGAAGCGGTTCGGCCACCTGAACCCCGACCAGTATAATGGCGCATGTCTGTTAGGATTGCGCAGCACCGTAATCAAGAGCCACGGCGCTGCGAACCCACACGCGTTTGCAGTAGCAATCGAACAGGCTGTGCAGGCGGTGCAGCGGCAAGTCCCTGAAAGGATTGCTGCGCGCCTTGAAGCTGTATTACCTAAGAGTGACTGATCGTACATGTATACAAAGATTCTCGGTACGGGGAGTTATTTACCCGTACAAGTGCGCACCAATGCTGACCTTGAAAAAATGGTGGATACCTCTGACGAGTGGATCGTCACGCGTACCGGTATCCGTGAACGCCGTATCGCTGCCGCCGACGAAACCGTGGCGACGATGGGCTTCCATGCAGCTGAAAAAGCGCTGGAAATGGCAGGTGTGGCTAAAGAAGACATCGGGTTGATCGTCGTTGCGACTACCACCTCGAGCCACGCATTCCCCAGCTCTGCTTGCCAGGTGCAGCAGATGCTGGGCATTAAAGACTGTGCGGCCTTCGATCTGGCCGCGGCCTGCGCCGGTTTTACCTATGCGCTGAGCGTGGCCGATCAGTACGTCAAGAATGGCTCGGTGAAACATGCGCTGGTGATCGGTGCGGACGTGCTGTCGCGTACGCTGGATCCAGAAGATCGCGGTACCATCATTCTGTTCGGTGATGGCGCGGGGGCGGTGCTGTTGAGTGCGTCTGAAGAGCCGGGCATTCTGTCTACCCATTTGCATGCCGATGGGACTTACGGCGGCCTGTTGACGCTGCCGTTCAAGGATCGTCAGGATCAAGGCAAGCCGGCCTACGTCACTATGGCCGGCAATGAAGTATTCAAAGTTGCGGTTACCGAACTGGCTCACATTGTGGAAGAAACGCTGCAAGCCAATAATCTGGACCGCGAACAGTTGGATTGGCTGGTGCCACATCAGGCCAACCTGCGCATTATCAGTGCGACGGCGAAAAAACTGGGTATGGGAATGGAGAAAGTGGTAGTGACGCTCGATCGTCACGGCAACACTTCTGCCGCTTCGGTCCCGGCGGCGTTCGACGAAGCCGTGCGTGATGGGCGGATCCAGCGTGGTCAACTGGTGCTGCTGGAAGCCTTTGGCGGCGGCTTTACCTGGGGCTCGGCGCTGGTCCGTTTCTGATTAACAGGAAGAAAAAATGACGCAATTTGCTTTTGTTTTCCCTGGTCAGGGGTCTCAGTCCCTTGGCATGCTGGCCGATTTGGCGGCGCAATTTCCGATCGTTGAAGCAACTTTCAGCGAGGCTTCGTCCGTTCTGGGTTATGACCTGTGGCAGTTGGTGCAGCAAGGCCCGGCGGAAGAACTGAACAAAACCTGGCAGACGCAGCCGGCATTGTTGGCCGCTTCCGTGGCGATTTTTCGCGTTTGGCAACAACAGGGCGGTAAAGCGCCTGCAATGATGGCGGGCCACAGCCTGGGTGAGTACTCGGCACTGGTGTGTGCGGGTGTGCTGGATTTCCAGGCGGCGATTCGCTTGGTTGAGCTGCGCGGCAAACTGATGCAGGAAGCTGTGCCGGAAGGCACTGGCGCGATGTTCGCCATTATCGGCCTGGACAACGAGGCTATCGCTAAAGCCTGTGAAGAGTCCGCTCAGGGGCAGATCGTGTCTCCGGTGAACTTCAACTCGCCGGGGCAGGTTGTCATCGCAGGCAACAAAGAAGCGGTTGAGCGCGCAGGTGCTGCCTGTAAAGCTGCCGGCGCCAAGCGTGCGTTGCCGTTACCGGTGAGCGTACCTTCGCATTGCGCACTGATGAAGCCGGCGGCAGATAAATTGGCCGTCGCGTTGCAGGACATTAGCTTCAGCGCGCCGCAGGTAGCGGTGGTGAATAACGTCGACGTGCGCACTGAAACCGATCCAGAAGCCATCCGCAGTGCGCTGGTACGCCAGCTGTACAGCCCGGTGCGTTGGACCGAGAGCGTAGAATTTATGGCAGCACAGGGCGTTACGTCGCTGCTAGAGGTTGGCCCGGGTAAGGTTCTGACCGGTCTGACTAAACGTATTGTTGACACCCTGACGGCGGCGGCGGTTAATGACGCAGCCAGCCTGTCAGCGGCGCTTGAACAATAAAGAGGAAAATAATGAGCTTCGAAGGTAAAGTTGTTCTGGTCACCGGCGCTAGTCGGGGTATTGGCCGGGCTATTGCAGAGTCGTTTGCAGCACGTGGCGCCAAAGTGATCGGCACCGCCACCAGTGAAAGCGGTGCTGAGGCTATCAGCAGCTATCTGGGAGCAAACGGCAAAGGGTTTGCGCTGAACGTGGTTGATGCTCAATCTATCGACAGCGTTCTGGCATCTATTCGTGCTGAATTTGGCGAAATCGACATTTTAGTGAATAATGCCGGCATTACGCGTGATAACCTGCTGATGCGCATGAAGGATGATGAGTGGCAGGATATCCTGGACACTAATTTGACTTCCGTATTCCGTCTGTCAAAAGCGGTAATGCGAGCTATGATGAAAAAGCGGTTTGGCCGGATCATCACCATCGGTTCCGTCGTTGGCACCATGGGGAACGCAGGGCAGGCTAATTACGCGGCGGCTAAAGCCGGTCTGATTGGCTTTAGTAAGTCTTTGGCACGTGAAGTTGCTTCGCGTGGCATTACGGTCAACGTCGTGGCACCTGGTTTTATTGAGACGGACATGACACGGGCGTTGACAGATGATCAACGTGCAGGCATTTTGTCATCAGTTCCAGCCAATCGGCTGGGAGATGCTAAAGAAATCGCCAGCGCTGTTGCATTCTTAGCCTCTGATGAGGCTGGCTACATCACCGGTGAAACGTTACATGTCAATGGCGGCATGTACATGATTTAAAAAATGCGAAAACTATTTGCGTTATTTGGGGTAAAAACCGCAAAATAGCGTAAAATCGTGGTTTGACCAGCCGGGATTTAGTTGCATCTTTTTCAACATTTTATACACTACGAAAACCATCGCGAAAGCGAGTTTTGATAGGAAATTTAAGAGTATGAGCACTATCGAAGAACGTGTTAAGAAAATCATTGTTGAGCAACTGGGTGTTAAACAGGAAGAAGTTTTAAATAACGCTTCTTTCGTTGAAGATCTGGGCGCTGATTCTCTCGACACCGTTGAACTGGTAATGGCACTGGAAGAAGAATTCGATACTGAGATTCCAGACGAAGAAGCTGAGAAAATCACTACTGTTCAGGCAGCTATTGATTTCATCAACGCTAGCCAGCAGTAAGAGAACATATCTAGGCGGTCATTCGACCGCCTAAGTTTTTTTGATCCCTAGTGTCATATTTTTCCCTCCTTGGAGGACAAACGTGTCTAAGCGTCGAGTAGTTGTGACCGGACTGGGCATGTTGTCTCCTGTCGGCAATACTGTAGAGTCCACATGGAACGCTCTTCTTGCCGGTCAGAGTGGCATCAGCCTGATCGACCATTTCGATACCACTGCCTATGCGACTAAATTTGCTGGCCTGGTAAAGAACTTTAATTCAGAGGATTTCATCTCTCGCAAAGATGCGCGCAAGATGGACGCCTTCATCCAGTACGGGATCGCTGCCGGCATGCAAGCCATGCAGGATGCGGGGCTGGATATCACCGAGGCTAACGCCAGCCGCATTGGTGCCGCTATCGGCTCCGGTATCGGCGGCCTGGGTTTGATTGAAGAAAACCACAGTTCACTGGTTAACGGTGGCCCACGGAAAATCAGTCCGTTCTTTGTGCCGTCAACCATCGTGAATATGATTGCAGGTCACCTGACAATTATGTTTGGTATGCGTGGCCCGAGCATTTCGATCGCCACCGCCTGTACGTCAGGTGTACATAACATTGGCCATGCCGCGCGTATCATTGCTTACAATGATGCCGACGTTATGCTGGCCGGTGGGGCAGAGAAAGCCAGTACTCCGCTGGGGGTTGGCGGTTTCGGTGCAGCGCGTGCGCTCTCGACCCGCAACGAAAACCCTCAGGCCGCCAGCCGACCATGGGATAAAGACCGTGACGGTTTCGTCCTGGGTGACGGTGCCGGCATGATGGTGCTGGAAGAGTACGAACACGCCAAGAAACGTGGTGCCAAGATTTACGCTGAAGTTGTCGGTTTTGGGATGAGCAGCGATGCCTATCACATGACGTCTCCGCCGGAAAACGGTGCGGGCGCCGCGCTGGCAATGGAAAACGCTTTGCTTGACGCCGGTGTGACCACGTCACAAATCGGGTATATCAACGCGCACGGCACCTCTACGCCAGCCGGCGATACCGCTGAAACTCAGGCAGTGAAGTCGGTATTTGGCAGCGATGCAAAGCGTGTGATGGTCAGTTCGACCAAATCGATGACCGGCCACCTGTTGGGTGCGGCAGGTGCGATTGAATCGATCTTCACCGTGCTGGCATTGCGTGATCAAGCGGTTCCGCCAACCATCAATCTGGATAACCCGGATGAAGGTTGCGATCTGGACTTCGTTCCGCACGAAGCGCGCCAGGTAAGCGATATGCAGTACACGTTGTGTAACTCCTTCGGTTTCGGCGGTACTAACGGCTCGCTGATCTTCCGCAAGGTGTGATGCGTCTGCTGGCAGACGGTAAAAACCCGCTTTCGAGCGGGTTTTTTTATGGGTTGTTTATAAATAAAAAAATGAGTTCCGCACTTTTTTGGCTGAAAGATTAATGGAATAGGCTTTACTGGTGGCAGGTTGCCGGCAAAAGTCGGAGTAATTCCATGGTTAGGTCAGCAGGAGAAAGTGTATGTTGAGCGGAAAACGTGCGTTGGTAACGGGGGGCGGGCGCGATTTTGGGCAAGCCGTGTCGGTCTGGCTGGCGCGTGAGGGCGTTGACGTGGATATTTGCGCCCGACAACTCGACAGCGCAAGGGAAACTCAAAAAATCATACGAGCCGAAGGCGGGCGGGCACAGGCCTACCAGTGCGATATAGCCGATCCAGCTTCGCTTACGGCGTTTGTCGATCAACTGTTGCAGGACGACAGGCCGATCGACATCCTGGTATTGAGCGCAGCCCAATGGCTTGAGGGGGCGCTGGAGAGTAAAGATGATGTCGATGTCATCGGCACCATCAACTCTGGGCTGACGGGGAATATTTTGCTGACTCGCGCACTGTTGCCCAGCCTGCGGCTTTCGGCCGGGGCTGATATTATGGTAATGGTGTCGGCGTGCGGCATACCTCAATTCACCGGGTCGAGTGCCCATCCGGCATTTTTTGCCGCCAAGCAAGGGATTGGGGGCTTTTGCCACAACATTGCGCACCACCTGGCGGCGGAAAACATTCGGGTGACGGGTTTCTATCCGCCGGATTTTGAAATGAGCGGCCTGGATGACGAGCCTCCACAACCAGCGGAGCAACCTGTGCTGAACGCACGTTCGATCTGGGAAACGATGCGTTTTGTGCTGCGGCAGCCGCGCAGCTGCCACATCAACGCCATCCACTTCCAGGGGCCTTGCCGCTAAGCGCCGGCATAACGAGGAGAGAGTGGGGAACTATGTACTGGATTAACGGACAACAGCATGATGCGTTAGCGCCAAGCGATCGCGGTTTGCAGTTCGGTGATGGCTGTTTTACTACTGCCAGGGTTATCGATGGCAGAATAGAGCTGCTTCCCTGGCATATTGAGCGCCTGCAACAGGCGGCGCAGCGGCTGATGATGCCGGTTACAGATTGGGGGGCTCTTGAAAGTGAAATGGTGCATGCGGCAGAATCTATCCCGCTCGGCGTGGTCAAAGCGATACTGACGCGCGGCAGCGGCGGACGAGGTTACAGCCCGCAGGGGTGTGAAAATCCTACGCGGATTGTTTCTCGCAGCGCATATCCTACCCATTACCTGTCGTGGCGTGAACAGGGAATTAACCTGGCGCTCAGCCCGGTGGCTCTGGCGCGTAACCCGTTGCTTGCGGGGCTGAAACACTTGAACCGCCTGGAGCAGGTGTTGATCCGCGCGCATCTTGACCAGACGACGGCCGACGAGGCGCTGGTGCTTGACACTGCCGGTATGCTGGTGGAATGCTGTGCGGCTAATTTATTCTGGCGTAAAGGGAAAGCGGTATTTACGCCCGATCTGAGCCAGGCCGGCGTGGCTGGTTTGATGCGCCGCAGGGTAATTGAGTTGCTGGCGGGCAGTGAATATTCATTGCACTGCGTCAGCGAGCCGCTGGTCACTCTGGCCGACGCCGAAGAAGTGCTGGTGAGCAACGCGCTGATGCCATTGCTGCCGGTAAATACAGCGCAATCATGGCGTTATCACTCACGTCAACTGTATGATTTTTTGCGCCCACACTGTTAACGATGGCTGATTGATGAAGAAAAGAAAGCTGAAGATCGTTTCTATTATTGTTGTTCTGGTATTGGCTCTGCTGTTCTGGGGTTACCAGAAGATTGAACGCTTTGCCGATACGCCATTGGCGATCCAGCAGGAAGCCATTTTTAAACTGCCTGCGGGTACCGGGCGGGTAGCGCTGGAAGGCTTGCTGGTACGCGACAAGCTGATCCGCAACGGTGCCTGGTTCCCGTGGTTGCTGCGCCTGGAGCCGCAACTGGCAGAGTTCAAGGCCGGCACTTACCGCTTTACGCCGGGAATGACGGTGCGCCAGATGCTTAAACTGTTGGCCAGCGGTAAAGAAGCCCAGTTCAGCGCGCGTTTTATCGAAGGTTCGCGCCTGCGCGACTGGCTGTTGGTGCTGCAGCAGTCGAAATACCTCAAACATACGCTGGCGGGCAAAAGCGAAGCGGAAATCGCCGTGGCGCTGGGCCTGCCGGAGGACACTCATCCGGAAGGGCGCCTGTACCCGGATACCTATCTGTATACTGCCGGCATGAGCGATATCGCGCTGCTTAAGCGTGCTCATCTGCGCATGATCAAGACGCTGGAAGCCGCCTGGCAAAGCCGCGATACCAGTTTGCCCTACAAGACGCCGGAAGATTTGCTGACTATGGCTTCAATAGTCGAGAAGGAAACCGCCGTGCCGGAAGAACGCACCAAGGTGGCTTCGGTATTCATTAACCGCCTGCGTATTGGCATGCGCCTGCAAACTGACCCAACGGTGATCTACGGCATGGGCGACGCCTATAATGGCAATATTACCCGTAAAGATCTGGAAACGCCGACGCCATACAACACTTATGTGATCAGCGGCCTGCCGCCGACACCGATCGCCATGCCGGGCCAGGCTTCTTTGGAAGCCGCCGCCAATCCGGCGAAGACGCCTTATTTGTACTTTGTCGCCGACGGCAAGGGTGGCCACCAGTTTACCACTAACCTGGCAAGCCATAATCAGGCGGTGCGCGCCTATCGCCAGGTGCTTAAGGAAAAGAATGAAAAGTAAATTCGTGGTTATCGAAGGGCTTGAGGGCGCGGGGAAAACCACCGCGCGCGATACCCTGGTCAACGTACTGCGCGAGCACGGCATTAACGACATTGTCTTTACTCGCGAGCCGGGCGGTACCCCGCTGGCGGAAAAGCTGCGCGATCTGTTCAAACGTGGCGTAGACGGCGAATTGCCGACTATCAAAGCCGAAGTGCTGATGCTGTATGCCGCCCGCGTGCAACTGGTAGAAACCGTCATCAAACCGGCGCTGGCACGCGGTGCCTGGGTGGTCGGCGATCGTCACGATTTGTCATCGCAGGCCTACCAGGGCGGCGGTCGTGGTGTAGATCAACAACTGATGGCCTCGCTGCGTGATACCGTCTTGGGGGATTTCCGCCCGGACCTGACGGTTTATCTGGATCTGCCGCCGCTGGTTGGCCTGCAACGCGCCCGTGCGCGCGGCGAGCTGGATCGTATTGAGCAGGAAGCGCTGCCGTTCTTTGAACGCACCCGCTCGCGCTATCTGGAGTTGGCGGCGCAGGACGACTCTATCGTCACCGTTGACGCCTCTCAATCGCTGGAACAGGTGACGGCGGCTATCCGCAGTTGCCTCAGCCAATGGCTACAGCAGGAAGGCGCGTAATGAACTGGTACCCGTGGCTGAACACGCCTTACCGTCAGTTGGTCGGGCAATATGCCGCAGGCCGTGGTCACCATGCGCTGTTGCTGCATGCTGCTGCCGGCAATGGCGATGAAGCGCTGGCTTATGGTCTGAGCCGCTGGTTGATTTGTCAGCGGCGCAACGGCGAGAAAAGCTGCGGTGAGTGTCATAGCTGCCGGCTTATGCTGGCGGGCAACCATCCGGACTATCACGTATTGACGCCGGAGAAGGGCAAAAGCAGCCTGGGGATTGAACCTATCCGCCAGGTGATCGAAACCCTTTATTCCCACGCCCAGCAGGGGGGCGCCAAGGTTATCTGGTTGCCGCAGGCGGAACTGCTGACTGAAGCGGCCGCCAATGCCCTGTTGAAAACGCTGGAAGAACCGCCGGAAAAAACCTATTTCCTGTTGAGCTGCCGCGAGCCTTCACGGCTGCTGGCGACATTGCGTAGCCGCTGTTTCTATTGGCATCTCGCCAGCCCGGATGAACAGCTCAGTTTGCAGTGGTTGAACCGGCAAACGCCAGGCAATTCGGTGGATCTCCTCACCGCACTGCGGCTGCACGACGGGGCGCCGTTGGCCGCCGAGCAACTGTTGCAACCCGAACGTTGGCAGCAGCGCAGCGCTTTGTGTGCTGCACTGAATGCCGCCCTGCCGCAGCATGACATGCTGTCGCTGTTGCCGGCGCTGAATCACGAAGACGTGGCGGAGCGGCTGCACTGGTTATGCGCATTGCTGGTGGATGCCATGAAGTGGCAGCAGGGCGCGGCGAGCTTTATGCTTAATCAGGATCAGCAACCGTTGGTGCACCAATTGGCCGGCCGCCTGAGCGGTAGCTCGCTGCAGCAAGTGGTGCAGCAATGGCTCAATTGCCGCCAGCAGTTGCTTAACGTAACCGGCGTCAATCGCGAACTGTTGCTGACCGAGCGCTTGCTCAGTTGGGAGCAGATGCTTGGCGCTACCGGCTATTCTCATCCTCATCCGTTGTAAAAGAGTTAACTATTATGTTGTTAGTAGATTCGCATTGTCATCTTGATGGCCTGGATTACCAAACGCTGCATCAAAACGTGGATGACGCTCTGGCGAAAGCCAAGGCGCGCGATGTCGGCTACGTTCTGGCGGTAGCGACCACGTTGCCGGGTTATCAGGCCATGACGCAGTTGATCGGCCCACGCGATGACGTGGCGTTCTCCTGCGGTGTCCATCCGCTCAATCTCGAGGGCGGTTACGATTACGCCGAGCTGCGCCGTTTGGCGGCGGCCGAGCAGGTGGTGGCGCTGGGAGAAACCGGGCTGGATTATTTCTATCAGAAAGACAATCTCGAGCTGCAGCAAGCGTCATTCCGTGAGCATATCCGCATTGGTCGTGCGCTGAACAAACCGGTGATCGTGCATACCCGCGACGCGCGTGAAGATACGCTGGCGATCCTGCGTGAAGAGAACTCGCAGGACTGCGGCGGCGTGCTGCACTGTTTTACCGAAGACATCGCTACCGCAGAAGCGCTGCTCGATTTGGGTTTCTATATTTCCTTTTCCGGCATCCTGACCTTCCGCAATGCAGAGCAACTCCGTGAGGTGGCGCGCTACGTGCCGCTCGATCGCATTCTGGTGGAAACCGACTCGCCGTATCTTGCTCCGGTGCCGCATCGCGGCAAAGAAAACCAACCTGCCTACGTGCGTGATGTGGCTGAATATATGGCGGTATTGAAGGGCGTGAGCCTGGAAACGCTGGCCGAAACCACCACCGCCAACTTTTCACGCTTATTTCACATCGAACTATAATCCTTGGCCTAGGCTTAGCTGTAGTCATTGATGTTGGATTTTTTTTTAAGCTCGTAATTAATCGCTGAAACGGGTAATGTTCCCACCCGTTTTATGGCGATGGCTGGGCTTTTTTTCGTCTTTTTTGATAAAAAATGGTCGATTCAAGAAAAATACCCGGCTTTGTTCATCGAAACGTGACTGCCATCAAACATTGCGCAGAGTATTTATTTTACTCTGCGTAAAAATTCAAGGGGTGCTCAGACACCCTGAATTGCAGGGGTTTTTCTCCCCCCCTTGCAACGCGAAGAATCGCGAGAAGTAGCAAAGCACTATTACTCAGGAGCACACTCAACTATGTTCAAGAACGCATTTGCAAACCTGCAAAAAGTAGGTAAGTCGCTAATGCTGCCGGTTTCCGTATTGCCTATCGCAGGTATTCTGCTGGGCGTCGGTTCCGCCAACTTTAGCTGGCTACCTGCGGTAGTCTCTCACGTGATGGCGGAAGCCGGCGGTTCAGTTTTCGCCAACATGCCGCTGATTTTCGCTATCGGTGTTGCCCTGGGCTTCACCAATAACGATGGTGTCTCTGCGTTGGCTGCGGTAGTGGCTTACGGCATCATGGTGAAAACCATGGCGGTGGTTGCACCTTTGGTTCTGCACCTGCCGGCTGAAGAAATTGCGGCTAAACACCTGGCGGATACCGGTGTGCTCGGGGGGATTATCTCCGGCTCCATCGCGGCCTATATGTTTAACCGCTTCTTCCGTATTCAGTTGCCTGAATACCTGGGCTTCTTTGCCGGTAAGCGGTTTGTGCCGATTATCTCCGGCCTGGCGGCGATCGTTCTGGGCGTAGTCCTGTCCTTCATCTGGCCGCCAATCGGTTCGGCTATCCAGACCTTCTCCCAGTGGGCTGCTTATCAGAACCCGGTAGTGGCGTTTGGTATCTACGGCGTGGTTGAACGTGCGCTGGTGCCGTTTGGTCTGCACCATATCTGGAATGTACCTTTCCAAATGCAGATCGGTGAGTTCACCAACGCGGCCGGCCAGGTATTCCACGGCGATATCCCGCGTTACATGGCGGGTGACCCGACTGCGGGTAAACTGTCCGGTGGCTTCCTGTTCAAAATGTACGGTCTGCCTGCTGCCGCTATTGCCATCTGGCATTCAGCCAAGCCGGAAAACCGCGCTAAAGTCGGCGGTATCATGATCTCCGCTGCGTTGACCTCGTTCCTGACCGGTATCACCGAGCCGATCGAGTTCTCCTTCATGTTCGTTGCGCCGATCCTGTACGCAATCCACGCCATTCTGGCTGGTCTGGCGTTCCCGATCTGTATCCTGTTGGGGATGCGCGATGGCACCAGCTTCTCGCACGGTCTGATCGACTTTATCGTGCTGAGCGGCAACAGCAGCAAGATCTGGTTGTTCCCAATCGTGGGTATCATCTACGGTCTGGTGTACTACACCATCTTCCGCGTGCTGATTGCCAAGTTGGATCTGAAGACTCCTGGCCGTGAAGACACCGTTTCCGAGCAGGTCGCTCAGGGCGGTTCTGAGATGTCTGCGGCTTTGGTTCAGGCCTTTGGCGGTAAAGATAACATCACCAATCTGGATGCCTGCATCACCCGTCTGCGCGTTAGCGTGGCGGACGTGAGCAAGGTTGACCAGCCTGGTCTGAAAAAACTGGGTGCTGCCGGCGTTGTTGTCGCAGGCTCTGGCGTGCAGGCTATCTTTGGTACCAAATCTGACAACCTGAAAACCGATATGGACGAATACATCCGTAATCACTAATTCAGGCTGGGGAGCTTTGAGGGAGGCGAAAGCCTCCCTTTTTTATTGGCGAGGATTTATTTCCCGGCGTGGTTTTGCAGAAAACGCTCAAATACCTCGAGCGTGACCGTAGAGATATGGTGTTCAATCCCTTCGCTGTCCAGCTCCGCCGTCTCGGTCGGCACCCCGAGGCACACCAGCAGGTCGACCACAATACGGTGCCGGCGGCGCACTTGCTGTGCCAGTTGTTCACCTTCTTCAGTCAGAAAGACCCCGCGATAGGGGCGTGACTCTACCAATCCGGCGCTCTTCAGCCGCGCAATGTTCTTGATCGCCGTGGGGTGGGAAACGCCAAAGCGACGGGCGATGTCGGTGGTTCTGGCTTCGCGAGTGGTCAGCAGCAGATCGGCAATCAGTTCGACGTAATCTTCGATCAACGCATTCGACTGCGCTTCACGGGCGCGGGTAAAACGCAGGGCGTGCTCAGCCTCATCCGGCATTTCAGCCAAGGTAGGGCGTTCGGCGTTATCTGGCGCGCTTGTTACCATATTCTGGGACGTCCTTTATAGGTTAAACCAGTGAGTTCCAGACTAATGGAATCCTGCCTTACGTTAGTCTAATAGCGACGCATTATCAATTCAGCCGCCGTACTCAATGACAATAAGAAATATTTGTACACAAAGGCAAAGTATCTTCCATTTTGCATAAAGTGTAGCCGATGCTACATTGTTCTGAGTGTTGGGTAAAAAATAACCAGAACAATATTAAGGGTAAAACATGCGTGAGGCGGCAACCACCACATCGTTAACCGAACGGACCAATACCGCGATTGGTAACGCACTGGCCGGGCGTAAGCGCGGCGCGTTCACGCCGCTATTGTTCGCCGGGCCGGCGGTGATTGCCTCCATTGCTTACATGGACCCCGGCAATTTCGCCACCAATATTCAGGCTGGTTCAAAATACGGTTACAGCCTGTTGTGGGTAGTGGTGATGGCCAACCTTATTGCCATGCTGTTTCAGGCGCTGTCGGCCAAGCTGGGTATCGTCACCAACCGTAACCTGGCGGAAATGTGCCGCGATCAATTCTCGCGCCCGGTGGTGATCGGCATGTGGCTGCTTAGCGAGGTGGCGGCAATGGCCACGGATCTGGCGGAGTTCCTGGGTGGGGCTATCGCGCTCGCCTTACTGTTCCACATGCCGTTGCTGGCGGGGATGGGCGTGACGGCGGTGATCACCTATGCATTATTGATGGTAGAAAAGAAAGGTTTCCGCCCGGTCGAGCTGATGATTGGCGGGCTGGTGGCGATCATTGCCCTGTGTTATCTCGCCGAGATGTTTATCGTGCCGGTCGACTGGCTGGCGGCGGGCACCGGCATGGTAACGCCGCAGTTGCCGGATGCGCAGGCGCTGACCATTGCCGTCGGGATTATCGGTGCCACCGTAATGCCGCATGCCATTTTCCTGCACTCGGGCCTGACCCAGCACCGAACGCCGGCCAGCGATAACGGCGAACGGCGCAAACTGCTGCGTTTTTCCAATATCGAAGTGGTGATCGCACTGGCGATTGCCGGGCTGGTGAATATTGCCATGGTGATCATGGCTTCCAGCGCCTTCCATGCAGGCAACAGCGACGTGGCGGAGATTGGTACGGCGTACCATACGCTGACCCCGCTGTTTGGCGCCGCCGCTGCCGGGATCTTCCTGATGTCGTTGATTGCCTCCGGTATTTCCAGTTCGGTGGTGGGCACCATGGCGGGCCAGATGATTATGCAGGGGTTTGTCGGCTTCCGCATCCCGGTGTGGGTGCGTCGCCTGGTGACCATGATCCCGGCGTTTATCGTGGTGGCGTTAGGGGTTAATGCGACGGATGCGTTGGTCTACAGCCAGGTGGTGCTTAGCCTGGCGCTGCCGGCGCCGATGATCGCTCTGGTGATGTTTACCCGCCGCCGCGACATCATGGGCGAGTTTGTGAACAGCCGCCTCACCAGCCTGGTATCGATCATCGGTACGGTGATTATCATCCTGCTCAACATGGTGCTGCTGCTGCAGACGTTCGGCGTCACCATTCCCGGTCTGGGCTAGACTTTCTGAGGCCGCGCACACGGCCTCTCTCATTTTCGTTAAAGGTTGCCCACTCCGCCATCAATCTGCAGTTCGGCCCCGACCATAAACGCGGATTCGTCAGACGCGAGGAACACCGCCGCCTTTGCCAGTTCCAGCGGCGTGCCCATGCGGCCGATCGGCACCAAGGCGCGGATGTCATTGCGCAGCGCCTGCTCATCCTCTTCTTTCAAACCCAGCTTGCCCAATGCCGGTGTTTCGGTCGGGCCTGGGCTCAGGCCGTTGACCCGGATACCGCGCGGATGCAATTCACCGGAAAGCGTTCTGGCCAGCGACAGCAGGCCGGCCTTGCTGGCAGCGTAAACGCTGCTTAGCGGCAGGCCGATATGCGCGCTGACCGAGCCGCACAAAATAATCGAGGCTGGATTCGCTAATAGCGGCAGCAGCGCCTGAATTAAAAAAAAGGGCCCTTTGAGGTTGATGTCCATCAGCCGCTGATAGCTCTCCTCATCCCATTCCTGCAGCGGAAGGTGGGTGACGTCACCGGCGTTGATATACAACACGTCAAGGCGCGGCCAGTGGCTGGCCAACTGCTGGGCTAAAGCTTGCTGTTGGCCGATATCCCCGGCGTCACTGCGCAACAACAGCAGGTCGTCCAGCGCTTTTCCCGCTGCGTCGAGGCCGCTTTGGCTGCGGCCGGTGATCGCCACGGTGGCGCCTTCGGCAATAAACTGGCGCGCGGTTTCCAGACCAATCCCGCTGGTGCCGCCGGTGATCAATGCGTATTTACCTTTAAGTCGCGACATAGCTTGCCTCCTGTTTTCCGTTGGTAGGGCCATTATTTGCGCTATAGTATCTTTTGCATAGTAGGCACCTTTTGGATACTAAGGTACGGAGTGGGATGAAATGACGACGGCAGCGCTTTCGGCAGCGGAAAAAAATTTAACGGCGATGCCGGCAACAGACGAGCCTTGCCCTATGGTGGGGTTTGTGAATCTGGTAGCGGGTAAATGGGCGATCCCGATCCTTTACAGGTTGATCATGATAGACGGCCCGGTGCGCTTCAGTGAGTTGCAGCGCGCGGTGGCGCCAATCGCCCAGAAAGAGTTGACGCGTCAACTGCGGCAGTTCGAGCAGCGCGGTCTGGTTACGCGGCAGGTATTCCCGGAAGTCCCGCCGCGCGTTGAATACCGGATCACGGCGCTGGGCACATCTCTGCGCCCGACGCTGGATTCACTGGCCGAGTGGATGCGTGCACACGCCCCGCAACTGAGCGGTGGCTAATCGCCGATCCCCGGCGGGTTAATGGTGGAACGCTCTACCTTTTCATCGTGCTCGCCCCAGCGGTCCAACACCTGGGCATATTCGCCGCTGACGATCACGCCATTGATGGCGGCGTTAATGGCGGCAACCAGGCCGTTATCTTTTTTGGTGGTCACCGCTACGTAGGCGACGTTAGGGCCGATGCCGACCATTTTGGTTCTGCCGGTTAGCGCCGCTTTGTAGGCACCGGTGGAATGGGGCCCAAAGAAAGCGTCGGCACGCCCGGACTGAATGCTCAGGTTGGCGGCGGCATCATCGGTGACGTAAATCGGTTGCGCCGGCGCCAGGCCGTTGGCGCGGTTCTGTTTATCCCAGCCGAGCAAGATATTTTCCTGATTCGTGCCTGAGCCGACAATAATCCGCAACCCGGCAACGTCCGCCGGCTGGTTGATTGAGGCGATCTTGCTGGTGGATTTCACATAAAAACCCAGCGTATCTACGCGGTAAGTGGCGAAATCAAATTTGGTTTTCCGCAGCTTGGTGACGGCAATATTAAAAATGGCGGCATCGTACTTGCCGGAAGTAATGCCAAGCGGCCAGTCCTCCCAAGAGGTCGGCACCAGATTCAGTTCCAGCCCCAGACTGTCCGCCACCAGTTGTGCAATATCCGGGTCGCTGCCGATCAAGGTTTTATTGTCTTCGGCAAACAGCGCCAGCGGCGGGGAATTTTCAGACGCCACCGCTACGGTTAACTTGCCCGGTACGGCAAAATGGTAATTCGCCGGAATCAAGGCTACGGCGGCCGGGTTTTTGAGCGCACGCAAATGTTGCTGATTGGCCTGCAGATCGATAATGCTTTTGCTTTCCGCCTGGGCGGCACCGCACAGCAGCAGCGCGCCCAGCGCCAGGGTTTTGAGTGGCATGATGTTCTCTATCCGTTGTTAATCATGGAGTTACTATTGGCGGTGGCAACAGGCAAGTAAAGCAACAATAGTGAATAACCAAAGTGAAAAAAAATCAGATGATTGCCGCGGTAATCCCATGACAAAGGCGTCGATTGCCTGATTCTGCACCACTCGACGCGGAAAGTGCGCAATCAGGTTGAAAGCAGTAGAATTTGTCACTCATACTGCGTACAGATTATTTTCCTCAACAAGGAATGCCAGATGGCCGAAGAAACGATTTTCAGTAAAATTATCCGCCGCGAAATCCCTGCTGATGTGGTCTACCAGGACGAACTGGTCACCGCGTTCCGTGATATTTCACCTCAGGCTCCGACCCATATTCTGATCGTACCCAATATCTTGATCCCAACGGTGAACGACGTCACCGTCGAGCATGAAGCGGCGTTGGGCCGCATGATCACCGCCGCGGCGAAAATTGCCGAACAGGAAGGCATTGCCGAAGATGGCTACCGCCTGATTATTAATTGCAATCGCCATGCCGGGCAGGAGGTCTATCATATTCATATGCATCTGGTCGGTGGCCGCTCGTTGGGGCCACTGCTGTCCCGCTAACCGAGGTCAATCATGCGCTATAGCAAAACCCTGCGTTGCCTGATGGCGCTGGCGTTGCCCGCCGCAATTCTGATGGGCTGCAGCAATCGGCCCGGCATTGCGGTTAACGAACGGCAGACGGTGGTGATGGATTCGCCGGTGCTTACCGCAGGTATAGTGGCTGACAATCCATCGATTGCGGATGCCTCCGGGCGCGTGATGGCCACTTCGGTGCTCAGCAACAGCCAAACAACGCCGGTAACGGTGCATTACCGTTTTTACTGGTATGACAATCAGGGGCTGGATATCCGGCCCTTTGAGCCGCCGCGTACCATTACCGTTGCGCCGAATTCCGACGCCGAAATTTACTCGATTAACGGCAACCTCGATGCCAAACGCGTGCGTCTGCATCTATTCTTGTAAGCTCTTGCTTTAGTTGGAGAGGGATAATGAAAAAGTATCTATTTGTCGCACTGGCCGCCTTGATGTTAAGCGGCTGTCTGTCACGTCCCCCCGAGTCGGAACAGCCGCCGGCCACCGTTGAGCCGGTCAAGCCACCGGTGGTGGTAGAGCCGGTGCCACAACCCCAGCCGCCCATTGGCGAGCAGGTACCTCAACCGCCAAAAATTCAGCAACTTGATTGGCTGAGCAGCGTACAGCCGCTGGTGAACCAGATGTTGAAGGCCGACGGTGTCAACCCGGGCAGCGTGCTGCTGCTGGACAGCGTGAAGAACAACACCAACGGTGCATTGCAAACCGCTAAAGCCACCTCCGCGCTGCACAAGGCGCTGGCGTCGAACCACACCTTCTCCATCGTGCCGGAAGCGCAATTGGCGACCGCCAAACAAACCTTGGGCCTGTCGGCGGATGACAGTCTGGGCTCACGCAGCAAGGCCATTGGCCTGGCGCGGATCGTCAGCGCACAGTACGTGTTGTACAGCGATGTTAGCGGCGACGTGAAGTCTCCGACGTTGGATATGCAGTTGATGCTGGTGCAAACCGGTGAAATCGTCTGGTCAGGTAATGGCGCCGTTACCCGCTGAGGCCACGCTGCGAAGACTGATTGAAAACGAGCTGCCGGCGGTGAAAACCGCCGGTTGTCGTTTAAGCCCGGTGCAGGGGCTGACCGGCGAAAGTTGGCGTATCGAAGGCGAGGGCGTGCAACTGTTGGCGCGCCAACAAAGCGCAGAGAAAACCGCGCTTGGCGTTAGCCGGCGGCGAGAGGCTCGCGTGCTGCGCAGCGCCGGCGAGGGCTTGGGTCCGCAGGTTTTAATGCAGAATAATCAGTGGATTATCCTGGAATGGTTGTCTGGTGACGTTGTCACCGAGACGCATTTTATACGCCTGAATCAGCATGGCGATCTGGCGCGACTGGTTGCCCGTTTGCACCAGCGGCCGCTCAGCGGTTACCCGTTGAACCTGCATCGGCAGTTTGCCCGCTACTGGCAGCAGTTGGATCGCCGGCGTCTGACGCCTGCCTGGTTGCGGTTGCATCAGCGTTTCTTGCATGCCAGCCAGCCCTCTCCGCTGAAAATAGCCCCGCTGCATATGGATATTCATCCGGGCAATGTGATTGTACAGGGCGAAGGAGTGCGGCTGATTGACTGGGAGTACGCCGCCGACGGTGACATCGCGCTGGAAATTGCCGCGCTGTTTCGCGGTAACGCGTGGTCCACTGCCAATCAGCAGCGTTTTTTGCAGCATTATGTCCACGAGGGCTACCACGATTTGCCGCGGTTGAGCGCGCAGGTGCGATGCTGGTTGCCGTGGGTGGATTACCTGATGTTGTTATGGTTTGAAGTGCGCTGGCAACAGACCGGCGATAGCGAATTTTTACGCTGGGGCGCAGTGCAGCGCCGGCGTTTTTGTTTATCATCATCCCCATGTTCTGAATGAATAATGAAGTGAGGTGGCCGTGGGCCCAGTAATGTTAGATGTCGCCAGCTATGAGCTGGATGCCGAAGAACGCGAGATTTTAAAACACCCGCTGGTCGGCGGACTTATCCTGTTCACCCGCAACTTCCACGATGCGCAGCAGTTGCGTGAATTGGTGCGCCAAATCCGCGAGGCTTCCCACGATCGGCTGGTGGTGGCGGTGGATCAGGAAGGCGGGCGGGTTCAGCGTTTCCGCGAAGGGTTCACTCGCCTGCCGGCGGCGCAGTCGTTCGCCGCATTGAACGAAGCGCATGAGGCCGGGCGTCTGGCGCAGGAGGCCGGCTGGCTGATGGCGGCGGAAATGATCGCACAGGATATCGATATCAGCTTCGCGCCGGTGCTGGATATCGGCCACGTCAGCGCGGCGATTGGCGAACGTTCATTCCACAGCGACCCGCAACAGGCGCTGGCGATGGCCGAGCGTTTTATCCTGGGCATGCACAGCGCCGGGATGAAAACCACCGGCAAGCATTTCCCCGGCCATGGTGCCGTCAGTGCGGATTCACATAAAGAAACCCCGCGCGATCCACGTCCGCTGGCGCAGATCCGCGAGCATGACATGGCGATATTCCGCGAATTGATTAACCGCCAGTTGCTGGACGCCGTGATGCCGGCGCACGTCATCTATACTGAAGCAGACCCGCGCCCGGCCAGCGGTTCGCCATACTGGCTGCAACAAATCCTGCGCCAGGAGCTGGGTTTTGACGGCGTTATCTTCTCCGACGATCTGTCGATGGAAGGGGCCGCCATCATGGGCAGTTACGCTGAGCGCGGCCAGGCGTCGCTGGATGCCGGCTGTGACATGATCCTGGTGTGCAATAACCGCCAGGGTGCGGTCAGCGTGCTGGATAACCTGTCCCCGGTCAAAGCAGAGCGGGTGAAGCAGTTATATCATCGCGGTCAGTTCACCCGTCAGGAATTGCGTGATTCCGCGCGCTGGCAGCAGGCGCATAAAGAGCTGAGCGCGCTCAGCGAACGCTGGGAAGAGCATAAACAGCGTAGCGCCGGGTGAACCCAGGGCGTCGTAATGCGGCGTAGTAGTAGTAAATGATGAGGGCTGCGGCGCGGCCCTCAGCTTGTTGCGAGGATCCATATGATTATCTATTTGCATGGCTTCGATTCCACCAGTCCCGGCAATCATGAAAAGGTTTTACAACTGCAGTTCATTGACCCGGACGTGCGTTTTATCAGCTACAGCACCTTGCACCCACGCCATGATATGCAACATCTGTTGAAAGAGGTGGACAAGGCGGTTCAGCAGGAGGGGGATAAGCATCCGCTGATCTGCGGGGTGGGGCTGGGCGGTTTCTGGGCCGAACGCATCGGTTTCCTGTGCGGTATCCGGCAGGCGATCTTCAACCCTAATCTGTATCCTGAAGAACATATGCAGGGCAAAATCGACCGGCCGGAAGAGTACCGCGATATCGCCACCAAGTGTGTCGAGGATTTCCGCGAAAAAAACCGCGATCGCTGCCTGGTGGTGCTTTCCCGGCAGGATGAGGTGTTGGACAGCCAGCGCAGTGCGGAACTGCTGCACAACTACTACGAAATCGTCTGGGATGAACAACAGACCCACAAATTCAAAAATATCTCCCCGCATCTACAACGCATCAAGGCATTCAAGAGCCTGCTTTAACAGTTTCATAACGCCTGGCGCCGCCGCAGCGATTGCTTTTTACCGGCAAGAATTGCGGCATTTTTTATCAAAAATGCCCTGTTTTTCCTGGCCGGCGGCAAAATTTAAAACTGTGACGCAGCGCTAACTATTTGAATCGCAATCCTCAAAAATCCCCCTCGTCCAGCCTTTAACCAAAAAAGTTTGATGTACGTCAATTTTGGTATGACCAAATAACCTCACATGCTATTCTGGCTTTAGATAGCAGGTTTATTTTAAGCGAACCATATGTATTCTAAGGATATTATTTATTTACCCTTGGATAACAATTGGTTCACATTTAGGGGGTTATTTTGACAACGCCAAAGAAAAAAATCGTTATTGTCGGCGGTGGCGCCGGTGGTCTGGAACTGGCGACCAGCCTGGGCCATAAGCTCGGCCGCAAGCACAAAGCCGAGATCACGCTGGTGGACCGTAACCACAGCCATTTGTGGAAACCTTTGCTGCATGAAGTAGCAACCGGTTCCCTCGATGACGGCGTGGACGCGCTGAGCTACCTGGCGCACGCGCGTAACCACAATTTCAGCTTCCAGCTGGGATCGCTGACCAACATTAACCGTGAAACCCAAACGCTGCAGTTGGCGCAAATCTGCGACGAGCAGGGTGAAGAACTGGTGCCTGAGCGCGAGTTGCCTTACGACATTCTGGTTATGGCGCTGGGCAGCACCTCGAACGATTTCGGCACCCCAGGCGTAAAAGATCACTGTATCTTCCTGGATAACCCGCATCAGGCACGCCGTTTCCACAATGAAATGTTGAACCTGTTCCTGAAATTCTCGGCGCAGCCGGGGCAGAAAGGGCGGGTGAACATTGCCATCGTCGGCGGCGGCGCCACCGGCGTGGAACTCTCCGCCGAGCTGCACAATGCGGTGAAACAGCTGCACAGCTATGGTTTCGAAGGCCTGGACAACAGCGCGTTGAACGTGACTTTGGTTGAGGCGGGCGAGCGCATTCTGCCGGCGTTGCCGCCGCGCATTTCCGCCGCTGCGCACCAGGAACTGAACAAACTGGGCGTGCGCGTACTGACCAACACCATGGTCACCAGCGCGGACGCCAACGGCCTGAATACCAAGGGCGGCGAATTTATCGATGCCGATCTGATGGTATGGGCGGCCGGCATCAAGGCGCCGGACTTTATGAAGGACATCGCCGGGCTGGAAACCAACCGGATTAACCAGCTGGTGGTGGAGCCGACGCTGCAGACCACGCGCGATCCGAACATTTTCGCTATCGGTGACTGCGCTTCCTGCCCGAAAGAAGGCGGCGGTTTTGTGCCGCCTCGCGCCCAATCGGCGCACCAGATGGCGTCACGCTGTTTCACCAATATTCTGGCGCTGATGAATGGCCAGACGCTGAAACCCTACGTGTATAAAGACCACGGTTCTCTGGTCTCGCTGTCCCGCTTCAGCACCGTCGGCAGCCTGATGGGCAACCTGATGCGCGGTTCGATGATGGTAGAAGGGCGCATCGCGCGCTTCGTCTATATCTCGCTGTACCGCATGCATCAGGTCGCCCTGCATGGCTACATCAAAACCGGTCTGATGATGCTGGTTGGCGGTATCAACCGGGTAATCCGCCCGCGTCTGAAAATGCACTAAAAGCCGCAGTCAACGACTCACCCACGCCGGTTCGCCCGCGTGGGTTTTTTTATGCCAGCGCCAGGCGGTATCGGCCGTTACGGGATCCGTGGCCAGCACAAAATTTCGTCGGCATGGGTAAAATTCTTAAGATTCCTCCTAAACAGCGGGGAGAACCGTGATTTCCAGCATCTTTGGTCACATTGTCTTATTGCGGGGATTTGGAACATTGTGCAGACTTTATCTCGTTTACAGACGGCGCGTCGCGCACGCCGTAAACCGGGATACCACGTGCCGCCCATGCGCAAAATAATAAGCGCGGCGCAATGTAGGTAGCGTTCCCGGTACAAATGCGTGGTAACACTTTCAGGAGGATTTCCTGTGAACAAGTCAATGTTAGCCGGTGTTGGGATTGGTATTGCAGCCGCTCTGGGTATTGCCGCGGTGGCAAGCATGGACGTGTTTTCTTCCGGTCCGCAATTTGCGCAGGTGCTCGCCGCAACGCCGATTAAAGAAACCATCAAAACCCCGCGTCAGGAATGTCGCAATGTGACCGTCACACACCGTGCGCCCGTGCAGGATGAAAACCGCATTGCCGGTTCCGTGTTGGGTGCGGTAGCCGGTGGCGTGATTGGTCATCAGTTTGGCGGCGGTCGTGGTCGTGACGTTGCGACAGTCGTTGGTGCGCTGGGTGGCGGTTATGCCGGTAATCAGGTGCAGGGGGCGATGCAAAATAACGACACAACCACCAGCACGCAACAGCGTTGCAAAACGGTCTACGACAAATCACAGAAAATGCTGGGTTACGATGTGACCTACAAGATTGGCAATCAGCAGGGCAAGATCCGTATGGATCACGATCCCGGCACCCAGATCCCGCTGGATAAAAGCGGCCAACTGGTGCTGAACAAAGCCTGATCACAGTTTAAGAATTAAACCCGCGGACAGTGTTAGTTCTGATCGTTTAACGCAGTTAAGCGAGCGGCATTAATATTGACGCGGGTTTCTGCTTTATTACGCCACCGCTTTGCCTCGAACCGGTACCAACGGCATCTTTTACGCTAATGTATCCGTGCGATTTCCCAGGGCATAACTTCAATAATGCGGCAATATTTGTTATATTATTGTGCAATTGAGCGGGTGTTATGGCGGTATGCCGCACCGGCCAAGCCTGAGATTTTGGTCTCCCGGAGACAGAGATAAAGACATGCTAGATTTCCGCTTTCCGACAGCATTGCAAATGGTACTTAGCGTAGCCTTGGCTGAAAAGCAGGGCCTGCGTTCGACCAGCGCGATCCTTGCCGCCGGTCTGGAAGCCAACCCCAGTTTCATCCGCAAGTTGATGGTGCCCTTGACCAAAAACGGCATCATCGTTTCCACGCTGGGCCGCAACGGGTCGATTCACCTTGGCCGCCCTGTGGAAGAGATCACCCTGCGGGATATCTATTTGTCCGTCATTGACGATAAACGCATTTGGGCTGCTCGGCCGGAAGGGCCTGCCCGCTGCCTGGTCAGCGCCAATGCCTGCTGGTATTTCAAGTCGGTGGTCAATGAGGCTGAAGAGGCATCGCTGGCGGTGCTGGAGCGCCATACGGTTGCGGATGCGTTGGCCGAGTTGGCGCGTGGCGATAAGCGTAGCTGCGCGGAATATGTGGCGGAAACGGCAAAACTTGCGGAGGCTGCGGATAAATAATCTGCGGTGTTGATGCAAAGAAAAAGGTCGGGCTTAGCCCGACCTTTTTTATGCCTGCCACGGCCGGCAGGCAGGCGAACTTTTATGCCGTTTGTTGCTGTGTTTTACGCGTCACCATGCGGCGCAGGGTCACGTAGAACACCGGCGTCAGGAATAGCCCGAACAGCGTCACGCCCAGCATGCCGGCAAACACCGTGATACCAGTCACTCCGCGCACTTCGGCACCGGCGCCGTGGCCCAGAATCAACGGGATGGTACCGGCAATAAAGGCGATGGAGGTCATTACGATCGGCCGTAACCGCAGGCGACAGGCTTCCAGCGCCGCTTCCATAATGCCTTTGCCCTGCAACTCAAGCTCGCGGGCGAACTCGACGATCAAAATGGCGTTCTTGCAGGCCAGCCCCATCAACACCACCAGCCCCACCTGCACGAACACATTGTTGTCGCCGCCGGTCAACCAGACGCCGAACAGCGCCGATAGCATGGTCATCGGCACAATAAGGATCACCGCCAGCGGCAGCGTCCAGCTTTCGTACAGCGCGGCCAACGCCAGGAACGCCAGCAGCACCGCCACCGGGAACACGATAATCGCCGCATTGCCCTGGGTCGATTGCTGGTAGCTCAGATCGGTCCACTGGATGTTCATGCCGTTCGGCAACAGTTTGGCGGCCATCGTCGTCAGCTCGCTCATTGCCTGCGTAGACGACAGGATGCGCGGATCGGCATCGCCAATCAGGTCCGCCGCCGGGAAACCGTTATAACGGATCACCGGGTCCGGCCCGTAGGTGGTGCTGATGTTGACCATACTGCCAATCGGCACCATTTCGCCCTTGTCGTTACGGGTGCGCAGGTTGGCGATGTCCTCCACGCTATCGCGGAATTGGCCGTCGGCCTGTGCGATGACTTGCCAGGTGCGGCCATAACGGTTGAAGTCATTGATGTAAGACGACCCCAGATAAGTCTGTAGCGTGCTGAACAGCGCGTTGAGCGGCACACCCTGCGCCTTGGCTTTGTCACGATCGATTTTCGCCTCCAGCTGCGGCACGTTGGCCTGATAAGACGAGATCGGGAAACTCATGCCCGGCGTTTGCATGATGCTGCCCGACAGGGTGTTGATCGCGGTCTGCAGCGCGCCATATCCGAGACCGGCGCGATCCTGAACATACAGCGAATAACCCGAACCCTGCCCGATACCGAGAATAGGCGGCGGCATGATCGAGAAGGCGAACCCTTCCTGAATCTGCGAGATGCGCGCATTGATCTCGGCGTTGATCTGCGCCGCGCTGCGGGTGCGGGTGCTTAAAGATTCAAGCGCGAAGAACACGGTGCCGGTATTGGGCGTATTGGTAAACTGCAATGCATTCAGCCCGGGGAAGGCTACCGCGTCCGTCACCCCGTCGACGCTCAGGCCGATGGCGCTCATTTTGCGGATCACCGCATCGGTACGCTCCAGCGACGCGCCCTCCGGCATTTTCACCCCGCCAATCAGGTAAAGTTTATCCTGCGTCGGGATAAATCCGCCGGGCACGGTTTTAAACATCACGCCCGCGGCGCACAGCAACAGCACGTACACCACGAACACCGCGCCGCGCTTACCGAGCGCACGGGAAACCCCGCGCTGATAGCGCTGCGAGCTGCTGGCAAAGAAGCGGTTGAACGGGCGGAACAGCCAACCGAACAGCCGGTCAATCAGGCGCGATGGCATGTCCTTCGGCGCGCCGTGCGGTTTCAGCAGCAATGCCGCCAGCGCCGGCGACAGGGTCAGCGAGTTGATGGCCGAAATTACGGTCGAAATGGCGATGGTGACGGCGAACTGCTTGTAAAACTGGCCGGTGACGCCGGACAAAAATGCCATCGGCACGAATACCGCGCACAGCACCACCGCGATGGCGATGATCGGCCCGGACACTTCGCGCATCGCCTGGTGCGCCGCCGCCAGCGGCGATAAACCTTCCTCGATATTACGTTCGACGTTTTCCACCACCACGATGGCGTCATCGACCACGATACCGATCGCCAGCACCAGCCCGAACAGGCTAAGCGTATTGAGCGAGAAGCCCAGCAGGTACAGCGCGGCGAAGGTACCGACGATGGAAATAGGCACCGCCAGCAGCGGAATGATCGAGGCGCGCCAGGTTTGCAGGAACAGGATCACCACCAGCACCACCAGCAGCACCGCTTCGAGCAGGGTATCTACCACCGCGCGGATCGAATCGCGGACGAACACCGTCGGGTCGTACGGCGATTTCCAGCTCATGCCATCCGGGAAGCGGGTCGACAGCTCGGCCATTTTGGCCCGCACCGCGTCGGACAGCTCGATGGCATTAGCGCCCGGTGCCTGGAAGATACCGATCCCGACGGCGTCCTTATTATTGAGTTGGGCGCGCAGCGCATAACTGCCGGACCCCATTTCAATGCGCGCCACGTCGCGCAGACGCACTATCTCGCCGTTGTCGCCGCTCTTGAGGATAATATTGCCGAACTCTTCCTCGTTTTGCAGGCGGCCCTGGGCATTAATGGAGAGCAGATAATCGCTGCGCGTTGGCATCGGCTCCGCGCCCAGTTGGCCGGCGGAAACCTGCACGTTCTGCTCCTGCATGGCGGTGACCACGTCAGAGGCGGTCAGCCCGCGAGAGGCGACCTTATTGGGATCCAGCCAGACGCGCATGGCGTATTCACCGGCGCCGAAAATCTGCACCTGGCCGACGCCCGGCAGGCGGGCCAACTCATCTTTGACCTTCAGGGTGGCGTAGTTACGCAGATACAGTGAATCGTATTTACCGGAAGGGGAAACCAGATGCACCACCAGCGTCAGGGCCGGGGATTGCTTCTGGGTGGTGACCCCTTGGCGACGCACGTCTTCGGGCAGGCGCGCCTCGGCCTGCGCCACGCGGTTTTGCACCTGTACCTGCGCCTGATCGGGATCGGTTCCCGGGCGGAAGGTGACGGTGGTCACCAGCACGCCGTCAGAACCGGCCACCGATTTCATATACATCATGTGTTCGACGCCGTTGATGGCCTCTTCCAGCGGCGTAGCCACCGTTTCGGCAATCTCTTTCGGGTTGGCGCCCGGGTATTGGGCGCGCACTTGCACGCTCGGAGGCACTACGTCCGGGTATTCGCTGATCGGCAACAGCGGGATCGCAATAACGCCACCGACGAAAATCAGGATCGACAGCACCGCGGCAAAGATCGGCCGGTCGATGAAAAAACGGGAAAAGTCCATGGGTCAGGGTTCTCTGCTGGTGGCTTAGTTGACTGCGGAAGCGGGCGTGTTGGCTGCCATCACGACGGTTTTCGCATTGACCGGCATCCCTGACATAAACACTTTCTGCATGCCGTCGACGATCACTCGATCGCCCGCCGCCAGGCCTTTTTGCACGATGCGCAATCCATCCGCCACCCGGCCCACTTCGATATCGCGCCGCTGCGCCTTGCCGTCCTTATCGACGACATAAACGAATTTGCGGTCCTGATCGGTCATCACCGATTTATCGTCGATCAGCATGGCGTTGAACTCGGCGCTGCCGGGCATCTGCACCCGTGCAAACAGCCCTGGGGTGAAGCGGCGCTCGTGGTTTTCGAGCTGCGCGCGCATGCGAATGGTGCCGGTGCCGGCATTCAGCTGGTTATCGGTAAAATCGACAACGCCCTGATGCGGGTAGCCGTCTTCACCCACCAGGCCGACCTTGACCGGCAATTTCGCCTGCGGATCCTGGCTACGTTGGCCGTCGCGCGCCATATTCTGGTAACGCAGGAAGGTGGCTTCATCAACGTCGAAATAGACATAGACCTTATCGAGCGACACCAGCGTAGTGAGCACGCTGGCGCCATCACCGGTGGTGACCAGGTTACCGGCGGTGATCATGGCTCGGCTGGCGCGCCCGTCGATCGGGGCGGTCACCCGGGTAAAATCGAGGTTAAGCTGCGCGATATCGAGCTGAGCCTGGGCCGCCAGCACGTTGCTTTGCGCCTGTGCGGCGGAGGACCGGCGCTGTTCCCATACCTCGGTCGAGATCGCCTGGGTGCCGATCAGTTTCTCGGTACGGCTGGATTCACTGCGGGCCAACGCCGCCTGATTACGCGCTCGTACCAGTTCGGCCTGAGCCTGCTCACGGGCGGCGCGGTAGGTGCGATCGTCGATGGTGAACAGTACCTGGCCTTTTTTAACCTCATCGCCTTCGGTGTAATTCACCTTATCGATATAGCCGGAAACCCGCGGGCGCAGTTGAACGCTTTGCACCGCTTCGATCCGGCCGTTAAAGGCATCCCATTGGCTGATCGGTTTTATCACCACGTTAGCGGCGCTGACGGCCGGTGGCGGGGGAGCCGCATTTTGAGCGACGCTGTTGTCGCACCCTGCCAGCAGGGCGACCAGCAGCGCTACCGCTGAAAGGCGCGTGCTGAAACCGATGCTGTGAGCGTTAAACAATGAGTTTGGCTGGCTTGGCATTATTTTTATTCCATGGGTGAGCGCGGTCAGGCCATACACCCGGCCCTGTTATCCGGGTAACGTCCCTGGCCTGTGACCGGCGGCAGAGCGGTTGTGTCGTTCATCGGCACAACGTTAGGTTTTGAAACACATTGTTGTCACATTAATGTATTAATATCGGTTACATTAACTGAGTGGATTATAGAAGCGCCCATCCGATAAATGCAATAATAAAAATTGCATTTAATGCGAAACTGCTGCAACGTAGTGATATCGGGCAGCGGACTTACCTGCCAATGTCATGGGAGCGTCAGCATGAACAGCACGGGTTTTATTACTGATTTGATTGAATGGATTGACAACAATCTGGAAGAGAGGCTGGATATCAATACCGTGGCGGACCGCGCGGGATATTCCAAATGGCACCTGCAGCGCATGTTCAAGCGCCAGACCGGCTATGCGTTGGGGGAGTATATCCGCATGCAGAAGCTGAAGGTTTCCGCAGAGCGCCTGGCCAACAGCGGCGAGCCTATTGTCAGCGTGGCGATATCCCTCGGCTTTGACTCGCAGCAATCCTTCAATCGCAGTTTTAAACGCCAATTCGGCCAGACCCCGGGCGACTGGCGCCGCGCCGTGATGCAGCCGCAGATCGCCGCTAGCCGCGCACACTGAGGCGGATTGCAGACAACAAAAAAGCCTGAACTTGCGTTCAGGCTTTTTCATAAAATATGGCGGTGAGGGAGGGCTTGATTCGCTGCGCTCACCCTACGGGCCGCCTTCGGCGGTCCAAAACGCGATGCGTTTTGTCAAACCCTGTCGAGGCTTCTCACCCCTCCTGATGGAGGAATTTATATAGCAAAAAAGCCTGGACGCGAATCCAGGCTTTCTCTTCAGAATATGGCGGTGAGGGAGGGGTTCGAACCCTCGATACACTTACGCGTATACACACTTTCCAGGCGTGCTCCTTCAGCCACTCAGACACCTCACCGTATTTTTTCGTTGCGTACTCTCTGGTGCAACGGGGCGCTACTATAGGGAGTGGGGGCGAACCGGTCAAGCAGAATTTCTGCGTTTCGGCGCGTCCGCTCACGCGCTGCTCAGTTTGTTGAAAATGGCGGCAAACTCTGTGGACGGTTAGGTCTGCGGGCATTTTCCCTGTATTGCGGGCAACAAAAAAGCCTGGACGCGAATCCAGGCTTTCTCTTCAGAATATGGCGGTGAGAGAGGGGTTGATTCGCTGCGCTCACCCTACGGGCCGCCTTTGGCGGTCCAAAACGCATGCGTTTTGTCAAACCCTGTCGAGGCTTCTCACCCCTCTCTGCGGGGATTTATAAAAGCAAAAAAGCCTGGACGCGAATCCAGGCTTTCTCTTCAGAATTTGGCGGTGAGAGAGGGGTTCGAACCCTCGATACACTTACGCGTATACACACTTTCCAGGCGTGCTCCTTCAGCCACTCAGACACCTCACCGTTTTGTAGCATCGCTAACGCATTGCGCTGTCGACGGGCGCTAATGTAGGAGAATCTGATCTCAGCGTCAACCCTCTTGTGACATAACAATGACTGTTTAGCCAAAGTTGCAGCAATTTGCTGATTTCCCGAGCGATAAACCGCTGGTCAACGCGTACCGGAGGGATAATAACGGTACTAAATTATCTTGCAGGATAATGTTTGAACGCCTTGGTATACATTAGCTCAATATACCAGCAGCCAAGTCTTATACTGTGCTGTTATATGCATTAATACTGGATTATTAGTCATATGTATCGCTAAATAGATCGCTGCTGACGCGGAGGATTTGGCAAGGAATATCACACCGCCGCGCAGGTTGCCGGGCCGTACGCAGGCGATAACGCAGACAGGGACTGATCACTTAAAATAACAGACTCGACGAATTTCAACGGCCAGCCGGCGGTGCTGTGGCTTGAAATACGACGTGCATCATGCAGCAGAGGTTCACTTTGACTCCATCGGACTCCATGCCGGCGGCGCATCAGCGCCACGCCATTCCCCCGGGCGCCGGGGCACTGTTTTTTATCCAAATCTTCGCCACGCTGGGTTTTGCCGTGCTGTACTCCACGCTGGTGCTCTACGCCACCAAACGCCTGGGCTTCAGCGAGGGCAGCGCCAACGCCATGATGGGCGTGTTCGGCGCCTTCAACTATGGGCTGCATATGTTCGGCGGTTACCTGGGCGGGCGTTTTCTGAGTAACCGGAACCTGTTCGTACTGGGTATGGTGTTGCAGGTGATCGGCTGCGCGCTGATTGCCGTGGCGGGCGTTTGGGGTCTGTACTGGGGGTTGGCGATGTTCCTGACCGGTAGCGGGCTGAACGTCACCTGCATCAATATGATGCTCACCCAGCGCTTCAAACCGGATGACGATCGGCGCGAATCGGCGTTTTTGTGGAACTACGCCGGGATGAACCTTGGCTTCTTCGTCGGTTTTACCGTGGCCGGCTATTTCCAGTTGAGCGAAAACTACCGCGCGCTGTTCCTGTTTGCCACGTTAGGCAATGCAGCGGCGATTATCGTCGCCGTCAGCCGCTGGCGCATTCTGGCCGATCTCAACACACCGCTGCATGACGCCAGCCGCGCGCAATACCGCTGGCGTATGCTGGTCGGGTTGGGGGTATTGGTGGCGCTGGTGCCCGTTATCCGGGTGATGCTGACCCATGCGGAATTCAGCGGCCACTTCGTGATTGGTCTCGGCGTACTGATTTTCCTGATGCTGTGCGTAGTCACACTGCGCCACCAGCCGCGCACAGAGCGCCGTCGCATGGTGGCCTATCTGATTCTGGCGCTGGGCTCATTGGTATTCTGGGCGCTGTACCAGTTGGCGCCTATGGGGCTGATGCTATTCTCCGAGCATAATATCAACCTGAACGTCTACGGTATTCAGGTCGCTCCGCAGTGGATCCAGAATATCAATACGCTGGTGATTGTGGTGGGCGGGCCGCTGATGGCCTGGTGGTTTAATCGCTTGCGAGCTCGCGGCTGCAATATCGATATCCCGTTGCAATTCTCCGGCTCGCTGTTTTGCATCGGATTGGGCATGCTGGTATTGCCGTTGGGCATCAGCCTGGCCGGCGGCGACGGGCTGGTGGCGTTTAAATGGATCGCCATCAGCTACATACTGCAGAGCATTGGCGAACTGATGATTTCCCCGATCGGCTACGCGATGATCGGCAAGTTGGCGCCCCCGCGTTATCAGGGCGTCATGATGGGCTGCTGGATGATGGTCACCGGCGTCGCTTCGGTGTTGGCGGGCTATGTCTCCGGCCTGATGCCGGAAAACAGCGGCAGCACTCCGGCGCTGACCAACCCCGGCTACAGCGAAATATTCAGTGCGCTGGGCTGGGGTGCGGCGGGCGTTGGCGTGGTGATGTTGATCCTGATCCCGCTGCTGCGTCGGTTGATAAGGCACGACGCCCCCGTCGTTGCCTGAGATCCCGCAGGACAAAAAACAGCCCCACTGGTCGGGGCTGTTTGCGTTTTTGGCTTTAGCGCTTGCATCTGTCGGCGAATCGCGGAAGTCTGGATGGAAATGCATAAAAAACAGACGGAGCCTGACCGATGAACATCATTTATTACCACCCCTTATTTAACGCCCAGGATTGGCTGACAGGCATCAAACAGCGTCTGCCGCAGGCCAAGGTTCGCGAATGGCAACCCGGTGACGATCGCCCGGCGGATTATGCGCTGGCGTGGCGTCCGCCGCAGGAGATGCTGGCTAACCGCCGGCAACTGAAAGGGGTGTTTGCCCTGGGGGCCGGCGTAGATGCCATTCTCGAGCAAGAGCGCCTGCATCCCGGCACGTTACCGGCTGGCGTCCCGCTGCTGCGGCTGGAAGATACCGGCATGGCGCAGCAGATGCAGGAATATGCGTTGAGCTACGTGTTGCGTTATTTCCGTCGTTTCGACGAGTACCAATTGCTGCAACAGCAGCAAAAATGGCAGCCGCTCGATCCCCATCAGCAGGATAATTTCACCATTGGTATCCTCGGTGCAGGCGTGCTGGGGAAAAGCGTGGCGCAAAAGCTGGTGGAGTTCGGTTTTAACGTACGCTGCTGGAGCCGCAGCCCCAAGCAGATCGATGGCGTCGAGAGTTTTGCCGGCGCGGAGCAGCGCACTGCGTTTCTCGAGGGAACCCGGTTGCTGATCAACTTGCTGCCCAACACGCCGGAAACCGCCGGTATCCTCAATCGCCACCTGTTCGTGCACCTGGTGCCGGGAGCCTATCTGATCAACATCGCCCGCGGTGCGCATCTGGTTGAGGACGATCTCTTGCAGGCGCTGGATCAGGGGCAGATTGCCGCCGCCACCCTGGATGTGTTCGTCAATGAGCCGTTGCCGCAGGCGCATCCGTTCTGGCGTCATCCGCGTGTCACCATTACCCCGCATATTGCTGCCATCACCTTGCCGGAACAGGCGATGGACCAGATAGCGGCCAACATCCGCACTCTAGAGGCCGGGCAAACGCCGGCAGGGGTGGTGGATGTGCAACTTGGCTACTGACCTTTCGGTGACTCACCTGCTAAGCTAACAAGTAACCCGGCCTGCCGCCGTCCCTTTGGCAGGCCGCCAGAAGGAGAAATAATGTACCCTGTCGATTTGCATATGCACACCGTTGCCAGCACCCACGCCTACAGCACGCTGCATGATTACATCGTCGAAGCCCACCAAAAGGGCATCAAACTGTTCGCCATCACCGATCACGGCCCGGATATGGCCGATGCGCCGCATTACTGGCATTTTATGAATATGCGCGTCTGGCCGCGCCTGGTGGATGGCGTAGGGATCCTGCGCGGTATCGAGGCCAACATCAAAAACCTGCAGGGCGATATCGACTGCACCGGACCGATGCTGAACGAAGTCGACGTGATTATCGCCGGTTTCCACGAGCCGGTGTTTGCGCCGCAGGACAAGGCGGCCAATACCGAAGCGATGATTGCCGCGATGGCGCAAGGGGATGTGCACATTATCAGCCACCCCGGCAACCCGAGGTACCCGATCGACATCGCGGCGGTCGCTGCAGCGGCTGCGAAGTATGAAGTGGCACTGGAGCTGAATAACTCGTCATTCACCCATTCGCGCAAGGGCAGCGAGGACAATTGCCGGGCGATTGCCGCCGCGGTACGTGATGCAGGCGGTTGGTTGGCGCTGGGTTCGGATTCGCATATCGCTTTCTCACTCGGCGGCTTCGAGCATTGTGAGCGCATTATCGCTGAAGTGGAATTCCCGCAGGAACGGATCCTCAACGTCAGCCCACGGCGCTTGCTGGACTTTCTCGAGCGGCGCGGCAAGCCGGCGATTGCGGAATTGGCCGATTTGTGACATCGTCCCGGCAAATTTTCCGTATTGTATAAGGCATTATCATGAATGAGTTTTCCGTTGTTTGCCGCGTGCTGGGTACGCTGTTTTACCGTCAGCCGCAAGATCCGCTGTTGGTGCCGCTGTTTACGCTGATTAAAGAGGGTAAGCTGCAGCAACACTGGCCGCTGGAGCAGGACGAACTGCTGGCGCGCTTGCAGCAGGGGTGCGATGTGAACCTGCTTTCCGCCGATTTCAACGCGATGTTTGTCGGCAGCGAATGCAGCGTGTCGCCGTTCCGTTCCGCTTATGTGGAAGGGGCAACGGAGGCGGACGTCCGCACTTTCCTGCAGCAACGCGGCATGCCGCTTGGCGAAGCGCCGGCCGATCACTTCGGCTCTCTGTTGCTGGCTGCCTCCTGGCTGGAAGATCAATCGCAGGAAGACGAAGTGCAGGCGCAAATCACCCTGTTTGACGAATACCTGCTGCCTTGGTGCGGCCGTTTCCTCGGTAAAGTGGAAGCGCACGCCACCACCGGTTTTTACCGTACGTTGGCGCTGCTGGCCCGTGAGTCGATTCAGGCGATGCGTGACGAACTGGCAGAGTATGAGCAGGACGAAGAACAGCCGGGCGAAGAGGGCTGAAGCACTGAAAATGGCGGGCCTGCGTGGCCCGTCATCGTTTTCTCCGCGTTAAACACAGGTTTTCATCCCCCATACGTAAGTTGACAAAAAATCCCCTACTCTGACAGTTCATCGGCGGTTGGCTTTTCCGTGCCTGCGCGCCTCGTTTTCTCACGCAAAGGGTAGAGCATGAAAAATAACTGGATGCAGCAGATTCAATCGATGATTGGGCAAAAGGCCGGTTCCATCGGTGGGGCGGAAGGCATAGGCAAACTGCTGGCCCCGACCGCGTTGGGGGGGCTGGTGGGCGTTTTGCTGGCAAACAAGTCTTCGCGCAAGCTGGTGGGCAAGTTCGGCAAAAACGCCTTGATTATCGGCGGCAGCGCGGCCGTTGGCGCGGTGTTGTGGAATAAATACAAGCAGCGGGTGAAGGAAACTCATCAGGACGAACCGCAGTACGGTCTGCAGGTCACGCCGGTGGATCTGCGCGCCAAACGGTTGGTGCAGGCGCTGGTGTTTGCCGCCAAGAGCGACGGCCATATCGATGCGGAAGAAAAACGCGCCATTGACCACAGCCTGGAACAACTGCAGGTGGGCGAGGAAGCGCAAAAATGGGTGCAGGAGGCGATCGACCAACCGTTAAACCCGGATCTGATCGCCCAGAGCGTGAAAAACGAAGATGAAGCGCTTGAGGTGTACTACCTCAGTTGCATGGTGATCGACGTCGATCACTTTATGGAGCGCGGCTATCTCGATGCGTTGGCGCAGTCATTGAAGATCCCTGCGGACGTCAAGCAGGGCATTGAGAACGACGTCAACGAGAAAAAAGGCGAGCTGGCGTAGCGCCGCTTGGCAAGCCAGGGGGAATCGTGTCACTCTTGCCTTAATCAAGGTAAGCGGATGATTTAGCAATGATGACACCCCCTAAGGCAGAAAAACGGCCTTATCCTATCACTACCCACGGCGACACGCGCGTAGATGACTACTATTGGCTGCGCGACGACGAGCGCGCAGATCCCCAGGTGCTGGACTATCTGCAAGCGGAAAACGCCTTTACCGACGCGATGCTGAAACCGCAGCAGGCGCTGCGTGAAACGCTGTATGAAGAGATGGTGGCGCGTATTCCCCAGCAGGAGCACTCGGTGCCTTATGTCAGGCAGGGTTACCGTTATCAGACCCGTTTTGAGCCGGGCAACGAATACGCGATTTATGTTCGTCAGCCGCAGGCGGAAAGTGAACGCTGGGATACGCTGATCGACGGCAATCAGCGCGCTGAAAAACGCGAGTTTTACACCCTCGGCGGGCTGGAAGTCAGCCCGGACAACCAGAAACTGGCGGTAGCGGAGGATTTTCTGTCACGCCGCCAGTATGACATTCGCTTTAAAAATCTGAGCGACGACAGTTGGGCCGACGAAGTGCTGGAAAACACCTCCGGCAGCTTCGAATGGGCTAACGACTCTGCCACCGTTTATTACGTGCGCAAACATGCCAAGACGCTGCTGCCCTATCAGGTGTATCGCCACGTGGTGGGCACAGATCCGCAGCACGACCAACTGATCTACGAAGAGCTGGACGACACCTTCTACGTAGGGCTGGAAAAAACCACCTCCGAACGTTTTATTCTGATCCACCTGAGCAGTACCACCACCTCGGAGATTTTGCTGCTGGATGCCGACCGCGCCGACAGCACGCCGCAGATGTTTGTGCCGCGCCGCAAGGATCATGAATACGGTATCGATCACTACCATCAGCATTTCTATATCCGCTCCAACAAGGACGGCAAGAACTTTGGCCTGTATCAGAGCGAGCAGGCGGATGAGGCGCAGTGGCAGGAGCTTATCGCCCCGCGTGTCGAGGTGATGCTGGAGGGCTTCAGCCTGTTCCGTGATTGGCTGGTGGTGGAAGAGCGCAGTGAAGGCCTGACCCAGTTGCGCCAGATCCACTGGCAGAGCGGTGAAGTGAAACGCATCGCTTTCGACGATCCGACCTATACCACCTGGCTGGCCTACAATCCGGAGCCGGAAACCGAACTGCTGCGCTACGGTTACTCTTCGATGACCACGCCGACCACGCTGTATGAGCTTAATCTCGACAGCGGCGAGCGCGTGATGCTCAAGCAGCAGGAAGTGAAAAACTTCACACCGGAAAATTACCGCAGCGAGCGGGTGTGGGTGAAGGCGCGTGATGGCGTCGAGGTGCCGGTCTCGCTGGTTTATCGCCAGGATCGTTTTATTCGGGGCAGCAACCCGCTGATGGTTTACGGGTACGGCTCTTACGGCAGCAGCATGGATCCGGCCTTCAGCGCCAGCCGCTTGAGCCTGCTGGATCGCGGTTTTGTCTTCGTCCTGGCGCATATTCGCGGTGGCGGCGAGCTGGGGCAGCTGTGGTATGAGGACGGCAAGCTGTTCAAGAAGCAAAATACCTTCAACGATTTTATCGACGTGACCGAAACGCTGATCGCGCAGGGTTATGGCGACGCCAAACGGGTCTTCGCCATGGGCGGCAGCGCCGGTGGCCTGCTGATGGGGGCGGTGATCAACCAGGCGCCGCAGCTGTTTAACGGCATCGTGGCGCAGGTGCCTTTTGTCGATGTGGTGACCACCATGCTGGATGAGTCTATCCCGCTGACCACCGGCGAATACGACGAATGGGGCAACCCGAACGAGCCGGCGTATTACGATTACATCAAACAATACAGCCCGTACGATCAGGTGAAAGCGCAAGATTACCCGCACATGCTGGTGACAACCGGCTTGCACGATTCGCAGGTACAGTACTGGGAACCGGCCAAGTGGGTAGCGAAGCTGCGCGAGCTGAAAACCGACGATCGTCAGCTGCTGTTGTATACCGATATGGATTCCGGCCACGGCGGCAAGTCCGGGCGTTTCAAAGCCTATGAGGACATTGCGCTGGAATACGCCTTTATTTTGGCGCTGGCGAAGTAACCTGCAGGCGGGCGGCGGTTGCTGCCCGCTTTTTCATCCAATCAGATAGTATTTCAGCGTATGCTTCATGTCAGGGCTGAGATCTTCAATGGATTTCAACATCCAGCGCAGATAGCCGGGATCTTCCTGCGCAATGCGATCAATTTCCTGCCCGCGATACTTGCCGAATTTGAACTTCTTCAGCAGCACCGGCTGTTCGGTGATTTGCGCCATTTGTTCCGGCGTCCACCCTGAATCCTGGATGATGCGTTGCAGCAGTGCGGCGGTGACATAGCAATCGTACAGCGCCCGGTGCGGGTACAGCGTGGTGTCTTGCGGCAATTGCACCTCAAGATTCAGCGCATAGCGCAGATACTGGTTACCGTATTTGATGTCCGGGTACAGGGTGCGCGCCAGCTTCATGGTGCATATCCAGGCTCCGCGCATTTCCGGCAGCACGCCGCGATCGAAAGCCGCATTGTGCGCCACATAGTAGGGGCTGCCAAGATAGCGGCCGATCGCCACCGCGATGCGTGGCTTACCCTCGACCATCTGCTCGGTGATATGGTGGATAGCCATCGCTTCAATGCCAATGGGCCGATCGGGGCTGACTAAATCGCTCATCGGGTTGGCGATTTGACCGTCGATCAGGTCGACGGAGGCGACTTCCACCACGCCGCCGTCCAGCCCGCAGGTTTCAGTGTCGATTACGCGTAAAATCATGGTTTCCTCTGGGGCAACAGCTCAGCGTTAGCTTAACCGGCAGTAACGCCCGTGCCAACCGTTGGGGCGGTTTTCTGCAATCAGCAACCCCTGGGTGCTATCTGGTACGCTGGCCACCTGTTGACCCGTTTCATCCCATATTGCGCTTCTCCCGGCAGGGATCCAGCCACCGGTAGGGCCGGCATGGTTAGCCATCAAGGTGACAATGCCATGTTGTTGCGCATAACTCGCCAAGTTAGAGCTGTCGATGGGGTAACCGGCTTGAGAAACCAACACGCCGGCGGCGTAGATCTCAGCACCGGCTATTGCGGCATCGGCGGCATGCTCTGGGTGTGCGGTGTCAGCGCAAATCGCCAGGGCGATCCGCCGTTGGCTTACCGTCAACAGTGGGCCGCCATTGCCGGGATAAAATATCTCTTTTTCCGCACCGTGCAGATGTTGTTTGGTGTAGGCATTTCTGTTGCCGTCGGGGCTGAACGTGAGTGCGCCTATAAACAACTCAGTGCCATCATTGAGCGGAGCGCCGACAACAAGCGTCATCTGTTGTTGTTTAGCCGCATCGGCTAGCGGCTGCAAACGCGGATCGTCAAGCGTAAGGGCTAAACGACGGGCAGCATTGAGCTCGTAACCGGTCAGCGAAAGTTCAGGAAAAATCAGCAACTGCACATGTTGTGCAGCGGCCTGGCGGATAAATGTCAAATGGTGGTCCAAATTGCGGTCAATATCAGCCGCCACGGCGCTGTACTGAGCGGCGGCGATAGTCAAGCGGGGCATCGGTTATTCACTCCGGTTTTAGGCAACAAAAAACCCGCCTCGGCGGGTTTAATTACGGTTAGAAGTTCGCTTACTCGCCGGACGTTTGCCCTTTTTTGGCGCGTTTGCCTGCACGTTTCTCTGCAGGGGTTTTCAACGGCTTCTTCTTCGCATTTTTCTTGCTATCCATTCCCTTACTCATGATGGCCTCTCAGTTACCTATGGGTGGGTGGTTTGCTAAGCCATTAACCACCTTACACCGCTTGGTTGCAAGCATGAAAACGTATGTTTTAGTCAATCGTTTGTTAAACGTGAGTATTTTGTTTTTTATGAACGGCTGCTTAATTGGATTGATATGTTATAATATAACAAATTAATCATCACCGGAGAGCGCAATGACCGTTATTTCCTTGTTAAACCCACAGCAGCTCCTGGCCATGCCGGAGTCTGATTATATGAACCCGGCACAGCAGGCGTTTTTTCGCCAACGTCTGCTGGAGGAGCAGCAAAAATTGCTGCAGCACATCGATGCGTTGAAACGTGACATCGACGGCGGTGAGGTGACCGGTGACGAAGCGGATAAAGCCGCGCGTGAAGAAGACCTGCGATTATTGTTCCGCCAGTTGGACCGTGAAAGCCGCTTGCTGCCGAAGATCGCCGCGGCGCTGGCCCGGCTTTACAACGGCGAATATGGCTACTGCCTGGAAACCGGAGAGCCTATTGGCCTGGCTCGTCTGCTATTGCGGCCAACGGCGGAACTGAGTATTGAAGCGAAAACCGCTCAGGAAATGCGCGAGCCGCACTTGCGCAAAAGAGGCTGATCCGCGGATTGGCTGCATGGGGCAACGGGTCTTTTGCAGCCATTTTAAGCAAACGCACGTTAACTTGTTGGAGAGTGTACGAGTTTTCGGGTTTTACCGTTGACCTGATGGGCCGCTTCGGCTTTTATGAGGGTACGACCACAGAGAGACGGAAGCGCCATGGAACAATTACGAGGTTTGTACCCGCCGTTAGCAGCGTATGACAGCGGTTGGCTGGACACAGGGGATGGCCACCGGATCTACTGGGAACTGAGCGGCAACCCGAAGGGGAAGCCGGCAGTCTTTATTCATGGCGGACCGGGCGGCGGCATTTCCTCCTATCACCGCCAACTGTTCGATCCGCAGCGCTATAAGGTGCTGCTGTTCGATCAGCGCGGCTGCGGCCGCTCCAAACCGCACGCCAGCCTGGACAACAACACCACCTGGCATCTGGTGCAGGACATTGAACGCCTGCGCGAAATGGCCGGCGTGGATCAATGGCTGGTGTTCGGCGGCTCATGGGGCTCGACGCTGGCGCTGGCCTATGCGCAAACCCATCCGCAGCGCGTTAGCGAAATGGTGTTGCGCGGCATTTTCACGCTGCGTAAGCAGGAACTGAGCTGGTATTACCAGGACGGCGCTTCGCGGTTCTTCCCTGAAAAATGGGAGCGCGTGCTGTCGATTCTTTCCGAAGAAGAGCGCAAGGACGTGATCGCGGCCTACCGCCGGCGTTTGACCTCAAAGGATCTGCAAGTGCAGCTTGAAGCGGCGAAGCTGTGGAGCGTGTGGGAAGGGGAGACGGTAACCCTGTTGCCAAGCACCGAGTCCGCCTCCTTTGGTGAGGATGACTTTGCGCTGGCGTTCGCCCGCATCGAAAACCACTACTTTACCCATCTGGGCTTCCTGGACAGCGACGACCAGTTGCTGCGCAACGTTCCGTTGATTCGCCATATCCCGGCGGTGATTATTCATGGCCGTTACGACATGGCTTGCCAGGTGCAAAATGCCTGGGATTTGGCGAAGGTTTGGCCGGAGGCGGAGCTGCATATCGTCGAGGGGGCCGGGCACTCCTTCGATGAACCGGGTATCCTGCATCAGTTGATGCTGGCCACCGACAGGTTTGCGACAAAATGACGCAAAACCCGCCATAACGGCGGGTTTTTTTATCTGGATTTCGGCTCGTACGGCAGGCGCGAATACTTGTGTGATTCGACGCGATAGAACGCCACGCGTTCGCGGAAATAGTCGCGCAGGTGCGCCGGCTGTTCGCGCTCAACCATTTCCGGGATCACCGGCATGTTATAGCGTTCTTTAAACGCCACGCCGGAAGCCGCGAGATCAACGTTCACCTTGTCCATCTCTTCTTTGGAAAGCTCTGCCAGATTGTAACCCACCGTATTCTCCTTACTGTCGCCGCATTGGATCAGCGCAGAAGGTAATGCACCCGGCGGCGCTTGGCAAGCCTGAAGCGCAAGGAGAGCAGGGCGGTGGGAATAACGTTGGTCATCAGCGATTATTTATTATGGCGAAGGCAATGCAATCCATTTATTTTATCAAATAAGAATGATTCGCTTTCTGGTTAAATATACGGATGAAAATAATTATCATAATAATTTAGGTGAGTAATTTGGTTTTAATATATATCATTGATTTTTAATCATTTAAAAATAAAATGAAGTCTAATGTAAATCAGGTGTTTTTATTTTGTTCTTGCCAAGGCATAATGCGGGAAAATTAAATCGATACCTGCAAAATAAAAGGGATAATTATGCTGACGCAAGAAATGACCAAAAAGCTGAATGAGCAACTGAATCTGGAATTTTATTCCGCCAACATGTACCTGCAAATGAGCGCATGGTGCAGCGATAAAGGCTTTGAAGGCGCGGCCGCATTTCTTAAAGAGCATTCTCAGGAAGAGATGCAGCACATGCAACGTCTGTTCGATTATCTGAGCGATACCGGCTCCCTGCCGCTGCTGGGCACCATCGCCGCGCCGCCGGTTGAGTTCGAATCCCTGGCGGACGTGTTCCAACAGACTTACGAACATGAGCAACTGATTACTCGCCAGATCAACGAACTGGCGCACGCGGCAATGATCGCTCATGACTACTCTACCTTCAACTTCCTGCAGTGGTATGTTGCTGAGCAGCATGAAGAAGAGAAACTGTTCAAATCCGTGCTGGATAAACTGGCGCTGGTGGGCAATAGCGGCAAGGCGCTGTTCTTCATCGATAAAGATCTGAAGAAAATGGGTGCAGCCGGTGAAAACGGCAACGGCCAGGGTTAAATCTGCGCTGAAGAACCGCGCGTCGGGCTTTGCCTGGTGCGCGGTTTTTTTATGCCCTGCTTTTAGCATGGTTTAGCAGCGATACGTGCTGCCAGATCGCAGAATGCCAGCGTTCTGCTCGACTTACGGATCGAGTCTCGTTATCATTTAATTCGATACGCTACAGGGAAGGTAGAGAGTTAAAAGGAAGGTAGAGAGTTAAAAACAGCGAGTTAGCCGTTATTCCTGTTCTTCTGTTTACCCGTGGCGCAATCATCTGCGGTGGGTTCCGGCTGCCGGCCTTAACCCTTATCACCCTCGATTATTGCTTTAAGGGATATCACTGTGATCGGTAAAATTCGTTCTTCGTATCGCCTGTTTTCTACCATTTTCGTGCTGTTTGTCGGGTTGTCCTCGCAGCAGGCACTGGCGCATGCCCATTTGAAAGTGCAGACGCCGGCGGAAGATGCCATCGTCAGCCCGGCACCGAAGGTGCTGACGCTCAATTTTTCCGAAGGCATTGAGCCTAACTTCAGCGGCGTGAAAATTACCGGCCCGAACGATGCCAAAGTGAAAACCGGTAAATTGCAGATTGAGGCGGGCAACAACACCCAGATCATTTTGCCTATCGAAGATGATCTGGCTGCCGGCAAATATAACGTCAGTTGGCACGTGGTTTCGGTCGACGGTCATAAAACCAAAGGCCAGTACAGCTTCACCGTTAACTAAGCATGAGTCTGGCGACCCTGTTTGTTCTGTGTCGCTTTGTGCACTTTGCGGCGGTGATGCTGATGTTTGGCACCAGCCTGTTCACCGCCTTATTGTCGCCGCAGCGCCTTTCCCCGTATCTCTCTCGTGACGTGCGTCCTTTGTTGATCTCCAGTACCTGGCTTGCCGGGTTTTCTGCCGTGGCGCTGCTGGCTATTCAGGCCGGGCAGATGGGGGATGGCTGGGCCGACACCTGGCAACCCGAGATTTGGTGGGCGGTGCTGGGTACCACCTTCGGCGAGGTCTGGCGCTGGCATTTGGGGATGTCGCTGCTGGCAGTATTGAGCCTGTGGTTGCCGGATCAACGCCGCGTGCAGCTTTTGGCGCTGCTTTCCACGTTGCTGCTGGTCAGTATGGCGTTTATCGGCCATGCGGCGATGCATGAGGGAACACTCGGCGCGCTGCACCGTTTTAACCATGCGCTGCACCTGTTGGCCGCCGGTTATTGGTTTGGCAGCCTGTTACCGCTGTTGATTTGCCTGCGCTACCTCGCTCAACCGCAGTGGCGCAGCGACGCGGTGAGCACTTTGATTCGTTTCTCGCGCTGGGGGCACCTGGCGGTGGCGTTGGTGATATTGACCGGCGTAATTAACAGTTTGATTATTCTCGGCAACTGGCCGCTGGACGTGGCTTCGCCATACCAGCGCCTGTTGTTGTTCAAAACCGCGCTGGTGGCGCTGATGGTCATGGTAGCGCTGGCCAACCGTTATGCCATCGTGCCGGCGATGAGCAGCGTACCCAGGCTGGCACAGCGCGGGCTGGTGCTGGCCTGCTGGATTGAGGTTGTACTGGGCGCATGCGTACTGCTGCTGGTCAGTTTATTTGCAACCTATGCGCCGGTGTAACATTGCGGCTTGCCGGATGCCCCTAAACTGCGGGAAAATTGACTCAAATAGCAACCTTAAGGCCATAACATGAAATCGGTATTACTTGGCATTACGCTGCTGGCGACCACGACCGGCGCGCTGGCGGCAGACCAACTGGTTAACATCACCAAGTTGGAATACGGTAAGCAATGGGCGTTCACCAAAGAAGAAGTGACGCTGCAATGCCGCAGTGGCGGTGCGCTGTTTGTGCTTAACAACAGCACGCTGATGCAATACCCGCTCAACGCCGCCGCAGAAGCGCAGGTGAAAGCGGGGCAGCAGCGCGCCCAGCCGCTGGATGTGATCCTGTTGGATGACGCTGCCAATCCCGGCAAAAAAATGAGTACTGAGCCATACCTGAAACGTGCCGAGAAGCTGTGCGCGAACTAATGGCTTGCTCCACAAAGGCTTAGCCAGAGGTTAACCGGTGCTGAAAAATTGCGCGGGGTTAATTCCACAACGCAACTGTCACCGCCCGTGTGCGAGGCTGGCAAAACTAGCGCGGTAAGCTACTCTTAAAGTGCATGGCTGAACAAGTCCTGCACAAAATGCCAACTTTTAGCGCACGGCTCTCTCCCAAGAGCCATTTCCCTAGACCGAATATAGGAATCGTATTCGGTCTTTTTTTATGTTGTTGATTTTAAAGGGTTTGTTTTTTCTCGTCCGAAAATGTCCGAATTTCTATACTCGGTCTTTTATAGCATCACGTATTCTTTTCCCCTCGTATTGAGATATTTCAGTGTCATCATCTCTGAAGTATGCCCCAGTAATTTCTGCGCAAAATCCCTTCCTCTTTCCTTCTCATATAATCGTCCAGACAGACTACGGATCTCGTGAAATGTCGGGGGGCTTTCCTCGAAATCCAACCCTGAAGCTTTTCGCGCTGCTACAAATTTTTTCGTTAATCCATCTGGGTGCAGGGATCCGTCCGGGCTATTTTTCCTGACGCTGGCGCTGAGCAGAAAATCTGTCGTGCTGACCAGCCTTATATTAACCCGTCTATGTGCGGGTTTCTGCGTATTTGGAGCCCAGAGATGTCTATACACATTATTGAAAGTCTCGTTTTCCGACCCGCGAGTGAATTACCGACCGCCGATCTCGACGGTAAGAGTGTGCTGGTGCTCAATCCCTGCGATGGATGGCACAAAGGACACATCCGGGCATTCGAAGAGGAGGGCGAGGTTTACCACATTGGTATTCACACCTGGTCGATGGATGAAATGACACCTCACGATTTCTACGTCGCATGGGCGCTGCTGCCGGACAGCATTGCGTTGAACGAGAAGTTCGAGTCAGAAAAGCCCCGTTGATATGTAAAGAAATATCAATGGGTATTGTGTGGTTATGCTGGCTGCATTAGTATTCGCGCCTCGGCCCTTTAGCTCAGTTGGTTAGAGCGCGCGACTCATAATCGCTCGGTCGCTGGTTCAAGTCCAGCAAGGGCCACCAAACCGCCATTAGCTCAGCAGGAAGAGCAACGACCATTAAGTTGTAGGTACGGGGGGCGAGGCCTCGATGGCGGACCAATGCGGGCATCGTATAATGGCTATTACCTCAGCCTTCCAAGCTGATGATGTGGGTTCGATTCCCACTGCCCGCTCCAGAAAAAGCTTTTCAGCCTGCGAAGATGGGATTGCCCGGAGTGGCTGGAAAGCGCATCAGAAAGGCGCACTTAGTTTTGATACGCACTATCGATCACTACCCTGGGTTTTCTGAGTACGCCCCTCTGATATGAAGCAACAGTGGAAAGATTATATTTTCACTGTCACGGTATTTGATTGTTGCGCATAACTGAAAGAGAATTGGTTTGCTTATCGTGGTTTTGGTAGTAAGGCATACCCTAAAGGTAAAATCGAGTATGCCTTGTAACTCTAGTTACAGGTTAGAACATTTACCCGTAACACCACTTCTCCATGATTTTCCTCCTACATTTTTACAATTATGAGCATGCTGATGATTCCCGATTACTCTGCCGGTGCAATTTCGTGCTGAATAGCATTTTCCGGGTTTTCGTGATTCATTCCCGTCTTTTACGAGAGAAATGTTGGAAGTGCAGGGCTTATTGGTTGATACTGCACTTTTCCCAATGAGATTGCCTTGAGGGGATGTTTCGGCGGCAAAAGATGATAAAGGGATGAGTAAAGCAATACAAGACGCAAATAAAATAGCTGTGCTTTTCATATTGAAATCTCCATATTTATTGAAATGCACTAGATTAGATTGGCATACTGCCTCATGAATGATAAATATATTAATCTCTATAACTTTCGATTGGCCTCCTTTGGTTTTGTACTTGTGTTTTTATATTGTAGGTGAATTTTTGTTGTAGGGTGAGTTATTATTAGGTTATTTTAATATCTATTGATATGTTTTCATTTTTATACAAAAATATTTAATTATTTATTAATTGAAGTTGGAGTGTTTAGTACCCCTACATGCGAAATATTAACTTGCTAATTGTATCCTTGCTTTTTATAGGTGGTTTGAAAATTTCAAAATTTTAAGTGTGAAATAATTAATAGTTAAATTTCCGCTGTCTATCATTATGTTTGTTTCTATTTTTATTGGGCTGCATTTGGTACGGCCTTTTTTCTTTTCTGACACCCGGAGTCGGGCAAATGAATAATCAACATCTGCCACCGGGATTCCTGGAGGCAACTTTGCTGTGGGTGAAAACCAATGCGCCAGTTCTGTACGGCTCATTTGCTGCGTTCGGTATGGCTACTTTACTGACCTTACGTGATGGCAAATAATGTCACTGAGTCGGGAGAGTACTTCCAGAACGTGACCAGCAATGCCACGTTGGCGCTGAATTATCCTGAGGCCGTGGCTGGCTCGTTGAAGGTATACCGCACCGGGGTAGATGAGGGTGCCTGTCATCAGGTGTATATGCCTTACAACTCGACGGCAGAACACCGGCGTTATGCTTTCGGTGATCCACTGGTGTTCTCTGCGTGGAAGGCATATTGATGAAGATGGCCGGCGAGTGCCGGCCTAATACAGCCAGCAGCCAGCCTTGGCGGATGCAATCAGCATATTGATAGTGAGAGGTTTTGATTGTGTCTTACTGCCGGGAAAGTAGGTAGTGAAGTCCAAGGCATCATGCTCAAGGTGAAATTCTGTGAAAATTTCATCCAAAAGATCCATGGCTTCCTGCTCATCCATTCCCATGGTGTGATTCAACGAACTATCACCAGTAAGAATCTGCTTCTTAAACGTTAGCCAGGAGCGTCCGTTATAAGGTTCCACCAGTTCAAAAATGCGCGCTTCAATTTTATCTACCATAACTTGTCGGCACCTCGCGCTATTCTGTTGTACTTAACCGTAGATCTGAATGAAATCTCTGTTATGTCTTTTGCAAGGATGACCCACCCAAGAACAGGGACCGCACGGCCTACAAATGTACCCATCTTCCTTACCATGCGCAGTCTTAGGGTTGAGGGAGGATAGCCTCCGATTACCGACGGCATTTTCAACCCGAGTGGAAACATTCTATTTCCAAACACCTTTCTAGCTTGTCGGGAAGCCAAGGAGGTATCAGGTATCGCCGTTCTAAATTTCCCTCGTGTTGGTGAAATATTTCTTCCCGCATGGATAAACGCTACGGCGGCTATATCCTCAATACCTAACTGAGTGGCCGTTTCTTCGCAGAAGATCATGAAAAATAGCTCACTGGCACTCAGGTTATACCTTCCAGCATAGAAATACGTCCCGCCTAATTCCTCAACCGTATCCATAACTTTTCCTTGTCATTTTAGTTGTTGCCTAACATACCAACTGAAGCGAAACATTTCTATGCTGGATGCTGATTTGGGAAAATTGCCCGGTTTTTGTTCTGGGGTGCGTTGCGGGATGCTGCTGCTTTGGTTCGAGAGAAAAAATAGTTATGCCAGACGGGGTGTAAGGTTGGCTTCAGAGGGGATTTTGATCGAAAATCCTTTCGAGTTTTTTCCGAGCATCCCCGAAAAAAATGATATGTGTTTGATTATTTTGACGTGTTTTCACATGCTTTCTTGGGTGTGCTTTAATCGTTTTTTGTTTTAAATGTATGATATTTAATAAATTAATTAGTATGATGCGAGAACAGGAATCGTATTCGGTCTTTTTTATGTTATAGAATTCAGTTGGTTATCTCGTCTCTTCCGAAACTCTCCGGATTTCCATATCCGGTCTTTTCCGTTATTACAGCAAGGTAAAATACTTTTTCACGCGCATCCAAGTACTTTTCAGTCACCTCCATATTTCCTATTTCCAGAACGTGACCAGCAATGCGACGCCGGCGCAGAAGGTATACCGCATCGGGGTAGATGAGGGGGTCTGTCGTCAGGTGTATATGGCTTACAACTCGACGGCAGAACACCGGCGCTATGCATTCGGTGATCCACTGGTGTTCTCTGCGTGGAAGGCGTATTGAATTCCATTTCGAATCGCACCATTCAAACACCGACAGTGCCTTGCTTTCATCTAACCCCCACAACTTGTCCCCTTTTTCCGACTGACCGACGCACCGATTTACGCGGCATGGCTGTGAGGCGAGGGCGACTGTAAGTATCCCGGAGTTCGAAGTGGACGATGGTACGCAGGTGCAAGAGTACAATGGCCTGAGTGCTTACTCCGAATCGGAAGATCACTGTGTACTGCAATTGGATTGATGGCTTTATAATTACTTTCAATGCGGTCTGTGACAGTGAGTCCAAAGCGATTTTTTTGTTAGCGCTGGCACAACTATGAAAGGGTGAAAGTCAGTATTGATAACCGGTAATGTTTAACTCTCGAATTTACGAGGTCTGCTAGAGAATTTATCGCTATTAAATACTCGAGTGAGAAAATAATAACATTACCAAGGAGTCTATATGTTGTCTGAAAAAAACAAAGATGAGATTTTTTATAGTACTTTGCGCAATAAATTAACGATGGAGTTAGGTGATAAGTGTGTTTCCGCTGTATTGGCGGAGGATTTAGATACTACCGTTTTTGATAATCATCCGCCCTATATCTCTATAGGCGATACGGGTCTCCTCATCGCTTTTGCATTTGGGAACCGTGCAAATGTTTCCGGATCAAAAAATGAGCTGGCACAACCAGGGCCAATGAACAAGGATCTTGCTGATTGCTGTACCAAGGCATACCGTATCAAGCCAATGCGAATGTATGTTCAGTGGGAAATTGCACGGTATTTGGCTTCGAAGGAAATGTATCCTGACATCCCAGCCGAAGATATCGTTTCGATTGAGCCAGAATGGGATGACCAAGGAAATCTCACTTACCTTAGTACTGATGGTGTGCTGCAAGCTATCATCAATAAATATTTCGAGGGTGATTCCGCTTCTGTCGGGACTGCAGCTGTTATCGGGCATGGCGATCATGTGAAGCGTTGCGTGATGACATGTCAAATGCGTAATGTTAAAGGATATGCACTGAGGGAGGTGACTCTGCCGGTATGGTATGATAACCAATCTGCACAAGCCTGGACTCGCCGTAGAGATTTATATGTTTTAAACGACATGGCAAATAGATTGATGATGGTTGCTCAAAAAAATATTCTTAACGCTCAATAATTATATTTTTATTAATACTAGAAATAGTTTTCGTTTCAGGTCGCCACCGCGACCTTTTTTTATGCACGACAGAGCAGCTTTCTGAGGCTGTTGCGTCATGCACGATAACCCTCAGCGATGCCGATGTTGGCTGGTTTAAATATGGGAGAGGGTTGAGTATGGATTCACGGTCGCGTGACTGCCAAAGCACCACCGGGAATATTGCGTGCGGCTTTATGAGCAAGCCCTAAGTCGGAAACTGTCGAAGACGGAGGTCGAACGCAGGGTGCGAGCCTATGAGGCCTGATGAATAAACAGGGCAAACCATTATTTGAAGGCGGTTGAGTTACTGCGCCACAAAGAGAAGAGTTGCCGCATTAACTATAGGGTTCTGATGATGCAGCGTATAGTTGCCTTTTTTCTCATGGTCGGCTCGTGTGGTATGGCTCACAGTGTCCGTTATCCAATCATGACTCATGTGGAGTTCATTTCTTTCGGGACTCATCCGAATCCCGATCGTGGTGAGTGCGCGGCGAGCGTGAGATATGCAGGCATAAATTCGATTGTTGATATCGGTGAACGCTTTGATTCCACAATGGGGACATCAGGTCAGTACTGAACAATCTGCTTGATATTGCTAATCATGTGGCTTTCTGTCGGCGTTTAACCTGGTGGGCGCATGAAGATCATGCGCTTTTCATCCGGTCCCTTAATTGAAGAACTTTAACTTCAAATAGGTCATAAACAAGTTTAGAACTGAGAATTGTCATGACCAAGAACAATACCCAAACGGATATGCATCCGATTAAGGATGTTGGCTTAGGTATGTAATAATTGATACAGTAAAGAACAGGGAGGTTTATAAGGTATGCAGCATAAGACCACCTGGCTATTCTTGATGTAACACCCCTTACAATGGACGTGACATCAACGTGATAGAAGACGGTTATTAAGCAAGCAAATCCAAGGTTTGCGATATCAAATAAAAATATCTTTAGGAATGTGCTGTCATCCATGAATGCATCGGGTTTTGCGGCTATGTATATTGCTACTGGAACCAGTAAAACACCCAGCTTAGAAATTATGTTTATTTTTTTTGATAAAAATAACCATGAAAAAATAACACCAATCATTAAAGAGTCTAGTCTGTATAAAGACGTTGAGCGTATTTCGTTAAATGTCATTGATGTGTTAATCACCGCGTTGATTCTAAATGCAAACGACATCGCGATCATGGCGGCAATCGCTAATATTAGACTGTTTCCTTTGTTTATTTTTGCGAATAAAAAAACAGATATCACAATAGGGAATAAAAAATAAAATACCTCTTCTACTGCGAGGCTCCATGCTTCGCCAAAAAATGCGGGGTGAGGCGTCGTTAAACTCTGGGTGAATGTTGAGAAAGCAAGCAAACTCGGTTGTGTCTCTGGTCTGATATTGTCAATGAGAAGTATATTCACTATTAGAAATAGGAGGTAACTTGGGTACGTTCTCATCCAACGGCGGAACCAAAACGAAGGAATCCAGCCAAACGCAGTGTCAGATTTTTCAATCTTATCGAATATTATTCTTCCGATGAGAAACCCAGATAAAACGAAAAATAACTCCACGCCCAGGAATCCACCAAATTTCAAGTGCTGAGCTGAAGGGAATGCCGGCAGCAAAAATACTCTGCCATGAGATAATAACACCATGATAATTGCGAGAGACCTGCATAAATCAAGCCATGGGTTTAACTTCTTTTCCATAATTTCGTAATCTCATACTCATTCTATACATTCGCATCAACGCTCAAGATTCTAACATAACACAATAAGAAATAATGAATTCTATTAACCCCCCCCCAAAGAATCACCTATCTCCTCTGAAGGGCTATCAGTTGATAACGTCGTCGGCACAGACATTGTGCTGAACAACCGTAGCACGCAACAAGCAGCTTATCTGCATGCTACTGATAAATAAGATGCGATTTTGGCATCACGACCAGGAATGTGGTGCAAGATAATGCCGGGAGGGATCCCGGCTATTCTCCAAAACCAGCTTTCGTTATCGATCCGCGCCCTATCTTTTTCGAGATAAAGCGGTTTTCACGTCGGTTGTTTCTTACGCTAACGCTGTATATGTGTACAATTTTTGTTGTGAGGTCAGGCACTAGAGTATCAAAATTTGCCAGCCCGACCGTAGACTAGGTCGAGAAGCGCCTTAGCCTTGGCGAGATCTGCATAATACGGGCACAAGCGGCTTGTTTCATGTGCGCAGCGGGTCAGGCACTGGCCGTGGGGATCCACGGTAAGACTTTGCTCGTTATCGACGCATCTGTAACGCCAGTGAATGGAAATATTATCATTGCGGATGTTTCCGGCGAGCATGTTTGCGTCGGATTCGGCGATATCCGTACCGTGTTTTAGAATATGTGGGCGGGTCGTGCGAGTTTGAGGAGGTGTCCTTTGCTTTTATCAAAATAAACATTACCTCATCAAAGAACGAGCGTATTGGGTATCTCCCGTACCCAACTCACTTAATGATACGCCGGCATCCGCTTCAAACTGACCTGGCGCTGCGTTCATAAAAAGGCTTTTGTCCGGTGAGGGCATCAGGAAGGCAAAGTGTAAAGCAATTAACGCACCCAGCTACATAAGGTGTCACATTACAGAAAATTATCACCTGAACCAGAGACTCTTTCGCCTTTTGGATGACCAGCGCCAGTCTTGGTGTATAACATGATAATTATTTCATTTTCGCTATATTTTAAGGTTTTTTCCCGGCCGTGAAAATGCCAATCACCGTTTAATAAAGGTAATAATTATGTTGATCTTGATTTGCTCTGTCATTCATTGATCTGTTTTGATGACACATTGCTATTAATTACCGCACCATGTATATGATTAAAGTGATAACTATATTTTCATTTAATATTTTATGCGGATTTTTTCTGCTTGTAATTAATAGCCTGGTGTGTTTATTATTGAGGTCTTGTGAAGTTATCAATATTTATGATCTTTTGGATTAAGCCCTGCCATTAATAGCACGCCGCCAGTCATGCGATATCCCGTCAATAAGTTGATAGAGTTCATTTTCTGTATATGGATACAGTAACTATGGACAAAGAGACTAAAATGACAAAGCTGATTATTGATAATAATAACTGTGTGACGCTAACTCCGGAGCAGGCAAAAGCCTTAACCCAGGTAGTGGTAGGAGGGGAGTTCCAGGGTGCCGTCCTTTTAAACAAGTATCTCGGCCGTTTGCCGCTGCCAATTAAGCCGGTAATTGCATACGACGAAGTGCTGCATTCAGCTGCAGCCTACTACCTGGCGATCTCGTTGGAAGGGCGTTGCTTCTCTGGCGTGGGTGTGCCGGTTGTCGCTGAAGATGGCGTCAGTTGGGCATTCAAATACTCGTTTGATATGCAGGAAAGTTATTGTGAACAAATAACGACCCAAAACATTACGGTAGCCTCTCCAAGCTAAGTTCTCAAAAAAGCTCTGGCAAATTTGCCAGGGCTTTCTCGTTGCAATAGGCAATATCTTTTCTCTATAAACTTCATTGACTCATCTGCCGACCTTAAGCATTATCGAGTGATGAAATTTACCCTGTTCACTTCCACCACAACCACGACAACCGCCTTTTTCTGGCGGGCTGTAAGGGTGTGCGTGAGTTAAAAACGCAGTTCCCCAAAGCCCCGCCAGCCATGGCCGGGGTGTCTTTATGCTCCGTCCTGGCTGGTAAAGATGGAGATCCACATGCAACAACATTACCGTACCGCACTTTTGATTATTGATATGCAGTTAGGCATGTACGATGGCCCGGAACCGCCTTATGAAGGTGAACGCGTTCTGGCCAATATCAACGCGCTGATTGGAAGGGCGCGCGATGCGGGCAGCCCCATATTCTTTGTGCGCCATGCCGGGCCAGAAGGATCACCGATCGCAGCAGGCAGCCATTTTTGGCAATTGCATCCGCGCCTGGCAATAGATACGGCAGTGGACAGGGTTATAGATAAAAACCGGCCCAGCTGTTTCTATCAAACGGGGCTGACCGGGCAACTACAAGAAGATGGCATCACCCGGTTGGCGGTAACAGGCATGAAGACGCAATATTGCGTGGATACCGCCTGTCGGCAGGCGGGCGAGCAAGGGTTTCAGGTGCTACTGGTTGCCGATGCGCACACCTGCAGCGATACGCCGGCGCTGAACGCCGAGGCGATAATCAGGCATCATAATCTGACTTTGTCAGGTCCTTTTGCCCAGTTGATACAAACTGCGGACGTGCAGTTCTGAAAAAACGGCGGCCCGCTTATCCCGCCTCGCCGATAAATTCGGAGCATGCTGCTGGCCTCAGCGCCAAAGGCTTTGTTACTATCCCTCCCACCCAAACAGTCAATGGTGCATTACATTGAAAATCCAAGCGTTATTATTTGTTGCATTGGCCGGTCTGGCTGGCTGCAGCCAAGAGGGAACCTCAGTGAACCAATCCAAGAAAAACCAGGGTGACCATACGGAAGTGTTGCTGGTTAACAGTGCGCTGGTGGATTGCATGGGCGTCTCCCCAATGAAATGCATGCAGGTGCGTCATTCGGTGCAAGGCCAGTGGGAAATGTTTTATAGCCGGATTGACGGCTTCAACTTTGAACCGGGCTACCGCTATCGTCTGAAGGTTAAGGTGACCCAGGCGGAAAACGTGCCGGCCGATGCGTCCTCATTGCGGTATACGCTGGTTGAACAGCTGGAAAAGAAAAAGGTCTGATAACACCCCGGCAGGTCAGGGCCGAAAATCCTGACCTGATGGCCGCGTAGCCAACCGGTGTCCACCGTGGCTGGCCCAGCCTGCCGGCAAGTTTTTTTGACGTAAACCCCCAGACAACCACGCTTTATGCGCACTCTCTGCGGCCTGAGTTGACCGGGCGAGACTGGTCTGCTCACTGGGCTTGTTGCGAATCTGCAATGCGCCTGTCTTAAGTATATTGTGAAAATCAGGTATATTGTCCTTCGGTTTTTAGCTACCAAGACAAAATTACTATGATTATCAAACCTAAAATTCGTGGTTTTATCTGTACCACCGCTCACCCGGCAGGCTGTGAAGCCAACGTCCGCGAGCAAATTGCTTACGTTAAATCCCGTGGCGAACTGAAAAACGGGCCTAAAAAGGTGCTGGTGATTGGTGCCTCTACCGGCTACGGTCTGGCGTCACGTATCAATGCTGCGTTCGGCAGCGGTGCGGCCACCATCGGCGTATTTTTTGAAAAGCCTGGCAGCGAAGGCAAAACCGGTTCTGCCGGCTGGTACAACTCTGCCGGTTTTGATAAGGCAGCTAAAGAAGAAGGCCTGTACGCGAAAAGCATTAACGGCGACGCATTCTCCAACGAATGCCGTCAAACCGTTATCGACCTGATCAAACAGGACCTGGGTCAGATCGACATGGTGGTTTACTCGCTGGCTTCCCCGGTGCGTAAAATGCCGGAAACCGGTGAAGTGGTGCGCTCGGCGCTGAAACCTATCGGCGAACCGTACAAATCCGTGGCGCTCGACACCAACAAAGACGTGCTGGTAGAAGCCGTGGTTGAACCTGCCAACGAGCAAGAAATTGCCGATACCGTCAAAGTGATGGGCGGTCAGGACTGGCAACTGTGGATGGACGCACTGGAAGAAGCCGGCGTGCTGGCGGATAACGTGCAGGCTGTCGCTTACTCCTACATCGGTACCGATCTGACCTGGCCAATCTACTGGCACGGTACGCTGGGCAAAGCAAAAGAAGATCTGGATCGCGCGGCTCAGGCTATCGATCAGAAGCTGAAGGCCAAAGGCGGCGCAGCTTACGTTGCGGTGCTGAAGTCGGTAGTGACTCAGGCTTCTTCTGCCATTCCAGTGATGCCGTTGTATATCTCCATCGTCTTCAAAATCATGAAGGCTCAAGGGATCCACGAAGGTTGCATCGAGCAAATCCAGCGCCTGTTCGCCACCAAGCTGTACAGCGGCACGGCACCGGACACCGACGAGAAGCATCGTCTGCGCCTGGACGACTGGGAACTGCGTGATGACGTGCAGAACACCTGTCGTGAAATTTGGGCTCAACTCAACGACAGCAATATCAATGAGCTGACCGATTATCAGGGCTATAAGGCCGAGTTCCTGCGTCTGTTCGGCTTTGGTCTGCAGGGTGTTGATTACGAAGCGGATCTCAGCGGTGAAGTTAAGTTCGACGTGGTCGAACTGGTCTAAACCCATCGAGCATTCGTAAAAAAGCCGGGTTATCCCGGTTTTTTTACGCCCATATCTGCCTGTTCCAGTAGTTACTCATCAGTCCACCTGATCATTGACAGCAATAAATTATCGTTTTACGATAACTTATTGCTGTTTTTCAAGGATGACTCGCTATGGTTTCTGCGCCACGGATCCACCTTCCGCTTTACGTACGTTGCTTGTGTTTGTTGATCATGGCGATGCTGATTATCAGCACCGGCGTGGAGATGTTCATGATTGTTCAGGGCTGGGTGCAGGGCGAGGCGTTCAACAGCATCGTGGCCGCCTATCGCGACTACTACCCGGAGCTGAATGCCTACGCCATCCCGCAACAGCGCTGGGCGATTTTTGCCACCCTGTTGCTGGATATGTTCGCCTACGTGCCTTATTACAGCGCGCTGTTGTGCGGTGCCGGGCTGTTTTATCAGTTTTATCGCGGCAATGTCTGGCATCGCAACAATATGCTGTTGCTGCAGATCATCGGCATTTTATTGATTGTCGATGTACTGTTCCCTTCATTGGCCGGTATGTTGCAGGTGATGATACTGACCGCCAGTGAAAAAATGCTGTTAATAATTTATTATGGCGTCAACAGCGAGTCGGTACGTTCGTTGATCGTAGGCTGCGCAATTCTGGTGTTTAGTCGGGTATTCCTGGAAGCGCTGCGGCTGAATGAAGAACAGCTTTCTTTCGTGTGAGAATAGAGTGGCGATAATAGTAAGTCTTGATGTCATGTTAGCCAAAAGGAAGATGCGATCGAAGGAGCTTGCGGAACAGGTGGGGATCACTGAGCAAAATTTATCGTTGCTGAAGAACGGTAAGGTCAAAGGCGTCAGGTTGGAAACGTTGGACAAAATCTGCCGCATTCTCGATTGCCAACCGGGCGATCTGCTGGCCTGGGAACCTGATAGCGAAGGCTGACGCGGCAGCGCATTTTGCGCGCCGCACGCTATTTGAACCATTCGATTGCCGCCGCGGTGAAACAGGTTGTGTGTTTATTTTAAGTTAAATCATTCGGCACATCATTTAACGGTGATGCGTTTTGCTTCGGCGTTGCCTAAGGGGCATTCTGATTAATAAACTAAAAAAAGTGTCTTTTTTATTTACCGCGACCGACGGTTAAGTCTATTTTAAGGAGAATATATGACATTGCGTCATGGTATCCCCGCGCTGATAATATTTCTGAGTGGCTGCAGTACTATTCAGGCAGATTTATCTCATTCATCCTGGGATCCGCCGGCGCGGGCAACGCGGGAGCAGAAGCAGCGCATCAGTAGTGGAGAGTCAGCCTATTCCGTATTGCACGAAGGCTCGCCCAGTATCGGCGGAACCCTGGACTGGTCCCGGTTATGGGATCGTTAACTCGCAAGAAAATATTATGCCTGCGAATGATAAGCCTCAATGTCACCTATTTAATTAAGGTTTATTGTTTTTCGGTTAATGTGTTTTTTCTCCGATGACGTTTATTTTAACGGCAAATACTGCCGCTCTTGATTTAATGGAATGAGCGCCTGCATGGGCCTTATTACAGGAGTTTATTGTGGAAAAAGGCATCCTTGTTATTTTCCTATTCTTATTATTGCCCTGGAGCCATCCGGCCGTTGCCGCCCGTTATGATCGGGAGCAGGAAGAGGTCTCGCCCGTGCTGTTTAGCAAGAAGCTGAAAGAAATGGCCCACGGCCTGTGGGACGAAATGGACCATGAAAAACCGCGGCCTCCGGTATCGACGCAAAGCGAAAACACTACGCTGGCCCTGCGTAAGGGTTGCCAGACCCAGGGAAAAGCTGCCTCTGCCACGGGGGAACCCCATCCGTCGGCCTTGCCGCGTGAAGAACACCCCTTGCTTATCGACGATTGTTAGCCCCTTACGGCATTAATGGAGTTTATGCTTTTGAAATTGACCTCTGTGGTTGCGGCGGCGTTCGCCTTACTGGCATCTGGCGTTTGCCATTCATTCGTCGACCGACATGCTCAGCCTGCAACCTCCGGCGCGAATGACGGTTTCGTTGACTATCGGCAGCGGTTTAATGGCCTGTTGCAACATCTCTGGTACGCAGAGCAAATCCGCTCGGAACAGGCGCGGCTTGCCGATTTGCGCGCACAGCGAAAAGCGCTGGAGGCCGCTATTCTTCAACGGGAATCAGAGTTATCCCCAGTATCGCCCGTTGCGTATTCCCATCGGCACAAAGAATTACAGTGCGGCTTGGCATCGGCGGTTAACCGCTGCCTGGTCGTGAGGCGGCTGCCGATCCCGGTGATGGGCGCGCATCGGCTGTATGTCGGTACTTTTTGTCGCGTGTGGATCAACTGGCGGCAGGTGGGGTGCTGAGTCTTGGGTGGAGTAAGGTAAATGTCATGTTGGGAGTGTATCAATGAAACGGATTTTTCTGGCCTGTGTGGCGCAGTGTTGTTCTTTCTCTTCGCAAGCGTTGGTTGATTTGCAATACCACGCTCCGCTGCCGCTGGATAACAAAGTCCCTGAGGATTACCAGCAAAAACGCAGCGGGCTACAGCATAAAATATGGAGCGCCGAAGGCGTGGCGCTGGCCAATGAAAAGGCGCTTGAGCGGGAACGGCAACAGGGGGTTAGCGAGCAGGCGAACCGGCGGCGCAACAGCGCGATGTTCGGCGAGCGTCGTTGCGGCAATAAACCTCAGCAGGGCGAAACGTGCCGGTTACCCGGCCGCGATATGGCTCTCCCAAATCTCAAGCGCCGTCGCTGATCCCCTGCAGTCTCGTCGGCATCTGTTCCAACAGCGCGTCGATCGCGGCCCTGGTTTTGGCCGGCAGATAGCGGGTCTGTGGCCACACGGCATGGATATCGCTGGGTAACAGCCGAATGTCGTCAAGCACCGCGACCAACTCACCGCTGCGCAGGTAGCGTGCCAGCAGCCAGTTGGGCAACCATACCAGCCCGGCGCCGGCCACGGCGGCATCGGCCAGCGAGTGCAGATCGTCGAGCCGCAGGCGGATATCGATGTTCAGCTTACAGGTAGCGGTATCGGCCTGCAGTTGGCGCCACCCGACGTCCTCGCCAAAGCGATGGTAGGCGATGCCGCTGTGGCCATCCAGCGCGGCAAGGGTTTGCGGGGTGCCGCGCGCGGCCAGATAAATCGGTGCCGCACACAGTGCAAGATGTTGGCTGCCCAACCGACGGGCGATGATGTTTGCGCTGTCATCCAGCGGGCCGATGCGTATTGCCAGATCAAAACCTTCCTCAGCCAAATCCGCCACCCGATCATTGAAGGCGATATCGATCTGCAGATTAGGGTAGCGGCCGACCAACGCCATCAGCACCGGGGTGATGCAGTGGCGGCCCAGCAGTTTTGGCGCGCTGACCCGCAAAGTGCCTTGCGGCTCTCGTCGCCCGTTGTCCAGTTCGGCGTCGGCGGCATCCAGTTCGCTTAACGCGCGCAGGCAGCGGTCGTAATAGGCCTGGCCCTCTTGGGTCAGGCTCAGGCCGCGGGCGTTGCGATGGAACAGCAAAACCCCCAGGCGCCGCTCAAGCCGGGCGATGGTTTTACCCACCGCAGAGCGGGTCAGGTGCAGGCGTTCGGCGGCCAGGGCAAAATTGCCGGCCTCGACCACCCGCACGAAGGTCGTAATGCCGGTGAGGCGATCGTTCATGGTCAAAATGGGTTCCTGTCAGGCTACACAGCCGGTCATTTAAGGCGCTCGTCAGCCTTATTTAATTCTATAGCATAGTGGATATCGGGCGCCGGGATCCTTCCGCGCTCAGGGCTATAGGAGCGATCATGAACAGCTTGTCTTTTATTACTGCCGGTGACGGTTGCAAGATTGCCTACAGGTTCGACGGCGTGGCCGATAAACCGGTTCTGGTGTTATCCAACTCGATTGGCACCACAATGGCGATGTGGGACGATCAAATCACGGCATTATCCGCGCATTTTAACCTGCTGCGTTACGACGGCAGAGGGCATGGCGCATCAGACGCCCCGGCGGGAGCCTATTCGGTCGCCAGGCTGGGGTGCGACGTGATTGAACTGCTGGATGCATTGCGGCTCGACAGGGTGTACTTCTGCGGCCTGTCGCTGGGGGGCATGGTGGGGCAGTGGCTCGGCGTACATGCGCCGGAGAGGATCGAAAAGCTGGTTCTGGCCAACACCTCGTCTTATTTGGGGCCGGCAGGGCAATGGGACGCACGGATTGCCGAATTGGGGCAGGCTGACATGCACGACGTTGCGGAAGGGTTTCTGGCCAACTGGTTTTCGACAGCATACCGGCAGCGACATGCGGCGACGGTAGCCCGATTTCGCGCCATGCTGTTGGCCACCTCCGCGCAGGGATTGGCCGGGTGTTTTGCCGCCGTTCGCGAGCTGGATATGCGCCGTACGGCGGCATTGATCCTGGCACCGACGCTGGTGATCGCCGGCAGGGACGACACCGTCACCTCGTTATCGCAGGGGGAATTGCTGGCCCGTACGGTGCCGGGCGCAGAGTTGCTGATATTGCCGGTGGTACATCTGTCCAACGTTGAGCGGCCTGATGATTTTTTGGCGGCGCTGTTGGATTTTCTGAGCGGCTAGGCCGGTCGGCAATACTCTTTCAGCATGGCGATGGCGTCCGGCTTAAGTTGGTAAAGATAGACCGGCCTGCCGGTAGTACCGTACAGAATACGGGTGCCAAGGATGCCGCTTTCTGCAAGGTAGATCAGATATTTGCGGCAAGAAACGCGCGAGATGCCGATGGCGTTGGCCAGATTGTCGGTGGAGAACTCGCCGTCATGTTGCTGTTCAATCCATTCGCACACCGTGCTCAGCGTAATAGCGGTCAGCCCCTTCGGCAGTTTCTTGCCTTCGCTGCTGCTGGGCTGGCGGCGCAGCAGGCTGTCGACGTCGCTCTGCGAGAACTCGCGTTGCGCCAGGATCTGCGACTGCTGTTGGTAGTTGTTCAACGCCTCTTTGAATCGGGTGAACTGGAAAGGCTTGATCAGATAATCCACCACGCCGTAGTGCAGTGCGCGCTGCACCGTGTCCACGTCGCTGGCGGAAGAAATAATGATGACGTCGGTTTTTTCGCCCAGCTCGCGCAGGCCGGGCAGCAGATCCAGCCCGTTTTCCTGCTGCATATAGATGTCCAGCAGCACCAGGTCGACAGTGACGTTGGCGTCGGCCAGCACCGCGCGTGCCTGCGCCAGCGTGGCGACCGTCGCCTGGCAGTGAAAACCGCTGACCTGGCTCAGATAGTATTTATTGAGTTCCGCAACCATAGGGTCGTCGTCGATAATCAATACGTTAATCATGGGTTCAGCCCTTGGCCCGATAGGGAATATGCACAAAAAATTGGGTGAGCTCACCCGGTTCAGAGTCGAAATCAATGCTGCCGCCCAGCTTCTCCAGGCTGCTGCGGATCAGCGCCAGCCCGATACCGCGCCCCGGTCCTTTGGTGGAAAAACCTTGTTCAAAAATGCGTGCGCCGATAGCCGGATCTATACCGGGGCCATCATCGCTGACAATACAGTGTAAATGATTGTCATTGTGATGGAAGCTCAGGTTGATCTCATGCCCTTCAACGCCGTCGATGGCGTCGATGGCATTTTCAATCAGATTGCCCAGCACGCTGATCAGCACATGGGTAGTCTCCGCATCGTCGCTTTCCGGCAACAAGCTGGCCTCATCGATGGTCAACTCAATGCCGGCCTCATGCGCGCGGCTGATCTTGCCGATAAAGAAACCCGCGACTTCCGGCGACTGGATCTTGCGCAGCAGCGCGCCGATTTCTTCCTGGTAGTTGCTGGCAGTATTGATGATGTAGTTTTCCAACTGCTGATAAGCCTTCATATGCAACATGCCGAGGATCACGTGCAGCTTGTTCATAAACTCATGCGACTGCACGCGCAGCGCATCGGCGTAGTGCGCCATGCCGCTCAGGCGCTGTACCAGTTGGCTGACCTCGGTTTTATCGCGGAAGGTGGCGATGGCGCCGATAACCTGGCCTTTGACGATCACCGGCACGGTATTGGTTAGCAGCTCGCTGCCGTTAAAACTGATCTGCCGGTCGCGCAGCGGTTTACCGCTGGCCAACACCTCCGCCAGATGCAGTTGGGCCGGCCAATGCTTGCTGGCGGATTCCAGCAGCAAATTCTCAAGCGGCCCGCATTGACGCAACAGCCGTTTGGCTTCGTCGTTGACAATGGTAATGCGCGACTGGTTATCGACCGCGATCACGCCTTCTTTAATTGACTGCAGCATGGCGTTGCGTTGTTCAAACAGGTTGGAAATTTCGTAGGGTTCAAAGCCGAGCATGATGCGCTTCAACGCCTTCACCAGGAAGAAAGTCCCCAGCGTGCCGACCAGCGCGGCGAAAGCTATGGTCCAGTAAATAATCCAGCGGCTTTCGCCCAGCACCCGGCGGACGGTATCCAATGCGATGCCGAGCGACACCACGCCGATCTGCTGGCGTTGCGCGTCATAAACCGGGACAAAAACCCGCAGTGACGGCCCCAGCGAGCCGCGAGTGATGGCGCTGTTGGTTTTACCGTGCAGCGCAGGTTCCAGATCCTCGCCGATAAAATGCTGGCCGATGCGCCAGGGTTTGGGGTGCGAGTAGCGAATGCCTTTCATATCGACCACCACCACGAACAGCAGCTCGTTCTGTTTACGGACCTGCTCGGCAAAGCGCTGGATTTCGCCGCTGCGATCCTGACGTTCAAGGCCGCCGATCACCGTGGAAGAGAGCGCCAGCGTATTGGCAATCGCCATCGCTTTTTGCTGCAACTGAGCCTGTCCCTCCTGGTTCATCTGCACAAAAAACAGCGCGAACACCACCAGCAGCACCGAAGCAATAATGGCGGACACCATCAGCGTGAGTGTGGTGCTGAGCTTCAGCGGGATCCGTTGTTTTGGCATGGCGGTTCTCCGAATGGCGATATCAACGATTCTTGCGGGGAATAGGTTGCAGGGTAGTGACCGGCAGCAGGTTATAACATGCTGCCGCCGGGCGAGGGATTATTTTAGTTACAAAAGCCGTATTCAGGGCTGATGGTAGATTTCCAGCGCCTGTTGGCCGCTGGCACCCTGATGGATGATCGCCATTAGCGCATTGACCACTTTTGACGGGTTGCTGTGCTGATAAACGTTGCGGCCATATACCATGCCGGATGCGCCCTGCGCCATCAGTGCGGCGGACTTCTCCAGCACCGCGCCCAGCTCGCCTTTGCCGCCGCCGCGCACCAGCGTTGGGCAGCGTGCCGCTTCCACGATGCGGTGAAAATCCTCCACCCGATCGGTCGGATCGGCCTTGATGATGTCGGCGCCCAGTTCACGCGCCAGCCGCACCAGCGGCACCATTTTTTCCACATCGCCCAGCGAGCCGTAAGCGGCACCCTGGCCGGGCGGGGCCATCACCAGCGGTTCGATCATCAGCGGCATGGCGTAGCGATCGCAGGCATGGCGCAGCCGGCCGATGTTTTCCACACACTGGCGGAAAATACCCGGTTCATCGGGGATCAGATACAGGTTAACCACCACCGCAGCGGCATCCATTTGCAGCGCAGCGAGGATCGGGGCGTCCGGGTTATGCAGCACCGCCCACATTTCGCGGTGGCGGGCGGCGTTATAGGCATTGCCGACGTCGGTACGCATCACCAGCGCCGGTTTGTCGCGCAGCGGCGAGCGTTGCAGCAAATCCGCCTGGCCGTAGTTAACCTGAATGGCATCCGGCCGGGCGGCGATCAGGTTGCCCATGACCCGTTCGATATCCTCCAGGCCGATCAAAAAATCCGGTTCATTGGCGATGCCGTGGTCGATCGCCACATCGAGGCATTTGCCGTTATTAAACAGCCGGTTCATCCGTACCTTACTGCTGAGCTGCATGTCAGATCCTCCTGAAAATAGGGATATACCCAGTATCGCTGAGTAAGCATGAGCATGAAATGGGGAAACCGCAAACTGCGTGCCCGCTCGCACATTTACTGAGAAACCGTCGCGCCATTTTTCATTGCTGCGGGCATTAACTGCGGCTGAGCGCAGTAAAGGATGCGGCCGGCTGATGGCTTTTGCGTCATTTGTTAGATCCGTGTCATGTTTTTGTTACTTGGTCATTCCAAAACGCATGTTTCGCTTGTTTGAGTTAAAAAGTTTCAATAATCTCAATTATGAAATAAACATTTAATAATGACGTGGTGACATGACTTCATCGCCAAAGGGTTTATTTCAATATGTTGTTTTTATTCTATTTTGAGATATCGATCAAAATTTTACACACCACCCGAATACGCAGGAAAAGCGGTAAATCTGCCGTATCAAGGGGATAACACCGACCGGATTGTTGTTTGAATGTAAAAAATATTTTTCATTAGCTGTCAAATCAACAGGCCTCTTCATTCTAACGATTAAAGGGTACAGAACATGAAGCTGAAGAAACTGATCGTCACCTCGGTACTGATGTGCATGTTGCCGGCCAGCGTGTTGGCAAAAGACATCAAGATCGGCGTTTCAATGGCTTATTTCGATGACAACTTCCTCACCATCCTGCGCCAGTCAATGCAGAACAAAATGAAGGCGGACGGCAACGTCAGCGGTCAGTTTGAAGATGCCAAAGGGGATATTGCCCAGCAAATTCAACAGGTCGAAAACTTTGTCAGTCAGGGCGTCGACGCCATCATCCTCAACCCGGTCGATACTCAGGGCGTGAAGCCGATGATCAAACTGGCGGAAAACGCCAAGATCCCGCTGGTGTTCGTTAACCGTCGTCCGGAAGTCACGCTGCCGGCGGGCATGGCTTACGTGGGCTCAGACTCCAAACTGGCCGGTAAGCTGCAAATGGAAGAGCTGGCCAAGCAGATGAACGGCAAGGGCAACGTGATGATCCTGATGGGCGAGCTGTCCAATGAAGCGACCCGCGACCGTACCCGCGGCGTGGAAGAGGTGGCGGCCAAGTACCCCGGTATCAAAATCCTCGACAAACAAACCGCCAAGTGGGGCCGTAAAGAAGCCGTCGACATTACCACCGACTGGGTGCTGACCGGTCAGCAGATTGATGCTATCGCCTCCAACAACGACGAAATGGCCATCGGCGCGATCCTGGCGCTGAAGCAGGCGAAGAAAAGTGGCGTGCTGGTGGCCGGCGTCGACGGTACTCCGGACGCGTTGGAGTTCATCAAGAAGGGCGATCTGGCGCTGAGCGTATTCCAGGACGCCAAAGGGCAGGGTGAGGGCGCAGTGCAAACCGCCATTCAACTGGTTAAGGGCGAGAAGGTGGAGAGCAATGTCCTGATCCCGTATCAGTTGATCACCAAGGCCAATTATCAGGAATTTGCCGACAAGAACAGAAAATAAGCGTTAAAGCAGCGCGGTTATATCCTTGGCCGTATTTACCCGGTTCACGGGGGTAAATACGGCAGGGATGCATTGACGAACGGCGGAGGTTATCAGCATGTATCCTTATGTTCTTGAGGCTGAAGGCATCAGTAAGCAGTTTCCCGGCGTGAAGGCGCTGGACAAGGTCTCAATTAAAATCAAACCAGGCAGCGTACACGCGTTAATGGGGGAGAACGGCGCGGGAAAATCCACGCTGATGAAATGTTTAATCGGCATTTATCACCCCGACGAAGGCACCATTAAAATAAAAGGCGAACCGGTGATCTTCAGCGACACGCTGCAGGCGCTGCATTCGGGCATTTCCATGATTCACCAGGAGCTTAACCTGGTGCCTTACATGACGGTGGCGGAAAACATCTGGCTGGGGCGCGAACCGGTGCGGCTCGGCTTCGTCAATCATGACGAGCTGAACAGAAAAACCCGCGATCTGCTGGCGCGGCTGAACATCAAGTTAAAACCGGAGACTCTGGTCGGCGAACTTAGCATCGCCAGCCAGCAAATGGTGGAGATCGCCAAGGCGGTTTCCTATAACGCAGACGTCCTGATTATGGACGAACCGACCTCGGCGCTGACCGAAAGCGAGGTCGGGCACCTGTTCGCCATCATTCGCGAGCTGCGTGAACAGGGCAAAGGCATTATCTACATCAGCCACAAGATGGACGAGATTTTTGCCATCACCGATGAGGTGAGTATTTTCCGCGACGGCACCTTTATCGCCTGCGATAAAACCGAAAACCTGACCAAGCAATCGCTGATCACCATGATGGTGGGGCGCGAACTGACCCAAATGTTCCCCAAGTTCAACAACAATATCGGCGAGGAAGTGCTGCGGGTCGAAGGGCTGCGGCGTTCGGACTGGTTCCACGATGTTTCGTTCAGCGTTAAACGCGGCGAAATCCTCGGCGTCGCCGGGCTGGTGGGCGCAGGCCGCAGCGAGGTGATGGAAAGTTTGTTCGGCATGCACCCGGCGGACGGTGGCAGCATCTTTATCGAGGGTAAGGCGGCGAAGGTCGATTCCCCATCGAAGGCCATCGAACTCGGGCTGGCTTTTCTTACCGAAGATCGCAAAAAGTCCGGGTTGTTTCTGGTGCTGTCGGTGGTCGAGAACATGAGTATCGTCAACCTGTCGGAGTACATCGGCAAGAACGGGTTTGTCAGCCATGTGCAAATGGCCAAAGACTGCATGGAGCAGATTAAAAAGCTCAACATCAAAACCCCGACCATGGATCAAATCATCAATAACCTGAGCGGCGGCAATCAGCAGAAGGTGCTTATCGCTCGCTGGCTGCTGGCACAGCCGAAAATATTGATTCTCGACGAGCCCACGCGCGGTATCGACGTAGGGGCGAAAGCGGAAATTTATCGCCTGATCAGCGAGCTGGCCAACCGTGGCGTCGCCATTATTTTGGTGTCCTCGGAATTGCCGGAGATCCTTGGCATGAGCGACCGGGTGATGGTCATGCACGGCGGCCGTATTACCGGCATTTTGGATAAAGAAGAAGCGGATCAGGAAAAAATCCTGGCGCTGGCCTCTGAATAACGCAAAGGTGAACCACCATGAGTAATGTAAAAATCGAGAAGCCGCTTGCGGGTAAAGCGCCACTGTTCTCTGGCCTGAGCGGTAAAATGCCGAAAGACACCGGCATCTTCATCGTAATGATCGGCATCGCGCTGATATTCGAAATTCTCGGCTGGTATATCCGCGATCGGTCATTCCTGATGAACCCCAACCGGCTGTTGCTGATCGTACTGCAGGTGGCGATTATCGGCATCATCGCCGTCGGCGTTACCCAGGTCATTATCACCACCGGCATCGATCTTTCATCCGGCTCGCTGATTGCGCTGACGGCGGTGGTGGCGGCCAGTTTGGCGCAAACCTCCGACAGCATTTCACCGATGTACCCGGCACTGCTCGATTTGCCTGCGGCGATCCCGATCGGCGCGGGGATAGGGGTGGGCATCGTTTGCGGCTTCATCAACGGTTTCCTGATTACCCGCACCGGTATTCCGCCTTTTATCGCCACTCTGGGCATGATGGTGTCGGCGCGCGGCCTGGCGCAGTATTACACCCAGGGTAACCCGGTCAGCTTCCTGTCCGACGGCTTTACCTCGATCGGCCAGGGCGCGATGCCGGTGATCATCTTCCTGGTGATTGCGGTGATTTTCCATATCGCGCTGAAACATACCCGCTACGGCAAATATATCTACGCTATCGGCGGCAACATGACCTCGGCCCGGGTATCCGGCATCAACGTCAATAAATACCTGGTGACGGTGTATACCATCGCCGGCGGTCTGGCGGGGTTGGCGGGTGTGGTGCTGGCGGCGCGCGTCAGCAGCGGGCAGTCGAGCATGGGGATGTCTTACGAACTGGATGCCATCGCCGCGGCGGTGATCGGCGGCAGCAGCCTGATGGGCGGCGTCGGGCGCATTACCGGCACGCTGATCGGCGCGGTGATCCTCGGGCTGATTAAAAGCGGCTTCACCTTTATCGGCGTGGACTCCTACATTCAGGACATTATCAAAGGCGTGATTATCGTCGCCGCCGTGTCGATCGACATGCACCGTAACCGCAAAAAACACTGATTGCCGTGAATTTCCGCCGGAGCAGCCTGGCCGGCGGTATTTTTTTACCTCTGGGGAATCACCATGAAATACTTAAAAAAAATCGTGCTGGTGGCGGCGCTCAGCTGTTCCACCTCGGCGCTGGCGGAAACCATCGGCGTATCGATGGCCTATTTTGACCAGAACTTCCTGACCATTATCCGCCACTCGATAGACAAAGAGGCCAAGGCGCGCGGCATCACCGTGCAGTTCGAAGACGCACGCGGCGACGTTGGCCGCCAGACCGATCAGGTGCAGAGCTTTATCAGCGCCGGCGTGGACGCGATTATTGTCGATCCGGTCAATTCGGCGGGTACGCCGGCCATCACCAAACTGGTGACGAAGGCGGGCATTCCGTTGGTGTACGTGAACCGCACGCCGGGCGACAGCAAGTTGCCTGCCGGCGTGGTGTTTGTCGGTTCCGACGAGAAAGAGTCCGGCACCCTGCAAATGGAAGAGTTGGCGCGTCTGGCGAACTACAAGGGCAATGTCGCGATCATGATCGGTAACCTGACAGATGCCGGTGCGCTGCAACGCACCAAAGACGTGGAGCAGGTGGTAGCGAAGTACCCGAACATGAAGGTCGTGCAAAAGCAAAGCGCCAACTACTCGCGCAGCGAAGGCATGGATTTGATGATGAACTGGGTCACTAACGGCGAACCTATCGATATTGTCGCCGCCAACAACGACGAGATGGCGATTGGCGCGATCATGGCATTGCAGCAGGCCGGCAAGCGTGACAGCAAGGTGCTGATCGGCGGCATCGACGCCACGCCGGACGGCCTGAAGGCGCTGTCTTCCGGCAAGATGCAGGTGACGGTATTCCAGGACGCCGTTGGCCAGGGCAAAGCTTCGGTCGACGTAGCGCAGCGGATGATCAAAGGCGAAAAACTGGAGCCGTATTACTGGATCCCGTTTGAGCTGGTAACGCCGGCCACTATGCAAAAATTCGTGGCGAAGCAGTGACGGCGTAGCCATTCAAAGCCTGTTTCTGTTTCCTTGGCGGGGCGCTGCATATTGTGCCTGTCGTGATTTTATCCTCAACCTCGGGAGCTGCTTGCAGCTCTTTTTTGTTGTGTCATCGGCGGGTAGATTTCGCTGATAACTGTATTTATATACAGTCATTGGGTGGCAATAGTGCCACCGCGAGGAGACACATCATGACCGACACTTGTATCGATATTATTGCGTTGGGCCAACAAACGGCCCCCACCGGATCGCTGATGAAAGTTGCTGCTTTCAAAGCGGGCCTGCTAGGCAAACAAATCCGTGGCACTTTGGGTGGCGGTACCTTTGTCGCTGTTCCTGCCGCCGGCATTACGCCTGACGGTTGCATTTATGTGGCGCAACCGGCCAGCTCACCCTACTGCTGGATGCGGGTGCTGGACGCCGACTCGGTGTTGAATCCGGAAATGTTCGGTGCTGTGGGTGATGGCCTCAACAATGATTATCCCGCATTGAAGCAACTGTTCAGTTATGCCAACAGCGTCGCTTCTGCACAATCGCCGCAGAAGATGGTGCTGGGAGGACATTACCGTCTGGCGGATGTGGTTGAATCGAATCAGACAACGCCGTTTGAACCCTTGGACGCGCCGGGTTTCACCACGATTGGCGGCGGCGGAAAACTCTATCTGGACAACAATAAAACTACGTTGACCATGGTGCAGTTTGTCAATAAAACCGACTTTACGTTTGGCGATCTGACGCTGACCCGCAATGGCAGCGATCCGACTCGTTTGTGGTCGAAACAGGCCACCGCGTTGTTTGTTGACGGTGGCCAACGCTTCCGTTTGCACGACCTTGATCTGTTTATGCATACCGATGCGATCAGCATCAGACAGTCGGAAAGTTTCGAGGTGGTCAGCAATAAATGCCATGAGTTGGGTGAAGAGGGCATTGCGGTGCGCGGTAGCCGCCGGTGGGTGCTGCGCGACAATGAAATCTACCACCATAACGGTGACGGTATTTTGCTGAAGACCTCTTCGACCAGCAGTTTTGACGGCAAGATCCTCAATAACCGTCTGTACGATGCGATTGGCGCACCCGATACTGCGCAGGGGCATCGCGGTGGCGGCATTACTCTCAATGACGAAAATGGCGGTTCTACCACTTTCTTCCGCAATTTGCTGGTGCAGGGAAACTCGTTGACCAACCTTTCCTACGGTATCGCCTTCACCAATATTGAAGACTGGGAGGTGGCGGATAACTTTGTCGATAACATCGATCGCTTCGGTATCATTGTGGACAGCGAATTGAGCAATAACCCACAGAAAAACCCGATTAAACGCAGCAAGTGCGTGGGTAATACCGTGCGCAATACGGTACAGAACGGTATCAGCTTCACCACGCTGAATGAGATTCTCGTGCAATACGCGCTGATCGCCGATAATCAGGTGGATACCTGCGGTACCAGCCCGACGGCGGAATACCCCGGCATCTCCGCCACGGGTGCCACCATTACCGGCAACCGTGTACTGAACTGCAAGATTGGCCTTTCCACCAGCGGCTGCGTCACCAGCGGCAATTTCTTTGAAGGCTCTACCTTCACCAGCGCCGGTTCCGGCAGCAATTATATCAAGCTGGCCGCGGGTGGCAGCTTTGTCGGCAATCGGGTAACGGACAGCAATCAGGGGCACATCCGCCTGTCCGATCCCGGCAGCTTTGTGTTCGCCGATAATATTGTGCAGCTCAGTTCTTCCTTTGCCGGGTTGTATCTGATCGGCAGTGACTACGGCCCTAACACCGTCATTGGCAAAAACGTATTTGATACCGCTTTTACGGCAGTAACCCGGTTCCAGATTGGCATCACCAGTATCCGCCGGATACAGATGGACGCGTCCGCTTACGGCCGCAGGGCGTTTCGTTACGACAGCCAACCGCCAACGGGTATTGATGTGCGGGTGGGCGATGAGGTTTATAACTTCAATGCGGTGCCAGGGCAGCCGCGCAAGTTCAGTTGTGTCTCTGTGGGGGAAGATCCGGTGTGGGTCGGCGGCGATTTTGTCGATCTGCTCGTCTCGTCCTTGCCTCAGGATGTGACGCTGGCACCGGGAGCAAGCCTGGATATCGATGCGCAGCTGGCGGCGGTTCAGCCCACTTTTGTCGCTAACGGAGTGAAGTTTAACCAGAGCCCGAAAAAAGTGAAAAGTACGGTGTGCGTCAGTGAGGCGGGCACGGTGACCTTCACGTTGACCAACCCGACGTCCAGTGCGGTAACGCTGCCGGAGCTGAAGCTAACTACGCGGTGTAATAACGGTAACTGACATTAAGGGCGCTGCTGATGCAGCGCCCTGGTTGGAGCTGGCGTTATAAAGGGCGTTACCAGCCCTTCACCGCGTCACCCTTGTAGATGTCGGCTGCGCTGGCGGCCACTTCATCGGTCTGGTAGGCCTTGACCAAATCCTTCACGTTTTCGCTGTCTTTGTTATCGATACGGGTAGCGAAGATATTGACGTAAGGCGAGTTTTTGTCTTCGACAAACAAACCGTTCCTGGCCGGTGACAGGCCGATCTGGCTGGCGTAGTTGGTATTGATAATCGCCAGCGCTACCTGTTTATCGTCCAGTGCGCGCGGCAACTGCGGCGCTTCGATCTCGACGATTTTCAGTTTCTTCGGATTGCCGACGATATCCAGCGCGGTAGGCAGCAAGCCGACGCCGTCTTTCAGAACGATCAGCCCCTGTTTTTGCAACAGCAGCAGTGAGCGGCCGAGATTGGTGGGATCGTTCGGCACGGCGATCTGTGCACCGTCCGGCAGTTGGCTGAGAGAGGTGATTTTTTTCGAATAACCGGCTATCGGGTAAACGAAGGTGTTGCCCACCGCGACCAGCTTGTAGCCGCGTTCCTGAATTTGTTTTTCCAGGTATGGCCGGTGCTGGAAGGCATTAATATCCAGATCGCCGTTGTTCAATGCCTCGTTGGGCAGTACGTAATCATTGAACGTCACCACTTCCACATCCAGGTTGTACTTCTGTTTGGCGACCTTCTGCACCACTGCCCACATCGATTGATCGATACCGGAGCTGATGCCAACCTTAATATGGTGGCTGTCTTGATCCGCCGGCCCGCAGGCGGTGAGCAGCAGGGTACCGGCTACCGCCAAGGTTGCGGCGAGCTTTTTTAGCCTAAATGTCATTTTCCCAGAGTCCTTTTCAAAATAGCCTGCTGGTTATTGCAGGCTTAACAGTGGCTATGACTCTAAGTAAACGTCTGGATAAAACAAAAGACTGATTCACTATGATTAATAGCGATTTGCTATGAGCAACGTCAGGCGTTGCCGGGGGTGAAATAACGGTTATAGGATTGCTCTGTTTGTGCCCTTGCTCTCCGGTTTGTTTTGACTGCGGATCTACCGGGTTATTATGATGTTCGCAGGCCCGGCAGGGGCAGAATTCACGAAAGGAAAATACAATGCGATTTAACATCTGGAGCAAGGCGCTGCTGCCGCTGGTGGTGTTGGCTTGCGTATCGGCGACGCAGGTACAGGCGGCGGAGCAGGGCCAGCAGGCGACGGTTGAACCCATCCCCAAAACGCTGTTGGGCAACTGGCATGTCAGCAAGATTTTGCCGACGCAAACCGTGGGTTGCTGGGACGAACAGCAGGCAAAAAGCCTGGTCGGCGGCAAAATCAGCTATAAGGCCGACGGCTTCAGTTGGAACGGCACCGCGCTGAAGAATGAAGGCGCTACCCTCAGCACGGTCGAGGCGCAGGAGTTTGTCGAGGACAACTCCGGCAGCAGCTCCTACATTGACTTCCCGATGCTGGGCATCAGTACGCCATCGGTTGAGCGGGTGGCGATCCAGCATGCCGACACCGAGATTAAAGGCATCACCGATCAAGGCACCGAAGGCGTGCCCGGCGACAACGTGCTGGTGAAAGACGCCAACACGCTGATTCTGTCGGTTTGCAATGTCTGGTTTGAAGTGCAGCGCGTGCGTTAATCCCTCTCTGGCCCCGGCAGCGGGGCCATTCTCTGCGTAATATCCCCGTCCGATTGCCGCGTTTCTGAACTAAAATTAACCATAACGATATGGCCCGATGGGCTATCGGAGCCTCGGCTCTCTACCGAGTCAATGACAGGAGGCGCTATGTGTTATCAACATATTTTAATTACCACAGATCTGAGCGATGACGGCAAACGGCTGGTTGAAAAAGGCGCGTTGCTGGCTGCCGCCTTGAAGGCCAAACTCTCCCTGATCTACGTGGACGTTCATTACGATACCTATCACGCGGCGATTGGCTTTTCGGAGAGAAGCTACGACGGCGTATCCTTCGACGACAAGATCAAAAAAGAGATGGAACCGATGACCCAAAATGTGAATTACCCGATCAACGAGGTGATTATTGGGCGCGGTGATTTTATTGAACAATTGAAGAACGCGGTGGTGGATAAAGGGATAGATCTGGCGATCTTCGGCCATCATCACGACCTGTGGAACAACCTGTTTTCATCGACCCGCCATGCCATCAATCAGCTGAACGTCGACGTGCTGGTGATCCCGATTAAATCTTGATGCATGAACAAACCGCGCGGCTGCGCGGTTTGTCGCCTCCCGATTGCCTACCCTTTGCCTCGTTCCTTGATAGCCAAATGAATATCTCATGCTGAAAACTTGCGTATCAGATAAGTGGATACTAATGTGTAGTTATGAATGAAAATGACATCTTCAAAGCGCTGGCGGATCCCACCCGTCGCGCCATCTTCGAAAAGCTGGCGATTGGCAGCATGAATGCCAGTGCGCTGCGCGAAGGCATGCAAATCAGCCAATCGGCCATGTCCCAGCATCTGGCGGTGTTGCGCCACGCCGGGCTGGTGTGCGAGGAGCGGCAGGGCCGCTTCGTCAATTACGAAGTCGATCCCCAGGGCCTGGCGCTGCTCGCCCGCTGGCTGGATAAGTACCGTGCCTTCTGGCCGGCCCAGATCGACAAATTGAACATTTTGCTCAAGGACATGGACCAATGAACGACACCGGCTGCGAAAAACGGGGCGAGCCTTTGCTCCTCGAATACCGGCTCGACGCGCCGCCGGAGAAAGTCTGGCGGGCGATTGGCATCCCTGAGTTGCGCGAGCAATGGTTGCCACAACACATATTGGCCGATGCCGAGCCGGTGGTTTCGATGGCGGGTGAGGAAATCCGCTACCGGATGCGCGATGACGAACCGCCATTCCTCGAAAGCACGGTAACGCTGCAAATCCGGCCTGACGCCGATGGCGGCAGCCTGTTGCGCATTATCCATGTACTGGACGACGCACGCCTGACGGCGGCCAACGACAGCGGGCAACCCCTTATGCGCGCCGCCTGACACCTTTCATTCATCAGCTTGTATCTGCAAAACGGAGTTCACCTATGCGCGAAGCGATGCTGCTCGTCCCTATGGTGGTAGAACAATCCAGCCAGGGGGAAAGATCCTTTGATATTTACTCGCGGTTGTTGCGTGATCGTATCATCTTTCTGAATGGCGAAGTCAACGACGCCATCGCCGAACTGGTCTGTGCTCAGTTGCTGTTTCTTGAGGCGGAGAACCCGGAAAAACCCATTCACCTCTACATCAACTCACCCGGCGGTGCCATTACCAGCGGCTTCGCCATTTATGACACCATGCTATTCATCAACGCGCAGGTGCATACGCTGTGCATGGGAACCGCCCGCTCTATGGGGTCGTTTCTGCTGATGGCGGGGGAGCCGGGCCACCGTGCGGCATTACCCAATGCCAGCCTGCATGTTCATCAGCCGTTGGGCGGCTTTCAGGGCCAGGCATCGGATATTTTTATTCATGCCGAAGAAATGCGACGCACCAAAAAGCGGGTGATCCGGCTGTATGCCGAACATTGCGGCCACAGCGAAGAAGAGGTTGAACAGGTGCTGGATCGCGACCGCTTTATGACGGCCGACGAGGCGGTGGAGTGGGGGCTGGTGGATCGGGTGCTGGTGCGGCGGTAGCCGGGGAAAGGGAAAAGACTTCACCTGTGCCAACAACAAAAATCCACGCAATTGCGTGGATTTTTGAGTTAGAAGCGAAGCTGAAGCTTAGACGTTAAACAAGAAGTTCATCACGTCGCCATCTTTAACGATGTAGTCTTTGCCTTCCGAACGCATCTTGCCGGCTTCTTTGGCACCTTGCTCACCCTTGTAGGTGATGAAGTCTTCGTACGCGATGGTTTGCGCGCGGATAAAGCCTTTCTCGAAGTCGGTGTGGATCTTGCCGGCCGCTTGCGGGGCGGTAGCGCCCACCGGGATGGTCCAGGCGCGCACTTCTTTTACGCCGGCGGTGAAGTAGGTTTGCAGGTTCAGCAACTCGTAACCGGCGCGGATCACGCGGTTCAGGCCCGGCTCTTCCAGGCCCAGCTCGGCCATGAACTCGGCGCGGTCTTCGTCTTCCAGCTCGGCGATGTCGGATTCCACGGCGGCACACACGGCAACCACTACGGAGCCTTCGGCGGCGGCGATTTCACGCACTTTGTCCAGGTATGGGTTGTTCTCGTAACCGTCTTCGTTGACATTGGCGATGTACATGGTCGGTTTCAGCGTCAGGAAGCTCAGGTAGCGGATGGCCGCTTTGTCTTCTTCGGTCAGGTCCAACGCGCGCAGCATACCGGCGTTTTCCAGCTGCGGCAGGCATTTTTCCAGCGCCGCCAGTTCGGCTTTCGCGTCTTTGTCGCCGCCTTTGGCTTTCTTCTGCACGCGGTGGATGGCGCGTTCGCAGGTGTCGAGATCCGACAGCGCCAGCTCGGTGTTGATGACTTCGATATCGTCAGCCGGATCAACCTTGTTGTTCACATGGATGATGTTGTCGTTTTCGAAGCAGCGCACTACGTGGCCGATAGCTTCGGTTTCACGGATGTTGGTCAGGAACTGGTTGCCCAGGCCTTCGCCTTTGGATGCGCCCTTCACCAGGCCGGCGATGTCGACGAATTCCATGGTGGTTGGCAGGATGCGCTGAGGTTTGACGATCTCGGCCAGCTTGTCCAGACGCGGATCGGGCATCGGCACCACACCGGTATTAGGTTCAATGGTGCAGAACGGGAAGTTGGCTGCTTCGATACCCGCTTTGGTCAACGCGTTGAACAGGGTGGATTTGCCTACGTTAGGCAGGCCGACGATACCGCATTTGAATCCCATGTTGTTATCACCTTAAATATCTTAACTATCAGCGAGTTAGGGTTAACCCGCTGCATAAATGGCAAAATAATGCCGCCATTATACACGTAATGGGCGTTTTTCTCGATCTGGCTGTATACGGCGGGAAAATGCGACGGCGGGGCCGCTTTGCATTGAGATTTTGATCACATTTACACATACTGCGCTTCTGATTAACCTACAGGAAACGCGCCGGATGTCCTTCTTGCCCAGTCCACCCTGAGTTGCCTCTCTCTGCTGCGGTTTGCCGCGCCATGCGGCCTTGGTTCCCGTTCTGCGGGGATGTATTTTTTATTTGTCAGAAGTGAAAAACTCATGTTTAACCTGAGCAATATCAGGCTGTCGGACGTCAAGAACGAGGTCCTGGCGGGCTTTGTGGTGGCGGTATCGATGATCCCGGAAGCGGTCGGCTTTTCGCTGGTCGCCGGGCTTTCCCCGATCGTCGGGCTGCACACCGCCTTTATTATCGGCCTGGTGACGGCGCTGTTCGGCGGCAAGCCGGGCATGGTGTCGGGCGCTGCCGGTTCTATTGTGGTGGTGCTGATGAGCCTCGCTGCACAGCACGGCATGGGATACGTACTGTGGGCGACGATTTTCGCCGGCGCTATCCAAATCCTGATCGGCGTGTTCCGGCTGGGCAAATTTATTCGGCTGGTGCCGCTGCCCGCCATTCACGGCTTTGTTAACGGCCTGGCGATTGTCATCATGCTGGCGCAACTGCATATGATTGCCGGGCAGGGGCCGCTGATGTACGGGTTGGTGGCGCTGGCAATCCTGGTGGTGGTGTTCTTCCCCCGGCTGACGCGCGTGATCCCCGCTTCGCTGGCGGCCCTGATCCTGGTTTCCGCATTGGCGATCGGGTTCAATCTGCATACGCTGCGGGTCGGCGACCTGGCGGATATCTCTGGCACCTTGCCGCATTTCAGCCTGCCGATAGCGCCGTTCAACCTGGAAATGCTGAAAGTGGTGCTGCCGTACGCGTTGGTGATCGCCCTGGTCGGCCTGATTGAATCGCTGTTGACCATGACGGTGCTCGACGAAATGGGCGGCAAGAAGGGCAACGGCAACCGCGAGAGCATCGCTCAGGGCGCAGGCAACACGATTTGCGGCCTGTTTGGCTGCTTTGCCGGCTGCGCGATGATTGGGCAATCGATCATCAACTTCACCTCAGGCGGCCGCGGGCGTATCTCCGGCGTGGTGGGGGCGTTGTTATTGATTTTGTTTGTGGTCAGCCTGTCGGGTTATATCGGTCTGTTGCCGGTGGCGGCACTGGCCGGGGTCATGCTGGTGGTGTGTTACAACACCTTTGAATGGAGTTCGCTGCGTCGGCTGCGCCGCATGCCGAAGATGGATGCGTTGGTGATGCTGTTGGTGACGCTGATTACCATCTTTACCGATCTGGCGGTGGCGGTAATCAGCGGGGTGATTATCTCGGCGCTGGTGTTTGCCTGGCAGCAAGCACGCATCCGCGTTCGTCAGCGCCAGGTTGAGGGCGATGTGGCGGTGTATCAACTCGACGGCCCGCTGTTCTTTGGCTCCACGGCGGCATTTGCCGATCTGTTTGAACCGAAAAACGATCCGCAGAACGTGGTGCTGGATTTTGCCGGCACCCGGGTGATGGATTCCAGCGGGGTAGAGGCGATCGATAAGCTGACGGCGCGCTATCTGGCGGCGGGTAAAACCATCCGCCTGCGCCACCTGAGCGGTGATTGCGTGCGTTTGCTGAAGCGGGCCGGTCCGTTTTGCAGCCATGAGCTGGACGACCCGCAGTATTATGTGGCTGAAGAAGGGTATCAGACCGATGACAGCCACGTCGGCGAGGAAACCTTTAAGGTGCGGACGTAATAGCAACACGCAGCAGCGGGCGGCATGCCCGCTGCGGTAACCCTCAGGCCTGCGCCTTGAAGCTGTGCAGGCGGCGAACGGTTTTTTCCAGCCCGTCGGTCAGCAGCACTTCGGTACAGCGGGCGGCTTCATCTATCGCTTCATCAATCATTTTTTGCTCGCTGGCCGGTGGCTTGCCGAGCACAAATCCTACGACCTTGTTTTTATCGCCCGGATGGCCAATGCCGATGCGCAAACGGTAGAAGTTCGGGTTATTGCCGAACTTGTTCTGAATATCTTTCAGCCCGTTGTGGCCGCCGTTACCGCCGCCAAGTTTGATTTTGGCGACGCCCGGCGGGATATCCAGCTCGTCATGCGCCACCAGGATTTCGTCCGGCTCAATGCGGTAGAAATTGGCCATCGCCAGCACCGCTTTGCCGCTCAGGTTCATAAAGGTGGTCGGCACCAGCAGCCGCACGTCGTTGCCCGCCAGACTGAGCCGCGCGGTGTAACCGAAGAATTTGCTCTCTTCCTTCAACTGCTGGTTATGGCGTTGAGCCAGCAAATCTACGTACCAGGCGCCGGCGTTGTGCCGCGTCTGGGCATATTCAGCGCCCGGATTCGCCAGGCCGACTATCAATTTAATACTGCTCACTGGGAAATTCGCTATGATCGAGATAATGGAAAGGGCATTAGTCTACCTGCCGCCGCCGCGAATGACAAAATCCTGATGCCCACTCCCGCGTATTGATTCTGCCATAGGCCGAAAGTTGAATAATTCATTAGAAGAACAATTCAATTTGTTGGCTAATAAACCGGATAAGGTAAAGATTTGTCACGTTTTCTTTACCATTTGTGATCGTCTCCGCAAACCCCTTGTCGGACCAGGGACTATACTTAATTTATCAAAGTGGGTTAACCCTTTGCTGAGTTATCCCGGTTGGCATATAACGCTATGGAGGTGACATATGAAACGTAGAAACGCGTGCAGAATGGGCAACTTTTTTATGGGGCTGGGGCTGGTCGTGATGATCGGCGGCGTCGGATACAACATTCTCGCTGAAGTAACACAGCTCGATTTACCGCAACTTTTCGCCCATGGCGCCGTCATGAGTATTTTCGTCGGTGCGTTGCTGTGGCTGGTCGGTGCACGTATCGGCGGCCGCGAGCAGGTTGCGGATCGTTACTGGTGGGTAAAACACTTCGATAAACGCTGCCGCAACGATCAGCATCGTTCGTCGCATTGATTAAAAAAACGGAAGGGAAGCGGCATTACGGCAAAGGAGAACTGCCGCGCACTCAGGTCTAAGGTCATGTTTGACTACGAGTAGAAAACCCGTTGCTGCTTGCGCACCAACGGGTTTTTCTTTTCTGCTGCCGGGCAATAGTTCTTCCGGTACGGCAGGGCGCCGCACCAGAAGAAAATGAATTAATGCTCGAACATCGCAGAGATTGACTCTTCATTGCTGATACGGCGGATGGCTTCAGCCAGCATGCCGGACAGCGTCAGAGTACGTACGTTTTTCAGTGCTTTGATTTCAGCAGACAACGGAATGGTGTCGCAAACGATCACTTCATCAATCACCGAGTTCCTGATGTTTTCCACGGCATTGCCGGAGAAGATCGGGTGCGTCGCGTAGGCAAATACGCGCTTGGCACCGCGTTCTTTCAACGCTTCAGCCGCTTTACATAAGGTACCGCCGGTGTCGATCATGTCGTCAACCAGCACGCAGTCACGGCCTGCCACGTCACCAATGATGTGCATCACCTGAGAAACGTTCGCGCGCGGGCGGCGTTTGTCGATGATAGCCATATCGGTATCGTTCAGCAGTTTGGCAATAGCGCGGGCGCGCACTACGCCACCGATATCCGGGGAAACCACGATTGGGTTCACCAGATTCTGTTGCAGCATGTCTTCCAGCAGGATCGGGCTACCGAACACGTTATCTACCGGAACATCGAAGAAGCCTTGAATCTGTTCAGCATGCAGATCCACCGTCAATACGCGGTCAACCCCTACGCTGGAGAGGAAATCGGCGACAACCTTGGCCGTGATGGGCACACGGGCAGAACGCACGCGGCGATCCTGGCGGGCATAACCGAAGTAAGGGATAACAGCAGTAATACGGCCTGCGGAGGCGCGACGCAGGGCATCTACCATTACAACCAGTTCCATCAGGTTGTCGTTGGTAGGGGCACAGGTGGACTGGATGATGAAAATATCACCGCCGCGTACATTTTCGTTGATTTGCACGCTCACTTCGCCGTCGCTAAAACGACCTACAGCGGCGTCACCAAGGCTGGTGTACAAACGGTTGGCAATACGTTGTGCTAGTTCCGGGGTGGCGTTACCAGCAAAAAGCTTCATATCAGGCACGAGAAGAACCTCAGGCATGCGTCCAGAGAAGATATTGTCGTACGGCCTTCGCTAAGGGGCAGTTAACGATGCCGGCGCAATATCATACGGGTGTGTTACCCGTCATACTTGAAGTTGCCTCTGTGTTGGCTAGACTCACTCACCCGCATCACTTACCGGAGTAAGCTCAGCGGGAGTCACTCGTTTGCCGCCTTGATGCAACTTCAATTATTTAGGGTATAAAAACTAACTTGAAACCGCAGCGGCGCAGGGATTACAGGGCCAGGTGTGCATGGCTCTGCGCAGCGAAACGAGAACTACGGTTCAATCTGCCCGGAACGGATGCGATGTAGTGGAGAGACGTTAACGCCACGCGCTACAAAACCACACAACCACTCCGGAGCTTGATTTAACACCTGACGGGCGGCGATTTCTGTGTCGAATTCAGCAAACACACATGCACCTGTGCCAGTCAGGCGTGACGGCGCGTATTCTAACAGCCAAGAAAGAAGCTGTTCAACCTCGCGAAAACGTTTTCTTGCGATTGGTTCGCAATCATTTGCGTAAGTTGCCTGCAACAGCACATTTAACGGGCGAACCGGGGTGTCTCTTTTTAATTCCGCGTCGCCAAAAATAACCGGGGTAGGGATGCTGACGCCCGGATGCGCCACCAGATACCACTTTTCCGCCGGATTGGCCGGCTGCAACCGTTCGCCGATGCCTTCGGCAAACGCCGCATGACCGCGCACAAAAACCGGCACGTCGGCACCCAGGGTCAACCCCAACTCCGCCAACTGGTCGTCGCTCAGCCCGCAGCGCCACAGTTCATTCAGCGCCACCAGCACCGTGGCGGCGTTGGAAGAGCCTCCGCCCAGCCCGCCGCCCATCGGCAGACGCTTGTCGATACTGATGTCGGCGCCACGCGGAACCGTGTTCACCCCGTGGTTGTCGCAATGCTGTTGCAGCAGGCGTGCGGCGCGGACGATCAGGTTTTGCTCGTCCGGCACGCCATCGACCGGCGTCAGCAGGCGGATGGCGTCATCCTGCCGCGCGTCGATGGTCAGCGTATCGCCGTAATCCAGAAACTGGAACAGCGTCTGCAGCTGGTGGTAACCGTCCTCGCGGCGGCCGGTAATGTACAAAAACAAATTTAGTTTAGCGGGAGATGGCCACTGGCGGATCATTTGAGGGTCCAGTTATCCATTTTCAGTTTGATGCGTTGATCGCCCTGTTTCAGTTCCAGGCGGCTTGGCAGCTGCGGCTTGAGATCGCTGTTGTAGTCCTGGTAATCCACGGTCCAGGTCTGGCCGCCTTGCCGATAAGTCAGCTTGTTCAGGCGGTACTGGTCATCCAGCGTGAAATCATTGGCCTCGCCCGGCAGGCCCAGCATCCACTGGCGCAGGTTATCCAGCGGGATTGCCATGCCGGTCAGTTTGCGGATCATTTCTTCGGCGTTGTCGCTGACATAGCGTTTGCCCTGGTTGTCCGTCAATTGCACCACGTTCTGTTGCACGTTCAGGTCAAGTTCGGTGCTGCCAAGCGGGTTGGTCAGCAGCAGGCGGTAGCGTTCCGGCGAAAATTGCTGCCAGAAGAAGCGCGCGTAAACTTTTTTCTGATCCGACAGATAGGCGAAAGAGCCACGGGTTTGATATTGCCCGAGCTGTTGCACCGCTTGCTCGTGAGCGCGCCACTGCGGTGAGGTTGGGCTGGTCGCCGGGCCGCTTGGCTTGGTGGTGGTACAGGCGGCCAGCACCAGGCTGGCCAGCGGGATCAGACGTAGCAAACTAACTTTGCGGATTGGCATAACTTTCTCTTGTCCTTTTGTCCTTGCGGGCATGCACAGCGAAATCTTTTTTCAGCGTTCACGCTAGCGGGGGAACGCGATAGCGTCAACACGCCCCGTTCTGAATATCCCCGTCTTTTTGCGGTGATAACAGGCGCTTTGGCGACTCGGCGGCTGAGCTTTGGGTTGCCATAAGATTAACACAATCGCCCGGGGGTGCCGCGTCGGTCGCGAGAATATCTTCGGTTTTAGCCCACGCCAGCGTTGCGCCAAAATCGCATATATTAGCAAATAAATTAATGTTTATTGAATTATCTACGCCTTTTTATGCGTTTTTCATTCGTTTTTAGCAATAATTGATTAATTTTATTTATGTGAATTACGAAAAAGATGTCTATGCTGGTAAAGCCAGATAGATAGCAGGCTGGCCTGCTGCGCATCATCTGCGTGTCACGCAGGCGATGCGGGCATTTCACCCCCTACACATAATGAAAATAAGGTATTTCGTATGAAAAAGCGTTTTTCTCTGTTGGCAGGAATGCTGTTTGCATTAACGATGCCGGCGCATGCCGCCGAGAATACCGAACCGAAAGCGATCGGGCCAAAGCACGGCGCTACCTTGATCCCCAAGGCGCGCCAGGTGATTTGTGAACAGGACGGCGGGTACAACTACCCGGATGATGGCTCGAACATGCCTAATGCGGCCTGCAGAAATGCCTTTTTGTACAAAGCGGAAACCATCCCTATTTGGGAACGCCGCCAGATGTTTACCGAATGGCCCGCTTACTCGCAAAACCTGGAAGGCACTCAGCATCCGTCAGACAAGGTCCCTGACGGCCAGCTCTGCTCGGCGGGCATCGCCAAGTTTGAAGGCATCGACCAGCCGCATGCCGACTGGCAGGTGAGCAGCGTCTCGGTAAAAGACGGCCAGGCTACGCTTTACTTCGACGCCACCCAGGTGCATGAGCCGAGCAAGTGGACGGTGTCGCTTGCCAAGCCGAGCTTCAATGCCGCCACGGATAAGTTGAAATGGAGCGATCTGACGCAGCTTGAGGTGACTAAAGTGATAGTTCCGCCGCCGGCCAAAGGCAACCATGTCAAATATGCCGGCGTCTACCAGATTGACGTCAAGATCCCGGCCGATCGCGCCGACGGGAAGCAAACGCTGTTGTATGTGCAGTGGGAACGGCAGGACCCAGCGAGAGAAACCTTTTTCAGCTGTAGCGATGTAAGATTCGACGGGGTATCCGCAGCTAACTAAACTGCGGCAGCCTAAAGGTGCCGGCGTAGCATGCCGGCACCGCAACCGGCGATGAAGAGCGCTCTGGTTACTATTTGGACGACCATAAGCGTTCAATCAGGATAACTTATTGATGAATACTGTGCGGATCGTCGCGTTTCAAACTAAAATTTAGTGTGCTTATTGATCTGGATATAATTTAACTTTTTGAATTTATTATCATTCATTGATTGGTTTCGGCTATATCAGTGATTGAACGGAAGATGCGGTTGTTACTTTTATTGATCTCGCGCATCAAGTAGAATGCCGTTCAACGAGAACCCGTACCAACAGAAGTATTACTCGAAGCAATGACCCTGCTGGCGTTAGGTATAAATCACAAAACCGCTCCGGTTTCTCTGCGTGAAAGGGTGACCTTCTCCCCAGAGTCTATCGATCAGGCGCTGACCAGCTTGCTCCAACAACCGTTGGTGCAGGGCGGTGTGGTGTTGTCTACTTGTAACCGCACCGAGCTTTATCTCAGCGTGGAGCAACAGGAACATCTTCACGAACAGCTGGTCGCCTGGCTGTGTGAATACCATCACCTGCGCCCGGAAGAAGTGAGCAAAAGCCTGTACTGGCACCACGGCAACGACGCCGTCAGCCACCTGATGCGCGTGGCCAGCGGGTTGGACTCCTTGGTGCTGGGCGAACCGCAAATCCTCGGGCAGGTGAAAAAAGCCTTCGCCGAGTCGCAACGCGGCCAGTCGCTCTCCGGTGAACTTGAACGCCTGTTTCAAAAATCCTTCTCCGTCGCCAAACGCGTGCGCACCGAAACGGAAATCGGCGCCAGCGCAGTCTCCGTGGCCTTTGCCGCCTGTACGCTGGCGCGCCAAATCTTCGAGTCGCTGGCCGATCTGAACGTGCTGCTGGTCGGCGCCGGTGAAACCATTGAACTGGTGGCGCGTCACCTGCGCGAGCACAAAGTGCGGCATATGATTATCGCCAACCGAACCCGCGAACGCGCCCAGTTGCTGGCAGACGAAGTCGGCGCGGAAGTGATCACGTTGCCGGAAATCGACGAACGTCTGGCAGATGCCGACATCATTATCAGTTCTACCGCCAGCCCGCTGCCGATCATCGGTAAAGGGATGGTGGAGCGTGCGCTGAAAGCGCGTCGCAACCAGCCGATGCTGCTGGTGGATATCGCCGTACCGCGCGATATCGAGCCGGAAGTGGGCAAGCTGGCGAATGCCTATTTGTACAGCGTGGACGATCTGCACGCCATCATTCAAAACAATCTGGCGCAGCGTAAAGCCGCGGCGGTGCAGGCGGAATCGATCGTTCAGCAGGAAAGCACCAACTTTATGGCCTGGCTGCGCTCGCAGGGCGCAGTGGAAACCATCCGCGACTACCGTTCGCAGGCCGACCAGATCCGTGCCGAAATGGAAGCCAAAGCGCTGGCCGCCATCGCGCAAGGCGCTGACGTGGAGCAGGTTATTCACGACCTGGCCCACCGGCTGACCAACCGCCTTATTCATGCCCCTACCAAATCCCTCCAGCAGGCCGCCGGCGACGGCGACGTGGAGCGGTTGCAGTTATTACGCGACAGCCTCGGGCTGGATCAGCATTAGTTTTCTCTTTTAACAGGGTTTAATACCACGCATGAAGCCTTCTATTGTTGCCAAACTGGAAGCGTTACAAGAGCGCCATGAAGAAGTGCAGGCGCTGCTCGGCGATGCCGGCGTTATTGCCGAGCAGGATCGGTTCCGCGCCCTGTCGCGCGAATATGCGCAACTGACCGATGTCAGCCGTTGTTTCCTGGAATGGCGCCAAGTGCAGGACGATCTGGCCACTGCAGAAATGATGCTGGACGATCCGGAAATGCGCGAGATGGCGCAGGAAGAGATGAAGCAGGCCAAGGCGGCGACGGAAGAACTTGAACAGCAGTTGCAATTGTTGCTGCTGCCGAAAGATCCGGATGACGAACGCGGTATCTTCCTGGAAGTGCGCGCCGGTACCGGCGGTGACGAAGCGGCGATCTTCGCCGGCGATCTGTTCCGCATGTACAGCCGCTATGCCGAAACGCGCCGCTGGCGCGTCGAGATCATGAGTGCCAACGAAGGCGAACACGGCGGTTATAAAGAAGTGATTGCCAAAGTCTCCGGCGACGGCGTCTACGGCCAACTGAAATTTGAATCCGGCGGCCACCGCGTGCAGCGCGTACCCGAAACCGAGTCGCAGGGGCGCATTCATACCTCTGCTTGCACCGTGGCGGTGATGCCGGAAGTGCCGGAAGCCGAATTGCCGGAGATCAATGCCGGCGATTTGAAAATCGACACCTTCCGCTCCTCCGGTGCCGGCGGTCAGCACGTCAACACCACCGATTCGGCGATCCGTATCACCCACTTGCCGACCGGCATCGTGGTGGAGTGCCAGGACGAGCGTTCGCAGCACAAGAACAAAGCCAAGGCGATGTCGGTGCTGGGGGCGCGCATCCGCGCCGCCGAAATGGCCAAACGCCAGCTGGAAGAAGCGTCAACCCGCCGCAACCTGTTGGGCAGCGGCGATCGTTCCGATCGCAACCGCACCTACAACTTCCCGCAGGGAAGGGTGACCGATCACCGCATCAACCTGACGATTTACCGTCTGGACGAGGTGATGGAAGGCAAGCTGGATATGCTGATTCAGCCGATAGTGCAGGAATACCAGGCCGATCAGCTCGCCGCGCTGTCCGCAGAGCTTGAATAATGGATTATCAATCCTGGCTGAAGGCGGCAAGTGCGCGGCTGACGCAGAGCGAAAGCGCCCGACGTGATGCCGAGATCCTGCTGGGCTTCGTGACCGGCAGGGCCAGGACCTTCCTGATGGCGTTTGGCGAAACCCTGTTGACGCCGCAGGAACAAGAACAGTTGGAAAGGCTGCTGGCGCGTCGCGAACGTGGCGAACCTGTGGCTTATTTGATCGGCGAGCGCGAGTTTTGGTCGCTGCCGTTGTCGGTATCCCCCGCCACCCTGATCCCGCGCCCGGACACCGAATGCCTGGTGGAACTGGCGCTGGAACGCTTGCCGCCTTCCCCCTGCACCATCCTCGATCTGGGCACCGGCACCGGTGCCATTGCGTTGGCGCTGGCCAGCGAACGCCCGGATTGCGCCGTGACCGGCGTCGATTTGCAGCCGGAGGCGGTGGCGCTGGCCCAGCATAACGCGCAAAAGCTGGCGATCGGTAATGCACAGTTCTTGCAGGGCAGTTGGTTCGAACCGCTGGTCGGCCAAACTTTCGCCCTGATCGCCAGTAACCCACCCTATATCGACGCCGCTGATCCGCATCTGGCGCAGGGTGACGTGCGTTTCGAGCCGAGCAGCGCGCTGGTGGCGCAAGGGCACGGGCTGGCGGATTTGGCCGCCATCGTGCAGCAGGCACCGCATTATCTGCAGCCTCAGGGTTGGCTGTTGCTTGAACATGGCTGGCTGCAGGGAGAAAACGTACGCGCGCTGCTGCAGGCCGCCGGTTTTATTTCGGTCGCTACCCGCCGTGATTACGGCGATAACGATCGCGTGACGTTTGGCCAATGGCCGCAGTAACTGAAACCCAACAATAACTAAGCACACGGCGAATAAAAAGGAAGCGATATGGCAGTCTACACGGCGTTAAAAAATCTGCATTTGTTGACGGTCGCCATCAGTATTGCCTTGTTTGTATTGCGTTTCTTCTGGAAGTGGCGCAATTCGGCCATGTTGAACAAGCGCTGGGTGAAGATAACGCCGCACGTTAATGATACGGTGTTGTTCGCCAGCGGCATTGCACTGGTGGTGATGTTCAAGCTTTATCCGCTGCTGGGCATGGACTCGTGGCTGACCGAGAAGCTGTTTGGCGTTATTATCTATATCCTGCTTGGTTACGTCGCATTGGGCAAGAAGACCAAAAGCCAGAACCTGCGCACCTTGGCGTTTGTGCTGGCGCTGGGCTGTCTGTACCTGATAATTAAACTTGCCACGACGAAATTACCCTTTCTGATGGGATACTTATGAGTAGCATTGCTGATTTTGAATTTAACACCTCGCTGCTGAGCGAGGGCGTAATCCTGGTATCGCAGTCGGTACGGCGTGATTTCCCCGTCGCCGAAGTCGAACGCAAGCTGCAACAGCTGGTCGACGATGCGCGTGCGGCCATGCCGCAGGATCTCAACCAGGAACAGCAACTGGACGCACTCATTGAACTGTTCTTCAAAACCTGGGGTTTTGGCGGCGCCGGTGGCGTGTATCGGCTGTCCGACGCTATCTGGCTCGACAAGGTGCTGGAAGGGCGCCAGGGTACGCCAGTCTCACTCGGCACCATTTTCCTGCATATCGCCCATCATCTTGATTTACCGCTGTTGCCGGTGATTTTCCCCACTCAACTGATCCTGCGCGCAGATTGGCTGGATGAAGAATTGTGGCTGATCAACCCGCTGAACGGCGAAACGCTGAACGAACATCAGTTGGAAGTGTGGATCAAGGGTAACCTGGGCTTGGGCGCCGAGCTGGAAGACGACGATCTCGATGAATCGGAAAACATCATGGTGGTGCGAAAAATGCTGGATACGCTGAAAGCCGCCCTGATGGAAGAAAAACAGATGGAGATGGCCCTGCGTGCCAGTGAAACGGTGCTGTGCTTCGATCCGGAAGATCCTTACGAGATCCGCGACCGCGGGCTGATTTACGCCCAACTGGAATGCAACCATATCGCTATTTCCGATCTCAACTATTTTGTCGAGCAGTGTCCTGAAGATCCCATCAGCGAAGTGATCAAAGTACAGATCCACTCGATTGAACCTAAACAGGTTACGCTGCATTAATTCATTTAAAATACCCGGTGCATTTCAAGCTGCGGCCTGGAAAGCGACGGGGATAACATCAACAAAGGCGAAAGCATGAAACAGAAAGTAGTTAGCATTGGCGACATCAACGTAGCGAACGATCTGCCGTTTGTGCTGTTTGGCGGTATGAACGTACTGGAATCGCGCGATCTGGCGATGAGCATCTGCGAGCACTACGTCACCGTGACGCAAAAACTGGGCATTCCTTACGTTTTCAAAGCCTCTTTTGATAAAGCCAACCGTTCTTCCATTCACTCGTACCGTGGTCCGGGTCTGGAAGAGGGGATGAGAATCTTCGAAGAAATCAAAAAAACCTTCGGCGTGAAAATCATCACCGACGTGCATGAAGCGTCGCAGGCGCAGCCGGTGTCCGAAGTGGTTGATGTGATCCAACTGCCGGCCTTCCTGGCGCGCCAGACCGATCTGGTTGAAGCGATGGCGAAAACCGGCGCGGTAATCAACGTCAAGAAGCCCCAGTTCGTCAGCCCGGGCCAAATGGGCAACATCGTCGACAAGTTCAAGGAAGGCGGCAACGATCAGGTTATCCTGTGCGATCGCGGCAGCAACTTTGGCTACGATAACCTGGTGGTCGACATGCTCGGCATCAACGTGATGAAGAACGTGACCGGCGGCCACCCGGTGATCTTCGACGTCACTCACGCCCTGCAGACCCGTGACCCGTTCGGCGCCGCTTCCGGCGGTCGTCGCGCGCAGGTTGCCGAGCTGGCGCGCGCAGGTATGGCGGTGGGTCTGGCCGGTCTGTTCATCGAAGCGCACCCGGAGCCGAACAGTGCCAAGTGCGATGGCCCATCCGCGCTGCCGCTGGACAAACTGGAACCGTTCCTGGTGCAGATGAAAGCCATCGACGATCTGGTGAAGAGCTTCCCAGAGCTGGACACCAGCAACTAAGCCGGTTTCCGCGTCCAGAAAAGCCCGATTCGTCGGGCTTTTGCTTTTTTAATCGCCCAGTGCCGCCAGCGCTTCCGGCAACGTCGAGTAGAAATGCAGTTTTCCCTCGATCGGTTGTACCCGCGCCCGCGCCAGCGTTTTCAACGGCTGGAACGGAATATCGGTGATCGCCAACTGCTTGCCTGCGGGCAGGGCCTCAATAAAACGCTGCAGGGCGGTTAAACCCCCTGCGTCCAGCACCGGTACCGCGTCCCATTGCAGCACAATCACGTCATAACTTTCGCTGCGTGCCAGCAGTTCATTAAAGATACGTTCGGCGGCGGCGAAGAACAGCGGGCCATTCACTCTCAGCACCAGGCGGCCGTTTCCGGCGCTCAGTTCGCTCAGCCGGGTCATGTGCGCAATGCGCCGCATAAACAGCAGCGAGGCCAGCACTATGCCCACGGTAATGGCGATCACCATATCGAACAGCACCGTCAACGACAGGCACAGCAGCATCACCAGGATGTCGTCCTTTGGTGCCCTGCGCAGCAGATAAATGACCTTGTGCGCTTCGCTCATGTTCCAGGCGACCATCAGCAACAGCGCCGCCATCGCCGACAGCGGTAGCCAGGACAGCCAGGGTGCCAGTACCAGCAACGCCAGCAGCACCAGCAACGCATGGATAATCGCCGCCACCGGCGAGGTAGCACCGGCGCGCACGTTGGCCGCCGAACGCGCGATGGCGGCGGTGGCGGTAATACCGCCAAAAAACGGCGCAATGAGGTTACCCGCACCCTGGCCGATAAGTTCGGTGTTGGAGTTGTGTTTTTTACCGGTCATGCCGTCCAGCACCACCGCGCACAGCAGCGATTCAATAGCGCCCAGCATCGCCATGGAAAACGCCGCAGGCAGCAGGGCGGAGAGGGTCTGCCAGCTCAACGGCATCGGTGTGCCGCCGGCGGCCGGCAAATCCCACGGCAGCATCAGCTGCGGCAAGATTGGCGGGATGCCGTGTCCACGGCTGCCATCGGCCAGCAAGTAAGTGAAGCGGGAGCCGATAGTCGCCACCTGATGATCAAACAGCGCCAGAATGCCCATGACCGCCATCCCCGCCAGCAGCGCAGGCAGATGGCCGGGCACCCGCAGGCCGAGCTTCGGCCAGAACACCAGTATCAGCAGCGTGACCGCGCCGATCAGCGTATCGCCGATATCCAGCGTCGGCAGGGCCTGCAACAGGGCGTAAACCTTGCCGACATAATTTTCCGGCATCGCCGCCAGTTGCAGACCGAAGAAATCCTTCACTTGCAGGGTGGCGATGGTGATGGCGATCCCGGAGGTAAAGCCCAGCGTGACCGACAGAGGAATGTATTCAATCAGCCGGCCGAAACGGGCCAGCCCCATCATCACCAGAAATACGCCGGAAAGCAGGGTAGCGATCAGCAGGCCGGAGAGGCCGAACTGCTGCGATACCGGGTAGAGGATCACCACAAAGGCGGCGGTGGGGCCGGAGACGCTGTAGCGCGAACCGCCGGCGATGGCGATGACGATCCCGGCGACCGCCGAGGTGTAGAGCCCGTACTGAGGGGGGACGCCGCTGGCGATCGCCAGCGCCATCGCCAGCGGGATGGCGATAATGCCGACGGTGATGCCGGCGACGGCGTCTTTAAGCAGGCGTTGCAGGGAATAGGGTTCTCGCCAGCAGGCGTCAATCAGCGCGCTGAACGGCCGGATGCCGGTGATTTCATGCGTTTTCATCTAAGGTGCGGACCAAGTCTATAAAAGAGAACGGAATGGCGGGCCAGATAAGGTCCGTCTCGAATAGCTGATAGACAGACTACGCCAGTTGCGGCGGCGATTCCTAGATGTACATCAAACGGACGCAGAAAATCGGAGTTGCGCTATTTTGATTGGAAGGGAGACGCGGGAAAGGCGTGCCGGCCGCGGATAAGGCGACCGGCAGGGAAAATATAAAGAGACTTTTAGCGCTTAATGCACCGAAGGCAGGGATAAACCGAGAAAATGCGCCAGCGTGCCGACCAGCAGATTATGGTCCTCCAACTGCGGCGAACCGGAGATGCTCAGGGTGCCGATGCAGCCTATGCCCACCAGATTGATGGGAAAAGCGCCGCCGTGCACCGAATAATCGCGCACGCTCAGGCCATAGCGCTCCTCCAGCGTCGCCTGCCGCTGTTGCAAGCGCAGGCCGATAGCGTAAGAGCTTTTGTGAAAGTGATTCACCACGTTGCGTTTGCGCCGCACCCAGTCGGCGATGTCCGGCGTGGTGCCGGGCATGGCGTAATAGAACAGCGTTTGCCCGGCCAGTTGGATTTCGATGGCGATACTCAGACGCCGTTGCTCTGCGGCGGTCTTCAGCGCCGTACCCAACTCCCAGGCGGTTGTCGGGTCAAAATGGCTAAAGGTCAGCGTGGCTTCCTGTTCGCTGAGCGCACGCAACTCATCATCGATATTCATGGCTACCCCCATTAAGCTTGGCTGAGGACAGAGTATCCCGAACCGAAAAAACGGGATAGACGGCTTGGCGATAACTTAGAACCGCAGCCGGGTAATATAGTGACCGCCGGGGCCGCAAGTCAGGCCGCCAAGGTATGCTCGCGGAATGCGGTCAATAGCTCCTCGGTGAACTTCAGGCGCTTCTGGCGATCGGTCAGGTCCAGCATGAACTTCAGCTTGGTCGGCCCATCCAGGCGATAAATTTGCGGATTGCTTTGCAGCAAACCGATCAGGTAACCCGGATCGACCCGATTTTTCTCGCCAAACTCGATAAACCCACCGCGCTCGTTCCCCTCAATGCGCTTAATCCCCAGCTTCTGCGCATGTTGGCGCAACGCCGCGCTTTGCAACAGGTTGCGCGCCGGATCCGGCAACAGACCGAAGCGGTCAATCAGTTCCACCTTCAGCTCTTCCAGTTCACCGTCGTTTTTCGCGCTGGCGATGCGTTTATAGAATGACAGGCGGGTGTTCACGTCCGGGATAAAATCGTCCGGCAGCAGGGCCGGCATGCGCAGCTCCACTTCGGTTTGGTTGCTGGTGAGATCTTCCAGCGACGGCTCGCGCCCGTTTTTCAGCGCGTCGACCGCGCTCTCCAGCAGTTCCATGTACAGCGAAAAGCCGACGGTGGTCATCTGGCCGCTTTGATCTTCACCCAGCAGCTCGCCCGCACCGCGGATTTCCAGATCATGGGTGGCCAGCGCAAAGCCTGCGCCGAGATCTTCAAGCGAAGCGATGGCTTCCAGCCGTTTGTGCGCGTCGGTGCTCATGGCCTTCGGATTCGGCGTCAGCAGATAGGCGTAGGCCTGATGGTGCGACCGGCCTACGCGGCCGCGCAACTGATGCAGCTGCGCCAGCCCGAAGCGATCGGCGCGTTCGATGATAATGGTATTGGCGCTGGGAATATCAATACCGGTTTCGATAATGGTGGTACAGACCAGCACGTTAAAACGCTGGTGGTGGAAATCGTTCATCACCCGCTCCAGATCGCGCTCGCGCATCTGGCCATGGCCGATGGCGATACGCGCTTCCGGCACCAGCTCAGCCAGTTTCTCCGCGGCCTTCTCGATGTTTTCCACGTCGTTGTACAGATAGTAAACCTGGCCGCCGCGCAGCACTTCACGCAGGATCGCCTCGCGAACGACCAGGCTGTCGTACTCGCGTACGAAAGTTTTCACCGCCAGACGACGGGCCGGCGGGGTCGCGATAATCGACAGGTCGCGCATGCCGCTCATCGCCATATTCAGCGTACGCGGGATCGGCGTGGCGGTTAGCGTCAGGATATCCACGTCGGCGCGCATCGCCTTGATGCGTTCTTTGTGGCGCACGCCAAAGCGGTGTTCTTCGTCGACGATCAGTAGCCCCAGATCTTTCCAGCGCAGATCGCTCTGCAACAGTTTGTGGGTGCCGATAATAATGTCCACTTTGCCGTCGACGGCGTCGTCCATGATCTGTTGCTGCTCTTTGGCGCTGCGGAAACGCGACATCATCTCGATGCGAATCGGCCAGGTAGCGAAGCGATCGCGGAAGTTGTCGAAGTGCTGTTGCGCCAGCAACGTAGTGGGCACCAGCACCGCCACCTGCTTGCCGTTTTCCACCGCCAGGAAGGCCGCACGCATCGCCACTTCGGTTTTGCCGAAGCCGACGTCGCCGCACACCAGCCTGTCCATCGCCAGTGGCTGGCACATGTCGCTCAGCACGGCGTTGATTGCCTGTTCCTGGTCCGGGGTGGTTTCGAACGGGAAGCTTTGGCAGAACAGCTGATACTGTTCGCGGTTGTGTTTGAAGGCGAAACCGGATTTGGCGGCGCGCTGGGCGTAAATATCCAACAGCTCGGCCGCCACGTCCCGCACCCGTTCCGCGGCTTTCTGCCGTGCGCGTGTCCAGGCGTCACCGCCCAGCTTGTGCAGCGGCGCGTTTTCATCTGCGCCGCCGGCATAGCGGCTGATCAGGTGCAGCGAAGAGACCGGCACATAGAGTTTGTCTTCACCGGAGTAGGACAGGATCAGGTATTCGGCCTTGATGCCACCGGCTTCCAGCGTCGTCAGGCCAACGTAACGCCCGACGCCGTGCTCAAGATGCACCACCGGCTGGCCGGGATGCAGCTCCGCCAGGTTGCGGATCAGCGTATCGGTATTGATGGTGCGGCGATTGTCCTGTCGGCGGCGGCTGACGCGTTCGCCGAGCAGATCGCTTTCGCAGATCAGCGCCCGGTTGCGCATGCCGTCGAGGAAACCGCGCTCGGAGGCGCCGACCATCATGTAGCGGCCGGCCGGTTCCGCCTGATCGAGATGTTGAATCAATGACGTGCCGAGTTTGATGCGGCCGAGCAGGTCTTGCAGCGTTTCGCGGCGGCCCTCGCTCTCGACCGAGAAAATCACGCTGCCGTCAAAGCTTTCTGTAAAGCGGCGCAGCGGGTCCAGCGGCGCTTTATTTTGGGCTTGCACCGCCAGATCCGGCAGCGCGCGATAGTCCAGATTGGTGTTGCCGGCTTTGGCTGGCAGCGCTTCGGATTTGAGTGCCATGCGCGGCCAGGCTTTCAATTCGCCAAACAGCGCGTCAACCCGCAACCACAGGCTGTCCGGCGCCAGCAGCGGGCGCATCGGATCGACGCGGCGGCTTTCGTAGCGCTGGTTGACGTCCAGCCAGAAGCGCTCGGCGGCGCTCTCAAGGTTGCCGGTGTTGACGATCAGCGTGTTGGCCGGCAGGTAGCTGAACAGCGACGGCAGCGGCTGGCTGAAGAATAGAGGTTGCCAGTATTCGATACCGGCCGGCCAGGTGCCTTTGCTCACCTGCTGGTAGATATGTTCGGCGTCGCGGCGCACTTCAAACTGCTCGCGCCACTGGCTGCGGAACAGCTCAATGGCGGTTTTGTCGGTCGGGAATTCATGGGCCGGCAGCAGGTTGATGGCCTCGACTTCGCTCAGCGTGCGCTGGGTGTCGACGTCGAAAATGCGCAGGCTGTCGATTTCGTCGTCGAAGAAATCGATGCGGTAAGGTTCCTCGCTGCCCATCGGGTATAAATCGAGCAGCGCACCGCGGGTGGCGAACTCGCCGTGCTCCATCACCTGATCGACGCTGCGGTAGCCGGCTTGTTCCAATTGGGCGCGCAGTTTTTCGCGCGACAGACGCTGGCCTTTTTTCATCACCAGCGCGTGGCCGTGCAGGAACTCGTGCGGGCAGACGCGCTGCATCAGGGTATTGACCGGCAGAATGATGACGCCGCGCACCATGGTCGGCAGATGGTACAGGCTCGACAGGCGGGCGGAGATAATCTCCTGGTGCGGCGAGAAGCTGTCGTAGGGCAGGGTTTCCCAGTCGGACAGCGTGGTTACCATTTGATCGGTAAACTGCTGGATTTCGTCGCGCAGCCGCAGGGCGTTCTGCATGTCCGGGGCGATCAGCATCACCGGCCCGTTATGACGCTCGACAATCTCGGCGCACTCCACGGCGCAGGCCGCGCCGGTTAGCTGCCCCAACTGGCGCAAGTCGCCCGCGCGTTCGGGCAGAGAATAACGGGAGGATGACGATGCAGAACGGTTACGGTTATCGGAGGTGCTCATTAAGGTATCTTTAATCAATGTGTTAAATTTCGCCCTGGCACAAATAACAAAGCGCCTTTACCCGGTAATACTAGCCCACTGGCCAGCAAACTGACATAGGTAAAAGCGCCATATCCGTCGTCTTTCAAGCTGCTGCGCCGTTTATGACTCATGCGTGCGCAGCAGGCAGCGCCCTGCCAGGCTTGGGTTAACTGCTCGCCTCGCGGACAGTTAACCCACTGAAGGGATTATTCTTGCGCGCCCATAGCGAGGTATTGCGCGATGTTATCCATATCGACGTTGCCACCGCTGACAATCACCCCGACTTTTTTACCGCGCAAATCCAGCTGCGAATTCATCGCCGCGGCGGCGGCCAGGCACCCGGTGGGTTCGACCACCATTTTCATCCGCTCCATAAAGAAGCGCATTTGCCGGCACAGCTGCGCGTCTGTGACCGTCAAAATATCCTCTACGTACTGCTGAATGATCGGGAAGGTGAGTGTGCCCACCTGTTGGGTTTGTGCGCCATCGGCGATGGTTTTCGGCACCGGGATGCGCACCGGCTGCCCGCTGCGAAAAGCTTGCTGCACGTCGTTGCCCGCCTGCGGCTCCACGCCGAACACCCGGCAGCCCGGCGACCAGTGGTGGGCCGCTATCGCGCTGCCGGAAAGCAGGCCGCCGCCGCCGGTGGACACCAATAACACGTCCAGCGGGCCGACTTCTTCTATCAGCTCTTTGGTGGCGGTGCCCTGGCCGGCAATCACCTGCGGGTAATCATAGGGGGGGACTATCGACAGACCATGCTCTGCGGCCAACCGCTGGGTTATCTCTTCGCGGTTCTCGCTGTGGCGTTGGTAAATCACCACGTTGGCACCGTAGCCGCGTGTCGCCGCCAACTTGGTTTCCGGCGCGTCGTTCGGCATGACTATGGTGACGTTGACGCCCAGTTCCCGCGCCGCCAGCGCCATTGCCTGCGCGTGGTTACCGGAGGAAAAGGCAATCACTCCGGCCTTGCGCTGCGCCTCGCTCAGTTGCGCGATCGCGTTGTACGCCCCGCGGAACTTAAAGGCCCCGACGCGCTGGAAGTTCTCGCATTTGAAGAACAGTTTTGCGCCGGTGAGGTTGTCGGCCTGATGCGAAGTCATGACCGGCGTGTGGAGGGCATGTCCGGCCAGAATTTCTGCGGCGGCAGAGATATCGGCGGCGGTGATACAGTGGGGCGTTGAACTCATGGCGACCTCGCGTGGATGAAGGGGAGATTGATTGTTCGGAATTTTTAATTTACTATCTGTAAAGTTTTTGTCAAATGGTTAAGTCAATGAGCGATCTCAGGCAGGAAAATGCGCTATTGCTGCGCGAAGCGGAAAAAATTGTCCAGGCGCTGGGCATGATGTTTGCCCCCAGTTGCGAAGTGGTATTGCACGATCTGACACAGCCGGACCATGCTATCGTCGCCATCGCCAATAATCTGTCGAACCGCAGCATTGGCGACGCCGCCAGTGAAATGGGGCTGGAGCGCATTGCCTCGCCGGACTTTCCGGACGTGGTACAAAATTACGCCAATGCCTTCCCGGACGGGCGCCCGGCCAAGAGCACCTCGATCGGTCTGCGCAACAGCGAAGGCGTCTATGTGGCGGCCATCTGCCTCAATCTGGACGTCTCGATTTTCAACAGTGTCAACGCCATCCTGCAACAACTGACCGCGGTAGTGCAGAGTGCGCCGCAGCCGGCGGCGGAGGGGGCCCGTTCGCTGTCGGATATCGCCGCCGTGATCAACAACTTTGCGGCGTCGCACGCGACTCAGCCGCGTGCGCTCTCTTCCGAGCAGCGTTTTCAAGTGATCCAGTTATTGAAGCAGCAGGGCTATCTGCAACTGCGCGGGGCCGCCACCATGGCGGCGGAGGCGTTGGGCATTTCACGGGTGTCGGTTTATAACCTGTTAAAGCGGGATGCCGGTTAACTAGCTGCCGTCTTTCACGCCGCAGCGTTCGACTCTGTTCCTGACAGAACCCGTGGGAGGAGCGAATACACGCGCCCCGATTGAAACGGGTACAACACTTACGCAAAGCTCTGGGGCAGATGCTGCGGCGCAATGCGCAATAGGCGGAATAAAAGGCGTCTGGGTGGTTCCCTAAACGAGGTATAGCCTTTATTATCCTTGATCACTTTGCTTAAGCTACGGCAACAAAACGGATTTCATGTATCAACCTGTCGCGTTATTCATCGGCCTGCGCTACATGCGCGGGCGAGCCTCAGACCGCTTTGGGCGGTTTGTCTCCTGGCTGTCCACCATCGGCATTACGCTGGGGGTCATGGCGTTGGTCACCGTTTTGTCGGTGATGAACGGTTTTGAAAAAGATCTGGAAAACAACATCCTCGGCCTGATGCCGCAGGCGTTGATCACCAGCCCGCAGGGGTCGATCAATCCCCAGCAGATCCCGGCTTCGATGGCGCAGAGGTTGCAGGGCGTCAGCCGCGTTGCGCCGCTGACCACCGGCGACGTGGTGCTGCAAAGCGCCCGCAGCGTGGCGGTCGGCGTGATGCTCGGGGTGAACCCGGACGAAGCCGATCCGCTGACGCAGTATCTGGTGAACGTCAAACAGCAACAGCTGCAGCCGGGCCAGTACAATATCATCATCGGCGAGCAGCTTGCCGGGCAACTGGGCGTCAAACGCGGCGACTCGTTGCGGGTGATGGTGCCAAGCGCCAGCCAGTTCACGCCGATGGGCCGCATTCCCAGCCAGCGCCTGTTTACGATTATCGGCACCTTCCACGCTAACAGTGAGGTGGACGGCACCCAGATGCTGGTCAATCAGCAAGACGCGTCGCGCCTGATGCGCTACCCGGCCGGCAATATCACCGGCTGGCGTCTGTTCCTGCAACAACCGCTGACGGTCGATACCCTCAGCCAGCAGAAACTGCCGCAAGGGGCGCAATGGAAAGACTGGCGTGAACGCAAGGGCGAGCTGTTCCAGGCGGTACGCATGGAGAAAAACATGATGGGGCTGTTGCTCAGCCTGATCGTGGCGGTGGCGGCGTTTAACATCATTACTTCGCTCGGCCTGCTGGTGATGGAGAAGCAGGGCGAAGTCGCCATTCTGCAAACCCAGGGCCTGACACGCCGGCAGATCATGTCGGTGTTTATGGTGCAGGGCGCCAGCGCCGGTATTATCGGTTCGCTGCTCGGCACGCTGCTGGGCGTGCTGCTGGCCACCAACCTGAATAACCTGATGCCGATCCTCGGTGCATTGATTGACGGCGCATCGCTGCCGGTGGCAGTCGATCCGCTGCAGGTGACGATTATCGCCGTGGCGGCGATGGCGGTGTCCCTGTTGTCCACGCTTTACCCTTCATGGCGCGCTGCCGCCGTACAACCCGCTGAGGCTTTACGTTATGAGTAACCATCTTTTGCTGCAGTGCGAAAACCTGTGCAAGACCTATCAGGAAGGCAACCTGCATACCGACGTACTGCGTAATGTCAGCTTTGCCATGCAGCCGGGCGAGATGATGGCGATTGTCGGCAGCTCGGGTTCCGGTAAAAGCACCCTGTTGCATCTGCTGGGCGGGTTGGATTCGCCGACCTCCGGCGAAGTGATCTACAAAGGCCAGTCGCTGAATAGCCTGTCGTCGGCGGCCAAGGCTGAACTGCGCAACCGCCAGTTGGGCTTTATTTATCAGTTCCACCACCTGTTACCGGACTTCACCGCGTTGGAAAACGCCGCCATGCCGCTGTTGATCGGTGGCATGAAACCGGCCCAGGCGCAGGAAAAGGCGCTGGAAATGCTGACGGCGGTCGGGCTGGAAAAACGCAGCAAACACCGGCCTTCGGAGCTGTCCGGCGGCGAGCGTCAACGCGTGGCGATCGCGCGTGCGTTGGTGAACAATCCCTCGCTGGTGCTGGCGGACGAACCGACCGGTAACCTCGACAAGCGCACGGCCGACAGCATCTTCGATCTGCTCGGTGAACTGAACGTGCGTCAGGGCACCGCCTTCCTGGTGGTGACCCATGATCTGCAACTGGCCAAGCGTCTCAGCCGCCAGCTGGAGATGGCCGACGGTCACCTGCAGGCGCAACTGACCCTGATGGGAGCCGAGTAATGGCGGGTGCGTCACTTTCCTTTTTGACGGCGCTGCGCTTTAGCCGGGGCCGCAAGCGCGGCGGCATGGTGTCGCTGATTTCGGTGATCTCCACCATTGGCATTGCGCTGGGCGTGGCGGTGCTGATCGTCGGGCTGAGCGCGATGAACGGCTTTGAGCGCGAGCTGAAAAACCGTATTTTGGCGGTGGTGCCGCACGGTGAGATTGAGCCGGTGAAACAGCCGTTCAAAGACTGGTCGTCAATCTTGCAGCGGGTGGAAAAGGTGCCGGGCATTCTGGCCGCCGCTCCCTATATCAATTTTACCGGCCTGATGGAAAACGGCGCGCAGCTGCGGGCGGTTGGCGTCAAAGGGGTCAACCCACAGCAGGAAAGCCAGCTCAGCGCGCTGCCGAAATACGTGCAGGGCGATGCCTGGGCCAATTTCAAAAGCGGTGAACAGCAGGTGATCCTCGGCAAGGGCGTAGCCGATGCGCTGGGCGTGAAGCAGGGCGCTTACGTCACGGTAATGATCCCCAACAGCGATCCGCAAATGAAGCTGTTGCAACCGAAACGCATCCGTCTGCATGTGACCGGCATTCTGCAACTGAGCGGCCAGTTGGACCACAGCCTGGCGATGGTGCCGCTGGCCGATGCCCAGCAGTATCTGGATATGGGCGACAGCGTGACCGGTATCGCGATTAAGGTCAATGACGTGTTTGCCGCCAACAAACTGGTGCGCGACGCGGGCGAAGTCACTAATTCCTACGTCTACATCAAGAGCTGGATCGGCACCTACGGCTACATGTACCGCGATATCCAGATGATCCGCGCCATCATGTATCTGGCGATGGTGCTGGTGATTGGCGTTGCCTGTTTCAACATTGTCTCCACGCTGGTGATGGCGGTGAAGGACAAGAGCGGCGATATCGCCGTGCTGCGTACTCTGGGCGCCAAAGACGGTTTTATCCGCGCCATATTCATCTGGTACGGCCTGCTGGCCGGGCTGGTGGGCAGCCTCAGCGGCGTGGTGGTCGGGGTGATCGCCTCGCTGCAACTGACCAACATCATCAAAGGATTGGAAAAACTGATGGGGCACTCGTTCCTGTCGGGAGATATCTACTTCATCGACTTCCTGCCTTCCGAGCTGCACTGGCTGGACGTGGTGATTGTATTGGCGACCGCATTGGTGCTCAGCCTGGTGGCCAGCTGGTATCCGGCCAGGCGTGCCAGCCGTATCGATCCGGCGCGCGTGTTGAGCGGACAATAATGAAAATCAGGGGTGGCGGAAACGCCGCCCCCTTTTTTTAGCCTGAGGGTGGGTTATGTACTACGGTTTCGATATGGGCGGCACCAAGATTGAGCTGGGCGTATTTGATGAGGATCTGAATCGCATTTGGCAGAAACGGGTGCCGACGCCGCGCGACGACTACCGGCAATTGCTGACCACGCTGCGTGACCTGACCCTTGAGGCGGATGAGTTCTGTGGCCGGCGGGGCAACGTAGGTATCGGCATTCCGGGGTTGCCCAATGATGACGGTACATTGTTCACCTCCAACGTCCCGGCGGCGATGGGGCAGCCGTTGCCGCGCGATTTGGCGGAACTGATTGGCCGCGACGTGCGCGTCGACAATGACGCCAACTGTTTTGCGCTGTCGGAAGCCTGGGACGAAGAGTTCCGCCGTTATCCGACCGTGCTGGGCATTATTCTGGGCACCGGCGTGGGCGGCGGGCTGATCGTGGAAGGCAAAGTGGTGTCCGGTCGCAATTACATCGCCGGCGAATTTGGCCACTTCCGGCTGCCGGTGGATGCGCTCGAGGTGCTGGGGCGTGATATACCTCGCGTTGCCTGCGGTTGTGGTCATCAGGGTTGCATCGAAAATTACATATCGGGCCGCGGTTTTGAGTGGATGTACGCTCACTTTTATCAGCAGCGCTTGCCTGCGCAGCAGATCATTGCGCATTATCAGGCAGGCGAGCCGCAGGCGGTGGCTCACGTTGAGCGTTTTATGGACGTCCTGGCAATATGTCTGGGGAATCTGCTGACCATCATCGATCCGCACCTGGTGGTGATCGGGGGCGGGTTGTCGAATTTTGACGCGATCTACCAGGCGTTGCCACAGCGATTGCCGGCGCACTTGTTGCGCGTGGCCAAGCTGCCGCGGATCGAGAAAGCGCGCTATGGCGATGCCGGCGGCGTGCGCGGGGCGGCGTTCCTCAATTTGGTACGCCCAAAGTAAGAAGGGCAAACAGGGAAAGGTAAGGAGAGAGTTAATGCACACTCGCCATCGGTTGTGTCAGTTTCGTAAGAGCAAGCATGTGCTGCATCAGCGCTTTCGTTCACGTATTTTCCATCGCGACACCATGGCGGCGGCCGAGCTGAAAAAGCCGTTTGTGGTGGTGTTGACCGGGGCCGGGATTTCAGCGGAATCGGGCATCCGCACCTTCCGCGCTGCGGACGGGCTGTGGGAAGAACACCAGGTGGAGGATGTCGCTACGCCGGAAGGCTACCAGCGCGATCCGCAACTGGTGCAGGCGTTCTACAATGCGCGCCGCCAACAACTGCAAACGCCGGAAATCGCGCCTAATGCCGCGCACCGCGCGCTGGCGGATTTGGAAGCCTGGCTGGGGGATAACTTCCTGCTGGTGACGCAAAATATCGACAACCTGCATGAGCGCGCCGGCAGCAAGCGGGTGCTGCATATGCACGGCGAATTGCTGAAAGCGCGCTGCACCAGCTCCGGGCAGGTGTTTGACTGGCCGGGAGATCTCAGCGTGGACGATCGCTGCCATTGCTGCCAGTTCCCGGCACCGCTGCGCCCGCATGTGGTGTGGTTCGGCGAAATGCCGCTGGGCATGGACGAAATCTATCAGGCGCTGGCCAAGGCGGACTTCTTTGTCGCCATCGGCACCTCGGGCCATGTTTACCCGGCGGCCGGTTTTGTGCACGAGGCCCGGTTGGGCGGGGCGCATACCATGGAACTGAATCTGGAACCCAGCCAGGTGGAAAGTCAGTTCGACGAGAAACACTATGGCCAGGCCAGTGAAGTGGTGCCGCGCTTTGTGCACAAATTCCTGGTCGGGAAAGTCGAACGGGCCGATCGGCCTTAACCTGCGGTTCAGGGCGCAGCAGGCTGCGCTCTGGTCGAGCCTGCCGACCGGTCGTTATTTTTACTCAATGGGCAGGGGGGCGCGGTGAATTTCAAACAGGTTTTCAGCCAGGCGGATCTGAGCAAAACGGATCTCACCATCCTCAACGCTATTTTCGACAACCCGGACGCTTGCATCGACGACGGCATCCGGGCGGTTTCCGTTCGCTGCCACAGCTCGCCCTCGACGCTGGTGCGGCTGGCAAAGAAGCTGGGCTTTCGCGGTTATCTGGAACTGGTGTATTTCATCAAGTTCAACCTGGTGATGGCGCCGGCGTTGCAGGGGGAACCGCAACAGGCCGCCCCGTCCGATGAAAAGCAGCAGGCGCAGTTTCTCGATATGCTCGACAGCGGCAAGATCCTGATCCACGGCAGCGGTTTTTCGCAGCTGGTGGCCCAGTATATGTACAACAAATTCATGACGCTGGGGATCGACAGTTATCTGTCGCTGTGGCCGGATTTCGAGATCCTCGATCAGAAGATGCGTTTCCGTTTTGACATGGTGATTGTGATTTCAAAGTCGGGCAACAGCAATTCGGCGCTGAGCTGGAGTGAGGCGGTGAAGCGCAACAATATCCGGCTGGCGGCGTTTTGCGGCGACGGCGACAGCCCGCTGGCGCGGCAGGCGGACATGACCTTTCTTTATGAGGATCGGCAGAAGTACGACCACGATATTTACTACCCCAATCCGTTTTTCGGCCATTGCCTGTTGGGGTTTGAGAATCTGGTCAAGGCCTGGTTTGAACGGCGCATCCCCTGAGGGCATGCGCCGCGTCGCTTAACGCCAGTGCTCGGCATAGTGGTGATGGGCCTGCAGATATTCCTCGACCAGGGTTTTCGCCAGCGAATAGGAGTTCACCAGCGGGTGCACCATCAGCGCCTTGATGGCCTTCTGGCGGTTGCCCTCCAGGATGGCCGCGACCGCCAGGCGCTCGTACTCTTTGACCTGCGCGATCAGGTTCTTCTGGGTATCGGGGATATCGCGCATTTTCACCGGATGAATGCCCGCGTTGCTCAACTCGCAGCTGATTTCGATCACGTCCTCCGGGTGCAGGAAATCGAGCGTGTCATTGTTTTGCATCGACACCACCACGCGTTTTTGCTGGCCATTATTCACCGCTTCCAGAATGTCTATCGCCACCCCGGCGTAACCGCCGCTGTCTGGCTGTTCGATAAATTGCTGCAGTGTCAGCATCTCACGTTCCTTCACCTTGCCCTGGTTCGATTCGCGCTGCATATAAGAGTTTTCACGCGTCAGATAGTGGCTGAAATACAGGCTGAAGGCCAGCTCCAATTGGTGGGGGATGTCCAGTTCGGCAAGGTCCGCCAGCATTTGCCGGTTAATCTGCGCAATCTGTTCGCCCCGGGTTTCCCCGGCACCGACGATGGCGGCGATCGCCTGTTCGCGGTAGTAGTAATAATACAGATACTCGTTGAGCATCAGGTTGTCGGACAGCGCCACCAGCTCCGGCGAGAAGTATTTCATGCAGGTATCGCGGTACAGGCGCGGGTCGGCCAGCAACTGCTCCGTCACCTCCTGGCCGTTGACCCGCACGTTGCGAAACCACGACAGGTGGTTCAGCCCGAAACAGTCGACGCTCAACTCGGCCTCGCGGCAACCCAACAGCTCCGCCAGTTCACGGATAAACTCGCTGGGTGCGTCGCAAATGCCGTACACCTTGCGTTTGAAGCCGGATTTGATGATTGCCTCGGTCACCATGCCGGACGGGTTGGTGAAGTTGAACAGCACCGCGTCCGGCGATGCCACCTGTTCGATCAGGCGGCAGTAATCGATGATGGCCGGAATGGAACGCATTGCCATGGCGAAACCGCCGGCGCCGGTGGTTTCCTGCCCCAACACCTGATGGTTGAGCGCGATGCGTTCGTCATGAATACGGCCTTCCTCGCCGCCGATGCGCAGGGTGGTGATGATGTAATCGGCGCCGCTCAGCGCCTGGTGGGCATCGCTGCTCAGGCTGAAGGCGATGTCGCTGCGGATGCGTTCGAACACCCCCTGTGCGATAGCGCCGTAGACGGCGAGTTTTTGCCGGTCGGTATCCATAAACACCACTTCGGTCACGCCGATGCGGTGTGCGTTATAGGCAATGGATTTGGCCAGGAACGGCGAACGTACGCCGCCGCCGCCCAGAACGGTTAATTTCATGACAAGTCTCCCTAGGAATAAACGTTATAATGCCGCTAAATATTTTTCGACCTGATTCTTTACCTTGCCGACGGTGACGCCATAGATCACCTGGACCTCATTTCGGTTTTTCACCACGCCTTTGGCACCGGTGCTTTTTAATGCGGGCTCGTCAATAAGCTGCATATCTTTTAATTCCACCCGCAACCGGGTGAAGCAGTTATCCACGGAAACAATATTGCTCTTGCCGCCGAGGGCGCGAATAATAATGCCGCTTAATTCGTTCGGCAGGTTTTTGCTATTTTGGTAGTCCTGTTTGGAATAAAGCTTGACCTCATCGTCATCCTCACGCCCCGGGGTTTTTAAGTTGAGTTTCAGCACCAGGGTTTTGAACACCAGGTAATACACGGCGAACTGCACCAGACCAATCACCACATACAGTGGCCAACGCGTGAGGGCGACCGGCAGCGGCAGGTTATACACCAGGAACTCGATCAGGCCGCTGGCGCCCCAGGGGCGAACCTCGAACAGATTGCACGCCACCTGCGACAGCGCGGTCAGCACCGCGTGGATCACCCACAGCAGCGGTGAAATAAACAGGAAGGTGAACTCTATCGGTTCGGTAATGCCCACCAGAATAGAGGTGGTGATGGCCGGGATCAGGATGGCCTTGGCCAGCATTTTCTTCTCGGGCCGAGCGGTGCGGTAGAAAGCCAGCGCTGCGCCGGACAGGCCGAAGATGGTCACCATGCCTTGTTGCGAAAAGCGCAACGCTTCGTTCATCAGCGGAGAGATGCCGGGGTCGCGCATATAGGCGAGGAAAATCGCCTGTGAGCCGGACACCGTATGGCCGTCCTGAACTATCGAACCGCCGATGCTGGTGAGCTGAAACGGCGACCAGATAAAGTGATGCAGCCCGGTGGGGATCAGGAATTTTTCGAAGAAACCGTAGACAAAGACGCCGAGCGAACCGGAGCTTTTCATAAAGCCGGTCAGGGCGATCAGGCCGTGAGAAATGGCCGGCCACAGGTAGCTGAAGCCGACGGCGTAGAGCATAATCACCGGCGTCATGGCGATCAGCACCAGTTTGGAACCGCCGTAGACCGAGAACACGCCGTTCAGCTCCAGGTTGCAGAGTTTGTTGTGCACCCAGGCGATGGTGATGCCGAGGATCAGGCCGAGGAAAATGCCCATATCCACCACGGTAAAGCCCAGCAGCTCGGTTTGCCCGGTACCGTAATATTGCCCGTTAATTTTCTGCGCGACGTGGCCGCTCAACTGCAAATAAGAGGAATTGGCACCGAGGAACATAATAAAGCACATCACGGCGACCAGCGCCGCTTCGCTTTTTTTATCCTTTGCCAGGCCGTAGGTGATGCCAATACAAAAAATAAGCCCGAGGTTGCCGAACAACGGCCAAAAGGTATCCCCGATCATTTTGCCAATATGAAATACGCCGGAGTTTTCATTCACCAGCGTGGCGTTGGTAAGAATAGAACTTAATGCCAGAATCAAGCCAATCACCGGCAGAAAAAATATCGGCCCCATCATGGCTTTCGAGAAAGTCTGCAGCTTGCTTAAGATATTATCAATAATACCTTTCATGGCAGTTCCTTTTTATATTTTAGTGGATAACGACGTTGCTGATAAAATTCCCTGGTGTGGCGAAAATAAAAGGATAAGAATGCGGCAACCTCTGCCTTGAATTAGTTATAGGTGGAATGATTAGGCGTTGCAATCGGTTGCCAGAAAAAGGCACCTGTGGTCAGCGGCTGACAACAGATACCAGGCGTGAAGTGGATCACATCAGGGAGTGAAAGGTTGTCAGGCTGGATTCGGCAGACGAGATTGCAAACATCGAGGGAATTAATGATTTCCGTTAATTCTGGTTAAAAATGACCTGTCTCAATATTTGATCCGGATCGGTTCCGCATAATGAAACGCGATATTCTGAGGGCGGATACCATGAATAAACTACTTGATCGCTTTTTTAACTACGTCTCTTTCGACACGCAATCTAAAGCGAACGTCAAACATGTGCCGAGTACCGACGGGCAACTGAAGCTGGCGCGTGCGTTGCAACAGGAAATGATTGAACTGGGGTTTGAACGGGTGTCGCTCAGCGAGCATGGCTGTGTGATGGGGACGTTGCCGGGCAACGTTGCCTGGCCGGTGCCGGCCATTGGTTTTATTTCCCATCTGGATACTTCACCGGAATTTACCAGTAAGCACGTTAACCCGCAGATTGTCGAAAATTACCGCGGCGGCGATATTGCATTGGGCATTGGCGATGAAGTGCTGTCGCCGGTGATGTTCCCGATCCTGCACCAAATGCTGGGGCAGACGCTGATCACCGCGGATGGCAAAACGCTGCTCGGCGCCGATGACAAAGCGGGCATTGCCGAAATCCTCACCGCCATGGTGCGCTTGCATCAGCGCAACGTCCCGCACGGCGATATTCGCGTGGCCTTTACCCCGGACGAAGAAGTGGGCAAAGGCGCGCAGCTGTTTGACGTAGAAGAATTCAACGCCGAGTGGGCCTATACCGTGGACGGTGGCGGTGTCGGCGAGCTGGAGTGCGAAAACTTCAATGCGGCGTCGGTGACGATCAAAATTGTCGGCAACAACGTTCATCCCGGCAGCGCCAAAGGGGTGATGGTTAACGCGTTGTCGCTGGCGACCCGTATCCAGCAGGCGTTACCGGCGGATGAAACCCCGGAAACCACCGCAGGCTACCAGGGGTTCTATCACCTCAGCAGCCTCAAGGGGAGCGTTGAACGTGCCGAAATGCACTACATCCTGCGTGATTTCGAGCATGAAGGCTTTGAAGCGCGCAAACGCCGGATGATTGAAGTGGCGCGCCAGGTGGGCAAAGGCCTGCCGCGCGATTGCTATATCGAAGTGGCGATCGAAGACAGTTATTACAACATGCGCGAGCATGTGGCCGAGCACCCGCATGTGATCGCGTTGGCACAGCAGGCGATGCGTGATTGCGATATCGAACCGGTAATGAAGCCGATTCGCGGCGGCACCGACGGGGCGCAGCTGTCGTTTCGCGGCCTGCCGTGCCCGAACCTGTTTACCGGCGGCTACAATTTTCACGGCAAGCACGAGTTCGTCTCGCTCGAGGGCATGGAGCAGGCGGTGGCCGTCATCATGCGTATCGCGGCATTGACGGCCGAGCGCGCCAGAGAGCGTTGATTGCCGTTGTCATAATCGCTTGCCGCAATCACGCTTTGCTCCTAGTGTTTGTGAACCTCTTTTCAGCGCAAGGACCCGCCTTATGAGCACCGAACACCGTATCGACAGCCAAAGCCTTGAGCAATTCGTACAGGCCATTTGGCGCCGCGCAGGCAGCACGGATCGGGAGGCCGCGCTGGTGGCCGAACATCTGGTGCAGGCCAATCTGGCCGGGCATGATTCGCATGGCGTCGGCATGATCCCAAGCTATATGGCGTCGCTGGCGGAAGGGCAGTTGCAGCTTAACGTTCATGCCCGGGTGGTGCGTGACGCGGGCGCGGTGCTGACGATTGACGGCGGCCAGGGGTTTGGCCAGGTGGTGGCCAGTGAAGCGATGGACCTGGGGATCGAACGTGCCCGGCAGTTGGGGCTGGCGGCGGTGGCTTTGCATAACGCCCACCATATCGGCCGCATCGGCCACTGGGCCGAGCAGTGCGCGAGCGCCGGTTTTATCTCCATTCATTTCGTCAACGTGGTGGGTGACCCTATGGTGGCGCCGTTCGGCGGCAGCGATCGCCGCTTTGGCACCAACCCGTTTTGCGTGATTTTCCCGCGTGAGGGTAAAAAGCCGCTGTTGCTGGACTTCGCCACCAGTGGCATTGCCTACGGCAAAACGCGGGTGGCCTACAACAAAGGCCTGAGCGTGGCGCCGGGCTACCTGATTGATCAACAAGGCCAACCGACCACCGAACCCAGTGTGATGCACGAACAGCCGTTTGGTTCGTTGTTGCCCTTCGGCGCCCACAAGGGCTATGCGTTGGCTACCCTGTGCGAGATTCTCGGTGGCGCGCTCTCCGGCGGTCGCACTACCCATAACGCCACGCTGAAGACCGACAGCAGCGCCATTTTCAACTGCATGACCACCATCATCCTCAACCCGGAAGCCTTTGACGCGCCCGAGATGCAGACCGAGGCCGAGGCCTTTATCGACTGGGTCAAGGCTTCGCCGCCCAACGACGGCAAACCGATTGAGGTACCGGGCGAATGGGAAGAAGCGAACCGTGAAGCGCGGTTGCAGCGGGGGATCCCGATAGACGCCAATACCTGGCGGCAGATTTGCGCGGCGGCGAGACAGGTCGGCATGCCGGAAAACGAGCTGGACGGCTACCGGGCGCGGGCGTTGCAGGTATAAAAAAGCCACCTGCCGAAGCGGGTGGCTCTATCCGATAGTTATCGGGTTTAGTCGTTGAAGTACCAGTAACCGCTGTTGATCAGCGCGGTGAGTGTGGCCAGGAACGACGGATCGTCGATGGCGTCGCCCAGCATGGCGGCGTTAACGCTGAAATGCTGGCACAGCGCGTCGGCGGCTTGCAGATGTTCGGTATCAATCAGCTCGCCATTCACAAAGCAGCGGTCGCCAACGCGCAGTACGCGCAGGCCGCCCAGACGTTGCAAAGGCTCCCCCTGTTGCAGCAGCTCGTAGATTTCTCCGGCCTGATACGGCGGTTCCGGCGGCGCTGCGTCCAACTCGTGGCGAGTCTGAGAAATAAACTCACCGAACCAGTGCTGGAAATGTTCCGGTTGCTGAACCAGATCCAACATCATCTGGCGCAGGGCGTCGACTTCCTGCGGCAAGATCTGCGCCGGTTGGTCGCGCAACTGAATGTCCGGATCGCTGTAACGCTGGCTGCCCAGTTCGCGTGCCAGTACGTAATCGGCAAAGCCGCTGATCAACTCGCGGCCGCTCGGTGCGCGGAAGCCCACCGAGTAATTCAGCGCATTTTCCAGCGCGTAACCTTCATGCGGGAAGCCCGGCGGGATATACAGAATGTCGCCCGGCTCCATTTCTTCGTCGATAATGGCGTCGAAAGGTTCAACCTGCAGCAGATCAGGGTGCGGGCAGTGTTGCTTCATCGGCACCTTCTCGCCTACGCGCCAGCGGCGACGGCCGGTGCCCTGAATGATAAAGACGTCGTACTGATCGAGGTGCGGGCCAACGCCGCCGCCAGGGACCGAGAATGAAATCATCAGGTCGTCCATCCGCCAGTCCGGCAGTTGGCGGAACGGGCGCATCAGCGCGCTGGAAGGCTCATGCCAATGGTCCACCGCCTGTACCAACAGCGACCAATTATTCTCGCTCAGGTGGTCAAAGCTCTCGAAGGGACCGTGCGCAACCTGCCAGCGGCCGTCCTGGTGGCTGACCAGGCGGCTGTCCACTTCGTTTTCCATCGCCAGCCCGGCCAGCTCATCCGGGGAGATTGGATCGATAAAGTTTTTGAAGCCGCGCTTCAGAATCACCGGGCGCTTTTGCCAGTAACGTTGCAAAAAGTCGTTCCAGTCCAGATCTAATTGATAATCCATGTTCTATTCCAGCAGAAAGAAGTGAGCCTGAGTGCGATTATAACGGAAGTTTGGCCCCGTGGATCGGGGCCGGAACGACAGAATTTATTCGTGATGATGGGAATCGTGCTGGCGGGCGAAGGTGACCTGCATGCGCGCACCGCCAAGCGGGCTGTCGCTGATGCTGATGGTGCCGTCATACTGCTCGATGATCTCTGCCGCAACGGACAATCCCAACCCCTGGCCGGGGCGCAGGGTGTCTACGCGCTGACCACGCTGGAAGATCAATTCGCGTTTGCTTTCCGGAATGCCCGGTCCGTCGTCGTCGATCACGATGGTGAGGTTTTTATCGGAGTGAAGTGAGGTGATCTCAACGAACTCCAGGCAGTATTTGCAGGCGTTTTCCAATATGTTGCCCATCACCTCCATAAAGTCGTTCTTTTCCCCCATAAAGGTCACTTCCGGCGAAATATCCAGCGTGATCACCACGCCTTTACGCTGATACACCTTGTTGAGCGCCACGGTCAGGCTGTCCAGCAGCGCGGGTACGGAGTGGATCTCACGGGTCAGTACCGTTTGCCCCGAACTGATGCTGGCGCGATGCAGGTAATAGCCAATCTGCTGCGAGATGCGGCTGATTTGGTCCAGCATGATCGGTTCGACCTCTTCGATGGTGGTCTGTTTGCCGGTGCGTAGCGAGCGCAACGTGGTTTGCAGCACCGCCAGCGGCGTTTTCAGGCTGTGGGTCAGATCGGACAGCGTAGTGCGGTATTTGGTGTAACGCTGGCGCTCATTGCGCAGCAAAATGTTCAGATTGCGCACCAACCCGCGTAGCTCGCTGGGGGGATTTTCGTCGAGCTGCTCGCGTTCACCGTTCTCCAGCTCGCCGACCTGATTCACCAGCGCCTTGATCGGGCGCAGGCTCCAGTAAGCCGCCAGCCACAACAACGGCACTACCAACAGCAGGTTGGCCAGCAGCACATAACTGAACCATTCCCAGACCACGTCCGAACGTTGCAGCTCCTGCGGAATGGTATCGACCACCACAATGGTCAGCGCAGGCAGCCGCGAGGTTGCCGCGTAGGTGTTGACCGCCACGGAGTGCGTCAGCGCATTTTGGTCGTTGTCGTCATAGTTTTTCAGCTGATCCTGCGCTTTGGGGTTGTTGCCCAGCACTTCGCTACTGATGCGGGTATCGGTATCGATTTCGTAGAAGTCGGATTTCTCCAGCCACTCTTTGTTGATGCGCTTTTCCAGCTCCGGCAACTGGCGCTGGCTCCACAACAGATTGCCCTTGTCGTCGTAAATAAACACCAGGGTAGGGAAGTTGAGATCGAGGTCGGGCGGAATGGCGATAGTGAGCTTGTTGTCTTTCCATTGCGCCAGGCTGAAGAACAGGTTGCTTTCACCGCGCAGCAAGCGGAAGGCGGTCTTGTCGAAGCTGACGATATAGCCGACCACCGCCACCAGGCCGTAAGAGAGCGACAGCGCCAGGATCACCCCGGCGGTCGCCATCAAAAAGCGCGCGCGCAGCGAAAAAGGTTTTTTATCCTTGTTGAACATGATGTTCACTTCGCATCAAAACGATAGCCCTGGCCACGAACCGTGGTGATCACTTCCTGCGGATATTCAGCCTGCAACTTTTTGCGCAGGCGGCCCATCAGCACGTCGATGGTGTGGCTCTCGCGCAGTTCCGCATCCGGATACAGCTGCAGCATCAGCGAGTCTTTGCTGACGACTTTGCCGGCATTACGGATCAAGGTTTCGATAATGGTGTATTCGAACGCCGTCAATTTGATTTGCTGTTCCCCGACGCTCAGCTCGCGGCGCGACAGATCGATCTGGAACGGCGGCAAGACGATCACCTGGGAAGCCAGGCCGCTGTTGCGGCGCATCAACGCCTGCATGCGGGCGATCACTTCTTCCAGGTGGAAGGGTTTGGTGACGTAGTCGTCGGCGCCGGCTTCCAGCACCGCCACTTTGTCCTGCCAGCTTTCGCGTGCGGTCAGCACCAAAATGGGCAGCTTCATCTGGTGAGCGCGCCAGCGGCGGATCAGGCTCAGGCCATCTTCGCCCGGCAGGCCGAGATCGACAATCGCGATGTCTGGCGCATGTTCCTGCAGGAAATAGTCGGCTTCCTTGGCATCTTCCGCAGCATCGACTTGATGGCCCATCTCGCGCATCTGTACGGAAAGGTGGTGGCGCAGCAAACCGTTATCTTCAACAACCAATACTCGCATGGCGGACTCCTGTGGCTATGCGGGTGAACATCCTGTCACCCCGCTATAAAAGGTAACACGCTCTTCAGCGTGTGAGGGATAGCGTGCGGCTACCTTACCCATTGATCGTGAATGTTGACGTTATGGTAGGTAGAACCCGCTGTTACCGCAAGAGACGCAGAGCGTTGGCGGGAAATAAGCGCTATCGATTTTATGTACGCCGTCATTATCGGCAAGGGCTGATAAACGCCGGATAAACAATGGCGGAGCAAAGTTAAACCAAACTTAAACAGAGGAGGGGTGAAGGCGCGCTCTAAAGCGCAGGCAACTGCGTGATGCAAAGTGACGGGCGCAGAAGGCGCGCCCGGGAAGAACTACTGCCGAGCGGGTTTTACTGCGCTGTTTTTACGGATCTCCCGAACCTGCTCTGCGGTCACCGCCGGGGCATGATTACCCCAACTGTTGCGCACAAAACTGGCAACCTGGGCGACTTGTTCGTCGCTCAGCCGCCAGCCGAAGTCCGGCATGGTCAGCCCGGTGGGGGTGCTGACGGTCATCGGCGTGCGGGAGCCGTTGATAATAATGCTGATCAGCGAAGACGGGTCCTCGTTTAACAGCGCCGGGTTGTGCGCCAACTGCGGGAAGGTATCGCGATAACCCAGGCCATTGCTGCGGTGGCAGGCGGCGCAGTTATCCAGATAGGCTTGCGCGCCAGGCCGGCTGACATCGCCGCTAAACAGCGCTTTCGCCGTTTGGGCGTCGGCCTGCGGCGGCTTTTGCCGGTTGTCGCCCGACAGTGATTGCAGGTAGCCGGCGATCGCCTGCAAATCGGCGTCGCTCAGGTGCTGGGTGCTGTCCTGCACGACGTCCACCATTGAGCCAAAAGCGGCAAACCTTGGGGTGTGGCCGGTTTTCAGGAAACGGGTGATATCTTCCGTTCGCCAATTGCCCAACCCGCCGACCGGGTCTGCGCGCAGATTGGCGGCGTGCCAACCCTCCAGCGTGCCCCCGCTCAAATAGGCGCTGTCGCTCTGGGTGAGCGCTTTCTCCTGGAAACCGATGCCACGCGGCGTGTGGCAGGTGCCGCAGTGCCCCAGGCCCTGAACCAGATAGGCGCCGCGGTTCCATTCCGCGCTCTGTTTGGCATCCGGCCGGTAGCTGCCGTCCTCACGAAATGCCAGATTCCAGAGCGCCAGCGGCCAGCGCATATTCAGCGGCCAGGGAATATCGCTGTCCTTATTTTGCTGTGCTACCGGCTTAACCTGATGGGTGAAGTACAGATACAAATCGCGCACATCATCGTCGCTGATTTTGGCGAATGACGGGTAGGGCATGGCCGGATACAGCCGGGTGCCGTCGCGTGCCACGCCCTTGCGCAATGCGTCGCTGAACGCTTGCAGGCTGTATTCGCCGATGCCGGTCTGTTTGTCCGGCGTGATGTTGGTGGAGTAAATGGCGCCGATCGGGGTGGCCATTTTCAGGCCGCCGGCAAAGGGAACGCCGCCGGGAGCGGTATGGCAGGCGGCGCAGTCGCCCGCACGCGCCAGATATTCTCCGTGCTGGATCCTTTGCGCATCGTCGGCCGCCTGTGCCGCACCGGCATTCAGCATCAGCAGCGCTAACAGCGAGGGGATAAATCCTTTCATATAAGCTCCTTATGATGCCGTCAGGCCTGAACCAGCGGGCCGGGATTTTTCAGATACTGATTACGGATCGCCTCGGCCGAGTGGTAGGCCAGCGCGCCGACGATGCCGGTAGGGTTGTAGGCCAGATTCTGCGGGAAGGCACAGGCGCCGGTGACAAACACGTTTGGCACATCCCAGCACTGCAGATACTTATTCACCACGCTGGTGGCCGGGCTGTCGCCGATAATGGCGCCGCCGGTAGTGTGCGTCGATTGATAAGGCCGCACATCATAATGGTCACCGGTTTTCTTCACCGACACCGCCATCTGTTTGGGTTTCATGGCGCTGGCGATATCCGCCATTTTGCCGGTGATGTGCTGCGTCATTTTGATCTCATTTTGTTTCCAGTCGAAAGTCATGCGCAGCAGGGGCAGGCCGTAAGCGTCCTTGTAGGTTGGGTCCAGATCCAGGTAGCAATCGCGGTACGGCATCACCGAGCCTTCGGAGCCGATGCTCATCGAGTGCGGGTAGTTATCCTTGATGCCCTGTTTCCAGCCGCTGCCCCAACTGGGGGTGCCTGGCGGCAGCATCATTTGCTGAATCGGCCGCCCGCCGGAGCGGGTAGCGGAGATATAGGCGCCGCCGATAAAACCCAAATCGGCATGATCGAAGTTTTCACCGTTCAGATCGTCGATCACCATACCGGCCGCACCTGCGCCGATAAACGGATTGAAGTGGGTATCCTGGCCGTAAAACAGTGAAATACCGCTGTTCATCTGATAGGCGTAATTCTTGCCGACCACGCCTTCGCCGGTCACCGGATCGTAAGGTTTACCGATGCCGGAGAGCAGCAGCAGGCGAACGTTATGCAACTGGAAGGCGCTGAGGATCACCAGATCGGCCGGCTGTTCGATCTCTTGCCCTTGCGCGTTGATGTAAGTGACGCCGGTGGCTTTCTTGCCGCTGCTGTCCAGATTCACTTTGATCACCTGCGCCTGGGTGCGAAGTTCAAAGTTTTTACGTTTGGTCAGCACCGGCAGAATGGTGGTCTGCGGCGACGCCTTGGAGTACATAAAGCAACCGAAGCGCTCGCAATAGCCGCAAAAATTGCAGGGGCCGAGTTGGACGCCGTAAGTATTGGCGTAGGGCTCGGAGCAGTTGGCGGCAGGAACGGGGAACGGGTGGTAACCCAAAGATTCGGCGGCCTGGCCAAACAGCGAACCGGAGTAGAGCTGTTTTAGCGCCGGGGTAGGGTATTCGCTGCTGCGCGGCCCTTCGAACGGGTTGCCGCCCTTGATGATGTTGCCCTGCAGGTTACCGGCCTTGCCGGCGGTGCCGCAGACTTTTTCGAATTTATCGAAGTAAGGCTCCAACTCTTGGTAGCTGAGCGGATAATCCTGCAACGTCATGCCTTCCGGGATCCATTTGGCGCCGTATTTTTCATTAAGGGTGGTATGCAACTTTAAATCGGAAGGCAATGCACGCCAGTGCATGCCGTTCCAGTGGACGCCGGCGCCACCGACGCCGTTGCCGGGCAGAAATGAACCGAGCTGGCGATAGGGCACCGCGAAGTCGGCCGGCGTGTGGCGAACGGTTACGGTTTCATGCGCCATTTCCTGCGCCAGCTTCAGGCGGATACCGTAGGTCAGTTCGTCGGCAATACGCGGGTAGGCGAAGTCCGGATAGGTGTCACGCCGTTCGCCGCGTTCAAGCGCCAGCACGCTCAGGCCGCTTTCGGTCAACTCTATTCCCATTATGGCGCCGGTCCAGCCAAACCCGACGATCACCACGTCTACCGGCGGTTTTTTAATTGCGCTCATTTATGCATTCCTTTTGCTTGAGATACTGACCGGGCCGAGAGGATAAGGCTGATTGGGCCGGTTGACCCAATCGGTGTAATCCGCCCGTGCGCCGGGAAAACCGATCAGCTTCCATGAGGCCAATGTCTGGTTGCCGCCGTGAACCGGGTCGGCCAGATACCCTTCTTTGGTATTGGCCAGCAGTTGATTGAAAAACAGCGTGCCGGGCAGAGAATCGGAATCCAGCTGGCCGTGTTCCAGCGCCGTCAGCAGCTGTTCCTGTTCGGCGTGGCCGAGATCGGCAAAGGCTTTTTGGAACTGCCGCCGGCAGTGGGCATTAATCTCGCGAATGCCGGTTCGATAGGTTTCACGTGGCGTCAACTTGGACTGATAGCCCAACTCCGGCGCGGAAGGCACGAACGGCGGATGCATATACCACAGCCCACCGTGGCCGTAGGGGGTTTCCATTTGCCGGTCGATAAAAACCGGTACGTCCTGATCCACCGCGCCGGGGCCGTTAGCATCGCTCGGGATGAGCCGATCGCAGGCTGCCAGCAGAAAACGCCATTCGTCGTTATTGAAATAAACCGGCACATAGTGGGCAGAGACGCCGGCGGTGGGCGCGGCTTTCGCTTCCCGCGCCATCATGCCGCTACTCGTAGCGGCCAGCGGGATTAACGCCAGGGTCTTTTTTAGAAAGTTACGCCGAGGCGGCGTGGGGTTTTGCTGTTGCGACATAATTCCACCTTGAACATGTTTCACAGTAAATGCCCGCGCAGGCAATACGAGTCTGCACCGCCGCTATCCAGCAGCAGTAAACGGGCAAGGTCGGGTCATGAAAATGAGACCTGCCACATAATTAGCACGCTAATTATGTGGTTGTTTAAGTGTAGGGCTTGCGTCGCAAATGGAACAATAAATGATCTGTTTCAAAACATTTTATTTACAATGGATTTGATCCCGAACAATCCCCTGGCATGCCCGCGAAGGGGCTGAAATAAGGTAAAGTAGGGCAGTAAAACTGCCCCTTTCCTCTGACCGGAGCACCATGAAACACAGCCCCACCTCCCCAGACAACCTACTGGCTGCCTTTGCCCGGCATTTGCAACAGGGCATGACGCGCAAAGCTGCGCTGCATCTGACCATCAAACAGCAAGTGACGGCGGGGGAGCTGCAATATCTGGCGAAACTTCCTCCCAGCCGGGTGCTGGCTGCCCGGCTGGGAATTTCACGCGCCACCGTTGAGCAGACCTATGCCCAACTGGAAGCCGAAGGCTATATTGCCCGGGCGGTGGGGCGCGGCAGCTTTGTCAGTTATCAGCAAAGCACCCTGATTGGCCGCGAACTGTTGGCGGCGGACGATGCCGAAAACGCACTGTTGGCGGAGCGGGAACTGAGCGCGCATGGCCGCTCGTTGCTGGTGGCCGCCCATGTGCCGCATACCAGCCGCGCCAGTTCACTCACGCCGTCTCTGCCTGACCTGCGGCTGTTCCCGATAGATAGCTGGCTGCAGCTGGAAAGGCTGGCGGTACGGCAGTATGGCGAACGTCTGTTGGGCTATGCCGATCCCCAGGGATTGGTGGAACTGAGGGGCGAGATCATTGAGTATCTGCGGCGCGAACGGGGCGTTAAGGCCAATGTGGACCAGGTAATAGTGTCGACCAGTTCCCAACAGGCGCTGTCGCTGTGTACCCAGGTGTTGTTCAATCCTGGCGACAGGGTATTTGTCGAAGAGCCGGGGTATCAGGGGGCTAAAAAGCTGGTGCAGTCCGCGGGGATCATCGCCCAGCCTGTCGCGGTCGATCATGACGGAATGGATATTGACGCATTAATCGACGCGCGCCATCGCGGGCGGGGCGTGTATGTCACGCCATCTCATCATTATCCGCTGGGGCATTCGCTCAGCCTCGACAGAAGATTAAAATTGCTGGAATGGGCGCAGCAGCACAAGGCCTGGATTATTGAAGATGATTACGATTCCGAATTCAATTATGACGGGCTGACCAGGGCCTCGTTACAGGGGCTGGATAAATACCAACGCACGTTGTATATCGGCACCTTCAGCAAAACCTTGTTTCCGGGGCTGCGCATCGGTTTTATCATCGTTCCGCCACAGTTAATCAAACCTATGGTGGCCGCCAAACAATTCCAGGATGGTTATACCTCTGCGTTGCCGCAAATGACCCTGTTCCGCTTTTTAAATGGCGATTTTTATGCTGAACACTTAAGGAATATGCGCAAGCTGTATAAGGCCAGGCTCGATATTCTGCATGCGGCGGTCCATCAGCATCTTGCTGCCTGGACTCGGCCACCGCTGCCGCAGGGCGGGCTGCAATTGGTATGCCCGCTGGCGGATGCGGCTACCGAGCGGCGCTTGATTCGGGCCGCCGCCGCGCAGGGGATGAAAGTCTATGGGCTGGCGGATTTTTACACCGGCCAACCTCGGGAAGGGGCGCTGGTGTTTGGCTTCTCGGCCTACACACCGGATGAAATCGTCAAATTCATCAAAAAATTATCCTCTGTTTTCAGCGCGCTGCCGCAGGCCGATTAAAGGCGTTTATGTCGTCAAAATTGGTCTGCTCACTGTTATGAATTGGTCTGTATTCAGCCCGCAATGGCCGGTGTACCCTGTTGGCATTAGGTTATTTCTCTTGTGGAAATAATATCTTAAAACCAGAGAGGCACTATGCACCCAGTAAACAATGACGTTGTGGTACGCAAAATACAAAACGGCGATAAATCGCAGTGGTTGGATCTGTGGCAGGGATATCTTCATTTTTATCGTGCGGAAATTGCCGCGCAGGTCACCGAGCACACTTTTGAGCGCTTATGCTCGGATCAGCAGGTCTATGGGCTGGTGGCGGAAGACGCAAACGGCAATCTTCTGGGGTTGATGAACCTGATTTTCCATCCTTCAACCTGGAGCTCCGCCGGCTATTGCTATATTGAAGATCTCTACGTTTCCCCGGTGGCGCGCGGCAAGAAGGTGTCCGAGAAGTTATTTAAGCAGGCTTATCAGCTTGCCAATGAAAAGGGCAGCGATCGGGTTTACTGGATGACGCAGGAATATAACGCCCCGGCACGTTCGCTGTACGACAAAATAGGCAAAAGAAGTTCGTTTATCATCTATACCCGTTAATTACCGACTACGAGGGGTTGTATGGCGTTCAATCAATTCGGGCAGCCGGTGGGCGAGCCATTAACCGATTGGCGGGTGCCGCAACGGCCTGCCGGAGAGCCGCTTGACGGGCATTTTTGTTTTCTGAAAGCGCTTGATCCGCAGCGGGATCATGCTGCCCTGTTCAGCGCATTCCAACTGGCACCGGATGGCCGCGACTGGACCTATTTACCCAGCGAGCGGCCGGACAGCCCGGCGGCGATGTTGCAGCATCTGACTCAGCTTCAGGCTAATCCCGCGTTGGTGAACCTGACGGTGTTCGATAGCGCAAGCCAGGCACCGGTCGGCACCGTAGCTTATATGCGCATCGATGAAGGCAACGGCGTGCTGGAGATTGGCCACGTCAGTTGGTCGCCGGCGATGAAGCAACGCTCCAGCGCAACGGAAGCCATCTATCTGATGCTGCGGCACCTGTTCGATGATTTGGGTTATCGCCGCTGCGAATGGAAGTGCGACAGCCACAACGCGCCGTCCAGACAGGCGGCGGCAAGGTTCGGTTTCAATTACGAGGGCCGGTTCAGGTATGCGGTGATCACCAAGGGCCGTAGCCGCGATACCGACTGGTTCGCCATCACCTCGGATCGCTGGCCGGCCATTAAAGCCGCCTTCGAGCAGTGGTTAAGCCCCGACAACTTCAACGCGCAGGGGCAGCAGAAGCAGCGATTGCAGGCATTTATGCGTTGAGGCGCTAAAATACGAAAGGCGGCCATTTGGCCGCCTTTTTGCTTTCTGCCCAGACCGATTATTTCAGCTCGTCAACCATAGTGGCGGCGCGGCCAATGTAGTTAGCCGGGGTCATGGCTTTCAGGCGGGTTTTCTCTTCTTCCGGCAGCGCCAGACCCTCGATGAACGCCTGCATGCCGGCGGCATCCACGCGCTTGCCGCGGGTCAGTTCTTTCAGCTTCTCGTACGGCTTTTCGATGCCGTAACGGCGCATCACGGTCTGGATCGGCTCGGCCAGCACTTCCCAGTTGTGATCCAGCTCGTCCAGCAGGTGCGCCTGGTTGACTTCCAGCTTGCTGATGCCTTTCATGGTCGCCTGATAGGCGATCAACGCATAGCCCAGGCCCACGCCCAGATTACGCAGCACGGTGGAATCGGTCAGATCGCGCTGCCAGCGGGAAACCGGCAGTTTGCTGGCCAGGTGGCCCAGCACCGCGTTGGACAGGCCCAGGTTGCCTTCGGAGTTTTCGAAGTCGATCGGGTTGACCTTGTGCGGCATGGTGGAAGAGCCGATTTCACCGGCGATGGTCTTCTGCTTGAAGTGATTCAGGGCGATGTAACCCCAGATATCACGGTCGAAGTCGATCAGGATGGTGTTGAAGCGCGCCACGCAGTCGAACAGCTCGGCGATGTAGTCATGCGGCTCGATCTGCGTGGTGTACGGGTTCCAGGTGATGCCCAGCGAGGTGACGAAGGTTTCGCTGAACTGGTGCCAGTCCACTTCTGGGTAAGCGACGATGTGGGCGTTGTAGTTGCCGACCGCACCGTTGATTTTACCCATGATTTCGACGCGTTCCAGCTGACGGAACTGGCGTTCCATACGGTAGGCCACGTTGGCGAATTCTTTACCTACGGTCGACGGGGTCGCCGGCTGGCCGTGGGTGCGGGACAGCAAAGGAATGTCGCGATATTCCAGCGCCAGGCCCTTGATCGAATCGATGATTTTGCGCCAGTACGGCAGCACCACGTCCTGACGTGCGGTTTGCAGCATCAGCGCGTGGGACAGGTTGTTGATATCTTCTGAGGTGCAGGCAAAGTGGATGAACTCGGAGACCGCCTGCAGGGCAGGGACGGTTTCCACTTTTTCCTTCAGGAAATACTCAACCGCTTTCACGTCGTGGTTGGTGGTGCGTTCGATAGTCTTGATGCGCTGTGCGTCTTCTTCGCTGAATTCTGCGACGATCTTGTCGAGGAAAGCGTTTGCGTCGGCGTCAAAAGCGGGAACTTCCTTGATTTCTGCGCAGGCGGCCAGTTTTTGCAGCCAACGTACTTCAACCTGCACGCGGAATTTCAGCAGACCGTATTCGCTGAAAATGGTGCGCAGTGCGCTGACTTTATCACCGTAGCGTCCATCAACGGGTGAAACGGCGGTCAGTGAGGATAATTCCATCGGTAGCAACTCCTGGGATCGATTAACAATGAGCAACGATATTTTGCGCCTGTTTAAACAGACGATTACGAGAAAACATTAATTGCAGGCGGCTGCCGCCAACCTGCTGCCACAGCACGGCGGCACGGATGCCGGCCAGCAGTGTGGCGCGAACCTTGGCCTGCACCTGGGTGTTCTGCAGGATCGCCGGCGAACCTATCACCTGGATGCGCGGCCCGAGCGGGCTGACCACGTCGACATAAATGCCGGCCAGCGCGCTGATAATGGTGTCCGATTCCAAATCGAAATGCGCCAACTGGCGCTCAAGCTGGCCGAGGCGTTCGCCAAGCTGGTTCATCGCCTGTTTGTTGGCGTTGAGCTTGCGCTCCAGCACCATCAGGCTGATGGTGTAGCGGGTCAGTTCGGCACCTGGCCCCTTGTTATTGGCATTGAGTACGCCCATCAGCGTCTCGAGGCCCATTTTCAGGTTGCGCTCTTCGCCGCCGAACACCGCCAGCGTGGAAGGCGGATCCATTTGCAGCAGGCTGCTCAACGAGACATGCAAGGCGTCTTTATCGCATTGCCCTTCGTGCGCCAGCTGCTGGACCAGACGCGCCGACTGGCTGATGCCAGCCATCGCCAGCGTAATGTCATAATAATTCTTCGCCACGGTTACTCCTGTAAACGCTGTTCGATAATGCCGCCGCCGAGGCAGATTTCGTCCTGATAAAACACGGCTGACTGGCCTGGGGTGACGGCGGCGACCGGCTCGTCGAAACGCACTTCGATGCGCTGGTCATCCAGTGGCGTAACGGTGCACGGGATATCCTGCTGGCGGTAACGTGTTTTCACCGTACAGCGTACTGGCCCGCTCAGCGGCAGGCGATCGACCCAATGCAGCTGCTGCGCGATCAGGCCAGTGGACATCAGGCGCGGGTGATCATGCCCCTGAGCGACTACCAGTACGTTGTTGGCGACGTCTTTGTCTACCACGTACCACGGATCTTCGCTGCTGTCCTTCATGCCGCCGATGCCCAGCCCTTTGCGCTGGCCGAGGGTATGATACATCAGCCCCTGGTGCTCGCCGACGGTCTGGCCATCGACGCTGACGATAGGGCCTGGCTGCGCCGGCAGGTAGCGGCCGAGGAAATCACGGAATTTGCGCTCGCCGATAAAACAGATGCCGGTAGAGTCTTTTTTCTTGGCGGTAACCAGCTCCAGTTGCTCGGCGATGCGGCGCACCTCCGGCTTTTCCAGTTCACCGACCGGGAACAGGCTTTGCGCGACCTGCTCGTGGCTCAGGGTGTACAGGAAATAGCTCTGGTCTTTGTTGCCGTCGACGCCGCGCAGCAGGCGGCTTTTGCCGTCCACGTCCTGGCGGCGCACGTAGTGCCCGGTGGCGATAAAATCCGCCCCCAGATCTTCTGCGGCGAATTCCAGGAAGGCTTTGAATTTGATTTCTTTATTGCACAGGATGTCCGGGTTCGGCGTGCGGCCGGCCTTGTACTCTTCGAGGAACAGCTCAAAAACGTTGTCCCAGTACTCTGCCGCGAAGTTCACCGTATGCAGCTCGATGCCGAGTTTGTCGCATACTGCCTGCGCGTCGGCCAAATCGGTCGCTGCGGAGCAATATTCTTCGTCGTCGTCCTCTTCCCAGTTCTTCATAAACAGCCCAGCGACCTGATAGCCCTGCTGCTGTAACAAATAGGCAGTAACGGAAGAGTCGACGCCGCCGGACATACCGACGATTACTTTTTTCTGGCTGTTATCTGACATGGGAGTCTCACGAACTTGAACACGAACCGTGCGATAAAAAACAAGCGCAGGATTTTACCACGTTGGCCGCGCCGGCGCACGGCACTTATTCATCTCAGAACGGCCAGTTATAGCTGCTGACCAAGGAGAGCGGGTAGCGCTCCGGCTGCTGGTAACAGCGGAGGCTTTCCGCAACCAGTGCGGAACGCAGGTTAGGTGCTTGCAAAATCTCTTCGGCGCTCAGCCACAGGCAGCGATCGATATCGCTGTCTTGCGGTTCGGTGGGGAGGGGGTGCTCCAGCTCAATGACAAAGCAAAAACGCAAAAACGGCGTGTTGTCCGGGGCGATCCACTGGTGCAGCTTGAGGAACGACTGCGGCGTGGCGCGAATACCGGTTTCTTCCCACAGTTCGCGTTCGGCGGCTTGCACCAGGGTTTCATCGGCCTCCAGGTGGCCGGCCGGCTGATTCCATAACGCCTTATTGTTGATGGTCTCTTCGACGATCAGAAACTTCCCGGCGGCGTGAACCACGCAGGCAACGGTGACGTGCGGTTTAAACATAACGGCCCCTTACAGCGGCTGGTTGGTGTGCTGGCATACCCTTGGTTTTTCCCGCAGATGACTACAGCGAATCAAGGGTTTTCCATTCGCCAGGTTGCAATGCACCCAGGGAAAGCTCGCCCATACTGTAGCGAATCAGGCGCAGGGTAGGGAACCCGATATGCGCGGTCATGCGACGCACCTGGCGATTTCGGCCCTCGAACAGGGTGATTTTCAGCCAGGCGGTAGGGATCGCCTTGCGTTCGCGGATCGGCGGATTGCGCGGCCACAGCCATTGCGGCTCGCTGACCAACTCCACGCCGGCCGGCAGAGTGGGGCCGTCTTTGAGCGTCACGCCGCTGCGGAGCTGCGCCAGATCGGCTTCCTGTGGCGCACCTTCCACCTGGACGTAATACACTTTACCGGTGCGTTTGCCCGGCTGGGTGAGCTGCGCTTGCAGCTTGCCGTCATTGGTCAGCACCAATAACCCTTCGCTGTCGCGATCCAGCCGCCCGGCGGCGTATACATCGGGAAAAGGAATGTATTCTTTCAGCGTGGCGCGGCCGGCTTCATCGGTAAATTGGGGGAGCACATCGAAGGGCTTATTGAATAACACCACGCGGCGCGGGCCCTGTACTACCGCGGGTTTGGCGGCGTTCGGTCGGCTGAATCGTTTAACGTTGTGATTTTTAACAGGGAATTTTTTCATAACAGTTGAGATTACGGATGATAGGCGCATTATAACCGAATCCGTTTCGGATTGGCGCGGACTGAATATTCGAGTAGTATCTACACGCATCTTACAAAGCATTAACAAAAATTGCGCTTGAAGGAGAGGTTGATGGAAAGCAAAGTAGTTGTTCCGGCAGAAGGTAAACAGATTACGGTCGATGCCCAGGGTAAACTGGTTGTTCCGAATAACCCGATCATCCCGTTCATCGAAGGCGACGGCATTGGCGTTGACGTTACCCCTGCTATGATTCACGTGGTTGATGCGGCTGTGAAAAAGGCCTACCACGGCGAACGTAAAATCTCCTGGATGGAAATCTACACCGGTGAAAAATCCACTCACGTTTACGGGAAAGACGTGTGGCTGCCGGAAGAAACCCTGGATCTGATCCGTGACTACCGCGTTGCCATCAAAGGCCCGCTGACTACCCCGGTCGGTGGCGGTATTCGCTCCCTGAACGTGGCTCTGCGCCAGCAACTGGACCTGTACGTGTGTCTGCGTCCGGTGCGTTACTACCAGGGCACCCCTAGCCCGGTTAAACAGCCAGAGCTGACCGACATGGTGATCTTCCGCGAAAACGCCGAAGACATCTACGCGGGTATCGAATGGAAAGCCGGTTCTGCCGAAGCAGACAAAGTGATCAAGTTCCTGCGCGACGAAATGGGCGTGAAGAAAATCCGCTTCCCGGAACAATGCGGTATCGGCGTCAAGCCATGTTCCGAAGAAGGGACCAAGCGTCTGGTGCGTGCGGCGATCGAATACGCCATCACCAACGACCGTGACTCTGTGACCCTGGTTCACAAAGGCAACATCATGAAGTTCACCGAAGGTGCCTTCAAGGATTGGGGCTACGAACTGGCGCGCGAAGAGTTCGGCGGCGAACTGATCGACGGCGGCCCGTGGCTGAAAATCAAGAACCCGAACACCGGTAAAGAGATCGTGGTTAAAGACGTGATCGCCGACGCCTTCCTGCAGCAAATCCTGCTGCGCCCGGCGGAATACGACGTGATCGCCTGTATGAACCTGAACGGTGACTACATCTCCGACGCCCTGGCCGCACAGGTTGGCGGTATCGGTATCGCCCCTGGCGCCAACATCGGTTCCGATTGCGCGCTGTTCGAAGCGACCCACGGCACCGCACCTAAGTATGCCGGCCAGGACAAAGTGAACCCAGGTTCCATCATCCTGTCCGCAGAAATGATGCTGCGTCACATGGGCTGGTTCGAAGCGGCTGACCTGATCGTTAAGGGCATGGAAGGCGCCATCGCTGCCAAGACCGTGACCTATGACTTCGAACGCCTAATGGAAGGCGCTAAGCTGCTGAAATGTTCAGAGTTTGGCGACGCTATCGTTAAACACATGTAAGTTACTCCATTGTAGCTAATGTTAACGGGGGCGAGATGTCCCCGTACTTTTTCCCACCTAAAAAGTTCTTCTGCAAAACCTCTGCAAAACGGTATGAAAAATGACCGAATTTCACGCCCCAACAACTCTCCATTCTTTTCCTCGATCATCGTTGTATCGATCGGTTTGACGCTGGCTTTTATGCCCAAGTAAATCCCGAGTATTGATTTTTTTGCTCCCGGTATAAGCGTTCTGCCAGCGAACGAATTTCGTGAAAATTGGGTGGCGTGCCCTTGCTCCAAGATAACCCCGACAGCTCGCGAATTTCGTTATTTGCAAACTTCAAGGCAAACACCGGGGCTTTACCGGTGACCGTCGTTTTGATGGTTTTTGGTGAGGCAACCCAACGACTTGATCTGAATACCGGTACGTATACACCGCTGGGCGAGAGTGAGGGTGTCACCAACGAACTACGTTATTCATTATCCTATTGGTATTAATGGCATCGAATATTTTTTTCTGTCGTTGGCACAACTACCATTAATCACCGTTTTTAGCTGAGGCAACTATATATGCAGTTGCTTTTTTATTTGGAGAACATAATGGATCAGAAGTTTTTTCGTATTCTCTTTGCCAGCACCGGCGATAAACAACAAATTCCCGACGAGAAAAATGCGGAGGGTTTTGTCAGTTTTATCGAGGGTTGGGGAGAAGATTATCAAAAAGACCTGATGAGTGACGCCGACGCTAAAGCGGTAGAGCGTGACGCGATGAACAGTATCCTGAACGCCATTACGTTCGCCTTGCGTCAATATCAGACCGACGCCTTTCCGGAATGGATTATGCCAGCGAACAACGGCGGCACGGCTTATCAGTATGGCGCTGGCGTGGTGGTCCGCCACCGTCATAATGGGGCATTTGTCTCTTATGTTTCGCTGGCGGAGAACAACGCAACTGAACCGGGCACAAAAGATGCTAAATGGCAGGGTTTCATCTATCGCCGAGCATCACAGGATGAAGCTGATGCTGGTACTGACGATACGCTAATCATTACGCCGCCAACGTTGCAGCAGTCGATCAAGAATGCCATCAGCGACATAACGACTGAACTGGCGCCGTTCCTGTTGCCAGTAGGGGTTATTGTTCCATGGGGCAGCATGACACCGCCTGATGGATGGATTGAAGCCAATGGACAGGGATTTGATATAACCAAGAACCCCAAGTTACATGCTGTATTCCCATCGGGTAATGTTCCTGACTTGCGAGGGAAGTTTGTTCGTGGATGGGCGCATGGTTCAACAGCCGATCCTGATTTTGGCCGTGTCATTGGCAGCGATCAGGGCGATGGGTTTCCAGACCATGCTCACCTAGCAGGTATTGAGACGTACTACCGTTTTGATGTGCCTTCGTCGAATACGCGTAACAGTCTTGGTGATGAACAGATACGCCAATATTCTGCTCGAACAGGGCAGGTATCACCTTCGCTAGCGGTGAATTTAGCCCCTGAAACCAGGCCAAAGAATCTGGCATTGATGTACATAGTCAAAACGGATCAGGCAGACAATATAAAACCGGATCCCACGCCGACGAACATTATCGTAACGCCTTCCTCGCTGAACATTGGTGTTGGTGCGACACAGCAGTTTACCGCTCAGGTGCTGCCTGCTGATCTGGCTCCCAACTTCCCGGTGACATGGATAAGCACCAATACCGCAGCAGGGACTATTGACGTGAACGGGTTGTTTCGTGCGGTTGGTCCCGGCAATACGGACATTATCGCCAGCGTTAGCACTGGGCTCAGCGTACGCGTGACGGTGCGCGTGGACATCCTGCTGACCGCTATCGTACTGGCGGCCATTCCCGATCAGGTTGCAGGCAACACCTACGAACTGGTTGTGACGAAAACCCCGTCAAATGCCACGGAAACCCTCAGTTATGCATCAACTGACAGCGCTGTGGGAAGTGATGGGCAACTGATAGCTGCTGGAGAGGGAACGGCGACGATCAGTGTTACCGGGGATGTTTCAGGGAAAAGTGCCAGTAGGGTTGTGAAGGTAGCTGCTGCCCCGGTGGAGTCGGACTTTTTGGCAATCAAAAATAACCTATCCGAGATGGCAGACACCGGTGAAGCGGCACAAGCTGAGTCACAGAAAAACCTCGGGTTGGGCGAACTGGCGACGAAGGATGCAGTGACAGCAGAGGAAACAGGTGCCGTGCCTGTGGCCGATAAAACGCTACCCGTAGGCACCGACTTGAACAATGTCACTGAGCCGGGAGAGTACTTCCAGAACGTGACCAGCAATGCCACGTTGGCGCTGAATTATCCTGAGGCGGTGGCCGGCGCGCTGAAGGTATACCGTACTGGCGTGGATGAGGGGGCGAGTCGTCCGACCTACATGCCGTATAACTCAACGGTAGAATACCGACGTTACGCGTTTGGGGAGCCGAGAGTATTTTCTGATTGGAATGCGTATTGAGATAATTTTTTTGCAGAATTTTTTTCTGCGGCGGTTGGGGAGGAGCGGTGGCTAAATTCACAGAAAGATCGGCTACTTGCTCCCTCTTACTCCAAAACCTTTATTTTTTCACCCTCCCGACACCTGCATCCCTACCTTATCGCTTGGTTTTGTAGAAAAATTAAAGTCTCCCCCCCACCTGATTTTGTTGGTCTTTCCAGAGGAAAAATCTAAATAAAGATTTTTTACGATCTGAAATTCTTAATTTTGCAGAAAAACACTAAATGGTTTTCACGAGATTACCCACTGGTTACCATTTTCCCCACAGTCACCCCAGAGATTTTTCGATAGCGTTGTATCTGGATGTCGTTTTACGGAATGGAACAACGACACTCGCTATATCGCTGATATTCAAACGGATACAACGGCTTAATTTAACACACCCTTTGCCGTGGGTGGGGTTTAATTTGCCCAGATGATACCGATATTGACTGGTTTGAATATGGAACGAGCGAAGGTCGGATTCTCTGTCGCGGGACTGCCAAAGTGCCACGGGCGCTAAAACATCATCGTGCACGTTGCCTGCGGCTTTAGGCGCATCTCGTCACTAACTCAAATGGTAGTGTGGGTGCGGGCTTATAGGGCACGGAGAAATAACGGGCGAGTACTGCGCCGGAACGGGTAGTTCCTGCTAACAAGCCCCCTAACTACATGTGGATAGACCAAATATGAAACAGTGGATCGTCGCCGTATTGACTGCCGTTCTTGCCGCCCCCGCCATGGGGGATCCTTACCCAGTCGCAACATCGATTTCGGTTGAAAGGTTGGGTAGTTCATTCCAATTCGATGTCAGTTGGGCCTTGATGGACCTCCCTGATGCCGTTCGGACCAGCAATGTCGGTGGGACCCGTAGACCGGTAGTGCTCTTCTACGCCCCCAATAACATAGGTACCCTAACGGGGTACAGAATTGGTGGTGGCGTTTCGCTACCTGGCGTGGAGCCTGCGTCCACCATGTCTTACGCTGGTGTTGCACTCTATAATAAGGGTATTAACGTCGCTGGGTGGAGTGGTTCGAGTAGTGTTATTCCTACCGGCGCATGCATCGGCATCGCGTTCACCCGAACGAATAGCGGGAATGCTGTATCCCTGTCGCAGCTCGATCGCCCAGCGGGGTCATGTACGTCCGTTCCACCCGTAAACGAAACCTGTACCGTTACCTCGCCGTCTGTAACCCTGGACCACGGCACCCTAGAGCAGGGATATACTACTTCTACTGCAAAAGAGCAGGTGCAAGTTAATTGCACTATCACTACCGCCGCCCGTATTAGCTTCCCGGCCCTTGGTCGTGTCACCATGAGTAATGGGGCTGTTGCACAACTGACGTCGAATGGGAGCGGGGTCCTGGCTGCTGGACAAAACGTGGTGGAAATCGAAAGTACTCTTTCTATCACACCGACAACGCCCGCAGGACCATCTTACGGGAGCTCAGTCGCGTATATCGAATACCTTTAAACGTTTCTTAGCGGTTAACGATGTTATTATTGGAAAATCGTATACCACTAGTGACATCGTTAACCAAAAAAAGCGTATCACTGTGGCCTCACCATCCGTTCATCAGCACGCTGGTACGCCCAAAGCGCTTCGCTCCACGCAGTTGGCAGTTGGCTTCTGGGTAGATTTTTCGAAAATTCCTTTCGAATATTTTCCGAACATCCCTAGAAAAAATGATATGTGTTTGATTGTTTTGACGTGTTTTAGCATGCTTTCTTGAGTGTGCTTTAATCGATTTTTGTTTTAACCATATGATATTTAATGAATTAAATAATATGGTGCGGGAAAAGGCATCGTATTCGGTCTTTTTTGTTTATTATAGAATTCAGTTGGTTATCTCGTCTCTTCCGAAACTCTCCGGATTTCCATATCCGGTCTTTTCCGTTATTACAGCAAGGTAAAATACTTTTTCACGCACATCCAAGTACTTTTCAGTCACCTCTGGCGCATATTTCCTATTTCCAGAACGTGACCAGCAATGCCACGTTGGCGCTGAATTATCCTGAGGCAGTGGCTGGTGCATTGATGGTATTCCGCACCGGGGTAGATGAGGGGGCCTGTCGTCAGGTGTTTATGCCCTATAATTCAGCGGTTGAGTACCGGCGTTATGCATTCGGCAATCCGCTCGTGTTCTCTGCCTGGAAGGCGTATTGATTAGTGATGGCCGGCGAGTGCCGGCCTAATACAGCCAGCGGCCAGCCTTGGCTGATTCAGCAAACATTCTGACGGTTAGCGGCTTTTTTGACTGCTTGACGGGACTTACTATGAACCATTTACGGAAAAACCATGGTATTTCCCATGGATAATAATCTTCGATATTTAATTCTGAAACATCAATATCGAATTGAGTGGAATATTTATCTATTACTAATGCTAAATCCTCGACCTCTGAAAATTCTTGCAGGATATCGTCTGGTTGAAGTAGAACAGGTTTAAGCCACAAAGTAGTGACTTTGGGTAGCTGTTCCCGAAAGAACATTAAAACATCTTCGTCGGTTACCATATTTTATCGCTTCCTCTGGCTATCCGATTGTAAGTAGTTGTAGCTTTAAATGCGATAGAAGACACATCGTATGCAAGAATTACCCACCCGAGTACTGGAACAGTGCGGCCAACAAATGCTCCCAGGTTATTCACAAATTTTGGTTTCAAGGTTTTGATACTGGCGTTGGTGAACGTAGGGAGTCGAAAAGGGAGCTCGATGTTTAAATAGCGTCGAGCTGTTTCCGAAGCTATGGATGTGCCTTTAGTCGCTCCAGCGAATTTACCTCTTGTGGGGCGGGTTGGCTGCCCCAGAATGATGCTGGCTGCAGCTACAATATCGGAAGCCCCAAACTGCTCATTTACGGCGTCAAGGAAAACCCAAAAGAAAAGTTCTCCCGCTGAAACATTTGAAACGCCTCTATAAAAATACGTCCCGCCTAATTCCTCAACCGTATCCATAACTTTTCCTTGTCATTTTAGTTGTTGCCTAACATACCAACTGAAGCGAAACATTTCTATGCTGGATGCTGATTTGGGAAAATTGCCTGGTTTTTGTTCTGAGGTGTGTTGCGGGATGCTGCCGCTTTGGTTCGAGAGAAAAATAACGGTGGCCGATCATCATTTTGTGCCGGTTGATTGCTTTGACTCTGGGGCAGTTCGTTCTGCAAAACTCAACTGAAACCACCATGAATAAAGGTGCGTTAGACACGATTCACTTGATATTCCAAAATCTAAAATTATGACATTTGTTTATATAATTCAGTATGTTAATTTTTGCATGGTATGTGCTGCTGCGTCACATGGGCTGGTTCGAAGCGGCTGACCTGATCGTTAAAGGCATGGAAGGCGCTAAACTGCTGAAATGTTCAGAGTTTGGCGACGCTATCGTTAAGCACATGTAAGTGTGTTTTAGTGTTTGAATAAGAACGGGAGCCTTGTTGCTCCCGTTTTTTACTTAGATTGCAGCGATTATCAAAATTACAGGGCTGAGCTTATGCTTGGCCTTTATCGTATCGTTTTAGCCCCAGTAACCACAACGCAAACACATCCTGTCTCTGAGCGAACCGACCATTGGTGCGGTGATTTTTCACAAAACAAGGTTAGTTGAAAAATCCGATATTTTTATATTACGTGGATTTTTACATAAATATTTAATATACGAATTAGCATATAAGCGTGAAATAAAGTGTGATAAGGCTATTCTAAAGTTGTTGTGCGCGCAACGAAAGATCAATTTATGAACTTACGCATAAGGAAACATGCTATGAAAAATTTGTCGATTTTAGTTGTTCTATCTTCATGCCTCTTACTTCCCTTAACCGCATCTGCGGCGGCTGGCACGTGCTACAGCGCGAAGAACTGCTCCGGTAAAGTGTTAAGCCATCGAGATGCACATAACTGCAAGGTCAAGGATAAGGGTAAGTCTTGGCGCAGTGATATCACAAATCAATGTTCTAATCTGTAATCCACCCAGTAATGCAACACAGCGGCATTCACCATTGAAAAATCGATTACACATCGCGTAATCACAGGCTGCACCCCGGTGTGGCCTTTTTGCATTTCAGCCCCAACGCATATCCTACGCACACCTGTCAGAACGGGTATCGCCGGAAACGCGCCTGATTGAAGCGAAACTCAACAACATGTGGGTTTCAATACATTGATCTCAGAATGCTTAAATCTGCCCGTGTTGGTTTATTATTCTTCCCTGTGGATATTCTATTAAAGAAGGGAATCATGAAAAGAGTTCATTTGGGGTTTGGGATTTGCGCGCCGGCATTATCGCTGGTTATCGCTGGTTATCGCTGCGCTGTTGGTGACGGGGTGTGCGAAGACGAGATCTGCGGTTACACCCGTGCCGTCTGATCAGGGTGTTGATGCGCTTTTTACTCCCCTCGAAGGTAAAACAGCGCCTGAACCTGGGGCGGAGGCTAGCCAGTATGCCGCGCAGATACGATCCGCTATTCAAAGCCATTTTCAAGATGCCGGCTCATATGCCGGTAAACGATGTGCTTTAAGAATTATGCTGGCGCCGGATGGCATGCTTTTAGCTGTCCGAGCCGAAGAGGGTGACCCTGATCTTTGTCGCGCAGCGATAAAGGCGGCCGCAAAGGCCCGCTTTCCCAAACCGCCTTCACCAGCCGTTTATGAGGCCTTTAAACATCCCGTATTGGAATTCCGCCCCTGAGCACCTGAGTGCGAGGGGAAGCCGTGTCAACGCTATTTAGGTCGGGTCAATTTGAATAAAAACGGGAGCCTCTGGGCTCCCATTTTTTATGATCAACGACCTTATTTCATTTCTTTCAGTTTGGCGCGAGTGCTCCAAACGATTGCCGTCATGATGATGACGCCGACGAGTTGAGCCCACCGAGAACAGGCGAAGAATTGCTCACTTATTTCTTTGCTGAGGGCAATGCAGGTATAGACGGTGGCGAAGGTAAACCACGCTTTGATCCAGGCGGCGCTCATGGGACATCCTTTTCGAGAGATAAGGATGAAAATATCAACCCTTTTGCATTAACAATCAAGCCTCTCACAACACAGGTGCGAGGATAACATAAGGGTGTTCGGCGTAACGCGATGGCAAAAGTCGGGGGCCTGAACAGGCCCCCCGGAATTAATACAATCTCTGCTTCAACGCCGCTTAACCGGCATCAGGGTGATTCTTGCCTTCTTCGATAAAGGCCTCATCAATCTCATCGGTGGTCTCCTCGCTGTCGCGGCCGGAAAGGATATTCCAGCAGGCGATGAACAGTGCGGCGATCAACGGGCCGATAACAAAGCCATTGATGCCGTAAATCTCCATGCCGCCCAACGTGGAAATCAGGATGAGGTAATCCGGCATCTTGGTGTCTTTGCCGACCAGCAGCGGGCGCAGAATGTTGTCAACCAACCCGATAACCACCACGAAGAACCCGACCAGGAATGCCCCTTGCCACAGCATGCCGGTGGCGAAGAAATAGATGGCTGCCGGCACCCAGATAATGGCGGAACCTACGGCGGGGATAATGGACAGGAAGGCCATCAGCGCGCCCCACAACAAACTGCCATCGATGCCGGTGATGTAAAATGCCAGGCCGCCGAGGGCGCCTTGCACAATCGCCACCACCACGGTGCCTTTCACCGTAGCACGGGACACGGCGGCGAACTTCACGAACAAGTGGTGTTTAACGTGCTCGGACAGCGGCAGCGCTTCAAGCGCCAGGGTCACCAGATAGGGGCCGTCTTTCAGCAGGAAGAACAGCAGATAGAGCATGATGCCAAAGCCGACGGCAAAGTTGAACGTCCCTTTGCCGATCAGGAACACGCTGCCCGCCAGGAATTGCCCGCCCTTGAGTGCCACTTCGGAAAGCTGCTTTTGTATTTCCGCGGCGCTGTCGAGATTATGCTCCGCCAGAAAATGCCGTGCCCAGCCGGGTAAGTGCTGCATCACTTCGGCCAGCATGGCAGGCAGTTGGGTATTGTTGTTCTGCAGTTTTTGGTAGAGAACGTTGAATTCAAGCGCCAGCGACGAAGCGATGATTGCCAACGGGGTGAACACAATCAGGCAGATCACCAGCAAGGTTAACAATGAAACCAGGCCGTTGCGGTCGCCCAGGTATTGCTTAAGCTTGTTTTTCAACGGGTGGAAAATCACGGCCAATATGACGGCCCAGAGCACCGACGAATAGTAGGGACCCAATACGTCCAGAAAAGCGGCGGTTACGATGAAAAGGATCAGAATAAAGAATCCCTTTGAAATACCTTTAGACATCATATCAGTCCCTCTGATGATAGATTTTATAGGTGAATCCTTGTGCTCATCGACATTGACGAGCAGTGAAAAACAAACCATAGCATCACAATGACTTAACAGTTAGCGGATTGTTGGTGAGCGGAGATTCTATAGCCTGCAAACCGGCTTGCTCGTGGATTTATGTGTGAATTATAAATAAACCTTATTGATTGTGTTTCATTTTGTTAGTTCGCCTTGATGTGAAGGGGCAGGTTATCTACGTTTTAGGTGAACGTATTTTCACCTGAAACTGAGAGGCAGGCACATGACTGAGCATAAGCGACTTAGATTCATTGAGATAATGGTTGCGATCGCTTTTGGCGGTTTGGTGATTTACCTGATAGCCACAGGCACTTTGTCACTGACGGGGTTGGAGCACCATTGGCCATATCCATCAAGATAACTATAGTGATTTGCCAGGGTATGCTGAACAGGGCGGATAAAAAATAAAATTACGCTATTCAGAGGTTGCGTTCGGGCCAGGAAAAGACGGCGGAGCTCCATAAGTTAAACGCCGGCCGTTGAATCTCCCGCTCAGATCGGATGTCTTTCATCACGCCTGACCCTTCAGGCGCTTCATCATATAATATAAATGCTCAGCGGATCAGGCGAATAATTGCCAAAGCGCGTTGTCTGTCGGTAGCCGGCTTTTCGGTACAGGCTAATCGCCTCGGGTTGGTTAACGCCGGTTTCCAAATACAGTTCGCCATAACCCAGCGATTGCGCTTTTTGCTCGATAACCGCGATCAACCTATGGGCGATACCTTGCCCGCGCAAGCGGCCTTTTTTATTTGTCTTTACTGTCGGCTTGATAGTCGCAATGCCAACGCCACGCCCAGCGCGGCGGCGGCCAGTACCATTGCGGCGGAGGCGGACCAGCCGGCATTGGCGACGATGCTGCTTATCGCGATGGGGGCGATCACCTGGCCCAGATAATTGCCTTGCATTACCAACCCCAGGCACAGGGGGATGAGGGCCGGTTCCGGTGACGACATCGGCGTGGCGGCGAGAATGGTAGAAGGCAGCATGCCGCTGATGGCGGAAAATAAAAAACACAGCGGTATCAGCATATTCATCGGCGTTACCGAGAAGAAGATACCGCTGCCGGTCAGCCCCATGGCGATAAAGGTCCCGGTGAGCAGCGTTTTGGCGCTAATCCCACGCGACAACAACAAACCGGCGGAGAGATTGCCAATCATATTGACGGCTATGATCGCGGCACTGATGCTGCCCGTGCCGGCGAACGACAGCCCGAGGTGCTGCATCAAAAATAGAGGCAAAAAAGCCATTACCGCAAAGAACAGCAGGTTGTAGCTGGTGAATATCAGCGCCAACAGCCCAGGTTGTCGTGCACGCAACAGGCGAGACAACGCCTGGCGCAGGTCGATGCGTGAAGCCGCTGCGGAGCCGGTAGCCTCCCGGCGGGTAGTCAGCGGCAGCAGCAACGCCGCTAGCAGCGTCAGAGCGGCGCTCGCCAGCCAGCTCTGTTGCCAGCCGCCGAGGAGCGGGCCGAAAAACATCGAGAGGGCGATGCCCGCCGGCATAAAGGTGCTCCAGATGCCAAACACCAGATTACGTTTTTGCGGCTGAACCACGCGATTGAGAATCGCTGGGGCGGCGACCACGACGATGACGAAACCCAGGCCCTCAATAAACCGCGTGGCGATCAGTCCGTTGAAGTTATGCAGGCTGGCGCCGACAAAGCTGGCGGCGCTGATGGTCACCAGCCCAAGGCACAGCAAGCGGCGATCGCCCCAGCGACGGACCAAAATGCCGACGAGGATGCCGCTGAACACGCCAACGAAAGGGAAGGCCGAGATTACCCAGCTTAACGATTCCAGCGAGCGGCCGAACTCGCGTTGCAACTCCGGTAATGCAATCGTCGCTTTGCCCACCTGCAGGGCTGCCGCAATACCGGCGAACACTATGTTCAGGATCGCCGGCCACTGGGTGGCATTGGGTGCCGCATACTCGATGGCGTCGGATTTTGTCGATGTCATGATTCGCTCCGGGGGTCAAAATCAGACTATGCGTTACGGCGAAAATAGCAGCAGTTCAATTATGGCTTCACCTGCCCGAAAAACGTTCATTTCGAGCTTTTTACCGCGCTGTGCAACGACTCGAATCGCTATTCGCGCGCCCGATCACACAAATCCCCGGGCCGGGTTTCCTCCGTCATCGACGTCATGATAGTTTTTATCAAAATCATGATAAGGAAGAGTATGGCAGGCAAGAAAACCACCATGAGTGCCATCGCCCGGGAGGCTCGGGTCGGCATTGCTACGGTTGACCGGGTGATGAACCGGCGAGCCCCGGTACGGCCGGAAACGGAACGCAAAGTCATTGCGGCGGCGAAAAAACTGGGCTTTGCCCTCGAAAAGTCTCATCGGTTGTTCGAGGCGGCCGGGCAGTCGCCGGTGCGGCTCAAAATGGGCTTTATCCTGCTGCGCCGGGAACATTCTTTTTATGCGCAGTTAGCGGAAAGCCTGCTGGAACAGGCCGCGCCGTACTACGATCTGGCTCATCCGCCGCAGTTCATTTTTCATGATATCAGCGCGGTAGGCGATACCGCCGCCGCCATTACGCAACTCAGCCAGAGCGTGGACGTGATGGGGGTGGTGGCGCTGGATAACCCGATGATCCGTTATGCGGTCGAAGAAGCCAGCCGCGTGGGCGTGAAGGTGTTTACGCTGTTGTCGGATCTGTCGGTGCACAGCAGGGCCGGTTATGTTGGCCTGGATAATCAGCAGGCCGGCCGCACCGCTGCCTGGGCGGTAGAACGTATGTGTCGAAAACAGGGAGAAATTGGGGTTATCATCGGCGACAATCGCTTCCTGTGCCAGGAAACCTGCGAAATCAGTTTTCGCTCTTACCTGCGCGAACACCTGAGCGACCACCGGGTGCTGGAGCCGTTACGCAGCCATGAGCGGGCCGAGAGCGCCAGACAGGTGACCCTGAGCATGTTGGCGCAGCACCCTGAATTGGTGGCGTTGTACGCGCCCTGCGGCGGCGTGGAAGGGATTATCGCCGCGTTGCAGGAGAGCGGCAGGCAGCACGACGTGATGCTGGTTTGTCATGGCCCGGTGGAAAACGCGGAGATGGCGTTGCTCGACGGCACGCTGGATCTGATGTTGACGCACCGCCTTCATGAATTCGCCGCGTCGGTCATCAACACCTTTGTCGCCGCCGCCGGCGGCGAACACCCTGGTTTTATGCACGCGATTAACCGCTTTGATCTGATCACCAAAGAAAATATCTGATCGCCGGCCCCGCTGCGGGCCGTTTTCCCTGAATTGCCGCCTATACCTCACAGGTGACGGCCCGTCTGTGTTTGATAAAAAACCATCATTTTAACTATCAAATTTAACGCGATCACCATCAAAAAATGAAAATTTCATCATTGGATGTTTCGAAATATTTGTTTGATACTGGCGCTACATGCTGCTCAACACGGAACCAAGACGATGAATCTGCCGATTGCCAATGCCCCCTGCAGTTGGGGGGTGGACGACCCTAAAAATCCCTATCTTCCGCCTTACCGGAAAGTGCTGCAGGAGACGAGCGCCGCCGGCTACGGCAGCATAGAACTGGGGCCGTGGGGCTACCTGCCGATCGACGCCTTAGCCTTGAGCACTGAACTGGAACGGCACAGGCTTTCGCTGGTGGCCGGCACCATTTTTGATGACCTGGTCAGCGAACAAAACTTCAGCCATATCCTCGCGCTGACGCACAACATTTGCCGCAATTTGTCGCAGGCGCCTAAAGCGCGGGAAACGCAGGGCAGCGTTTTCTCCGCGCCGTATCTGGTGATTATCGATTTCGGCAATCCGCAGCGGGCCAAATTGGCCGGCCAGTATGCACAGGCGCCGCGCCTGAGCGATACGGATTGGAACCGGATGATCGGCCACATCAAAACGGTCAGCGAGATTGCCTGGCGGGAATATGGCGTCAGGCCGGTGATCCATCCGCATGCCGGTGGCTGTATCGAGTTCGCCGATGAAATCGACCGGCTGGCCGGCCAAATTCCGCATCACACCGCCGGGCTGTGCCTGGACACCGGCCACCTGTATTACTCCGGCATGGATCCGGTCGCCTGGCTCGACACCTATTTTACGCGCATCGATTATCTGCATTTCAAGGACGTTAACCCGAAAGTCTTCCGCGACGTGCTGGCGCGTGGGCTGGACTTCTTTACCGCCTGCGCGGAAGGGGTGATGTGTCCGTTGGGCCAGGGCGTCATTGACTACCCTGCGGTGCGGGCATTGCTGGCGGCACGCGGTTACCGGGGGTGGATCACCATTGAGCAGGAACGCGATCCGCGCAACGTGCAGGGCAGCCTGCAGGATGTGACGGACAGCCTTAACTATTTGCGAAAAGTCGGTTTTTAATCAGGAGAAAGGTGATGATCAACGGCATTAAACCTCTGGAACGATCCCTGCGCTGGGGCATGGTGGGTGGCGGCGGTACCAGCCAAATTGGCTATATCCATCGTTCCGCCGCGCTGCGCGACGGGACTTTCAGCCTGGTGGCAGGCGCATTTGATATTGACGCGCAACGCGGGCGCAGCTTCGGGCAAAGCCTCGGGGTGGCGGCGGAGCGCTGTTACCCGGATTACGCCACGCTCTTTCGCGAGGAAGCCGCGAGGTCCGACGGTATCGAGGCGGTTTCCATCGCCACGCCCAACAACACCCATTTTGCTATTTGCCAAGCGGCGCTGGAAGCGGGTCTGCACGTAGTGTGCGAAAAACCGTTGTGCTTTACCGCCGAAGAGGCGCAAACGCTGGTCGAGCTGTGTGAAAAACGGCAAAAAATTATCGGCGTCACCTACGGTTATTCCGGTCACCAGTTGATTTTGCAGGCCCGGCAGATGATTGCCGACGGCCTGTTGGGCGACATTCGCATTATCAACATGCAGTTCTCTCACGGTTTTCACGCCACGGCGGTGGAGCAGGAAAACCCCAGCACGCGCTGGCGGGTAGACCCGCGTTTTGTCGGCCCGAGCTATGTGCTGGGCGATCTGGCCACGCATCCGTTGTTCCTGGCGGAAACCATGGTGCCGCAATTGAAGGTCAAACGCCTGATGTGCAGCCGCCAGAGCTTTGTCAAAACCCGCGCGCCGTTGGAAGACAACGCCTATGTGCTGATGGAGTACGACAATGGCGCCGTTGGTTCGATGTGGTGCTCGGCGGTCAACAGCGGCTCGATGCACGGGCAGAAGGTACGCATCGTCGGCGAGAAGGCGAGCCTGGAATGGTGGGACGAACAGCCTAACCAAATGCGCTTTGAAGTACAGGGCGAGCCGGTGCGCATTCTGGAGCGGGGCATGCCTTACCTGGATCACGCCGCGTTGGCGGACGACAGGATTGGCGGCGGTCATCCCGAGGGGCTGTTTGAAGCCTGGTCAAATCTGTACCGCCGTTTCGCGCTGGCGATGGACGCCACCGATCGGCGGGACGAGGCTTTCCTGGCCGATTTCTGGTACCCCGACGTGCATGCCGGGGCGATGGGGGTGCGCTGGGTGGAAAACTGCGTGCGTTCCGCCGATGCCGGCGCCGGCTGGGTTGAGTTTCGCTAAAACCCCGCTGGCGGGGCGGGGCCTCGGCGAGATCATTATTGGAACTGCAGATAGACAACCTGCGTTTGCAGATACTCCTCCAGCCCGTGGCGGCCATCGGCGCCGCCAATGCCCGATTTGCGCCAGCCGGCGTGAAAACCCTGCATCGCCTCGAAGTTCTCCCTGTTGACGTAGGTTTCGCCGAATTTTAGCTGTTTGATCGCCATCATCGCCACGTTGAGATCACGGGTGAAAATCGACGAGGTGAGGCCATATTCGCTGTCGTTAGCCATGGCGATCGCCTGCTCCAGGCTGTCGAACACCGCCACCGGCAGTACCGGGCCGAAAATTTCCTCGTGCATGATGTCCATTTCCTGTTGAACGTCGCTCAGAATGGTCGGTGGGAAAAAGTAGCCGGTACGAGCCTCGCGTTTGCCGCCCATCACCAGTTTGGCCCCCTGGCTGACCGCTCGCGCCACTTTCTCCTCGACTCTCTGCAGCGCCTCGGCACTGATTAACGGCCCCATGTCCAGTCCGGTCTGTTGGTTCGGGTCACCGAAGGTCACCTGACGGAATGCCTCGGTTAGCCGCGTCATAAACTGCGGGTAAATGTCGCGCTGCACATAAACGCGCTCGACGCAGTTGCACACCTGGCCGCTGTTGATAATGCGCGAGCTGACGATGGCCTTGATCGCCAAATCGAGATCGGCATCCGCCATCACGATAGCCGGGGCTTTGCCGCCCAATTCCAGCGAGACTTTGGTGACGTTTTCCGCCGCGGCGCGCAGGGTGGCGACACCGGCGCCGACGCTACCGGTCAGGCTGACCATGCCCGTTTTCGGGTTGGCCGCCAGCGCCTGGCCTACCTCTGGCCCATAGCCGGTCACCAGGTTAAACACGCCTTTCGGCAGGCCGATCTCATGGGCTATCTCGGCAAACAGCAGCGCATTGCCCGGCGTCAATTCGCTGGGTTTGACGACGATGGTGTTGCCGGTCACCAGCGCCGGTGCGGCTTTGCGCGCTATCAGAAAGAACGGAAAGTTCCACGGCAAGATACCCGCAATCACGCCGATGGCTTTTTTGAACAGGAAGATATTTTCATTCGGGCGATCGCTCGGGATGATTTCGCCTTCGTAACGGCGCGCCCACTCCGCCATATAGTCGAGGTAATCGGCGGTGAACAGCACTTCAATCTGCGCCAGTTCGCGGGTTTTTCCGCCTTCGGCCACGATCAGCGAGGTTAGCTCCGGTTCCCGCCGGCGAACGCCGGCGGCCAGCCGATGCAGCCACTGGCCGCGCTGAACGGCGGGCAGCGCTTCCCATTCCGCCTGTGCGGCTTCGGCGGCGTCAATCGCCTGCCTGGCATCGTCTCCGCTGCCTTGCGGGATTTGCATGATGACTTGCTCGGTAGCGGGGTTGATGACGTCAATCCAACGCCCGTTGCGGTTGGCAACAAACTCACCGTTTATATACATCTGTTTCTGGTTAGGGGTCATGGCAGGGCTCCGCAAGGTTATTGTTAATGCCTTGTTATGGTAATGGCCTTCCCGTGTTAATCACCTTTGCGCCATTGCCACCGTTGGCGCCGCAATGGCAGCCACGCAACGGTGGCCGCCACGCCGCGTTCTCCCGGCACGGCGCGGCGATGAATTTGTGATCCCGGTCGGTGCCACCCCTTGTTTTTTGCCAGCTTCCACCAGAACTGGCAGCCAGGCTAAGGTTGCGCGCCGGGCAATATTTATAGACTCCTTCGTGCCTGTTTATTGTCCACATCACTTGCAACGAAGGAATAAATAACAATGAATAACGCTGTCATGTTGGGGATTTTGTGGCATCTGGTGGGGGCCGCCAGCGCTGCCTGCTTCTATGCCCCGTTCAAAAAAGTCCACCGCTGGTCGTGGGAAACCATGTGGTCGATCGGTGGCCTGATGTCGTGGCTGATCCTGCCCTGGGCGGTGAGCTACGTGCTGTTGCCGGATTTTTGGCGCTATTATGCGGCCTTTGGCCTGTCGACGCTGCTGCCGGTGTTTTTGTTCGGCGCCATGTGGGGCATCGGCAATGTGAACTATGGCCTGACCATGCGCTATCTGGGCATGTCGATGGGCATCGGTATCGCCATCGGCATTACGCTGGTGGTGGGAACCCTGATGACGCCATTGTTGCAGGGGCGCTTTGTGGCGCTGTTCAGCTCCGCCGGCGGCCAGATGACGCTGCTGGGGGTGGCGATTGCCCTGGTCGGCGTGGCGATCGTCTCCTGGGCCGGCGTGCTGAAAGAGCGGGCGATGGGGATCTGCGCCGAAGAATTCAACCTGCGCAAAGGGTTGCTGCTGGCGGTGATGTGCGGGATCTTCTCCGCCGGCATGTCGTTCGCCATGGATGCCGCCAAGCCTATGCACCAGGCTGCGGCAGATTTGGGGATCAATCCGCTGTACGTGGCACTGCCGAGTTACGTGGTGATCATGGGCGGTGGAGCGGTAATCAACCTTGGGTACTGTTTTATCCGGCTGGCGGCAAAAGCGGACTTGTCGATCAAGGCCGATTTCTCGCAGGCCCGCTCGCTGCTGGTGGCCAACGTGCTGTTCTCGCTGCTGGGCGGCACCCTGTGGTATCTGCAATTCTTCTTCTATGCCTGGGGCCACGCCAACATACCGGTGCAGTATGATTTTATCAGCTGGATGCTGCACATGAGTTTCTACGTGCTGTGCGGCGGCCTGGTTGGGCTGTTGCTCAACGAGTGGAAAAATGCCGGCCGCCGACCGGTCCGGGTGCTTTGCATCGGCTGCCTGACGATCATTGTGGCCGCCAATGTGGTCGGCCTGGGAATGGCGGGATGATCAGCGTTTTAGCGCAAAAGCGGGGCGTTCGGCGCGTTCAAAGCGCTGGCGCCATGCGCTCGGCGTGACGCCGGTTTCGCGGGTGAATACCACGGAGAAATAGTTGCTGTCGTCAAAGCCGCAGCGGGCGGCCACTTCACCGATCAGTTCGTCGCCGCAGCGCAGCAGGTACTTTGCCCGGCACAGCTGTAACTGGCGCAGATAATGGCCGATGGTCATGCCGGTCTGCTGGCGGAACAGCTGTTTCAGACTGCGCTCCGCCAGTTGATGGTGCAGGCAGAATGCGGCCAGATCAAAACGGGCGCCGCTGTCGCCCTGCAGCGCCGACATCAGCAAATCCAGCTGTTCGCCATCCGGCAAGCGGTTATCCTGCCCGGCGGCATAGCGATGGCGGCGCAGGATCAACACCAATTGCAGGAACAGCGCCTCGGTAAGCTGTATCGACAGCAGGTCGGTTTTACGGCTTTCCAGCGCCAACTGTTGGATCACCCCACGCGCCAGCGCCATGCCGCGAGTGGTCAGACGCCAGTGGGACTGGCGTTGCGCGTTGTCCGGCGGCAGCAGTTCCGCCCAGCCGATCGCCAGTTGGAAACGCTCCGGGCAGTAGAGAATATTATCCAGCACCAGATCGTTGACGGACTCGTAGCTGTGGCAATCGTGGTCGCGGATGTAAAACATGTCGCCGCAGGTGACTCGCCAGGGCTGATCGTTCAGCACGTGCATGCCGTTACCGCGCCACACCAGCACGATCTCGCTAAATTCATGGGTATGCGGCGGAAATGACGGCTGCGGCGCGCGATCGGCCACCGCCACCGGCATCAACGGCGACGGCAGATAATCCTCTTTGGCCAGCAGGAGTGGGGTTTTCACCAGGGCACCTCAGGTTCAGAAATCGTTCTGCCTCAGAGTACGGGGTGAATAGCCGAACTCGCGTTTGAAAAGTGTGGAAAAGTGATTGCTGTCACCAAATCCGCATTGATAGGCAATGTCGGTGATGCGCGCCTCGTCGTGCCGCAGCATCTGCCGCGCCTGGAGCAGCCGCAGCCGGTTGAGGTAACGCTGCGGGGTGTTGCCGGTCTGTTTTTTCATTTGGCGGTGCAGCGTGCGCAACGAGAGGGAAAAACGCTCGGCCAGCTCGTCCCAGTTGATCTCGTCGCTGTAGTGTTCCGCCAGCCAGTCCAACAGCCGGCGCAGGCGGCCTTCCTGATCGTCGATGGCGGCCGCTGCGCATCCTCGCCGCAGCAACACCAACAGCTGCATAAACAACAGTTCCTGCTCCGCCAAATGCTCGAGGCTGAACGCTTGGGGCGTCTGTTCCAGCCGCTGAATAATCACCTGAACCTGCGTCAGCAGCTTATTGCCGATGCGCCAGTGCGGCAGCGGCTGATCCTCCTGCGCCGCCGGCAGCAGCTGTTCCAGCCCGGACAGAAAACGAAAGGCGTTGGGGCCGCGGTAAAGCACGTTGGTCAGGTGAAGATTATCGGTCTGCTCATAAAGATGGCGGTCGCAGTCGCGGATAAAACACACGCAGCCGCTGCACAGCGTTTGCGGCTGGCCATTCAACACGTGGGTGCCGGCACCTTGTTCCACAATCACAATCTCGTGGAAATCATGGTGGTGTTCAGGGAAAGTCAGTTGTGGCACTCGTGGCTCAATGGCGACCGGATACTGGCTTGAAGCGAAGAAATCACTGCCGTGCAGAATAGCCATCTGTTGATCTCCGTTAACGAATCCGTAACAGATACTAAATGAGGCTGCCGATGGTCGCCTTTAAATTGCGACGCAAAAATGCCGTGCAGTGCGTTCATTTTTCAAGAATGGCAGGGGAAAAGGCCAAAGTGAGCGCAGCGTCACAGGCGGCGGCCAGGACGGTAAAAAGGCGAAGTGTGAACTGCGTCACGTTAATCTTTGCGGTATTGCCAGCGCCGCAGGCTGGCTGGCAGTGGCGACAAGGTGCGGTTCGCGCAGGGTTTTAGACTGATGTCATCGATTCATCAGGAAGCCACGTCATGACCTTTCGCAATATCGTCTCTGTCGATCTCGGCGCCTCCAGCGGCCGCGTCATGCTGGGTTGCTACCGGCCTGACGAGCGGCAAATCACTCTGCATGAAGTCACCCGCTTCAGCAACAGGCTGACTCCGATCGACGGCCATGACTGCTGGGACATCGAAGCGCTGGAGCGGGCGATACGCCAGGGGCTGCGGCAGTTGGATGAACAGGGCATTACGCCGGACAGCATCGGCATTGATGCCTGGGGTGTGGATTATCTGCTGTTGGACGCCGAAGGGCGACGCGTCGGCCTGCCGGTCGCCTATCGCGATGGCCGCACTCATGGCCTGATGCAACAGGCGCAGCGCGAGATCGGCGCCGGCCGGTTGTACCAGCGTACCGGCATCCAATTTTTGCCTTTCAACACCCTTTACCAGTTGCGCGCTTTTAGCCGGCGTCATCCGGAGCTGGTGCCGCATGTCGCCCATGCTTTATTGATCCCGGACTACCTGCATTATCGGCTCACCGGGCAATTGAACTGGGAATACACCAACGCCACCACGACCCAGTTGCTGAATATTCACAGCGGCGAGTGGGATGAGGAACTGCTGGCCTGGGCCGGGGCGAAAGCGGCCTGGTTTGGCCGCCCGACGGCACCGGGCAACACCGTGGGCCATTGGCGGACGGCGCGCGGCGCGCGGGTGCCGGTGATTGCGGTGGCCACTCACGATACCGCCAGCGCGGTGCTGGCAACGCCGCTGCAGGATGAGCACGCGGCTTACCTCAGCTCCGGCACCTGGTCATTGATGGGCTTTGAGAGCCGCCAACCATACACCGATGCTGCGGCGCTGGCGGCCAACGTGACCAACGAAGGCGGTGCGGAAGGGGGTTATCGGGTATTGAAAAACATCATGGGGCTGTGGCTGTTGCAACGGGTATGCGACGAACTGAACATTGCCGACCTGTGCCGGCTGATCGAGGACGCGGCGGCGCAGCCGGGCTGCCGTTCGCTGATCCATCCCAATGCCCCGCGCTTTATCAATCCGCCGGGCATGGTGCGCGAAATTCAGGACGCCTGCATCGAACAGGGCATGCCGGCGCCGCAAACGCCCGCCGCGCTGGCACGCTGCATTTTCGACAGCCTGGCGCTGCTGTACCGCCAGGTGTTGGGCGAATTGCAAAGCTTGCGCGGGCAGCCCTTCAGCCGGTTGCATATCGTGGGCGGCGGCAGTCAGAACCCTTTGCTTAACCAGCTGTGCGCAGATGCCTGCGGTATCCCGCTGTCGGCCGGGCCGACAGAGGCCTCGACGCTGGGCAATATCGGCAGTCAACTGATCGCGCTGGGGGAGGTGGCGGACGTGACAACCTTCCGGCGAGTCCTGGCCGCTAACTTTCCTCAACAGATTTTTTCACCGCAGCCCGCCGGCCCCCTGGCGGCAGGTTGGCTGCGGTTTCAAACGCTGACTCCCTCGACCAAGGAACTTTGCTTATGACCCGACTAATTGAACAGGCGTTCGCGCTCGCCAGACAGCGCTTTGAGGACGTCGGTATCGACGTTGAGCAGGCGCTGGCTCGGTTGGACCGCATCCCCATCTCCATGCATTGTTGGCAGGGCGACGACGTGCGCGGTTTTGAAAACCCGCAGGGGGCGCTGACCGGCGGCATTCAGGCCACCGGCAACTACCCCGGCAGGGCAACCACCGCCAACCAGTTGCGCGCCGATCTGGAGCGGGCGATATCCCTGATCCCGGGGCCGAAGCGGGTGAATCTGCATGCGATCTATCTCGAGAGCGAGACCCCGGTGGAACGCAACGCGATTGAACCGACGCATTTTCGCCATTGGGTGGCGTGGGCCAAAACCCACCGCCTGGGGCTGGATTTCAATCCAAGCTGTTTTTCGCACCCGCTGAGCAGCGACGGGTTCACCCTGGCGCACGCCAATCCGGCCATCCGCCGTTTCTGGATTGAGCACTGTCAGGCCAGCCGTCGGGTTTCAGCCTATTTCGGCGAGCAGTTAGGCACGCCGTCGGTGATGAATATCTGGGTGCCGGACGGCATGAAAGATCTCACCGTCGATCGCCTGGCGCCGCGCCAGCGCCTGTTGAGTGCGCTGGATGAGGTGATAAGCCAACCGCTGGATCCCCGTCATCACATTGACGCGGTGGAAAGCAAACTGTTCGGCATTGGCGCGGAAAGCTACACCGTGGGATCCAATGAGTTTTACATGGGCTACGCCACCAGTCGTCAGGTGGCGCTGACGCTGGATGCCGGCCATTTCCACCCGACCGAAGTGATTTCCGACAAAATCTCCACCGCCATGCTGTTCGTGCCGCGCCTGTTGTTGCACGTCAGCCGCCCGGTGCGCTGGGACAGCGACCACGTGGTGCTGCTGGATGACGAAACCCAGGCCATCGCCCATGAGATTGTGCGCCACAACCTGCTGGACAAGGTGCATATCGGCCTCGACTTCTTCGATGCCTCGATCAACCGCATCGCCGCCTGGGTGATCGGCACGCGCAATGCCCGCAAGGCGCTGTTGCGCGCGTTGCTGGAGCCGATAGAGCTGCTGCGCCGGCTGGAAAACGACGGTGACTACACCGCGCGGCTGGCGATGCTGGAAGAACAAAAATCGCTGCCGTGGCAGGCGGTTTGGGAGGCTTATTGCCTGCGCCACGACGTGCCCGCCGATGCCGGTTGGCTGGGCGAAGTCCGCCAGTACGAAAAACAGATCCTCAATCAACGTTAAGGGCGTCGTATGCAACAACTTCTTACTTCATGGTTTGTTCAGGGCATGGTGAAAGCCACCTCGGATATGTGGCTCAAGGGCTGGGACGAACGCAACGGCGGCAACGTCAGCCTGCGTTTGCTGGACGAAGAGGTGCAACCCTATGCCGCCGATTTTTATCCTCAGCCGCGCCGGGTCGAACTGAGCCGACCGGCGGTTGAGCTGGCCAACTGCTGGTTCCTGGTGACCGGCTCGGGCAAGTTTTTCCGCAATGTGCAGCTTGACCCCGCCGACAGCCTGGTGCTGCTGCGGGTCAGCGAAGACGGCCACGCCTACAGCATTCACTGGGGGCTGACCAACGGCGGCGTGCCGACCTCGGAACTGGCGTCGCATTTTCAGTCGCACTGCGTGCGCAAAACGCTGACCGACGGGCGTGACCGGGTGATTATGCACTGCCACGCCACCCACTTGATTGCCCTGAGCTATGTGCTGGAACTGGATGCGGCGAGCTTCACTCGCCTGCTGTGGGAAGGCAGCACCGAGTGCCTGGTGGTGTTCCCGGACGGTGTCGGCATCGTGCCCTGGATGGTGCCGGGCACTGACGGCATCGGTGAGCAAACCTCAAGGCAGATGCGTTCGCATTCGCTGGTACTGTGGCCATTCCACGGCATTTTTGCCGCCGGCCCTTCCCTGGACGACGCCTTCGGCCTGATCGATACGGCAGAAAAATCGGCGCAGGTGCTGGTGAAGGTGCTGTCGATGAATGGCATGAAGCAGACCATCAGCAAAACGCAGTTGATCGCCCTCGGCGAACGTTTCGAGGTGAAACCCTGGGCGGCGGCGCTTAACGTGGAGCGTGAGTTATGATCCGCAAGGCGTTTGTGATGCAGGTCTATCCGCATGCTCATGAGGAGTATCAGCGCCGCCATGCGCCGATCTGGCCGGAGCTGGCGCAAACGCTGAAACAGCATGGGGCGCATCACTACAGCATCTTTCTGGATGCCGGGCGCAGCCTGTTGTTCGCGGTAGTCGAGATTGACTCTGAGGCGCGCTGGCAGGCGCTGGCCGGCACCGACGTGTGCCAACGCTGGTGGATGTCGATGCGTGATTTAATGCCGAGCCATGCCGACAATAGCCCGGTGAGCGAAGCGCTGAAACCGGTGTTTTATTTGGCGTAGCGGACAAAATACCAGGGCGGGATATTTCCCGCCTTGTTGCCATTCAGGCACTGGCACCGTCAAACGGGTGGATTTTCAACCCATCCAGCGCCACAGCAGGTACGCAACGCAGATTGATGGCGCACATCGCCGCGCCGTCCGGGCCCTTGGCGTAGGCAAAAGTCTCGGTACCGCAGGTTTGGCAGAACTGATGCTGAATAATGTGTTTGTTGAAGGTATAGCCGCGCAGCAAGTCTTCACCGCTGTTCAGCTCGAAGGTATCGACAGGGAAGAATGCCAGCAGCATGCCTTTGCGGCGGCAAATGGAGCAGTTACAGCTTAAGGCTTCGTGGGGCAGTTCGGCCTTCACCGTAAAGGTGACGGCGCCGCAGTGACAGCTTCCTTGAAATGGCATAGGGGCTCACCTGCTGAAAACGTCGGTTCGTCCCATTATAGTTCACTTTTTCGCCGCTCAGGCTTCTGTGGGACGACGCAGTGATCTGCCTCATTAGAGAACCGGGGAAAAGGCTGGTAGGGTAGAGATTGGCCCAATCACAAGGAGAGAACGATGTTAGAGCAATACTACCCGGCGACGATGAGTTCCAAACCTGTCACGGACGAACAGCATAAAAGGTTGGTGGCGGTGCAGGCGGCGCTGGAGTTGATTAAGGCCACGTTGTCCGATACCAACGACGGTAACGGCGTGGATTTTCAGTTGAAAGCCGCGGAAAAGCACATTGGCCCCATGGCGGATGCCATTCAGGAAGCATTGAAGTAAGTTCCTGCGCCCCATCATCAACCGCCCCTGTGGGCGGTTTTTTGCATTTTGTCCGACATATTCGGATTGTTTGTCATAGAGCGAAGCGGGAAAAGTTGTAAAATCGACCTCAGGATTATCTTAGGAAAGTGCGTGAGGAGAACGTTGATGAAGGATGTGCATATCGCATTGTCGGGCAGCTGTGTGCGGCTGGCTTACCCGGGAGAGGACGTGCTGGATTTTCCCGACAGGCTGTCGTTTGGGCCGCTGTATGCGCTCGACGACGATAGCGCGCTGCAGGCCAGAACCCGCTGGTTTCGCGATCTGTACCAATCCGTTCACGCACCCGAGTGGAACACCTCCGAAGAGTGCCTGGCGAGCATGACGACGTTAAAAGCGCAGCTTGCCGCCGTCACCGGGCAAGTGACCCTGTGGGTTGGCGATAACGCCGATGAACAGCTGATGCTGCGTGCGTTGCTGCCGCTGCTTGGCGAGCGCCCGCTCTTTGTCGTCAGCGTCACCGAACACACCGGGCGACCGAGCACCCACTGGTGCCCGGCGGAGATGCTGGAACCGCTGTGGATCCGGCGGCGTGAACTGACGTCGGAAGAGAAAGCGGCCCTCACCGCCGACTGGCGTCGCCTGCTGGCAGAGAATGCCCCGGTGCGGATCTTCGCGGAAAACGCGGTGCAGGGGCAGGCGCAGGATTTTTACGACCGTCAGCTGCTGGATGCCTGCCCCGCAGATTACACCCAGGGTTCGCGGGTGGTGGGCGAAGCTATGGCGAATTCGCCCTATCCGGTGGGGGATACCTTTCTTAATTTCCGGTTGTACGCCTTGATTGCCCAGGGCGCATTGCAGGCTCAGAGCGCCGGGATGAACATGAACCGTATCAAGGTCAGGCAGGCATAAACGCCCTTACAGCGCATGATCGCTCTTTTTGTGCCTCTCGGCGGGAAAATATACCAAAGCGGTTTTTTTTGTGCCTTCCGGCGGAGAAAATACGCCAAAGCGGTTTTCTCGCCCGAGAGGATCGGCTTATAATGCGCCACTGACTGTATAAATAAACAGGTGGGTTGCATGGCGCTGGTTTTGGATGGTGAAAAAATTGCTCGTAACCGGTTTACCGGTGAGAAGATTGAAAACGGCATTTTTCGCAACTGTGATTTCTCTGGGGCTGATCTGACCGGCACCGAGTTTATCGGCTGCCAGTTTTATGATCGCGAGAGCCGGCAAGGCGGCAATTTCAGCCGTGCGCTATTGAAAGACGCCGGCTTCAAAAGCTGCGATTTATCGATGGCGGACTTCAGAAATGCCAGCGCGCTGGGCATTGAAATCCGCGAGTGTCGCGCCCAGGGTGCCGATTTTCGCGGTGCCAGTTTTATGAACATGATCACCCCGCGTACCTGGTTCTGCAGTGCTTACATCACCAAAACCAACCTCAGCTACGCCAACTTTTCGAAAGTGGTGCTGGAGAAGTGCGAGCTGTGGGAAAACCGCTGGAATGGGGCGCAGATCCTCGGCGCGACCTTTAGCGGCTCCGATCTCTCCGGGGGCGAATTTTCTTCGTTCGACTGGCGTGCCGCCAACTTTACCCATTGCGACCTGACCAATTCCGAATTGGGCGAGCTGGACGTGCGTGGTATCGATTTGCAAGGGGTCAAGCTGGACAGTTATCAGGCGTTCCAAATCATGGAACGGCTGGGCATCGCGATTATCGGTTAAGCCTTTGTCGCATTGAGGTGCGTCGACTTCTCATGACAGAGCCAGAAAAACTAGCGTGTCGCCGGGGCCAGTGAGTTGATCACTGCATCGGCATTGACCGGGATTTCCCGCGTCGTTACCGGGATGGTGAAACCCGGCTGTTGGGTGAAATAATGGGCGTCTTCATTGACCGGCGTAACAAAAATCGCCAGGTTATCGCTGGCCTGCATCACGCCTTCCGGTTCGAACAGCGCGAACAAAGGGGAGGGGTGCGTATCAGATGAAGAGCAAGCGGAAAGCCAGAAACCGTTTTTACTGGTGTATTGGCACTTGGCCTTTTCACCGGCAATATGAGTGATTTGTTTTTCCAACAGCGCGTTAGCGTTTGACACATAGCTGGGTGGCGTTGGCTGACACCCTGTCAGACTGATAGCAAGGGCTGCCAGAGCCATTGTCTTTTTGTAAATCATAACCATCCCGTTACAACCACGTAGGAAACTATATTAGTACTTCACAATAACGATCCTAACAACGGTGATGCGCCGGTGTCGAGAACTTATTGATTAGTTAAGGTTTTGTTACTAAATCATGACAAATTAGATGGGGGTATGAATAATGCGCACCTGACACCCCTTCACCTTTATATCAGTAAAAAATCCAGGCAACGGTGGCAAAAAGGGTCATCTGAGCGTGATGTTCAAGCCGTAGATAAATACTGAGGGAGCCAGCCGTAGTGCAGTTATCCAAACCTAAACGGATTTTCCCGTGAAAACCGGGCCGTGATTGTATCAGGCTGAAGTAGCCAGGCAGGACGAAGATGGGCGGGGCCGATGGCTGGCCCTGGGCATAAATAAATAGCCTTGATAAGACATAACGACAGCCCCTGGAAGCTGGCACAGGCATTAATCGACGATAAACAGCTGCGCTCCGCCGGGTGTTGACGAGCGGTGCGGTTCTGCGTCGTCCGCCACCTGATAGCTCATGCCCGGCAGCAGAACAAAGCGTCTGCCATCGGCCAACTCGGTATGTAACTCCCCGCTCAGACACAGAAGGATATGGCCTTTGGTACACCAGTGATCTGCGAGGTAGTCGGCCGTGTATTCAACCATTCTTACACGCAGGTCGCCGAACCGGCGAGTTCGCCAGTAGGCCATGCCGGTAACGCCTGGGTGCTCCGTTGCGGCGATGTCTTGCCAGTCAGTGGTACCGAAAGGGAGATCGGATATTTTCATGGTTTTTTTCCTGAGACACAGCCTGTAAATTGGGCGGACACGCCACGGTCAACGCAGCAACTGCCGTATTCCCAGCCCAACAATCAATGTGCCGCAGATCCTGTCGATATGGGCTTTGCGGCGGCGGTAGGCGGCGGCGATCGGGGCGTGCGACAACACCAGGACGACCAGTCCGTACCAACAACCGGCAATCACCGCCACTTCCGCCAGCATGGCGGCGAAGGTCGCCGCTGAGACATGCGCCGGCGCCGCTGACGAAAATACTGCGGCGTAGAAGGCGACAGATTTTGGGTTGGCAATATTGGTCGCGATACCCTGCAGAAAGGCGACGCGGGATCCACTTTTTTCACGAGCGCTGGCGTTTATCAAACCCGAATCGGGTTTGGCCTTGGCGAACAGGCGGCAGCCAAACCAAATCAGATAGCCGGCTCCGGCGATCTTGACCGCCATCGCCAGCCAGGGGAACAGGGCAAAAACCAGGCCGATGCCGAGGATCGCGCCGCTGGCCCAGAACAGATTGACCAGCACGATACCGGCGACCAGGGCGAAGGCTTCCGCCCGGCGGGCAGAGACGGCTTTATGCGCTACGGCGACAAAATTGGGGCCAGGCACCACTACGCCGACCACATACAGGGTGAAGACGGCGATTACTGCGGGCATATCGATCATCATGTTACAGCCGATCAGAAAAGAACATATCAGCAGTTTTATAATGAATCGCGGCCACAATCCATCCCGATATCGTGCGGAGAGGGACATTTTTCTTTCGTCCGCATGCCGCCTTTCTTGGCTGTGAGTTTTCCGCGCCGGGGAATGTAATGAATTCATAGTGTAAATAAATATAATTATAAATATTCCTTGCTTAAATAATCTGGCTGTGTGTAAATAGCGTCATCGGTTTGTAGTACAGACCTTATGAAAGCAGTTTTAGTAAAGCAGTTCTCAGTATTAGTGATATCCCATAGATACCTCTTCTCCCGCGAATTACCTTCTCTAGTGCCCAATAAGTTTCCAACAAAAACAGACCTCTATCGCCGTATGGCGTCTCAAAATATAAAGGAAATATCTATGTCTACTAAAATGACTGGTTTGGTAAAATGGTTTGATGCGGGTAAAGGTTTTGGTTTTATCTCTCCGGCAGACGGCAGCAAAGACGTGTTCGTGCACTTCTCTGCCATTCAGAGCAATGATTTCAAAACTCTTGATGAAGGCCAGCGCGTTGAGTTCACCATCGAAAGTGGTGCAAAAGGCCCTTCAGCAGGCAACGTAGTGGTTTTATAATTTTAAGGTAATGTTTTATTTCTTGCGATAGCGATGATGGCTTAAGCCGGAGCGGATAAGAAATAAAAGCGTTGCCCGAATAAACTCCGGGTTCGCCCGGAGTATTCATGAATACGTCATTAGCTCAGCAGGAAGAGCGGCAGTGAATTTATTTACTGGCGGACTGGGGTTCGATTCCTCGATGACGTTCCAATAATTTATTATTGGCAATAGCAAAACAGATTGGCGCATAAATAATAAAGCGGCGTCTCAGTCTTTTTTTCTGTTGTGAAAAAGTTGTGCTTAGGCTGCGTAACGTTGGAGTGTTCGATGGACGCTTACGCCATAACATGACAGCCGGGAAAGTAACCGGCAAACATTGATGACCCTGGCTAAACGCCGGGGTTTTTTTATGCCTGTCGGTCAGAAAACATCGTTGCATAACCAGACCCATAGGGGCCAGGCAAGCGGTCATCTTGGCGCTGAACTAAACTTGAACTGTATAAGATACGAGTGAAAAGCCCCTGTCGGGGGCGCCATTTCTGTTCATCAGCGCAATGCGGAGGGCAGCATCATGGCTTATCAACATATCGTTGTCGCAACCGATCTCAGCGAAGACGCCGAGTTCCTGCTGGGCAAGGGCGCCAGGCTGGCCGGCGCGCTCAATGCCAGGTTATCCCTGATCTATATCGATATCCACCACACCGGCTATTACGCCGAACTGGGCGTGGGTGAATATAACTACACTGACCGCACTTTTTCGGAACGCGTGAAAAATATGCTGAACGCGATCAAGGGCCAGTCATCCTATCCGGTCGAGGAGGTGATTATCGGGCGTGGCGAATTGACGGAAGAGCTGAACAGGGCGGTGAAGGCGAAGGGCATTGATTTGGTGATTTTTGGTCATCACCAGGATATCTGGAGCCGGCTGATGTCCTCGGCGCGACAGGCCATCAACCACCTGCAGGTTGATCTGTTGGTGATCCCAATCGACAAGAAATAAGCCTGTTCATCGCCGCTGCTAACCGAAGCGGCGGCGATTTCCCATTACTGCCGCTTATCCAACGAACGGCGGTATAGGGACGTTATTGAACTTATAGATTGCTGATGATTCTTTGTTGAAATAGTCTCGTCACTTGATTTTATTAATACGATCAAAGCATTGGGTTAATTCTGATAATGCCCGGCTTTATGTGCTGAATTGTCAGGATATACCTCTTTATGATTAATAAACCGCACGTTTTGACTGGCCCTTGCCCTCCATGAGTTTTATCCTCGGATCTCAGCAGGATTTGTATGATTTATAGAAATATATTCACATGGAGGAGGTCTCATGCGTTTCGACAACAAAGTAGTGGTCATCACCGGTGCGGGCAACGGGATGGGGGAGGCGGCGGCACGCCGATTTTCCGCCGAGGGCGCCGTGGTGGTGCTGGCGGACTGGGCGAAGGACGCGGTAGATACCGTTGCCGCCTCGCTGCCGAAAGGCAGGGCGATGGCGGTGCACATCGACGTTTCCGACCCGGTTGCGGTTGAAAAAATGATGAACGAGGTGGCGGCGAAGTTGGGCCGTATCGACGTGCTGCTGAACAATGCCGGCGTGCACGTGGCAGGTACCGTGCTGGAAACCAGCGTAGCCGACTGGCGGCGCATCGCCGGGGTGGATATCGACGGCGTGGTGTTCTGCTCAAAATTCGCGATGCCCCATCTGCTGAAAACCAAGGGCTGCATCGTTAACACTGCCTCGGTATCCGGCCTGGGGGGCGACTGGGGGGCGGCTTATTACTGCGCGGCGAAAGGGGCGGTGGTCAACCTGACGCGCGCCATGGCGCTGGATCACGGCGGTGACGGCGTACGCGTGAATTCGGTGTGCCCGAGCCTGGTGAAAACCAATATGACCAATGGCTGGCCGCAGGAGATCCGCGACAAGTTCAACGAGCGTATTGCGTTGGGGCGTGCGGCAGAGCCGGAAGAAGTGGCGGCGGTGATGGCGTTTCTGGCCAGCGACGATGCCAGCTTTATCAACGGCGCCAACATCCCGGTTGACGGCGGCGCGACCGCATCAGACGGTCAACCGAAGATCGTATAACCATGAGTACGGAGGCCCGGTGCGCCGGGCCCCTCGGCATTACACCCCAATCCGATCCCGCAGCGTATAGTAGGCTGCGCCAATCGCGGTGAACGGGATTTGCAGGTTGCGGCCACCGAAGAACGGCAGGTGCGGCAGCTTGGCAAAGGCATCGAAACGCTCCGCATCGCCACGCATCAGCTCGGCAATCAGCTTGCCCGCCAGATGGGTACAGGTCACGCCGTGGCCGCTGTAGCCCTGCATGTAATACACATTATTCTCCAGCCGGCCGAATTGCGGCATGCGCGACAGCGTGAGCAGGAAGTTGCCGGTCCAGCGGTAGTCGATGCGAACGCCTTTCAATTGCGGGAAGGTTTTCAACAGTTTTGGCCGAATCAGATTATCGATATCGTCCGGATCGCGCGCGCCATACACCACGCCGCCGCCGTACAGCAGGCGGTTATCGCCGGTAATGCGGTAATAATCCAGCAGGTAGTTGCAGTCTTCCACGCAGTAATTCTGCGGAATGAGCGACTGCGCTACTTCCGGCACCAGCGGTTCGGTCGCCACCACCTGGGTACCGCACGGCATGCTGCGTTTCGCCAACCTGGGCTCCAGCTTATCGCCCAGATAAGCATTACCGGCCACAATCACATAGCGGGCCTTCACCTGGCCGCCTGCGGTGCTGACCAGCGCGGGTTCGCCGTGGCGGATATGGGTCACCGCCGACTGCTCGAAGATGCGCCCGCCCTGCAGGCGAATCGCCTCGGCTTCGCCGAGCGCCAGATTCAGCGGATGAATATGACCGCCGCTGTGATCCAGCAGCGCGCCGACGTAGCGTTCGCTGTTCACTTCCTCACGGATGCGCCCGGCGTCCAGCAGCTCCAACTGGGTATTGCCGTAACGCTCCCAATTCTGTTTCTGCTCGATCAGCGCATGATATTGCCGGTTGTTCAGCGCGGCGAAGATGCCGCCGGGGCGATAGTCGCATTCGATGGCGTATCGCTTGATACGGCTGCGAATGATCTCTGCGCCTTCGAACATCATGCTGCCGAGCATCCGGGCGCTTTCTGCGCCATAGCGTTCTTCGATGACGTCAATGTCGCGGCTGTAGGAATTCACCAACTGGCCGCCGTTACGGCCGCTGGCGCCGAAGCCGATGCGGGCGGATTCCAGCACCACCACGTTGTAGCCGGCCTCTACCAGGAACAGCGCAGAAGACAGGCCTGTGTAACCGCCGCCGACGATGCAAACGTCGCATTCAATAGATTCATTCAATTGCGGCCAGAGCTGATGGCTGTTGGCCGAAGCCGCATAGTAGCTTTTTACGTGTTCAGTCATGATGGGGCCCTTATGCCAGCGAAATCCAGGTGGTTTTCAGTTCGGTGAATTTATCCAGCGCATGCAGCGATTTGTCGCGGCCGTTGCCGCTTTGCTTGTAGCCGCCGAACGGCACGGTCATGTCTCCGTCGTTGTAGTTATTGACGAAAACCGAACCGGCTTTCAGTTGGCGAGCCATGCGGTGGGCGCGGGACAGGTCGCGCGTCCAGACGGCGGCGCCCAGGCCATACTCGCTGTCGTTGGCTAACTGCAATGCCTGCTGTTCGCCGTTAAAGGACGTTACCGCCAGCACCGGACCGAAAATCTCATCGCGCGCCACGCTCATGGTGTTATCCACCTGGGTGAGAATGGTTGGGCCGAGATAACCGGCGTGGCCGCTGCGCGGGTGCTCGCGGCCATCAAGGAACAGTGCTGCGCCCTGGCTCAATCCTTGCTCGATATAATCGGCCACTTTTTCACAGTGAGCCTGATCGATCAGCGTGCCCATCACCGTGGCCGGATCGAGCGGATCCCCCGGCATAAAGGCTGCCGCATGCTTACGCAGGGCTTGCAAGAATTCCTGCTGAATGCTCTCTTCCACCAGCAGCCGGGTGCCGGCGATACACACTTGCCCCTGGTTGTAGAAGATACCCGCCGCCGCGCCCTGTGCCGCTTTGTCCAGGTCCGGGCAGTCGGCAAAAATGATATTGGCGCTTTTACCGCCGGCTTCCAGCCATACCCGTTTCATATTGGATTGACCGGCGTAGATCATCAGCTGTTTGGCAACCAGGGTAGAGCCGGTGAAGGTGAGGGCGTCGACGTCGTTATGCAGCGCCAGCGCCTTGCCCGCATCCTGGCCGTAACCGGGGATGATGTTCAGCACGCCGCCCGGCAACCCGGCCTGTTGCGCCAGCTTGCCCAGATAGATCGCGCTCAGCGGGGATTTCTCCGAAGGTTTGAGGATCACGCTGTTGCCGGTGGCCAGCGCCGGGCCGAGTTTCCAGCAGGCCAGCAGCAACGGGAAGTTCCAGGGTACGATAGCGCCAACCACGCCGATCGGCTCGCGTTCGATCAACGCCAGCGCGTCGCCGCCGGTGGGGGCGATTTCGCCGTAGACCTTGTCGACAGCTTCGGCGTACCAGCGCAGACAGCGGATAGCGCCGGGCACGTCGTCGCGCAAACTGTGGAGGATCGGCTTGCCGGTATCCAGCGTTTCCAGCAGTGCCAATTCCTCTTGGTGCTGCTCCATCAATGCCGCCAGTCGCAGCAAGGTAGCCTTGCGTTGCGCCGGTGCGGCCCGTGACCAGTCGCCGCGTTCAAACACCTCGCGCGCCGTGCTGACAGCCAGATCGATATCGGCGCTGCTCCCCCGCGCCACCTGCGTCAATGCGCGTTGAGCGGCAGGATCCTCTACGGTAAAGGTTTCGCCTTCAGCGGCCTGTTGATAACGGCCATTAATAAACAGTCGGTTCTCAATATTCAGGGCTTGCGCCCGGTGTTGCCAATATTGCAGGTGATGGAAGTCCATGCCTTGCTCCGTTGATCAGAATGTCGTCGGCGTATGGGCGCTGATAATCCGGCAAATCCGCGCCGACGTGTTGCTGAAACTGTGGGGAATGCCGGTGTTGATGGCGTAGCTCTGGCCGGCCAACAGGTGATAGTTCTGTCCATTGACCTGCAGCAGCACTTCGCCTTCCAGCAGGGTGCCTATCTCTTCCCCCTGATGTTTTATGCGTTCGCCGGTGGTGGTGCCCGGTTCGTAGGTTTCTATCATCATCGCCAGCGTGCGGTTGGGGTCGCCGTTGTGAATCAGTTTCATCGACACCCCCTGGCTGCCAATCTCGATCAGATCTTCATGATCGATGACAATCCGCGTCTCATCCGGCTTTTCCGGCTCGGCGAAAAACGCCGACAGCGACAGCCCATACACCGTCAGCAGCTTTTGCAGCGTGCTGATGGCCGGGCTGGCCTTGTCCTGCTCGATAGTGCTGATGGCGCTGTGGGTTAATCCAGACAGTTCGGCGGCGCGGCGCTGTGACAACCCTAATTGCTGGCGGATCTGCGACAGACGTTTTCCCGGTGCCAAGCTGACATCGCTCATAGGCGTTTTTCCTTTTGGTAGTGCCGGCAAGCGGTAATGAAGCCGTCGAACAACAGGCGCGACAGGGCGTATTCTTCACTGTTCCATTCCGGGTGCCATTGCACGCCCAGCGCGAAGGGCTGGTCACGCAGGCTGATCGCCTCCACCAGCCCATCGGCGGCGTGGGCTTCGATGCGGACGTTGGGACCGAGGGTTTTTGACCCTTGCCCGTGCAGTGAGTTAACCCAGAATCTGTTGCAATCCGGTATCAGTTGCGAAAGCAGCCCGCCGTCCTGAACGATGACTTCGTGGGCGGGGGCGTATTGTTGATCCAGTGGCAGGTCGTGATCTTCACGGTGTTCGAGCAGTTCGGGCAGTTCAAACAATCGACGATGCAAAGTGCCTTGGGTGGCAACCACCATCTCCTGCATGCCACGGCAAATGGCGAAAAGGGGAATGCGCCTGTCGAGCGCATGACGGATCAGCGCCAGGCTCAATTCATCTCGCCCGGGATCGGCGTCAGGCTCATCGCCGTTTTCACCATAAAGGTGCGGCTGCACGTTACTGGGGCTGCCGGGCAGCAAAATGCCATCGAGGTGCGGCAGCAATTCTTCCAGCAGTGTGGGCTCCGCCAGCGCGTGCGGCAGGGCGATCGGCAACCCTCCGGCGGTGATTACTGCATTCAGGTACTTTTCTTGCAAGGTCTGAGTGAGATGCTCGTTTAACCTATACCTGCACATCACTACGCCGACCATTGGTCTGTTAAATATATTGCCCATGCTATCCCCTTGGGGTGTTCGAAATTATGAACGATAAGCTTCTCAAGTGCCGTTTTAGTTCAATATTTTATAAACCTAGCAGTCAAATGAGCAATGTTCAAACTCAAATTAACACTTGCAAAACAATTTTGTTGCAACTATGTTTCATTTTTGGGCATTATATTGAACGCGATGGTCAAAAAATATCGACGGCAATAGGTGTGGGAACCACAGACAAAAACATAAATGGCGGGTGAATCATGCAGACCAACATAGTAGAAGTGGAAAACTTTGTTCAGCACAACAAAGAAAGGCGAAGTAGCGCGTTCCAGCGTGAAGTGAAGAAGTACCTGGAACGTTATCCATTGACTCAGCACGTTGACGTTCTGCTGACCGATCTCAACGGCAGCTTCCGCGGCAAACGCATACCTGTCAGTGGCCTGAGCAAGCTGGAGAAGGGCTGTTACTTCCCGGCGTCGGTGTTTGCGATGGATATTCTCGGCAACGTAGTAGAAGAAGCCGGGCTGGGGCAGGAACTGGGTGAGCCGGATCATATCTGTGTCCCGGTGCCGGGCACGCTGACGCCGTCGGCGGCGGATCCGCAATATATCGGCCAGGTACTGCTCACCATGCTGGATGAAGATGGTACTCCCTTTGACGTTGAACCGCGTAATGTGCTGAACCGCGTGTGGCAGCGTTTGCGTCAGCGCGGGCTTTCCCCCGTAGTAGCGGTAGAGTTGGAGTTCTATCTCATCGATCGCCTGCGCGACTCAGAGGGCTATCTTCAGCCGCCGTGTGCGCCAGGTACTCAGGAGCGCAATACCCAGAGTCAGGTGTATTCCGTCGACAACCTTAATCACTTCGCCGACGTGCTGAGCGACATCGACGAGCTGGCGCGCTTGCAGGGCATCCCGGCGGACGGGGCGGTGGCGGAAGCCTCACCGGGCCAGTTTGAGGTAAACCTGCATCATACCGATAACGTTCTGCAAGCCTGCGACCACGCGTTGGCGCTGAAGCGCCTGATCCGCATGGTGGCGGAAAACCACAATATGCACGCGACCTTTATGGCCAAGCCGTATGAAGAACACGCCGGCAGCGGGATGCACGTGCATATCAGCATGCTCGACAAACAGGGCAACAACGTATTGGCCGATGACGACGGCGAGGATTCCGCGTTGCTGAAGCAGGCGCTGGCGGGGATGATCGCCCTGATGCCTTCTTCTATTGCGTTGCTGGCGCCCAACGTTAACGCCTATCGCCGCTTCCAGCCGGGCATGTACGTGCCGACCCAGGCTTCCTGGGGCCATAACAACCGCACCGTGGCGCTGCGCATCCCCTGCGGCGATCGCGATAACCACCGCGTGGAGTACCGCGTGGCCGGTGCCGATGCCAACCCTTATCTGGTGATGGCGACCATTTTGGCGGGGATTGTTTACGGGCTGGAAACGCCGTTGCCGCTGCAAGAACCGGTGACCGGCAACGGATTGGAGCAGGAGGGACTGGCATTCCCCATCCGCCAGAGCGATGCGCTGTACGAGTTCGAGCACCAGCCGGTGCTGAATGCGCTGCTCGGCGAAAGGTTCAGCCATGTTTACCTGGCCTGTAAAACGGATGAAATGGTGCAGTTCGAGCGCCTGATCACCGAAACCGAAATCGAGTGGATGCTGAAAAACGCCTGACCCCGCTCAATCCGAACCTACCGCGCGCGTCTGGCGCATTGCGCCGGCTATCCTGTGGCCTGCGAAGCTACGCGCTGCGGTACCGCATTTCTTCCATCTGGGCGTACAGGACGCCGGCGAGGAAATAACCATGACAGCCATTACCCTACCGTCAGTCAGCGCGGGCGCTGGCCCGTGCCTATTCGCTGGCCGAGCTCGTTTGCCTTCGTATCGCTTTTCCCGCCGCCCGAGCAGCAGTTTCCCCGCGGCCTCTCTGAATGACGTTAAACGGTTACCAGCAGAGGACAACGAGGGGAAACGCTATGACGATTAATGCTACCGACTGTAATCCGGCGGCCAAGCCGCAACTGCGCAAAACCCTCAAGCTGTGGCAGGTGGTGATGATGGGCCTGGCATATCTGACGCCGATGACGGTGTTCGATACTTTCGGCATCGTGTCCGGCGTCACCGACGGCCATGTGCCTTCTTCCTACCTGTTTGCGCTGGCTGGGGTGCTGTTTACCGCCATCAGCTACGGCAAGCTGGTACGCCAGTTCCCGACCGCCGGCTCGGCTTACACCTATGCGCAGAAAGCGATCAACCCGCACGTCGGCTTTCTGGTCGGCTGGTCCTCGCTGCTGGATTATCTGTTCCTGCCGATGATCAACACGCTGCTGGCGAAAATTTACCTGACCGCGCTGTTCCCCGAGGTACCGCCCTGGATGTGGGTGGTGGGGTTTGTGATCATCATGACGGCGATTAACCTGAAAAGCGTCAATCTGGTGGCGAACTTCAATATGTTGTTCGTACTGGCCCAGGTGGCGATTATTCTGGTGTTTATCTACCTGGTGGTGCACGGCCTGCGCAATGGCGAAGGGGTAGGAACGGTATGGAGTTTGCAGCCGTTCATCAGTGAGAACGCGCATCTGTTGCCGATTATCACCGGCGCTACCATCCTGTGCTTCTCGTTCCTCGGTTTTGATGCGGTCACCACCCTGTGCGAAGAAACGCCCAATGCCGCCAAGGTGATCCCGCGTGCAATCTTTCTTACCGCGCTGTACGGCGGGGTGATCTTTATCAGCGTATCGTTCTTTATCCAGCTGTTTTTCCCTTCCATTCAGCGTTTTCACCAGCCGGATGCGGCGCTGCCGGAAATCGCGCTGTACGTGGGGGGCAAGCTGTTCCAGGCCATCTTCCTTTGCACTACCTTTATCAATACGCTGGCTTCCGGCCTGGCTTCGCACGCCAGCGTTTCACGGCTGCTGTACGTGATGGGGCGCGATAACGTGTTCCCGGAAAAATTCTTCGGCTATATCCACCCGAAATGGCGCACGCCGGCATTGAACGTGCTGATGGTTGGGCTGGTGACGCTGTCCGCGCTGTCTTTTGATCTGGTCACCGCCACGGCGCTGATCAACTTCGGCGCGTTGGTGGCCTTCACCTTCGTTAATCTGTCGGTTATCGGCCATTTCTTTATTCGCGAGGGGCGCAACAAAAGCTGGAAGGACCGTTTCAACTACCTGATCCTGCCGCTGATTGGTGCGCTGACGGTGGCGGTGTTGTGGTTGAACCTGGAAAAAAGTTCGCTGACCATGGGGCTGATCTGGGCGGCGCTGGGCTTTGCGTATCTGGTGTACCTCACCCGGCGTTTTCGCCAGCCACCGCCGCAGTTTGAGCGGCAGCCTCAGCAGTAACGAAATCAGGCGGGTTTTCCCGCCTTTCTTTTTCCGCCGTCCGGCAGTAGAGTGAAAATTCCGATAAAAAATAACCCATTGGATCGTCTTCATGTTTTCTTTACCCGCCCAGCATAAAGCCACGTTGTTCGGTTTATTGGCGATCCTGTTGTGGAGCAGCGTCGTTGGTCTGATCCGCAGCGTCAGTGAAGGGGTGGGGCCGATTGGCGGTGCGGCGATGATCTACAGCGTCAGTGCACTGTTTTTGCTGCTGGTGCTGCGTTTGCCGAATCTGCGCCATTTTCCCCGCCTTTATCTGATCCTCGGCAGCCTGCTGTTTGTCAGCTATGAGATCTGCCTGTCGTTGTCGCTGGGCTATGCCAATACCCGGTTGCAGGCGATAGAAGTGGGGATGATCAACTATCTCTGGCCCTGTTTTACCGTGCTGATGGCGCTGGTGTTCAACGGGCAAAGAGCTAAATGGTGGCTGTTGCCCGGGCTGCTGTTGTCGCTGTTCGGTATTGGCTGGATCATGAGCGGTGAGGGCGGATGGTCGCCGGCGCAGATGCTGGATAATGTGCGCAGTAACCCGTTGAGTTATGCGCTGGCTTTTGGCGGCGCGGTGATTTGGGCACTGTACTGCAACCTGACCAAAAAAATTGCGCAGGGCAGCAACGGCGTGGTGCTGTTTATTACGCTGACCGCCGTGGCGCTGTGGCTGAAATATGCCTTCAGCGACGAAAGCGGCATGCAGTTTACCTGGCCGGTGAGCCTGACGCTGCTGTGTGCCGGTATGGCGATGGGTGTCGGTTATGCGGCGTGGAATGTCGGCATTTTGCACGGCAACATGACGCTGCTGGCGACGGTATCTTATTTTACGCCGGTGTTGTCGGCGGTATTTGCCGCGCTGGTGCTTGATACTTCGCTGACGGTCAGTTTCTGGCAGGGCGTGGTGATGGTCACACTCGGTTCGCTGATCTGCTGGCGGGCAACCCGTGGAAAGTAACGGAAATTATCAGTCGACCCTGGGATAGTGGACTAGAATTTAACTAGCGATAGTGCCTGAAGGAACATAAAAATGAGAGACGATATCCAATTCATTCAGCAGCCAGTGATTGACGATGAAAGCTATATGCGCGGTGATACAGTGCGCCTGACCACCGCTAACTTGCGCCATGAATACCAGCTTGATGTCGGCATACTGCGCAGGGAAGGCAAGTTGATTTTCGGCTCGGTGGTTGCCGCTGCGCCGAAGGTGGACATCCCACCTAAAGAGTGGGAGGTGGCTCCGGGGCAGGAAGTGGTTTTCCGCCAGGAAAATATAGCCAAAGCGGTGCCGAGCGTGCGTTGAGTTTTCCACGGCCATCAGACCCGTTTCCCACACATCTCTTTTCTTCAGCCGGCCGTTTTGAGCCGGTTTTTTTGGCCTAAAAATGCCATCCGCGCTCATTTTGGGTGTTGTGCACAATTGGCACAAAAACTGCTTTATAAATCACCGAGCATGACAAAAATCACATCGATCGTGAATTTGCATGAAACATAATTTGACAAATGTGAACGCAATCGATTACCTATTCGCGAAATGCATAACTGGATCACAGATTATTACACTCGGTGATTTCTATAATGCGCGTGTCGCCCGAGAAACAGTCAGCGGGGCAACGCCAGGTGTCGTCAGACTCATTGTCATCTTTTCTAACGGGCAGGAAATGGCCCTTTAAGCATGTGGTAATAAAAATGAAAAAAATAGCTCTAGCAGCAGGTGTATTGCTCGCAGCGTCTTACAGTGCATCATCAATGGCTGATAGCAAAGACAGCCAATTCGTCTCGGATTGGTGGCACCAGAGCGTTAACGTGGTGGGCAGCTACCACACCCGTTTCGGACCGCAATTGAACAACGATGTGTATCTTGAATACGAAGCCTTCGCCAAAAAAGATTGGTTCGATTTCTATGGCTACGTCGATGTGCCTAAGTTCTTCGGCGTCGGCAATACGCCGGACCGCGGCATCTGGGACAAGGGTTCACCGCTGTTTATGGAGATCGAGCCGCGCTTCTCCATCGACAAGCTGACCGGCACAGATCTGAGCTTCGGGCCGTTCAAAGAGTGGTACTTCGCCAACAACTATATCTATGACCTGGGTCATAACGCCGACGGCCGCCAGAATACCTGGTACATGGGTCTGGGTACGGACATCGATACCGGCCTGCCGATGAGCCTGTCGATGAACATCTATGCCAAATACCAGTGGGAAAACTACCAGGCCGCCAATGAGAACAGCTGGGATGGTTACCGCTTCAAGGTGAAATACTTTGTGCCGTTGACCCCGTTGTGGGGCGGAAACCTGAGTTACATCGGTTTCACCAACTTTGACTTCGGTTCCGATCTGGGCAAAGACAGCAACTGGACCGACGGTACCGGGAAACAGGTTCGCACCAGCAACTCTATCGCTTCCAGCCACATTCTGGCGCTGAACTACGATCACTGGCACTACTCGTTCGTGGCCCGTTACTTCCATAACGGCGGTCAGTGGCAAGATGGCTCGGAGATCGGTACGCCGCAGGGGCCAATTAAATCTACAGGCTGGGCCTATTACCTCGTGGCCGGTTATAACTTCTGATTTTCCGTGGTATCAGAAACAGAAAACCCCGCTTTGGCGGGGTTTTTTTGTTATCACTGCGCTTGTTCACCCGGTAAATGTCTCACCGGCATAAATAATCGTCCTTTGATTACATGGCATTCATTATCGATCCAATGGATGATTTGTTCACGGCTCACGCCTTCGGATTGCGCGTAGCGGTGAAGATCGCCGTTAAAGTGCTGAGTGATATATTCCATGAGGGTCATTTGCATGTCTTTTGCTCCTGAACGCCCACCCGTTGCCAACTGGCCACCGCGGGAGGTTAAGGTTTCTCAGACGCTGAATTTAAAGTATCGGCTACCAAATCTCAACATAAAGCACCAGGAGGGTGCGACAGGCGTCAAATTTAGTAAAAAAAGAATCCCGCACGGAGTGGCGGGAAGCATTCAGTTTATCATTCTGGACGATAAAATAAGATTTGAGGTGCGACGAAAAAGAGCAGACTAACTCTTTTTGGTACCTTTCCAAAGTACTGCAAGGCTTATTTTGCTGCAAGAAAAATCTTGTCGCGAGGCTCGGTTTTTTCGAATAGTTTTGCGCTGGAATAATCTTTCATCACTCTCCTTACTCTGGCCGGCCCGGCCCTATTTTTACTGCTCACAATCTCGGAGTTTTCCTTATCCTTTATGGGGGGAATTACCGCTATAGTTAATGTAATACCCCAAGCAGGAAGTCATAACATGAACAAAAGTCGTACTACTCTCACGGCACTGGCGCTGATTGTCTCGCTGGGTCTGTCTTCTGCGCCAGTGTTCGCCGATAAGGGCGGCAATGGCAATGGCAACGGCGGCGGGCACGGCAACAGTCAAGGCAACGGTGGCGGTAATGGTCACGGCAACAGCGGCAAAGGCAATAGCGGCGACCACGTCAAAGGCAATAAAGATAAAGGCAATAAAGACAAAGGCCATAAAGCCAAAGGTGACGAACGCGATCTGGTGTCGGTCAATATCTCTCACGATCGGGTACGTTCGCTGGCGCTGAATTACGGCCTGACCGGCTATCGTTCTCTGCCGCCGGGCATCGCCAAGAACCTGGCACGCGGCAAACCGTTGCCTCCAGGCATCGCCAAGAAAATGGTGCCTTCTTCAATGCTGCGCGATCTGCCGTCCTATCCGGGTTACGAATGGCGCATTGCCGGTAACGATCTGGTGTTGGTGGCGTTGAGCACCGCCATTGTAGCTTCGGTGATTAACGGCGTGTTTGACTAACGCCCGGCGTCTTCGACTCAAAGCCTCGCTTCGGCGATAATGCCGGTCAGTTAAGCCTGACTGGCATTTTTTTATCCAATCTCTGTGCGTTCCAGGAGGAATGGCCGTAAATATCCCGCATTTCTCTGCTACCACAATGAATGGCAATTGAAGGGCCCGAAGGCGCGGCCCCTCCACCCGCGCCCTCGCTTAACATCGTCTGTCCGCTGCACCCGCGTAGCCGGCCGTGATGCGCGGTGACGGAGGGAGGGGAGTTGGCGCAGCCAACCGTCTGACAGGGCAAAGGCGCGGGTTGCAAGGGGCCGCGCCTTACGGTCCCTTGCTCGGTCGAGGCGCGAGAGTCTCATGGTGCATCTCACCTTTATCGACCGAAAACTTCACCAACACCTTCAGAAAAAGGCTAACTGACCAGCATTACGCTTCGGCGGGGCTTTTTTCTTTCCGCTGGAGAGTTGCCTGAGCCGCGGCGATTGTGATGAACTCTGCTTTCTTTATTTGGGCAAACAAAAAGGAAAGGACCATGTTCAGAGCGTTATTGTTCGCCTGCTGTCTGGCCAGTTTTTCAGCGCTGGCAGACGACGGGGGGACGCTTGGCGAATTGGTCAACCAGCGTCTGGCTTATATGAAAGATGTCGCCGGTTACAAAGCTCGGCAGCACTTGCCGATCGAGGATCTTACGCAGGAAGCCAAGGTGCTGGCCAGTACAGAGGCGGAGGCGGGTCGATTAGGGTTGGATCCGCACTCGGTGCGGCCGTTTATCGTGGCACAGATGGACGCCGCCAAGGCGATTCAGTACCGCTATCGCGCAGACTGGCTGGCGACGCCTGAAAGCGGTTGGCAACCGCGCCCGCTGGACCGCGTGCGACCGCAGATCGCCGAGCTAAGCAACCGCATTTTGCAACGGCTGGCGCAGCAATTAAAAGCCGGGCCCTTGACGGAACAGGCACGCGGCGCTTTTGTTAGCGCCATTCGTCAGGCTAATCTCGGCGAAGCCGACAAGCAGCGGTTGTTCACCGCTTTACTGGCGGTCAGGGCCGGTAAAGCGGGGTGAGCGGCGTAGCTAATCGCTGCCGCGCTGAAAGGTCAGCACCCGGCTGCGGTTGGCGATCAGATCCACGCTGTAACCGCGAAAATACAGACAAAAGCGTTTTAGCCACGGGCCGTCGCTACTTTCTACCAGCATACGGCCGTGGCCGAGCGAACTGATTGTGCCGGTCTGCGCCGCCGGACCCACGCCGATGTGCACCCGATCGCCGCATATCTCGAAGGCGGTGCGGTACTGCGGGTGATACCAGAGACCCTGTACGTGCTTCAGGCAGTCGTCGTTGGGCGTTACCGGCAGGAAGCGGCGCGCCACGTGGCCCACTTCGCCTTCAACCGCTTCACCGGTCCATTTCAACCGCATTGGCATATGGGCAGAAAGCGACACCGCGTAGCCGTCATCGGCCTGGTAAAGCGGTTCGCCGATCCCCAAATAGCTTAGGTTACCCTCTGTCACCTCCAGCCAGTAAGGCTCTGCCACCGTGGCGTAAATGCCGTCGGGAATGGCGGTGCTGCGTTGCGGCATTGCTTCATCGAGCAGGGCGGCCATCACCTGCAGCACCATGCCAAAGCTGTCGCAATCCTCGCGGTTGGCCACCAGCGCTACCCCAGCCTGCCGATCGGGCGTCAGCAGAAAATAGCTTTTGTAACCGGCATGTGAACCTCCGTGGCCCAGTAAAGGATGCGCGCCGAGCGAAGTTTGCGCCAACCCCAGACCGTAAGCGCTGAGCTGGCCCTGATTGAGCCGCCGTGGGGTGCCAAGCTGTGCCAACACACCCTGGCCCGGGCCTTCATCAGCCAGCAGCCTTTGCAGCCAGCGGGTGAGGGCATTGGCGCTGCCGGCCAGGCTGCCGGAGGCGGACAGGTGCAGACCGGCGCTGGCCAGTTGCCAACCCTGCGGGGAGCGCCAGTAGCCGGGCGCCAGGCCGGGCACCACGTCAAACCAACTTTCCGGCGCCCATAACTGAACCTGCAGCGGCTTGGCAATATGCTGTTGCACCAGCTGTTCGAAGTCATAGCCTTTGGCTTTTAGCGCAGCCTCAACCAACCGATATCCGGTATTGGTGTAGGCCACTTCGCTGCCGGCCGGATAATTTAGCTCACGCAGCCCCTGCAGGAACTGCATCACCGGCTGCGCATCGCTGCGGGTATGTACCGAGATACCGAGCAGCCCCAGAGTTTCACGCACGTCGGGCAGCCCGCTGGTCATGTCCAGCGCCTGACCGACGGTCACCTCCGCCAGCGGGGCATGCAGTTCTGGCAGCAAATCGCCGAGACGATGGTGCAGACTGAGGGCGTTACCGGTGGCGTTCAACGCCAGTGCGGCGAAGATGTGCTTGGTGATCGAGGCGTAGCGCACCACGCTATCGGCGGTAAAAGGGGTATTTTGCGCCAGGTCGGCCAGGCCGGCGCTGGCGGTCGCCCGTATCTGCCTGGCGTCGAACAGGGTCATTGCTCCACCGGGTTCGCCATCGGAGCGCCAATTCGCCAACAGACGATTGGCAACGGCCTGTGCGGCACGCCAGTTTAACGGGGTTTCAGACATGGTAGCCTCCAGAGTGGGTGATCAATTTTGGGTCTCGCACCGCGCAGCCGGAACCCTGGCAGCCAAGGTTGCCGGGGAAAGGTTTACGGGGAGTTATTTCCAGGCAACGGCCAGGATTTTCGGCAGATTGTGGCGTACCCTGCGATCTCTATGCCGCTGTTTTGTGCGCTGTTCCGACCAGATACAAGGGTTTTCACTCAAACTGCGAAGCAGTACGCAAATTGAAGCGGGCGCAAGAAAGGAGGCATGCTTTATGCCAAAAAATCAGGAGGCGAAGTGACGTCTTGGTGACGCCGGGGCAAGAGGGATCGCCCCGGCTTGGGTACAGCGCTGGGTTAACGCGGTAGCTCGCAGGACAGCAGGCTATCGATCATTTGCTTCAGCAGACGCTGCAAAGCGGCCGCCCGTTGTGGCTCAAAGGCAAAGGGATACTGCTCGGACATGTAGTTGACCTGTGCCAGCTCCAACTGAATCGCATGCTGCTGTTGCTGCGGCTGTCCATAAGCACGGGTGATGTATCCGCCTTTAAAACGACCGTTAAGCACGTGCGTAAACTGTTGTTGCTGTTCGCAGCAGGCCACCAGGCGATCGCTCAGCGCCGGGGCGCAGCTTTCTCCGCCGTTGGTGCCCAGATTGAGATCCGGCAGTTTGCCGTCGAACAGCCGTGGGATCACCGAGGCGATGGAGTGCGCATCGAACAATAGCGCATAGCCGTGTTTGGCTTTCAGTCGCGCCAGTTCATCCTGCAGTTGCTGGTGGTAGGGCTGCCAGACTTGCTGTAAATAGCCTGCGCGTTCTTCGTCCGACGGCGCTTTGCCCGGCAAAAAACTCGGGCGGCCGTCAAACAGCACGTCAGGGTACAGGCCGGTGGTGGCGGTGGTATACAGCGGCTTGTCGTCCGCCGGGCGGTTAAGATCGATGACAAAGCGCGAGTAGTTGCCGATCAGCACGCTGGCACCCATAGCGCGGGCAAAATCATACAGCTGCGGGATGTGCCAGTCGGTATCGGGCAGCGGCCGAGCCTCTTCGGTCAAACCGGCTTCGACCGCCGGCGTCAATCGGGTGCCGGCATGGGGAATGCTGATCAGTAGCGGCAGGCTGCCGGCCTGAAAATCATAGGGATCGCGAATGGTCATTGACGTACTTCTCCTCGGAAAATCACCGTACAGGGCAGTTGTCCACCCAACCAGTAAGCCAGTTCAGCCGGACGGGAAAGCGGCCAGTGTACAAAATCCGCCACCTTGCCGGTTTCCAGCGTGCCATGGCTCTCTTGCAGGCCCAGCGCTTTGGCGGCATGAACCGTGACGCCTGCCAGCGCTTCTTCCGGCGTCAGACGGAACAGCGTGCAGGCCATGTTGATCATCAGGCGCAGCGACAGCGCCGGTGAGGTGCCCGGGTTGGCATCGCTGGCGATCGCCATGGCCACCCGGTGCTTGCGGAACAGGTCCACCGGCGGGCACTGGGTTTCTCGCAGCAGGTAATAAGCGCCGGGCAGCAGTACTGCGACGGTGCCTGCGTCGCCCATCGCACGGGCGTCTTGCTCGGTGGCATATTCCAGATGATCGGCGGAAAGCGCATGATGATGTGCCGCCAGCGCGCTGCCGCCGAGGGCGGAAAGCTGTTCGGCGTGCAGCTTCACCGGCAAGCCGGCGGCTTCGGCGGCGGCGAACACCCGCTCAACCTGCGCCGGTGAGAACGCCAGATGCTCGCAGAAGGCATCGACCGCATCCGCCAGCCCGGCGGCGGCGGCCTGAGGAATAATGGTATTGCACACCAGATCGATATAGTCGTCGGCGCGGTTGGCGTATTCCGGCGGCAGCGCGTGGGCCGCCAGGCAGGTGGTTTTCACCTCAACCGGCAGCATGTCGCCAAGCCGGCGCGCCACGCGCAGCATTTTCAGCTCGCTTTCCGGCGTCAGCCCGTAACCGGATTTGATCTCCACGCAGGTTACGCCTTCCGCCAACAGCGGCCGTAAACGGAACAGCGCTTGCTCGAGCAGCACCTCTTCGTCGGCGTCGCGAGTGGCTTTGACGGTGGAAATGATGCCGCCACCCTGGGCGGCGATCTCGGCATAACTCACGCCATTCAGGCGCTGTTCGAATTCGCCGCTGCGGTTGCCGCCGAACACCAGATGGGTATGGCAGTCGACAAAGCCCGGCGTGATGATGCCGCCGTCGAATTTCACCGTCTCATCGGCCATCAGCCCCGCGGGCAGTGCGGCATATTCGCCCACCCAGACGATTTTGCCTGCGCGCACGGCGATCGCGCCATCGCTGAGGGTGTGATACTTGCCGTCGCGCATGGTGACGATGTCGGCCCCGTGCCACAGGCTGTCGCAGTGAATCTCAGACGTCATTGCTTTCCTCCGCCGGAGCCTTGGCTCCCACATGGTTGTATATACAATTAAAAACAACCTAGCGCATTCACCGGTTTGTCACAAGAGGCGGGGGAAAAATTTGTTATCGGGATGTGATCGCGGAGAGGGCGCGGGCGCAAGGGCTGCACCCGCGGGGGAATTAAACGTCGCTGGTGAAACGGCCAAACAGCTGGTAGCGACTGCCGGGATACAACAGGCGCGCCGAGGTGACCACGTTTTTGCCGGACCAGGTGCGGCGGTGGATCAACAGGCCCGGTTCGTGATCTTCCAGTTGCAGCAGGTCGCGCTCCTGGCGGGTCGGCACTACCGCTTCCACGATGTGCTCGCCGGCGGTCAGCGGGGCGGCCTGCGTCAGGTAGATATACGGCGTCACGCGGTCGAAATCCTGCTTCATGTAATCGGGCGCGACCACCGGATTGACGCAGCGGTCTTCCACCTGCACCGGCAGGTCGTTTTCGTAATGCACGATCTGCGAATAGAACAGCTGTTGGCCGGGTTGGATACCCAGCGCCAGCGCTTCTTCTTCGCTGGCCGGGCGCGCTTTGAGTTGCAGGATCTTGCTGCTGTGGCGATGGCCGCGCGCGGCGATTTCGTCGGCGATGTTATGCACTTCCAGCAGCGCGGTATGCGCTTTGGCCTCGGCGACGAAGGTGCCGACGCCCTGCATGCGGATCAGGAAACCTTCGCTGGTCAGCTCGCGCAGTGCGCGGTTGATGGTCATGCGGCTGACGCCCAGCTCCGCCACCAGTTCACTTTCAGAGGGCACGCGCTGGTGCGGCAGCCAATGGCCCGCACGGATTTGGTTTACGATCGCCTGCTTGACCCGTTGGTAGATCGGGGCGGGGGTATCGCTCATTGCAGCAGCCAGTTGTACCAGGGTCTGTTGATCAACCACGACGTTAACCTCGTCAAATAAAAAAATAATAACACCAGTTTACTGTTGATGTCGGCGTATGTATATGTATATACAACTATACCCGTCATACTTGAAGTTGCCTCTGTGTTGGCTGCGCTCACTTACCCGAATCACTTACCTCAGTAAGCTCATCGGGATAAGCGTTCTTGCCGCGTTACTCGGCAAAGCCTCGCCCCGTTGGGGCCAGCGCAAGCGCTGTTCAACAAAACCCTTGGTTTTGTTGTGATGCAACTCCAATTATCTAGGGTATAAGGGCCGGTTCGCCACAGCAATGCGATGGGCCTGTGCATTTTCGGATGCGTGATCTTCGCGCGTTATTAGCCGTTACACTAACAGTGGAATACTGCCATGCCTGCTTATTTTGCCTCACGCGCTCTGCTCCCTGAGGGGTGGGCGCATAACGTCCGTCTGGACGTCGATGCGCACGGTCACCTGACCCAGGTGATTGCCGATTCAGATCCCGAAGGCTGTGTTCGCCTGCACGGCGATGTGGTGCCGGGCATGCCGAACCTGCATTCCCACGCCTTTCAGCGTGCGATGGCCGGGCTGGCAGAGGTCGCGGGCAACCCGCAGGACAGTTTCTGGACCTGGCGCGATCTGATGTATCGCCTGGTACAGCGGCTGACTCCGGAGCAGGTGGAAATTATTGCCCGACAACTGTATATCGAAATGCTGAAGGGAGGATATACCCAGGTTGCCGAGTTCCACTATCTGCATCATGGCACCGACGGCAATCCTTACGCCGATCGCGGCGAAATGACCGGTCGCCTCAGCCAGGCGGCGCAGCAGGCGGGGATCGGCATGACCCTGCTGCCGGTGCTGTACAGCTATGCCGGTTTTGGCGCCCAGCCCGCCCAACCGGGGCAGAAACGTTTTATTCAGGATGCGGACAGCTACCTGCAACAGCAGCAAGTGATTGCCCGCCAACTGGCGGGCCAACCGCTGCAAAACCAAGGTCTGTGCTTCCACTCCTTGCGTGCGGTGGAGTTGAGCCAGATGCAGCAGATCCTGGCGGCGTCGGACAATACCTTGCCGGTGCATATCCATATCGCCGAGCAGCAAAAAGAGGTCAATGATTGCCTGGCCTGGAGCGGCCAACGCCCGGTGGCCTGGCTGTATGAGCACATGCCGGTGGACTCGCGTTGGTGCCTGGTGCACGCCACCCATCTCGATCGCGCAGAGCTCGAGCAATTGGCGCGCAGCCAGGCGGTGGCCGGCCTGTGCCTGACCACCGAGGCCAACCTGGGCGATGGCATTTTCCCCGGTGACGCCTATCTGCACCATCAGGGCCGCTGGGGCATAGGTTCCGACAGCCACGTGTCGCTCAACGTGGTAGAAGAGCTGCGCTGGTTCGAATACGGCCAGCGGCTGCGCGATCAGCGCCGTAACCGCCTGACCACGCCACAACAACCGGCGGTGGCGGACGTGCTGTACCAACAGGCATTGCAGGGTGGGGCGCAGGCCTGCGGCGCACCTATTGGCCGTTTGCAGAGCGGTTACCGCGCCGACTGGCTGGTACTGGATGGCGACGATCCTTATCTGGCCGCGGCACCCGATGCCTCGATCCTCAACCGCTGGCTGTTCGCCGGCGGCAAAGAGCAAATCCGCGACGTCTTCGTCGGCGGCCGTCAGGTGATCGAGCAGGGGCGTCACGCGTTGCAACAGCAAAGCAGCGCGGAATTCCTGCAGGTGCTGAAAACTTTCCAGCAGGAGGCGTGATGAGTCTGACCCGTTTTGATTTCGATTCCCTGCCGGTGACGCCCTGGCGCAACGGCGGCGGCGAAACCCGTGAGATTGCCTGCTGGCCGGCGGGCGCGCAAGACTTTGACTGGCGCGCCAGCATCGCCACCATCGCGCAGGACGGCCCGTTTTCGGCATTTGGCGGCATCGACCGCTCGATTACTCTGCTGGAGGGCGACGGCGTGCATTTGTTCAGCGCAGGGCAAATCGATCACCGGTTGTCGCAGGTCGGCGAGCCCTTTGCCTTTTCCGGCGACGTGGCGTTGGACGCTACGCTGCTGGGCGGTGCCAGCCAGGATTTTAACATCATGACCCGGCGCGGGCGCTGGGCGGCCAAGGTACAGCGCATCACCGCCGGCGTGACCTTGCCGGCAGGCCACGCCGGCGTGCTGTATGTGTTGCAAGGAACCTGGTCACTGGCGGGCGGCGTCACGCTGGCTGCACGCGAGGGCGGCTGGTGGCAGGCCGAACGTCACGACGGGCAACTGACGCCGCTGGCAAAAGAAAGCCTGGCTCTGTGGGCCGATATTCACCCGGTTTAATCCGCTCACCCGGCAGGCGGCGCGCGTGCTCCAATTAGGTGCGCCGCCTGCGCCATCATGATTCGCCCGCCCCCTCCTGAAACCCGTTTCTCCGCCGCCCACGCCGCTTGCGCGTTTGGCACAGTCTTTGCTCCAGTCACTTTGCTTGTATAGACAAGACTATACAGAGCCATTCTGGCGCCCGCGGTGGGGGCGTTTTATCGGCAAGACAGGAGCACAGCATGAGCAAGGGTTTTTCCGTGAAAACGGCAATGGGGACACTTTCGATCCTGGCAGCAGCGACGGGATTTTGCGGTGTGACGGCAACGGCGGCGCAGGCGGCCGATACGCCGGTGGCGATTGGCATCTCCGGCTGGACCGGCTTCGCTCCGTTAACGCTGGCGGACAAGGCCGGGATTTTCAAAAAGCATGGCCTGGATGTCGATCTGAAAATGATCCCGCAGAAAGACCGCCATCTGGCGATCGCCTCCGGTGGGGTGCAGTGCGCCGCCACCACGGTGGAAACCTACGTCGCCTGGAACGCCAACGGCGTGCCAATCACGCAAATCGTGCAGTTGGACAAATCTTACGGGGCCGACGGGCTGGCGGTGCGCAACGGCATCAGCAGCGTGGCGCAGTTGAAGGGCAAGACGGTGGGCGTCGATGCGCCCGGCACCTCCTCCTATTTTGCGCTGGCGTGGATCCTGGACAAAAACCACATGACGCTGAAAGACGTCAAGCTGGCCACCTTGTCGCCGCAGGCGGCGGCGCAGGCTTTCAATGCCGGGCAGAACGACGCGGCGATGACCTACGAACCTTACCTGTCGACGGTCCGCGACAATCCCAAACAAGGAAAAATCCTGGCCACTACGCTGGATTACCCGATGGTGATGGATACGCTGGGCTGCACGCCGGACTGGTTGAAGAAAAACCCGCAGGCGGCGAAAGCGCTGGTGGAGAGCTATTTCGACGCGTTGGACATGATCAAGGCGCAGCCGGATAAATCCTACGAAATCATGGGGGCGGCGGTGAAATCCAGCGGCAAGCAGTTTGCCGAGTCCGCCGGCTACCTGCGTTGGCAGGATCGCGAGCAGAACCGCAAGTTCTTCAGCGGCGAAATCGCCGATTTCAGCAAAGAGGCCGCGGCGCTGCTGCTGGAAATGCGCGTGATCCGCAAACTGCCGGACATCGGCACGCTGTATGACGCCAGCTACGTAAACCAGCCATGAAGGAGTCCGAAATGAATTCACCCCTCAGTCCAGTGGCGGAACTGGAACGGGAGCCTGAGGCGCTGCCGCCCGCCAAGCCGCACTGGCATAACCCGATGATGGTGCCGTTGCGGCCGGTTGCCGGGCGGTTGCGCTGGTTTCTCGGCCTGGCCTTCTTCGCGCTGTTCGTTGCGCTGTGGGGGCTGGTGACCTTCACCGGGCTGGTGTCGCCGACGTTTCTGGCCGATCCGCTCACCATGCTGCGCGAAGGCGTACTGCTGTTCACCGAGTACGATTTCTCGCTGGATATCGGCATGACGGTGTTCCGGGTGCTGAGCGGTTTCCTGCTGGCGGCGGCCATTGCGGTGCCGCTCGGCATCATGATGGGTTCGTACAAACTGGTGGAGGCGTTTCTCGAACCCTTTGTCTCGTTTTGCCGCTATCTGCCGGCATCGGCGTTTGTGCCGCTGTTGATCCTGTGGGCCGGCATCGGCGAAATGCAGAAAATTCTGGTGATCTTTATCGGCTCGTTCTTCCAGATAGTGCTGATGGTGGCGGTGACCGTCGGCGCCGCCCGGCGCGATCTGGTGGAGGCGGCCTATACCCTGGGCGCCTCCAATCGCAGCGTGGTACGAAGGGTGCTGATCCCCGGCGCGGCGCCGGAGATTGCCGAACTGCTGCGTTTGGTGCTCGGCTGGGCCTGGACTTACGTGATTGTCGCCGAACTGATCGGTTCTTCCAGCGGTATCGGCCACATGATTGTCGACAGCCAGGCGCTGTTGAACACTGGGCAGATTATCTTCGGCATTATCGTCATCGGCTGTATCGGTCTGCTGTCCGATCTGCTGTTCAAGGCGGCTAACAAACGCCTGTTTATCTGGAGTTCTCTGCGATGAAAGCCGACAAGCTCAATGTCAGAAACGTATCGCGAATTTTTACCGGGCCGCATGGCGAACAGACGCAGGCGCTGCTGCCGGTCGATTACCAGGTGCAGGAGAATGATTTCATCACCATTCTCGGGCCTTCCGGCTGCGGCAAGTCGACGCTGCTGCGCATCATTGCCGGGCTGGACAGCCCGACGCAGGGGGAAGTGTGGCTGGATGGTCAGCGGGTGGAAGGGCCGGGCGCCGATCGCGGCATGGTGTTCCAGAGCTATACGCTGTTCCCGTGGCTCACGGTGGAGCAAAACATCCGTTTTGGCCTGCAGGAACGCGGTGTGGGCGCGGTGCTGCAGAAAGAACGCAGCGACTATTTCATCAACAAGGTTGGGTTGTGCGGCTTTGAACGGCATTTCCCGCGCCAGCTTTCCGGCGGCATGCAGCAGCGCACCGCCATCGCCCGGGCGTTGGCCAACGATCCGAAAATCCTGTTGATGGATGAACCTTTCGGCGCGCTGGATAACCAGACGCGGGTGATGATGCAAGAGCTGTTGCTCAACATCTGGGAGGCTTCGCGCAAAACGGTGCTGTTCGTGACGCATGACATCGATGAAGCGATTTTTATGGCCAACAAGGTGGCGATTTTCAGCGCGCGCCCGGGGCGGATCAAAACCGAAGTGCCGGTCGATTTCCCGCATCCGCGCGATTACACCCTGAAAACGTCGCCGGAGTTTATGGCGATCAAGGCGCAGGTCACGGAAGAGATCCGCAGCGAAACCTTGCAAAGCCTGCACTAAACCCCGTCAGACCATGACCCCTCCCATTCGCCGGGAAGGGGGTCATGCGCTTTTTGACTTTACCGATAATTAACCCGTGAGGTGAGGATGCAAGCCATTTCTTCCGCAGCACAGGCGGTGCGCCGCCTGGCGCGCCGGCAGGCAAGTTCGCTCGGCGCCTATAACGCCGGGTTGTCCAGCGAGGCGGTGCGCAATAGTTACGGCGTCACAGAAGTTACCCGTCTGGCGAGCAACGAAAACCCGCTTGGCGCCAGCCCTCTGGTGCAACAGGCGCTGAGCGATTTGGCTCAGCATAGCGGCATTTACCCGGATCCTGACAGCCAGGCGCTACGGGCGGAAATCGCCGCCCTGACCGGCATTCCCCCGCAGCAGGTGGTGATCGGCAACGGTTCTGAAAACATTTTGGAAATGCTGTGTCTGGCGTTTGTTAATCCGGGTGACCGGGTCGTGACCCTGCTGCCGTCGTTTGGCCTGCATGAAATCTACCCGCGCATGATGGGGGCGGAGGTGACGCTGGTGGCGGTCAATCAGGCGCTGGAGTTCGATCTGGCCGCCTGGCGACTGGCGTTGCAACGGCCGGCCAAGATGGTGGTGTTCAGCAACCCGTCGAACCCGGTCGGCTGCATGCTCGGACGCGATGACTTTTTGCAATTGATCGCCGCCGTGCCGCAAGACTGCCTGCTGGTGATCGACGAGGCCTATTACGAATACTGCGCCGACCTGGCGGACTACCCGGACAGCCTGGCGCTGCTGCCGTTACAGGACCGCCCGTGGATTGTGCTGCGCACCTGCTCCAAAGCTTACGGGCTGGCCGGGCTGCGTGTCGGTTACGGACTGGCCTGTGACGCCGAGCTGGTGGCGTTGCTCGATCGGGTACGCACGCCGTTCAACATTAACCGGGCGGCGCAAAATGCGGCGTTGGCAGCATTGCGCGACCGGCAGCATGTGGCCGACAGCGTCGCCTGGGTCAGTGAAGCGCGTGCGGCGATGGCGGCGGCGCTGTGTGCATTGGGGCTGCAGGTGGCGCCGTCCAGCGCCAATTTCCTGTTCTTTGATTGCGGTTACCCGAGCGAGCGGATAGCCGAAGCGTTGCTGGCGCACGGCATCATCGTCAAACCCTGGCGCGAAGCCGGTTATCAGCGGTTCATCCGGGTTTCGATCGGTAGCGCGGCGGACAACCGGCGCTTCCTCGGCGCGTTGCGACAGGTGCTGGCGGAGGCGGCGCGCGGATGAGCGGGGCGATACTCAACGTGGCGGATTTGCAGCGTGCGGCGCGGCGCTACCTGCCGCGTTTCGCTTACCGTTACCTGGCGGGCGGTGCGGAAGATGAACACACGCTGCGCGGTAACCGGGTGGCGTTCAGCCAATGGCAGTTTGTGCCGCCGGTGCTGCGTGACGCCAGCCGCCGCACGTTAAGCATTCGGCTTTGGCAGCAGGAACTGGCGGCACCGCTGCTGATTGCGCCCACCGGTTACAACGGCATGCTGCGTTATCAGGCGGATTTGATGCTGGCGCGCAGCGCCCGGGCGTTCGGCATTCCCTATATTCAGAGCACGGTATCTACCGCCTCGTTGGAGGAGATTGCCGCCGATGGCCAGGGGCAGCACTGGTTCCAGCTGTATGTGCTGCGCGATCGGCAGGTGACCGCCGGGCTGTTGCAACGCGCTCTGGCCGCGGGCTGCGACACGCTGGTGCTGTCGGTGGATGCGGTGCATTTCGGCAACCGCGAGCGCGATCGGCGCAGCTACCGGCGGCCAATGAAACTCTCCCTCGCCAGCCTGTGCGACGTGGCGCTGCACCCTCGCTGGTTGTGGCATACCTTGCGCCCGGCGGGCATGCCCGGTTTCGGCAATCTGCAACCTTATTTGCCGGCGGAGCGGCAGCGGGGCCTGAGCGGGGCCGCTTATTTCGCCCGCGAGATGGACGCCGCGCTGAACTGGCAAACGCTGGATTGGGTACGGCAATGCTGGCCGGGCAAGCTGCTGGTGAAGGGCATTTTGCACCCTCAGGATGCCCGTCAGGCGCTCGATGCCGGGGCGGATGGCATAGTGCTGTCCAACCACGGCGGCCGCCAGCTCGACGGCAGCGTTGCCCCCATCAGCCTGTTGCCGGCGGTGCGTGCTGCCTGTGGGCCGACGGCGACGATCCTGATCGACAGCGGCTTTCGGCGCGGCACCGACGTGGTGAAAGCGCTGGCGCTGGGTGCCAATGCCGTGTTGCTCGGCCGCCCGTTGTTGTACGGCGTGGCGCTGGCTGGGCAGGCTGGCGCGACTCAGGCACTGCGGATTTTCAGCGAGGAAATTGACCGCACGCTGGCGCAACTGGGCTGTAGCAGCGTGCAGGAATTGGGGCCGCATCTGCTGCGGCCGGTGAATGAACGAGGATAAGGAGCCTGAGATGTCTTTAGCGCAAATCGCTTTCCCGGCGCGCGTGATACGCGGCGCCGGAGCATTGGAGGAGATCGGTACGCTGTGCGCCGGTTACGGTTCAAGGGCGATGCTGATCGGCGGTGCGCGTGGGCTGGCGGTTACCGAAGCGCGCATAGGCAACTGCCTGCGTGCCGCGGCGGTGGAGCGGGTTGGCTGCGAGCAGTATGGCGGCGAATGCAGTGAAACGCAGATTGCGCGGCTGGGCGCAGTGGCGCATTCAGCGGCGGCGCAGGTGTTGATCGTGGCGGGTGGGGGCAAGGCCATTGATACCGGCAAGGCGGTGGGAGCGGCTTGCGGATTGCCGGTCATCACCGTGCCGACCATTGCCGCCACTTGCGCTGCCGTTACGCCGTTGTCTATTCGCTATCATGACGACGGCCACTTTCGCGACATGCTGCATCTGCCGCATGCCCCGGCGGCGGCGGTGATTGACAGCCAACTGTTGGCCGCGGCACCCGCCCGCTGGTTGGCGGCCGGGTTGGGGGATACGCTGGCGAAATGGTATGAGTATCGCGCCATCGGCCACCCGCCGGCACTGAACGGCATGGCGCTGGCGGCGCAGGCCAACAGCCGCATCTGTTACCAACTGATTGAAGAATACGGGGCTGCGGCCTGCCAGGCGGCGGAGTTATGCCAGGCCGACGCTGCGCTGGAGCAGGCGCTGGATGCCATCTTCCTGTTTGCCGGGCTGACGTCGGTCATGGGCAGCGGGGCACATGCCGCAGCGGCCCATGCGCTGTTTGAAGGCTTCACCGTCTGCGACAAGACGCGCCATTTTGGTCATGGCCTGTTGGTCGGTTACGGCAACCTGTGCCTGCTGGCGCTGGAACAGCGCAGCGACGAGGAACTGCTGGCTGCCTTGCGGCTGGCGCAGGCCTGCCGGATACCGCTGCATTTGGCGGATATCGCCGACGATCTGGACAATCAAGCCATCAACGCCATTATGGCGGCGGCGGTTGAAGCGCCGGATATGGCCAACATGCCGCACCCTGTCACCGTTACCCAGTTGGCGCAAGCCATGCAGCGGGTACATGAACTGGCCGACAGAATGTGCAAGGGGTAGAGTCCGGCGTTAAGTTGTGGGATTATTTGGTTTTCCATCCTACACAGAGAAGGGCGCATGGCCTCGCTGAAAGACGTTGCAAAACTTGCCGGGGTGTCGCTGATGACGGTTTCCCGCGCCATCAACGAGCCAGGCAAACTGCGGCCAGACACCTACCAGCGCGTCAAGCAGGCGATCGACCAACTGGATTACGTACCCGATCTCTCGGCCCGGCGCATTCGCGGCGACAGCAACCGGGTGCAGACGCTCGGTGTGTTAGCGCTGGACACCGCCACCACGCCGTTCTCGGTGGAAATGATCCTGTCGATCGAAAAGACCGCGCGCGAACACGGCTGGAACAGCTTTGTGGTCAACCTGTTCGCCGACGACAGCGCCGAGCACACCATAGATTTGCTGCTGGCGCACCGGCCGGATGGGGTGATTTTCACCACCATGGGGCTGCGGCAGGTCACAGTGCCGCCCAAGTTACTGGATAAAAAGCTGGTGCTGGCCAACTGCGTCAGTCAGGGAAACAGCGTTGCCAGCTACATTCCGGATGACGAACAGGGCCAGTACGACGCCATACGCGCGCTGATCGCCAAAGGCTACCGTGCGCCGCTGTGCATTCATCTGCCGGAAAACACGCTGGCGGCCGGGTTGCGCCGTCGCGGGTTGGAGCGCGCCTGGCGTGACGCGGGCGGCGACGTAGACCAACTCAAGCAATATCACCTTGATTTGAGCGACGGCGATGAGCGCTACCGCGATTGCGTGGCCTTGCTGGAACGGCATTTCGCACCGGGCCGGCGCGATTGCGATGTGGTGGTGTGCGGCAACGATCGGGTGGCGTTTATGGTGTATCAGGTGCTGTTGGCGCAGGGCTGGCAGATCCCGCAGCAGGTGGGGGTGCTGGGTTATGACAACATGGTCGGCATCGGCCAACTGTTCCTGCCGCCGTTGACCACGGTGCAACTGCCGCATTACGAACTGGGCCGTCAGGCGGCGCTGCATCTGATTAACCAGTTGGAACACTGCGAGACGGTGAAGGTGGCCTGCCCGCTGTTGTTGCGCGAATCGATGTGAGCGAAACAGGGCACGACAAGCGTGCCCTGCCAGTCAGGCGCCGAGGATTTTCAGGCCCAGATGCTCGCCAGTTCCCACCCCTGTAGCGCTTCAAACTGCGCCTGGCCGCTTTCGGCAAACAGGCTCACGCCGCGCCGGCCGTCGGTCGGGTAGATGCGGCTGGTCAGACAGGCAACGCCTTGATTGACGAACACTTCCAGCGATGAACGGTCGATAAATACTCTCAACGACAATGTGTCGCCCGCCGGCAGCGGCACGCTGCGGCAACCGCACAGGCCCGGTTCCTCGCTGAAACGCTCCAATACCAGCCTGTGGGCCTGGTTGTCCACGTACAGCCGCGCGGCGTCGCCAATGGCGATACCGTAGCGTTCGGCATCGCTGGCGGCCAGATCCAACGACAGCGTCAGCTCTTGCAGGTTTTCCGCCAGAAGTTGGCGTTGGTTGCGCAGTTGCGCTGCGGCAAACGTCTGCGGCAGACCGCGCAGCGCCGCCAACTCCCGCACCGGGTTCATCAGCACATCGCCCTCGGCATTCAGCGTCAGTTCGCGGGGCAGGGTGAGCGCACCGGCCCAACCCTGCGCCTTGCTCGGCATCGGCGATTCCCACATGTCCATCCAGGCGAACAGCAGGCGGCGGCCGTCGGCGGCGGTGAAAGTTTGCGGCGCATAGAAATCATGCCCGGCGTCCAGCTCGCAGAAAGGTCGAGTGACGTTGAAATCGGCGCCCGGCTGCCAGTGACCGAGCAAATAGCCGCTTTGGAAGCGGTTACGGTGGCGGTAACCCTGCGCCGCCAGCCCCTGCGGCGAGAACAGCAGCACCTGTTTTTCGCCGAGCGGGAAGAAATCCGGGCACTCCCACATATAGCCCTGATGCAGCGTCTGCGCGCCGTCCAGCACGCGGTCAAATTGCCAACTGCGCAGATCTTTCGAACGATAAAGCCGTGCCTGCCCGAGGCCGTTTTGTTTGGCGCCGACCACCATCCACCAGCCGTCATTCTCGCGCCAGACCTTGGGATCGCGGAAATGCTGAATGCCTTCCGGCGGCGCCAGCACCGGCCCGTGTTTGACGAAATGTACGCCGTCCTCGCTGGTGGCCAGGCACTGCACCTCGCGCACCTGATCGTCATCGCCCACTTTGTCCAGCCAGACGTGGCCGGTGTAGATCAGCGTCAGCACGCCGTTATCGTCCACCGCGCAGCCGGAGAAACAGCCGTCTTTGTCGTAGTCGTCGCCGGGTGCCAGGGCTATCGGCTGGTGCTGCCAGTGCGCCAGATCCCGGCTGATGGCGTGGCCCCAGTGCATCGGTCCCCAGTTTTCGTCGTAGGGGTGGTGCTGATAGAACGCATGATAGACGCCGTTAATGTACAGCAGCCCATTGGGATCGTTGATCCAGCCGGCGGCCGGCGCCAGATGAAATTGCGGGTAATAATCGTCCTGACGCTGGGCGCGCAGGGTTTCGACCGCATGGTCGGCTTGAGCTAAGGCATTGTTCATTGGATTGGCTCACTTGATTTTATCGTGGATTGAAATTGAGGTGCGCGGGCGGGAGTCTCGCCGCGCAACAGAAAGCAGGAAACCAGCGTGGTACCGGCGACGGCGCAGCCCATCAGCAAATAGGTGTCGGCAAAGCCGATGCGGTCGTAGCCGAGACCGGCCAGCGGTGCCAGAATGCCGGCGACGATCTGACTGATAAACTGGAAGCCCACCAGGTACAGCGTGGAGGACAGGCGGCTGTCAAAGCGGGTGGTGATGTATTTGAACATCGCCACCAGCAGAATCGGCAGTTCTACGGCATGCAGCAGTTTCATGGCGGAAATCATCAGCGCGCCATTGGCGAAGCCGGAGCCGAACATGCGCACCGCCATCACGCTGCTGGCCAGCAGCAGGCTTTGTTTGATACCGATACGGTTGACCAGCAGCGGCGCCAGGAACATGCCGCCGGCCTCAAGAAACACTTGCAGCGAGTTAAGGAAGCCGTACATGCGGTTGCCTTCCTCGTGGGTCGCGAACTGCGAGGCGAAGTACACCGGGAACTGCTGGTCGAAGACGCCGTAGATGCTGGTGCCGAGCACGAACACCACCAGCGCCCAGAACCCCGGCAGGCGCAGCAACGCCAGGGCGTCCTGCAACTTCAGGTTTTCCGGTTTGCCGTATTCGAGCCCGGCCATGGCGTTGGGTTTCAACTCTCGCACCTGCCACAGCAACAGCAGGAATACCGCCGCCGAGGCCGAGGCGATCCAGAAATTGATGTTCGGGTTGATGTTATAGATAAAGCCGGCAAAGAAGGTGGCGCTGGCCCAGCCCAGCGAGCCCCACATGCGCGCCCGGCCGAACTCGAAGCCGACGATGCGGCTGACGCGCTCGGTATAGGATTCCAGCGCGCCAATGCCGGCGTTAAACGCCAGGCTGACGAACAGGCCGCCAACCAGTGCGCCGGCCACCAGATTGGTTTGCAGCAGCGGGGCGTAAACATAGATAAAGAACGGCCCGGTGAGCAGCAGCAGCGTGCCGACAAACAGCAACAGATGCTTGCGCAGCCCGAGTTTGTCCTGAATAAACCCGTACAGCGGCTGCGCGCACAACGCCATGATCGACATGGCCGAGAAGATCAGGCCGGTTTCGGTGCCTTTCAGGCCGATTTTCTGGTTTAGCCAGATGGAGATCAGTGAAAAACTGGCCGACCAGGTGAAGAAGAAGAAGAACAACAGGCCGCTTAGAAGCACATAATATTTTTTTGTTTCGCGGTTCATGTGAGATGCCCTGATGGATGATGTCAGTCTTATTGTTAACGTTAACCTTTGACCAAATAAAGCCACCAACGTCAGGGATTGCGATGTTAATCACAAAAGTTAACGTTAACATATTTGCGTTGTGATCATCATCACTGGATGGATGCAAGAGGCTGGAAAGAGGCCGGGGCCGGCGCATTCGCCCCCGGCCCGCCTTCAGATACTGGCCAGATAACCGCCGTCGACATACAGGATCTGACCTGTGATGTAGGCCGCCGCCGGGCCGGCGAGGAAAATGGCCGCGCCGGTAAGGTCGCTCAGCTTGCCAAAGCGGCCTAGCGGGATTTTATCCTGCATGGACTCGCGCCAACCGTTATCCTGGTAAAACACCTCGGTCATCGCCGTCTGAAAATAGCCCGGCCCGATGCCGTTGACCCGGATCCCGTGGGTGGCCCATTCGCTGGCCAGCGCGCGCGTCATGCCCGCCAGCCCGGATTTCGACGCGCCGTAAGCGGTAGCCCCCGGTACGCCGACCTCGCTGGTCAATGAGCACAGGTTGATGATGCTGCCGCTGCCCTGTTCGACCATCAGGCGCGCCGCCGCCTGCGCGCAGAAGAAAGCGCCTTTCAGGTTGGTGCCGACGATGCTGTCCCACAGCGTTTCATCCACCTCCAGCGACGGGCACAGGCGTTCGATACCGGCGTTGTTGATCAGGATATCCAGCGGTTTGCCCGCCAGCGTGGCGAAGGCGGTTTCAATCGACGCCGGATCCTGGACATCCAGCAGCAGCATTTCCGGGTGCTCCCCCCAGTTGTTCAGCTGTTGCACCACCTCTTGCAGCGCGGCGCGCTGTCGCCCGGCGACGATCACCTGCGCACCGGCCTGCGCCAGCCCGATCGCCAGCGCCTGGCCAATGCCCCGCGTAGCGCCGGTGATCAGCGCACGTTTGCCGCGCAGTGAAAAAGGGGCCAGGCCCGGCGGTAAATGGGTGTTTTGCATAACTTCTCCTCAGGGAACCGAAATGGGTTTCAGCAGGCTTCTGCCCTAAAGCGCCCGGTTTTCATGCCTTACCGCCGAACTGCGGGTCTATGGCGGTGAACCAACGGCTGGCTACGTCTTTGCCGTCGACCGGTTCGCTGCCCAGCATCATGGCGATGGCGAAACCCAGCGCCGAGCTTTCCGGCGTATGGCCGCTGCCGCCGCCGGCGCGCAGATCGAGCACCAGCGTCGGGCAGCAGAACAGCGCCAGCCGCATCAACCGCCGCCAGTTATGCGGCAACCAGCCGCGCGTCGTCAGTTCGCTGAGCAATGGCCGCCAGTACAACGCACCTTTGTCCTGCAGGAAGGCGGCGCGCAAGGGCGTCAACTGCCAGTCATGCTCGACGATCAGCCTTTGCCCCTCCAGCCGGGCAGCCACCCGGTAATGCGTCGCGCAGCGCTGCGGTTCGTACAACCAGAACGGATGGGCGAAAATATTGTGGAAAGTCGCTTTGATCTCCGCCAGCAGCGCCGGGATATTGCGCCCGGCGAAAGCCGGATCGAAGCTGACCAACTGCGGCGGCGGGCGATCGGTTTCGTACCATACGTTGGCGTTGTGCGCGTCGCCGTGGGCGATCACGACGCCGTGCTGCGCCAGTGCAGCCGGGGCCAGCAACTCGCCGGCCTGCAACAGCAGTTCGCCCAACGTATGGCGATAGCGCACGCCGTTGATTTCCCATTGCAGGTCCTGCAATTGCGCCCAGCTCAATTCTTGCTGCACCAGTTGGAAGGTTTTGCCTACGTAGAACTGCGCCACCCGGCCGCCCAATCCCGGCGTGGCGCCAGGGCTAACCAGCCGGTGATGAAACAGCTGGTGGATCGGCTCGCGAGCTACCGCCGCAGGCTGGCCGATTTTTAGCGTCGGCAGCGTCATCTGCAGGATCTCCGCATCGGCGCGGTGCTGAGCATCGACCACCGGGGCCATCAGCGGCCAGCTCTGTTGCAGTTCAATCTCGCGGCACACGTCGGCCAGCCGCCGATCGTGGCGCAACCGGTACAACAGGATCTGCCGCCCCGGCTCACCGCAGGCATACAGCGGCACGTCGACGCGGAAACCGTTATTGCGCAGCAGCTCGGCGTTGTAATACTCCTCGATGGTGTGGTCTTCGCCTTCCTCGTGGTGGTATTTAAAGAACAGGCCGCGGCCGTCGGCCAATTGCAACTGGCCGTTCAGCGAGTTCAGGCTGTATTGATCGCGGTTGATGGTCAATTCGCCCACCGCCACTCCGGTGATCTCCAGCACCAGTCGGCGCAGTTTGTCCGCCGCCTGCTGCCATTCGTCGGCGTGGGTCAGCGCTCTGGCCTGCGCCGCCAGGGGTTCACCCCGGCCGGCGCGGGGAATAGGATTGTCGGTCATCGTAACCTCGCTGCCTGTTCAGGGCTGACGATCGAGCAGAGTTTTACGCAGCGGTGACACCGCCAGCGCGTGTGCGGGGAAGCCTTCATACAGGGCAAACCCGTGCGCCTTTTCCGCCAACGCGTCGTAGCCGCTGCGGGTGACGTAACCCACCGAAATGCGTTTCATGTAGTCGAATACCGACAGCGGCCCGGCCACTTTGGCGGCGGCATTGGTCGGCAGCACCGCATTGGGGCCGAGCACAAAGTTGCCTAACGTCACCGGGGTGTAATTGCCCAGCAGGATTTCACCGGCATTGCGAATTTGGCCCATCACCGCCAGCGGCTCTTCCGCCAGGATCTCCAGATGCTCCGGTGCATAACCATTCACAAAGGCCACGGCCGCGGCGAAGTCCTGCGTCAGCACCACACCGCCATGGGTACCGCACAGCACGCTTTGCGAGAAGCCGGCGCGTTTCTCGTCCAGCTGCGCCCAGTAACCCGGTAGCGCGGCGATCGCCTGTTCCGCTACCCGACGGCTGGAGGTCACCAGCCAGGCGGAGGAGTCCGGGCCATGTTCCGATTCAATGATCAAGTCCAACGCCGCCAGCGCACCGTTGGCGCTGTCATCGGCCAAAATAATGCTTTCGCTGGGGCCGGCTGGCACGCCGGGATCGATCAACTGCGCCAACTGGCGTTTGGCGGCCACCACCCAGGGGCTGCCGGGGCCGACGATCTTCAGGCACTTTGGCACCGTTTCTGTGCCATAAGCCACGGCCGCCACCCCTTGCGCGCCGCCGCACTTGTAAATTTCGCGGATGCCGACCAACTGCGCCGCCACCAGCGTCGCGTCATCGACTTTGCCATCTGGGCCGGGCGGAGTGATCACCACCGGCCGGGGTACGCCCGCCACCAGCGCCGGGATCGCGGTCATCAGCAGTACGCTGGGGAACGAGCCTTTGCCGCGCGGCACGTAACAAGCTACGGAATCGATCGGCAGATGGCGATCGCCGGCAAAAGCGCCGGGCTGCATCTCTTTCAGCCACATCTCCTCCGGTTTCTGCGCTTCGTGAAACGCGCGGATATTGCCTGCGGCATAGGCGATAGCGGCGGTGACGGCGGGATCCAGCCGCGCCATGGCGTCGTCGAACTCGCTTTGTTCGACGCGAATCGACATCCGCTCGGCCTGCACGCCGTCGAATTCCCGTGCGAAGCGCTGCAGCGCGGCATCGCCCTCATCGCGTACCGCCGCGATAATCGGCTGCACTCGCTCGATAAAAAACGACAAGTCGGCTTCGGTGCGCTGGAACAGGGCTTCCGGCAATTGCCGGCTGTGGCTGAGATCGTGAAAGGTCACTGTGTGCGACATGGGAATGCTCCTAAGCTAATTCGTGTTGGGAAGCCTGTTCCCGGATGGATTTCAGAACCTGACGTTGCAGATCGATATAGCGTGCGTCACCGCTCACTTCTTCACTGCGCGGGCGCGGCAGATCGACCTGGAAGGTGGTATTGATTTTGCCCGGCCCCATCACCACGATGCGGTCCGACAAGTAGACCGCTTCTTCGATATCGTGGGTGACAAACATTACCGTCAGGCGATGGGTTTCCCAGATGCGCGTCAGCAGCAGCTGCATCTGGTGGCGGGTCATGGCGTCGAGCGCGCCGAAGGGTTCATCCATCAGCAGTATTTTCGGCCGGTAGGACAGCGCGCGGGCAATCGCCACCCGCTGTTTCATGCCGCCGGACAGTTCGTTGGGATAGGCATCGGCGAATTCGGTCAGCTTGACCAGCGCCAGATGGTCGCCGGCGATGTCACGGCATTCGCCGCGGCCATAGCCCGCCGCCTTCAGGGCGAATTCAATATTCTGGCGGGCGGTCAGCCACGGCAGCAGGGTATAGGACTGGAACACCACGCCGCGATCTATGCCCGGCCCGCGAATGTCCACGCCGTCAACGCGCACGCTGCCGCTGTCGAAATCCTCCAGCCCGGCGGCGATCGACAGCAGGGTGCTTTTGCCGCAGCCGGAACTGCCGACCACAGAGACGAACTCGTTGTCGTGCAGCGTCAGATCGATGTCATGCAGCACCTGGCGTGCACGTTTGCCGAACTGAAAACTTTTGTTCAGGCCATTGAGGGTTAGGGTCGCCATTATTTACGCCTCGCGTTGTAGCGGAACAACACGCGCTCGCCGGCGCGCATCAGTTGATCGGTGATCAGCCCAAGCAGCCCCAGCAGCAGGATGTAGCCGATGATGGTGTCGGTCTGGAAAAAGCGCTGCGATACCACGATGCGGTAACCCAGTCCTGAGGTGGAGGCCACCAGTTCTGCCAGCACCAGCCAGGTCCAGGCCCAGCCGAGGCTGATGCGCAACGCATCCCAGATGCCCGGCAGCGCGCTGGGCAGCACGATCTTGAACAGGATATTGCGGTCCGGCATGCCGAGCGTGCGCCCCAGACCGACAAAATCCCCCGGCACGCGCTTTACCGTGTCGATCACCATCAGTACCTGTTGAAAGAAGGTGCCGATCCAGATGATCAGGAATTTCTGCACGTCATCGGTGCCGGTCCACAAAATGGTCAGCGGCACAAAGGCCACCACCGGCATATAGCGGACAAAATCCACCAGCGGTTCGGTGACCGCTTTGAAAAAACCGTAACAACCGGCCAACACGCCGATGACAATGGCCATCACCGACGAAATCAGGAAGGCCACCGAGATCCGGTACAGGCTGCTGCGAATATCGCTCCACAGCGTACCGTCCTGCGCCAGGCTGACCATGCGCTGCCATACGCCGTCCAGCGTGGGCATAAAAATCGCCGGTACCGCGCCGCTGCGGGTCGCCAGCCACCAACTCAACAGCAGCAGCGCGAACACCGCCACGGCGATGGCGACGAACAGCCCGCGCGACGGCGTTTTGCCGATCACCATCAGCCCAAGCGGCTTGCGCCTGCGCCGCCCAGGCGGTGGGGCGGTTTTCAGATGAGTGCGCGCGTCAGGCGCATCGAGTTTTATAGAGCTCATCGGGTTTTTCCTTTGATGGGGCATTGCGCCGGTCATAAACCGCCGGCCGGCGCTAATCCGGCTTACAGACCGTTAACGAATCGCGCGTCGATGAGCTTTTCCGGCGTGACCGGTTTGCTCACCAGCTTGGCTTCTGTGGCCGCTTTCAGCACGTGGGCGAAGGTGTGTTTGGCGAAGTGCTCGCTCAGGACCTGTTTGTTTTCCGCCAGCGAGTAGTACTTCACGCCGTCAAACGCGCTGGCCAGATCGGCCGGGCTGGCGCCCACCTGTTTGGCGATGATTGCCCGGTCCGCCGCGGTGTTGTGCTGATAATGCCGTAACGCGGCATCCCAGCTTTTAATCATGGCGGCGACCTGGCCCGGTTTGGTCTTGATCACCTCGTCGCGCACCACCAGCACGTCGCTGATCAGGCCCGGATCGGATTCGCCGCTGTACAGCATCTTCACGCCGGCATCCTGTTTCTTCGCCATGCTCAGGTAAGGCTCGTAGGTGACGGCGGCGCTGACGCGTTTGGCGATCAGCGCGCTACCTGCGGCGTCGGCAGGCATCGGAACCGGTACGATGTCGCTCCATTTCATTCCGGCGGAGGCGAGGGCGCTGTGCAGCAGGATGTCGCTGGTGGTGCCTTCTTCGTACGCCACCTGTTTGCCTTTCAGATCGCTCAGCGTTTTGATGCCTGGGCCGACAATCAGCGCGTCGGCGGTTTGGCTTTGATCGAGCAGCAGCACGATTTTGACCGGCAGACCGGCGGACACCATGCCCATGGCGGTGTGGGTGGCGATATTGGCGGCGTCGATCTGGCCGCTGGCCAGTGCGGCGTTGATATCTTTATCTTCGGCGAAGTTGATGATATCCACCTTGTCCAGCCCCTGTTGTTTGAACAGGTCAAGATTATTGGCTACGTGCCATTGGCCGTAGCCCAGCCAGGGTTCGATGCCCATTTTGAAGGTGCCGGCCTCCGGCTTGGACAAGGGGGCTTCGGCGGCCAACGCCGGAGCGGCAAGCATGCTGAGGCAGCAGGCGGTGGCGAGCACTTTTTGCAGCGTTTTTATTGGTTGCTTCATGGGGGAACCCTCGTCTTTCGCACTGGTGGGAAATAGTGATGTCCGTGTCGGTAATGTCCGTCCATGTATATACAAGACGGAGCAAGTTAAGGGCCAACTGCGAACGGCAGCGGGAATTATTTTTCAACTTATTAATAATTATAAATAATCAGGCGTTTTGCTTGCGGGATGAGGGGGGCATAGGAACGGTGCTTGGGGGGATGCACTATAACGGCGCACAAAAATTGCGCAACGGATCGAACTTGGGGCGCTATGCGCCCCTTCGGGATTAACGCGCGTTCAGCGAGCGCAGATGATCGTCGCGCCGCAGGGTCATCAGTGCGAACAGGCTGACCACCGAGGTGGCGACCACGTAATAAGCCGGGATATCGAGGTTGCCGGTCTGTTTGATCAAACCGGTGATGATTAACCCCGCTGAACCGGAAAATACCGCGTTGGAGAGCGAATAGGCCAGCCCCAGACCGGTGTAGCGCACTTTGGTCGGGAACATCTCCGCCAGCATTGCCGGGCCGGGGCCGGCCAGCATCCCGACCACCGCCCCGGCGATCAATACCGCCATGCCTTTGGTCAGCAGCGAGCTTTGCGGGTCTTGCAGCAGGTGCAGCAGCGGGAAGGTAAACAGGATCACCGCGATGACTGCCGTCAACATTACCGTTTTGCGCCCCAGCTTATCGCTGAGAATGCCGGCGGGCAGAATGGTCAGGGCGAAGCCGACGTTGGCCAGCACCGTGGCCACCAGCGCCTGCTGGAAGGTGGCGTGCAGCGAGGTTTGCAGGTAGGACGGCATCACTACCAGGAAGGTGTAACCGGCGGCGGACCAGCCCATCATGCGGCCAATGCCGATCAGAATGGTTTTCAGCACGCCGCCCAGCGACACTTCCGGCGCTTGCGCCGTTTCGCCGCCGCTTTGCTGCGCCTGTTTAAAGGTCGGCGTTTCCTGCAGTTTCAGCCGCAGCCACAGTGCCACCGCCCCCATCGGCAACGCCAACAGGAAGGGAATGCGCCAGCCCCAGTCATGTAACTGTTCCGGCGTCAGCAGCGCGGCCAGCAAGGCGACCAGACCTGCACCGGCCAACAGCCCGAATGCCACGGTCAGCGATTGCCAGGCGCCGTACAGCCCACGCTTTCCCTTGGGCGCGAATTCGGTCATCAGCGACACCGCACCACCGAACTCGCCACCGGCGAACAACCCCTGAAACATGCGCAGCAGGGTCAGCAGCAGCGGGGCGGCGACGCCGATAGCGGCGTAGGTCGGCATTACACCGATCAGGGCGGTGGCCAGGGTCATCAGCAGCAATACCGCAATCAGCGTCGGGCGGCGGCCGATCCGATCGCCGATGCGGCCGAAAATCACTGCGCCGATCGGGCGGCAGAAAAAGGCCAGCGCGAAGGCGGCGTAGGTGAGGATCAGACTGGTGATTTCACTTTCACCCTGCAGGGTGAAAAAATTGGCGGCGATGACGGTGGCCAGAAAACCGTAAACGCCAAATTCATACCATTCGATAAAATTGCCGACCGAACCGGCCAGCAATGCCTGGCGTGACTGGCGTGCGTCGATAACCGTCGTTTGTGCGTCCATTCCCGTTCCCGTGCGTTTGAATTGTTGTCATCCAGTTCTAAATTCATATGACAAAACAATCAATTATTTTCAACGGGAAGTGTGAAGGGGATTCACCAGGGTAACGGCGCCGCCTCACGGCCATTTTCGGCGTAGTACAACGACGGCAGGAATTGCGCCAGATAGCTGAATTCGTTATAGCAGTGGCGCATCAGATTAAAGCCAATCTCGTCCGGCAGCTCGTCATGCGCGTTCGCACAGGATTTACCCAGCAGGAAGCGGCTGCGCAGCACGCAGCCGTAAGGCGTGTCACGCGCCAAATGCAGCATTTCACCGTCGCGAGGGTCGCCATTGTCATCCAGCGCCACCTGCTCGCCGAAGCCGATACGGGCGCAGATGGCGGCGGATAGCGCCTGGGTGTCTTTCGCCTGTTGCAGAGCGAGTTCCCTGGGCGGGAGGCGTTGCTGGCAACCTATCAGCGTAACGGCATTGAACGCGGTCGGGCCATTGTGGCGGACTGGCTGCAGCGCCAACAACGGCACGGCTGGTTGCGTGAGTTGGACTGCGCGCAGACCAGCGATCTGCTGCTGGCGATGGTGATGGCCGAACCCTTGCGCCAGATGGCGCTTGGACTGTTGCCGCCGGGCAGCGACATCGACAACCGCATTGCTGCGGCGTTGGCGCTGGTGCTGCCGGGCTTGGTACGGGATTAAGGGGCCGAGCCCCGCATTGTTGTGGCTTTCGCTGAAGTATGGCATGTTCATTATTGATACTGTCTCACTATTTCTGGCCAATAAAATGAACAACGCTCACCAATTTAAAAATGGCGATCTCTTTGCCCTGACTGTTTTTCTCGCCGTCGCGACGCATCGCAGTTTTCATGCGGCGGCGGTGGAGCTTGAGGTGACGCCATCGGCGGTCAGTCATTCAGTGAAAAATCTGGAGCAACGCCTTGCCGTTCGATTGTTCAATCGCACGACGCGCAGCGTATCGCTGACCGACGCGGGAGAGCAGCTTGCGGCTAAACTGCGCCCTGCGTTGTCTTCCATCAGCAATGCCTTGCAAGAGGTAGACGATTTTCGCGGGACACCCAGCGGCACGGTGCGGATCAACGCCAGTGAAGGCGCGGTCCGTATGGTTTTACGCCCGCTGCTGGCCCGCTTTCTGGCTGCATACCCGCAGGTCCACCTTGATATCGTCTGTGACGGCAAACTCAGCGATATCATTGCCGATGGGTTTGATGCCGGGATCCGTCTGGCCGACGCTGTGCCGCAGGATATGGTCGCAATACGCGTCAGCGAACCCGTGCGCTTTGCCGTCATCGCCGCGCCCGAGTATTTCGCCGCGCACGGGCGCCCGAGGGTGCCGCAAGATCTGCTGCGCCATAACTGCATCCGTTTTCGTTTCGACAGCGGGGCCATTTATCGTTGGGAGTTCGAACGCCATGGCTTCGCGGAATCGATAAATGTTACCGGCCCACTCACGTTGACCGATCAACCTTTAATGGTCGATGCCGCCATCGACGGTATTGGCATCGCCTTTGTGCCCGATCACCTGGCAATCGAAGCGCTGCGGGCAGGGCGCCTTGAACGCGTGTTGGAGGAGTGGTGCCCGTCATACCCGGGATTGTGCCTCTATTATTCCGGTCATCGTCATGTGTCGAACGGGTTGAAGGCGCTGATAAGCTGCATTCGCGGTGCGCAACAACCGCAGCCATAACTCGCTTGCGTGCTTTTCCTCCGTCCCTTCGATTGATGAATGTCATTCACTTCAACAGTGAGGCTGGCCGCCATTGTTGCGATAATGGGCGTGCCTTACGCTTGCATGGCAAGGCGCTGGAGTATATCGGCGCATATTAACTGCCATCGCAACGCAAGGAACCCGCAATGGAAAAGAAGATGAAAGCCGTCGTCATGACGGGGGCCAATCGCCCTTGGGAAGTTTGGCAAGTGCCGATGCCCAAGGCCGAACCAGGTCAGGTATTGGTAAAAGTGCATGCTTCAGGAATGTGTTACACCGATGTATGGTCTACGCAAGGCTACGGCGGGGATATCTACCCGCAGACCCCTGGCCATGAAGTGGTAGGCGAAGTGGTTGAGGTCGGCGCCGGCGTGCATACGCGTCAGATTGGCGATCGCGTCGGTACGACATGGGTGCAGTCATCTTGTGGGCGTTGCGCCTATTGTCGCGAGAACCGCCCTTTAACGGGGCAAACGGCGATGAATTGCGTCTCACCGCGTACCACAGGTTTCGTCGCGCAGGGTGGGCATGCCGAATATATCGCCATCGCTGCCGAAGGCACTGTGTTGTTGCCGGATGGGCTGCCCTATGTGGATGCCGCGCCCATGATGTGCGCCGGTTATACCACCTGGAGCGGGCTTCGCGATGCCGCGCCACAACCCCACGAGAAGGTGGCCGTTTTGGGGATTGGCGGCCTGGGACACGTCGCGTTGCAGCTATCGAAAGCCTGCGGTTTCGAGACGATCGCCATCACTCATTCGCCGGATAAGCACCCTTTGGCATTGCAACTGGGCGCCGATCGGGTCGTCGAGTCAGGAAAGGCATTGTTGGAGATCGGCGGCGCAGATATTTTGCTGGTGACAACCAATGATTTCGATTCCGCTCAGGAAGCGATGACGGGGTTGAGAGTTGACGGCCGCGTCGTGCTTTGCGGGTTGGATTTCAGCAAACCCTTTGCTATTTCGTCCGACGGCGTGCCATTCCATATGATGCGCCAGCGGGTCATAGGTTCGACACACGGCGGGCAGCAGTATCTGGGCGAGGTGCTCAATCTCGCGGCCAAAGGTAAAGTGAAACCGATCGTCGAGACTTTCTCGCTGGATCAAGCGGAGGAAGCCTACGAGCGGCTGGCCGCTGGAAAAATGCGTTTCCGCGGCGTGTTCGTGCCTTAAGCGATGCAGACAAGGTGCAATAGGTTGTCACCACTCAGCCTGCCAACGCCCGATGAACTTCATTGGGCGTTTTGCATTTTAGCGACATAAAAAGGGCGCCTGAAGGCGCCCGGATAAAACAGGCTGTGTTTACAGCTTGGGCCCGGCGCTCACCAGCTTTTCGCCGGCCGGGGTCGCGGTGTATTTGGCGAAGTTATCGATAAAGCGCTGTGCCAAATCCTGTGCTTTTTCCTGCCATAGCGATTCATCGGCGTAGGTTTTGCGCGGGTCGAGGATTGAAGGATCAACGCCCGGTAGCGCCGTCGGGACCGCCAGGCCAAAGATCGGCAGGGTGAAGGTCTCGGCGTGCTCAATCTCACCGTTCAAAATCGAGTCGATAATGCCGCGCGTGTCCTTGATGGAGATACGCTTGCCGCTGCCGTTCCAGCCGGTATTCACCAGGTAGGCCTGGGCACCGGCCGCTTCCATGCGTTTCACCAGCACTTCGGCGTACTGCGTCGGGTGCAGCGTCAGGAACGCGGCGCCGAAACAGGCGGAGAAGGTGGGGGTTGGCGTGGTGATGCCGCGTTCGGTACCGGCCAGCTTGGCGGTAAAGCCGGACAGGAAGTGATACTGGGTTTGTTCCGGCGTCAGGCGAGAAACCGGTGGCAATACCCCGAAGGCATCCGCCGTCAGGAAGATGATCTTCTTGGCATGGCCGGCCTTGGACACCGGTTTGACGATGTTTTCGATGTGGTCGATCGGGTAGGAGACGCGGGTATTCTCGGTCTTGCCGGCGTCATCGAAGTCAATGCTGCCGTCTGCCAGCACCTGTACGTTTTCCAGCAGCGCATCACGGCGGATCGCCTGATAAATTTCCGGCTCGGCCTGTTGCGAGAGCTTGATGGTCTTCGCATAACAGCCGCCTTCAAAGTTGAACACGCCGTCGTCGTCCCAGCCATGTTCGTCGTCACCGATCAACTGGCGTTTGGGATCGGTGGAGAGGGTGGTTTTGCCGGTGCCGGACAGGCCAAAGAATATCGCCACGTCACCCTGTTCGCCGACGTTGGCCGAGCAGTGCATGGAGGCTATGCCTTGCAGCGGCAGCAGGTAGTTCATGATGGAGAACAGACCCTTTTTCATTTCGCCGCCGTACCAGGTGCCGCCGATCAACTGAATGCGTTCGGTCAGATTGAAGGCGACGAAGTTTTCTGAATGCAGCCCCTGTTGTTGCCAGTCCGGGTTGGTGCATTTGGCGCCGTTCATCACCACGAAGTCCGGCTCGAAATCCTGCAACTCCTCGTCAGACGGGCGGATAAACATGTTCTTGACGAAGTGCGCCTGCCAGGCCACTTCGGTGATGAAACGCACCTTCAGGCGGGTATCGGCATTGGCGCCGCAGAATGCATCCACCACAAACAGACGTTTGCCGGAGAGCTGATTGCCCACCAGGGTTTTCAGGTGTTGCCAGACTTCCGGCGACAGCGGTTGGTTGTCGTTTTTGCCGGTGCCGTTATCGGACCACCAAACGGTATCGCGCGTGGTGTCGTCACGCACGATGTATTTGTCTTTCGGCGAGCGGCCGGTGAATTCGCCGGTATCGACGTTAACGGCGCCAAGCCGGGTCAGCGTACCGCGCTCCAGCGCCGGCAGATCGGCGCGGGTTTCCTCGGTAAACAGTTGTTCGTAACTTGGGTTATAGACGATCTCGGTAGCCTGATGGATACCGTAGCGGGCCAGCGTTTGTGGGGTAACAGCGATTGAAGACATATCTACTTCCTTATCGGTTCTATGTCCGTAGTCTTTCAAGCCGTGGAGTCATTGGCAAAAATGAAAGCCATACGGCATATATTATGTGCCTCACTCTCGCACGGTGCCGCGTGCAGAGAAGAGGCCCGGGTACAGCTGACCGGATTCAGCTAATTACCGCTCCGGTTCTCATTAATAAACGCACGGATTTTTACTTCCATCTATAGCATAGCAGTGAATTTTAACCTGCTTAATTTAATTACAAAATGCTGACGATAATTAATTAAAACCAACATTGGCTGGGGCTCACAATATTGAAATAACGCAGCGCAATTTAGTTTTGTATTTTTATTTTTTATCATATTGTCTGGGCTGTCCACTGTTTTTTCCATTATTAAAAAACGAAAATACGTAATAAAATTTATGATAAGTAGTTGTTTTTGTTTAATAACGTTCTTCGCATGTAGTTAGGCGAACCCTTCCGCACCGAACACTTGTCAGCAGGGTGAATAATGAAACAGATAAATGCAGAAATTGCCTGTGAGAAAAATACGTCGCTACCTGATTCATCAGGATTAATTAACCAAATTCGACAAATGGATATCGGCGCGGTTCCGGTCGCGTTGTTTATCACTATTTGCGCCATTGTAGCCCTGTCGGCCTATGCCAACTTCTTGCCAAAGAATATGATCGGCGGCCTGGCGGTGATTATGACGCTGGGTTTCGCGCTGGCGCATTTAGGTAAAAGTATTCCCGTGTTGCGGGATATTGGCGGCCCGGCCATTTTATGCCTGATGGTGCCTTCGGTTCTGGTTTACTTCAACGTCTTCCAGCCCAACGTGATGGGCACCGTCCATCTGCTGATGAAAGAAGCCAATCTGTTGTACTTCGTTATCGCCAGTCTGGTGGTGGGCAGCATACTTGGCATGAATCGGGTGATTCTGATCCAGGGCATGATCCGCATGTTCGTGCCTTTGGTGGTCGGGACGGTGACGGCGGTAGCCACCGGGTTGCTGGTGGGCAAGCTGTTTGGCTTTACCTTCTATCACACCTTCTTCTTTATCATCGTGCCGATCATCGGTGGCGGCATTGGTGAAGGCATTTTGCCGCTGTCGCTGGCGTACTCCGCCATTTTAGGATCGACGCCGGACGTCTACGTGGCGCAACTGGCGCCGGCGGCGGTGCTGGGCAATATCTTCGCTATCGTCGCGGCTGGGGTGTTGGCGCGTATCGGCTTGCAGCGCAAGGCGCTGAGCGGTGACGGCATGCTGATCCGTTCGGCGCAGGAAAACGCGGTGTTCGCCATCAAGGAAACCAACGGCAATGTCGATTTCCAACTGATGGGCGGTGGGCTGCTGGTGATCTGCGCCTTCTTTATCGTCGGCGGGCTGTTTGAACACATTGTGCATATTCCCGGCCCGGTGCTGATGATTCTGTTTGCCGTGCTGTGCAAATATTGCCGGGTGATCCCGGTCTCGATGGAAACCGGTGCGCACAGTTTTTACAAGTTCGTTTCCACCGCGCTGGTGTGGCCGCTGATGATTGGCCTGGGCATGCTGTATGTCCCATTGGAAAGCGTGGTGGCGGTGTTTTCGGTGGGCTATGTGGTGGTCTGCGGTTCGGTGGTGTTGTCGATGGGCGTGGTGAGCTTCCTGATTGCGCCTTACCTGAAAATGTACCCGATTGAAGCGGCGATCGTCACCTGCTGCCACAGCGGGCTGGGTGGTACCGGCGACGTGGCGATCCTGTCCGCGTCCAACCGTATGGGGCTGATGCCGTTCGCGCAAATTGCCACGCGCATTGGCGGTGCTTCGACGGTGATTGGCGCGACCTTATTGCTGGGTTGGTTAATCTGAGCCCAAAAATCATGATGGAAAACCGGGGGGGACCCACCGGTTTTTTATTTTGCTGTCGATGGGCCAGAGCAACAAAAATAGCGATTTTTGGTAAAAACGCGATAATTCCTATTAAATTCATCGTGTCAGCCTGACATAGTAGCGCTCAGAAGGCCGGGCTTGCATACCTCGGGCTTCTGCCGAATCGCCAACCCTTCCGGTTGGCGATTCATTTTCCATCTTTCAGCATGTTGATCGCCGCACCGATCAGGATCCGGCGTTCGATATCGTTGCTTTCAGCCAGCTGCCGCGCCAGGTGCTTCGCCAGCGTTTCTACCGATAAAACCTCGCCGCGATGGCGCAGTTGCATCACGCTGTCACCAATCAAACGGGCGACCTCATCCCACACGGGTTTTATCTCCTGCTCCGAGAACATCATCGTTTACCTCGGCTGGGTGATTTTTGGTCAATGTAGCAGTTGGGCCTGGGGTTCGCCACTGCACCGGTCGCACAACGTTAAAACCGGAAGCATAAAAAATAAGGCATCAGTGTTTCTTCTGGTTTTTTCGCCCAATACTGACCCTGTCGAATATCTGGAGGGTGCGTGATGAAACTGGTCGATCAACTGGCGGAATATTACCGCCTGAGCCGGCGGGCAGAAGTGCAAAATCGGTTATGCCGTTTGTGGTTGCCGCAGGGGGAAGCGCGAATAGCCTATTTGCGGGAGTTGCTGGAGCCGGTGGCTAAAACGCCGGGCGAACGCCATAACTGAAACCGGCACCGGGGTTCGGCCGGGCCGGCGTTAACCGAAGACGATTGCCGCCCAGCGCAATAACAACAGGGCGAGACAGATCAGCAGCAGAATCAAAAACATCTTCCAGTGCTTGGTGCGCATGCGTTTGGTGGCCAAGGTGATCTCCTGTTCTATTGATCAGCTGAAGTACCAGCCGCCGATAACAAAGAGAGCAATCACGACCAGCGCAATGACTTTTAATAAGTCACTGAAGGTGTCATCGGGGTCTTTGTCGTCATTTTTCATTTTACCGCCTGGCCTTGAGCCATGGTGTGAATATCGATCACAGTATGCCTGTTGTCCTGATGCAGGCACAGAGATTTACCGTAAAAAACCTGTAAATGGTGTGGGTTTGCGCCGCGGCGCAGCGAATTCGGCAGGTGCAGGCGGCGGGGAATACGTTGTACTATTCTGTCTGCACAATGATTCATTTAATAAGGTAAGGCAATGGCAGAGGCAATTCCGAAGAAATATGAGAACACCGAACGTTGGGCGTTCGGCAACACCGAGCAGCAGGCTGACGATGTGGTCAAGCTGATCCTCAATGGCACCAAGACCGCCACCTGCTCCAATCTCGACGGGGAAGGCATTCCGCTGGCCGGTGACGTGTTTGTGGTCGTTGACGGTAAAAATGTTCCGGTCTGTGCGGTAGAGCTGACCTCGGTGGAGATGAAAACCTACGATCAGGTTGATGAAGCGCATGCCTATGCCGAAGGGGAAGGCGATCGTTCATTGGCGTACTGGCGTAAAGAGCTGCAGAGTTTCTTTGAAGAGTATGAGCTGTTCTCGCCGGATATGACGCTGGTGCTGATGAATTTCAAAGTGATTGAGACCTTCTGACTTGACGACTGCGGTCCCCTACGTTTGCCAATGGGCGACGCCAGAACTGGCGGCCGATCTGATTGCCGGGCGTGCGACCTTGGCAGACGATGCCAACTGGGCGCGCAGCGGGGCGCGCGATCGGGCGGAATATATCGAATGGGCCAATCACGTTTGCGGAATGGCCTGCCTGAAAATGGTACTGAGCCACCGTGACGGCGATGCGCCGCCGGTGTTGGAGTTGGCGCGTCGCAGCCTGCCGTACGGCGCCTATGTCCATGAGGGGGAAAACATCAAAGGGCTGATCTACGCGCCTTTTGTTGACTATGTGCGTGAGCAGTTTGCGTTGGACGCTGAGGTGCGGGTCGGTCTCGACGCTGAGGCGTTGCCGGAATTGCTGGCGCAACGGCGTTATTTCATGGCTTCGGTACACCCGGGCATTCGTCGGCCCGATCAGACACCGCCGCAGCGGGGCGGCCATCTGGTGCTGGTCACCGCCATTGAGGCCGACGGCGTAACCTTCCATAATCCTTCCGGCGACAGCCCGGCCACGCGCCAACAGGTGACGTTGCCGCTGAATATTTTTGGCCGTTTCTTCGCCGGTCGCGGTATCGCCATCACATAAAAAACGCGCCGTGTTTCCTGGGACTCACGGCGCGTTTTTCAGTTCATCGTGGTTCATGCCAGCCGCATCACCCAGGCATCGGATTGCCGATCGTAATGCTGCTTAAACAGCAGCGAATGTTTGCCATCCAGCGTCGCCGGGATGCTGGTGTGCTCATCCCATCCGTCTAACTGCATGCACAAGTCGGGATCCGACTTGCAGGGAATGGTCAGCGTGCTGGCCTGCTCGGACGAGGAGGACAAATGCGCATCATCAACCTCAAAACTGCCTATTTTTACCACGGTTTTGCCCATTGGAACTCCTTGCTCGGTCTGCTGGTATGAGGTATGACCAGTTGAGGCCATCTCTTTGAGCATAGCTAAATGAGCAAAAAATGCCACATAAAAAATACAAACTGGCAACAATCGGCGCCGGCGACTAGCGCATGAGGCTAATATTCCACGACAAAGCTGAGATTGTCCTGGTAGGTACCGACCGGTCTTTCGGTTTGCGCAGGGTTAATCGCCGCCAGATAAGGAATGCTTTGCGCCAACCCGGTTCCGGCGCCGCTTTGCTTGTTGGTACTGTCCCAGACGGTGGTGGTGTTGGGCAGGTAAATTTGATACTGCATAAAATTGCTGGTGCCGTTTTTCATCTGCCGCCAGCCGGTGACCGGGTTATTGCCGTTGGTAAAATAGGTGTTGTAACCTTCGGTTTTGGTGCAGGTGAGGGTGATGCTCTGGTTCACCGGGTTAAACTGGCCCACCAGCGCCATGCTGCCAAAATTGACGTTTTGCGCAGTGCCAAGCAAACAGTCTTTGGTGATCACGGCGGTAATGGTGACGGTACTGAGCTTGTTGACGCCATCCCACCAGATGCACAAGCCAAGCACGCCCAGACCGCAGATATGGTAGTTCCAGGTCAGGTTGACGGTATCGGTATAGGTGCCGGAACGCACGTTGGCCCCAGCGGTGGTCCTGACATACAGCGGGAAATTGACGTTGGAGGAGATGAGGATCAGCGACAGCAGGTTCAATGAGCTGTAATCGATGGTTTGCCCGACGCTATACGCGTATTGGTAATTCGAATCGGGGTAAATCAGGTAAGGGATTTGATCGCCGGAACCGTCGGTGTTGGCTATCGCCATATTGTGGGTGGTTGAGGTGATTTTCACCGTTACGGCGTTTTGCGAAAGCAACGACAGGCCGAGGCCGGTGCAGTTCAGCCCGGCGGTGCCCTGGGCGCTGATCGGGCCGTTGTAGACGCTGAAGGAGCTGCCGCCAGGCAGCGTCACGCTGCCATTGGTGGTGGCGCAGTCAGCCAGCGCTTGCCGGCCTGCCAGCAGCATCAGCGTCAGTAATATCGCTTTGAATCCCCGAATCATATCTTTCTCCATAATGGGTTACTGGCAAACGATCGGTCCGATGCTCTGGATGCCCTGCGTTTTTGTCAGGCTGAACTGCGCCTGACAAGGTGCGCCGCCGTCTGCGGGGATAACGCTCAACCGGTTGTGCTGCTGCACCGGATCCAGATAGGCCATACCGTCCCAGCCCACATAACTGCGCTGGCTGCCGCCGATAACCGCTACTTCACTGCCGTTGGCCAGCGGTTTGCCTTGGGCGTCGACCAGTTTGACGTCGGCGGCGGCGATCTGCCGGACCGGAAAATCGACCAGGAAACCGCTGTGATCGCGGATCGCCACGGTTTTTTCGACGGCAGGAATGGCAACGTCCGCAGGGAGATTGAGCGGGTCGATCTGGAATTTGGCGTGGTAATAGGAGGTCACGGTCGGCACCAGCAGATAGCCTTTGGCGTTGGTCACGCCGATCAACTGATTTTCATAGCGTACCGGAATGTCCGGGTAACCCTGAGTAGAGACCAGCGCGAAGGCGTCGTTGATGGTGTTGGTGGCGTATAGATCGCCTTTCATCATGACCAGCGAGCCGCTTACTTCGCCCCAGCGGGTATAGTCATCGCTGTTGCCGTACATTCCGGCGCGGGTCTCGAGCAGACGGGTGCGCCAGGTCATGTCGGCCTGGCGGTAGCTGCCGCCGCTTTGTCCATCCGCGTAGGCCAGGTTCCAGCCCAGGCCGCCGTCGGTCGGCGCGGCGCGGCTGTAGCTGACGCGTTCGCTCCAGCGATTATCGTTGTCGCGGGAGGCGCTGACGCTGGCGGTGCCCCAACTGTCGAAGGGAATGGAGAGCTGTAACTGGGTGCTGTAACCGCTGTTGCCGATCTCCCGGTTTACCGAAGCATACAGGCTCATGTTGCGCCATAACGACAGGCTGTAGGAGAAGTTGACCAGCCGGGTGCGCGTGCCGATGGCGTCACGCACGTCGAAATAGCCGGCACCAACGCTGCCAATGCGGCCCAACCCCAGGCTGCCGGTGAGCTGATCGGTACGGCGGCTCAGGCGGTAGTCGCTTTTATAAACCGAAATATCGCCAAAGCCTGCGCTGCGCAGGATACGTTGGGCGTTGAGGCTGAAATACCGGTTGCTGTAGGTGTAGCCGAAGCTGCTTTGATCGCCCCGGTTGCTGGTGTATTGGTAGACCGCTTGCGGATCGGGCTGCGACAGTGGCTTACCGGTCAGCGGATCGTAATAGTTTATCTGCCGCGAAGGTTGATAATCGTTAAACGCGTTGTCGCCGGCCTGGCTGTAGCTGTACGACGCGTTCAACACGCCCCATTGGCCGAGTTGGATATCGGCGCCTGCACCAGCCACCGCCAGTTCCGCCGCCGCTTCGGTGCGGCCTTCCATCGTTAACCAGTTCGTGACGCCGTAACGCCCACTACCGCTGACGACCCACTGGCCGTAATCGGCTGAATTCAAACCATAATTTCGGCGCAGGGCACCGGTGGACAGGCTAAAGTCACTCATGCCGGCCTGCAACAGGTTGCTGGCGACATAAAAGGGTACCAGGGTGCTGACCTGGCGGCCCAGCGCGTCGGTGGTGACCACCCTGGCTTCGCCTGCGCCGTTGATGTAGGGCACCGTATCCAGGGTAAAAGGGCCAGGATTGACGTTGGTGGTGCTGTTTTTATAGCTGTTGATATACAGATCGACACTGCTGGGCACCGCCGCCTGGCCGGAAAATTGCGGCAGCGGATAGGTGATCAGATCAGGGCGGGCGGTAAAGTTACGCGCCAGTTGAACGCCGCCAATGCGTACGGCACTGCTCCAGGGCAGTGAACCCGTGGTGAGATCGCCGGCGGTATAACTGAGCAGGCGCTCATCATCCGTGTAACGCCACTGGCTGTCGTAGCGAATATAACGGCTCTCCTGGCTATCGCCGGCGGAGCCGTTGAAGCTGCCACGGAAGATACCGGTGTTGGCTACCACGCCAAAACCGTCAAACAACCGCTGTTCGCTCCAGGCGGAAAGGTAGCCCGGTTGGCCGTTGGCGTTGCTTTGGCTGGCGTAAACGTCGTAATTGAACAGCAGGCCGAGGCTGCTTTGCGCCGGCAGGCGATCCAGCGGGGCCTGCGCGTTGAATTTCTGTTGGGGCAGCCAGTCGTTGGGGATGTCGATCAGCAACTGCTGGGTTTCGCCGCTGTAAGTGACATCCACCTGCTTCAACAGGTCGACCGCAATTTCTTTTGCCTGTTGGTCTTCCACCGGCAGGCCGGCGTCGATCAATTGCTGCGGCGTGAGGTAATAGTGACCGCCACGATAGTCCACCGGCACCACTTTGCCGGTCTGGCGGCCGTTGACCACCGGCTCCAGATACAGGGTGGTATCCGGCATGCTGATGGCACTTGGCGGCGGCGGCAAATCATCGGCGTGCGTGCAGGGTAGCCACGGTGTGGCCACTGCACAGACTACGGCGAAGGCTAAGGGTTTCAGCGCGAATCCGTTGCCGCTCGGTGATGGCTTCCCTGTTAACCGCACGTGGAACTCAGTAAGACGGGAAGGTTATCGGTTGTTTATTGTCATTGACCGTCGCCTGCAACGTACCGCTGCTGAAACTGCCCGAAGGCGGCACGGCAAAGCGCATTTGCGAGCCGGGTAACACGTAGCCCATCAACCCGGCATTGAGCGTTTTTCCCTGTAACGTCACTTTGGAGATACGCGCGTGCACAATGCCCTGATTACGCACTTCCAGCCAGCGTTGGCTGCTTTGCTGCAATAACCGGTAGCTGAGTTGCGGTTGGTTGGCGGTGGCGTAGTCGCGCGGCTTTTCAGAGTCCGGTTTGGTCCAGACACCCTGGCCACTGACAAACAGCGGCACGGAATAACGCATCTGGAATTTCAGCCCCATCTGTGCGCCGGCAGGCGTGGACGAGCTGTCGTTTTCTTTCACCGGCACTTCATCAATCAGAATGCGGTAGGCGCGTTCCTGGCCTGCGGGCGGCGGAGTCTGCTTAATCAGTCGGATCAGTTGGCGCTTGCCCGGCGCTATCGAAGCGACCGGCGGGCTGGCGATCACCTCGCTCTGGTTGCCGTAATCGTCTTTGCCGTCGGTTTGCTTCCAGCCAAGCACCCGTATCTGCATATAGACAGGTTTAGTGTCGCGGTTTTCCAACCACAGCGCCGTTGCAGGCTGTTGATCTTCAATTACCGGATCGATGGGCCAAATCAGAATCGACGCTGCAGCCAGCGCCTGTTGCTGGCCGACAAGCAGCAGCGCTGCCGTCAACGGCAGGGAGAAGGGAATACGCATAGCTAAATCCTTATTCAAAATACTTAATAAGTTACCGTCAGCAAGACCGTATCGTTGTAAGTGCCACTGCTGGGCAGGGTACTGGCCGAAAACAAACGGGCATAAACCTTGATTTCCTGGGTACTGCCGGTGGCGGCGATCACCTGCGCGTTGCCGCCGTTGCCGCCATCGCCCCACAGCGTGGAGTAGTTGTTATCCTGGTAGAGCTGATAAAGCAGTGTCTCCGTGGTCAGGGTATTTTTCAGTTTGCGTCCTGCGGAGATGGAGCCGGTGACGTTGTTGCCGACGCCGAGCGCCAGCGTGACGCTCAGACCCGGGTTGCAACGGAACAGCACTGAACCGGCCCCGGCGCTGGATACGATATTGATATTGCCGGCCAACGAAGAGATCTGACCAAAATTGAGGGTGCCGAAGGTGGTGACATCGCTGTTGCCGCTGCCCAAGACGCAGCCTTTCACTACCGTCGCATTGACGGTGAACGGCGCGCTCTTTTGCAAGTCGTTGACGCCGGTGTCACCGATTACCGGGGCCGCCGTCATCGCGAGCAGCAGCCCGCAGGCTGAAATGCGCATTGCCGTTACCAATTGATGGTCACCTGTACGGTATCGGTGTAGCTGCCGACCGGCGGGGTGGATTGCACCGGGATCATGCCATACACCGGCAGCCAGTTATCCTGGCCGTTAGCGGTTTGCGAGACCCCGGTCAGATTATCCCAAATGACGCTGTGGGCGCTGTTGGTGTACAGGTTGTAGTTTACCCGTTGGCTGGCGGCGCTTTGCAGGTAGCGGGCGGCGGTGTTGCCGCTTTGTCCGCCGCCAAGCAGCACGTTGTAGCTGGTGCCGTTGTTGCATTTCACGCGGATGGCGCCGGAATTTTGTTGCCCGGCTACGCTGACGGCGGTAGTGAGAAAATACACCGTGCCAAAGTTCAGCGAGCCGAAACTGACGTTGCCTCCCGAGCTGCTGCCGGCTTCGCACGCATTCAGCAGCGTTGCGCTGACGCCAATATTGGCGGTTTTGCTATCGGCATAAACCGCCAGACTTAACGCCAGTAACCCGCAACCGAAAACCGCCTGCCGCACCCTTACCAGGTTACCGTCATCGTCACGGTATCGTTATAGGTATCGGCTGCCGGCGTGCTGCCTGCTGCCGGAACGCGTCCGTAGACAATCAGCGGCGTCGCCACACCGGTGCCGGTGCCGGTCAGGGCGTTGGCACCGCTGCCCCAGGCGGTAGCGCGGGCTTGATCCTGGTAGAGGTTGTAATTGATAAAGGCGCCGGCGGTGCTGGCCATGCGGCGCTGGCTGCCGGTGGTTACGTGCAGCCCGTTGTCCAACGCGACGGTATAGTCGGTGCCGTCAGTGCAGGTCAGCGACAGCGTGCCGGCACCGCCGGAGCCGGTTGCGCTGGCGTCGATAATATTTGAAAGTGAAGAGTAGGTACCGAAGTTGATGGAGCCAAAATCATTGACTGAGCCGCTGCTGTTTCCGCCACCCACTACGCAACCTGCACCGATGGTTAACGTCACCCCCAGGTTGCCCTGAATGGTGCCTGCTGCGTTGGCTGCGCCGTTTGCGCACAGCAGGGTTGCTACCGAGGCCAACGCCACCAGAGTCTTTTTCATGTTTTATTCCTTGCTGTGCCAGAGAGAATCGCAAAAGCCCATCCGAGAAAGGGGGCCGAACGTATTAATTTCTTTATAGGTTAATTAATAGAGTAAGAACTCGGAATTGTCTTGGTGGGGGGCTAAAAAGTTTCTTTATTTTGAAAGATATCAATATTTCGCCGTCTGGGAAGTGCGAAAGCGTGAATGTAGAATTATTAGAAGGGTAATACTTCTTGTTAGGAATATTATTAGCGGTGTTAATTGGCCGGAGTTTCCCGGCCAACGGATAAATTATTGATGGAAATCCAATGTGCCGTCGCGGACCAGTTCGCGCGGCAGATTGTTTTTTATCCGGCTGCCGATACGTTTGGCGATACCCAATGGTTGCTGTTGGTAGGTCAGGATGCATTCATCACTCTGCGGCGGGGCTTCCGGATACAGATCGCGGCCGTGATACCACTCTTGCGCCAGCGCGGCATCCAACTCGAAACGCTGCTTGCCGCCGGCGGTGGCCAGCGCAATAACGGCTTCATGCTGCCAGCGGTATCCTTTAGGGAAACACTCGGCCAACTTCACCCCGATGCGTGAGAAACGTATTTTGCTGACCAGCGCTTCCAGCTCTGCAGGGAACAGCCAGATCTCTTTATCGCGCGCCCACAACCGGCTGGTTTCATCCCAGGCGAGACCGGAAGCCGCAGCGGCCTGGCCGATCACGGCCGAATCCTTGCCGGAAAGTGGGGTGAACGGGAATTTACCCAGTTTGTAGCTCGGTTTTGGCAACGGGGTAACCGAATGGTTCTTGCGCAGCCGCGCCACGAAAAACCCCTCGCTGTCGTAGATCTGCGGGAAGACGTGCAGGAAGCCTTCGGCGGTTAGCGCTTTTTCCGCGCCGGGGAACAGCTCGCCCAGCGGTTCAATGCTCACCGCGTCACCGTAGGTCGCCAGCAGGCCGTTGACGATTTGCTGATTTTCCTGCGCGTTGAGCGTGCAGGTGGAGTAGACCATGACGCCGCCGGGGGCCAGCGCATGGAAAGCGCTGTCGATCAGTTCGCGCTGGGTTGCGGCAATGGCGGTAACGCTTTCCGGCGACCAGTTGCTCATGGCGTCCGGATCTTTGCGCACCACGCCTTCGCCGGAACAGGGGGCGTCGAGCAAAATGGCATCGAAGCTTTCCGGCAGCGCCGCGCCGAATACCCGGCCGTCAAAGTGGGTCAGCGCCACGTTTTTCACGCCGCAGCGGCTGATGTTGGCGTGAAGGACTTTGACCCGGCTGGCGGAGTATTCGTTGGCCACGATACCGCCCTGATTATTCATCAGCGCCGCAATCTGGGTGGTTTTGGAGCCCGGTGCCGCGGCCACGTCCAGTACCCGACGCGGGCTTTCCCGATCGGCGAACAGGGCGCTGACCGGCAGCATCGAACTGGCTTCCTGAATGTAAAACAGGCCGCTCAGGTGTTCCGCCGCGCTGCCGAGCCGCAACTCTTCATCCTCACGCTCGATCCAAAAGCCTTCCGCACACCAGGGAATAGGTTCCAGCCGCCAGTCATAATCTTGCACCAGCGCCTGAAAGTCGGCGACGCTGATCTTCAACGTATTCACCCGCAGGCTGCGGCGCAGCGGGCGCTGGCAAGCGGCTATAAAATCGTCCATCGACAGTTCGGCGGGCATGACGGCGCGCGTCGCGTCGAGAAAAGCGGGAGGCAAAATAACGGAGGCAGGTTTGGCCACGGGCGAGCTCTCTGGCAGCAATAAAAACAAGGGCGGGATTTTAGCATAAAAGAGGCCGGCAGGGGGAGTGGATACCCCTGCCGGCATTGGGTTACGCGGTTAATCCCTTGGGATTGCGGTGCCCCATTCTTTCCAGTCTTTCGGCTCTTCCGCATTCAGCATGAAGTGCTTGTTCGGCGTCGACTTAGGCGCCAGCGGAATGGTTGGTGGGGTAGCGAAGGCAATGCCGCCGCGGATGAACTGCTGGAAGGTGCCGCTCTTGATCACGCCGCCGGTCAGGCCGAACTGCAAGTTGTAGCCCGAAGCCAGCCAGAACACGCTGTTGTTGCGCACCAGGTGCTGATATTTCTTGCTGATGCGCAGTGCAACGTGGACGCGATCGGACATGGCGCCGAGATAGAAACCGGTGATGGTGCCCACTTCCATGCCACGGAACAGCACGGGAGTGCCGACCTGCAGCGAGCCGGTTTCCGCTGCGTCGAGGATGACGCTCAGGCCGTCCAGATAGCGCGAGTCGGTGATGCTGGCTTCCTGCAGTTCGAAGCTGCGCAGTTCGCGGCCGCGCCCTGGCTCGACGTTGATATACGGCTGCAGCAGGGTATCGAGATTGCTGACTCCGGCAGCGGAAATTTCCGGCGACACTACGGAGAAACGGCTGCCCAGACGCGCGAAGGTCTGCACGTATTCCGGATACAACACCGCCTTGGCCAGCACTTCATTGCGCTCCGGCGCCAGCTTCAGCGAATCTACCTGGCCGATATCGATGCCGAGGTAACGCAGCGGCATGCCGGGTGACAGCTTGCTGGCGTCGTAGGTCTTCAGGATTATCTGGCTGCCCACCGCGCGGGCGGCGGTTTCATTGGCATACAGCACGCGCTTGGCGCCTTTATCCAGTGTGACGCCCTGCAGATTGTCGAAACTGATGGCGCCTTTCAGCGCCCGGTTGAGCGGCGAAGCTTGCACCGTCAGGCCACTGCCGTTCAGTTGCACCTTGGCACCGCCTTCGGCCCAAAAGATGCTTTCGTTGGTCAGCAGTTTGCGGTATTCCGGGCTGATATAGACGTCCACCTCAAACTCGTTGGCTTTCGGGCGAACGTTAACGATCTCGCCCACCTGGAATTTACGGTACAGCACCACCGAACCTGTCTGCACGTCCGGCAGGCTGACGGCGTTCAGCGTCAGGGTCGGCGTTGGGCTGTTACCGATAATGCCGGCTTCGGCCTTCTCGGCGTTGGCATACAGCGGATACTGACCGACCGGTTCACCCTTGTTGCCGGGGATGATGCGTACGCCGCCGTCCAGCCACTCTTGCGCGCTGGCGCCCAACACTTCCATGCCGTCGATCCCCAGCTTGACGTCGACGCGGCTGTTGACCACGAATTTGCTGTCTTTATGCAGCAGGCGACGGTATTGGGCTTCGACGGCGGCGGTGAAGACCACGCCGCTGTCGGTCAGTGCGCGGCTCATCACCTGGCCGACCTTGACGCCGTGTACAATCAGCGGCTGGCCTACGTCGATGCCGTAGCTTTGTGGGGCGTTGAGCGTTACGGTCAGCACGCCCGGTTGTTGCAGCAGGGTTTCACTGCTGTCGAGGACGTTGAAATGCTGCTGCGGTTCCCCGTCGCCCGGCACCAGTTCCAGGGTATTGCCGGTCAGCAGTTGGCTGATTTTGGCGTCGTTAAGGCTGAGGCGCGGACTGCGCATCACGATGCGCGTACCGCTGCGCATCAAATCCACCACTGAGGGATCGACGGTCAGTTCGCCGGTGACCTTGCTGTCCTGCTGCAGTGTCAACTTGGTCAGGGTGCCCACCTGCAGCCCCTGGTAAATCAGTGGCGTGCGGTTCTCGTTCAGGTTATTACCGCTCGGCAGATCCAACGTAATGTTCACGCCGCGTTGGCTGTGTGCCAGATCCGGATACAGGTCATAGCTTTGGTCGGCCTTGGCTTGTTGGCCGTCGGGCGGTGAATCGAAGGCTATCGCGCCGTTGACCAGCGCCGCCAGGCTCTCAACCTGCACCGACGCGCCCGCCAGGCTGAAATCGCCCTTAAAGCCTGAAACATTCCAGAAACGGCTGTTACCTTTCACCAGATTGGCGAAACGGCGGTCGATCAGCACGTCGACAGTGACGCCCTTGTTGCCTTCGGCGATGGTGTAGTCGTACACCTTGCCGACCGGAATTTTACGGTAATACACCAGCGAACCGGTGTTGAGCGAGCCGAGGTCGTCGGCGTGCAGGTGAATCATCAACTCACCGGTGTTCAGACGGTATTTGGGTTGGGTGTCGAGGGCGGTGAAATGGGTTTGCTCTTTGCCGCTGCCCGGCATCATGCCGATGTAGTTACCGCCTACCAACGCGTCCAGACCTGAAACGCCGGCCAGCGAAGCTTTTGGGGTAACCAGCCAGAATTGGGTGCCTTCGCGCAGCGAATCTTCCAGATCGCTCTTGATGCTGGCTTCAACCACGATGCTGCGCAGATCTTTGCTCAGGCTGATGGTCTGCACGGTGCCGACTTCCACCCCTTGATAGCGCACAGGGGTGCGGCCTGCGACTATGCCCGCCGCAGACTGAAAATCGATGGTAACCGTGCTGCCGCGCTCCTGAAAGTTGCTGTAGACCAGCCATCCGGCGATCAGCAGGGCGATAAACGGCAGTAACCAGAATGGCGAAATGCGGCGCTTGTTTTTGACCCGCGCTTCAGTCGGTGTATTCGGCGTTTCCTGTTGCATGTGCATCCCAAATCAATCGGCTATCCAGCCACTCTACGGCAAGAATAGTTAAAATGACCGCCGAACCAAAGTAAAAGGCTGCCGGCCCCATAGTAAAAGATAACAGCTGGTCGCGATTCACCAGCGACATCATTAACGCAATAACGAACAGATCGAGCATGGACCAGCGGCCGATCCAGGTGACCAGCCGCAGCAGGCGAATACGCGTTTTCAGGCTGTGCGAGGTCTTGAAATGAATGCTGAACAGCAGGGTGATCAGCACGATGACTTTGGTAAAAGGCACCAGCACGCTGGCGATAAAAACGATAGCGGCGATCGGCGCGTTGCCGGAGGTTGCCAAGGACACGACCCCGGAGAAAATGGTATCTTCGAGCCGTGCGCCGTTGGCGTAAACGATGGAAATCGGCAGCAGGTTGGCCGGGAGCAACAAGATCATCGCCGCAATCAGCGCCGCCCAGGTTTTTTGCAGGCTATAGGGCTGGCGGTGACACATGGGGATATGACAGCGCGGGCAGCGTCCCCGCTCGTCCGGATAACCGGTGAAATGGCACGACAGGCAAACATGCAGCGCCGTCGGCGGGCCTTCCGGCTGTTCCTGCGGGTAATAGCGCTCCCACAGCTGTTCCAGATTGAGGTGGATCAGGGTCAGGATGCTGAGCAGCGTGAGCGACAGGTAGGCGATCAGCGCGCTGCCGGCCTGGATATCGGCATACTCTTTGACTTTTATCGCCGCTACCGCCATGCCGATCAGGTAAATATCGAGCATCACCCATTCTTTCAACCGCTCCAGCATCAGCAGTACCGGGCGTAAATTCATGCCGAAGGCGTGGCCGAAACGCAGGTAAAGCAGCGACAGCGCCAACGTCAGTGGGGCACCCAAGGTACAAAACGCCACCATGCTGGCGGTGAGAGGGTCGCCCTGGCTGCTCATTTGCCAGATGCCTTCCAGCAGGCTGGCGTCAATGCGCGTGCCAAGCAACCGGATGCTGATCAGCGGCTCGCTGAAGGCGAAAGGCATCAGCAGCAGCATGGCGACCGCCATGGCGGTCAGGCGGGTCATTGACCAGTCGCGGCCATGCACCACTTTAGCATTGCAGCGCGGGCAGTAGGCGGCCTGATTGCCGTTCAGCGGCGGCAACACGAAAAGCAGGTCGCATTCGCAACAGCGCTGGTGGCGTGCTTTGGAAAGGGGGCCGGTGATCGCGTGTATTTTCATCATGACAAAAGCTGCTCTAAAGCCCGCCGGATGGATAGCGTAGCTGAAAAATAAACCTGCTGTAACCCGCTTCGGGTAAAGCGCGGGGCGGTAAACAGGGTTTCTGCGAGGCAAACATACCTTGCCCGGCAGGGGTTTGTGAAGCAACAGATGAATAACCCGATGGCTATACGCATTTTTTGTAGGAAGGGCAATGCGGGCCGGCCGTCACCGCAGCGTTTTCCGGGGAGCCTTTCTGGATATGGCTTCATTATAGTCACGGCGGTCGTTTGCGGGCTACCGGTAGCGAAACCTTTTGCCGACCCTGAGGGGGCGTTGACAGTCCGAATCCTCAATGCATTGATATTAAAAGAATAAAATTCAGGGTTGTTGATCGCGCGTTCCTTACGCTAACTCTCTGTTTCAAAACGTCTCATGATTGCTTTGGACAACGCGGCGCAATAGCAATTATGCTGGGGGTAAGCCGACGGGAAAATGGCAAGACAGTGAAACTACCCGCATGATATACAATAGAAAATTAAATCTATTGTAGCGTGCACACATTATGACTGGTTCCTGTGTTTCTCTCTATTCAACACGGGAATAGATAACCATGGTTAACAAATGACAAAAGAAGAATTCTACGCGGAATTAAAACGCGATTTGAGTGCGTTGCTCGACGGGGAAACCAACTTCATTGCCGCACTGTCCAATGCCAGCGCGTTGATTAATGAACGTCTTGACGACGTCAACTGGGCGGGTTTTTACCTGATGGACGGCAACCAACTGGTGCTTGGCCCGTTCCAGGGCAAAATCGCCTGTGTGCGCATTCCGGTGGGCAAGGGCGTATGCGGAACCGCGGTGGCGGAAAATCGCGTGCAGCGCGTTGGCGACGTCCACGCGTTCCCGGGGCACATCGCCTGCGACGCGGCCAGTAATGCGGAAATCGTACTGCCGCTGCAGGTTAGCGGTCAGATCATCGGCGTTCTTGATATCGACAGCACGGTTTATCAACGTTTCGACGAACAGGACCAACGGGGCCTGGAAGCAGTGGTGGCGGGGCTTTGCGTGCAACTGGAACACTGTGATAGTGCGAAATACGTCACTGTGGCGGCAAGTTGATCTACGGTTAACGTGGCATTTACCGATGACGTCATTATAATGACGCCTGTTCATGCCTGTGGCTTGTTGGCAACCCGTTGTAATCAGGAAATTTCATGGAAAATCAACCTAAGTTGAACTCTAGTAAAGAAGTCATTGCTTTTCTTGCCGAGCGTTTTCCGCTCTGCTTTAGCGCCGAGGGCGAAGCTCGCCCGTTGAAAATCGGTATTTTTCAAGATCTGGTAGAGCGTGTTCAGGGGGAAGAAAGCTTAAGCAAAACGCAATTACGTTCTGCACTGCGCCTGTACACCTCAAGCTGGCGTTATCTGTACGGTGTCAAAGTTGGCGCGCAGCGCGTCGATCTGGACGGTAATCCGTGCGGTGAGCTGGAACAGCAGCATGTCGATCATGCCCGCCAACAGCTTGAAGAAGCCAAAGCGCGCGTTCAGGCACAGCGTGCCGAACAAAATGCCAAAAAACGTGAAGCTGCCGGTGAATCAGCCGATGCCGAGCCACGCCGTCCACGTCCAGCCGGTAAAAAACCTGCTGCACGTCGCGAAGGCGGAGCCGCACCGGAGAACCGCAAGCCGCGCCCACAAACTCGTCCACAGCAAGCTCGTCAACCTCGTGCAGCAAAAGAGGAAAGCCAGCAGCGTCATGTGCCAGTCACGGATATCTCTAAACTGCAAATTGGCCAAGAAATCAAAGTCAGAGCAGGACAGAGCGCGATGGATGCAACCGTACTTGAAATCGCTAAAGATGGCGTACGTGTGCAGCTCTCTTCCGGTCTGGCGATGATTGTGCGCGCAGAACACTTGCAGTTCTGATACGGAGGCCAACCAAGGCATGAACAAATTTGTCAGATTAACAGCAGTCGCGGGTCTGTTGTGGGCGGGTGTCGGTTACGGAGCGGATACAGCCAACATCCGCATCGACCAACTGCCTCAGCTTCATCAGGAACCGCAGCATGCTACTGTGAGTGAGCGCGTAACCTCGCGCTTCACTCGCTCTCATTACCGTCAGTTTGCCCTCGATGCGGATTTTTCAGGCAAGATCTTCGATCGTTACCTGAATATGCTGGACTACAACCATAACGTGTTGCTGGCCTCCGACGTGGCGCAGTTCGCCGACAAGCGCAATCAACTGGGCGAAGAACTGAAAAGCGGTAAGCTGGATACGCCCTACGCGCTGTACAATCTGGCCCAGAAACGCCGTTTTGAGCGTTACACCTATGCGTTGTCGTTGCTCGAAAAGCCGATGAACTTTACCGGCAACGACACTATCGATCTCGACCGCAGCAAAACGCCGTGGCCGAAAGACAAGGCCGAACTGGACAGCCTGTGGGATGCGAAAGTCAAATATGACGAGCTGAACCTCAAGTTGACCGGCAAGACCGACAAAGAAATCCGCGAGACGCTGACCAAACGCTACCAGTTCGCCATCAAGCGCCTGACGCAAAGCAACAGCGAAGACGTGTTCCAGCTGGCGATGAATGCCTTTGCGCATGAGATCGACCCGCACACCAATTATCTTTCCCCGCGCAACACCGAACAGTTCAACACCGAGATGAGCCTGTCATTGGAAGGCATCGGTGCGGTACTGCAGATGGATGACGATTACACGTTGATCAACTCCATGGTGCCGGGCGGCCCGGCGGCGAAAAGCAAGGCGATCACCGTGGGTGACCGCATTGTCGGCGTCGGCCAGACCGGGAAACCTGTGGTCGATGTTATCGGCTGGCGTCTGGACGACGTGGTTTCCCTGATCAAAGGGCCGAAGGGCAGCAAAGTGCGCCTGGAAATCCTGCCGGCCGGCAAGGGCACCAAAACCCGCGTCGTTACACTGACCCGCGAACGTATCCGCCTGGAAGACCGTGCGGTGAAAATGACCATCAAGACCGTCGGCAAAGAGAAAGTCGCGGTGATGGACATTCCTGGCTTCTACGTGGGCCTGACCGATGACGTGAAAGTGCAATTGCAGAAAATGGCCAAGCAGAACGTCAAGAGCCTGATCATCGATCTGCGTACCAACGGCGGCGGCGCACTGACCGAAGCGGTCTCGCTCTCCGGTCTGTTCATTCCGAGCGGCCCGGTGGTACAGGTGCGTGATAACAACGGCAAAGTGCGTGAAGACGCCGACGCTGACGGCATCGTTTACTACAAAGGCCCGCTGGTGGTGCTGGTTGACCGCTTCAGCGCCTCGGCTTCCGAGATCTTTGCTGCGGCGATGCAGGACTACGGCCGTGCGCTGATTGTCGGTGAACCGACCTTCGGTAAAGGTACCGTGCAGCAGTATCGTTCGCTGAACCGCATTTACGATCAGATGCTGCGGCCGGAATGGCCGGCGCTGGGCTCGGTGCAATACACCATCCAGAAGTTCTACCGCGTTAACGGCGGCAGCACCCAGCGTAAGGGCGTAACGCCGGATATCCTGATGCCTACCGGCGTCGATCCAGCGGAAACCGGCGAAGCGTTTGAAGACAACGCCATGCCGTGGGACAGCATCAACGCGGCTACCTACAGCAAAACCGGTGACCTGACACCGTTCGATCCTGAACTGCTGAAAGACCATGAGCAGCGTATAGCCAAGGATCCGGAGTTCCAGTACATCGCGCAGGACATCGCCCATTACAAGGCGCTGAAAGACAAGCGTAACATCGTCTCGCTCAATCTTGCCCAGCGCGAGAAAGAGAACCACGATGATGACGCTACCCGTTTGCAGCGCATTAACGATCGCTTGCAGCGCGCCGGTAAAAAGCCGCTGAAGGCGCTGGAAGATTTGCCGAAGGATTACCAGGAACCGGATCCATACCTGGATGAAAGCGTGCATATCGCGTTGGATCTGGCTCACCTTGAACAGGCGCAGCCAACCCAGCAGCCGGCGGCGAAGTAACGCAACCGGATAAATAAAAAACGCACCTTCGGGTGCGTTTTTTGTAGGTGCCGCTAAAGGAACATTGAAGCGTTAGACACCCCTGTGAGGCAATGATGAGCGAGCCAACTCCTCCGATGCGGGCTTGAGTCGCTGCTGGTTTTGCTGGTGTCCGTAGCGCTGTGTTACCACCGGGAGTACAGCTGGCTATTTCCTGATACCGGACATTCCGTTCCTGGGCTATGTGTTTGGCAAAAAGGTGGGGCGATAGGTTATAACCTTGCTCATTCCTATATCGGCCCGGCGCTGTGCGCTTTACTGTTTGTCTTTTCCCCACAGCAGTTCTGGCTGATGACGGCGCTGATTGGGTGTGCCCATATCGGTTTTGACCGCACCTTGGGTTACGGGTTGAAATATGCTCAAGGTTTCGCCTATACCCATCTCGGGCGTCTGAATAACAAATCCCACTGACTTGCCGTCAGAAAAACCACCGCCTTGTGCAACAATCGTTTACAATTTGAAAAGCCATGCTGGAATGCCGATTTTGTAAAGTTTCGTATTTTTAGTAGGTTAATGGCATGCAACTCTTGAAACTGTGACGAATGCCCATACGATCTAGGGTATCCAAGGCAGCGTTTTGTTAACATTTATGAGGAAGTAAACATTTTATGATGCGTATAGCTCTGTTCCTGCTCACCAACCTGGCGGTGATGTTGGTTTTCGGGCTGGTGCTCAGCCTGACAGGAATCCAATCCAGTAGCGTTCAGGGCCTGATGATTATGGCCGGTCTGTTCGGTTTCGGCGGTGCCTTTGTCTCACTGCTGATGTCCAAATGGATGGCGCTGCGCTCCGTAGGCGGGGAAGTGATTGAACAGCCGCGTAACGAAACCGAAAACTGGTTGCTCGAAACGGTGCGCCGTCAGTCGCAGCAGGCAGGCATTGCCATGCCGCAGGTCGCTATTTACCACGCACCGGACATTAACGCTTTCGCCACCGGCGCACGCCGTGATGCTTCGCTGGTTGCCGTTAGTACCGGCCTGTTGCAGAGCATGAGCCGGGATGAAGCGGAAGCGGTTATCGCGCACGAAATCAGCCACGTCGCCAACGGCGATATGGTCACCATGACGCTGATTCAGGGCATCGTGAACACCTTCGTGATCTTCATCTCTCGCTTGATTGCACAAGTAGCCGCCGGTTTCCTCGGCAACCGCGACGGTGAAGGCGAAAGCAACGGCAACCCGATGATTTATTTCGGTGTGTCGATGGTGCTGGAACTGGTGTTCGGCATTCTGGCCAGTATCATCACCATGTGGTTCTCGCGCCACCGTGAGTTCTACGCCGATGCAGGCTCCGCTAAACTGGTGGGCCGCGAGAAGATGATTGCAGCGCTGCAACGCCTGAAAACCAGCTACGAACCGCAGGAAGCGGGCAGCATGATGGCGTTTTGCATCAACGGCAAATCCAAGTCGTTCAGCGAACTGTTCATGTCGCACCCGCCGCTCGATAAGCGTATCGAAGCGCTGCGTTCAGGTCAGTACCTGAAGTAACGTTAAGAATGTTAAAAACCCCGGCTTACCGGGGTTTTTTTATGTCTGCTATTTGGCTTGCGGGCTGCGTTCCGCCGGTTCGGCGCGCGGTTGGGTGATACGCAGGCTGCTGACCGCGGCCGCCAGCGTGGCGAAAGCACCGGCCAGGATCAGCGAGGCGTGAGTACCTGAGGTGGGGAACAGGTTGAACATCAGCGCCACCAGCGCGGCGCCGGAGGTTTGTCCTAACAGGCGGGCAGTACCGAGCATGCCACTGGCACCGCCGCTGCGGTTGCGGGGCGCGGCAGAAATAATGGTGTGGTTATTCGGCGACTGGAATAGCCCGAAGCCGGCACCGCACAGCACCATGCGCCAGATGATGTCGAGATCCGACGGGTTAGGCGGTAGCAGCGCCAGCAGGAACAACCCCAGGGCAAAGACTCCCAGCCCGATACAGCCCAATAACCCGGCGTGAACCCGCTCCACCAGCCGCCCGGCGAGCGGTGCCATAACGATAATCGCCAGCGGCCAGGGTGTCAGCAGCAGCCCGGTCGCAACTTCATCGCGGCCCAGCGTGCTTTGCAAAAAGAACGGCAGCGAGACCATTGCCAGCATTTGCGCGGCGAAGGAACAGATGGAGGTGCCCATCGACAGGGCGAAAATAGGGATGCGCAGCAGGTCGACCGGCAGCAGCGGAAACTCTTGTCGCAGTTGGCGGCGGACGAAGAAGAAACCGATAACCAACAGTGCGGCGATCTCGCTGAATATCAGCGTCAGGCTCTGGCCCTGGGCAAAGCCACTGATGGCGGTGATCAACAGCCCGAAGGTCAGGGCGTTCATCACGGCGCTGGTCGGGTCAAAGCGCTGATTGCTGCTTTTTTGGTTATTGCCGGGCAGGAACTTCATTCCCAGCACCAGCGCCACAATGCCAATCGGCAGGTTAATGGCAAACAACCATTGCCAGGAAGCTACGGACAGTATCGCCGCCGCCACCGTGGGGCCTGCCGCCGAGGAAAAGGCGACAATCAGTGAGTTGATGCCCATGCCGCGCCCGAGAAAGCGCTGCGGATAGATAATGCGGATCAGCGCGGTGTTGACGCTCATGATGGCGGCGGCGCCAAACCCCTGAAGCACGCGGGCAATGGTCAAGGTCACCAGCGAATCGGACAGGGCGCAAAACAGCGAGGTAATGCTGAACACCAGCAAACCGGCCTGATAGATGCGACGATAACCAATCAAGTCACCGAGCGAGGCCAGCGACAGCAGTGAAATGGTGATGGCCAACTGATAGGCATTAACCACCCAGATAGAACTGGCCGGGCTGGCGTTAAGATCGCGTGCGATGGTGGGCAGCGCCACATTGGCGATCGCACCGTCAAGCACGGAAACGGTAATGCCCAGGGCGATGGCGAGGATGGCCCCATAGCGTTGCGGGACGGGGAGGCCGTCAGTACAAGAACGCATGTTGATCTCAAAGGTATTAATACGGGGGAATATTAATATGCTAATCATATTCGCCGGTGATTGCACCTTCGCTGGCCGGCTCAATTGTAATAACCGATGAGGGTGGACCTAATCCATTCATCTTCTGGCATTTCCCTTTTGGCTCCATTGCGGGGCATCAGGGCTTGCGCGTATACTGAAACCCTTGTTCAAATTTCTTAAAACAGAAAAAGCTGAGTAGGATAATGACTATGGCTAACGCAGATCTAGATAAACAACCGGATTCTGTTTCATCAGTGCTGAAAGTGTTCGGCATCTTGCAAGCGCTGGGCGAGGAACGCGAGATCGGCATTACTGAGCTTTCCCAACGGGTCATGATGTCCAAAAGCACCGTCTACCGTTTTCTGCAGACCATGAAGTCGCTGGGCTATGTCTCTCAGGAAGGGGAATCGGAAAAATATGCGCTTACTCTCAAGCTGTTTGAACTCGGCGCCAAGTCGCTGCAGAACGTCGATCTGATCCGCAGCGCCGATATTCAGATGCGCGAGCTGTCGAACCACACCCGTGAAACCATTCACCTCGGTGCGCTGGATGAAGACAGCATTGTCTATATCCATAAAATTGACTCAATGTATAACCTGCGCATGTATTCACGCATCGGCCGCCGCAACCCGCTGCACAGCACCGCTATCGGTAAAGTGTTGCTGGCCTGGCGCGATCGGACGGAAGTGGAAGAAATTCTGTCGCAGATTGAATTTACCCGCAGTACTCCGCATACGATTACCCGCGCCGCTACGCTGCTGTCGGTGTTGGATCAGGTACGTGAACACGGGGTAGGCGAAGACATTGAAGAGCAGGAAGAGGGGCTACGTTGCATTGCGGTGCCGGTATTCGATCGCTTTGGCGTGGTGATCGCCGGGCTGAGCATCTCATTCCCCACCATCCGTTTCTCCGAAGATGCCAGGGCGGATTACGTGAAACGCCTGCATACCGCCGCGCGCAACATTTCCGAGCAGATGGGTTACCACGATTACCCCTTCTAAGCTTGCCTTCATTGTGTAGCGCTTTCCACACGCCAGGCGACTGCCGAAATAAATCAACGAATCGCTATCGCAGACATAAAAAAACCGGAGCATCGCAGCCCCGGTTTTTTTATTGCGGACGAAACTTACTGGTGAGCCAGTTCCACTTCGTCTTCACTGTCCATAATGCTTTTGTCCGTCTGCTTCATCAATTGGCTGGTGACGGTGCCGGCGGTCATCGAACCACTGACGTTCAGCGCGGTACGGCCCATGTCGATCAGCGGTTCGACCGAAATCAGCAGGGCGACCAGCGTGACCGGGAGGCCAAGCGCAGGCAGCACAATCAATGCGGCGAAGGTGGCGCCGCCGCCCACACCGGCAACGCCGGCGGAGCTGATGGTGACGATACCCACCAGCGTGGCGATCCACACCGGATCCAACGGGTTGATGCCAACGGTTGGGGCAACCATCACCGCCAACATCGCAGGATACAGGCCTGCACACCCGTTCTGGCCAATGGTGGCACCGAATGAAGCGGAGAAGCTGGCGATGGATTCAGGCACGCCCAGACGGCGAGTCTGCGCTTCAACGTTCAGCGGAATGCTGGCGGCGCTGGAGCGGCTGGTGAAGGCGAAGGTGATGACCGGCCAGACCTTGCGGAAGAATTTCGCCGGGTTAACGCCGGTGAAGGCCAGCAGCAGGGCGTGTACCCCAAACATGATTGCCAGACCGAGGTAAGATGCCACCACGAAGCTGCCGAGTTTGACGATATCGTGGATGTTGGAACCGGCCACCACTTTGGTCATTAACGCCAGCACGCCGTACGGGGTCAGTTTCATCACCAGACGCACCAGCTTCATCACCCAGGCTTGCAGGGTGTCGATAGCCACCAGTACGCGCTGGCCTTTCTCTTTATCGTCTTTCAACAATTGCAGCGAAGCCACGCCCAGGAAGGCAGCGAAGATCACTACGCTGATGATCGCGGTCGGGCTGGCACCGGTCAGATCGGCAAACGGATTTTTCGGCACGAACGACAATACCAGCTGCGGTACGGTCAGATCCGCCACTTTACCGACATAGTTGCTCTGGATGGCCGCCATGCGCGCGCTTTCTTGCGTGCCTTGCACCAGGCCTTCCGCGGTCAGGCCAAACAGGTTGGTTACCAGCACACCCACCAACGCGGCGATCAGCGTGGTAAACAGCAGAGTACCGATAGTCAGGAAACTGATTTTGCCCAGTGAGGAGGCGTTATGCAGCTTGGCTACCGCGCTCAGGATTGAGGCGAATACCAGCGGCATCACGATCATTTGCAGCAGTTGCACATAGCCGTTACCGACAATGTTGAACCAGCTGATGGATTCTTTCAGTACCGGGTTGTCCGAGCCATACACCAGTTGCAGGCCCAGGCCGAATACGACGCCCATCACCAGGCCGACCAGTACTTTTTTCGCCAGGCTCCATTGCTTATGGCGGGTTTGCGCCAACAGCAAAAGGAGGGCGACAAAAACCACCACGTTAATTACCAGCGGAAAATTCATCCCCAATGTCTCCAATCATTTTTCTTATATAAAAACGGCTACGCACCAAGGTGTAGCGATACCAAATATCGTAACAGTTTGCGCAACGGCTCACTTATATCCAAATGGAATTTGATATAACGTAGGATATGAATTTGTTTGATTAATATACTTTATGAATATTTAGTGGCCGATCTTTGTGATCACAGTCTGATATTTTTGATTTGTTCAAAGTAGGACTGCACTGGAATGGTGCAACCCCCTTGCCAATAGATGGCGAAAGCCACTAGGCACAGGCACAGGGCGCGCTCCAACTGATTGCCTTTCTGAGAATTTAGCACCGGCAGGCGAAAACGCCAGCGACAGGGCCACAGCAGCGGCACGCCGGCAGGGGTGAGCATATCGGCCAACAGGTGGCTGAAATAGCCGATAATCATGGCATGCAGCACGTCGGGCGGAATGGGCCAACTGCGCGGCACGTCTAACTGGAACAATGCCATACCGCCGATGATCGCCAGCAGGCTGTGGGTGAAACCTCGATGCCCAAAGGCACGGGAAATGGGAATGGCGATCCAGCGCAGGCGTTGACCCAGGACCGATTTGGGGTGATCGATATCGGGCAGCAGTGAGGTCAGCAGCGCGGCAGGGATGATGTGCCACCAGTCGCCGGTGGCCAGCTCTGGAGTCACTTCGGCCTTCTTGGCGAAAATCGCGCAAGCGACAGAGAAAATAAGATGCCCTTCCGCGGTCATGCTGCTGTTGTTCCGGCTGGTAAACTGTTAATTTATCCAGTATATGGGAAAATTAACAGTAGCGGAAGCGGTTACCCTGTAACTAATTGTTTATTTTCCCCGGTTTTACAACGAGTTGTTACGTAACACGATGATGAATTGCGCGTTGTGAAAACCGTGGAGGCAAAAAAGGCTCTGTATGCAGAGCCCGGTACGGATAAACTTCACGTCAGCGTGCCAGCCAACCGCCGTCGACCGCGAGGGTATAGCCGTTAACGTAATCCGAAGCGCCCGAGGCCAGAAACACCACCGGCCCCATCATATCTTCCGGCAGACCCCAGCGCCCGGCCGGAATGCGCTCCAGAATTTCCAGATTGCGCTCCTCATCGGCACGCAACCGCTCGGTATTATTGGTGGCCATGTAGCCGGGGGCAATGGCGTTGACGTTAATGCCATGCTTCGCCCATTCGTTGGCCAACAGCCGCGTCACCCCCATCACTGCACTTTTTGACGCGGTATAGGATGGCACGCGAATGCCCCCCTGATAGGAAAGCATTGAGGCAATATTGATGATCTTGCCACCGCCGCCTTGCCGGATAAACTGCCTTGCCGCTGCCTGTGCCATGAAAAACAGGGTTTTTATATTCAGGTTCATCACATCGTCCCAGTCTTTTTCACTGAAATCGATGGCGTCGTCGCGCCTGATGATGCCGGCGTTATTCACCAGAATGTCGATGTGACCGAATTCGGCGACGGCGTTTTCCAGCAGGGGCGAGATCACGTCGATGGTGCTCAGGTCAGCGTGCAGATCGAGAAAACGCCGACCGAGTGCCCTGACCTTGTCCTGAGTCTGCTGCGGGCGGCTGCGGTTGACGCCGATGATATCGCAGCCCGCCTGTGCCAGACCCACCGCCATGCCTTGGCCCAATCCGGTGTCGCAACCGGTCACCAGCGCCACCTTACCGGTTAAATCAAAAGAATCAGCAACCATAATCATACTCTCTCACCGCGCGGCCGGGTGCCGCGCAGCCATTACGGGGAAAGGGGATCAGCGCAGTTCGCTGACGGCGACGTGGTCCATATCGCCAAAGATCTGGTTCTCGCCAATCATGCCCCAGATAAAGGTATAGCGCTGGGTGCCTACGCCGGCGTGAACCGACCAACTTGGGGAGATCACGGCCTGCTCGTTATGCACCAACAGATGACGGGTTTCCTGCGGGTGACCCATCATGTGAAATACCGCCGTTTCGTCGTTCATATCGAAATAGAAATAGACTTCCATGCGTCGCTCGTGAGTGTGGCAGGGCATGGTATTCCACAGATTGCCTGGCGCCAGTTTGGTCAGGCCCATGGTGAGCTGACAGGTCGGCAGCACGTCCGGCACGATGAATTTATTGATGGTGCGGCGGTTGCTGGTGGCGTCGTCGCCCAGCGTCTGAGGGGCGGCTTCTGCCAGCGTGATTTTCCGATTCGGGTAGCGGGTATGCGCCGGGGCGCTGTTGTAGTAGAACTTGGCCGGTTTGGCCGGGTCGAGGCTGCTGAAGCCGACGTTCTGAGCGCCCTGGCCGACATACAGGGCTTCTTCATGGCCAATTTCATAGGTTTCGCCGTCGACGGTAATGACCCCGGCGCCACCGATATTGATTACGCCCAGCTCGCGGCGCTCCAAAAAGTAACTGACGCCAAGCTGTTGGCCTACTTCACTGCCGATAGTCACCGTTTTGCTCACCGGGTTGATGCCGCCGACGATGATGCGGTCAATGTGGCTGTAGGTCATGGTGTAGCTGTCGGCTTCGAAGATTTTCTCGATAAGAAACTCGCGGCGCAGGCCGGCAGTGTCGAGCTGTTTGGCGTGATCGCTATGAATGCTTTGACGGACGTCCATCTCAATGCCTCTTTGACTAAAGAAATGCGGGAGAAAGCGCCGAACGGCAGAGTTGCGCTGCGTGGCAGTGACAGCGCTCGCCGGCCACCCGGCGCTTTCTTGATGTCCCCAGCATAAATAAGGTGGCACGTTAATTCAATAAAAATGAAATAATGTTTTATTTATTTTTTGACCTAAGGCATGGTTTTGAAAGTTAGGGGGGAATCTGAAGATAAAAGAGAGGCAGGGCGGCAGCGAGATAACGCCGCCGCGAAGATTACGCCAGATGCTCAGGCGTGAGCTGTTCGAGGGTATCGAGCTTATGGTCCGCCAATGCCCAGCGGGTGTCGTGGCGATACTCTTGCGCCGGGATGACGATTGAACGCATTCTCGCGGCCTTGGTGGCAATCATGCCGTTGAACGAGTCTTCCAGCGTGATGCAGCGCAACGGATCGCTGCCGAGACGTTCGGCGGCGATAAGGTAAACTTCCGGGTGCGGTTTGCTGTAAGGCAGGTATTCGGCGGACACCAACTGGTCGAAATACCCCGCCAGATCGAACATCTTCAACACTTGCTGTTGCATGTGCAGTGGCGATGCGGAGGCAAGCCCGATATTCAGATCCAGGCTGCGGCACAGTTCCAAGGCCTGGTGCACGCCCGGCAGCAACGGCCGTTTTTCATGCACCAGCTCAATGGCGCGTTCGATAATCCGCGCAGAGACCTCCTCCAGCGAAACGCCTTGCCACGGCATGGCCTGATACCACATTTTTACCACCAGATCGATGCGCAGTCCGAGGGTGTCCGGCAGTTTATGGCGGTCGGACAGATCCAGCCCCAGTGCGCCAAAGATATCCAGTTCCGCCTGTAGCCACAGAGGTTCTGAATCGATCAACAAACCGTCCATATCAAAAATAGCGGTTTCAATGCGTTGCGAATAGGCCATTAGCGATGAGCTCCTGCCGGCGTCGGTGAATGTACCCACCACTTTATCACCGCCGGGAACCAGACTAAAATTTTTGCCTGCCTGATTGCGCCGCATTCGCTTTGGGTGCCTTGCCGAAACGCAGGATACGCCACAGATCTCGCAGTTTTGACCACCAGCGCTGGTGCTGTCGCTCGGTAACCTGTTGCAGCATGCGCGCGTAGTCCAGCACCAGCCCCGGCGTCCAGGTCATGCTCTCGCCCCGGCTACGCAGCATCGCCAGCATCCACAGATGAGGGTCGAGGATCAAAAACAGAAAACGGCGCCACAGAGGCTTGTCACCCAGCACGCCCTCCAGCGCACTGTCCAGCGCCAGAATCACCGCGGTGGAACAGTTGCGGCGCGTCAGGTTGTAGGTTGTGTCCTGGCGATATTCTCGCCAGAAAGCATGCAAGGCGGCCGGGTTATAACGGCGGAACCGGATTTTTTTGTCGGGTGCGCACCAGGCTGCCACTTCTTGCTGCAAATCGGGTAAAAAACGGCCGTCGACGTTATTTTGCTCGCCGGAATGCAGTAACTGACGGAAATCTTGCACTGAATGGCTGATGTCATTGAGCGGATAATGGCTGATGTACAAATCCGGGGCCAGCGCCAGCGCAGCATGCCCGGTGGAGATATTGCCGCCGCCGTCCACCGCTGCGATATAGCGGTCAACAATGTAGCGCCGGCGCGCATCTTTCGCCGCCGCCACCGGCGTCCAGACATAGACCGTCAAGGGGGCGGCCTGAGTCGTTAGCGCAGCGGCTGGCTGGTGCCGGTTCAGGGAGAAACTCTCCAGCCGCTGCGCGATGCGCAGCACCGCCCAACCCGACAGCAAAAGCATGACGCCGACGCAAAAGGGGACCGTCATGCGATGCGGCACCGGCCAGCCGGTAAAAATAAATAGCGACAGCAAGATTTCGAAGCCGCCGGCCAGCGCGACCGGTTTCCAGCGGCTGTGCTGGATCAGGGTAGAAGAGGCGATACGCACGGAACCGTCCAGCAACAACGCGCTGCCGAACACCAGCGTGGCGACAATATTGTCGTCTGCCGGGACGTCCAGCACCAAAAAGGCCATCATCAGAAACCCCAGCCCTTTCAGCAATACCGGTCGGCTGGCGGCGGAGCCAATCACCAGCGCGGCGGAGATCGCCACCAGACCCTCGAGCGCCAGCACCACCGCCAGTGCATCCAGCGCCAACACCGAGCGGCCATCTTCGAGCACGTCAATTAACATCAACGAACCGGCGGCCATCCATGCACCACCAAACAACAGCAACGCGCGCCGCTGGCCGTGTAGCGCCTGTGGGCCCAATAACAGGATAATCAGGCGAATCATGACGTCCCCTTTCAGAATGATTGCATTAACTATATAGCCATTTAATGAGAATGGGTTGTCGCCGTTAAGTTGTTGAAAACGGCCAATCCCGGCTACGCTGTGTAGCACAGCGAGGAGAAAGAAAACGGTGGGCGAGTTTCAGTAACTACAGGTAGACTTAGCCAATTACGGTTACGTCGCTTACAAGGGGAACACATGACGTATCAACAGGCTGGGCGCATCGCCATTGTGAAACGCATTCTTGGCTGGGTGGTTTTCATCCCCGCGTTGCTGTCAACGCTGATCTCGCTGCTGCTGTTTTTCTATCAACACAGTGAGAAGACCAAAGGCATTAATGCGGTGATGTTGGATTTCGTCCACGTGATGGTGGATATGGTGCGCTTCAACACGCCGTTCCTGAATATCTTCTGGTATAACTCGCCGGTGCCGGACGTAGCGAGAAGCCTGTTCAGCGGCGCCAATCTGATGTTTATCATCATCTATTTTTTGATTTTTGTCGGGCTGGCGTTACAGGCATCAGGCGCGCGCATGTCGCGCCAGGTGAAGTTTATCCGTGAAGGTCTGGAAGACCAGATGATTCTCGAACAGGCCAAAGGCGATGCAGGGCATACGCGTGCGCAACTGGAAGAACGCATTACGCTGCCACATCACACCATTTTCCTGCAGTACTTCCCGCTGTACATTTTGCCGGTGGTGATCGCGGTAATTGCCTGGTTCGTCATCAAGTTGCTTGGCCAACTGGCCGGCGCGGCTTAAAGCGAGGCTAAGTCAAGGCGCTGCATTCGGCGCCTTGACGCTATCGGGCTTGGGGGCGCAGCAATGCTTCTACTGCACGCTGGGCCTTGACCAGATGCTGGCCGCCGAACAGATTGCTGTGGTTTAGCAGGTAATACAGCTGGTACAGCGGTTGGCGTTCAATAAACCCATGTTCCAACGGCCAGACGCTCTGATAACCGTCATAAATCTGCGGCGGCAGCTCAGGGTATAGCGGCAGCATCGCCAGATCGCATTCGCGATCGCCCCAGTAGCTGGCGGGATCGAACAGGATCGGACCGTTGGTGGTCATGCCGCAGTTGCCCGGCCACAGGTTGCCGTGCAGCAGTGAAGGTTGCGGCTGATGGTGCTGCAGGCGCAGATACACCACGTCGATAATTTCATCAATATCACCAAAGGTCATGCCTTTCTCCGCCGCTAACTGCAGTTGCCAGCCAATGCGTTGTTCGGCAAAGAATTCCGACCAGCGGCGTTGCCAGGCATTGGGTTGCGGAGTGGTGGTCAAATCGTTATCGAAGTCGAGGCCAAACTGCGGCTGTTCGCTCCATTTGTGCAAATGGGCCAACTGTTGGCCGAGGCAATGAGCGCCGTGGGCATCGAAGGGTTTCAGCGGCTGATATTCCAGCAGCAGGAAGCTGTAGTCACGATCGCTGCCGACGCCATAAACCTGCGGCACCCGCACGGTTTTACTGCGTGCCAGCAAGGCCAGTTGATCGGCTTCGGCGGTAAAGATCGGCAGCATTTCGCGGGCATCGCATTTGACAAATACCTCGTTGTCACCGTAACTCACGCGCCACGCCGGGTGGATTTCTCCCCCGGGCAGTTCAGTCCTTTCGCGGATTTCTGCGCTGCCAAGATGTTCACTTAACAGACGGCTAACGGCTTGCCACATGGTACACCCCCTCTGTGTTGCCTGCGAATTCATTAGGTTAGCGTCTTTACCGTTCCGAAAACACGACCTGGCGCACACTGGCACCAATGGAAGGCGATTTTTTCGCCATTCGCGTTTGCTCAAAGTATATACGCTATTGATTCATTTAAGCACGCAGCCTATTGCAACTTCGCGGCACCGGAGCGATGTTTATCCGGCTGGTGGCAACGGCGGGTATATAAGATGACTTTTCTAATCAATAAGATGAGGAAGTAATGGTGCAGTGGCAGCACGGCGAATACCTGAACGACACGGGCAAAAGTGAATTAAATTTGGCGTTCACCCACGCTTTTATGACCGCCTCGAGCTGGGCGCCCGCGCCGTGGCTGTATCAAAAAGTGGGATATGAAGCGGTGAATAGTCAGGACTATGTCTGGCATAGCGTCAGGCCAGGTATCTACCGGCAGCAATATGATAAGCGGCGGTGAGATTGCCCACCGCCGCCAGCGTTAGGGCTTCTCGTTGAGTAACGCCTCTTCGTGACGTTGTAACGGCCTGAGTTTACTGTAGAGCAGGGCGATAACAAACACAATCGCCTGAACGATCACGATACAAGGGCCGGTCGCGCCGTCGATGTGAAAGCTGATCAGGGTGCCGAGCACGCAGGAGAAGACCGACACCAGAGTTGCGATGATCAGCATGCGATCGAAACTGCGGCACAGCATAAAGGCAATGATGCCCGGGGCTATCAGCATCGCAATGACCAGAATTACCCCGACGGCTTGCAGCGAAGCGACAATGGTCAGCGCCAGCAGGCATAGCAAGCCGTAGTGCAGCAGCTTCACCGGCAGGCCAATCACCCTGGCATGGCTGGGATCGAAACAGTACAGCATCAGATCTTTGCGCTTTAGCAGCACCACCCCTAACGTAATGCCGGCAATCAGCAGCGTTTGCTTCAACTCTGCGTCGGTAATGCCCAGCATATTGCCGAACAGGATGTGGCTCAGGTGCTGGTCGGTATCGACGCGGGAAAACAGCACCAGCCCGAAGGCGAACATGCCGGAGAAAACGATGCCCATCACCGTGTCCTCTTTCACCCGGCTGTTTTCTTTCAGGTAGCCGGTGGCCACCGCGCAGAAAATGCCGGAGAAAAACGCACCGATAACCACCGGGATGCCAAGCACGAACGCCACGACGATGCCGGGCAGCACCGCGTGCGAGATGGCATCGCCCATCAGCGACCAGCCTTTGAGCACCAGATAGCACGACAGCACCGCGCACACCACGCCGGTCACGATAGCGGCCAGGATCGCCCGCTGCATAAACGGGTAGGCGAAGGGCTCACTGAGCAGTTGATACAGGGTTTCCATCAGTGGCCTCCGGTCTGTTCGCGGGCCACGCGACGCCGGGACGCCAGCAAGCCGTGTTTGGGGGCGAAGAAAAACGCCGCCAGGAACACCAGCGTTTGCAGGGTCACGATCACACCGCCGGTAGCGCCGTCGAGGAAGAAGCTCAGATAGGCACCGATACCGCTGGTCAGTGCGCCGATGACGATGGCGATGATCACTAATCGGCTAAAGCGGTCGGTCAGCAGATAGGCGGTGGCACCTGGCGTAATCACCATGGCGATCACCAAAATCGCCCCGACGGTTTGTAATGCCGCGACGGTACAGGCACTGAGCAGGGTGAAAAACAGAATTTTCATCCGCAGCGGGGAGAGGCCAATCGACACCGCGTGGTTTTCGTCAAAGAACACCGCCAGCAGATCTTTCCACACCAGGCATAGAATCAGCAGCGAGACGCCAATGATAATCTCGACCTGCAGCACGTCTTCGTCGGCGATGCCGAGAATATTGCCGAAGATAATCGACTGCACGTTAATCGACGTCGGATTGAGGGAAATGATCAGCAGCCCGACGGCGAAGAAGGTCGAAAAAATAAAGCCGATGATGGCGTCTTCACGCAGGCGGGTGACGTGGCGCACCAACGTCATGGCCAGTGCGGCCAGCATGCCCGTGAAGAAGGCCCCAGCGGCGTACGGCAGCCCAAGGGCATAGGCTCCGGCGACGCCCGGCACCACCGAGTGCGACAGAGCATCGCCCATCAGCGACCAGCCTTTCAACATCAGATAAGCCGATAGAAACGCGCAGGCGGCGCCAACGATGGCGCTGACCCAGATGGCTTTGACCATGTAGTTGTAATTGAAGGGTTGCAGCAGAGTTTCCAGCATCAGGGTTGTTTCTCCTTTTGCTGGCTTTGCGCAGGCGGGTCGCTTTTGGTATGGCCATAGAACACCGCCGGGCGTTCGTCATCGGTCAATACCGTCACGGTGCGCGGATCGTTATCGTCGTGCAGATCCGGGCCGGACAGGTTGATATGGCGCAACACGCCGCCGAACGCCTGTTCCAGATTGCTTTGGGTAAAGGTGGTTTCGGTCGGGCCGGCGGCCAGCACCGTGCGGTTAATCAGGATCACCCGGTCACAAAATTCCGGCACGCTACCCAGATTATGGGTGGAAACCAGGATCAGGTGACCTTCGTCACGCAACGCGCGCAGCAGATCGATAATTGCGTTCTCGGTTTTGACGTCCACACCGGTGAAGGGTTCATCCAGCAACAGCACGGAGCCTTGCTGCGCCAGCGCTCGCGCCAGGAATACGCGTTTTTTCTGCCCGCCGGACAGTTCGCCGATCTGGCGGGTGCGCAGTTCGCTCAGGCCAACGCGCTCCAGCGCTTTATCGACGCGCAACCGATCTTCCCGGGCGGGAATGCGCAGAAAATTCATCTTGCCGTAGCGGCCCATCATCACCACATCTTCCACCAGAACCGGGAAGTTCCAGTCGACGTCTTCGGTTTGCGGGACGTAGGCAATAATATTTTTCTTCAGCGCATGCGCCACCGGCTTGTCGTTCAACTGCACACGGCCGGTGGTGGGCTTGACCAGCCCCATGATGCTTTTGAACAGCGTCGACTTGCCGCTGCCGTTGACGCCCACTAACGCGCAGATGGCACCGCCGCTCAGGTTAAAACTGGCGTTGTGGATCGCGGTATGGCCGTTGTTGTAGGTAACGGTAACGTCATCAACGCTCAACTCAGGGCGGACAAAAACCTCGGTGGTCATTGATCAAATCCTTTGGCGATGGTTTGTACGGTGACGTTCAGCAGATCTATATACGTCGGGACCGGGCCGCCCTGGGTGGACAGCGAGTCGACATACAGCACGCCGCCGTATTTCGCCCCGGTTTCTTTCGCCACCTGCTTGGCCGGCTTGTCGGAAATGGTGCTTTCGCTGAACACCACCGGAATGCGGTTGGCGCGCACGGTATCTATGACCCGGCGAACCTGCTGCGGCGATCCTTGCTCGTCGGCATTAATGGGCCACAGATAGACTTCTTTCAACTGATAATCTTTCGCCAGATAGCTGAATGCGCCTTCGCTGGTAACCAACCAACGCTGGGCTGCGGGAATACGCGAAAGGCGCTCGCGCAGCGGGGCATCCAGCGCACTGATTTTGGCGGCATAGGCTTTGGCGTTGCGGTTATAGGTTTCTGCGTTGGCCGGGTCGTGCTGCACCAGCGCTTTACGGATGTTTTCTATATAGATCAGCGCATTGCTGGCGGACATCCAGGCATGCGGATTCGGGTTGCCATTATACGGACCTTCGTGGATGGGCAGTGGGGTGATGCCTTCGGTCACCACGGCGGCGGGCACCTGTTTGATATTCTCGAAGAAGCGTTGGAACCAACGTTCGAGGTTCATGCCGTTCCACAGGATCAGGTCGGCGTGCTGCGCTTTAACGATATCGCGCGGCGTTGGCTGATAATCGTGGATCTCCGCTCCCGGCTTGGTAATGGACTCGACCACGGCGGCATCGCCGGCCACGTTTTGAGCGATATCCTGAATGATGGTAAAGGTCGTCACCACGCGCAGTTTCTTTTCTGCTAGTGCGGCATTACTGACGAGGCTCGCGGCGAACAGCAGACTCAGCAGGGCAAAAGGGCGGTAAAACTCCCTGACCTGAATGAGTGAAAGGCGGGGAAAAACGCATCGTTTCAAAAGCATGGTGACATCTCCTGGCTCAAATGAAAATGATTATCAATATCAATTGTAGCGAAGTCAAGCGTCACCTTTACGCTGACGGCAGGCTATCAATCCATTGAGAAAATAATACCGTCAGGTGAGTTATAGCATTTTATGTATCCGTATGTAACCGCTTAACGTACTCCTCATAGCGAGCTATGTCGACCTCCGGGGTTTTCCCCAAGGCAACTTCACCGAGCTTCTGCGCCAGCTGTTGAACATCTTCTTGATTCAATGGAGTTATAAAGGCAAAACTGTTGCTGCCCAACTGATGCGGAACGCCCTGTTCATCTGTCACCGAAGTGACAAATCCATCACGGGTTAATTGTCCGGTAAGCTTGGCCAAATCAGCCAATCCTTCTTCCTGATAGTGGAAAGTCACCACAAAACACGTCGTTGCAGATTGACTCATAAATCACCTCTTGGTATATGGATAGCTTGAGATTAGACCAAAAAAATTATGCAGGCGTCCTTACAAGTTGTATATGCTACGCAACCCATTGAAAGGAGTGAGGGATTCTGTGAAAACAAAAATCGGTTGCCTGACGGCAATGTTGCTTTTGTCGGGGTGCGCCAAAGACCCGCAAACGACAAGTACTATTTCAGGCAGTGGCACATCGCGTGGGGGGTGGTTAAAAACTCCCCCGCAGGCTCCGGTCAACCGCACGGGGACACCGGTCGCCTATAACGATTACATTCGTCAGGCCGCCAGCAGTTATGGCGTTGACGAAACGCTGATTAAAGCGATTATTCAGGTGGAGTCCGGGTTTAACCCGAACGTGGTCAGCACCTCGAACGCCGTGGGATTAATGCAGCTGAAACCTTCTACCGCCGGACGTGACGCCTATCGTCTGAAAGGAAGAAGCGGGCAACCCAGCTCGCGTGAGTTGAAGGATCCGGCGGTCAATATTGATCTGGGAACGGCCTATATCAATATTCTTCAAAGCCAGCAGCTAGCCGGGATCAACAACCCACAGACCTTGCAGTACGCCACCATCGTTTCTTATGTCAATGGGGCTGGTGCCATGTTGCGCACGTTCGCCTCAGACAAGCGCGTGGCGGTAAACCGCATTAATCAGATGAGCCCGGATGAGTTTTATCAGCACATCCAGAAAAAGCATCCGGCCCCACAGGCGCCGCGCTATTTATGGAAGGTGACGACGGCCTACCAGGCAATGTCGCAGTAAGCTCTATTTTTTGCGAAAACCGGTCGCTCGCAGCGGCCGGTTTTTCTTTATCGACGCGGCAACGTCGCGACGTATCTCTCATTTTTCGTTATTTCCCATCCTGTTACCTCAAAAACCGCACAAATAGTTAAATTTACATTAGCGTATAATTCTTTACGTTCATTCAATAAGTTACCGGTAACATTCTGGCTTGAGTTTACAAAGTAACCTTCAAAAAATAGACAAATAAGTAACAAATTGTTTTTAAATCCCGCAATAATCACAAGGTTGAGGTTAAATAGTTGTGATTATCTTTGGATGGAATGTGACATGTCGGACGATAAAACTAACAACTCACGGCGCGATTTCCTGCTGAAATCGATGACTTTAATTCCCGCAGCGGTGATTGGCGGCAGCGGCGTCAGCGCCCTGACGGCACCCATGCCTGCTGTCGCGGCTACAGACACCCCAACGGACTACCAGCCCACGTTTTTCACCCCGGAAGAATGGGCATTTATCAAGGCCGCTGCCGCGCGCCTGATCCCGGCTGACGATCGCGGCCCTGGTGCGCTGGAAGCCGGCGTGCCGGAGTTTATCGATCGCCAGATGAATACCCCGTACGCCACAGGTTCAATCTGGTACATGCAAGGGCCTTTCAACCCGGATGTGCCGAAAGAGATGGGTTACCAACTGCCGCTGGTGCCGAAACAGATTTACAACCTGGGTATCAGCGACGCGGATGCCTACTGCAAGAAAACCGCCGGCAAAGCCTTTGCCGAGCTGGATGCTGCACAGCAGGATGCGCTGCTGCAGAAGTTTGAATCAGGTGAGGCGGAATTCTCGCAGTTGCCTTCCAAGCTGTTCTTCTCCTACCTGCTGCAAAACACCCGTGAAGGTTTCTTCAGCGATCCGATCCATGGCGGTAACAAAGACATGGTCGGCTGGAAGCTGATTAATTTTCCGGGCGCGCGCGCCGACTTTATGGACTGGGTTGAGCGAGGGGAACGCTATCCCTTCCCACCGGTATCAATTCGTGGGGAGAGGGGATAACGATGGCAACGGTAATGAAAAAAGTAGACGCGGTGATCGTCGGTTTCGGCTGGGTTGGCGCGATCATGGCCAAGGAGCTGACCGAGGCGGGCTTGAATGTGGTGGCGCTGGAACGTGGCCCGATGCGCGATACTTATCCGGACGGCTCCTACCCGCAGGTGATTGACGAGCTGACCTATAATATCCGCCGCAAACTGTTCCAGGACCTGTCGAAAAGTACCGTGACCATTCGGCATAATACCAGCCAGACTGCGGTGCCTTATCGCCAACTGGCCGCCTTTCTGCCGGGCACCGGCGTGGGCGGGGCGGGCTTGCACTGGTCCGGCGTGCATTTTCGCGTTGACCCGATCGAGTTGCGCATGCGCAGCCACTACGAAGAGCGCTACGGCAAGAGTTTTATCCCGAAAGACATGACCATTCAGGACTTCGGCGTGACTTACGACGAGCTGGAGCCGTTCTTCGATAAAGCCGAAAAAGTGTTTGGCACTTCCGGCACCGCCTGGACCATCAAGGGCCAGAAAGTGGCGCAGAAGGGCGGCAACCGCTTTGCGGCCGATCGCTCCAGCGATTTCCCGCTGCCGGCGCAAAAGAATACCTTCTCCGCCCAACTGTTCGAGAAGGCGGCGCTGGAGGTGGGTTATCACCCGTATAATCTGCCTTCCGCCAACACGTCGGACTCCTATACCAACCCTTACGGTGCGCAGATGGGGCCGTGCAACTTCTGCGGCTTCTGCAGCGGTTACGCCTGCTACATGTATTCCAAGGCATCGCCGAACGTCAATATTCTGCCGGCGTTGCGCATGGAGAAACGCTTCGAGTTGCGTACCAACGCCAACGTGTTGAAAGTGAATCTGAGCGCCGACAAATCCCGCGCCACCGGCGTGAATTACGTCGATGCGCAGGGCCGCGAAATCGAACAGCCGGCGGAGCTGGTGATCCTGGGCGCCTTCCAGTTCCACAACGTGCATCTGATGCTGCTGTCCGGCATCGGCAAGCCTTACGATCCTGTAACCGGCGAGGGCGTTGTCGGGCGCAATTTCGCCTATCAGAATATGACCACCATTAAAGCGTTTTTCGACAAGGACGTGTTCACCAACCCGTTCATCGGTGCTGGCGGCAACGGCGTCGGGGTGGACGATTTCAACGCCGATAACTTTGACCATGCCAAAGAAGGCTTTGTCGGCGGTTCACCGTTCTGGGTCAACCAGGCGGGTACCAAACCGATTTCCGGCTTGCCGACGCCTCCGGGTACCCCGGCCTGGGGCAGCAAGTGGAAAGCGGCGGTGGCGGACGCTTATACCCATCACGTGTCGATGGACGCCCACGGGGCGCACCAGTCGTACCGCAGCAATTATCTGGACCTCGATCCCACCTACAAGAACGTGTTTGGTCAGCCGCTGCTGCGCATGACGTTCGACTGGCAGGAAAACGACGTCAAGATGGCGCAATTCATGTACGACAAAATGGCGCCGATCGCCAAAGCGATGAACCCGAAACTGATCGCCGGCAGCCCGAAAAACGCCAACAGCCATTTTGACACCACCAGTTACCAGACTACGCACATGAACGGTGGCGCGGTGATGGGCGAAGATCCGAAGACCAGCGCGGTAAACCGCTATCTGCAAAGCTGGGACGTGCACAACGTGTTTTCCATTGGCGCGTCGGCCTTCCCGCAAGGGCTGGGTTACAACCCGACCGGCACCGTGGCCGCGTTGGCTTACTGGTCTGCCCGCGCGATTCGCGAGCAGTATCTGAAAAACCCAGGCCCTTTGGTGCAGGCATAAGGACGGCGATTGATGAAAGCATTTGTTCCCGCACTGGTTCTCAGTGCACTGAGTTTTTCCGTTTGGGCGCAGGACGCGACGGTCAGCAGCGAATTGATCAAACGCGGCGAATACCTGGCGCGCGCCGGTGACTGCGTGGCCTGCCACACCAACGGTAAAAGCGGTAAAGAGTTCGCCGGTGGTTTGGCGATGGAAACGCCGATCGGCACCATTTACTCCACCAATATCTCGCCGGATAAAAAAACCGGTATCGGTGATTACAGCTTTGAGGACTTCGACAACGCGGTGCGCAAGGGCGTAGCCAAAAATGGCAGTACCCTGTACCCGGCGATGCCTTATCCGTCGTTCGCGCTGGTGAAAGAGGACGACATGCGCGCCATGTATGCCTATTTCATGCATGGCGTGCAGCCGGTGGAACAGGCCAACAAGGATTCCGACATTCCCTGGCCGTTGTCAATGCGCTGGCCGCTGAGCATTTGGCGCGGCATGTTTGCACCGACGCCGGCGGATTTTGTCGCTGACGCCAAAGCCGATCCGGTGATCGAGCGTGGGCGCTATCTGGTGGAAGGGCTGGGACACTGCGGTGCCTGCCACACGCCGCGCAGCATTACCATGCAGGAAAAATCGCTGAGCAATAACGACGGCGACACTTATCTGTCCGGCAGCAACGCGCCGATTGACGGTTGGGTCGCCTCCAGCCTGCGTGGCGACCAGAAAGACGGGTTGGGTACCTGGAGCGAAGCCGAACTGACCGAGTTCCTGAAAACCGGCCGCAACGACAAATCCATCGTGTTCGGCGGCATGAGCGACGTGGTGGAACACAGCCTGCAGTATCTCAGCGATGAAGACCTGACGGCGATCTCGCGCTACCTGAAAACGTTGCCACCGAAAGACGGCAAGCGGCAGGCGGCACCCGTCGAGGACAACGTTGCCAAGGATCTGTGGCGCGGCAACGACAGCAAGCCTGGCGCGGCGTTGTACGTCGATAACTGCGCGGCTTGCCACCGTACCGACGGCGTGGGTTATAAACGCGCCTTCCCGGCACTGAAGGGCAACCCGGTGGTGCAAACCGACGATGCGACCTCGCTGATCCACATAGTGCTGACCGGCAATACCACTCCGGCGGTGAAAGGGGCGGTGTCCAACATCACCATGCCGCCGTTTGGTTGGCGCTTGAACGACCAACAGGTGGCGGACGTGGTCAACTTTATCCGTTCCAGCTGGGGCAACAGCGCCAAGCCCATCGATGCCTCAGACGTGGCCGGCGTGCGTAAAGACCGCTCGATGATCCGCAACGAGAAGGAGATGGGGAGCGCCGAAGTACCGGAGCACCCGAACGCCAACAAGTAAACCGTCAGGGGCCTCATCAGGCCCCTGTTTTTTTGCCTTTCTCCCTCCATTCCCGCACCGAAAATCGCTCATGAAGCGCGCAGTCAGCCGCCAAGAGATAGACCCAAGCAGCGTTTTTAATTATCCTTTGCCGTCCTTTTATCAAGCACAAGAATGAAATACTGCATTAATCCCTTGATTAATGTTAAAAAATTCGCGGAGAAGGATATCCCATTGAGCGCAATCGTTGTCGCTGAAGAGTAAGGTGAGCTTTCCTATGAGTACGATTTCTCCCGATTCAGGTACGCAGGCCGCTACCCGAGCGGCCAAATGGAACAAAACCGATACGGTGTGGATGTTTGGTCTCTATGCCACCGCTGTCGGTGCAGGTACGTTGTTCCTGCCCATCAATGCCGGGTTGAACGGCCCGTTGGTGCTGTTGCTGATGGCACTGTTTGCTTTTCCTCTGACCTATTTGCCGCATCGTGCACTGAGCCGCTTTGTGCTTTCCGGCTCCAGCCGCGACGGCAATATCCATGATGTGGTGGTCGAGCACTTTGGCGTGCTGGCGGGAAAAATCATCATGGTATTGTACCTGATGGCGTTTTTCCCGATCGTGCTGGTATACAGCATTTCGATTACCAACGCGCTGGACAGCTTCCTGATCCATCAGTTCCATCTGACGCCGTTGCCGCGTATCTGGTTGAGCCTGGCGGTGGTGGTGGTGCTGAATCTGATTTTGTTGCGCGGTAAAGACGCGATTGTCGCGGCGATGGGCATGCTGGTGTTCCCGCTGTTGGTATTCCTGATGGGGATTTCGCTGTACCTGATACCGACCTGGCAGACGGCGAACTTCGTCAGCGGCCTGGCCAACACCCAGTTCAGCAGCCCGGATTTGTGGCATTCGTTGTGGCTGGCGGTACCGGTGATGGTGTTTTCCTTCAGCCATGCGCCGATTATTTCGTCCTTCGCCTCTACCCAGAAAAGCCTGTATGGCGACAAGGCCGAGCGCCGCTGCGCACGCATCATGCGTTACAGTTACGTGCTGATTTGCGTCACCGTGCTGTTCTTTGTCTTTAGCTGCGTGCTAAGCCTGTCGCATGCGGACATGCAGCAGGCGAAAGATCAGAACATCACCGTGTTGACCACACTGGCGAACAAATTCTCCAATCCGCTGATTGCCTACCTTGGCCCGGTGATGGCGATGCTGGCGATGGCCAAGTCTTATCTTGGCACCTCGCTTGGCGTTACCGAAGGGGCGACCAGCCTGATTGACGGTTTGACGCGGGCGGTCGGTAAGCCGTTAAGCTCGCGCATCACGCACCGCCTTTCCGCCGTACTGTTGTTCCTGCTCACCTGGGCGGCCACGGTGTGGAACCCCAGCGCGTTGCATATTATCGAAACCATCAGCGGCCCGTTGATTGCGGTAATCCTGTTTATTTTGCCGATGTACGCGGTGCGTGCGGTGCCCGCGATGCGCCGTTACCGTGCGCTGAGCAATATCTTCGTGCTGGTGATGGGACTGATTGCGCTTTCTGCGCTGATTTACGGCCTGGTTTAACCTCTGTGGCGCGCCGTGACCGGCGCGCCATGTTTCCCGCCTGATTCACATCCATTTTCAATTAATGCGCAATCTACTTAGCGTTATCTTTGATAATAGAAGCCATTCTCATTATTATTTACCGATAACTTTTTACGCTAAGGAGCTTTACGTGCACCGTCGAATCACCCTGCTGGCATTGGCCTGCGCCTGCGTTTTATCTGCTCAGGCGATGGCGACCACCTATCCGTTGACCCTGACCGACACCGCCGGCGAAAGCGTGACGATTAAGCAAGAGCCGAAACGCATTGTGGTGCAGGACGGGCGCGATATTTTGACGCTGGCCTTGCTGGACCGCGCCGATCCCTTCACCCGGCTGGTGGCGTGGAACAACCTGCTGAAGAAAAGCGACGGTGAGACCTGGAAAATCCTGCAGAGCAAATGGCCTGAGGCGAAGAACATTATCGATATGGGCTTCAGCGACAAGGGCGAGATCAATCTGGAGAGCGTGATAGCGAAACATCCCGATCTGATGGTGGCGCAATTACGTTCCAAACCTTCTTTGAGCCAGACAGGCGTGCTGGACAAGCTGAAAGCGTTGAATATTCCGGTGTTGTTTATCGATACCATGCTGAAACCGGTAGAAAATACCCCGAAAAGTATCCAATTGTTGGGGGAGACGCTGAACCGCGAGAGCGAAGCGAAGCAGTACACCGATTTCTATCAGCAGCATTATCAGAACATCCTCGATAAAACCAAAGCGGTGGAACCAAAACCGCTGGTGTTTATCGAAGCGAAAGCCGGCCTGAATGGGCTTGAGTCTTGCTGCTTCACCCATTCGCACGTCGGCTGGGGCGGGATGATCGAGGCGGTGGGGGCGCGCAACCTGGGTTCCGAACTGCTGCCCGGCGCGACCGGCGACGTGTCGCTGGAAAAAGTGATCAGCATGAAACCGGACGCCTATATCGTGTCCGGTTCCCAGTGGGCCAGCAAAACCAATGCTGCCGTGCCTTTTGGTTATGGCGTTACCCAACAGCAGGTCGACGATGCTTTCAACCGTATGAAACAGCGCCCGGGCTTTGCTCAACTCTCGGCGGTGAAAGAGGGGCGTTTCTACGGCATTTACCACAACTTCTACAACCACCCGTACAACATTGTTGGGTTGGAGTATCTGGCGAAGTTTATCTATCCGAATCAGTTCAAAGACTTGGATCCGGCGAAAACCTACAGCGAGATCCTCAGCCGCTTTACCGAAGTGCCGGAAGGCAAGGGGATTTTGGGTGCTCAGGCACCGACAGGGAAGTAAGCCAGACGGGCGCGGCGATCCGCGCCCGTTTTATCAGGCCGCTGGCGTGTAGGTGGAGATAATCTCCAGCACGCCGTTGATAATAAACTGCACGCCCATACACACCAACAAAAACCCCATCAGGCGTGAGATTGCCTCAATGCCGCTCTTGCCCACCAGGCGCATAATGGCACCGGAGCTTCTCAGGCAACCCCACAGTATTACCGCCACCGACAGAAAAATCGCCACCGGCGCCACCAACAGTACCCAATGCTCAAATCCCAGCGTGTTGGCCTTAATGCTTGATCCCGAACTGATGATCATGGCAATCGTCCCCGGGCCGGCGGTGCTTGGCATGGCCAGTGGCACAAAGGCGATGTTGGCCGAGGTTTTCTTGCGCAGTTCGTTTGACTTGGTTTCCACCTCCGGCGCTTCTTCTGCGCTTTGCTGCGGAAAAAGCATGCGAAAACCGATAAATGCGACAATCAGCCCGCCGGCGATGCGCAGGCCGGGAATGGAGATGCCGAAGGTGTTCATGACCAACTGACCGGCGTAGAACGCTACCGTCATGATGAGGAACACGTAGACCGACGCCATCAACGACTGCTGATTGCGCTCTTCACGCGTCATATTGCCCGACAAGCCGAGCAACAACGCCACGGTGGTAAGCGGGTTGGCCAGCGGCAACAACAGCACCAGACCCAATCCGATAGCCTGGAATAACTGCATGATACTCGTCATGAAACAGACCTCTGTTTTCAATTAACGCCACGGCGCGGCGTAAAATAATAGAGTAGCCTGCCGGGAGATCGCCAGCAATGGCGAGAGGGGGAGAACATTCGAAAATTCACAATGTTGACACGGAATTGGTGCCCGATCAGCCCTGCGTATTGGGTGGCGTCAATTCGGGCGCAGGGTTGGCAGAAGTGTCGTCGTCGTTCACGCAGTCATTGGCGATGTCCGGGGCATCTTCGCATTCCATCGGCGGTTCGTTGACCGCAATGGCCCGCGGGTGGCGATCGGTGCCGAAGTGAAGCAGAACAAAACTCGCCACCAGGACTACGCAGACGCCAACAAGTAACTTGAATAACCGGTTCATGATGCGAGGGTGTGTCTCAATTCAGCCGTTAGTGGCGACAGAATAGCGGTAGCGGGCAAGCTTCGCCATAGCTGATTTACGCAATGTTATTGCTTGTGCATTGTGGGTAAACCGCTCATCGAGATTTTAAAATACGTCGGCCGGCACGTGGAGGCATGCCTGACAAACTCTCAGGTAGATGGCGCGCTAATCATAGTGTTACACTCCCTGTTCCGTTATGGCGTCGCACCATGGCACAACGTAAATTGTGTGCTTATGAGGGTACATATTTGGCAGAGTGAAGCTGAATAGCGTTCATAACAATATGTAGTTAAACGATATTGTATTTCTTCATGTGATCTGTCGTGTGGGTCACCACTGTAGATAAGGAATCATTAATGCCTGTTATTACTCTTCCTGACGGAAGTCAGCGTCATTTCGACCACGCCGTTTCCCCGCTGGATGTTGCCCTTGATATCGGCCCTGGTTTGGCCAAAGCCTGTATTGCCGGCCGTGTAAACGGTGAACTGGTTGATGCCGGCGATCTGATCGAATCCGATGCGCAACTGGCGATCATCACCATCAAGGACGCCGAAGGTCTGGAAATCATGCGCCACTCCTGTGCGCACCTGTTGGGCCATGCTATCAAGCAGCTGTGGCCGGACACCAAAATGGCCATCGGCCCGGTGATCGACAACGGTTTCTACTATGACGTCGATATTGACCGCACTCTGACGCAGGAAGACCTGGATCTGCTGGAAAAGCGGATGCATGAGTTGGCCGACAAAGATTATGACGTCATCAAGAAAAAGGTCAGTTGGCAAGAAGCCCGCGACACCTTTGCCGCGCGTGGTGAAGACTACAAAGTGGCGATTCTGGATGAGAACATCAGCCATGACGACCGTCCTGGCCTGTATCACCATGAAGAATATATCGACATGTGCCGCGGTCCGCACGTGCCGAACATGCGTTTCTGCCATCATTTCAAACTGCAGAAAACTTCAGGCGCTTACTGGCGTGGCGACAGCAAAAACAAAATGCTGCAGCGTATCTACGGTACCGCATGGGCAGACAAGAAACAGCTGAATGCCTACCTGCAACGTCTGGAAGAAGCCGCCAAGCGTGACCACCGCAAGATCGGCAAGCAGCTCGACCTGTATCATATGCAGGAAGAAGCGCCGGGCATGGTGTTCTGGCACAACGACGGCTGGACGATTTTCCGCGAGCTGGAAGCCTTTGTGCGCATGAAGCTGAAGGAGTACCAGTATCAGGAAGTGAAAGGGCCATTTATGATGGACCGTGTGCTGTGGGAAAAAACCGGCCACTGGGAAAACTATAAAGACGCCATGTTCACGACCTCGTCGGAAAACCGCGAGTACTGCATCAAGCCGATGAACTGCCCGGGACACGTGCAGATCTTCAACCAGGGCCTGAAGTCTTACCGTGATTTGCCGCTGCGTATGGGCGAGTTCGGCAGTTGTCACCGCAACGAGCCTTCCGGTTCTCTGCATGGCCTGATGCGCGTGCGTGGTTTCACTCAGGATGACGCCCATATCTTCTGTACCGAAGAGCAGGTGCGCGCCGAAGTGAACGAATGCATCAGAATGGTCTATGATGTTTACGGCACTTTTGGTTTCGAAAAGATTGCGGTTAAACTCTCGACCCGCCCTGAGAAGCGCATCGGCACTGACGATATGTGGACTCGCGCGGAAGATGACTTGGCTGCCGCGTTGACAGAAAACGGGATTCCGTTTGAATATCAGCCGGGTGAGGGCGCCTTCTACGGACCAAAAATTGAATTTACTCTGCATGATTGTTTGGATCGTGCATGGCAATGTGGTACCGTGCAGCTCGATTTCTTCTTACCGGGCCGTTTAGGCGCGTCGTATGTTGGCGAAAACAACGATCGCGTGGTACCGGTAATGATCCACCGCGCTATTTTGGGCTCCATGGAGCGTTTCATCGGTATCCTTACCGAAGAGTACGCTGGGTTCTACCCAACCTGGATTGCTCCGGTGCAGGTGGTGGTGATGAATATCACCGACAGCCAGTCTGATTATGTCCAGCAATTGACCAAAAAACTGCAAGATGCAGGGATTCGTGTTAAAGCGGACTTGAGAAATGAGAAGATTGGCTTTAAAATTCGCGAACATACTTTACGTCGAGTTCCTTACATGTTGGTGTGCGGTGATAAAGAGGTCGAATCAGGCAAAGTTGCCGTTCGTACCCGCCGTGGCAAAGACCTGGGAAGCCTCGACGTAAACGAAGTCGTAGACAAGCTGCTGAAAGAGATTCGCAGCCGTAGTCTTCATCAACTGGAGGAATAAAGTATTAAAGGCGGAAAACGAGTTCAACCGGCGCGTCCTAATCGCATTAACAGAGAAATTCGCGCGCAAGAAGTTCGCCTAACCGGCGTCGATGGCGAGCAGATTGGTATTGTCAGTCTGAATGAAGCTCTTGAAAAAGCTGAGGAAGCGGGTGTTGATTTAGTAGAAATCAGCCCAAATGCCGAACCGCCAGTTTGCCGAATCATGGATTACGGCAAATTCCTCTACGAGAAGAGCAAGTCGACCAAAGAACAGAAGAAGAAGCAAAAAGTCATTCAGGTCAAGGAAATCAAATTCCGTCCTGGTACCGATGATGGCGACTATCAGGTCAAACTACGCAACCTGATTCGCTTTCTGGAAGATGGCGATAAAGCCAAAATCACCCTGCGTTTCCGTGGGCGTGAAATGGCGCACCAACAGATCGGTATGGAAGTGCTTAACCGCGTCCGTAAAGACCTGTGTGAAGATTCTGATTTGGCCATTGTCGAATCCTTCCCTACGCGGATCGAAGGTCGTCAGATGATCATGGTGCTCGCACCGAAAAAGAGACAGTAAAGGCTTCCAAGTAATCGAACCCGCGCAACGCTTGCGTTGTGTGGGTTTTATTCGCCTTACTGATCGTTGTTTAACAATGCGAAGTGGATTTAATTAAAATGCCAAAGATTAAAACTGTACGTGGTGCAGCCAAGCGCTTCAAAAAAACCGGTAGCGGTGGTTTTAAGCGCAAGCATGCTAACCTGCGTCATATTCTGACCAAAAAAGCAACCAAGCGTAAACGTCACCTGCGTCCGAAAGGCATGGTGTCTAAAAACGATATGGTCCTGGTTGTTGCGTGCCTTCCGTACGCATAAGCCATTTTTTTTGAATCCAGAATAAGACTTTAGGAGAGAGCATATGGCTCGCGTAAAACGTGGTGTAATTGCACGCGCACGTCACAAGAAAATTTTAAAACAAGCGAAAGGTTACTACGGTGCCCGTTCGCGCGTTTATCGTGTTGCCTTCCAGGCAGTAATCAAAGCAGGTCAGTATGCTTACCGTGACCGTCGTCAACGTAAGCGTCAGTTCCGTCAGCTGTGGATTGCACGTATCAACGCAGCAGCTCGTGTGAACGGCCTGTCTTACAGCAAATTCATTAACGGCCTGAAAAAAGCCTCTATTGAAATTGACCGTAAGATCCTGGCTGATATCGCAGTCTTCGACAAAGTGGCCTTCGGCGCACTGGTTGAGAAAGCGAAAGCAGCACTGGCGTAAGTCAGTAGAAGAGGGAGCTTGCTCCCTCTTTTAATCTTTGTTTTTCAGCACAAATATTGACTTTTATTGACCGTCGCTATATCACTGGTGGACAGTCTATCGACAAGGTTAAGCAATCAATTATGTACGCTGCTATTTTTCGTTTCTTTTTTTACTTTAGCGCCTGATCTCAGGAGGCTTTGCGCGTAAGAAAAGAAACGAAAAGTAGCGCCTAAGCCTCCCCTGTGGAGGCTTTTTTGTTTTCAGCCATACCCTTTGCCTTTCAAACTACAGCGGCGTTGGCCACGTGTGTTCACCCCGGTCACTTAGTTATCTAAGCTCCCGGGGACTCACCCACTTGCCGCCTGGCTGTAGCTTGAAATTCTGTGGGTATGAGTCAGGCCAGATAACATAAATTATCAGTCATTACTTAGGGCCATACCGGCCAGAGGAAGAGGAAAGCAATGCCACATCTCGCAGAGCTGGTTGCCAATGCCAAAGCAGCCGTAGAAGATGCCCAGGATGTTGCCGCGTTGGATTTGGTACGCGTCGAATATTTAGGCAAGAAAGGCCATTTTACCTTGCAGATGCAATCGCTGCGTGACGTGCCGGCGGAAGAACGCCCGGCGGCCGGGGCGGTGATCAACCAGGCAAAACAGGCGGTGCAGGATGCGCTGAACGCGCGTAAAAATACGCTGGAATCCGCGGCACTGAACGAGCGTCTGGCAGCAGAAACTATTGACGTTTCTCTGCCGGGCCGTCGTATGGAAAACGGCGGGCTGCATCCGGTGACCCGCACCATCGATCGTATCGAAGCCTTCTTTGGCGAACTGGGCTTCTCCGTTGAGACCGGCCCGGAAATTGAAGACGATTATCATAACTTCGACGCGCTGAACATTCCCGGACACCACCCGGCGCGCGCCGATCACGATACTTTCTGGTTCGATGCCACACGCCTGCTGCGTACCCAGACTTCCGGCGTTCAGATCCGTACCATGAAGAACCAGCAACCGCCAATTCGCATTATTGCGCCGGGTCGCGTTTACCGTAACGATTACGACCAAACGCACACCCCGATGTTCCATCAGATGGAAGGCCTGATTGTCGATAAAGATATCAGTTTCACCAATCTGAAAGGCACGCTGCACGATTTCCTGAATAACTTCTTTGAAGAGGATTTGCAGGTTCGTTTCCGTCCGTCTTACTTCCCGTTTACCGAACCGTCCGCAGAAGTGGACGTTATGGGTAAAAACGGCAAGTGGCTGGAGGTTTTGGGCTGCGGCATGGTGCACCCGAACGTTCTGCGTAACGTGGGCATCGATCCGGAAATCTATTCCGGTTTCGCTTTCGGCATGGGTATGGAGCGTCTGACGATGTTGCGTTATGGCGTTACCGACCTGCGCGCGTTCTTCGAAAACGATCTGCGTTTCCTCAAACAGTTTAAGTAAGGCGGGAATATCACATGAAATTCAGTGAACTCTGGTTGCGCGAGTGGGTAAACCCGGCCATCAGCAGCGAAGCATTATCCGATCAAATCACCATGGCCGGTCTGGAAGTGGACGGCGTGGAGCCGGTAGCCGGCGTTTTCAACGGTGTGGTGGTTGGTCATGTCGTTGAGTGCGGTCAGCATCCGAATGCGGACAAATTGCGCGTGACCAAGGTCAATGTGGGCGGCGATCGCCTGCTGGATATCGTCTGCGGCGCGCCAAACTGCCGTACTGGCCTGAAGGTGGCGGTTGCCACCGTGGGCGCGGTGTTGCCTGGCGATTTCAAAATCAAAGCCGCCAAATTACGCGGCGAGCCTTCTGAAGGCATGCTCTGTTCGTTCTCCGAACTGGGGATTTCTGACGATCACGACGGCATTATCGAACTGCCGGAAGATGCGCCCATCGGCACCGACATCCGTGAATACCTGAAGCTGAACGACAACACGATCGAAATCAGCGTGACGCCTAACCGCGCCGACTGTTTGGGCATCATCGGCGTAGCGCGGGATGTTGGCGTGCTGAATCAGGTGGCACTCACCGAACCGGACATGAGCCCGGTCGCCGCCACCATCAACGATACGCTGCCGATCCGCGTTGATGCGCCGCAGGCGTGCCCGCGATACCTTGGCCGCGTAGTCAAAGGCATCAACGTTAAAGCCCCCAGTCCGCTGTGGATGCGTGAGAAACTGCGTCGCTGCGGCATCCGCTCCATTGACGCGGTGGTTGACGTCACCAACTACGTGCTGCTGGAGCTTGGCCAGCCAATGCACGCTTTCGACCTGAGCCGCATCGAAGGTGGCATCGTAGTGCGTATGGCCCGGGAAGGGGAAACTCTGACGTTGCTGGACGGCAACGAAGCCAAATTGAATGCCGACACCCTGGTGATTGCCGATCACCAGAAAGCGCTGGCGATGGGTGGCATCTTTGGTGGCGAACACTCAGGGGTGAACGACGAGACCCAGGACGTGCTGCTGGAGTGTGCCTTCTTCAGCCCGCTGTCGATTACCGGCCGCGCACGTCGTCAGGGCCTGCACACCGATGCTTCGCATCGCTATGAGCGTGGCGTCGACCCCGCGCTGCAGTACAAAGCGATGGAGCGCGCTACCCGTCTGCTGATTGATATCTGCGGCGGTCAGGCCGGCCCGGTTATCGATGTTACCACCGAAAGCGAACTGCCGAAGCGCGCCACTATTACATTGCGCCGTGAAAAACTGGATCGTTTGATTGGCCACGTAGTACCAAGCGAGCAGGTGAGCGATATTCTGCGTCGTCTGGGTTGCCAGGTGACCGAACAGGGTGATAACTGGCTGGCGGTGGCGCCTAGCTGGCGTTTCGATATGGAAATCGAAGAAGATCTGGTGGAAGAAGTCGCACGCGTTTATGGCTACAACAATATTCCCGACGTGCCGGTACGTGCCGATCTGGTCATGACCAAGCATCGCGAAGCCGATCTGACGCTGAAACGCGTGAAAACCATGTTGGTCGATCATGGCTTCCAGGAAGCGATCACCTACAGTTTCGTTGATCCTAAAGTGCAGGCCTTGCTGCACCCGGGCGAAGAAGCATTGATCTTGCCAAGCCCAATCTCGGTAGAGATGTCGGCGATGCGCCTGTCGTTGTGGACTGGCCTGCTGTCTGCGGTGGTGTATAACCAGAATCGTCAGCAAAGCCGGCTGCGCCTGTTTGAAAGCGGATTGCGCTTTGTACCTGATACTGCGGCAAATCTGGGTATCCGTCAGGATGTCATGCTGGCAGGGGTGATTGCGGGCCATACGCACGAAGAACACTGGGATCTGGCGCGTAAGCCGGTCGACTTCTATGATTTAAAAGGCGATCTGGAGTCGGTACTCGAACTGACCGGTAAATTATCCGAAATTCAGTTCAAGGCAGAGGCCAATCCGGCACTGCATCCGGGGCAAAGCGCGGCGATTTATTTACAGGGCGAACGCGTAGGTTTCATCGGTGTGGTTCATCCGGAACTTGAGCGTAAACTGGATCTTAACGGCCGCACAGTGGTGTTCGAACTGGAGTGGGACAAGGTCGCAAGCCGCGCCGTGCCTCAGGCGCGGGAGATTTCTCGCTTCCCGGCAAACCGTCGCGATATCGCCGTTGTGGTGGCTGAAAACGTCGCCGCAGAAGATATTTTGGCAGAGTGTAAGAAAGTTGGCGCAAATCAGGTAGTTGGCGTAAACTTGTTTGATGTGTACCGTGGCAAGGGCGTGGCAGAGGGTGATAAGAGCCTGGCTATCAGTCTGGTATTGCAGGATACCGCTCGTACACTGGAAGAAGAGGAGATAGCCGCTACCGTTGCAAAATGCGTAGAGGCTCTAAAACAGCGATTCCAAGCATCCTTGAGGGATTGAACCTATGGCGCTTACTAAAGCTGAAATGTCAGAACACCTGTTTGAAAAGCTTGGGCTTAGCAAACGGGATGCCAAAGACCTGGTAGAACTGTTTTTCGAAGAGGTGCGTCGTGCTCTTGAGAACGGTGAGCAGGTTAAACTGTCAGGTTTTGGCAATTTTGATTTGCGTGACAAGAACCAACGTCCTGGGCGTAACCCGAAAACCGGCGAGGACATTCCGATTACGGCGCGCCGCGTGGTCACTTTCCGTCCGGGGCAAAAGCTGAAAAGTCGGGTAGAGAACGCCAGCCCGAAAGAGTAAGTTGCGTGAAACCAAAAAGGCCGCTTTTGCGGCCTTTTTCTTTTTCTGCGTTAAATTCGGTGTATTCTTAAATTACATCGCTATAAGAAATTGTTGTTGATGATATTACGCTTATCGTTCCATTTTCTGAAAATAAAATATTTTTATGCGGATTACTCTTATTGAAATTTTTATGAATTGCCTTGTGAAAAAGAAAGGGGCCAGGAGCCCCTGATGGTTAATAATGGTTGTAGTAGTGACCCGGACCACCACCTCCACGATGGCCGCCTCCGTGTGGGCCGAAACAACAAGCGCTGAGCGCTGAAGACAGCACGGCCACGGCCAATAGCCATCCAATGCGTTTAATCATAATAATCTTTCTCCGGTGGTTGTTGGGTTAATTATAAATAACCCTGTGACGATACGTACGTCAGTTATTCGTTAAGCGTTGTCAGTAATTATATTAATTAAATTTCATGGGGGAGTGTATGGATTGCGTAAGGGAGATGAAAACGATCTGAAAATAGGCATTGGTGAGATAGGCGCTAAATAAATGCGCTGATATAACCACTCCAGCGAGAAAAATAAAGTGAGAGCATGAAATGAAAAAGATCCTGTTGCTGGTTTGTTTGCCCTTGCTGCTGCCTGTGGCTGCGCAGGCGGATGTCTCTATAGATATCAACGTGCCGGGCGTCTCGGTACATCTGGGCGATCGGGACCGGCGTGGCTACTATTGGGATGGCTACGACTGGCGTCCGCCGCAGTGGTGGCATGCTCATCAGGGCCGTGGCATGGGGGAACGGAATAACCGTGGCATGTACTGGGACGGGGGCCGTTGGCAACCGAAGCCACCGCGCGGCTATGAACACCCAGGCCCGGCTCGCGACGGCAACCCATTCCGTGGCGAGCGCGATAATCATGATAACGGTAACCGTCATGACAACGGCGGCCGTGGCAATGACCATGGTCGCGGTAACGACCAGGAACGTGGCAATGATAATGGCCGTGGTAACGGCCACGGCAATGGTCAACCCTATCCACCGAATGGCAATGGCCAGCGCCCTTAATGGATGCTACAGCGGCTGCTTTTGCCATCACCTGCGGGTGACGGGCAGGGGCAGCCGCCGTTTTCCTGCCATTGTGCTTATGCAATGCTTCCCCTTCAGGCGCTAACCCCCTAATATTTGACCCAGACGTCAATTATTCGGCCGCAAATACGGCCTGCAGGGAATCGCGCGCCTATGCCGACCAGCCAGACCTTTTCTTTATTGCTCCAAAATCAACGTACTCGCGACAAACGCCATTTGTGGTTGTTGACGCTGGGCGTTGCGGTGGCTTTTGTTTTCAGCCTCAGCGCCGGTGACGTTTGGCTCTGGCCCTCACAGTGGTTGAGCGAACCCGCGCAGCTGTTTGTCTGGCAATTGCGGTTGCCGCGCGCGATGGCAGTGATGCTGGTAGGCGCCAGCCTGGCGGTGGCCGGGGCGGTGATGCAGGCGCTATTCGAAAACCCCTTGGCCGAGCCTGGCCTGCTCGGTGTCGCGAACGGTGCCGGCGTGGCGTTGGTGCTGACGGTGTTGCTGGGTAACGGTTTGCTGCCGGTGGCGTTGATGAGCCTGAGCGCTATCCTCGGTGCGCTAATCATGACTTTTCTGCTGCTGAGCTTTGCCCGCCGCCGACGCTTGACCAATGCGCGTTTGCTGTTGGTGGGGGTTGCGCTGGGCATCGTTTGCAGCGCGGTGATGACCTGGGCGGTGTACTTCAGTTCCAGCCTGGATCTGCGCCAACTGATGTATTGGATGATGGGCGGGTTTGGCGGCGTTGACTGGCGGCAAAAGTGGTTGGTGCTGGCCCTGTTGCCGGTACTGCTTTGGCTGTGTTGCCAAGGCAAGGCGCTGAACTTTATGGCCCTGGGGGAGATTCAGGCGCGTCAGCTTGGGCTTTCCCTGCACCTGTGGCGCAACCTGCTGGTGTTGGCGATTGGCTGGCTGGTGGGCGTCAGCGTGGCGCTGGCCGGGGTGATTGGCTTTGTCGGCCTGGTGATCCCGCATATGCTGCGCCTCAGCGGCTTGACCAACCAGCGCTATCTGCTGCCCGGGTGCGCGCTGGCCGGTGGCGGCGTGTTGCTGGCCGCTGATGTGGTGGCGCGTATCACCCTGTTGTCGGCAGAATTGCCCATTGGGGTGGTGACCGCCACCCTCGGCGCACCGTTATTTATCTGGTTACTGACCCGGGTAAAAAGCGTAAGGTAGTTTCTCTGTTCACCTGCAAGCAAAACAAGAGGATAAAGCTATGTCTCAACCTATTTATGACATTCCGGTAAACACTATCGAAAATCAATCCACCACCCTGGGCGAATATGAAGGCAAAGCGCTGCTGGTGGTTAACGTGGCGTCGGAATGTGGCTTGACCAAGCAATATGAAGGGCTGGAAGCGTTGTACGAAACCTATCGGGCGCAGGGTTTTGAGGTGCTGGGCTTCCCGTCCAATGAGTTCCTGGGGCAAGAGCCCGGCAGCAATGAAGAGATCCTGGCGTTTTGCCGCGGAACCTTCGGCGTACAGTTCCCGATGTTTGCCAAGATTGAAGTGAACAGCGACGATCGCCATCCGCTGTATCAGGCGCTGATTGCCGCAAAACCGCAGGCCAGTGCGCCAGAGGGTAGCGAATTCCTGGCGCGTATGAGCAGCAAAGGGCGTGCACCGAAAAAAACCGGCGATATCCTGTGGAACTTTGAGAAGTTCCTGATTGGGCGCGATGGCCAAGTGATTCAGCGTTTCTCACCGGACACGACGCCGGAAGATCCGGCGCTGGTAGCCGCCGTGAAACAGGCCCTCGCCGAATAACAAGGAGCGGTAATCTGATCATGCTGCAACTCAGTGATGTTGGGGTAGAAGGGCGTTTGGCCCCATTTTCAGCTCAGGTTGATGCCGGGTTGCAGTATCACCTTATCGGCCCGAATGGCGCCGGTAAAAGTACGCTGCTGGCACGGTTGGCGGGCATGCTGCCCGGCAGGGGCGAAATTCTGCTGTCGGGGCAACCGTTGGCCGGTTATCAGGGGAATGAGCTGGCGCTGCGCCGCGCTTATTTAAGCCAGCAACAGCCCCCTGTCGCGTTGATGCCGGTATTTCAATATTTGGCGCTGCACCAGCCGGGGGGCGCCACTGAAGCGGCTGTGGAGAGCGCCATCCTCTATCTTTGCCAACGTTTAAAACTGATGGACAAGTTGCCGCGGATGCTGACTCAGCTATCCGGGGGGGAATGGCAGCGGGTGCGGCTGGCGTCGGTGCTGCTGCAGGTGTGGCCGACGGTTAATCCCTACAGTCAACTGCTGCTGCTGGATGAGCCGACCAATAGTCTGGATGTGGCGCAGAAGGTCGCTCTGGATCGTCTGCTTCGCGAGTTTTGTCAGAGCGGACGCAGTGCTTTGGTTTGCGCCCACGATCTCAATCACACCTTGCAGCAGGCCGATCGGGTTTGGCTGTTGCACGCCGGTCGGCTGGTCGCGCAGGGGGTTACGCGAGAAGTGATGGAGCCGGTATTGCTTTCACAAATTTATGATGTGGATTTTCATCTGCAGGCGGTCGGCGATCAGCGTTGGATCATGACCAAGACCGCGTAGCGAGAAAATCGGCTTAAACGTAAATTAAACGGACCCGATATAAATAGACGGCTAACCTTCGGCCGTTATTTCTTTTTCCCCTTTAAATTAACTCTCCCGCCTTGAAAACCGTCGTTGACGTGCTACGCTGATTTAGTTCAAATAAAATAAGTAAGTAATTATTTATAACTATAAAATATTGATTTTAATGGATTATTTATTTCTTTGATGAGGGCTCTCTCAATCCTGATAGCCGGCAGTTAATTAATCTTGCCTTAAGGTTTAGTTAAGCTTGCGGCCGTACATTGGCAGTTAATCCACCAGCAACGATTCTCTCTGGCGTTTAATATTCGTTAAATAAAAGAGATCTACAGTGTCATTAAAGAAATTTGATGAGTTTGGGGTTAACTATGGATGAATTTTTACCTTTTTCTCGCCCGGCCATTGGCGATGAAGAAATCGCAGCGGTAGAAAAGGTATTGCGTTCCGGCTGGATCACCACCGGGCCGCAGAATCAGCAATTGGAAAGCGAATTCTGCTCTACCTTCGGATGCAAACACGCCATCGCCGTTTGTTCCGCCACTGCGGGTATGCACATCACCCTGATGGCGCTGGGCATTGGGCCGGGCGATGAAGTTATCACACCTTCGCAAACCTGGGTTTCCACCCTCAACATGATTGAATTACTTGGTGCGACGCCGGTGATGATTGACGTTGACCGCGATACGCTGATGGTCAGCGCCGCCGGTGTCGAAGCCGCCATTACGGCCAAAACCAAAGCCATTGTCCCGGTGCATTATGCCGGTGCACCGTTGCAGATGGATACCTTGCGCGATGTGGCAAAACGCCACAATCTCCCCCTGATTGAAGATGCCGCCCATGCGGTGGGTGCCCGTTACAACGGCGAGTGGGTCGGCGCGCGCGGCACGGCAATTTTTTCCTTCCATGCGATTAAAAACCTGACCTGCGCCGAGGGTGGCCTGATTACCACCGACGACGATGCGTTGGCGGATCGCGTGCGTTGCCTGAAGTTCCACGGCTTGGCGGTTGACGCCTTCGATCGCCAGCAATTGGGCCGCAAGCCGCAGGCCGAGGTGGTGGAACCGGGCTACAAATACAACCTTTCGGATATTCACGCGGCTATCGCCGTCGTGCAGTTAGCCCGTCTGCCGCAGCTGAACGCCCGCCGCAAAGCGCTGGCCCAGCGTTATTTGGCCGCGCTGGAAGGCTCGCCTTTCCAGCCGTTGGGGTTGCCAGATTACCCGCATGACCACGCCTGGCATCTGTTTATGGTGCGTGTTGATGCCGAGCGTTGCGGTATCGACCGCGACCAACTGATGGAGCGCCTGAAGGCGTTGGGCATCGGCACCGGCCTGCATTTCCGCGCGGCCCATACCCAGAAATTTTACCGCGAACGTTATCCGCAGCTGGCGCTGCCGAACACCGAATGGAACTCGGCGCGTCTGTGCACCTTACCGTTATTCCCTGATATGACCGACGACGATGTCGATCGCGTGGTCAACGCCTTATCTTCTGTTGTGGAGTCATTACGTGTCTCGCGTTGAACCGATAAAAAAAGTTTCGGTGGTGATACCGGTATACAACGAGCAGGAAAGTTTGCCCGCCTTGCTTGAGCGTACTACCGCCGCCTGTAAGCAACTGACTCAGCCTTATGAAATTATTCTGGTCGATGACGGCAGCAGCGACAACTCTGCCGATATGCTGACCGCTGCGGCAGAACAACCGGGCAGTTGCGTGATTGCCGTTTTGCTGAACCGTAATTACGGTCAACACTCGGCGATTATGGCCGGTTTCAATCAGGTGAGCGGCGATCTGGTGATCACGCTGGACGCCGATTTGCAAAACCCGCCGGAAGAGATCCCGCGTCTGGTACGGGTAGCGGAAGAGGGTTATGACGTAGTGGGCACCGTGCGCGCCAACCGTCAGGACTCCTGGTTCCGCAAAAGCGCCTCACGCATTATCAATATGATGATCCAACGCGCCACCGGTAAATCGATGGGCGATTACGGCTGCATGCTGCGCGCCTACCGCCGCCATATTATCGAAGCCATGTTGAACTGCCACGAACGCAGCACCTTTATCCCGATCCTGGCGAACACCTTCGCGCGGCGCACCACAGAAATCGACGTACTGCACGCCGAGCGCGAGTTTGGCGACTCCAAATACAGCCTGATGAAGCTGATTAACCTGATGTACGACTTGCTTACCTGCCTGACGACGACGCCGCTGCGTATGCTCAGCGTCGTAGGCAGCGTAGTGGCGCTCTCAGGTTTTGTGCTGGCGGTGGTGTTGATCGCCCTGCGTTTGATTATGGGGCCTGAATGGTCGGGCGGCGGGGTGTTCACCCTGTTTGCGGTGCTGTTTACCTTTATCGGCGCTCAATTTGTCGGCATGGGCCTGTTGGGAGAGTACATCGGTCGCATCTATACCGACGTACGCGCTCGTCCTCGTTATTTTGTTCAGAAAGTGGTCGGCGAAAAGCCGGTTCACAATACTCAGGAAGAAGAATGATGAAAGCTATTGTATTTGCTTACCATGATATTGGCTGCGCGGGTTTGAAAGCGCTGACTGAGGCAGGCTATGACGTTCAGGCGGTATTCACGCATACCGACGATCCTGGTGAGAACAACTTCTTCTCCTCCGTAGCACGTTTGGGCGCTGAATTGGAGTTGCCGGTCTATGCGCCGGAAGACGTTAACCACCCGTTGTGGATCGAACGTATTCGTCAGTTGCAGCCGGACGTTATTTTCTCATTCTATTATCGCAACCTGCTGAGCGATGAGATCCTGTCGTTGGCGCCGCTGGGCGGTTTCAACCTGCACGGTTCGTTGCTGCCGCGCTACCGTGGCCGCGCGCCGGTGAACTGGGCGTTGGTCAATGGTGAAACCGAAACCGGCGCCACGCTGCACAAAATGGTCAAACGCCCGGACGCCGGGGATATTGTTGGTCAGCGTAAAGTGGCGATCACCGCTGAGGATACGGCGCTGACGTTGCACAAAAAAGTGCTGGAAGCGGCGCAGGCGCTGCTGAAAGACGAACTGCCTAAACTGAAAAACGGCACCGCCTCATTCACTGCGCAAAATGAAGCCGCCGCCAGCTATTTTGGCCGCCGCACTGCCGCAGACGGAGAAATCTTGTGGCATAAATCCGCACAGGAAATCAACAATCTGATCCGTGCGGTCACCGAGCCTTACCCAGGCGCATTCAGCTACCTCGGCCAGCGTAAAATGATCGTCTGGCGCGCCCGCGTGCTGGATGCCCAGCATGATAAACAACCGGGCACCGTGCTCAGCACCTCACCGCTGGTCATCGCTTGTGGTGAAGGCGCACTGGAAATCGTTGCCGGGCAAAACGAGGCCGGCCTGTACGTGCAGGGCAGCCGTCTGGCGCAGGAAATGGGTATCGTGACCGATGTGCGCCTGGCCGCGAAGGCCAATGCGGTCATGAAACGCAGAACCCGCGTGTTGATCCTGGGCGTCAACGGTTTTATCGGTAACCACCTGACAGAACGCCTGCTGCGTGACGACCGTTACGACATTTACGGTCTGGATATCGGTTCGGATGCCATCAGCCGCTTCCTGGATAACCCGCGCTTCCACTTTGTGGAAGGGGATATCAGCATCCACTCGGAGTGGATCGAGTATCACATCAAGAAATGCGACGTGGTGCTGCCGCTGGTGGCCATTGCGACGCCTATCGAATACACCCGCAACCCACTGCGCGTATTCGAGCTGGATTTCGAAGAAAACCTGAAAATCGTCCGCGACTGCGTGAAATACAATAAGCGCATTATCTTCCCGTCCACCTCCGAGGTGTATGGCATGTGCGACGATAAAGAATTTGATGAAGACCACTCGCGTCTGATCGTCGGGCCAATCAACAAACAGCGCTGGATTTACTCGGTGTCCAAGCAGTTGCTGGATCGGGTGATTTGGGCGTACGGCGCCAAAGAAGGATTGAAGTTCACGCTGTTCCGGCCGTTTAACTGGATGGGGCCGCGTCTGGATAATCTGGATGCGGCGCGTATCGGTTCATCACGCGCTATCACCCAATTGATTCTCAACCTGGTGGAAGGTTCGCCGATCAAACTGATGGACGGCGGGGCGCAAAAACGCTGCTTTACCGACATCAACGACGGTATCGAAGCGCTGTTCCGCATTATCGAAAACCGCGACGGTTTGTGTGACGGCCAGATCGTCAATATCGGTAATCCGACCAACGAAGCCAGCATCCGTGAACTGGCGGAAATGCTGCTCGAGAGTTTCAACAATCACCCATTGCGCGACAGTTTCCCGCCGTTTGCCGGTTTCAAGGATGTAGAAAGCAGCAGCTATTACGGTAAAGGGTATCAGGACGTTGAGCACCGTACGCCGAGCATCAAGAATGCCCGCCGCTTGCTGGGTTGGCAGCCGACCATCGCGATGCAGCAGACCGTTGCAGACACGTTGGATTACTTCCTGCGCACCACCGTTCAGGAAGGTAAAGGTGAATGAAGAAAGTCGGTCTGCGAGTTGATGTAGATACCTTCAGCGGCACCCGGGAAGGGGTGCCGCAGTTGCTGGAACTGTTCGACAAGTACGGTATTCAGGCCAGTTTCTTCTTCAGCGTAGGGCCGGACAATATGGGGCGCCATCTGTGGCGCCTTTTACGTCCGAAATTCCTGTGGAAAATGTTGCGTTCGAACGCTGCGTCCCTGTACGGCTGGGATATCCTGCTGGCCGGTACCGCCTGGCCGGGGCGCAATATTGCCCGCGCGCTGGGGCCGTTGATGAAGCGCACCGCCGAGGCTGGGCATGAGGTGGGGCTGCACGCCTGGGATCATCAGGGCTGGCAGGCGAACGTCGGCCGCTGGTCCGAGGCACAACTGACGCAACAGGTTCAACGGGGCGTGGATGCACTAACCGCCAGCATTGGTCAGCCGGTAAGATGCTCGGCGGTCGCCGGCTGGCGTGCGGACACGCGGGTGCTGGAGGTGAAGCAGCGTTTCGGTTTTCACTACAACAGCGACTGCCGGGGCACCCATCCATTCCGTCCGCTGTTGAGCGATGGTCGCATGGGCACCGTTCAGATCCCGGTAACGCTACCCACCTTTGATGAAGTGATTGGCAGTGAAGTCAGTATGGCCGACTTCAACGATTACATTTTGCAAGCCATTGAAAACGATCGCGGCGTGCCGGTGTACACCATACATACCGAAGTGGAAGGGATGTCGCAGGCGGCGATGTTCGAACAGTTACTGCAGCGCGCGCAACGGCAGGGCATAGCATTCTGTCCGTTAAGCGACCTGCTGCCGCACGATTTGGCGTCATTGCCATTGGGCCGCATCAAGCGCGCTCCTTTTCCCGGCCGCGAAGGTTGGCTGGGTTGTCAAACCGATGTGAAGGACGATTCATGAAGGCGCTAAAAGGATCATGGGCCATTTTGCTGGCCATTTTTTTTGCTCTGGTTTACCTGATTCCCCTGAATGGCCGCCTGTTGTGGCAACCAGATGAAACCCGTTATGCCGAGATCAGCCGCGAGATGCTGCAGCGCGGTGATTGGGTGGTGCCCAATCTGCTTGGCCTGCGTTATTTTGAAAAGCCGGTAGCCGGTTATTGGTTTAACAACATCAGCCAATGGCTGTTTGGCGATAGCAATTTTGCGGTGCGTTTCGGTTCGGTATTCAGCACCGGAATGACCGCGCTGCTGGTATTTGCGCTGGCGATGCTGATGTGGCGCAATGCGCGCCGCGCCAGCCTGGCAGTACTGATTTTCCTGTCGATGGTGTTGGTGTTCAGTATCGGTACTTACAGCGTGCTGGACCCGATGATCGCCTTGTGGCTGACCGCCGCGATGGTCAGCTACTACCTGACGCTGAAGGCCACCACGGCCAAAGGCAAGTTGGGCGGCTACGTATTGCTGGGGTTAGCCTGCGGCATGGGCTTTATGACCAAAGGATTCCTGGCGCTTGCGGTGCCGGTGATTGCGGTGATCCCGATTGTCATTCAGCAGCGGCGGATTAAAGATCTTCTGATTTACGGCCCGGTGGCGATCGTGGTGGCGGTGCTGCTTAGCCTGCCCTGGGCGCTGGCCATTGCGCAGCGGGAGCCGGACTTCTGGAATTACTTCTTCTGGGTGGAGCATATTCAACGCTTTGCCGAGGACAACGCGCAACATAAGGCACCGTTCTGGTACTACATTCCGATTCTGTTTGCCGGGGTGCTGCCGTGGGCTGCCTTGCTGCCAGGGGCGCTGATCAAGGGCTGGCGTGAACGCATCAGTCGCCCCGAGCTGTTTTTCCTGCTTAGCTGGGTCGTGATGCCATTGATCTTCTTCAGCATCGCCAAGGGCAAGCTGCCTACCTATATTCTGCCGTGCATGGCACCGCTGGCACTGCTGATGGCCGCCTATGCCGAGGATTATGCGGCGCTGTTGCACAGCAAAACCTTCAAAGTCAATGCGTTGTTAAACGGATTGTTTGGGCTGATTTGCGTGCTGGCGTTGCTGATTATCGGCGCGGGCCTGTTGCCGAAGGTGCACGTGTTTAGCGCCCAGGAATGGCCGAAGATAGTTATCGGTATTATCGCTTTTGCCGGGTGGCTAGTGTTCGCCGTGGTATCGTTGCGTGATAATGCACGCCACTGGCGTTGGGCGGCTGCCTGTCCGTTGCTGCTGTGCCTGCTGATTGGCTATGCGATCCCGCAGCAGGTGATCGACTCCAAGCAGCCGCAAAGTTTCATGCGCGCTAATATCACTGCGTTGAGCGACAGCCGTTACGTGCTGACCGACAGCGTAGGTGTAGCCGCCGGCCTGGCCTGGGAACTGAAGCGCAGTGACGTGCTGATGTTCAGCGAGAAGGGCGAAGTGGGTTATGGTCTGGACTATCCGGATGCCCGCAGCCATTTCATCAGCGACGAAGATTTCCCGCAGTGGTTGGCACAGGCGCGCAAACAGGGCGATGTCTCGCTGGTATTGCAATTGTCGAGAGGGGATCACGTGCCGAAAAACTTGCCGGCTGCAAACAAGATTGTTGAGATGAACCGTCTGGCGCTGGTTTGGTACCGACAGCAACCATGATGATCGGTTACCTGTTAGTCGTTGCGGTCAGTCTGCTCACCTGCGGTGGGCAGCTGTGCCAGAAACAGGCCGCCCAGTGTTGGCAATTGCCGCCGGACGTCAGACGGGGGCCGACGCTGCGCTGGCTGGCGCTGGCGGTGTTGCTGCTGGGGGCCGGCATGGCGGTGTGGCTCAACGTGTTGCAACGTTTGCCGCTCAGCCTGGCATACCCGATGCTCAGCCTGAATTTCGTGCTGGTCACGCTGGCTGCCCGCTGGCTGTTTCAGGAACCGACCACGTTGCGGCACTGGTGCGGCGTAGCGTCCATTATGCTGGGGATCCTGCTGATGAGTGTGCAACCATGAGGGGCTACGCCTGGGGCGCCGCCAGCGTACTGCTGGTTACGCTGGCGCAACTGCTGATGAAGTGGGGCATGGCGCAGATCCCGTTGATGTCGTTCGCCGACGTGACGCCGGTGCTGCTGATGCAATACTGTCTGCCGTTGCTGGCAGTGTGCGGCGGTATCTTTGGCTATGCGCTGTCGATGCTGTGCTGGTTCTTCGCGTTGCAGCATCTGCCGCTTAACCGCGCTTATCCGTTGCTGAGCGTCAGCTATGCACTGGTGTATCTGGCGGCGGTGATCCTGCCCTGGTTCAATGAATCCGCCACCCTGCTGAAAACGCTCGGCACGTTGTTTATCCTGCTTGGGGTGTGGTTGATTAACAGCAAGGCCGGGGTAAAAGCCGCCCAATAGCGCAAAAATTGGCGTCATCGCGATTATCTCCTTCACAGCGCTTGCCTTTTTCCCCATGCGAGAGATAAATTAGCGCCAAATAGCTCTCTCCTAACGTGGTGCCGGCTTTGCCTCGCTGGCGGTGTGGGTTGACCGGCCGGCATGATGCGGCAACGAGTTCAATGAAGGGATCTTATGCGGATGCGTGTTGGGTTTTTATTAGCCAGTTTACTTCTTGCCGGTTGCAGCAGCCATGCGCCGCCGCCAAGTGGCCGGTTGGCCGACTCGATCGTGGTGGTGGCTCAATTGAATGAGCAACTGCGGCAATGGTACGGCACGCCATACCGTTATGGCGGGATGGATCGCGGCGGCGTCGACTGCTCCGGATTTGTCTATCGCACCTTCCGTGACCGTTTCGATATGCAATTGCCGCGTTCTACCGAAGAGCAAACCGAACTGGGCACCAAAGTTTCGCGTGATGAATTGATGCCGGGCGATCTGGTGTTTTTCAAAACCGGCGCGGGTGAAAATGGTTTGCACGTCGGCATCTACGACACCAACGATCAATTTATCCACGCCTCAACCAGCCGTGGCGTTATTCGCTCCTCGCTGGACAATGTCTATTGGAAGCGAGCCTACTGGCAGGCGCGGCGCATTTAGCGTTAACCCTTTGATTAGGTGTATCATGGTGGCATCACGTCCTTAACGGTGACCGCCATGAATAGCTTACGTTTACTGATTTCCGACTCCTACGATCCCTGGTTCAATCTTGCCGTGGAAGAGTGCATCTTCCGCGAGATGACCACGCAGAAAATCCTGTTCTTATGGCGCAACGCCGAAACCGTGGTCATTGGCCAGTCACAAAACCCGTGGAAAGAATGCAACACCCGGCGGATGGAGCAAGATGGGATCCGGCTGGCGCGGCGCAGCAGTGGGGGCGGAGCGGTTTTTCACGACCTGGGCAATACCTGTTTTACCTTTATGGCAGGTAAACCCGGCTACGATAAAAACGTGTCCACCGGCATTATTCTGGCGGCGCTGGCTCAACTGGGGATCTCCGCCACGGCATCCGGGCGTAATGATCTGGTGATCGACACCGCAGAGGGCGTGCGTAAAATATCCGGGTCGGCCTACCGCGAAACTCAGGATCGCGGGTTTCATCACGGTACGTTGTTGCTGAATGCCAATCTCAATCGTCTGGCGGATTACCTTAACCCGGACCCCAAAAAATTGCAGGCCAAGGGCATCACCTCTGTGCGTTCTCGCGTCGCTAACCTGGCGGAGTTCCGACCCGATATCACCCACCGGCAGGTATGCGATGCCGTGATACAGGCATTCTTTGAGCACTATGGCGATACCGCCACGGCGGAAATCATTTCTCCGGATGTTTATCCCGATCTGCCGGATTTCGCCGCCCAGTTCGCCAGGCAAAGCAGTTGGGAATGGAATTTCGGCAAAGCGCCGGCATTTAGCCATTTGCTGAATGAGCGGTTTGTCTGGGGCGGGGTGGATATCTTCTTCGATGTGGAGAAAGGTGTCATTAAGCGGGCGCAGATTTTCACCGACAGCCTTAACCCTGCGCCGTTGCAACAGTTGGCCGAGAGGCTGGTCGGGAGTGCCTATCGCAGTGAGGCTATGGCAAGTTGCTGTGATAGCCTGACCGCGCAGTTTCCCGATCAAGCCGCCGAGTTGGCTGAGCTGCGGCAATGGTTGGTCGAGACGATTAAATAACATTCAGGTTTCGCATATCCTGGGGTGAGGCAGCTCACCCCTTTTTAAACCCTGCAGCCCTCGACTCTTGCGGCTTCTCATCGTCTAAAAATCGTAAATTCCGGTACAGCATAAATCAGCCAAAAATCAAGGTGGGCATTTTTTGGTTGTTTCAATGCCGGGAATAACGCAGTGAATTGATGTGTTATTAAATTTAATCAGTTGTCCGGACGTGGGGGCTGAATAGCTTCGTGCAAGAAGGGCTGGTTTTTAATAGAATAGGAATTTTTTTAATTAAAACAATGAAGATAACTCAAATTTTAAGAATTGTGCCATCGCTTAAGTTAAATCCTTTCCGGTTTATTCGTAATTTTCAGGTTTTGCCATAAGTTAAATTGTTTTTTTATTCTTTTTTTGGTGAGTCACGAATAGCTTTAATCTATCAATTAAATGATAACTTATTGGTAATTACATTGATATTTCCGATTAATCCCAGGGGGATTGATCGATAAAATATATTGATATACGATGACCTGCTCGCCATTCTGCCTGTGGCATTAAAATGAAAATCCAATTCGAAGCTGACTTTATTAGTAGCTATGTTTTTCAACCTGTTTACTCAATGGAAGGCAGGCTGCTGGCGGTAGAAATATTATGCCGTTTCAATAGCCTGGACGGTGATTTGGCCATGCCCGCCGACATTGGGATTAATTTATTGACCGCCTCGCAAAGGATTGAGTTATTTCATGAGCAATTGAGGCTGGCAGAGCGACATGCCGGTTGGTTTATCGAGCACGACGTGCTGTTGACCCTCAATATTGAAGAAACCCTTGTCGACGTGATCCTCACTGACGATTTCCTGTGTCAACGCCTGCGGCAATGGCCGTTTATTGCGTTCGAGATCAGTGAGGGTTTTCCGAATCTTTCAGCGGGAAAAAACAATGCCAAGGTCAGCCGGCTAAGCGAGATTTTCACCCTGTGGCTGGATGACTTTGGCTCAGGGCAGGCGACATTGACCGCATTGTATGATGGCCTGTTCGACTATGTGAAAATCGACAAGCGTTTTTACTGGCAGCTTTTTGCCCACCAAGGGTATGACGTGGTCATCGACTCGCTCTTGAAGAATATCAACCTGCTGTGCAAGGGGGTGATTGTCTGCGGCATAGAGAAGAAGGAATATTTCAATAAGCTCAGACACGCCGGCGTTTTTGGTTTGCAGGGGTTTTTATGGTCCAGCGTCGGCGTGGATAATCTGGCGGCTTTGCGGATAACGCCCGAAGAGTTCAATAACAATAAATAATTGATAGCGCCGTACACTCCAGAGTAATCATGGACCGGATGATTTTTTGCTGCGATTCAGGCCCTGTTATTTATTATGATTTTCTTGCTGATAAAACCCCCATTCATTGGCGCAATAAGGCGCTTAAGCCGCATTGGCCTAAACGCCGCTCTTCCGCCTCTGCATGGATCACCGGCAGAGGCGTTCTCCCTGCATTTCCTCTGTGTTAATCCGCACGCTCAGGCTCTACACTAAGCGGAAACGGAGGGCTTATGCCGCAGTTTGAAAATGCTTACCATCATCAGTTACCCGGTTTTTATACCGAATTGAAACCCACGCCGCTGAAGGGCGCCCGCCTGCTGTATCACAGCGAACCGCTGGCGCGGGAGCTGGGGTTGGACGAAAGCTGGTTTACCCAGGACAAAAGCCCGATATGGTCGGGCGAAACGCTGCTGCCCGGCATGCAGCCGTTAGCGCAGGTGTACAGCGGCCACCAGTTTGGCGTTTGGGCCGGGCAATTGGGTGACGGCCGCGGCATTTTGCTTGGCGAGCAAAAGCTGGCGGATGGCCGCAGTATGGACTGGCATCTGAAAGGGGCTGGGCTGACGCCTTATTCGCGGATGGGTGACGGCCGTGCCGTATTGCGTTCGGCGATCCGTGAGTTTTTGGCCTCCGAGGCGCTGCATCATCTGGGGATCCCGACCACGCGCGCGTTGACCCTGGTGACCAGCGAGCAGCCCGTCTTTCGTGAACAGCCAGAGCGCGGGGCGATGCTGCTGCGCGTGGCGGAAAGCCATGTGCGCTTCGGCCATTTTGAGCATTTCTACTACCGCAAACAGCCAGAACAGGTGCAACAGCTGGCCGACTTTGTGATCGCCCGTCATTGGCCGCAGTTGAAGGATCACGGCGACGGCTATTTACCCTGGTTTATTGACGTTGTTGAGCGCACTGCGCGCTTAATCGCGCATTGGCAGACCGTCGGGTTCGCTCACGGCGTGATGAACACCGATAATATGTCGATCCTGGGCATCACCATCGATTATGGCCCTTACGCTTTCCTCGATGATTACAAACCCGACTTTATCTGCAACCACTCGGATCATCAGGGGCGTTATGCCTTTGATAACCAACCCGCCGTTGCGCTGTGGAACCTCCATCGGCTGGCGCAGGCGCTGTCCGGGTTGATGACCACCGAGCAGTTGCAACAGGCGCTGGCGGCCTATGAGCCGGCGTTGATGCGCGCCTATGGGGAACAGATGCGCGCCAAGCTCGGCTTTTTCACCCAGTCGACGCAGGATAACGATCTGCTGACCGGGCTGTTGAGCCTGATGGCGCAAGAGGGGCGTGACTATACCCGTACTTTCCGCTTGCTGAGCCAGACGGAACAGCAACAGGCGCAGTCGCCGTTGCGGGACGAGTTTATCGATCGCGGCGCATTCGACGCATGGTATCGGCAATATCGGCAGCGTTTGCAGCAAGAGCAGGTGAGCGACAGTGAACGGCAGCAGGCGATGAAGGCGGTAAATCCCAAATTAATCCTGCGCAATTATCTGGCGCAGCAGGCGATTGAGAGCGCCGAGCAGGATGATGTCAGCAAGCTGGCGCGCCTGCATCAGGCGTTGCTGACGCCGTTTGCCAACGTGGCCGAATACGACGACCTCGCCGCCTTGCCGCCGGATTGGGGTAAGCATCTGGAGATTTCCTGTTCGAGTTGAAATACCCGACGTATTTCAAGCGGCATCGGGCTAACGCGGGCGCAGTATGCTGCGCCCGACAAACAACCTGAACAAGCAGGGCGGCCCATTCACTGGCGCAGATAAACCTGCGGCAACGCCACTTCCGGGTGGTGCACCACACCTAAATCGGCCTGATACCAGCGGGTCAGAATATCCGCCTGCAGGACCTCCTGCGGCGTGCCCACGGCAACCAGGCGTCCCTGATGCAGCAATAAAATCCGGTCGGCATACAGCGCGGCCAAATTCAGATCGTGCAGTACGCAGCACACCGCAATGGGTTGTTGCCGCGTCAGTGAACGCAACAGCCTCAACGTATGTTGCTGGTGGTAGAGATCCAGCGCCGAGGTGGGTTCATCCAGGAACAGCCAGGAAGGCGAGGGCTGGGGTTGCCAAAGTTGCGCCAGCACACGGGCTAGCTGTACCCGCTGCTGTTCACCGCCGGAAAGGCGACGATAATCCCGCTGGGCCAGTTCAAGACAATCGGTTTGCGCCATCACTTGCTGTACCGCTTGCTGCACATGGCGCTTGCCGTGTGGTGATCTGCCCATGCTGACCACTTCCTCGACGGTGAACGGAAAGGCCAGATCGCTGTGCTGGCGCATCACCGCGCGTACTTTGGCCAACTGTTGGGGCTGCCACTGATCCAAGGGCCGCCCGAGGAGATGGCACTCGCCGCAGCCCGGCGACAGGTAGCCGGTCAGCAGCCGCAGCAGGGTCGATTTCCCCGCGCCGTTTGGCCCGATAATCGCCACCATTTCGCCGCTGGCGATGCTCAGCGAGACATCGTTGATTAACCGGCGCGAACCCAGGCTATAACGTAACTGCTGTGCCGTCAGGCTTGATGCGTTATCCACCCGCACGCTCCTGCTGGCGCATGACCAGCCATAAGAAATAAGGCCCGCCAATCAGGCTGGTCATCAGCCCGACCGGCATCTCCGCCGGTGCCACCAGTGTCCGTGCCAGCGTGTCGCTGACCAACAGCAGACAGGCTCCACCCAGTGCGGAACAGGGCAACAGCCAGCGGTGATCGCCGCCGAGCCGCATGCGCACCAGGTGCGGCACCACCAGGCCGATAAAACCAATGACGCCGCTCATTGCCACCGCCGCGCCAATCAGCAATGCACTGAGCAGAAGCAGTTGCAGTTTCGCGCGCTGGACATTTACGCCAAGGTAGTGCGCCTCTTCATCGCCCAGTTGCAGCAGGTTCAGGCGGCGCGCCTGTAACAGCGTCAGCAGGGCCGTCGGCAGGATCAAAGAGGCTGATACGATCAGCGTCGGCCACTGGGACTGGCTCAGGCTGCCCATCATCCACAATGAAAACTGACGCAGCTGTTGATCGCTGCTGAGATAAGACAGCACGCCGATGGCCGCCATGCACAGAGCGTTGATGGCGATCCCCGCCAGCAACAGGCGTGACAGGCTGCCGTGCCCGCTGCGGCTGATGCCGTAGATCAGCAGCGACACCAGCATGCTGCCGAGAAAAGCCGCCAGCATGTGACCATACAGGGCAATCACCGGCGGCAGGGCCAGCGGCATAACGATAATCAGCGCGACGAACAGCGCACCGCCGCTACTGATGCCCAACAGGCTGGGATCGGCCAGCGGATTGCGGAACAGCCCCTGCATGACGGCGCCGGACACCGCCAGTGCGCAACCGATGACTACCGCCAGCAGCACGCGCGGCAGGCGGATGTTTAGCCAGATATGCCAAGAGGTATCGCTGAACGGCGCCTGCCACAGGGTGCGAAACGACAGCGTCAGTGCGCCCATATTGGCGGCGCCCAGAGCCAATAGCGCAAGCAGTACCAACAGGCCGGCAATGGTCACGCGCGGAGAGAGGCGACCGGGCATTACTTTTGCTCCGCCGCATTGCGCAGTTTGGCCAGCGCGGCCGGCGTTTCCAGCCCAAAGCCCAGCAGCGCCATATCCTCGACCACCAACACGCGGTGGTTTTTGCCGGCAGGCGTGAGGGCAATGCCTGGCAGTTTCCACAGTTGCTGCAGGCCACCGAGGGTTTTGACGCCATCGGTGGTGACCAGCAGCAGATCGGGTGCGCTGGCAATTACGCCTTCCTGCGACAGTGGGCGGTAACGGCTGAACCCTTGCATCGCGTTTTTCAACCCTGCGGCGGTGATGACCGCATCGGCGGCGGTATGCTGCCCGGCGGCCATCGGCGTAATACCGCCGTGGCTCATGACGAACAACACCCGAATCGGTAACGAAGAGGTATTCACCTGCGCGAGCTGGTGTTGGTAACGGGCGCTCAGTTGCTTGCCCTGATCGGCGCGTTGCAGCGCCTGGGCGATGACCGCGATTTTTTCCGGCACCGCCTGCAAGGTTGTGTCGCCGGGAACTCGCACCACCTTCACGCCGCTTTCCTCCAATTGCTTGAGCACCAGCGCGGGTTCTGCCAGTTCGGTGGTCAGTACCAGCGTGGGTTTCAGCGCCAGAATGCCTTCGGCATTGAGCTGGCGCATATAGCCGACATCGGGCAGCGGTTTTACGGCCTCCGGCTGCAGACTGGTGCTGTCTCGTGCAATGAGCTCATCGCCTGCGCCAAGGGCGAAGGCAATTTCGGTGACGTCACCGCCTATCGAGACAATACGTTCCGCCGCCGTAGCGGTGAGCGGCAACGCCAACGCAAGGCACAACGTCAGGCTGCGGGATAATGAGGCTTTCATGCGGCAATATCCTTGGGTTCCAGCGCGGCAACCTGCTCACGCCATTGAGTTTGTTCCGGCTGGCCCTCGGTACGTTGGCCGTAAAGTTGGGCGATTTGCGTGCCGTCGGCGGCGAACAGTTCCAGGCTGGTAACGAAGCCGTCTTTGGTGGGTTTGCGAGTGATCCAGCTTTCTGCAATAGCGCCTTCGATCAGGTGCAGCGTGAAGCGGCGGTTAAACACGTTAATCCAACCTTCCTGCGGCATCAGCCGTTCGATCTGGCCGGTGAAGATCTGCACGCAGCCTCGGTTGCCGACAAAAATCATGATCTCGTTCTGCAAGCCGTGAGCGGCATTGAGCAACTGCGCCAAGGCGTTGTTATCCACCCGGTACGCCAGATCGTTGCCGACGGCGCGGAAAGCCTGCTGACGGGTCAGCTTATGGCGGCCCAGCAGTTGGAAGAACTGGTGAACGTCAGTCATTTCACGCCATTCCCGGTCAATTTTTTCGGCGTCCGGTGCGGCGTTGCTGACCGTGGCGTCTGCCGCCTTCAGTTCCAGAGCCGGGTTTTCTGCGCTCAGATGGCGCTCGACCAGCGCCATCCAGGCCACCAGGTCGGTTTCCTCGGTGGTGTACACTTTATGCAAGGCATCGCCCTGATGATCGAAGAACTGAATACTGTGGCGCACGCCGCGTTTGTTGGTTTCGCTCATGGCAAATACGCTGGCCCACTGATTGAGGAACAGGCGCAAATCCAGCTCGCGTGGGTTAAGAATCAACCCCGCGTGGCCATTCAGGTGTTGGTTAAGATAGCGGCCCATTTGCTCATGCACCGCATAGCTGTTGCGAGTAATGGACTTGGTGACGCCAACCTGTTCCAGCTCGGTCAGCAGGGTACGTGCATCGGCTTGCAGGCGGCGGGTGTCTTCGCCCACGCGGGCATGGGTCAGTTCCGCTTCGCTGACACCCAGCAGTTCCGCCAGATCGCGTGCGTATTTGCCGGGATTATCAATTTTTGCCTGCTGGTAACTGGCGTATAAGTTGTTGCTCATCGGTTGTGCTCCTGTGTGATTCACGCGGCGGGCAATCGGCTTGCCCGCCGTACTCAAAAGGTTACCACTGATAGCTGACCAGCAGTTTGGCGTTGCGGGCATCCTGCGGAATGCCCTGCGGCGAGTAATATGCTTTATCGAAGGCGTTGCCCAATACCACCGTGGTGGTGACGCCCTGCAGGCGTGCGCGGCCCTTATAACTCAGGTAGAAGTCGTTGACGCCGTAGCCGCCTTGCTCGGCGGTGCCGGTTTCCACGCGAGTGGCGCGCTCGGCGAAGGTAGCGACCCAACCGGTCGACAGGCCGGTTTCACCCAACGGGATATCCAGCGTGCTGGTCACGGTGTCAGGGTTGATGCTGTTTAACCAGTCGCCGCTGGCTTCGTTCTTGCCGCGTGTGCGGTTGTAAGCCAGATCCCAGCCGAAAATCGCCGTTTTATAGCTCAGCATGGCGTCCCAGCCCCAAATTTTTGCGCGGTCGATATTGGTCGAGAAAGTGGTGCAACTGATGCAATAGGGGCCACGCGGGCCACGGCCCAACTCCATGGTGACGTCGGTGGTGATGTAATCTCTGGCCTTGGTGTCAAAATAGCTGGCTTTGAATTGCAGGCTGTCGTCTGCCAGCAGCAAATCGTCAAAGCGCAGACCGAAGCCATACTCCTGCGTCGCGTTGGTTTCCGGCTTCAGATTCGGGTTTGGCACCCAGTTGTTGGTAATGGTGGTCGGCCCCATGGGGATCGAGAAATGTTTGGAGTCGTTATACATTTCCCCCATGGTTGGCGCACGGAACGCCTGGGAGTAAGACCCGAACAGCATCAGCCAGTCGGTTGGCGTAATGCTGATTGCCCCTCGTGACGACCATTTGTCGGCGTCGACATCCGCATAGCCGTCGCTGGAGCCTTTGTAGTTATCGTAACGGGTACCGGCAAGCAGGGTGATGGGCAGGTCGCGCAGGGTGATTTCATCCTGGAGCCAGCCGGAAGCAAAGTTGATTTTCGCCTGAGGGAAACTTTCTGTCGCGCCGCCCGCCGTCTGTTCCTGCTTATAAGCTTCTGAGCCATAGGTAAACAGGTGCGAAGCGAAGGTGTCGGCAAACAAACGGGTGCGGTTTTCCAGTTTTGCACCGCGAGTGGTTTGTTTGCGCGCTTCATCTTCACTGCCGTTGGTGTGGGCGTTGATAGCCACATCGGAATAATATACTTTCGCTTCGGCATCCAGCCATTCCTGGCCAACGGGTTTCAGGCGGTAGCTGAGCTGGCCGTCGCGCTGGATCGTGGAGCGGTCGGTCATCAGGTTGCCGCTGGAACTGGCCGACTCCTGGGGGTTTTTCGGTTCCTGCGCCCGATTGTTGTAGTAACGCAGATTGCCGCTCAATGACTGGTTTTCGTCCAGAGTCCAGGTGCCTTTGGCCAACAGGTTGTTGATGGTTTCATCGTTTGGCGCGTCAAAACCGTTGCCCTGGCGCAAATTGCCGACGTCGCGGGTGCCGAATGACAGCAGGCCGTCGAGATTGTCGGTCTTGCCATAGGCGCTGGCGCCCATACCCAGGCTGTGATCGCCGCTGCCGGCGGTGCCATAAACCCGGAACCCGGTGTCATGGCCTGGCAGCAGCAGATCGGCGGCATCGACCGTTTCATAGGCGACCACGCCGCCCAGTGCGCCGCTGCCATACAGCAGGGCCGAAGGGCCGCGTACGACTTCAATGCGTTTAATCAGACCGGGATCGAGGAAGGTGCCATTGATGTGTCCGGTATCCGTTCCCTGACGGATGCCATCCACCAACGTCAGTACACCCCGACGATCATAGCCCCGCATCATAATGTCCTGGCCATTGCTGCGGCCGGTGCCGGTGACGGTAATACCGGGCACCCGGCGCAGCATATCGGCTGCGGTCGAAGCAGTCTGGCCTTCCGGCGTGTTGCCTTCGATCACCGTAACCATCATCGGCGCTTCAAAACTGCTGCGCTGATTGCCGGTAGCGACGACGGTCATGGCGTCTTCGCCGGTTTTCTCGGTTTTTGTCGAGGTGGTGGCAGAAGAAGAAACTGTGCGGGTGGTTTGTGCAAAAGTCACCGTCGGCAGAGTACAGGCAATCGCCAAACTCAATGCGGATAACCGCAGCCGGGTGCAAGGGGTCAGAGGCATGTCGCAACTCTCCATATGTTTTAAACATATCAATAGATTTGCTGGCTGCCTGGATCGACGCGATCGGGGTGGCTGGCGTTGAGGAATAAGGGATTATTTGGTCAGAATTAATTTCCCTGCTTTGGTCTGCCGCAGTTGGTAACGCTGGCCCTGATGGAGGATGATCGCTACGCCGTCTGCACCAAGCAACCGAGCGCTGTCGTAGCAAGGAGGCGAGACCAGGCTGCGTTCAGCATCGGAGATATCCTGGGCATGTGGGGAGTTATTGTGATTATCCATCGTCATTTGTATATAAAACAGACCATTAAATGGTAATTGATATCATATTGATAATCATTATCATGTGAACGAAAGGTTACATCAAGGAAAATATTCTTACCGATGGAACCTTTTTGAAAGAAGGGCTGGCGGAGCGGTTCGGGCACACCGAGTCCGCAAAATAAGGGGTTATTTCAGCAGGGTTTCGATGCGGTCAAACAGGCGCTCAGGTTTGGTGATAGGCGCAAAACGTTTCACCAGCTGGCCGTCGGCGGTCAGCAGAAACTTGGTGAAGTTCCACTTGATGCGCTTGCTGCCCAACACCCCCGGCGCCAGGCGTTTCAATTCGTTGAACAGCGGATGCGCGCCGGGGCCGTTAACCTCCACCTTGCTGAACAGCGGGAAACTGACGCCGTAGTTGAGCGTACAGAAATTGGCGATCTCCAGCGGATCCCCTGGCTCTTGCGCGCCAAACTGATTGCACGGGAACCCCAACACCATCAGGCCGCGCTCCCGATAGTACTGCCAGAGGTTTTCCAGACCACGGTATTGCGGAGTAAAGCCGCATTTACTGGCGGTATTAACCACCAGATAAGCACGGGCAGGAAAGTCGCCCAGCGTTTTGTGTTCCCCTTGCAGAGTGACGCAGGGGATGGATAACAGTGAATGGCTCATGCAGGAAACTCCACATCCTGTTGGCAGAGGCGCGGTTTATGGCGTCTGCGGATTTGATTGGCGTAAGTATAGATGAGTGACGGGGACGTTGAAAAAACGGGGTGTCGCTGTCGCCACCCCGGAGAACAGGTTCAGAAGCGGGTATCCACCGCATCGGCCAACATGGCCAGCAGCTGTTCGCTGTCGGACCAGCTCAGGCACGGGTCAGTGATTGACTGGCCGTAAGTCAGCGGTTGGCCGGCAACGATTTTTTGCGTGCCTTCCACCAGGAAACTTTCTGCCATCACCCCGGTGACGGCGGCGGAACCGGCTCGGATCTGCTGGCAGACATTCTCTGCCACTTCCAGTTGACGGCGGTGCAGTTTCTGGCAGTTGCCGTGGCTGAAGTCGATAACCAGATGCTCCGGCAGCTCAAATTCGCGCAGACTGTCGCAGGCGGCAACGATATCGGTGGCATGGTAATTCGGCGTTTTGCCGCCGCGCATGATGATATGACCGTAAGGGTTGCCGCTGGTCTGATAAATCGTCATCTGCCCGTTTTTGTCCGGCGACAGGAACATGTGGCTGGCGCGTGCCGCGCGGATGGCGTCGATCGCGATGCGGGTGTTGCCGTCGGTACCGTTCTTGAAGCCTACCGGGCAGGAAAGTGCGGAGGCCATTTCGCGGTGGATCTGGCTTTCGGTGGTGCGTGCGCCGATCGCGCCCCAGCTAATCAAATCGGCAATGTACTGGCCGACCACCATGTCCAGGAATTCGGTTGCGGTCGGCAGACCGAGCTGATTGACTTCCAGTAACAGGCGGCGTGCCATTTCGATGCCACGATTTACCTGAAAGGTGCCATCCAGCGCCGGATCCGAGATCAGGCCTTTCCAACCCACCACGGTGCGCGGTTTTTCAAAATAAGTGCGCATCACGATTTCCAGGCGATCCTGATAGCGAATGCGCAGCGCGTTCAAACGGCCGGCATAATCGATGGCAGCATCTAAATCGTGGATGGAGCAGGGGCCGATAACCACCAGCAGGCGACGGTCTTCGCCGGTAAGAATCTTTTCAATGCGTTGTCGTGACGCTGTCACGCTATCGGCGATTTCCGCCGAGATCGGCAGCTTCTCCGCCAATGCTTGCGGCGTGACGAGGCTATCGATGCGCGCGGTCCGCAGTTCATCTGTTTTGTGCATGATTTTCTCTAAAGACTTTTCTTCGCTGCGGCAGGAGTGCCGGGAAGTGATGGCGATCACAATAACGTAAAAACCGATGAATTCAACCGTAGAAATTGCGTTCTGTTGATCGAAGCCACTAAAAAAAGCACAAAAATCATGACCTGCGGGAAATCAGCGGCAGACGGCAGGGAAAATACCCCTGCCGGAGAGCGCACGGCTAGGCTGGTTGTTAGCGGCGAGCGCCATGCTGCCTAGAACATGCGGCGACTCATGCCAAGAATATCCAGGATTTTAGTGGAGATTTCCTCCACCGAATAGTTGGTGGTATTCAGATAACGGATCTGGTTTTTGCGGAACAGCGCTTCTACTTCGGCAAGCTCCATCCGGCACTGCCGCAGCGAGGCATAACGGCTGTTTTCGCGGCGCTCTTCGCGGATGGCGGCCAGCCGCTCCGGGTCGATTGTCAGCCCGAACAGTTTGTGCTGAAACGGTTTCAGCGCGGCGGGGAGATGCAAATTGTCCATATCGTCGGCGGTAAACGGATAGTTGGCGGCGCGGATCCCGAACTGCATCGCCAGATACAGGCTGGTGGGGGTTTTGCCGCAGCGTGATACGCCCAACAATATGACCTGAGCCTGATCGAGATTACGCAGCGAGATGCCGTCATCATGGGCTAACGTGTAGTCAATGGCGGCGATACGGGCATCATATTTACCGAGGTTGCTGGCCGTCAGCCCGTGGGTGCGATTCGGCACCGGCGTGGGTTCAACGTCCAGTTCACCCTGCAACGGGCCGACCAGTGCTTGTACGATGTCCTGGCAAAAACCGTCGCTCTGGGTAATGACATTACGCACTTCCGGCGAAATGATGGAATAAAACACCAGCGGGCGCACGCCAGTGTCGCGATAAATATCGTTAATCTGCTGGCTGACCGCGCGGGCTCGCGCTTCGGTTTCAACGAAGGGCAACGTAAAGGTCGTGGCTTTGACCGGGAATTGGGACAAAACCGCGTGGCCCAACACTTCGGCGGTGATCGCCGTCCCATCCGAAATATAAAAAACGCTTCTTTCCACCCGAGGCTCCTTACCTGAAACGGTGATGCAGTTGTATCGCCTGCTTAACGGTATCATGGGCTTCAGGCGATCCTGCGGTAAAGGGGCCAGCAAAAAAAATGTGATAATGCAGGCAGAGTGGATCATTAATTTTCGCGAGCGAGGAAATAACGAGGGCGAGGGTTTTTGTGTTGAAACACTATTTTAATTTTTATGAGAAAAATGACTTGTTTTTTTGCGGGGCTTATTCAGGGCGTTGGCGTAATTTCACTCAAAGGCTGGGTAGTTATTGTGGTTTTTAAAACTGAAGTTTAAAAAATACTTAATTTGTTGAGATTTAAGCTTTTAGTGCGACAGGGAACGATTCCGGACAAATTTAGCCGTTCAGGTAATTTTCCGAAAATCCACTTTCTTCATCGGGTTGATCGATTCACCTTTCCATTTCTTATGGATCATTGTGCTAGTCTGAATTGGCTCCGCGTTGTCGGTGCCCAAGAAAGCAAATGTATTAAATCCGTCTATACCCTACTGATAGCAATAAGGATTGTCTCGATGTCCAACAATGGCCCAGACTTGCGTAATGTGCTTTGGTACAACCAGCTCGGCATGCACGACGTTGACCGTGTCGGCGGCAAAAATGCCTCCCTCGGTGAAATGATCACCAATCTTTCCGATTTGGGCGTGGCCGTGCCAAACGGTTTTGCCACCACCGCACAGGCGTTTAACGATTTCCTCGAGCAAAGCGGTGTTAACCAGCGCATCTATCAATTACTGGATCAAACTGACGTTGACGATGTTGCTCAACTGGCCAAGGCCGGGGCGCAAATCCGCCAGTGGGTCATCGATACGCCATTCCATGCGGAATTCGAGCGTGAAATCAACCTGGCTTACCAACAGTTGGCGGACGGCGAGCCGGAAGCCTCGTTTGCCGTGCGTTCCTCCGCGACTGCGGAAGACATGCCGGATGCCTCTTTTGCCGGCCAGCAGGAAACTTTCCTCAACGTACAGGGTATCGACGCCGTCATGGTGGCGATCAAACACGTATTCGCCTCGCTGTTTAACGACCGCGCCATTTCGTATCGCGTGCATCAGGGCTATGACCACCGCGGCGTAGCCTTGTCGGCCGGCGTACAGCGTATGGTGCGTTCCGATCTGGCGTCTTCCGGCGTGATGTTCACCATTGATACCGAGTCGGGCTTTGACCAGGTGGTGTTTATCACTTCCGCCTTGGGTCTGGGTGAAATGGTGGTGCAGGGCGCGGTGAATCCGGATGAGTTCTATGTGCATAAACCCACGCTGCTGCGCGGCAATCCGGCTATCGTGCGCCGCAACCTCGGCTCGAAGAAAATCCGCATGGTGTACGCGCCATCGCAGGATCACGGCAAGCAGGTAACAATTGAAGACGTGCCAGAGCAGCAACGCAATCGTTTCTCTCTGACCGACCAGGAAGTGGAAGCGCTGGCGCATCAGGCGATTTTGATCGAAAAACATTACGGCCGCCCGATGGATATCGAGTGGGCCAAAGACGGCCATACCGGCAAATTGCTGATTGTGCAGGCGCGTCCGGAAACCGTACGTTCCAACGAGCAGACGATGGAGCGTTATCAGCTTAACGGCACAAGCTCGGTGCTGGTGGAGGGGCGAGCTATCGGCCATCGCATCGGTGCCGGTCCGGTGAAAGTGATCCATAACATCAGCGAAATGGACCGTATTCTGCCGGGGGACGTGCTGGTTACCGACATGACCGATCCCGACTGGGAACCGATCATGAAGAAAGCGGCGGCGATAGTCACTAACCGTGGCGGTCGTACCTGTCACGCGGCGATTATCGCTCGCGAGCTGGGTATCCCGGCGGTGGTCGGCTGCGGTAATGCTACCGATTTGCTGAAAGACGGCCAGAACGTCACCGTTTCCTGTGCGGAAGGCGATACCGGCTTCGTGTACAGCGACATGATCGACTTTACCGTGCAAAGTTCCGAAGTGACTGAATTGCCGGATCTGCCGTTGAAAATCATGATGAACGTCGGTAACCCGGATCGGGCCTTCGATTTTGCCCGTTTACCGAATGAAGGCGTGGGGCTGGCCCGTCTGGAATTTATCATCAACCGCATGATTGGCGTGCATCCGAGGGCGTTGCTGGAGTTCGATCAACAAACCCCGGCATTGCAGAACGAAATCAAGGCGTTGATGTTGGGCTATGACCATCCGGTCGAGTTCTACGTGGGCCGATTGACGGAAGGGATCGCCACGCTGGGTGCGGCATTCTGGCCGAAACGCGTGATCGTGCGTTTGTCCGATTTCAAATCCAATGAATACGCCAACCTGGTAGGCGGCGAGAAGTATGAACCGCACGAAGAGAACCCAATGCTGGGCTTCCGTGGTGCAGGCCGCTATGTGGCGGACAGCTTCCGTGATTGCTTTGCGATGGAGTGCGATGCGGTAAAACGCGTGCGCAATGAAATGGGCCTCACCAACGTCGAGATCATGGTGCCCTTTGTTCGCACCGTGGCGCAGGCGGAGGCGGTGGTTGCAGAACTGGCGCGTCAAGGCCTCAAGCGCGGCGAGAACGGCCTGAAAGTGATCATGATGTGTGAAATCCCATCCAACGCGCTCTTGGCGGATCAGTTCCTGGAACACTTTGACGGCTTCTCGATCGGCTCCAACGACATGACTCAGCTGACGTTGGGATTGGATCGTGACTCGGGCGTGGTGTCGGAACTGTTTGATGAGCGCAACGAAGCGGTGAAGGCACTGCTGTCGATGGCGATTCAGGCAGCGAAACGCCATGGCAAATACGTGGGTATTTGCGGCCAGGGCCCGTCCGACCACGAGGATTTCGCCGAATGGCTGATGGAGCAGGGCATTGATAGCCTGTCCCTCAATCCGGATACCGTGGTGCAAACCTGGATCAATCTGTCGAAGAAAAAATAACGCTTCGTCGCAGATTAATCGCTGACGCAAAACCGTAACTCAGGTTACGGTTTTTTTATTGCTGAATGTAGATGATATGGGTGGGTGAATAAGTGTGGCTAAAAAAAGAATAAAAAAAAGCCCATCAAAAGACGGGCAAAGACTACACACAGCAATTCACATGTATGGCATTACATTGTTTGGAAAGCTTGCTTTAAAATCAGTGATTTGAAGCAATAGATGGCAATAATACTAGATATTTAAAGGCCGCTAGTCATTAAGAATCATCCTAATCAATACTTGCCTCACGGTTTATTTTTCAGGTTACCTGTTTCATCTCGATTGTATAAAGATGCATTTATCCAGCATGTTCAATTAATGCACTGGTATGGGGCAGTGATATTATGGCAGAGCGCGAATTCAATAGCAGGAAATGCGCCCGGCATCTTGCTGAGGGTATTCTGCCCGGCGGCCCGGGCAAAATAGGGGAATTAACGCTCTTCCAACTCTTTGGCGACTTCGTCCAGATCGGCCGTGGGTTCAGGCGCTTCGTCCATCCAGGCGGTGAGCAGACGATAAGATACCGCCAACACCACCGGGCCGATAAACAGGCCGATCATGCCGAAGGCCAGCAGGCCGCCGATAACGCCGGACAGGATCAGTAGCATCGGCAGATCGGCGCCCATACGGATCAGCACTGGCCGCAGCACGTTATCCAGCGTGGCGACCACGCAGCTCCACACCAACAGTACGGTGCCCCAGGTCGTGTCGCCGCTCCAGTACAACCAGATAATCGCCGGCACCAACACCAGCAACGGCCCCAATTGCGCCACGCAGCAAATGAAAATCAGCACCGTCAGCAAGGTGGCGGCAGGAATACCGGATACCGCCAGGCCAATCCCGCCCAGTACCGACTGCACCAGCGCCGTTACCACTACGCCCAGCGCCACCGCGCGGATCGCCTGGCCACCCAGCACCACCGCCGCGTCGCCGCGCTCGGCCGCAAGACGCGCCGCAAAGTGACGAATACCCAGGGCGACTTGCTCACCGCGTGCATACAGCAGTACGCTGAACAGCAACATCAGCGTACAGTGCAGCAGGAAACGGCCGATATGCGCCGCTTGCGCGACAAACCAGGTGGCGGTCTGACCGAAGTAAGGTTGGATCTTCGCCAACAGCGCCGCGCCGCCGGCATTCACCAGAGTGTGGTAGCTGTTATAGACCTTGTTGCCGAACATCGGGATCGATTGCAACCAGGCCAGATCGGGAATATGCAACTTGCCGGGGGTGCTGGCCCAGGCAACGACGGGCGCGCTGTTGTCCACCACGCTGCTGACCAGCAGCGAAATCGGCAGGATGAACAGCAGGATCAGCAGCAGCGTCATGACGAGAACCGCCAGCGAGCGCCGGCCCCAGAGTATTTTTTGCAGCTTGATCAACAGTGGCCAGGTGGCGATGACCACCATGCCGGCCCAGGCAAAACCGAGAATAAAGGGTTGAATGACCCAAAAACAGGCGACGATCATGATGGCGATAAACAGCACGCCAAAAATAATCCGTGGCAAATCGTATCGGGAGTGCGGGAGTGTCATGAATTAGGTTCTCATCCTGGTAAGTTAAATCCTTTGTACCTGCTAAGCATGGTGCATTTTCGCCACTTTTCACCATGCGGCGCACCTTTTATCGTGCGTCATTCTGCAGTGGGGGAATTGTGATAATGTGAATGCCTTCACTAAACGAGTATGTTAGTTTTCATCATCAATAAAAAGTAGGGTGGGTCTGAATATACCCTATGAATTTCAAGTTGCAGCCTACAACGCCGCAGCCTGAAAGGCGACGGGTAAAGACCTGATTCAGCGTACGTTAACGCATAAAAAATAGACAGACAGGGTCAAAAAAGCGAATGATCCCACAGATTTCTCAGGCGCCCGGCCTCGTTCAACGGGTGCTCGACTTTTTGGAAGCCTTAAAACAAAACGGATTCAACGGTGATATTGCGACCAGTTACGCCGATCGGCTGACGATGGCGACCGACAACAGTATCTACCAGCTGTTGCCCGACGCGGTGGTGTTTCCTCGTTCAACGGCGGATGTGGCGTTGATTGCGCGCCTGGCGGGAGAAGAGCGCTTCAGCGCGTTGACCTTTAGCCCGCGCGGCGGCGGTACCGGCACCAACGGTCAGGCCCTCAACACCGGCATTGTGGTCGATATGTCGCGCCACATGAACCGCATTCTTGAAATCAATGTCGAACAGGGTTGGGTGAAGGTTGAAGCCGGGGTCATCAAAGATCAGCTTAACCAGTATCTGCGGCCGTTCGGCTATTTCTTCTCCCCGGAACTTTCCACCAGTAACCGCGCGACGCTGGGCGGCATGATCAACACCGATGCTTCCGGCCAAGGCTCGCTGGTGTATGGCAAAACCTCCGATCACGTTTTGGGCCTGCGGGCGGTGCTGTTGGGGGGGGATATGATCGATACCCGCGCCATGCCGACATCGCTGGCGGAAACGATTGCTATGGAAGATACCGTCGAAGGCCGCATCTACCATAGGGTGCTGAATAGCTGCCGCGACCAGCGTGCGTTGATCCTGGAAAAATTCCCCAAGCTAAACCGCTTCCTGACCGGCTATGACCTGCGGCATGTGTTCAGCGACGATCTGCAGACCTTCGATCTCACGCGCATCCTGACCGGTGCAGAGGGCACGCTGGCGTTTATCACCGAGGCACGGCTGGATATCACGCCGCTGCCGAAGGTACGCCGCCTGGTTAACGTAAAATATGACTCCTTTGATTCCGCCCTGCGTAACGCCCCTTTCATGGTGGAGGCCAAGGCGTTGTCGGTTGAGACCATTGACTCCAAGGTGCTGAACCTGGCGCGGGAAGATATTGTTTGGCACTCGGTGAGTGAATTGATCACCAACGTGCCGGATAAAGAGATGCTGGGCCTGAACATCGTCGAATTTGCCGGGGATGACAAGGCGCTGATCGACCAGCAAATGGAAACGCTGTGTCTGCGGCTGGACGAGTTAATCAGCGAGCAGCAGGGCGGCGTGATTGGCTATCAGATCTGCGGGGACCTGGTCGGCATCGAACGCATTTATAACATGCGCAAGAAGGCGGTCGGGTTGTTGGGCAATGCCAAAGGGCGCGCCAAACCTATTCCTTTCGCTGAGGATACCTGCGTGCCGCCACAGCATTTGGCCGATTACATCGTCGAATTCCGTCAGTTGCTGGACAGTCATAACCTCAGTTACGGCATGTTCGGCCACGTGGATGCCGGCGTATTGCACGTGCGGCCTGCGCTTGACATGTGCGATCCGCAGCAAGAAGTGCTGATGAAGCAGCTTTCCGACCAGGTGGTGGCGCTGACCGCCAAATATGGCGGATTGCTGTGGGGTGAACACGGCAAAGGCTTCCGTGCCGAATACAGTCCGGAATTCTTCGGCGAGCAGTTGTACGAAGAGTTGCGCCGCATCAAGGCCGCGTTCGATCCGAATAACCGCCTTAACCCCGGTAAAATTTGCCCGCCGTTGGGCGTTGATGCCCCGATGATGAAAGTGGACGCGGCCAAGCGCGGTACACTCGATCGCCGTATCCCGATTGAGGTGCGCACCTCGTTCCGTGGTGCCATGGAGTGTAACGGCAACGGCCTGTGTTTTAACTTCGATGTGCGCAGCCCGATGTGCCCGTCGATGAAGATCACCGGCAGCCGCATTCACTCGCCGAAAGGCCGTGCGGCGCTGGTGCGCGAATGGTTGCGTTTGCTGTCCGAACAGGGGGTAGACCCGCTGGTGCTGGAACAGCAACTGCCGCAGCAGCGTCTTAGCTTCCGGACGTTGATCGAGAAAACCCGCAACAGCTGGTATGCCGGCAAAGGCGAATATGATTTTTCGCACGAGGTGAAAGAGGCGATGTCCGGCTGCCTGGCCTGCAAAGCCTGCTCCACCCAATGCCCGATTAAAATTGATGTGCCGGGTTTCCGCTCGCGTTTCCTGCAGCTGTATCACACCCGTTATCTGCGGCCGGCGCGCGACTATATGGTTGCCGGGGTTGAAAGCTATACGCCGCTGATGGCGAAAGCGCCGAAGGTATTCAATTTCTTCTTCCGTCAGCCCTGGGTGCGTGAGTTGAGCCGCAACGCTATCGGTATGGTCGATTTGCCGATGCTCTCCAGCCCGACGCTGCGTCAGCAGCTTTCCGGCCACGGCGCCTTGACCATGACGCTGGAACAACTGGAAGCGTTGAGCGCCGAACAGCGTGAGCAACACGTGCTGATCGTGCAGGATCCCTTCACCAGCTATTACGACGCCAAGGTGGTGGCGGACTTTGTGCGGCTGGTGGAAAAGCTCGGTTACCAGCCGGTGTTGCTGCCATTCTCTCCGAATGGCAAGGCGCAGCATATCAAAGGCTTCTTGACGCGTTTTGCCCGCACCGCGCGCAAAACCGCCGATTTCCTCAATCGAGTGGCCAAGCTCGGGATGCCGCTGGTAGGGGTCGATCCTGCGCTGGTGCTGTGCTATCGCGACGAGTATAACGAGATCCTCGGCGAAACCCGCGGTGACTTCCAGGTGCAACTGGTGCATGAATGGTTGCAACAGCTGCTGGCGGAACGTGCCGAACAACCGGCGACCGGCGAGGCCTGGTACCTGTTTGGCCATTGTACCGAAACCACGGCGCTGCCGGCCAGCGGCCAGCATTGGGCATCGATCTTCTCCCGTTTCGGGGCCAGGCTGGAAAATGTCAGCGTGGGCTGTTGCGGCATGGCGGGCACCTACGGGCACGAAGTGAAGAATCTGGAAAATTCGCTCGGGATTTATGAGCTATCATGGCATCAGGCGTTGCAACGTTTGCCGCGGCAACGCTGTCTGGCGACCGGTTATTCCTGTCGCAGCCAGGTCAAACGCATTGAGGGTAACGGCGTGCGCCACCCGTTACAGGCACTTCTGGAGATGATTGCGTGAAATTGTGGAAACGAGAAACGACGCTGGAGCAGTTGAACCGTTCCGGTGAGGGATGCATGGTGAGCCATGTGGGGATTCATTTCACCCGGCTGGAAGACGATTTTCTTGAAGCCACGATGCCGGTGGATCACCGTACCCGGCAACCTTTCGGGCTGCTGCACGGCGGGGCGTCGGTGGTGCTGGCGGAATCGATGGGATCGATGGCCGGCTATCTGTGCAGCGAAGGGGAGCAGAAAGTGGTGGGGTTGGAAATCAACGCCAACCATTTGCGGGCGGTGTTTGAAGGGCAGGTGCGCGGCGTGTGTCGTGCGCTCCACGTTGGCCGGCGGCATCAGGTGTGGCAGATCGAAATATTCGATTCGCGTGACCGGTTATGCTGTACCTCACGCCTGACCACCGCAATCATCGACTGATCCTCTTACCCGCAGGCGCTTTTGCCTGCGGGTACTCCGTTGCCGTTCCGCAGACATTTACAGTTGGAATGGCACCCGCTTGACGAAATCCTTCTGGAAGGCGTTAGCCTTCTCCCAGGTGCCTTCCATCGCATATTTCTGGCAGATTAAGGTCAGGGTATGCCGGGCAAAATGATAGCTCTGAACCCGAAACAGCTGGCAGCGCTGCGGATTGTTGATTTCGACGATCAACCGGTTATGCAGTTTGCTCAGCGCGTGCAAATAACTTTCATCATCACCGTTTTCCAGACACAAATTGGCCATGTTCAGGCTGACGTTATTGTAGCGTTTCAGATGGTTGATATTGCACTCTGGCCGCCTAAGCGACGCCTCCGCCATGTAGAAATCTACCGTGGCATCGCGCACGCTGAATTTATAGTCATCAATTTTGCCCAACAGCCACGCACTGATCGAAATAGTCATTATACCCGCGCATCTGAATTTGAATGATAATCATTATCATATTTGCGAATGCGTTCGCGATCAATCATTCTGTTGAAATTTTTATCGGCCGCCGGGGCTGCATTTGTTCTGCTACGGCCCAATATCCGTCAGCAGAGGCTAAACTTTAATCAATGAAGGTGGTTTCGGCCGGTGTGGGAGGGCGGTGCAACCGACGGAAAACACCGCTAATTGTCGATAAACGCATTTTTGAGACAGACAAAATGTTGAAATAGGTATTTTCTATGAATGTTTACATAGACAATAAAAGCCGGCGCTGTAAAGGGGATGGGCCAGCGGCTGGGCGGTGCGGTGATACAGGATGTTCTGCAAATTCATAAGGATAAAATGAACGCGTCTCCACCGGGCTGTGCCAGACGACCAGATTGTCCCCTGTGCTTGCCGCCTGCGGCAGCAAAAAAACGGGCTTTTGGCGGATACCCCCGCAAAACAAACGGTTGAAGTGATAATTGTTATCACTAACATATAACAAACCCAGATTGGCTGCGGTAAAACACGAGTGTGAGGTAGGCCATATGCAAACGGAAAATGTCGGCACCTTTTCTCTGGACGAAAATGTCTGGCAAGGCATTTTGCTCAGTGACGACGCCGTACGACAAATTACTAAATTGATGCAGCAGGATCCGCAAGTGAAGGGGCTGCAACTCGGGGTGAAGCAATCAGGCTGCGCCGGGTTTGCCTATGTGCTGGATCTCACCCGTGCCCCGGCAGAAGACGACCTGCTGTTTGAGCGCGATGGCGCCAAATTGTATGTGCCGCTGAAAGCCATGCCGTTCATCGATGGCACCACGGTAGATTTTGTCCGTGAAGGGCTGAATCAAATATTCAAATTCAATAACCCTAAAGCTCAGCATGCCTGCGGGTGCGGCGAGAGCTTTGGCGTTTGAGCGATGCAATCAACATGACACGAAGCAATGTAGAAATGCCTAATGAAGTGCAGGCTTGGGTCAGCGAAGGTCGCTACAAAGAAGGCTTTTTCACCCAGTTGGATACCGATGAATTGGCGACGGGCATCAACGAAGACGTGGTGCGCGCCATTTCGGCCAAGCGCAACGAACCCGAGTGGATGCTGGAATTCCGCCTGGAGGCTTACCGTGCCTGGCTGCAAATGGAAGAGCCGCACTGGTTGAAAGCGAACTATGACCGGTTGAACTACCAGGATTACAGCTATTACTCAGCGCCCTCCTGCGGCAGCTGTGACGACGCCTGCGGTTCCCAGCCCGGTGCCGAACAGCAACCCGGCGCGGCAACCGAAAACAGCTACCTGACCAGCGAGGTTGAGTTGGCGTTTAACCAACTCGGCGTCCCGGTGCGTGAAGGTAGCGAAGTGGCGGTAGACGCGATATTCGACTCGGTATCGGTCTCTACCACCTACCGCGAAAAACTGGCTGAAAGCGGGGTGATTTTCTGCTCGTTCGGCGAGGCGATTCAGGAATATCCGGATTTGGTGCGCAAGTACCTGGGCCGCGTAGTGCCGTCCAATGATAACTTTTTTGCCGCGCTGAACGCCGCAGTGGCTTCCGACGGCACCTTCGTCTACGTGCCGAAAGGCGTGCGCTGCCCGATGGAGCTATCGACCTATTTCCGCATTAACGCCGCCAAAACCGGCCAGTTCGAACGCACCATCCTGATCGCCGATGAAGGCAGCTACGTCAGCTACATCGAAGGTTGTTCCGCCCCGGTGCGCGACAGCTATCAGCTGCATGCGGCGGTAGTGGAAGTGATCCTGCACAAAGACGCCGAAGTGAAATATTCAACGGTGCAAAACTGGTTCTCCGGCGGTGACAGCAAAGGCGGCATTCTCAACTTCGTGACCAAGCGCGCGTTATGCGAAGGCGCGGGATCGAAAATGTCCTGGACCCAGTCGGAAACCGGCTCGGCGATCACCTGGAAATACCCGAGCGTGATCCTGCAGGGCGATAACTCGATCGGCGAGTTTTTCTCGGTGGCGCTGACCAGTGGCCATCAACAGGCGGATACCGGCACCAAGATGATCCACATCGGCAAGAACACCCGATCGACCATCATTGCCAAAGGTATCTCCGCCGGGCACAGCGAGAACACTTACCGCGGCCTGGTGAAGATCCTGCCGGGGGCGGAAAACGCGCGTAACTTTACCCAGTGCGACTCGATGCTGATTGGGCCGGACAGCGGTGCCCATACCTTCCCGTACGTGGAGGCCCGCAATAACAGCGCACAGCTGGAACACGAAGCGACCACGTCGAAAATCGGCGATGACCAGCTGTTCTACTGCTTGCAGCGCGGTATCAGCGAAGACAATGCCATCTCTATGATCGTCAACGGATTCTGCAAGGACGTGTTCTCTGAACTGCCGCTGGAATTCGCCGTCGAGGCGCAAAAGTTATTGGCCATCAGCCTGGAACACAGCGTGGGCTAAACGCCGGATTTACAGCGCAGCAGCGCTACCTAAGGACATCGCATGTTAAGTATCAAGAATTTAAAAGTCAGCGCCGAAGGCAATGAGATCCTCAAGGGATTGAACCTGGAGATCAAACCGGGTGAAGTGCATGCCATCATGGGGCCGAACGGCTCGGGCAAGAGTACGCTCTCCGCCACCCTGGCAGGGCGTGAAGAGTATGAGGTGACCGAGGGCGAGGTTACCTTCAAGGGTAAAGACCTGCTTGAACTGGCCCCGGAAGATCGCGCCGGCGAAGGCGTGTTCCTGGCGTTCCAGTATCCGGTGGAGATCCCCGGCGTCAGCAACCACTTCTTCCTGCAGACGTCGGTGAATGCGGTGCGCAAATACCGCCAGCAAGAACCGCTCGACCGCTTCGATTTTGCTGATTTCATCGAAGAAAAGATTGAGTTGCTGAATATGCCTCAGGATCTGTTGACCCGTTCGGTCAACGTCGGTTTCTCCGGCGGCGAGAAAAAGCGTAATGACATTCTGCAGATGGCGGCGCTGGAGCCGGATCTGTGCATTCTGGATGAAACCGACTCCGGCCTGGATATCGACGCGCTGAAGATCGTCGCCAACGGCGTTAATTCGCTGCGGGACGGCAAGCGCGCCTTCATTATCGTCACGCACTACCAGCGTATTCTGGACTATATCAAACCGGATTATGTTCATGTTCTGTCCCAAGGGCGCATCGTGAAGTCCGGCGATTTCTCCCTGGTGAAACAGTTGGAGGAGCAGGGCTATGGCTGGCTTACCGACCAACAATAACTCGCGTGCGTTGCAACAGCTTTACAGCCTGTTCGAGGCCCGAGGCGGCGAACACTCCGCTCACGCTCTGGCGCACTGGCAGCAGGCTTTGCGTCTGGGCTGGCCGACGCGCAAGCATGAAAACTGGAAATATACCCCGTTGGAAGGGCTACTGGATCAGCAGTTCCTTGAGCCGCAGATAGCGCCGATCACCGCCGCTCAGCGTGATGCGCTGGCACTGAATCTGGATGCTTATCGGCTGGTGTTTGTCGACGGGCGTTTCAATGCCGCGCTGAGCGACAGCGATCTGGGCGAATACCAGTTTGACGTCACTCCCTACGGTACGCCGCAGGCATTGCCGGAGCCGATACAACCTGAAATTTTTCTGCATCTGACCGAAAGTCTGGCGCAGGAGACCAGCATGATCCGCGTGGCGGCCGGCAAGATCGCTGTGCGGCCGTTGTACCTGCTGCACATTAGCAGCGGGCGCGGCGCGGCGGGCGAGGTGAACACCGTGCATCACCGCCATCATCTCGACGTCGCTCGCAATGCCCGGGCGGAGGTGATCGAGCATTATGTCAGCCTCAACGATGCCGCGCATTTCACCGGTACGCGCCTGACAGCCAGCATCGGAGACAACGCGGAGCTGCGTCACTGCAAGCTGGCGTTTGAAAGCCAGGCGAGCTACCACTTTGCGCATAACGACTTGGTGATTGGCCGCGACGCGCGGGTGAAAAGTGACAGCTTCCTGCTGGGGGCCGGCCTTACGCGGCATAACACCAGCGCGCAGTTGAACGGCGAAGACTCCAACCTGGCGATCAACAGCCTGGTACTGCCGGTGGGCAAGGACGTGTGCGATACCCGTACCTATCTGGAGCACAACAAAGGTTACTGTGAGAGCCGTCAACTGCATAAAACGGTGGTCAGCGATCGCGCCAAGGCGGTATTCAACGGTATGATCAAAGTCGCCAAACATGCGATCAAGACCGACGGCCAGATGACCAACCACAACCTGCTGTTGGGTAAGGTGGCGGAGGTGGACACCAAGCCGCAGTTGGAAATCTACGCCGATGACGTGAAATGCAGCCACGGCGCCACCGTCGGGCGCATTGATGAAGAGCAACTGTTCTATCTGCAGTCGCGCGGCATTGATAAACACGCGGCGCAGCAGATGATCATCTTTGCCTTTGCCGCTGAACTGACCGAGGGCATCGGCAACGATGTCATCCGCGAATGGGTACTGGCGCGCATAGCGCAGCGCCTGCCGGGGGAGGCAGCATGAGTTTTCCGATTGAACGGGTGCGCAGCGAATTCCCCCTGTTGGCGCGTGAAGTCAATGGCCGGCCGCTGGCTTACCTTGACAGCGCCGCCAGTGCGCAAAAACCGCAGGCGGTGATCGATCGCGAACTGGATTTTTATCGCCATGGCTACGCGGCGGTACACCGTGGCATCCACACGCTGAGCGCAGAAGCGACGCAGGACATGGAAGCGGTGCGCGAAAAAGTGGCGGCGTTTATCAACGCCGCCTCGGCGGAAGAGATTGTTTTCGTCAAGGGTACCACCGAGGGCATTAACCTGGTGGCAAACAGCTTTGGCCGCCATTTCCTGCAACCGGGCGACAGCATCATCATCACCGAGATGGAGCACCACGCCAATATTGTTCCCTGGCAGATGCTGGCGCAGGAACGCGGGCTTCAACTGCGGGTGTGGCCGCTGCAGCAGGACGGCACCCTGGATCTGGCACAGTTGCCGGGTTTGATCGACTCGTCCACCAAATTGCTGGCGATGACGCAGGTCTCCAACGTGCTCGGCACGGTGAACCCTGTGCGTGAAATCATCGCGCAGGCGAAGGCTGCGGGCCTGAAGGTGCTGATAGACGGCGCTCAGGCCGTTATGCATCAGCGCGTGGATGTGCAGGCGCTGGATTGCGATTTCTATGTGTTTTCCGGGCACAAACTGTATGGGCCTTCCGGCATCGGCATTCTTTATGGCCGTAAGGCGCTATTGCAAGACATGCCGCCGTGGGAAGGCGGTGGGGCGATGATCCAACAGGTTAGCCTGACTAATGGCACCACCTATGCCGAGCCGCCTTGGCGCTTTGAAGCCGGTTCGCCGAACACGGCCGGTATGATGGGGTTGGGAGCGGCGATTGATTACGTTAACGCGCTGGGGCTGGAGGCGATTCACGATTACGAGCAGTCGCTGATGCACTATGCGCTTGAAGCGCTGAAACAGGTGCCGACGCTTAAAATCTATGGTCCGACAGCGCGCGCCGGGGTTATTGCCTTTAACCTGGGTGAGCATCACGCTTACGACGTCGGCAGTTTCCTGGATCAATACGGCATCGCCATTCGTACCGGTCACCATTGCGCGATGCCGCTGATGGCGTTCTATAATGTGCCGAGCATGTGCCGCGCTTCGTTGGCGTTATATAACACGCGCGATGAAGTTGATCGGCTGGTGGCAGGGTTGCAGCGTATCCAAAAACTCTTGGGGTAGGTCGAGAGCGCCTCTTGTGGCGTTCTCCGGCGAAAAATGCCTGCAGACAGTTGTGCGGGGCCGGCATGCCGGCCCCTGAATTATTGAAAGGATCCTCATGGCGAACTTGCCGGATAAAGATAAATTGGTACGAAATTTTTCCCGTTGCCTCAACTGGGAAGATAAGTACCTGTATGTAATTGAACTGGGTGCGCAGCTACCGGCGCTTGACGAGGCCGAACGCCAGGCAGGTAACCTGATTTCCGGCTGCCAGAGCCAGGTGTGGATTGTGATGCGTACCGACGAGCAAGGACGCGTCGAATTTCACGGCGACAGCGACGCAGCCATCGTCAAAGGGTTGCTGACGGTGGTGTTTATTCTGTATCACCAAATGACGCCGCAGCAGATTACCGAGCTTGATGTTCGACCCTTTTTCGCCGAGTTGGCGCTTAGTCAGCATTTGACGCCTTCGCGCTCCCAAGGGTTGGAGGCGATGATCCGCGCTATCCGTATCAAGGCCGCCCAGTTGGCGTGATCCTGCTCTGATGTTCAAAAGGGCTTATTGATACGTTGAATATATTCCTTGTGTCAATGAGCCTTTACAAACCTCCTCCAATACCCCTGTTCGTGCAGCAAATCAGTGACATTTCAGCAGCTTACCCATTGACGTTCTACTGACAATCCTATGGCGCGATTATGTTATAACATGTTGATTTTTAGAGGACTTATTGCCTTTAATGCCAGCGTTGCTAGTATTAATCAGGTATTGTCTGATTTACCTGTCGTCAGGTGCCAGCTAGCCTTGTGGCCGAACCGTAATAAGCATATAGGGATGATAATGAAACGTGCGTTGAGTTTAATGGGCATGCTATTCGCCACCGTACTGACAGGCACCCAAGCCGCCAGCGCGACCGAGTACCCACTGCCGCCGCCGGACAGTCGCCTGATTGGCGAGAACACCACTTACACTGTACCTAACGATGGCCGCCCGCTGGAGGCCATTGCCGCCGACTATCAAATTGGTCTGCTGGGCATGCTGGAGGCCAATCCAGGTACGGATCCGTTCCTGCCCAAGCCGGGTTCGGTATTAACCATCCCGACCCAAATGTTGCTGCCGGACACCAAGCGTGAGGGAATAGTGGTCAATCTGGCCGAACTGCGCCTGTACTACTACCCGAAAGGCGAGAATAAAGTGATTGTTTACCCTATCGGTATTGGCCAGACCGGCATGCATACACCGCTGCAGGTGACTTCAGTCAGCCAGAAGATCCCGAACCCGACCTGGACACCAACGGCCAATATCCGTAAACGTTATCAGGCGAAAGGCGTGACGCTGCCGGCGGTCATACCGGCCGGCCCCGACAATCCCATGGGGCTGTTTGCCATGCGTCTGGCCATGGGGCACGGCGAGTATTTGATCCACGGCACCAATGCCAATTTCGGTATTGGTATGCGCGTCAGCTCCGGTTGCATCCGCTTGCGTCCGAAGGATATCGAAGCGCTGTTCAAGATGGTGCCGCGCGGTACCCGCGTACAGGTGATTAACGATCCGGTGAAAATTTCCGTGGAGCCGGACGGCAAGCGTTATGTCGAAGTTCATCAGCCGCTGTCGAGAACCGAAAGCGACGACCCGCAGACCATGCCGATTACGCTGTCCAAAACCGAAAAAGCCTTCGTTGAGGATGCGCAGACCGACCGTGCGGTGTTCGACAGCGCGGTTGTACGCCGCTCTGGCATGCCGGTGTTGGTTAACCTGGGGCAGAACCCCTCTGAGGTGTCTCTGACGCCTGTAGCCCTGCAGGAAGCGAATAAGGGCCTGTTCAAGGGTGCACCTATCAGCGCAGTGAATTAAAAACGGGTTAAACTGGCAATTCTGAGGGGGTTCAGCGTGCTGAATCCCTTTTTTTCGTCTGGGACGAAGGGAAAGGGGAATTACAAATAAAAAAACGGCGCACAATGTGCGCCGTTTTCAATAACCGAAGCTATCTTACTTTTTGTAAGCGTGAGCTTGGTTGTCCAGGCGCTGGTTAGCACGTGCTGCGTCGTCTTTAGCTGCTTGAACGTCAGAACGGATTGCGTTCACGTCGTTGCTCAGCTGGTCAACTTTAGCGTTCAGAGTCTGAACGTCAGAAGACAGTTGATCGATTTTAGCATTGCTAGAGCAGCCTGCCAGCAGAGTGGAACCCAGGATTACCGCGCCCAGTACCAGTTTAGTACGATTCATTATAACACCCTCTAGATTGAGTTAATCTCCATGTAGCGTTACAAGTATTACACAAACTTTTTTCGAAAGAGAATAATTTTTTTGTATTGGAGTGCTTTATTTTGATCGTTCGCTCAAACTTGCATCTTCTTTTGCGGAACAGTTAAAAAATCTAGGGAAAACAGCTGGATTCCATGGGACAACTCCGATTTGTAATTAGCTAAATAATGAGCAATCGGCGGTTGCGTTTTTGAGAAAAGGGTTTACTACTGCTAAAAAAAACGCCGCAAAGCGGCGTTTTGGTCAAGACAATTATGTCACGTTTTATATTACAGCACGTGTACCGAGGCGGTATTAGTGGTGCCGCTAGGTACCAGAGCACCGGAAACCATCACCACAACGTCGCCTTTTTGCGCCAGGCCGCTGGCCAACGCAGCTTCTTTGCCAATGCGATAGAAGTCGTCGGTAGAGGCGATTTCTTTGACCATTTGCGGCATAACGCCTTTGGTCAGGATCAATTGGCGGGCGGTGACTTCGTTGGTAGTCAGGGCCAGAATCACGGCGTTAGGGAAGTATTTACGTACGGATTTGGCTGATTTCCCGCCGCTGGTGGCAACCACAATCAATGGCGCGTCCAGTTTTTCTGCGGTTTCAACGGCACCACGGCAGACGGCTTCGGTGATGCGCAGTTTGCGGTTGTCGTTCAGGCTGTCAATACGGCTTGGCATCACACGATCGGTGCGCTCGCAGATGGTGGCCATAATGGTCACGGCTTCAAGCGGGTATTTACCCTTGGCGCTCTCGCCTGACAGCATAACGGCGTCGGTACCGTCCAGAATGGCGTTCGCCACGTCGCCGGCTTCGGCACGGGTAGGGCGTGGGTTCTTGATCATCGAATCCAGCATTTGGGTGGCGGTGATCACCACTTTGCGTGCGCGATTACATTTTTCGATCATCATCTTCTGAGCGAAGATCACTTCCTCTACCGGGATTTCTACGCCCAGATCGCCACGAGCTACCATGATGCCGTCAGAGGCTTCGAGGATCTCGTCGAAATTGTTCAGGCCTTCCTGGTTTTCAATTTTGGAAATGATCTGAATCTGCTCGCCGCCGTGGGCTTTCAAATGTTCGCGGATTTCCAGCACGTCGGAACGCTTGCGGATAAAGGAAGCGGCAACGAAGTCGACACCTTGTTCGCAGCCGAAAATCAGGTCGCGTTTGTCTTTTTCAGCCAACGCAGGCAGTTGAATGGAAACGCCCGGTAGGTTAACGCCTTTGTTTTCACCCAGGTCACCGCTGTTCAGCACTTTACAGATCACTTCGTTCTCGGTCACGTTAGTGACTTGCATGCCGATCAGGCCATCGTCAACCAGCACGGTATTGCCGATTTTCAGATCCGCGGCGAAGCCGGCGTAGGTAACCGCAACGCGTTCGGTATTGCCGATAACGCTCTGGTCGGTAGTGAAAGTGAAGGTCTGGCCGGCAACCAGCGCCGCGTCTTTACCGCCTTCCAGCTTCATGGTGCGGATTTCCGGGCCTTTGGTGTCCAGCAGGATGCCGGCGTTTTTACCGGTTTTTGCGATTACTGCGCGCATGTTCTTGATGCGGTTGCCGTGTTCTTCGTAATCGCCGTGGGAGAAGTTAAGACGCATTACGTTCATGCCTGCATTGAGCAGGTTGGTCAGCATTTCTTCCGATTCGGTTTTTGGACCGATGGTACAAACAATTTTGGTCTTTTTCATGACGGAGTTTTCTACAAGTTGTGATGGATAATAAAACGAATAAAACCAGCGGCCGGGCCACCGGTATGGAATTTGAGTCGCGCCTGGTGGTGCAAAACACAGTTAAGGATAGGTGACCAGAGTTGAAATGGGGCGGAAAAATTCAGCCCGCGCCGGGGCGTAGGGATGCTGCGCAACATGATGAGATGAAAATGTGTTGTTATTGCGTTTTCGCAGATCAAGGGCTGAAACCATTCAACTGAAAGACGTTGCGCATTATAAAGGCTAAGCGACGGGAAACAAAATAAAAAACCGGTGATCAACGGCGGAACCGTCAAATCAGCAGCAAATGTGGCGCAAATGCAAATCATCAGCAGGTGTTTGTTGCGCAAATAACCTTACTGTGAACGCCACAATTACCGTAATCAATCTGCCGAGATGATTTCCAGCAGCGTGCCGGCGGCCAGACAGAAGCACCCGCTGGCGGTGTTGGCGGGAATAACGATCGTCTCACCGGCCACCAGGATTTGAGTATCACCGCCAACGGTGAATTCAAATTCACCGGAAACGACCCGCGTTTGCAATGAATGCGCCCGCTTTTGCAATTGCCCGAAGGTGCCGGCTTCGAATTTGACCTCGGTAGCACGGGTGCCATCGTTCATTATGCCCTGGCGGCGGAGGAGGCCATTGTCGAGTTTTTCAAACGGAGTCTCAGCGGTAAATGTCAGCATTAAACCTGTCCTGAAAAGGTATTTGCCCTGATGATATCGGGTACGGCTAGCGGTTAGACAAGCAAACTTACGCGATTGCATGGACAGTTTAGGGTAATGGAAGTATCGAACAGAAAGGGTAAACCTGAGGAAATAATGATTTGGTGCGTCCGAGTGGACTCGAACCACCGACCCCCACCATGTCAAGGTGGTGCTCTAACCAACTGAGCTACGGACGCACTGCACTGCTTTAGAAATTTGGTGCGTCCGAGTGGACTCGAACCACCGACCCCCACCATGTCAAGGTGGTGCTCTAACCAACTGAGCTACGGACGCACTGTACTGCTTTAGGAATTTGGTGCGTCCGAGTGGACTCGAACCACCGACCCCCACCATGTCAAGGTGGTGCTCTAACCAACTGAGCTACGGACGCATCTTTTCCTGTCTGTCATGGCTGACAGCGGGGACGAATATTAACGAGCTACCCGCGTGCTGGCAAGGGGAAAAACGTAATTTTATCCGGTATTTCACGCGATTGCTGAGCTTGTGTGCAGTGCGGCGTTTTTTTCTGCAAACATGGACGACGAAGCCACCGGCGGCAGAACCCACCGGCCGGTGGCGAAGTTTAGCGAGCGGAACGCTGCAGGATCAGCGCAGCGGGTTGTTTTTGCAGCCAGCGCATGCGTGCCGCCATCATGACGGCGGCAAAGGTCAGGCCGATGATAAAGCCAATCCAAAATCCGCTTGGCCCCATTGCCGGCACCAGGACATCGGTCAGCGCCAACACATAGCCACTTGGCAGGCCTAGCGCCCAATAAGCGATAAAGGTGATGAAGAAGATCGACCGGGTATCTTTATAACCGCGCAGGATACCGCTGCCGATCACCTGGATCGAATCGGAAATCTGATAAATGGCCGCAAGCAGCATCAGGTGCGATGCCATGGCTACTACTGCCGGGCTGTCGTTATACAGCAGGGCGATTTGTTCGCGGAAGGTGGCGGTAAACAGCGCGGTGCAACAGGCCATCAGAATGCCGACGCCGATAGCCGCATAGGCGGCAATCCGCGCGCCTTCGACCGCACCTTCGCCGAGCCGAAAACCGACGCGAATGGTGGCGCTGACGCCCAGCGACAGCGGCAGCACGAACATCAATGCGCTGAAGTTCAGCGCAATCTGATGCCCGGCTACGGAAACGATGCCCAGCGGCGAAACCAGCAGGGCGACAATGGCGAACAGTGTCACCTCAAAAAACAGCGCCAACGCCACCGGCAGACCGATGCCGATGAGGCGTTTCATCGCCGGCCAATCCGGGCTGCGGTTGCTGCCTTCGTGCGGCAGGATGTCACGTTGCGACGGTGCGCGTTTTACGTACCAGCGCATTGCCAGGAACATGAACCAGTAGACGCTGCCTGTCGCCACGCCGCAGCCGACGCCGCCCAGCTCCGGCATACCGAATTTGCCATAGATGAAAATATAGTTAATCGGGATATTGACCAGCAGGCCGAGAAAGCCAATCACCATGCCGGGTTTGGTTTTCGACAACCCTTCACATTGGCCGCGCAGCACCTGGAAGAACAGATAGCCCGGCGCGCCCCACATGATGGCATGCAGGTAGCCAACGGCTTTATCCGCCAGCTGCGGATCGATATTGTGCATCATGTCGATCACGAACTTGCTGTTATACAGCACGAAAATGATCAGGACAGAGACCGCAGAAGCCAGCCAAAATCCCTGGCGTACCTGATGAGCAATGCGGTCGCGGCGGCCGGCGCCGTTAAGCTGCGCGATCACCGGGGTTAGCGCCAGCAGCAGGCCGTGGCCGAACAGAATGGCCGGTAACCAGATAGAGGTGCCGACGGCGACGGCGGCCATATCCGTGGCGCTATAAGCCCCTGCCATAATGGTATCGACCACGCCCATTGCGGTTTGTGATATTTGCGCGATGATTACCGGAATTGCGAGGGCCAATAAACTACGCGCTTCAATGAAGTACTTCTGCACGCATACACCTTTTCTATTTATTTATGATTGAGGGGAGGGTCGTCGCGAAAGGACAACAATTAAAAATAGCGGAATTTTGTCCAAAAGATTGTACGCGCTCGGCGTCGTTAAGCAAATGTTGTGACGAAATAGTTATTAAATGCGCAGGCGCGGACTTTTTGCCTCCCCGGGTTTGGTTTTCCACGCCAACTGGGGCAAACTGCGCCAAGCGCTTTAAAACATTTTCAGACAGAAGAGGCTCACATGTTCACCGGTATCGTACAAGGCACCGCGCCGCTGGTCGCCATTGATGAAAAATCCAATTTCCGCACCCACGTCATCGAGATGCCTGCGGAACTGTTGCCTGGGCTGGAGCTCGGGGCGTCGGTGTCCCATAACGGTTGCTGCCTGACCGTCACCGCGGTGGAAGGCAACCGCGTCAGTTTTGACTTGATCAAAGAAACGTTGCGCCTGACCAATCTCGGCGAACTGGCTTTGGGGGACGTGGTCAATATCGAAAGGGCGGCCAAATTCAACGATGAAATTGGCGGCCACCTGATGTCCGGTCACATTATCTGCACGGCGGAAGTCGCCAAGATTTATACCTCCGAAAATAATCGTCAGATCTGGCTGCGAATGCCGGATGCGGAACTGATGAAATACGTTCTGCATAAAGGTTTTATTGGTATTGACGGTATTAGCCTGACGATCGGAGAGGTGGTGAATAATCGTTTCTGCGTTCATCTGATCCCGGAAACGCTTGAACGCACCACGCTGGGCAAAAAACGCCTGGGCGACAAGGTGAATATTGAGATCGATCCGCAAACGCAGGCGGTGGTAGACACCGTTGAGCGGGTGTTGGCGAGCCGCGAAGCGGCAATGGCGACGGCGAGCGCGCTGGCGCAGAAGATCTGACGGACAATAACCACAGAGGAGTAACCGCGTGAAGTTTTATCGGAAAACGTTAATGTTAACGGCGCTGCTGGCGCTCAGTGCCTGTAGCAGTTCACCTGAGCAGGGCGCGGCCAATCAGGCCGTTGATGCAGAAAATGATACCTGCGGTGCAGCGCAATACCAGAGTTACGTCGGTAAACCGATGTCGGCTTTGGAAGGTGTTCAGATTGAATCTCAGGTACGCGCTATTCCGTACAATTCGGCCGTTACTATGGACTTTAACCTGCGTCGTCTGAACTTCCTGGGTGACAGCGATGATAAAATCATTCGGGTTTATTGCGGCTGATCAATCATTGGTTAACGAATAATAGAAAACGACCCCGGCGAAAACCGGGGTCGTTTCGTTAGGGCGTGGCATTAATCAGCGCGGGACGCGGATACCGCCTTCAATGCCTTTCGGGCTAAGGACTACCTGCCATAATTGAATATCGCGCGCACGGAATGCCCCTGCGCAGGCATTCAGGTAATAGCTGAACATGCGTTCGAAACGTTCTGAATAACGTTGGGCCAGCTGCGGCCAGGCCTGCCTGAAGCGCTCATACCAGACCATCAGCGTACGATCATAATCGGCGCCAATATTATGCCAATCTTCCATCACGAAACGCCCCTCGCTGGCTTTGGCTATATGCGTGATTGAAGGCAGGCAACCATTCGGGAAGATATATTTGTTGATCCACGGGTCAACATTCATATCTGTCCGATTCGAGCCAATGGTATGCAGCAGGAAAAGGCCGTCCGGTTTTAAATTACGCTCTACCACCTTGAAGTAGGTGCGATAATTTTTGGGGCCAACGTGCTCAAACATGCCGACGGAGGCAATGCGATCAAACTGTTGGTGCAGATCGCGATAGTCCTTTAGCAGGATTTCAACGTCCAGCCCGGCGCAGCGTTCCTGCGCCAGCTTTTGCTGCTCGGCGGAGATGGTTACGCCCACAACGGAAACGCCATAGTTTTTCGCGGCAAAGGCGGAGAGGCCGCCCCAACCGCAGCCGATATCCAGCAGTTTCATGCCTGGTTGCAGCTGCAGTTTCTCGCAAATCATTCGCAGCTTGGCCTCCTGGGCTTCTTCGAGCGTGGTCGCCTCTTTCCAATAGGCACAGGAATATTGCATATAGGGATCGAGCATCAGCGTAAAAAGATCGTTTCCCAGATCGTAATGTTCTTTACCGACAATCCAGGCGCGTTTCTTCGATTGCAAATTGGTTAATCGCGCGGCGGCAATACGCAGAGTGTCTTTCAAATGGTGGGGGAGTTTCTTTTCAAGGCCGGCGCTGACAACGCGTTGGAAGAATATATCCAGCCGTTCGCATTCCCACCAGCCGTCCATATAACTTTCGCCCAGGCCGAGAGAACCGTCCTGCAGCACGCGTTTAAAAAAATTAGGGTTTTTAACCTGAATATCGAAAGGGCGTGAGCCGTTTATTTCAATACCGGCCATGCTGAGCATTTCATGAGCGATACGGTACCATGGGTTGTCCTGGATGCTCACATCTTCTATACACGATGAACTCATAGCTTCTCCATCACCTTCTTCTGACTTATGACCCACCAGAAAATAGCTTAGACAATTTCTGTGGGTGCATACCTTTACCTACGGTGAAAAGTCACCGCGGCGTCTGATATCCGACTATGAACAGAGGAAAATTTTAAGAAGACTCCAGCGCAATAGGCACGGGATAAACAAATCCTTAAAAAAAGTGTGACGCCTTACGCGTACACAACAGCTACTTGTGATAACAAGATTATAAAAGTGTTATTTTAAAAGGTCGTTTTGAGTATAGGCTTGCCGAGGCGCAGGCTCAACCGTAAATCGCACTCGGCAAAAATATTCTTTAAGTGATTATTAACTATGATAATTATGACGCAGAGTTAGCATGTTCCTGTTGCACCCCCTGTGCATCGTCAATCACTTTTCCTCGTTGCAACATATAGCCCAACGCGGCTAAGACGACCGTTGAAACCATCACCGTTACCGTCGCCAACAGCGGTTGGGCTATAAAGGCCGAAACCAATAGGCTGGCGACAAAGCACAAACCCAACTGCAATGTATTTTGCAGGGCTGCGGCTTTGCCTGTGCCTTCAGGGAAGGGCATCAACGCATTCGCCACTACGATCGGGTAGCAGGCTCCGTTGACTAGCGCCATCAGACAGAATGGAATCAACAATGTGGTCAGCGTAGGTTCGGTCATTGTTGCCACCAGATATAACGCCACCATGCTGATGCCATAACCTACCAGCAGCCACGGCAGCAGGGTGTTGCCATTAATGCGATTTAACGCCGTACGGCAACCGTAACCGCCTAACAAGAATGCCAGCGTCTGTGGGACATAGCTCAGGCCAATATCATTGGGGCTGTAACCCATATCGCCAAGAATAAACGGCGAGCCGGTCAGCCAGGCAAAAAAACCGGCAGAGCAGGCGGCAAAGATGGTGACGTTCCCGCTGAATACCGGCGATTTCAGCAGTTGGAAGAAGCTCAGGGTGCTTTTGGGCTGGGCAGATGGCGCGCTTTTGGCGCTTTCCTTCAGCAACAGCGTCGGTAGCAGCAAAATGACGGTGATACCCAGTAGAACGGCGAAAATTGCCCGCCATCCCAGGTGGTTCAGCAACCAGGCGCCTACCAAGGGTGCCAGCGCAGGTGAAAGTGCGACCAGCGGCATAATGGTGGCGAATACGCGATTGGCCTTGCCTTCACGGTAGCGGTCAATGACCAACGCCTGCCAGGTGACGGCGGCTGAGCACACACCGATTGCCTGAATAAAGCGCAATGACCACAACTGGACGGCATTCTGCACCCACAGCATGCCGAGGCAGCCCAGGGCAAACAACGCCAGGCCAATCAGCAGCACGGGTTTACGGCCCAAATTATCGGAGAGCGGCCCCCAGAGCAGTTGAGCAAAGGCAAAACCGGCCAGGAAAATGCTCAGGCTGGCGCTGATTGCGCCGGCGGAAATTTGCAGATCTTGCTGCATGACGCCAAAAGCGGGCAGATACATGTCGGTGGCCAGGTAACCCAGCATGCTCAGGCCGGCAAGATAGAACATAAAACCAAAGGAATTTCGCATGGTATTTCTCATTAATATTTTATTGTCGCAGGTTTTTAGCGCCGGCAAGTGTATCCGGCTGGATCTCTGCTTGTGAAACGGTAATATTTGCGAAGTGCTGTTAAAAAAATTGAAGGCAAAACCATGTGGTCTGAATATTCTCTTGATGTAGTGGACGCGGTCGCTCGCACCGGCAGCTTCAGTGCGGCGGCGCAGGAACTGCACCGGGTGCCTTCGGCAGTGAGCTATACCGTGCGGCAACTGGAGCAATGGTTGGCGGTGCCGCTATTTGAGCGGCGTCATCGTGATGTAGAACTGACACCGGCCGGCGTGCTGTTTATTCAGGAGGCGCGTGGTGTCATCAAAAAAATGCTCGACACTCGCAGGCAGTGCCAGCAGGTGGCCAATGGTTGGCGCGGCCAATTGAAAATTGCGGTGGATATCATCGTCAAGCCGCAGCGCAGCCGCCGGCTGGTATTGGATTTTTATCGTCATTTCCCCGATGTTGAGTTGCTGATCCAGCCGGAAGTATTTAACGGCGTGTGGGATGCGTTGGTGGACGGCCGCGCCGATATGGCGATCGGCGCTACGCGAGCGGTGCCTGTCGGCGGCGGTTTTGCCTTTCGTGACATGGGCGATATGCGCTGGTTGTGTGTCGCCGGCCCGCAGCATCCATTGGCGGCGTTGGATGGCCTGCTGAACGATGATCAGCTCCGGCCTTTCCCTTCCCTGTGTCTGGAGGATACCTCGCGCAATCTGCCCAAACGGGTTACCTGGACGCTGGATAACCAGCGGCGGTTGGTGGTGCCGGATTGGGCATCTGCGGTGGATTGCTTGTGCGCCGGTTTGTGCGTCGGCATGATGCCTGCGCATCAGGTGCTGCCGTTGGTGCAGCGCGGTGAGTTGGTGGCGCTGCAACTGCAACAGCCATTTCCCGCCAGCCCCTGCTGCCTGACCTGGCAGCAGAATACCCCATCGCCGGCGATGGCCTGGCTGCTGGACTACCTGGGGGACAGTGAAACCTTGAATCAGGAATGGCTGAGCGAAGTGACGCCGGAAACCGCCCAGGCTCCCGGCGACGGTGTGACTAGCGGCGGTAATCGATGAAGGGGCCGTCGGCGACCGAGCGGCGTTCAACCAGCTTAGGATGCACTTCAATGACCTGCGACTCTTCACGCTTGCTGATGATGCGATCCAGCAGCATGGTGAACGCCATCTCGCCCAAACGCTCTTTGGGCTGATGGATCGTCGTCAGCGCCGGGGTGAAATAGCGCGCGTTGCGCACGTTATCGTAGCCGATAACTGAAATATCCTGCGGTACGCGCAGCCCCAGCTCATCGGCGGCGCAGATAGCGCCCATCGCCATAATGTCGCCGCCGCAGAATACCGCCGTTGGACGTTGTTTCTGCGACAATATCTGATGCATGGCCTTGTAGCCGGATTCCGGTTCGAAGTCGCCCTGAACAATCCACTCGTCGCGCACCTCGATATTGGCTTCTTCCATGGCTTTCAAAAAGCCCTGATGGCGGCCGCCGCCGGTATTGCGCGCCAATTGGCCCGGAATGGCGCCAATATCGCGGTGCCCGCGCTCGATCAGATAGCGGCCGGCCAGATAACCGCCTTCGAAGGCGTTGTCGATAATGGTATCGGTAAAATCGCCGCGTGCTGCGCCCCAGTCCATGACCACCATCGGGATGTTACGGTAATCTTCCAGCATCCCCAGCAATTGATCCGGGTATTCAGAGCACATCACCAGCAGGCCATCGACGCGTTTTTGCGCCAGCATCGCCAGATAAGCGCGTTGCTTGTCCAGGTTGTTGTGCGAATTGCACAGGATCAGCGTATAGCCTTTGCTGTAGCAGCTGTTTTCCACCGCCTCGATCACTTCGGCGAAATAGGGCGCTTCGCTGGAGGTGGCCAGCAGACCAATAGATTTGGTGTGATTGACCTTCAGGCTGCGCGCCACGGCGCTGGGAGAATAGTGCAGCTCTTTGATCGCGGCCCCAACGGCCGCTTTGGTCTCTTCGGCGACGAAACGAGTCTTATTGATGACGTGCGAAACGGTGGTGGTGGAAACGCCAGCGCGTTTGGCCACATCTTTAATCGTTGCCATGTAAAGAATGACTCCTGAGCTCACATGTTGCAGCATGTAAGTGTGATGTTAATCGTTTGCCTGCGTAGATCCTTCTTCCAAATAAGCGAAACTGAGTTTTTAGTGTGTTGAAGTCGTCAGCGCTTGGTCAGGAGGGGCATTTTGCCGGTACGCAGTTGTGAACTGCGAATTTTGTCCCATATTGAGCCAAAGTGGAAGAGGTAATCAGTATTATAAACCGGGAAATGATAACAAGATTTTATTGCCTAACTGTGGGAAAATGGTTTGACGCATTAATTGTGTGCCTTTTATCCTTGGGAAAACCCGTCTGAAAAGGAGTTGTAATGGATACCGATCTGAAAATGTCACTGTTCACTACTGTGTGCGCGCTGGCCGTTATTATCGCTTTTAGCTTCACTGCGGCGTTGAACTGATCCCCGGTTGTAATACAGGCGCAGCCTGCTGCGCCTGTTCGCGTTTCCTGCCATTACGTCATATTTTTTCACAAGCACCCAACTACACCCATGCCTGGAAATTTTTCATGCGGTTGGCTAACGCGTTGTCAGAGCGCGGCGAAAGCACCGAAGGACAGAACGATTGCCGTAGCTTGCGTGGAGTGCGGCCGGGGGAGTACCAGCCGCGGGGGATATTATCGAATGGTTTTCGGCGTTACCACACGGCGTGCGCCAATGTAGTGGTTTTGCCAGTAGTCGTTGTCCAGTTGGCTGATACGGATTTCCTCGCCCGTACGCGGTGACTGAATGAATTTGCCGTTGCCCAGATAGACGCCGACATGATCGGCCACGCCGCGGTTGTTGATGCGGAAGAACACCAGGTCACCGCTTTCCAGCTCGTTTTTCTTGATCGGCGCTGCGTCGCGCAGGTGATACATCTCGTTGGCGGTGCGCGGCATCTTGATTTTCACGACGTCTTTATAGGCGTAATAAATCAGGCCGCTGCAGTCGAAACCGGTTCTTGGCGAAGTCCCGCCCCAGCGATAAGGTTTGCCCATTTGATCCATCAGCTTGGCCATGGCGGTTTGCTTGGCGTGCTGATAGCGCTTTTTGTGCGCCGGGCTGAGTTTCAGTGGCTTATCGTCACGTACCAATTTGGCGGTGGCCATACCGGCTTCCCGATGGCGGCCATAGCCTTTTTTGTAGCCCTTTTTAGGTGGGGTTACTTTGATTTTGGCTATTTTCTGGGTTGAGTGTTTCGATTTGGCGCTAACGATCTTTTTAGCGGTTTTTTCTGTTTTGGCTTTGGAAACCTTGGTAGTTTTTTGCGGTGCAGTAACTTTCACTTTTTTGCTGGTCTTTGCCGCTTTCTTTTTCTTGCGGTCATCCGGCCGAGCTTCATTAACGTGGCTCTTGCGCTGCTCGGCGGCAACACGTGCCTGTGGCGCAGCGTGCGCCAGATTTAAGAATAGCTGTGTAAACAACAGCACAAAAAGCGTAAGAATTAAACGCATGTCGACGTTACCAACCTTGGCCCCGGAACAGATATCGAAAGAATGACAGTATTCCCCAATTTCGCCATATAAAACAGCGAAGAACTCATAAATGATAATCCATATTGTGAGAAAACGTTAACGGCTTTTTTTTTGCTGAAAAATCAATCCATTGATGTATAAAAAATCACCTTTTGCCGCTGGCGGAATTATTAAAGGGCACTGAACGGCGGAAAAATATATTAGTGAAATGGTCGGATTAAAAATGTTATTCTGAGCGTATGTTTTAACCGGAATGGCCTTGCCGGTGAGACGCGATTGGCAACGGGGGAATGCCCTTGCAAAAGATGGCGTTTTCTTGCGACTGTTCCAGCCGCTACAATAGCCAGTGTGATGCATGTTGTAGCCATGAGATGTGGCTTGAGGAAGCAATAAATGACGACGATTGAAAAAATTCAACAGCAGATCGGTGAAAACCCTATTCTGCTGTACATGAAAGGTTCACCGAAACTGCCAAACTGCGGTTTCTCTGCGCAAGCGGTACAGGCGCTGTCTGCCTGTGGCGAACGCTTTGCCTACGTTGATATTCTGCAGAACCCGGATATCCGTTCCGAGTTGCCGAAATATGCCAACTGGCCGACTTTCCCGCAGTTGTGGGTAGACGGTGAGCTGGTCGGCGGCTGCGATATCATTATTGAAATGTATCAGCGCGGCGAACTGCAGCAGCTGATCAAAGAAACGGCAGAGAAGTATAAAGAGCAAGAAGACCAGCAGCCATAACGGCCCGGGTTTATTGCAAGAAGAGATCGGGCGGCGCCAGTGCAAACTGGGCCGCCCGATTTATTTGTAGCTTAGTCGATATTACCGATGGCCAGCGGCCATCCGCCAAGGCGTTTCCAGCGGTTAACCAGCTCGCAGAACAGTTGAGCGGTTTGTTCGGTGTCATACAGGGCCGAATGCGCCTGGGTGCTGTCGAACGGAATATCGGCGGCAATACAGGCTTTGGCCAATACGGTTTGCCCCAACACCAGCCCGCTCAGCGCTGCGGTGTCAAAGGTGGCGAACGGGTGGAAAGGGTTGCGCTTCAGGCTTGCGCGCTCTGCTGCGGCCATCAGAAAGCTGTGATCAAAGTTGGCGTTGTGCGCCACGATAATGGCCCGGTTACAGCCGCGATCCTTGATGCCTTTACGCACCGCTTTAAAAATGGTGTGCAATGCATCGTATTCACTGACTGCGCCGCGCAGCGGGTTATGCGGATCGATACCGTTGAATGCCAGCGCTTCGGGTTGCAGGTTGGCGCCTTCAAAAGGCTCAACGTGAAAGTGCAGGGTTTCATCCTGCTGCAACCAGCCTTCTTCGTCCATTTTTAGCGTAACGGCGGCAATCTCCAGCAGCGCGTCGGTTTTGGCATTAAATCCGGCGGTTTCTATATCTATCACTACGGGATAAAACCCACGAAAACGACCACTCAGGGCGTTAAGATCACTTTTTTCGGCCATCAGTTTCTTATCTTCATCGAATACAGCGCGCATTATGGCAAATTTTACGCCCGGTTGCAGGCGGTTATCGCAGGCATAACAAGAAGGGCGCCGAAAGCGCCCCTTATCGTTCTCAGTGGCCGAGACCCTGACCGGCATGTTTGTTCTCGATCAGTTCGATCTTGTAGCCGTCCGGATCTTCGACAAAGGCGATAATCGTGGTGCCGCCTTTGACCGGACCTGCTTCACGGCTCACTTTACCGCCGGCGTTACGAATGCTGTCGCAGGTGGCAGCCACATCGTCGACGCCCAACGCCAGATGGCCGAACGCGGTGCCCATCTCGTAGCTGTCGGTGCCCCAGTTATAGGTCAGCTCAATCACTGCGCCTTCGCTTTCATCGGTATAACCGACAAAGGCCAACGAGTATTTGTATTCAGGGTTCTCGCTGGTGCGCAGCAGGCGCATGCCTAATACCTTGGTATAGAAGTCGATGGAGCGTTGCAGGTCACCGACGCGGATCATGGTATGGAGTAAGCGCATAATTCCTCTGATTGGGTGTGCCGTCATCAACGGCGAATGGATTGAAGCCAATCCAGTATAGCGTTGCCGTATAAGGGATTTCAATGTATCGACGCGGCTAAGGTATGAGGATAATGGTGACATTGTCACTGTTGCATCGACTATGCTGATGATAAACGCACAGTCTGCTGTCGTTAGAATCAGGGAAATAAGTACTATAACCACCTCAAGGGAGTGCGTGGCCTGAAAGCAAGTCAGGGTTGAATCGCGTCAATTGATAAATTTGGGTCTGGTTAGATTTCTTATCGGTACGAAGTTATCGCCCTTGCCGAAGGAGGCCATTAATGGATGAAATGCTGATTCTGGTTGATGCCGATGATAATTCCATCGGTTCGCAAACAAAAACGCGGATACATCAGCAGGGGCTGTTGCATCGGGCGTTTTCAATTTTTATCTTCGATAGCCTGGGCCGTTTACTGCTGCAACAGCGAGCTTTCAGTAAATATCATTCGGGTGGGTTATGGACCAACAGCTGCTGTGGCCACCCGCGTTGGGGAGAGGCGACGGCAGCAGCGGCGCAGCGTCGGTTGCAGGAGGAGATGGGGTTCAGCAGCGAGTTGCAGCAGGTCTCCAGCTTCATTTATCGGTCAGAGGTGCCGGGCGACTTAATTGAACACGAGTTCGATCATATTTATGTGGGATTATTTGATGGACAACCTCAGGGGGATCCTGCAGAAGCCCATAGCTGGCTGTGGATGGATATTCAGCAATTAACGGATGAGATAAAACGGAACCCAGATAGCTTTACCGTTTGGTTTCGGGAAATAATGAATACTGTCGATGCCGATGAGATCGCGCGTTGGGCGAGGTTGGTGACCCATTAGTTTCACTCGCATTGTTCGACAGATAGCTATCCTTACCCGCTTCAGCGGCTTTGCCGATAAACAGCAAAAGCCCGCCGGCATTCGCACACCGGCGGGCTTTTTATCTTACTTACAGCGTCGGATAATCGGTGTAGCCTTCGGCGCCGCCGCCATAGAAGGTTTCCGCCTGCGGTTCGTTCAGCGGTGCGTTCTGTTTGAAACGTTCGACCAGATCGGGGTTGGCGATATAGCTGCGGCCAAAGGCCACCGCATCGATAAAGCCTTTGTTGATCAGCTCTTCGGCTTTCTCGGCGGTGTAGGCACCTGCACCGACAATCACCCCTTTAAAGCGGGCGCGTACTGAATCGCGGAAGGCGTCGGAATAAGGTTTGCCACCTGCCCAGTCCGGTTCGGAAATGTGCAGGAAAGCGATGTTGCGCTTATTCAACTCTTCGACCAGATACAGCGCCGCTTCTTCCTGATCTTCACCGTTATCCAGGCCATTGAACGGGCCCAACGGCGAAATGCGGATGCCGATATGCTCTGAACCCCATTCAGCGATGGTGGCATCGACCACTTCCAGCGTCAGGCGTGTGCGGTTTTCGATGTTGCCGCCGTACTGATCGGTGCGCTGGTTGGAGGCTGGCGACATGAACTGATGCAGCAGATAACCGTGGGCCGCATGCAGTTCGATAAAGTCGAAACCGGCCTCGCGCGCGTTGGCAGCCGCCTGGCGGAAATCGTTAACAATGCCCGGGATCTCTTCGGTTTCCAGCGCGCGCGGAGTAGAGGTTGGAACCCGTACCCAGGCGCCGGTTTCGTCGCGCACGGTGGTGCGGGTGTCGGCATTGATCGCAGAAGGGGCTACCGGTGCCTGTTGGCCCGGTTGCAGGCTGTTGTGGGAGATGCGGCCCACATGCCACAACTGAACGGCGATATGGCCGTTTTTATCGTGGACGGCCTGAGTGATTTTTTTCCACGCGGCGATCTGCTCTGGGGTATGTAGCCCCGGAGCGCCGGCATAGCCTTTCGCCTGGAAAGAAATCTGGGTGGCTTCGGTCACGATCAGACCGGCGCTGGCGCGCTGGGCATAATATTCCGCCATTAACGGCGTAGGGATATCGCCAGGCTCAATGCTGCGCAGGCGCGTCAGCGGGGCCATAAACACGCGGTTTGGCAAAGTTGCAGAGCCAACCTTCAGCGGGGAGAACAATTTTTCAATCTTCATAGTGCATCCTATATTAATAGACCGGTCGACTAGTGCTGGTTAAACAGCTGCCCAACAGGGTAATTTTTCGGTAAAACTCGGGTGTTGCGTTTACGGCTGCGGCGGGCGCAACAGCAATTCAATACTTTCCAGCGCGCTGGTCAGCGGGGCGACCGAACGGCGGATTTTGGCACGCAGCGAGGCGCCAAGCCACAGTGAGTACAGCGTTTCTGCGGTGGCCGCCGGGCTCATGGTTATAGACAGCGAACCTTCGCGGATGCCGCGCTCGATGGCGTCCTGCAGGTGGCCAATCACCCGTGCGGTGCCGGTTTCCAGCGCGTGGCGCATGGGTTCCGACAGGTCGCTCACTTCGGCTGAGAGTTTCACCGCCAAACAGGCGTTATGGCATTCGCTGCGGCAATGGAAGCTGATCGCCTGGGCATAATAGCTCAGCAGTTGGTGGCGAGCGTCGCTTTTATCGTCGCTAAACAGCCGTTGCATTTCAAGATCGTAGTGTTCGAAATAACGCTGCAGCATGCCTTCGCCGAAGGCTTCCTTCGAGCGGAAATAATGATAGAACGAGCCTTTCGGCACTCCCGCCGTGGTTAACAGTTCGCTCAGCCCCATGCCGGTAAAACCCAGGCGCAGGCTAAGTGTCTCGCCGGTAGCGAGCAGATGTTCACGGGTATCTACAGGGCAATGTGCATGTTTCGTCATAATGGGGATAAGCATAATAGACCGATTGGTCTAGGTCAATAACAATAAAAAAACCGGCGCAAAAACGCCGGTTACGAAGAGCGGTATTTTGCCCGAGCAGGGGGCCGAAGTTAAGCCTTTATGCTCCGCTGCGGCAATGCTGCAAAATATCCAGTTGCGGCTGATACTCGCGAGTTTGTACGTTTAGCATACCGAGCAGGGTATGGAACAGATTATCTTGCGAGATCTCATCCTTTTCGGCCATGTTGCTCAGGCACTGGCGGTCAACCTTGAAGTTGCGTTCATAGTCGGCGGACATCCACATCAGAAAAGGAACGTGGGTCTGCTGGCTTGGGGCAAACACGTAAGGCGTGCCGTGCAGGTACATGCCATTTTCACCCAGGGATTCGCCGTGATCTGAGAGGTATACCAGCGCGGTATTGAATTTGTCGCTGTGTTGTTGCAGCAATTTGATGGTGTCGTCCAGCATGGCGTCGGTATACAGCAGTGAGTTGTCATAGGTATTCACCAACTGATCATGGGTGCAATCCTGGATCTGGTTGCTGTTGCAGGTTGGCGAATACTTCCGGAACTCGGGCGTGCTGCGGCGGAAATAGGCCGGCCCGTGGCTGCCCATCTGGTGCAACACGATCACGCTATCGTCTTTCAGGCCGTTGATATAGTCATTCAGTTTATACAGCAGCACGTTATCCATACAGACGTCACCGTCGCAATCCTGCGGCAGTTTCAGCTTGGTCATATCGACGTGCGGCACGCGATCACAGGCACCTTTGCACCCGCCGTCGTTCTCGCGCCACAGAACGTTGACACCGGCATGCGCCAGTACGTCGAGCATGCCTTCCTGGTGGGTTGCCAGGGTGGCGTCGTAATCCTTGCGCGGCATATTGGAAAACATGCAGGGGACAGAGATGGCGGTTTCGGTGCCGCAGGAACTGGCATTTTTAAAGTACACAACGTTGTCTTGCTTGAGACGCGGGTTGGTTTCACGCCCGTAGTCGCCCAACGAAAAGTTCTCGGCGCGGGCGGTTTCACCCACGACCAGGATCACCAGCGTTTTCTTTTGCTGCCCGGCGATCAGCGGCCCTTTACGCGCATCTTCGCCGATTTTCACCAACGGCAGGTTACGGGTAAAATAGCGCTGCTGGGTAAACTTGATGGTGCCGGAAACGAAGTTCGATGGCGTCAGCATTTTCACCACGCTTTTGTTATTGCGGATCAACGAGGCGTAATCCTTATAAAACAGCGTGGCGATAATCAGTACCACCACCACCGAGAGCATCACGTTGGCGGCGCGTAGCCCGGCCATATACCACCACGGACGGGTTTTGCGGATGTCGGTAAAGCACACCAACACCGCAGGCAAGATGCCAAGCAGCGCCAGCCACAACCCCATGCGTGGCGTCAATAGCGCCGTCGCTTCTTGCGGATTGGTTTCGAAGGCGTTTTGCATCATGTTGCCGTCGATAACGATGCCGTAGCTGAACATAAAATAGTTGGCGGCCGCGCTGCCGAGCAGGAAGAAAATCATCAGCGGTTTGCGCAGGAAAGGCACGGTCAATACGCTGAAAATAATGTTCAGCGCGCAGAAAATCACCACCGGCATGGTGGCGGCGAAGATCAGGTTGTGGACGCTATCGAAATTGATATACGACCAGGCCTTATGCAGGAATAACGCATTCTGGAACAGAGTGAAAAACAAGGCGCTGGCGAGGATAAACCCCAGGCTGTTGCACTGTAAGCGTTGACGTAACCACATTGCCGAATCTGAATCCTGATAATGAGTAATGCGCTGAAATTTACAGGATGAAACTTAAGAAAGCCTTAGAGATTCAGAATGGTGGCAGGTTCGTTTACTTTTTGTTTAATTTACAGTCGCCAGACCGCGTGGATCGCGGTCTGGCGGGGCGTTTAGTAAGCGGCGGTAAACTGCGCTTTAATAAACTGCGGTTTTTCGATCTCATCGATAATGGCTACCGACAAATCTTCTACTGAGATGCCGGCCGGCGCCTGGCCATTCATCAGTAACTGGGTGGTGCCGAGGCGGAACTGGCCGGTGCGTTTGCCGGGTTCCAGCAACGCGGCAGGGGAAAGATAGGTCCAGTCCAGTGGCGAGCCTTTACGCAGTTTGTTGCGTAGGTCACGCACGGCCTGCGCGCCCGGGCGGATATTTTCCGGGAACTGCGGGGTGTCTACCAGTTCAACGCCCGGCGCGACCTCCAGGCTGCCGGCACCGCCGACCACCAAAAGGCGTTTAACGCCGGCCTTTTCCACTGCGTTCAGGATTTTCTGCGCGCCGGTGATGGTTTTTTCGTACAGATTATCTTCCGCCCAGCCTGGGTTATAGGCGCTGATCACCGCGTCCTGGCCCGCCAACTGTTTCGCCAGCCATTCGGTATCGGCGATGTCACCCAGCGCTACGGTCAGGTTGGCGTTGTCCGGCAAGTCCTTGGCCTGGCGTGCAATCGCCGTCACCTGCAAGCCGCGCGCCAGCGCTTCGTCCACCACGCGGCGGCCAACAAAACCGGTTGCTCCAATAATGGCTACTTTCATTGTTTGCTCCTGTCAGGAATAGGGTCTGTCTGCGGGTTCAGGCCGGTTTGACCTGAGACGTTGGATATACTCTAGTACTTAACAATAGACCTGATTAGTGCCATATTCATGCTTTCTTGATTAAGTAAAACTTCATAATCGTGGATAAACTGAATCGAATGGCGGTATTCGCCACCGTGGTGGCGGAAGGATCGCTGGCCGGCGCGGCCCGGCGACTGGGCATGACGCCATCGGCGGTCAGCCAGCATATGCGTTCGCTGGAAAAAGCGCTCGGCGTGCCGTTATTGCACCGCTCCACGCGGCGATTGGCGCTCACTGAAGCGGGCGCGGCGTTCTATCCCGGCTGCGAAGCGATGTTGTTTCAGGCGCAGCAAGCGGAACAGCGGCTGGCGGAATTGCGCGACACTCTGGTGGGGGAACTGCGTATCGCCACCACGGTCGGTATTGGCGGTCGCCCGCTGGCGGAGGCGATGGCGCCGCTGTTGCAAGCGCACCCTAAACTGACGCTGCGCGTACTGGCGAACGATCGGATCGTCGACATGATTGAGCAGCGAATCGATATCGCGCTGCGGGTCAACCGCCAACTGGCGGATGCGAATATGATCGCCCATCCGCTGGCCGAGTGGCCGATGGTGCTTTGCGCCGCGCCGCGTTATCTCAGCCAGCACGGGGTACCGGAGACGCCGCAGGATTTGATGCAACACCGCTGGATTTCGGGTATTTACAGCGGCGCATATCTGGATTTGCACCACCTGAGTGGGCAGCAGCTTAAATTACGGCTGGCGGAAGGGCAGATCGTCAGCGACAGCATGACTGTCATGCGTGCCTTTACTCGCAGCGGCCTCGGGATCTCGGTTCAGCCGCTGAATGAAATCGAGGACGAATTGCAGCGTGGGGAACTTATCCCTCTGATGCCGGAATGGCGGCCCGCGCCGCTGCGGCTGCATGCGCTGACGCTGGAAAGGGCGATGCCCGAGAAAAATCGGCAGGCGTTGCGCTATTTGCGCGACTATTTTCGCCGCCATACCGAAAAGTCACTTGCCAGCGGCGCTAATGGCGTCTTCAATTAGCAAGAGAATGCAGGAGGACGTGTGCCGCAGCAGCTTGAGTTTTTCGACATCCCCAGCCCGTGCCGCGGCATTTGCCAGGCCGATGAGCGCGGTTTCTGCCGTGGCTGCCTGCGCAGTCGCGAAGAGCGTTTTGGCTGGATGCAAATGAGCGACGCGCAAAAACGCGACGTGCTGCGCCTGTGCCATCAACGCTTCCTGCGCCTGCAGCGCGCCAATAAACAGCCTGATGAACCGCAACCGGAACAGCCGTCGCTGTTCTGAGCCTTTCCTGATCTGCCGCACGTTAACGAGGCTTTCCGCTTCCCACGCTCTTATCCGCTTGTGTATGCTGGCATTAAACAATGTCATGAGGTTTTAACGATGGTAAACCGTATTCAACTCGCGCCGCAGGGGCCTGAATTTTCCCGCATGATTTGCGGATACTGGCGTTTGATGGAGTGGGGCATGACGCCGCAACAACTGCTGGCGTTTATCGAACAGCATATCGAACTGGGTGTTACCACCGTCGACCACGCGGACATTTATGGCGGCTATGCCTGCGAACAGGCGTTCGGCGAGGCAATGCGTCTCAAACCTTCGCTGCGTCAGTCGATGGAACTGGTGTCTAAATGCGGGATCGCCACTACTGCCAAGCCCGGTAACCCTATCGGCCATTACAACACCGATCGTGATCATATTGTGCACAGCGCCGAACGTTCACTGGAGCTTCTGCATACCGACTATCTGGATCTGCTGCTGATTCATCGCCCGGATCCGCTGATGGAGGCCGATGAAGTGGCGGAGGCCTTTGTTGCCCTGCACAAAAGCGGCAAGGTGCGCCATTTTGGCGTTTCCAACTTCACGCCGGCACAGTTTACGTTGCTGCAATCGCGCCTGCCGTTCTCGCTGGTCACCAATCAGGTTGAGATTTCACCGATCCATCAGCCGGCCATTCTGGATGGCACCCTGGATCAGTGTCAGCAATTGCGCATCAAGCCGATGGCCTGGTCTTGTCTGGGCGGTGGTCGCTTGTTCAGCGCCGCAGAGTTCCAGCCGCTGCGTGATGAATTGCAGGCGGTGGCGCAGGAAATCGGCGCCGAAACTATTGAGCAGGTGGTGTACGCCTGGGTCATGCGCCTGCCGTCTGCGCCGCTGCCGATTATCGGCTCCGGCAAGATTGAGCGCGTGTGTTCGGCGCTGAAAGCACAGGAACTGACGCTGAACCGCCAACAGTGGTTCCGCATCCGCAAGGCGGCGCTGGGTTACGACGTGCCTTAAGCATTAGCCAACCTCGCCATTGGAAAAGCCGGGCCTGTGGAGAGCCCGGCTTTTTATTTTAAGCCAACACTACCTGACTATCGTTGAGGTTTTCGAAGCTTACGCCGATCAGCGTCACTTTATTTTCGCCGAAGGCCAACGTCAACCCGTCAGATTGTTGCGAAACATAATCGTGGAAATCGCCGCTGGCGCCCTGAGTCCCCAGAAAGACCAGCTTGTCGGAGGTGCCAAAGTTGTACACCTTATCGCTGCCGAAATCTCCGCTGAACAGGAAGGTATTGTTACTGCCGACGCTCTGCAGCGTATCGTTGCCGTTACCGCCGACAAACGTCAGATTGCCGCTGCCGTGGCCAAATAACTGGTCATCGCCACCTTTGCCAAACAACCAACTGTCGCTGGCTCCGGCGTGCAGGGTATCGGCGCCGTCGCTGCCATTGGATGACGCGGCGTAGGCCTCGAGGTTGGAGCCTGATGTCAACCCGGCATCGGTCACCTGATGGTCTACTTCTTTGGGGAAGAGCAATAACGAGGTTTCTTTAGTGCGCAAGGTGCCGATATCGCTTGCCAGAGTAATTCCGCCTGTGGCGTCACGCAGATAAAGCGTATTGCCATCGTAAGCCACTTCGGTTTTCTTCAATGCCTGCTGCAAGTCCAGCGTGTTATTTCCCTCGCCGCCGGAAATAATGTTAAACCCGCCGCCGTCGCGGAAAGTGTCATTGCCGGCACGCCCCTCGAGATAATCGTTGCCGGTGCCGCCCTTGATTAAGTCATTGCCGTCACTGCCAATAATAAAGGTCGGTCCACTGTGCTTCTCGGCGTTGCGGTTCAAATCCTCCACCCAGGTATTACCTCGGGTGACATCAGAGAGGTTGGAAACGATCACCGTCGAGTCTTTATTGCTCAGGGAGTAAAACTCTGAATTCAGCACCCGCATTAGCCCGTCTTGATAAAAGAACGGCAAATGGGACAACCAGGTCGGGATATCCAGAATGGAGAAAGGCAAGATATTCCAGGCGGCAGAGGCGTAATGATCGTTAAAATTAACGATATTATTGGTGGCGGATCCCTGTGGCGCATCATGGACGCCTAAAGATGCCGGCGTTAGTGTGGTGCCATCCAGCGCGCGAAATACCGGATCGTTTTCGTAACCAATATTAATGACTTTGCCGCCTGTTTCATATTGCGTTGGCGAGGCGAACGCCACGTAGTTGGATTGCGAGTAGAAACCCTGCCAGTTATCGTCGCTGAGCGCTGCCATGCTGTTCACCGCCAGCCCGCCCAGGCTGTGGCCACTGATGGTAATATCATCGCCGCTCAGGCCATGCGCCTGGGCGAACTCAGCCACATCGCCCAGTAACGTGCCGAAAGCTTTCAGGCTGTAATTGTCGGCATAGCCTTCGGGTCCAAAGCCTGCCAGCACGTCGTTGATCAGATCGCCGATACTGTCGGTAATTAATGACTCGCGCGGCCCGCTGGTACCGCGAAAGGCAATGCCAATCGAGATAAGGTTGCCCGTGCTGTCATATTTTCCCAGTACCTCCGCTTGTGCGGTAGTGTAACCCAGGCTCTCGCCGTAATAGGTGCCGCGGGCATCCGTTTTGCCCTGGTAGCCTAATTGGTTAGCGCTGATTAGGGTCCAGCCGGCGTTATTAACCGCTGCCAACGCTGCTTTTTCCGAATCGGGATTCCAGGGAATGCCCGGCAGTCCGCCCTGCGATTGAGTGCTGCCAATCAGGGCGGTAACCAGCGTAAACGGCAAGCCCAATCCAAAGCCGCTGTGGTGATAACCTTCGTCAAAACCATTATCGATATTGTGATATGCGTACGTGGAGATCGCCAAGGCATCAGAAAATAATGTTTTTGATTGCGCATCATCGAGATCTTGGTAGTTGAATATGCCCATATCAGTTCCTTATGAGTTTGCTGCATTGGCTTGTTTAATCAGCAAATAGCACTGGCAGCGATTGTAGGTGAACAGAACAAACCGAACGACAACTGGTCGGATGACCACGGGCGGTAAAATTATTATTAATGCGAAGTATTAATAATGCGAATCTTATCGTCAGATTTGTCCCCATTCTGAGCGGCGACCTCATCCGTTACCCTATACTCAAGGTTCACAGATATTTCATGGAGAGTGATTGATGAAACATTATTGGTATGCGGCCTTTGGCCTGATGGCCTGTGGAGTCGCGCAGGCGGCAACGGTGGATGTTGACATGAATCTGGTGACCGGACAGGGAATTGGTCAAGAAATTGGCAAAGTCACGATCAGCGAAACGCCTTACGGCCTGCTGTTTACCCCTCAGTTAAAAGCCTTGCCTGCAGGCGTGCACGGTTTTCATGTGCACGAGAACGGCAGTTGCGAGCCGGGTATGAAAGAGGGCAAGGCGGTAGCGGCGTTGGCGGCGGGGGGGCATTTTGATCCGCAAAAAACCGGCAAGCACCTTGGCCCCTACGCAGACGGCCATTTGGGCGATCTGCCGGCCATTTATGTCACGGCAGACGGTATGGCCAGCGATCCGGTGTTGGCACCGAGACTGAAAAAAATCAGCGAAATAACCGGCAAAGCGCTCATGGTACATGCCGGTGGCGACAACCATTCCGACCATCCGAAACCCTTGGGGGGCGGGGGCGAGCGTTTCGCCTGCGGTGTGATTAAGGGATAACCGGGTTTAACGGGCGGCGGATGTTGTCGCCGCGTTGTCAGGCGGGGTGATTGCCTGCTGCAACTGTTGCAACGAACAGTAAAGCCGCCAAATCAATCCGGCAAGATCGCGCGCCGCCTGTTCCGGGTGGTGCGCTAACGCATTGCTCATGCGCAGCAGTTCCAGCAGTGTGGCGTCCAGAGAACGATGCTGTACGCCTTTCTCGGTCATAATGTCCCGTAGACAGTGAATGCAGACGTCACGCACCGCCGAGAGCGGATCGGAGCGTGTTTGCCAGTCACGCAATTGCCAAACGATATGGCTGCAGTTGAGCAGCACCACGCCCCAGCGCAATAACCAGCTGCGCGCCTCCTGATCCTGGCTTTGATTCAACTGACTGATGCGGTGATAAATCAGAGATTCAAACTGGCTCTCGCTCTGCTGCGGTTTTTGGCTCAGTTGATCGCTAAAGTCGCGTCGCAGAGCGCGAATAATACGCCGACTTTTACGCTTGTCGGAACTGGGCCGCAGGATCTGGAATGCCAAACCGGCAAACAATACCCCGACAATCTTGCCGATATTGTTGTTGATAAACGACTGATAATCGTAACTTGGTGGGTTGGTGACGGTGAGAAAAGAACCCATAAATACGATCAGTTGCCCCCATAGCGCGGCGTAGGGCGGATTTTGCAGTTTGATCATCTGCAGGGTGACCAGAATGGGGAACAGGAAGGCGCAGAATACCCAAAAATCGTCAATTTGGATCATCAGGCCGAATTTCACCACAAAGCAGGCGACCGAAAGCAGCAGTACCGCTTTCAACAAGGTGGTAATGCTATTGATCGGCGAAGGGGTGGAAGAATAGAGCACACAACTGATGGCGGTTAACGTCAGCGCCGAGCTGCCTGCATCCCACTGGGTGTTTATCCAGTAAGCGCAGCCGATGATAATGCACAAAAAGGTGCGCAGGCCGTTATAGGCCGCTTCGTAACTGTCGGTATGACGCGCCAGAGAGGTCACGTGAGGGGGCTGGATATCGCTGACCGGCGTGACGCTTTCCACTCTTTGCAACCAGCGAACGCAGCGCAAGTACAGCCAGCAGAAATGGCGTAGCCGCAGCCAGAAGGCGCGGTGGCGGTAATCTGTCGGATCCTGAGGCGCTATCTGCTGCAGGATACGCGCCAGCCGGTATTTATCGGTTGCGGGATCGCGCAGCTCAGTCAGCAATTGATCCAGGACGGCTGCCAGATTGGCCGGGCGATCCGGCCAGTTGAGCAACATGCGGCGCAGGCTGGAGATCACGCTGGTAAGGCGCAGCTGCTGGTGCAGCATATAGTTGAGCACGTTATTTTGCCGCCGCAGTCGGTAGTGGCTCCAGAACGCCTGAATACGCAGCAGGTTCATGGTCAGGATCTGGCTGATAACACCCTCATGCGACGTGCGCATTTGAGCGGTGATTTCCGGTTGCCACAGCATGGCGGCATGTTCCAACAGCCGCAGGTGCATACGTCTTAACGAAGTCAGCAGGGTTTCACCGTCAGAGGTGCTGGGCAGGATCATCATCATTACGCCGCCGCACAGAATACCGGTGATGACCTCGCAGACGCGCGCTTGAGCGATATCAAAGATCTGCTGAGTATCGGTGACGTTGACCGTGCCGAAGGCAATAATGGCGGCGGTATAGCCTGCCAGTGCAAACGCATAGGAAACGTTGTTCTGATAATGGTTGGAAATGTAAGTGCACAAACCGATCCAGGCGGCGATAAATAGGGTGAACAGCCAGGGATCGTTCAGGCAATGGCCGGCAATGGCCACTGATGCGGCGGCACCGATCAGGCTGCCGATAACGCGCCCGATGCTTTTGCTGATGACGCCGCCGACGGTGGGGAAACTGACCACCGCCGCGGAGGTCAACGCCCAATAAGGCTCGTCGAGATTGAGGACGAACGCCACCCACAATGACAGACACATGGCCAGCGAGTTGCGCAGCGCATAGCGCCACTGACCGCCGGTAGCCTTACCCCAGGGAGTACGGTTCCATTCCAAAAAGGGCAGATTCACTGGTTAGCCTTACTGATGAATGGCGATGGTGCAGGTGGTGCCCGCCACTAAGGGCAGATCGGCGGGCACATTCAGCAGTTTTATCCGTACCGGCACGCGCTGCGCCAAACGTACCCAGGGAACGTTGGGTTTCACGTCCATTAATAAATCGCTGCTGCTGTCGACGCTTTGATCGTTAATGGCGCGGCCAATGCTCTCCACTTGGCCCTGCAGAGGAATGTTGCCATTATATAAAACGATGTCCGCTTTATTGCCTTCTTTTATATGCTTGAGCTTGGTTTCTTCAAAATAACCGAGCACGTAAAATGAGTGTGCGTCGACCAGCGCAACCAACGGCGTGCCGGCGCTGGCATAGTTCCCAACTCGTGCTTGCAAATTAGTGATATAGCCATCGACAGGCGCGTACATTTTAGTTTTACTTAAATTCCATTTAGCCTGTTTCAGATTAGCCTTGGCGGCGTTATACGCGGCTTTCATTGCCTGTGCAGCTAAATTTGACTCGTCCATATTTTCGGCAGAAATAACGTTTTTTGGCAGGCTGCGGCGACGTGCCGCCTCATGCTCCGCTTTGGCCAGATCGGACTGCGCTTTTGCCAGCGCGGCTTCGGCATTGTCCAGCGCAATCTGGTATGGCACCGGGTCGAGAGTAAAAATCAGACTTCCCGCAGGTATGAACTGATTGTCATGTACGGTTATTTTCTCTAATCTTCCAGAAACTTCTGGTGTGATATTGACGAGCTCGGCGCGCACCTTTCCATCACGGGTCCACGGGGATTGCATATAATAATTCCATAACCACCAACCGGCGCATAGGGCAATGGCGCAGACGATTACCGTAGAGAAATATTTTAACGTTTTATGCGTCATGAGTTACCAACTCGCTAAAATCCATAAGGAGCCACTGACGGCGATGACGAAAATAGACAAATCCATCAACATGGGATGCCAAATTTCGCCGGAATAAATCCAGTCTCGCAACAGGCGGTGTGCCAGTAGCCATAAAACTGACCCGAGCAAAAAAGCTTTAAATATCGGTGGAAAATAGAGTGAGGCGCCGAGCACCAAATCGGGCAGAGGGGAGGTGGCGTGAAGCCATGAACTATTCACATTAACAATCCCTACTAGTGAATATGTTAAATATTTGCGTAAAGGATAAACAATAACTGACCAAAACGGTGGCTATTTCTACAAAATACATTATATACATTTGTGTTTTTAATGTGAGTTACTCAGAATGGTCTAAGCTTTGGATAGTTATATTAGCATGCTAATTATAAGGAGGGGGAAGTGGAGTCATCATTAGGTTCAGATTTAGCACGATTAGTTCGTGTTTGGCGCGCGCTTATCGATCATCGGCTTAAGCCGTTGGCGCTCACGCAAACACACTGGGTCACCTTGCACAATATCAATCGCCTACCGCCGGAGCAGTCGCAGATTCAACTGGCCAAGGCAATCGGCATTGAACAACCTTCGCTGGTTCGCACGCTGGACCAACTGGAAGAGAAGGGGCTTATTACTCGCCACACTTGCGCTAACGATCGGCGTGCAAAGCGTATCAAGTTGACTGAAGCGGCCGATCCCATCATCAGGGAAGTGGACAGCGTTATCAGCTCTACGCGCGGTGAGATTTTGAGTGGCATTACCACGGATGAAGTGCAGTTGTTGGTAGGTTTGATTGGCAAGCTGGAACAAAACATCTCTGAATTGCAAAATAAACAATAATAACGTTATCTTTATTTGATTAGATTTCACAGCATCGGAAATGAAACCGGAGGCCTTGGCCTCCGGTTTTACCTTCCAGCTTCCGCTTACAGCGGGGAGACGGTAATGGTGTCGCCAGTGCGCGCCATACGCACACGTTGACCTACGCTGAACTTGGTTGCGCCAGCCTTCTGAACCACCACGATGTTCTCTTTCTGGTCGGTCTTGATTTCCAACTCATAACCCGTGGTGCGGCCTGCCAGCTCACCGACGCTGTTGCCCGCAACGCCGCCGGCTACTGCGCCCGCTGCGGTTGCCAGGGTACGGCCGGTGCCGCCACCTACGGTGTTACCCAGCAAGCCGCCAAGTACCGCACCGCCGATCGCCCCAATGGTATTCGAACTGTCGCTGCCCTGGATCTTGACTGGACGGACAGAAACCAGCGTACCGTAAGTCACGGTCTGAACCTGTTTGGCCTGCGAGGATGAATAGACATCGCCGGACATGGATTCATTGGCGCATCCTGCCAGCGTAACTGCGGCGACGGCAACGACGAGAAGACGCTTGATCATATAAAACTCCTGTTGTGGTAGTCCATAACCTGGGAAACCTTTCCAGGCCCAGATTCAGTGAAAATAATAGACAAAGTATGGCGCAAACACACGTACATCACCATGCCCGTCACTGCACGCAGCTTAACTTTACTCTGTTCAACCAATAATAAACGGTGGTTTAGCTTTATGACAGGGCCGGAACAAATTCCGTTACGGGTTGAGCCGCAGTTTAGCCACTTTTATCACCCTGGCTAACCGCTAAAAACAGGCGCATCGCTCACAGAGGTGAAAAAAGACATCATAATTCATGGCGTTAATGGTCTAATTCTGGTTTATTTATCTGTTGAAAGTTTGCTTCCCCGTGCGGGTTAAAGGATGTTGCTATGAAGTCAGGCCGCTATATAGGTGTTATGTCTGGCACCAGTCTGGATGGCGTCGATGTGGTGCTTGCCGCAATCGACGGACGAATGGTCGCGCAGCAGGCCAGTTACAGCCACCCGATGCCAATCCAACTTAAGCAAGACATTCTCGGTATGTGCCAGGGCCAGCAGACCACGCTTTCTGCGGTGGGCCGCCTGGACGCGCAGCTTGGGACGTTGTTTGGCGAGGCGGTGCTTGGCTTGCTGAAACAAACCGGCATGTCGGCGCACGACATCACCGCGATTGGTTGTCATGGCCAGACGGTATGGCATGAACCTGAAGGCGCTGCACGTTTCTCGATGCAACTGGGCGATAACAATCGCATTGCCGCCTTGACCGATATCACTACCGTCGGCGATTTCCGCCGTCGCGATATGGCTTACGGCGGCCAGGGTGCCCCGCTGGTGCCGGCATTTCATCAGGCGCTGTTGGCGCATCAGGTAGAGCGCCGTATGGTGCTCAATATTGGCGGCATTGCCAACCTTTCGCTGTTGTTGCCAGGCGCGCCGGTGCGTGGTTTCGATACCGGGCCGGGCAATATGCTGATGGATGCCTGGGTATGGCGCCATCGTTCGCAACCTTACGACAAAGACGGCGCATGGGCGATGGAGGGGCGCGTCTGCCTGCCGTTGCTGCAACAGATGTTGGCCGATCCTTACTTTGCGCTGCCTGCGCCGAAAAGCACCGGCCGCGAGTATTTCAATGCCGCTTGGCTGGAGCGTCAGCTCTCGGGCTTGCAGTCAGTCAGCCCCGTTGATGTGCAAACCACTTTGGCGGAACTGACGGCGACCAGCATTTGCGAGCAGGTACAGTTGGCGGGTGGTTGTGAACGTTTGCTGGTGTGTGGCGGCGGGGCGCGCAACCTGCTGCTGATGGCGCGGATGTCCGCGCTACTGCCGGGAACCGAAGTGTGTCTGACCGATGATTTCGGCATCAGCGGTGACGACATGGAGGCGCTGGCCTTTGCCTGGCTGGCGTTTCGCACCCTGTCCGGACAGGCCGGCAATCTGCCGTCGGTCACCGGTGCCAGCCGTGAAACCCTGCTGGGTGGGATTTATCCGGTTTTGCCTTTAGGGACCCTTTAGCTCTGTTAGGATAGAAATCGATAGATTTCCCTAAGGAGCAAAAGCATGAAAAAAATCATTATTGCCGCAGGCGCGTTGGTGCTGGCAGGCTGCAGTTACGTATTGCCGCAAAGCAGCCAGACGCTGCATTACCAGTGCGGTACTACGCCGCTGACGGTGGCGCTGGACGGTAAGGACAGCACGGCCAGCTTTCTGATGGATGGCGAGCAACTGAAGCTGAAACAGGTACTGGTCATGTCCGGTGCGAAATACAGCGACGGCAAGTACAGTTTCTGGTCGAAGGGCCAAAACGCCTATGTCGAACGTAATGACAAGGTGATTATCAGCGACTGCGTATTGGCTAACTGATCGGCCGACGGCTGCGCCAGAACGATTGAGATTCTGGCGCCGCAGGCGCAGAATGTAACGACGAATTTTTCGGTTGGTTGATAAACCAGATGATTGAAAATAATGAGTTTGATGTTGCGGACCTGCGCCGTGAATACACCCGTGGCGGCTTGCGCCGCAACGATCTGACCGCTAATCCGCTTGAATTGTTCGAACGCTGGCTGAAGCAGGCCTGCGATGCGCGCCTGGCCGATCCTACCGCCATGTGTGTGGCTACGGTGGATGAGAATGGCCAACCCTATCAGCGCATCGTGCTGCTCAAGCATTTCGACGACAAAGGGCTGGTTTTTTATACCAACCTTGGCAGCCGCAAGGCGCAACAGCTCGCGCAAAACCCGCACATCAGCCTGCTGTTTCCGTGGCACATGCTCGATCGTCAGGTGATTTTCCTTGGCAAGGCAGAACGTCTGTCCACGCTGGAGGTGATGAAGTACTTCACCAGCCGGCCGAAAGACAGCCAGATCGGCGCCTGGGTATCGCAACAGTCATCGCGCATTTCCGCCCGCGGCGTACTGGAGAGCAAATTCCTCGAACTGAAGCAAAAATTCCAGCAGGGCGAAGTGCCGTTGCCGAGTTTCTGGGGCGGATTCCGCGTTAATTTCGATTCCGTCGAGTTCTGGCAGGGCGGCGAACACCGCCTGCATGACCGCTTTTTGTATCAGCGCGATGGGAATGACTGGAAAATTGACCGACTGGCACCCTGAAGACTGAAAATCCCCCTTAAGCGCTGGCACTGATGCCGCCGGCGCTTTATTCTATGCGCTACCCTGAATTTTATATTTCGCCAGTGGGCGAAAGGTCGTGTACCGACAAAGGTGCATTCGTTTATACATGGAGTCATTGATGGCAAGCAGCAACTTGATTAAACAACTGCAAGAGCGGGGCCTCGTTGCCCAGGTTACGGATGAGGAAGCGTTAGCAGAGCGACTGGCGCAAGGGCCAATTGCACTGTATTGCGGTTTCGATCCGACCGCTGACAGCTTGCATTTGGGCCATCTGGTTCCTCTGTTGTGCCTGAAGCGCTTCCAGTTGGCCGGCCACAAGCCGGTGGCGCTGGTAGGTGGCGCCACGGGGCTGATCGGCGATCCGAGCTTCAAAGCGGCCGAGCGCAAGCTGAATACCGCCGAGACGGTGAATGAGTGGGTGGAAAAGATCCGCAAACAGGTTTCCCCGTTCCTCGATTTCGACTGTGGCAGCAACAGCGCCATCGCCGCCAACAACTATGACTGGTTCGGCGGCATGAACGTGCTGACCTTCCTGCGTGACATCGGCAAGCATTTCTCCGTGAACCAGATGATCAACAAGGAAGCGGTGAAGCAACGTTTGAACCGCGACGACTCGGGCATTTCCTTCACCGAATTCTCCTATAACCTGCTGCAGGGTTTCGACTTCTCCGAGTTGTACAACCGCCATCAGGTAGAGCTGCAGATTGGCGGTTCCGATCAGTGGGGCAACATCACTTCCGGTATCGATCTGACTCGCCGCATGCATCAGAAACAGGTGTTCGGCCTGACGGTGCCGTTGATCACCAAAGCGGACGGCACCAAATTCGGTAAGACCGAAGGCGGCGCAGTGTGGCTGGCACCGGAAAAAACCAGCCCGTACAAGTTCTACCAGTTCTGGATCAACACCGCCGACGCCGACGTTTACCGTTTCCTGAAGTTCTTCACCTTCATGAGCCTGGAAGACATCAACGCGCTGGAAGAAGAAGACAAGAACAGCGGCAAGGCGCCGCGCGCCCAGTATGTGCTGGCGGAAGAAGTGACCGGCATGGTACATGGCGCGGAAGGGCTGGCTGCGGCCAAGCGCATCACCCAGAGCCTGTTTTCCGGCGCGCTGCACGAGATGACCGAAGCGGACTTCGCCCAGTTGGCGCAAGACGGCATGCCAACCATCAAACTGGATGGCGACGCCGATCTGCAGCAGGCGCTGGTTAATGCTGAACTAGTGCCGTCACGTGGCCAGGCGCGCACCATGATCGGCTCCAACGCGGTGACCATCAACGGTGAGAAACAGTCCAACGCCGAATACGCGTTCAGCGACGCCGATCGTCTGTTCGGCCGTTACACGCTGTTGCGCCGGGGCAAGAAGCATTACTGTCTGATCGACTGGAAATAAGATTTCACCCGCAAATTTGGAAACGGCCCGCCGGCAAATTGCCGGCGGGCCGCTTTTTTAGGCGACAATCGCTTCATCGACCCCTTGGTGAATACCGTTGAGAGTGACGCTCGGCGCCTGATAGTGCACGTTGCCGGCTATCTGGTAAACGTCCTTATCCCCCAGAGAGAATACGCTGTCGTCTTGATCAAACTGCCGATTGTGGTTGTTATCAATTACCACATAGACGTTGCTGCCGATCTTGACTGCGCCAACCTCTGCCAGGCTGCTTTTGCTGGCGCCGTTGGTGATTTTGTCCAAGGCTTTGGCGAAGATGTCCTGTCCATTGTCTTCACTCCCCACGGTGAGCGAGTTAAACAGGGCATCAACAGCCGTCGGCTTACTCACACTGCCATAAACGGCCATAGTCTGGCTGGTATGGGAACCGAATTTCCACTGCTCGGCACCTTTGCCGAGGAAAATGGTATCGCTGGTCTCAAGTTTTTCAATGGTGACCATGCTATCGATGCTGCTGCTGCCGAAACTGATTTTATTAGATCCACTATATGGATCGCCCCCCTGATAGCGGGTCAGGGTGGTGTTGCCCTGGATCGAAAAACTGTTGGTCGCCGTATAGGCGATGGTTAGCTGATCGCCGGACAGCTGGTCAATGAGTCCGTCGTAAGCGCTGTGATTGCTCAGGGATTGCAGCAATTGATAAAATTCCCCTCCGCCGGTGCCGCCTTTTTCCAGCGTCAAGTTTGCAGTGATGACCGGCGGATTACTCCAGGGATCTTCAATCACCGGGATGACGATGTTTTTCAGCGAATCGCTAAAATTGGCTTTAATCGTCAGGTTCAGGGTGGTGCTGCCATAAAGCTCCAGTGTTTCAATATGCGTGCTGCCGCCGGCCAACGTCAGAATGTTGTTCGAGGTTCCCCAGGAGGCAATAGACAAGGATTCGCCGGATACGGCGGTCGAATGGCTGGTCAGGCTTACGGTGCCGCCATCGACCGTCGATGTTTTGCTGTTGCCTATCTCCATGTTCCAATGGGGGGCCTCACTGCCATTGACGGTTTCGAGGTGTACCTGGCTTTTACTGGAGGCATTGTCCGAAATTCGTAATGTCGTCATATGGGATAAGGAAACATTGATGACATGAACATTGTCGGCAAAGCCCGATAAATTGAAACCACGAGAACCGGTCCAGATGGTGCCGGTACTGTCTTTTTGCGCAGCCTCTGCCTGGGTCAGGCTGGATACGTCCGCATAGTGCTCATTGTAGATACTGGCGGTTTGATCCAGGAGGCCTGCGTCAAACACGTTTGTGCTCTCGGTCGCCACCAGTTTTCCGTAAAGATAAATATTTGCCGTGCCCCGATAGTACGCTAAGTCGATAAATTGAAAATGCAGGAACTGATTCAGGTTGCTCTGAATGACGCCTTCTACACTACTTCCTCCTGGCGCAGAGGTCAGCAACACATCTTTTGTGATGAAATTTGCCGAAACGATGCCGAAACTGGAGTCGTATTTGGTGGATGTCAATGTGGCGGTAAAATCGCTACTGACCCTATTGCTTCCGTCAGGAAAGGCATTACCTTTCCATAGCAGCCGGATTTCGCTTGCGCCATTCAGATTAAGCCGTGCGTGGGTGGCGGCAACATTGAGTTGGTCGGTCAGGATACTGCTGTTTTGTCCATTGGTGAAGTCAACCAAACCTGCGGTGTTGGCCACGTTTTTATCGGTGAGGTTAAGAGTGACGCTTTTACTTTTCAGCGAATTGAGCGTGGCCAGGCTGGCTGCAAAATCGCCCTGCAGCGAAACCTGCTGCAATGATTTGGCAAAGCTGAGATCGACAGCCACGCCGACGTCGACGTTAAGGGTAATTTGGAGAAGCTGAGCGATTTCAGCATGGCTCAGCGTATGTTGGACGCCGGAATTCAGGGGGCCGGTCAGCGTACCATCGGTATTTGACAGGCTAAGATTGCCTCGGATTTGATAACCCAATTCGCTGCCAATTTTGTACTCGAGATTAACCATGTCGTCGATGCTTGGCACGGGGCCACTGTCCAGCGGCGCTTCGCCGTGACGGAAGGTATCGATGATATTCAGCGTTGCTTGCAGGGGGTTATTGCCTGCTTGTTGGAGAATCGCTTGCTTTTGCAGGTCATTCAACGTGGTGCCGTAGAGTTTGGCATAAACCTTGGCGAAGTTAGTCGCGTCCTGGAAATGGGTCGATTTTGCCAGGAGGGTCAGCAGATCAAGATCGGATTTTCCACTGGCGAGAAATTTGCTGAAACTGTCTAACCCAGAGGCATTCAGGAGGGTATTTTTCGCCAATTGCAGAAAGAGCAGTGCAACGGTTTCCTGATAATTCAGCGCGGGAAGTTCACCTGCAGCGTAAACGTGGGTGGCGTTCTGGAAGTTCTGTTTGGCCGTATCGTGCGAGGTGTCATTTCGAATATCGGCAATCAGGCGCATCAGGACATCGCCACGGGTCTCGGTATTATTATTTAAACCGGCGACATAACTGGCTATTTCGCTTGCCCCGGCTTCTACGCCGAAAGTATTTTTATAGACCGTTTTTACGAACTCCTCATTGCTCAGCGCTTTCAACCCGCTGCGCGTATCCACAAAACGGTCGGCGATATAATTGGCGCTGGCTTTTCCTTGGGCAAGAATACTGCTCCAGTAATTGACCCCGTCTGCTGCGATGAGACTGCCCACCACGTAAAACATGGCCTGAATATCGGCGGCAGCGGCGGCATTGGCGGGATAGGGCGACAGTGCCGGATACAACGTAGTCTCTATCACCTCTAACAAATGCTGCTGTTGCCCAATCTGGTGGGCATTGCTACCTGTATAGCTCTTTACTCCGCCAATCAAGTCCTTGGTGAGTTGCCCCAGGGATTGCCCGGCATTCACTTGTGCGACCAGCGTTGCCAATAGATTGGAAGAGGGGGATTCACCCGTGGTGTTTTTATAAATGTATTGAATTTTTTGCGCTGTCGTTAAGCCGTCATACCGCTGATGGCCATCCTGAGATTGGATGAATGTATTGGCCAGTTGGCTTTTGTTGTACCGGCCCAGATCCAGTTGTTTGGCGAAAAAATTCAACGTTTCACTGTCTGCTTTTTTACCGAGGGTGGCATAAAAAAGAATGGCTACATCCTGCTGCAAGGAAAGGAAGCTCATTAGGTGCCTCATGAAGGTAAGAAAAGAAATTAAGCTTTAAGTACAGTTTAAAATCCTAAAAAAACAATGCGATCAGCGGTAAGGATATTCTGGTTTTGAAAAATGTGCGGCCTCTTTGCTCCGGCCGCACGATGGGATGCTCAATCAAGTTAATTCGGTGCTGGGTTGGCTGTCACCATTAATCATGAGGGTTGGCGCCTGATAATGAAGATTTGCAGCAATGTCATAAACATCCTTATTCCCTAGCGAGAAAATAATATCCTGAGGGTCAAGTTGCTGGTTGTGATTATTATCAATGACAACATAAGCGTGAGTGCCGAATTTCACCACGCCTACCTCATGTAGAACATCGCCGTCGGGAGAGGTTTTTGACAGCGCCTGCGAAAACACATCATGCGCAGTGCTTTCGCTGCCGACGTTCAATGAATTGAATAGGTTATTGATGTCGGTTTCTTTGGTTACGCTGCCGTAGATCTTTATGTTCCCTGATTTTCCACTGTTGAAAACCCAGGGTTGGGCAAGGGAGCCGGCAACAATGGTATCGGTCGGGGTGAGAGTATTGATGGTGACTATACTGTCGACCGTGCTTTGTTCAAAAATGATTTTACTGTCATGCGCCCGTTCATTGGCCATCACCAAATTATTGAGTGTGGTGTTGCCTTGGATAGTCAGTGTCTGGCTGTTAGTGTATTGAATGTTGAGCTGGTCGCCAGCCAGTGTGCTGATTATACCGTCATAAGCGGAGTGGTTGCTCAATGCGGACAGTAATGTGTAAAACACGCCGCCGCCGCTGCCTCCTCTCTCCATCGTCAGGTCAATTTCGAACCGAGGTATACCTTCCCCAAGTGGGTCAATAAGAGGTTCGATGATAATGTCTTTGAGACTGCCGCTAAACGCCGCTTTCACCGTAGCCTCCAGCTTGGTGACGCCACTAAAGTAGAGGGTGTCGATATGACTGTCAGCGCCTGTCAGTGTTACAGTATTCAGTTTTGAGCCGCTAGAATACATCCTTAGCATTTCTGGTGGTTGCTGTCCTATAAAGTGGCTAGTGAAACTAAGCGTACCGGCATCCAGTTTATCGAGCTTGGCGTTCCCGATATTGACCCCCCAGTATTTAGCTGAAGCCGACACGCTCGGTGCCAATTCAAGGTGCAATTTGCTTTGTGCCCCGGCGTTGCCTATGACCGATAAAACGGACGATTTTTCCGCGTCAATATTAATAACGTGAACATCATCGGCATAGCCGGAAAGGACGAAACCCTCGACGCCAGTCCAGCGGGATTGATCGCCGCTTTTAAATGCATGGTCAGCTTGTTGGAGGTCGGACACATCGGAATAACCGCTGTTATAGATACTGGCAGTTTGATTGGTAATCCCGTAATCAAAAATATTTTTACCTTCAGTAGCAACCAGTTTGCCGTCCAGGTAAATATTGCCAGTGCCGCGATAGCCTGCAAGCTCAATGGTAGGAAAGAAAAGGAATTGATTGATGTTGCTGTGGACTTGACCGCTGATGCTGCCGTCTTCTGCTGTCGTCAGGACGATATCTTTCAGGATAAAGTTGGCTGAGAGAGTCCCGACTGCCGTAAATAGGTTTTGTGCGGTGAAAGTACTGCTAACGCTGTTTGCACCATGGTTGATGCCATTACCCTCCCATAGCAAACTGGCACCGCCGTCAGCAAAGTTTAGATTGAGCTTGGCATTGACGATGTCGTATGTGTCTGTGACTAAGACGGAGTCTTTCTCCGAGCCAAACATGATCTTTTCTGCTGTTTTAAACCAGGCTCTATCATCCAAATTAACTCTTAATGCGAAAGATTTGTTTTTTAGTGAATTGAAGGTGACGTCATTGGTGGGCATATCACCCTGCAATACCACTTCTTGCAGTTTTGGTGAGTAGTTGAAGTCAACGACAGAGGGTGTATTAACGTTGAGATACACCTGGGTTAATACTGAAAGCTCTGCCCAGCTCAATGGGTGATGACTGCCGGAATTTACCATACCGGTAAGGGCACCATTATCAGCGATGTCAAGTTCGGCGCTGGTCTTATAACCCAGTGAATGCGCAATTTTAGCCTGATAGTCAGCAACGCGTATCGGGTTCGGCTTGTCATCACTGTCGAGCGGGTATTCACCGTTGCGAAAAGCATCAATGATGAGAGAGGTGGCTTTGACCTTGTCGTTGCCTGCCTTCAGCAGAATGGCCTGCGCCGAAGTGCTGTTGAGTGGGCTGCCGTAGAGTTTCATATAAATGGACTGATAGTCCCCGGCGCTGCGGAACAGATCTGCTTTGGACAGAATGTTGAGCAGCTCAGTCTGAGTCTTGCCGCCGGCGAGCAGGCGGCTAAAGGAGTCAATCGTGGTCGCATCGGCCGAGACGCCGGCGACAGTCAAATAAAGCGACATGACCGCTTCGGCATATTGAGCCGCCGGGAGTTCACCAGGGGCATAAACATGGGTGGCCGCCGCAAAGTTCTGCCTGGCTACATCGTGGCCGGTATCATTTCTGATGTCGGCCATCATCCGCATCATGACGTCGCCCCGTGTTTCACTCTCATCATTCAGGCCGGTCAGGTACTTTTGCAGCTCGCTGTTATTGGCGGCGGTACCAAAGGCTTGCGAAAAGATTTTCTGCACGAAATCTTCGTTGTTCAGTGAACTGATATAGCTTTTGAGCGTAACAAAATAGTTGGCCATTTCTACGGCGGTTTTTTTACCGCTGTTCAACACGCCACTCCAATAATCGATGGCGGCGGAGTTGACCATGCTGCCGAGTAAGTAGTACATGCCTTGTACATCTGCCGCAGCGGAGATCTGAGAGGGCAGTTCTATCTGCGACGGATACAACGTGGTGTTGATGACATTTTCCAGATGCTGTTGTTGAGCCAGTGGAACGGCATCATTACCGGCATAATCTTTGGTTTCGGCAATTAACGCCGTTGTCAGACTGCCCAGAGTGGTACCGGCATCGACCTGTGCGGTCAGTGCGCTTAAGGTTAAGGCGTCGGGTGGCGTACCATTGGTATTTTGATAGATGTACTGCACTTTTTGGCTGGTGGTCAGCCCATCGTAGCGGTGTTGCCCATCTTGAGAGGTGATAAATCTGGTGGCCAATTCGCTCTGGGTATAGGTCCCTTTTTCAAGCTGTTTGGCGAAGTAGGTCAGGGCCTTGTCATCTGCCTTCTTTCCCAAAGTGGCAGAGAACAGGATGGCAACGTCCTGTTGTAACGTTAGTAGACTCATAAGGTATCTCTGCGAATGAAGGAAAATATCTAGCAACAAGTACAGCGTAAAATCTACTGATAGCAAGGCGAAAACACCTAAAGAAAACCTGTTTTAAGATGAGAAAGCGGATCGATGTTCGGGCTATCCGCTTTTTTTGCCGGTGGGCTTTCGCTACAATATGCCGCCGCCAAAAAATAAAAAAGTTCTCTAGTTTCTTGTTTTTAGACGCGCCGGCATAATGTTCCATACGTTATTTATTCATTCTATTTCGCCGCGGGCTGATGCGCACGGCATGGCGAGGTCAGGCCGTATCGATGAAAAATATTCTCTCTATTCAATCGCATGTGGTGTTTGGGCATGCGGGCAACAGCGCGGCTGAATTCCCCATGCGCCGTATGGGCGTTAACGTCTGGCCGCTGAACACGGTGCAATTTTCAAATCATACCCAGTACGGCAAATGGACGGGCTGCGTAATGCCGGCCAGCCACCTGACGGAGATCGCCCAGGGGATTGCGGCCATCGATCAACTGAAAAATTGCCATGCGGTGCTGAGCGGCTATATCGGCTCGCCGGAGCAGGGCTGCCATATTCTCGAGGTGGTTCGTCAGGTCAAACAGGCTAATCCGAACGCCTGGTATTTCTGCGATCCGGTGATGGGCCACCCTGAAAAGGGCTGCATCGTTGCGCCGGGCGTGGCGGAGTTTTTTTGCCGGCAGGCGCTGCAATGCAGCGACATGATTGCGCCAAACCTGCTTGAGCTGGAACTGCTGAGCCAACGGGAAGTGACTGACGTTGAGCAAGCGGTAAGCGCGGCACGTGAACTGATCGCCAAAGGGCCGAAGCTGGTGCTGGTCAAACACCTGAGCCGTGCCGGCTATCATATCGACTGTTTCGAAATGCTGTTGGTCACGGCAGAAGAAGCCTGGCATATCAGCCGCCCGCTGGTGGATTTTGGCGTTCGCCAACCGGTCGGCGTAGGCGACCTGACCAGTGGCCTGCTACTGGTCAATTTACTGCAAGGCGTGGCGCTGGCTAAGGCGTTGGAGCATGTGACTGCAGCGGTGTATGAAGTGATGCTGACAACCCAGGCAATGGGTGAGTACGAACTGCAGGTAGTGGCGGCACAGGATCGCATCGTGAAGCCGAACTGCGAATTCAAAGCGGTAAAACGCTAAGCTCCGTAGCCCCGGCAGAGCCGCCGGGGCTTGGGGGTTATTTCAAACCTTCGGCGTTCAGCGCCGCATCCACCGCTGGCCGTGCAGCCACGCTGTCAAAATACGCCGCCAACCGGGGGTATTTTTTGAGATCAAACTGCAGGGCGATGGCCCAACGCAAAACGGTAAACAGATAGGCGTCCGCCACGCTGAACCGGTTTCCCAACAGGAAACGCTGCTTTGCCAGCACGGAATCCAAATAGCTGAATTGCTGCTCCAGCTTGGTGCGCGCGATGGCCTTGTATTCATCCGGCGTTTTCGGGTTAAACAGCGGACTGAATCCCTTATGCAATTCCGTCGCAATATAGTTCAGCCACTCGATGGCGTGATAACGCGACAACGTGCCCGCCGCCGGGATCAGGTTGCGGTCCGGCACGCGATCCGCCAGATATTGCACAATCGCCACGCCCTCGGTCAGCAGGCTGCCATCATCCAGCAACAGCGCCGGTACTTGTCCCTTAGGGTTGATGGCCAGATAGTCTGCACCGCTCTCGGTCTTTTTCTGCGCCAGATCGACCTTTTCCGCCGTAAAATCCAGGCCCGCCTCGCGCAGTACAATATGCGGTGACAGAGAACAGGCGCCGGCTTTATAGAACAGTTTCATCGGAAGCTCCTTGATTGTGATGAATGACAGGCATGCTTAACCTCTGATCCTAGTTCCATAACGTTAAAATTACAGCGGGTTAGCTAACAAATTTAGCCAATCAGCGCATCTTCCGGCTGTAACTGCGCCAGAGTAGCGGCAATGCGCTGTTGCAATGCCTGCGGCGCGATTTGCATCGGCGATCGCAGTTCGTTGCGGATCAGGCCTTGCTGTGCAAGAGCGGCTTTGACCGGTGCCGGGTTGGGGAAACTGAACATCTGGTGGATCATCGGCAACAGCGTATAGAAGTTAGCGCGCGCGGCAGCCAGATCGCCGTTGGCAACCTGTTGTACCAGTTGCACGAAGCGCTGCGGATAAATATGTGCGGAGGCGGAAATGGCCCCGGTTCCGCCCAGGCACAAGGTGGTGAGGATCAGGTTATCTTCGCCGGTCATGACGTCGATTTCGCCGTCGTCAATCAGCGCCATGGTGGTATCCGGGTTACCGCCGCAGTCTTTGATTGCCTTGACCTGCGGATGGCGGGCGATTTGCCTGAGGGTTTGCAGTTCCATCACGATGCCGGTGCGCTGCGGAATATTGTACAGGATCACCGGCACGCTCGACGCATCGGCAAGTTGGGTGAAGTAATCCACCAGGCCGCATTGCGATGGGCGGATGTAATAGGGCGCGGGGATCAGCACTCCGGCGATGTCGCGCAGTTGGATTTCCTGCTGCATCTGCAGGGTATCCAGCATGTTATTGCCTGACAGCCCCATCACCACCTGGTTGGCCGGTACAACGTCCAGCACCGCGTCGAGAACCGTCAATTGTTCTTCTTTGCTCAACGCCGCCGCTTCGCCGGTGGTGCCGCAGACCACCAATCCGGAGACGCCCGAGGCGATCAGGTATTGCGCCAGCCGTTTAACCGCAGGCAGATCGACGGCGTTATTATTGAATGGGGTAACCAGCGCAACCCAAATACCGGAGAATGAAGCCATAATAAGTTCCTTCAGTGCAAACGACAGATAAGCAAGATAAGAAAGTGCCAGAGGATATCCGTCGATAATGAATATTCTTCATTATGCTGTCAATTTACAACTTATTGATAACATTGTTATTCATGATTCGAATAGGCTGATGAGTTTGGCTAATGAATCGGGGCAATAAAAAACCCCGCGTTGGCGGGGTTTTCGTAAGGCATTAACGCGGGGGGCGGGTACTGATTGAAGCGGACCAACTGAAGGTTTCGCCGCTGGGTTTGACCCGGTTGGCTTTACGTTCGGCGCGCGTGGCTTTTTCAATTTTCTCGCGGGCGGCCATGATGCGTGCCACCACTTCATCCTTGGTCTTGTTATTCTCGGCATTCGTCAGTTCTCTGCCGAGGTTTTTACGCGCTTTGTCCAGCTCGGTTTTTACTTCACGTTGCTCGCTTTCCGTCATGTCTTTCAGCGTCAGTTTTTTCATCGTTGTAGCCTGGTCAGTGAAGATGGTTATCAGTGTACAGCAATTATCGCGGCGAAGATGCCGGTAGCGTAACGGAATCGATGCGTTGAGGGCATTAACTGCGATTTTCACATCTCTTCCAGCAACTCGCTGAGGAAACGACGCATGCGTTCGGTGCGCTCCTGCGCCATTTGTCGACCGGCCGCGGTCTGAAAGCCTTCCTGCAGCTTAAAAAGTTTGGTTTCGAAGTGATCCAGCGTGAAACGCTTATCGTCATATTGCCGTTGTTGCGCCAGCGGATCGGCGGCATCGTACAGCGCGCTGCGCATACGCCCACCGATATAGAAACAGCGCGCTACGCCAATCATGCCTATGGCATCCAGACGGTCGGCATCCTGGATGATTTTCGCCTCCAGCGTTTCCGGCGTAATGGCGGCAGAAAAGCTGTGGGCTTCGATGGCATGCACCGTTTTGGCGATGTCGTGCGCTTCCCAATCCAGTTGTGCCAGCGTCAACGCGGCTTTTTCTGCGGCCATGCGTGACGCCAGGTGACGCTGCGGCGAATTCTTTTCTACCGCGACGCAGTCATGCAACAGCACCGCCGCGCACAAGATGCGCCGGTCGCCGCCTTCCTGAATGCTGATCTGGCGGGCGTTCTTCCATACACGGTGCAGGTGGGCAACGTCATGGGATCCATCGTCGGAATCGAGGGTCAGCGGCAATAGCGCCTGCGCCAGCTCCTGATGGGGTGAGAAAGGCCGCAGCAATGCCTGTGGCAGCAGGGGAAAATGCACGTTTTGCTCCTTATTGGCGGGTAATCATTAATCATCATAGCAGCCGCAGATAAGGCGGTTATGACACCGCAGCAACAGAATTGTTTACTGTATTGCAATAGACTATTGCCGCAATTACGGTTTTTGTGCCGGAATAAGCAACCTACAATAGCGTTATTCCGGTCATCCCCGCCTGGTGTTAGCCTGTGTCTGCGGGGTATGGCCGGAATATCCCGTTAATGCCACAGGAGAACAGACATGCCAACGAATCTGGAAATCGTACGCGCTACTTATGAGGGCAGCAGTGCCGAAGAGAACGGTCGCAATCTGCTGGCGGCGTTGGCGCCCGATGCAGAATGGACCGAAGCGGCGGGCTTTCCTTATGCCGGTACCTACGTTGGGCCGCAGGCCATTTTTAAAAATGTTCATCAGCGCTTAGGGGCAGAATGGCAAGGCTACCGCGCTGAGGTTGAACACTTCTATGATGCCGGTGAAAACGTGATCGCCCAAGGGTTCTATCATGGCACCTATGGCGCGACCGGCAAATCGTTCACCGCATCCTTTGCGCATATTTATCAGCTGCGCGAGGGGAAAATCGTCAAGTTCGTGCAAATCGTGGACAGCGCTAAAGTGCTGGAAGCCATGCAGGACTAAAGGCCGCTGTGCTTGCCGTATTTACGATCGTATTCTCGCCGGTAACCGCGCGCCTTGTTGCGATCGCGGATCCACAAATAGCCGCACACCAGCGCGACTGCGCCTGAAAAGGTAATGTTGCGCATATCTCGGTCATAGCAAAATACCAATACAGCATCCATCGCCGCGATAAAGGCAATCCATTTATACATATGGGATTGCCGCCGCGTGGCCGCGTTGAGTCGTTTTAACTGTCTGGCTTCGTGCATAACCGGTTTTTGCTGCATAACTTTCCGCGGGTAATAATTCTCTTAGCGATAAATTACCAGAATATTCCTGATGGCGGCAAAGGTTAACGCGTGCCGCGCCGCTGTTTTTCCCGCTTGTACCCCTTCGCTGAAAATCTGCGCACGGGGTAGTGAATAAACGCCAAAACATGATACGTTACCTATTCACTATTTGTGTTTTTTTATTCATTTTGGAAGGTGAGATGATTGTCAGAACCTGGCACGGCTGCGTGCCGTTACAGCATCAGCAAGGATTTACCGATCATTTAACTGTCACAGGGCTGCAGCATGCTGAAGCTATGGCTGGAAATCTTGGTGCTTTTGTCCGACAAGAGATCCAGGGCCAGTATGCGCACTTCTTTCTGGCCACCTATTGGGAGTCTCTGGCGGCGATAAAACGCTTCGCCGGAGAGGATTATCAGGTAGCAGTCACCTATCCGGACGATGACGCCTTCGCTTTAATTTCAGACCCTTATGTCTTTCATCATCGGGTTGATGAAATCGCTACGCTGTCATAGTCAGGTTAACTACGAACAGGGGATATGATGAACAACAAAACGCTACGCCCGGAAGAAGTGGTTCAGCAGCAGCTTGATGCCTATAACGCCCGCGATATAGACGCTTTTATGGCGCACTGGGCGGAAGATGCACAGTATTACGAACACCCCGATACGCTGCTGGCCAGCGGCAAGGCGGAAATCCGCGAACGCCATATTGCGCGTTTCAAAGAGCCAAGCTTGTACGGCGAGCGGATCAAACGCATGGTGCTGGGCAGCATGGTGATCGATCAGGAAGTGGTTACGCGCAATTTCCCGCAGGGGCGCGGCAAAATGGACGTGATCGCCATCTATGAAGTTGAACAGGGCAAGATCCTGAAGGCCTGGTTCAAAGTCGGCCCGTGCGAGCTGGATGAGGGCACGTTATAGCGCCCAATGTTACAGCGCTACGACGGCGTCGATCTCCACGCTGACCTGTGGTGAAAACAGTGCGTTGACCGCAACCAGTGAACAGGCCGGCAGCGCACCATCAAAATAATCAAACAGCACGGGCCGAATTGCCGGCAGATCGCCGATCTCGGTTAAAAACACGGTGATTTTGATCAGCGCCTTGAGATTGGTGCCTTCGGCGGCGGTAATGGTTGCCAACTGCTCCAGAATCGCCTGTGTCTGCTGCTGCGCCGTTTGCCCTTGAGCTTCGGTGGCGAAGGCCGTTAGCCCTGAGACATACAGCGTATCGCCGTGACGCACCGCATGGACATAAGGCCCACCCGGCACAGGCAACTGCGGATAATTAATGCGCTTCAATGACGTCATGATAAAAACCCCGCAAGATGAATTAAAAAAATAGGCAAACTTGGTTAGGATACTGCAATTAATACCGGGAATACGCCGGGAACTGTCGATGTCTAATAGTATCACCGGCGCCAATTTTTCACCGTGATTGCCATCAATAAGGACGCCTGACCGCAATGAATCCGGCTTTTATTCCCTATGTGCAACGCTGGCAGCTGGAACCTGACGGCAAAGCATTTGAAACTCACAGCAGCCTGCTGATGCCGGTGCGTTATCAGGGCGCTGCCGCCATGCTGAAAATCGCCCGCGAACAAGAAGAGAAGTTCGGCGGGTTACTGATGTGCTGGTGGCAGGGCGAAGGCGCTGCGCGAGTGCTGGCCTGGCATGAGGACGGCATCCTGCTGGAGCGTGCACAGGGCAACCGATCGCTGGCGCAAATGGTGCGTGACGGCGACGATCGGCAGGCGACGGCGATTCTTTGCCAGGTGGTTGCCCGCCTGCATACGCCGCGTCCGCAGCCTTTGCCGGAGCTTATTCCGTTGCACCTGTGGTTCAACTCGTTGTGGCCGGCGGCGCAGGCCCACGGCGGTATGCTGCGGCTCAGCGCTACGGCGGCGGCGGATTTGCTGACCAGCCCACGGGAACAGAGCGTGCTGCACGGTGATATTCATCACGACAACGTGCTGGATTTCGGCGAGCGCGGATGGCTGGTGATCGATCCCAAACGCCTCTACGGCGAACGCGCCTTCGACTATGCCAATATCTTTTGCAATCCCAATTACGGCATTGCCACCGACCCGGATATTTTCCAGCGCCGCGTGGAGCAGGTCTGCCAGTTGGCCGGGCTGGAACGCCGGCGTTTGCTGCAATGGATCCTCGCCTGGGCGGGGCTGTCCGCAGCCTGGTTTATGGAAGACGGCGAAGCGGCGGATATCGATTTTCGGGTCGCGGAGCAGGCCGCGCGCGCGCTGGGCCTGCCGCTGCCGGAGGGGGACTCAGGGTTCACCCTCCCAATAATCGAGCGACGCTGAAGGGCGTTGCAGATAGTGCACCGGTTGGCCATTGTCGCGTTGGGCGATGGCCTGAAACTTGCCTGAGTCCGGATATTCCACCAGTTCAGGCTGCTCGCGGGTGCTGACGGAAAGATATTTCAGCGGTAGCGCCGAAGTGTTGATGATTTGGTGCGGGTATGCCGGGCCGGGCGGGATAAAAATAACGTCACCACTTTTGATCGGCAATTGCTCACCGGCGACCCGCAGTGTCCCGCTTCCCTCCAGCACGATAAACATTTCTTCCTGCGCATAGTGAAAATGGTAAGGGCAGGAACGCATGCCTGGCGCCACCACGTCGATGGAGGCACCCAGCTTGTGGGCGGCGGTGCCGGTGCCTAAACGGGCACCGACGCTGTCATACAACGGCGGTCGGCGATCGTGTTTTTTTTCAACATTTTCGATATTGCGGATCAGTCGCTGGGCTAACAGCGCGGCATTATCATTCATAAAGCCTCTCGTTACAATGTCACTTAATAATTGGCTGAGGCGGTGGTAAACGCCTCTAAGCCCGACGATGATATAAATCTCAACATCTATTATCGTTTTACGTCGTCCATGTTTCCCCGTTGGTTAAACCAGCCTGGTCGACGTTTCGGCTGTGGCCAGAACAGTGCACCCTGGCCACCGCCCGGGATCTGCCATACCGCGCAATCATAAATAGTGAAGACGTTGCCAAATTTATCGACGCGCAGGCCTTGATACCCCTGTGCGATGCCTTGACGGGCGGTTTTATCCAGCAATTGCCGGCGTTCCGCGCGATCTGCCGGCGAGGCGCTCAATCGCGAAGGCAGCGTGATAAATTCATCGAAGGAATAACCGAAACACTGCTGCGCACAATGATTGGCGTAGATAAAAACCGGGTCCGAATCACCCTCATGAGCCAACAGGCTGTACGGTGCCTGATGGTGCAACCAGAGAAAATGCGGGTCGGTAGCCGTACTCTGCGGTCCAGGCAGGCCGATGCCTGTCCAGTGGCGATAGGCGGAGTCGATACGTTGAATCAGATCAATCAGCTCGGAAGATGGCATAGGGGCTCTCTTAACGGTCAAGTGTTGGCAACAATGCATTCCCCCTCTCAGTTAAGCAGAAGATCGCCGAAGCGGGAAAGCTTGTGTCTGCCCGGCCAGTGGTACCGGCGCGCACATGTGTTCCAGACAGGGAGACTGTACATCTGCTATACGACAACGTGGGTTAACGAAAAGAGGGCGGCGATGAGCAGTTGGATCGAATTAAAGAAAGATGGCCCGAGCGGCATAGAGTTGATTCGCGCCCACTTTTGCGGTTATGCGCATGCTTACGATCCTCACTGGCATGATGATTATCTGGTAGGCATCACCGAACAGGGGGTGCAGCAGTTTCATTGCCGACGCCAGCGTCATCGCAGTACGCCAGGGCAGGTATTTTTGCTGGAGCCGGGGGAGGTGCATGACGGCGATGCGCCGGCAGAAGACGGCTTTACCTACCAGATGCTGTATCTCAATCCGCAATGGCTGGATGCACAACTCCGTCAGTTATTTGCCGAGGTGCCGGACAGCTTTCGCCTTGGTTTCGCCGCCACGCTGTCGGACGATCGGCTGCTGGCACAGGCGACAATGCGGGCTTTCTCGCAGTTGCAGCAAAAGGGTGAAGGGGAAATGCAGCATCAGTTTGCCCTGGATAGCCTGCTGTGCGGCCTGACGCGGCACGTGCACTGGCGACGATCGCCGCCGCATGAAACGTCCGGCTATCAGGCGCGGCGCATCCGTGACTTCCTGCATGCCAACAGCCATCAGGATATTCGGATGGAAACGCTGACGGCATTAACCGGCCTGGATCGGTTCCGGCTGACCCGGCTGTTCCGCCAGACTTATGGTTTACCGCCGCATGCTTATTTGGTTCAACTGAGGTTAACGCAGGCGCGGCGACTGTTGGCGGCAGGGGAAAAGCCCATCGCCGTGGCGGCGCAGCTGGGTTTTGCCGATCAAAGCCATCTGGGGCGCTGGTTTCAGCGCGCCTACCGCCTGACCCCGGCGCATTACCGCAAACTGTGCACAAATCTTCCAGATTAAGCGACTTTGGTTGCGTATCCTGCAGGCTGACTTGAAAACAGGAAGCTGAATGATGGAAAACATCCCCCCAGAGACGATTACCGCCGAGCGTTGCGTGATTGTGATTAATCAGGACCTGCCGCTGGGCAATATCGCTAATGCGGCGGCGGTACTGGCGCTAACCTTGGGGCAACGCCACCCGAGATTGGTTGGCGAGGTGTTGGCGGACAGCCACGGGCAGTGTTGGCCGGGGCTGATCCCGATAGGCATTAGCGTACTGGCCGCCAGTGAGGAGCAGTTGGGCGCGTTGTTGAAACAGCCACGCGCCGCAGAGGTGGATCGGATCCTGTTCCCGGCGGATGGCCAACAAACGACCCATTACGCCGAGTTTCTCGCCAGTATAGCCAACCGGCCAAGCGACGAATGGCGTTTGTTGGGCATTGCGCTGGTCGGTGAAAAGAAAACCGTGCGCAAGTTGACCGCCAAACTCAACCTGTTGGCTTAATTTCCCGAGCGGTGCGGCAGCGACAAAATGAGATGCGCGATCGCACCGCCGATAATTCCCCAAAATGCAGAACCGACGCCGAGCAGCGTCACGCCGGAAGCGGTGATCAGAAAGGCGATCAGCGCGGCATCGCGCTGTTTTTCTTCTTGCAGCGCGCGTTGCAAACTGCCGGCGATAGTGCCGAGCAGCGCCAGCCCGGCAATGGTGTGGATCAGCGCCGGCGGCAACGCACTGAACAACATGCCGATAGCGCCGCCGAACAGCCCGGCGAGCAGATAAAACACCCCGGCGGCCACGGCGCCCATATAACGGCGCTGCGGGTCGGGGTGCACGTCCGGCCCCATGCAAATGGCGGCGGTAATGGCGGCGATGCAAACGGAGAACCCGCCGAACGGTGCCAGCAGCAGTGCGGTCAGCGCCGTCCAGCTGATCAGCGGCGAAGTAGGGACGCGATAGCCTGCGGCCTTCAACGTAGCGATGCCGGGGGCGTTTTGCGATGCCATGGTCACCACAAAGAACGGTACGCCAATGCCAAGCAGCGTCGACCAGGTGAAATGTGGCGCAATAAATTCCGGCACGGCGAAAGCCAGCGGTTGCTGAGAAAGATGAATGGTGCCCTGCAACGCCGCAATGGCCAGCCCTACCAGCAGCGTCAGCACAATCGCATAACGCGCCAGATAGCGGCGGCTCACCAGATACACCAACCCCATCCCGGCGCTGAGCACGAAATTTACCTGTAACGAAGCAAAAGCGTCCAGACCGAAGCGCAGCAGGATCCCCGCCAGCATCGCCGCCGAGATGGCCTGCGGAATGTAGTCCATCAGCCGGGCGAACAGCCCGGTGACGCCGCACAGCAGGATCAACCCGGAAGCGAAGATAAACACGCCAATCGCTTCGTTGATCGGCGTGCCGGGCAGGCTGGTGACCAGCAGCGCCGCGCCGGGAGTCGACCAGGCAGTCAGGATCGGCGTACGGTAGTACAGAGAAAGCCCAAGCGAGGTCACGCCCATCCCCAGGCCAAGCATGCTCAGCCATCCGCCGATCTGCACTGGTGTGGCGCCGGCCGCCGCTGCGGCCTGAAAGATAATGGCGGCGGAGCTGGTGTAGCCCACCAATACCGCGACAAACCCGGCCATAACGGCGGACAAGGTCAAATGACGCAAAGAGATGGCAGGGCGCATGGCAGACTCCGGCTATGATTGTGCGTTATAGCGCACGATAGGGAATGAGCATAGCACCGTGCGTTATAGCGTACAAGTGACTATAATCAGCCGGAATTCAGAAGGGGAAATCATGCAGGAACTGTCCGGCCATTTGGCGCAAACATTGAAATCGCTGCGTGCGCAGCGCGGCTGGAGCCTGGCTCAGGCTGCCGAGAAGACCGGCGTCAGCAAGGCGATGCTGGGGCAGATAGAACGCGGCGAATCCAGCCCAACGGTAGCGACGCTGTGGAAAATCGCCACCGGCTTCAACGTGGCGTTTTCCGCTTTTTTGGAGATCTCGCCATTGCAAGAGCAGGCCACGCTGCACCGTTACGGCGATGCGCCGGTGTTCAATCAGTACAACGCCGATATGCGGGTAGTGCCGCTGTTTCCGTTTGACCGGCAATTGGGTTTCGACATGTTCGTCATCGATCTGGCACCGGGGGCGCTCAGCGAATCGTCGGCGCACGAGCCGGGCGTCATTGAACATGTGATCGTCATCAGCGGCCAACTGGAACTGGCGATTGACGGTCAATGGCACAGCCTGGCCGAGGGCGAGGCGATGCGCTTTCAGGCCGATCGGCCACATGCTTACCGCAACGCCAGCCAGGAGACAGTGCGTATTCACGATCTGATCCACTATCCTAAATTTTGACTCAACGGCACGGGAGCAGGCTTTGACTCTGCCGCGTCAACGATCTACCTTGTTGAAAATGAGTCTTATTTATCCAGGAAGGAGAACTTGATTTTGCCGATTAGCAATCGACGCCAGTTTATTAAACTCAGCGCACAAACTGCAGGAGCCGTATTCGCGATGACTTCATTACCGAACAGTGTCCGCCTGGCGATGGCGGCGGAGGGCGGCGCCAGTGCCACCGATGAATTCCTGTGGCTGGAAGAGCTGCAGGGCAAGGCCGCGCAGGTATGGGTGAAGCAGGAGAATCAGCGTACCACCGCGCGTTTCGCCCAGGGCGAAGGCTTCCAACGGTTGGAAAAACAGGTGCTGGACATCCTGAACAAGGACAGCCAAATTCCGTGGGTCGCCAAGCGTGGCGATTACTACTACAACTTCTGGCAGGATCAAACCAACCCGCGCGGGCTATGGCGGCGCACCACGTTGCAGGAATACCGCAAGGCCAAACCGTCCTGGGAAACGGTGCTGGATATCGATGCGCTCGGCAAGGCGGAGGGCAAAGACTGGGTGTTCCATGGTTCCGAGCCGTTACCGCCGGAGTATCGTTATTGCCTGGTGGAATTGTCGCCGGACGGCGGCGACGCCACCGAAATACGCGAGTTTGATCTGGTCAGCAAAACGTTCGTGAAAAACGGCTTTGTGCTGCCGGTGGCGAAAAGCCAGGCGTCGTGGATTGATAAAGATACGTTGTTTGTCGCCACCGACTTTGGCGCAGGTTCGATGACCCAATCCGGTTACGCGCGCATCGCCAAACGTTGGCGGCGCGGCACGCCGCTGAGCGCCGCCCAGACGCTGTACGAGGCGCAACCGCAGGACATGGCCGTGTTTGCCTATCACGACCATACGCCGGGATTTGAGCGCAACTACGTGGGCCGCAACCTGGATTTCTACCGCCGTGAAACCTTTGTACTGACCGGGCAGGATCGGCAAATCAAAATTGATGTTCCCGCCGACGCCGAGTTCAGCACGCACCGTGAATGGCTATTGATCAAACCGAGCAGCGACTGGGAGGTGGGCGGCGCGCGCTATCCTTCAGGTTCACTGCTGGCGGCCCATTTCGATGACTATCTGGCGGGTAAACGCGAATTGACGGTGTTATTCACGCCGACCGCGCAGGCGGCGCTGAGCGGTTATAGCGGCACGCGCGACCACCTGATCCTCAGCATCATGGACAACGTGGTGAATCGGCTGGAAGTGCTGACGCCGCAGGGCAAAAGCTGGCAGCGCAGGCCGCTCGGCAAGCCGGGTGTCATCAGCACGATTTCCGCCGGGGGAATTGACGATGAAACCAACGATTATTTCCTGACGATTGGCGGGTTCCTGCAACCGACGTCGCTGTATCTGGGGAATCTCGACGGCGGTGAGGCAGAGCTGCTCAAGCAGGGGCCGCAGGACTTTGACGCAGGCGGTTATCAGGTCAGCCAGCATTTTGCCGCTTCCCGCGACGGCACCCGCGTGCCGTATTTCCAGATTGCTGCCAAAGGCACCAAGCTGGATGGCAGCAACCCAACGTTGTTGTACGGTTATGGCGGTTTTGAAGTGTCGCTGCTGCCGGGTTACATGGGCAGCAAGGCACCGGCCTGGCTGGAGCGCGGCGGGGTATACGTGGTGGCGAATATTCGCGGCGGCGGGGAATATGGGCCGGCCTGGCACCAGGCGGCACTTAAGCAAAATCGCCATCGCGCCTATGAAGATTTTGCCGCAGTGGCGCAGGATCTGATTGCGCGAAAAGTGACGTCGTCACAGCACTTGGGCGCGCGTGGCGGCAGTAACGGCGGGCTGTTGGTGGGCAACATGCTGACGCTGTACCCGCAGCTGTTCGGCTGCATCGTTTGTGAGGTGCCATTGCTGGACATGCAGCGTTATACCCAACTTTCCGCCGGCGCCTCCTGGATTGCCGAATATGGCGATCCGGCTAAACCGGAGGAATGGGCGTACATCAAAACCTTCTCGCCTTATCACAATATCAAAGTGGATGTGCCTTACCCGCCGGTGCTGTTTTACACCGCCACCAGCGACGATCGGGTCAATCCGTCGCACGCCCGCAAAATGGCGGCGCGCATGCAGCAAATGGGGTATCAGCAGGCCTATTTCTATGAGAATACCGAGGGCGGGCATAGCGCCGCCGCGGATAAGAAACAGGCCGCGTTCCACAGTGCGCTGGTCAGCGAGTTTATGTGGGCTACCCTGAGCGGCAAGTCGCCGGGTTGAGAAGAGAGAGGCCGAAATAAAAAAAACGGGGCGTTGTCGATACGCCCCGTTTTTTGTCTGTCTGAAAACGTTATCAGTTAACCGCTGCGGCGGCCTGCGCTTTCTTATGGGTATCTTCTGCGGTGTCCAGCGTCATGCGGTACAGCTTCGGTGCGGTCAGCATCATCAGAATGGCAATGACGGCGGTGGCGATACCGATTTGCATAAACACGTGGCTGTAGATAGCCAGTGACGCGTGCGCATCGTTGATGTCGCTAGGGACGGCGGTCAACCCTGCCACCTTGCCGGCAATCAGCGCGGCGGCGGCGGTGGTCAGGAACCAGGACCCCATGATAAAGCCCATCAAGCGTTGCGGCACCAGTTGCGCCACCATGGCCAGACCCAGGCCGGAGATCATCAGTTCACCGATGCTTTGCAGCGCATAGCTCAGGATCAACCAGTTAACCGAAACGATACCCTGTTCGTTGGCGAAGCTGGCGCCCCACGGCAGTACCAGGAAGGCGCCGGAGCACAGGATCATGCCGAAGGCGAACTTGTGCGGCATCGGCAGACGGTCGCCCATCTTGTTATACAGCGCCGCCAGAATCGGGCTGGCCAGCATGATCCAGAACGGGTTCAGCGCCTGATACTGTTCAGGTTCAAACGCCAGGCCGAGGATATTGTGCTCAACGTTATGGATGGCGAAGAAGTTCAGCGAGGTCGGCATCTGGGCATACAGCACGAAGAACACCACCGCTTCCAGCATCAGCAGAAAGGCGACGATCATCTTGCGGCGCGCTGCGCCATGCAGCGTAAAGGCCTCCTTGGCGAACACGACAACAATACCGAGGGAGATAATCGCCAGCGCCCAGCGGGCAATGACCTGGTTGTGCAGCAGCCAGCTTGACAGGGCGACCAGCGCCACGACGCCAACCAGCACCATCAGCAGCTTCTTGACCTGCAGCGGTTTAAAGTCCGGTTTGGAGCCGTGTTGTTTCACCCATTTGTGGCACACCATAAAGTTGACCAGGGTGATCAGCATACCCACCACGCTCAGTGAGAACGCGACGCTCCAGCCATATTTCGCCGCCAGCCACGGGGTCGCCAGCATCGACAGGAAAGAACCGATATTGACGGACATATAGTACATGGTAAATGCACCGTCCAAACGCGGATCGTCTTTCTCGTAACAGGTCGACAGCAGGGAGGACGGGTTCGCCTTGAACAGGCCGCTGCCCACGGCGATGGTCGCCATACCCAGGTAAACCCAGAAGATTTCATGGCCGGAGTAGGCCACCATGGCATAACCGACGGCCAGCACCAGCGCGCCCAGCACGATCACGCGCTTGGAGCCCAGCACTTTATCCCCCAGCCAGCCGCCGATGGCAACGAAGCCATACACCAGGGCGCTGAAGGACGAGAACAGGGTAATGGAGTCGGCTTCGCTCAGGCCCAACATTTTGACCAGATAAACCGCCATGATGCCTTGCAGGCCGTAATAACCGAAACGTTCCCACAGTTCGATCGAGAAGATCAGGTAGAACGCCTTGGGCTGTTTGAAAGCGTTAAGACTGACGCCTTCAGGGTGTTTGCTGTTGTTGTTTGCAGTTGACACTGGTACCTCTGATTTTTCACTGCCCCGTCCCGGAGAGACGAGAAATGGCAAAAGGTGATGCAGGACTGCATCCTTCTGCGTTGTTATAGGATGGGATGACGGCGGTTAATGTTCACTATCTTTGTCAACGAGGCAAGGCGTTTGTCATACTCTGTTACATATAACGTTCGCGTCGTGAAACAACCATGTTACAAATATTACGCAGCACGAACTTTCGCCTTGATTTGTTTTGGCGAGTTTTTGTTTTGATTAAAAGCTATACGGAATTAAAGTAGGGAAATATTCTGCTATTTGTGCATTTTCTGGTTGATAGCAATGCATGAGTTGTTTAACCCACTTTATTATTGTGAATAATGATGTTTTTGTAAAATTATAGAAATTTAAGAAAATGGGGCGAGTGGTTGTGACGGGGATGTGATCGTGAAAGCGTGATTGATCGCGCAATTTTTGACTAAATTTTCGCTTGAAAATAACAGGGAAATGATATTTACACTGAAATCCACGAAATTGCCAAGGTTACTGCTGCTTGATATCACATTTCTGATAAAAAATAGGGCTGTAGCGGGAGGATGTGATGCATGCAGGGTGGTGCGGGCAGAATGTTATATTTACAACAGGCTGTCGCGTTAAGGAGCCCTGTTCAAGGCAGGAGATAAGGGCAGGCAGTCCTGCGTTCAAGGGATTGCAAGGTCTTAGGGTACGTGGCCCAAAGAAAGAGAGGGCCATTTGAGTGTGGATCTGCGTTACAGACTACCGATTAGGCTCGGTAAACTTCGGAGGATATGCCGTGCGGTGCGTGCAAATGACCGCCGGTGGCGGTCGCGGCCGTTGTGTGACAGGCGTTAAGCCTCGGGGTAAGCTTTCTCTTTAAACTCGCATAAATCTTCAATGATGCAGGAGCCACAGCGGGGTTTGCGCGCAATGCAGGTATAGCGGCCGTGCAGGATAAACCAGTGGTGGCAATCGACCTTGAACTCGCTTGGCACGACCTTCAGCAACTTCTCTTCGACCTGATCGACGTTTTTGCCTGGCGCGAAGTTGGTGCGATTGCAGACGCGAAAGATATGGGTATCTACCGCAATGGTCGGCCAGCCAAAGGCGGTGTTGAGCACCACGTTGGCGGTTTTGCGGCCTACGCCCGGCAGCGCTTCCAGCGCGGCGCGGTCTTCCGGCACTTCACCGCCGTGCAGCTCAAGCAGCATACGGCAGGTCTTGATGACGTTCTCGGCCTTACTGTTAAACAGGCCTATGGTCTTGATGTAACTTTTGACGCCGTCAACGCCCAACGCCAGCAACGCTGCCGGGGTATTGGCCACCGGATAAAGCTTGGCGGTGGCCTTGTTGACGCTGACATCGGTAGCCTGCGCGGAAAGCAGCACTGAAATCAACAGCTCGAACGGCGTGGTGTACACCAGTTCGGTGGTGGGGTGCGGGTTGTTGTCGCGCAGCCGGGTCAGAATTTCCAGGCGTTTGTGTTTATTCATTACGCTTTCTCTGCTTGTCCTGGTTCCCGCATCGGTTCGGCCACTAACGCCTTGGCGGTGCGCGCCTTCATCCGTTCATCAATCAGGTATTTCACCGCCAACAACAGGCCCAGGCCAATAAAGGCGCCAGGCGGCAGCATGGCCAACAGGAACGGGCTGTCGAAATGCACCACTTCAATGCGCAGCACCTTGGCCCAGCTTCCCAGCAGCATATCTGCGCCGTCGAACAGGGTACCGTTGCCGAGCAGCTCGCGCATCGCTCCCAGGGTCACCATGACGCCGGTAGCGCCTAGGCCGATAGCCATGCCGTCCAGTGCCGACAGGCCGATCGGTTTTTTAGCCGCCACCGCTTCGGCGCGGCCGACCACGATGCAGTTGGTGACGATCAGCGGAATAAAGATCCCCAGCGACTGGTAAAGGCCGAAAGCGTAGGCGTTGATCAGCATCTGCACGATACTCACTACCGCCGCGATGATCATGACGTAAATAGGAATACGCACTTCGCTCGGCACCCAGCGACGCACCGCAGAAATGGATCCGTTGGTCAGCGTCAGCACCAGCGTGGTCGCCAGCCCCAGCCCCAGGGCGTTGGTAACGGTGGAGGTGACGGCCAATAACGGGCACATCCCCAATAACTGAACCAGGGCGGAGTTGTTCTTCCACAGCCCCTGGACAATCAACTCTTTTGCTTCACTCATTCGCTGGCTCCGCAGGCAGGTAAGGTGTTGAGTTTAGGCGGCAGCGTTTCCATATACAATGCCGTGCGGCGAACGGCGTTGACGACCGCGCGCGGCGTGATGGTGGCGCCGGTGAATTGATCGAACATACCGCCGTCTTTCTTCACCGCCCAACGCGTGTCGTCCGCGCCTTCAATTTTCTTGCCGCTGAAGAACGAAATCCAGTTCGAAATGCGCAGCTCAATCTTGTCTCCCAGCCCCGGTGTTTCGTGGTGTTCGATCACCCGGGTACCGAGCACGGTACCGCTGAAATCGGCGCCGACCAGCAGCTGAATGGCGCCGGAATACCCATCAGGTGCGGTAGTTTCCAACGCCGCGGCCGTTGGCTGGCCGTTCTTGCGCGCCAGATACAGGCGGTGCGGGGCACCGTTGCCCAGTGCCGGGTCGCTGACCAGGAAGCACTCGGCCTGCATGTTATTATCGTAGTTTTCCGGCGGCACCACTTGATCGAGCAGCGCTTTTTGCTGCAGTTCCGCCTGATGAGCGATGGTTTTCTGCGTCAGGCTATGCACCACGGCGGTCAAGCCGGTCGTCACTGCGGCGAACACCGCCAGCGTGGTGCCATGCTTTCTCATTGAATTCAGCATCATGGCTCCTTAGCGATGGCCGTACACGCGGGGTTGCGTGTAGTGGTCGATCAGCGGCACGGTAATATTGGCCAGCAGCACGGCGAAGGCCACGCCGTCCGGGTAGCCGCCATAAACGCGGATCAACCACACCAGCACGCCAATCAGCGCGCCGTAAATCAGGCGGCCTTTCGGAGTGGTGGAGGCGCTGACCGGATCGGTGGCGATAAAGAATGCGCCCAGCATGCTGGCGCCGGAGAACAGGTGGATCAGTGGTGATGCCTGATGCGCGGGATCAAACCACCAGGCCAGGCCGGAGCAGAAAGCGATGGTCGCCAGCATGCTGAACGGGATCTGCCAGTGAATCAGGCGGCGCGCCAGCATAAACAGACCGCCCGCCAGGAAGCCGAGGTTGATCCACTGCCAACCGATGCCGGCAAGCGTGCCGCCGAACAGCGGTTGTTGCAACATCTGCTCGACGCTGTGACCGCTGCGCAGGCCGGTTTTGAAACCGTCCAAAGGAGTTGCCTGGCTGATGCCATCAATGCCCATTTGCAGTTCATGAATAGTGGCGCCTTGCGCGGTATGACCGCTGAAAATAGCCAGTAAGGTGTCCTGGAACGACAGGGCGGTGGCGCGCAGTTCATCCGGTGGCAGCCAACTGGTCATCTGCACCGGGAAGGCGATCAGCAGCACCACGTAACCGACCATTGCCGGATTGAACGGGTTTTGCCCCAGGCCGCCGTAAAGCTGTTTGGCGATAACGATGGCAAAGAAGGTGCCGATAACAATCATCCACCAGGGGGCCAGCGGCGGCAGGCTGATACCGAGCAGCAGCGCGGTCAGCAGCGCCGAGTTGTCCGCCAGCCGGGCGCGTACCGGTAATTTGCGCAGGGCGAGGATAGCGCCTTCCGCCAGCAGTGCGACGATCATCGCCAGTGCGGTTTGGATCAGGTTGCCGTAGCCGAAAAACCACACCTGCGCCGCCATGCCCGGAATGCAAGCCAACATCACCCACAGCATGATGCGACTGGTGCTTTGCTGGTTATGGGTGAAAGGGGAACTGGCGATGTGCAAGCCTTTGGCGGCTGTTTGTTGTACCGGCCTGAACTTCATAGAATCACTACACCTATCTTTGCCGTGCATCGGCAGGTTCTACGCGCCTCACAGCGGAGACGCAGGGAAAATAACAGCGCTGCATTCTACCTCAATCACTGAAAGGGTAATACGTCTTAATTGTAGGGGTATTAGGCTTTTAGCACGGGTTGCGCTGTGGCTTAATCGCCCTGTGGCGCGATCGGATTTTTTTCTGCAGTAAAACTGCGCTAGCTTGAGCATGCAGTAGTCAAACTGTTGGCATCGCGGGCCGGCGTCAGGCGATAACCGCTGGATTTGCATGTTATTTTTGGTACGTTTTTTCGCACAAAATAACAACTTTTACATAATCCATGTAGGTTATTATCCCGAGTAATATTGAGTTAGTGAATGCATAATAATGACTAATGAAGATGTATTTTTTATTGAAGAATTAATTGAGTGGGTTGAGATACATCTGGAGAAACGGCCTAATCTGGACGAAGTCGCGCGCATTTCCGGCTACTCCAAATGGCACCTGCAGCGCAAATTCAAGCGTATCACCGGCATTCAGCTCGCCACCTATATCCGCTCACGCATTCTGACGCGTGCCGCAGTCGCGTTACGCATTACTCACCGTTCGATCATCGACATCTCAGACGAGTTGGGCTTTGATTCCCAGCAGACCTTTACGCGCATGTTCAAACAGCGTTTCGATACCACGCCCAACCGTTATCGCTCGATGGACAAATGGGACGTAAAGAACCTGATGCCGCGCTTCAGTTTCGACGCCAGTTTCGCGGCCGATTACTATCCGGAGGTGAAACGTGTAACGCTGCCGGATATGCAACTGGTTGGCTTCTCGCGCCAACTGGATTTTGCCGGTGAAACGGAAATCGAACATGCTTCTTGCATGGCGATGAAGGACGAGATTTTCACCGATTTCTTCCGTGGGCTGAACGTGGACTGCCGCCGGGTGTACAGCATCCACTCCCCCCGTAACCGTGATGACAAGCAGTGGTCATCCACCCACGTGATGGCGGTGGAAGCGGAGAACAAAAAGGATATTCTTTCGGGGCATCAGATCGACAATATTCATATTCCTGGTCGCGAGTATATTTCTATCAACTATCTGGGCACGGCTAAAGAGTGTTTGCAGTTTTTCGCTTATCTGGTGACCCACGTAATGCCGGGGCTGCGTCATGAGGTGCAGGGCAGCGTAGAAATGGAAATTATTCAAACCAAGGAATGGAATCAGGATTCGAAGATGCGTCAGATCGACGTCGATTATACCTATCTGATTTCTATTGATTAGGCTGCGTCCCTTAATGATCCGTGGTGCATTCGCAGTTCTATCAAGGGACACAGCCTAAAGCGCCTTACGTTCAGCAAGGCGCTTTCTTCCGTTACTCTTTCTCAGCGTCGGCCGTAGCCAGATGCTGTGCCGCTTTTTTGGCTTTGACGCGGGCGATGGCCGCTGCGACCGCCGCCTTACGCGGATCGTCCTCGGTCACCGCCGCTGCCGGTTCGGCCGGCGCGGTGTCGACGGGCGTTTCGACACCGGCTTGCTGTGCCGCTTTTTTGGCTTTGACGCGGGCGATGGCCGCTGCGACCGCCGCCTTGCGCGGATCCTCTTCTGTCACCGCCGCTGCCGGTTCGGCCGGTGCGGTGTCGACAGGCGTTTCGACACCCGCTTGCTGCGCCGCCTTTTTGGCTTTGGCGCGAGCGATGGCCGCTGCGACCGCCGCCTTGCGCGGATCGTCCTCGGTCGCCGCCGCTGCCGGTTCGGCCGGTGCGGTGTCGACAGGCGTTTCGACCCCGGCTTGCTGCGCCGCCTTTTTGGCTTTGGCGCGAGCGATGGCCGCTGCGACCGCCGCCTTGCGCGGATCCTCTTCTGTCACCGCCGTTGCCGGTTCGGCGGGCGCGGTGTCGACAGGCGTTTCGCCCCCGGCTTGTTGCGCGGCTTTTTTGGCTTTTACCCGCGCCAGCGCGGCGGCAACCGCCGCTTTACGCGGGTCTTCACCTTCGGCGGCCGTTGCCGCATCTGGAACTGTTGTCGTCTCCCGTTGGGCGCGGCGTTCGCGCGCTTGAGCCTTGCGGGCTTCGCGGGCGGCAATCATCTCGCTGTTGTCTGGGGCATCACCGCTTACCGTGCCGGTCGCCGGCGCGGCATTTTTACTGCGTACGCGTGCCAGTGCGGCCTGAACGGCACCTTGATCGTCATCGGTCAGTTTAACCGCGGCTTTCTTGTGGCGTTCTTCACGCGCCAGTTTTTCGCGTTCCAGTCGCGCCAGCTTGGCTTCATAACGCGCCTTGGCTTCGGCGGTGCGTGCGGCTTCCTGATCGATGGCTTTGATCTCGGCCTTTTCCTGGCGGTAATACTGCACCAGCGGAATATTGCTTGGGCAGACAAAGGCGCAGGCGCCGCATTCAATGCAGTCGAACAGATTATGATTGCGGGCTTTTTCGTGTTCTTCGCCGCGGCTGAACCAATAAAGCTGCTGCGGCAACAGGCCCGCCGGGCAGGCGTCGACGCACAGGCCGCAGCGGATACAGGACTGTTCCGGCTCCTGCGGCGCCATTTCGCTGACCGATGGGGCCAGAATGCAGTTGCTGATTTTAACGATCGGCACGTTAAGGGCGGGCAGGGTGAAGCCCATCAGCGGGCCGCCCATCACCACCATTTGCTGCGCCTGCGGCTGGAAGCCGGCAAAATTCAACAGATGCTGCACCGGCGTGCCGATGCGCGCCCACAGATTGCCCGGCTGGCTAAGCGCATCGCCGGTCAGGGTCACCACGCGTTCGATCAGCGGTTCGCCGTCGACAATGGCGCGCTTAATGGCGAACGCGGTGCCGACGTTTTGCATCAGCACGCCGATGGCGGAAGAGTGCTTGCCGTGCGGCACTTCCTTGCCGAGCAGGATCTTGGTGAGTTGTTTGGCGCCGCCGGAAGGGTATTTGGTCGGGATCACCCGCAGGGCGATGCCCGGTTGATCGCGCAGCGCCAGCTTCAGGGCGTCGATCGCTTCCGGCTTGTTATCTTCGATGCCGATCAGCGTGACTTTAGGTTGCAGCAGGTGACGCAAAATCTGCGTGCCTTCGATAATCTGGTCGGCGTGTTCGCGCATCAGACGATCGTCGGCGGTGATATAAGGCTCGCATTCGGCGGCGTTGAGGATCAGCGTTTCCACGCCGCTCATGCCGCCCTGCAGCTTGCTGGCGGTCGGGAAACCGGCGCCGCCCAGCCCGGCGATGCCGGCCTGATGAATGCGTTGCAGCAGTTCCTGCGCCGCCAGTTGGCGGTAGTCCGCCACAGGTACGCGTTCGCACCAGCGGTCTTCGCCGTCCGCCTGGATAGTCACGCACAGCTCGGCCAGCCCGGAAGGGTGAGCGGTGATATGCGGTTTAATGGCGCTGACGATGCCGGAAGTCGGCGCATGTACCGGCACCGTACGGCCTCGGCCCACGGTCAGCGGTTGGCCTTTCAATACCCGGTCGCCGACGTTGACGCACAGCTCGCCTTCCGGCCCGAGATGCTGTTGCAGGGGAATAATAAAACTGTCGGCCAACGGAGCGGTGCGCAGTGGCACTCCGCTGGATTGAGTCTTCATTTCCGGTGGATGGATCCCGCCATCGAAATCCCAAATCCGGTCTTTTTTGAAGGCGGCGAACAGATTAAGCATGTTGCTCCACGTGGATCACTTGCACCGGAATCGTCTTCATATCCCACTTCCAGTTGGCAGTGGTGGTGGCGACCGGTTTCATTTCAATACAATCGGTAGGGCACGGCGCAACGCACAGGTCACAGCCGGTACAGAGATCGGTAATTACGGTGTGCATGGCGCGCGTGGCGCCGACGATGGCATCCACCGGGCAGGCCTGAATGCACTTGGTGCAGCCGATGCAGTTGGCTTCATCGATATAGGCCACCTGGCGCACCGGCTCTGCGGCGGCTTCGCTGCCCAGCGGTTGCGGCTCGACGTTTAGCAGTTCTGCCAGTTTCAGCATCACCTGCTCGCCACCCGGCGCGCATTTGTTGATCATCTCGCCGTTGGCGACGGCTTCGGCATAAGGGCGACAGCCGGGGTAACCGCACTGGCCGCATTGGCTCTGCGGCAGGATCTCGTCGACCTGCTCGGCCACCGGATCTTCTTCCACTTCAAAGCGGCGGGCGGCAAAGCCCAGCACCAGGCCGAACAACAGGCCGAGGGCGCTAAGCGCAGCAATAGCAATCCATAACGCCGTCATTAGAATTTCACCAGCCCGGTAAAGCCCATAAAGGCCAGCGACATCAGCCCGGCGGTGATCAGCGCGATGGAAGAACCGCGGAACGGCGCAGGGACGTCGGCGACCGCCAGCCGTTCGCGAATGGCGGCGAACAACACCATCACCAGCGAGAAACCGGCCGCGGCGCTAAAGCCGTACACGGCCGATTGCAGGAAGTTGTAGCCGAGATTGACGTTAAGCAAGGCTACGCCAAGCACGGCGCAGTTGGTGGTGATCAGCGGCAGAAAGATGCCCAGCAGGCGATACAACGCCGGGCTGGTTTTGCGCACTACCATCTCGGTAAATTGCACCACAACGGCGATCACCAGAATAAATGACAGCGTGCGCAGGTACACCAGGTCCAGCGGAACCAGGATAAAGGTGTTGATCACCCAGGCGCTGACGGAGGCCAGCGTCATGACAAAGGTGGTGGCCATCCCCATGCCGATGGCGCTTTCCAGCTTCTTGGATACGCCAAGGAACGGGCACAGGCCAAGAAACTTCACCAAAACGAAGTTATTCACCAGGACGGTGCCGACAAACAGGAGCAGGTATTCGGTCATTGCGATGCCTAAAAAAATAAAAGCCGCCTATTATCGGGAATTGGCGGCGTAACGACAACATATGTATAGCAGGGTTATTGCTCTTTTCGCTCTTTTTTGGCGAAAATTTACACAATTATCCGCATAAAACGTGCCACAACGCTATTCAGCGCTCGGTAAAGGTGCCTTTTACCCGTTGGGATCGCTTCATATAGGGCACCAGCAGCGCCGCCATCAGCAGTGGCCAACCCAGACTGCGCACCGCCAACTCGTCCGGGACCGGCGCAAAGGCGAAGGCTTTGATCGCCAGCAGCACGGTGATCAACAACCACACCAGAAACAGTTTGGGGAAACGCTGCGAGCGCTGGCAAAACAGCCACAGCAGCCACAGGGTAAAGCACCACATCGCCAGCGTGGTCAGAACGGAAAAATACCATTGCAGGGTAAATGCCTGGGCGTTGGTCAGCAGGTATTCGCGCGATTCCGGCATGAAAATCGCCATGCCATACAGGAGCATCATCAGGCTGGCGCTAAGCAGGGTGACAATCATATAGGCCATCGGGGCCAGCAACCAACCGCCAATACGGGTGTATTCAGCTTGAGACATAAACGGCTTCCTGGGTAAGACATGAAGCCGCATAGCTTAGCGGGTAATAGGGGGTTAGTCATCAATATCAAGCGGATGGTCGGGATCTGGGGGCAAGGGCAGCACGTTTGGCTACCGGCAGCCGGTTTTGCCCCCGGCTGCCGACAGATTAACGGCGGTTTAGCTGATAGTAGGCTTCGTTCCAGCGGATCTCGTTTTTGAACGCCGGCAGTGCGGTGGCGTTATCGATCAACAAGAACTCGATGTTGTGCATCTCGGCGTACAGCCGCAGTTGGTCTGCGTCCAGCGCCTGGGAGAACACGGTGTGGTGCGCGCCGCCGGCCAGGATCCAGGCTTCTGCGGCGGTGGCCAGCGTCGGTTGGGCCCGCCAGATGGCGCGCGCTACCGGCAGCTTGGGCAGCGGGTGCGGTTGTTCCACGGTATCCACCTGATTGACCAGCAGACGGAAACGGTCCCCCATGTCGATCAGGCTGGCGTTAACCGCCGGGCCGGCGGGGGTGGAGAAAATCAATCGCGCCGGATCCGCCTTGCCGCCGATGCCGAGCGGCTGAATGTCCAGCAGCGGTTTGCTCTCTTTGGCGATCGACGGGCAAACTTCCAGCATGTGCGAACCGACCACCAGATCGTTGCCCGGCTGGAAGTGATAGGTGTAATCCTCCATAAACGAGGTGCCGCCGTTCAGCCCATCGGCCATCACCTTAAGGATGCGCAGCAGCGCGGCGGTTTTCCAGTCGCCTTCGCCGCCAAAGCCGTAGCCCTGTTGCATCAGGCGTTGCACCGCCAGCCCCGGCAACTGCTTCATGCCGTGCAGATCTTCAAAGTTGGTGGTAAAGGCCTGGAAATTGCCCTGTTCCAGAAAACGTTTCATCCCCAGCTCGATGCGTGCCGCGTCGATCAGGTTCTCGCGCTTTTCACCCTTGACTTTCGCCGCGTCGCTCAGCACATAGCTGGCTTCGTACTCTTCAATCAGGGTGTCTACATCGCCGCGGCTGACCTCATTGATCACGCTGACCAAATCGCCGATACCATAGGCGTTGACCGAGTAGCCAAACTGGATCTGCGCGCCGACCTTATCACCTTCGGTCACCGCCACTTCGCGCATGTTGTCGCCAAAACGCGCCACTTTCAACTGCCGACTCGCCTGTTTGGCTGCGGCGGCGCGCATCCACTGGGTAATGCGGCGGTGTGCTTCGGGATCCTGCCAGTGGCCGGCCACCACGCTGTGCTGTTGGCGCATGCGGGCGCCGATAAAACCGAACTCGCGGCCGCCGTGGGCGGTCTGGTTCAGGTTCATAAAGTCCATATCCATGCTGTCCCAGGGCACCTGGGCATTGAACTGGGTATGGAATTGCAGCAAGGGTTTGTTGAGGATAGACAGCCCGGCGATCCACATTTTGGCCGGCGAGAAGGTATGCAGCCAGGTCAGAATGCCGATGCACTCCTGGCGATAGTTGGCGTCGCGGCACAGGGCGGTAATTTCATCCGGCGTGGTGACCAGCGGTTTCAGCACCAGTTTTACCGGCAATCCTGCCTCGCGGTTGAGACTTTCCACGACCTGTTCGGCGTGCGCCTTGACCTGTTGCAGGGTTTGCGGGCCGTACAGGTGCTGGCTGCCGATGGCGAACCAGACTTCATGCTGCTTAAATGCATCCATCAGAGACTCCTGGGGGGGTTAGTGTCGGGTATCGGAATTTCAGCATGGCGAATCTGCGCCGGGGGCGTAACGCGGCTCGGCGGCCAGGCACCATTGCTGATAACGTTGATAAAGCTGTTGATAGCGGGCGACACGCTGCGGATCCGGCTGCAGCGTGCGTTCGATGCCGCAGGCCATATGGCGCTGCGCCTCGGGTACGCTGCTGAAACGGCCGGCGGCCACGGCGGCGAAGATCGCCGCGCCCAGCGCGCAGCATTGATCGGAGGCGACAATCTGCAGCGGGCGGTTCATCACGTCGGCGCAAGCCTGCATGATCGTCGGCGATTTGCGCGCAATACCGCCCATCGCCAGTACGTTATCGACCGGGATGTCCTGCTGTTCGAAGCACTCCATGATGGCGCGGGCGCCAAAGGCGGTGGCGGCAATAAATCCGCCAAACAGCGTCGGCGCATCGGTGCCGAGGTTCAGATCGGTAATCACGCCTTTCAGGCGCTGGTTGGCGTAGGGGGTACGGCGGCCGTTGAACCAGTCCAGCACCACCGGCAGGTGATCCAGCGACGGATTGTCGGCCCAGGATTCGGTCAGCGCGGCCAGCAGGCCGGCTTCAATCTGTTTCAACTGCGGTTGCAGTTCGGGATGGTTTTTCGCCGCTTCATGCAGCGGCCAGCTCAGCAAACGGCTGAACCAGGCATACATATCGCCAAAGGCCGATTGTCCGGCCTCCAGGCCAATCAGTTCCGGCACCACGCTGCCGTCGACCTGGCCGCAGATGCCTTCGATGGCGCGCCCGTCGACCCGCTGGCGATCGGCGATCAGGATGTCGCAGGTGGAGGTGCCAATCACTTTCACCAGGGTATAGGGTTGCGCCCCGGCACCCACCGCGCCCATATGGCAGTCGAAGGCGCCGCCGGACAACACCACGCTCTCCGGCAGCCCGAGGCGTGCGGCCCACTCGGCGGTGAGCGTGCCAACCGGCAAATCGGCGGTGTGGGAGTCTTCAAACAAAGGCCAGGGCAGGTCTTCGACCAACAGCGGATCGAGCGCGGCGAAGAACGCTTTCGGCGGCAGGCCGCCCCAATCGGGGTGCCACAGCGTTTTATGCCCGACGCTGCAGCGCCCGCGTTTCAAATGCTGCGGGGCGGTGGTGCCGGACAGCAGCGCCGGCACCCAGTCGCACAGTTCCACCCAAGAGGCGGCGGCCTGGCGCACCCCCGCGTCCTGACGCGAAACGTGCAGGATCTTGGCCCAGAACCATTCGGATGAATAGACGCCGCCGATATAGCGAGAATAGTCGGGGAAATCGCCGCTGCGGCACAGCCGGTTGATGGCGTCGGCTTCCTCGATGGCAGTGTGATCTTTCCACAGCACAAACATGGCGTTCGGGTTGTCGGCAAACTCCGGCCGCAGCGCCAGCACCTTGCCTTGCGCGTCAATCGGCGCAGGCGTGGAACCGGTCGAATCGACCCCGATACCGATGACCTGCAACCGTTGTTGCGGGGGCATTCGCTGCACCAGGCTGACGATCGCCTGCTCCATGGCTTCTATATAGTCGAGTGGATGGTGGCGGAATCGGTTCTCTGCAGCGTTGCAGTATTCGCCGCGCTGCCAGCGAGGGTAGTAAACCACTTCGGTATCCAGCTCCTGGCCGTTATGGCAGTCAACCGCCAATACCCGCACCGAATCGCTGCCGAAGTCCAATCCCAGGGCAATAGCGCCTGCCGTCATGATGTTGACTCCTGATGTGTTAATACGCTGTGACAACCATAGGAGTCTGAGCGGTGGGCAGGTGAGGAGCCATTAGCTGGAAGTATGCACTTTTCTGCTTCGCACAGTGATTTTGTGACGGTTGTCATAAGTTAATGCTTGGCGGAATTCGCTAAATATATGCACATATCTGCTGTATTCCACGGATGTGATAGCGCTCTACATTTTGGCAACAAATACCCGCTAAAACTTAAGCCGTCTTACAGCTGGTGTTGGTCGATGCCGCGAAAACAAGCGTCACGCCGACAACAGGCACCCTAATGATAACGTTTTCACGGCGAGCAAATTTATTCGCCGAAGAGAACAAAACTGCGGAGAGCATCATGCATAAATTCACTAAGGCGCTGGCGGCACTGGGTCTGGCGGCCGTTATGTCACATTCGGCTGTCGCCGAGACCATGAAGCTGGGCTTTTTGGTCAAGCAGCCAGAGGAACCCTGGTTCCAGACCGAATGGAAATTTGCCGACAAGGCCGGTAAGGATCTCGGTTTCGACGTGATCAAAATCGCGGTGCCGGACGGGGAAAAAACCCTTAACGCCATCGACAGTCTGGCGGCCAGCGGAGCCAAGGGCTTTGTCATCTGCACGCCGGATCCGAAACTCGGCTCGGCGATCATGGCCAAGGCGCGCAGTTACAACCTGAAAGTGATTGCCGTGGACGATCAGTTCGTCACCGCCAAAGGCAAACCTATGGACAGCGTGCCGCTGGTGATGATGGCGGCTACCAAAATCGGTGAGCGCCAGGGCCAGGAGCTGTGGAAAGAGATGAACAAACGCGGCTGGAAACCGGCGGACACCGCCGTGATGGCGATCACCGCCGATGAGCTGGATACCGCCCGTCGCCGCACCGGCGGTTCGATTGCCGCGTTGAAAGCGGCCGGTTTCCCGGAAAAACAAATCTACTCGGTACCGACCAAGTCCAACGATATCCCGGGGGCGTTCGATGCCGCCAACTCGATGCTGGTGCAACATCCTGAAGTGAAAAACTGGCTGATTGTCGGCATGAACGACAACACCGTGCTGGGCGGCGTGCGCGCCACCGAAGGCCAGGGCTTTAAGGCGCCGAACGTGATCGGCATCGGCATCAACGGTGTGGACGCGGTCAGCGAACTGTCCAAGGGGCAGGCTACCGGTTTCTACGGGTCGCTGCTGCCAAGCCCGGACATTCACGGCTACAAAAGCATTCAGATGCTGCATGACTGGGTAGAGAAGGGTGTAGAGCCGCAGAAATTTACCGAAGTGACCGACGTGGTGCTGATCACCCGCGACAACTTTAAAACCGAACTGCAGAAAAAAGGCCTGATGTAATCACCGAGCCGCCCGCCGCGTTAACGCCGGGCGGCATTTTTGACCGCAGGAGGATCGCATTATGACCGCCGCATTGCCGTATCTGACGTTTAAAGGCATCGGTAAAACCTTCCCGGGCGTGAAGGCGCTGGATGATATCAGTTTCAGCTGCCAGGCCGGGCAGATCCACGCGTTGATGGGGGAAAACGGCGCCGGGAAATCCACGCTGCTGAAAATCCTCAGCGGCAACTATGCGCCGACCCAGGGCGAAATTCAGCTGAAAGGCCAGACGGTACAGTTTACCAACACCACCGATGCCTTGAACGCCGGGGTAGCGATTATCTACCAGGAACTGCATCTGGTGCCGGAAATGACGGTGGCGGAGAACATTTACCTCGGCCAATTGCCGACCAAACTCGGGCTGGTGGATCGCAAGCTGTTGCGTTACGAATCCCGCTTGCAGTTGGAGCATCTCGGGCTGGATATCGACCCGGATACGCCGTTGAAATATCTGTCGATCGGCCAGTGGCAGATGGTGGAAATCGCCAAGGCGTTGGCGCGCAACGCCAAGGTGATCGCGTTTGACGAACCGACCAGCTCGCTGTCCGCCAGAGAGATTGAACAATTGTTCCGGGTGATCCGCGAACTGCGCGCCGAAGGGCGGGTGATCCTCTACGTTTCGCACCGTATGGAGGAGATCTTTGCTCTTAGCGATGCCATTACGGTATTCAAAGACGGCCGTTATGTGCGCACTTTTGACGACATGAGCCAGGTTAACAATGCGCAGCTGGTGCAGGCGATGGTGGGCCGCGATATCGCCGACGTCTACGGTTATCAGCCGCGTGAGCTGGGGCCGGTGAGGTTGACGCTACAAGGGTTGCAGGCACCTGGCGTCAAAACCCCTATCGATCTGAACGTGCGGGCCGGGGAGATTGTCGGGCTGTTCGGCCTGGTGGGCGCCGGGCGCAGCGAACTGATGAAAGGCATTTTCGGCGCCACGCGGGTCAGTAGCGGGCAATTGACGCTGGATGGCCAGCGGCTGGATATCCGTTCGCCGATAGACGCTATCCGCGCCGGCATCATGCTGTGCCCGGAGGACCGCAAGGCGGACGGCATCATTCCGGTGCATTCGGTGCGAGACAACATCAACATCAGCGCGCGGCGCAAAAGTATCCGCGCAGGCTGCCTGATCAATAACGGCTGGGAGGTCAGCAATGCCGACCATCACATCCGTGCGCTGAATATCAAAACCCCAAGTGCCGGTCAGCTGATTATGAATTTATCCGGCGGTAACCAGCAGAAGGCGATTCTGGGCCGCTGGCTGTCGGAAGAAATGAAAGTGATCCTGCTGGATGAGCCGACGCGCGGTATCGACGTCGGCGCCAAGCATGAAATTTACCATGTGATTTACCAACTGGCGCAGCAGGGCATCGCGGTGCTGTTCGCTTCCAGCGATTTGCCCGAAGTGCTGGGGCTGGCGGATCGCATCATCGTGATGCGCGAAGGCGCCATTTCCGGCGAGTTACTGCACGACGATGCCAGCGAGGAAAAAGCCCTCAGCCTGGCGATGCTGCGCACCCCCGATATTACCCCTGATGCCGCTGTGGCGGTGGCTTGATTGTGAAGGAGAAAGAGATGTCGACCATAACGACCCATTCTGTGAAAAACCGCAGCGGCCGGGGGCTGGCGCGTATCTGGGACAGCTACGGCATGCTGGTGGTGTTCGCGGTGCTGTTTATCGCCTGCGTAGTGTTTGTGCCTAACTTCGGCTCTTTCATCAACATGAAAGGGCTGGGGTTGGCGATATCCATGTCCGGCATGGTGGCCTGCGGCATGCTGTTTTGCCTGGCCTCCGGCGACTTCGATCTGTCCGTCGCCTCGGTCATCGCTTGCGCCGGGGTCACCACTGCGGTGGTGATCAACCTGACCGAAAGCCTGTGGATCGGCGTAGGTGCCGGCCTGCTGTTGGGCGTGGCGTCGGGGTTGATTAACGGCTTTGTCATCGCCCGGTTGAAAATCAACGCCCTGATCACCACGCTGGCCACCATGCAGATCCTGCGCGGCCTGGCCTACATCATTTCCGACGGCAAAGCGGTGGGCATTGAAGACGAACGCTTCTTCACGTTGGGCTACGCCAACTGGTTGGGGCTGCCCGCGCCGATCTGGATCACCGTCGCCTGCCTGATCCTGTTCGGTTTTCTGCTCAACAAAACCACCTTTGGCCGCAATACGCTGGCGATCGGCGGCAACGAAGAGGCGGCGCGCCTGGCCGGGGTACCGGTGGTGCGCACGAAAATCATCATCTTTGTGCTGTCCGGGCTGGTTTCGGCCGCCGCCGGCATCATTCTGGCTTCGCGCATGACCAGCGGCCAGCCGATGACTTCGATCGGCTATGAGCTGATCGTGATCTCGGCCTGCGTACTGGGCGGGGTGTCGCTGAAGGGCGGTATCGGCAAGATTTCCTACGTTATCGCCGGCATCCTGATCCTCGGCACGGTAGAGAACGCGATGAATTTGCTGAATATTTCGCCGTTCTCGCAATATGTGGTGCGCGGCGTGATTCTGCTGGCGGCGGTAATTTTCGACCGCTACAAACAGCAGGCCAAACGCACGGCGTAGAAAATCGCTAACCCTGCTCACAGTTCTGCCATCGGCTCAGGCAGTAATCTGCCGGGCCGATACACTTGGTTATACCCGTCGTCTTTCAAGCTGCAGCGTTGTTGCCTGCACTAAGTTATGTGGCCCGTCCATGGGCCACACCCCTTAGGGGGCCGCTGCGAGCAGCGTTCAAATCTGCTCCCTGCAGATTTGTCACCCCAGTTACTTACTTAAGTAAGCGCCTGGGGATGAGTGAGCTGGGCACCTAGCTGTGCTGTACAGGGATGTACGAATGCCGCGAGCGCATGGATGCGCTAGAGCGGCCAACTCGAAAGCCATAGGGTATAGGATTGTTATCTAAGCTATAAGTTCGTTGCTGAAACCGTTCCGGGAGGACCGATGTATCATCGCATGGCACAGGAACCGCAACCGAACCCGCTGTTACCGGGTTACACCTTCAATGCCTATCTGGTGGCCGGGTTGACGCCGATCATGGCGGACGGCCCGCTGGATTTCTTTATCGATCGCCCCGGTGGCATGAAGGGCTATATTCTCAATCTGACCATCAAGGGCCAGGGCAAGGTGTTTGACGGCGAGGACACCTTATACTGCAATCCCGGTGACCTGCTGCTGTTTCCTCCCAAGGCATCTCATTATTACGGCCGTTCGCCGGACAGCGACTGTTGGTATCACCGCTGGGTTTATTTCCGCCCGCGCGCCTATTGGGCCGATTGGTTGGAATGGCACAGCAAAACCCATGAAGTGGGGCGCCTGACGCTGCCAAACAATAACCTGCTGCTGGAATTCGATCGGCTGTTCGCCAATATCGAACAGACCCAGCGCTCCGGTCGCCGTTTTGCGGAAGAGCTGGGCATGAACCTGTTGGAACGCCTGTTGCTGCGCGCGATGGAAGAAGATCCGCTCAGCCCGCAGAAAATCATGGATCCGCGCGTCATCGAAGCCTGCCAGTTCATCACCGGCAACCTGGCGGGCGAGTTGCGCATTGACGAGGTGGCGCGCCATGTCTGCCTGTCGCCGTCGCGGCTGGCGCATCTGTTCCGCGAGCAGGTGGGTATCAATATCCTGCGCTGGCGCGAAGATCAGCGGGTGATCCGCGCCAAGCTGCTGTTGCAGACCACGCAGGAGTCGATCGCCACCATCGGCCGGGTGGTGGGTTACGACGATCAGCTCTATTTTTCTCGCGTATTCCGCAAGCGGGTGGGCGTCAGCCCAAGCGATTTCCGCCGCCGCAGCCTGGAGATTAACTACCCGGCGAAAAGCGAGCGCCAATCGCCTTATGCCGCCGTTACCGGTTAACCGTAGGGGCGTTGAGGACATGCGCGGTAACCGGGCTGCCAGAGGGAGAGGGAACCCGGTTACCGCGCATACGACTATTTCAGCAGCGGGTTGGAATCCGTGATTTTATCGAGGGCGGTGCTGTTCAACGCCGTCAACGGCATGATCTTCTTCCGTCAGCGGCCCAGCCCAAACGTGCTGCCTGCGGCGGTACTGGGCCTGACCGGGATCGTCACCCTGTTTTGGCAGGATCTGGTCGCCACGCAAATGGCGCCGGAACTGTTGAAAGGCATCGGGATGAACTTATGCCATGAGTTATGGCGCCGGGCGATGGCATCAACCCAACAGACACGTCGCCGATGCCGCTATCCTCCGATTAACGCTGAGCTTCGCGCGCCGGGTCGTATTCCCACCACCAGGCTAAAGAGCCCACAGGTATTGGCGTTCCCTCATCCAGTGGGGGCAATGCCTCGGCGATATCACCGCCGACGTAAGCCAACTCCCCGTCCACTCCGTTTTTGTAACGGTAACGCCGGTTATCCTGGATCCATTCGAACCCTCCGCGGATATAACCATCCAGGCCGCGAATATACTGTTTGATCTCCGGTGACATTCGCGCCAACAAATCGGCCCGTAACCTCAGGTACAGGCTGAAAGTGCGATTGCGAATATCCACGGCCTGTACCACGGCGTCATCATGACTGCAGTGCTGATGATAGTGTAACCAGGCGCAAATATTGTGTTGACGTCCATCGGGTTCCCGAGCCAGTTCCTTACCGTAGGAGTAGATATCACTGTCCCAAACCACAATCATCGCCGCCATTTCGGTCATTGCCCACATCCGGCGGCTGTCCAGATCGCTCTGGCTTATGGGATTTACCGCCGCAATATGAGCCAGTACCGGGAAGACAAGTCCACCGCCTGAACTCAAACGCAACGTGGCACAATCATTAAAGTCCGGCACTTGATGCAGCAGTTTGTTGATCTCGACAAAGAAATACCCGCGCTGTACGGTCACAAAACGGGCACCGTGCAACGGAGAAGCCAGGGTATCGATGCGCTGACGAATATCACGCAACGCCAGCGCATAGCGATCGGTCGGATCAATGATCACCTCCGGCGATTCAAGTGCACGCTGCATATGTTGCATTGCCAACGCTGACGCTGCCGGTTGCTCGCTCATGCCTCCTTCATCGCAATACTCATCGTCGAAGGAAAATGCCCAGGCAACATAATCGGTCATGACTTGCATCAAGGCATCAGACTTGCAGTCCGGGTACATCAATGTCGCCAACTGGCCACAGTTAATGTTACTCAGACGTTCACGGTGCTGATGGTCGCTATACAGTTCCCAACGATCTATCCATGCCACCGTCCCTGCGCTGTATTTTTCCGCATTCGGATAACTCGCCAACAGCAGTGGACAAGCGATGTGAGGTAATTTCACCGGTTCCATGCTATCCCCTTATCAAAAAATGGAATATGTGTGATTATGGCGCTGCCTTTATGCTCCGAGGCGGCCACCAGAGTAGTAGGTACTGACCTGTCCCGTTCCTCGTCCTGATCCCTGTTTATTTAACCGGTTTTTGTGCAATCACGCTGTAAGTAGAAACCTTGTCCTTCAGCAGTGCCACCGACCAGTTTTCAGCCAGCACCCGCAGCTCTTCCAGCGCACCACCCACCCCTTCAGGGAAATGACGTTCGATATTGGCCTTGGAGTCCATCAGCCAGTGCGCTACGTCAACGTTTGACGGCAATACGCGAAAATCCTTTATGGTGAAACCGCTGTCTTCCAGCACCTGGCTAAAGTAAGCCGGCGTTTTTTGATGGCGGCAGGCCAGGCGGTCAACAATATCCGGCGTATCGGACTGGTAGCGATCCGGTTCGACGTTGTACAGGTTGTCGGAGATGATCACCTTGCCACCGGGCCGCACCCGGGTGAATAACGCGCGCATGGCTTTTTCATACAGCTCGTTGGGGAAGTGAGAGATGACGCCGCGGATGATCACCAGATCATAAAGATCATCAGGATCCGGCAACAGTCCGATGTCCTGCGCATTACACAAAAACAGATTGATGCGGCCGCTCAACCCTTGCTCGGCATGGGAGCGGGCGCAGTAGTTGAGCTGCTGGGCGCTGACGTTAACGCCGTCCAACCGTTGGCATTCCGGATAGCGCTCCGCCAGATGTTTGAGGATGTAACCCCAGCCGCAACCGATATCCAGGATACGGCGCATCGCCGGCCGATCGCTGCCGGTTACCCCGGCCAGAAACAACTGCTGCTCGAAATAACGGACACTGGACTCATCCAGCCCCGCGGTGGGCTTCAGCTTTGATATCGGCGTCAGGGCAGGGGCATGAGCCGTATCCTCATACACCCCAAATTGAAACAACAGCGTCTCGCCGATGGCCTTGCGCCAATGTTCCGGTTCTTCGCAGTAGGTCTGTACCACCTTCTCCTCATAGCTGTCGGTATGGCTATCCCGGATCACCTGATACGGCAGGTTTTGTAAATACACCGGATCGGGTGACATCATTTCAGACAGATTGCTCATGGTCGCTCTCCTCGATAAATGCGCGTGTTTTCGCGTAAAAAAGCTTCACTTTCATCGGTAAAACTCCCCACGTCGGCAACAAACTTCGCCACCGGCGGTGTAACAAAGCTGACAATGGCGTTTTCGATGCCGTCGGCGTCCAGACCGCAGGTCGCCAGCAGCTCTGCCGGCTCGCCGTGCTCGACAAAATTATCCGGAAAGCCCAGCAACAAGCTGTTTATTGCGATCCCGGCGGCGGACAGGCATTCCAGGCAGGCGCTCCCCGCGCCGCCGGCGATGCAGCCTTCTTCCACCGTGACCAACGTCTCATGGGTACGCGCCAGGCGCTGCAGCAGCCCAGCGTCGAGCGGCTTGACGAAGCGCATATTGACCACGGTCGCATCCAGTCGGACGCCGGCTTCCAGCGCCGGCGCAACCATCGAACCGAAGGCCAGAATGGCGATCCGCCGCCCAATGCGGTGAACCTGAGCTTTTCCCAACGGCAACGCCGTCATCTCGCGCTGCGGCAGCACGCCGGGGCCACTGCCGCGCGGATAGCGCACCGCCGCCGGGCCATTATGATTCAGCGCGGTATGCAGCATTTGCCGGCACTCATTTTCATCCGCCGGGCACATCAGCAGCAGATTGGGAATGCAGCGCAGATAAGCCAGATCGAACATGCCCATATGGGTCGCTCCATCGGCCCCTACCACGCCGGCGCGATCGATGGCGAAGGTTACCGGCAGTTGCTGGATGGCGATGTCGTGGATAAGTTGGTCATAACCGCGCTGCAGGAAGGTGGAGTAAATCGCCACTACCGGACGCATGCCTTCGGCGGCCAGGCCGCCGGCAAAGGTCACCGCATGCTGTTCGGCGATGCCGACGTCGAAATAGCGATCGGGAAAGCGCTGCTGAAAGGCCACCAGGCCGGAACCTTCACGCATCGCCGGGGTAATGCCGACCACGCGCGCGTCTCGCTCTGCCTCGTCGCACAACCAGTCGCCGAATACCCGCGTATAGGTCAGCTTACCGGCGGCGGTGGGCACTATTCCGGCCTGCGGGCAAAACTTGGCCGGCGCATGGTAGTTCACGGGGTCGGCCTCCGCGTGCGAAAAGCCTTGGCCCTTACGGGTGATGACATGCAGTAACTGCACCCCGCGCCGATCGCGCAGCCGTTCCAGTGCCGGGATCAGCGTTGCCAGATCGTGACCGTCAACCGGCCCCGAGTAGTCAAAGCCCAGGGTGCTGAACAGTGACGCAGATTCACCGCTTTGCAGAGCGACGAGATGCTGTTTCAGCGCGCCGACCGATGGCGAGATCGACATGTCGTTATCGTTGAGGATCACCAGTAAAGGCAGGTCCGGATCGAGCGTGGCGTTGTTCATCGCCTCAAAGGCCAGACCGGCACTGAGCGCGCCGTCGCCAATGACCGCGATGCAGCGCCGGGCCTGCCGCTGCAGCCGGGCGGCGTGCGCCATCCCCAACGCGGCAGAGATTGACGTGCTGGAATGGGCGGTGCCGAAGCTGTCATAGGGGGATTCATCCCGTCTTGGAAAGCCGGAAATGCCGCCCTTTTTGCGCAGGGTGCTCATCTGTCCGCGTCTGCCGGTAATCGCTTTGTGCGGATAACATTGATGACCGACGTCCCAGACAATTCGATCGTTTGGCGTATCAAAGACATAATGCAGCGCCAGGGTTAATTCCACCACGCCGAGATTAGAGGCTAAATGGCCACCGCTTTTTGCGATGCTGGATAATAAAAATGCCCGGAGTTCATTTGCCGCCTGTGCTAATTGTTCACGGGATAACTTCCGTAGATCGGCAGGAAAATTAATTAATTCCAATAAGGTCTCCATCGCCATTCACCAGTCGTTTAATGTGGATAGCATTAACGGGATGCAAGCTTTTCCCATCGTGTTATTTCATTAGTATCATAACTATTTATTATTAACCTGAACCACGTGGTGAATTTTTCCGGATGCAATTCAATCTCATGCAATAACTGGATCACATCAATCCATCGCGAATTTTCTACTTCGTCAGGATTAACATCAGGTTCACCCTCAAACAACCCAACATAAATATGGTCGAACTCATGTTCAGTTAAATTTCCAGGTACTTCAGCATGATAGGTAAAACTGGAGACTTTTTTCAATGGGGTGCAAAACCCCATTTCTTCCTGTAAACGCCGCTGGGCGGCAGCATCGGTAGCCTCACCCCAGCGCGGATGCCCGCAGCAACTGTTGGTCCACAATCCGGCCGAATGGTATTTGCCGAGCGCTCTTTGTTGCAGCAACAATCTTCCTTTGCTATCAAATATAAAGATCGAAAATGCACGATGTAATAGCCCTTGCTGATGAACCGAGAGTTTCCCTTCCGAACGGATAGGATTATCTTTGTCATCAACGAGGATCAGCATATCTTCCACGAGTGACCCCCGAAATAAATTCGATTGCAAGTAGGGTGTTTTTTTGATCAATGAGATTTAATTAAAGACGCATTTTTTTTATTGTCAAATTTTATTTAACGATGGAATTTAAGGAAAATAAATTAATAATGATGATAACCATTTCATGATGAAATATAAGCCAGTGACATATTTTTAACTTATGGCTGAAATTAACGTTAATTCAATGGCGTGGTTTTTTCCCTGACACAACATATTTTATGTCAAAGTCAGGTGATGAATATTTTTGGCTACAGAAACAAAAGGCTCGGCTAGCCCAATGATGCTAAATCCTCTGTCCCCGACGCTAATGAAGTCTCTCGGTCATGTTGACTGAAGTGTGGGATTATTGCGCGTCGCTACCGTTAACATCACATTTACTTCTTGTTCCCGCCTGCGTCATGGTGTCAAATCGGATGGGTCTATAGCGAGCCAGTAAGAGGAAATACCATGGCAGAAAAAATTCGGGTTGGGCTGGTGGGTTACGGCTATGCCAGCAAAACCTTTCATGCGCCGCTGATTGTCGGCACCCCGGGCGTAGAACTGGCCGCCGTGTCCAGCAGCGATGCAGGCAAAGTGCACGCCGACTGGCCTGCAATGACGGTAGTGAGCGATCCGCAGGCATTGTTCAACGACCCCTCTATCGATCTGATCGTCATTCCCACCCCCAACGATACCCACTTCCCGCTGGCGCAGCAGGCGATGGCCGCCGGCAAGCACGTGGTGGTGGATAAACCCTTTACCGTGACATTGTCACAAGCGCAAGAATTGAAACAGCAGGCGGAACAGAGCGGCAAGCTGTTGTCGGTGTTTCACAACCGCCGCTGGGACAGCGATTTCCTCACGCTCAAGACGCTGCTGAAAGAGGGGGCGCTCGGCGAAGTGGTTTACTTTGAATCGCATTTCGATCGCTTCCGGCCGGAAGTGCGTCAGCGCTGGCGCGAACAGGCCGGTGCCGGCACCGGCATCTGGTACGATTTGGGGCCGCACCTGATCGATCAGGCGCTGCAACTGTTCGGCAAGCCGCAAACGCTGTTTGTCGATCTGGGCGAACTGCGCCCTGGCTCGCAATCGGTGGATTATTTCCACGCGGTACTGAACTACGGCGACCGCCGAGTGGTGCTGCACGGCACGGTGCTGGCGGCGGCGGAAACCGCGCGTTATATCGTGCATGGCACCCAGGGCAGCTTTATCAAGTTCGGGCTGGATCCGCAGGAAGACCGCCTGAAAGCCGGTGAACGTCTGCCGCAGGCCGACTGGGGCTACGATATGCGCGACGGTGTAGTGACATTGTCACGTGATGGCCTACTGGCGGAGAAGCCGTTGCTGAGCATTCCCGGCAACTACCCGGCCTATTACGCGGCAATCCGCGATGCGATTAACGGCGAGGGTGAAAACCCGGTGCCGGCCGACGATGCCATCAAAGTGATGGAAATGATCGAGCTGGGCATTGAGTCGGCGAAACAGCAAAGGGCGTTACCGGTAGTCTGAACGCCGTCGTTTCCGCCATTCATGGTTCCGGGTTCGCTTGTCGAACCCGTTTTATTCTTCGAGGGATCCCTATTCATGTCTTGGTTACAGCGTCTGCGCATTGATAAGTTTTTATTGGTCCTGATTTTGGTGGTGATCGTCGCCTCGATCTTCCCCTGCGAAGGGGTATGGAAAACGTTCTTCGAACGCCTGACAACCGCTGCCATTGCGCTGCTGTTCTTTATGCATGGCGCCAAGCTGTCGCGCGAGGCGATTATCGCCGGCATGAGCCACTGGAAACTGCATCTGGTGGTGTTCCTCAGTACTTTTGCGCTGTTCCCGCTATTGGGGCTGGCGATGAATTGGATGGTGCCGGGGTTGATGACGCCGACGGTTTATCTGGGCTTCCTCTATCTGTGCGCATTGCCGGCGACGGTGCAGTCGGCCATCGCTTTCACTTCCGCGGCGGGCGGTAACGTGGCCGCGGCGATTTGCAGCGCTTCGGCGTCCAGTATCCTCGGCGTTTTCCTGTCGCCGTTGCTGGTAGGAGCCTTGATGCATACCCAGGGCGGGAACACCGACGTGCTGCACGCCATCGGTTCGATCATCTTGCAACTGATGGTGCCGTTTGTGGTGGGGCACCTGGCGCGGCCGTTGATCGGTAAATGGGTCGATCGCCACCGCAAGCTGATCAACATCACTGACCGTTCATCGATATTGCTGGTGGTGTATACCGCGTTCAGCGCGGCGGTGGTGGAAGGTATCTGGCACCGGATTGACGGCTGGTCGTTGCTGACCATTCTGGTGATGTCGCTGGTGCTGCTGACTGTGGTGCTGATTATCAACACTTACACTGCGCGCTGGTTGGGGTTCGATACCGCCGATGAGATCACCATTGTGTTCTGCGGCTCGAAAAAGAGCCTGGCGAACGGCATTCCGATGGCCAACGTGCTGTTTCCGGCCGCAGCGGTGGGGGCCATGGTGCTGCCGCTGATGATTTTCCATCAGGTGCAACTGATGGTGTGCGCCGTACTGGCGCAGCGCTATGCGCGCAAAACCGCCAAACAGCGAGAGGCGCTGGCGGTGAAATAAACCGGGGCGCGTTATACGCGCCCCTTGCTTCATCAGCCTCGTACTTTATCGCGCAAAGCCTGCTTTTCCTGCTCGCTGAGGAACGCCATTTTCAGGCCGTTTTCCTGTGCGGTGCGGATTTCCGCCGGCGTCAACCCGGCCTGTGGCGCCGCTACCCGATATTCGTGTTCGATCTCGATGCCCTGAACCGCCGGGTCATCGGTGTTGATCGAGGCCAGCACGCCGTGGCGCAGGAATTTCGCCAGCGGGTGCTGGGCCAGAGAAGAGACGGTGCTGGTCTGAATATTGGAGGTCAGGCAGGATTCGATGCCGATGCCGTGTTCAGCCAGGAAGTCCATCAGCGCCGGATCTTCAATCGCTTTCACCCCGTGGCCGATACGTTCGGCACCCAGCTCGCGGATCGCCTGCCAGATGCTTTCCGGGCCTGCGGCTTCGCCCGCGTGCACGGTAATGCGCAAGCCGGCGTCACGGGCGCGGTTGAAGTGGCTGAGGAACAGGCTGCCCGGGAAGCCCAGCTCGTCACCGGCCAGATCCAGTGCGGTAATGCCGTCGCGATGCGCCAACAGGCCTTCCAGCTCTTGCAAACAGGCCGCTTCGCCAAAGGTACGGCTCATGATGCCGATCAGGCGGACATCGATGCCCCGATCGCGAACGCCGGAACGAATGCCGTCGATCACCGCGTCGACTACGCCAGCCACCGGCAATTGGTGTTTCATCGCCATGTAATACGGCGAGAAGCGCAGCTCGGCATAGTGCAGCCCGGCATTGGCCGCGTCCTCTACGTTTTCATAGGCTACCCGGCGGCAGGCATCCAGGTCGCCCAGCACCGCCACGCCCCAGTCCAGCTTTTGCAGAAAGCTGATCAGATCCGGTTCGGCATGGGTGATTTGCACGTGCGGGCGCAACGCTTCCAGCTCGTCAGCGGGCAGAGCCAGATTGAACTGACGGCCCAGATCGAGAATGGTTTGCGCACGGATGTTGCCGTCGAGGTGACGGTGAATGTCGGTAAGCGGTAGGCGGGAGTCAATCATGATCTGCACTCGTTATTTTGTTGTAGGTAAAGTGCATATCAGTATAAAAACAAAAGAATGAAAATTGCCATTAGGTTGCATAAAAAAGTGATTAATATCACATTAATTGCGAAGGGCGTTGCATTTTTGTGCAATGGCGGGAGAAGCTCCCGCGCTTGCTCCCGGCCCGCAGTCGCGGAAAACATCAACCCGCCATCCGCTTGCCGATGTTATCGCCACCTATGCCGTACTCCGTCAGCGAGTCGACAATCCTGCGGATTTCCAGCGGTTGGGCCTGCTCAACCCGGATCACCGGGCCGATGGCCATCGGGGCGGCGCGTTCGGCCAGCGCCCGCAATTCAGGCAAATATTCTGCACCGGGATGGCCTTTGGGGCGTTGCCCGATGCGCGAAGCATAGCGCTCTGCCGCCAGCTCGCCGGAAATCTGGTTCCACACCTCCAGGGGGTGCGTCACCCCGGCTTCACGCAGGTAATGACGCAACTCCTCTCTGGGCTGAAAGCCGAACCAGGCGTCGATAACGTAAGTACAGCAGTCGGGCGCCTGCGCCACGATTGACCAAATGGCTTCATAAGCGGCGCAGCCAAGCCGCCGGTTCAGCCCCCGATCCACGTTGTCCAGCCGCGACATAAAAGGCTCCTTGATGCCGTCGATGGCCAGATAAGGCAGGCCGAAATGCTGCGCCAAAGCCTGCGCGACGGTGCTTTTGCCGGAGGCAGGAACGCCATTGACCAGAATGACGGTTTTTCCGCTTGCCAGAGTCATAATATGTCCACCACCTCTTGCCATATTTTCGCCGCGCGGAGCTTGTCGAGCCGCTCTTTATTGTCCAGTAAATCGACAATGGCGCGAATGCCTTCTTCAATATGCCGGTTACTGTCGGTTGCGCCGAACAGGATGACGATATCGGCCTTTTCGCTGTCGCGAAAGGCGATGGGCTCCTCCAGCAACACCATGCTGAAGCAGTTTTTAATTACCCCGCACTCCGGCCGCGCATGGGGGATGGCGATGCCTTCGTCAAACACGTAATAAGCGCCATGGGCCAGCGTATTGCTGATCACCGCCTGATAATAAGAGGCATGAATATAGCCGTTATCCACCAAGGGCTGCGCCGCCAGCGTAATGACCTTTTTCCAGTCCGTTTCCTTGACGCCGACCTGTATGGCGCCGGCCTCAATCAGCAGTTGTTTAATTGTCATCATGATCCCTCAGAGATTTTTCCTGATAATATTGCGCAGCTCGTCCATCTTGATAAAAACGGTATCGATATATTGGCGATGATGCTGGCTTTTGGCATAAATCTTTACTGCCCGATTATAGGCCAGCATTAATGCCTTATGGATTTCGCCGTCCGCCGGTGTTGCCGCCAACCGCCGTTCCAGTGCGTTAATTTCGGCTGAAATTTCATTGGTTTCATCATCGTAATGCGTGGCGTGCAGCGTTTCTTTTTCCCGCTGGCGCTTCATAAAATTAAACATATATTCTCCCGTCTATACCTGCGCTTTTCACGCCGCGGCATGGTGTATCAATCAGCCCCGGCAAGGGCGAATATATTCGGCCCCGACTCAGGCAGGCACAGCATGCCGTGCCCCTGCAATAGCTGGGGATCCGGGACTGATGAATTAACCGCTTGACCGCGACTTGAAATGCACAGGGTTTATATTAAGAACTCATGACAACCGTTATTTAAACAGGCCGATCTTTTCCGTTAATACCTCGGTGACGGCATTATTGGCCGGGATCAGGAATTTCCGCACGCTGTCGTTCACTTTGCCTTTTTCAAACGTCTGCTTGCAGCGCCCAACCCACTGCACGTTCATCTCGGTGCCCACGTTGACCTTTTCAATGCCGCCGGCCACCGCGCGCCGCATATCTTCATCGCTGACCCCGGTGCCGCCGTGCAACACCAGCGGGGTATGGGTGGCCTCGGTGATTTCCGCCAGGCGCTGGTGCTGGATATGCGCCTTGCCGGTATACAGCCCGTGAACGGTACCGACCGATACGGCCAGCATGTCGACCCCGGTTTCGTCTACAAAGCGCTTGGCGTCTTCCACGGTGGTAAAACAGATATCCTCTTCCGCGACCGCCTTGCCGTCCTCCGAACCGCCGATGGCGCCCAGTTCAGCCTCCACCGAGACGTTACGTTGGCGGGCAATGTCGATCACCTTGCGGGTATTGGCGATATTCTCGTCCATATCAAGATGAGAACCGTCATACATCACCGAACTGAAACCGGCATCAATCGCCGTCTCGATGGCGGCGATGTCCGAGCAGTGATCCAGATGCAGACAGGTGGGCACGTCTTCGCTTGCCGACAGCGAGCGCACCGAATCAACCAGCAGCCGGTAACCCAGATATTCGGCGGTCCCGGTGGAAATCTGGATCATCAGCGGGCTGTGGGTCGCCTTGGCCGCCCTGAAAAAGGCCGGGAGCATCTCCAGACAATGGAGATTGAATGAGCCTATCGCCTTGAAGTCGCGGGCCTTGGCAACGGACAACAGCTCGTTGAAATTATAGAGTTTCATGGACTTTTCCCTCATGGTGCTTGGTTGATTTACCGTTAACAAACCACGCAATCAGCGTGACGAAGACAATGAACAGGGTGATGAACAGCCAGTTGCCCTGGAAGGCATGGCCCATCACCAGGCCGCTGCTGATGACGTCGGAATCGCTGAAGGTCACGCCGACAAAGCCGTAACTTTCCAGCATCGGCACCAGAATGGCCGGCAGGAAGGTGATGAACAGACCGTGAACCACGCCACCGATCATCGCACCGCGCCGCCCGCCAAGGGCGTTACCGAAAATGCCTGCGGTGCCGCCGGCGAAGAAGTTGGTGAGCAGGCCGGGCAGGATCATCGCCAGACCGAACATCGGGAAAACGATCATGCCGATGATTGAACCCAGGGTCGTGGCCAGGAAGCCGACAATCACCGCATTGGGCGCATAGGGGAACAGCACCGGGCAATCCAGCGCCGGGCGGGCATCCGGTACGATGCGCATGGCAATGCCGCGAAACGCCGGCACCAGCTCATTCAGCAACAGACGCACGCCGCTGTAGAGGATAAACACGCCGGCGACGAACTGAATGGCCTGCATAAAGGAGTACATCAGGTAGTTCATGCCACCGGCGTATTGGGCGATGAACTGCGGCCCGGCCGCCAGCGCGGGGATCAGGTACATCGGGATCATCACCACCGCCATCGACAGATAGGTGTCTTGCAGAAACTTGAAGTTGTCGGGTAACTCCAGATCCTCGGTGGAACGCGAACCTTTGCCGACCACCTTGGCGACCGCCGCCTGCACCAGATAACCGATGGTGCAGAAGTGCCCCAGCGCCACCTCGTCCGAACCGGTGATTTTGCGCACTACCGGTTGCGCCAGCGCCGGCATCAACACCGCCATCACGCCGCCAAAGATCCCGCCGGTCAAAATCAGCGGCATCCCGGTCAGCCCGGCTTTATAGCCGATCACCGCGCCAATGGTGGCCATCCACAACAACGCCTGCCCGGTCAGGAAAATGTATTTGAACGGGGTGATGCGGGCGATGATGATATTCACGGCGAAAATCACCAGCAGCGTCATCGCCACTTCAGAGCCCAGCTCGCGGTTGGCCAGGCCGGCAATGGCGGCGACGTCGGTGATGTAACCGGTCATGCCGAAGCCGTGGGTGAAGATGCTGTTCAGATAGGTCAGGGCGCCGACGATGATGTTGATGCCGGCCATCATGATCAGAAAGCCCAACAGCGTTTTGAACGTGCCTTCGGCAACCTTGCCGGTGGATTTTTTCTGCAGCAACAATCCCAGCATGGCGATAAAGGCAATCAGGATCGACGCCTGGCCAAGCAGATCTTTGACGATAAAATCGATCAGGCTACTCATGATGGGGGTCCTTCATGTCGCGCTCTTTCAAAAAAGCCACAATCTTTTGCTCTATTTCCACTTTATCGGTGAGCCGGTGGAGAACAATGACCCGTTTTTTTTCCTCTTCACTGGCGTCGGCATTTAAAATGTCGGCGAAGGTTTTTTGGGTAAGAATAATATCTGATTTAAAGGCGCCGGCCTCAGAGATCGTGGTGTGATCAATATCGGCTTCAATCTCTAATTTTTTCAGCACCGCTTTTGCGCTCATTTCGATGGCAAAGCTGGAGCCGAGGCCGCAGCCGCAAACACACAGTATTTTAAGCATGGACATCTCCTCAGATTATATTTAACTGCCTGGCGAGTTTGTAATGGTGTCCTTCGGTATCGACCAAACGTTTTTGCATGCTGATTAAATCAATCGGAATAGGTTGGTTGCCGGCATTAATAATGACGGCCTTGTTTTTCATTCCGGAATGAATACAGCGCACGACTTCGCTGGCCATCAATGTTCCCTGATAGATCTCTTCGCAAGTGGGATCGCCATTGCGCAGACCGTACCCCACGATGGTTTTGCGAATACGCACGCCAATCTTGGGTTCCAGCTGTTTAATCATGGTGTCGATCGCCCCCTGGAAACCTGGCGAATACTCTTTGGTGTATCCCTCCGAACATAAAATGATCACGCTGTTTTGCCGCTCCAGCCGGTGGGTTATTTTTTCCGCCAATGCGTTCAAGGGATGTTGGCATTCTGGGATCAGGGCAAAGTCCGCATTGGATTTTATCGCCGATTGCAGCGTCAATTCCCCGCAGTAACCACCGAGCAGCTCAATCATAAATACGCGGCCCGGCAGGGCGCGCCCGGTGTTTCTCAGCTTGGAGACCTCTTTTATCACCTGTTCGCAAGCGGTAGAAAAGCCAATGGTGTAGCCGCTGCCGAAAACGTCATTGTCGATGGTCATGCCCACGCCAAAACAGTTAACGCCAAACTCACTGAGCGTATTTAAAAACTGCAGCGAGCCGTCGCCGCCGGCCATAATAAGCACGTCAATGTGCAGCGCTTTAAGTTGCTTGCCGATAGTTTCATATTCACTGGCGACCAGTTTCTTTGCCGTGCGGCCTGAAGAGATAATCGGCATCGATGAAATGGAGAAATCGACCAGATCGCGCCGGGTGATGGAATGATATTGATTAGCCAGTAATCCCGGTATTCCGCCGTTAAACAGAACGATATCTGCCTGCGCCAGCCTGGCGACCTGGAAAATAAAGTTGTTGATGCCACTGACATCGCCACCGCTTATTACTACGCCGATTTTCATATGCCTGCTCCCAGCCCGTTCCGTTGCAGCTATTGTTATTTTTGGTATCGGTAAAATTTGCAAGCGATATCACAAAACAATCACAAATATTTCCTTGGAACACATTGACAGCACTATTGAGAGTGATTTTTCTGTGAGGTTTGTCTCGTTTTTGTTTTTGATAAATAAAAGAGAAAAGGTGACTATTTATTGATAATCAATATGTTGCCATTCGATTGCTGCGGTTTTTTTATAAAGCGGGAAAAATAGCGGATTGGGCCGGGATCAGTTTAATGAAATGTGATTACTCTCGCATTTTTTGTGGCAGTGAGACGAATGCGTAAAATTAATATCCCTCAATATGGGGGCAGGATTAAATAGCTGAGCCTACTAACTAATAGTGCTACAGGTCAGGAGCATGCAGAGCACCGACACGCCGTGAATCCATCCATGGAGGCTCGCATCGTCAACTAACCTGCATGTCCCCACCCGTCCCAAGCTTGGAGTGTTGCGGTATTAAACGCAGCCATTTAATAACCGTGCATTGATTAAGTCTTTTATTTGGCCGTGCCACTCAGGCCCTCACCACCGTGACCCCGGCCTGTTCCAGCGGGGCGATCAGCGCGGCGTCGGTGGCGCGTTCGACAATAATGCTCTGCGCCAGCGTGATGTCGCCAATGGCATACTGTGAGGCGGCGTTCAGCTTGGCGGCGGAGGCCAACACCACGGTTTCTGCCGCCCGTGCCGCCAGCGCGCGCTTGATATAGGCTTCTTCGAGATCGCCGGTGCTCAGCCCGGCGGTCGGGTGCACGCCCGTCACGCCCATAAAGTAAATGTCGGCGCGGATGTGCGACATGGCTTCCACCGCGGCGGCACCCACGCTGACGATCGAGTGTTTATACAGTCGTCCGCCGATCAGAATCACCTCCACTTTGGGATGTTCAACCAACCCGACCGCTACGCTGGGGCTGTGGGTGACGATAGTCGCCTCCAGCGTAGGCGGCAGCTGTTTCACCAGCTCGGCGGAGGTGGTGCCCCCATCGATGATCACCACCTGGCCGGGGGCGATCATTGCCGCTGCGGCTTTGGCTATCGCGCGTTTGGCAGCGGATTCCTGCCCGTTTCTTTCGGCAAAGGTGCCGATGGCGGGGGAGACCGGCAACGCGCCGCCGTGCACCCTTTGCAGCAGCCCTTCGCTGTCCAGCTCACGCAGATCGCGGCGGAGGGTGTCTTCGGACAGCCCGAACATTTCGCTGAGCTGTTTGGCCAGCACCTGTCCGTCCTGTGCCAGTTTTTCCAGAATAATTTTTTTGCGCTGACTGGTGAGCATCCTGTTGTCCCGTTAAATTTGCATTGCACGAAATATCTTGATCATACACGAAACTGCACGATAGTATCCAGTTCCTTTCCTGAGTTGTGGAGTTGACCGCTATGATTGCGACCAAAGATCGGGTTCGTATCCTTGAAACCCGGGTGCTGTCTGATGACTGGTATCTGCTGAAAAAAACCACCTTCGATTTTTTGCGCCGTGATGGCGTATGGCAACGGCAAAGCCGCGAAACTTACGATCGCGGCGACGGCGCGACCATTTTGCTGTTTAACCGGCAGGCGCAAAAGGTGGTGCTGACGCGCCAGTTCCGTTTCCCGGTGTTCGTCAACGGCCACGACGGCATGCTGATAGAGGCCGCTGCCGGCTTGCTGGACAATGCCTCGCCGGAGGAGCGCATTCGCGCCGAAGCGGAGGAAGAAACCGGCTATCGGGTGCAAAACGTGCAAAAGGTGTTCGAGGCCTATATGAGCCCCGGTTCGGTGACCGAAAAACTGCATTTCTTTGTTGGGGAATATGATGCCGGCAGCCGGGTGAGCGACGGCGGCGGGGTGGAGGCGGAAGGCGAAGACCTCGAGGTGATCGAGATGCCGCTGGCGGACGCTCTGCACGCCATCCGGCAAGGAACCATTGTGGATGCCAAAACCATTATGCTGCTGCAGTTTGTGGCGCTTAACCGTAGCCTGGAGAATAGCTTATGAGTGCTCAATTGATTCTGATAGCCGGCCCATACCGCAGCGGCACCGACGGCGATCCGCAGCGCATCGCCGCTAACCTGCACCGTCTGGAGCAGGCGGCGCTCGAGGTGTATCGGCGCGGGCATGTGCCGGTGATTGGCGAATGGCTGGCGCTGCCGTTGGCGGCGGCGGCCGGTTCAACCCAATTGGGGGATAAGGTCAGCGAGGCGTTTCTCTACCCGGTGGCCCATCGGCTGATTGCCCAATGCCAGGCTATTTATCGTATTGAAGGCGCATCGGCGGGGGCGGATAACGACGTATTGCTGGCCAATGAGCGCGGGTTGAGCGTGTATTACCGCCTCGAGGATATTCCGCAGGCGCAATGAGCAGGGGGCGAACATAGGTTCGCCCTGAATGAACGCCTTGCTTGCAATAGCGGGCGCAGCCTGTAACCGGTGACGGCCTGATCACTCCTCGTCGACCGGCCCGAGCCGGCCCGCTCGACTACACCTCGCCCAGAACAAACCTCAGCCCGCTAATCAGTTTATCCATGCCGGCTTCCACCTTGCTGCGCGGGCAACCGACGTTCAGTCGCAGGAAACCGCGGCCCTCTTCGCCGTATGTGAAACCCGGCATAATCGCGACCTTCTCGCGGTCGATCAGCACCTGTTGCAGTTGGCTGTCATCAATGCCGAGCGGGCGTAGATCGATCCAGGCCAAATAGGTGGCCTGCGGCGGTTGCCAGGCGAGCGCCGGGAACGCCCGGTTCAGCCGTTCGGCGACGTAGGTCAGGTTGTCTTGCAGATAATCGCGCAACGCATCCAGCCAGGGTTCGCCGTGTCGGTAGGCGGCAATGTGCGCCACCACCGCCAACACCGCCGGTGAGGACAGCCCGTCGCGGCTTTTCAGCAGTTGGGTGTAGGCGTCGCGAGCGGCATCGTCGCTGATAAACCCGTAGGCACCGGTCAGCGCCGGAATATTGAAGGTTTTGGAGCCGGAGGTCAGCAGAGCCCAGGGCGTGGTCGCCACCTGGCTCCAGGGCGTGTGGCGCCTTTCGCCCCACACCATGTCCATATGGATCTCATCGCTGATCACCCGGACGTCATGACGTTCGCACAGCTCGGCCATCTGCTGCAACTCCGCCACACTCCACACCTTGCCGGTCGGGTTGTGCGGGCTGCACAACAGCAGGATTTTGGTTTGCGGCCGCGCCAGCAGCGCTTCCAGGTGCGCCATATCGCACCGCCATTGGTCGCCGTCCTTGTGCAACGGGCAGGCCAAGAGTTGGCGCTGATTACCGAGGATCACCTTATAAAAGGCGTCATAGGCCGGCGTGTGAGTGACCACGAATTCTCCCGGCGCTGACCACAGGCGGATCATCTGTGCTGCCATGTAGATCACCGATGGACCGTAAACCGCCATCCCGGTGTCGCTCGGCGTGTTGAAGCGCTGCTGATACCAGTGACGCACTGCGCCGAGAAAATCCTCATGCTGCCAGCGGCTGTAGCCCAGCACGCCATGCTGAAGGCGCTGCTGCAGCGCCTCGATAATGCAGGGGGCGGTGGCGAAATCCATATCGGAGATGGTGAACGGCAACAGGTCATCGCTGCCAAAGCGGTCGGCAATGTAATCCCACTGCGTGCACCAGGTGCCGTGCCGATCGACCGGAGTAGAAAAATCAAACATGTGACGCTCCCTGCAGGGCGGCGGCAGGAGGCGCCGCCGCTATCAGTGAGTCTAATTCATCTTTCACCGATTGTACCTGCGGGCCGATCACCACTTGCAGATTATGGTCATTGAGGTGCACCACGCCAATGGCGCGGTTGGCCTTCAGCGCCGCATCATCCACCTTGCTCATGTCGCTGACCGACAGGCGCAGGCGGGTGATGCAGTTATCCAGCGAAACGATATTCTCGCTGCCGCCCAGCGCCGCCAAAATGGCCGGCACGTTATAACCGGATTTACCGACCGCGCCCACCGGCGCGCTTTGGCTGGCGGCGGTGTCGCTCTCGCGGCCCGGCGTTTTGAGGTTAAAGCGCTGAATGGAGAAGCGGAAAATGGCGTAGTAGGCGGCAAACCAGATGGCGGCGACCATCGGCACCAGATACCACTTGGTGGCGGTGCCGTGCAGGATACCGAACACCACGAAATCGATGATATTGCCGTCGGTGTTCCCGATGGTCACGCCCAGCAGCGCCATCACGGTGAAGCCCAGCCCGGTAAGAATGGCGTGGATGAAGTACAGGAAAGGTGCCACAAACAGGAACAGAAACTCGATCGGCTCGGTGGTGCCACCGACTACGCAGGCCACCACGCCGGAGATCAGCAGCCCCTTGATTTTATGACGGTTTTCCGGCCTGGCGCAGTGATACATCGCCAACGCCGCACCCGGCAGGCCGCCGAGGAACGCCGGCATTTTACCCTGCGACAGGAAGCGGGTAGCGCTTTCGGCAAAGCCGGTGGTGGTTGGGCAGGAGAGCTGCGCCTGGAAAATGGTCAGGGCGCCGCTGACGCTGTGGCCGCAAACGTCCAACGTACCGCCCGCTTCGGTAAAGCGGATCAACGCCACCAGAATATGGTGCAAACCGAAGGGTAACAGCAGGCGTTCGCCGGTGCCGAAAATCATCGGGCCAAAAGCGCCCGCGCCGTTGATCACCCAGCCAAGGCCGTTGATGCCGGCGGCGAACCAGGGCCAAATCAGCGGAATAACCAGCCCGCACAGGCCCAGCACCAGGGTGGTGACGATCGGCACAAAGCGGGTGCCGCCGAAGAACGCCAGCGCGTCCGGCAGGCGGATGGTATTGAAACGCTCATGCAGCAGATAAACGATAATACCGACGATCACCGCGCCCAAAATGCCGGTGTCGATTGACTGGATACCGAGGATGTTCTGGATGTTATTGGCTTTTAACACCAACGGATCTGTGGTGGGCAGAATGCCGGTGGTGGTCAGATAAAAATTGGTCGCCAGGTTGAGCACGGCAAAACCGACAAAGCCGGAAAACGCGGCGACGCCTTTGTTTTCACGCGCCATGCCCAGCGGAATGGCGATGGCGAACATCACCGGCAAGAAGCTAAAGGCAAAAGAGCCCATCTTGCTCATCCAGGTGAACAGCAGCTGGAAGGCGGGGTGGCCGATAAAAGGCAGCAGAGTGATGACATCGCGGCTGCTCAGCGAACTGCCGATCCCCAGCATGATGCCGCAAAAGGACAGCAAGGCGACGGGCAACATGAATGTTTTGCCCAGGCTCTGGAAAAACTCCCAGAGCGTTATTTTTTGTTTTTTAGATGCTGGCATGACCGGCGGCTCCTGGCGAAAAAACGTGCAAAAGTAATGTGTGCCCTGTTAGGTAAAAATAAGATAAAACGTTTTACCTAGCAAAAATGCGCCGCTAATCACAATTATGGTCGGTGCTTTACGGTGACAATGGTTACGCCAGTAAAACGTTTTACCGAACAAAGAGATTCGGTATACCATTGACTTCAGAGACAGGCCCTGTGGCTTTCAAGCTGCAGCGTTTGCACACTATGCCCAGGATCGGACATGCAGGGGTTATGACCATCAAAAAGATCACCATCACCGATGTCGCACAGCAGGCCGGCGTCTCCGTCACTACCGTTTCACTGGTGTTGAGCGGCAAGGGGCGTATTTCGGCCACCACAGTGACGCGGGTCAATCAGGCGATCGAACGGCTGGGTTATGTGCGCAACCGCCAGGCGGCGACGTTACGCGGCGGTGAATCCGGCGTGATAGGGCTGATCCTGCGCGATATCTGCGACCCTTTTTATGCCGAAATGACCGCGGGCCTGAGCGAGGTGCTGGAGGCGCACGGCAAAGTGCTGTTCCTCACCCAAAGTGGCCGCGACGGCACAGGGCTGATGCGCTGTTTTGACACCCTGCTGGAACACGGCGTCGACGGCATGGTGCTGGCGGGCGGTGTGCGTTCGGCGGCGGGCCTGAAGGAAAAGGCCGCAGAGCAGGGGGTCCCTCTGGTGTGCGCCGCGCGTTCGAACGGGTTGGAAGGGGTCGATGTGGTGCGCCCGGACAACATGCAGGCCGCCAAGATGGCCACGGAATTCCTGATCACACGCGGCCACAGCCAAATTGCCTATCTGGGCGGCCAGAGCAGTTCACTGACTCGTGCGGAACGGTTGGGGGGCTTTTGCGCCACGCTGGTGCAGTATGGCCTGCCTTTCCGTGCCGAATGGATTGTCGAATGCGATTGCCATCAGCGGGCAGCGGCGGAGGCGGCGGAAAACCTGCTACGCCAATACCCGAACATCAGCGCGCTGGTGTGTCACAAGGCGTCGGTGGCGTTGGGCGCTTATTTCGGCATTGTGCGCAGCGGGCGCAGCATAGGTTCGGAAGGTGTGGACACCTATTATGGCCGGCAGGTCGCGCTGATTGGTTTTGGCGACGTGCCCGAAGCCGAACTGACCGAACCGCCGCTGACCCTGGTGTCCAGCTCGGCATTGGAGGTGGGGCGCGGTGCGGCTTCACGCTTGTTGCAGCGGATTGGCGACACCGATCTGCCGACGCAAAACGTCATTTTGCCGCCGCGACTGATCAAGCGCGGTTCTGCCTAAGCCTGTTCTTGCCGGGCCTGCTGTTGCAGCCAGCCTTCGAAGGTTTTCATCGCCGGGGTCATTGCGCGGGATTTCAGACGGGTCAGCCAATAGCCGCCCAGGTTCGCTTCGGCGGCAAAGGGGCGCACCAGCAACCCGCCTTGCAACTCCCGGGCGAACATACTGGCGGGAGCCAGCGCCACACCGCCGCAGTTTATCGCCCCCTCGACCATCAATCTCGACGCATCGAATACCGGGCCGTTAATGCGCCAGGGTGCGAGCTGCGCGGCGGCAAACCAGCGTTCCCATTCATCCTTGCGGTAACTGCGCATCAGCAGCTCGTTTTTAAGATCTTCCGGTGAACGCAGCCGCACGGCGACCGCCGGCGGGCACAACACCGTCAACGGCGCGTCAAACAGCTTGATATTGCAGGTCGCGGGCCACAGCCCCTCGCCGAAGCGAATGGCGAAATCCATGCCGTCCGCCGACAGATTAACCAGATTGTTGTTGGTCAAGAGGCGTAGATCGATAAACGGATGAGCCTCTCTGAACGACGCCAACCGCGGCATCAACCAGCCGACCGCAAAGGTACCGACCACCGCAACCGTCAGTACCTCATGAAAATGGCCACCTTCAAACTGTTGCAGTACCGACTCGATGCGGTCAAAGGATTCGGTTAACACCGGCAACAGCGCCTGGCCTTCTTCGGTAAGATCCAGACCGCGCGGCAGGCGCTTGAACAGCACAATGCCCAGCTGTTCTTCCAGCATTCGCACCTGCTGGCTGACGGCTGCCTGGGTCACGCTAAGTTCCAGCCCGGCGCGGGTAAAGTTAAGGTGGCGGGCGGAAGATTCAAAAGCACGCAGTGCATTCAGCGGCAGTCGGTTACGCATAACAATCTATAAGTTTTTCTTTTGGCTAGGGGCAATTATTATCGCTTGTCAGACGGGGGATAAACACCGATATTTTGCGCACTTGTTGCAGTTATCCTGCGACGAGCCAAGGAATAGTCGATGCCCGTACCATTCAGACCGCAGCGTTATTGGCTGCAACGTGAAATTCACCGGGTATAATCACTCAAGGATAGGGTTACGCCGACTGACAAAAAAATCTATTGGCGCTGACCCTTCAACACAATGAGCTTGTTATCATGAAGAGAACCCATAAGCTGGCGGTGGCGTTGCTGACCGCTCTGGCGATACCGGCCGGTCACGCCGCAGATAAAGCCGACATCGATGCCATCATTCAACCGCTGATGCAAAAATACGGCGTGCCGGGCATGGCAATCGCGGTATCGGTGGAAGGGAAACAGCAGTTTTATCATTATGGCGTGGCGTCCAAACAGAGCGGCAAACCCATCACCAACCAGACGCTGTTTGAAATCGGCTCACTGAGCAAAACCTTCACCGCCACGCTGGCGGCCTATGCCAACGATGAAGGCAAGCTGTCGTTCGCCGAACCGGCCAGCCGTTACTTGCCGGAATTGCGCGGCAGCGCGTTTGACCATGTCAGCCTGCTGAATCTGGCGACGCATACTTCCGGGCTGCCGCTGTTTGTGCCGGACGAGGTGACCAACGACGCGCAGTTGATGGCCTATTACAAGCAATGGCAGCCATCTCAACCGGCAGGCAGCACCCGCGTTTATTCCAATCTGGGCATCGGCATGCTGGGGATGATCACCGCCAAAAGCCTGAACCAACCCTTTGCTCAGGCGATGGAGCAACGCGTGTTCCCGGCGCTGGGGCTGACGCACAGCTACATTAACGTGCCGACCGGCCAAATGGCGAATTACGCCCAGGGCTACAACAAAAAAGATCAGCCGGTGCGGGTCACTCCGGGGCCGCTGGATGCCGAAGCCTATGGCGTCAAATCCAATGCGCAGGATTTGATCCGCTACCTCGAGGCCAATATGCAGGTCGCGAAGGTAGGGGATAAATGGCGCAAGGCGCTGGACGAAACCCATATCGGCTATTATCGGGCGGGGGTGTTCACCCAGGATCTGATGTGGGAAAGCTATCCTTATCCGGTAGAGTTGGCGCGCCTGACGGAGGGCAACAATGCCGGGATGATCATGAACGGCACCCCGGCCACCGCCATCACTCCGCCGCAACGGGAGCAGGGCGCGGCGTGGTTCAATAAAACCGGCTCGACCGGCGGCTTCTCTACCTACGCGGTGTTTTTACCCAAGCAAAAGATTGCCGTGGTGATGCTGGCCAACAAATGGTTCCCGAACGACGATCGGGTGGCGGCCACTTACCGCATCGTGCAGGCGCTGGAAAAACCTTAAGTCGCAGCCTCAGGGCGCCGTAATGGCGCTCTGGGGCATATCCTGCAACGCCTGTTTCTCCCGCATAAAATCAATAAACACCCGCAGCTTGAGCGGCATATGACGGCCGGCAGGGAAATAGATGAAAAAACCGGGTGAATCGCCGGCGTAATTCGCCAATACTTCCACCAGTTGCCCGCTTTCCAGCTCGCGCTTCACCGTACCGCGAAAGCGCTGGGTCATGCCCAGCCCCGCCAGCGCGGCGTCTTTTATCAGCCGATCCTCATTGAAAATCAGGTTGCCGCCGACCTCCAGCGTCAGGTGCTCGTCATTCTGCCTGAAATACCAGGGTTCAAATTTGCCGCTGCCGGGGAAACGGTAGCGCAGGCAATTATGCTCGCTCAGTGCCGCCGGCGTTAGCGGCACGCCGTGCTGCGCCAGATAACCGGGAGAGGCGATCACCACCCGCCGCTGGCCGTTATCGATCGGCACCGCAATCATGTCTTTCTGCAACATCGCGCGCATACGAATGCCTGCATCGAAGCTGCCGAGCACCAGATCGGAAAAATGGTCGTCGGTAAACAGCTCAAGCTGTACTTCGGGATAACGTGCCTGAAACTCCTCCAGATAAGGCATCACCAACAGGGACGCGGCCAGTTGCGGCAAGGTAATGCGCAGCAGGCCGGAAGGCTGCCCGCGCAGGGTGCGGAGATCGTCCGCCGCCACGTCGATTTGGCTCATGGCCGGCGCCACCCGCTGATAAAAAATCTTCCCTTCATCACTCAGCCGTACCGAACGGCTGGTGCGGTTGAACAGCCTGACGCCCAGCCGCGTTTCCAGCGCCTGAATGTTTTGCGACACCGCCGGTGGCGTGACACCCAGTTGGTTGGCCGCCTGAGTAAAGCTGCCCAGCCGGGCGACGGCTTCGAAGAACGGCAGCAGCTGTAACAGTGAACTCATCGATCGCTAATTCCTGCTTAATGATTCGTTAAGTAACATGGCGTTTAATTTTATAATAGACGGGATAGACTGATTCTATTCCTTCAAAGAGAACAAAAAAACATGTCGACAGCGAATCAGTCATTAGCAGAAAGAATACAGGCGGTCAGTCAGCGAGCGATCGACGAAGGGCGCATCGTGGGTAGCGTGGTGCTGGTGGCGCAACGGGGCGAACTGGTTTATGCCGGGGCTGCAGGTTATGCCGACCGTGAATTGCAGCGGCCAATGCGGCGTAATACGCAGTTCCGCCTGTCGTCGGTGTCCAAGCCTTATATCACGCTGGCGGCGATGCGCATGATAGAACAACAAAAATTGAGCCTGGACGATGCGGTAAGCCGTTGGCTGCCGTGGTTCACCCCGGCGTTGGCCGACGGTCGTCGCCCGGAGATTAAAATCCGTCATCTGCTGAGCCACACCGCCGGGCTGGATTACCGCCTGAATCAGCCCGCAGAGGGCCCATATCAGCGGCTGGGCGTTAAAGATGGCCTGGAGCTGTCGTCACTGACGCTGGAGCAGAATTTGCAGTTGCTGGCGCAGGCGGAGCTCCTTGCCGCACCCGGTAGCCTGTTTAATTATTCGCTGGCGATCGACGTGCTGGGTGCGGTGCTGGAGCAAGCGGCAGACGAACCTTTGCCGCAGTTGTTCAACCAATGGGTGGCGCAGCCGTTGGGGTTGGGCAACACCGGTTTTTACGCCGCCGATCCCGACAATCTGGCGACGGCCTATTACAACCAGGCCGCACGCCCGGAACCGATGCACGACGGCCTGCGGTTGACGCTGCCGGAAGGCTTCGGTTTTGACGTCGAATTCGCCCCTTCGCGCGCTTTCGATCGCCAGGCGTACCCGTCCGCCGGCGCCGGCATGGTCGGTGACGCCGACGACGTACTGCGGCTGGTGGAGACGCTACGCACCGGCGGTGAGAGCATTTTGCAGCCGGCAACCGTGGCGCTGATGCGCCAGCCGCACGTGGGGGCTGAAGCCGAAGTCCAGGGGCCGGGCTGGGGGTTTGGTTTTGGCGGCGCGGTACTGACAGACGCGCAACGGGCGGCCACGCCACAGCATAACGGCACCCTGCAATGGGGCGGCGTGTATGGCCACAGCTGGTTTTACGATCCGCAGGCGGCGTTAAGCGTGGTAGCGTTGACCAACACGGCGTTCGAAGGGATGTGCGGTTTGTATCCGCCGCAGATCCGCGATGCGGTGTACGGGGTAAACGCAGCTATTCATTAAGCATTTCTTCCTGCAACCACTGAATAAGCGCCTCGGTTTCGGGGCGTTCGGGCAGCCCCTGACGGGTGAATACGGAGATTGCCTGGGGCAGCGGAACGCTTTCGATGCAGGGCCTAACCAAGGCGCCGCTTTCAATCAGCCGGCTTGCGGTTCTGCGCCAGCCGAGGGCAATACCGTGGCCTTCTACGGCGGCCTGCAACATCATCGGGTAACTATTGAAATGCGTAGCTTTGGTGCCGTTGTCGAGGGTTAGGCCGAACACCGCCAGCCAGCTTTCCCACTCCATTTGATGCGGGGGCGTGGCGCGATAGTGCAGCAGGGTGTACGGTGCCAAGTCCTGCAGCGTCAGGCGCGTTTGATGTGGGCTCAAGTAGCCGGGGCTGCAGACGGGAAAAACTTCGTCGGCGGCGGTAAATGCCAACAAGCTGGCACCGCTTGCGCGCCCGGTGCTTTGCAGCGCGACATCGAAGTGGCTGTCAAAATCGGTTAAGGGCTGGGTTGTGGTCACGACGTTAATTTCGATTTCCGGATACCGCTGGTGAAACGTCGACAGCCGTGGCATCAACCAGTAAAAGGCTTCGCAAAGCTGCGCCAATAAAATCACCCGATGCCGCCGCGATGCGCCGCGCAAACGGTCCGCGCCGGTGCCGATATTGTGGAGAGCGTTGCTTACCACCCGCCACAGTTCACGTCCATCCTCAGTCAAATACACGGCGCGATTACGGCGGCTGAACAGCCGGGTAGCCAAATCTTCCTCCAACATCCGAATTTGTCGGCTCACTGCGGCCTGGGTCAGATGCAATTCTTCTGCCGCCCGCGAAAAGCTTTCCAGGCGCGCTGCAGCTTCAAAAGGCAGCAGGCTGGCGAGCGGCGGTAAGGACTTGCCGAGTTTATTCATAACTATAGATTATGCATTGTGGGCTGATAATTCGTTTGTAGCACAGTTTCAAGCGCATTAAAAAGGGTGCTCACCCTTTATACATTTGGCTGCATTATGCATACATCAAGTTCGCAACTCGCCGTCGGTGTCTTTTTTGCCGTCGTCGCGACCTTAAGCTGGGCGCTTAACTTTATTGCCCCCTTTGTGACCGGCGCCTATAGCCTCTTTGATCTGCTGGCGCTGCGTTTCATCATGGCCGGATTGATGGGGGCGGTGCTGGTGATCGCCTATTGGCCGCATGTACGGGCCTTGTCCTGGGCGTTGCGGATGATGGCTTTGGCGCTGGGTAACATTGGCTATCTTGGTTACAGCGCCTGCATCGCCGGCGGCGTGACGTTCGGCGGTCCGGTACTGACGCCTGCTTTTATTGGCATGGTGCCGCTGTTGTTGGCATTGCTGGGAAATGCGCAAACCAAAACGCTACCCTGGCGCCGGTTGCGGATGCCGTTGGCGCTGCTGGGGCTGGGCCTGCTGCTGGTGAATGCCAGTGATGGGCTACCGACCTCTGCGGCGTTGCCATCGCTGAGAACGGGGCTTGCTTTCTCTGTCGCCGCAGTTGCGCTGTGGCTGGCTTTCAGCCTGCTCAATCAGGCCGCTCTGGACAAGGTCGCAAAAAATGCCACCGCTGCCTGGACCGGCCTGATGATGGTTGGCGGTGCACTGGGCACCTTATTGATGCTGCCATTGGGACTAAGGTTGGGACTTTTCGAACTCCCTGCCGTGGGGTTCAGTTTTAGCCGTGCCGGGCATCTTTATGGTTGGGCATTGTTGATTGGCGTGTGTTGTTCGGTCATTGGCGCCTGGGCGTGGAATAAGGCCACCCATAATCTGCCGATGGTGCTTTCAGGGCAATTGATTGCTCTGGAATCGCTGTTTGCCACTCTATTGGGATTGTTTTTTCACGGTCGCTTACCCAGCCTGCCCGAAACGGCAGGGCTGCTGATGGTGCTAACGGGTGCAACGATAGCGGTACACAGTATCCTGGTGCCCCAAGGCAAACGGGAAGCGACGGGAAAAGGGGGGAAATCAGGCTAAAGCGGGGCGGGGATAAAACTGGGGCTCCGTACAGGAGCCCCAAAGAAGGGGGATGGCTTACTGCGCCGGTGCCGGAGCGGCGTCCTGAGCCGGTGCGCCTTCCTCTGCCGGTGCGGCCAACAGGCCGAACATGCCGATGAACTCTTGCAGCGTCATTTTGTTACCGTTCAGCTCAACCTGATTGTCGGCGTAATGGAAGCTGCTGCCAATCACGTCGTCTTTCAGGGTGGTCAGTTTGAACATCTGGCCCATCGCCGCCAGCCCTTGCACCTGTTGCTGTGCCAGTTTTTGCGCTTCTTCCGCGCTATAGCCTTGCAGCAGTGCCGTCTGTGAGGTGGTTTCGGTGGCCATTGCGACCGGAATACTCAGGCTGGCGTCCAGTTTTTTCACCGAACGAGCAATCAGCTGGTCCGGAGATTGTGCCGGGGAGCCGGCCTGCGCCGGATCGGTCAGGTCCAGATTCAGGGTAAAGGTGCTTTCACCCTTGCTGTTTTTCCAGCTCAGCGGTGCGATGCTGATGTTCGGGTTGCCTTTCAGCAACAGCGGCAGGTTTTGCAGCAAGATATCGGTGGTTTGCTGCTGGTAAGCGACCGGATCGACGGGTTGACCCTGTTGCAGCATCGCCAGCGCTTGCTGGTTGTAACGGTCGGCAAACTCTTTCAGCGACTTGGCGTCCAGTTTGTCGATTTTCAGCGACAGCTTGCCGGAGCCGAAGTCGCTGTTCTGGATCTTCAGTGCGTCCATGGTGTAATCGATCTGGCCGTTCAGATTGTTGTCTTTCTCGCCGAATTTGCTCGCCAGGTTAAAACCGTCCAGCGTCAGGGTATCTTTGCCGTCAACGGCAATTTTGACCTGCTTCACCGCCATATTCTGATCGCCGAGGCTGAGATCGAACTGGCCGGCATGGGTCTGGCTCTTCAGCGTAGCGCCCTGCAAGGTCACCTGTTCGGTCTGGCCGAATTGGTTCGGGCCGCTGATCACGGCGCTGTCGCTGCGGGCGTCCAGAGTGAAGGATTTCATGTCGCGCGAGACATCGGCATTGATGGTTGCGCCGCTGAACTTCAGCGCCGATTTGTCTTTGGCGTATTCCAGCGGGATCACGTCGATGGCAGACGAGGTGTCGCCGCTGTATGAAATGCGCGAGTCGGCGGTGAACAGCGACTTGCCTTTGGTAATGTCAAACAGGCCTTTGGTTGCCGGGGTGTTTTCCAACTCGGTATGTACCGAGGCCATGCTTGGCAACAGATTGAATTTTTTCAGCTGGGCGAACGGGAAAGGGCCGTGATCGATGGTTTCCAGGAACGCCACTTCGTCGCCGGGCTTCAGTGCGGCATCGTCGGTGGTGACGCTGCCGTCGGCGCGCAGCACGTAACGGATTTTACTGCTGAAGATGCCGCGCTGGTAATTTTCATAACCCAGTTTGACGCCGGCTTTCGGCAGGTAGGCTTTCAGTTGGCTGTTGGCGTTATCAACCACTTCACCCATCCGTTGCTCGATCAGTTTGCCGGTGTACCAGGAAGCCCCGGTCCATGCCGCGCCAAGAACCACAATGACGCTGACAGCGACTAACGATTTTTTCATAGTTCTGTTCATCCTTATTAAGCCATCTGTTGCAAACAGATGGATGGGCAAATTTGGGCCAACAAAAAAACGCCCGCAGGCGTTTAATTGTGAAGGTAACCCACTCTTTTTAGCAACTAATTTGCTGAAATTTACCGAGTGATTACGACAACAGATTATAAACGCGTGCGATTCGGCCTGACCCGCTAACGCTGACCGGGGACTCGAAAGCACCGATAAAGCAGGACTCGCCCGGCTTCAGCGCCAGTTGCTGGCCCTGTTTTTCCAGTACCGCTTCGCCGTCAACGCAGAACACGATGGCCGCGCTGTTTTGAGCCAGCGTCTGCGGTGCGGCGGAGAGATCGTGCAGCGAGAAGGCAAAATCCTCTACCGGGATCGGGAAGAACAGCTCATCGCCGCGCTTTTCCGGCTGGGTCAACAGGCCGGAAACCGGCTGAGGGCGGAACTGCAGGTTGGCCAGCAATTCAGGAATATCGATAAACTTGGGCGTCAGACCGGCGCGCAGCACGTTGTCCGAGTTGGCCATGACTTCCAGCGCCACGCCTTTCAGGTACGCATGCGGTGTTTCGGCGTACAGGAACATCGCTTCACCCGGCTGGAGTTGCACCACATTCAGCAGCAGCGGCGAGAACAGGCCGCTGTCGTCCGGGTAGAAACCGGCGATAAAGCGCAAAGTATCCCAGGGTTCGCCCTGTTGGTTGTTCAGTGCGGCTTTCAGCACCCCGAGCGCCAGTGATTTCTGGTCGCCGCTCATCGCCAGCAGGCTGGCAAACAGCGTTGACAGGTGCGCAACGTCCGGCTGTTGCAGGAAGGTGGCGATATCATGATGCGCACCGGCAATCGGCTGCAGCAGAGAAACGATGTCGGACAGCTCGCGGAAGCCGTTCATCGCCAGGAAAGGCGTCAGCGCAAACACCAGTTCCGGTTTGTGGTTAGGGTCTTTATAATTGCGCTCGGCCGCATCCAGCGGAACGCCGGCGGCGTTTTCTTTGGCATAACCTGCAACGGCGGCAGACTTGCTTGGGTGCACCTGGATCGACAGCGGCTGATCGGCACACAGCACTTTAAACAGGAACGGCAGTTCGCCAAAGCGGCGGGCAACGTCCGCGCCCAGCTGTTTGGGTTGATCTTCATCAATGACGTCGCGCAGCGAGCGCAAATTGCCGTTGGCATCCGCCACGCTGGAGCTGCTCTTCGGGTGAGCGCCCATCCACAGCTCCGCCATCGGTTTCCCCTGCGGGTTGGCGATGCCATACAGCCGGGTTAAGGCGTCGTGACTGCCCCATGCATAGTTTTGCACTGCGTTGGTCATTTTTTGCATCTTGATAAACATCCTTTGCGTTCGCCGCCACGGTGGCGGGGAGTAGCTGACTGATTTATAAGGCTAAAACAAGCAGGCCCTGTGCGCCTATCATACGCTCATCCGACGGCGCTAAATCAGGTGCGCGATCAAACAATAGGGCACCTGCGACCGGCAGGGGGAAATAAGCTCTGTGGCACGCTGCTGTTCGGCATTCGCAAAGTATAACGTGATAGCAATAAGCGTCACAAATGCCTCTGGCGGTTCGATGGGGTTGCGGCTGGGTAAAAAAACGGCGAAAAAAAGGGATTGCGAATAGGGTGTTGCAGCGGCAATTTTTAGGCAGGCTATTAAAGAGAAAATCAAAAATGTCATTGCGACGATATTCTACCTGGCTCTATTTCAATGTGTGAATACTGGCGTGAGTTATTCTTTTTTTGACTATTCACGTCATCATTAGGTGTTTTTTTATTGGCAGCCAGATAAAAGGTTTAATTCGAAAAAAACTCGCCATACAGTGAATGCAATTAAATTAACTCTTGGCGTATCGCTATATAAACGGTGAGGCATCGATGAAAAAAATTATGGCTGATTATGCCGGTTGTGGGCAATGCGGCATCGGCGCCAGCCACGGCGGCGGCTGGCGTGGGAGGGAACGCCACACTGAACGGCAGAAGGTTCATGATGAAATCAATCTTCTGTAGGATGAAAGGATTAATGCCTACAATCAGCACCGTCATAAACTCACGCACAACAGAGTGACGGAAATAGCCGCGCCAAACGTCTGATGGCGTTTTTTATTGTATTGGCGCATTAATGAAGGGCAGGCGGACCACGAGATGAACGGGGGAGAAAATAATAGCCCTACACGGAAAAAGGCAATGGAGAAAAAATGCTGTGAAGCAACTCTCTTAATGCGAATAGTTATTATGTCACTATACTGAAGGGGCGTGCCGACGGGCCTGAGCGCGTTGGCGTAATCGTACATTTTTAGGAATTGTACTAAGGAGACAGTGATGGCAGCCGTTCGAATTGAAAAAGACTCCATGGGACCCATCGACGTGCCGGCCGATCGGCTATGGGGCGCGCAAACTCAGCGTTCTCTGGCGCATTTTCGCATTTCTTCCGAAAAAATGCCGACCGCATTGATTCATGCACTGGCGCTGACCAAACGCGCCGCCGCCGGGGTAAACCGGGATCTGGGGCTGCTGCCTGCGGAACGCGCCGACGCCATTATCAACGCTGCCGATGAGGTGCTGGCAGACAAACACCCGGACGAGTTCCCGCTGTCGATCTGGCAAACCGGTTCCGGCACCCAAACCAACATGAACATGAACGAAGTACTGGCCAATCGCGCCAGCGAGCTGTTGGGCGGGGTGCGTGGCGAAGAGCGGCGGGTACACCCAAACGATGACGTTAACAAGAGCCAGAGCTCCAACGACGTGTTCCCGACCGCGATGCACGTGGCGGCGGTGATAGCGGTGCGCGAACATCTGATCCCTGAACTGAAAGTGCTGCATAAAACGCTGAGCGACAAAGCGGAAGCCTTCCGCGATATCGTCAAAATCGGCCGCACCCACCTCCAGGACGCCACGCCGCTGACGCTCGGCCAGGAGATTTCCGGCTGGGCGGCGATGCTGCAACATAATTTGCAGCACATTGAAGCCAGTATTCCGCACATTTGCGAGTTGGCGCTGGGCGGCACGGCGGTGGGGACCGGGTTGAACACCCATCCTGAATATGCGGTGCGCGTCGCCAGGGCGCTGGCCGACTTGACCCGGAAGCCTTTCGTGACCGCGCCCAACAAATTTGAAGCTTTGGCAACCTGCGATGCGCTGGTGCACGGCCACGGCGCGCTGAAAGGGCTGGCGGCCTCATTAATGAAAATTGCCAACGATGTGCGTTGGTTGTCCTCCGGTCCGCGCTGCGGCATTGGCGAGATTTCCATTCCGGAAAACGAACCGGGCAGCTCCATCATGCCGGGCAAGGTCAACCCGACCCAGTGCGAGGCGATGACCATGCTGTGCGCGCAGGTGATGGGCAATGACGTGGCGGTGAATATCGGCGGCGCCTCCGGCAACTTTGAGCTGAACGTGTTCCGTCCGATGGTGATCCACAACTATCTGCAGTCTATCCGGTTGCTGGCCGATGGCATGCAGGGCTTTAATGAGCACTGCGCCGTGGGCATCGAACCCAACCGCGATCGCATTACCCAGTTGCTGAATGAATCTTTGATGCTGGTGACCGCGTTGAATACCCATATTGGCTATGACAAAGCGGCGGAAATCGCCAAGAAAGCGCATAAAGAGGGGCTGACGCTGAAAGCCGCGGCGCTGAAGCTGGGTTACCTGACCGAAGATCAATTCGACCAATGGGTGCGTCCGGAAGAGATGGTCGGCAGCATGAAGAAGTAATTGATTGAATGCGGGGTTAAGGGCTTACTTGCGGTAAGCCCTTTTTTTGGAGAAAAAGTATGTCACGCACCGAGCGTTTACTGGATCTGATGCAGATCCTGCGGCGCCATCGTTATCCGGTCGCCGGCCATGCGCTGGCGCAGGAAATGAACATCAGCATGCGTACGCTGTACCGCGATATCGCCACGTTGCAACAGCAGGGGGCGGAGATCGTCGGCGAAGCAGGGGTGGGGTATGTATTGCGGCCTGGTTTTATGCTGCCGCCGCTGATGTTCTCGCCGCAGGAAATCGAAGCGTTGGTGCTGGGCATGCGTTGGGTGGCGCGGCGCGGAGACACCCAATTAGCCGGCGCGGCGAATAATGCGCTGGCGAAAATTGCCGACGTCTTGCCCGCGATGCTGCGCGATGAACTGGAGGCCAACACACTGTTGATTGGCCCGATAGACGCAGTGCAGGTGGCAGACGAAACGGTGGTGTTGATCCGTGATGTCATTCGCCAGGAACGCAAGCTCGCCGTGGATTACTGCGATCGCGACGGCAGCGTCAGCGAACGTACTCTGTGGCCATTTGCGCTCGGCTATTTTGAACAGGTGCGCATGCTGGCCGCCTGGTGCGAGTTACGTCAAGCGTTTCGCCATTTCCGGCTTGATCGCATTCGTTTGGCCACGCCGCTGGCGCAGCGTTACCCGCGTGGCCGCCGCGTGTTGATGAAAGAGTGGTATAAAAGCCAAGGTATCACTCCCCAGTAAACCATAGTCACTACTGCCAAAAACTGTCAGCAGGGCGGGCTAATTTATCGCTATCGGGAGCCGCCGGTTCCCTTCAGCCATAAGGACAGTCTGATGACAACCCCAAACATGACTCTGCTTTACGTCGATAACCCGGAAAAAAGCGTCGTTTTCTATCGCCGGTTACTGGGGCGGGAGCCGGTGGAGTTTTCACCTACCTTCGCGCTGTTTGTACTGAGTAACGGCTTCAAACTGGCGGTGTGGTCGAAACATACCGTAGAACCGGTCGCGACGGCTGCCGGTGGCGGCGGTGAGATTGGTTTCCTGTGCGAGCAACCGCAGCAAGTAGACGCGCTTTGTCAGCAGTGGCGTGAGCTGGGGGTGGACATTATCCAGCAACCGGTGTCGCTCGATTTCGGTTATGCCTTCGTCGCCACCGATCCGGACGGCCACCGCCTGCGGGGCTACGCGCTCAGCCTGTAGGCGCGTCGGTATACAGATGCAGCCGTTTAACCAGTAGCCGCAGCGGTTTGGCATCCGGTTTGTACTTGTGTTTGACCGCCGCGGCGTCGTAATTGAGCAGTTCGCCAATCTTCGGCACCTGTGCGCCGCTTTCCACCTGGCACAGGGCAATCAGCGGCAGCGGACAGGGGTGCTGCACCTGTTTTTGCTGCTCCTGATACCACACCCGGGCGATCGGCTGTACCTTCACCGGGCGTTTGATTTTCAACGCCGCCTGTTGCGGCAGGCGGCTGACGTCATCGATCTCGCGGCTGACTAATTCGGCCCACTGCTCGCGGTTATGCGGCGGCACTGCGCGCCCGGCCTTCAGGCTTTTTTCCAGCTGCGCCAAAATATCGTCGCGCTTCACGTTTTTGATAATGTGTTTGTTGGCCCAACCGAAGCGGACCGAATCCGGGTTGCTCAGTGCGGTGATGGCGCGATAGGCGCTGAGGGTGATCAGGCCATGCAGATGAGTGTGGACGAAATCGAACCGCTGCTCCGGCGCCAGGCCCGAATCGACGGTGATAATTTGTTCCAGTTCGGCTTTCAGCCGATTAATCAGGGCGATTTGCGCCTGCAACGTCTGATATTGCGGCAACTCCACCGCCAGACATATCACGCCGGGCAGGCGTACCGCCGCCTTGCTGCTGACGTTGTGTTTATTGTGATGGATAAACAGCCGTTGATAGTGCTCCAGCGCGAGGTCGCGCGCCGCCTGGCCGACATGCTGCTCGACGGCGATCCGTTCCACCGCCGCGTGCTCTTTGCCTTTCTCGATTTCCGGTAGGCTGAACACCCGCGCTGCCAGCAGCCGCAGCGGGAGGATCTGCTGGTGGAGCGCGGCCAGAGCCTGTTCCAACTCGGTGAAACACGTATTCATCCTGCCGATTAGACCGTATTTATCCATCATTCACCTCGCATTTTAGTTACAACATACAATAAGAGAACAGCAAACGAAAGGGCAACCTCGGCCACAGTGACAGCACCAGGCTCCCAGTGGTCCAGCCTGGCAGGGGGATTAAGGTTGCCGCCTGCCTGCGAGTATAAAACAGGCGGCAAGGAGAGGAGGTCAGACGCGCGCGGCTTCCGGCAGCTTCTTCAAATAATGCACCACCAGCAGAGCCAGCAGCAGCATCACGCTGATAAACGCCACTACGCCGCTCCAACCGAAGCTGTGCCAGAACACGCCGCCGAGCGTACCGGCCACGCTGGAACCGACGTAATAACAGAATAAGTAAAGAGAAGACGCCTGACCTTTGGCGCGTCGTGCGCGGCGGCCAATCCAACTGCTGGCAACCGAATGGGCGGCAAAGAAACCTGCGGTAAACAGCATCATGCCGATAAAAATAATCGCTACCGGCGCCAATGCGGTAATCAGGATCCCGATCAGCATAATCACGATTGAAGCCAGCAGAACCGGGCCACGACCGAAACGAGTGGTCATCGCGCCAGCCTTCGGCGAGCTGTAAGAGCCGGTCAGATACACCACCGACAACAGGCCGACAATTGCCTGGCTGAGGTGATAAGGATCGGACAACAGGCGGTAGCCAATGTAGTTGAACATAGTGACAAAGCTGCCCATCAGCAGAAAGCCTTCGGCAAACAACAGCGGCAGGCCCTTATCGTGCCAATGCAGCCTGAAGTTAATCAGCAAGGTACGCGGGCGCAGCGAACTGGCGCGGAAATGCGTAGAAGCGGGCAAAATGCGCCAGAACATGCAGGCGGCGGCCAGCGCGAATACCCCAATCACCGCCAGCGATACGCGCCAGGAGAAGAAATCGGTCAGTACCCCGGTCACCAGGCGGCCGCTCATGCCGCCGATGGAGTTGCCGCTGATATAAAGCCCCATCGAAAAGGCGACAAAACTGGGGTGGATCTCTTCGCTTAAATAAGTCATGCCAACGGCCGCCACGCCGCTCAGCGACAGCCCAATCAGCGCACGCATCAGCAAGATACCGTGCCAACTGGTCATAAAGGCGCAAATAAGAGTACATATTGCCGCCAGCAACAGCGCCACCACCATCACCGATTTACGGCCGATGGCATCGGACAGCGGGCCGGTAAACATCAGGCCAAGTGCCAGCAGGCCGGTGGAGGCCGAAAGCGACAGGCTGCTTTCCGCCGGCGAGATACCAAAGTCCTGCGACAGAACCGGCAGGATCGGCTGCACGCAATACAGCAGGGCGAAGGTGGCCAACCCGGCGGAAAACAGCGCCAGGGTAACGCGCATAAACTGCGGCGTTCCGCGTTCGATGTAAGGGAGTTTATTCAGGGTGGAGCGTTTGGCTTTTGGCGCAGCAGCCGCATCGTCGTTGGCGGCCAGCGTCGACGGCATGTTTGCCGCAGAACGCACAGGGGTGGTCACAATATTTCCTTACCGAACTTCGGGCGATTTAAACAGGTACATCATGGGGTAACAAAATGATAGGGAGAGCCCAGTTTTTTGTCTAATATATTAATAATTAAAATTAAGATGTTTAAAGTATGAATATAGAACTGAGACACCTGCGCTATTTTGTCGCCGTAGCGGAAGAATTGCATTTCGGTCGGGCGGCGGAACGTTTGCGCATTTCGCAACCGCCGCTCAGCCAGCAAATTCAGGCGCTGGAGGAAATGGTCGGCGCGCGTCTGTTGGCGCGCAACAACCGCAATGTCAGCCTGACGCAGGCGGGGGAAATGTTCCTGAAAGAGGCTTATCAGGTACTCGATCAGGTCGGCCGTGCGGCGGAGAAGGCCGCGCGACTGGAGCGTGGTGAACTGGGCGAGTTGACCATTGGTTTCACCTCTTCGGCACCCTTTATCAGCGTGGTGTCGCGCAGTTTGCGGGCTTACCGCCAGCAGCACCCGCACGTGCATATAAAAATGCGCGAAGTGAATACCAAGCAACAGATCGAACCGCTGCTCAACGGCGAACTGGATCTGGGCGTGATGCGCAATACGCGCTTGCCGGACGTGCTGAAGCATCAACTGTTGCTATGCGAGCCATTGGTCGCGGTGGTGCCGGAAGGGCATCCGTTAACCCATATTGCACCCGGCACGCTGCGTTTCCAACATCTGGCGGAGGAGCCGTTTGTGTTTTTCTCGCGCGAGGTAGGGACGGCGCTGTATGACGAAATATTGTCGCTGTTGGCCAAAGCGGGGATCACACCTTATATCACCCAGGAAGTCGGCGAAGCGATGACCATCATCGGTCTGGTGTCTTCCGGGCTGGGCATCTCTATTTTGCCGGCGTCTTTTGGCCGGGTAAAAGTCGATGGGGTGAAATACCTGCCACTGGCGGAACCGGAGGCGATGACCGAAGTCTGGTTGGTGCATCATCGCCAAAGAGCGTTGACCGCTGCGGCCAAATCGTTGATGACACTGCTGTTGCCGTGAGGAGTTCTGCACAAATAAAACGCAATCCGCGGCGAAAGCAGAGTGAATTTGTGCTGCAAATCACATAACGAATCAAATAGTTGACGCTGTATTACAAAAGCCCCACCATAGCCTCTAGTCTTTATTTAGAAGCGCGAAAAATAGTAGGAGCAGGTGTGTGATTGCTGTTGGACAGCCTGGGCATATCGATCAAATCAAACAAACAAATGCAGGAGCAGTTTATCGGCTAATCGATGAACTGGGCCCAATTTCGCGTATCGAACTGTCTAAACGCGCGCAACTCGCCCCTGCCAGCATCACCAAAATCGTACGCGAGCTGCTGGAAGCGCATCTGGTTAAAGAAAACGAATATCAGGAAGTCGGTAGCCGCGGGCGACCGGCGGTAGGGCTGGTGTTGGACACCGAAGCCTGGCATTACCTTTCCGCCCGCATCAGCCGGGGCACCATTACGCTGGCGCTGCGCGACATCAGCAGCAAACTGGTGGTAGAAGAGCTTCTGCCGCTGGACGCCGAACACCCTGAGCCTCTTCTCAAACGCATTCTCGGTGAAGTCGATCAGTTCTTTATCCGCCATCAAAGCAAACTTGAGCGTCTGACGGCGATCGCCATTACCCTGCCGGGCATGATTGATGTGGCCTCCGGTGTGGTGCACCGTATGCCGTTTTACGATGTCGTGGACATGCCGCTGGGCCCCGCGCTGGAAACCCGCACCGGGTTGCCGGTTTACCTGCAGCACGATATCAGCGCCTGGACCATGGCCGAAGCGCTGTACGGCGCTTCGCGCGGCAGCCAGAACGTGATTCAGGTGGTGATCGACCACAACGTCGGTGCAGGCGTGATCACCGGCGGGCGAGTACTGCACGGCGGCAGCCACAGCGTGGTGGAAATTGGTCATACGCAGGTCGACCCATACGGCAAACGCTGTTACTGCGGTAACCACGGTTGTCTGGAGACCGTCGCCAGCATTGAAAACATTCTGGAGATCGCCCAACAGCGTCTCGCGACCTCCATGAGCTCCAGCCTGCACGGCGCGCCGTTGACGGCAGAATCCCTGTGCGATGCGGCGCTGGCGGGCGATCAACTGGCCAAAGATATCATTCTGGGCGTGGGCCACAGCGTGGGGCGCATTCTGGCGATCATGGTCAACTTGTTCAATCCTGAAAAAATCCTGGTCGGTTCACCGTTGAACCGCGCGGCGGAAATTCTGCATCCGGCCATCGCCTCTTGCATTCGTCAACAATCGCTGCCGGCCTACAGCGACCATGTGCAGGTGGAATCCACTCAGTTCTTCAACAAGGGCACCATGCCCGGTGCCGCCCTGGTGAAGGAAGCTTTGTACAACGGATCGTTGCTGGTACAACTGCTGCAAGGGTAATATCAGTAATACTTATCGTTTAGCGATAAAAGATTGAGCTACCTCAAGCCCCGTTCGCTCGTCATCCCCTAGAATTTTCCCGTTCGTCTTCTTCGCCTTACTGCGGCGATATTTGGATTAATGGAGCATTTCGGGGCAATTAAGACATGTTAAAGCGTTTATTTGTAACAGGCACGGATACCGACGTCGGTAAAACCGTGGTTTCCCGCGCCTTGCTGCAGGCACTGGCCGCGCAGGGCCGTTCGGTCGCCGGCTATAAGCCGATCGCGGCGCGTTGTCAGGAAACCAGCGAAGGCATTCGCAATAAAGACGCTTTGGTTTTACAAGCATCTTCGACCCTGCCGCTGTCGTACGAGGAAATTAATCCCATCACCTGTCTGGATGAGGTGTTTCACGCTCATGCCACCGAGGATATCAATTACGGCGTGATGAGCAGCGGGTTGCAGAGTCTGTCCGCCAGAGCCGATACCGTGGTCGTGGAGGGCAGCGGTGGCTGGCGCGTGCTGATGAACGATCTGCGACCTTATGCCGAATGGGTGGTCCAGGAGCAATTGCCGGTGGTGTTGGTGGTGGGAATTAAACTGGGCTGCGTCAGTCACGCCTTGTTGACTGCACAGTCGATCATTAATGACGGTTTACCTTTGTTGGGATGGGTGGCGAACCGGATTAATCCGGGGCTGGCGCATTACGCAGAAACCATTGAAGCCTTGCGCCAACGCATTCCTGCACCGCTGTTGGGGGAAATCCCTTATCTGCCGCGCGCCGAGCAGCGCGAACTGGCGCACTACCTCGATATGTCACCGCTGCTGAACCGCTAGGCGTTGTGATAGACCGACACCGAACGCAAGCCGCGCGACAGGGTGGTGGCGATCACGCAGGCCAGCAGAATACCGGGCAAGAGGGTGTATTCGCCGGTCATCTCAAATACCATCAACGCGGCCATGATGGGCGCGTGAGTGGTGGCGGCCAACAGGGTCGCCATGCCGGTCAACGTCATCAACAGCGGTACGGCTGCACCCAGTTCGGGCCAGGTGGCGCACAATTGCCCAACCACCGAACCCAGCGCAGCCCCGACAAACAGCGTGGGGGTGAACACGCCGCCGGGTGCGCCGGAACCACTGCTGGCAAGCACAGCCAGCAGCTTGCAGATCAAAATGGCGCCGACCAGCAATACGCCGGGCGGTGCGCTGAGCAGAGACTGCACTACGCTGTAGCCATTACCCCACACTTCAGGAAACAGCAACGACAGCAAGCCAACAATGAATCCGCCCAGCGCCAGTTGCAGCGGCGGCGTCAGGCGCAGTGAACGGAACGCATGGCCGGAAGCCGACATCGCCCACAGGAACAGCGGGCCGCAGATGCCGGCCAGCACGCCGAGCAACGCCATCAACAGATATTGCACCGGCCAGGGTGCAGGCAGCGGTTCCACCAAATACAGCGGTGCCTGGCCGCCGTTGAGCAAATTGGTCACCAGCAGCGCGCTGACGGCGGCAATCACTACCGGGCCGAGCGAAGCCAGCATCAGGGTGCCAAACAGAATTTCGGCGATAAACAGGCTGCCCGCCAGCGGCGCATGATAGGCGCTGGCCATACCGGCGGCCGCGCCGCAGGCTACCCACAGTTTCCACTCTTTCTCGTGGGTAAAGCGTTGGGCGAATACCGATCCCACCAGCGCCGCCAGCAGGATCATCGCGCCTTCGCGGCCGATAGCGCTGCCGCTGGACACCACCAGTAATGAAGCCAGGCATTTAACCAAACTGGCGTTGGCATCGAGCCGCCCGTCGCCGGTTTCTATCGCTTCCATATAATCGGTAGGCGCTATTTGCCGCTGATGCTGATAACGCTGATAAACCCACAGCAAAAACCCTGCCGCCAGGCCGCCCAGGGCCGGGGTTAAGGCTCTGCGCCAGCCCGGTAATGCGGCTGCGGCGGCCACCAGGCTGCCATCTTCGTGATCGAGCAACACCCACTCCAGCCCGAGCATGGCGCGGTGAAACAGCCAAACGACCAACGCGGCGGCAATACCCAGAAAGATGGCGATAAACAGGCGGCGCAACAGGGCGCGATAGTGATGCAGGTGGACCCATCGTTTCATGAGGCGGTAAAATCGTGAGAAAAATGAAAGGTTCAGCTGGGCATTGTGCTTGGCGCTCCGGCCGAAGGCCAGAGAATCTTTTTAGATTCGCCGCTGGGATCGCGGTTTCAACGGCGAAACGAGCAGTTCCGCCCTCTACGGTGACGTTGTCACCAAGTGTTCAAATGATGCGTTCTTCGCCATTGAAAACAGGGTAGTAGACACAGCTTACGGCAGCGTTTAACCCGGCGGGTATAATGTGATGACAATAAAAATCCAGAGCCCAAAAACGCTATGACAACTGACGACTCATCTGCACCCCTCGCTCATCGCCCGCTGATTCTGATCGCCTGCATGTTGGCAATGTTTATGTCAGCCATCGAGGCGACCATTGTCGCCACGGCAATGCCGACCATCATTGGCGATCTCGGCGGTTTCTCGCTGCTGGGCTGGGTCTTTGCGGTCTATTTGCTGGCGCAGGCCATCACCATTCCGATCTATGGCCGGTTGGCGGATCTATTGGGCCGCAAGCGGGTGTTTTTCTTTGGCGCATCGCTGTTTTTACTGGGGTCGGTCTTGTGCGGTTTTTCGCCCAATATGTACTGGCTGATTGGTTTTCGGCTGTTGCAGGGGCTGGGTGCCGGGGCGATTATGCCGATCGCGACCACCATTATCGGCGATATCTACAGCGCTACCGAGCGGCCGAAGGTCATGGGCTATTTGTCCAGCGTGTGGGGCGTATCGGCAATCATTGGCCCGCTGTTGGGGGCGTTTATCGTTCAGCATCTGCCCTGGGCGCTGGTGTTCTGGGTCAATTTGCCGATCGGCCTGCTGGCGATGTTTTTCCTCGGCCGCTATTTGCCCTCCAGTAAACAGGTGCGTAAACACGCGCTGGATCTGGCAGGTACGGCATGGCTGACGCTGTTTGTCGCGGCGCTGCTCATGTCGTTGCTGCAGGCGGAAAATCTGGGGTGGTGGGTGTTGCCGCTGTTGTTGCTGGCGGCGGTTTCGTTGATGTTGCTGATCCGCCAGGAACGCCGCGCGCCCGAGCCGTTGTTCCCGCTGGCGTTGTGGCAAAGCCGGGTGATTGTGGCCGGCAATATTGGCGGGGTGGTGATCGGTGCGGCGATGATGGGCATCAGCGCCTTTCTGCCGACCTTTATTCAGGGCGTGATGGGTGGAACGCCGCTGGAAGCGGGGACCACGCTGGCACTGATGTCGATTGGCTGGCCGCTGGCCAGCACCCTGAGCGGGCGGTTGATGCTGATGACGTCTTATCGTACCACCGCGTTGCTGGGGGCGTTGTTGCTGCTGGCAGGCGGATTGATCTTACTGCTGCTGCAGCCGAACGGCGGTCTGCTGTGGGGGCGGGTGGCGGCCTTTATGGTGGGTGCCGGCATGGGGCTGTGCAACACCACGTTTCTGGTTTCGGTGCAAAACGCCGCGCATCACAGCATTCGCGGCATAGCCACCGCCTGTACGGTATTCACCCGGATGATGGGGTCGGCCATCGGCACCGCTATTCTGGGGGCTACGTTGAATCTGAATTTGCAGCATCGTTTGCCGCAGACGGCCGATCCGGTGCAGCAACTGATGGAGCCGGCGGTGCGCGGCGCCATGACGCCGGAAAAACTGGCCGATATGATTCAGCAGGTAGCCGCTTCGTTACATTGGGTGTTTTTGGTTTCCGCACTGATTTCGTTGCTGGCGCTGGCGGCGGCGATGTTGATCCCCGCACGGCATCGGCCGCAGGGTGAGGGTGAAGAGGCGGAGCAGGCGTAAAGAAAAGGTCAGGGCGCGGTTGCGCCCTGAACTGCGGTTATTGCGCGGTTTTGGTGTCCTGACTGGTGCCGGTCTGGGCCGCGTCACCGTTGTCATCACCGTTGCTCAGGCGGGTATAGACAATTTTCTGCGTGTCGTTTTCGCAGTGACCGACGACCAATCCGCCAGCCTGTTGAGCCTGATCATTAGGCACGATGTCCAGCTTGAAGCCGGATTCCGGTACGCCGTTTTTGACAATTTTCTGTGAAATGTCCGCCTTCACGCTTTCGCATGAGGCCAGGGCTGCCAGGGGGGCTGCGCTCAGCAGCAGTGCACCCAGGATAAGCGTTTTTTTCATCAATTCGTCCTTATTTGATTTGAGCTTCCGTTGTCACAATAGCAGCAATGGCGGCCAAGGTTAACGCTCGCCGCCGGCTGCGGCGAGATTAAGGATTAATCTGACGACCGGTCTGGCGATCCAGACACTTGCGGGTGTTCGGTTCCCAGTAGGCATTAACGTTCAGGCTATCGTCGCAGCGGTCTTCGCTGTCGATGGCCTTGTCTACCTTGTCGAACTCTTTCTCGACGCGGGTATTGACCTTATGGCGCAGAGATTTGGTGTCGTTAAACTGTTCTTTGCTCTGGCGAGCGGCTTCGGTACTCATGGCACCGCTGGTGCTGCCATCGACGGTCACGCAGGTGCTGCCCTGGGTACAGGTGGCAGCCAACGCCGGCGCCTGCCAAGCACCCATCAGCATCAACATGGCGACCGGCAGCATCCCGCGCAGCAGTCGTGGTGTAGAAAGTGTTTTCATCGTTTCATCCTTATGAGTTAGTGTTGCCGGAGGAAGGCAACACCGGCTTAATCGCGCCCGCAGGCGTGGCGATAAATATACCACCGAGCCCTGAGGCTGCACCAGTCAAGCGCCGCTTCGTTTACTTTACTGAGAGAAAAGCATTACCCATGTTAAAGACTACCCTGCTATTTTTCGCCACCGCGTTAGCGGAAATTATAGGCTGTTTCTTGCCCTACCTGTGGCTGAAAAAAAACGCCGGCGTTTGGCTGTTGCTGCCGGCAGCGGCCAGTTTGATGCTGTTTGTCTGGCTGTTGACGTTGCATCCGGCAGCCAGCGGGCGAGTCTATGCGGCTTACGGCGGCGTTTATGTGGCAACGGCACTGCTGTGGTTGCGGGTGGTGGACGGGGTTAGGCTGTCGGCGCTGGATTGGTTGGGTGCCGGTGTGGCGCTGGCGGGGATGCTGATTATCGTTTCAGGCTGGCGTGCCGCCGGATAACCCGGCGGCACGGGAAGCGTCAGGACTCGCGGTGGATATTCAACCCGGCGAAGGACTGGCTGACCGGCATGATTTCCAGCGTATTGATATTGACGTGGGCCGGCAGGGTGGCAACCCAGAACACCGACTCGGCGATATCTTCCGGCGTTAGCGCATTGGCACCGTCGTAGATCTTGTCAACTTTGCCATCGTCGCCTTTGAAGCGCACGTTGGAGAACTCGGTCCCGCCCACCAGACCGGGCTCAATGTCGGTGACGCGGATACGCGTGCCGTGCAGATCGGCCCGCAAACCCAGGCTGAATTGTTTGACGAAAGCCTTGGTCGCGCCGTAAACGTTGCCACCGGCATACGGCCAGTTGGCGGCGACGGAGCCGATGTTGATCACATGGCCAATGTTGCGTTCAACCATCGCCGGCAACAGGGCGCGGGTCATGTTCACCAGACCTTTGGTGTTGGTGTCGATCATGGTATCCCAATCTTCGGCGTCGGCTCTGTGCGCAGGTTCCAACCCCAACGCCAGACCGGCGTTATTCACCAGCACGTCGATCTGGCGCAGAGCAGCAGGCAGCTCGTCGATCACCTGCTGAATTGCGGCGCGGTTGCGCACGTCCAGGCGGACGATGTGCAGCGCGTCACCCAATTCGTCTTTCAACTCTTCCAGACGTTCAACGCGGCGACCGGTGGCAATGACCTGGTGGCCTTCGCGGATAAAACGCCGCGTGATAGCCTCGCCAAAACCTGATGTGGCGCCCGTGACAAAAATGATCATGTGACTGTTCCTCAAGTGTTTATACCCTACATGCTATTAGGATTAGCATAAACCCACATCAAGTGGCAGTGGTTATCTGCATGTGCGGTAAAAAACAGCCATCGATGCCGGTAAACGGGCGGTTTTCGGTCAGTGGGCACCGAAAGGAGAAGGGGGCCTGGCCGCTAAACGATGTCAGGGGCCGGGCCGGTAAAACCGTCAAAGCTGTGGCGGAACCTGGTAGACCACGCAGTCGTATTTGGTGTTTTCGCGCCGGCCGGCGACCACGCCGCCGAGGGATTCAGCGATGCGTCGGCTGGGGGCGTTTTGCTCGGCCACCGGGTAGATAAAGTGCTGTGGCCGGTAGCGTTCGCTGGCCCAGGCCGCGATGGCGTGGACAATTTCTCGGCCATAGCCGTTGCCGTGCTGAGTCTCTTTTACCCAAATGCCCAGCTCCGGCGTTTGGCTGTGCAGATCGTGCGCGCCGCCTATGCCGATAAACTGTTTGGTGTCGTGCAGACGGGCGACAAAAATCACTTCTTCGCCTTCACGGATCAGCGGTAACCAGGCTTGCCAGACGTTGGCGAAGGCTTCCGGCGACGCCTCAGGTTCAAAATTCATAAAGCGCGTCAAGGTTGGGGTAATCGCCTGGTAAACCTCGTCGGCGTCTGCTGCGGTAAATGGAGCAATCAACAACCGGTCGGTATTAAGGCGGCACTGAGAAAGGTCACTGTGAATCATTATTATTACCTCGCTTTTCAGGCCAAAACGGCAAAAAATCCGCGCCCGTCAAAACGGGGCGGATCATCGATACTACGTTGATTAACGGCAGATGCGACTTATTTTTGCTGCAGGTGCGGAGCAAGCAGAAGCAGGTCGGCGTCCGACAGGCGGTCCGGTGCGGTGGCAGCCTGGTGCCAATAAGGATAAATCAATGGCGGACGGCTCACTTCCTCCAGCCGCTGCAGCTCTTCTTCGCTCAGGGTTAGATGGGCGGCTTGCAGGTTGTCCTGCAGTTGACTGTCGTTGCGCGCGCCGATCACCACCGAAGTGATGGTGGGCCGCGCCAGCAGCCAGGCAAGGGCAACTTGAGCCGCAGACACGCCGTGCGACCGGGCGATATCCACCAGTACGTCGACGATATCGTACAGCCGTTCCTCGTCGCGCACCGGCGGCTCGCCCCAGTTGGCCAGGTGGCGGGTGCCTTCCGGCGCAGGTTGATTGCGGCGGTATTTGCCGGAAAGCAAACCGCCGGCCAGCGGGCTCCACACCAGAACGCCGACGTCCTGATCCGCCGCGATCGGCAGCAGTTCATACTCTGCCTCGCGGGCCTGCAGCGTGTAATGAATCTGTTGGCTGACCGGTCGCACCAGGCCCAAGCGTTCGGCGGTGCCAAGGTGTTTCATCAGGTGCCAGCCGGAAAAGTTGGACACGCCGACGTAACGCACCTTGCCGCTGCTGACCAAATGCTCCAGCGCGCGCAGGGTTTCTTCAACCGGCGTCACGCCGTCCCATTCATGCAGTTGATACAAGTCGAGATAGTCGGTATTCAGCCGCCGCAGACTGGCCTCGCAGGCGCGGATCAAGTGATGGCGAGACAGCCCCGCGTCGTTCGGGCCGGCGCCCATGGGAAACCGCGCCTTGCTGGCGACCAGCACCTGCTGGCGTTTTTTGCCCAGCGCCAGGCCCAGGATCTCTTCCGCCTTGCCGGCGGAATAGACGTCGGCGGTATCGAACAGGTTAATGCCGGCGTCGATACAGCGGTCTATCTGGCTACGGGCTTCGTCAACGCCGGTATCGCCGGTTTTGGCGAATTTGCCTGCGCCGCCAAAGGTCATGGTGCCGAGACTCAGCGCCGAAACTTTCAGGCCGGAATGGCCAAGCTGACGGTATTGCATCGTTTAACTCCTTGCCTTGGTTGCCGTGGATTCGTCAGCGCCGGTCGGTGCCGACGACGGGGATTTTTTCCGGCGAACTTCGCTGCCGGCCTCGGGATTCAACGTCAAGCTGTCTACCACCGCCAGCAGGGCGATGACGCCGATAACCCCAAACGCCAACTGGAAATCGACCAGCGGCAGGCGATCGGTCGACGGCGGTATCAGCATTTCCGCCAACCGCAACGCCAGCGCGCCGATGGCGATGCCCAGGCCGCTGCCCATTTGCTGCGAGACGGTGAACAGGGTATTGGCACCGCTCATCTGCGGCTGCGGCACTTCGGAAAACGCCAGCGTATTCAGCGCGGTGAACTGCATGGAACGCGTCAACCCGCTGACGAACAGCAGCGCCACAATCAGCCAGGTCGGGGTTTGCGGCGTCAACAACGCGCAGGCAAAAATAGTGGCGGCGTTCAGCAGCCCATTCACCACCAGCGTGGTGCGAAAGCGGAAACGGTAGAGTATGGCAGAGGTAAAAGGCTTCATCGCCAAATTACCGGCAAACACCGCCAGCACCAGCAGCCCGGCGTCGAAGGCGTTGAGACCAAAGCCGATCTGGAACAGCAGCGGCAGCAAGAAGGGCACGGCGCCAATGGCAATACGGAACAAGGCACCGCCCCAGATAGTGACAGCGTAACTTTTTATCCGCATTGCCCACAGATTGATCAACGGATGTGCGGTGCGTTTGGCGTGGCGCACCGCCAGCGCGCCCAGCGCCAGGCTGCTGAGGATACAGAGTACCGGCACCAGCCAGGAGAGCTGCGGGTGGTTGATCAGGTCCAGACCGAATATCAGGCCAAAGCAGGCGATGCCGGTCAGCATGAAGCCGGTGGCGTCAAAGGGTACGCCTTTCTGCGGCGCTTCCTGTGGGATCAGCCGCCAGGCCAGCCACAGCGCGGCGATGCCCAGCGGGACATTGAGAAGAAAAATCCAGTGCCATGACGCGTAGGTGGTAATGAAACCGCCGACCGGCGGGCCGAGGATCGGCGCCACCAGCCCCGGCCAGGTAATGGTGGCGATGGCTTTTATCAGGTCCGGTTTGGCGGTATTGCGCAGCACCACCAACCGGCCGACCGGCACCATCAGCGCGCCGCCAAAGCCCTGCAAAATGCGGGCGGCGGTGAATGTGGGCAGATTAACGCTGGCGGCACACAGCACCGAGGCCAGGGTAAAAATCACTACCGCAGCGGCAAAGATATTGCGCGCGCCGAAGCGGTTGGCGACCCAGCCGCTGGCGGGAATAAACACCGTCAGCGTCAGAATATAGGCGGAAATACCGATGTTCATGTCCACCGCCCGCACGCCAAAAGCGGCTGCCATCTGCGGCATCGCGGTAACAATCACCGTGCCATCGAGGTTTTCCATAAAGAAAGCGCCGGCCACCAACAACGGCAGCGCGCTGGTACGTGAAAACCCGCTCATGGCGAAGCGCGCCGGGCAGAGCACAGACAGAATGCAGGCATGACAAGAAACTCCGTTTCAAAAAAGTTAATCCGGACGAGTTTTCGAGCATAGCGCATCGTACACAGGTTAAAAAGAGGTTAAGCGGACGATGATTAGCGAGCGCAGCGTTCTGCGCCCGCAGAGGGGGAACAGCCTGTTTCGGCCGGTATTTTCAGGCGGAAATTACCGGCCATCACTACTCAACTTTCGCTCAATCGCTGGCCGCTGGCGGCGTCGAACAGGTGGATCGCGTCGATGTTGGGCGCCAGCCACAACGGCTGGCCGCTTTCGGCGTTGATTCTGCCGTTGAACTGCACATGCAACCGATAACCGCCCCAGGTCAGGTGCAGAAGACTGACGTCACCGGTGATCTCTATCAGCCGAAGCTGGGCGGGCGGCTGCTCGCTAACCTCCACTTGCAGGAAATCGTGCGGGCGCAACCCGAGGATCACTTTACTGCCCGGAATTGCCAGCCGCCATTTATCGGGCAGCGGCAGCCACAGCTCACCGCAGGTTACGCCGGGGCGATCGCCGCGCGGGGTGACGATGCCGTCCATCAGGTTCATCGGAGGCGAACCGATAAAGCGTGCCACGAAGGTGTTGGCGGGCGTGTCGTAGATCTCCAGCGGCCGGCCCTGTTGCACGATATTGCCGTCTTTCATCACCACGATTTGATCGGCCAGCGTCATCGCCTCAATCTGATCGTGAGTGACGTACACCGTGGTGGTTTTGAACTGCTGATGCAGCGATTTAATCTCGGCGCGCAGCTCCATACGCAGCTGGGCATCGAGGTTGGACAACGGCTCATCGAACAGAAAGACCTTCGGATTACGCACCATGGCACGGCCCATCGCCACCCGCTGGCGCTGGCCGCCGGACAGCTCTTTCGGGTAGCGCTGCAACAGGTGATCGATCGCCAGAATGCGCGCCGCCTGCTGCACTTTGCTCTGCTGCTCGCTTTTGCCGACTTTCATGACCTGCATATGAAACGCCATGTTTTCCTCCACCGTCAGGTGCGGATAGAGCGCATAGCTCTGGAACACCATGGCGATATCGCGATCGGCGGGGTCCAGATCGTTAATCTTCTTTTTATCCAGCAAAATAGCGCCATCGGATAGCGTATCCAGCCCGGCCAGCAAGCGCAGCAGCGTGGATTTGCCGCAGCCGGAGGGGCCGACCAGCACGGTAAAACTGCCGTCGGGAATGATCAGATCCAGCGGGTTAAGCACCCGCTGCTTGCCATAATATTTGGCGACTTTCACCAGTTCTACGCTTGCCATCAGATCATCTCTCCGGCGCAGGTTTTCAGGGTATTCCAGTCCAGATATTGGCGCGGCGAGCTGCTGATGGCGTGGCTGGCGGCGCGAATGCCCCAGCGCAACGCCACCGTGGCCGAATGGCCGTGCAGGCAGGCGGTCAGGAACCCGGCATTGAAACTGTCGCCGGCGCCGATGGTGTCAACCACCTTGATCGGGTGCGCCGCCGCCTGCAGCAGCCGTTCGCCGCACCACATGCGTGCGCCGTCCGGGCCGCATTTCACCACGCAGGCGGCATCGACCGGTTGTTGGCGGTTCAGGGTGCGGGCGGCGGTGTACAGATCTTCGTGGCCCGCCATGCCGCAGGTTTCCACTTCATTCAGCAGCAGAATATCGCAGAACGGCAACCAGTCGGCGATCTGCCCGCGCAGCGCGTCGCTCCAGCCCTGCGGCGGCCAGCCGGTGTCCACCGCGATGCGGTAGCCGCGCTGGCGCAGGGTTTGCAGCAGCGCCGGGTAATCCGCCAGCAAGGTGGTGCACAGGAAGGTGCCGCATAACAGCACGGTGTCGCCGCTACCGGCGAACAGCGGGATCTGGTGCAGCACGTCGTCCTGGCTCAGGCGGGTGATGTGCCCTTGATTGCTGAAAAAGGTGCGCTCGTTGTCGGGGTGCGTCACGCCGAAGGTCAGCGAGGTTTCGCAGCTGTAGGTCGGCCAATACAGCGAGCTTTCCGGGAACAACTGCGCCAGCCAGGGGCTGAAATAGTCGTTGCCCTGATTGGCCACCAGCCGATAAGGCGTCTCCAGCGCCGCCAAAGCCAGCGCACAGTTGCCGGCCGAGCCGCCGGGGCGCAGTTCGCTGTGATCCAGCATGGCCTCGGTGCCTTTCTGCGGCCACTGATGCAGGGTGCTCATAATCACGTCGACGTTGATATTACCGACCACGTACAGGGTGGGTCTGGTGTTGGTATTCATCATGTCAATTCTTTCCCTTTTAAGTCAGCCCTTGCTGCCGCCGCTGGTTAAGCCGCTGACCAGCGTTTTTTGCAGCCAAATGGCAATAAAGAGTGGCGGAATGGCGGCCAAAATGCCGACGGCGGCGATCAATCCGTCATCGGTGGCGCGCCCGGCGGTGAAGCCGGCGATGGTCACCGGCAGCGTCTGTGCCTGAATATTGCTGGTAAACAGCAGCGCGTAGAAAAATTCGTCCCAGGCCAGCAACCAGCCGAACAGCGCCGAGGCTCCCAACGCGGGTTTTGCCAGCGGCAGCGTAATGCGCAGCAGCACCTGCCACTGACGCAGCCCATCCAGCCGCGCCGCCTGTTCGATATCGATCGGCAGGGCGTCGAACTGGTTTTTCAGCATCCAGGTGAGGAATGGCAGGATCAGCGAGCAGTAGACCAGCGCCAGGCCGATATGGGTGTTCAGCAGCGCCAGCTGTTGCAAAATAAAGTACAGCGGCAGTACGAAGGCCACCGGCGGCACCATGTAAATCGCCAGGCTGGCGAACAACCAGCCGTCGCGACCCGGATAGCGTGAAAAGCTGAACGCAGCCGGGATCGCCAGCAGCAGCGAAAACAGCGTGGCGCCGCAGGCCACCAACAGGCTGTTGAACAGCGCATGCAGGAACAGCGCTCCAGGCTGGCCGGCCTGCAGCGACAATAAACTGCCGTAGCGCGAAAAGTCCCAGCGGCGCGGCAGCCATTCCAGCGGTATGCGGGTCAGATCGGCGGAGGAACTGACGCTCATCAAAAACAGCCACAGCATCGGCGCGAGGATCGACAGCGCCAGCAGCAGCGCGGCAGCGTAGCGCAGTATCAGACGTATTTTACGCTTCATCGGCGAGGCTCCTTCGGCGCTGGCGGAACAACATCAGCATGTAGAGTGCGATCAGCAGGCCGCACAGCAGGGTCATCAGCACTGCATAGGCAGCGCCGCTGCCGGCACGCAGATAGCTGAACGATTCCTGATAAACGAAGAAGCTGAGGGTCTTGGTGCTGTCCATTGGCCCGCCGCGGGTCATCACGTAAATGATGTCGAACACCTTGAAAGCGTCGATGGTGCGTAACACCAGCGCCACCGCCAGCGGTGCCAGAATGGCGGGTAGGGTGATGGCCCGGAATCGCCGCCAGGCTGAGGCACCGTCCAGCCGGGCGGCCTCGTACAGATCCTCCGGAACGGATTGCAGTGCCGCCAGCGTCAGCAGGGTAATCAGCGGATAGTTTTTCCAGATATCGGCCAGCATCACCGCGTTCAGCGCCGAGGCGGGATCGCCCAGCCAACTGCGGTAATGGTCGATGACCCCAAGCTGGGTCAGCAGCGCATTGATGCTGCCGTAATCCGGGTTGAAGTTCAGCCGCCACATTGTCGCGTTGACGATGGTGGGCAGCGCCCAAGGCAAAATCACCAGCACCCGCAGCAGGTTGCGGCCGTGGAATTGCTGGTTAAGCAGCAGCGCAACCAACACGCCAATCACCCCTTCGAACGCCACCGAAACCACGGTGAAATACAGCGTGCGCCATAGCGCAGCCTGGAAATCCGGGTCGGTCAGGGCATACAGAAAGTTATCGACGCCGACCCAGGCTGGCGTTACACCGTCACCGACCAATGCGGCGTCGGTAAAGCTCAGCCACAGAGTGCGGCCCAGTGGCCAGGCGGTTAACAGCAGCATCATTAGCAGCATGGGTGCCAGCAGCACCCATGCCTGACGCCGCTCACGTTGGGGCAAAGTGAGCATCGTCATCCCTTAACGCAGCCGCGCAGCGCTTTTGGTGGCCGCGTCCAGGCCCGCTTGCGGCGTCACCTTGCCTTGCAGGATCTGTTGCAAATCTTGCTGCAACCCATTGGAAAGCCGCGAGTAATCGGCGGTTTCAGGGCGCGACAACATCACGTTCAGCGATTGCTTGGCGGCGGCGATCAGGGGTTGCTGGTCTTTCTGCACCGCCGGGTCGTCGTAGGAGGATTTCCAGATCGGCAGGCTCAGTTTGGCGTACTTATCCTGCACCGGCTGGGAGGTCATGTAGCTGATGTACTGCCAGGCCTGATCCGGGTGAGCGCTGGTCTTGGCGATGCCGAGGCCCATCGAGCCGTTGACGGCGGAAACCTGCCCCTCGACCGATCCCGGCGCCGGCACGATACCGACATCGCCGGCCACTTTGCTCTGTTTCGGATCGTTGGCCATGTTGTACATATAGGTCCAGTTGAGCGCAAAGGCGGCATCGCCGTTAGAGAAGGCTTTACGCACGTCCTCTTCCAGATATTCACGCGAGTTCGGGTTGGTCAGCCCTTTGTCCAGCGAGTCTTTCATGTAGCCGGCAGCCTGCAACGAGCCAGGGGTGGAGAAATTGATTTTCCCCTGTTGGAAGAACTGCCCCTTGAAGGCGGACACCAGCGTGGTGTAGTCGCAAACCAGCGCTTCGGCCTGCGACCAGCTCCACACCAGCGGATATTTGACCACGTTTTTCTGTTTCAGGATTTCCGCCTGCTGCGCCAGCTCCTGCCAGGTTTTCGGCGGGGCGCTGATGCCGGCCTTGGCCAACATGGCTTTGTTGTAATACAGGTATTTGGTATCGAGGATCCACGGCATTCCCCAACGCTTGTCTTTATAAGTGACGGTGGTCATGGCACCGTCGAAAATCTTGCCGCTGTCGTCGGCGCTGATGCGCGAGGTGACATCTTGCAACAGGCCGAACTTAACGAATTCAGCCGGCCAGATGGCGTCGAACAGCACCACGTCATAGCCGTTGCTGCCCGCACCGCGCGCCGCGACGATTTTATCGTGCAGCGCTTCGTATGGGACGAACTCCAGATTAACGGTGATATCCGGGTGCTGTTGGGTGAAATCGGCGGTCATGGCGCGGATATCGTTTTCGCTATACGCCGCCTGGGTCATAAACAGCGCATTGATTTGCGTAGGGGCGGCAAAGGCGCTTGAGATGCAAAACGCCAGGGCAGACAGGGTACAGGCGGCCTTGGCGGCGCGGGTAGGGCTTTTCATTGTGCGTTCTCCGGTGTTAAAAAGCGTTGAATCGGCGCCATTTGGTGTCGCCGTCGCTGACAGTTTGGACGCGGACAGCGCGCAAACACCGGAACGTACACGCAGTACGTGACGGTGGTGAGCACTGCCCAGGTCCAAAATGGCAAGTAAGGCAGCCAAAGGGCCCGGTTATTTAAATCAATTTGATTGCTTTAATAGAGGGCACCATACTGCAAACACCGATTTCCCTTTCTGCATAGGCAGTTATGACGACATCCGGCACTAACCTTGAACATGCTCGTGCACACAACCGGCGCGTAGTGATAGAGGCGATCCGTCTGCACGGCGAACTGACCCGTGCCGAAATAGCCCGGCTGACCTCACTGACGCCGCAAACCGTTTCAAACATCGCGACAGAGCTGGAGCAGGCCGGCATTCTCTCTTCGCACCTGCCACGCCGTGCCGGAGGGAGAGGCCAACCGGCGACGCCGTTGACCCTTAATCCAGACAGTGCGTATTCCATCGGCATCCATCTGGATCACCAGACGCTTCTGATCCTCGTCGTTGATCTGTCAGGGAGCGTTCGTTTCCATCGGCTGATTATGGTGCAAAAGCCGCAACCTGCTGCGACCTTGAAACTGATTTGTGATGTACTGCAAGAAATGCGCCAACAGCCGGATCTGACCTGGGCAAAAATGCTGGGCATCGGCGTGGTGATGCCGGGGCCGTTTGGCGTGGAAGGGATCTCCTCGGTCGGGCCGACGACCCTCAACGGTTGGGAAAATATCGATGTAGTGGCGGAACTTAACGGGCAAAGCGGCCTGCCGGTGACGCTGGAGAACGACGCTACCGTCGCCGCCATCGGCGAACGTTTGCACGGCGTGGCCAGGCAGCTCACTTCGTTTATTTATCTGTATCTCGGCACCGGCCTCGGGGCGGGGATCTTCACTGACGGGCGCATTTATACCGGCCATGCGCACAATGCCGGTGAAATAGGCCACATGATTGTGCAACCGGGCGGGCGTGCCTGTTATTGCGGCAACCAGGGTTGCCTCGAGCGTTACGTCTCCTTGCAGGCGGCGTACGAAAGCTGCGGGCTGGATCCGATGCGCGCCATGCCGGAGGATCTGCTGGCATTGCCGCAGGCGCAGATCGACCTCTGGCTGGATTCTGCGGTGCCTGCGCTGCGCCAGGCGATCAACATCATCGAGTGCATGTTCGATGCCGAAGCGGTGATTATTGGCGGGCTGATGCCGGAAAGCATTGTGGAACGGTTGATCAAACGATTGGCGCCCTTGCACCGTTCGGTGCGCAGCAAATACCTCGATGGCCTGCGCGTGCGGTTGGGTACCACCGGCGCGGATACCGCAGCATTGGGGGCGGCGGCGCTGCCGTTGTTCGACGAATTTAACCCACGTTATGAAGTGTTATTGAAATAGCCGTAAAAAAGGCTCCTGAAAGGAGCCTTTGGCCTGAACTCAAACGACCTCGTTATGCGCTGATTTCCTTCCACAGAATATTGACGGTCTGAGCGGGGTTCCACCCTTCGTTCGAGGTGTGGGCTTGGATACATTGATAGGTTTTGCCCTGATAGTGAACCTTGTCATCCACTTCATACCGGGTATTGAGCGCCCATTCCGGAATGTTGCCCCCGCCGCTGGTCTTCAGGATCAACACATTGCTGGGCAGGGACAGGTAATCCCGCACGTCGATAGCCGCGACAAAATAGCGGTATTCGGTGTTTGCGCTGAGCCCGACATCCGTATATTCATGCTGGGTCGGCGACGTAGTGCCCACCTGGATGCCGTTGCGATACACATAATAATGCTTAAGCGCATGGCCGCCTGTCGATGCTGACCACATTAAACGTACCGTATCGGCGGTGACGCCCATCGAATGCAAATTACCCGGTGCGGTAGGCGGATTGTCCTCACCCCCTTCAACGAGCGTGCGGGCAACGATCGAATTCCCCGGCAGCGATTGATTATGTTCACTGTCCGTGGCGGCGACGAAATAGGTGTAGTCCGTGTCCGGAGCCAGGTTTTTATGGGTATAGCCGAGCGTCGGCGCATCGAGCTTAACCAACAGGTCGCCGTTGCAAAAAACGGAGTAGTGGGTAATGGGATGCGTACCCGTGGAGGCTGACCAGGCTAGCTCAAGCGAATTTGTGGTCACATTGGTCGCATGCAAGCCGCCAGGAGGGGTCGGACGCTCGCTCCCGCCGGCCTCGGTGAAGTTGAGATCGATAACCTGATAAAACGCGTTGCCGGTATTGGCGACTTCCCAGACGGCGAGCAACACATGGTAGCCACTTCTCTCCGGCAGCGTCAGCTGATGGATTGTCGGTTCAGGCGGCGTTAACGCTGCCTGATGCTCCCAGTGTGGCTGAGCGGACAGCTCTGCTTTATAGAAGGGCGTCGATTCGAACTGGTCACGCGCGAGTTTGCGTTGTGGGTCCCAATCGGCCTTGGTGATGAAATAGTTCCAGCGACGGGTGAGGTGAAGTGCATGGTATGCCCAGGACACCGTAAGGGGTTGGCCCGCTTTGACCTCATGTTTGCGCCATTGGGTACCGGGCTCGTCGAGGAATAGCGCACCAGGCCAGCCACCGCTGGCAATTTGCCCATCTGCCGCCGGGACATTGCTGATATCGTCGGTTGGCGCGATCGGGTCATGCAAGCCGCCTGCGATGGCGGGGAAGAATTTCCCTGCCTCCAGGGAGCTCGGATCGGTATCCGTCAACTTACCTTCCTGGTAGGCGAAGATAGCGCGAGATTCCGGGGAAAACACATGCCCGTGACGAGGTTGATTACGTCGTGCGTTAGCCATTTTATTTCTCCATTTATTCAATGAGATATTAATAATTTTGCGGGTAAAGGCCGTGCGAGATTATCGACGCGTTTCGACCTGCCAAAGCATGTCGGCCAGAGAAGGGATCCAGAATCGGTTAGAGGTATGTTCCTGAATGCACAAATAGGTATTGCCGGCATAGCTGACGCGATCGCCACGGTTATACCATTGCTCTGTGCGCCATTGTGGTGCAGCGCCGGGCAGTGTGCCGGCCAACAGCGGCGCACTGTTTGAAGAGCTATTGCCTTCGGTATCGGTGGCACTGACGGTGTATCGATACTGGGTACCCGCCGTCAATCCGCTGTCGACGAAACGGGTCGCCGTTGGCTGGGCAATTTTCTGGTTATCGCGCAAGACGGAGTAGTAGGCGATGGGATAGGTGCCGGTGGACGCGCTCCAGGATAGGGTAATGCTGTCCTGGGTTTGCGCCGAGGCAATAAGGTTGGCGGGTGCAGAAGGTTTCTCGCCGCTGCCGCCACCGGTCAAAAAGCCGTAACGCGTGACGAATTCCCAATCATAGGGCTGCCCGGACTTGTTCACGCCGTCATCCCAACTGACTGACCAGGTCATCAGGCCACGGATCGGATTGCCTGCTTTCTCCAGGCGTTCAAGCGCATTAATGGCGTCCTGCGGATTAATGACATAACCATTAGCTGCACCATCAATATTAGCGGGCAGGCCGATAATGAATTTATCTGCCGGAATGCGGGTAAAACCACGGGTGCCGTGAGTGAGACTGTCGGTGAGGTAATAAAGAAAATCCTCTTTCATGGCGTCGTCGTCTTGTTTAACCAGTTTATTTAACTCATCGACCCAAACGCCATCTCCGCCCTGGTTGTAATATTGCGGCGCAATAAAATCGTAAATATCTTCGAGCGCTTTAAGATAGGCGAGATAACTGCCGGATTCACGCAGGTAAGGGAATTCCGGCGCCATGCTGATAATGAAGTTTTTACCTTCCAGAGCGTAATGTTGTTTAACCATGCGCAACGCGGCGGGGATAACCGTGCGGTTGTCTGCGAAGGTGATGGCCGATTGTTCAAGGTCAATATCCAGCCCGTCGAAGCCGTAGGTTTCCACCAGTCTGATCAGTTCATAGGCCAGCATCTCTTCTTGGCCGGCGTAGAGCTCAATATGGGCGTCAGCGCCGCCAAGGGAGATGAGCACTGCGCGGCCTTGTGCATTCAAGGTATTGATTTGTTGTCTGAATTCCGCATCTGAATAGCGATAGGGTCTGAACGTTGGGATACCGCTGCCTTTCATAAAGGCCACGGCTACCACGTTGTATTCCACTGGAATGTCGGTCAGCGCCATCTCGGCGAACATGCCGCCCTGATAACCTTGCCCCGGCTCGGGGGCCCAGTTGTGCCAGAACCCCATCAGGATATTTTTTCCTGACATATCGGGCATCAGTGACGCGGAATCTCGGGTTTTGTTTTTATATTGACGTAAAATAACAGGGCTAAGCATAAATACTTTTCCTTATGTATGGGTACAGAATGGCGGTTCAGTATAAAACTGACCACGAGCTATGGTGCTATATTCATAGAAGTAAGATATAAAGTATTTCAACCTCCGTTAATTGCGGTGGTTTTTTGTAATGACTATTTCAATTTTTCTCTAATTGGTTCGTGTTTTTACAGCCTTTATATAATATCGCCGAATAATATAAAGCCATACGATAATGGCTCACATATTGATATAGATCAATGCTGTTCTATAAATATTTTTAATATTTATGAGTTTATAATATGACATTATCACCTTAATAAACTGTTTTTATATGAATGATTAAATAAGGAATGAAAAGGTTGTAAATAACATCAAAAAAAATAATCTGGCCCGGATATCGTGCATCAACGCTCAGCGTTGGTGCATTCGTTTTTTTTAACCTAAAGGCAAACGGTTGCTTGTGTTTTTCGTTATTTATTTTTAATTGAAAATAAAATTATTTTTTTTAACTATTTGTTTTCGTTGTTTGTTTTTTAGGGCGTCGGGCATGTGGCACACCCTTTGCTATCCTTTAATCAACACCTGCGATCAATAAAAAGACCGCGCTATCTCCTCCGGCTGAAACCCCATAACCGGAGGTTGTGCGCGGGTCGGTAAAAAGGAAAGGCAAAATGAGCATGCAATTCACCACGGCTATTCGTGGCAACTTTTTCGATATCGCTGCCTGTGTGGAAAGCCCGCAGCAGTTGAATGAGCAACTGCGGCATATTCCCGACGGATTACTGTTGCTAAACGAAGGCGCCATTGTCTGGTTCGGCAGTTGGCAGCAGGGCGAGCCGCTGTTGCCGTCGGGCTTCGAGGTTAAGCATTACCGCGACAAACTGATCGTGCCGGGGTTTATCGACACCCATATTCACTATCCGCAAACCGAAATGATCGGTGCCTATGGCGATCAACTGCTGGCGTGGTTGAAGCACTACACTTTCCCGACCGAAAGCCAGTTCTGCTGCGAACGGCACGCCGGCAAGATGTCGGCGTTCTTCCTGCAACAGCTGCTAAGTAACGGCACCACGACGGCGTTGGTGTTTGGCACGGTACATCCGCAATCGGTTGAAGCACTGTTCAGCCAGGCGGCGGCGCTGAACATGCGCCTGATCGCCGGTAAGGTGATGATGGACCGCCATGCACCGGACGAACTGCTGGAAACCCCGGAGCAAAGTTACCGGCAAACGCGAGAGCTGATCGCGCGCTGGCACGGCAAACAACGTCTGGGCTATGCGATAACGCCGCGTTTCGCGCCCACCAGCACCCCAGCGCTGTTGGCGCAGGTGCAGCGGCTGCGCAAGGAGTTTCCGGACGCCTGGCTGCATACTCACCTGAGCGAAAATCTGGATGAGGTGGCCTGGGTGAAAGCGCTGTTCCCGGAGAGCCGCAGCTATCTGGATGTGTATCATCAGTACGGTCTGACCGGCGAGAAAAGCGTATTCGCCCACTGTCTGCACCTGGAAGAGCAAGAGTGGGATTGCCTGTGCCAGACCGGCTCGGCGATCGCGTTCTGCCCGACCTCCAACCTGTTCCTCGGCAGCGGACTGTTCAACCTGCAAAAAGCCTGGCAGAAGCAGGTGAAGTTGGGTATCGGCACCGATGTCGGCGCAGGCACCACCTTCAATATGCTGCAAACGCTGGGCGAGGCTTACAAGGTCGGCCAGTTGCAGGGCTATAAACTTTCCGCCTGCGAAGCCTTCTATCACGCCACCTTGGGCGGCGCGCGCGCGTTGGCGCTGGACGATAAAATCGGCAACTTCAGCGTCGGTAAAGAGGCGGATTTTGTGGTGTTGGATCCGGCGGTATCGCCGCTGCAGAAGCTGCGTCATGAAAACAGCCGCGAACTGGCTGATCAGCTGTTCTTGCTGATGACGCTGGGGGACGATCGCAACGTTTATCGCACCTATGTTGACGGCAAAGTGGTTTACCGCATGGCCGCGCATCAGGAGGCAGCATGATCCAGTTCTTGCTTAATCAAACGTTGAAAAGTGAAAGCGCGCTCGACCCCAACACCACGGTACTGAATTATCTGCGCCGTAACCTTGGCCGCTGCGGTACCAAAGAAGGTTGCGCCTCCGGTGACTGCGGTGCCTGCACCGTGGTGTTGGCGGAGCCGGAAGACGGGCAGTTGCGTTACCGCAGCGTTAACGCCTGCCTGACGTTCGTCAGCGCGCTGCACGGCAAACAGCTGATCACGGTGGAGGATTTGAAACACCATGGCCAGTTGCACAGCGTGCAGCAGGCGATGGTCGATTGCCACGGCTCGCAGTGCGGCTTTTGCACGCCGGGGTTTGTGATGTCGATGTTCTGCCTGCAAAAAAACGGTGGGGAGTATCAGCGTGAACAGGCGCAGCAGGCGCTGGCGGGCAACCTGTGCCGCTGTACCGGCTACCGGCCGATTCTGGCGGCGGCGCAGCAGGCCTGCGGCATCAAGGGCGAGGACAGTTTCGATCGTGGGCAACAGCAAACGTTGCAGCGCCTGCAAGCCATTCGCGCAGCGACTCCGCTGGCAGCGGCGGGCAAACGCTGCCTGATGCCACAAACGATCGACGAACTGGCTGCGTTGTACCAACAACACCCGCAGGCCAGGCTGTTGGCCGGCGGCACCGATCTGGCATTGGAAGTCACCCAGCGCCACCAGGATTTACCGCTGATGATTGCCATTGGGCAGATTGAGGCGTTGAAGCAAGTCAGTTGGCAGGACGAACGCTTGACGATCGGTGCCGGTGCGGTGCTGAGCGACCTGTATCCGCTGTTGGAAAAATATCACCCGGCCTTCGGCGAGTTGTTGGCGCGTTTTGCCTCGCAGCAGATCCGCAACCAGGGCACCCTGGGGGGCAATATCGCCAATGCCTCGCCGATTGGCGACGGTGCACCCATGCTGCTGGCGCTGGATGCGATGCTGAATCTGCGCTGCGGCGATGTGCGGCGCGAGTTGCCATTGAACGATTTCTTCCTGGGATATCGCCAGACCGCGCTGCAACCGGGGGAATTTATCGAAAGCATTGCGCTGCCTGCCGTAGCTCCGGCAGATTTCCGCGCCTGGAAAGTCTCCAAACGGCTGGAGGACGATATTTCGGCGGTGTGCGGCGCTTTTAACCTGAGGATCGAACAGGGCATTATTCGCAGTGCCCGGCTGGCGTTTGGCGGCATGGCCGCGACGCCAAAACGCGCCTTGTTATGTGAACGGCAATTGGTGGGGCAGCCCTGGCGACGCGCCACCGTTGAACGTGCGGTGCAGGCGTTGGCGCAGGACTTTACGCCGCTCAGCGATTTCCGCGCCAGCAGCGGTTATCGCCTGCTGGTGGCGCAAAACCTGCTGCGCCGCTATTTCATTGCGCTGACCGCGCCGCAGCTGGCGATCGAGGTGACGGCCCATGAGTAATAACAAGCGCATTGAAGAGACGCAGGAACAGCTGGCCGAACGTTTCCGCCAGCCGTTAACCAGTGGAGTAGGCCGTAGCCGCAAACATGAAAGCGCCGACAAACACGTCAGCGGGGAGGCGCAATACATTGACGATCGGCTGGAGTTCCCAAACCAGTTGCATTTGGCGGCGAAGCTGAGCGAGCGGGCGCATGCGCACATCGTCAAGCTGGATTTGTCGGCCTGTTACGCCTTCCCCGGCGTGGTGCGGGTGATCACCTGGCAGGACGTGCCGGGCGAGCTGGATATTGCGCCCCTGACTCACGGCGATCCGCTGCTGGCGAAGGAGAGGGTCGAGTACGTTGGGCAGGTGATCGCGGTGGTGGCGGCAGAAGACCCGGAGATCGCCTGGCGAGCGGCGCAGGCGGTGAAGGTGGAGTATCAGGATCTGCCGGCGCAGTTGGACGTGACGCAATCGCTGCGCGAAGGCTTCGTGGTGCAGGAGGCGCACCATCATCGGCGCGGCGATGCCGACGGCGCGTTGGCGCGGGCTTTGCACCGCATTCAGGGCGAGTTGCACATCGGCGGCCAGGAGCATTTTTATCTGGAGACCCAGATTGCCTCAGTGATGCCCGCCGAGGACGGCGGCATGCTGGTGTATTCCTCCACCCAGAACCCGACCGAAATCCAGAAACTGGTGGCTTCGGTGCTCAATCTGCCTATGCACAAGGTCACCCTCGACATGCGCCGCATGGGCGGCGGTTTCGGCGGCAAGGAAACCCAGGCTGCCGGCCCGGCGTGCCTGTGTGCGGTGGTGGCGCACCTGACCGGGCGGCCGGCCAAAATGCGCCTCAACCGCCGCGACGATATGCTGATCACCGGCAAGCGCCACCCGTTTTATATTCACTATGACGTTGGTTTTGACGACGGCGGGCTGCTGAACGGAATCAAGATCGACCTGGCCGGTAACTGCGGCTATTCGCTCGATCTCTCCGGATCTATCGTTGATCGCGCCATGTTCCACGCCGATAACGCCTATTTCCTGCAAGATGTGTTGATTACCGGTCACCGCTGTAAAACCCATATCGCGTCCAATACCGCTTATCGCGGCTTTGGCGGGCCGCAGGGCATGATGGCGATTGAGCAGATCATGGACCATATTGCGCGCTATCTGGCGCTCGATCCGCTGGCGGTGCGCAAGACCAATTATTACGGCAAGGACCAACGCAACATCACCCATTACCACCAGCCGGTGGAGCAGAACCTGCTGCAGGAAATGACCGCTGAACTGGAACACAGCGCGGATTATCAGGCACGGCGCGAGGCTATCCGCCGTTTCAACGCCGAGAACCCGATTTTGAAGAAAGGGCTGGCGTTGACGCCGGTGAAGTTCGGCATCTCCTTTACCGCCAGCTTCCTCAACCAGGCCGGCGCGCTGGTGCTGGTTTACACCGACGGCAGTATTCAGCTCAACCACGGCGGCACCGAGATGGGCCAGGGGTTGAACACCAAGGTGGCGCAGATCGTCGCCGAAGTGTTCCAGGTGGAGATTGAACGCATTCAGATCACCGCCACCGATACCGGCAAGGTACCGAACACGTCACCGACGGCAGCCTCATCCGGTACCGATTTGAACGGCAAGGCGGCGGAGAATGCGGCGTTAATCATTAAACGGCGGCTGATCGACATGCTTGCCAAACAGCACCAGGTCAGCGCCGAGCAAATTGCCTTCAGCAACGGCCAGGTCAGAGTGGGCGAACGTTATTTCAGCTTCGAGCAGGTGGTTGAGCAGGCCTATTTCAATCAGGTTTCGCTCGCCAGCACCGGCTATTACCGCACGCCGAAAATTTTCTACGATCGCGACAAGGCCAGCGGCCACCCGTTCTATTACTTTGCCTACGGCGCGGCCTGCTCGGAGGTGCTGATCGACACCCTGACCGGCGAGTACAAACTGCTGCGCGCCGATATTCTGCACGACGTGGGCGACTCGCTGAACCCGGCTATCGACATCGGCCAGGTAGAGGGTGGCTTTGTGCAGGGCATGGGTTGGCTGACCAGCGAAGAACTGGTGTGGGATGAACAGGGCAAGCTGCTGACCAACGGCCCGGCCAGCTACAAAATTCCGGCGATTGGCGATGTGCCCGCCGATCTGCGCGTTACGCTGCTGGAAAATCGCAAAAACCCGGAAGACACGGTGTTTCATTCCAAAGCGGTGGGCGAGCCGCCGTTTATGCTGGGGATCTCGGTTTGGTGCGCGATCAAGGACGCGGTCGCCAGCCTGGCGGATTACCGCCTGCAGCCCAACATCGATGCACCGGCCACGCCGGAACGGGTACTGTGGGGCGTGCAGCAGATGCTGTCCAGTGACATTGTCACTGAGTTGACGCGGGGGAACGGCGATGGACGAATGGATTGAGGTACTGGCGGAACTGCGCAGGCGCGGCGAGCCCTGCGTGCTGGTGACGTTGGTGGACGAACTGGGTTCTACGCCGCGCAACCGCGGCACCAAAATGCTGGTGACCACCGAGCGGGCGGTCAATACCATCGGCGGCGGCCACCTGGAGTTTCAGGCGCTGGCGATTGCGCGTGAGATGTTGCAACAGGGCGAGGCGACCCTGCGGCTGGAGCGTTTCCCGCTGGCGGCGCGGCTGGGCCAGTGTTGCGGTGGAACCACCAGCCTGTTGTTCGAGCCCTTGATCCCGCCGCGCCCGCAAATCGCGCTGTTTGGCGCCGGGCACGTGGGCCGTGCGCTGGTGAACATTCTCGCCACCTTACCCTGTCGGGTGCGTTGGGTAGATGGCCGTGCGGCGGAGTTCCCTGTGGCGATGCCGCCGGGAGTACAGCAAGAGATTTGCGATGAGCCACTGGAGATCGTCGATGCCATGCCGCCAGGCAGTTATTTCATCGTGATGACCCACGATCACGCGCTGGATCTGGCGCTGGCGGAGCGTATTTTGCGCCGTGGCGATGCCGGTTATTTCGGCCTGATTGGTTCACTGACCAAGCGTAAACGCTTCGAATACAAGCTTGGCCAGCGTGGCATCAGCGAAAAGGCGGTGGCCGCCATGCGCTGCCCGCTGGGGCTGCCCGACGTCAAAGGCAAACTGCCTGCGGAGATCGCGGTAGCGGTGGCCGGGGAGATTATTGCTTGTTACGGGAGGGGGGAACGGGGTGTATAAAACCCCTTTCGGTTCTTTCTGTAGCAGCAGATTGGCTTCTGTTAATAACGGGAAGGTGGGTTTACGGCCTTGAAAAAACGGGTTATGCATATTATTAATCAGAACCCGTTTATCTCGGTTCAAATGTTATCGTGAGAATTGAGTGTTGCAGTGGCACCGCCGGGTTTTACCCTCGATTCAGACCTGATTTTTACAACAAGGCCATATGGAAATGAAAGCATTGTTCATCGCTTCGCTGGGCGTTTTATCGTTAACTCAGGCATCACTCTCCTTCGCGGATAATATCAATGGGAAAAACATCTACTTACAGAGATGTACTCTGTGCCACGGAACAGATCTCAAAGGCACGGGGCCATTGGCTGATAGAAGCAATCCGCCTACGCCTGATCTGACCACTCCCGCGTTCAAAGCACGGCTCAATGATTATCCGGGTGTGATTGTATCGTCGATAGTACTTCGTCCAAATGGGGACTTGATTCCAAAAACTTTGCGAGAGAATGGGGTAAAGCTACCGCCGTTCTCTTGGCGGATTCAGGATCTGCGCGATTTGAATCAATACATGAGTAGTGTGATTTCAAAGCGTCGATAAAGCCGATGGAGCCCAGACTGCCGTCGGCAAGGCGGTGTCCTGCAACGGGACACCCCATTCTAATCACTTGTTTTTGCTCAAACTGCCAACTGCGCCTAAGCTAGGATATAGCCTGGGGACTGGGTTCCCCGTGCACTTTATTCTGTGAACATGGAGGAGTTTCGATTTGATGCGTTTATCTACATTGGTGCTGGCGATCGGCATGGCGCTGGGCTCGCAGGCACAGGCAGCAGAAACCAACCCGCACGCGAGCCATAGCGCGTTGCCAAGCGGCCAGGCTAAGGAGGCTAACGTGACCGGTGAAGCCAACCAGCACGAGAACAAAAAGAACGAGAACCCGTTCTTCTATCAGAGCCGTCTGCCGTTCCAGGCACCGCCGTTCAATCTGATCAAAGAAAGCGACTACGCCCCGGCGATCGACGCTGGCATCAAGCAAAAGCGGGAGGAGGTGGAAAAGATCGCCAATAACCCGGCCAAGCCTGATTTTAAAAATACCTTTGTGGCGCTGGAGCAGGCCGGCGCGCTGCTGACGCGGGTGATGAACGTGTTTGGCGCCATGACCTCGGCCAATACCAGCGACGCGCTGCAAAAGCTGGATGAGGAAAGTTCGCCGAAACTGGCGGCGCTGGATGACGCCATCATGCTTAACAGCAAGCTGTTTGCGCGCATCAAGGCAATTTATCAGCAGCGCGATGCGCTGAAGCTGGATGCGGAATCGCGCCGCCTGGTGGAAGTGACTTACAAGAACTTCGAACTGGCGGGGGCCAACCTGTCCGATGCCGATAAAACCAGGCTGAAGGCACTGAATCAGGAAGCGGCGACGCTGAGCACCCAGTTCTCCAACAAACTGCTGGCGGCGACCAAAGACGGCGCGCTGGCGATCGCCGACAAAGGCAAGCTGGACGGCCTGTCGGAAAGCGAACTGGCTGCGGCGGCTCAGGCTGCCGGCGAGCGCAAGCTGGACAAACAGTGGCTGCTGGTGTTGCAAAACACCACCCAGCAGCCGGAGTTGCAGAGCCTGAAAAACAGAGATACTCGCAAGGCACTGTTTGACGCTTCGTGGAACCGGGCGGAAAAGGGCGACGGCAACGACACCCGCCAGACCATCGCGCGCCTGGCCAAGGTGCGCGCCGAGCAGGCCAAATTGCTGGGCTTCCCGAACTATGCCGCCTGGAAACTGCAAAATCAGATGGCCAAAACCCCGGATGCGGCGCTGAGCTTTATGCGCAATATCGTTCCGGCGGCCACCGCGCGCGCCGAACGCGAAGCCAAAGACATCCAGGCGGTAATCGATCAGCAGAAAGGCGATTTCAAGGTTGAAGCCTGGGACTGGCAGTTCTACGCCGAGCAGGTCCGCAAGGCGAAATACGATCTGGATGAGTCGCAGATCAAACCTTACTTCGAACTGGATAACGTGCTGAACAACGGCGTGTTCTATGCCGCCAAGCTGTTGTATGGCATCAGCTTTAAAGAGCGCAAGGACATTCCTGTCTACCAGCCGGACGTGCGCGTGTATGAAGTGTTCGATAAAGACGGCAAATCGCTGGCGCTGTTCTATACCGACTTCTTTAAGCGTGACAACAAGGGCGGAGGCGCCTGGATGAGCAACTTTGTCGAACAGTCGAAGCTGAAAGGCACCAAACCGGTGATCTACAACGTCGCCAACTTCACCAAACCGGCACCGGGCCAGCCTGCGCTGCTGTCGTATGATGACGTGATCACTATGTTCCACGAGTTTGGTCATGCGCTGCACGGCATGTTTGCCGATCAGGAGTACCCAAGCCTGTCCGGCACCAATACCGCGCGCGACTTTGTCGAGTTCCCCTCTCAGTTCAACGAACACTGGGCCAGCGATCCCAAAGTCTTTGCGCACTTCGCCAAACACTACAAAACCGGCGAAGCCATGCCGCAGGAACTGGTCGACAAAATCAAAAAAGCCGACAAATTCAACAAAGGTTATGACATGACCGAGCTGCTGTCTGCCGCACTGCTGGACATGCACTGGCACATGCTGAGCGCGGATCAGCCGCAGCAGGATGTGGACAAGTTCGAAGCCGAATCGCTGCTGAAGGATAAAATCGATCTCAGCTACGTGCCGCCGCGTTATCGCTCCAGCTACTTCAAGCATATCTGGGGCAACGGCTATGCCGCCGGTTACTATGCCTATCTGTGGACCGAAATGCTGGCGGATGACGCCTTCCAGTGGTTCACCGAGCACGGCGGCCTGACGGCGGAGAACGGCCAGCGCTTCCGCGACATGGTGCTGTCGCGCGGTAACAGCCAGGATCTGGAAAAACTGTACGTCGATTGGCGCGGCAAAGAGCCCAGCATCGAACCGATGCTGATTAACCGCGGGCTGAAAGACGAATAAAATATTGTGATGTTTGTACGGCGAACAGGGGCGCAAGAGATTGTGCCCCTGTTTTATATTGGCAGCTTGTTGGTGCTGAGGGGGGGCGCGGTACCGTCCGGTAATTATTGCTGAGCGGCCCGGTAAAACGCCGGCAGAAAGTTGAGGCATTGCCGATGCAATGGTTTATCATGCGCCGGTTAATGTTGACCTGTGAGCAATGAAGATAAAAATTCCCCTCAAACGCTGTGTCGCCCTTGGCATCCCTTTGCTGATCTCCGCCTGTGGTTCGCTGTCGCGCATGCCGACCGATGCTTCGCCGCTGGAAAGCCGGCGTTTGGCATGCAGCGGCGATCTGCAGGCTGAAGTCGACAGCCTGGCGCGGCCGATGATCGACGGCCATCAAACGCCGGGACTGGTAGTGGGGATCCTTACTCCGAACGGGCAAGCGCATACCTTTGGCTACGGCGTAACCGATACGCGGCAGGGCTATCCGATGAACGGCAACACGCTGTTTGCCGTGGGATCGGTCAGCAAAGGGTTTATTGCCGAGGTGACGGTGGTGCTGGTCAACAAAGGCGTGTTGCATTGGAAGGATATGCTGGCGACTCTGCTGCCGGCAGGCACGCCGCTCAGCCCGGATGCGGCAAAAATCACCTTGTTGCAATTGGTGACCCATACTTCGGGCCTGCCGCGACAGATGATGACGCCGGAGATGCTCGGCGCCTTCGCGCGTTACCTGTTTACCGGCGATAATTTCTATCGTTCGCTGGATACGCCAAAATTTCTCGATTATCTGGCGCATTTCGATGCGCCAACGGTGGAAGAGCCGCGCTATTCCAACCTGGGTTATGCGCTGCTCGATTACATCTTGCAGAGGCGCACCGGCAAAACGGTGGATCGCCTGACCACCGAAAACATCCTCCAGCCGTTGGGGTTGACCCACACCCGCTACGATGCGCAGCAGTTGCCCGGCTACCCGCAGCGCGCCATTGGTCATGCCGGCGATCAGCCCAAGTTTATCCGCCGTGGGCAGCAGGTACCTGACTGGCATTTTTCTTCCTATATGATCGGTGCCGCCGGGCTCTATACCGATGCCGACGATTTACTGCGTTATGCGCGGGCGCATGTTGAGCCTACCGGGTCGGCGGCGTTGGACAAGGCGCTGAAAGACTCGCTGACGGTACGTTTTGCGCGCAGCAAAGAGGCGGCGGCCATCGCCTGGGTGGTGGATGACGTCGGTGCCCAGCAGATTACCTATCAGGTGGGATTTATCGGCGGCTACTCCAGCTATATCGGCCTGGATTTGCGCCATAAGACGGCGGTGGTGGTGCTGCAAAACAGCTTTAACTGGACCAATAATATCGGCCACCGCTTGTTGCAGCGCATGGGAGAAGCTGCGGACAGGCATTTTACCTGCCAATAAGCCGGGCTCCGCGCACGGAGCCCAACCTCTTCAGCGGTTAACCACCTTGGCCGGCAGCGCGATCACCAGCAGCGAACTGAGCAGCAGACAACCGGCAAAGGCCCACAGCGCACCGCCGCTTTTGCCGGTCAGATCCAGCGCCAACCCCATCAGCGAGTTACTCACCAGCCCGGCGATATTCGCCAGCGAACAGGCCAGCGCAAAGCCGGTTGCCGCCGCCGTACCGCGCAAAAAAGTGGCCGGCAGGCTGAAGAACACCGGCACCGCGCCGATGATCGCCGCCTGGGCGATGGAGAACAACAGCACAGTGGCGATCACGTTATGGGTGAAGAAGGTGCTGCCGGCCATCGCCATCGCGCCGACGATAAACGGCACTATAATGTGCCAGCGCCGCTCACGCATGCGGTCGGAACTGGTGCCAATCAGCAGCATGCCCAGCAGAGCGGCGACGCTAGGCAGCGCGGTCAACAGACCGATGGTGGTAATGTCGGTGACTCCGGCAGTTTTGATAAAGGTCGGCATCCAGAACCCCATCGCATAGGCGCTGAGCAGGATCGAGAAATCGATGCCGCCCAACATCCACACCTTGAGGTTAAAGAAACCGTCGCGGAAACTGTGCTTGCTGTGGCCGGCTTCTGCATCGTCATGCGCCAGATCCTGCTCAATGCGTTTTTTCTCTTCCTCGGTTAACCATTTTGCCTGTCGATAATTATTGGGCAGCACCCAGAAGGTGAGCACGCCCAGCAACACACTGGGTATCCCTTCCAGCAGGAACAGCCATTGCCAGCCATGCAGCCCGTGGCGCATATCGAAATGCCCCATGATCCAGCCGGAGATCGGGCCGCCGAGCACGCTCGACAGCGGCAAGCCGATCATGAACAGTGCAATGATGCGGCCACGCCGATAGGTGGGGAACCATAGCGTCAGGTAATAGAGCACGCCGGGCAGGAAGCCGGCTTCCGCCACGCCCAGCAAAAAACGGATGGCGTAAAACTGATTCGGGGTGGTGACGAACATGGTACCGGCGGAAAGCAGGCCCCAGGTGATCATGATGCGGGCAATCCACACTTTGGCGCCGACGCGCTGCAGGATCAGGTTGCTCGGCACTTCAAACAGGATATAACCGACAAAAAACAACCCGGCACCCAGCCCAAAGGCGGCTTCGCTCAGTTGCAGTTGATCGGCCATCTGCAGCTTGGCCAGCCCGACGTTGATGCGGTCAAGGTAAGCGGCCAGATAACACAGGCAGAGAAACGGGATCAGCTTCCAGGTGATTTTGCGGTACAGCAGCGATTCTGTTCCCGCTTTCCCCGCTAACGGGGTTTCAACAATGGCCATGATGATATCTCCAGGTGGTGCATGGTGGCCTCCGGAGGAGGAGCGTTGTGTGTTTGCTTTTGAGGCGCTTTCCGCGCCTTCTTTATTGTTCTGCTCTCCGTGCAGGTGAAACTCTGGGTTACAGCCGGTTCAAATAATCGAGGGTCTCCCTTTTAGTCACTACGTCGCCATATTTGCTGTCGATGTCGAACAGGTTGGCTTCGTGCGGGCCGGCGTGGCGATCGCCCACGCATTCACGCACCACGATAGTGCGAAATCCGTGTTGCACGGCGTCCACCGCGCTGGCGCGAATACAACCGCTGGTGGAACACCCGGCCATCAGCAGAGTATCAATGCCGAGCGCCACCAACATCGGCGCAAGCGACGTGCCGAAAAAGGCGCTGGCGTATTGTTTGGTCAACACCACCTCGGCCGCTAACGGCGTAACCTGGGGGCAGAACGCCGCCAACGGGTTACCTTCGACCATGTCTTTCATCACCGGCGCTTTTTTCACCCAGATACCGCCATCGGCGAAATGCCCCGCATGATAGCGGATATTGGTGTGGATCACCGGTATTCCTACCTGCCTTGCCGTTGCCAGCAGCGCCATGCTTTCGTCGACCGCGCTGACCACGCCGGGGGCGAACAGCGGTGCGCCCTCGGTGGTGTAAGCCTGCATAAAGTCGATCACCAGCAGCGCCGGGCGATGGCCGAAGCCGATACGGTTGCCCCAGACGCCGCTGTAGTTATCGATGAGAGAGTTATCGGCTGCGGATGCCATTCTTCCTCCTTAATAGGCGCCGGACAGCAGGGCACCGGCGCCGGGAACGATCGGCTCCAGCTCCAGCGCGGTCAGCATGGCGTAGGTGGTGGCGATGGCGGCGGTCAGCACCGGTTTGCCGGTTTGCGCTTCAACGGTGGAGACCGCAGGTAAAGACGGCATTTGCACGCAGGCGGACAGCACTATGGTGTCTACGTCGCTCAGATCCATCTCGGCGACAATTCCCGGCAGTTTGGTCGGATCGTGGCGGCCCACCGCCAGGTTGTCCGGGATCTCCAGCGCCCGCCACACCTTAACCTCAATGCCCTCGTGTTCGATGTAGTCCACCACCATTTGGGTCAGCGGTTTCATATAAGGCGCCACCAGCGCGATGCGTTTGGCACCGAGCACTTTCAGGCCACTGACCAGCGCGCCGGCGCTGCTGATCACCGGTGCGGCGGCGTTGTTGTCTTGCGTAACCTTTGCCAGCCGGGCCTGGGACTCGCGATGATAGCCCAGCCCCATCGACATGATCGCCACCAGGCAGGCATAGCCGAGCACATCGACCTGCGCGTCGGAAAGCTCGAGCGCACAGCGGTCTGACTCGGCGTCCATCGCCGCCAGCTCTGCCTTGCTCACATGTTTCATGCGCATGCGGCTGGAATGAAAGGTAAAACGCTCCGGGCGGATCAATTGGCGCGCGGTCAACATCGCCGGAATTTCGGTTTCCATCGTGGTGTTGGAACTGGGTACGATCTGGCCGATACGGTAATTTTTGGTCATGAAAAATGCTCCTCAGTTAATCCAGAAAATCGCCCAGGGCGCGGAAGAAACCCTCAACGTCGTCCCACGGGATCATATGCCCGGCGTTCTCGACCTCGACAATGGCGATTTCCGGCTGCAGCGCGCGGATTTCCTCGCGATCTTCCGGCAGGATCACGCCGCCTTTGCCGGCGACCATCAGCAGCGTCGGCATGCTCAGGGCGGGATAGTCGCGGTGGCTGTCAACCTGATGGAAATCTTCATAGGCACGTTGAATGGCCGGTTCATAGCAGGTGTGCAGCCATTCGGCGCGCAACTGCCGCTGTTCCTCGCTCCAGGTCGGGCAGTAAGCGCGCATCTGTTCGGCATCCATCCCCGATAGCGACTGGCGGATGGAATCGACGTACCAAGGCCATTTCCCGGGATAGTCACGGCGGCCGGGGCCGGAAACCGGCGGATCGACCAGCACTAACCGGCGCACGCCGGCCGGTTGCAGCACCGCAGCGCGCAGGGCAAAACGCGCGCCCATGGAGTGGCCGATCAGCGAATAGCTGTCCAGTTTCAGCGCGGCGGCGAAAGCGTTGACGTCCTGCGCGCAGGTTTCGGCGTCATAGGCCAACTCCGGGCCGCTGGAAGACAGACCGCGCCCGCGCACGTCCAGCACGTAGGTGTCGTATTTTTCTCCCAGCCGTTCGGCGACGAACCCCCAGGTGATCGCCGGGCTGGTGATGCCGGGGATCAGGATCAGCGCCGGGCCCTGGCCGCCGTAACGCAGATAGTGCTGGCGGATGCCGTTGGCCTGCACGTTGGCGCCATACAGGAAGCGGCTCATGCGGCGTTCTCCGATTTCAGCGCCTGCGCATACAGGTCATAGCCGTACACCCAGGCCGGATCTTCCTGAGTGCGCAGGAAAGTATTGGCGTTGGACACCGCCTGCACGCGAGAGGCGCGCTCTTTGCGGTTGGCTTCATACAGTTGGAAGGCGGTACGGTAGTCGGTCAGGCCGGTTTCCTGCAGGCAGCGCGCCAGCATGGCGGCATCTTCGATCGCCATCGCCGCCCCCTGCGCCATATGCGGTTTCATGGGGTGGCAGGCGTCGCCGAGCAACACCATGCGGCCTTCGCTCCACAGCGGCAGCGGTTTGCGGTTCAGCAGCGGCCATTTGGTGACCTGCTCGCTGGACTCGATCAGCGCTTGTACGATCGGGTGATAACCGGCGAAGGTTTCGTACATTTCTTCGCGGCTGCTGTCGATGAAGCTACCCTGGAAATCCCATGCCGGGTGGGGTACGCCGCTGACGTAATAGTATTCGTCGCGTTTTTGCGTGGTGTAATAGACCATCAGGTGGCGATCCGCCGACCACCACTTCACGCAGTCTTCGAAGCTCAAATTGTATTTGGCCAGTTTCTCGCCGCGGATCAACGCGCGGTGGGCCACCCAGCCGCTGTAAGTTGGCGCTTCGACGCCCAACAGGTGTTCGCGAATGCGTGAATTGATGCCGTCGGCGCCAATCACGATATCGGCGGTGGCGCTGGTGCCGTCGGCGAAATTCAACGCCACTTCGTCGCCGCGATCTTCAATCTTGCTCAGGCATTTGCCAAAGTGCACGCTGCCCGGTTGCAGAGCGGCCATCTGCAACGCCTGTAAATCGCCACGATGCACGGTAACGTATGCCGCGCCGTACTCTTTGCGGGCAAATGCCCCCAATTCAATGCGTGACAGATAATCGCCGCTTTCGGCATCGCGGCTGAACCAGAAATCCGGGTGCGAAGCCATTTGCTCCAGCGGCTGTTCGATGCCGAGGCGGCGGAAAATCTTCAGTACGTTCGGTCCCATATGGATACCGGCACCGAGGCGTGAAAACACCGGGCTTTGCTCATACAAATCGACGGTAAAGCCGGCTTTTTGCAGCAGACCTGCGGCGGCGGCGCCACCCAGTCCTGCGCCGACCACGGCAATGCGTTGTTGTTTGCTCATCATTTTTCCCCTGACTGTTGGTCTTTTTAGGCGTTGTCCGCAGCAAGGCCGGACGAATAATTTATAGTGTATACACTTAATATCGCAAAGTTGCACAAGTGTTAATTTAGATCTTGCTCACGCTAATGGGGTGCAACTTGCTGGTAAACTCATGTTAATCACAGCCTGTTACGGGCATAAAATAGGATTTACTTATGGGTGGCGTTAGCGACTTGCTTCTCATTGAATTTTGGGCTTAGATGATTAAAAGAGCGTGTTCACTTTAATTTGTGCAAAATACATTCACCGGTGCCGAGTGCGTCGGTGATTCACTAGCGAAACAGGAGATACACCATGGCGGTCAATGAGAGTCAGCTGGTTCAACTGTTCGAGCAGGTGCTTACGCTGTCGAAAGTGGATGCTTCGCAGAGCGTAGCCATCCTGAAAAGCCATTATTCCGATGCGCGTACGGTGCGCGCCGCCACCGATGCCGCGCTGCGGTTGGGGGCCAAGGTTTATGCGGTGGAGCTCCCCTCGTTCAACCATCCGCGGGCGATGGGCAATGACATGACCGCTTACTGCGGTGACACGGCGCTGACCGGCAACCCTGCCGCGCAGCGTGCGCTGGAAGCCGCCGATTTGATCGTCGACACTATGATGTTGCTGCACTCGCCGGAGCAGGAGCAAATATTGAAAACCGGCACGCGCATACTTTTGGCGGTCGAGCCGCCGGAGGTATTGGCACGGATGTTGCCTAACCCGGAAGACAAGGCGCGAGTGTTGGCGGCGGCTGCGGTGCTGGAGCAGGCGAAGCTGATGCGGGTGACATCCGCCGTCGGCAGCGATTTCCGCGCACCCTTGGGGCAATACCCGACGGTGACCGAATACGGTTATGCCGACGAACCGGGACGTTGGGATCACTGGCCGAGCGGTTTTCTGTTCACCTGGCCGAATGAAGAGCAAGCGGAAGGGGTGCTGGTGCTGGACGTCGGCGATATTCTGCTGCCGTTCAAGAGCTATGCCCGTGAACGCATTACGCTGGAGATTGAGCAAGGTTTTGTGACAGGTATTCACGGCGGCTTCGAAGCGGAATACTTGCGTGAATACATGAAGTATTTCAAGGATCCGGAAGTGTACGGCATCTCGCATATCGGTTGGGGCCTGCAACCGCGCGCCCAGTGGACGGCAATGGGCCTGCACGATAAAAACGACGGTATGTGTATGGATGCACGCGCATTTTACGGCAACTTCCTGTTCTCCACCGGCCCGAATACCGAAGTCGGCGGGACGCGAAAAACGCCGTGCCACATGGATATTGCGCTGCGTCGCTGCGACATCAGCCTGGATGGCCAGACGGTGGTGGCTGAAGGGGAAGTGGTAGCGCCGGCGGCGTCGCGGGTGCGCCAGGGTTAACCGTTGCTGTTAACCGCAGGGGTTTGTACTATTCTCGGTAGTTTCCATAGATGGTGAGAGTAACGCAATGACGCCCCCCGAATACCCGGCCGCCGATGACGGCCAAGCCGAAAACTACCATTTTACCGAACAAGTCGGGCACCTGCTGCGCAAGGTTTATCAACGCCACGTGGCGATATTCCAGCAGAACGTCGGGGATTCGCAACTGACCGCCGTGCAGTTTATTACTCTGTGCGCGGTACGCGACATGGGGCCTAGCTCACTGACCGAACTGGTGCAGGTGACGGCGGTCGATCAGGCCACCATTCGCGGCATCGTCGAACGCCTCAAGGCGCGTGAGTTGATCACCGTCATGCCGGATCCGATAGACCGGCGCAAAGTGGTGGTCGGGTTGACCGATACCGGCGTCGGACTGCTGGCAGCAACGGTACCGCATGCGGAGAAGATCACGGAATTAACCTTCGGTACGCTCAATCCGGCCGAACGTGTAGCCTTGATGTTCCTGCTCAATAAAATGCTGGAAGACCAGCCGCCAGGCTGATTCGCCACCCGCAACTGCGGTTGTCCGGTGGGTGGCCTGCGGCGAGGTCTCGGCCCACAATACATACCCTATAGCTTTCAAGTTGCAGCCAGGCGCCCAGCTTGCTCATCCCCAGGAGCTTACTCCGGTAAGTGACTGGGGTGCGCAAGCGCAGGTAACAACGCTGCGGCTTGAAAGATGACGGGTATAACCGGAACGCAGGCGGAGACGCGACAATGGCGATATCTGAAGTGCCGACGTCCAGGGAGGGGGCGGTAAAAACGCTGACGGAGCATCCGCTGATGCTGTCGGTGAACGGAAAAAACTTTCATACCCAGGTCATGGCGGACACGCCGCTGCTGTTGGTGCTGCGTAACGATCTGGCGCTAAACGGCCCGAAATACGGCTGCGGCCTCGGCGAATGCGGCGCCTGCACCGTGCTGATCGACGGCATTGCCGCACGCTCCTGCGTGATCCCGGCGCTGGGCGTGACCGATAGGGCGATCACCACGCTGGAAGGGCTGGGGGATCGCGACCATCTGCACCCGGTGCAGCGCGCCTTTATTGAAGAGCAGGCCGCGCAGTGCGGTTATTGCCTCAACGGCATGATCATGACAACCAAAGCCCTGCTGGATCGCAACCCTTCGCCGAGCGACGACGAAATCCGCCGGGCGCTGTCCGGCAATCTGTGCCGTTGCGGCACCCACATCGAAATCCTGCGTGCGGTTCAGCGCGCCATTATTCTCTGCCGCAGTGAGGAAACCCCGCATGACTGACGCCCGTTTCTCATTGCCGAGCCAAGCCGAATTGCTGCAACGTAACGGCACGCTACTGGTTATCGATCAGATCCAGCCGCCGCCGGGCCTGGTACCGAAAGGCCAAACGCCTATCCTGAAGCCCAAAGAGCGGGGGCTGTTTATCGCCATTTGCGACAGCGGTGAGGTCTACGCCTTTAACGGCCATGTCGATCTCGGCACCGGTGTGCGCACCGCGCTGGGGCAGATCGTCGCCGAAGAACTGTATCTGCGGATGGAGCAGGTCTGCATGGTGCTGGGTGACACCGAAAGCACGCCAAACCAGGGGGCGACCATCGCCAGCGCCACGCTGCAGATTTCCGCCGTGCCGCTGCGCAATGCTGCCGCCGAGGCGCGCCGTTGGCTGCTGCAACAGGCGGCGCAGCGTTTTAACAGCGCGGTAGATCAACTGACGTTGCGCGACGGCGCTATTGTCGGCCCGCAAGGGCAGACGTTGACCTACGGCGAACTGGTGGCGGGTGTGCATGTCGAGTTGCCGATTTCCGGCGACGCGCCGCTCAAACCGCAGGCAGAATACCGGCTGGTGGGCACCGCCACTGCGCGGGTCGATATTCCGGCCAAGGCGACCGGCGAAACGACCTATGTGCACGACATGCGCCTGCCGAATATGCTGCATGGCCGGGTGGTCCGGCCGCCGTACGCCGGTTACGACAGCGGTGAGTTCGTCGGCACCAGCCTGCTGGCGGTGGATGAGCAGTCGATCGCCGGGATTCCCGGCATCGTCAAGCTGGTGGTGATCGGGGACTTTATCGGCATCGTCGCCGAGCGCGAGGAACAGGCGATCAAGGCGGCGCAGACGCTGCAGGTGAGCTGGAAGGATTGGCGACGCAACCTGCCGCAGATGACCGACGTGGCGCAGGCGCTGCGCGATAATCCGCATTCGACGCGGGTGGTGCATGACACCGGCAACGTCGAGGCGGCGCTGGCGTCCGCCGATCGGCGTATCACCCGCAGCTATCTGTGGCCGTACCAGCTACATGCTTCTATCGGCCCCTCTTGCGCGTTGGCGGACTACCAGCCGCAGCAACTGCGGGTCTGGTCCGGAACACAAAATCCGCACCTGCTGCGCGCCGACCTCGCCTGGCTGCTGGAATATCCGGAAGCGCAGATTGACATTATCCGCATGGAGGCCGCCGGCTGCTATGGCCGCAACTGCGCCGACGACGTGTGCGCCGATGCGGCGTTGCTGTCGCGGGCGGTGGGCCGCCCGGTGCGGGTGCAACTGACGCGCGAGCAGGAACACCTGTGGGAACCGAAGGGCACCGCACAACTGATGGAGGTCGATGGCGGGCTGGACGCCGCAGGCCATCCCGTCGCCTATGATTTTCGCACCTATTACCCCTCAAATGGCGCGCCGACGCTGGCGCTGCTGCTGACCGGCAGGGTTGAACCCGTGCCGGTGGCTTACGAAATGGGCGACCGCACCTCGGTGCCGCCTTATGACTACCCGGCGCTGCGCGTCAGCGTTGAGGATATGGCGCCAATCGTGCGCGCCTCCTGGATGCGCGGCGTGTCGGCGTTGCCGAATACCTTCGCGCACGAGTCTTATATCGACGAACTGGCTAATGCCGCCGGCGTCGATCCGCTGGAGTACCGGCTGCGTTACCTCAACGATGAACGCGCCATCGAACTGATGCGCAGCACCGCCGAACGCGCCGGCTGGACGCCGCATACCGAACCTATGCAGACACCGGCGGAAGACGGCGTGCTGCGCGGGCGCGGTTTCGCTTATGCACGTTATATACACAGCAAGTTTCCCGGTTTTGGTGCCGCCTGGGCGGCCTGGGTCGCCGATGTGGCAATCGACAAGGCCAGCGGCGAAGTGGCGGTCACGCGCATTGTGGTGGGGCACGACGCCGGCATGATGGTCAACCCGGACGGGGTGCGCCATCAAATCCACGGCAACGTCATCCAGTCGACCAGCCGGGTATTGAAAGAGCGCGTCACCTTCGAAGAATCGACGATTTCCAGCAAGGAATGGGGCGCTTACCCGATATTGACCTTCCCGGAGGTGCCGGAGGTCGATGTGGTGATGATGCCGAGGCCGTACGATCCGCCGCTGGGCGCCGGTGAGTCCGCGTCGGTACCCAGCGCGGCGGCTATCGCCAACGCGGTGTTCGACGCCACCGGCATTCGCTTTCGCGAATTGCCGATCACCGCCGATCGGTTGCGTGAAGCGTTGAACGGCCCGGAGAGTACCCGGCAGGAGCCTGCGCCGGTAGCCAAACCCCGGCGCAGCAAATGGTGGTTCGGCGGCGCGGCCGGTATTGTCGGTGCCCTGTTGGGCGTCGCGGCTACGGCACTGCCGTGGCGTACGGCGATTGCACCGGTTGCCACGCCGGGCGCAGGTACCTGGTCTGCCGCGACGCTGGAACGCGGGCGTCAGCTGGCCGCCGTCGGGGATTGCGCGGTCTGCCATACCGCCTCGGAGGGGGCGACCAACGCCGGTGGTCTGGCGATGGAAACCCCGTTCGGCACCCTGTACAGCACCAATATCACCCCGGACGTGGCAACCGGCATCGGCAGCTGGTCCTTTACCGCGTTCGATCGGGCGATGCGCCAGGGCATCAGCCGCGACGGCCACCATCTGTATCCGGCGTTTCCTTATACGTCGTTCAGCAAAATGACCGACGGCGATATGCAAGCGCTGTATGCCTACATGATGTCGCAGCCTGCGGTCGCGCAGAGCAACCCGGCCAACCAGATGCGTTTTCCGTTCAATCTGCGCCCGCTGATGGCAGGCTGGAATGCGCTGTTTCTGCGCCAGGGCGAGTACCGGCCAGACCCCACGCAAACTGCGCAGTGGAATCGCGGGTCTTATCTGGTCAACGGGTTGGGCCACTGCGCCGCCTGCCATTCGCCGCGTAACCTGATGGGGGCGGAAAAGGGCGGTGCCGGTTTCCTGGCGGGGGCGATGGTGGACGGCTGGGAAGCGCCGGCGTTGAACCAACTGGCCAATGCGGACAAACCCTGGAGCGAAGAACAGCTGTTCCGGTATCTGCGCAGCGGTCATTCCGCCGAACACGGCGTGGCGGCCGGGCCGATGGGGCCGGTGGTCAGCGAACTGGCTACGTTGCCGGAATCGGACGTGCGGGCAATGGCCGGCTATCTTATCTCCCTGAGCACCCCGACAACGTTAAACCTGGAACCGCAGGTACAGCTGGCCGGAAGTCTGCAACCCGCGCAGGCGCAACTGGCCGGCGAACGTCTGTTCCAGGGCGCTTGCCAGGCCTGCCACAGCGCTGCCAGCGGTGGGCCGCAGCTGTTTGGCGTCAGCCCTGATTTGGCCAATAACACCAATATTTTCAGCGATCGGCCGGATAACCTGATCAAAGTGATCCTGCAAGGCATTGCCAAACCGGCCACCGCCGATCTGGGCTTTATGCCGGGCTTCAAGGACAGCTTCTCCGATCGGCAGGTAGCGGATCTGGTGAATTACCTGCGTCAACGCTATGCCGGCCAAAAACCGGCATGGCGAGAAGTGGAGGCTCAGGTGGCCAGGCTGCGCGCCAATCCAGGAAACCATTAATCAATCTTAAATTGTTACTCAATGTTATTTCTTGTTTTGTCTACTGGGGTGGGTGAGGTACTCTGCCTTTTGTCTTAAGCATGAAAAACAGGGAGTTAATATGAAGTTAAGTACGCACAAAACGGATGGCGGCATCGCATTGACAGTCCGTTTACCTGACGGGAGCGCCAAGGCTCCGGTCATTATTCTGTGCCATGGCTTCTGCGGCATTCAGGAGATTCTGCTGCCCGCTTTTGCCGAGGCTTTTGCCAATGCCGGCTATGTGGCGGTGACCTTTGATTACCGCGGTTTTGGCGCAAGCGAGGGTGAACGCGGCCGCCTGGTTCCGGCGATGCAGATCGAGGATATCCTGGCGGTGACCCAGTGGGTGAAGGCATTGCCTGAAGCCGACAGCTCGCGCATTGGCCTGTGGGGCACCTCTTTTGGCGGTTGCCACGTATTGGGCGCGGCCGCCAACAACCCGGATATCAAATGCGTTGTCAGTCAGTTGGCTTTCGCCGACGGGGAAGAGATCGTGACGGGGAAAATGTCTGCGGATGAGAAGCAGGCGTTTATCGATACGTTAAGCAAAATGGCGGAAAAAAAGCAGGCCAGCGGCAAAGAGATGTTGGTTGCCATTACCCGGGTGCTGAATGACGAGGAGTCGAAAGCCTTCTTTGAGCATAACAAGGTTCTGTACCCGGCGATGGACATCAAAATTCCTTTCCTGACCGTGCGCGAAACCCTGCAGTACAAACCGCAAGACAACGCAGCGCAGGTAGATTGTCCGGTGTTGGTGGTGGTTGCCGGTGCCGATACCGTTAACCCGCCGGAGCAGGGCATTGCGCTGTACGACGCGGTGGCCTCCACACAGAAGGCACTGCATGTCGAACCGGGCGCGAAGCACTATGACATGTACGCCGGCCCGCACTTTGACAGCATCATCGCCCACCAGATCGCCTGGTTCAACGCGCGTTTGTAACGCTGCCAGCATTTTTCCGTCAGTGAGAAAGCGACCAGCCGCTGCATAAAGAAAGCCATTGCAGCGTGCTGTCGCTCCTTTCCCCTCTCTTCCAGAACCCAAGCCGTGCCGATGGCGAACCATGCGGTAGCGGTTTGTTTATTAGGTCAGCGCGATTGGGCCTGAAATATAAGGGTGCAAAACTCAATGCATATTAAAAATCATGCTTTCATTAAATAACGACTCTCGTTAGTTATTTAATTAAGTCGTTATTGTAATTTATTTTTTATTTTATTTTTTAAATAACGCATCCGGTTGACAATAATTGTTCGGATGGTTATATCTAGGGTGCTTTTTAAAATCATACTCATTATCAAATACAATATTAATAAATAACAGGAGTGAATATCATGCAGATTTTGACCAAGGATGAAGTCAATATGCTCGCCGGCGGTGGTGAAAGCAGCGTAGATACGCGCACCAGAAGAAATAACGATGGCCGTGGGGCTTCCACCAACTACGGTGGCCAGGCCAACGGTTTTGTCAGTGGTCCGTCGGCCCAGGGCATGACGGCAGAGTGTGCCAAAGCCCTGGGTCTGGCCATTGCAGGGGGCACTGTGGGTGGGCTTATCGCCAAGGGTGCCAGAGCCGTTGCCGGCAATGTCGTCGGCGGGTCAATCGCGTCGCTGGGGTCTTGCTTTGGCAATGGCGGCAGCGGCAACGGTTCACAGAATGCGTCCAATAAAGGATCGGGCGGTTATAATGGCGGAACTTGCAACTGGTAACTGAATAATCCCATTATGCGGCTGCACCCGGTGCAGCCGTCAGCGAATATTGAGCAGGCGGTTTTGATGAAAAAAAACCTGGTGGCTTTTATTAGTGTGATTATTGTTATCACATTATCCTATAATGTTTTGAAGGCGGTGGGATTAAGCGAATATGGTGGCCTGTTCAGCATTAATATTCCTTTTGGCCTGGCTATGGGGATGCTTATTTTCTCCTTGCCGATTGGCCTATTGGTCATAATGAAAGCCATATATATTGCCGTCCGCTGGTTTGTCCGCACATGGAAAAGCGGCGGCCAGGCCAAATAACTCCTCGCCGGTGACACCGGTGCTAAGGTGTAATTCCCATGACAGGACGTCCGCCCCCGCTTTATCGAGAGGGCTATTTCGCCGCGCAGGCGACAAAGGCCGAGGGCGAAGTCATTATTCCGCCCAGCCTCAGTTTAACCGCCTATGCCTGGGCCAGCGGTGCGCTGGTGCTGGCTATCCTGCTCTTCCTGATACTGGGCGAATATACCCGCAAAGCGCGGCTGGAAGGTGTGGTAATGCCCTCCAGCGGCCTGATCAAAGTGGTTGCCCGCAACGCCGGGCAAGTGACGGAGCGTCTGGTGGCCGAAGGGGCGGCGGTTAAAGCCGGCCAGCCGCTTTATCGGCTCAGCGGCGAACATTTCAACGGGCAGGGCGTTGGCGCGCTGGCGTCGGTGGCCGCGTCACTGGATCAGCAATACCGCATGCTGGAACACCAGCGCGAACAAGAGCGGGCGACCAGCGCCCTGCGGCAAACCGGCGTGCGGCAGCGTATCGCGCAGTTGGATGACGAACTGACCAGCCTGGGTTCGGCGTTGACGCTGGTACAACAGCAGGCGGCGTTCTCGCATTCGGTGATGGCGCGTTACCGCAAGCTGATAGCCAAAGGCTATGTGTCCGAAATCGAATTCCAGCAAAAGCAAATGGAACTGTCGGCGGCGCGTGAAAAAGTCGAAAGCCAACGGCAGGCGCAGTTGCGGTTAAAACGCGAACTGGCGGCGGCTGACTCGGAACTGCAAACCCTCCAGCAACAGCAGCAGGGGCGGGACGCCGAGCTTGAACGCCAGTTGCAGGGCATCGATCAGCAAAAAATAGAGCTCGGCGCCCAGCGCGACAATACGCTGACTGCGCCGGTAGACGGGTATATCGCCGTGGTGCTGGCCCGCGCCGGGCAAACGGTGAAACCCAACGATCCTTTATTGATGATGGTGGCGGACGGGGCGCAGCTGCAGGTAGAACTTTTTGCCCCGAGCAAGGCGGTGGGCTTTATCAAACCCAGCCAGCGCGTCGGCCTGCGTTTTGCCTCGTTCCCCTATGAAAAGTTTGGCGTGCAGTACGGCTCTACCCGCACCATCACGCATGCCAGCCTCAGCGCCAACGACGCGCTGTTGCAAAATCCGCTGGTCTGGAAGGAAAACGAAGGGCATTACCGCGTGATCGTGGCGCTGGATAAAACCACCATTACGGCTTATGGCAGGCAGGAACCGCTGCGCGTCGGCATGGCGGTGTCCGCGGACATTGAGCTGGATAGCCGCCGCCTGTACGAATGGCTGCTGGAGCCGTTATGGAGCCTGCAAGGGAGGATGTAAGCATGGACATAACAGAGATGATTAACTGGGGGTGGCGAAAACGCCTGCCGCTGATCCGCCAAACGGAATCGGCGGAGTGCGGGGTGGCCTGTTTGGCGATGATAGCCGGTTGGCATGGGCACCAGGTCGATATGCGAACGCTGCGCGCGGAATGCCATGTCTCGCAGCTTGGCATGACGTTTTCGCAACTGATGGCGTGCGCCGAAGGCTTGAATTTAAGCGGCCGCGTCATTCGGCTGGAGCTGGATGAACTGCACCTGCTGGCCGTGCCCTGCATTTTGTATTGGGACATGAATCATTTTACCGTTCTGCGACGGGTACGGGGGCAAACGCTGGAACTGCACGATCCGGCGCGCGGCCAGTTGAAAATGAGTCTGCAGGAGGCGAACCGCCATTTTACCGGCATCGCGATGGAACTGACGCCCAACCACCGGTTTGAAACCCAGGATCGCAGGGAAAAGATCCGCCTGACAACCTTGATTGGCAAAACGCACGGCCTAAAACCTGCTCTGGCCAGGATCTTTTGCTTCGCCGTGGCACTGGAGGTGTTGGCGCTGATCGGCCCGTTGATAAACCAACTGGTGATTGATGAGGTGCTGGTGGCGCTGGACGCCAGCCTGCTGACGCTGATTGTCATCGCCATGCTGCTGATGACCGGCACCCAGATGCTGCTGGAACTGGCCCGGCAGTGGGCGACGCTGACCATGGCGGTCAACTTCAATATGCAGTGGACGGCCAACGTGTTTCACCATCTGCTGCGCCTGCCGATAGGCTGGTTCGAGGCACGCAACATGGGGGATATCAGTGCCAAGTTCGATGCCGTCGACACCCTGCAGGACACCCTGACCACCACGCTGCTCGAAGCCTTTTTGGACGTGCTGCTGGTGGCGGGTACGCTGATCATGATGTTTTTCTACAGCGCAAAGTTAACCCTGGTGGCCCTGGCCGCCGCCGCCGTTTACGGCTTGTTGCGTCTGTGTTGGTTCAGCACGTTGCGTAAAGCGGCACAGGACAGCTGGAATGCCTGCACCGAGGAGTCCAGCCATTTTCTGGAAAGCCTGCGCGGCGTGTTGAGCCTGCGGGTGAATGGTGCGCTGATGGCGCGTGAATCTGCCTGGCGCAATCTGAACGTCGCCCGGCGCAATGCCCAACTGCGCGAAAGCAAACTGATGATGGTGTACGGCATCATGCAGACCGTGATCGGCAGCGTGGTCGCTGCGGCAGTGCTGTGGCTGGGGGCCGGCTCGGTGCTGGCCGGCGAGTTCTCGGTGGGCATGTTGGTCGCCTATATGTCTTTTCAGGGGCGGTTTTCGGCCAGCATTAACGGCCTGATAGACAAAGTGGTCGCCTACCGAATGCTGGACGTTTACAACGAGCGGTTGGCCGATATCGTGCTGACCCCACGTGAAGGCGCGGCGGCGTCACAGGCCGGCAACAAGCAGCCGGTGTGTCCGGCCGGCGACTGGCCGGCCGATTTGCCGGTTCTGAGCCTGGAGCAGGTCAGTTTCACATACGCAGGAACCGAACGAGAGATCCTGTCGCAGGTCTCGCTGGACATCATGCCCGGTGAGGTGGTGGCGTTGGTCGGCGCGTCCGGCAGCGGCAAAACCACCTTGGCCAAGCTGGTGCTGGGATTATATCCGCCCTCTGCCGGGGTGATACGCACGCTGGGCGTTGAACACCGGCGCGCCGATTATCAACAGACTCGTCAGCATATCGGTGCGGTGCTGCAGGAAGATCAGTTGTTTCGCGGTTCCATTGCCGACAACATTACGTTTTTCTCACCGAAAAGGGACAAAGACAAACTTGGCGAATGCGCCAGGCTGGCGCAGCTGGATCAGGATATTGAGCAACTGCCGATGGGCTACCAGACCTTAATCAGTGAAATGGGCGGGACCTTGTCCTCCGGGCAGAAACAGCGTTTGCTGCTGGCGCGGGCGCTGTATAAAGAGCCGAAGCTGTTGATCCTGGATGAGGCGACCAGCCATTTGGACGTCACCAACGAAATGTTGGTCAGCCGCACCTTGCGCAGGCTGGGCCTGCCGATTTTACTGATCGCTCATCGGCCGGAAACTATCGCCTCGGCGGACAGGGTCATTGAACTGTCGGCGGGGCGTATCCGTACTCAGGATCTTTGAGGGCTTACCCCTTTTCCGGCAGGAGAAGGGGCAAGGGGATCAGGCCAGTGGCCCGCCCAGGATAGTCTCTTTCATGCCGGAGAGAATGCGTTCGCCGGTTTCGGTTTTCAGCTCTTCGTACCAGCTGCGGGTGATCTCCATCTCTTTGCCGTGCGTCACGTCACAGCGCTTGCGCGCTTTCAGCACCAAATCCTTCACCCGATAGCTGCGTTTCTCCTGATAACGCAGCAGCGCATCTTCGATGCCCAGCGAGTTGGTTTGCAGCGCAATCGCCAACACCACCGCGTCTTCCATCGCCGCACAACCGCCCTGGCCGATATCCGGCGTGGTGCTGTGACCGGCGTCCCCCAGTAACGCCACTCGGCCGCGCACCAACTGCTCGAAGGGCTCGATATCGTGAATCTCAATGCGGTTGACGGTGTCTGGATCGAGCGCGGCAATCAGTTTCTGCACCGGTTCGGCCCAGCCGGCGAAGTAGCGCTGCAGATCGGCGCGCACGGTGCTGCGGTCTTCCGCCAGCCCGGTCGGCAGCGGAACGTCGAAGAAAAAGTAGAAACGGTTGCCGGAAACCGGCATCAGCGACACCCGCTTGCCTTCGCCGACGAAGGTGGTCCATTGATCGGCCGGCGCGATGGATTCATCAATCGTCACCAGCCCGTTCCAGTTGACGTAACCGGCATAGCGGCGATCCACCCCATGCCCGAGCACGTAAGGGCGGATGACTGAATGGGTACCGTCGGCGGCGATCAGGAAATCGCCGCTGGCCTGGCTGCCGTCCTCGAACCAGGCAGTGACGCCGTCCTGGGTCTCTTCAAGGCCGTTGACGCGCTTGCCAAAGCTAACATTGTCACGGCCGTAGGTCTCCAGCAGCATGGCCTGAAGTTCGGCGCGGGCCACCGGATAAGGGCGTTCGCCGACGCTGGCGATCAGCGGATCCAGGCTGAAGCGCGTCAGGGTCTGGCCGTGCAGATATTCCTGATAGGCCATGTAGTGCATCGGGCCGCCGAGCCGGCGCAGGGGTTCTTTCATCCCCAAATAGTTGAGGCACTTAACGCCGTTCGGCCAGATGGAAATCGCCGCACCCACCGGCTTGATCTCTTTAACCGCTTCAAAAACCTCGGCCTCGATCCCGCAGCGCTTCAATGCGATGGCGGCGCACAGCCCACCGATACCGCCGCCTATGATAATTGCTTTCATGTTCTTCTCCTTTGTCGCCATAACAGGGAGAAGCAATTTCCGTACCAGCTTGCGAGCGTCCGAGAGCGGCATTGAGGGGGAATATTGGCGCGATTTGGTGCAAAACCTGAACCGGGTTGGGGCAATATGTGCTCAGTTGCACACTGGCAAAAGAATTCGACTAGTATAAGTTTGTTGCGCCCAGGTTAAAAAAAGAGGCCGTGATAACAATATGAAAGCGCCGCGATGGTGATGTCATGCGGCATTTTGGAGCGATGATCAATGAAACTACCCGAAGTCCCGCTTACGCGGCGGCGGTTTATCGTCGGCGCCGGCGCGCTGGTGATTGGCGCCTATCTGCCGTCTACCGGCGCACTGGCACGCACCACTCCCGCCACGGTGCCAGAAAGCAACGCATTTGAAGCCAACGCCTTCGTACAAATCGGCGAAGACGGCATCGTCACCGTCATCAGCAAACACACCGAAGTGGGCCAGGGCGTCTATACCGGCATGGCGACGTTGGTCGCAGAGGAGCTGGACGCAGACTGGGCGCAGGTGCGCGTAGTCGCCGCCCCGGTGGACACCAGCGTCTACAAAAATCTGTCGTTCGGTTTCCAGGGCACCGGCGGTTCCAGTTCGGTGGCCAACGCCTATGACCAAATGCGGCGCATGGGTGCCATGGCGCGGGCGTTGCTGGTTCAGGCCGCCGCCCAGAGCTGGAAAACCTCAGCGCAGGAGATCACCGTACAGGCCGGCAAGATCAGCCACCCTGCCAGCGGCCGTGAAGCGGGCTTCGGCGAGTTTGCCGCATTGGCCGCGAAACTCCCGCCACCGGATCCCGCAGGATTGACGCTGAAGGACCCGGCCAATTTTACCCTGATCGGCAAAGTGAGCGGCCTGCACCGCGTGGATTCGCTGGCGAAGACCAACGGCAGCGCGCAGTTCACGCAGGACATTCATGAGCCGGACATGTTGACCGTCACCATAAAAAAATCGCCGCGCTTTGGCGGCAAAGTGGCGTCATTTGACGCCAGCCGGGCGCTGCAGGTGCCCGGCGTGGTGGATGTGAAGCAGACCGACACCGGCGTGGCGGTCTACGCCAAAAATACCTGGGCGGCAATCCAGGGCCGCGAAAAATTGCAGGTGGAGTGGGACGACTCCCAGGCTGAAAGGCGCAATACCGATCAAATTTTTGCCGAGTTCCGCCAGGTGGCGCAAAAAACCGGTTTGGTGGCGACCAGCCGCGGCAAGCCGGACGAGATTTTCGACAAGGCCGACAAGGTGATCGAAGCGGAATACACCTTTCCCTACGTGGCCCATGCGCCGATGGAACCGCTCGACGGCTATCTGTTCTGGGACGGCGAAAGCGTCAAGGCACGCTACGGCTGCCAGATCCAAACTCTCGACCATAAACAGCTGTGCGATCTGTTCCAGCTACCGCCGGAAAAAGTGCAAATCGAAACCATTCTGGCGGGGGGCAGTTTCGGCCGACGCATCGATCTGGGCAACCCGAAATTAGGGCCGGATCTGGCGGCGGATATGGCCGCTGCCGCCAAGGCTATCGGGCCCGGTCATGGCGTGAAGGTGGTGTGGACACGTGAGGACGACATCCGCAACGGTTGGTACCGCCCGATGATTTTGCACCGGCTGCGCGGGGCGATCCGGGACGGCAAGGTGGTGGGCTGGACCGATACCGTCGTCGGTCACTCCTGGACGGTCAACAGCGCCATGGCGGCGCTGGTGGTCAACGGCGTCGATCAGATGATGATCGAAGGTGCCAGCGAACTGCCTTATACCTTCGAAAGTTTCCGTTGCGACACCCATATCGTGCCGGGCAAGGTGCCGACCACCTCATTGAGATCGGTCGCCAGCACCCATACCGGCCATGCGGTGGAAAGCTTTATCGATCAGTTGCTGCAGGAAACCGGACAAGATCCGGTGGAAGGGCGGTTGGCGCTGATGGGGGATGCGCCCCGCGAAGCCGGCGTGTTGCGCGCAGTGGCGAAAGCCGCCAACTGGCAGGGCGCCAAGGTGGTGGATGGCCGGGCGCGCGGCGTCGGCGTCGCCAAGGCGTTTGACACCCGGGTGGCGCAGATTGCCGAAGTGTCTATCGGCGAAGGCGGCATTCCGCGCGTACACAAGGTGTGGTGCGCGGTGGATTGCGGTGTGGCAGTGAACCCTGACGTGATCCGCGCGCAGATTGAGGGCGGTATCGGTTACGGCCTGAGCATCGCGCTGTACGGCAACATCACTTTAAAAGACGGCCTGGTCGAACAATCCAACTTCAACAATTTCCGCCCGCTGCGGATTGACGAAATGCCGGAAATCGAGGTGATTATCGTGCCTTCAACCGAGAAGCCCACCGGCGTGGGCGAACTGGGCGTGCCGACCATCGGCCCGGCGGTCGGCAATGCGTTGGCGCTGCTCGGGCGGCCCCGCACCTCGCTTAGCCTGCCTTTACACCGTCCCAACAGCGACGCCAGCGTCTAATCAAGGAGAGCATCATGATTACTTTAACCGTTAACGACCAACCGCTGACGTTTGAGGGCGATACCCACATGCCGCTGCTGTGGTTTCTGCGCGATGAAGCCGGGCTGACCGGCACCAAGTTTGGCTGCGGCATCGCCATGTGCGGCGCCTGTACCGTTCATCTGGACGGCGTGCCGGTACGTTCCTGCATGACGCCGGTTTCGGCGGCGGTCGGCAAGAAAGTCACCACCATCGAGGCCATCGGCGAAACGCCGGCGGGCAAAGCGGTGCAGGAAGCTTGGGTCAATCTGGACGTGGTGCAGTGCGGCTACTGCCAGTCCGGCCAGATCATGAGTGCCAGCGCGCTGCTGGCCCAGAGCAAAAACCCGAGCGATGCGGATATTGACGCGGCGATGGGCGGCAACGTTTGCCGCTGCGCTACTTACGTGCGCATTCGCGCCGCCATCCACCAGGCCGCCAAGGCGTTGGATTAAGGGAGAAACTCATGAGCAACGCCCTGAGATGGCTGTTATGGCTGATTGTCGCGGTAGTGGTGATCGCCGGCGGTTATGCGCTGTATACCCTGCTGCGGCCGGTTGGCCCAGAGCCTGCCGCGCCCATCGCCGGCGCGCCGGCCGGCATAACCGATAAACTGGCGCGCGGTGAATATCTGGCGCGCGCCGCCGACTGCGTGGCTTGCCACACCGCGCCGGGCGGCAAACCTTTCGCCGGCGGTTTCGCGTTTAAACTGCCGTTCGGCACGATTTACGGCACCAATATTACCGCGGACAAAGAAACCGGTATTGGCGACTGGAGCGACGAGCAGTTTGTGCGTGCGGTGCGTGAGGGCGTCGGTCCGCAGGGTAACCTGTATCCGGCGATGCCTTACACCTCTTACACTGCGATGAGCCGCGACGACGTGCTGGCGATCAAGGCTTATCTGTTCAGCCTGCCGCCGGTGAAACAGGCCAACCCGCAAAACGATCTGCCATTCCCGTTCAATCAACGCTGGGGCATGAAGTTCTGGAATCTGGCGTTCTTCCATGAAAAACGCTTCGAACCGAATCTCAACCAGGATGAACAGTGGAACCGCGGTGCCTACCTGGCGACCGCGCTGGGGCACTGTAGCGAATGCCACACGCCGCGCAATCTGGCCTTTGGCATTAATCAGAGCAAGAACCTTAGCGGAGAGGTGGTCCAGGGCTGGTTTGCCGCCAACATCACCCCGGATGCGCAGACCGGCATCGGCGGCTGGAGCGAGCAGCAACTGTCGCAGTATCTGGCGACCGGCCACGCAGAGGGGCGCAGCAGTGCCGCCGGCCCGATGGCGGAGGCAGTGGAAAACAGCCTGCAGTATCTGACGCCGGAGGATAATCAGGCGTTGGTGAAATACTTGCGCAACATAGAACCTATCGCCGGCGACAGTGCCAGCGCGGTGAACCTGCAACCGAAGGGCGCGTTGTCCTCCAGCGCGGTGCTGCCGGGCGGGCAAGAGGATTCGTTGGGCCGCAGGCTGTTTGCCGGTGATTGCAGCGGCTGTCACCAGTGGAACGGCGTTGGCCGCCAAAGTAAATACGCTTCGTTGATCGGCAGCACGGCGGTGAACGATCCGCAGGGCCGTAGCGTGGTGCAGGCGATCCTCAAAGGCACCCGCATCAGCATCGGGGATCAGCATGAGATCATGCCGGACTTCGGCGCCCAATATTCGGACGAAGAAGTGGCGGCGGTGGCCAACTATGTGGTCGGCCAATTTGGCGAGAAGCAAGGCAAAGTCACGGCGAAACAGGTCGCGGAACAACGCAAACAGTAAGGATCGGCGAGGGGGATTTTCTCCCCTTCGCTGCTTATCCGGGCCGGTTGCGCCAAAAAAGCGCATGGCGGGGGGCAACTGGCGACATTGCAGTGCATTTTCGGCGAAGAGTGACGTTGCTCGCAAAGTTTGACGAAGGCAGTTGCTGAAAAATCGCAACTATGGCGATACTTCCGTCGCGATCCTCGTGGTCGCCAGACATTTTTATTACGGCGTGTTACTGCTCAGGCAGGCAAGACCAAAATAGGAATGCACCTCTCATCATGATGAGGCGCATTTTCATTTTGGTCTTTTTTTTTTGCTTTTTTACCGGGGAAAAACGATGGATTACAAACAGCTGGGCCTGGAAATATTGGCGCGGGTAGGCGGTAAAGCTAACGTCAGCAAACTGACGCACTGCGCCACGCGTCTGCGCATGGAGTTTAACGATGACAGCAAGGTGCAGGCAAAAGCCATTGAGGCCTTGCCGGGGGTGATAAGTGTGGTAGAGCGCGGCGGCCAGTTTCAGATCGTGGTCGGCAATAACGTGCAGCAAACCTTCCGCACGTTGCAAAAAGAGATTGGCGATCTCGGCGGCCGACAGGGCGAAAAGAAACCGCAGGCCAGGGGCGGGGTGTTTTCGCGGATCATCAGCGTCATCTCCACCACATTCACGCCGGTGATCCCGGCGATCACCGGGGCGGGGATGATCAAGGCGCTGCTGGCGATCCTCAAACTGACCGGTGTGATAGACGCCGCCAGCCCGACGTATCGTCTGCTGGACACCATCGCCGATGCGGCCTTCTTCTTCTTGCCGGTATTACTGGCCTACGGCGCTTCGATCAAGTTTGAATGCAACCCGATACTGGCAATGACCATCGCCGGCGCCTTGTTGCACCCCAATTTGGCGCAGATGCTGGCGGCGGGCACCGCGATTGATTTTATCGGTATTCCGGTACGGCTGGCGGACTACGCCGGTTCGGTGCTGCCGATTATTTTCACCGTGTGGCTGATGTCCTATATCGAGCGCTTTGCGGAAAAAGTGTCGCCGACGATGATCAAGTTTTTCACCAAACCTATGATTATCCTGTTGGTTACGGCACCGCTGGCGTTGGTGGTGGTCGGGCCGTTCGGTATTTTCCTTAACGACCTGGTCGCCGCAGGCGCGGCCATCGTCGACGGCAAGGCCAGTTGGCTGATCCCGATGCTGATGGGCGGGCTGCAACCCTTCCTGGTGATCACCGGCACTGCCTGGGCGATGACGCCTATCGCCACCGGCCAGTTAAGCAAAAACGGTTTTGAAATGATTAACGGGCCGGGCATGCTGGCGTCCAATATCGCGCAGGGCGCAGCGACGCTGTGCGTGGCTTTCCGCACCAAAAACAAAAATCTGCGCCAGCTGGCGTCTTCCGCCGGGTTCACCGCGCTGCTGGGGATCACCGAACCTTCGCTGTATGGCGTGACCCTGAAGCTGCGCAAACCGCTGATTGCGGCGATGATCGGCGGCGGTTGCGCCGGTATCTATGCCGGGCTGAGCGGACTGGTGCGCTATGCCTTTGTCTCTCCGGGGTTGGCGGCGTTGCCGGCATTTATCGGTGAAAACCCGATGAATATCGTCCATGCGCTGATCACCTGTGCCATTGCCATCGTGGTGACCTTCGCGCTGACCTGGATCCTCGGCTTTGACGATCCGGTTGAGGAGCAAGAGCAGGAGACCGCCCCGGCGGAGGCCCCCATCGGCGGCGATGAGCAGCAGATTTTCAGCCCGCTGTCCGGCCAACTGGTGGCGCTGGAGCAGGTTAACGACGACGTGTTCTCGCAGGGTTTATTGGGACAGGGTGTAGCGATAAAGCCGCAGGAAGGGGTGTTGCGCGCGCCGCTGGACGGCGAAGTGGCGACCTTCCTGCCGTCGATGCACGCGGTGGGCATCAAGGGTGATAATGGCGTCGAACTGCTGGTGCATATCGGTATCGACACCGTCAATCTGGCTGGCCGACATTTTGCCTCTGACTTGCAGATTGGCGATCGGGTCAAGGTGGGGGACGAACTGGTGCGTTTTGATATTGCGGCGATTACCGGGTTGGGTTACGACATCACTACGCCGGTATTGGTGATCAACAGCGAAGCCTTCCCGCAACTGAGCTGCCGTCAGCCGGGCAGCGTGGGCTTTGGTGAGCCGATCATTACCCTCAATATCCCCAAGGAGCCGGCATGATTTATCAACGACTGGACGATTTCCCCGCAGATTTTCTGTGGGGAGCCTCTACCTCCGCCTATCAGGTGGAGGGGGCTTGGGATGAAGACGGTAAAAGCCCGTCGATTGTAGACATGCTCGATCATCCTGAAGAAACCGCCGATTTCAAGGTGGCCAGCGATCACTATCACCGTTTCCGCGAAGACGTGAAACTGTTCGCCGAACTGGGGCTGAAGGCCTATCGCTTTTCCGTCGCCTGGACGCGGGTGCTGCCCAACGGCACCGGTGAGGTTAACGCCGCCGGGCTGGCGTTTTATCGGCAACTGATCGATGAACTGCAGCGTCACGGCATTGAACCCGTGGTGACGCTGTATCACTTCGATTTGCCTTACGTACTCGAACAGCAGGGCGGCTGGTCCAATCGCGCCACTATCGATGCGTTCGTCGAGTATGCGGCGGTGCTGTTTGACGCCTTTGGCGATCGGGTAAAATATTGGCTGACCATCAATGAACAGAACACCATGATCCTGCATCCGGGCGCGATTGGCATGCCGAAGGGCGGCGAGTTGCCGTCCAAACAGGTGTTGTATCAGCAAAGCCACCACATGCTGGTGGCGCAGGCCAGGGTGATGGCGTTGTGCCACCAACGCTGCCCCTCCGGCATAATCGGCCCGGCGATTAACACTACGTCGATGTATCAGGAAACCTGCCATCCGCTGGACGCCATCGCCGCACACAACTGGGAAACGCTGCGCTGCTGGAGTTTCCTCGATGTGGCGGTGCATGGGCGCTACAACGCGCTGGCCTGGCGCTATTTGCAGGATCGCGACCTGGCGCCGCAAATGGAACCGGGCGATGCGGCGCTGTTGTTGCAGGGCAAACCGGATTACGTGGCGATAAACTACTATTCCACCGCCACCATCGCCGCCAGCCGGGGCGATGCTTCGGACATCAGCGCTCGCGCCGGCGATCAGCAAATCATGCTGGGGGAGCCGGGCGTGTACCGCGCGGCAGAGAACCCGTTCGTCGGCAAAACCCGTTACGGTTGGGTGATCGATCCGGTCGGGCTGCGCCTGACGCTGCGCAAAACCTACGAACGCTACCATTTGCCGATATTAATTACTGAAAACGGCATTGGCGCCCCGGATGAGTTACAGGCCGATGGTACAATTAATGATGACTACCGCATTGAGTTTATGCGCCGGCACGTTGAACAGATGCAACTGGCGATCAACGACGGCGTTGAACTCATGGGGTATTGCCCATGGGCGGCGATAGACGTGGTCAGTACCCATCAGGGCTACGCCAAGCGTTACGGGTTTATCTATGTAAACCGGGGTGAGCAGGATCTGAAAGATCTGCGCCGCATCAAAAAGCGCAGTTTCGACTGGTATCAACGGCTGATTGCCACTCATGGCCGGCAACGCTAATAAAAAATAAAGGGTGATGGCCGCGACGATGAAAGTCATTAAGGTACTCAATAATAGCCTGGTGCTATCAACAGACAGCGATAACAACGAAGCTATCGTCATGGGCAAGGGTATTGGCTTTAACAGCAAAGTGGGTGACGTTCTCGACCCGGCCACTATTGAGAAAGTGTATGTGGTACAGAACAGCCAAAAGGGCCGTGATTACCTGCGGTTGATGGAAAACACGCCGGAAGAGCACCTGGAGATTGTGCAGATGATCCTCGCCGAGGCCAACCGGCAGCTCAATGGCCGTGTTAACGAGCAGATTTTCTTCACCCTGGCGGACCACATCAGCTTTGCCATTGAGCGCTATCACAAGGGCATCGCGATCCAAAACCGGCTGTTGTTCGAGGTGAAGCGCTTCTATCCGCAGGAGTTTGCGGTGGCGGCGCAGGCGCTGGCGCATATCAATCAGCGGCTTAACATCACTCTGCCGGAAGAAGAGGCGGGGAATATTGCATTCCATCTGGTTAACGGCCAGACCGACGTACAGAACATGGAACATACCCTGCTGTCGGTGAAGATGCTGAAGGATATTTTCAATATCATCAAATACCACTTTCGCATCAATATCGATACGGATTCGCTCAACTACGCGCGTTTTCTGGTGCATATGCAGTTTTTTATTCAGCGGATGATCGAAGGGCAACAGATGGCGTCGAAAGACGACTTCATCTTTGCCCAGGTGACCAGGGAGTACCCGAATGCCTATCGCGGTGCGCTGCTGATCCGCGACTATGTGAAGAATTTGCTGGAGATGGAGATGTCGAACGATGAACTGCTGTATCTGGTGATCCACCTGACGCGTATCGCCGACCAGCAGGACTAGCCGGCATGCTGTGCGCTGACCGCTTCGGCCACCAACGCCCGGAAGCGCTGGATGAGGGGGGATGTGCGATTGCTGCGCAGCGCCAGGTATAGCGGTGCACTGAGCTGGGCTTCATCGCTGATTGCCCGGTAAACGATGCCGTCGCCGCCTAACCGCCGCATCGAGGCCGGTACGATCGACAGCCCCAGACCGGCCCCCACCAGGCTGAGCGTTGCAGGCAGGCGAGGGGCTTCCTGAATGACGCGTGGGCTGAACCCGGCGCGGTGGCAGGCGGCTAAAATGGCATCGTACAAGCCCTGGCCCGCAGGGCGGCGGTAGAGAATAAAGGCTTCGTTGGCCAACGACAGCAGCGGCAATGGCTGCTCGCTGTCGAACGCCAGCGGATGGCCGACCGGCAGGGCAACCAGCATGGGTTCGCGCAGCACCGGCTCAATGGTCAGGCCTGGCATGCCGCTGACCGGCGAGCGCACAAAAGCCACGTCGAGCCGCTCGTCCACCAACGCATCCAACAGTTCGCCGCTGCCGGCCTCTTCCAGTTGGGTAGTGATACCCGGCAGGATCTCGCGATAGCGGCGCAACAGGTTAGGCACAAACGGGTGCAACGCGGCGGAGCTGGTGAAGCCGATGGCGATATGCCCCTGTTCACCGCGTGCCGCACGCTGCACTGCCTCCGTCAACAGTTCGGCGCGGGCCAACAGCGCACGCGCTTCATTAAACAGCACGTTGCCCGCTTCGGTGGCGCGCACGCCGCGCGGCAGACGCTGCAACAGTGTTACCCCCAGCTCATCCTCCAGCCCCTGCAGCAGGCGGGTCAGCGGCGGCTGTTGAATAAACAACCGCTCGGCGGCGCGGGTAATATTGCCTTCTTCAACTACCGTAACGAACGCCCGCAGGCGACGAAGTTCGATCATTGACATACCTAAAAGGTATCCTTATTGATTCAGAAATGCATTAGACATCATGGCATGGCGGCGCGCATCATACCAGGCATCAAAATAAGCGATGTGGAACGGCCAATGTCTGAATCGGATGCGGTAAAAAACACCCGGCTTGCGGTGCCGCCGGGCAATGGGGAGCTGTTTTGGGGCTTTCTGATGTTGGGGCTGATAGGGTTTGGCGGCGTGCTGCCGCTGGCGCGCAATATGCTGGTGGAGGATCGGCGCTGGCTGAGCGGTGAACACTTTACCGAGTTGCTCGGGTTGTGCCAGTTTCTGCCGGGGGGTAACGTGATCAACCTTTCGGTCGCGGTGGGGATGGAGTTCCGCGGCCTGCGTGGCGCTTGCTGCGCGCTGCTGGGGTTGATCAGTGCGCCGACGGCGATTGTGGTCGGGTTGGGGATGGTTTACGCCCGCTTCCAGAATGATGCGCATGTGCAGCACCTGTTTGCCGGGCTGGCGGCTGCGGCGGCCGGTTTGCTGCTGTCCACCGGGATAAAAATGCTGTTGCCGCTGCGCGGTAAATGGCTGGCGCTGGGGATTGTCGCGCTGAGCCTGATCGCCATCGCCTGGCTGCGCCTGCCGCTGTTGCCGACCATGTTGGTGCTGGCGCCGCTGAGCATTCTGTTGCTGTGGTGGAGGAAGCCCTCATGATGGGCGTCTTGATCTCGCTGGCGATTATTTTCACCGAGCTTTCACTGCTGGCGTTCGGCGGCGGCATGACCATCCTGCCGGAAATGCAGCGCCAGGTGGTGGAGGTTCATCAATGGATGAGCGCGCAGGAGTTTAGCGCGTTGTTCGCCATGGCGCAGGCCGCGCCGGGGCCGAATATGATGATCGTGCCGCTGATTGGCTGGCACGTGGCCGGCTGGGCGGGGCTGTTGGTTTCCTCCGTCGCCAAGTTCGGTCCGTCATCGATCGTCACTTTACTGGTGATGGGCGCCTGGCGGCGCTTCAAGGACAAACCCTGGCGACGCGTCGTGCAGACCGGCCTGGTGCCGGTCACCGTGGGGTTGGTGGCGGCCAGTGGGGTCTTGATCGCCGAAGCCTCTGCGCCGAGCTGGCCGTTGGCGGCGATCATCGCGCTGGCCACGCTACTGAGCCTGAACAAACGTATCCACCCGCTGTGGGTACTGGCGGGCGGTGCGCTGCTCGGGCTGCTGGTCGCCTGATCAGCGCGGCGTCAGCACAAAGCGGGCTTTACCGCCGTGGTTCATGACCTCGTAGCGTTTGGGGGCGGTCAGCGCCAGAAACGCCACTCTGCTGCCGTCGGCGTTGGTCAACGTCATACCGTCCGGCGTCGGACGCCAGGCTACCGGCAGTTCGGTAAGCGCCAGAGGTTGCAGGCACTGCGATGAGGCGGTGAAACGGTAAGCGTTGGTGCTTTCGATCCGTTCATCGCTCAGTTCAACGTCACAGGCGGCGATCTTGCCTTCGGTGTCGGTCAACTGCCAGTGCCCTTTCAGCGCGGAGGGGGCGAGCAACGGCAACGAACTGGCGAAGGTATTGCTGCACAACAATAGGCTCATAACGGCTCCTGTCAGGGCAATGCGCCGTAATGCGCGCAACGGGATAAGGCGAGTCATCAGTCTCCTCACTGTCGCTTTGTGGCCGGGCGAAAACATCTTTTGTGTCTATGATGATAGCAAAGTTGCCGGCGTTGACGTTTGGCTTTGCGGGGGACTGGTTTGTTATGCATGGCGTGGAGACGTCATATCATCTGATGATTCGCTCTTTTTTCTTCGTTATGGAGACGTAGATGAGCTATTTTTCGCAACGTCCATTCGATATTCGTCTTGAGTGGGGAGGAAACGCCATCGAGCATATGGCGGGCGACGTTGATTGCGTCATCATTGTCGATGTGATGTCGTTTTCAACCTGTGTCAGCGTGGCAACCAAACGGGGAGCCAGCGTCTATCCCTATGCATGGAAAGATGACTCGGCCAAGGATTACGCAAGCAAGTTAGGCGCGGTAACGGCTAACAACACCCGGCGTTTTGATGGCGCAGGGTATTCTCTTTCGCCACTTTCGTTGGTCAATATCCCTGCGCAGACCAAGCTGGTGCTCCCGTCCCCCAATGGCTCCTCGTTGGCTTTTAAGGCTCGAGACTCAGGGGCTGCGGTATTCTGCGCTTGCCTGCGCAACCTGAAAGCGACAACCATTGCCTGTGCGGCGTATCGAAACATACTGGTGGTCCCCAGCGGCGAAAAATGGCCGGACGGCAGCCTGCGACCGGCACTTGAGGACTGGCTGGTTGCTGGCGGAGTCATCGCCCAACTGCCGGAAAGAAACCCGTCGCCGGAAGCACTGGCGGCGGCAGCAAGCTTCCATGCGTTGCCTGCGACCGCATTGCGCCAGTGCAGCTCAGCGCGGGAGTTGATTGAACGCGGGTTTGCCGCAGACGTTGATCTCTGTTTGGCGACTGATGCAGACGACAGGGCCTGCAGGTTGCAGCACGACCATTTTGTCGGTAACCAATGAACACCTCCAGCCTATTAAGGCCTCATTAAACCTGGTTGATTCTCTACGCTGCGGTACATGGCACAGCCCGGTAAATTCTATGAGGGGCGCTTGTAAGATTCGTCGCTGTATTGCAGTTTCTCCTTACGCCGCCCGCCGCCATAACGCGGCGTACATGCCGGGCTTGGCGAACATCACCAGATTCCCCAACAGGATCAGGCACAGGCCGATCACCGCGTTGAGGTGCCACTGGTAACCTTCATAAAGTGTCGAGATGCTCAGCGCCACCAGCGGGAACAGCAGGGTGCTGTAGGCCGCAGCGCTTGCGCCGATGCGGCCAAGCAGGCTGAAGTAAGCGGCAAAGGCAATCACCGAGCCAAAAATCGCCAGATACAGCAATGAGCCGATATAACGGGTGCTGAACTCAATCTGGAAGGATGCGCCCTGGGCCAGGGCGATCAGTGCCATCAGGATTGCGCCATAACTCATTGCATAAGTATTGGTGGAAAGAATGTCCAGCCCGCGCCGTTGATGGCGTGAACTGATCATATTACCGAGCGAAAAACCGTAGGTGCCGAGCGCGCTCAGTCCGATGCCTTGCAACAGTTCCGGCGCCATTTGCGTGGTGACCAGATCCTGCCAGAACAGGGCGACGATCCCGGTCAGGCCCAGTACCGCCGCAGGCAGCAAGTTTGGGCTGGGGCGCTGCCGGAAGAAGATCATGCCGTTGACGGCATTGAACAGCACCGCCATCGAGAAAATCACCGATTCCAACCCGCTGCTGATATAGGCCGCCGCATGATAGAAACAGTAGAAGTTAAAGCCGAACACACAGCAGCCTTGCAGGATGCAAAACAGGTGATCACGCAGCGCAATGCGGCGCAGGCGGCGCGCCAGCAGCAGAATCAGCAACATCACCGCAGCGGAAACCACGAAGCGGTAACTGATCGACACCGGAATGGCTACCGGTCCTGCCTGTTGCAGGGTAATCGCAATCCAGGTGGTGCCCCAAATCAGCACCACGGCAAGGTACAACAGCACGTTCATAATCGACTCCGGCAAAATAGATTGCCGCAGTATCCGCCGTTGCTCGCTGTCGCGCTTTCAGCGCTTTGCGCACAATTGCATATTCTTGCGCTTTTTTTGGCAAAAGCGCGGGCCGTAGGCTGGTGCGGTGTGGCGTCACTCTTTACACTGAAGACAATTCAGTGAGGCGGGGCCGGCGATGTCCAGATACAAGGCATTTGAAACACTGCGGGAACATAAAGCGCAGTTGCACAACAGCGTGCAGTTGGGTTCCGGCGTGGAGCTGGCCGCCTGGTCCAACCGTGACGATCGCATTACCCAGGAAAGCGCCGATCACCATACCCTGAGCCTCTATGTCGCCGATGGCTACGAGTGCTATCAAAAAGTGCCCGGCGGCTGGAAGAACGGCGGCGGGCCGGACCGTTTCTGCATTATGCCTCGCCAGTATGAATCCACCTGGGACGTGCGCAGCGATTTGTCTTTCGTGCATTTTTACTGCACCGACCGGCATCTGCGACAAGTGGTGGAGCAAACCTGGGATCGCAGCCCGGCGGCGATCAATCTCGAACCGCGCGCTTTCGCTGAGGATCCGCAAATTACGCTGCTGTATCGCCGGTTTTTGCTTGACTGCAACTGGCAGGAGCGCGCCAATCAGTTGGCGCTCAGCAGTGCTGCAACCCTGCTGATGTCGCATCTGGTTCAGCGCTACAGCCAACTGCAATGGGCTTTGCCGAGAGTGCGCGGCGGCCTGGCGCCAGCGGTGGCCAGGCGGGTAAAAGAGTATATCGAACAACATCTCGACAAGCCGCTGCTGCTGGCGGACCTGGCGGCACAGGCCGGGCTGAGTGAATTCCACTTCGCTCGCATGTTCAAACATGACACCGGCCTGGCACCACACCAGTTTGTGATGCGCACACGGCTGCAACAGGCGGAAAAATTGCTGCGCCACAGCCTGCTGCCGCTGACGCAGATTGCGCTGGAATGCGGTTTCAGCTCTGCCAGCCATTTCAGCAACCGCTTCAAAGCGGCCTACGGATTTGCTCCTATGCAGATGCGCCAAGGGCGTTAACCCCAAACAGGAGAGAACATGGAACAGCAGTTCGCAGGACTTGGCGTGTTGTTTATCGCCGGATTTGGGCCGATTACCCAGCAAACGGAACACAGCAAGGCGTTTTATGTTGATGCGCTGGGGCTGCCGCTCAAGCCGATGCCCGGCAATGCCGATTATCTGCTGGCCGAGCATGGCGCGCTGGAAGGGGTGAAGCACTTTGCCTTGTGGCCGTTGGCGCAGGCGGCGCAATCTTGCTTCGGCAGCGAACAATGGCCGGCCGATCTGCCGGTGCCGCAGGCCTGGATGGAGTTTGACGTCGCCGACATGGCGCTGGCCACCCAAGGCTTGATCGACAAGGGTTACCGCCTGCTGGTCGCCAACCGCGAAGAGCCCTGGGGCCAGAGCGTCACCCGCCTGCTCAGCCCGGAAGGGTTGCTGATCGGCGTCACTTTCACGCCCTGGCTGCGCGACTGAATTACAATCATGGCCCGTTAGGGGGTTTTGCTGTTGGCTTATGAGGGATCATGGATGGAAAACAAAATCGTAGAGATACTGACTTACACTCTGAAGAAGGGGACTGGCCGCGATTTTCACAAGATCATGATGGAAACCAGCGTCCCTTTGCATCGTAAGGCGGGGATCGACGTCGTCCGCTTCGGAAACTCTTTGCACGATGCAGATTCGTACTTTCTGATTCGCGCTTTTGACAGTGTCGAACATCTTGAAAGTGCCCAGGATGAGTTCTACAAAAGCGATGCCTGGCGAATGGGTCCGAGAGAGGCGATTATCGACAGGATTGAGCAAAGCCTCAAGGCTGTACTGACAATCAACAACGCGGCGCTGGATGCGATGCGGGTTTAGCCTGTCCAAATAGCGTTAAGGCAATAACGGTACTTCCCTGTTCTGAACCACACTGCGGCTCACTTGCGTACGCTTTCCACCTTTCTAAACTGGCTGCGCAGCAACAGGCAATTGATCAGCACCAGTGCCGCCGTTACCGCAAACACCCAGCGAAAGCCCATCAACGCGGAAACACTGGAGCCTATCAGCGGGCCGACCACGTTGCCGAGGTACATAAACGACTGGTTATAACCGAAGATGCGGCCGGTCACCTGATCGGAGGAATACTTCAGCAGCAGCGTCTGTACTGCGGGCATCAGGGCACCATCGGCAAACCCCAGCAGGAAGCGCAAGATCCCCAATTGCAGCGGCGTCTGCACCCAGGCCATGATGGCGAACAGTAGGGTGGTCAACCCCAGCGCCGCCATCAGAATGCGGGCGGTGCCGATACGGTCGCCAAGCCGGCCGAGACGCGGCGCGGAAACCAACGCGGCAATGCCGGGAACGGCAGCGATCATGCCGCTGATAAACGCGATATTGCCGCCGTCGCCGGACAAATCCTTGATGAACAGCGTCAGGATCGGGCTGATGGAGGAATTGGCCACTTGGATCATCAGCGTGCTGATGAACAGCGTGACGATCAACGCCGGATAAGGCAGCGACTGGAATACCGCCTTGCCGCTCAGTCGATCGGCCTTTTTCACCTCGATATGGCGTTCTTTTATCAGGAACAGGGTAATGAGGAAGCTGACGAACATCAGCCCGGCGGTAACGAAAAACACCACGCGCAGGCCCAGATGGTCAGCCATCAGGCCCCCCAGCAGCGGGCCGACGATCACCCCGGAAACCGGGCCGGTAGATAAAGTGCCCAGCGCCCAACCGCTTTTATCACGCGGCACCTGCGAGGCCACCAGCGCCATGGCGTTGGGAATATAACCGGAGGTCAGTCCCATCAACGCGCGCAGCGCAAACAGCTGATAAACGTGGGTCGCCATGCCCTGCAGCACAATAACGATCGCCATCCCCAGCGAGGCACGCAGCAGCATCAGTTTACGGCCTTTGCGGTCCGCCAGGCTGCCCCACAGCGGCGATACCAGCGCAGAGACCAAAAAGGTGGCGCTAAACACCAACCCCGACCAGATGCTGAGCGACTGGTGGCCGCTGACGCCGAGCTGTTCAATATACAGCGGCAGAAAAGGGAGGATCTGGCTCATCGCCAGCCCGGTGAAGAAACAGCCGAGCCAAACCGAAATCAGATTGAGTTTCCACGCTTCCATCAACTTGTCGTACCACTTTGAATTAAGAGGACATTATTGAGCAGGATAATAATAACACCGGTTATCAGGCGCGGGTGGCGAAATAAGTGAGGAAAAGTAAAACCCGCCTGGCGGCGGGCGCAGGCAGTTATTTCTGGTTGTCCTGTTCTACGGCGTCATACAGCCGCTGGAGGATATCCGGGAAGGCGGATTGTACGCGGTTCCAGCTTGGCACAAAGGGTTTATCGCCGGGGTTTTCGCTGAAGGCGTGCCCGGCCTGAGAAATTACCCGAGAGAACAGTTCGACCGCTGATTCTTCGCTGTGGCGATCGAAATCCAGACCGTTCATTTTGGCATCGTGCTCAAAGGCGTCGATCATATCCAACGCCGTGCGGTAGTAGGTGGCGCGCAGCACGCGAAAAGAATCGCTGGTGATCGGCACCCCCTGGATCGCCAGTTTGCGGTACAGCGCCTTGGTGATATCGCCCGCCATACGCTGCAGGCCGCTATGCGGATCCTCTTCCGACATCGGCTGGTGCTTATGATCGTAATTATCGGCGATATCCACCTGGCAGATTCTATTAGTGGCTGTATTGCGGTGGACTTCCGACAATACGCCGATCTCCAGCCCCCAGTCGCTGGGAATGCGCAGGTTGTTGAGAATGTGGGTGCGCATGGCGAACTCCCCCGAAAGCGGGTAGCGGTAGCTGCGCAGATAGTCGAGAAAATCCGAATTGCCGTAGACTTTCTGCAGTGATTTCAGCAGAGGAAACACCAGCAACCGGCCGACCCGGCCATTCAGCTTGCCGTTAGCCACCCGGGCATAGTAACCCTTGCAGAAATCGTAATGAAAATGCGGGTTAGCCACCGGATACAACAGGCGTGCCAGCATGCGGCGATCGTAGGTGACAATGTCACAGTCGTGCAGTGCCACACAGCTGGAACGGCGTGAAGCCAGAGTGTAACCGACGCAAAACCACACGTTGCGGCCTTTGCCCGGTTCGTTGGGTGCCAGCCCTTCGGCGCTGAGTTGGTCGGCGATCGCCGTCAGGCGCGGCCCGTCGTTCCATAAAATGCGGTGGCGCTGCGGCAGGCGGGAGAAAAAGCTTTTTGCATGCAGGAATTGCTCATGGTCGGCGCGATCCAGGCCAATGACGATCTCCTCCAGATAGGGCACCTGCGCCAAAACATCGACGATCTTGTCCAGTGCCGGACCTTCCAGCTCGGAATAGAGCGAAGGCAGAATCAGCCCCATGGTGTTGCGGCCGGAAAAGACCTGCAACTCGTATTCCAGTTCGGACAATTCGCGCTGTGCGAGATTGTGAAAGTTGGTGATGATGCCATCTTGATAAAAATCACTCATGGTGAGATCTCCCGTTAATCAGAAAATGATCCAATCCTTCGCACCAGCCCTCGGGGCCTTGCAGGCGCGTACGGTACAGCTGGCCGGAGAAACTGCCCGGTAAATCAAGAGGTTTGTCCTGCTGCCCTCGGATCAGCACCGCCAGGTCGCTGGCGTGCAACAGGGAAATGTCGTTGGGGCCGTCGCCCAGACTGAGGGTGGTGAAAGGGCGCGCTTGCATGGACTGGTAACGCGCGGTTAACCAACGGGCGGCATTGCCTTTGCTGACGGCCGCGCTCATCACGTGATAAAAGCGTCCGCCCTGGGTCAACTCGAGATTGTGCTGCGCGAGCAGTGCGCGAAACTGGGCAAGTTGTGCATCGTTACCGGCCCAGCGCAAGGGTTCAGAACCGGCACGCCGGCGCGCCAGATGCGCCTGATCGCGCGTTAAACCTGTCCATTGCGCGACGGTTGCGTCATCCACATCGGCAAAGCCCTGAAAGGCAAAACCGGTCTGGCTGCGCAGTTCCCGCAGCGTGGCGCAAAGGCGGGGGTAATCTGCACCCAGGTGCTTGGTCGGACAGTCGGGGCGATCGCGCCATTGCGCGGGGAAGACAATCTGCGCGCCGTTTTCCGCAATAAACGGCCACTGGCTCAGCCCGAGTTGCCGCTGCAACGGGGCGACTTCTGCGGCGGTTTTACTGGTGGCGATAATCAGCGGCGTCTGCGTGCGCGCCAGCCGTTCCAGCCAGGGCTGCGCAGCCTGCCAGCGGTAGCTGTGGTGATCCAGCAGCGAACCGTCCAGATCGGTGAAAATTAACAGATTGGGGCTCGGTTTCAGCATTTCATCTCCATGATATCGTGCGCAATTCGCTGATAAACAGGTTGATTACTTTGTTGTCAGGTAGACCGACGGAGAAACGGCGCGTGGCGTTGTCGAGGGTGTTTACCCTAGGCGCCGTGACTCCCTCAGGTGAAAATTGTGATGCGAATCACAATTTACCCTAACGGCTTATCGCAGGGGGTGCAAGTCTTGGCTGCCATAAGCAATGCACCACGCAGAACCGAATCTGCTACTCTGCGGGGAGGCGATTTTCGCTACCCAGTAAAATTATCCCTATTGAATCAGGAGGCAAACGTGCCCGAGGAAAAGCAAAGCATTCACCTGCGCCCGATGATTGAACGGGATCTGCCGGCGGCGTTCGGGCTGTCGCAACAGGCGCGCTGGCCTCACCGCCTGGAGGATTGGCAGCAGGCGTGGGCATTGGGGATGGGAGTGGTCGCGGTGGCCAACGGCGAGACGGTCGGCACCGCTTTGGGCTGGTCGTGGGGGGAGGATCGCGCCACGTTGGGGTTGGTGATTGTCGACGAACGGCATCGCGGGCAAGGCATCGCCAGGGAAATGGTGCAAACGCTGATGGCACCCTTGGCTGACCATCAACTGCACCTGGTGGCTACCGAACAGGGCAAGCCGTTGTATCGGCAGTTGGGGTTTATCGAACAGGGGCGGCTGGCACAGCATCAATGCCGGGAGTTGCCTGCTCGCGACGCCGTGCCTTTGCCGGAGGGCGTTACCCTGCGCCCGGCATCACTGCAGGATCTATCGACCCTGGCCGAGCTGGATTTCGCCGCTTGCGGCATGCGGCGTCAGCCGCTGCTGGAGACATTGCTGAGTAGCGCCGGGCAGGCGCTGGTGCTGGAACGGCAGGGGATTGCCGTCGGTTTCGCGGTGCGTCGCCGCTTTGGTCATGGCAACATGATCGGCCCGGTAATCGCGCCCGATATTGCCTCCGCCGTCGGGTTAATCGACGCGCTGTGCCGGCCCTGCACCGGCCAGTTTGTGCGTATCGACACGCCGCAGGCCAACAGCCTCGGCCCCTGGTTGGTCGAGCGCGGTTTGCCCAGCGTGGACACGCCCGCCATCATGGTGCGCGGCGCGCCTCATAGACCGGATCCTGCGAGCGTGCAGACTTTTGCATTGTTTTCGCAAGCGCTGTCATAAAATTGAAAATCAGGTGCCACGGCGGTGCATCGCCAGATGCATTGCCCAATTGTTGTGCAATAGTTATCAACAGATGACTTTGCTGTAACCGCAGGTTTTGCCGTTCCTGCGCCGCCGTACGCCGCCGCGCGTGAAATATCCCCAGAAAGTCCGCAATTGGCACAGGCCATGCATTGTCATCATCAGTCTTTGTTACCTGAGTAACAGACAGCGGTTTGATGACAACTCACCAACAGCGGGCGAACTATGGCAGACCATCCTGATGTGATCGCACAAATAGAAGCGTCATTCGCGGTACAAACCCCGACCGGCAAGCGTATTGCCGGTTATCTGCTGGCCAATCTGGCGCAGGTGCCGTTTGAAACCGCCGACGGCATCGCCCGCAGCACGGCGACCAGCGGCATTTCGGTCGGCCGCTATCTGCGCAGCCTGGGGTACCGCAATCTCGACGATCTGAAACGTACGCTGCGTGAACAAGGGGCGGCGCTGTACCAACCCTGGGGCGTCACCGATCGTCTGGGCGCTTACCGCCGGCGGCGCGATCAGCCACAGCCGCAAAAGCTGCGCCAGGCGTTAACGCTGGAACTGGAAGCGATAGAACACGTTTACCGGTTGGCCGGCGGGGAGGCGTTCAACCACATCAGCCGCCAGCTGGCGCAGGCAGAAGCGGTGTTTGTGGTCGGGATCCAGTCGACGCGCGGCATCGCCAACGCCTTTTACAGCCATCTGGAGTATCTGCGGCCCAGGGTCTATTACGCCGACGGGCTGTCCGGGACCTACGTGGAATCGCTCAATTCGGAATTTAGCGCGCCCTATCTGGTGCTGACCGACACTCGCGCCTACTCGACCATCGCCCGGCAATATTGTCAGGCGGCCTGCGCGCGCGGGCTGCGGTTGGCGCTGATCACCGACATTTACTGCCCGTGGGCGCGGGACTACCCGATTGACCTGCTGCAGGTGAAAACCGATACCGGCCAGTTTTGGGATTCGCTGGCGCCGCTCAGTTGCCTGTTCAACCTGCTGCTGTCCTCGGTACTGGAACAGGGCGGCGCGGCGGTGGAGCAACGGCTGGCCAACAACCGCCTTCTGCAAAAAGAACTGGGCCAATTTGAATCTTAACCGCATGGGAACAGGTAATGAGTGACAATGTAACCTTAGTTGATCTGGCCGAGGCGTTTCCCGATCTGCCGATCGAGTTGAAATACGCCGGCGCCGATAACCTCACCGGCCGGCCTATCTACCGCGAAAACCGCTGCCTGTTGCATCCCGATGCGGTACGCGGGCTGAAACGCTGCCTGCTGGCGGCGCGGCTTGCCGGTTTATCGCTAAAGGTGTTTGACGCCTATCGGCCGCAACAGGCGCAGGCGCTGCTGTGGCTGGCGTGCCCGGATCCGCAATATGTCACCAGCACCCAAACCGGCTCGCACCACAGCCGCGGCGTGGCTATCGACGTGACGCTGCTGGATGCGGCGGGCGCGGCGCTCGATATGGGCACCGGCTTTGATGAGATGAGCGAGCGTTCCCATCCGTTTTACCCCGATTTTCCTCCCGAGGTGCAGCGCAACCGGCTATTGCTGAATGCGGTGATGGCCGCCGGGGGGTTTTGCGGCATCGCCAGCGAGTGGTGGCATTTTGAGCTGCCCAACGCCGGTGACTATCCGCTGTTGGCCGATCGCTTCGGCTGTTTTTCTTACGATTAAAACGACGCACCTTCAACACACCAGGAGTCAGTTTATGAGCAAAGTTAAATACGCCGCGCTGGCGGTGGCAGTCGCTGTGGGTCTGGCCGGTTTGGCGCCGGCGCAGGCGGCGGTACCCAAGGATATGCTGGTGATCGGCAAAGCGGCCGACCCGCAGACGCTGGATCCGGCCGTAACCATCGATAACAACGACTGGACGGTAACTTACCCTGCCTACCAGCGGTTGGTGCAATACAAAACCGAAGGCGGCAAAGGCTCCACCCAGGTTGAAGGCGAACTGGCGGAAAGCTGGGCCGCTTCGGACGATCAATTGGTCTGGACCTTTAAGCTCAAGCCGGGCAACAAGTTTGACGACGGCAGCGAGGTTAACGCCGAGGCGGTGAAATGGTCGTTTGAACGGTTGATGAAGATCGGCCAGGGGCCGTCAGAAGCCTTCCCGAAAGATCTGCAGGTGACGGTGGTGGATTCGCTGACGGTGCGTTTCACGCTGAAAACGCCGTTTGCCCCGTTCCTCTACACGCTGGCCAATGACGGCGCCGGCATCGTCAACCCGGCGATCGCCAAGGCCAATCCGGCCGACGAGGGCAAAGCCTGGCTGGCGAATCACAGCGCAGGTTCCGGCCCTTACAAGTTGGATCGCTGGCAGAAGGGCCAGCAGTTGGTACTGGTGCCCAATCCGCATTACGGCGGGGCCAAACCGGCGTTCAAACGCGTAACGGTGAAAATCATCGCCGAAAGCGCCACCCGCCGCCTGCAATTGACGCGCGGCGATCTGGATATCGCCGAATCTCTGCCCATCGACCAGCTCACGGCGCTGAAAAGCGAAAACAAGGTGGCGGTCAATGAGTTTCCTTCGTTGCGCGTTACCTATCTGTACCTGAACAACGGCAAAGCGCCGCTGAATCAGGTGGATTTGCGCCGCGCCATCTCTTATGCGGTGGATTATCAGGGCATGGTGAAGGGCATTCTCGGCGGCAACGGCAAACAGATGCGCGGACCGATCCCGGAAGGCATGTGGGGCTACGACGCCGCCGCGCAGCAGTACAGCCTGGATGCGGACAAGGCCAAGAGTTCGCTGGCGGCGGTGAAAGACAAGCCGGCGTCGCTGAACTTCCTGTATTCGGTCAGCGATCCGAACTGGGAGGCGATAGCGCTCTCGGTGCAGGCCAGCCTGGCGACGGTAGGCATTAACGTCAAACTGGAGAAGCTGGCTAACGCTACCATGCGCGATCGCATCGGCCAGGGCAATTACGACATCGCCATCGGCAACTGGAGCCCGGACTTCGCCGACCCCTACATGTTCATGAACTACTGGTTCGAATCCGACAAAAAAGGGCTACCGGGCAACCGCTCGTTCTACAGCGATCCGCAGGTGGATGCGCTGCTGAAAAAAGCGGTCTCAGTGTCCGATCAGCAAGTGCGCACCGCCGATTATCAGGCGGCGCAGAAAATCGTCATCGACCAGGCGGCCTACGTCTATCTGTTCCAGAAAAACTATCAGGTGGCGATGAACAAAGAGGTGAAGGGCTTTGTGTATAACCCGATGCTGGAACAGGTGTTCAACGTTGGGCAGATGAGCAAGTAATTCTCTTTCGGTTAATTATTCAGAGGATTGCCAAAGCCCATTATTAGGTTGTGCAATCAAATTCGGGCAGCCGTTTGGCTGCCCCCTTGCGCCACGGGAAACGACTATGAACATTTGGAGCCTTATCCGCCAGCGCTGCTGGGGGCTGGTGCTGGTGATGTTCGGGGTGTGCGTCATCACCTTTACCATCTCGCACCTGATCCCCGGCGATCCGGCGCGGCTGCTGGCCGGCGATCGCGCCAGCGAGGAAATCGTCCGGCATATTCGCCAGCAACTGGGGCTGGACCAGCCGTTATACGTGCAGTTTGGCCGCTATGTGCTGGATCTGCTGCACGGCGATCTGGGCACGTCTATCCGCACCGGGCGGCCGGTGCTGGACGACCTGCGGGCCTTCTTCCCGGCGACGCTGGAACTGGCGTTTTGCGCTTTGCTGCTGGCGATCGCGCTGGGCGTGCCGCTCGGCGTGCTGTCGGCGGTTTACCGCAATAAATGGCCCGATCATCTGGTGCGCCTGCTGTCGGTGACCGGCATCTCCACGCCGGCGTTCTGGCTGGGGCTGGGGGTGATCATTTTGTTTTACGGCCAACTGAACGTCTTGCCCGGTGGCGGCAGGCTGGACGACTGGCTGGATCCGCCCACCCCTATTACCGGTTTTTACCTGCTGGATTCGCTGCTGACCGGCAACGGCGACGCGTTTTGGAACAGCCTGCAACACCTGATCCTGCCGGCGCTGACCCTGGCGTTCGTACACCTCGGGGTGGTGGCGCGGCAAATCCGCTCGGCGATGCTTGAACAACTGGGCGAAGACTATATCCGCACCGCTCGCGCCAACGGCCTTTCGCACTGGCGAGTGGTACTCGGCCACGCGCTGCCGAACGCGCTGATCCCTTCGGTGACGGTTCTGGGGCTGGCGTTGGGGGATTTGCTGTACGGCGCGGTGCTGACCGAAACGGTGTTCGCCTGGCCAGGCATGGGCGCTTACGTGGTGGATTCCATTCAGGCGCTGGATTTCCCGGCGGTGATGGGCTTTGCCGTGGTGGTGTCTTTTGCCTATGTGATGGTTAATTTGATCGTCGACCTGCTTTATTTGTGGATCGACCCGCGAATGGGGCGCGAGGGCTAATGACTATGTCTCAACTTGAACAACCGTCGTCTCAACTTGAACAACCGCCGTCTCACATCGAGCCACCGCCGGCGGCGGAACCCGTGCTGCGCTTTGTTGGCGCGCGGCGCGCCTGGTATCGGGTACGGCGCAGCCCGCTGACGCTGTTGGGCGCCGCCATCATGTTCTGCGTGCTGTTTTTGATGCTGTTTTCACCCTGGCTGGCGCCGCACAATCCGGACGCCATTGATCTGACCGCACGGTTGCTGCCGCCTTCGGCCGAACACTGGTTCGGCACCGACGAAGTGGGCCGCGATCTGTTCAGTCGGGTACTGGTCGGCAGCCGGCAGTCGGTAGCCGCCGGGCTGGCGGTGGTGGTGCTGGCGGGCGGAATTGGCTCGCTGCTCGGCTGTTTCTCCGGCGTGATGGGCGGCACGGTGGATGCGTTGATCATGCGCTGCATGGACATCATGCTGTCGGTGCCTTCGCTGGTGCTTACCATGGCGCTGGCGGCCGCGCTCGGGCCAAGCCTGTTCAACGCCATGCTGGCGATTGCTGTGGTGCGTATTCCGTTTTACGTGCGGCTGGCGCGCGGGCAGACGCTGACGTTACGGCATCAGGCTTATATGCAGGCGGCTCGCACCTTTGGCGCTTCGCGCTGGCACCTGATCGGCTGGCATGTACTGCGCAACGTCATGCCGCCGTTGGTGGTGCAGGCGTCGCTGGATATCGGTACCGCCATCCTGATGGCCGCCACGCTGGGCTTTATCGGCCTTGGTGCCCAACAACCGACCGCCGAATGGGGGGCGATGGTGGCCAACGGCCGCAACTATGTGCTCGACCAGTGGTGGTATTCGGCCTTTCCCGGTACGGCGATCCTGATTACCGCCACCGGCTTCAACCTGTTCGGCGACGGTCTGCGCGACCTGCTGGATCCTAAAACCCGGGGGCGTTGATGAGTGACACTACGGTTTTATCGATTGATGAGCTGCAATTGGAATTTCCGGTTTACGGCGGCAGCGTCAAAGCGCTCAACCGTGTTTCGTTGCAGGTCAAGGCCGGCGAAATCGTCGGCGTGGTGGGGGAATCCGGCTCCGGCAAGTCGGTAACGGCGATGATGACCCTGCGCCTGCTGGCCGAAGAGGGTTACCACGTGACCGGCGGTTCGCTGGAGGTATTGGGCACCGACGTGCTCGGCGCCAGCGAGCGGCAAATGCGCCGACTGCGCGGTGCCCGGGTATCGATGATTTTTCAGGAGCCGATGAGTGCGCTGAACCCGACGCGGAAAATCGGCCGCCAGATGTGCGAGGTGATCCGCCTGCACCAGCGGCTGTCGGCGCGGCAGGCGCGTGACAAGGCGCTCCAGTTGTTGCGTGAAATGCAAATTGCCGATGCGGAACGGGTGATGGAGCGCTATCCGTTTGAGCTGTCGGGCGGCATGCGCCAACGGGTGCTGATCGCCATGGCGTTTTCCTGCGAACCGGAGCTGATTATCGCCGACGAACCGACCACGGCGCTGGATGTTACGGTGCAGCGGCAGGTGCTGCGCCTGCTGCAACAGAAGGCTCGTGCCAGCGGCACGGCGGTGCTGTTTATTACTCACGATATGGCGGTGGTGTCGCAGCTTTGCGACCGGGTATATGTCATGTACGCCGGGCACGTGATCGAAAGCGGCGCCACCGCGCGGGTGATTGACCACCCGCGCCACCCGTATTCCATTGGGTTGTTGCTGGCGGCACCGGAACGCGCCGAACCGCGCAGCCTGCTGCGGGCCATTCCCGGTACGGTGCCCAATTTGAGCGCATTGCCGCCGGGCTGCGCATTCAGCAACCGGTGCCGCTACGCCAGCGGCCAATGCCGACAAACGCCGCCGTTGGCGCCATTAGCCGCTGACCCGACGCAACGGGTGGCCTGCTGGCATCCGCAGTCTATCGATCTGGAGGTGCAAAATGAAGGTTGAAGCGCTACTGGAACTGCGCGACGTGCGGCTGCGCTTTCCCGCCAGCTATAATTGGCGCGGTAAGCCGAGAGAATATGTCCATGCGCTCAACGGGCTGGATCTCAACATCATGCGCGGCGAGACCCTGGGGATCGTCGGCGAATCCGGCTGTGGCAAAAGCACCTTGGCGCAACTGCTGATGGGATTGTTGAAGCCCAGCAGCGGCGAGTTGCTGCGCGCCCGTTCCGGTGGCTCCTGGTTTGGCAGCGGCATGCAGATGGTGTTTCAGGATCCGCAGTCGTCGCTCGACCCGCGCCTGCCGGTATGGCGCATTATCACCGAACCGGTCTACGTGCAGCAGCATAACGGCGTGGCAGAGCGGCGGGCGCTGGCGGCCGAACTGGCGCAACAGGTTGGCCTGCGGCCGGAGTCTATTGACCGGCTGCCGCATGAGTTTTCCGGTGGCCAGCGCCAACGTATCTCGATTGCCCGCGCGCTGTCCTCGCAACCGGATATCATCGTGCTGGACGAGCCGACGTCGGCGCTGGATATCTCGGTGCAGGCGCAGATCCTTAACTTGTTGGTGGAGCTGCAACGCCAGCGCAATCTGACCTATGTGCTGATCTCGCATAACGTTTCGGTGGTTCAGCACATGAGCGATCGGGTGGCGGTGATGTATTTGGGGCAGATCGTTGAGCTGGGGCCAACCGCGCAGGTATTGCGCCAGCCGCAGCATCCTTATACCCGACTGCTGCTGGATTCGGTGCCGCGCGCCGGACGTGCGCTGAGCGACACCACGATTGAAGATCGCAAAGGGGAGTTGCCGGGCAATCGCCAGTTGCCGCTGGGGTGTTTTTTCCGCGAGCGTTGTCCCTACGCCGGGGAAGGCTGCCAGATGCCGCAAACGCTGCGGGTGAATCTGGGGGGGACGGCGGTGCGCTGCCATAAAGTGGCGTGACGGCCACAGCGTTCAGCGAATGATGCCCCGCGTAGAGCGGGCAAAAAAATCAGTGAACAGCCGCAGTAACGGGTATTCCACGCCGAGACGGGCAGCCTCTTGCCGCACGTCTTCCAGCGCCATCGACTGGTGATACAACATGGCGTAAAGCGAATGAATGACCCGCTGCTGTTGCTCGTCGGCGGCCAGAAAGGCCGGTGCCAGCAGATGCAGGCCATCCGGTTTGGCGCGGTTGCCGCCGGCCTGGACGAACGGCGGCAGATCCTGCACCGCGAGGGTGCCGTCGGCCAATCGTGCGTGGGCACCGATAATGCAAAATTGATGCACCGCACAGCGCGCGCCGACCCAACCGCCGTCTCCCAGCTCCACATGACCGGCCAGACCGCTGTTATTGCCGATATGCGTGGCGTTGCCAATGATGCAGTCATGGGCAATATGCACATTATCCCGCAGATGGTTGTCATCGCCGATCGCGGTGTGGCGGCAACCTTGTGCGGTGCCGCGATGCAGGGTGGCGTATTTGCCGATGCGGTTGCGATCGCCGAGAGTGAGCGTGGTCGGCTCACCGGCGTATTTCAAATCCTGGCCGGCTTCGCCGATCGAGGAAAACTGGTCGATGACGTTGTCGCGGCCGATGCGCGTCAGGCCGTTAATCACCACGTGAGAGGCGATAGAGGTGCCTTCGCCAATCTCAACGCCGGCGGTGATGAAGCAAAAAGGGCCGATGCGCACGCGCGCACCGATAATCACGCCAGGCTCAATCACGCTGCTGGCGGCAATACGGGCAGAAGGAGAAATCATGCTGCTTCCTGATGGCGGCGCGTGGCGTATCCTTCAGCCAGGCCAGACATCGGTTAACCATTAAGCCGGATTCTGGATTAATCAGGGGAAAAACAAGAAAGTGCGGCCATGAGGGTTTGCCTCTGGGCCAGGTGCAACAAAGTTGTCTGAGGCCAGCATAAGCCCTCGCCACGCTCAGACCACCCGATTATATTTTATTTATTTTATGAACCATTCGGTAATAACGGAATGTTATTACCCGTGGGTCACGGCTGCGGTTTTCCAGGGGGCGAAAATCGTCAGGCTGGCCGCAGCCAACGCCCAGGCACCGAGGCCGCCGTACAGCATTACCAGGCCAAAACTTTGCGTCAACGCAGCATGAACCAGCGGCGCCAGGGCATCCCATTCGGGGAGTGTTTTCAACGCGGTGAGATTACCCGCCACTATCTGCTCCGCCACCGAACTCAGTGGCAGGGTATCTAATGATTCGGGCAGCGTTTGTCGCAGATAAGCGTAAACCCCCGCCAGCAAGATAAACCCCATGACCGCAATATTGATAGCCAACGCGATCATTCTGGCGCTCATGTCTATCCCGGAGGCCATGCCGGCGCGGGCATTCGACACCGAACCTGTGGTGGTATTGGTCACCGGGGTATTGGTGATACCCAGGCCGATACCGGCGATAAGTAACCCCGGCAGCATAGCCAATCCGCCTGCATGTTCGCCGCCTGATTTCATCAGCAGGAAACCCAGCCCAAGCGTGAATAACCCGGCGGGGATGACGGTTCCAGGGTGATAACGCAGAGCCAATCGCTCGCCCACCGGGGGAAAGATCAGCGTGGGAAGCGTATAAGCGAGCAGCGACAAACCTGTGGCCAGGCTGTCATAGCCCAGCCCAATTTGAAAATAGAGCGGCAGGTAGATCATAAAGGGCCAGAAGCTGAAATTCATGCCGATGGAGCCCATCAGCGCCCCGGAAAATTGCCGATTCCTGAACACGGAAAACTCCATCATCGGATAGGGGCTGCGTCTCTCAACCCAAATAAACAGCAGCAGGCTAAGAGTAGTCGCGAGAAAAATACCGCCTGCGCGAACGCTGGTGAAACCGAACACGGCCCCCTGAGTGATAAAATACACCAGCCCAAAAACCGACAGCGACAGTGTGACGATCCCCAGAGTATCCAGTTTTGCCGCCTGCGGATCGCGGGATTCTTGCACGCTGAAAATCACCAGTAACAGTGTCAGAACGGCGATGACCGCATGAATCAAGAATACCCACTGCCAGTTGGCGAGCGCCACGATAACGCCGCCGATCGCCGGCCCGAACCCCAACCCAATACCAAAAACGACGCCCCATATGCCGAAGGCGTGGCCGCGCTGTTTACCGTTCTGAAACTGATGCGACAGGGCAGCCACCTGGCAAATCAACATGGCGCCGCCCGCCATGCCTTGCATAAAGCGGCCCAGGATCAGCATCGTCGAGCCGTTGGCCAGGCCGCAGAGCAAGGAAGTGAGGCCAAAAGCGGCAATGGCGATGATGAAAACTCGCCTGCGGCCAAAACGGTCAGACAGCGTTCCGGTGGCCATCATCACGGCGGAACAGGCCAGGGTATAGGCATTCATAATCCACTGCATATCGCTGAAATCACTGTGTAATACCCGTTCCAGCGTCGGCAGTATGACCGGTACGCTGGAGATTTCCAGGCCGAACATCAGCGCGGCGAGGCAAATTGCCGTTAGTGCCAGTCGATTTTTACTGGCGTGAGAGAGCGTCATGAATTTTTTCCACAAAAGAGGGTGATGGAAACGAACAGCCATTCTGGATAAATGAGTTGCATGATAGAAATGATTTAATTTATCTTCATTAATTAATTTACATCATGAAAACTCGCCATGAACATTGATCCGACACTGCTGCGCACCTTCGTTACGGTTACCGAAACCGGCGGCTTTACGCGTGCGGCGCAACAACTGAATCTGACCCAATCCGCGATCAGTCACCAGATCCGTCGGCTCGAGGAGCAGATTGGCCGACAGTTGTTGCAGCGCACTACGCGCCGCCTGACGCTAACCGAAGACGGCGAAGATTTGCTGCGCCACGCCGGGCAAGTTTTGCAGGCGCTTGACGCCATGCAGCGGCGCTTTGAATCCTCACCCGTGTCGGGATCAGTACGCTTTGGCCTGACGGAGAGTTTTCTGGGGGAACGATTGCCGCCGCTGTTATCCCAGTTTGCCCGGGCTTTTCCTGCGGTCAGGTTGGAGGTGAATGTCAGTATCGGGCTGGATCTTTGTGGCATGGTGAAGGGCAACGAACTGGATTTGGCCGTCGTGATGTCGCTGGCTAACCGCATCGAGGGCAGGCTATTGCGGCGGACGCAGCTGGTGTGGGTAGCGGCTGAGACATTCAGCCTGGCGGGCTCGTCGTTGCCGCTGGCGTTGTTACCCGCGCCGTCGGTCAGCCGCGAGGCCGGGATCGCCGCTCTTGAAAGTCAGGCCATCGAATGGCATACCGCCTTCACCTCACAAAGCCAGCAAGGGCTACGGGCAGCCGTGTTGGCGGGGCTGGGCATTGCCGTCATGGCGAGCGGCGATTTGGAGCCGGGAATGAAAGTGATCGAGGGCGAGTATGGGCTACCCGAATTACCCGACGTCGATTTCACGCTGATCGTCAACAGCGAGGAACCGGGCGCGGCTGCGCAGGCATTCGGCAAAATACTGCTGGAGATGTCGGCGCCGTTGCCTGTCGCAGGGGGAGATTAAGTGCGGCTCAGGGCATTGGCCAGTCAGTCGGGGTTTTGCTCATCACATCGAAAAAGACGTCTTTGGTCACCGACCAAAAATGCAGGAATCCTTCCTGGCTGAAACTGATACCCATCAGGCCCATCACGAACCAGCAGGTGGTGAACAGCCCGAGGCTACTGAACATGAATGCCATGCCGTTACGGCTGGTTTTACGACAAACGACGTTTAACTGGCTGGCCATAAACATCATTACGGCGCTCAGTAACTCCCAGCGCATCATAATCAAACCCGTGGCTATGGTACTCATCGAACGTGATCCTTGGTAAAAAGCCGCAGCCGGCAGGGCGCCGGAGAACAGTGCGGGCAAAAATGGAATTGTGTGATCTACGTCACATTGTAGCATTGGGATAAAGGGTCGCTCAATCCCTGCTCGGCATAAAAACCGGCACCCGGAAACATTCCAACATGCTGAAACATTTATGCCATTTCATTAGCAACCTTTTAATGGGGGCCGTTAACCAATAACGCTATGCTTGCCGACTTTTCACTGCCCTGATTTATCTGGGGAAAATGTGACGTCAGACAGGTACTGCGCTGCGTATGGCCCTCTTAAAAGAAAAAATCCGTGACCATTCCGCTGAGGAAATGTTGTTTATTCGCCGCGCTTGCGTGGCGATGGCATTGGTGATCGCCTGCTTCGGCGCACTGATCGTCAACCTGTATCACCTGCAGATTAAGCAACATGCGTTCTACCAGACGCGATCCAATCAGAACGACATCAAAATGCTGCCGATTGCGCCCAGCCGCGGGCTGATATTCGATCGTAACGGCATCCCACTGGTGCGTAACATTACCCTGTACCAGATCCAGGTGATTCCCAGCAAAATCGCCAATATGACCGCGCTGTTACAGGCGCTGACGCCGATTGTCGATCTGACGCCTGAGGATATCGCCACCTTTCGCGACGACATGCACCACAACGGCCGCTATAAACCGGTGACGTTGAAAAGCGGGCTGAACGACACCGAGGTTGCCCGTTTTGCGGTCAATCAATACCGTTTTGACGGGGTGACCATCGACACCTATCAGCAGCGGGAATATCCGTATGGCGCCGAACTGGCGCACGTGGTCGGTTACGTCTCGAAAATCAACGATGGCGATGTGAAACGCCTCAATAAAGCCGGCATCGGCGAAAATTACGCCGCCGACCATAACATCGGCAAGCAGGGTATTGAGGCTTACTATGAGTCGGAACTGCATGGCACCACCGGCTATCAGGAAGTGGAGGTGGATAACCACGGCCGCGTGATACGCCTGCTGAAAGAACAGCCGCCGCAGGCAGGCAAAAATATCTATCTGACGCTCGATTTGCCGTTGCAGCAGTATATCGAGTCGGTTCTGAAGGGGCAGCGGGCGGCGGTGGTGGTTGAGGACCCGCGCGATGGCGGCATTCTGGCGATGGTGTCCAGCCCCAGTTACGACCCCAATCCTTTCGTGAAAGGCATCAGTTACAAAGCCTATAAAAGCTTATTGACCAACCCGGATCTACCGCTGATTAACCGCGTCACTCAGGGGTTATACCCGCCGGCGTCCACCGTGAAGCCTTATATGGCTACCTCTGCGCTGTTCGCCGGGGTGATCACGCCCAACACCAGCTTCTTTGGCGCGCCGACCTGGACGTTGCCGGGTACCCAGCGTCGTTACCGCGACTGGCTGAAGAGCGGCCACGGTATGCTGAACGTCACCAAGGCGATTGAGGAATCCGCCGATACCTTCTTTTATCAGGTGGCGTTTGAAATGGGCATTGATCGCATTCACAGCTGGCTGAGCCAGTTCGGTTACGGCCAGGCGACCGGGATCGATCTTAACGAAGAGTATCGCGGCGTACTGCCCAGCCGCGAATGGAAGCAGCGGGTGCATAAAAAACCCTGGTATCAGGGCGATACCGTGTCGGTCGGCATCGGCCAGGGGTATTGGGTCGCCACGCCGATTCAGATGGTGAAGGCGCTGACCACGCTTATCAATAACGGCAAGGTGAAAACGCCCCATCTGCTGTATTCCATGCGCCAGGGCAATCGGGTGAGCCGCTATCAGCCGCCGTTGCAGACGGCACAGATCGGTGATGCCAAATCACCGTACTGGGGCATTGTACGCAACGGCATGTACGGTATGGCCAACCTGCCGAACGGCACCGGTTATAAGTTGTTCCATACCGCGCCTTATCAGATCGCCGCCAAATCCGGCACCTCGCAGGTTTTCAGTCTGAGAGAAAATCAGACCTATAACGCCAAGATGATCCCGGTACGGTTGCGTGACCATATTTTCTACACGCTGTTCGCTCCCTATAAAAATCCGCGGGTGGCGATGGCGCTGATTCTGGAAAACGGCGGCGGTGACGGCGTGGTGGCGGGGCCCACCGCAAGGGCGATCCTTGATCATATTTTTGACCCGGCCAACGCGCCGAAACCTGATGATGGGCAGAAAGTTAAACCGGAGTTAAACGACAGTGAGGATGTGCAACAGTAAACGCGTTTGTTTTTACTTTCTTACAAACTGCAATCTTCTAAAGATTTCCGTCAGGGTAGACTGAAATAATGACATAATCCGAATAAAAACGCAGGGTTAACAGTGGCACCATTAATAAAAAAGAGCGGTAAAAATTATTCCTCACTGAGGTTTGGCTGGATTTGCGCCGGTATTCTGGTGTGTTTTTTCCTGCTGGCGTTCCGGGTGGGCTATTTGCAATTGATGGAGCATCAGCAGTTGGCGGACCAGGCGGATCAGCGTTCGATCCGTACGCAGGTGCTGCCGACCAACCGCGGGATGATCACCGACCGTAATGACGAAGCGTTGGCGGTGAGCGTGTCTTCGAAAGATATCGTGCTGGATCCCAAGCATATTCTCGACACCCATACCGATACCGGCAACGAGCGCTGGCAGAGTCTGGCCAACGTGCTGAAAATGCCGCTGACGGACGTGCAAAAGTTGATTCAGACCAACGCCCACAAGCGTTTCGTCTATCTGGCGCGCAAGGTTGAAGACGATAACGCCAACTACATCAGCAAACTGCATCTGACCGGGGTCAGCACCGAGCAGGATTTCAGCCGCTTTTACCCGATGGGCCAGGATGCCGCCGGGCTGATAGGGATTGTCGGGCAGGACAATCAGGGGCTTGAAGGCATCGAACTGGGCTTCAACCACCTGCTGCAAGGCAAGAACGGGATGCGGGTGTACCAGAAGGACGGCAGCGGGGCGGTGATTGGCGTGATCAAGAGCGTCGATCCCGTGCCGCCGCCGAACGTTACGCTGAGCATCGACAAATTTATCCAGTACGTACTCTATGCGCAAATTCGCGATGGCGTGGTGGCCAACCAGGCCGATTCCGGCTGTGCGGTGCTGGTGAAAGTCAGTACCGGCGAGGTGCTTGGCATGGCCAGCTACCCGTCGTTTAACCCGAATAATTATGCCAATACGCCGGCGAAAGATATTCGCAACGTTTGCAGCAGCGACAGCTTCGAGCCGGGTTCGACGGTAAAACCGGTCGTCGTGATGGTCGGACTGGAACATCGACTGATTAAGCCGGACACGGTGCTGGATACCACGCCGTACCGGGTCAACGGCCACTTGATCAAGGACGTTGGCCACTGGTCCAAACTGACCATTACCGGCGTGCTGCAAAAATCCAGCGACATCGCGGTGTCGCATATTGCATTGGCGCTGCCCGCCACCGTGCTACCGGCGGTCTACAAGAGCTTTGGTCTGGGGCTGCCGACCGATCTGGGCATCGGCAACGAGAGCAGCGGTTATCTGCCGCAGCATCGTGAACGCTGGGCCGATATCGAACGGGCGACTTTCTCCTTCGGCTACGGGTTGCGCGTTACGCCGCTGCAAATGGCGCGGGAATATGCCGCTATCGGTTCTTACGGCGTCTACCGGCCGCTGTCGATTACGCGGGTTACGCCGCCGGTCATGGGGCAGCGGATCTTGCCGGAAGAGACGGTGAAAACCGTGGTGCATATGATGGAAAGCGACGCCTTGCCGGGTGGTAGCGGGGTCAGCGCCGCAGTGCCGGGTTACCGGCTGGCGATTAAAACCGGTACCGCCGAGAAGATGGGCGCCAACGGCAAATATGACGGCGGTTATATCAACTACACCGCAGGCGTGGCGCCGGCCAGCGATCCGCAGGTGGCGCTGGTGGTGATGGTCAACAATCCGAAAGCCGGCAAGCACTTCGGCGGTTCGGTGGCCGGCCCGGTATTCGGCAAGATCATGGCGCAGGTGCTGGAGCATATGAACATTCTGCCGGACGCTCAACCGCTAAACGTGGTTTCTCAGGTGAAGGGATAATATCTAAGCTGTGCCAATGACGTTATTTATGACGGAGATTGGGTAAATAAGGCAGGAATTGGGTCCGGGCTCACAGACCCAATTCCTTTTATTTAGCAGGTAATGCAATAGATTGGCCTGCAGCCCAAATTATTTGCCCTGAGCCGCCCACCATTTTGCCACACAGGCATTAGGTGCCTGGATTTTTTTGCCGTCTTTGGTGACGTAGGGAACCGGTTCGTAAATAAAGGTGCAAACGCCGGCGGGACGTTGTGCGGCGGAGGCGACGGCAGACACGCCAACTGAGGACGCCAGAATTGCCGAGAGAAGTATTGCGTTTGATAATTTCATAACTCATCCTTAATAATGAAAATAGAATTAAACTTGCCAGCCTAATCAGCGTTTATCTGAAGGCGAACGATGTATTATCACTGCCCTAAGTAATGCCATTTCTTTTTCTTGAGGGAGTGACAGGGAGAGGTTATTAGCTTATCCAGTAATCGTCTACGGCGAATTTTATTATATATTGGCCATGAACCATTCATTAATAAATGAAGCAAATGATTTTAGTGAGCAATCTTATTTTCCAGTTATATATCTGGTAGGGGGAGCCAATATCTGCTTTTTCAGTGTGGTTTTTTCTTCGGCTGATATCTTCCGATTTTCGCAACGACGGGCAGAAGGGAGGCGAGAGGAATCAATGAAACTCACGGCAATTTCCGGGGGAAATGGGCATCTTTCACCCACCTTCGGTGATGATTTAGGTGATAATTTAAAAGAAGAAGGGGACAACGGGCCGTAAAAATAATATTAACTCAGGCAAGAATAGCGCATTATTGCAGTTATTCCGGCCTGAGATTTTTATTATTCGGCTATCATTAACGGCTGGTTTGGTGACCGATAATACCGCCCAGTGCCGCACCGCCCAAGGTGCCCAGGGTGCTGCCGTCGGTCAATACTGCACCGCCCAGTGCGCCTACGCCGGCACCGATTGCCGTGTTACGATTGCGGTTAGACATATGTCCGCATGCAGTTACAGAAAGCGTAGCCATAACAAGAACCAACACGCCGGCAACACGTTTAATGTTCATAAAAATCATCCTGGTAAAATGATCGATTACTTGGCTAAAAACACGGCAATTAATCGCTCGGTAGAAGTTGAGATGAATGTATTCCTCCGGCAGAAAATAGAATAGGTAAATATTCTTAATTTTGAGCTCTGTTTATTATTTAACGGCCGCCAGATGGCGAATATCCGGCCAGACGTAAATCACATTGCTGGAGCGCCACAACGGGCCGGGATCGGTGTAGTTACCGGCCGGAGCTCCGCCCAATGCCTGATAAAACCGCATGGCGCTGTCATTTCCTTCAACCACCCCCAGTGCAATGCTGCGATAACCGACCCTTAGCATTTCTCGTGCTGCCGCACCAAGCAACCTGCGACCAATGCCCTGACGTTGATGCGTATCGCTGACGAAAAGTGATTTTATCTCGGCATGCTCGCCAAACTGCGGATGGGAAGGGGCGTCGGCCAGGCAGAAGCCAATCAACTGGCCAGCCGATTCGGCCAGCAGCACCTGCGCTGTACCCGGTTGCTGCAGTTTTTCTTGCCACTGGGCCAACCGCCTTGGTTCATCCAGCGCGGCATAGGCCGCCGGCGTCGCCAGCCCTTGGTAAGTACTGCGCCAGACCTGCACGTGCAAACGAGCGATCGCCGGTGCATCCGCAGGCCGAGCCATTCTTAGCGTTATCATCATTTTTTGTACCTTGATTACCTGTTTCGAGCAGGCTCCTCACCGGTGTTTCGTCGTTTTAATCCGCGTTTTCCAGAGCATTTTTTGTCATTGTCTTAATGTATCTGTGTAAGTTACATTAGCTACCTTCAAGTGTGATGTCTGTCACAAATTGAAAATACCAACAATAAAATGTGCGGTATCCCGGAGAAATTCAAGTCCATTTGTGAATGGCTTTCTCCGCTTAAAAAACCAGGAGACAACGATGTTAGAAATGATTGAGAGTTTGGCAACCGTGGTGATCCTGGTGCCGGTAATGATAGCCGTGTTGCTGGGCTCGATTTATGGCCTGGGTGAATTGTTTAACGTTTTCTCCGCTATTGGCAGAAAAAACGACTGAATTCAAGGTTCAGGGGGCGCAATGCCCCCTGATGCAACCTAAAGCACCGTCGCCAGGAAGTTACGCGTCCTTTCATGCTGAGGCGCATCCAGCACCTGCTGCGCAGTCCCCGTTTCGACCACTTTCCCCTGATCCATAAAGATGATTTGATCCGCCACTTCGCGGGCAAAACCGATTTCATGGGTGACCACGACCATCGTCATGCCGGAATGGGTCAGGCCCTTCATCACCTGCAACACTTCGCCAACCAGTTCCGGATCGAGCGCGGAAGTCGGCTCATCAAACAACAATACCTCAGGATTCATCGCCAGCGCACGGGCGATCGCCACACGCTGCTGCTGGCCACCGGAAAGCTCGCGTGGCCAGGCGTTAATGCGATGTTCCAGCCCCACGCGGGTCAGCAGGGCCTTCGCCCGTTCGACCACCACGGCTTTCTTTTCCTTTTTCACCAGCAGCGGCGCTTCCGTGACGTTTTCCAGCACCGTGCGGTGCGGGAAGAGGTTGAACTGCTGGAACACCATGCCGATGCTTTTACGCTGTTCGGCGACCTCAGACTCCTTCAGCTCATACAGATGCTTGCCTTTCTGGCGATAGCCTATCAGTTGCTCACCCACGCGGATGGTGCCGCCGTCGAGCTTTTCAAGGTGGTTGATGCAGCGCAGCAAGGTCGATTTCCCCGAGCCGGAAGGGCCGAGGATAACCGTGACCGAACCGGCCGGGATCTGCAGGCTGATGTTCTTCAGCACTTCGGTGCCGGAGAAGGATTTGCGCACCTGGTTGATGTGAATGGCGGCGCTCATTGTTCTGCTCCCGGGTTCAGTTCGGTCGGGGCCTTGCGGTTGCGCAGCAGCCAGCCGCCGCGCGTCGCTTGAGTACCACGACCGAAATAGCGCTCAATATAGTGCTGGCCAATCGACAGAATCGAGGTCATCACCAGATACCACAGCGTGGCGACCAGCAACAGCGGGATCACCTCATAGGTGCGTTGGTAGATAATCTGCGCCGAATACAGCACGTCTTGCAGGGCGATAACCGACACCACGGCGGTGGTTTTAAGCTGCCCGATCACCTCATTGCCGGCCGGCGGCAAAATGGTGCGCATGGCCTGCGGCAAAACCACTCGCCACAGGATCTGCCCACGGCGATAGCCCAATGCCTTGGCGGCTTCCAGTTGGCCACTGCCTACGCTTTGAATGCCTGCGCGTACAATCTCTGCCGCATAGGCCGACTGATGCATGACCAGAGCAATCACCGCAGCGCTGAAGGTACTGATGATGGTGTTGGTCGGTGCGCTGGCGACCTCGCCCAGAAACGGGATCCACAGGCTGATGCGCGGATAGAGCGCGGCGATGTTGTACCACAGGAAAAGCTGCACCAGCATAGGTACCGCGCGGAAGAACCAGGTATAAAACCAGCTTACCGCGACCAGCACCGGGTTGGCGGAGAGACGCATCAGCGCCAGCAGCACGCCGCCGGCGAAACCGAAGATCACCGAGATGACCGTCAGCTTCAGCGTCATGATCACGCCGTTGATGATGGACGCCTCGGTAAAGTTTTCCGCCACCACCGCCCATTCGAAGCGCGGGTTGTGCAGCATCGAGTTGGCGATGATGCCGACGATCAGCAGCACGATCAGGGCGCTGAACCAGCGCCCGTAATGCCGATGACCGACGATGCTCAGTTCGGCATCATCGGCAGGTTGTTGCGCACTCATTTTGCAATCTCTTCGTTGATGCCGGCGGTTTTCACCGCGCCGAAACCGATATCCCAACCGTCGAGGATTTTCTGGTAGCTGCCATCGGCAATCAGCGAGTTAAGCGCGGCCTGCACCGGTTTTACCAGTTCGGAGCCTTTTGGCAACGCGATGGCTACCGTGGTGCCTTCGATATTGATGTCGCCGGCCAGCGCCAGCGCTTTAACGTGGCTCGCCTGGTAGCGCAGGCCTTCATACGGGCCGAAGAACATCGGCACGCGGCCGCTGATCGTCGCCTGCACGCCTGCCGGACGATCCGGGAAGATCGGAATGGTGATCGCCGGTTTGCCGGCGCTGACGCACTGGTCGCTGGCCTGCTGCAAACGGGTGACCTGCGAAGTGCCGGCACCGGCGCCGACGGTTTGGCCGCACAGTTGCGCCAGCTCGGTGTACGGGCCGAGCGCCGCATCTTTACGGGCGATCAGCGCCAGTTTTGAGGCATTGTAATAACCGACGAAGTCCACCTGTTGGAAACGCTTCTTGTTGGCGTCGATGTTGGCCAGCGCCACGTCGTAGCGACCGGATTTCAGGCCGGGAATGATATTGTCGAAACCGCCGGTGTCCTTCCAGTGGATCGCGACACCGAGACGATCGGCAATTGCGCTCATGACGTCGATTTCACGCCCGGCCAGCGTTTTGTTGTCCGCCTCGTAGAAGGTGGTCGGCGGCGTGTTCGGGTTAGTGCCCGCCACGATAAAGCCGGCTTTTTTGACGGCGTCAGGCAGGCTGTCGTGCAGTTTCGGATCGGCGCTGGCTTTCAGCGCGGCCTTGAAGGGCACATCGCCTTCGGCGGCATAGCCTGTGGCCAGCGGGGCTAAGGTGGAAGAAGCCAACAGCAGGGACAGCACAGTGCGTTTAACGGTAGTTTTCATGGTATTCCCCTGCAGATTAAGCCGATTTTACGTTGGCGAAGTTGATTGCCGGTTCCGGCAGACCCAGGTTTTCACGCAGGGTTGAATAGCGGTATTCCTCGCGGAACAGGCCACGGCGGCGCAGCTCCGGTATGACCAGCTCGACGAACAGCTCCAGCTGATTCGGCAGCACGGCGGGCATGATGTTAAAGCCGTCGGCGCCTTGCTGTTCCAGCCACAGCTGGAAGTCATCGGCGATCTCTTCGGCGGTGCCGACCACCACGCGGTGCCCGCGCGAGCCTGCCGCTACCGCAGCCAGTTCCCGCAGCGTCAGGTTTTCCCGCGCGGCCAGATCGGTCAGCAGTTTCACCCGGCTTTGGCCGCCTTCGGTTGCGCCAACATCCGGCACCGGGCCATCGAGCGGGTAGTCGCTCAGATCGAAGCCGAAGCGGGCGGAAAGCTGCTCGATGCCGTTATCGATATCCACTAACTGATTCAACTGATACCAGGTCTCCTGCGCTTCAGCCTTGGTGCGGCCGATAATCGGCATCACGCCCGGCAGGATCAGCAGGTGGTCCGGGTTACGGCCGGCCTCGGCCACATATTTTTTCTGGCTGCGATAAAACGCCTGGCCTTCCTCCAGCGTGGCGGCGGCGGTAAACACCACCTCGGCGGTTTCTGCCGCCAGCTGTTGCCCGGCCGGTGAAGAGCCGGCTTCGATAATCACCGGGCGCCCCTGTGGGGAACGCGAAATGTTCAGCGGCCCCTGCACCGAGAAGTGCTTGCCCTTGTGGTTGGCGGCGTGAATTTTGTCGTCGATGGCGTAGATGCCCTGTTGTTTGTCACGCACGATGGCGTCTTCTTCCCAGCCGTCCCACAGCTTGTAGCTGGCTTCGAGGAACTCGCGCGCCACTTCGTAACGTTCGGCGTGCGAAGGCAGATCGTCACGGCTGAAGTTGCGTGCGGCATCGCTGGAGAAGGACGTCACCACGTTCCAGGCTGCACGGCCGTGGCTGATATGGTCGATGGATGCCATGGCGCGCGCCAGATGGAAAGGTTGGTCGAAGGTGGTGGAGGCGGTGGCCGCCAGCCCGATATGGCGAGTGTTGACCGCCAGCGCCGCCAGCAAGGTCAGCGGCTCCAGGCGCGACATCGTCGAAGGCAAGCGGTGTACGCTGGTGGCCAGCGCGTCGCCGACGAAGAACATGTCAAAGGTGCCTTCTTCGGCTTTTTGGGCGATCCAGGTGAACCAGTCGATATCGGTCGGTGATCCGCTGGCGCCTTCTGCGCGCCAACCGCCGACATGGTGCCCCAAGGCTTGAACAAACAGGCCGAGACGTAATTGACGCGATGGTGTTGAAGGTGAAGCACTCATAATTTGTCCTCTATTTATTATTGATTTAATAATGCAATTAACCGTGCCGTCGCACCGGGCTGCGTCAGTGCGCAGTCGCGAACCACGCGGTCGCCGTCCAGTTGCGGCAGCAGTTGCAGGATGCTGCGCAGCTTGGCTTCGACGTCCGTTGGGCGGGCGGCGGTTTGCTTTCTGGTGACAATGTCACTGAATTGACGGCCGTCGTGCAGCGTCAGCGTCACGCGGTGGAAACGCAGTTCCGGATCCCACTCGTCTGGCGGGGCAGTCAGATCGGCATGCCGTTCTACCCGCGCCGCCAGTGCGGCAATTATCGGGTCGACGGGGTTTTCACCGTAATGCATCAGCGGCACGGCACCGCTGTACAGCGCATCGGCGATCACATATTCCAGGCTGAAACGCGCTTCGACGCCGTTTACCGGCCGGTGAATATAAGGGGCGGTATCCGCGCCGGGCGGGAAACTGACCTGAATGCGGCGGATGGCGGCAGGCATCTCGTCGGCGGTAATACCTTGTTCGAGCAGGTTTTCACGCAGGGCGAAGGCGGCTTCGGCCGCGCTGTGGGTGCCGCCGCAGGTCGGGTAACGTTTAAACTCCAGGCCCGGTTGCAGGATGCGCCACGGCGCGCCCCAATCTGCAGTCAGCAGATCCGGCCGCTGCCGGCCGTCACCGTGGGAACTGAACAGGCTGTCAATCACGCCTTCCGGCTGGCCGGCAAAGCCCGCCTGCGCCAGCAGCACGGCATTGACCGCCGCGCGCGCCGCCAACCCGGCGTGCAGAGGTTTGGCGGCAGAACCGAACTGGCTGCGCAGCCCGGCGGCCTGGGTAGCGGCCAGGCCGAGTGCAATCTGCGTCTGGGGCGGGGTCAATCCCAAATAGCGTGCGGCGGCTGCGCTGGCGGCGACCGCGCCCAGGGTCGCGGTGCTGTGGAAACCCAACTGATAATGCTGGGTTCCGGCCGCCAACCCCAATCGCCCGGCGGCTTCTACGCCGATCGCATAGGCGGTTAACAGCGCGGCGGCATCGTCGCGGTCACCGGTCAGCGCCAGCAAGGCAGACAGCACCACGGTAGTGGGGTGGCCGCGCAGCGCAGGGTGGTAATCATCGAAATCCAGCGAGTGGCTGACGTAGCCAAAATACAGGGCGCGGTTCTCAACGCCGATCGGCGGGAACACCGATTTCACCGTCGCCAGCCCGGTATCGTTCAGCGCGCCGTGGACGATCGGCAATGCGCAGGCGAAATAGTCCATCAGGCCGCGACGAGCGGCTGACAGGGCGAGATCATCAGGCTGGGTATCCAGCACCAGACGGGTAAATTGAGCGGTAATGAGCGATGACAAGAGTATAAACCCTGATTTTTTATGCGGTTATGAGCCGGCCTGCGATTCAGGTTTTATTGTGTGGTGATTTTCCGTGCCCCGAAAGAACGAACGGGACTTTCATATTTCAAAATGGAATATCATGGAAAGACGCTAACGCGGCGAGGCCCGCCGTCAGGCACTGTCGTTGCTGGCTTAGCTAATTTTGTGCAAAGCAAAGCCGGAATTGCTCTTAAGCCGCGTTACGCCGTTAAGCCGGAAACAACCGTTCGCTCAGCAGATCGATAAACACCCGCAGTCGGGGAGCCAGGTGCTTGCTGGAAGGCCAGAGAATTTTAAAGCTGCCGGTATGGTGGCTGTGCCCGCCGAGAACCTGCTGCAAGCGTTGCCCGGCCAACGCCTGCTTGACGGCGAAGTCGGGCAGGCAGGCGATGCCCTGGCCCTGTTCCGCCAGATAAATCAGCGTATCGACGGTATTGCACACTACGCTGGCACGCAGACCCTCGCCGAGGATTTTGTCCCAACCCGGCACCGGCCAGCTTTCGACTTTTCCGGTGGTGGGGAATTTATACAGCAGGCAGGCATGCTGACGCAGATCGGCCGGCTGTTGCGGGATACCCGCCTGGCGTAAATAGCCGGGTGCCGCCACCAGTTGCAGGTGGAAGGTGCCCAATTGGCGGCTCATCAGCCGGGAATCTTCGGTTTCTCCGACGCGGATCACCGCGTCAAAACCTTCCTCAATCACCTCAACCCGGCGATCGGAAAAATCCACCTCCAGTTCAATCTGCGGATATTGGCGGATAAACTCCGCCAACACCGGATTCAGCAGGCTGCCCACCAGGGGCAAACTGACGCGTAATTTACCGCGTGGCGCACTGCGGGTATCGCTCAGTTCCTGTTCCGCCGCCGCCATTTCGCCAAGGATCCGCTGGCAGCGCTGCAGGAAAAGCGTGCCTTCCGCCGTCAGCGTCATGCTGCGGGTGCTGCGGTGAAACAGCCGCACGCCCAAGCGCGTCTCCAGCCGGGCGATGCTTTTGCCGATGGCCGAAGCGGAGACCCCCAGCACGCGGCCTGCCTCGACAAAACTGAGCGTTTCGGCTGACTGAACAAAGGCCGAAACGCCTGCCAGATTATCCATGTTCCCCCCTATTGCGGATGCTAGTGTCCGGTATGAAGGGAAATCTAGCCTGTTTTTCCGTTAATCGCCAAACTCTATTCTCGGTAGCGACAGAATTGACTGTCTACCTACCTGGAGCGTGACCCATGAGTGAATACAAGCTGGCTACCGTGGCTATTGATAAAACTGTCGATCTGGCGCTGGAGGACAAACGGCTGGTCGGTGCGGTTGTATTGGTGGCGCAGGGCGGTGAAGTGGTTTATCACCGTGCGGCGGGCATGGCGGACCGAGAGGCCGGCAAGCCGATGGCTGCCAACGCGCTGTTCCGGCTGGCCTCGGTCTCCAAACCTATCGTTTCCACCGCGGCGCTGGCGTTAATGGCACAAGGGCGTTTGGGGTTGGAGGACCCGGTGACGCGCTGGTTGCCGGCTTTCCGGCCGCGCACCGCCGACGGGCGCGTACCGCCAATGACGGTGCGTCACCTGATGACCCACACCGCCGGATTGAGCTACCGGTTTTTCCAGCCGGAACAGGGGTTCTATGCGCAGGCGGGCGTCTCCGACGGGATGGATGATGACCGGCTGAGTCTGGAAGAAAACCTGCGGCGCATTGCTTCGGCCCCGCTGTTGGCGGCACCGGGAACCGAGTGGCGCTATTCGATTGCCACCGACGTGCTGGGCGCCGTGATTGAGCAGGCCAGCGGCTTGCCGTTGGCGGAGGCGGTGGCGCAGTTGGTGACCGGGCCGCTGGCGATGCACGACACCGGGTTTACCGCCACGGATGTGCAGCGGTTGACGGTGGCTTATGCCAACCAGCATCCCGAACCCCGGCCGCTGCAACAACCCGATCGTCTGCCTTTTATCGAGGATACGGCCGGTTTTATCCTGTCCCCGACCCGGGCGTTAGAGGCTGGCGCTTATGCCTCCGGCGGCGCGGGCATGGTGGGCTCCGCCGAAGATTTCTTGCGGCTGTTGGAAACCTTGCGCCAGGGCGGCGCGCCGCTGCTGCCAACGGAGTGGGTAACGGCGATGACCAGCAACCAGATAGGCGATCTGCCGATGCCATTCTGGCCGGGGCGCGGTTTTGGTCTGGGGATCACCCTGCTGAAAGATCCGCAGGCGGCGCAGACGCCGGAATCGATCGGCACCTGGCGCATGGGCGGTACCTACGGCCATTCCTGGTTCGTCGATCCCTCGCGGCAACTCAGCGTGGTGGCCTTCACCAATACGGCGCTCGAGGGGATGGCGGGGGCGTTTGTCGGCGAGCTGTGTCAGGCGGTATATGACGGGTTGGGAGAACCACGATGAAGATCCTGCCGCCGATTTTTTTCATTGCGCTGGGGCTGTTCGGCGTTTACTGCATCGAGTTTGGCGTGGTGGGCATTTTGCCGTTGATCATTGCGCGCTACGGGATTTCAACCGCGCAGGCCGGTTGGCTGGTCGGCCTGTTTGCCGTGACCATCGCTTTGCTGGGGCCGTTGCTGGTGCTGTTGGCTTCACGCTTCAACCGCAAGCGAATGCTGTTGATTTCGCTGGCCGTGTTCTCGTTAGTCAGCATGCTGTCGGCTTATGCCGCCAGTTTCAGCACCCTGATGATCCTGCGCATCCTGCCGGCGCTGTTCCACCCGATTTATTTTTCTCTGGCAATGGTGGCGGCGGCGTCGTTGTACCCCAAACAGCAGGTGACCCGGGCGACCGCTTATGCGTTTATCGGCACCAGTATGGGCATGGTGCTGGGGATCCCGCTGACCCACTGGATCGCCGGTCAGTTCAGCTATGAAGCCTCTTTTCTGTTCTGCGCGTTGGTTAACCTGCTGGCGGGCGTCGGCTTATTTTTCCGCCTGCCCGACGCCGCTACGCAAAAACTTAGCTACGGCAAACAGCTGGCAATACTGCGCAGCGGCGCGCTGTGGCTGAATATTGCCGCCTGCGTGCTGATTTTCGCCGCCATGTTCTCCGTTTATGCTTATGCCACCGAATACCTGAGCCGACAAACCGCCATTCGCGAGCCGATGGTGGGTATCCTGCTGGTGATTTTTGGCGCCGGCGGGGTAGCCGGTAACCTGTTGGCCGGTAAGTTGCTGAACCGGAACCGGGTAGCGACTACGTTACTGCACCCGATAGTGTTGGCGGCCGCTTATCTGCTGCTGTATCGCTACGGCAGCGCGCAGACGGGGCCGATGATCGCGCTCTGTCTGTTCTGGGGCGCTGCGCACACCAGCGGCCTGATCGTGACCCAGATCTGGCTGACATCCGAAGCGCCACAGGCACCTGAGTTTGCTACCGGGCTGTATATCGCCTTTATCAATTTGGGCGTGGCGGTCGGTTCGGTGGTCAGCGGGTGGTTTATCGATGCGTTGGGCCTGCAGGGCAGCATTCTCTGTGGTGGGGTGTTCGCTGCGCTGGCGGTAATAACCATTGCGGTCAAGATCGGGATTTACCCACGGAGAACGGCCGCGGTGAGTGAAGGTATGGCTTGATCATGGTTACTGCGCAGTGAGTTGGGAAGCCGGATAAATCACTAATCGCCGCTGTCGAAAATACGGTGGCGATTAATTTTACCGGATTAAGCGTTGCAGGCAGCCAACGCTGAAATATAACCAAACATGGCGTCTGATGCACTAATAAACTGCATTCGCTGCGTCTTCCGCCTTGTCCGGCGATGGCATAGGCTGCTGACAGGTTCTTTCAGGAGTCAGCAACATGAAGTTTACAGTTAAATCCGGCGGTGCAGATCCAAGGTGGATCCTCGTCAGTCTTTCTCTTTCGATGCTGCTCTCGTCGCTGGGCGCCAGCATCGCCAACGTCGGTTTGCCCACGCTGGCACAGGCGCTCAATACCTCATTCCAGGCGGTACAGTGGGTGGTGATCGCCTATCTGCTGGCCGTCACCACCTCCATTATCGCTCTGGGCCGTCTGGGCGACAGGATCGGCAGGCGGCGGTTGCTGTTGGCGGGGATCGTGCTGTTCACCTTTGCGTCTGTGCTGTGCGCGCTTGTGCCGAACATCGGGTTGCTGTTCGCAGCGAGGGTCGCTCAGGGGCTGGGTGCGGCAGTCATGATGGCGATGACCATGGCGCTGGTGGGCGAAACCCTGGGTAAAGACAACACCGGCCGGGCGATGGGGCTGCTCGGCACCATGTCCGCCATCGGGACTGCGCTCGGGCCTTCGCTGGGGGGCGCGCTGATTTTTGGTTTTGGCTGGCGGGCGATGTTCCTGATCAACCTGCCGGTGGGCCTGCTGGCGTTCATTCTTGCTTACCGTTACCTGCCGACTCCGGCTCAGGCACCGCAAAAGGCGCGGGCCAGGTTTGATTACCCCGGGAGCTTGCTGCTTGGGCTGACGCTGGCCAGCTATGCGCTCTCCATGACGCTGGGGCGCGGCGATTTCGGTTGGCTTAATCTGCTGCTGTTGCTGGGTGCCGCTCTGGGTATCGGGTTGTTTATTTGGCTGGAGAACCGCACGGCATCGCCGTTGATTCACCTGGCTCTGTTTCGTCAGCCGGGGCTGAGTGCCGGGCTAATGATGAGTCTGCTGGTGATGGCGGTGATGATGACCACGCTGGTGGTGGGGCCGTTTTACCTGACGCATGGCCTGGGGTTGGCGGTCGCGCAGGCGGGGCTGGCAATGTCGGCAGGGCCGATTACCGCTGCGCTGGTCGGCGTGCCGGCCGGCAGGTTAGTGGACAAGCTGGGGGCGCAAAAGATGACGGCCGTGGGTTTGATTATCCTGGCCACCGGTGCCGGTGTCATGTCGATGATGTCGATAAGGCAAGGGGTTGTGGGTTACGTGGCACCGCTTTGCGTGATTACCCTTGGCTATGCGTTGTTTCAGGTCGCCAATAATACCGCGCTGCTGAAAGATGCCACCCCCGAGCGGCGCGGGCTGATTTCCGGCATGATCAACCTGTCGCGCAACCTCGGGTTGATCACCGGTGCCTCCGCCATGGGCGCGCTGTTTATGCTTGCCTCGAACACGGCCGACATCAACGTCGCCGGTGCTGCCGCCGTGACCGCAGGTATGCATTTCACCTACGGAGCGGCGGCGTTGTTGGCGCTGGGCGCATTGGGTATTGCCTTCGGCGGCCAGGCGCTTATGGCCCGCTATTCGGCGCGCTGACGGCGTAACGCTCCTGCACGAATCCGTTGTCGGAATGCGTCGCGGCGATCAGGCGCAGCCGTTGCTCCGCGCCCAAGGCACCAAACAGCGGTATGCCGGAACCCAATAACAGCGGAACGCGCGTAATGGTCAGTTCGTTAATCAAGCCGGCCTGCAGGAAACGCTGCACGCAATTGCCGCCGTCGATATACAAATGTCGGCATCCTTCATTCGCCAACCGGGCGACGATGGCCTCAGGTACGCCAGCCTCCCGTCTTACGCTGTTTTGCAGGTGAGGCGGGATGTCGAGCGCGCGTGACGACAAAACGATTACCGGCAAGGTGCCGTAAGGCCATTCGGGGAAAGCGCTCACCTTTTCATAGGTATTGCGCCCCATCACCAAGGCGTCGACGTCGGCAATGAACGTCTCGAAACTCAGCCCGTTGAGCAGCGATACGGCGTATTCAGGCCGCAGCAGCCAATCGATATCGCCGTCGGCTCTGGCGATAAAACCATCCACGCTGGTGGCGATGTATACCGAACATTTCATCACAGCAAGTCCCCGCGATAGGCGATATGGATCTTGTTGCCGTCCGGATCGCGCAGGTAAGCGCCAAAGTAACCTTTACCGTAATTCGCACGTTCGCCGGGTTCACCCTCGGCGCTGCCGCCTGCCGCCAGGCCTGCGGCATAGGCTGCCAGCACGTCATGCTCATTATCGGCGGTGAATGCCACCATGCTGCCATTGCCTGCGCTGGCGGGGTGACCGTTATACGGCTCGTAGGCGTAAAATCGCGGCAAAGTCAGCCCCGGTTTGATCCAACAACGCGCGGCCGGGCCGCCATCGGGCGTTACCGGGCGCTGTATTAATCTCAGCGGCAGCAAAACGGCATCGTAAAATTCTGCGGCCTTGTCCAGATTGCTGACGCCTACGGTAATATGGCTAAACATCTTCTCTCCTTGTTCCGGGGTCTATTGCCTGTTCATTCATACTATCCCAAACAGGTAAAAAGCCGGCATTGCGCCGGCCAATTTTCACCCCAGATACTCGATAATGGACAGACCGCCGTTGTAATCCGTGCTGTAGATAATGCCCTGGGCATCGACAAACACGTCGCAGGACTGGATCACCTGCGGGCGACCCGGGCGTTTATCCATCATGGTCTGCGGTGCGGCGGGCACCAGCGCGCCGGTTTCTTTCGGCTGATAAGGGTTGCTGATGTCGTAGGCGCGGACGCCGGCATTTTGGTAGGTGGCAAAAATCAGCGTCGAGCTGACAAAGCTGCCGGGGCGGTTCTCATGCAGATTATGCGGCCCGAAGTGCGCGCCCTTGCTGACGTAATCCCGTTCATTCGGCTGCGGGAAGGTGGAGATGCTTACCGGGTTGGCCGGTTCGCGAATATCAAACAGCCAGATCAGTTTTTCGCCGTCCTCCTGGTTGTCGAGCACCGCCTCATCCAGCACCACCAGCAGATCCCGCTCCGGCAGCGGCAATGCGGTATGGGTGCCGCCGCCAAAGGGCGGGCTCCAGTTGCGATGGGCGATAAGTTGCGGTTGGTGGCGATCGCGGATATCCAGCAGCGTCAGCCCGCCGTCGCGCCAACTGGCGTAAGCGGTGTCGCCGCTGATAATGGCATGGTGCAGGGCGTAGCGTTTGCCCTCCGGCCAGGATGGCGTCTCGCCTCCGGCGCTGTGCATGCCCGGCAACCACCAGCGCCCGGCGATTTGCGGGTTGCGCGGGTCTGCCAGATCGACAGTCAGAAAGATATAATCGCTGTAGCCGTCAATCAGGGCGGAAACGTACGCCCATCGGCCACCGACATACCAGATGCGGTGCACGCCGATGCCCTCCAGCGCCAGAAAACCGATTTCCTGTGGCCGCTCCGGCGTGGAGATATCGAAAATACGCACCCCGGCGCTCCAGCCGCGAGCGTCGTTGCCTGACACCGTCTGGCTGATGGCGCGGGTGTAATAGACCTTTTCGTCGGCAAAGCGGGCGTCGGCAAACAGGTCACGGGCGTTGATCACCAGCAGCAAATCGTCATGCGCCTGCAAATGCACGTTCCAGGTGCCGGGCGGCGCAGGGACAAAGCCGACGGCGCGCGGATTTTTCGCATCGCGCACGTCGACGATGGAAAACCCCTGCGACACCATATGGCCGATGTAGGCGTAGCCCCGGTGAACCATCACCTGTACGCCATCGGGCCGCCCGCCCTGGTCGCTGTGGCCAATCAGCCGCATATTGCGGCTGTATTCGGGTTGGGGAAGCGGTTGCGATGCCATTGATCTTCCTTATTTTTTAGCCTGTTGCGCTTCGAGCGTGGCGAACCAGGGGGCAACGAAATCGTCCGATTTTCCCCAACCGGGGATCACCTTGGCCAGCGAGGCGACGTTGGTGGCTTCCGGGTGGCTCAACAGCAGCGCTTGCGGAATGGCGGCGGCTTTAAACTCATAGGTTGCCGGGGTTTTCTCGCCGGCGATTTTGTTGGCCACCAGGCGCAGGTTAACGGCACCGATCAGTTTGGGATCGACCGCCACGCTGAGCTTCCAGGCGCTGCCCTTGGCGCGCATCAGTGCCAGATCCTGGTTCGAGATATCAATGCTGTAGAGTTTGATTTCGGTGCGGCCATTCTCCTGCAACGCTTTATACGCGCCTTGGCTGAAGGCGTCCCAGGTTCCCCAGATGGCGTCAATCTTGCCTTTGGGGTACTTGGCCAGGATCGCGCCGATCTTGTTTGCCGTGTCGCCCTGAACGTCGGAAGACACCGCGCCGATAGACTCAAGCTCTTTGATGCCGGGCTGGTCGCGCAGCAGTTTCTGGTACTGCGCCTGGCGCCGCTCCATCGGTGGGAAACCGGCAACCCAGAGTTTGACGATGTTGGCTTTGCCGTCGAAGTCTTTCACCAGTTGGCCGAAGGAGAGATCGGTTAACGAAGCGTCATCCTGCTGGCTGACGGTAACGCCCGGGATGTCGCCCTGTACCGCGGTATCAAAGGCCGCTACCGCGATGCCGCTGTCGGCAATGCGTTTCAACAGCGCGGTTGAGTAAGGATCGCGCCCCTGCGACAGAATTATGCCGTCGTATTTCTGGCTGATCGCCTGATTGACGAAGTCCTGGAATTTGGCGTCGTCACCGTTGGTCAGGAAGGTGTTGACCTGAAACCCCAGTTTGCGGCCTTCCTGCACCGCTCCGGTGACGAACTGCGTGGTATTGTCGTCCGAGCCCAGATTGCGGATCACCGCAATGCGGATCGGGCCCTGATGGTTGGCGATCGCCGCAGGAACCGGTGCGGCAGTGGGGGCGGAGAAAGCGGGAAACACGGCGAACAGGCTTAACGCCAGTAATGAGGTGTTGAACAGTTTCATTAAGTTTTACCCTGCGTGGTTAAGCATCATTAAAAAACGGGAGGGCAATTCATCGTCACCATTGGAATGGTTTTTTTTACCGGCATGAATTGAGGCAGCCAGTTTCCACGGCGGCCGGGCGGATGACAATGAACGAAAAATCATAAGCTAATGCAAAACAGTATTAGTCATCGGCTTCCCCGTCTCTATGATGGCAACAGCAAACAAAATAAGGACTTGAGCATGAGTGATACCCACATCCGCGTGGTCGCCGGCCCCGCCAACTATTTTGCTTTCCCCGGTGCGATTGACCGATTGGCGCAGTTTTATTCGCCGCAGCAGTTGGGCAATGCGCTGTGGATTTATGGCGAGCGCGCGCTGGCGGCAGCCAAACCCTGGCTGCCTGAGGTGTTTGACGCGCCCGAAGCCCGCAGGGTGTTGTTCAACAGCCATTGCAGCGAAAGCACGGTGCAAAGCATCCTGCAACAGGCGGGGGCGGAGCGGCAGGTGGTGATTGGCCTTGGCGGCGGCGCGGTGTTGGACACCGCCAAAGTGGTGGCGCGCCGACTGGGTCTGCCGGTGGTGGCGATCCCGACCATTGCCGCAACCTGCGCCGCCTGGACGCCGCTTTCGGTCTGGTATAACGATCAGGGGCAGGCGCTGCGCTACGAAATTTTCAACGATGCAAACCATCTGGTCCTGGTGGAGCCGGAAATTATCCTGCGTGCGCCGAAGGCGTATTTGCTGGCGGGCATTGGCGATACGCTGGCGAAATGGTACGAAGCGGCGGTGCTCAGCCCGCAACCGGAACGCTTGCCGCTAACCGTGCAGTTGGGTCTGAATACTGCGCTGACCCTGCGCGACGTGCTGCTCAGCGAAAGCGAAGCGGCGTTGCAGGCGCTGGCGCACGGGCAATTGAACCCACCTTTCCTCAACGTGCTGGAGGCGATTATCGCCGGCGGCGGGCTGGTTGGCGGGTTGGGGGATCGTTACACCCGCATTGCCGCGGCGCATGCGGTGCATAATGGCCTGACCGCCTTGCCGCAGACCGATGCTTTTTTGCACGGCACCAAGGTGGCCTATGGCATTCTGGTGCAGAGCGCCTTGCTGGAACAGTGGGAAACCGTCACGCAGTTAATCGCGCTTTACCGCCGCCTGGATCTGCCGGTAAACCTGGCCGCATTGGGGGTAGATATTCACGATGACGAGCAGGTTCAGCGCCTGATTGCACGCACGTTGCAGCAGGGCGAGTCGATTCATCTGCTGCCGATAGCGTTCAGCGAGGCCAGATTGCGTTCTGCGCTGAGCTATGTGGAAGCGCAAACCGCCTAAATAGCCGCGCCTAAGCGTGCTACAGGTGAGGAGCATGCAGAGCACCGACACGCCGTGAATCCGTCCATGGCGGCTCGTATCGCGCGTCCATGCGCTCAACGGCCGGCTAACCTGCATGCGCCCACCTGTCTCAGGCTCGGGGTGTGGAAACCGGAGGAAAGGACTTTCCTCCGGTTCGATTAGCTTTCAGCGGCGTGATTGCGCAACCACGTCACCGTATCGCCGATGGTTTGTTCTACCGGCCGGAATGTCAGGCCCAGTTCCCGTTCGCTTTTGGCATGATTGAAATGGGAGCGGTTGGCCTCTTTGACCATCAAACGCACCGTCGCCAGGCTGAGCAATATCGGCTTGCCGCTGAGGCGGGCATAAGCTTCCTGCAGCGCGGCGATGATATAGAGCAGCGGTAATGGCAAGGTGCGTTTTGGCGTTTGAACCCCGGCTATTTTGCCCAGCAGCGGCACCAGTTGCTGCATGGTCATATGCCGCCCGGCGGCCAGGTAACGTTCTGCGCGTCGGCCGCGCTCGGCCGCCAGGATCATCGCCAATGCCACATCTCGCGCGTCAACCACTGAAAAACTGCCCGGCACCAGGCCCGGCAATTTGCCGTTCATCACGTCATTGGCCAACTGGCCGGAAGAGGTGGGGCCAAGATCGGCCGGGCCCCACATCCAGCCCGGCAGGACCAGGCTGCCGTTCATATCGGGGTGGCTTTGCAGAAACGCCAGTACCACCTCGTCAGCCAGAATTTTACTGCGGTAATACGCATCGGCGTCTTCCGAGCGACGCAGGCAGGTTTCGTCTATCGGCATGCCCGGTTCACCCTTGAGCACTGCGATGGAGGAAGTATGAACAAAACGGCGAATGCCTGCGCGGTATGCCTGTTCCAGCAGACGTTCCGTGCCGTCGACGTTGATCGCTTTCAGTTCGGACCAGTGGCTGCCGCCCTTGTAGTTGTCACGAAAATAAGCGGCGGTGTGGAACAGTACGTCGCACCCTTGCAGATGCGCGGCAAAGGCAGCCACATCGGCCATATCGCCGGCGATCAGTTCAACGCCGTCGATGGAACCGAACTGCCGGCGGCCTTTTTCCAGCGAGCGGACCAACGCTTTGACCTGGCAGCCTTTTGCAACCAACTCTCTGACCAGATTATTGCCGAGCAACCCGGTTGCGCCGGTGACAAAAGCCGTTTTCATGTTCATCATCATTAAAATCTTAAGTGAGTTTCAAAGTTCATATGATATCTTAATTTAGTGAGGTGCATTTAAAATATCAAGTGATATCTTAAATGCGTATCTATGACGTCAAAACAACCTAAAGTCGAAGAAAATGAAGACAGAAAGAAAGCGGTTAACCCGCGAGGAAAGCCAGCAGCAAACCCGCGAGCAGTTGCTTGAAACCGCGCGCCAATTGTTTGTCGCCGGCGGTTACGGCGGCACCTCAATCCGGGATATCGCCAGCCAGGCCGGCTATTCCCAGGGGGCGTTTTATTCCAACTTTGCCTCTAAGGAAGCCTTGTTGCTGCAATTGTTACAACGCCATATGGAAGCGGAGGCCATGCAACTCACGGCGCTGGCGGAGAGTGGGAGCGACTCGCCGGAGCGCGTGTTGACGGCGCTGGAGGCCTGGGCGGCGACTCTGAATCTGGAGGCTGACTGGTGCATGCTGTCGGTTGAGCTGCAGTTGCACGCCAAACGCAGTCCGGCCTTCGCCGTGGAATACAAAAATATCTGGGACGCCCATCAGGCAAAAATCGGCGCGGTGATCGGTTCACTGTTTCAACGGGTAGGCAAGGTACCGCCGGCGGATCAAAACGAACTGGCGGCGGCCTTTATGGCGATGGCGCACGGGCTGGCTTTGCAGCGGACCGGCACCGGTGCCGATCCCTCAGGCAAGTTGATCATGTTGTTTCTGCGCAGCCTGTTGTTTGCGCCGGCGGCAACCTGAAACTCCTGCCGCAGGCGCGCCGTTCACGGAACGTAAATGATCTCAAAACTTGAGGTTTTGTCGTAATAGGGCGTCATGCCTCCATCGACGTAATAGACTTGCAGGTCATAATGATAAACCAATTTTTTTTCCGGGTTGAGGATCAGGTCCAGCACCGAAACTTTCACCTTGACCGAATGGGAAGGATGGTCCTTATCCAATTCGACGGTTTGGTTGTCGATGTTCACCAGAATGCGCTTGATCGGCCTCGGGCCCGAGGGATCGTAAGCCCCGCTGTCGCTTCTGAATTCAAGGGTTTTATTGATGTCCACCGGAGCGGACTGTTTGATAAATTCCCGCACTTTGCTTTGGTATTTGGCGTCCAGCGCGAGCATCACCGGAATGTTGTCCGGATTAAAACCGGTGAATCGCACCGCCAGATAGCCCTTGAGCAGCAGGTTTTGCGGCGAGCGGTCAAATAACGCATCCCAGATCAGCGCAAACTGGTGGACGGGTAGCGTGAAGGAATCCACGATGCCGCTTTGCAGGTTGATCAGCGCATTTTTCTCCTCCGTCTTGCCGTCGGGCAAGCCCAATTGCAGCGTCAGCGTGTCGGCATTGGCGAACGGTGCCAGCTTGCCGTCCGGTTGCGTTTGCGTGAACTGCCCGGCGGCGTCGGCGATGCGTGCCTGGTTCACTTTGGGCGACAGGAAGTAATCGAAGGTTACGTTGACCTCGTCCAGCGACGTCGCATTTTCTGCGGCGGCGAAGGAGATCGACAGCATGGGTTTGTCGTCGTCGGCGGCATTGGTGGCCAGCAGGAAGGTGTCCGGCAGATAGTAAAGGTAATTTTTGCGGACATAGTCCTGATAGTAGTTGTACCACACCTCTTTAAAAGCCAGGGGCGTGAGAATCAACTGCAGGCGAGGCGGCGGCGGCACTATGCCTTGGTAAATATAGGGGTAGTAGTTTTCGGCAAAATAGAAAATTTTGGGTGCGGTGATGGTGTTGAGGATGCCGTGATCGGTGTGGATGGCGACCACCAGCGTGGTTTGCGCGTCGTAATCCGACAGGGCGCGCAGCAGGGCGTCGCGCTGTTCCAGACGCACCAGATCCAGCTGCGCCTGGTAGCGGTTTTCCGTGGCGGTCAGCAGCACTTTGTCGAAAATCATCTCATCGACGTTACCGAAGGTACTGAAGGTCAGTACTACATAGGGGATTTGCGGCACCTGCCTGCTCAGAGAGAAATCCAGCGTCATGCTCCAACTGGTGCCGTCGGTGCTGGTGGCAATCTGGTAACGGGTTTCCCCCGAAACGATCTCGGTGCAAACCTCGGCGGACAGATCCTCTGCCGTCGTGGCCGGCGCGGCGCGGTAACGCAGCCGTTTTTCCCCGGCGTCTGGAAACTGTTCGCGCGCGTTATCCAGAATGATTTTGTTCAGTGTGACCAGATCATTGAGAAAGGTATTCATGGCTGTCCTCAGTGCGGTGGATAGGGGCCAGAGATCTGAACGGGTTCAGGCAGGCCGAGGTCCAGAGGAACCGCCCGTCATGCCGGCGGTAAAGTGGGATTTCCCGCCGTTCGGCAGGCCGTTGCCAACGGGCCAATGCGTCAATGACGGGCGTAAGTTGCGGGATCCCGCGCTGTCTGGCGTATTCAAGGGCGACGCGCCATTCGTGGGGATGAGCGTAATAGGGGGTCAGCATACTGAGCCTGTCGTAACTGTCGCCGCTCCATTGCACCGCCTGATTCAGCATCTTGATAATGTGCAGATAGGCCGGTGCCACAACGCCGGTTTCGGCCCTCAGTACATTGAGTAAGATCAGCGCGTTGGTATTCACGCAACAATCCAGCTGGCGGATGTCATTGTCGTCTTTCATCCAGGTGTGAAAGGCCTGGCATTGCGCCCATTGATGCTGTAGCTCCTTCCGGCGGGGATCGACCCTGCTTATCTGATAAGCGTTCATGTGTGAAATTGTCTGCCTGAGCTGCGACAGCGAAATGCGGCCAAACCTGTAGAGCAGCTCGGTAATGATGGCGGTGTCGTCAATGTCTGCGCAGATACGTTGGTTCGCCATCCATGAAGGATGGGCTGCGCTCGGCCAAAAGCTGAAGTGGAATGGCCGGATTTCGCAGGTGAGCAAAAAATCGAGCGCCTTCTCGATATAAGGCGCGGTCTGCCGGGTATATTCCAGAGTGCGCAGGACCTGGGCGGTGACAAAGGCATTTTCATCCCGATGCCAGCGGCCATCCGGCGTTCTGGCATGGGAAATAAAGGCGCCGCTGGCGCATTGCTGTTCAAGTAGCGCCGTCAGATCGGGCCGGGCAGCGGGCTTGGGGGATGGCGCCTGCTTGACCGGCCGAGTGGCGAAACGGGTATTTTGCGGGCTGAAGGTACAACTGATGTTTTCATTGCCCTGGCGATCCACAGAAAAACCGACCACATTGAATTGCAGGGGAACCCGCTCGGCAATGGCGCGCCGCAACAAAGGCATGCCTTGGCCGCCGGGCGCCAACAGTGCCTCCACGCCAGGGAATACCCGCTGATTATCGCCAAAGAAACCGGGCGCCATGGTAAAGAGCGTAAAGCTCTCAAGCTTGCCGTTCGCACCGTAGACCAGGCTAAATCCGTAAGTGGTGTGAGGAAAACCTTCATCGCGCAAGGTTTGCCGCAGCGCACGTTCCAGCAACGGCGACAGTGCGGGAAACAGGTCTCCGCAACCGAAAAAATGCATCACTTCGGCAATATCGGCATGAGTTATCTGGGCGCTATGCCATTGATAGTAGTATTCAAGCGGCGAAGCGGGCAGTTGCGGGTAATAGCCAACCATCAGCAACGCCAGCCCGTTCTCCTTGCAGGCGCGGGTGGGGTGAGCCGCCGTGCCGCCGGGCCAGCCGGCTTCGTCGTGCCCACCGGCGGGCACCTCGGAATACACCTTGGTTTTGATTCCCTCCGGCGCATATTTTCGTCCCAGCCAGGAACCGAATCGCAGTGGCTCTGCAGTTTGCCGTTGCATGCGTTTCACTGCCTCAAGATATGGCTCCGGCGAAGCATCTGTCGGCGCGGCGGTGATGCGCTGGTAATGACGATAAAAAGCATCGACCGAACGCTCTTCCGCATAGCGCGGCAAAAAAGGATCCAGCGTGCAGGAAAGCGCCAGGGGTTTCGACGATGAAAGGGTAAACTCGAGCGGACAGCCGTTATAGGCCAGCAGGCTGGTGTTAAAGGCGGCGGACAAACAGCCGGAGGCCAGACGCGCCTGGCTGAACCGGGCGATCTCGGGCACCAGCGTAGCCCGTAAATAGGGCGCTTCCCGGCACAGGGCGTTTACCAGGGCGTTCCATGCCGCTGGCAATACTGCGTTAGGTTCGGCCATCGTCAGCCACCTAGGCCAGGTTCGGGATAACGATGGCCGGCGGATTTTCACTGCCGTCGCGTATGACGATGTCACCACCGACCAAAAGGTAGGTGATCTTGTAGTTAACGACCCAGGGGGTCTCGGTCGGGCAGCGGTATTTAAAGGTTTTGCTATCGCTATTGTCTTGGCTGAACGGGTACTTCTTGGTTTTCCGGCTCAGTTTATCGTCGATATAATCCAACTCGACGATCACCTGATTATAATTTTCCCACGAGAATTTTCTGTCGAGGAAAATGGCGATTTCGTTGAACGTCAACATCGCCGCGGGATCCAGGTTCAGCAAGGTCGAGGCCGACTGTGACGGCAATTGGTAGCTGCTGCGGCCTTCCCAGCCGGATGAAGCTGCGGACTTGAACACAAACTCGCTTTGGATTTGAAACAGCTCATCTTTGTTGCTACTGCGGGAGATGACCTTGGTCCATTTTCCGTCATCGGCGACAAAAGGTTCGTCGGTGTAAATGTTATGGTTGTAGGTGAGGGCGAAGGTTGCGGCTTTGATGCCGTACTCCTCAAAACTGTCCGGCCCCAGCACGGTGAAATTGATTTTCTGAAAGAAGGGATCGTTGACGTTCACTTCAATAAAGTAAGGCGGTTCTTTTTTGGCGTGCAGGATATCGCTGCCGATAAAGTTTTGCGGCACGGCGGACTGGCTAAGGGCCTTCGACGAGGTGTAGTTGAAATTCAGGCTTTTGGTCTCTTCGATTCGCACCAGTTTTATTTCCAGTGACGCGCTGGGGAACAGGCCGCCCTTACCGCCTTCTTCGCCCTCTTTTTTATTGCTGGAAATCAGCGAATCCAAAATCGAGTCGCTCGCCGATTTCGCCTGGGTATTGCTGTCATCGTTGGGCTTGAGCGAGGCGCTGAAGAAACTTTTCAGGATCTCTTCTTTAACGAACTGCAGCGCCCACTCTTTCTCTTTGGCTTCCTCCTCGCTCGGCATGCTCTCGGTGACCTTGATCACCAACTTTTGATCCTGCTGCAGTTTTTTAATCACGCTGTCGAAGCCCAACCAAAAACTGGCGGGCGTTTCCACCGGGATCGGAATGTTGGCGCCGAATTTAAGGTCAAACTCTTTGTAAAGGCTGTCGAACTGGGCCTCTACTTCAACCTTTAATGCCGGCGTGATGCCGGTAAAGCTCAGGTTATAGGCCACGGCGGCCGGCGCTTGCGCCTGATTAAAGGCGGCTTCCAGAATGACCGCCTGTTGCGGCGTCAGTTTGGCGCTGAAGATGGCGCTGTTATTGCCGAACAGGCTGGGACATGGGGCGCTTATCAGCTCGCCGTTGGTGCTTTTCGCATCCAGCACAAAAAAGTTTACCGTTCCCTTGTCATACGGCACCTGGGCCTTGCGGGCATTTTTCGGATCAACGTGCAATTTGCGCAGATAGTCGTTGAAAGCACTGTCCAGCACGGCTTCATCAATCGCCGTATTCACCTCAAAGTTAATGTATCCCCCTTGTTGGTCACTGCCGTCTCCGGTGTATTTGATCAGTGAAAATACGGGCCTTTCGCCTTGCTGCGCGATATGAATGTCACCGGGCAAATACCAGAACTGGTTGTCATCGGCGTCATCGGCGAAGAAAGTAATATTTTTGATGGTTTCTGTTCTTGCTCTGAGTAATAACATGGCGATTCCTTAATTGAGATTGGCGATATCGATATCGTCTTGACGGGTTGCGAATTGAGCGTACGCGGGTTTTCCCTCGCCTTGGCCCGGTTGGTAGGTGAACCAGATGTCCAGGTTGACGATGAGCCGTTCAGGGTCGGGTTGATCGGCGCTGAATCGCTGGGGGGCGGCATCGGATTCGGTAAACTGAAAAACCTGCTGCAGGCTATCGGTAGGTGAATAGGCATAACTGACAGAAACGATCACCATGGCAACCTGTTGCCAGTTCATGCTGGCGGACACCTTGAGCACGCGCTGGCGATACAGGGTTGAAAACAGATAAACATCCTGGCTGGTCGGCTCATTCAGTACGGCGGGAATATGGGGCGAGTTGGTGGCGGTGCTGTATTCCTTGCTGACCTCAAACAGATACAAATCAGGATCCGGCAGCATCACCGGGTAGCTGTCCTGCTGCGCCGTTTGGCTAATCTGGTAACTTTTCGAAATGGAGCTGTTCGGCCGCTGAATATGGCGGCAACGCAGCGTGACCAGTACCGATTGATACCAGCTCCAGTCGAACTGGCTCGCCGCCTTGATCACAAAATCATAGCGGCCATAAACGGATTCGATATCCAGATAAACAGCGTTCAACTCGGTTTGCAGGCTGTCGGAACTGACGGAGGTCACGCCGCCAATCGCCTGATTGAAATAAACGACGAAGCTGTACTCGACCGGCCACAGCATTTTGCTGGTATTGGGGTCCAGGATGCTGGCTACTCTGAACAGTTTCGGATCGGTATCGCCGCGGCGAAAGTTAAACTGCCGGTTGTTGTCGCCATAACGCAGGCGCGCAACCACCAACTGAATATTGTCGTCCAGCTCGGTGGACAGCAGATTGACCCGCACCTCGCGGAAGGCGAAAAAATCATCCTGCAGATCGCTCTTGGTGATCACCCGGTCGGCCTGGTAATCAGTGCCTTTGACCAGTTCGGCAAACAAGGCCTGCGGATAAAGCGAACGCTGTACCACCGTGGTTTCGCTCAGCTTGCCGCTCAAGCGCCGCTGTTCAACGTCTTCAATCGACACCCGTTGCAGGTAAAAACCGGCCTCGGGGTGAGGTTGCTGCGGTGCGCGGGCAAAAACCGGCGTAAAAAACTGGCTGGTCAGGATCTGCGTCAATTCGGCGGCCGCCTGTTCGATATGGCCGTCGGGGTCGGTTTCCCGGACTTTGATCCTGACCACTTTTTCGCTGATGAGCCGCGCCGAGGTTTCTTCGATATTGACGGAAAAAATCAGCAGGTTGAAACCGATCGACTCTTGCAGGAATTGATAGACCTGGTCCCAACGGGCTTCAAGTTCAAAGGTTGCCGGCGGCAGCTGTTGCAGGTAGTCGATTTTATAACTGACGGCGATCGGTGTGGAGGCCGGCGCGTTCATCAGGCTCGCCAGCAGGGCGATATCGTCGCCCGAGGTTAATTTGGCCAAGAGATAACAATACTGTTGGTTACTCAAAGAGGTTTTGCTGGTTTGGCCGGCAATAAAGCCGGGAATGTCCAGCGTGGCGCTACAGGCAATCGCCTGCAACGGCAATAACAGCGCATCGCGCGGGATATCCGGGCTGGCGTCTGCGGCCTTGCGTGCCGCTTCGGGGCTGCTTTCCAACTGCGTTTGCAATGACAGCGTGGCGTAGTAAACCGTGGCCGGCTGGTTGCTGTTTCTAAATATCTGGAGCTGGACGGCGGGCTGGTTATCGTCATTCACGATAATGCCCGGTGCGGCGGCACAGTAGTAATAAATTGGCCTGTCCGGGTCGGCGCGAATGAAACAGATGTTCTGCACGACCAATTGGTTGTCCATAGCGACCTTCCCCTGTGTGACGGTGGAAACAGGGCAAGGCGAGCTTGCCCCGGATTGCCTCAGCCCCTCAAAACGTCACGACCACGATGCTGCTCGTCACGTTTTTGGTGACCTCTTTATGGTCATTGTCGGCGCCAAAATACACAGTGGCGGTGTAGTGGATTTGCGGCTCATTGTCTTTCTCCGGCTGCATCAGGTTGAAGGTCAGGTATTGGGTCATCGATTTGGGATCAAACTCGGTCAAGGGAAAGGATTGGGCCTGCGTGAAATCCCATTTTGGGTAATACACCGTCATATCGAAGGTGATCAGTGAAATATCTTTCTGCGTAGGCTTTAAGATAATGGTGTATTTCTGCTGCTTCGGCAGGGCGTTGGCGATCAGGATTTGGTTGCCGCGAATGCCGTCATAGTCAGGCAACTGCGGGTTGGTTTCCATGCCGCTTGGCACGTAAGTCAGGCTGTCGCCATCCAGGACATAGTAATCGGCGGAGTAATAAATCGGTTGTTCGACTTTAGTGCCGATCGGATAAATAAAGGGTTTGGGGGGCGATGACTCATTGACAATCTGACTGACCAATTTTTTATCGACGTTGTGCGCCGAATCGGAATATAGCGTTTTGACCACCACCTGGCTGAAGATTTTCCATCCCATAGGGTCAAGCAACGTCGCTATATCCGCATAAACGATACCGCACTGCGCAACGTTAATGGTGACAACCAACTCATCCTTGGCCTGGATCTCGCCGGAATGGTAAGGCTTGGCCTGCATGCCGGTAAAACTGACGGTATAGGAGTAAGAAAATGAACGGCCCAACTCGGGGTTGATAAACCATTTGTCGGTTTTTTTCGGTTTGGTGTCACCCGGGGAAAACTGCAGGGTGCTGTGATTGTTTTTGTCGTAGACGGCGGTTACCACGATATTGGCGACGTTATATTTCTCCAGATCGTCGGTGACAAAGAATTCGGGCTGCAGGTATTGGTAGAACGGGTCATTGAGATCGTACTCTTTAAAGTACTGGTCCAGATGTTCTGCGCCGACGATGGACTGGATCGACGGCAGTTGGGCCTGCGGCGCAATGGAAAACGATACCACCGAGTTCTCATCGTAGACCCGGGTAAAGCTTTTGGTTTGGTTAAGGCTGGATTTGAATTTGCCAAATCCATCGGCGTCGTTGAGCAGCTCCAGACTCATGTCCAGCCCGGTTTGGCTGCTGAGGATTTGCTCAACCTGTTTTTGTCCCCAGTCGCGCAGACCGTCTTTCCATTTAATGTACTGCTCCGGCGTCATGCCCATCTCTGCTGCGGTCAGGCCGATTTCGACGTCGATGCTAATGGCGCCTTTTTCGATATATTCGCGCTCAATCTTTTTCTCATCGGCCGACCAGGTGTGGTAGGAGATCTCTTGCGTCACCGACTTGGTTATCTCGCTGTCGTAGCTGACCGTTACCTTTGCCGCCGGCAGGGATGCATCCAGGTTGAAGTCAAAGCGCACCGCGACACTTGAGTTTTTATCGGTGCCTTGCAGCACTTTTTCGAACATGGTGGCGCCTTCGCCGGTGAGCGACAGGCTGAACACGGTGTTGTTGTCCCCCAGGCCGGAGGGCGACAGCGTGGTGGGGATTTGGCGATGGAATTTATCGTTGTTATCCAGAATCAATGAGGCCTGCGCCGACGTAAATCGCGGTTGCAACAGCTTGATTTTAGCCGCATCTTCCGGCATTAACTCGTTGAGGAACTGGTCATTGCCTTTGCCGCTGTCATAGAGCGCCACAAATTTGGCGGCTTGATCGTCGTCCAGACCCGTATTTTTCAGCGCCGTATCCATTGCCGATTTTTTGCTCGGATTTTCCGGATCCGCCACGTAAGCCTGCTCCGCTTTAACATACTGAACAATCAACGTGGATTTCGCTTCCAGCTGCGTTTGAATGTTGCCAAACAACTGGGCGCGGATCTTCTCTTGCATGTCCAATTCAGGATGCGGCAGCATGACGGTAAATTGCGCATAGCCGCCTTGCGTGTCATCGCCGCGATACTTGTAGAACATAAAGCTTGGGGTTTCCGGCTCCCTCGCGACAAATACCGGGATTTCCGGTACCACGTAATAAATATCCTTGTCGACACTGTCGCCGTAACAGGTATAAGCATATTCCTTGATGCCAAGGTATTTGGTCACGGCGATTTTGACCGATTGCTGCAAAGCTGTGGTTAACATAGGGAATTCCTCTTGTGTATATCACTTGTTGTATTGCAGTTTGATGGGGCTGGCGCTGGCCTGCTGCGGGCCAGAGTCGTAGGTTTTGGGGAATAGCGACGAGGTTTTTCCTTGCCAGCGGTAATCGATTCGGCCGTTTAAGCCGGCTGCATGGGCGTTGATCCACCAGTTGGCCTGCCATTGCTGGTTGGAAAACGCAAAGTTGAAGCTCTGACTTTTAACCTGTCCGGCAGGGCGATAAGTGGCATTGCCTGAAAGCGTTTTAAATTCGGCTTTCAGATGTTCTGCTTCAAATATCACGCTGTAAAAACCCAGATCCTGTGGCGTCAATGCGACAGCGTCTTGCCAGCCGAATTGGCGTTCATAGCTGGAGTAGTCGGAAAACGTCACTTTGAGGGTGATGTCACTGACCGCAGATTCGGTTTTTAAGGTCACCGGCGGGAAGCTGGGCCACTGCATTGGCGTTTGCCGGTCCGCCCAACGCAGTTCGATAGACATGATGTTGAAACCGTTAGGGTTGAACCCCAGGCTGACCACGCATTGACGGTGTTCGATGGGCTTGTCCGGCCGGGTGGGTTCCGGCAACGGCGTTGGCGTAAAAGAGATGATGCTGTCGGCGGGCAGTTGGCCGAGCAGGGTGGCGATATCTTGTTGCTGCGCCAGCAAATAGAGCTGCGGTACGCTATTGCTGTCACTGACGTCATAGCTGAGCTTGTTGGGGATTTCATCTACCGAGTGGATGTTGCGTAACGTGTTGCTGACCAGCTGCGCCGCGGTCTTCACCAGTGAGTTTCTCACCAGCTCGCGTGTCTGTTCCGAGGGCGCATTGTCAAACTGCTCCAGCAGGGCAATCACGCCGGCGTCAATCTGCTGGTTGAGCAACAGGGCGATTGCCTCCGGCTGGCGTGCCTGTTCGTTGAAGGCCAGGGTTAAAAACGCGACCCAGTCGGTATCCAGGCTGGCGGCGACGCGGCTGCTGACGCTGAACTGACTGTGCGTGACCAGGTAAACCTGGTTTTTGGCCCCGCGAATGGCGTTGTCCAGCAGGCCGGCTTCGGCGTGGGTCAGCGGCATTTTTGACTGTTCAAACTCGAGGTTATAACTGTCTGACTCCGGCTGATGGGCAAAGCGCAGGAATAAGGATTGGCGAATATCGCCTTGCGACAGGCTGATTTTCCCCGGTGCCGGGATGAAATGTTGGCGGATATAGGATTCGATCGCCGCCGTATCGACCGGCATGTTTGGCGCGATAAAGGTCGCCAGACCGCCGCCGGGGCTGGTCAGCAAATGCAGTGCGCTGACTTTGCCTGCCGGGGTGTCCTGTATCACCTGCGGGGTAAAGCTGCCGTAGGTGTAACACTCCGATGGCAAGGTTTGATCGTGAAACGCCAAGGCTCTGCCGAGCAGGAAAAAATTCTGCAGACCTTGTTGGGGATTCAAAGCGTCAGTCATTATTTTTCACCCTTGATATCAATCGTTTGATCGCCGGTTACATAGGGCGACCATGGGCCAGCAGCGGTTTTGTAGCGGAATCCGGCAGCAAAAATAGAGGTGACATTCCATTGATATTCGAAGCTGTTCTGCGGATGGGTGAAGGTATGTTCCGTAGTGCGGCTGTCGTTTTGCGCCTGAAAGGTCAACACGGCTTTGAGCATTTCGGTGGGCAAATGAACGGTGATCCGCGCCTGCTGTGAACCAAACTGCGGGAAGCTGTAGGCGCCGATGGTGGTGGCCTGAGTAATCGGCAGCGGCAGCGGCACGGCCTCGCTGTCGGACAACGCGTACGCTGTCGCTTCGGCATAGGTATCGTCACCGAGGATCGGGCAACTGAAATAGGGTGCCGCCTCGGTCAACGCCAGATCCTGCAGCCAACCGGCAGAATGATAAATACCGCTAATCCGGCCTTGCCGGGCAAATTCAGGATCAATGCCGATGGTCAGAAAATGGCAGGGCAGCGCGGCATAATCCAGCACCAGAGCGTGCTCTGCACACCGCTGCCGTTCACCGCTCAGGGTCTTCCAGACGCCATCTTGCGGATAGTTGACGCGAATTTGGTAGAAGAAGTCTTCGTTATCCAGCGCACTGTTTTGAAACCTGAAGATCAACCTGCTGTTATCCGGCGTCAGCACTTGCGTTTGGCTCTGCTCAAGCGGGTAAATATCGCCCGCCGGTACGGTGAGCTGGATATCGATAAAGACGTTACTTTTCAACCCTAGCGGGAAGGAGTAAAAAACGTCGATCTCCAGTTCGCCCGCCGGTAGCGGCGGCGCGGTAGTGCGGTGAATGATGGTCTCGGGAGAAACCTTGGCGATTTGTTGCGCGGCGGCGAAAGGATCCAGAATGAAGCAAAGCGGTCGGCGGCTCAGTACCTCAGTTTCCAACGGGAAGATCACCCGCCCACCGTACGCCGGTACCCTCAGACAAATCAGTGCCGCGTTGCTGGTGGCGGGGCCGGCATAGGGCGTGCCCAGCAGGTTATAGAGCCGATCAAGAAACGCCTGACTGAAAAGCAAGGTTTCCTCGGGGGCGTTAATCGGCAGTGCCGGGGTGATTTTCAACGGCAGCAGCGCGATATTCTGGTACAGATATTGGGTCAACAGGCCGTAGTCAAAAGCTACGCGCTCCCCCTCAACGGGGTACGCACCTTTGACCCCGGCGGCCAATTCAAGCATCAGCACCCGGGGATCAAACTCGACGGCATAGGCGAGACGCGGCGATACCCCTTCGACAAAGCCATCCAGCCGGGCATTAAAGCCGAGGGTGTCATCGAGCAGCGTTTTCTCAATCAGTTGGGTGCTGGCCGAATTCAGCAAAATAATAAACTGGATGCACTGTGCCGAATACCAGGTGGCATCATAGCTTTGCCCGCTCAGGGCGCTGTGATACTCGATAGGTACGTCAAACCCCAGACTGCCGGGCAACACCGGCAGCACCCTTACGGCTGTATCCGGGTGTTGCTGTTTGAATTCCGTCAGGCTTTGTACGCCGGCAAATTGCAGCTCGGTAGTGAAGTTTAGCCAACCATAAATGCTGTCGGTGCTGTAACTGCGAACAATATCCAGCGAGAAGGCCAGCGGATTCGCCGCCAGGATGCTGACGGAGTCCGGGTATAAGAAATAGGCGTCATTTTGCTGATAGCCGGCGATAAACCTTTGGTTATCGCAGATGATAATTTGCTGAAAATCCGGGTATCCCTGGTACATGATATTATTTACCCGCCAGGTTGAGATGATTGTGGTAATCCTGATGCCATTCTTGCGGCAGTTTGCTCAAGATATTGACTGGTCGCTGATGATATTCATCCTCACAGACCCTTTGCATCAGGTTATCGCCGACCAAGATGCCATTGGCGTATAGCGTGTTATTGTCGTAAAACGCGGTGTTTGCCGGCGTATCTATCGGTAATTGCAGGTTATAAACCTTAATATCGCCTTCTTTTTGCACCATGCTGATAATTTCGGCTTCACCATCCAGCGTAATAATTCTGCTGGCGTGATTTAGCTCTCGTGCAATGACAACCCCATCTGATGTGATAAATGGGTGCCCAAGGCTGGCGGTGATGTTCTTTATTTTATTGCCGCTATCTCTTACGGTAATTTCAACATAATGTCGCTCATGTCCGGTGGTGATATCATCGACCCTGAGTGCGTTGCCATGTTGCGATCGTATATATTCCCCGGTACTTATGGTACCAATCAGTTTCTCGCTGCCATCCTGCATCAGGATGTTCGTGTTCTCGCCCAGGCAACCGTAAACAATACACATGGGTTTTAATGGGGCAGTATTTAAAAAACGCTGCTCCGGTTCAATGTTTTTTGGCGCATTGGTAATAAATGCGACGATGTTTCTGCCCTCGACGTTTAGATTGACTCTGAATACATAATAAACCCATTCGCCAGACTCAAAATCAACCTGCTTGAATTTCAACCAGTTCAAATCCCAGGACAAGGTATCGTCATTAATTTGAGTGTTGGGGGAGTTGAAAATATTTAAATCGTCGTAAGGTGTCACCGGGTCGCCTCCGGCACGCGTGCGTATCAGATAAATAATGTTTTTGGCATTGACCGGTCGGCCCTCGACAATGTCTATTTTACCGTAATAAGTGATGCTGCCTTTAATGGGAACCCTTACCGTGCCGTCGCCATCGTAAGTATAACGATAGTCGCAATCTGCCGCGTCACGCGTTAAACAAATTTTTATTGCATCCTGATTATAGATGCCTCGCGGTGAATCATTGTAAATACTTTTAGGGTAGCTTTGCGTAGTAATGATTTCCGCACCATAAAAAGTATTTTGGTCAATAGTTTGCGCAAAGGTATAAATGACCGTGACCGGAAAATCGTCGGAAAGCTGGCTTTGCGGATAATCGCCATTCGCGCTAATGGCGCAATCCGCAGCGTAAATATAGGCCTTGTTGGATGTCACCTGGCCAACATTGGTTGCCTCGCCGTCAAATAAACCCAGCGTTTGCGTCACATTGGTGGCGGAAACCGGCAGGGAACCGATGGCATCCGCGCGATAGCTTCTGCCGTCGATGGAGTCCAACCGTACGATGCTGTAAACCGGCTGGGCATCGCCGTTGCCGGCCTCGCTCAGCCGGCCTGCCGTACCTTTACTCTGTTTCGATTGTTGCCAGCGTTGGGTGAATTGCGGCGAAACGCTTGGAGTGATCCCCGCCAGTCTTAACTGGATATCGTAAAAATAGACCAATAAAGAATTGTTGGGTTCAATAATAAATATGCCGGTATTGCTATACCGGTTGATAACCGCTTTAACAATACTCTTTTCATCGGAGGTATAACCTTGCGTGATCATAATGTCAGGCACCCAATAAAATTCCGGCACTCTCGTGCGAAAGTATCGACGTATAAAAATTGGCGATAAATTAACTTGCGAATTTATTTGCAGGTTTCTTTGCAGTAGGCGTAAAGGGCGCTCAGGCTGTTGGAGCCAAGATAGGCTTCGAATTCACCCTCGGTCGGGTCGATATTGGGGTCCGCAGTCAGGCTGAAAAGTTCTTGAGCAAACATATCTTTGGTGGCGGAAGGCTTATTTTGAAAGTAGGTCTTTAATTTCCCTTTGCTGACTTTGCGTATCCAGGCGAATTCACCGCCAAGGGTCACACGACCGGTGAAGATAAAGTCGTTACTGGTATAAACGCTGATATCATTTGGATAAGTCTGATAACGAACAACCTGATTGACTTCGATATTCTCCAAGGTTTCTTCCCAGGTTTCTCTTTTTATCACTTTTAAGGCAAAATCCTTGCCGTCAACCGGCCCGTCTTTTGCATCGGCCGTTCCTCCAAATAACATCGGGCAACCTCTGGCGAAACCGATGGCTTTCAAACCTAGCAGAATGAAATCATTATTCCCGACAGCGTTAGGGTCGCTGTCAAGAATGACATATTTTTTAATGGGCATAGTCAGATCCTCATACGCTTGCGAGTATAAAAATAGAATATATTTGTTGGTTTTGCGCGGTGCTTTACTCACCTTCAACAATAGCAATGGCGACTAAAAAATCAACAGACACATAAAAATAAATGAAGTATTTTTTTGTTGGTATCGAGATAATCAAGTAAATCACGACGTTAAAAAAACAGATGACAAATCTTTTAAATAATCAAAAAAAGAGGATGCGATGGCTCTGTTTTTGTTTCTTTCGTGCGTTAGCCTTATCAAATCAATACATTGAAAAATACCATGGTTTCAAAGAGGAGTGTGGCCTGTCATTAAGGGTAACTGTTAGCACTGTAATCAATGTATTGCTTAGGGATTTACTTATTAATGGCAGTTATGGAAATGAGTGATGACAGAAGAAATATCGATGATAATACATCAACGGTCATATTTATTCGAAGCTAACTATATGCAGCTGCAATGAGCTGTCAGATCTTTTGGATCCGTAAAGCTCACCGAGGTGAACCAGATTTCGATTCAAACAGGCCAAATTCCCCAGCCGTCAGGCCGGGGGAGAATGCTACTTCAGTCTTTTAAGCAGTTCGTCAGCGACGCCGACAGCGGAAGCCGGATTCTGGCCGGTAATCAGCTCACGGTCGGTGACCACGTGCGACGTAAACGGCTGCGTATTGCTGCTGTATACGCCACCGGCCTGTTCCAGCGCCGTCTGCGGGTAGAACTTCATTTCTCCGCCGTTGAGCAAGCCTTTGGCCAATTGTTCTTCAGCGTTGCTGATCACCGTCATGCGGTAACCGGCGTAAATCCAACCTGTGGGTTTTACCGCGTGGCCGGTCGCGGCCAACTGCCGAGTAAACGCCGGTGCGTCTGTCATGGCTGAAAGTAACGCGATAGGGCCGTGGCAAACCAGCGCGGTAGGTTTTCCCTGAGCATGGAAATCCCGCAACGCCTTGCCCAGTTCAGGGCTGGTCAACAGATCCTGCATCGGCGCATGGCCGCCGGGTACGTAGATTGCGTCAAAACTGGCATAGCCCATCTGGGCAACGCGCGACAAGCTGACGACCGGTGATTCGCTGCGGGAGGTCAGTTTCAGCTTGGACAACAACGCGCGGTGAGCCTGCAACGCGGTGACGTCATTATTGAAATACATCTTGTCATCCGAAGAGGCGTCCAGCGTCGGCGCATTGCCTTCCGGGGTGGCGAAGGTGATATGGTGGCCGGCATCCAGCAGCAGCTTGACCGGTTGCATCAGTTCATTCAGATAAAAGCCGGTAGAAAATACTTTGCCGTCTTTGAGGTCCAAATGGTCGGCATCAGACAATACCACCAACACATTGGCGGCTTGCGCCTGCATGGCGGCAAAACCCAGCGTGACAGCGAGAGCGAATTTACGGATCGGGTTCATGGCGGTTCTCCTTGTGAATATGCCGCCACTTTATCCTTGCCTTTATGAGAGATAAATTAGGTGAAAAGGAAAACATTTGTTCTTTTCGGGACAAGATGAATCGACTTTTAGACCCTGTAAATGACCTGCAAATCGTCTTGATGGCGCATTGTTCAGGCTTCTGTCTGATGCCGGCCTTTCGCCTTGCTGCCGCCGTGCGGCCAGCCTCAATGGAGGGAGTTATTATCCGGTTTAAACGCTGTTGGCCGTTTTTTCGAGCGCAAGCTTTACTGCCTTCAATGTCCTTTGCCGAATCCAGCCACTTCCCGCTCTGATCGCCAGCCAGTATCCGGCCATTTTTAACTGTGTCGCTCTGTCAGGGCAGTGGATGAAGGTTTCCGTGCAGAGTGCATATTCATCGGGGGTGAGTTGTTGTACCTGATATCGCAGCAGCAGCTTTGCGCTGCCCGGCCGTAGCGCGGCGCAATAGGCACTGATATCCGGTATGTCTTCAAGGCCAAAATCGGTTCGCCAGAATTGTCCTCTTAAGCCATAGCAAAGTTCGGTTGGTGAGTTTTCCAACAAAGTGAAACTGTGTAGCCCAAACGGAACACTGGCACTTTCAGATTTATGGCGTCGCAATTTTTGCGGCAGTTGCCGTATCGACATTAACGTTTTGATAATGACATCTTGCTGGATATCATAAGCCGCTATTATGGGTAATATTTTTTCGGGGCTAGTAGTACTTATGACGGTGCGATGCCGCTCATAGAATTGAAAGTGCGGCAGATATGGCGGTACATTTTGCCAGCCAGCCAGAGCACTCTTAGTGACAAATCCGAGTACCACCATTTATTACTCCCTTAAGAACCCTGATCCTGCATCGATTGCCACAACGCATTCCATGGCTTTAGCTGTTATTAAAACAGAGATACGCACGGCGGCCGTTGTGAAACAAGGGTAAGGTTGTATCAATTTTTACCTCTGAATTACCACAGGTTTCATAAATATTTTGAGCGGTCCCTTGAAGGGCAGTGCTGGATTCTCTCCCGTCCGTTACGAGATGCACGAGGCAGGCTCGATGCAGGGGCGGCGCGCTGCCCGGCAGTAAACCCGCCCCTTTGTCTGGTGGTTAAACCCCGGCAACAGACTCGCGAACGAAGTCTTCGTAAGTGCGCAGCGGGTGCCCGATAAGGGTCTGAAGCTGTTCCAGGGTTCCTTCTGCGGCTTGCATGCCGAACGCCTGGATACCTGCCATCATCAGACGCATGTCATAAGCCAGCCAGGAGGGACTGTATGAAGTGAGTTGGCCTTCGAAAGCCGCGACGTCATCCCCGCCGTATAGGATCTCCCGACCCAGGGCAGAACTCCATATTTGCGCCACGGACGCACCGGTAAGCGGTTGCGGCCCAATCAACTCCAGCGTTACAGGCTCCAGCGCAGAGGATGCTTTGTCGCGTCGCAGCAACTCAGCCACGGCGACGTCCGCGATATCGCGCGCATCAATCATTGAGACGCCTGCCGAGCCGATTGGCATCGGGTATACCGAGTAGTTCTCAATCGTCTGTTGAACCATGCGGTCGTTTTGCATGAAGTAAGCCGGACGCAAAATGGTTGCGGGAATGCCGTGGCTTTCGATCATGCGTTCAACCGTGTGCTTGCCGGTAAAGTGCGGGACGTTAGTAAACTTGTCGGCATGAATCACCGACAGGTAAACGATGCGCTCGATGCGCGCCTCGCGAGCGAGGTTCAGCGCGATTAGAGCTTGCGTAACCTCGTCGGGCGTAACCGCATTAATCAGAAACAGCGTACGCACCGAGGACAGCGCGGCGCGCATCGAAGCGACATCGGTGAGATCTGCAACAACTTCAGTGACGCCTGCCGGGAAGCTACGCTTACCCGCCTGGCGGACAAGGGCTTTGACCTCGGCGCCGGCGTCGGCCAGGCCCTGAGTGATGAGTGAACCAATAGTGCCCGTGGCACCGGTAACGAGAATGCTCATGTTTGAAACTCCTGCATGGGTATAGGGTTAACGAGAGAAGTCCACAACGACCTTGCCGGTCCGTGAAACAGTACGATTGCGTTCTATTGCTCCGGGAATATCTGCGAAGCCCACTACGCCGCCAATTCTGGACTGAAGGGTGCCGTCGGCGACCTCTTTGGCCAGTTTTTCCAGCAGTTCGGGATCGGGTTTATTCATGAACCAGAGGCCCCGGCGGTTCGCTGGTGTGCGGGCCAGAATGTCCGGCGACGACGTGCCGATCACCACGCCGTCCTGAGCCAGTACCTGCCAGGAGCGGTCCAGCACTTCCCCCCCGACGTAATCGAGCACCAGGTTTATGTCCCGGGCGACGTCCTCGAAACGTTGAGAGTGGTAGTCGATGACACAATCGGCACCGAGGCGGCGCACAAAGTCCAGATCGGCCGTACCCGCAGTCGCGAAGACCTCGGCACCGGCCCGTCTGGCGTATTGCACGGCATAGGCGCCCAGCCCACCGGCCGCGCCATGAATAAGGATCCGTTGCCCCTGATAGAGCGGACCTGCGTGATGCAAGCTGTTCCAGGCTGCGACGGCGGCTACGGGGATGGCGGCAGCACGGACGTCGTCCAGACCCTCGGGTGTCGGGGAGAGGCTTGCTTCATTGATTGCCACGAACTCGGCGTATGCCCCCAGTCCTGCCATTGCGCCCATGACGCGATCGCCGACGCGGAAGCGAGAGGCATCGGGCCCGACAGCGTCGACGATCCCTGCCAGCTCGGCGCCCAGGATGATGGGGAAGGGAAGCGGAAAGGCATTTCGTACCTGGCCTTCACGGACTTTCCAGTCAATGCCGTTTACCCCAGCGGCCTGAACCCGAACCAGAACCTGGCCTTGCCCTGGTGTTGGTTTTTCGATCCCGGCCACTTCTGCGGCATCAACCCCGCCGTAGGTTCGGATCAGGACAGCGCGTTGAATGTTGTTCATTGCAGTTCCTCGTATCAAGTTTTGATAACGAAACAGTATTCCGTTGCAATAAAAAAACAAAGAGCATAAAACGTAGACACATTGTTTCAAAAATGGAACACCATGAACCTGAACGCACTGTCTGATTTTATACTCGTCGCAACGAATGAAGGGCTGGGGAAGGCAAGCCGTGCGAGCGGCGTTTCCAAAGCCACGCTATCGCGACGGATCGCCGATCTTGAGGAGCAACTGGGCGTGAGGCTGATCGAGCGTAGTGCTCGCGGCTTAAAGCTTACCGAAGCCGGCGAGATGCTGATGTCCCGAACCGAAGGTCTGCTGAGTGAGGTGACCGAAGCCATGACGGCGGTCGGTGAGGGGGGAGTGACGCCTCGCGGACGTTTGCGTGTAGCAGCACCCGTTCTGTTTTCCCAGCTTTCGATGGGGCGCATTGGCGCCGAATTTTGTGCGGCCTACCCGGAAATTGAGATTGAGGTCGTGGCGGAAGATCGCATGGTGGATCTCGTCGAGGAACAATTTGACGTTGCCATTCGGATCAACCCAAGCCCCGACAGCAATTTGGTCGGGCGGTGTTTCGCCAAAGACAAACTGGTTGTCGTGGCCGCGCCGGGAATACTCAAGCCGGCACCCGGCGCAATCAGGCGCGTTCCCAGTATCGTAACCTCGAATTTCCAGTTTACCCACTGGAGTCTCGATGGTGGGCAACTGGTCCTGGAGCCGATCCCAAAGCTGCGCTTCTCTTCGTTGCTGATGGTTCGGGATGCGGCTATTGCCGGCGGTGGTGCTGCCCTCATTCCGCAGTCCATCGCATGGAACCAGCTTGCCCGTGGCGATTTGGTTCAGTGGGGCACCGTATCGGGTGCAGAGCGAACACTCTGGGTATTGCATACCTCCAGGCGACTTGCTGCGCCAAAGGTTCGCGCATTCGTCGATTTCCTGTGCGCCAGATACCCGGACATGTCGCTGGTTCTGACGGGGTGAGGTTACAATACCGATGAAGTATCGCGGAAAGTAAAGACAGGTATCGAACGTTTTGACCCTCTGGATAAAAAGGGAATCATGATGAAGAGAGAGGCATTATTCAGTTACGCCCGGGAACATTTTAAATCTGAGCCGGAATATCTCTGGAGCAAGCTGCCGGGTTATGCCGTACTTCGCCATCATGACGGAGCCAAATGGTTCGGTCTCGTGATGAATGTACCGGGTACAAAGCTGGGCCTGAAGACGGAGGATGTGTTAGACGTCCTCGAAGTGAAAGTCAGGCCGGAGTACATCGGTTCGTTGCGTAAAAAAGAGGGCATTTTGCCCGCTTACCATATGAACAAAGAGCACTGGGTCAGCGTGCTTCTTTCCGGGCCGCTCACGCCAAAGGAAATACATGAACTGCTTGCCGACAGCCATGAGTTGACGTCCTGACAACATCATTCGAAAAACGGGATACGCGTGATAGTGCAGACATCGCGATGGCTGAACGACTGTGCCGTAACGGGGCATCAGATGGGCGCGATAGTATGGTCACCGGCGCGGTATAGCCGGGCTTGTCGCGCTGCGATCGCGGATATCTCTCGCTACCACAGCGCATGACCGACATGACTTCTTTCCGGGTGTGGCGGCGTATCAGGATTGCGGAATGACGATATCGGCGCTGATGCGCGCGCCGTCGGCATCAAACACCAGGCATTGCTGTGCCTGGAATCCCGGTTGCAATTTTTGATAGGGCCGGAAATGCGCATCGCCGGGCAGCAGCATTTTGAAGCCGTCATGGCCGTGACATTGGCCGAACAGATAGGTGTTGTTGCCGAGCCGCTCTACCACTTCGCAGTGGAAATCAAGGCGTAGCGGTGAATCGGAGTGGGTTGTCAGGTGCTCGGGGCGGATGCCGAGCGTCACCGGCTCGCCGGCAGCGACCTGCAGGGTGGAGAGGGCGAGCGCCAGGGTTTTGTCCGGGCCTATGGAGACGGTCAGTAGCTCTGGCGTCCAGCTCACCACGGTGGCCGGTAAAAAATTCATCTTCGGCGAGCCGATAAACCCGGCGACGAATTTGTTGATCGGGTTGTAATACAGCGCCATCGGCGCACCCATCTGTTCCACCTTGCCGTAATTCATGACCACGATTTTGTCGGCCAGCGTCATCGCTTCAACCTGATCGTGAGTGACATACACCATGGTGGTTTTCAGCTCCTGGTGCAGTTTGGCGATATGCAGGCGCATATCGACCCGCAGCTCGGCATCCAGGTTGGAAAGCGGTTCATCGAACATGAAGACCTTGGGATTGCGCACGATGGCGCGCCCGATAGCGGTGCGTTGGCGCTGGCCACCGGAAAGCTGTTTGGGTTTTCTGTCCAGCAGGTGGGTAAGCTGCAAGGTTTTTGCCACCATCTCGATTTGATGGCGGATCTCTTCTTTTGGCGTCCCGTTCACCTTTAACCCGTAACCCATGTTTTCGGCGACGGTCATGTGCGGGTAGAGCGCGTAGGACTGAAACACCATGGCGACGCCCCGGTGAGCGGGAGCCACATCGTTAACCCGTTCTTCGCCAATCAGGATATCCCCGTCGCTGATCTCCTCCAGCCCGGCAATCATGCGCAACAGCGTAGATTTACCGCAGCCTGACGGCCCCACGAACACGGCGAATTCACCGCCTTTAATCTCAAGGTTGATATTGTGCAACGTCACCGTTTTACCAAAACGTTTGGTGACATTCCTCAGTCTTATGCTGGACATCTTGTTGATCCTCGGAAGTTATCAATAGGCAAAGCCTGTCAGGGCGTTTTCTGGCTGTTTTTTTCGTCTTTATGTAATACGTATAACAATTATTTTCTCATCGACATAACGGCCAGAAAGTCTTGAAAAGACTATAACTGCGCTGGATTTCAAGCCATATCACCGGTTTTCATTTCTGCAATAACGATCACACAATGGTGATAATTGTATAGAGTTGGCGCGCTTCTCAGCGTAGCGTATAACAAGCCGAGACAATGGCAAGGTTATCGCATTAAACGTTGTAATACTGAACATTGTGACTGGCCTGAAGCATCTAATCCCAAAGTGATAAAACAAAAATGTAATACCTTCACATGAGGTGGGTAATGAAAACCAAAACAATCACTGCTCTGGTACTGGCCACATTGGCGGCCAGTCAATATTCCGGTTTCGCCCTCGCAGCGGCAGGCCAACAGCTTACCGTCTGGGAAGACATCAAAAAGTCCGACGGCATCAAGGGTGCCATCGCCGATTTCGAAAAACAGAACGACGTGAAGGTTAACGTGCTGGAAATGCCGTTCGCGCAGCAGATTGAAAAGCTGCGGCTGGACGGCCCGGCCGGTATCGGCCCCGATGTGCTGGTGATCCCTAACGATCAGGTGGGGGCGGCGGTGGTGCAAGGTTTGTTATCGCCGATAAAGCTGGATCAGGCCGCAGCCGACGCGTTCACCAAGCCGTCCATCGGCGCATTCACCATGAATCAAACGCTGTACGGCGTGCCGAAAGCGGTAGAAACGCTGGTGCTGATTTACAACAAGGATTTGCTGCCGCAGCCGCTGGCTAATCTGGATGCCTATTACGATTTCTCCAAACAGCAGCGTGCGGCGGGCAAATACGGCCTGCTGGCCAAGTTTGACCAGATTTATTACAGCCGCGGCGCGATCGCCGGCATGGGGGGGTATATCTTCGGCAACGACGGTAAAGGCGGGCTGAATCCACTGGATATCGGCCTGAACACCCCCGGTGCGGTTGAAGCCGTAACCTACCTGAAAAAATTCTACGCCGATGGCCTGTTCCCGGCTGGCATCATCGGCGATGGCGGGTTGAACGCTATCGATTCCCTGTTCACCGAGAAGAAAGCCGCAGCGGTGATCAACGGCCCGTGGGCCTTCCAGCCTTATGCCGACGCGGGCATCAACTATGGCGTAGCGCCACTGCCAACCTTGCCGAACGGCAAACCGATGAACTCTTTCCTGGGCGTGAAAGGCTACGTGGTCTCCACCTGGAGCAAGGATAAGGCGTTGGCGCAGAAGTTCATCGAGTTTATCAATCAGCCGGCCTACGTGAAAACGCGCTATCAGGTGACCAAAGAGATCCCTCCGCTGGTGGCGATGATTGAGGATCCGCTCATCAAGAACGACGAAAGGGCCAGTGCGGTAGCCATTCAGGCCAGCCACGCGACCGCCATGCCGGGCATTCCGGAAATGCAGGAAGTCTGGGGGCCGGCCAACGCGGCGCTGGAGCTGAGCATGACCGGCAAACAACCGCCAAAAGCGGCGCTGGACGATGCTGTCAAACAAATCAAAATGCAAATCGAAGCGATGCAGGCCAGCAACCAGTAACCGAGCAACGGGAGGTCTCCTCTCGTTTGAGTTTGATGACAAAGTTGTCTTTGAACCCGAGATACCCGGGTCTAGCGCACCGAGGGGCCATTATGGGACACATCCGTGTGTCCCACCCTACGGGCCGACATGGAGTCGTTCCAATTTGCTCCAGGCAAATTGGTCGGCGGGCAAGCCGCTACGACCCCTACGGCACGCTCTCCCTAATAACGGGCTTTGCCAGCAGTCTGCAACGGGAGGTCTCCTCCCGTTTTCAAGAAGGAGCAGTGTGTGATTGTCACTCCAAGTGAAAAGTTGTCCGCCGACCGGGGCCGATACAGCCATTCCGTGGGGGCGCTGATATTGGCGCTGATCCCCGGGTTTGGTCAGTTCTATCATCGCCAATGGGCGAAAGGGCTGATCTTTCTGGTGCTGCTCAGCAGCTTTGTCGGGGTGACCTGGCAGTTCCTCACCGAAGGGCTGTGGGGGCTGTATACGCTCGGCAGTGAAGTGCCACGCGATAACTCCATTTTCCTGTTGGCGGAGGGGATCCTCAGCGTACTGGTGATTGGCTTTGGCCTGGCGATTTACGGCCTGTCGATACGCGACGCCTGGGTGAACGGCAGAAAGCGCGATGCCGGCATGGCGCTGAACAGCGTGCGCAAGCAATACCAGATGCTGCTGAGCGAAGGCTTTCCTTATCTGATGATCACGCCGGGGTTTATCCTGTTGGTGTTCGTGGTGATCTTCCCCATTTTGTTTGGTTTCTCTATCGCCTTTACCAACTATAACCTGTATCACACGCCGCCGGCCAAGCTGGTTGACTGGGTCGGGTTCAAGAACTTTATCAATATCTTCACGCTGTCGATCTGGCGCTCCACCTTCTTTGACGTGCTGCAATGGACAGTGGTCTGGACGCTGCTGGCCACCACGCTGCAATGCACGGTAGGGGTGATGTTGGCGATCCTGGTCAATCAAAAGGATTTACGCTTCAAACCGCTGATCCGCACCATTTTCATTTTGCCTTGGGCGGTGCCGGGCTTTGTCACCATTTTGGTGTTCGCCGGCATGTTCAACGACTCGTTCGGGGTGATCAACAATGCCATTCTGGCGTTTTTCGGCATCGCGCCGAAAGCCTGGATGACCGATCCGTTCTGGACCAAAACAGCGCTGATCCTGATGCAGACCTGGCTGGGCTTCCCGTTTGTGTTCGCCATGACCACCGGCGTGCTGCAGGCGATCCCGGATGACCTGTACGAAGCCGCGACCATGGACGGGGCGAGCACCTGGACCAAGCTGCGCACCATCACGTTGCCGCTGGTGCTTTACTCGATTGCGCCGATCATCATCACGCAATACACCTTCAATTTTAACAATTTCAATATCATCTACCTGTTCAATAACGGCGGCCCGGCGGTGGCCGGTTCCAACGCCGGAGGGACGGATATTCTGGTGTCCTGGATCTACAAGCTGACGATGTCGTCTTCGCAATACGCCATCGCCGCCACCATCACCATTTTGTTGTCGATTTTCGTGGTGGGCATCGCGCTGTGGCAGTTCCGCGCCACCCATTCGTTCAAGAACGATGACGCGGCCTAAGGGGATAGCAATGTCAAAGAGCATCAAGAAAGAGAAGTGGGTGCGTTTATCGCTGTCCTGGCTGGTGATTATTCTGGTGTCCGCCATCATCATCTACCCGCTGGTGTGGACCCTCGGCGCGTCGCTCAATGCCGGCAACAGCCTGTTGAGCAGTTCGATCATCCCGGAGAACCTGTCGTTTCAGCACTATGCCGACTTGTTCAACGGCAAGGTCAATTACCTGACCTGGTATTGGAACTCGATGAAAATCAGCTTCCTGACCATGGTGCTGACGCTGATCAGCGTCAGTTTTACCGCCTATTCGTTTTCACGCTTTCGTTTCAAGGGGCGGCAGAACGGCCTGATGTTGTTCCTGCTGTTGCAGATGATCCCGCAGTTCTCCGCGCTGATTGCGATTTTTGTGCTGTCGCAGTTGCTGGGGCTGATCAACAGCCATATGGCGCTGGTGTTGATCTACGTGGCGGGGATGATCCCGATGAACACCTATCTGATGAAGGGCTATCTGGATGCGATTCCGAAGGATCTGGACGAGTCCGCCCGAATGGACGGCGCCGGCAACTTCCGGATTTTCATCGAGATCATCATGCCGCTCTCCAAGCCGATTATCGCCGTGGTCGCGCTGTTCTCGTTCACCGGCCCGCTGGGGGATTTCATCCTCTCCAGCACCATTTTGCGTACTCCGGACCAATATACGCTGCCCATCGGCCTGTATAACCTGGTGTCGCAAAAGATGGGCGCCAGCTACACCACTTACGCGGCGGGAGCGGTGTTGATCGCGCTGCCGGTCGCCATCTTATACCTGGCCCTGCAAAAGTACTTTGTTTCCGGCCTGACCTCTGGCAGCACAAAAGGATAATGCGATGAAAACATTCAAACCGGCTTTATTAAGCCTGTGTCTGGCGGCCGGGCTGCTGTCCGCCACGGCGTTTGCGGCGGACAGCGTCATCATCAAACCGCTGAACAATGTTCCGGCCGGCTTTATCAAGGGCGTGGATATTTCTACCCTGGCGGATGTGGAACAACACGGCGGCAAGTTCTACGACCAGAACAACGTTCAACAGGATCCGCTGGTCATCCTCAAACACAACGGCGTGAACTATGTGCGTCTGCGCCTGTGGGTCGATCCGCAAGACAGCGCAGGCCAACCTTATGGCGCCGGCAATAACAATCTCGCCACCACGCTGGCGCTGGCCAAGCGCGTCAAGGCGCAGGGCATGAATCTGCTGCTGGATTTCCATTACAGCGACTTCTGGACCGATCCCGGCAAACAGTTCAAGCCGAAGGCCTGGGACAAAATGAGCTATGACCAGCTGAAAACGGCGATCCATGATTATACCCGCGACACTATCGCCAGCTTCAAGCAGCAAGGCGTGTTGCCGGATATGGTGCAGATCGGCAACGAGATTAATGGCGGCATTCTGTGGCCGGAAGGCAAAAGCTGGGGCCAGGGCGGCGGGGAGTTCGATCGGCTGGCCGGGTTGCTGAACGCGGCGATCGCCGGGCTGCGGGAAAACCTCGATTCGCCTTCACAGGTGAAAATCATGCTGCATTTGGCCGAGGGCACCAAGAATGACACTTTCCGCTGGTGGTTTGACGAGATAACCCGGCGCAATGTGCCGTTCGATGTCATAGGTTTGTCGATGTACACCTATTGGGACGGCCCTATCTCAAAGCTGCAAACCAATATGGACGACATCAGCAAGCGGTATAACAAGGACGTGATTGTGGTAGAGGCCGCTTACGGTTATGGCCTGGAAAATTGCGACGATACCGACAACAGTTTCTCCGCCAAAGAAGCGCAGGATGGGGGATATCCGGGTACCGTTCAGGGGCAGGCCGATTTTATTCGCGATCTGATGCAGAGCATTATTAACGTGCCGGATAACCGTGGCAAAGGCGTGTTTTATTGGGAACCGACCTGGATCGCCGTGCCGGGCGCCGGTTGGGCTACGCCGGCCGGGATGAAATATATCGGTGAATCCGGCAAGGATGGCAATGCGCGTGAAAATCAGGCGCTGTTTGATTGCCGGGGTAAAGTGCTGCCTTCCTTAAAGTCATTTAATTAACTGTGCCAGTCCGTAATAAAGAATTTCGGTAATTATTTCCTAAGGAATCATGATGAATAAATTTCCTCCTTTGAGTGCAAAGGTGCCTGGCCTATTGCATGGAGCCGACTACAACCCGGAACAATGGGTTAATTATCCGGGCATGGTGGAGAAAGATGTCGCGCTGATGAAGCAGGCTAACTGCAATATTATGTCGGTGGGGATATTCAGCTGGTCGAAGCTGGAACCTGAAGAGGGTAAATATCAATTCGCCTGGTTGGACGAGGTGCTGAATAAGTTATATGGGCAGGGCATTCACGTGTTTTTGGCGACGCCAAGCGGCGCGCGCCCGGCGTGGTTGTCGCAGAAATACCCGGAGGTGCTGCGCGTAGGGCGCAATCGGGTACCGGCGCTGCACGGCGGCCGACATAACCATTGCCTGTCATCCCCGGTGTATCGCCGCAAGGTGAAAGAGATCAACCTGGCGTTGGCGCAGCGCTATGCGCACCACCCGGCGGTGATCGGCTGGCATATTTCCAACGAATACAGCGGCGAATGCCATTGCAGCCGTTGCCAGAGCGATTTCCGCGCTTGGCTACAGCAGCGTTATCAGACGCTGGAGCAATTGAACGAGGCCTGGTGGAGCGATTTCTGGAGCCATACCTACAGCGACTGGTCACAGATTGAATCGCCTGCGCCGCAGGGCGAGGTGTCGATTCACGGTCTGAACCTGGACTGGCGGCGTTTTTGCAGCACCCAGGCCACCGATTTCTGCGCGCAGGAAATTGCGCCGCTGAAGGCGGCCAATCCGGACTTGCCGGCCACCACCAACTTTATGGAATATTTCTACGATTACGATTACTGGCAGATGTCGAAAGTCATCGATTTCATTTCCTGGGACAGCTACCCGATGTGGCATAACCGGCAGGACGAAACCGGCCTGGCCTGCTATACCGCCATGTTCCACGACCTGATGCGCAGCCTGAAGCAGGGCAAGCCTTTTGTATTGATGGAATCGACGCCGAGCGTCACCAACTGGCAGCCGATCAGCAAGCTGAAGAAACCGGGCATGCATATTCTCTCCTCACTGCAGGCGGTCGCGCACGGTGCGGATTCGGTGCAGTACTTCCAGTGGCGCAAAAGCCGTGGCTCGGTGGAGAAGTTCCACGGCGCGGTGATTGACCACTCCGGGCGGCTGGATACCCGCGTCGGCAAGGAAGTGAGTGAGCTGGGCCGCTTGCTGGCCGCCATGGCACCGGTCGCCGGTAGCCGTGTCGAGGCGCAGGTGGCGATTATCTTCGACTGGGAAAGCCGCTGGGCGATGGACGATGCGCAGGGGCCGCGCAACGCCGGGCTGCATTACGAGCAGACGGTGGTGGAGCATTATCGTCCGTTCTGGGAGCAGGGCATCGCGGTGGATATCATCAACGCCGATTGCGATCTTTCCGGCTACAAGCTGGTGATTGCACCAATGCTGTATATGGTGCGCGAAGGCGTTGCCGAGCGGGCGGAAGCCTTTGTCCGGCAGGGGGGCCAGTTTGTCGCCAGCTACTGGAGCGGCATCGTCAATGAAAGCGATCTGTGCCATTTGGGCGGTTTCCCGGGGCCACTGCGGCCGTTGCTGGGCGTTTGGGCGGAAGAGATCGACAGCCTGACGGATGACGAAACCAACAGCATTCGCGGTGTGCCAGGCAACGAACTGGGCTTGCAGGGCAGCTATCAGGCGCGCCATCTGTGCGAGTTGATCAACCTGGAAGGCGCCACCGCGCAGGCGGTCTACGGCAGCGATTTCTATGCCGGCCGCCCGGCGTTGACGGTCAACCGCGTTGGCGACGGCAAGGCGTGGTACGTCGCTTCGCGCAACGATGCCTCTTTCCAGCGCGATTTCTTTATGGCGATAGCGCAAGAACTGGCGTTGCCGCGCGCACTGGATACCCTATTGCCGCCGGCCGTGACCGCACAGCGGCGCACCGACGGGGAATCCGAGTTTATTATCGTGCAAAACTACAGCGACAAGGCAAAAGCCGTGGCGCTGCCTGCGGTGTATGTCGATATGTCGGATGCGGCGACCTTGCAGGGCGAAATGACTCTGGCCCCTTGGGGCTGCCGCATATTGACCCGCAAGTTGGCCTAGTTTCTTCCCCTTGCGCCCGTTCAGTCGAACGGGCGTTTTTTTACGCCCGTATCTTATGAGGAAATAACCATGGTCAGTTTAAAAGCCTTTACGCATTATTTCTCGCACCCGAAATCGCCGGTGGAAGATAATAACGTCGATATGCCGTTTTTAGAAACGCTGATGCGGCATCTGGGCGGCCGAGAAAATATCCGGCATGTCGATGCCTGTATTACCCGCTTGCGCGTGACGGTGGTGGATTTAGCCAAAGTCGATACGGAAGGTTTGCAGCAGTCGGGCGCGTTGGGGGTCATTATTATTGGTCAGGAGGTTCACGCGATATTTGGCAAGCAGTCGGATAATTTGCGTAAATTATTGGCGGAACGGTTCTCGGTTAATCATCAGGAATAAAAAATAATGGGTAACCACCCAAGGGTGGTTACCCATGGACGACAGCAACCGGAGAGCGTCGTCAAAGACACAGGAGATAATGATGAGAGAAAGTTAAGGTCTGCCAATAAGCCAAGAGTCGTTATTTACCCTGGGGCATGCCTGTTACCACCAGGCTTCAACCTGCACGCCAAAGTTCCAGGTATTGCTGGCGGTGCCGTCCTTGAATGAATTGCCTTGCTCTGAATCATTGAGATAGGAGGCATATACGCGCAATTCAGGGCGGGACATGAATTCCGGCCCATCCGCCAGCCCCAGCGCCAGCGTGTATTTCTCGCCGCCTTGCTTGTAATGGCTGCCGTCTTTGTGGTCATCTTTCTGGTAGAAAGCGCCGGCTTCGCCAATGCCGCGCACGTACTGCGTGAACTGGTACTGCGCCCGGCCCACCAGAGAGATCAGGTTGCTTTTGTCGATCGCATCGCTGAGGTCGTTGGCCGAACCCCAGGTCAACACGTGGTTAAGGGAGAACTTATCGGTAATCGGGATCAGCCCGGTATTGATCACCCGATAACCGGTGGCATCGCGGGTATTGTTCCAGACGTCATACCAACCGCCGCCCTGGGACACCATGTTCTGCGCCAGACCTTTGGTAGCGTACTGCAACACCAATTTGTTATAGCCGCCCAGCATGTCCTGGCTGATCTCGCCGGTCAGCATCACGCCGTTTTCTGCGTCATACAGGCCGCCGTACTCTTTTTGCTTGTTGGTCGGGTTCGGCATCGCATAGTCGATACCAAACTCGGTCCAGGCACCGGTCCACGGCTTCCAGCCGGCATAGCGCAGGTCGATATAGTTGATGTTGAGGTCGTTATCGTTGTCGACACGGTAGTCCACGTCGTTGCCGTCACCGCGGATCCAGGCCACGGAGATGGCGCCCGGCCCGAAGGAGAGGTTTTCCACGCCGGCACCGGCGCCGGATATGTTCCAGTATTTGGTATCTATGATGTGCAGGTCATGGCGCTGATAGTAGCGCTTGCCGCCCCAAATCACCGCGTTCGGGTCGCCCGGGATCAGCCCCTTGATTTGCAGATTAAGCTGACGCAACCCGAATTCGGCGTCATCCCCCAGCGTGGTTTCGCTGTCGTTCGAGCCGTCCGATACCATGCTGACCATAGTGTCGAGATAGAAGCTGACGTCGTTCTTTTTGTAGACTTCACTGCCCAGTTCGATTTCACCGTAGGTATCGGACTCGTTGCCCAGACGGCCAATTTTGTTTTTCTGCCATTCTTCTAATCCACCATCCTGCGATACGCCGACCCCGGAACGCAGGTAGCCATGGAAATCGATCCCTGGGGTCTCGACGGCAAAGGCGACCGGTGAGGAAAGCGCCATCGCCAAAGCGACAGACAATGTGCGTAGTCTTGTTTTCATGTATGCCTCATTATGTTTTTTGTATTACGTTCACATCCACGCAGCAATAGAATGGCTAATCATGACAACAAACAATCGCATTGTTGATTTATTGTGATTTAGTGCAAATAAAACAGCGGGATTTGTAACGGTTAGTGAGAGGGATCACTAAGACATGGCATGTGAACGAATAACTTTTTTGGAAATTTGATGGATGTGATCGGGGTAACTATGCGGTGAGGAGGGGGCCTGTTACAATCAGTTCAGAGCAATCACAGGGAACGGATTATGAAGTCGAAAAGCACCACGTTAGAGGATGTTGCCCGTCATGCCGGCGTGTCTTACCAGACGGTTTCACGGGTGCTGAACAAGTCGGCCAATGTCTCTGAAGCCACGCGTCGCAAGGTCGAGCAATCCATTGAATTGCTCAGGTACGTGCCCAATCGCCTGGCGCAGCAGTTGGTGGGCAAACAGAGCCGAACGGTGGGGCTGGTCACCATCTCCCTGGCTCTGCATGCCCCTTCGCAGGTGGCGGCGGCGGTAAAACGTTACGCCAATGCGGAAGGTTATCAGGTACTGATTTCAATGATCGATGAGAACGTCAATCATGGCATACAGGACTCGATCAACGATCTCAAATCGCAGCGGGTAGAAAAGGTTATCATCAACGTACCGCTGGAGACGACGGCAGCGGAAAAAATTGCCGCCGACAACGATGACATTACCTGCCTGTTCCTCGACGTTGACCCTTACAGTTCCGTGTTTAACGTTTCTTTCAACCCGGCGGACGGCACCCGCGCCAGCGTCAAGTATTTATACGAACTGGGGCACCGCGACTTTGCCTTGCTGGCTGGGCCGCAATATTCCATTTCGGCCAATCTGCGGCTCAAGAACTGGCAGGAGGCGCTGCAGGATTATGGCCTGACGCCGGTCACGGTGCTGCACGGCAACTGGGACGCGCAAAGCGGTTACGCCGGCGCATTGCAGATGCTGCGCGAGACCCCGCATTTCTCGGCGGTGCTGGTGGGGAATGACCAAATGGCGCTCGGGCTGCTAAGCGCTTTCCATCAGAACCAACTGCCGATACCGGGGCAAAAGTCGGTGATTGGCTATGACGATGCTTATGAAAGCGCCTTCTTCTACCCGGCGTTGACCACCGTCTCGCTGGATCTGGATTTACAGGGCAAGGAAGCGGTCAGGAAGGTGCTCAATACCAGCGAGAGCGAGCCGTCTCGCGCGTCATCGATTTTGTCGGCAAAGCTGGTGATCCGTAATTCCACCGGGCCGCGCGAGCATAACGACAAGGACTTGAAGCAGATTGCCGAACAGCTGCGTCTGCTGGCGCAACGCCTGGAGCAGTGATCGCGGCCAGGCGTTGTTCGACATCGGTATTGTCAGGCTCCGGTGTTTGCGTCCCAAACCGCCAGCAAGGGCGTGATGGCGCTATCGAGCACCGCATGGCTGACGCCGTCGCGCGCCAACGTCGAAACGCCCAGCAGGAAACTGTCGAACAAGGTGGCGATGGCGGCAGCGTCGGTATCCCTGGCCAGTTCGCCGCCGGCAATGCCTCTTTTGATGCAGTGAATAAAACCGTTCAGCGTACGCCGGCGCGAATCGGCAAGCGGTTTCAGCACCGCCGAGTGCTCCTCCGCACCGCCTGACATGACGCCCAAGGCGACCATGCACCCCTTGGGATGTTGATCCTCACACTGCATCTTCACCGAGCGGCGCAGCGAGGTTTCAATCGCCACTCTGGGGGGTAACGAGTCATCCCAGAGCGCATCATTGACCCGCCCATAGCTGTTGAGATAGCAGGCTACCGCTTCTCTGAACAGCGCCTCTTTCGAACCAAAGGCGGCATAAAAGCTGGGCGCGGTAATGCCGCCGCCAATCTGCGCTTTAAGCTGAGCCAAAGACGTGGCCTCATACCCATGTTGCCAAAACAGATGCAATGCCTGCTGAACGGCCTCGTCGCGGTCGAACCGGCGAGGGCGACCCAGTTGTGCCATGACTGACTCCAGGTTTGTAAGTTATATACCGATTAGTATAAATCTTGTTGACACTCAGATGATAGCTCCTTAGCATAATTATACCACTCGATACATAAATCAATTCCAGTGACGAACTGACCGAAATGCACGCTGGCGAAACGCGTGCATTTCGCTGTCGCCTATATTTGTACTGATCGATACATAAATGGATAAAGCATGAGCCAAACAACGACCCATTGCAGCGATGCCAGGGCAAACCCCGAGGCGGCACAGCCTTTGCCGATTGCCGCGCTGCTGGCATTAGCCATGACGGGATTTATTTGCATTGCTACCGAAACTCTTCCCGCCGGTTTGCTGGCCCAGATCGCCCCCGGCCTGCAGGTGTCGCCTTCGCTTGCCGGGCAGATGATCACCGCCTACGCGCTGGGTTCGGTACTGGCTGCCATTCCGTTGACGCTCGCCACTCAGCGCTGGCGGCGGCGTAACGTTTTGCTGCTGACCATTGCGGGTTTTTTTCTCTTTAACTCGATCACGGCCATGTCGGGCAGCTTTGCGGTTACGCTGACCGCGCGCTTTTTTGCCGGCGCGGCGGCGGGGCTGGCCTGGAGCCTGCTCGCCGGTTATGCGCGCCGGATGGTGGCGCCTCATCTTCAGGGCAAGGCGATGGCGGTGGCGATGTTGGGCGCACCGGTAGCGCTGTCGCTGGGCGTGCCGCTAGGAACCTGGCTGGGATCGGTGGTCGGTTGGCGCGCCGCCTTTGGCGTCATGTCGCTGCTGTCGTTGGCGTTAATCGTTTGGGTGCTGTCAACGGTACCGGATTATCCGGGGCAGTCGGGGGCAAAACGGATGCCGCTGTACAAGGTATTGATGACCCCCGGCGTCAGATCGGTGCTGGGCGTGGTGCTGTTGTGGATGTTCGCTCATAACATTCTCTATACCTACGTTGCGCCCTTTGTTGCGCCGGCCGGCCTTGGCGACCGGGTTGATACGGTGTTGCTTATTTTCGGGTTGGCGTCGCTGGCGGGGATATGGATCACCGGTCGGGTGGTTGATCGCCACCTGAGAACGGCGGTGCTGACCAGCCTCGCGCTCTTTGCCGCCACCAGCGTGCTGTTGGGCGCGGGGCTTCAGAATGCGGGGGTGATCTATGCCGGCATGGTGCTGTGGGGATTGAGTTTCGGCGGTGCGGCGACGCTCTTGCAGACCGCACTGGCGGATGCCGCCGGTGAAGGTGCGGATGCGGCGTTGGCCATGAACGTGGTCACCTGGAACAGCGCCATCGCGGGCGGCGGCATTTTCGGCGGGATCTTGCTTGATCGGTATGGCCCGGCGTCTTTCCCCTGGGCCGCGCTGGCGCTGTTGTTGGGCGCACTGGCTGTCGCGGCTGCGGCTAAACGGCATGGGTTTTCTGCGGGGAGACGCCAGGGCTGAACCTGGGTTTGCAGATGGCGCATTCCGTGCGCCATCCGGTTTCCAACATCGGGTCAGGTGTTATCTACCCGGGGATTGGAATGTGTCGGTTGACTGGGGTATTCCACCTGATGCTTGTGCAAATAGTCCCGTATCAGTTGCCGGATCACCTGAGAAGGGGTGACGTCCTGTTGCAGGCACAGCTCTTCAAGGGCTTTTTTCTTATCCGGGTCGATGAGTATCGTCAGTCGCGCCGTTTTCTTTTCCATGAGGATTCCTCCAGAGGATGATAATCAAATGATAATGGCATGCTGAGTAATCGGCCATTTAATTCACCGCGTTAGCTAAAATGCAGCCGCTCAATTTTGCGCGACAGAAAACCCAGGTCACAGCCAAAGGCCGGCCCGACGGCGGCGGAAAGGCGGCGCAGCAGGCTGAGCGGCGTCTCAAGTTGGCCCGGCCTAGCGTAAATGATGACGTTGCCGCTGGGTGCCACGCAGTAAAGAACGGTTTTAAACGCGCAGTGCAAGCTGTGGTACAGCAACGTGCCTTCATCGGGGACTTCGTGATAGTTCAACACCAGCCAGCCCTGAGGCGAAAGGCGAGCGGCGCATTGTTCCAGAAAAGTCCGCGTACCCTGCTGCGGGTCCATCGCGAAGGCGCTGTAGAGATCGGAAAATATCAGATCATAATGCCGCGTGGCGGGAGCCTGCAAAAAATCGGCGGCATCGGCGGTGTGCAAGATGACCCTTTCGTCAGCGGGCAGGGTGAAATAACGGCGGGCGACAGACACCACCGCCGGGCGCAGTTCCACCACGTCCAGCAGCATGCCGGGATCATAGGCATGCAGTGCCCGCACCAGACTGCCGCCGCCCAGACCGAGGATCAACGCAGCCGAAGGGGGTTGCCAGGCCACCGCCATCAGCATGGTTTTGATGTAGTTGTGAACCGGCACCTGCGGCGCACTGATGCACATTTTACTCTGCTCGCAAATGCCGTCGAAACGCAGGGTTCGATAGTCTTTGTGGTCAGAAACAATAATTTCGCCGCAGTGGTCTTCCTCCCGAGCGATCACCTGCCCACGGGGAGAAAAATCAAGGCTATTGAGTAAGTGATCAACAATAGACATGGTGGTTTCGCTTTGTCTCCTTTAGAAAATGGGGCTCATTTACGGGCGCACATAAATTCGGCGGTGCAAATGCGGCGGCCATTGACCGTGGCCAGCCCGGAAAAACGGGCAATGCCGGATCGTTGCCGGACAAAGGCGACGTCCATACGCAACTGGTCGCCGGGCCGGGCAGAGCGGTAGAAGCGGGCGCGCTGAATGGCCGCAAAGTAATAATGCTCGCCTTGCGACAGCGGGCCGAGAAAGTAGTGAGCCAGCAGACCGGTGCTCTGCGCCAGTGCCTCCACCATCAGGATACCGGGGAAAACGGTAGTCTGGTGATGGCCGGTCCAAAAGGTCGGCTCATTGGCGGTAATGTTTTTGATGGCGCTTAAGCGCCCATCAGTAATCGACGTGCCGGCGGGCAAAATGCGGTCGACCAGCAGACAGGGGAACCGGTGTGGCAGGATAGATTGAACATCCTGGTACTGTAGGGGATTACCATTCAGCGGCATGATTGATTTTGGATCCTGTCAACGGGACGAAACGTGGCCAACGGTAGCCTCTGCGCCCGGCGGGAATGTAATGACATTATAATGTTATTATCATCTCATGCACTAACTGAAAAATCGGCAGGACGGGCATTAGCGATGAACGGTGACAACGTAACCTGAAATCGGCGCTAAAAACCAGCCTCTAACAAGTTGATGTATAGGGTTTTAATGGAAGATAAGGAGGGCCGCCATCAGGATGATGACGGCCAGAGCGGCGAATCAGTGTTTATCGCGCGTTATTTTATCGAGGTAACCCATCAGGAAAGCGGAAAGCACGAAGGTGAGATGGATAATCACATACCACATCAGCTTATTGTCCGGCACGTTCTTGGCATCCATAAATACCCGCAACAGGTGAATGGAAGAGATAGCGACAATGGATGCGGCTACCTTGCTCTTCAGTGAGGTGGCGTCCATTTTCCCCAGCCAGCTCAACTTTTCTTTGTGCTCGCTGATATCCAATTGCGAAACAAAGTTTTCATAGCCCGAGAACATCACCATGATCAGCAGGCCACCGACCAGCGCCATGTCGATCAGCGAAAGCAGGGTGAGCACCAGATCGCCTTCGGTCATGGAGAAAATGTTCGGCAGAACATGCAGGATCTCCTGGAAGAATTTGATCGACAGCGCCACCAGCGCCAACGACAAGCCGAAGTACACCGGAGCAAGCAGCCAGCGAGAGGCATACATAGCGTTTTCTATAAAGCGTTCCATAGTCATCTGAGTTTGTTACCAAAAGAGGCGCACAGTATAGCTCAGGACGCCCGGAGAAAGGCAAGTCGCGGGATATCGCGCAACTGCCGTTAATGGTGTAGCGAATTACCGCCACAGAGATGATGGCTTAACCATCAACGGATCCCCCAGACAAGGGATGAGAGAATGAAGGCTCGATTAAAAACCAGAAAAAAACCCCATCAGCAGATGGGGTAAAGGGGTAACGTTAAATTCTTTTTCCCATTCAGAGTGCCGGGTTTTTATACCACTTGTATATATAACAAAATCCTAAATTTTTAAGGGTGAGATAGCAGATGATATTCACCGAGCGCCACCGACAATGCAAAACACGAAAGGTTATCAATTCATCATGTCTTGACCGCTGTCAGGAGTGCGCACCAGGCTCTTAGCATCCCCAACCACAGCAATGCCGAAGCCGACTACTGATTAACCCCCTGGTTCCGCTGGTGCCTCTTCTTTCGCTGACGGATCGCTTTGCAAGGTTTCCGTAAGCGGTTTGGAAATCTCGCCGTAATACATTCATTAGAATGATATTGCTTATGATAAGCATTATCATTAACATGTATTTTATTAAGTCTACGTAGAAAGACCCTTCTTATCAGATTGTTAATTTTCGTTAATACCCTTGATCCCGATGAATTACCGGGGCGAAGCAACTGCGAGCAAATACCAATAATTATTGCAGGGCTAATACATGTGCAAAACTTTTAACTACCAGGGAATTATCGGGCATTCCATCCTATGGGGGACATTGATCACCAACTCCTTTAACGCTAATGCTGAAATAAATAAAACGCCATTAGAAAAGACCACGCAAAATGAAGAGGAAATAACGGTTGTCGCGCCCGTTATCGAGAAAAAGGCCGGGACAATAACCACGATTACCGCGCAAGACATGCAGAAAAAAGGGGGTAACGATTTCGGTTCGATCATGCGTTATGAACCGCTGATTAGCGCCACGGGCGTCAGCGGGGGCTCGTCCTCGGGCAAAAGCGGTTTCGATCGCAGCGGCTACACCGGGTATAACATTCGCGGCCTGGAGAGCAATCGCGTCGGCCTGGATGTCGACGGCATTCCACAGCCAGACGCCACCGGGCGCAGCTATGTCAGCCGAGCCGGCCTTAATACCTTTGGCATCGGCAGGGACTATATTGACCCTTACATGTACGGCCAGGTGGAGATCGAATCGGGAGCGACCTCGATTGAACGCAGCAATACGTCTATCGGCGGTGCCGTTTCGTTTTCGCCGAAGTCGGCAGATCAGTACCTGTCGCCGTCCAAACAGACTTACTTTGGTTACCAGAGCGATTACGACTCGTCCAACCGCAGTTGGCACAACGGCATTACCGCAGCTGCGGGCGATGACCAACTTCGCGGGGTGTTTGTTTATAGCCGCCGCGACGGCCAGGAAACGCGCAACAACAGTGGCACTCACCAGGCTTACCCGGCCAACTGGCATTCCAATGCGCTGATGGCGTCCGGGATCTGGCAGCCAAGTGACGAACACAAACTGACAGGTACGGTGGATTACTACGATAAAACCAACCACACCCATTACGACAGTTGGAACTCGGCCGGCAGCGCTATCCTGGGTACCGCACAGCAGCAAAGCAATACGCGCCGCTGGGGTGTGAGCCTGAAAGATGAATGGACGCCGTACAATGATTTCGTCGACACCCTGACATCAAAAGCCTATTACCAGCAGACCCAGGCGCATGACAACACCTACATGCCCACCAGCACCGGCAGCATGGAGCGGGTTTACTCCGACTACAACGTCAATACCTACGGTTTTGAAACGCAGATGGCCAAAACGCTGGGTCGCCATACGCTGAGCGGAGGGCTAAACGCGAGGTTAACCGATACCGAGCGGCCATTCCGTGAAGAGCCGGCACCCAGCGCGTTCACGGCCATCATGCAACCGGAATCAGACAGCCGCAGCTACGCGTTGGGCGGTTTTGTGCAGGACAAGATCCAATTTGATCTCGATGGGCAGGGTTTTGCCGTGGTGCCGGGCGTGCGCGTGGCTCACCAGAGCACCAAGCCGCAGAACCTGACCAGCCTGACCACCGGCAGCACGGTGCTGACGGAGTCTGAACTGGAAACCTTGTACGGCAAAAGCAACACCGACACCCAGATATTGCCGTCTCTCAGCCTCGAGTACGATATTACGCCGGCGCTGTTGACCTATCTGCAGTACAAGCGTGGCGCACAGTTCCCGAACGCCAGCCAGCTGTACGGCTCATGGAATCTCGGCTCCAGCTATGCGGGCACGGCGCAGTATGCGTTGATCGGCAACGCCGAGCTGAACACCGAGACCAGCAACAATCTGGAATGGGGCGTGAAGGGAGACGTCGTGGACGGGGTGACAATGCGCACGTCGCTGTTCTACAACACCTATAAAAACTTCATTGCGTATACCCGTTATCAACGGGCCGGCAGCCCGGACAAGTTCGCTAATGTGCCTTCCAATATCTACACCATTTATCAAGCGGAAAACCGTGATAAAGCCTATATCTACGGCGCTGAAATCAGTACCAGGCTGAATTTTGGCACCTGGTTCGAGCAGGTTAACGGGCTGAGCGCGAATTTTGCGCTGGGGTATAACCAGGGCAAATCCAAGTCCAGCTATTCCGGCGATAAATATGTCGATATCGACAGCGTAGCGCCAATGAAAGCCATCGTGGGCGTGGCGTGGGACGATCCGGCGAAACGCTACGGTGCGGCGGTAACGGCAACCTTCGTCAAAGGCAAGCAGGCGACGGCGACCAACCGTGAAAGCTACAACAACGCCAGCGGCAGTACGCTCACCGACGCCACCACGGAATATCTGCGCGTGCCGGGTTACGGCCTGGTGGATATGTCCGCCTACTGGCAGGTTGCCCGCAATGTGAAACTGAGCGGCGGCGTGTATAACATCACCGACAGAAAATACCGCGATTACCTGAGCAGCCGTGAACTCACGGACTCAACCCGTCAGGATGCCTACGACAATGCGTTGGCCGTCATGCCGGGAAGAACCTTCCAGCTTGGCGTCAACGTGGATTTCTAACGCCTGCATTTTGATCAACCGTTAGCGCTTATGCCGCCTTTCGTCAATGAAGGGCGGCTGTGGCGCTTTTATGAGGCTGAGCCTTCCGTTCTTAAAGGAGACTTCGGATGAAATCATGGGTTATCGGGTTACTGGCACTGCCGTTTTCGGTATTTGCCGGCGAACGTGTGATATCGATTGGCGGGGACGTCACGGAAATTATCTATGCTCTGGGCGCAGGGCAAACGCTGGTCGCACGCGACAGCACCAGTCAACAGCCGCCACAAGCCACAGCATTGCCGAACGTCGGTTATATGCGCCAGCTCAACGCCGAGGGGATCCTGGCGATAAAGCCTTCTTTGGTGATCGCCAGCGAACTGGCGCAACCCTCTTTGGCATTGCGGCAGATCGAGCAGGCTGGGGTGAAAGTCGTGACGGTAACGGGTAAACCCGAACTCAGCGCGATCGACGAAAAAATCGCCGTCATTGCCGCCACCTTGGGGCGTGAAAAGGAGGGGAAAGCCTTGCAGGCCAGGCTGGATCGTCAGATCGCCGCCATACCGACGCATCGATTGCCGGTCAGGGTGCTGTTTATCATGGCGCATACCGGCATAACGGCCATGGGCGCCGGTAGAGGCACCGCCGCTGAGGGAGCCATTCGCAGTGCCGGGTTGGAAAATGCCCTGGCCGGCGTGGCGCGCTATCAGTCGCTGACACAGGAAGGGCTGGTCGCCGCCGCGCCGCAGTTGCTGGTGATAGGCAAGGCCAGCCTGCAACGGATGGGGGGAGAAGCGAATATCTGGGCACTGCCGGGGTTGGCGTATACCCCCGCGGGCAAGCAGCGGCAGTTGCTGGTGATTGATGACAACGCCTTGCTGAGTTTTGGCCTGGATATGCCGACGGCCATAGGGCAATTGCGTCAGGCGGCCGAGGCCATCGCGCCTTAAGGTTTAACGCCTTTGTTATCCACGTGGCCCAATGGCCGCTCAGGGAAGCATCGATCGCGCAAACGCTGTTTGAGCGCCGCCGCGTCGGGGAAGCCGTCTTCGATTTTGCGATCCCAGATGACGAATCCATCCACGGTGATCTCATAAATGCCGCCGGTGCCGGGAACCAGCGTCACGGCGGCCAAATCGGTGCTGAAGGTGTGGAGCAATTCTTGCGCCATCCACGCGGCACGCAGCAGCCAGTTGCATTGCGAACAATAGTGAATGGTGACGACAGGGGACGTTTTCATTGGGCGGACCTGGGCGGTAAGATTTCCTCATCATCGAATGCCGCCGCTGCCCTGTCAAGCCGGCCGGTCAGGGCGCAACAGGGTCAAATCGATCTGCCATTTATTGATTTTATTGTACAGCGTGGTGCGCGATAGCCCGAGTAGCCGCGCGGCCTGCCGCAGATTGCCGCCACTGGATCCAATCACCTGCATGATATGGGTACGTTCGTTATCTTCCAGCCTGGCGGACGGTGCGGCTTCAGGGGCAGGACGATCACGAGCGATTTCCTCCGGCAGGTCGCCCACGTCGATCTGCAGCCCTTCGCACAGGTTCACCATTCGTTCCACCAAGTTTTCCAGTTCGCGCACGTTGCCCGGCCAGCGCCAGGCGCTCAGGCAGGCCATCGCCTGCGGTGATACCTGCGGCGGGATCTTTTTCATGCGCGTACAGAGTTTGTGAATAAAGCCGTTAACCAGCCCGACGATATCCTCCCGTCGTTCGCGCAGCGGCGGAACGGAGAGGGAGATGACGTTCAGGCGATAATACAGATCGCGCCGGAAAGCGCCTTTTTCCACTGCCAGCGCCAGATCGCAATTGGTGGCCGCCACGATGCGTACGTTGACCTTCACCGGGTGGGTGGCGCCGATCCGCAAGACTTCACTCTCCTGCAGCACGCGCAGCAGGCTGGTTTGCGCATCCAGCGGCATTTCGCCGATTTCATCGAGCAGCAGAGTGCCGCCATCCGCCAGCTCAAATTTGCCGGCGGAACCGCCACGGCGCGAGCCGGTAAAGGCGCCATCCACGTAACCGAAAAGCTCGCTCTGCACCAGATCGCGCGGCAAGGCACCGCAGTTAACGGCAACGAAGGGCTCATTGCTGCGTGCGCTGCCGTTGTGGATCGCTTGGGCAAACAGCTCTTTGCCGGTGCCGCTTTCGCCGGTAAGCAGCACGGTGCTGTCGCTGCGGCTGCTGGTGCGCGCCTTGGCGATGGTTTCCCGTATGCGGCTGGAATGGCCGTAAATCATGTCAAAGGTATAGCTGGCGCTGACGCCCATCACGCGGCGGGTAATAGCGCGAATACGCTGGTTCTCCCGTAGGGAGAGCACCCGGCCGTCATCCGGCGCGGGCATCAGTGAAATCACGCAGGAGAGGGCCGGTTTGCCTTCGGGCCTAAAAACCATTTCGCGGTCATTGCAAAACGGCATGGTCAGCAGCGAGCCGGACTGCGGGCGCAGCAACTGATCGATAGGCAATTCGCCAGGCTCCAGCCCGTCAAAAATCTGGCGCGCATAACGATTGACGGTTTTCAGCCTGCCGTGGCGATCGCAGACAATAACGCCTTCATTCAGCGTTTCCAGAATGGACTGTTGCTCCGCCAGCAGCCTATGCAACTGCAGTTGTTGGCCGACCGCCTCCGCAGCCGCCTGCACAGTGCCCAGGGTGTGGGCGTTGAAGTTATCCGGCGTGGCGGTGAGCGTCAGCACGCCGATCATCATGCCCTCGGCGTTACGCACCGGCGCCGCCGCACATTGGCGATGGCGCTGACGCAGGCCCATTTTCCAGTTTTCACCGCTTAACACATACACCAGACGCTGTTCCCGCAGGCAGCGCGCGGTGCAGTTGGTGCCCTGAACGTCCTCGCGCAGAATGCTGCCGACCGGCGTCAAATCCGCGCCGCAGTAGTGAAGGGTGACGCCGTTGGCGTCGGTCAGGTTGATGTGGCCGTCAGGGTTGTAGGCCAGCAGGTTTTCCATGATGCTGTGCGCCACCTTAATCAGCTCGCCATTTTGCGCCAGAATCATCTGCAACTTATCTGCCGGCGGCGACTGGTATAGGAACTCCTCGGGATCAATGCCGTATTCACGCGAACGTTGCCAGGATTGCAGGATCGACTTGCGGATCCAGCCGGGTTGCCCACCCTCGTTAAACGCCTGCCAGCCTTGCCAAAACAGGCTGTCCCACTCACCGGCCTCCGGGCCTTCCGGAAGGCTGAAAATCGGGTCGCTCTCATCTTTGATCGGCATCAGTCCGGCGGCAATGTGCATGCGGCTCTCCAGTTTGGAATGTAATGTTCATTTTATTGACATGTGAAATTGACATGTCAATTTAGTTGTCACTCTGTTGTGGCTATCTGTGCAGCGCCTCACAAATTCCCCGCTTTTCGAGCTGGCATCCCCTTTGCAATACCCACAGTGAACTCCGCAGCCCGACAAGGGCGTTAACCCACATAAGGAATCACTATGAGTCATTCACCCCAAAACGTGCGCGTTGGTCTGATTGGTGCCGGCCGAATGGGCAGTTTCCATGCGGAATCATTGGCGCGGCGCGTGCCGGGAGCCGTTTTGGCCGCCGTGGCCGATCCGCTGCCGGGCGCCGCGCAGCGGTTGGCGGACCGGCTGGGCGTCCGCGCCTTTAGCGATTTGCAGAGCATGCTGGATGACAGCGAAATCGATGCGGTCGTCATTGCCTCCCCGGCGCGCACCCATGCGGAATGGGTGATTGCCGCCGCCCGGGCCGGTAAGCATGTGTTCTGCGAAAAACCTATGGCCATTACGCTGGAAGAGGCGGATCGGGCCATCGCCGCCGCCAAACAGGCGGGTGTCGTGCTGCAAGTGGGATTCAATCGCCGCTTTGTCAGCGGCTTTGCCGCCGCCATTGCCGCCGTGAAGGAGGGGGAGAATGGCGTTACCCAGCTTTCCCGATCGGTAACCCGCGATCCTCAGTTGCGCGATCCGGCGCCGATCCCCGCCTGGACCATTTTTTTGGAAACGCTGATCCACGATTTTGACACGCTGTTGCACTTCAACCCGGGCGCCCGGCCGGTTGAAGTGTATGCGCTGGCGGATGCGCTGGTGCGCCCGGACTTCAAGGATAAGGGGTTACTGGACACCGCCGTGGTGACTATTCGCTTCGATAACGGCGCTATCGCCACCGCAGAAGCCAACTTCCAGGCGGTCTACGGCTACGACGTGCGCGGCGAGGTGTTTGGCAGCAAAGGGATGCTGCAGGCGGGCAATATCAATCTGAATAACTGCGTGCGGTATCACGCCGGCGGCATCGCCATCGAAACCTCGCGTCAGGATACCGATCTGCTGCACGACGCTTATGTGGCGGAGCTGACTGAATTCGCCCGCTGTGTCCAGCAGAGGGAAACGCCGCGCGCGACCGGACAGGACGCCCGCAATGCACTGGAGATTGCATTGGCCTGTATCGAATCGGTGAAGCAGGGCAAACCGATCGCGCTGGGGGGACAATAATGGCCGGATATCAGCTGTCAGTGTGCGCCGAGATGGTGTTTCTCGATCTACCGTTTGTCGAACGCGTAGCGCGTATTCATGCGCTCGGCTTCGGCGTCGAGATCTGGAACTGGGAAAATAAAGATCTTGATGCGCTGATTGCCACCGGCGCGCGTTTTACTTCGATGACCGGTTATCTCGCCGGTAACCTGACCGACGACGAGGATATCGCCCAACTGTTGCAAACGGCGGAACAGTCGCTCGCCATCGCGCAGCGGTTGAACTGCCCCAGCCTGAATCTGCATGGCACCGGCCTGGATCCCAACGGCTTGCCGGTGAAGCCGGTGGAGGTGGTGACCGGTGCCATGTGGCTGAAGGCGGCCGATACGCTGGGCCAACTGGCGCAGCAAGGGGAGCGCGCCGGTAAGGTGTTCACGCTGGAAAACCTCAACCTGCCGCGGGACCATCCGGGCACGCCCTTTGCCAAAGCCTGCGACACATTGGCCTTGGTTGAAGCGGTCAACAGCCCGGGGTTGAAGATGAACCTCGATCTTTACCATGCGCAAATCGGCGAAGGCAATCTCATCGAGCTTATTCGCCGCTGCGGGCCGGCGATAGGCGAAATCCAGGTGGCCGACGTACCGGGGCGGCAACAGCCGGGGACCGGTGAAATCAACTATCGGGCCATCGCCCGCACGTTGGACGAGATCGGCTACCGGGGCGTAGTGGCAATGGAAGGATGGGCATCCGATGACAGCACAGAGGCGCTGCAACAGTTCCGCGACCATTTCACTTTATAACCGCAGTAAACCCGGGCTGTGGTCTGTTGCCCGGGATGAAGAGTGATGCATTGATTTTAATAATAAATTTATCTCAACCTACAGGATGACATCATGAAAATCAGAAGCTTGCCGTTGATATTGCTTAGTCTGTTTCTGGCCTTTGGCGCCCAGGCGAAAACCTATAAGGTCGGCGTCGCGCTGGCCAATTTCGATCTCAACTTCGTGTCCATTTTACGCTCGCAAATGGTGAGCGAGCTTAAGCAGTTGAACATGGACGGCCAGTTTGTCGACGCCAAAGGCGACGTGGCGCTGCAAGTACAGCAGGTGGACGACTTTATCAACCTGGGGGTGGATGCCATTATCCTCAACCCGGTAGATACCCAGGGCGTGAAGCCGATGATGGATGCCGCCGAGCGGGCCCATATCCCGCTGATTTTCGTCAACCGCAAACCGGAAGTTAAGCTGGGTAATGCCATGGCGTATGTGGGATCGGACTCGGCGGAGGGGGGCAAGTTGCAAATGGAGGCGCTGGCGAAACAGATGAATTATCGCGGTAATGTGGCGATCCTGATGGGGGCGCTGTCCAACGAAGAGGCGCGTGAACGCACCCGCGCGGTGGAAGAGGTGATCGCCAAATATAAGGACATGAAGGTACTGGAAAAGCAGACCGCCAAATGGCAGCGCAATGAAGCGGTGGATGTGGTATCCGGGTGGTTGCTGAACGGCCGACCGATCGACGCTATCGCCGCCAATAACGATGAAATGGCGATTGGCGCCATCATGGCGCTGAACCAGGCTAAAAACAAAAGCGTCCTGGTGGCGGGCATTGACGGTACGCCGGACGGTCTGCAGTTTATTAAAAACGGGGGCATGGTGTTGACCATTTTCCAGGACGCCAAAGGGCAGGCTATCGGGGCGGTGCAGGTCACCAAGGCGCTGCTGGAAAAGCAAAAGACCGAGGCTTACAACTGGGTGCCTTATAAAACCATCACTCAACAGAATCTGGCGGAGTTTGTGGCCGCCAATCAACAATAGCCGCAGGTTCTGCGGCTATTGTTGGATGATTTTACTGCTTCACTGACGGGGCGCGTTTGGCCAGCATTCGCAGCGCCAAACCGCCCGCCGCTGCCAGCGTGGCCAGCAACACGACGCCCTGCCAACCGGCGCTTTCGAGGACTTTGCTGCCGAGAGCGGCACCGCTCGCCATACCGATAAACACCAGGGTAAACAGGATGGCATTCAGGCGGCTGCGGGCTGCCGGGTTGATGGCGTAAATAATGGTCTGGTGCGCCACCAGCGTCGCCTGGATACCGAGATCAAAACCGACCGCGCTCAGCGCGATGAGCGCCAGCTGTGCGGGCAGCGGAAGCCAGGGCAGCAGAAACATCAGAGCGAATGAACACACCACCATGGCGGCGCCGATTTTAGTGACATAGTCCGGCCCGTGACGATCGGCCAGCATGCCCGCCAAAGGGGCTGCCAGCGCACCGGCCGCGCCTGCCAGCCCAAAAGCGCCGGCTACTGCGCTGCCAAGCTGATATTTTTCCGCCAGCATCACCGCCAGCGTCGACCAGAAAGCGCTGAACGCGACCGACAGCAAGCCCTGAGCCAACGCGGCACGTCGCAGTTCCGGGTAATCGGCCCACAGTTTCCCCAATGAGCGCAGCAGTGCCGGGTAGCTCAGCGTGGTATTGGGTTTGAAACGCGGCAGTACCGCACCGATGGTGAGGGTGATGACCAGCACCCCCAATGCCGCCAGCATATAAACGCTGCGCCAGCCGAAATATTCCGCCACCACGCCACTGAACACGCGCGAGAGTAAAATGCCGGCCAGCAACCCGGTCATCACTGTGCCCACCGTTTTGCCCCGGTTGGCGTCTGAAGCGAGCGTGGCGGCCGCAGGGATAATGTCCTGCGCCACCGTAGCGGCCAAACCGATCGCCAGGCTGCTGAGCAGCAGCAGCGGAAATGAAGAAGAAAAACCGCACAGCAGCAGGGTGAGTGCCAGCAGCACGCCCTTGATCCGGATGATCTGGCGGCGATCGTGACGGTCGCCCAGCGGGGCCAGCAGCAGGATGCCCAGCGCATAGCCCGCCTGGGTCAGGGTGGGTACCATGCCGGTATCACTGACCCCGGCGTGGAACGTATCGCCCATAATGCTCAGCATCGGCTGGCTGTAGTAAATGGACGCCACGCTCAGACCGGCACCGGCGGCCAGCAGGAAAACGATTTTGGCGGAAAGCGCAGGGGCAGGCGCGGTGGTGGCTGATGAAATCAGGCTCATGATGGTTATCCAGAACAAGTAAAGTGGGGCTATTCTTGCCAGTTTTCGGCGGAAACTGTAGCCCCTGGACAGGTAAAACTGTTATACGTAATACGTATGAATAAAAATCCATTTCCCAATGGCGACCGTATAGCCATGCTGCAAACTCTGGTGCGCATTGTCGACAGCGGCAGTCTCTCGGCTGCAGCGGCGCAAATGAACACTTCGCAGCCCACCATTAGCCGGCGTCTCCAGGTGCTGGAGCAACTGCTTGGCGTTAAATTAATCCAGCGTACGACTCACGCCATGAAGCTGACGGACGACGGCGAGCGTTGTTATCAGCATGCGCGCAAGCTGATTGAGCATTGGCAAATCATGGAGGATGAACTGCGCGGTGTGCGTGATGAGCCTGTGGGCGTATTGCGGGTACGTGCGCCGCATGCCTTTGGCCAGGATCAACTGATTGGGCCGTTGGGGGATTACCTGCAACGCTACCGACAGACCAGCGTGGAATGGACGCTCAACGATCATTCGCCCGATTTCATTCCCGAAGGCGTGGACTGCGCGATCCACGTCGGCGCGGTGACCGATCCTTCGGTGGTCGCGGTGCTGCTGGCGCAGGTACCGCGCATTGTGGTGGCCGCGCCTGAACTGCTGGCGCGCCATACGCCATTGGCGCAGATCGGTGATTTGGCACAGTTGCCCTGGCTGGCGCTAAACAGTTTTTATCGCAATGAAGTGACGTTGACGCATACCGCCAGCGGTGAAGATTACCGTTTTGACATTGTCCCCAGGTTGAGTACCGACAGTCTTTATGCCGTCCGCAAGGCGGCGTTGAACGGCGTGGGAGTGGCGATGTTGTCGTCCTGGGTGGTTAAACAGGATCTGGAGCAGGGGCTGCTTACCCCGTTGATGCCGGGCTGGCACGCCGCGCCCTTGCCGATTTATCTGCTTTACCCCTATGCCAGTTATTATCCGGCGCGGTTGCGTAAATTCCTTGAGCTGATGAAAGAAGTGATGCCACGCATCACCGGTGCACAGGCGCCACTGCCGTGAGAGCGGCGGCTTTGCGCGGCGTACAGCGGAATAGGTCGTCAGCGGCGCGATAAACAGCGTAAATGTAGAGTGCCGGCGGGCGGATTCAACCTGATTGGCGACGGTATCTGTTTGATAATCGAAAAACACCTACCGTCCATTTCACTCGAGAGAATCGCCCATGCACTTTACTCAAGCCATTGCCAGACTGCCTGCTGATAGCTGCGGCAGCGGCCAGACCACCGCTCAATTGGGCGCGCCGGATATCGCCGCCACCGGCCGTCAGTTTTTGGCCTATGTGGAGACCTTGCTGCGCCTGGGGCTGAAAGTGACGGTGTTACCGGCAGCCCCGGCCTTCCCGGACGCCCACTTTGTGGAAGACACGGCGGTGGTCATGCCGGAGCTGGCCGTGATCACCCACCCGGGTGCGCCGAGCCGCCAGGGCGAGGTGGACACCATTGCGCCGCTGTTTGCAGGCGAGCGCCCGGTGGTACGGATGAGCCGGCGCGGCCACCTTGACGGCGGCGACGTGCTGCTGGTCGATCGTCAGTTTTTTATTGGCCTGACGGCGCGTACCGATGAAGCCGGCATCGGCGAGTTTGCCGCTGCGGTCGAGCCTTATGGCTACCGGGTGACCGCCATTGAAGTCAGCGCCGGGCTGCACCTGAAATCCATCGTCAACTATGTTGGCCACAACACCCTGCTGTTGACGGAAGACTACCAGCGCCATCCTGCCTTTAGCGGTTTTAACGCCATCGTTATCCCGGAAGCAGAGTCCTATGCCGGCAACACGCTGTGGATCAACGATACCTTGATTACCCCACGGGGTTACCCGCAAACGCTGGCCCAAATCGAAAAGTTGGGCATGCCCATCGTTCAGCTCGACACCAGCGAATTTAAAAAAATGGACGGCGGCCTGACCTGCCTGTCACTTCGTTTCTAGCGCTTTCTTGCACCGGGGATCTCAGCCATGAAAAAAAAATTAGCGGTTCTACTGACCAGCCTGGCCCTGGGTGGCCCGGCGGCGGCCCAGTCTTTCGATACCATCAGCTTTGGCGTCGACGGCGGTTACCCGCCTTTTGACGTGCTTTCGCCCAGCGGCGAGATCACCGGTTTTGATATCGATATCGCCAATGCGCTGTGTACGCAGCTGCATGCCAAATGTGTTTTCGTCAAACAGCCTTTTGAAAGCATGATCGCGGCGCTCAATGCGCGTAAGTTCGATGCCATTATCGCTTCGCTGACCATTACCGACGAGCGCAAGAAAGAAGTGGATTTCACCGATCGCTACTACCGCAGTTCGGCGCAGTTGGTGGCGCGCAAGGGCAGCCCGTTGCTGCCGGATGCCGCCAGCCTGAAAGGCAAAACGGTCGGCGTGCAGACCGGCTCCATTCATGAAACCTATGCGAAGAAACATTGGGCCGGACAGGGCGTGAAGATCGTTTCTTACGCCAATCAGGACAATGTTTATCTGGATTTGATGTCCGGGCGGATTAATGCGTCGTTGCAGGACAATACCCAGGCGGCCAGCAGCTTTATCGATACCCCGCGCGGGCAAAAATTTGCCTTCGCCGGCCCGGCGATTACGGACAGCAGTATCTCCTCCGACGTGGGCATCGCGGTGGGCAAAGACAACCCGGCGCTGCGTGACGCGCTCAACGGCGCCATTAAGGCCATCCGTGCCGACGGCACCTATGATGCCATCCAGAAAAAGTATTTCAGCTTCGATATTTACGGCGGCTAAACCGACACTGACGCCGGCTGGCCCGGCATTAAGACAAGAATGGGAGGCCGGGAATGGTCATCGAGTATTTGCCGTTGCTGGCTCACGGTGCGGCGCTGTCGCTGTGCGTGATGCTGGTTTCGCTGGCGGTGGCGCTGGCGCTCGGCCTGATTAATGCGCTGATCAAGCTGTTCGGCCCGCGCTGGTTGCGCTGGTTATCGACGGGTTACACCACGCTGGTGCGCGGCATTCCTGAACTGGTGATTATGCTGTTGCTGTTCTTTGGCGGCGAAATGCTGGTCAACGGCGTTCTTGGCCTGCTGGGGTTGGGGCCGTTGCGCTTCAACACCTTTATCTCCGGCGTGCTGGCGATTGGTTTCGTGTTTGGCGCTTACTACACGGAAACCTTTCGCGGCGCTTTTCTCACCGTCGAACGCGGCCAACTGGAAGCGGCAATGGCTTACGGCATGCGCCCAGGGCAGGTGTTTCGCCGCGTCCTGCTGCCGCAAATGCTGAGTTTCGCCATTCCCGGGATCAACAATAACTGGCTTGGCTTGATGAAAGCCTCTGCACTGGTGTCGATCCTGGGGCTGGAGGACATGGTGTGGCTGGCGGAGCAAGCGGGGCGAGCGACGCAAAAACCTTTCCTGTTCTACTTCCTGGTGGCGCTGATCTATATGGTGATTACCGCGATCTCCAGCTGGGGCTTTAGTCTGCTGGCGCGTCGCTACGCGCTGGCTTCCTCGACCGCTGCGGGAGCACGCTGATGACTCTGCAAGATATGCTGGACGTGGCACCCAGTTTTTTGTGGAGCGACGGCTCGGATGTGACCGGGCTGGCGCTGACGGCCAAACTGTTTTTGCTGTCGGTGGTGCCGGGCCTGCTATTGGCGGTGCTGATGGCGGTCGGCCAGGTGTATGGCCCGCGCCCGCTGTCCGGGTTGATCCGTTGCGTGACCTATTTTTTCCGCAGTACGCCGCTGTATCTGCAATTGATGCTGATTTACTACGGCCTGTCGCAGTTCGACGTGGTGCAGTTGGGCTGGCAGAACGATCAGCCTTTCTGGTTGCTGTTTCGTGATGCCACCTTTTGCGCCACGCTGGCGTTGGTGCTCAATACCAGCGCCTACGTCGCGGAGCTGTTGGCCGGCATGATGGGCACTTTTCCAAAGCAGGAGTGGGTCGCCGGTGAGGCGTTTGGCATGAGCCAGTGGCAGATAATTCGCCGGCTGGTGTTACCGGCGACGTTACGGCGGGGTATTCCGGCGCTGAATAACGAGATGGTCTTTCTGCTGCACGCCACGTCGCTGGCCAGCACGGTGACGCTGCTGGACATTACCGGGGTGGCACGCGCTTTTTACGCCGCCACCTATTCGCCGTTTATTCCCTTCCTGATGGCGGCAGCGCTCTATCTGCTCTGCACCTTCCTGCTGATTTTCCTGTTTTCGCGGGCAGAACGGCGCTGGCTGGCCTTTATTCGCCGTGACTGAGGCGGCTCAGGATCGTTTGATGGATTGCAACTCGGTCAGCGTCACGATTTTATCCACCCGGAATTTTTTGCTGGTCAGCCAGGCGTCGGCCAGCAACCGGTAGCTTTCCATGCTGCGGCAGCCGATACGCACCAGAAAATCGAAACTGCCGCTCACCAGCCAGCAATCCAGCACCTCTGGCGTATTGCGCATTTCCTGCTCGAACGCCGGCTGAGAATGGCCGTGATCGGCCAGCGCGATTTGCGCCTGTATCACAAAGGCATGTTCCGGTTCCGGCAGTTCGATGATGGCGCTGTAGCCGCGGATAATGCCGTCGCGCTCCAGCCCGCGTACCCGTTCCTGGCAGGGGCGAGCGGTCAGGTTGACCTGCTCGGAGAGCTTTTGATAGGAAATGCGGCCATCCCGGCACAGTATTTCAAGGATTTTTTTGTCGATTCGATCAAGCCGGGCTTTTTTTTCCACAGATAGGGCGTCCAATGAAAAGTAAACATCATAAGTTACCTGAACATGCCCTGGGGGGGCAGCGCCAATTCACCAGTTTTCATTTCGGGCAGCCCGGCCAGGGCGAAAAGATTTACCTGCAGGCCGGTCTGCATGCCGACGAACTGCCCGGCATGCTGGTGCTGCATTATCTTAAAAGATTACTCAGCCAGGCGGAACGGCGCGGGGAACTGCAAAGTGAAATAATCATTGTCCCGGTCGCCAATCCCTTGGGGCTGGCACAGGTGCTGCTCAACGGCGGCGTCGGGCGGTTTGATCTGGTCAGCGGCCGCAATTTCAACCGCGACTTTCCCGATTTGGCTCTGTTGCTGCGCAATGCGGCCTTTGTCTCGTCGCAGCCTGCCGTGCCGCAGGTACGTGCCGCGATGCGTAAAGCTTTGCATGCCATGCCGGACCGCAGCGAGGCAGAAGCCCTGCGCCGGCAACTGCTGTTATTGGCTTGCGATGCCGATGTGGTGCTGGACCTGCATTGCGATGACCGCGCGATATTGCATATGTACGCCGACCCGGCCTGGCGCGAGCAGGCGGAAGAGCTGGCGCGCTGTATGGGGATCGGCGCGGTGCTGCTTTCGCAAGACAGCGGGGGCGGCTCGTTTGACGAAGCCTGTGGGTTGCCGTGGCATCGGCTGGCGCAGCAGCATCCCGCGTTAAACCTGCAACCCGGCTGCATGGCGGTCACGTTGGAACTGCGCGGACAACAGGATATCAGCCACCCATTGGCCGGCAACGATGCCGAACGTCTCTATCGTTATTTGCAGCACCGTGGCGCCATTGCGGGCGAGCCGCCGGCAATACCGCAGTTGGAGGTTGCCATGTTGCCGTTTGCCGCCGGAGAGATTGTTACCGCGCCCGCCAGCGGCATTCTGCTGCCGTTGCGCCAGCCGGGTGAATGGGTGGAGGCGGATGAAGCCGTGGCGGAAATCATTGACCCGATCACCGATACCGTAAAAGCGGTGCGTGCCCAGGCGGGTGGGCTAATCTATGCCAGCCGCCGCGCACCCTTTGTCACTCTGGGGGCGGAAATCATGAAGATTGCCGGTAAAACGCCTTATCAGGGGGGCGGTGGCCTGGCGTCGTGATAAGCACCGCGATCGCACGCCGCCTGAACGCGGAGGTGATTAACCCATCAAATATATTGAGTTTATGAATGAAATACATGAATAGCGGGAAAGATGGCTAGCCGACCACCGTCCATGTTAAATTTGCTGGGTGCTCCGTAACGCCTGATGACAAAGAGAATTAAAAATGAAGATCGGCTATTTTTTCCCTATTGCGATTATTGTTGCGGCCCTGGCTCTGCTGACCCTGTTTGTTGTCGGCGGCTATGCCACTCCGGGCGGTTGAGCGCCATCGTGTAACCGTTCGGGCCAGAGAAGTCAGTGTCTATGAGCACAGCTAAACCGCGCCGCCCGCATGGGCGATGGGTCTATTACATTTTATATGAAGATATTCTGTGGCCTTGCCCCGTCAAGTGGGAGTGGGAAAGCAGTTACAATGCCTGGTTGCCTTTTTACTACTCGCCAACCCTGGAATTCGTTGCCGGTAACCCCGCCAAAGCGACAAAAATCACCAAAGCCAAAACCAAGACCAAGGTCTGAACCGGGGCGTTTGACGAACCCACGGCCGTCTGGCTACCCTTAACTTGTCTCTGGCGCCAGCGCCCACACGTACTCTGCCGCTAAGGAAGCCTGACCATGCGCAACTTTTCCTGCCCGAACTGCGGGCAGCAGCTGTCGTTTGAAAATTCGCTGTGTTTGTCTTGCTCAAGCTCCCTGGGGTTCGATTTGCCTGGCCGGAGATTGGTGGTTATCGCGGCTCCCGGCCCTGTGGGCGACGACGAGCCGGAACAGGGGCACCTGTGCGCCAATATGCATATTGCGCAGTGCAACTGGCTGGTGGAGCAAGAAGGGGATTTGTGTGCGTCGTGTCGCCTGACCCAAACCCGGCCGGCGGATGATGATGCGGAAGCGCTCCCGCTGTTTGCCGAAGCCGAAACGGCCAAACGCCGCCTGATACTGGAGTTGACCGAACTGGGCCTGCCGATCGTCAGTAAAAATGACGATCCGGACAACGGACTGATCTTCGAATTGCTTTCCAGCGAACGGCGGCAGGTGCTAACCGGCCATGCGAACGGCGTAATTACGCTGGATCTGGAGGAGGGGGATGACGTTCACCGTGAGCAACTGCGCGTTTCCATGGGCGAACCTTACCGTACGTTACTGGGTCACTTCCGCCATGAAGTGGGGCATTACTATTACAGCCTATTGATCATTCAGCCCGAACGGCGGCAGGCGTTTGTCGATCTGTTTGGCGACCCGGATGCGGATTACCAGCAGGCGCTCGATCGACACTACCAGTTGGGTGCTCCCGAGGGCTGGCATGAATGTTATGTTTCCGCCTATGCCACCATGCACGCGGCGGAGGACTGGGCAGAAACCTTTGCTCATTATCTGCATATTCGCGATACCCTGGACACCGCGGCAGCTTACGGTTTCGCCGCGCCAGACGCCGCTTTCGGCCATTCGGCTGAAACGCCCGATTTTGATCGCCTGATCGCGCTCTGGTTACCGGTCTCCTGGGCGCTGAACCAGCTCAATCGTTCGATGGGGCATGCCGACCTTTATCCCTTTGTGTTGCCGGCACCGGTGCTGGAGAAAATGCGATTTATTCACCAGACCCTTGCCGACGCGAAGAAAAAGGGCACTGGACTGCCAGTGCCCTGACGCGTTGACTTAAAGCAACATATCAACCACTACGCGGCCAGTGATTTTGCCCTCACGCATGCGGCCAAAGATGTCGTTGATTTGCTCGAGCGGCTCTACCGAGATGGTTGCCGCGACTTTCTCACGGCCGGCGAAGTCCAGAGCTTCTTGCAGATCCTTGCGCGTACCGACAATCGAGCCCCGCACCGTAGTGCCGTCCAGCACCATATTGAAGATTGAAAGGTCAAAACTGCCCGGCGGCAAGCCGTTCAATACCATGGTGCCGCCGCGTCGCATCACGGTGGTGGCCTGCTCAAACGCCTTGGGCGACACCGCCGTCACCAGCACGCCGTGCGCGCCGCCGAACTCCTGATGGAAATAGCGGCCTGGATCGACGTTTCTCGCATTGGCCACTACCGAAGCGCCCAGGCTTTTGGCGAAGGCCAGCTTGTCATCGTCAATATCGACCGCCGCCACGTTCAACCCCATGGCGGTGGCGTATTGGATCGCCAGATGCCCGAGACCGCCGATACCCGAAATGACCACCCAGTCGCCGGCCTTGGTATTGGTCATTTTCAGACCTTTATAGACGGTGACACCGGCGCAGAGGATCGGTGAGATAGACAGAAAATCGACGTTATCGGGCAAAATACCCACGTAATTGGCATCGGCCAGGCAGTATTCGGCAAAGCTGCCATTGACCGAATAGCCCGAGTTTTGCTGGGAATGGCACAGCGTTTCCCAGCCGCCGAGACAGTGTTCGCAGTGCCCACAGGCAGAATATAGCCAGGGCACGCCTACGCGGTCACCCTCTTTTACGTGGGTAACGCCTGCGCCCACCGCCACTACATGGCCGACGCCCTCATGCCCGGGAATGAAAGGCGGGTTGGGTTTGACCGGCCAGTCGCCGTCGGCGGCGTGCAGATCGGTATGGCACACCCCGGTGGCGGCGATCTTGACCACGATTTTACCGGGCGCGACCTCCGGGATCGGAACCTCCTTAATCACCAAGGGTTGTCCAAACGCAGTCACCACAGCAGCTTTCATCGTTTTCATTTTCAGACCTCGAGAAGTTGTAGGGTTGGAACAGGCAACATTCAGTTAAAACAGACCCTGCGGTTTGGCGTCGTAGCTAACCAACAGGTTTTTCACCTGCTGGTAATGCGACAGCGCGACCTTGTGCGTTTCGCGGCCGACGCCGGAGTTTTTGTAACCACCGAAGGCCGCATGCGCCGGGTAGAGGTGATAACAGTTGGTCCAGACGCGCCCGGCCTTGATGGCGCGGCCCATGCGATAGGCGCGGTTGTTGTCACGGGTCCACAGGCCTGCGCCCAGCCCGAACTCGGTGTCGTTGGCCAGCGCCAGCGCTTCGGTTTCGTCTTTGAAGGTGGTGATGCCGATGACCGGCCCAAAGATCTCTTCACGGAAGAAGCGCATGCTGTTGTTACCGGTGATGAGCGTTGGCTGGAGATAAAAACCTTGCTGCAAGGTCTGTTCCTGGCTGGTGCGCTCGCCGCCAGCGATAATTTTCCCGCCTTCGTTTTTGGCGATCTCGATGTAAGAGAGGATCTTGTCGAACTGCTGTTGGGACGCCTGTGCGCCAATCATGGTGTCGGTGTCAAACGGGTCGCCCTGACGAATGGTGGTGATGCGCGCCAGCACTTTTTCCATAAATTGCGGGTAGATTGACTCCTGGATCAGCGCGCGTGAAGGGCAGGTGCAAACTTCACCCTGATTGAAGAAACCGAGGATCAGCCCCTCAACCGCCTTATCGATAAATTCCGGTTCGGCCTGCATGATGTCTTCAAAGAAGATATTGGGCGATTTCCCGCCCAGCTCCACGGTGCTGGGAATGATATTCTCCGCCGCGCAGGCCAGGATATGCCTGCCCACCGGGGTTGAACCGGTAAAGGCGATTTTGTCGATGCGCTTGCTGGTCGCCAACGCCTCACCGGCCTCTTTGCCAAAGCCGTGAACCACATTGAGCACGCCCGGCGGCAGCAGATCGCCAATCAACTCCAGCAGCACGCAAATGCTGAGCGGCGTCTGTTCTGCGGGTTTAAGCACCACGCAGTTGCCGGCGGCCAGCGCCGGGGCCAGTTTCCAGGCCGCCATCAGCAGCGGGAAGTTCCACGGAATAATCTGCCCCACCACACCGAGCGGTTCGTAAATATGGTAGGCCAGGGTGTACTGGTCAATCTCGGTAGCGGTACCTTCCTGCGCGCGCAGGCAACCGGCGAAGTAGCGGAAATGATCGATCGCCAGCGGGATGTCCGCATTCAGCGTTTCGCGGATCGGCTTGCCGTTGTCCCAGCTTTCTGTCAACGCCAGCATTTCCAATTGCGATTCCATGCGATCCGCGATGGCCAGCAGCACGTTGGCACGGTTTTGTACGCTGGTGCTGCCCCAGGCGTCTGCGGCGGCGTGTGCCGCATCCAGAGCACGCTCAATATCCTGCGCGTCGGAGCGGGGGAACTCGGCGACGGTTTTCCCGGTTACCGGGGAGGTGTCGGTAAAGTAGTTACCGGAAACGGGTTCGACAAATTTGCCGCCAATGTAATTGCCGTAGCGTTGTTTGAAAGAAACCAGCGAGCCAGGCAAACCGGGATGGACATATTTCATGTTAAACACCTCTCAAAGGAACACGGGCTGTAGGTTGGGCGCCCAGTCTGGGGCACCTTGGCTAAACATAAGCATTGCCTATGCCACATTGTTCCATTACCTGGGTGTTTATTTGCTAAGTTCTTTAATATCATCATCTTGGTGATTATAAATATTCGCTGACGCCAATAAGAACGGTGAATTAACATTCATTTCTATTATTTTTTGTGTCCCATGTCGCAACGCATGAGACACATTCATGATACAAAAATGCAACACTTTTGCGCGGGAGAAAGGCATGTTGCATAAAGACCGGACAGCCGTAACGGGGTTCGCCTCCGACCATGAAAACAGGCCTCTCCCCAACCCCCTGTCAGAGTCCTGGCAGCGCAGCCAACGCTACGGCCTGAGCAGGGCCGACGACCACGTTCCCTTTGTCCGACCGGCCGCGCTGAATGAAGTACGCGGGCAAAACGGCTGGGTGGCGCAACTGGCTCAACCGCTGATTGCCCGTTTGGGTGGCGAAATCAACCGACAGCCTTCCATCATTGTGGTGTCCGATGCCAGCGGGCTGGTGCTGGAGACCTGCGGCAATACCCATTTCTTGCGCAAGGCGTCGCGCATAGCGCTGGCACCGGGCAACCAGTGGGGAGAGCAAGAGCGCGGTACCAACGCGATCGGCACCGCGCTGGCGCTGGGAGAGTTGTGCGAGGTGAATGGCGACGAGCATTTTCTCAATCAAAACGCAGGGCTTTATTGCTCGGCCGCGCCGATTTTTCGGCCCGACGGGCAAATCGGCGGGGTGCTGGATATCTCAACGCCGGTGCAACGCCCGTACGACGACGCCCGGTCACTGATTCTGCAGGCGGTCCGACACATTGAACATCAATGGGTGAAGAGCACGGTCACGGCTCACCACTGGACGCTCAGCCTGCACAGCGATGCGCATATCCTCGGTACTGCGCATGAACTGATTCTGGTCTTCCGCGATGACGTGCTTACTGCCGCCAACCGGCTGGCGATGCAAGAATTTAACCTTTCACCGGCGTCCTTTGGGGCGCTGGATTTCGCCACGCTGTTCCCGGAGATGTCGCGACAGACGTTGAATGCGCCCTGTCAGACACGGGCCGCCAACCATCGCCGTTATTACTCGCTGCTGGAGATGCCCGAACGGCATTCACATGCCGTCAGGCCCTTTGTTCAGCCTTTTGATCGGGACGGGGCAGACAAACAGAAAGCGTTGCGTATTTTGAACGCCGGCCTTGCACTGTGCATTACCGGGGAAACCGGCTGCGGCAAGGAGCACTTCAGCCGGCGGCTGTTCCAGGAAAGCAAATGGCGGGAGGGCAACTTCGTGGCGATCAACTGCGCGGCGCTGCCTGAAAACCTGATCGAATCCGAGCTGTTTGGTTATGCGCCCGGCGCCTTTACCGGCGCCAATCCCAAAGGCTATGCCGGCAAGATCAGGGAGGCCGACGGCGGGGTGCTGTTCCTGGACGAGATTGGCGATATGCCGCTGAGCCTGCAAACGCGGTTGCTGCGCGTGCTGCAGGAAAAAACCGTCACGCCGCTGGGCAGCCGCCACGCCTGTTCGGTAGATTTTACGCTGATCTGCGCCACCAACCGCAATCTGGACACATTGGTGGCGGCCGGGGAATTCCGCGAGGATCTGCTGTACCGCATTCAGGAATTCAGTCTGTGCATCTCACCGCTGCGGCAGCGGGCGCATGTCGATCGCTTCATTCTCAGCCTTTGGCATGAGCTGGGCGCCGATAAGCGCGGCATCAGGCTGGCGCCGGACGCGCTGGCCGCGTTGGCCCGCTATTCGTGGCCCGGCAATGTACGGCAGCTGTTGAGTACGCTGAAGGTGCTGCTGGCGTTGGCGGATGACGACAACCTGATTGCGCTTGAGGATCTGCCGGAACAGTTCAACGCGCTGCCGCCGCTTTGCGCGGAAGCCAACACCGTTTCGCAAACCGAGCCGGAGGTGTTCGCCGCCATCAGAAACGCCAACGGCAACATCAGCCAGGCGGCCAAATTACTGGGCGTATCGCGCAGCACGCTTTATCGCAAAATGGAGAAAAAGCGCCTTGGTGCAGATGAGTGACGGGTTAGCCGGCTGAGGCAAAACAAACCCGGAAGTGCTGAAGACAGGCGCCGGGTAAGAGCCGGCGCCTTGAAAGCCGGAAGATCAGTCCCCCAACCCCAGCGGATTGATTTCAGAACGTTCGATTTTCTCGTCGCTTTCCGCCCAGCGATCCAACACTTTCAGGTAGCTGCCGTTGGCGATGGCGCTGTTGAGCGAAGCCTGCACGGCATCAACCAGGCCGTTGCCCTTTTTCAATGTCACGGCGATGTTGGCGCTGCGCGGCCAGCCGCCCGGCACTATGCCGACCAACTTGGTTTTACCGTTTAATTTAGCCTGATAGGCGCCGGCTACGTTCGGCCCGAAAGTCGCCTCGGCCCGGCCGGATTGGATCGCCAGCGTCGAGGCCGCTTTGTCGGTGACGTAGATCGGTTGGAGAGCGGGCAGCCCTTTGGCCTGATTCTCTTTATCCCATGCCAGCAACACCGCCTCCTGATTGGTGCCGGAGTCGACGATGATCTTCTTGCCGGCGATATCCGGTGCGGACTTTATCGAGGTGATTTTACTGTCGGCCTTCACGTAGAAACCCAACGTGTCCTGGCGATAAGTGGCAAAATCGAATTTGGTTTTACGCTCTTGGGTGACGGTGATGTTATAAATTGCCGCGTCGTATTTCCCTGAGGTCACCCCCAGCGGCCAGTCTTCCCAGGATGTCGGCACCAGCTTGAGTTTTAGCCCAAGCCCATCGGCGACCAGCCGGGCAATATCCGACTCGCTGCCAATCACCGTTTTATTGTCGCGTGCGTACAGCCCGAACGGCGGGCCGCTACCCAATATCGACACGGCGACGGTTAGCGTCCCTGGCTCAACGAACTTAAATCCCGCCGGGATCTTGGCGACGGCCTCTGGGCTTTTAACCGTGTTTATCGGGGTTTCATTGGCGATCAGATCAATTCCCGGTGCGGCATTGGCGATGAAGGACATGCTCAGGAGTGCCGCCGCTGCGGTTAATTTAGCGCTATACATCATGATTATTACCTGCATTATTATGTTGTTGAGGCGGTCTGCTCACTATCCTCGAAGCCGCTAAATCTGTGAACGAACAAAATTAACTAACTAATTTTAGAAAAATCGGGTTGCAGCGGAATATTGCCCGCCTCAATCGTCGATTTCTTCGTTATCGCGCACATTGGCCCGCAGCAGGTTGAGCACCTTGGGCGCCTCAACGGCTTTGCTGAACAGGAAGCCCTGGCCGAAATAAAAACCGGCGGCGCACAGCGTCTGGCGTTGCTGCTCGGTTTCAATCCCCTCGGCGACGATATCGATGGCCAATTTCTGCCCCAGAATACCCATGCTTTCGACGATGCCCAATATGGCCGGCTCGTCGTTCATCCGGCGGATAAAATCGCAATCCAGTTTAATGCAGTCCAGCGGGTAATTCATGATGTGCGTAAAGGCAGAATGTCCGGTACCAAAGTCATCGAGCGCAATCCTGATGCCCATTTCCTTGAGCATTTGCAAGGCCCGCAACACATACTTCGAACCGTGTTTGTTGAACGCATGTTCGGTGACTTCCAGCTCGATAAGGTGGTGCGGAATGCGGAACATCAGCAATCGTTGCAGGAAGGTTTCGGCATAATTGTCGCGTAAAAACTCGATAGGGGACGCGTTCAACGACACCGGCAAGACGTCTACGCCGGCGGCGATCCAGCGTGAAATATCGGCAAAGACTTTCATCTGCATGGCTTCGCTGATTTTTGTCGCCAGTTCATAGTCGCTGAAGGCTTCACTGACGGTATCCGGCAACTGCATGCCGTTCACCGGGCTATACCAGCGCAATAGCGCCTCAAAACCCACGATCTCGCCGTTGACCAAATTGACCTTCGGTTGATAGCTGGGGCGGATGCGGTTATCACGCACAATCTGCCGCGCGTGGTTAAGCTGTGAGGCACGCGCCTTTGCTTTCTCCATCATCTGTTGATTGAACATGTAAACGCCGCCGCGGCCGCCGTCCTTAAGTTCATACAGCGCGGTATCGGCGCACTTCATCAGTTCCGACGGGTCATGGGCATCCTGAGGATAAACGGCGCAACCGATGCTCATGCCGCAATGCAGCGCCTTGCCGCCGTGGGTGATCGGCGATTCGAGTTGCAGCAGGAAGTTATTGGCGATTTTGAAGATATCCTGCTCATTCTCTATGTCGCTGATGACCACCGCAAACTCATCGCCGCCGAGCCGGGAAACAAAAGAGTCAGGGTTCAGGTGCGCCGTGAGCCTTTTGGATAACACGCGCAGCAGATGATCGCCCGCAGCATGCCCAAGGGTGTCGTTAACCAGTTTAAAGTGGTCGAGATCCAACAGAATCAGCCCGAGTAATTTATTGTTGCTCAGGGCGCGTTTCATTTCCTGTTTTAATTTTTTCTTGAATAACCGCCGGTTAGGCAGACCGGTCAGGTCGTCATATTCACTGGCGATCAGCAAACGCTTCTCCGCTATTCTTTGCGAGGTCACATCGCGGGAAACGCACAATATATTTTGTATCCGGCCATTGTTATCGGTGACCGGGCTGAGGATATTATCCCAATGCTGCATCTTGCCATTTGGCGTGACGCTAAGGCCGGCGAATCTGGCATTGCGGCCATTCAATACTTTGCGCAACGCTTTTCTGCCGCGCTTGCGTATTTCTACCGGCAGCAACCCCAGCCACGACATGCCAAACTGTTTTTGGTTTTCATCCAGGCCAAGGGCAATGCAGCCCGCTCGGTTCATGTGCAGCAACGAACCGTCATTATTGATGATCTTGATGCAGTCGACGCTGGCGTCGAGCATGTTTTGCTGCGCGGCCAAGGTCGCGGCGAGGATGTGTTTTTCCAGTACTTGCTCGTGGATATCCACGCAGGTGAGACACCAGCGCGGTTCCTCAGGCAGGGGATCTTTGGCCGCGTTGAATGACAGCAAAAACCAGCGAAACTCACCGCTGCAATGGCGCAGGCGGCTTTCATTCACGAACGAGGTGGCGGTAGCCATTGCCTGCTGCCACAGGCTGCGAACCAGCGCGTGATCGGCCGGGTGCAGGGCTTTCAACCAGCCGTCATCCTCATTATCAAATGAAGCCCCACCGGTATATTCACGCCACCCTTTATTAAAGTGTCCGCCCAGGCTTTTACCCACGCCAATGAGGTTCGGTAAACCGTCAAAAATTACATTAGCTATATCAACAGGATGATTGTCATCACTGTGAACAGGTAAAACATGCATGCTTTTTTCCTTCTGAAAGCCGCCTGAGATTCGCTCCAAAAGGAACTGTTTTAATAATATTCGTGCCTGCGGGAATATGCCAATAACCGGGCTTGGGGCGGTAAAAAGCCGATTGAAAGAATGAGATATTATGCCGGGTAAAACAGTAGGATTATTCTTGTAAAGTGAGGGGAGGCTTTCTATGGATTAACGCTAATTCACGATAATTCATAAAAAAAGCCCCCATCATGTGGCGGGGGCTTTTTGTTATTGCGTACCTTGAGCGTTACTTATCGAGCGCGTAGGCGATCACGTAGTCGCCACGGTCCGGTGACTGGCGTGCGCCGCCGGCGGAGATAAGAATGTACTGCTTACCGGTGGTCGGTGAGACGTAGCTCATCGGGGTGCCGCCGCTGCCGACCGGCAGACGCGCTTTCCACACTTCTTTACCGGTGGATGAATCAAAGGCCCGCAGGTAGTAATCCTGAGTGCCGGCGATAAACACCAGCCCGCCCTGGGTTGCCAGCGTGCCGCCCAGCGTTGGCATGCCTATCGGCATTGGGGCACGCATTTTAATGCCGAATGGCCCGGTGTCCTGCACCGTACCGGCCGGTACCTGCCACACCACTTTCTGGGTTTTCAGATCGATAGCGGACAGGGTGCCGAACGGCGGTTTCTGGCACGGAATGCCCAGCGGTGACATAAAGCGGTTCTTGTTGACGCCGTAAGGGGTACCTTTTAACGGCACGGCGCCCATACCGGCGTTAACCGATTCGCCGCCGTTGCTGGCCGGGGCGTTGGCGTCGGTTTTTTGCGGGATCATCTGCACCCACAGGCCCAAACGCATATCGTTGGCGAAGATGTAGTGGTTGTTCGGATCGGTAGACAATCCACCCCAGTTCATACCGCCCAGCGAGCCTGGGAAGCTGAGTGAGAGATCGGTGTCCGGTGCGGTGAACAGGCCATCGTAACGCATCGATTTAAAGCTGATGCGGCACATCAACTGATCGAACGGCGTTGCGCCCCACATGTCGGATTCGGTCAACTTTTCTGCGCCAATCTGCGGCATGCCGACAGAGAAGGGCTGTGTTGCCGAATACTGCTCGCCCGGAATGTTGCGGGGTTTCACCGGCAGCTCTTTCACTTCGGTCAGTGGCTTGCCGGTGTGGCGATCCAACACGAAGATCTGCCCGGTTTTGCCGCCGAATACCAGCGCAGGGCGGGTGGTGCCGTCCTTCATCGGGAAATCGATCAGGCTAGGCTGCATCGGGACATCGAAATCCCACAGATCGTTATGTACGGTCTGATAAACCCACTTTTCTTTACCGGTTGTCGCATCGAGCGCCAGAATGGACGCGCCGTATTTGTGGTCCAGCGCATTGCGGTTGGCGCCCCAGAGATCCACAGAAGAGCTGCCCATCGGCATGAACACGGTGTTCATCGCCGGATCGTAGGACATTGGTGCCCAGGAGTTCGGTGTGCTGCGCACAAAGGTCTGGCCCGGTTTCAACGCCGCGTTCGGGTCTTGATTGCCTGGGTCGAACGCCCAGCGCATTTCACCGGTGATCACGTTAAAGCCACGCAACACGCCGCCAGGCATGTCGGTTTGCACGTTATCAGCCACGCGGCCACCCACGACGACGGTAGTGCCCGCCAGCGTAGGGGCGGAGGTCAGCTGGTATTTCGGATCCGAGGCATCGCCCAGACCGGCTTTCAGATCGACGACGCCGTTGTTGCCAAAGTTCTGGCAGAACTCGCCGTTATCGGCGTTGATCGCCACCAGGCGCGCATCGATGGTGTTCATCAGAATACGGCGCTGACAGCTGTCACCGGCGGCAAGCTGAACCGGTGCCACAGGGGTTGAACCTGGGACTGTCGGTTGTTGCAGGGGTTTGGTGGCGTCGAAGTAGGCCAGGCCGCGGCAGCGGTTCCACACCTGCGATTGCGCGTTGATTTCGCGCTTCCAGATCGCTTTCCCGCTGTCGGCTTCGACGGCGATAACGTTGTTGTGCGGGGTACACAGGAAGATGCGGTTGCCGATTTGCAGCGGCGTCTGCTGGTCTTCTGCGCCGTTACCGCCAGGGCTGATCGGGATATCGCCGGTGTGGAAGGTCCAGGCGACTTTCAGATCTTTCACGTTGTCACGGGTGATCTGGTCCAGCGCCACGAAACGGCTGCCGCCTGGGGTATTGCCGTAGTTGTCCCAGTCTTTTTGCTGTTTGGCTTTATCTACCGGGATCAGCGGCAACTGCCGGCCGCTGAAAGCGACGGTGGGGTGCGGCTGGAACATCTGCACGAAGGCAACGACCATACCCACAGCCAGCACGGCGGAGAGCAGGTAAGAAAGTTTCGCCAGCGGCGCTTTCCCTTCCGGTTTACGCAGTGCAGGCCAGCTAAGGAAGGCCAGAATCATCAGGCCGGTTGGCACCATCAGCCGTGAAATCAAGGGCCAGAAATCAAAACCGGCGTCGGCCACTGACCAAATCAGCGTGCCGATGAACACCAGCAGGAACAGCGTGACTGCCGAGGATTTGCGACGGAAGAATTGAACGGCGGAAAGCAGGGTGACGATACCGGCAATCAGGAAGTAGGCGCTGCCGCCGAGCGAGACTAACTTTCCGCCGGCGATGGCGAAGAATAATCCCGTAACGGTAAGAATTACCCCCAATAAACAATACCATAATTTAAGCTTTATACCCGGCCGGGTAGTTGAATCAGACATGTTCAGGCAGTCTCCGAAAATAATGTGTATTACGACTCGTTTACCAAAGTGTAATCGTTACTTCGCACCCTGCATTGAGGCAGGGCGCGGAGCAAAAAATTAAACAGTGAATGCGACGGATTGTACCATTTGATTCGTTAGGCTGTTAAGGATATGTTGCTTTTAAACCAGGATATTGCTCACTTTTATAACGACGCGAAGATACGGCGGTGCCAGAAGGACAACGCGTTCTGGTTAAGCTGCTCCAGATATTCTGGAGAGGGATTGTTTTCCAAGACATTTTCGCGTGCATGTTGCAAGCCAGGAACGCTGCCGCGGGACTGCCTGTGTAGAAGGATATTTCTTGCTTCGGCCAGTTCCCGGTCGCTTAACTGCGCCAATTCCAGTTCCATTTGCTGCAAAAATGCTGCGGTATAATGATCCAGTTGCGCGACGGTATATTTTGGTGACTGTAACGCAAAGAAAATACCTTCGACATCGACGCAACGGTAATAAGTACAGTGCACGACATAGCCAATATTTTGATCGACGCGCAGACGCTGGAAATAGCGCGAGGCATAAAGCTGCGCCAGCAGTTGAAGAGCCCAACGTGCCGCGGCCGACGTTTCCGGCAGCGGATAAAACACTAACCGGGCATTTTCATCGCCGCTTTCCGCGAGCGCGACGCGCTCTGCGGGCGTACGAATACGGTATTCCCCGGCGGGGACGATCGGCTCGGGAAAATCATTGAGTAAGTGTGCCAGCCGTTGTCGTAAAACCGCATTCCCGCCGGTCAGCGTGGCCTGCCAGCTCACGAGGCCCGGCGTTAATCCTGCCGACAATGCGGCCGGCAACTGCGCCAATAAGCGACGGATGGCGATGTCGCCTTGTTCCCGCGCCTGCGCTCGCTGGCAGGCTCTCGTTGCGTCACGCTGCATTGCGGGTGATATCGCCGCCAGCCGGTGGTTGATGGCGGTGACGGCGCGACACAGCAACGCATCCTCTCCGGCCAGTTGCAGCACCCACACTCCCTGATGACGTTCGACGCTCAGATGCCCATCCTGATGCGCCAACTCGGCCGCCAGCGTACGCAATGCCGATTGCAGGAGATACCCCCGTTGTTCCTCAAAAAGCACATCCGGCGCGGGCCGCAACAGCAAAACGGGCGAACCCTCATCGTTAGGCCGATGTTTTAACGGTGCGTGGCCGACGGGCGGGGGGGCGCTGTGCGGAGATGCGACGTCGACAGGGAAGAAAGTGAAACGCGCGGTGACTGGCGGTGGGTTTTGCGGATGGAAGAGGGTCAGTTTTAAAGGCAATCCTCGATACTCGGTGACTTCGCCGCCGGCATCAGGTCGTACAGATAAACGGCTCATTGAGGCAGACGCAAGCATGGCGATCTGTTCTGCCCAATGGTCGGTCGCTTGTACCGGCGGCAGACCAAAGGCGTTCGCCCGTAATTGATCGAGTGGGGCAAGGCGATCGAATGCCCGATTCGCCAGACGGCTATAATGCTCGAGATGGCGTCCGGTCAGGCCGGCCAATTGCTCCAGCCAACCAAACAGGGCGGCTTCAATGGCTGCCGCCTCTGCGGTTGTGCCCTGAATAACGGTGAACGCCAGAGTGAGCAGTGAACACCCCTCGCCGCATGTTGCGTGAATTAACCGGACAGCGTCGCTGTACTCCTCTGCGCGCAGCCAGGCCATCAGGCCGCCAGGCGCTTCATCCAGCAGTAGACACTCCAACAACCGCAGCCACTGGCGCTGTGTTGCCGGTTGTTGATTGAGGGCAAAGGTCAAGCGCAATTGCGGTGCGCCCGGCAAATCGAGCGTGCGGTCGCCTATCTGGACAGTGTGCGAGACGGCCGGCGCTGGAGGGCGAAGCCCCTTGGCAATGCGCGCACCATATTTTTCGGCCATGGCGCGTAATTGATCCGGCGACTGTGGCCCTTGCAGCCACAGCGTCATGGTAGCGGCGTTGTAATGCCGTTGATGAAACTGTTGCAGTGCAGAGCGCAGCACCGCCATATCCTCGCCAAAGCCGGCGCGGCTGCCGATATGAAAGCGATGCATCGCCGCGATGCCGTCGAATGCTTGCTGCTGTGCCGCCTCGCAGAGTGTTTCTCCCTCAGTGCGCAGTAATTGATATTCGGCGTCAATGACATCCGCCTCTTGATCCAGCGCGTCAGTTGCCAGCAGCGGGGCGATCAGCATATCGATCAGACGGTCAATGCCGGCATCAAATTGCTCCGGGCCGATTTCAAAAAAGAAGAAGGTACGCGTCGCATGCGTGGTGGCGTTAAGACGCCCTCCCTGAGAAGGCACCCAGTTCATTAAGCCTTCTCGTGCCTGGAATCGTTCGCTGCCGCGAAACAGCATATGTTCAAGCAGATGCGCCAGCCCCGGCCATGCGAGCGGTTCTTGGTAGCTGCCCGCATCGACCTGCATCAGCGCGGCGGCGCGGGTCGCTGCGGGATCGCTGATCAGATTGACTCGCAATCCGTTGCCGAGTCGCACAGATGAGGCGTGACGTCCCATGATTTAACCTTTGAAGATTAACTTCGAGTTGGCGGCGTTGCGAAAACGCAGTTGCTCAATCCCGATTTGCGTATGGTTGGCGGCCTCGCGTGCGGCCAGTATGGTGGCATGGTGCGGCGATTTAGAGCACACCGGGTCGGCATTTTGGGCATCGCCGGTCAGCATGAACGCCTGGCAGCGACAACCGCCGTAATCTTTCTCTTTCTCGGAGCAGGAACGGCACGGCTCCGGCATCCAGTCATAGCCACGATAGCGATTAAAACCAAAGGAGTGATACCAGATGTGTTGCAAGTCATGCTCCAGCACGGAAGGGAACTTCACCGGCAATTGACGCGCGCTGTGGCAGGGCAACGCCATGCCTTCCGGCGTCACGCTCAGAAAGATCGCGCCCCAGCCGCCCATACACCCTTTTGGCCGTTCTTCGTAATAATCGGGCGTGACGAACAGCAAGTTCGCCAGGTTACCGCTGTCGCGCATTTTTTCGCGGTAGCGCTGCACGACTTCTTCCGCACGCGCGATTTGTTCGCGAGTCGGCAGCAGGCCTTCGCGGTTTAATTGCGCCCAGCCATAAAACTGACAGGTCGCCAGTTCGACATCGTCGGCTTCCAGTTGAATGGCCAACTCAATGATACGGTCGATTTGATCGATATTGTGGCGATGCAACACGAAGTTGAGCACCATCGGGTAGCCGAGTGCCTTAACCGCTTTCGCCATCGCCAGTTTTTGCTGGAATGCCTTGGCGGATCCCGCCAGTGCAGCATTCAGCGTTTCATCGCTGGCTTGAAAACTGATCTGGATATGATCCAACCCGGCGTCCGCGAAGGTTTGCAGTTTTTTCTCGGTCAGCCCGATGCCGGAGGTGATCAGGTTGGTGTAAAAGCCCAGATCGCGCGCGGCGGCGATCAACTCGGGCAAATCCTTGCGCACCAGCGGTTCGCCACCGGAAAAGCCCAGTTGAACGCTGCCCATCGCCCGAGCCTGGCGGAACACGTCTATCCACTGTTCGGTGGTCAGCTCTTGCTCCTGGGCGGCAAAATCGAGCGGATTGGAACAGTAGGGGCATTGCAGCGGGCAACGGTAGGTCAGCTCCGCCAACAGCCAGAGTGGGGGATTCACCGCAGGGGCGGCGGTTATATCAGTCACGGAAAATCACCCATTTTTGCGCATAAGCGCGTTGGAAAAACTCGACTACGTCGTCCGCCAACCCCTGCGCCTCCGGGAAACGGGCATTCAGTTGGCCGATGATGTCATTCAGCGTCGACTTGCCATCGACCAGTTGCAAAATGAGCGCAGCGCTTTCGTTCAGTTTAGCCATGCCCTCCGGATAGAGGATGACATGGCTATTTTGCACTTCTTCCCATTGCAGGCGATAACCGCGCCGGAATAACGGGGTTTGCTCTCGGTTCAGCGTCATTACACCAACCTCCGGTTGTGCCACACCCGCGCGTCGGTCACGCAGTGGTAAGGCTGCCTGTTAAGGGTATAAGCCATGCTCATGGCATCCAACATGCTCCAGAGGATATCCAGTTTGAACTGCAGGATCTCCAGCATGCGCTGTTGTTTCTCCACCGTATCGCAATAATCCAGCGCCAGCGTCAACCCGTGCTCAACGTCGCGGTTGGCTTGCCCAAGACGGCTGCGGAAGTAATCGTAACCTTCCTCATCAATCCACGGATAATGCTGCGGCCAGCTATCAAGGCGCGACTGGTGAATTTGCGGCGCAAACAGTTCGGTCAGCGAACTGCATGCCGCTTCTTGCCAACATGCGCGGCGAGCGAAGTTGACGTAGGCATCCACCGCGAAGCGTACGCCCGGCAGCACCAATTCCTCAGACAGCAGGATGTCGCGCTCAAGGCCCACCGCCTCGCCGAGGCGCAGCCAGGCTTCAATTCCGCCTTCGCTGCCGCCGTATCCGTCGTGATCGAGAATGCGCTGCACCCATTTGCGCCGCGTTTGCGGTTGCGGGCAGTTGGCCATGATCGCCGCATCCTTGATCGGGATGCTGGTCTGATAATAAAAGCGGTTAGCCACCCAGCCCTGGATCTGTTCCCGTGTGGCTTCACCGTTGTGCATCGCGATGTGATACGGGTGATGGATATGATAATAGGCGCCTTTGGCGCGTAGCGCCGCTTCGAACGCCTGTGCCGAGAGTGGCTGTTGCTGTGTCATGGTACTCACCTACAGTTCAATGTTCATTCCGTCCCAACTCACTTCAATGCCGGCATCGGTCAGGCTTTGGCGCTCAGCGGAGTCTTCGTCAAGAATGGGATTGGTATTGTTAATGTGGATCAGGATCTTGCGCTTGGCCGGCAGGCTGCTGAGCAATGCCGCCAGCCCCTGTTCTTCCGCCAGCGCCAGATGCCCCATGTCTTTGCCGGTATTGTGGCCGACGCCGAGGCTGGCCAACTCATTGTCACGCCATAAAGTGCCGTCGATCAGCAGGCAATCTGCGCGCTGTAGCCAGGGGAGCAACGCCTCGTCTGGCTCGCCAAGGCCGGGGGCGTAGAGCAGGCTGGTGCCGCGCAGCGTATCTTCAATAAACAAGGCGACGTTGTGGCCTGGCAGCGGGCGATTGCGATAGCGAGAATAAGGCGGCGCATTGCTCAGGATCGGTATTGCGGTGAAGCGGATCCTTGGGCAAACCGCCGTCTGGAACGATGCCAGCGGAACGACAGGGTGATGGATCAGGCCGCCGTTCCAATGAGAAAGCATGGTAAATACCGGGAAACCGGTGTTGAGATCGTCGTGAACTTCAGGAGTGCACCAAACGTGGTGTGGGCAACCTTCACGTAAACTGAGTAAGCCCGCACTGTGATCGATTTGGCTATCGGTCAGGATAATGGCGCCGATGCCGGTGCCGCGAAGCACGTTGGGGTTATTCAATTCAGGCGCAGCAAGCAGTTGTTGGCAAATATCGGGAGAGGCATTGCACAGCACCCAGTTTTTACCGTCGTCGCTGATGGCAATCGAGGATTGCGTCCGGGGCGAGGCGTTGAGCGTCTTGTTGCGTACCCCCTGACAGTTTTTGCAGTTGCAGTTCCATTGTGGAAAACCGCCGCCCGCTGCAGAGCCGAGAACTTTAATCTGCATGTATTGACCAGGAAAAGAGGAAAAGAAGTGCCCGCTCCAGAGGAACGGGCAGACGGGGCGATTAACGGTTGGAAATGTACAGTGTTACTTCCAGCCCCAGACGCAGATCAACAAATTCTGGTTTGGTCCAAGTTGTCATAGCGATACTCCTGTTGTGTGAATCAAGATGGGACAAGTCAGGTAACAAAATCGATCTTACCCGACGCGGCCCAGATGTTGATGAAATATGATGAAATTCGCAACCTTATAAAGGTAAGTTTTTTATTCGCCCCACGAAGCGCCCAAGGTTCCGAGCCAATTACGCCAGGCCAATTTCTCCAATAACCGGTCATCAAAACCCGCCTGCGACAATGCTTGCATCAGGTGCGGTAAACCGCTTACGTCGCCAAGCTGTTGCGGAATGTTCACCCCATCGAAGTCAGAACCGAATCCAACGCGGTCTTCCCCAAGTTTAGCGATCAAAAACTCAATGTGTTTAACAATTTCTGTCAAAGGTGTCGTTGCACTGTCACGTTTTCCGTCAGCGCGAAGAAACGCAGTGCCGAAATTAACCCCAACGAAACCATTGCTTTGCGCGATGGTTTCTAATTGTGCCTCGGTCAAATTACGGGGTTGCGGGCACAATGTATGGGCATTCGAGTGAGTGGCGACCAGAGGGGCCTTGCTGAGCGCGGCCGTGTCCCAAAATGCTTTTTCATTCATATGCGAAACGTCGATCATGATACGGCGTTGATTGCAGGCACGGACGAGTGCTTTACCTGCCTGCGTTAAACCCGCACCACTGTCCGGGGAGCCGGGAAATGGCCCGGTGACGCCTTCGCCGAACGCATTGGGTAGATTCCAGAAAGGCCCTATGCTGCGTACACCTAAATCATAAAACCGATCGAGGCGCGTCAGTTCCGCATCCAAAGCGCCGGCGCCTTCGATATGCAGCACGGCGGCAATGAGCTGATGGCACCGGCAATATTCTATCTCACTGACGGTGCGGCATATTCGTAATCGGCCTTCAGACGCTTGTTCCAACCGATACATTATGGCGATCTGCGCTTCGGTGATCGCCAACGGATCGTAGCCGGCGAGAACCTGCTCTTCGGTCTGGTTACGCATCTGCGCGACATAGCTCGCCGGGGGGATGAAGACCGCAAATAACCCGCCGAAAAATCCGCCGCGTTTCATGCGCGCAAAGTCCAGATGACCGTTTTCCACCCTGGAGTAAAACGCGGCGACGGGATCGTCAGGGTGCTCCAGCCAAAGCTTGAGCAGCAGATCGTTATGGCCGTCAAAAACAGGCAAGGGGGATAAGTGTGTCATGAGTTCCACTGTAAAAAATGACCGGCCTGAGGCGGCGACAGGATTATGCGAGCCATATTATCGCGCCGGGAAGCGGCTGGGTAGCCTTGTCTGACCCGGGGGACGGACGGGATTCTCGCCGTTTATCTCAGAACGGTAGGGGAATAGTGCCAATGAAAAAGATATTTGCAGCGGTTAAAACGATTTCTAATGCTATTTCACCGGCGCTATGACCGACTGATTATTTATCCGCAGTTACGGCATTGCTCTGCCGTTATTTTTCCGGCAAGCGCGCCTCTTTCCGTTAATGATTTCCGACATATTCCTTCATGTTTACTACCCTAGTACAGGCAGGGTAAACGGCGATCGCGATGATATTGGCCGTAACCGATTTTCAAATAACTTAGGGAGGCGTAAATGAAGACACACGCTAATTCAAAACGCTCGGCATTTGCCGTGGGGTTATATGAGCTGCTGGAGCCCATTCCCCTTGGTTTTTTTGTCGCAGCCTGGATCTTCGACATCATTTACCTCAACAGCTTTGTATTGATGTGGACACACGCCGCCAGTTGGCTTATCGCCATCGGTTTGGTGATTGCTGTCATCCCGCGATTGATGAATCTGGTACAGGTATGGGTGGGTCAGCATTATCCGCAAAGCTCACCGGTCAAAATTCATTTCTGGTTGAACCTGCTGGCGATTTTACTGGCGATACTCAACGCCTTTATTCATAGCCGCGATGCCTATGCGGTGGTGCCTATGGGTGTCATTCTCTCAACCCTGGTGGTCATTTTGCTGCTATTGAGCAATGTTCAACTCGCGTTACGTCAGCGCACAGTTAAGGAGCAGCCATTATGAATAACCGTAATCGTGCGTTGATCGCCGTAACGCTTGCCACGTTGTTGGCCGGTTGTGATGAAGGTGCCAGCCTCGATCCGCAACAACAGATAGGTCCGAATCCGCAATTGCCGCAGGCGCAGAATTTTTTAATGCCGCCGATGCGGGTACCTGAAGGCGTGCCGTGGAAGGAGGGTGAAAAGCCGAAGGTCGCTGAAGGGCTTAAGATTGAAAAAATCGCCGACGGTTTTATGCACCCGCGTCAAGTTTATGTCCTGCCGAATAATGATGTGCTGGTTGCAGAAGCCAATGGGCCTGCCAAACCTACCACGCGGCCGAAGCAGTTGATTATGGGCATGGTACAGCAGTCTTCCGGCAAAGGCGGCCCTGGCGGCAATCGCATCACGCTACTGCGTAATGTCGACGGCAAATGGGAAAAGCATGTGTTCATTGAGAACCTGTATTCCCCCTTTGGCATGCAGCTGATCGGTAACACTCTTTGGGTCGCGAATGCCGACAGTCTGGTGAAGTTTCCTTATCAGGAAGGACAAACCGAGATCCGCACCCCAGGCGAGGTGGTAACCGAACTGCCGGGTGGACCGATTAACCACCACTGGACCAAGGCACTTCTGGCCAGCCCGGACGGCAGTAAACTTTACGTCGGCGTCGGGTCAAACAGCAACATCACAGAAAATGGCATCGGCGCGGAATATCGCCGTGCCGCGGTGTTGGAAGTGGATACCGCCAGCGGTGCCAGCCGCATCTATGCCAGCGGGCTGCGCAACCCGACCGGGCTGCAATGGGAGCCGCAAAGCGGCAAACTGTGGGCGATCGTTAACGAACGCGACGAGATAGGTTCCGATCTGGTACCGGATTACATGACCTCGGTGCAGGAGAAGGGTTTTTATGGCTGGCCGTACAGTTATTTTGGCCAGCATGTAGATGAACGCGCCAAACCGCCACGGCCGGATCTGGTCGCAAAGGCGATCAAACCGGATTATGCGCTTAGTTCGCACGTTGCGCCTCTTGGCCTGCTGTTTTACAACAGTAATAACATGCCGCAATATCATGGCGGTGCGTTTGTCAGCGAACATGGCAGTTGGAACCGCACCCCGTTGAATGGATATCGGGTCATGTGGGTTAAATTCGACAATGGCCAACCGGTAGGTACACCCAAAACGGTCGTGAGCGGTTTCCTGACCGACGATCAGAAACAGGTCCGCGGTTTGCCGGTTGGGCTGGCGATGGATCGGCAGGGGGGTGTTCTGATTGCCGATGACGCGGGTAATTCACTCTGGCGCATCAGCGCTGCGCAATAAAATATAGGTAGCTATGCCGATTTCTTCAGGCCGTTCCGGGGCAGCCGAACCGGCTCGGCCTGAAGAAAAGGCAGCGGTATAATCACGGCGAAAAAAATCAACTTTTCTATTAGCACAAAGTAATGAGTTTTTGTCATTTTGTACTTTAACTGTTGGGTTTTTAGGTTTTTTTAGTTTCATAAGGTTATGAAATCCCTATTCGTTACGTTAATATTCTAGCTCCACTATGCAGTGCTTCGATTGATTGGGCGTCATCGTTTTACTGTACTGCATAGTGGGCATTATTAAAGCCACATGAATCAAACCAATAATCACCTTTCATGATAATGGTTGCGCTGCGTAATTATCCTGGCCAACCTTCCTTTGAGTTATCTTTGCTCTGAACCGTTCAAGCTTTTAGGGGACAGTTTGGATATCGAAAATTATTGTACGTTAAGGCTAAGAATTGACCATCAAGCCCCAAAGGATCTTAGGAAGATCCTCAAGGGGGCAACAAGTTGATTACCAACTACCGTAAGGATATTTTTTCCCTTTGATAAAGTCCTCAGTATCTTTTCCGTACTCATAGCCGTTAGAAAACCGCGTTATTCCTTTGCAAATATCTAATTTATCCCCTGAGACGGTTTTCAGGACTGATGGGGTGACGCGGTAATTAGGCTCAGAACCACTTCCCTGTAACCAGACGGCCACTTTCCCCTCCGGAGCCAGACCAATTTGCACTCTGTCGTAATACGCAGTTCTTCCCCGATAATCCCTGTACTCACTCGGCCTGAGCATTTTCTCCAGTACAGGTTTAGGGATCGTCAGATGAGTTTCATACACTTTTTTATCGATAATCGAGTCCCAGCAAAAAATAATATGTCTGGGAGGTCGTTTAACGTGATTCCAGTAGCCACCAGGCGCACGGTCTTTGTCGTTCCACTCGCCGATAACTTCAGGCAGGTCGGGTGTACTGTTCAGTGTGTTAAAGCGATAATCCTTTCCATCAGCGTCAAGAATAGCGGCAAACGTCACCACTGCTGGCAACGCTTTGGGTGTGAAAAAGTTAAAGGTCCACTCTGCCGGTACATTGCTTTGCGCGGCGGTGTCGGACAAAGACTTCCCCTGACAGGCCGTCAGGATCAACAACGGAAACAGCCAGGCCACACGGATTATTTCCATATTTTATTCCCGTCCATATCATAAACTGTACGTTGCCAGCGCTCGTCTGGCCGGTTGGTGAACGTCACCAGCTTCGCTGGTTTGACTGCACCGCGGATACTTCCCTGGCCGTCTCTCACCACGCTGTTCCAGTTGGCTGAGCAATGGATATATTTTTCGGCCAGCATCAGAATTTCTGGCGTGGTAAAGCCGGGGGCAGACTGTCCTCTCCTTATGGCACGGCCCATGACAATCGCTTTTTCACACAGGCTGTTCAGCTCTGGCCGGAGTGACAGGTTGTCGTCTTTAGGTAAAATAGGGGAAAACTCTACCCCGGCATCCTGCGCCGCATCGAGCATCACCCGCAACACCACCTTCGACCAGTCGTTGCGCGTCGGACGGTCGATAACCAACGCGGCACCGCTGCGTTTCTGTAGCGCTCCGTAACGGTCGGCGGGCATTTTGTCGTCATGCCAGGTATCAACATTCACTTCCACCGCATTCAGCAGTGGCGCTATCGCCGGATAGCCGTCCATCGCTGTAAGCTGCGCACAGGTCTGCCGGTAAATCCGCGTTTTTGTATCGGGAGTGGAAAGGGGGACGGTTTCAAACTCTGGCCGGGTAATGAAGTAGGCTTCGTGCTCGTCAGAGTTGTAGCCACCGCCAATGTCGGAGTGCGCACCGGGCAAAGCCAGTTCCGGCCACGCCGGTTTCACGCTGTTCAGCGCGAAGTTAAAGCGGCATTCGTGTTGCGCGGTGATGTGGAACACTTTGTCTGCCACGCCCGGACGCAGCACCAGATTGATATCCCCGGTATCGGCGCTGTGCGGGTTGAGACCGTTAACTGGTGTCCCTATGGCGGCTACGGTATCGAATATGCCCAGAAAGCGGGTTTTACCCCCGGGCGCCCCGGAAAATTCAGTCCCTTCCAGCCCGGCCTTAATCGCCGATACAATGGCGCGGTCCTGACTGAACACCCGGTTGGCAAAATGCCGCGCCGCCGCTGCTCCCCGGCTGAAGCCAAAAATATCAAACTGCAGCTCTTTGATGGTGCAGGAACCGGCGTTAGCATGTTGGAGTAAATAACCCTGAATACCGTCAGCCAGTGCTGCGATTGCTTTATCGGTTTTTCTCACTACGCCAGTATCGCCTCGGCCAGTTCCCATTCCGTAAGTGCTGTCGCCAGCCCCGTCTTCCGTACCGATACCTTCAATATAAATGGCGTACTGACCTGCTCCTGTATCGGGCCTGATATCCTGTCTATACAGTGTATTCAACCAGTGTATGTTGCTGTAGTAGCCGATATAGCTCCCTGCAGCAGTACCACTGTAGCCACGTTTTAGTCGGACGCACTGGGAATACGTAGAGTCAGCATCAGCATCGTTCATCCCGTAATGTTCCCCGGAACAGGCGGCCTGACGGTCACCGCTGTTATTCGCGTTGTTGCCGGTGCCATCAAAGAACACGCCGATGGTCAGCGTGATTTCCCGTTTCTTCTTTGCGGCCTGTGCACGCTGTTCAGGCTCTGATTGCTGCGCTTTTTTCTGCGCCGTCTCGGCCCGTTCGGCCACCTGTCCGGCGTTACAGTTGCTCTCGTAGGTATGCGTCTGGACTGACGGGATAAACCGGGCCCGGCACGGGCAGGAACTGTAGCTGTCCAGTGAACCCGCCCACTCTTTTGGACCACCATCGACCTCATAGGTATCCCCCATGCCGCCGCACACGCGGAAGCGCCCCTCATGCTTCCCGCAGGTCACCGGGTCACCTACGCGGACCTGCTGCCGCTCGATGCCGCCGGTTTCGTAGGTGTCATCAGATGCGCCGGAAAGGATCCGTCCGCCGCAGGTGGTTTTATCCAGGTGATACAGAAAAAATCCCGTTGTCATAATCCCTCATGAACGAAATGGTTATAAAATCAGCGCATCATACCTTAATCATGACTTAACCAAAATCTTCGGCTTCTGATTGCCGGTACAATGCCTGGATACGGCAGATTTGCGAAGGACTGTACTCCGTTGCATCTGCTGTTTCCCCGGATACTGAGTTTCCTGACCTGCCGGTAGTACAGGACTTTCTAATGCCGCTCATGATCGGCCTGTTTTCCCCGGTATTTATCCAGCGTATGGGCTCGTTCAATTCCCGGTTTTTGGGCTCAGCCAGTCCTTATGCGGCATTACGGCCATCAGATCGATAAGCATGTTATTGAACGGCACGAATGATTGGATCAGCCTGCGAAGAGGTTTTATCTGACAGCGCCTGCCATGAGGTAGGCACATCCAGGCTGACAATCCGTAGTTCGTGTTGTTCTATCTGCTTTTCCATGATTCCGGCGTCTGGCGGCGGCAGACACTCAATACCAATTGCCGAAGCCAACGATGGGCCGGATCCACTTCGCAACGCGGGTGCCACATTTGCGAGACGGTAATACCCTGGGTTTTTACCGGCAGTTCAAAAGCGAAAAGTGTGGCGACAACCCCGTTCCCATTAACCACGGGTTGATTGATAAGAAAAGAGGCGGGCACCAGCGCCACCAGGTCCGATGCCTGCGCCACCGCCAGCGCGGCGGGAAAGCTCGGCACCACGGCGGCGATATTCCGCTCCAGCCCCAGTTCTGCCAGCGCCTGGTCCACCGGCCCGGCTACCCGCCCGCTGCGCGAGGCGACGACATGCCCGCAGGCAACATAGCGTTCAAGGGTGACGTCTGGCTGTAGCGCCAGCGGATGGCCCTTTCTTGCCACCCCCACGAACCTGTCCCTGAATAACGCCTGCAGGCGTATTTCCGGCCCCATGTCGCCCAACACGCCGATCTCGAGATCAACCAGGCCTTCTCGCAAAGGCTTTGCGCTTTTCTCGGGTTTTGGCGCAAAGCGCAGGCGCACTAAAGGGGCCGCCGCTGCCGCCGCCGCGATAAGCGCCGGGCCAAAAGCCTCCACAAAGCCGTCGTTGGTACGCAGGATAAAGGTGCGTTCCAGCGTGGCCGGATCCAGCTCAGTTGCCGCAGGGCGGAGCACTGCGCGTGCCTCAAAGACGGTATTTTGCGTACGCTCGCGTATCTCTTCGGCATAAGGAGTCAGCACCATATTGCGCCCGGCGCGCACCAGTAAAGGATCGCCGGTTGCCGTACGCAAGCGGCTGAGCGTGCGGCTCATGGCCGAAGCGCTTAATCCAAGACGCCGCGCTGCGCCGACCACGCTGCCTTCGGCCAGTAACACGTCGAGGGCAATGAGTAGGTTGAGATCGGGTTCCGTCACGCTGTTTAGTCTCCTTGGCCAAAAGAAAGTGGTATACAGCTTATAACCGCAAACGCTGCGTTTTCAGCCCGCTATTATGCAGGGGATTGTTTGTGAAAGGGTAAATATCCAGCGCTGCGCTATTTTTAAGGCCAGGTAGTTGAATACCTGACCTTAATCAACAGTGAATCTCTCAGCGGGCGCTGTCTATCATTGCTCCGCCATCCGGCGTGAGACTATAGCCCGTCAGGAATTGCGCATCACGGCTTGCCAGAGGTATGGTCGGATCAAAGGCGTTATTGATCAGGATATCAATACCGCCAAAAGCCGCAGTCGTTTGATCGACCGCCGCGTTGATCTGCTCTTCGCTACTGATATCACCTACAACTGCGATTGCTGAACCGCCGGCCAATTGAATGTCGCGGACAACATTTTCCACCGCATTTGCGGTTCGCGACATCACCGCTACTTTCGCCCCTTCGGTTGCCAGCAGCATTGCGATAGCCCTGCCGATACCGCGACTTGCTCCGGTAACAAGGGCAACTTTTCCACTTAATCGATTCATGGCCACTCTCCTTTTAGATTTGATGGGACAACATGTGATTAGCGACGGTTTCTGCATAAGAAGAAGGGGGTGTCCTTGCTGCATTTTGCGTGGTGAATGACGCGGCCATTAATACAAGTCCTGTCACGGCCGGTAAGGCACCCATCGGTTTTTTGACGCCAACATGAGCCATTGCGGAGAGCATGAGGTGAAAGAAAATACCTGCGTAAGCCAAATCGCCAAGAAAAACGCTAACGCGCGACAGGAGGGCAACGACAGCCAGAATTTTCACTGCGATAAGCAGAGGATGCAGATAAGCGGGGTAGCCAAAATCAACCAGCGTCTGGCGCACCCATCCCGGCTTGACGATATAAAGTATTGCTGAAGTGACATACAAGAAACCCAGCAAGGCCGTGCTAATCCAGTAAATCCAAATTTCGGTCATGGAGAATGTCCTTTTGTTAATCGAAACTGTCGACCGGCGCAAGCATGTAGCCTATGATGAATTTTAACAAGTAGGATGAAATACAAGGGGTTAGTATGGAAAACCATACCAATGAGGGCGCTGAAGTTAACATGCATGAAGAAATGCGCCGTGCATTCGGCTTGCTGTCTGGCAAATGGAAGCTGGAAATCATGTGGCTCCTGAACCAGCGTATTTACCGCTTTGGCGAACTGCGAAAAGCGATCCCTGGGGTAACTCAACACATGCTGACGGCCCAGCTTCGGGAACTTGAAAATGATGGGTTGGTATCCCGAACCGTTTTTGCGGAGGTTCCTCCACGAGTAGAATATGAAATCACAAAAAAAGCTCGCGGGCTCGGGCCCACTATGGAGGCACTTACAGTATGGTGGCTCGAATATGGCGGCGATATTCCGGTAAAACCGGCAGGGAGAGGGCGCCGCACAACGCCGGGAAAAACATCCGGATAACTTTTATCCAGCCGAACTGCCAACGACGGGAGTGCTCCTGTCGTTGGCAGTGCCATCGTTAAAGCAGATTTTGGCGATCTGTCATAGTTGCTTCATGCAGCGTCGGGCACTATGCCTTTTTCGGGGGGATTCCAAAGAAACGAGGGTACTCACGGGCAAACCGAGAAGGGCTTTCATCGTCTACCTCGCAGGTAGCGATGCTCGTAAAAAAGCCGATAGCAGAATGCTATCGGCTTTTAACGGCAAACCGGTTTAAGCGGCCGGCAATTGCTGAGCAGTGGTTTCCACCAGCGCCAGCAACACTTTAATGTCTTCCAGACTGACGGTCGGGTTCAACAACGTCATTTTCAGGCAGGTAACGCCGTCAAACTCGGTAACGCCCACGTTGGCGCGGCCCGATTCCAGCAAGGCATCGCCAATCCGTTGGTTGAGCAAGGCAATCGCCGCATCGCCGCTCGTCGCCAACTGCGGCGGGAGGTAGCGGAACAGGACGCTGGCCAACTGCGGCTGCATAACCAGTTCCAGCGAGGGTTGATCGCCGATGTAGTGCGCAACCTGCTGCGCCAGCGTAACGCCGTGATCGATGATCTCCGCGTACTGCTTTTGCCCCAGGGCTTCCAGGCCCATCCACAGTTTCAACGCATCGAAACGGCGGGTGGTTTGCAGCGATTTGGACACCAGGTTCGGCACGCCCTGCGCTTCGTCGAACTCGGAGTTCAGGTAGGCCGCCTGATAGCGCATCAGCTCATAGTGACGGGCTTCTTTCAGCAAGAAGGCACCGCAGCTGATGGTCTGGAAGAATTGCTTATGGAAGTCCAACGTAATGGAATCCACCAATTCAATGCCATCCAGATAATCGCGGTATTTCTCCGACAGCAGCAATGCACCGCCCCAGGCTGCATCGACATGCACCCAGATCTGGTGTTTCGCCGCCAACTGCGCGATAGCGCGCAGAGGATCAATAGCGCCGGCATCCGTGGTGCCTGCGGTCGCTACAATCGCCAGGATCTGCTCGCCGTTGGCTTCGGCCTGCGCCACTTTTTCGGCTAAATCGTTCAGGTCCATACGCGCGAAGCGATCGGTTTTCACCAGCGTGACGGATTGGTAACCCAGGCCCAGCAACGCCATGTTCTTTTGCACCGAGAAGTGGGCGTTTTCAGAACATAACACTTTAATCTTTCTCAGGTTGCCGACCAGGCCATCCTGCTGGATAGAGTGCCCCTGGCGCGCAAAGAAGGCGTCGCGCGCCAACATCAGGCCCATCAGGTTGCTCTGGGTACCGCCGCTGGTGAACACCCCGGCATCGCCAGGCTGATAACCTACCTGGGTGCGCAACCATTCGATCAATTTCATCTCGATGATGGTGGCGGACGGGCTTTGATCCCAGGAGTCCATGCTTTGGTTGGTGGCGTTAATCAAGACCTCAGCGGCCTGGCTGACCACCAGGCTTGGGCAATGCAAGTGCGCCACGCACTGCGGGTGGTGAACCGACAGGCTGTCTTTTAAAAAGTACTCAATCGCGCGTTCAATCGCGGCCTGGTTGCCCAGGCCCTGTGGATTGAAATCGAGCGTAATGCGTTCACGCAGTTCGGCAACGGTTTTCCCCTGATACATCTCAGGTTGTTGCAGCCACTGCACAACGGCCTGGCTACTCTGTGCAATCGCTTGCTGGTATGCCTCGGTGCTTTGCGCCGAGGCCGCCAGAATCGGGTTTAACTTGGACATCGCGGTCATTCACTCCACATCAGACGGGTTTGACGCCGGCCGCTAACAGGGCTTGTTCAAATTTATCCAGGAAAATACCCAACTCATCGTTGGTGATCAGCAAGGAAGGCAGCAAGCGCAGCACGCAACCATTGCGGCCACCGCGCTCCAGGATCAGCCCGGCTTCAAAGCATTTTTTCTGCAACAGTGCGGATAATTGGCCATCAGCAGGGTAGCAACCCATATGATCTTGCGCTTCGTGTGGTTTGACGATCTCAATGCCAATCATCAAGCCCAGGCCACGCACGTGACCTATCACCGGATAACGTTTTTGCAGCTCGGCCAGGCGGGCTTTCAGCCATTCGCCCTGGGCGGCCACTTTTTCGGCAATCTGGTTGTCTTTAAGGTGCTGCAGGGTGGTCAGGCCGGTGGCCATCGCCAATTGGTTGCCGCGGAAGGTACCGGTATGGTGGCCGGGCTCCCAGGCGTCGAACTGTTTTTTGATGGCCAATACGGCCAATGGCAAACCGCCGCCTACGGCTTTCGACATCACGATGATGTCCGGCTCAATGCCCGCGTGCTCAAAGGCGAAGAATTTGCCCGTACGCGCAAAGCCGGCCTGGACTTCATCGATGATCAGCAAAATGCCGTGTTCCTGAGTGACTTTGCGAATGCGCTGCAACCACTCGGCCGGGGCCGGGTTAACGCCGCCTTCACCCTGAACGGCTTCCAGAATGACGGCCGCAGGTTTGCGTACGCCGCTTTCGACGTCATTGATCAGGTTGTCGAAATAGTAGGTCAATGCCTTGACGCCGGCCTCGCCGCCAATGCCCAGCGGGCAGCGGTACAGGTGCGGGTAGGGCATGAACTGGACTTCCGGCATCATGCCGTTGATGGCTTCTTTCGGTGACAGGTTACCCGTTACCGCCAGCGCGCCATGGGTCATGCCGTGATAGCCGCCGGAGAAGCTGATCACGCCGGAGCGACCGGTGTGTTTTTTGGCCAGCTTAAGTGCGGCTTCAACGGCGTCTGCGCCGGATGGACCGGTGAATTGCAGGCAATACTCTTTGCCCTGGCCGGGCAACAAGGAAAGCAGGTATTCGGAGAAACGATCTTTCAATGGCGTGGTCAGATCGAGGGTATGTAACGGCAAGCCGCTGGTAATGACATCTTGGATGCTTTTCAGCATGTCAGGGTGGTTATGCCCAAGCGCCAGGGTTCCGGCGCCAGCCAGGCAGTCAAGATACTGATTATTCTCAACGTCTGTGATCCACACGCCTTCTGCTTTGGCGATGGCCAGTGGCAATTTGCGTGGATAACTTCTGACATTCGATTCAAATTCGGCCTGTCTCGCCAAATAGGTTTCATTGTTTCCATTTAATGAATTCGCAACTAAAGTGTCAATACGGACTTTATCCGTCATCATATCTCTCCTACAACCGGGAGTGTCAAAACGCCCTGGTTGAATTAATTGAATTTAAAAGTAAACCCGGTAAAAAATCGCGTCCAATATATGGCTTTTTAGCCTGGGACTCAATAGCTTATTTCCCTTTGATTTTATTGGTTTTTTTATGCCATTGCCAATATGTTGCTGTTTTTGTGACCATTCATGCCACCCCCCTGAGGCTATACCCTCGGCTAAAATGTTTGCTGACAACATTTAGACACGTTTTTTGTGTGGCGATAGACTGACCGACGGGGGATGGCTCGTCCGCCAGGCCGCGCCAGTAGCGGCCTTGAGCAGAGGCGGTACGTGAATCAATAAATATCGAAGTGGCTTATGCTTTTGCCAGATTTTTTCCGTGTATTGAAATTCGGGCATGAACCCGGTTTCCTGGCAAAAACATCGTCGAGTCAATGAACCAGAAGTGCCCGCAGGTGTAAGCAAAAAGGAGCGTGTTTTGACCGTTTCAACCATGATCCCAACGCTGGAGATGCAACTGCATCAACCGGCGACGCGTAACAACAGCAAGCTTGTCAGTGAATTGCTGCATGATGATTTTGAAGAGATAGGCCGCTCGGGGCGGCATTATGATAAGCGGCAAACCGTTGCGGCGCTGGAGCAAGAAACCGGTCGACCAGTGATCCATGCCGAAGATTTCAAGTTGGTCATGATGACGGAGGCTGTGGCGTTGCTGACGTACAAAAGCTTCCAGCGCGATGCCGCAGGCACTATCACGAGGCTAACGTTGCGTTCGTCTGTCTGGGTGTTATCGGAGCATCAGACCGGCGAGCGCTGGCAGCTGCGTTTTCATCAGGGCACGCCGGCAACGGATTAATTGTTCATTAAATCCTCACGTACCCCAATAAAAAGAAAGCAGGCAATATCCGCGTCAGAAGGAATAATTAACGCCAAAGGAGAGCGTGCCGATATTTGATTTATCCACCATTGGGCTGTTTTTAACGGTGTTTGGCAGCGATTGGTAACGTGCAGAGACAAAAGTCTCCCAGCTTTTATTCAGATGATAGCGCGCAGCCAGTTCCAGGTAAGGGGTGAAACTGTCGTCCGGGGTATAACTGGCCAGCCCGCTTCGGCGCGATTCGCCGGCGTTGATGCCATAGTAATATTTATTTTGGTTTTTGCTGTCCCACCTGACACCGGCTATCGGGGTGATTTCCCAGTCATTCAGGTGGATGGGGTACAGATAGGCCAGATCGCCCACCAGGCCGTTGCTGTTGTTCAACACGTCAGCGGAAAGTGCCGCGCGAATGGCTCCCCAATCGGCGTGATGGGTGTACTCAACGCCGGCCATTGCAGTTGAACGGCGCTTGTTCAGGCGCTTCATACGCTCATCGTCACTGTCGCCGGGTTTGAAATGCCACGGCGAATAATAACCCATCACGTCCAGTTGATTCTGTTCGTCTTTCCACAGGTGATAGCCTCCTTTTAACCCGTGCAGATAAAAATCCTCCCCCTCATACCCAATGAGCGGCAGCGCAGTCAGGGTATTGTCCGTATCGCGATAGGGGCTGATGCCACCCCCCGCAGTCGCGCCCAGCGACCATTCGCCGGCGAACGCACCTGACGCATAGAAAAGAGGAAGCATCAAAAGCACGCGGCATTTCATTACCGGATAAAGGCTCATAAGGTCTACCTGAAAGTAAATAGGTACCGGGTGTGGTACGTAGGGAATTTATAGCAACCACGGCACAAAAAATTCATATTTCCTTATTTTTTACGCGAGCTTGATTGTTTGCTTACAAAGGCTCGTTAATTACCTTAATGGACATTTCCCGATTTTAACGCCCAGTCGGCTGGCGAAAGAGTTTAAGAGTGTCAGGTTTGTGAAAATAATGCGAAAGGTCGGGGGCTTGTTTTGAATTATTTATAAGGCGAGCAGTCAGTGGGATATCTCTTTAAATGACAGTACCGGGAATACTATGCCGATAGTAAACGGATGTTCCGCATGGCCGTGGTAAAGATTTATCCACAGGTATAAAGCTGACGCAGTATTTATGAACACTCGAGACATGCCAATCAAGATGAAGAAATCAATTGTTGCAATGCTATTCCTTAATAGCCTTTCGGCCTATGCCACAGACGGGTTCCTGGTGAAAGATATCCACTTTGAAGGGCTCCAGCGCGTTGCGCCAGGCGCTGCATTACTGAGTATGCCGGTACGCGTTGGCGACACGCTGTCTGACGAAGATATCGGCAATACTCTCCGCGCGCTGTTCGCTACCGGCAACTTCGACGATGTGCAGGTTCTGCGGGACGATCATGTCCTGATTATTAGAGTCAAAGAGCGGCCGACGATTGCCGGCATCTCTTTCTCCGGCAACAAAACGGTGAAAGACGACATGCTAAAACAGAACCTTGAGTCTTCGGGGGTACGCGTGGGCGAGGCGCTTGATCGCACTACGCTGTCTTCGATCGAGAAAGGCATGGAGGATTTTTACTATAGCGTGGGTAAATACAGCGCCCGCGTAAACGCGGTCATCACGCCATTGCCGCGTAATCGCATCGATCTGAAACTGGTGTTCACCGAAGGGGTATCGGCCAAAATTCAGCAGATTAACGTGATCGGCAATCAGGCCTTCCGCTCGGACGAACTGCTCGCCAACCTGCAACTGCGCGATGACGTGCCCTGGTGGAACCTGGCGAGCGATCGCAAGTACCAGAAACAGAAACTGGCCGGCGATCTTGAAACCTTGCGCAGTTTTTACCTCGACCGGGGTTATGCAAACGTTAAGATTGATTCAACCCAGGTGAGCCTGACCCCGGACAAAAAGGGCATTTATATCACCATCAACCTTACCGAAGGCAGCCGGTACTCGCTGTCCGGTACTGTGCTGAACGGCAATATGGCGGGGTACTTGCCGCAGATTGACGCCTTGACGCACATCCAGCCGGGCGAGCTGTACAACGGCGCAAAAATTACCCGTATGGAAAATGACATCAAGCAGCTGCTGGGGCGTTACGGTTACGCTTTCCCGCGGGTAGGGATAGAACCTGAAATCAATCAGACGGATAAGAGGGTAAAACTGCACGTCAATGTCGATGCCGGTCAACGTTACTCGGTGCGCAGGATCCGTTTTGAAGGCAACGGCACGTCGAAAGATTCCGTTTTGCGGCGCGAGATGCGGCAAATGGAGGGGGCGTGGTTAGGCAACGATCGGGTAGAACAGGGCAAGCAACGCCTGAATCGTACCGGCTTCTTCGAAACGGTGGAGACGGAAACCCAGCGAGTGCCGGGATCACCCGATCAGGTCGATGTTGTCTATAAAGTTAAAGAGCGCAATACGGGGAGCTTTAACTTTGGGCTCGGTTACGGCACGGATAGCGGGGCCAGTTTTCAAGTGGGCGTCAGCCAGGACAACTGGCTGGGCAGTGGGAATACCGTCGGTTTTAACGGCACCAAAAGCGACTCCCAGACCTATATCGAATTGTCGATGACTGACCCTTATTTCACGGTGGACGGCGTAAGTTTAGGCGGGAAGATCTCTTATAACGACTATGATGCGGAAGATGACGATCTCGCTGAATACACCATGAAAAGCCTGGGCATCGGCGGCAATCTTGGCTTCCCGATCGGCGAAAACAGTTCGCTTGGCCTTGGCCTCGACTATGCCAATACCCGCCTTAGCGGTATGGCGCCGCAGGTGGCCATGTGGCGCTACCTCAACTCGGTCAATGTCAACCCCCGCATCACCACGCAAGACGACGATAACGATGCCCGTTTCACGGCCAATGATTTCTTTGCGAGCGTGGGGTGGAATTACAACACGCTTGACCGCGGTTTCTTCCCGACTGACGGGACCAGCGCCAGCCTGAACGGCAAGATTACCGTACCGGGGTCGACCAACAGTTACTACAAGCTGACGTTCAGCGTCAATCAGTATCTGCCGTTGAGCAGCGATAATAAATGGATAGTGATGGGGCGTACCAAAGCCGGCTATGCCGATGGTCTTGGCGGCCATGAAGTGCCGTTCTACGATAATTTTAATGCCGGTGGTTCCAGTAGCGTACGGGGGTTTTCTTCCAACAGTATTGGCCCTAAAGCGGCTTACTATCATTGTAGCGGCACGGAGAGTGCCTACAGCGATTGTCCTGTCGACAAATCCGATGATGCCGTGGGCGGTAACGCCATGGCCATTGCCAGTACCGAGTTGATATTCCCGACGCCGTTCATTAATGATCGCTACGCCAATTCGTTGCGCACCTCAATGTTTGTCGATGCCGGCACGGTCTGGGACACCCATTGGCAGAATACCTCCCAAACGCTCGCCGCCGGGATACCGGATTACGGTGATCCGGGCAACATCCGCGTTGCGGCAGGTATTGCACTGCAATGGCAGTCGCCGTTGGGGCCGTTGTCCTTCTCTTATGCGTTCCCGATCAAAAAGTACGAAGGGGACAAGGCAGAGCAATTCCAGTTCAACATCGGCAAAACCTGGTAATCCTGACGCCAAGCCTGCCAATCTCCGCAGGCTTTGATTTTCACATAATACATTGATAATAAATAATAAACTTAGTTTTACCGATGCGGTGTTTTTTTTGCTGACACCTTACAGCAATGTGCCATCTTTGCAGTGATTTATATCGATTAATTTTGTGATTACACATCATTTATTACATTGATAAGGTGACTTGCACTCCATTATTTTTCATTGTTATCCCGTTGTTATCGGAAAAGTGACTTATCTCTCTTTTTAATTGGCCGCCGAGATCTATTTTTTCATTGTTTTAGCTAAAACCTTTCAGCTAACGTTAAGGACGGCACCATGAAAAAGTTAATTACACTTTCGGCGGTTATCTCTTTGATTTCGTGCGCAGTAAACGCGCAGACCATTGTGTTGACCGACTCGGAAAAAGGCATTGAACAAGGCAATTGGCAAACCGACAGCCAAAAGCTGAACATCGCAGGGGCGGGCTTCAGCTTACAGCAGCAGGTACTGCACGGCGGTAAGCAGGAAGGTTCCAAGGTGATCACCTTAAGCAGCGCCGGCCTGACGATTGCTCTGAGCCCGACACGCGGCATGAATATTCTGAATGTGAAGGGGTCAGACGTCCGGTTGGGCTGGGACTCACCGGTGACCGAGGTGGTCAACCCGGCTTACATCAATCTGGACAGCCGCAATGGGTTGGGGTGGCTGGACGGTTTTAATGAAATGATGGTGCGCTGCGGCTTTGAATGGACCGGGCACCCTGGCGTCGACAACGGCACGCTTTACACGCTGCATGGCCGCGCCGGCAATACGCCGGCCTCGAAAGTGGTGATTGAGATCGCCGAAAAAGCCCCGTACGAAGTCCGCATTCGCGGGTTGCTGAAAGAAAACACCTTCAAGAAAAGCAACCTGGAAACCTGGACCGAGCTGCGTTATATCCCTGGATCACAATCGTTTTCAATCCATGACCGCGTGACCAACCGCGCCGATTACCCACGAGATTACGAGATCATTTACCACAGCAACTTCGGCAAACCGCTGCTGGAAGAAGGTGCGGTATTCAGTGCACCGATCAAGGAAATCTCACCCTTTAACGACTACGCCAAAGCCGGCCTGAAAGATTGGGCAACCTATCAGGGCCCGACCAAAGGCTATGACGAAATGGTGTTCAACATCCTGCCTTATGCGGATGCACAGGGCAAAACGCTCGCCATGCTGCACAACCGGCGCGGGGATCGCGGTGTGGCGATAGGTTTCGATACCCACCAGTTGCCGCTGCTGACATTGTGGAAGAATACGGATACCGAACGCCAGGGATACGTCACCGGCATCGAACCGGGGACCAACTATGCCTATCCGGTGAAAATCGAACGGGAACAAGGGCGTATCAAACAGCTGCAGCCTGGCCAAAGTGCCGACTTCGAGCTGACCTATACTTTGCTGAAAGATGCTGAACAGGTGAAAGTGTACCAGGACAAGATCAAGACGCTGCAGGGGAGCAATCAGCCCAAACTGGTTGAGACGCCTATCGCGGTAGAATAGTCGTCAGTGAAAATTGTACCGATCGCGGGCCAAACCTTGTTGGCCCGTTTTGTTTTCCGGCGGCGCCGGCAATCGTTTAACGCTTGCGTGAATCCGGGATAATCAAATCCCCGCGCAGCACGCAGGCTCCGAGCATATCCCGGGTTTTCTCCGTCAACCAACTGACGATGCGCGCCGCCATGGCGTCCATTGAGTATTCGATGGAGGGGATCGCCGGAATGCCGGGTAAATGCAGCGAACCGGCCAGGCTAAAGACCATAATGTCGTCCGGTACGGATTTATTGAACGCCTGTAGCTGAGTAATCACCCGCTGTGCCTCCTGCTCGTCCGCCACCAGCAGCGCGTTGAAATTGAGCGTGGTGGCGTTATTGAGCAGTACCTGTACCGCGACGGAAGAGGTGGTCGAATCCATAAACACCAGGTTGCGATTGAACGGCAAAAAGTTGTTTTCCAGAGCAAGCTTGTAACCGAGCAGCAGTTGATCGGCAGAGCCGCCGGCATCCGGATGGATCAAGGCGATTTGGCGTCTGCCTTGGCTAATCAGGTAATTGCAGGCGCTTTCGGTGGCGAAAGCGTGGTCGAACTGAATGCTGTTGGGCGTATCGGCCTCAACGCAATCGACCAGGATCACGTTGTCATGCGGGATGTTGAGCGGGAACCGGGCGCCGATAATCAGCACGTCGTCGCACAACCCGCAGGTGAGTTCGTCCAGCGCGTTCATTACGCCCGCTTTGGTGTTGGCGAAACGCAGCAGCAGATGCTTTTGATGCTGGCTGAGCTGTTTTTCCAGCGCATAAAGATAACCTGTGGTCTGGTTAATGTTCTCCTGCGCGCAGATAACCCCGATGCAGCCCGTCGATTGGCTAAGCAATGATTGCGCGATCACATTGGGCCGGTAATTGAGCTCTTCTGCGGCCTGCAATACCGCGAGACGGCTGGCTTCCTTAACGCCGCGCGTTCCACTCAACACCCGTGAGACTGTGGCTTTTGACACCCCAGCTAAACGTGATACATCGTTGATTGTTGACATCTTTCTCTCCTGACAAACCCAAGCTGCAGCCTGTAAAAACCCATCCGGTAATGGCTCACATTATCGCCGCCAGCAGTATAACCTTTTTCTTTTTTTCATGGAAACCGATTTTCCATAGCATCTCAAAACCTCTCTGGGTGAGGCAAAAATATGTGATGCAAATCCAATAAAAAACCCTTGCGCTGCCTAGATCATGATGAGTATCACACTTCCACTCTCACCCAATGGAAAACGGTTTCCGTATGATATCCAATCATTCCCGCATTCAGGTTATTTACTCGTTGAGGATGGTTGTCGATGTACAAAATTATGCTGTGTTGTTCCGCCGGGATGTCTACCAGCCTGCTGGTCAGGAAAATGGTCGAGGCGGCGGATGAAAGGGGGTTGCCGGTCGAGATCGATGCCTATGGCGTAGCCGAGTTCGATACGCAGTTTCCACGCTATCAGGTGGTGCTGCTGGGGCCGCAGGTAAAATATATGCTTAAAACACTGTCAGAAAAGGCTGCCGTCCAAGGCATACCCGTTCAGCCCATTGATCCGATGGACTACGGCATGCAGCGCGGTGAGAAGGTACTGGACTATGCTCTGTCGCTGATCGCAGCGGCGCACTAAAAAGGTGTTCCTATGAGTTCGTTATATCAGTCAATGGTTGCCGTCATCGAGCAATCCATCACTCCGCTGGCCGGCCGTCTGGGGCAGCAAAAATATGTCATTGCCATCCGCGATGGTTTTACCGCCGCGCTGCCGTTTATGATTATCGGCTCATTCATGCTGGTCTTTATCTTTCCGCCGTTTTCCGCCGACACCACGAACAGCTTTGCGCGTGGCTGGCTGGATTTTTCGCAGACTTATCGCGCACAGCTGATGTTGCCGTTCAACCTGAGCATGGGGGTGATGACCTTCTTTATCTCCGTGGGGATTGGCGCCAGCCTCGGGCGGCAGTTTAATCTCGATCCGGTGATGTCCGGCTTGCTGGCATTTATGGCCTTTTTGCTGGTGGCTGCCCCTTATGCCGACGGTAAAATATCCACCCAGTATCTTTCCGGGCAAGGGATTTTCACCGCCCTGATCACCGCCATTTACTCAACCCGCGTTTACGCCTGGCTCAAGCAGAACAACGTCACCATCCGCCTGCCGAAAGAGGTGCCCACCGGCGTGGCGCGTTCGTTCGAGATACTGATCCCGGTGTTGGTGGTGATTGGTACGCTGCATCCGCTGAATCTGTTTATCGAAGCGCAAACCGGCATGATCCTGCCGCAGGCGATTATGCATCTGCTGGAACCGCTGGTGTCCGCCTCGGATTCGCTGCCTGCCATTTTGCTGTCGGTATTGTTGTGCCAGATTTTCTGGTTCGCCGGCATTCACGGTGCGCTGATCGTCACCGGCATCATGAACCCATTCTGGATGGCGAACTTGTCGGCAAACCAGGCGGCGCTGGCGGCCGGGGCGGCATTGCCGCACGTTTATTTGCAGGGTTTCTGGGATCACTATCTGCTGATTGGCGGCGTCGGTTCGACGTTACCGCTGGCTTTCCTGCTGTTGCGCAGCCGCGTTGCGCATCTGCGCACCATCGGCAAGATGGGCGTGGTGCCGAGCTTCTTTAACATCAATGAACCGATCCTGTTTGGTGCGCCGATCATCATGAACCCGATGTTGTTCATCCCGTTTGTCTGCGTTCCTATGATCAACGCCGTACTGGCCTATACCGCGACGCGTTTGGGATGGTTGGCGCAGGTGGTCTCGCTTACGCCGTGGACCACGCCGGCACCCATCGGCGCCTCCTGGGCGGCGAACTGGGCGTTCAGTCCGGTAGTGATGTGCGTCATCTGTATGGTGATGTCCGCCCTGATGTACTTGCCGTTCCTGCGAGCCTACGAGCGCTCTTTAATGAAAACCGAAGAGCAAAAAGCGCAGAACGGGGCACCGCTGGCCGGAACCCTCGGCAACAACTGATATTTATGGAGAAGCGAAGCATGAAATACGTATTTCCCGAGCACTTCTGGTGGGGCAGCGCCAGCTCTGCGCTGCAAACCGAAGGGGACAGCCTGCAGGGCGGTAAAAGCCCGACAATCTGGGACACTTGGTACGCCAATGAGCCCGGGCGTTTTCATCAGCAGGTGGGCCCGCAGGAGACGTCGACCTTTTACCGGAACTGGCGCCAGGATATCGCGCTGCTGAAACAGCTCAACCATAACAGTTTTCGGACCTCCCTCAGCTGGTCGCGGCTGATCCCGGACGGCACGGGCGAGGTGAATCCGCAGGCGGTGGCGTTTTATAACAACGTGATTGATGAGCTGCTGGCGCAGGGCATCAAGCCGTTTATTACGCTGTTCCACTTCGATATGCCGATGGCGATGCAGGAGAAGGGCGGCTGGGAAAATCGCGACGTGGTCACGGCCTTTAGCCGCTATGCGCAGGTCTGTTTTGAGCTGTTTGGCGACCGGGTGATGCATTGGTTCACCTTCAATGAGCCGATTGTGCCGGTCGAAGGCGGCTACCTGTATGATTTCCACTATCCCAATGTGGTCGACTTTAAGCGGGCGGCGACGGTGGCCTACCACACGGTGCTGGCGCATGCGTCGGCGGTACAGGCGTTTCGTGTCGGGCTTTACGCCGGGGAGATCGGTATCGTGCTGAACCTGACGCCGTCCTACCCGCGTTCGCAAAACCCGGCGGATGTGAGTGCCGCGCATCACGCCGACCTGCTGTTTAACCGCAGTTTCCTCGATCCGGTGCTGCGCGGCGAGTACCCGGCCGATCTGGTGGCTTTGCTGAAAACCTGGGATCAGCTTCCGGCCTGCCAACCTGGCGATCGGGCGCTGATCGCCGAAGGAAAGATTGATCTGCTTGGGGTTAACTATTACCAGCCGCGGCGCGTGAAATGCCGCGACAGTGCCGTAAACCCGCTGGCGCCCTTTATGCCTGAATGGTTATTCGAAAACTATGAAATGCCCGGCAGAAAAATGAATCCTTACCGCGGCTGGGAAATTTACGAGCCGGGTATTTATGACATTCTGACAAACTTGCGCGTTAATTATGACAACCCGCGCTGTTTTATTTCCGAAAATGGCATGGGTGTGGAAAACGAACAACGTTTTGTGGAAAACGGCCAAATCAACGATCGTTATCGTATTGAATTTGTTTCCGAACACCTTAAATGGCTGCATAAAGGCATTAGCGAAGGCAGTAATTGCCTCGGCTATCACATGTGGACGTTTATTGATAACTGGTCATGGTGCAACGGCTATAAAAATCGCTACGGTCTGGTGCAATTGGATTTAGCCAGCCAGCAACGTACCGTCAAGAAAAGCGGAGAGTGGTTTGCCGCCACCGCCGCAGACAATGGGTTTAACGAACTGGGGACGAATGATGATTGAATTGGAAGAAGCGGTCATGGAGATTATCGTCAACGCCGGCCAGTCGCGCAGCCTGTGCTTTGAAGCGTTGCGCGCCGCGCGGGAAGGCAACATCAGCGAAGCCAAAGCGCTGTTGCAGCAGGCCGATGGTTTCTCGCGCCAGGCGCATCATATGCAAACCAAACTGATCGAACAGGATGCCGGTGAAGCCCGACAGCCAATGACCTTGATTATGGTTCACGCGCAGGACCATTTAATGACGTCTTTACTGGCACGTGAACTATCGGAAGAGATCATTCATCTTTACCAACGTAAATAGCACATTATTCATTTCAATAAGGAGAAATAATTACGAAGAAAATTTAATTGCTCTGTACCCATATCAATAATAAAGAATCAGCTTGTTTTGGTGATAGCACGGTTTTTTTTAAAAAAACCAAAACAGGATGGCTGTTATCTAAATGCAAACCAGCCCACAGGATGTTATTAAAGCCACCTTCGCGTGGCTGATAATATCACCTGTGTACAATTGAGATAACCATGAAAATATATAATAAATTGCCAATGGCGTTGGCGGTAATGGCCGCGCTTTGCTCTGGATCCGTACTCGCTCAAGAATTTACCCAAGAACAAATCGACGCCATAGTGGCAAAAGCGGTCGATAAAGCCCTGGCGGAACGGCAGGCGAAAATAGATACCGCCATGAATAAGAAAGCCGATGTGATTACCGAGCCGCAAAGCGCCGCGCAGTCGCCGGATATGGCGATCCCGTTTGGCGTCAAATTTTCTGGTTACGCCCGTTACGGCGCTCAGTTCCAGGGCGGCGATCAGAAATTCGTCGGCGTTGACGGTTCCTACAACGGCGCGTCCGCGCTGGGCCGACTGGGTAACGAAGGCAACGGCGGCGAATTCCAGCTCTCTAAAGCGTTCAAAGGCGATAACGGCGCAATCTGGGATGTCAATGTGATGTTCGACCACTGGGGCGACGAGGTAAACCTCAAGAAAGCCTATGCCGGCGTCACCAATATTCTGGCCTCCAACCCGAATGCCTATCTGTGGGCCGGCCGCGATTTTCATCAGCGTCCGCAACAGGGCATCAACGACTATTTCTGGATGAATCACGATGGCCAGGGGGCGGGGGTGAAGAACTTCGATATCGGCGGCGTACAGTTTGACGTCGCCGCCGTCGCCGCCGTTGAGTCCTGTGACCCGAGAGTGGCGGAAGACGAAGCCAACCCGTCGCGCATCACCTGTACCGGCGGTTCAGGAACCGGCGATAAAGGCAACTACGCGCTGACCTCGAAAATTCACGGCATGAAGGTCGGCCCGCTGGATGTGGAACTCTACGCCAACTATGGCTTCGATTCTAAAGCCGTGGAAAGCGATGAGCGCCTGAAAGCCTGGCAGGGCGGCGTGGTGCTGAGCCATACCGGTGACAAAGGGGTGAATAAAGTCATCGCCCGTTACTCCAACAATGCGGATAACAGCGTCTACAACAAAACGGACGAGTTGACGGCGGTTTACGCCAGCTTCGAGGGGAACTACAAGTTTACCCAGCAGGCGCAGGTGGAATACCTGCTCGCTTTCCATGATTACTCCAACGACGCCGACGGCACGGACGACCGCCGTAACTACGGCGCGATTGTGCGACCGATGTATTGGTGGAACGACGTGCATTCAACCTGGCTGGAGGCGGGCTACCAGCGGGTAGACTACGACCAGGGCGGCGATAACCACGGCTGGAAACTCACGCTGTCGCAGAATATTTCGATCGCGATGGGGCCAGAGTTCCGCCCCATGCTGCGCTTCTACGTCACCGGCGGCGAGGTGGATAACAAACATACCGCCCGCGTGAACGGCACCGACGACGATACTCAACTGGATTCGTTCAACGTCGGCGCAATGTGGGAAGCCTGGTTCTGATGACAGACCGGCGGGGTGGCTGCAGAGGTGGCCACCCCGGCCCCGTCTGGTCGTTATCAATGAGCAGCAAGTTTCGTTGAATGAAGTCATCAATGTCTTCTTCCGCCTGTTTCAATGCTTGCGCAGAAGGCAGGGTAAAAAGATGTTCACCGTAACCAAACAGCATGGCGTCCAGTTGCCGTGCTACGCGGCGAAACGTTTAATAAAGAATTTTAGGCTATCATTCCGGGAGCACCATCTGGATTGCGCGTGTGCCAATCTCGGCCCCGGTGACGGTATCAATCGCTATCGCGTTGATGTCGGTTCCCGCCTCGGCATCCAGCAGACGGAGCAACTTGCCTTCGCCACGGTGCTTTCGCCCCCAGGCACCAATCATGATAAGCACCGGCAGAAAGTCGCGGCCGGCCTCGGTCAAAATATACTCCTCACGTAACGGGCGCTCCGAATACTGCCGTTTCTCAAGCAGATTTTCCTCGGTCAACATTGCCAGCCGTTTGGTCAGCATGGTGGGGGCAATCCCCAGGCTTTTGCGGAACTGGTCAAAGCGCGTCATGCCGGAGTTGGCATCGCGCAGGATCAGCATTGTCCAGGCATCGCCAAGAAAAGTGACGCTGCGGGCGATGGGGCAGATGTTTTCAGAATAGGAATTTGTGTTCATAATTTTCACCTCACTCACTACTGAAACGATACTATCATGCAGGCTCGCCTTCGCCGACTTTTTTGTTAGTATTGTTTTGGTATTGACTAACTACTAAAACGATACTAACTTAGGTCGGGTAATCACTGCGACCTGGCGGTGCCGGTAGGTGCCAGCGGCACATTTATCCATCATTGATATCTCTATGGTATTGCGGAATGTGAAACCACACCGCCTTTTGGAACAGAACACCATGAAAAAGACCGTTTTAATTACAGGTGCATCATCGGGTTTTGGGCTGATGCTTGCCAATAGCCTTCACCAGCAGGGTTTTACCGTTATTAAAACCAACCTGGGCCACAATGCCGTTTCCGCACAAGGCCGTGACATTGCCGACTACAACACCTATCGCAAACAGGCCATGGCCGCGACGCAGAAGGGCATTGATGAAGCCGAAGCGCCTGACGCGGTGATCAAAACCATTTCCGCCCTGATAACGGCGAAGAAACCGAAATTCAGCAATCCTGTGGGGAAAATGAGCAGAATAATCCTGTTCCTTCAGCAGCACATGCCAAAAATCTTTGAAGGTGAAATTCTGAAAAGCGTGAAGTCTGCATAACAGAAATAACGTCTGCGACGTTTAAATGAAATTTAAATGATTTCAATGAGGGACTGACCATGAAATATTACCTGTGCAAATTTATACCGCCGCGAGCTAATTTCCTGACCACGATGTCTGCCGACGAACAAAAATGGATGCAGCAACACGCCGACTTTTTGAACGAGCTGCTTGCCCAAGGCCTGATCGTGGCCCATGGCCCGGTGATTGATGAAAAGGGTGGCTATGGCGTCTCGCTCTACCAAATTGCCGATGAACAGGATATCGCGGCCATTACAGCGGAAGACCCCATTGTGAAGAATGGCGTCGGCCACTACGAACATTACTCCATGCTGCATTTGAAAGCCCGCGGCTAAGCTTCTGCGCCTGAATGTTCTTGCGCCGACCTTGCTTGCCTCCGCCGCCATTGGCGGAATGGTTGCTCGCGGACAGGGTGCCATCATTAACGTCGCCTCCGTTTTGGCTCTGTTACCCGAATATGCACCAGGGATTTATGCCGCCACCAAATCCTATGTGTTGACGTTATCGCAAAGCCTGGCCGCAGAAGTGTCATCAAAAGGCGTCTACGTACAAGCTGTATTGCCGGCCGCCACGCGCACTGAAATTTACGAGCGGGCAGGTGGGGATATCAGCCAGGTGCCGGATGTGATGGAAGTCGAGGATCTGGTGGATGCCGCATTGATCGGCTTCGACCGCAAGGAGCTGGTGACCATCCCGCCGGTGCCGGAGGCCGCAACCTGGGAAGCCTTCGAACAGGCGCGTTGGGCACTGGCCAAAGGCTTCAGCAATTCTCAGCCGGCGAAACGTTATCGCCCGTGAGAGGGCGTTATCCCGTGACCAGACCTCGAAGGGTAAAGATTGCTCTTCGAGATCTGGAACCGACGGCTGAAAATTATCGGCCCCAACCCTATGAGGCAACTGCATCAGGGCTATTGTGCGCCAGTGTCAGTGCCGCCAAATTGTTCTCGATCCAGTCCGCTAAATCCCGAACTTTGGCCGCAGCTTCTTTTCCAAGTGGCGTGAGCGTGTACTCTACGCGTAGCGGGACGATATTGTAGTCATAGCGGTTAATCATGCCGTCTTTCTCTAATAACTGCAGAGTTTGAGCCAGCATTCGCTCGCTGACTCCCCCGATCCTGCGGCGAATTTCACTGAACCTCAGTGTCTCGGGCAGCAACGCGATCAGAATAAGTACCCCCCAGCGGCTGGTAAGATGGCTCAAGATTTCGCGTGAAGGACAGGCCGCGGCCATTACGTCGCCGCGCAACATTTTTTCGGATAAAGGTTCAACTACGGAGTTTGTCATAGAGCCTCTTTGGACAGGTGAAATCATGCCTCACTTACCTTTTTGTACGTACTTACTATAAGTTAGTATCTGGTCTATAGTCGAGTCGTGATTAACCGCACAATCAAATTTCAAGGAGTTATGCCATGACTATTGCCATCACCGGCGCCACAGGCCAGTTAGGCCGTATCGTTATTGAGAAGCTTAAACAGAAAGTGGCGGCCAGCGACATCGTTGCTTTGGTACGCACCCCGGAAAAAGCGCAATCGCTAGGGGTTAGCGTACGTGCTGCCGACTATGTGCAACCTGACACGCTCGATGCTGCACTGGCCGGTATCGACAGCCTTTTGCTGATCTCTTCAAGTGAAGTCGGCCAACGCGTCGCCCAGCACGCCAATGTGATCGCCGCCGCGAAGAAGGCGGGCGTGAAACACATTGTCTACACAAGCCTGCTCCATGCAGACGTCTCACCTTTGAACCTGGCCGGTGAACATCTTGCAACGGAGAGCGCGATTAAGACCTCTGGCCTTTCCTACACGATCATGCGCAACGGTTGGTACACCGAAAACTACACCGGTTCCGTTGGCGCAGCACTAGCCAATGGCGCTTTTATAGGAAGCGCCGGTGAAGGCCGGATTTCATCGGCCAGCCGTGAAGATTTCGCAGAAGCGGCAGTGGCGATGTTGAGCAGCGCCGGCCACGTGAATGTGACCTACGAATTGGCCGGAGACACTGCATGGACACTGAAAGATCTGGCAGACGAGGTATCCCTCCAGACGGGCAAGGACATCGCTTACCATAACCTTCCTGAAGCCGAATATGCGGCGGCACTGCATAGCTTTGGCCTGCCAGCAGGGCTCGCCGATGCGATCGCATCTTGGGATGTGGGCGCTTCTCAGGGAGCGTTATTCGATGCAGGTGGTACATTATCCAGGCTTATCGGCCGCCCGACGACCCCGCTGACAACCAGCGTTGAACAGGCTCTGAAGGCGAGCTGACCGTCTTACGAAAAGGGATCCTGAACAATCTCGCCTTTAATCAGGCAGTCGACAATGTGCAGGATCACCAGGCTGGGTTTTGTTGCATCCCCGTCTAATGATCTGAAATAGCTGTGACCGATAATATATTTTCCCTATTTAGATAGCTTCCGACATAGCATCGACATCCCTGAACATAGTGTTAACGTTTACGACGGCAACATGTACGAATTGGCTTACAGAAAGCAGCGAATCGTTGACTTGATGGGTTTTGACAGTTCAAAAAGTGGTGCTGAATATGATTTTCAGCCAGTGCATTTTGACGCGTTCTGCAAGGCCAAGTATGCCAATCTTTGTCAGATTTCACGTAGCGCGATCAAAAAAGAAGGGCGTTTGGAGCGAGTTCATTGAGGTAATGGCAGTGATGCAGTCACGGCGGTTCAGCTTCACCAGTCAGCGGAATGTAACGGCGCGATTGTCGTGCTGCATGGCAGCGTTGGCTAATTCAGCCAACGGCCAAACAGAAAACTGCGCAGGACTGGGCAGTTAAAATAGTTAGTCGCAGATTTTTGCCGAGGGTTCGCTAGAGACGATTGCCGAGAACAGAGTCGTATTGATGACGAACAGTTTTCCCCGTGATGTTGATGAACGCCGTTGCTCTATGCACAAAACGTTCATCGAGCAGGTCGTTATCATCAACGAGAACGGTGATCGTTAGCGATGCATTTTTATCTGAGCATATCGGCTGACAAGAAAACCGGTAATGCTTAAAAGACTTGGATCGCCAAAGCCAAATTTTGCCATGTACTTGAGAGTAAAACCGGTAAGTATGAAGGTGAGGTGGGAGAACCTGATAGATAGCCAGCCTGGTGCGCAGCCAATAATGCAATTTAACATAATATACATTATGCGCACCTATATAGGGATACGTAGATTCTGAGGTTTTGGCCTTTGTCATGACCTATGACCTTATCCGCATATCGCCTCAGATCGTGCTTTTCGCTAGCCACACTGTTCTTCCTCCGCATTCAGGGTCTTCGAAAACCATCTTCACAACGTGAAAGCCATTTTCATGCAGCAACTGCCGATACTCTGCCGGCGCCAGGCTCGAATGATACAATGGCTCGCCTTCAAATGTGCCAATCGCTTCGCCATCGCTTGTGCCACTGGTAAACATCAATGCTGCTTTGCTGCCAGCATGCTTGCGGAAAACGTTGAACATCTGACGTTGGTCATTACGCGTAAGATGAAAAAAACTGTCCCAGGCAATCAGTCCACCGAAGGTTTCATCCAGCACCAATTCTCGCATATCTGCCACTCGCCACTGCTGATGCGGAAATGTCTTCAAGCATGAGTCGATCATTGATCCTGAGCTATCAATCCCCATTACGGTAAAACCTTGTCGAATGAAATATTCAGCGATCGGTATTCCATTACCACAACCGATATCCAGGAGCCTTGCATTTGTCGGTACCAGATTCAGGAATCTGTCCAGCCAAGGCCGCTCAAACAGATCGGTTGTCCGCAACCTTTTCCAGGCTTCGGCATGCTGTTCGTATAAAGTGATGATCTTCGCGGCCGCAGAATGTGTCATTTACCCTCTTCTTTTTGATCGCGCTACGTGAAATCTGACAAAGATTGGCATACTTGGCCTTACAGAATGCGCCAATACTTGCCGATGAACATCATGCTCAGCACCTGATTAAGGGTACGTCTTTAAGGGGTTGTTGCTTATAAAAAATGTCTCGAGCCTAAGTTTCTGTGCGCCTCTTCAGTGAAATTTTCAGGTACAAAGCCAGCCAACCAGAGACTGCTCAATGACCGGCCATTCAGTATCTATAACAGATAACCAATCGGTAGCCACCTTTTGCTCTTTCAGCCATTTTTGGCCCGGCAGATTTCACCAAAATACGTCGTTTAACTGCCGTAAATTAACAATTCCGGCCTCATTAAGTGACATTGTCACCTATGATCACCTGTGTAAGCAGCGGTTCTGCCAGGAAATGCGCACACAGATTATCAATAACCAACTGGACAGTTGCGGCAATGGCCTCGGGAGACCGCCCGGCGATATGCGGCGTTAAAATAACGTTGGTTAACCGCGCAAGCTCCGGCGGCACGGCAGGTTCGCCCTCTACCACATCCAGAGCCGCGCCGGCGATGCGTTGATGTTGCAGGGCGTTGATAAGCGCCGGGGTATCTACCACGCTACCGCGCGCAATGTTGATCAGAAATCCGTTTGGGCCCAGAGCATCAAGCACCTCCGCGTTAACGATGTGGCGGGTTTGCCCGCCGCCTGGGGTTGCGATCACCATAAAATCAGCCCATTCGGCCAAGTTGACCGGGCTTGAACAATAGCGATAAGAGGTGTCGTTACGCGGCTGGCGGTTGTGGTAAGCCACGGGCATCTCAAACCCCCTGGCCCCGCGCTGGGCAATCTGCATGCCGATGTTGCCGAGGCCGAGGATCCCCAATTTTTTGCCGAAAACCATCGGGCGTGGATGCCGTGCTTGCTTCCATTCGCCCCGGCGAACGGAAGCATCGGCCTGCGGGATCCCGCGGGCAATGGCCATCAGCAATGTTAGCGCATGGTCGGCTACCGAGGCATCGTTGGTACCGGGGCCGTGGGTCACGACAATACCCCGCGCCTGTGCGGCAGTGAGGTCGATATTCTCGTAGCCCGCGCCGAGGGCGCAGATGATTTCAAGCGCCGGCAGCGCGGATATTTCGTCTGCACTGAGTCCAATGGAACCGTTGGTTAGCACTGCCTGTACATCGACCCTTGGTTTTTGCGCCGTCCATGCCGCTACAGAACGGGTGGCATGAACGGTAAAACCCGCCAACTCAAGGCTGGCATGATGTTCGCGCGCAAGTTCAACCAGTATCAGAAGATGACGTTTCATAGAAAAAGTTCCGGCGGCAAGACAGGCGATCGACAGAATACCGCGACCGGTGCCCGGACCTTAAGCCGGAAAGTGCTGATTACGAATCTGCGCCTCAATTCTCTGTGTTGAATGACCGCCCTTAGCTTGGCGTAAGCACTTTTTTCAGGTGTGACTCCCTTATGCGCAACTCTCCCTGACGCCACTCACCTTCTGGCGTGGCGCGTTCATCGATAAGGCGATTCAGCGCTTCCGCGATAAGACGATCAAGCCGCTGGCTGTAGCTGGTCAACGCCCAGCTTGGCGCGCTGGCCTCGTCGATATCGTCAAAACCCACTACGGCGATTGCAGTGAACGGATCTTGCCTTAAGGCTTCGAGTGCGCCCAACGCGAGAACATCGTTTTCGCAAAATAGCGCATCGACCTGCTCGTGAATTGGGGTTGAATGCATGTAATCGATCATCAGCTGAAAGCTGCATTGCCGATCATAATGTCCGGCGGTTAAGACTTGATCCAGGTGCAGACCCGCCGCCACCAGTGTGTCTCGATAGCCTTCCATTCGCAGCAAATGGCTGCTTAGGGTATCAGGTCCTTTCATGTAGCCAAATCGCTGATGTCCTTGAGCGATCAACAGGTTGGCGATCTCTCTACCCGCCTGATAACCGTCAATGTTAACAATATCAATGTGTTTCCCTTCGGTGTTGCGGCACACTTGCACCAGGGGGATCTGATGCAAGTCTTTCGCGATCGCAGACCATTCTTCCGTCAGAGAGGTGCCCAGAAACAAGATGCCATCTACCTGCAACTGGTCGGCCATGGACATGGCCGCCAGGTAGTTCTCTCCGGCGGTAATATTAAGCAAAAGTGCCATATACCCCCGGGCTTGCAGTTGTTTCGTCACCACATCGAGCATCATCATCGAATGCGGGTTTTTCAACTCATCAATTGCCACCCCAATAATGTGGGTCTTTTTTTGAGACAAACTGCGTGCCAGAAGATTGGGCCGATAGCCCAGTTCTGTGGCCGCGGCCAATACGCTTTCACGTGCCTGCTCCGAAATGGAAGCGCCGGGGGTGAAAGCGCGCGATACCGTCCATTTCGACACCCCTGCCTTTTGGGCAACGTCGCTGGCGGTGGCTTTATGGCGTTTTATCATGGTTTTTGTCATATCCCTGTGTCCGAAGGTTGAAAGGTGCATCCTGCATTTGAACATGGCTTTCTCGATTATTTTTATTTTTGCACCCGATTGCAATTGCTATTTGCAATCGGGTGCAAAAAGTAACGGTTTTGTGACAAACCGCGCCCTTTCCGCTTTTGCTCTATTGACCAAATTTTGACTCTGTATGAAATTTAACTCGTCGTTCAGGATGGCTCTAAGATATTCGCAGCTTTTTTTTACCCCTGATTGCACCCGGGTGCAGAGGTGATAAAAAACAGAACGCGACAGCGCCATTCACTGTGCTTTGCCACAACAACCTTCCCTTACAGGATACAACGATGAAAAAAACAAGACTGCTGTTGATGTTATTGAGCTCGATGTTGGTGTGTACCGCTCAAGCAAAAACCAACCAGGTCGGCGTAGCTCTGGCTAATTTCGATTTAAATTTTATTTCGATATTACGGACTCAAATGGTACAGGAGCTGGAAGCGCAGCAACTGAAAGGACAATTTTCTGATGCCAAAGGCGATGTGGCTTTACAGGTACAGCAAGTCGACGACCTAATCAATCAAGGCGTTGACGCCATCATTCTCAACCCTGTAGATACGCAAGGCGTTAAGTCGATGATCGTCGCCGCCAGACGCGCCAATATTCCCTTGATATTTGTAAACCGTAAACCGGAAGTGAAGCTGGAAGGTGCAACGGCTTACGTGGGTTCGGATGCGGCATTAAGCGGCACCCTCCAGATGGAAACGCTGGCGAAAAAAATGAACTACCGAGGCAATGTGGCAATACTCATGGGTGCCCTATCCAACGAAGAAACACGCGAGAGAACCCGTGCTGCGGAAGCTGTTATTGCCAAATACAAGGAAATGAAAGTGGTGGAAAAGCAAACGGCAAAATGGCAGCGCAATGAGGCTGTTGATGTGATGTCGGGTTGGTTGTTAAACGGCCTGCCTATTGACGCTATTGCCGCCAATAACGATGAAATGGCCATTGGCGCAATCATGGCGCTAAAGCAGGCCAAAAAGACCGGTGTTCTGGTTGCCGGTATTGATGGTACGCCCGACGGCCTGCAATTTATCAAGAATGGTGAAATGGCCGTCACCATTTTCCAGGATGCCAAAGCCCAGGCGACAGGTGCGGTCAAAGTGACAAAGGCTATGTTGGATCACGAAAAAACAGAGGCGTATAACTGGGTGCCTTACGAGATCGTCACCAAAGAAAATTTCCAACAATTCGCACAGATTAGTCAGAAATAACGCCCGCACCACAAAGCATCAAACGTCCGTTTTTTTAACCTGCACTGCACCCGGGTGCAATAATGATAACTCAAGGAATCAATATGTTAAATGGTGAAAAAAGTATTACCCGCCCCCTGCGTTGGGCCATGATCGGCGGTGGCCGCCTCAGCCAGGTCGGTTACAAGCATCGTTCGGGTGCTCTACGCGATAACACCGCCTATCAACTTGTTGCCTGCGCCTTTGACATTGACGCGGCACGCGGGCGTGATTTTGGCGTCAATCTGGGTGTGCCTTCCGAACGTTGTTATGACAACTACCAGCAACTGCTGACAGAAGAAGCCAAAAGAACCGATGGTATTGAGGTAGTGACCATCGCAACGCCCAATGGAACCCATTATGAAATTACCCGGGCGGCACTGAATGCCGGCATCCACGTTATCTGTGAAAAACCATTGTTCTTCACCACGGCGGAGGCGAAAGAAATCAAAGCGTTGGCGGAAGAAAAAGGACTCATCGTCGGGGTTACCTACGGGTTTTCGGGCCACCCTTTGCTGATGCAGATGCGGGCAATGATCGCCAAAGGCGACATTGGCGACGTGCGCATGGTTGAGCTGCAGTACACCCATGGTTTCAGCTCGAACGAAAGTGCGGACAAATTCAGCGACGCGCAGAAATGGCGTATTGACCCCAAAATTGCCGGCCCATCCTTTGTACTGGGCGATATTTCCACCCACACCTTTTACATTTCGCAGCTGGTTTTGCCCGAGATGAAAATCAAGTCCCTGTTATGTGATCGGCAGAGTTTCATCCCTTCCCGTGCCCCTCTTGAAGATAATGCCATGGTGCTTATGCATTACGAAAACGGAGCCGTCGGCCGCATGTGGGCATCGTCTATCAATGCGGGCTCAATGGATAGCCAAAGCATTCGCATCGTGGGGTCGCTGGCCAGCCTGGAATGGAGCGATTACAACCCCGGTGAGTTGAAATACGAAGTCCAGGGGCAACCGAACCAAACGCTGCATCATGGCATGCCGTATCTGGATGAAAGCGCGCTGGCGGATGAAAGACTCGGCGCTCTTCATACCGAGGGCCTGGCCGAATCCTGGGCCAACATCTACCTCAAATTCGCTATCGCCATCAGCGCCAGCCAGCGTGGCGACCGGCAAACGCTGGATTCGCTGATTTATCCGGATATCAACGCGGGGCTGGAAGGCGTGCGTTGGATTGAAAACTGTGTTCGTTCCGCCGATAACGGCGCCACCTGGGTTAACTACGAATAAGGAAATAACCATGAGACTTTCATTTTGTACCGACAGCCTTGGCCATCTGCCCTTTGAGCAAATGCTGGACAGGTTGCTGGAGTTGGGTGTGCACGGTGTGGAGATGACCACCGGGGGGTGGTCTTCAGCCCCGCATATGCAGACGGATGAACTGTTGAGCAGTCCCGCCAAACGCCGGCACCTGCTCCAGGCGTTGGCAAGCCGCGGTATGGAGATTGCTGCGCTTAATGTTTCCGGCAATCCCCTCGACCCAGGCGAACTGGGACAGCGTCATAAAAGCGACACCGATAAAGCGCTGGAACTTGCCGGCCTGCTGGGCGTAAAAAAGATCGTTATGATGAGTGGCCTGCCGCCGGCGAGCCCTCATGATACGATACCGAATTGGATCACCTATACCGTCAGTTGGCCACCTACGCTGAAAAACTGCCTGGATTACCAATGGAATGAGGTCGCTATCCCCTATTGGGAAGAACTGGTACGCCGGGCCAAGGAATGTGGTGTCGAACGATTTGCGTTGGAGAACTTCAGCTCAATGTTGGTCTGGAACCCCGAGACGCTGTTCCGGTTGCGTGATGCCGTCGGCCCGATGGTGGGTCTGAACCTCGACCCCAGCCACCTGATTTGGATGGGGGCGGATCCCATCGCGGCGGCGCGTGCCCTCGGCCCTGCCATCCATCACGTACATGGTAAGGATGTCAGGCTGGAACGTGGATTGGTTGATGTAAACGGGCTACTGGAAACCAAGCCGGTGGAAGATGTCGCCAACCGTGCCTGGAACTACGTAGCCGTCGGTTGTGGGCAGGAGCTGCAATGGTGGAAAGAGTTCTTCTCCGTCGTGCGCATGATGGGTTACAACGACTGGGTATCCCTTGAAATGGAAGATTTAACCATGTCGGTGGATGCGGGGATAACCTCGTCCATTCTTGCCCTGCAACAAACCATCAGCAAATAAACATCATGCTTGATTAAAGCAGTGGCGCCATACCCGTTTGCTTTACATAGCCACTGCTCTTTTTGATATCAACGTGCCATTGATATTCAAGTGAATTTTCTCAGAAGTGCGCTGGCACCCGTTAGCTTACTGCCGCGACGATATGCTCACGCAGCCATCGATGTGCCGGATCGCGGTGGGAACGTTCATGCCACAGCATGGCCATTTCGAATCCGGGCACCTCGATAGGTGCTTCAACCACCTGCAGCGCCCGGTTATTGCGCACCAGCCGCCAAGGCAGCATGGCCACCAGATCGGAACTGGCCAGAACAGACATGATGAACAGAAAATGAGGAACCGAGAGCACCACCCGGCGCTGCAGGCCCGCTTCCGACAATACGCTGTCCGTATTGCCGAAAAATCCCCCGCCGTCCGGCGATACCACCACGTGCTCCAGCCGGCAGAACTGTTCCAGCGTAGGAGTTACCGCCAGTTGAGGATGACCGGCACGGCCTGCCAGGACGTAACGTTCGCTAAACAAAGTACGCCGACGCAAATTCTCTGGCGCCCCTTCATGAGTATGAAAAGCAAGATCTATCTCCCCTTGCTCCGCCTGCCGGGCGAGGCGAGCGGGCACGGCTTCCAATACTGCCAACCGGGTGCCCGGAGCCACAGAACGCAGGCCAATCAAGGCGGGCAAGACGATGGTCGATTCACCATAGTCTGAGGCAGCCACCCGCCAGGTATTGCCGGCGCTGGCAGGATCAAAAGGGCTGGCTGGCGCCACTGCTTGCTCCAGCGCCTCAAGCGCCTGCCGCAAAGGCTCGCGTAGCGCCTCGGCACGTGCGGTAGGCCGCATGCCTCGCGGCCCCGGCAGCAACAGCGGATCGCCAAAAATCTCCCTCAACTTGGCGAGATGCACGCTAACCGAGGGCTGCGAGAAGTTAAGGCGTTGCGCCGCTCGCGTTACATTATGTTCGGCGAGCAAGGCATCCAGCGTGACCAGCAAATTGAGATCCAGTCGTCTGAGATTATTCATGGTAATACCTGGAATATTAGAAATTCATTTCTACTATACCTGACAAAAACCTACCCTGCTTTTATCTTGCAACGGAGGTCTACCATGAATGTTCTTCTCGTTTACGCACACCCGGAACCGCAGTCGCTGAACGGTTCGCTGAGGGATTTTTCAATCAAGCGGTTGGAGGATGCCGGGCATACCGTTCAGCTGTCCGACCTTTACGCCATGCAGTGGAAAGCCGTACTCGACGCGGATGACAGCACGGCAACACAAACGGGCGAACGGTTCGATCCTGTACAGGATTCCCAACGTGCATTTGCCGATGGGCTGCAAAGCAAAGACATTGAATGCGAACAGCAAAAACTGCTGTGGGCCGATACGGTGATCCTGCAATTCCCGCTGTGGTGGTTCTCGATGCCGGCAATCCTCAAAGGCTGGGTGGAACGGGTTTACGCCTACGGTTTTGCCTATGGCGTGGGGGAACACTCCGATACCCACTGGGGCGATCGTTATGGCGAAGGTACGCTGGCCGGCAAGCGCGCCATGCTGATGGTCACCGCCGGCGGTTGGGAAACGCATTACGGCCCGCGCGGCATCAACGGACCTATCGATGACATTTTATTCCCGATCCAGCATGGGATTTTGCATTATCCCGGTTTTGACGTACTGCCGCCGTTCGTGATCTACCGCACCGACAAGATAGACCCGGCGCGATTTGCCGTGGCCTGCGAGGTACTCGGCCAACGTTTGGACAGCCTGTGGGATACCCCGCCTATTCCGTTCCGGCGGCAAAATGCCGGGGAATACCATATTCCCGAGTTGTCCCTGAAAGAGCATATCGCGCCAGGTCGTTCGGGGTTCACTGTGCATCGCAGCGAGAATCAATAACTGTACCGCGCGCGCCATTTAATACGGCGCGCGCGGTACAGGGCTAGCTCAGATTGGCGATAAAGGCGCGATACTCTGACGCGCTGCGTTCAATATCATGATGATTTAAGGGTTCAACGTCGGCGTCCGGGGTATTTTCCTTGCCGTAGAATGCATGGAATGAGCCGTATTTTGCCCGCACATAGTTAACCGTGATTTCAAAAGGCCGCAAAATTTCATCCAGTGAGTACTTATATTTGCCCTCCTGCGAGTACCCCTTCGCGCTGATCCCCGCCGTGACGGCCAGTGCAATCTTGCGATCTTTCATCTTATAACCACTGCTCGAACCATAGGCCCAGCCGTAGGTAAATACATCATCCAGCCACTTCTTCAGGAGCGGCGGCGAACTGAACCAGAACACCGGAAACTGCAGAACGATTTTTTCATGTTGTTCAATCAGTTGTTGCTCTTTTTCGACATCAATCCGCCAGTCTGGATAGGCTTTATATAATTCATGAATGGTATAAAGATCGGGATATTTCCTCAGTTCGTTCAGCCAGGCTTTATTTATCATCGAGTTTTCGATATCAGGATGAGCGACCACCACTAACGTTTTCATTCAGACTGCCCCTTTCAATGAGTTCACCGGGGCATCATATGCTATGCTTTCCTAATGTAAAATACGCACACTGACTACATATACTAACCTTCAGGAAAGTATCAAATGAACGTTGAAGATATCTGTAGCCCAACGGGCATCGACCTCGAACAGACCGGATACGGCTATACGCTGTCGGTGATCAGCGGGAAATACAAAATGATTATTATGTACTGGCTGGCACAATATAAGCCGGTATTACGCTTCAACGAATTACAGCGCTGCATCGGCACCATTTCTTATAAAACGCTAAGTTCGACGTTGAAAGAGCTGGAAAGAGACGGCATCGTCATCAGAAAGGAATACCCGCAGATCCCGCCCAAGGTCGAATACAGCCTCTCGGAACGTGGCCGCACGCTGATCCCTGTCATCGATATGATGTGTACCTGGGGGGAAACTCATCGCGCTGTAGCGCTCAGCCCTGCGGACGAATAAATAATTGTTCGGCCCCCTACTTTCCAGAGCCGCCTGCGAGGATCAGATCCCGCAGGCGATTCTTCTACATAATCGGTGGCAGTATGCACACCAATGTAGCTAAGAGCGAAAGTTAGTCAGTTCTGCCAGTTAATCATCTCGTCAAGGCCGGACAACAATGCAGGAAAGTAGCTCTGGTCAAGGTAGAAGGTATCAGTGACTTTGACGCTGTCTGCATTATCTTCAGGCTTCATCATGATATTTACTTCCGCAGCATCATGATGGCCAACCTGCCTGATCTGTAAACTAAAATGACGTTCTAAACTGTCAAAGAAAATATCAGAATGCGGCTTTTGTTCAATTAGACTCTCATAGAGAGATTGAAGCTCGTCTTTTAAATTAATGAGTTCAGACACTGTAAATGCAGTGCTGTACTGTATCGTTAATACAGGCAGTTTGTATTCCACAAACGTTTTTATCCAGTCATCTGATAGATCTTCTTCTGTATATTCTCTTTCATAAGACGACAACCGAAACTCCAATGTTCCAACGTTTATATCAATCATAATCACCTCTAAAAATACTGAAAATGACTGATTGTCCAGTCTTTTTCACGGACAAGGACTTCAAGAGTATATTTTTTATAATAATATGTTCCTTTTGCCTGCTTGTTTTCAACAAGCTTATACATTTCAGTTTCATAGCGAAAAAGCCCTACTTTTTTCTGCGGGTCTGGCATTCTGCGCCCATAACGAATCGCTTTTTCCTGAAGCTGCAAAGGCACATAGCGCCCGGGGTTATACATATGCTTCGCAGAGGTTTCTGTCATTTTAAGATTACGGGCTGACAGACCCATTTTTAACCGACCACGTAAGAAACTGACTGTACTCTGACTGAGTTTTACGGTGACAGTTGTTCTGGCCCCGCTTTGTAACAATGCCCTGCCGGCAAAGAAGATACGAAAAACACCGGCTGCCAGTAATACAATATCGGTTGGGTCAATCAGCGGTGATTCTAGCGGAGCTTCTTCCAGGCGGACAAAAGTGCCATCAGTATCATAAATTCGCCACAGACCGGGAGCCTGTGAAACGGAATAACCAATGCACATCCCGCTTTCGTCATCAGTTATTGGTTTGGCATTATGGGGTAAAAGTCGGGGACGGATTTCAAAAAATTCACCCGGTGGCAACCAGGACTGAAAGGTATAATAACGACCGAGTTCTTCTCTGACTGCAAATCCTGTTGCCATAATATGATCCCTTTTGATCTATCAGAAGGGATCATATAACACTTTTTTCAGTACTACTCCATCTTGACGGGTGGGTGGGAACGGGCGACTGGGAACCAAACCCAAACCGGTGGAATATGTTGCTGACCTGTCATGGGACTCATCGCGCTGTAGCGCTCAGCCCTGCGGACGAATAAATAATTGTTCGGTCATCGGTTGGCCCCACTGCTCGCCCTGCTGCTCTTCTGCCAGGACAAAACCGACGCTTTCATACAGATGTCGGGCCGCATCCAACCCTTTGAACGTCCAAAGGTGTGTTTCACGGAACCCGCGTTCATCGCAAAAAACCACCGCCCGGTTCAGCAATTTCCGGCCCACACCACTGCCGCGCAGGCTGTCATCGATGATAAAGGCACGCAGATGGGCGCGATTATCGCCCAGTGACTCGCCGTCGATGGAAACCGAACCGACAATTCGGCCGCCGCTGAGCGCAGACCAGGTCTCGTTCAGCGGGTGAGACAGGCGCCCGGCGAGATCGGCCAGCGCCGTGCCCACCGTAGATTCAAAAAATGCGCCGAACCCAACCGTCCGCGAATAATACTGCATATGCATTTCCAGCGTTCTGGCGACAAAACCGGGGCGGTAACCACTGACAATCTCTGTCTCCGGTACCGGTGCTGCCTCTCCGGACCGGTGAGCGCGCAATGCGGCAGCATAGGTTTGCAAACCGGTGGCAATGTCGGCGCAGGCGCTCGCAGGCAGAATGTCCAATGCATTCAGCACCTGCCGTTCGGCAAAACGATTAATCCCCGCCAAGGTTTGCCGCCCTTGTTCCGTCAGCCGCAGAATTTTCTCCCGCGCGTCGCGCTCGCCGGGTTGCGTAGCCAGTTCTCCCGCCTTGATTAACTTGTTGAGCATGCGGCTGACGCTGGATTTTTCCAGGTTGAGCACCGTACACAGCTGCGCGGCGGTATCAACCTGCCGATCGCCTATTTCGATCAACGCATGCACGGCGGACGGCGGCAAATCTGTCCCCGCCAGAGTGCTGCCCATAAAACCCAGCTCGCGCACCAGATGGCGCGAGGCATCCCTGATAGGGTGTAAATACAGACGACTTTCGAGGGTTGGCATAATGGCCTCTCCAATATAGTTGCACTATACAACCATATCAGAGAGAGCCACAAATTCAAGAGTACCCATCAAGCCCCCTGCTCTGGCCGTCGCAGACGGCGTCCGTTTCCTATCAGCCACGCCGCCAGTATCAGCAAAACCGAACCGCCGATCAACGGCGCGGCCACGCCGATGGAATCCAACAAGTGCCCGCCGAAAGCCCCGCCCAGCATGATGGCTAACTGGATGGACGCCACCATCAGGCCGCCGCCGCTTTCCGGTTCGTCATTAATCTCTCTGGCAAGCCAGGTAGACCAGCACACCGGAATAGCCGAGTTCAACATGCCCCATCCGACCATCATCAGCGAGACGCCTGCAAATACCTGGCCCGCACCGACCATGCCGAGGGTCACCACCGCCAGGCCGACCGGCAACCAAACCAGCAGCCGATACAGGTGGTTGCGCTGCAGCATGGCGCTGGCGAAATGCGTGCCGGCGAAACCTGCTGCCCCCAGGCCCAATAACAGCAAGGAGAGTTTGTCTGAGTCAACTCCGGTCACGCCTTCCAGAAAGGGACGGAAATAGGTGAAGGCGGCAAAGGCTCCGGCAAAGGTCAGCATGACCGCAAGCATACCTATGGCGACATAGCGGCGTTTGAGCAAACCGAACAGGCGTGTGACCGGAATGGTGGCCTGTGGCGGCATAGACGGCAGGCTTTTCGCCTGCCAGACGAGGTTGAGCAAGACCAGGGGAACCAGGCCCGCAAACACCCAGCGCCATCCGAAATGCCCACCCAAATAGGCGCCAATCGGTGCCGCGAATGCGGTGGCGACCGCGTTACCCATGTAAATGGTGCCGAGCGCTTTGGGCACCCGGTGCGCAGGAACCAGGCGGATCACCGTGGCGGTAGCCAACGACCAGAAACCGCCCACGGCCAAACCCAGCAGTGCGCGGGCGACCATTAACAAGGAAAAGCTGGGTGCCAGAGCGATCAGAATTAGCGACAGCAGCATAAGCGCCGTCATGCTCATCAATACATAGCGGCGATCAAAGCGGCCTGCTATCGGGCCGATAAACAAGCTGGCTAATACGGCAAACAGACCTGAGATGGAAATTGCCTGTCCCGCCATGCCCTGCGTAGCATGCAGATCGCCGGCGATAGGCGTCAGCAGGCTGACAGGCATAAACTCTGAGGCGATCAGCAGTGCCACGCACAGCGCCATTGAACCGACGGCACTCGCCAGAGAGCTTCTTGACGAGGCTCGGGTTGAGGTGGTCATGGGTTACTCCGAAATGAAAATGTCCCGTAAAACAACAGGCATATTGTGAGGCAAGATGAATGAACGCAGTCAAATACACATCAGATTGACTCTGACAAACACCCTTTTCAATTCCCAGGGGAGATTGTTACGCGCATGCTTCCCGGTTGATTAAGAGCCTCAATGCCTGAAGTGATTTTGCCAATTTTGATAACCCCTGCGGCTTCAGGTCCGCGGCCTCGGTAAAAAGCAATGTTCCCCCACGGAGCATAATAAGCAATGTCCCCGGCGGCGCCGGCAGCAGACTCGGGGGCCGCGTCTTGCGAAAGGCGACGTGGCAGCGCGCCGCTGATTTTCTCCGCATCACCGTAGTCTTTAAGCGTTAAGGTGAGTGGCAGCAGCTTGACGAAGCTCCGCGCCGTCGGATTATCTTCAAGCGTCGCCGTTAGATAGGTGGAGCCTATGGCTATCCGAATATCATGCATTTTTACCTGCCGTGTAGCGGCTCCTCTCTGGTTCTCGGAACTGTCCTGGGCTGCTTGTAATGTGCCGATTGCCGGCAGCATAAAAAGTAGGGCTGCATATTGGCTAACCCGCATAGAGGTCTTTCCCATGGCATGTCCTTTCATAGTCGGCGCTGTTAAGCTCAGGTTGAAGACCGCGCCAATGCGCGGCCTGAGGTTGCGGAGACGAAACGCTTACTTCAGATTGCCGTGGAAGAAGGAAGCCAGTTTGGCGAACGGGATCAGGTCGGTACGGTCATACAGATCCACATGGCCGGCACCCGGCACGATGACCAGTTCTTTCGGTTGGCCGGCCAGTTTATAGGCCTCTTCACTGAACTCGCGCGAGTGCGCTTCAGAGCCCGTGATGAACAGCATCGGGCGAGGAGAGATCGTCTCAATGTCGTTGAACGGATAGAAGTTCAGGAACTTGACGATACTGGTCAGCGTCGGATGGGTAGTCAGCGCCGGCGACGAACCCTTAGGGGTGAATTCGCCGCGCGGCGTGCGGTAATAGTCATAGAACTCACGCTGGATAGCCGGCGTGTCCGCTGTCAATTCATGCACGGTACCACTGACGTATTCGGTTTTTCCGCCTGCGAACTCCACATCACGCTGTGCGGATGCCGCTGCGATCATCTGCTTTCTCTGTTCCAGCGTTTGCGAATGTTTAAGTCCATTGCGTACTGCCGCACCCATATCATACATACTGACCGTCGCAACGGCTTTGATACGCGAGTCGATTTTCGCGGCACTGATGACGAAGCTGCCGCTTCCGCAAATGCCCAGTACGCCGATCTGCTCTTTATCAACCCACGGTTGGGTTCTCAGGTAGTCAACGGCTGCGCTGAACGCTTCTGCATAAAGGTCTGGCGCCACGACGTTACGGGGTTGCCCATCACTCTCACCCCAGAAAGACTGATCGATAGCCAACGTGACAAACCCTTGTTCAGCGAGCTTCTGCGCATAAAGGTTCGAGCTTTGCTCCTTCACCGCACCCATCGGGTGGCCAATGACTATCGCAGGATAGTGGGTGCCCTGCTGCCGATTTTTGGGCATGTACAGGTTCCCTACAATCTTCATTTTGAATTGATTGTTAAAGGTGACCTTTTGCGTCGTTACCTTATCGCTCCGGTAAAAGTTATTTGCGCCGTTAGACATATCGGCTGCCATAGAAGTAAATGAACTGACCAGCAGGGCCAGGGATAACGCTATTTTCTTCATCTGATTACTCTCGGTTGAAATAGTGAAGTTAATTTCTTCGGTGTTTGTTTAAATAAATCGGGGAATAAAAACTCAAACCTGAACGTGGGTCATTTATTTGAACGACTCATTTCAAGTTGATGTAAAGGGCCTGTCGACGCAGTCAATATAGCAACAATGATTAGAACAATTAATGCCAAAAATCTTTACGCTTTTGTGAGAAAAATTCATCAATGGTTTTCCCCCTCAGCCTGCATTGGGGTAAGATGATGCGCACTCAGGCACCCACCCGCTCAACACCTGAACCCCCCAAAGGAGAAGCAAAGTGGATGATCTTAAAGCCTTTCTGTGCATTGCCAGATTGCGGAGCTTTACCAAAGCGGCGGCGGAGATTGGCGTCACCCCTTCGGCCCTGAGCCATACGATTAAAACGCTGGAGGAAAAACTGGGGTATCGCTTGTTGACCCGAACCACCCGCAGCGTGGCTCCTACCGAAGAAGGCGAAATGCTGCTGCGTAGCCTGGGGCCCTTATTCGAGCAAATAAATGATGAACTGGAAAAATTGGGGGCGATGAGGAATACACCGAGTGGGACGATTCGCCTGACGGGATCAGATGATTCCGTTCAGTACCTGATTCGCCCTGTGCTGGCAGATTTTCTGAAAAAATATCCCGAAATTAATATTGAAATCGGTATCGATTACGGCTTTACCAATATCGTCCAGGAGCGCTTTGATGCGGGCATACGTCTGGGCGAGTCTATTGACAAGGACATGGTGGCGGTAAGGATCAGCCGGGACTGGCGATTGTGCGTGGTGGCGACTCCCGCTTATTTCCAGCAATATGCCGCCCCGCAAATTCCTAACGATCTTATCCGGCATAACTGCATCAATATCCGTCATTCAATCACCAGCGGTGTTTATGCCTGGGAATTTGAAAAAGGCAAACGTCAGTTCAGCGTAAAAGTTAAAGGGCAATTCACGGCAAACAGCACCCTGCATCAGTTAGACGCCGTGCTGGCGGGCATCGGCATTGCTTACCTGCCCGATTACCTGGTAGCCCCTTATCTCCAGAGCGGGCAACTGACGGAAGTTCTCTCTGAATGGTGCCCTTATTTTCAGGGATACCATCTTTATTATCCCCATCGCCGCCACGGTTCGCCGGCCTTTATGGCTCTGGTTGATATCCTGAAGGAAAATTACCGCAAGACCCTTTAGCCGCACCGCGGGCTACTCTGAACCGGGCTTAGGCGGCACCTTCGCCTTTTTTCAGTTCTTTCAGGTATTTGTAGACCGTCGCGCGCCCCAGGGATAACACGTTGGCGATATAATCGGCGGCGCTTTTGGCTTTGAAGGCCCCTTCCTTGTAGAGATCGATCACCAATTGCTTTTTTTGTTCACGGCTCAATGATGACAACGACGTGTTCTGAAGGCGGATCCACTCATGCAAGAAGGTATTGATCTTCTCTTGCCAGTCATCCTTGAACAGCTGCTGCGGCTGTGGTTGCAGACGCGTCACCGACAAGAACATGTCCAGCGCATTTCTGGCGTCCTCAAACATGCCGGTGCTCAGGTTGATGCACAGCAGATAGCTCGGATTGCCCTGTTCATCGCGGGCGGGAATGCTCACCGAACGCATTTTTTTGCCATCCCAGTTGAGCTTTTCGTAAGGGCCGGTGACCGGCGCGCCGCTGTTGATATCAAAATCGTCCAGGCCGGCATCGTCACCCGGTTTACGTTTCGACAGGTTATTGGCGAGGTAGGTGACTTTGTTGGTCGACAGATCGTGTATCACCACTTCCACGTTAGGGAAAAACAGGGCGGCGATACCGTCGGCGACCGACTGCAATAATTCAAGTTGGGACGTGGGTTTCAGCACTCTGCCGTTTCTCCGTAGCGATAAGCATGATGATTTTGGCCGATTTTCATCATCTGGTCAGCCGCTTAGCATACCTTACTTGCCGTGGAATGCCGAGCGGGAGAGCTGCCGTCCTGCCGTCGCTTGCGCCTCGATTCACCGCTGCGTTGACAGCACATTTGAGGCCGAAGCGGCAAAATGCCACCAGCCCTTTTGTTAACAAAAAGTGAATATCGCGATACATCATAAAACGACATGTCGAACTGCGCTGTTGCCCACATTTTGCAGATGAAATTTATTAATTGGCATAAGATTTTCAATATATCAGCCAGTTGAAGCCGGTTTCGTTTAATAAAAACACGATATCAGGCCGTTTTGACAGGAATTCCCCGCCGCCGTCAGGAAACGGCATTGTCAACACGATGCTTAAATAAAATGAAACTTTTTGATCACATTCAAGCTTCTGACAAATAGATAAAGGCAAAATTTATGCGTTTTTTGTGCATAAAGCATGAATACCCCTCGTAACCTCCCGACAAAAGTAATTAACTATTCATTTTTACCCGTCAAAACCCATTGGGAACCGGCCTGCAGCCCGATCGAGGGGGGCTAACAACCGGCAGGTTTAATGGTAAATTTAGCGTCGCAAAAGTGTTATGCACTTAGTAATCCACGGTTAAACAAAATAAATACCTAGATAAAAAAAGGTTGGTTATGGAAAAGCTATCCTACGCTTCAGAAAGCAGCACAACGGCCTGGGCCACCTACTTGCAACAAATCGACCGCGTTGCACCTTACCTCGGTGACCTGTCTCGTTGGGTTGATACCCTGCGTCATCCCAAGCGTGCGCTGATTGTCGACATCCCATTGCAAATGGATGACGGTTCTATCCGCCACTTCGAAGGTTTCCGCGTTCAGCACAACCTGTCGCGCGGCCCGGGCAAAGGCGGCATCCGTTACCATCCGGATGTTGATCTCGATGAAGTCATGGCGTTGTCAGCATGGATGACCATCAAATGTGCGGCGGTCAACCTGCCGTACGGCGGCGCCAAAGGCGGTATCCGCGTCGATCCTTTCAAACTGTCTGAAGGCGAACTGGAGCGACTGACCCGCCGCTATACCAGTGAAATCGGTTTTATCATCGGGCCGCAGAAAGATATTCCTGCACCGGACGTCGGCACCAACTCGAAAGTCATGGCCTGGATGATGGATACCTACTCCATGAACCACGGCACCACTATCACTGGCGTGGTCACCGGCAAGCCGATTCACCTCGGCGGCTCTCTGGGGCGTGAAAAAGCCACCGGCCGCGGCGTGTTCGTCACCGGCAGCGAAGTGGCCAAGCGTCTCGGCGTTGAAATTGAAGGGGCCAAAGTCGCGGTGCAGGGTTTTGGTAACGTAGGCAGCGAGGCCGCTCGTCTGTTCGTTGGCGTCGGTGCACGCGTAGTGGTGATCCAGGACCACTCAGCTACCCTGTTCAACCCGGACGGCATCGATCTGGCCGCGCTGACCGAATGGCAGACCAAGAACAAGCAGATTGCCGGCTTCCCTGGTGCCAAAGAGATCGAAAGCGAAGCTTTCTGGTCGGTCGACATGGATATTCTGATCCCTGCGGCGCTGGAAGGCCAGATCACTCGCCAACGCGCAGAAATCCTGAGCGCCAAGCTGGTACTGGAAGGCGCTAACGGCCCAACCTACCCGGATGCGGACGACGTGCTGCGCTCACGCAATATCACCGTAGTGCCTGACGTTATCTGTAACGCCGGCGGCGTGACCGTCAGTTACTTCGAGTGGGTGCAGGATATGGCCAGCTACTTCTGGAGCGAGAGCGAAATCAACGAGCGTATGGACAAGATCATGACCGACGCTATGGTTCACGTCTGGAACAAGGCCGAAGAGAAAACATGCAGCCTGCGTACGGCGGCTTATATCGTCGCCTGTGAGCGCATCCTGACCGCACGTAAAGAGCGTGGCATTTACCCAGGTTAATACCTGAGTCAATGTTTCGGTTCTTCCCGGCCTGCTTTGTGGGCCGGGATATTCTCCCTTCCCCTCCTCAGCGCCAAAGCCTTTTAAGTAACGATCATCGGCAATAACGCGGATATTGCCCTGCTCATTGCCTTTCCCGGGGGGCTCACTGGGTAGATTCATTCATTTTGATGACCACTTTGCCTTTCGCCCGCCCCTGCGCAAGGTAGGCAAGCGCATTCTTCGCTTCCTCAAAAAGAAATACCTTGTCGATCACTGGCCTGATACGCTCGTTTTCCAGGAGTTTGCCGATCTCGGTGAGCAGATCCCCATCAGGACGAACGAAGAGAAATGAGTAGGTAACGTCTCGTTTTTTCGACAGTCGCATTATCTTGCGGCTCATTAACCCGAAGACCAGCCTCAGGAAGACGTTTAGCCGCCGGGCCCGGGCGAACGCCACGTCCAGGGGGCCGATGAGAGAGACGATACTGCCGCCAGGCTTGAGGATACTGACGGATTTTTCAAGGGAATCGCCCCTGATGGTGCCAAGAACCACATCGTAGCCACTTAACACTTTTTCAAAGTCTTGCTGCTTGTAGTCAACCACTTCGTCTGCACCCAGGCGGCTCACCCATTCCACGTTGCTCGTACTGGTGGTCGTTCCCACCGTTGCGCCAAGGTATTTGGCCAACTGTATCGCAAAGGTGCCAATACCGCCGGAGCCTGCGGGGATGAACACCTTTTGGCCAGGTTGAAGTCTGGCGCGCTCTTTCAGTGCCTGCCAGGAGGTGAGCGCGACCATCGGCAGCGAAGCCGCCTGCACGAAGTCCAGATTTGCCGGTTTCATTGCCGCCGCGCTTTCGGGTACTACGGCAAATTCGGCGAGAGACCCCGTACCCTGATCGAAAATGCTGGCGAAGACGGCATCGCCGGGCTTGAAGCGCGTCACGCGGCTGCCAACCTCGGTGACGACACCCGACAAATCGCTACCCAGAGTGGCAGGAAGCTGGAAAGAGAGTACGGCTTTAAATACGCCGGTTGGGATCATGTTGTCGACCGGGTTCAGGCCGGCGGCATAGACTTTAACCCGGATTTCATCGGCTTTCAGCGCGGGGCAAGCCACCTCGGTGAAATCTATCTCAGGCGATTTGCCATAACGTTTGAAGGTGAGTGCTTTCATCGTTTTATTTTTCATCTGTTGTTTATTCTCCGCGTTACGCTTGCTGATAAATGCATTCACTTCACCTTCATGAGGCGTTATTTTGCCTTGTACCCGCAGTGGAACGGTTTGACTCTCTACAGAACAACCTGCAAGGCAGGTTGATACTCATCTGCAGAGAGTCGTTATTTTGCTAGACGGCTTTATACCGCTCTGCGGCTTCATCTTGCTTTATGTCAGACAGCAAAGCCTGGCGCGCGGCATCGAGCGCATCCCAGCGTGCTGCGTTGTGCAGTGGCGGGATGGTGACGAGTTCACGGCGATCGAAGCCCACCAGCGCGGCGTCGACCAGCTCCCCCACTTCCATCATTTTGGAGGATGCGCTGATGTCGATGCCGGCACGTTCCCAGATTTCCGTGTAGGTTCCGGCGGGCAGCACGGCCTGGACATAAATCCCCTTCGGCGACAGCTCAATATTCATTCCCTGAGACAAGAAAAGAACGAAAGCCTTGGTTGCGCCATAGACAGACATGGCAAATTCCGGTGCCAAGCCCACCACCGAGCTGATGTTGACGATCGAACCTTCACCCGCTTGCGCAAACCGTGGCGCCACCGCGCAGGCAAGGCGCGTCAGTGCGGTCGTGTTGAGCGCGATGAGTTGCTCTATCGAGTCTGGCGTCTGATCGATAAAATTGCCAGATTGCGCGATGCCCGCGTTATTGATCAGAATGCCTATCTGAGTGTCCTCACGAAGGCGTGCTTCTACCTTGACCAAATCGCTGCATTGGGTCAGGTCGGCAGGCAGGACATCGACGGAAATGCCGTGTTCTTTTTGCAAACGATCGGCAAGGATATCAAGCTTTGCCTTGTCGCGAGCGACCAGCACAAGGTTGTGGCCACGGCGCGCGAAGCGCTCGGCGTAAACTGCGCCAATGCCGGTAGAGGCGCCTGTAATAAGGACTGTAGATGTTGTCATATATTTAGTTTCTTCATCGATAATTAAAGAGATACCGCGCTGTGCGGCGTGTATTGGCATGCAGCCGCCAACGGCATTATTCGGGGGAACCTAAAGCGGCGGATAATCGGTGTATCCCTCTGCGCCGCCGCCATAGAGCGTTTCCGGGATGAATGCAGCCAGAGGTGCGCCCTTCTGCAATCTTTCCACCAAATCGGGGTTAGCGATGAAGGGCCGCCCGAAAGCGAACAGATCGGCCTTACCTTCGGCAAGTTGGGCCGAAGCCAATGCCAGGTCATAGCCGTTGTTGCCGATATAGGTATTTTTAAAGCGTCGACGCAAAGAATCGTAATCAAACGGCACTGCGTCACGAGGGCCGCCCGTTGCCCCTTCGACCACATGAAGGTAGACGATGCCTAATGTGTCGAGTTGTTCGACGAGGTAATCATATTGTCCCTGTGGATCGCTGCTCGTAATTGCATTGGCGGGTGAAACGGGTGAAATACGGACGCCAGTCCGCTCAGCGCCGATCTCCCCTGTCACGGCAGCCATAACCTCCAACAGCAGTCGCGCACGATTCTCAATGGAACCGCCGTAAATATCAGTGCGCTGATTCGCCCCATCCTTGAGGAATTGCTCCAACAGGTAGCCATTCGCACCATGAATCTCTACACCGTCGAACCCCGCGGCTATTGCATTGGCTGAAGCCTGTCGGAAATCGTCGACAATCTGCTTTATCTCGGCTGTTTCAAGCGCGCGCGGTTCAGAAACGTCAGAGAAACCGTTGTTCACAAAGGTTTTAGTCTCGGCCCTGATGGCTGAGGGAGCGACAGGCGCTGCGCCGTTGGGCTGCAAGTCGACATGGGATACGCGACCCACATGCCATAATTGTACGAAGATTCGCCCGCCTTTGGCATGTACTGCCTCAGTCACTTTGCGCCAACCCTCGATTTGCGCCCGCGTATAGATTCCCGGCGTATCTTGATAGCCCTGTGCCTGCGCCGAGATCTGCGTAGCCTCGGTAATCAACAGGCCTGCGGTGGCTCGTTGCGCGTAGTACATCGCCGCCAGTTCGCTGGGTACCAAACCCGAGCCCGCACGATTGCGCGTTAACGGCGCCATCACAATGCGGTTGGCGAGCGTTATTGAGCCAAGGGGATAAGGTTGAAATAACGTTTGATTAGTCATGTTTTTCCTTCGCCAGGTTGTTCGGAAGTTGTCGTCACTAATCATGATGATCACAATCTAAGAAGTCAATTTATTTGATTATGACCATCATCTATATGTGCTGTGGCCTGATTTGTAAGGAAGGGCTCAATAATGAAGATGTCGAAAGAGCAGGTCCGAGAGAACCGAATAAGAGAGCTGTACTCTGAATGACAGCGGTATCAAAAAGCTTGGCATGGGTTCGCGCTCCCCGCCCCTATAAGCTATATGTTAGGGATCCTTTCCCCCTCCGGAGAACCTCCTCATGAGCAAGAAAAAGATCCTGATGCTGGTCGGCGACTATGCCGAAGATTACGAAACCATGGTGCCGTTTCAGGCGTTGCAGATGATTGGCCACCAGGTGGATGCCGTCTGCCCCGATAAAGTCAAAGGCGACTACATCATGACGGCGATCCATGATTTTGACGGTGCGCAGACCTACAGCGAGAAACCCGGCCACCGCTTTATCCTGAATGCCGATTTTGCCGCCGCGCGGGAAGAGGATTATGACGCCCTGCTGATCCCCGGCGGCAGAGCGCCCGAATATTTGCGCCTAAACCCGCAGGTGATCAAGTTGGTGCAGGCTTTTGATGCCGCCCGCAAACCGATAGCCGCCGTCTGCCACGGCCCGCAACTGCTGGCCGCCGCCAACGTGTTGAAAGGCCGAACCTGCAGCGCCTACCCGGCCTGCGCCCCTGAAGTGCAGTTAGCCGGCGGGCATTATGCGGATATCGGTATCGATCAGGCTCACGTTGACGGCAATCTGGTGACCGCGCCGGCCTGGCCGGCGCATCCGCAGTGGCTGGCGAAATTTGCCGAGGTGTTGGCACAATAAATCCGGCATAAAAAAGGCCCGCAATCGCAGGCGGGCCAACAGCACAAGACAAGACATCTATTCTGATGCTGCCTCTATACCCGTCGTCTTTCAAGCTGCAGCGTTGTTACCTGCACTTAGTTATGTGGCCCGTGCATGGGCCACACCCCTTCGGGGGCCGCTGCGAGCAGCGTTCAAATCTGTTCCCGACAGATTTGTCACCCCAGTCACTTACCGGAGTAAGCTCCTGCGGATGAACGAGCTGGGCGCCTGGCAGTGCTGTACAGGGATGTACGAATGCCGCGAGCACATGGATGTGCTAGAGCGGCCAACTTGAAAGCCATAGGGTATTCATAAGAAGTTCTCTTTTCCGCTGGCGTTAATTTAACGTCTGAGAACAGAAAATAATGCGTTATGTTATCCGCACCGGTTTCGCATCATTTTAATTGTTCAATCAGAAAATGGATATCATAAAGCCAGCGTTTAGCCCGGGCGGAACGTACCAGCATGTAAACATACAGCGGCCGGATCCTTTCCATCTCCAGATCCCAGTTATTCATGCGGCGAGGCGATCCGGAGAATAATATTCCCGACTTTGTCTCCTGCCGAAAATACAGCTCGTGATTGTAACTGCTGTTGTCTATGCCGAAGGTATCGAAGTAGCCGCGCATCAGCGTCTCCGACATGGGCAAGGTCAGGTTAAGCTCTTTGTTTATCTCGGTATTCAGAGTGACGGCAATGCCCTTTTTAAGAAATGCGGGCGCGTTATATCTGTCGACAACGGAAATCACTTGTTGCTGAATATCACTGTCCATTTCAACCTCAATATATTTGGCCGCGGGAAAGTTGCGATATTCTTCAGACCTTTCTTATTGTGTCGAGTTCTGCGGGTCGGGGGTATTTTCCTTTTCTTTACATTTCTCGTGCCGGATAAATATAAAAAACGCAGGGTGATAACACCACCCTGCGTAATCGGTTATTGCTCGATAATAAATTTAACGGGTCAGGGTCGCGCTATTGGCGACCGCACTATCCTCCTGCTTCTCCGCCGTAATGCCGCCACCCAGTACCTTATACAGCGTAATCAGGTTCTGGTACTCGGTTTGCTGCGCGCTGATCAACGACTGGCGGGCGGTGTACAGCGTCCGCTGGGCGTCCAGCATGTTCAGGTAGGTATCCACACAGTGCCGATAACGCAGTTCGGCCAGGCGGTAATATTCCCGCGAGGCAGCCACGTAGCCGGTTTGCGCCGCCAGTTGCTCCCCAAGGGTGCCATTGCGCGCCAGCGCATCGGCAGTTTCCTGGAACGCCGTCTGCACCGCTTTCTCATAGGTGGCGACGTACAGATCCTTTTGCGCCTTGGTGTAGTTGAGCTGCGAGGTGTTATAGCCGCCGGTGAAAATCGGCAGGCTGACGCTCGGCGCAAAGGACCAGACGCCGGCGCCCTTGCTGAACAGGGACGACAGCTCCCCACTGCCCACGCCGCCGCTGGCGGTCAGGCTGATCGACGGGAAGAACGCCGCACGCGCGGAACCGATGCTGGCATTGGCGGACTTCAGATTATGCTCGGCTTCCAGCACGTCCGGCCGGTTCAGCAGCACCTGCGACGACACATTGGCCGGCATGTCTTTCATGATGCCGGACAGCGCCTCGATCCCGTTCGGCAACAAGCTTTCGGGCACGCTTTGCCCCACCGCCAGATCCAGCGCGTTTTTCGCCTGCGCGGCGCTGGTGGTATAGCTGGCGACGTCTGAACGCGCCTGCTGATAAACCGTGTCCGCCGAAGCCACATCCACCATCGACAAAATACCGTTTTGCTGGTTTTTACGCGTCACCTCCAGCGACAGCCTGGCGCTTTTCATCGTGTCTTTGGCGGCCGCCAACAGGCTGCGTTCCGCCGCCACGTTCACCCAGTCGGTGACGATATCGGCGATCAGCGTCAGACGCGTACTTTTTGCCGCCTCGGACTCCGCCAGATAGGTTTCGAATTTTGCGCGCGACAGGCTGCGGTTTTTACCGAACAGATCCAACTCAAACGAACTGGTGCCGGCGCTGGCTTCGTAGCTCTGGCTGATCGCGGTCGCATTGCCGTTGCCGGTCAAGGTACGTGAGCGCGTGCCGTCCACGCCCGCGTTGATGGTCGGGAACAGTTCGGAACGCTGTTCGCCGTATAACGCGCGTGCCGACTCAATGTTGGCGATCGCTTCGCGCAGATCACGGCTGCTGCTCAGCCCCATCGCCACCACCTGCCGCAGCCGCGCATCCACCACATAATCGCGCCACGGGATATCCGGATAGCTCAGTGAAAGCTTACCGCTTGGCGCGGCATAGGCGGCACCTTGCGGCAGGTTTGCCGGCACCGGTGCCTGTGGCCGCTGATAGTCCGGATCCAGTGAAATACAGCCTGCCAGCAACAGGGGGAATGTCAGGGTTATCAATCGTTGCAGCACATTATTCTCCTGCCTGTGGCGCGGTGCTTTCTACCTGTTTGGCGGCGACCGGTTTACGTGCAAATACCCGGCGTACCAAAACGTAGAACAAAGGAACAAAGAAGATCGCCAAGAGTGTCGCGGTAAGGGTACCGCCGATAATCCCGGTGCCAATGGCAATTCGGCTGTTGGCGCCGGCACCGGTGGAAATCGCCAGCGGCAACACCCCGGCGGTAAACGCCAGCGACGTCATCAGGATGGGCCGCAAGCGCATACGGGATGCTTCGATCGCCGAGGCGATCAGCGTTTCTCCGTGCTGGTACTTCTCTTCGGCAAACTCCACGATCAGAATGGCGTTTTTGGCCGACAGCCCAATAATGGTCAACAGCGCCACCTGGAAGTAGATGTCGTTTTCCAGCCCGCGCAGCGTGACTGCCAACAGCGAACCCACCACGCCCATCGGCACCACCATCATGACCGCGAACGGGATCGACCAGCTCTCATACAACGCCGCCAGGCACAGGAACACCACCAATAGCGCGATGGCATACAGCGATCCCGCCTGGCCGCTGGTCAGGCGCTCCTGATAAGAAAGCCCGCTCCAGGAGTAGCTGCTGCCCGAGGAGAACGTCGCCGCCAGTTTTTCCATTTCATCCATCGCGGTGCCGGAGCTGGTGCCCGGAGCGCCTTCGCCGGTGATTTCGAACGACGAAAGCCCGTTATAACGCGACAGGTTTTCCGGCCCGTAGATCCAGCGCGATGAGGCAAAGGCCGAGAACGGCGTCATGCTGGTCGTGCTGCTGGTTGAGCTGCCACGCACAAACCATTTATCCAGATCCTCAGGTTTGGAACGGAACTCCACGTCCCCCTGCATATAGACTTTCTTCACCCGGTTGCGGTCGATAAAGTCGTTGACATAGGTGCTGCCGAAAGAGCTGGTGAGCGTGCTGCTGACGTCACCGGCGCTCAGGCCCAATGCTTGCAGCTTGTCATTATCGATATCCACCTGCAGCTGCGGGGTATCCGGCAAGGTGTTGGCGCGCACGGCGATCAGGCCCGGATTTTTGCCGGCGGCGGCAATAATCTGGTCACGCATCGTCTGCAATTCCGCACGGGTCGTTGCGCCTTTGGCCTGCAACTCGAAGGTGAAGCCGTTGGACTGGCCAAAGCCGTCGATCGACGGCGGGCTCATCGAAAACACCTGAGCATCGCGAACGCCGGCGAAGTGCCCCATGGCGCGTTTGGCAATCGCGTCGGCGGTGTTCTCGCTGCCGCTGCGCAGGCTCCAGTCCTTGAGGCTGACGAAGGCCATGCCGGCGTTCTGGCCGCTGCCGCTAAAACCAAAGCCGTTGATGGTAAAAATGCTGTTGACGTTGGCCTTCTCATTGTTGAGGAAGTAATCCTTCACCTCGTCGCTGACCACCGAGGTACGGGCGTCGGTAGCGCCGGCCGGCAGCGTATACTGCACCATCACCATCCCCTGATCCTCGTTGGGCAGGAAACCGGTCGGCAGGCGCATATACATGACGGCGGCCGCGATCAGCAACAGACCGTACATCAGCAGATAACGCATTGGGCGGTGGATCACCCTGCCGACCTTGTCGGCATACTTCGCCTGCAGCCGGTCATAACCCCGGTTGAATTTGCCCAGCAGGCCTTTGTCGGTCAGTTCTTCATGGGCAGGTTTCAGCAAGGTGGCGCACAGCGCCGGTGCCAGCGTCAGCGCCAGAATCACCGAAAGCGCCATGGAAGAGACGATAGTGACGGAGAATTGGCGATAAATCACTCCGGTGGACCCGCCGAAGAACGCCATCGGCAGGAACACCGCAGACAGCACCATCGCAATGCCCACCAAGGCGCCGGAGATCTCTTTCATCGACTTTTCCGTCGCTTCGCGCGGCGGCAGTTTTTCTTCGCGCATCACGCGCTCGACGTTCTCCACCACCACGATGGCGTCATCCACCAACAACCCGATGGCCAGCACCATGCCAAACAGCGTCAGGGTATTGATCGAATAACCGAACACCGCCAGCACGCCAAAGGTGCCGAGCAGCACCACCGGCACGGTTATAGTCGGGATCAACGTCGTACGCAGGTTCTGCAGGAAGATGAACATCACGATCACCACCAGCACCACCGCTTCGAACAGCGTCTTCACTACTTCTTCAATCGAGATGTTGATAAAATCGGTACTGTCTTTCGGGTACGCGACCTTATAGCCGTCTGGCATGGATGACTGGTATTCCGCCACCTTGGCCTTGACCAGCTTGGCGGTGTTGAGCGCATTGGCCCCGGCGGCCAGTTTGACCGCAATGCCCGCCGCAGGATGGCCGTTGAGGCGTGCGCTGGAAGAGTAATCTTCGTTGCCCAGCTCAACCCGCGCCACATCGCCCAGGCGAACCAGGGCCCCGCTGCTGTCGCTTTTCAGGATGATATTGCGAAATTGCTCCGGCGTTTGCAGCCGCGATTGCGCCTTGACCGTGGCGGTCAGTTGCTGATCGGCGCCGGCCGGCAGATCGCCGACCTTACCCGCAGAAACCTGGGTGTTCTGCGCCTCAATCGCCGTCTCCACATCGGACGGCATCAGCGAATAAGACGCCAGCCTGGTCGGGTTCAGCCAGATACGCATGGCGTATTCCGAGCCGAACACTTGCACGTCGCCCACGCCGTTAATGCGCGACAGCGGGTCTTGCAGGTTACTGACCAGATAGTCGGCGATGTCTGCCATCGTCGCTTTATCGGTCTCATCGTACAGGCCGACGATCAGCAAAAAGCTGCTCTGCGATTTCTTGACCGTTACCCCTTGCGCGGTGACCTCGGACGGCAAGCGGCTTTCCGCCTGCTGCACCTTGTTTTGCACCTGTACCTGAGCGATGTCCGGATCGGTACCCTGATCGAAAGTCACGTTGATGCTCACCGAACCGTCGGAACTGCTGGTCGACGAGAAATACAGCAGGCCGTCCAGGCCGGTGAGCTGTTGCTCAATGACCTGCGTCACGCTGTTTTCCAGGGTTTCCGCATCGGCGCCCGGATAGGTAGCCGAAATGGCGATCTGCGGTGGAGAGACGTCCGGGTATTGCGAAATGGGCAGCGAGTTGATCGACATCAGGCCACACAGCATGATGATGATCGCGATCACCCAGGCAAACACCGGACGCCGAATAAAGAATTGCGCCATGATTACTGCTCCCCGCCGTTAGCCGTACCGGTCGCCGCCTGCGTCTTTTTTTGCACTTCAACGGCTTTAACGTCGACCCCGGCGGCCACCTTACTGGTGCCCTCGACGATCAGGCGATCGCCGTCGTTCAACCCTTTACTGACCAGCCAGTTGCTGCCGATCACCCGTTCGGTGGTGACCGTGCGCTGTTCAACCTTGTTTTGCGCATTCACTACCAACGCAGTGGCTTCACCTTTGGCATTGCGGGTGATGCCCTGCTGCGGTGCCAGAATGCCTTTGAGATCGACGCCGTTATCGACTCTGGCGTGAACGTACATGCCCGGCAGCAATTCATGCTCCGGGTTAGGGAATACGGCGCGTAGCGTAACGGAGCCGGTAGCCTCATCCACCGACACTTCCGTCAGTTCCAGTTTGCCGTCATGCTGATAAGGCGTGCCGTCTTCAAGTTTGATGGCGACCGGTGTGACATCGTCACGTTTTAAGGACGCCTGCAATTTGCGCAGCCTGAGCAGTTGGCTGCTGGATTGCGTGAGATCGACATAGATGGGGTCCAGCGCACGGATGGTGGCCAGCGCATCGGTCTGGCTGGCGGTAACCAGTGCGCCGGGCGTCACCGAGGAAATACCGATGCGGCCGGAAATCGGCGCGCGCACCTGGGTGTAAGCGAGATTGATTTTGGTGGTTTCCAGCGCCGCCTGATACTGATCGACGGAAGCGACCGCCTCCAGATAGGTCGCCATCGCATCGTCCGCATCCTGTTTGGAGACGCCATTCTCTTTCACCAGCGCCGCGTAACGCTGTGCCTTCAGGCGGCTGGCTTTTACCGTCGCCTGCGCGCTTTTCAACTGTGCGGCAGCCTGGTGATAACTGGCCTGATAAGTGGCGGGATCGATTTGATACAGTACCTGGCCGGCTTTTACCTCGGCCCCTTCGGTAAACAGACGCTGTTTGATAATGCCGTCAACCTGCGGACGAACGTCCGAGGTCATGGTGGCGTTCACCCTGCCGCTCAAATCGCTGCTCAATGTGACCGGTTGGCCGTGCAGCGTCGCGACCCCCACCTCCGGTGTGCCGCCCGCTCCCATCGGGGCCCCGCCGGGTTTGCCATCACAGGCGGCCAACATTAGCGCCAGGCTGACAAGAAAAAGCTTTTTGCTCTGCATCGAGTATCTATCCTATTGAGAACGTTTATTCTCAATATATAGATTCCGGTATTTTTAGTCTGACAGGGTTACGTAAGGATTCGGTAAAAGTCCTTCGCAAAGCATGAGAAACGCCGCTGTAAACCCTATTTTTGCCGTAGCGGCACGTCTTTCAGCAACCAGGTCAGCGCAAAGGCCAGCACCATCACCCAGGCGGCAATCTGGTACACCGAGTGGATCGCCCCGCCGAAAGCCTGCAGATAGTCTTGCTGCAAGGCCACCGGCAAATGGTGTACTGCCGCCGCGCCCAGAGAACGCGGCAGTTGCGTGCCCTCCGGTAACAATACGGCCAGGCGGCTGTGCAGCACGTTGGTAAAAATCGCGCCAAACACCGCCACGCCGATCGAACCGCCAATCGAGCGGAACAACGTAGCGCTGGAGGTAGCGACCCCCATGTGCTGAGGCTCTACGCTGTTTTGCGCCGCCAGAATCATCACCTGCATCACCATGCCCAATCCCAGCCCCAACAGGCTGATATAGAGATACAACTGGTGCACCGGCGTCGAATTTGTCAGCGTGCCGAGCAGGATCATGCCTGCCAATGCGCACAGGGTGCCGATAATCGGGAAGATGCGGTATTTGCCCCTTTTGCTGATCAGCCTGCCGCTGACGATCGAGCTGATCATAATGCCGCCCATCAGCGGCAACAGCTGCATCCCGGCCTGCGAAGGCGTCGAGTCTTTCACCACCTGCAAATACAGCGGCAGGAAGGTCACCGAACCAAACAGCGACATGCCGATGATAAAACCGATCAGGCTGCACAACACAAAGGTGCGATTACGAAACAGCCCCAGCGGAATGATCGGCTCGCTCGCCAGCCGCTCTTCGTAGATAAACCCACCCAGAGACACCAACCCGAAGGCCAGAATGCACCACAGCTGGCCGTCCGACCAGGCCATGATCGTGCCGCCCTGGCTGGTAAAGAGGATGATGCAGGTCAGCGCCGAGGCGAGATAAGCCGCCCCCAAATAGTCGATTTCGTGTTTAACCCGGTTGACCCGCGACTGGAACACCGCGCCGATCACCGACAGGGCGAAAACCCCCAGCGGCAGGTTGATATAGAAAATCCATCGCCAGGAGAAATGCTGCACCAGCAGCCCGCCGATCAGCGGCCCGACTACCGTCGCCAGGCCAAATACCCCGCCGAACAACCCCTGATAGCGTCCGCGATCGGCCGGCGGGATCACGTCACCCACCACCGCCATGGTCACCACCAATAAACCGCCGCCGCCCAGTCCCTGCAACGCGCGCATCAGGATCAATTGCGTCATGTTCTGCGCCAACCCGCACAGCACCGAACCGAGCAAAAACACCACGATGGCGATTTGCAGCACGATCTTGCGGCCGAACAGATCGCCGAACTTGCCATACAGCGGCACCACGATAGTTGAGGCCAGCAGATAGGCCGTCACCACCCAGGACAAATTCTCCAAGCCGCCGAACTCGCCGACGATGGTCGGCAACGCGGTCGAGACGATGGTCTGATCGAGCGCCGCCAACAGCATCACCAGCAGCAGCGCGGAGAACAGCAAACGGATCGAGGACGCCTGTTCAGACGCCCTGCCGTGATCTTCGTGGCCTGCGGTGTTATCAATGCCCATTCGAGTGAGTCCGCTTGTAATTAATTAACTGAGTAATTAATATATGAGCTATTCTTTTCTCCGGTCAATGGATCTCGCCGCGATGACAGCACAAAACGTTAAACATCCCGCCTCTCCACGCCGCCCTGGCCGGCCCAGCGGCGCGGCCAACGGGGCAGAGAAACGGGAACATCTGCTCGACACTGCGTTGAATTTGTTCGCCCGCCAGGGCATTGCCGATACCTCGCTGAACGCCATTGCCCGCGAGGCCGGCGTTACCCCAGCGATGCTGCACTACTACTTTCACAACCGTGAACAGCTGCTCGATGTGCTGATAGACGAACGTTTTCTGCCGGTGAGAATCGCCGCAGGCGACGTTTTCGACGCCAACGAGGACGATCCGGTAGCGGCCTTCACCGAGTTGGCGCAGCGGTTTATCGATATTTCCATCGCGCATCCGTGGTTCGCCCCGCTGTGGTTACGCGAAGTGATGAGCGACAGCGGCGTATTGAAACAGCGAATGGACGAGCGCTTCGGCGACAAACAGCGCAAAACGGCGATGCAGTCCATCGTTCGTTGGCAGGCGGAAGGCAAGCTGCATGCCGATCTGGAGCCATCCCTGCTGATTGTCACCCTGTTTGGCATGACGCTATTGCCGTTAGCCACGGCGTCAAAATGGCAGCGCGATAACGCCCTCAGCCCGCTGCGCGCCGAAGACATAGCCCGGCATGCCATTACGCTGCTCACCCACGGCCTGGGGCCGCAACGCTAAGAGAGATCCATTCTGGTGCGGGGCCCTCCCGTACCGGGTGCAATACCCACCTTGTCCCACTCGCTTTCCCGCTATTTGCGCCTGTCGCTTAACTGGCACCTTTTTTGCTTTGGCTACTCCGCCTAATTTGGCTTTCTAATCAGGGGTAGCGCTATGTTTCAAATAATTAGAGTGGCATTTGTTTTATTGACCTTAGGTTGCGCCAACGCCGCGACTGCAGCCGGTGAGTTACCGCATATCGTTATCTTGGCCACTGGCGGCACCATCGCCGGCTCGGCAGCCTCCAATACCCAAACCACCGGCTACAAAGCCGGGGCGCTGGGGGTTGATACCTTGATCGCCGCGGTACCGGAAATGCAGAAAGTCGCCCGGGTGGACGGCGAGCAGATTGCCAATATCGGCAGCGAAAACATGACCAGCGAGATCCTGCTCAAGCTGTCAAAACGCGTCAACGAACTGCTGGCGCGCGATGACGTCGCCGGCGTGGTGATCACCCACGGTACCGACACGCTGGACGAATCGCCCTACTTCCTTAACCTGACGGTAAAAAGCAACAAACCGGTGGTGTTCACTGCCGCCATGCGCCCGGCGACCGCCATCAGCGCCGACGGCCCGATGAACCTGCTGGATGCGGTGACCGTTGCCGCCGATAAACAGGCAGCAGGCCGCGGAGTGATGGTGGTGCTGAACGATCGCATTGGTTCGGCCCGCTTCAGCACCAAAACCAACGCGACGACGCTGGACACCTTCAAAGCGGCGGAGGAAGGTTATTTGGGGGTGATTGTCGGCGGCAAACCTTACTTTGAAACCCGGGTGGATAAAATTCATACCACCCGTTCGGTGTTTGACGTACGCAATGTCAGCGCGCTGCCGAAAGTCGACATTATTTACGGTTATCAGGACGATCCCGAATACATGTATGACGCAGCCATTCAACACAAGGTCGACGGGATTGTGTATGCCGGCACCGGTGCCGGGTCGGTGTCGGTGCGCAGCTCGGCCGGGATCAAGAAAGCGGAAAAAGCCGGCGTGCTGGTCGTTCGCGCCAGCCGCACCGGCAGCGGAGTCGTTCCTGAAGATGCCGGCCAGCCCGGCCTGGTTTCCGACTCGCTCAACCCGGCTAAATCACGCATTCTGCTGATGCTGGCGCTGACCAAAACCCATAACCCGCAAGTGATCCAGGACTATTTCCATACCTATTAATCTGCTCTGTCACGTCCCGGCAACAGGCCGGGACGCTCATGAAAGACTATCTGGCCAACACCGGACGGCGGCCAGAAAGCACAGTCAGGGAGACGTGCGCAGCCAGCCCGAAGATCAACCCCCAGAATACCGACGCCATGCCTAAAAAGTTCATGCCGGACGCCGTGACCAGGAAAGTGATTAACGCCGCTTCCCGCTGCTTCTCGTCGGCCATTGCGCCGGTCAACCCGGTGCTGATGGCGCCAAACAGCGCCAGCCCGGCCAGCGAGATAATCAGTTCTTTGGGTAATGCAGTAAACACCGAGGCCAGCGTCGCGCCGAAAATCCCCATCACAATGTAGAAAATTCCGCTGGCGACGCCGGCGATGTAGCGTTTGCTTTTCTCCCGGTGCGCCTCTTCGCTGGTGCAAATCGCTGCGGTAATGGCCGCCAGATTTACCCCGTGCGAGCCAAACGGCGCCAGCAACACCGAGGCAATCGCGGTCATCGAGACGATCGGCCGAGCCGGTGTGGCGTAACCGGAGGAGCGCAACACCGCCATGCCGGGCACATACTGACCGGTCAGCGTCACCAGCGTAAGCGGCAGTGCGATATTAATGATGGCGTGCCAGCTCCAGGCCGGGGTAATCAGGACCGGATGCGCGACGCTGACGACGATATCCCCACCGTTCAACATGCCGCTCATTCCCGCCACTGCGCCGCCGATCACCAACACGGCGACAATGGCATAGCGTGGCAACAGGCGTTTAAACAACAGGTAGGTCACGAACATGGCCATGACCAGCGTCGGTTGCAACTGAATGGACACAAACAACTCGGCCCCGAAATGGAATAAAATGCCGGCCAGCATGGCGGCGGCGATCGACCGGGGTAATTTACCGATCAGTTTATCGAAGGCGCCGGACAGACCAATGACGGCGATAATGAGCGAAGAAACGATATAAGCCCCCACCGCCTCGTTGATCGTCACCCCTGGCAATAACCCGACCAGCAATGCCGCGCCGGGCGTAGACCAGGCGGTGATCACCGGCACCCGCAGGCGCCAACTCAAAATCAGCCCGGTGATGCCGCTGCCGATGGAGATGGCCCAAATCCAGGAGGAGATCACCTCCGTGGGCAAGTGCGCCGCACTGGCGGCCTGAAACACGATGATCAACGGGCCGGCGTAAGACACTATCACCGCGATGGCGCCCGCCACTACCGCCGAAAGAGAAAAATCCTGTCGCAATCTGTCCATCATTACCCCTATCAATGTACATCGATTAAATCGATGCAATATGCCAGAAAAGAAAAACCCCGATAAATTAACTTAAAAACAACAAGTTGAAGATGCAATAACAAACAAAATTTCGAAAATAACATCGATTGAATCGAGTTAATTTAAGTCGATTGTATCTGTGTAGTTCTTTCTGTGTTAATACTTATTACATCAATTTAATGGCTGGCTTATACTGTAATCGTCTTATCCCCACCCTGCGGCCAGCAATGCCAAAGCAGAAAGCCCGCGGGGATAGCCATTCAAAGCATACAGAGGGTCTATGTGGACACCGCGCTTCAGTGAGAAAAATGCCCCGGTGTATTTGCTGATTGCAGATGCGCTGCAAAATGACATCAATAGCGGCGTGCTGCCTGCCGGTTCACGTTTGCCTACATTGAAAGAGCTGGCGCAGACGCTGGCCGTTACGCCGGGCACCGTTAATCGCGCTTATGAAGAAGCTGCGCGGCGCGGGCTGGTTCAGGGGGAAGTGGGTCGCGGGACCTTTGTGCTCGCCACACCTGAAAGGGCCATGGAAAACGCGCGCCTGCCGCACTTCAGCCCTTCATCTTCCGGCCAGCGGGATCATATCGATCTGTCGGTGATCAAACCGGAGGTGCAGGCTCAGGAACAGGGGATCCGCACAGCGCTCGAGCATCTGGTCGCCAGCCCGGAACTGGGGCTGGCGCTCGACTATTCGCCGGAAGGCGGACATCCGGCGCATCGCGACGCCGGCGCCGGTTGGCTGCGGCGTTTTTTGCCCGATGTGCATTGGCAGCAAGTGGTGTTGACCGCCGGCGCTCAGCACGGTTTGCTGGTCGCCATCAACGCATTGACGGCGCACCAGGACCTTATCCTGTGCGAAGCCCTGTGTTATCCGGGCATTATCTCGCTGGTACACGGCAATGGGCGGCGGTTGCGCGGGGTCGAAATGGATAGCGAAGGCATTATGCCCGACTCGCTGAGAGCACTGTGCCGCCAGGAAAAACCGGCGATGCTGATCTGCGTGGCGAGTTGCCAAAACCCCACCACGGTGGTGATGTCGAACGCCAGACGGGCCGAAATCGCACAGATTGCCCGCGAGTTCGACTTTTACATTCTCGATGACGACATTTACGGTTTTCTTACCGCAGAGCCGGTCGAGGCGCTGTCTTCGTTTGCTCCTGAACGCTCGGTATATCTGACCAGCCTGTCGAAAAGCATCTCACCGGCGTTGCGCATCGGTTATCTGCATGCGCCGGCGGAAACCCTGTCGCGGTTGACGTCGATGGTGCGAACCAGCATCTGGATGCCTTCCCCGCTTATCGCGCAGTTGGCCAGCAATATCATTACCTCCGGCATCGGGGCTGAAATGCTGCAAAACCAGAGGCAAGAAGCGGCGGCGCGCCAGGCCATCGCCGCAGAGGTTTTCCAGGGGCTGGCGGTCGCTTCGCAGCCCTACGGTTACCACATTTGGGTCACTCTGCCGGAACCCTGGACCAGCGATGAATTCGCCAATCTGGCGCGTGCCCAGGGGGTGAATATCTCCAGCGGCACGCAATTTCTGGCCGAACGCAGCGGCCACACGCGTGCCGTGCGCATCGTGCTGATGTCGCCAACCAGCCGCAGCGAATTGAAATTTGCCCTGACCAAGCTGCGCAGCATGATCGAATCTTCAGAACCTCGCCTGTATTACTGAGCCCCTGGCCCGGCGCTGTTTACCGCACCGGGCTAACCTTGTTCAATCAGCATCACCGCCGTGGTATCTGCCTCGAGCGCTTCAAAAATGTGCTCCCGATCGGCGGAGTAACTGATGTAATCCCCCGCACTCAATTCCACCGCCTGCTCCGTCGGCCCGATTCGCGCTCTGCCGCTGCTGATAATCACGTGCTCAATGGTGCCCGGCATATGTGGGCGTGAAACCCTCGTCTCGCCCGGCTGAACGCGCAAACGGTAAATATCGCGCTGTGCTCCCGGCGGGCAGGTTGCCAGCAACGTAGCGGCATAGTTGGCCTGTTCGGAAACCGTGGTGACCCCTTCGTTGGCGCGGATCACCTGCACGTGCTGACGCGGTTGAGAGATTAACCGGCTGACCGGCACGTCGAGGGCCATCGCCAGCGACCACAAGGTTTCCAGACTTGGGTTGCCGCTGCCGGTTTCCAATTGCGAAAGCGTCGATTTTGCGATGCCGGCGCGGCGCGCCAGTTCGGTGACCGACAGCCCCAACCGCTCGCGTTCGCGGCGAATGGCGGCCGAAAGCAGGCCGATGGGCGTGCCGGTATTGCTGGTGGTGTCGCGCATTGTTCACCATATCATTCGTTTGTTCGACTTGACGAACAGTTATGCGCTGTTCATCATAATGTTCAGTTGTTCATTTTAATGGTGTTCGTCGACGACGGCAAGCACGGCACTCAATCAGGGAGAAGGCAAAATGAAGGCAAACACGCGCGGCGTGGTACAGATGACTCTGGCGATGATGATCTCCGGCACCGTCGGCTGGCCGGTGATCGCGCTGGGGCAACCGGTGGCGACGGTGGTTTTCTGGCGCTGCGCATTTGGCGCCCTGGCGATGTTGATCGCCTGCGCCCTGCTCGGCCTGTTGAAGAAAGGCATGCTGACCCGCCGTCAGGCCGCCGTGGCGGTATTGGGCGGCATGGCGCTGGTGCTGAACTGGACGCTGCTGTTCGGCGCTTATTCCTATGCTTCTATCGCCGTCGCCACGGTGACCTACCACGTTCAGCCCTTTATGCTGGTCGGGCTGGGCGTACTTTTCTTTGGCGAAAAGCTGACGGCAAATAAGCTGGCTTGGCTGCTGCTGGCCTTCGGCGGCATGTTGCTGATCATTACCGGCCGCCCAGGCGCTGAGGGTTCGGGTGCGGATTACGTTATCGGTGTGCTGTTGGCGTTGGGTGCCGCGTTTATGTATGCGGTGGCGGCGGCGATCGTCAAAGGGCTAAAAACCGTGCCGCCGCATTTGATCGTGCTGATCCAGCTCAGCGTCGGGATGATCGTGCTGGCGCCATTCGCCGACCTGCTCCACCTGCCGTCAACGGCCAATGCCTGGTTGCTGCTGGCGACTATCGGCCTGGTGCATACCGGGCTGATGTCCTCCCTGCTGTACAGCGCAATCCAGAAAATCCCCACCAGCCTGGTCGGCGCGTTGTCATTCATCTATCCGCTGGTGGCGATCATCGTCGATTGGGCGGTATTCGGGCACCGCCTCAGCCTGATGCAGATCTTGGGCGCCGCCGGCATCCTGATTGCCGCTGCGGGCATGAACTTTGGCTGGCGGGTGATGCGCGCGGGTAAAACCGCCCGCGCAGCGGAGGGACAGTAACCGGCGGGTTATTTTTTCAATGCGTGCAGGCTGGCGATCACCTTTTGCAGCGCCCTGTTCAGCGGCTTATCCTGGCGCAGCGCAATGCCCAAAGTGCGCTCAAGCGCGGGCGTAAGAGACGCCCCCCGCGCACCGGGCAGCGCCATGCGCGGCACAATGCTGTACCCCAGCCCGGCGGCAACCATCTCCTTGATCGCCTCGATGCTGCCCAACTCCATCACCGGCGCGGGTTTAACCCCCGCGCTCAGAAACCAGCCATCAATCAGTCGGCGGGTGCTGCTGCCGGATTCAAAAGCCACCCACGGGAGCGCACCCAGGGTTTGCGGGGTGTAGGTAGCCGGCAAATCGGGGAAGTCTGCAGGGAAAATGACGGCAAATTCATCCTGCAACAGCGGTGTCAGCTGCAAACTGCGGCCATTGGCCGGAAAGGTCACCAGGGCGATATCGATGCGGTTTTCTTCCACCGCTTTCAGCATGTCATCGGTGTTGCCGGTGCGTACCCCGACATTCAACAAGGGATAAGCCTGTTTCAACTCACGCAGCAGCGTCGGCAGCAGATGGATGCAGGCCGTTGCGCCGGTGCCCAGGGTAATGGTACCGGCAATCTCTTGCGCATGACCGGCCATGTCGCTCAGCGCATTATCCACCGCCGCATTGATGTGGCTGATGTGCTCCAGGAGCGCCTCACCGGCGGACGTCGGCTGCACGCGCCTGGCGACCCGCTCCAGCAGCCTGACTTGCAACCGTTGTTCCAATTGTCGGACCTGCAAGCTGACGGCGGGCTGTGTCAGCCCCAGTACGTCACCCGCGGCGGAAAAACTCCCTTGCCTGGCGACCAAAGCAAAGGTCTGAAGCTGGTCCAAATTAAGCTTGCCCACCACGAAATTCCCCTTCTGCAAAATGCCTGGTGTCGGTCCCCCACATGAGGCACCTGCATCGCTGAGTGTATCCTTGAGCGCCGCCTTTGTAATCATCGCATCCCTGAGCGAATCGCATTGTGCGTAACGGAGAGCCTGCATGGCATTTTGTCAGAAAGCCGGACAGCGGTGAACGTATTATCCCGAAAACCTCAAAAGCTAAGCGAAATAACGTATTCGACCCGTTTTAAAATAACTGTTACCTCTATTAAGCAGACACGGAGGAGGAATTAACGATGACGCGTTATGTGTGGAATAACCGGCTGAAACAGCGCATCCGTTTCAGCTACTGGAATGAGCTGTGCGTCACTGGCTGCGCGGGCAGAGCCCTCTTTGCCCGAGGGTATTCGTTATCGGGGCGGGAAAACCATTCCCCGCCTATCGCAAAGCTAATTAATCGCTAAGCAATGGACTATTTATAATAAGCCTTTGCTTTACACCGCAACCTGCAAATTATTATTATCGCTTCGTACCCCGCCGTTGTACCAACTTAAATTTTAATTATATTTCATCGCGCTACGCCCGCGGCAGCGCGCTATTTACTGCCGTCTCCGTATTGAGGACATCGTTATGGTTGTTTCTGTTTCGCTTGCGCCGGATGCGGCCAATTTCCCTCCCGCAGAAGAACGGACCCACAGGATTGTTGACGACCCACAGGCGCTGGATGCAGCGCGACACGTCGCCGTGGCCGCCGCGCCAGAAGCCCAACTGCGTGACCGCCAGCGGCGCTATCCGTTGCAGCAGTTGGCGCTGTTTAGCCAGTCTGGCCTCGGCGGCATTTCCATCCCGCGCGAATACGGCGGACCGGAACTGTCCTTTACCACGCTGGCGGAGGTGTTTCGCCTGATTTCCGCCGTTGACCCAGCGCTGGGGCAAATTCCGCAAAACCATTTCGGCCTGATTCAGTTAATCCGTGATGCCGGCAACGAAGAACAAAAACGGCGTATTTTCGCGGCGGTGCTGGCCGGCCAACGCATCGGGAACGGTGGCCCGGAGAAAAACAGCAAGCACACGCTGGATATGCAGAGCCGTTTACGACAAACCGCAGACGGCTTGCGCTTTACCGGCGACAAATTTTACTCCACCGGTGCGCTGTTCGCTCATATCGTCGCCGCCAAGGCACTCGACGATCGGCAGCAGCCGGTACTGGCATTGATCCCCCACCCGGAGGCAGGACTGGAGATCGTCGACGACTGGTCCGGCATGGGGCAGCGCACTACCGCCAGCGGCACGGTGCGCCTGCGCGAGGTTCTGGTCGATCCGGCCAATGTGATCCCGCTGCTGCCGCTGGCAGAAAAACCGACGATTCAGGGCGCCGTTTCCCAACTGATTCAGGCCGCCATCGATGCCGGCATTGCGCAGGGTGCGCTGGACGAGGCCACCCAGTTTATTCGCGAGCGTTCTCGCCCCTGGATCGACGCAGGCGTCGAACGCAACGCGGACGATCCCTACATTCTGGCCGACGTCGGCCGGCTCAGCATGGAGTTGAGCGCGGCGAACGCCCTGTTGCGCCGTGCGGCGCGGACGCTCGATGAGGTTGACCGCTGGCCGGTAACCGCCGAAAGCGCCGCAGCGGCGTCGATCGCGGTCGCCGAAGCCAAGGTGCTGACCACGGAAGTGGCGCTGCTGGCCAGCGAAAAGCTGTTCGAATGGTCCGGCAGCCGCTCCACGCTGGCGGAGCATGGCCTCGATCGTCACTGGCGCAACGCACGCACTCACACGTTGCACGATCCGGTGCGCTGGAAATACCACGCCATTGGCGAGTACTACCTCAACGGCCGCTTTCCGGCACGTCATTCGTGGATTTAAAGGAGCAGAACATGACCACCCAGGTAGCCCCTCAACGCGTGGCGCAACGCATTACCAGCCCCGAACAGGCGCTGGAGACCGCACACCGGCTGGCGGAGCAATTCAGCCCGACCGCCGCCGAACGTGACAGCCAACGGCGATTGCCGGTTGCCGAACTGGCAGACCTGTTCGCCTCTGGGCTCGGCGCGATTACCGTGCCGCAAGAATTTGGCGGCCCGGGGTTGTCGAACCGCGTGCTGGCGCAGGTCATCGCTATTCTCAGCCAGGGCGATGCGTCGATCGGTCAGGTGCCGCAAAACCATTATTACGCGCTGGAAGTGCTGCGGGTAAACGGTTCGCCGCAGCAGCAACGGCGGCTGTACCAGGAAGCGCTGGCCGGCGTGCATTTCGGCAATGCGCTGGCGGAGTTTGCCAGCAAGGCTGCCCACCATCGCAGCACCTCGCTGGCCAGGCATGAAGGCCAATGGCAGCTGTCGGGCCAAAAATTTTACGCTACCGGCGCGTTGTACGCCGGGCGCATCCCGACTGCCGCGCGGGGTGAAGACGGTAAAGAACAATTGGTGTTTTTGCCGCGCACTACGCCTGGCCTGAGCATCACCGACGACTGGTCCGGCTTTGGTCAGCGCACTACCGGCAGCGGCAGCGTGACGCTGGAACAGTGCCCGGTCGATGAAGCGGATATCGTGCCCTTCCAGACGGCGTTTGAACGGCCGACGCCGGTGGGCCCGCTGGCGCAAATCATGCACGCCGCCATAGATCAGGGCATCGCCAAAGCCGCGTGGCAGGATATGCTGCAATTTGTTCGCCGCCGTTCGCGCCCGTGGATTGATGCCGGCGTCGAACACGCCAGCGAGGACCCGCTGACGCTGGACCGCATCGGCAAAATTTCCGCCCGCATTCAGGCCGGTGACGCCCTGCTGGCGGTAGCCGGTGAAGCCATCGATGTCGCTCAGCGCCACAGCGATGCCCTGTCGGTCGCACAAGCCTCGATTGAGGTCGCCACGGCGCGCGCCTGGACCACAGAGGTCGCGCTGGCCGCCGGCAATCTGCTGTTTGAGCTGGCCGGTAGCCGCGCCACGCTGCAGGAATATAACCTCGATCGCCACTGGCGCAATGCCCGAACCCATACCTTGCACGACCCGGTGCGCTGGAAATACCCGGCGATCGGCAATTACGTGCTGAACGGGGTGCTGCCGCCGCGCCGGGGGACTCTGTAATGAGCGTCATCGCCAAAGAGGTTCTGCTGAACGCCTTCAACATGAACTGCGTCGGCCATATTCATCACGGCATGTGGACCCATCCGCAGGATCGCTCCACCGAGTTCAACCAGCTCAGCTACTGGACCGATCTGGCGCAGTTGCTGGAGCGTGGGCTGTTCGACGGGCTGTTTATCGCCGATATCCTCGGCGTTTACGATGTCTATCAGCAAAACATCGCCCTGACCGCCCGCGAGTCGATACAGCTGCCGGTTAACGATCCGCTGTTGCTGGTGTCGGCAATGGCCGGCGTGACCCAACATCTGGGCTTCGGCATCACCGCCAACCTGAGTTACGAAGCGCCCTATCCCTTTGCCCGTCGCTTGTCGACGCTGGACCATCTGACCCAGGGCCGCATCGGCTGGAATATCGTCACCGGCTATCTGGACAGCGCAGCGCGAGCGATGGGGTTGAACGAACAGATCGGGCACGATCGCCGTTACGATCAGGCCGATGAGTTTCTCGACGTGGCCTATCAGTTATGGGAAGGCAGTTGGGAAGATGACGCCGTGTTGGCCGACCGCCAACGGCGGATTTACGCCGATGCGCAGAAGATTCACAAGGTTACCCACCGCGGCGAGTTTTATCAGGTGGAGGGCTATCACCTGTCTTCGCCTTCGCCGCAGCGTACCCCGCTGCTGTTCCAGGCCGGCAGCTCGGCACGGGGTATTCAGTTCGCCGCCCGCCACGCGGAGTGCACCTTCGTTAACCACGCCACCCCGGCGGTAATGAAAGCGCAGGTGGACAAGCTGCGTAGCGCAGCGGTGGCGGCCGGCCGTCAGCGACAGGATTTGAAAGTGTTTATGGGGGTCGGCGTTATCGTTGCGCCAACCGCCGCCGAGGCGCAGGACAAGTACCGTGAATATCTGCATTACGCCAGCCCCGAAGCTGGTCTGGCGCATTTTTCCAGTTCGACCGGTATCGATCTTTCGCGCTTTGGTCTGGACGACCCGATCCAGGCCGGACCGACGCAGGCCATTGAGTCGGTAACCCAAACCTACCGCGGCTGGACCCGCCGCCAACTGCTGGAACAGCACGCCATGGGCGGACGTTATCCGCTGGTGGTGGGCGATCCGCAACAGGTGGCAGATGCGTTGCTGCAATGGGTGGATCAAGCCGATATCGACGGGTTTAACCTGACGCGCATCGTTAACCCTGGCAGCTATCGCGATTTTATCGATCTGGTGGTGCCGGAATTACAAGCGCGTGGCCGCTACAAAACCGCCTACCGCGCCGGCAGCCTGCGGCAAAAGCTGTTTCGGCAGCAGGACCGCTTGCCGCACAGCCACCCGGCGGCCGGCTGGCGTCTGGGGACGCCGTTACCCGTTTGACCCCTTACTTTTTCTTTTGAAGGAACAACACTATGACAATACCCTTTCGGACATTAACGCTGGCGTTTTCGGCGCTGCTGGCACTTTCAGGTACGGCGGCGGCGGCCAATGATTACAGCGGTGCGCTGAAAGTCGGCACCACCGCCGCCTTCGCCCCGCCGCTGGAGGTGGCGGCGGAAGAGGCTCGCAAACAGGGGCTGAAGGTCGATATCATCGAATTCAGCGACTGGACCGCGCCGAACGTCAGCCTGGAAAACGGCGATATCGACGTCAACCTGTTCCAGCACCTGCCGTTCCTGCACAACGCCAATAAAGAGGGCAATTTCCACCTGGTGGCCTATGCCCCGGCGATCATCAATAACGTCGGGCTGTACTCCAAAAAGTATCAGAGCATCGCCGATCTGCCGGAAGGCGCCAAAGTGGCGATCGCCAACGACGTGATTAATGGCGGCCGAGGTCTGTTGCTGTTGCAAAAAGCCGGGCTGATTAAGCTCAAACCGGGATCCGGCCTGCAGGCCACCCAGGCAGACATCGTCAGTAACCCTAAACACATTAAAATTATCGAAGTGGAAGCGGTGCAACTGGCACGCACGCTGGAGGAAGTTGACCTGGCGCAGGGCTATCCGCACTACCTGCGCTTGTCCGGCACCGTCGATCCCAACAGCGCCCTGCTGTTCGACGGCCTGGAAAACCCGGAGTACGTGATCCAGTTCGTGGTCCGCGATGGCCATCAGGACGACCCGCGCCTGCGCAAGTTTGTCGACGTTTACCAGCATTCGCCGGTCGTGCGCGCCAAACTCGACAGTTTCTACGGCAAGCTGTATCAGCCGGGCTGGAGCCAGTAGTTTATGTCCAGTCTGGTTTTGCCTAACCCTGGCGCCCTCGTCGCCGAAGAGGTGGTTCGCCGCCATGATGACATTCACCTGCGCTTTACCCGGCTCAGCAAGCGTTACCCCGGCCAACTGACCGAGGCGCTGAAGGCGATCTCCCTGGACATTCGCCGTGGGGAGATCTTCGGCATTATCGGCCGCAGCGGCGCCGGCAAGTCGTCCCTGATCCGCACCATCAACCGGCTGGAACGCCCCAGCGGCGGCAGCGTGGAGGTCGATGGCGTTGATATCGGCCAATTGGATGAGGATCAACTGGTGGCCTACCGGCGGCGCACCGGCATGATTTTCCAGCACTTCAACCTGCTGTCGGCCAAAACCGTCCGGCAGAATATCGAGTTGCCGCTGCGGGTGGCGGGCGTGCCCGTCGCGGAGCGGCGCGGCAGAGTGGACGCATTGCTGGAACTGGTCGGACTGAGCGACTACCCGGACGCCTATCCGGCGCAACTTTCCGGCGGGCAGAAACAGCGGGTCGGCATCGCCAGGGCGCTGGTGCATAATCCCGAATTGCTGTTGTGCGATGAAGCTACCTCCGCGCTCGATCCGGAAACCACCCGCGCCATTCTGGCGTTGTTACAGCGCATCAACCGTGAGTTCAACATCACCATAGTGCTGATTACCCATGAAATGGAGGTGATCCATGATATCTGCCACCGGGTGGCGGTGCTGGAACGGGGGGAGATTATCGAATGCGGCCCGGTGTGGCAGGTGTATGGCAACCCGCAGCAGGAAACGACCCGTATCCTGCTGACCCCCTCACACGATCGCTTGCCGGAGGAATGGGTTGGGCGGATCGCCGCCACGCCCCCCACGCCGGATGCACCGCAATTGATCCGGCTACGCTACCGCGGCCAAGGTGCATCGCTGGAGCTAAACCACGTGCTGACGGCTTTTCAGGGCAGCGTGACGCTGGTGGAAAGCGCCATTGAGCATATTCAGGGGCGCGCCATCGGTTATCTGTTGCTAACCGTGACACCGTCACCGAATAACCGAACCATTCCGCAGACGCTGGCCGACAGCGTGGAGGTCCTGGGCTATGTCACTGTTGCTTGAACGGCTGTGGGCCGGATTTCTCGATACGTTGCTGATGGTGGGCGTTTCTTCCCTGTTGGCGCTGGTGCTGGGATTGCCGCTGGCGATCCTGTTGGTGGTCAGCGAACGCGGTGGATTGTATGAACAAGTTGGCGTTCAGCGGGTGCTCGGCTGGCTGGTGAACCTGTTCCGCTCGATCCCCTTTCTGATCCTGATGGTGGCGCTGATCCCCTTCACCCGCATGATTGTCGGCACCTCTTACGGCGTATGGGCCGCCGTAGTGCCGCTGACCATCGCCGCCATGCCGTTTTTCGCGCGTATCGCCGAAGTCAGTCTGCGAGAGGTGGATCACGGCCTGGTGGAAGCGGCGCAGGCAATGGGTTGCCGCCGTGGGCATATCATTCGCCATGTGCTGCTGCCGGAAGCCATGCCCGGCATTGTCAGCGGCTTTACCATCACCCTGGTGACCATGATTAACGCCTCTGCGATGGCTGGAGCCATAGGCGCGGGCGGCCTGGGTGACCTGGCTTACCGTTATGGTTACCAGCGTTTCGACACCCAGGTGATGTTCACCGTCATCGTGGTGTTGGTGGTGCTGGTGACCCTGCTGCAATTTTTTGGCGATCGGCTTTCCCGCCGGTTAAACCACCGTCATTAACCCTTACTGACTGGACATGCGTAATGAAAAAACTGAAAGCCTCGCTGATCGCCGCTTCGCTGCTGTTGGGTGCATTCGCTCTGCCGACCCTTGCGGCACAGGAAAAACCGCAGCAAATCACCATCGGTTACCAGAAAGCCAATATCTTCGCCCTGCTGAAATATCGCGGTACGCTGGAGCAAGCCCTGACGCCGCAGGGCATCAAGGTGCGCTGGATTGAGTTTCCTGCCGGGCCGCAAATGCTCGAAGGGCTGAACGTCGGCAGCATTGATCTGGCGGCTACCGGCGATGCGCCACCGGCCTTTGCCCAGGCAGCCAAAGCCGATTTGATCTATCTGGGGCATTCGCCGGCCAGCCCGAAAACCGAAGCCATAGTGGTGCCGCAGGATTCGCCGATCAAAACCGTTGCCGATCTCAAAGGTAAACGCGTTGCGCTGAACAAAGGCTCCGACGTCAACTACCTGTTGGTCAGCGCGCTTGAACAGGCCGGGCTGAGCTACAAAGACGTGACGCCGGTGTATTTGCCGCCGAGTGACGCCCGCGCCGCCTTCCAGCGCGGCAGCGTAGACGCCTGGGTGATTTGGGACCCTTACTACGCCGAGGTGGAAACCCATGCCAACGCCCGTCTGCTGAAGGATGCTCAAGGTCTGGTGCCGCATTACACCTTCTATCTCGCCAGCCGCCACTTTGCCGAAACCTACCCGGACAGCGCAAAATTGGTGATCGACCAGCTAAGTGAACTGAGCGCCTGGGCCAATGCCCATCAGGACGAAGCGGCGAAGATCCTGGCGCAAAGCACCGGGTTGGAGCAGGCCATTTGGGCCAGAGCTCTCGCCCGCATGCCGTTCGGCAGCCAACGCATGACGCCGGCGGTATTTGCCGAACAGCAGCAACTGGCCGACAAGTTCACCGCGATTGGTCTGCTGCCGGTCAAGGTGGACGTCAGCGCCGCACGCTGGTCTGAGGATAAGTAACTTGCTGAATATCTTTGTAATAATTCAGCTAAACAAAGCGATATTCGGCATTTAACCTGCGGGGATATTTTTATTATTATCGGGATATGTCTCTGGGAGCCTTTTCTTTCAGGGCCTGTCTACCGGAGTTTTTGTCCTTGTTTCGTTCGTCGCGAACTTATTTTGGCCGCACTTATGTGCGGCTTTTCTTTTTGTGGCCTTGGTCCGGCGAGGGGATAAAAAAACCGGCGCAGAGTGCTCTGCGCCGGCCGGGTTATCACGTCTCGTTGCTAGCGCCCTTTCGCCAGCTTGTGCAAGGTTGCCGCCAACAGATCCACTTCCTCGTAGGTATTGTAAAACGCCAGCGATGGCCGCACCGTCGCCTCGACGCCAAAGCGCCGCAGGATTGGTTGAGCGCAGTGATGGCCGGAACGCACCGCAATGCCTTCGCGGTTAAGCGCGTTGCCCACTTCTTCGGTACGGTAGCCGCTCAGCACAAACGACAGCACGCTGGCCTTATTGGCTGCGGTGCCAATCAGGCGCAGGCCGGGAATACGGATCAACTGCTCGGTGGCATACTCCAGCAATTCATGCTCGTAGCGGTTGATGTTATCGAGCCCCAGGCGTTCGACGTAGTCCAGCGCCGCCCCCAACCCCACCGCGTCCGCGATGTTGCCGGTACCGGCTTCAAACCTGGCCGGTGCCGGCTGGTACAGCGTTTTCTCAAAGGTGACATCGGCAATCATATTGCCGCCACCCTGCCACGGCGGCAGGGTTTCCAGCAGCTCCGCCTTGCCGTACACCGCGCCGATGCCGGTTGGGCCAAACACCTTGTGGCCGGAGAACACGTAAAAGTCCGCGTCCAGCGCCTGCACGTTAACCTTCAGGTGCGATACCGCCTGTGCGCCGTCTACCAACACCCGCGCGCCGGCCTGATGAGCCAGCGCAATCACCTGCTCGACCGGTGTCACCGTGCCCAGCGCATTGGATACCTGGGTGATCGACACCAAACGGGTACGCGGCGACAAGAGTTTGCGGTATTCATCCAGCAGAATCTGCCCGCTCTCATCCACCGGGATCACCCGAATTTTAGCCCCCACGCTGGCGGCAAGCTGCTGCCAGGGCACGATGTTGGCGTGGTGTTCCAACTGGGAAACCACGATTTCATCGCCTTCGCCGATGTGTTGCCGGCCAAAGGTGTTGGCAATCAGGTTAATGGCTTCCGTTGCGCCTCGGGTAAAGATAATTTCCGCCGGTGATTTGGCCCCCAGAAAACGAGCAACGCTGTTTCTGGCCCCTTCATAGGCATCCGTTGCCCTGGCGGCCAGCTCATGCGCCGCGCGGTGGATATTCGAGTTTTCATGGGCGTAGAAATACGCCAGCCGATCGATAACCACTTGCGGTTTATGGGTGGTGGCGGCGTTATCCAGCCACACCAGGGGTTTGCCGTTAACCCGTTCCGAAAGAATGGGAAAGTCGCGGCGTACGGCATGCACATCAAAACTGCTGCGCGGCCGTTGCTGCGGTGCGGCTTCTCGCCGTGGCTGCCCCTGTTCCAGGAAATAATACTGCCCGCTGGTCGCCTCTTGCGCTACGTCGCTAACCGGTGCCGCGACGGCGGGAAACAGCGCTCCGATAACCGACTCCAGCCCGCCGTTGACCGCCCCGGCGAAGGGTTGGTCACTAAGATGGGCCTGTCCGGTGAGCGCCTGTTCCGCCAGGCCGTCCAGCCCGGTATCCTGCGGCAAGCGTTTTTGCCGGGCCTGATTTTCACTCAGAAAATAGAACCCTGCCGTCGCCGCCGGATCCCGTGGCTGAGGCAGCGTCGGCGGAGCCAAAAAGGCTTGCCGTTCTGCGCCCTGCTGCCAACCGGACAACCTTTGCGCTTCCAGGCCGTCGGTGGCCAGTGCCGGCTCGAGAACCGGCGTAGAGGTCTGTGGCAACACCCTCGTGGCGCGTTCGCTGCCTGCGGCCGGTTGCAGCCCGGCACCAGCCTCACGCCCAGGCAAGGCACTGAAGATCTGATTAGCCAGATTAGCCAGCGCGTTAACGTCCGGCAATCCGGCTGGCGGCTGTGCCTCGTGAGGCAATGAACTACTTGTAACTGTCTGGATAGTCATGATATTTGCTCACATCAACATCGTCTAAAACGGCAACGGCATCTTCAGTCAGAACCGCCAATGAGCAGTAAAGGGAGATCAGATAGGAGGCTATCGCATTGCGATTAATCCCCATAAAGCGCACCGACAACCCCGGACTTTGCTCACCGGCGACGCCCGGCTGGTAAAGGCCAATGACGCCCTGGCGTTTTTCCCCGGTACGCAGCAGGATAATCTTGGTTTTGCCTTCTTCGTCGATGGGCAGCTTATCCGAAGGGATCAGCGGCAAGCCACGCCAGGTGAGAAACTGCGAACCGAACAGGCTGACGGTTGGCGGCGGCACGCCACGGCGGGTGCACTCGCGGCCAAAGGCGGCGATGGCTAACGGATGCGCGAGGAAGAAACCGGGTTCTTTCCATACCTTGGTGATCAGTTCGTCCAGATCGTCCGGCGTCGGCGCCCCGGTCAGCGTTGAAATACGCTGGGCGTCATCGACGCTGGCCAATAACCCGTACTCGGGGTTATTGATCAGCTCGTTTTCCTGGCGCTCTTTAATGGTTTCAATGGTCAGGCGCAGCTGTTCGCGAATTTGATCGTGCGGGCTGCTGTACAAGTCGGAGACACGGGTATGCACGTCCAGAATGGTGGTCACGGCATTGAGAAAATACTCGCGCGGCGCTTCTTCGTAATCCACATAGGTCTGCGGCAATAACCCTTCATCGCGTTGCGAACAGGCAACCTGAACATTTAACGGATTCTTGACCTTGTTAAGGCGGAATATCCCTGCCTCGACCGGTGTCCATTGCAGCAAATGCACTAACCAGCGTGGTGTGATAATGGATAATTGCGGGACGGTTTTTGTCGCGTTAGCCAATTGCCGTGCTGCATTATCCCCTAATGCAAGCCGGGCATCATTGTGTTGGGACATGGTTGTTTCTCCTGAAAAAATAGGCTGGTGATAAAAAATGAATAATTACCGGTTAAATAGCGCGTTAAATAAAATATCGATTTATTGATTTCCGTTTCGCAGACCTCACTGCGGGCTAATTAAAAAGAGTGGAGTGCGCCAGATTAAATACCTGAGCCAAATTCATGACTGTCGCTCTGGATATTTGCCTGGCGAATATTACTGCCCGGTTTGACGCTGCGCGTCAGCCAGACGTTGCCGCCAATGGAAGAGCCCTTGCCAATGGTAATTCTACCCAGCAAAGTGGCGCCGGCGTAGATCACCACATCGTCTTCAATAATCGGATGGCGTGGCTGCCCTTTTTGCAAAATGCCGGACTCCTCGGTGACAAAGCGTTTGGCGCCCAGCGTGACCGCCTGATAGAGACGTACCCGCTTGCCGATAATGGCGGTTTCGCCAATCACTACGCCCGTACCGTGGTCGATAAAAAATCCGTCATCGATTTGTGCGCCGGGATGAATATCGATACCGGTTTCACCGTGAGCCTTTTCGGCGATGAGACGTGCCAGCAAAGGCACGCCCGCGAGATAGAAATAGTGCGCCAGCCGGTGGTGAATAATGGCGTTGACGCCGGGGAAACACAGTAACACCTCGTCCACGCTGCGCGCCGAAGGATCGCCGTGATAAGCGGCCAGAATATCGCTGTCCAACCGGCGACGAATGGCCGGCAGCACGCTGGCGAACTGCCGCACCAGCGTCACCGCCTGCGCATTGAGCGTGTCCCCTCGCTCAACGTCGTCGTCCTCGGAACGGCTAAACCCCAAAGCAAGGCGCACCTGAATCAGCAATGCATTCAGCACCGCGTCCAGCGTATGGCCAACGAAGTAGTCTTCGCTTTCATGGCGCAGATCGTCCGGCCCCAAGCGCATCGGGAATAAAATCGCTCGCAGCGATTCGGTGATTTCGCTGACCACACTTTTCGACGGCAGCTCCTTTTGCCCGGAAAGCGACGCCTGGCCGCTGCGCTCGCGCCAGGAGAGCCGCGCTGAGCGCAGCTCATTAACGATATCGGCAAGTTGCCAGTTGGTATTTTCGTGCGGCTGTGAAAAGCGAGTCATAATTCCCTCTGTTTATGTGATAACACCCAATGACCCACTCGGTTCGAGCGCCGTCAGGCTGTCTTTAGCCAGGGCAAGTGTCGTGCGCCCTCAATCCCGCCTTGCACCCCGTAAGCCTGCGTATAACCGGCTTTCAGGGCCGCCAGCACCGCATCGGCGGAGCGTTTGCCGGTTTGGCACAGCAAGATGACCTGCTGTTGTTTGTCGACGACTTTGCTTAATTCAAGGAAAAAACGCGGGTTGCGGATTTTATTCGAACCGGTTAACCAGGGAACCCGCGCGGATTGTTCAACGTAGCCAAAGGTTTTGCGCTCTTCCGGGGTACGGATATCCACCAACACCGCCGCCCCGCTGTTGACTAATTGCCAACTGGCTTCCGGCGTCAGATCGCGTTCAAAAACGGCGGTATTTTGAGCGGCGTAGTTATCCCTGCCTGGGTTATCCGCATTCACGTTGGAATGGGGTTTAAACCTTTGTGCAGATGCGTAGGACATATTCACCTCCAGCATATTTTCTATTTTTCAGTAGGGTTGTTTTCGTTCATTAACTTCAATTTATTACCCTTTCCGAACGGCAATAAATAACTTTTCATTAGGGCTTATAGTAAAAGCATCTAGCTCCCGCTTAGCTAAAATCAGGCTAATGAAAACCAATTATTGGCTTATGAATTTCGATTTTCGCGTGGCTATGTTACAGCGCGCTGTTACCCGTTTTCTCCCGTCGATCACATTACGGGTAACACAGTTTATTAACACTCTTCAGCGTGATATCTGTCGCAAAACCGCCGTCTGAAAACCGCTTTGATAATAACAACGAAACCATGGTGTTTTCTGAACAGGTAAAAATGATGACCGATACCCCCAATGACGTATTGTTGATCGCCCCGCTAATGGACAGCCTGCTTGCCCGCCTTGAGGCCAACTTTGTCGTGCACCGCCTCTACGAACAGGCCGACCCGGCCGCTTTCCTGGCGGCCAATGGCGGAACCCTCACCGCACTGGTCACCCGTGGCGATATTGGCGTTGCTACGTCGGTACTGGAACAACTGCCGAACCTGGGGCTGATTGCCGTTTTCGGCGTGGGTACCGACGCCATTGACCTGAGTTATACCCGGCAGCGCGGCATCGCGATCACCATTACCTCCGGCGCACTGACGGAGGACGTGGCGGATATGGCGCTGGGGCTGCTGCTGGCAACCGCGCGCCAGCTGTGTCACTACGACCGTTTTGTGCGTGAAGGCCGCTGGCTGCAGGAAGCGCCGGGCCTGTCGGTGCAGGTTAGCGGCAAGCGCCTCGGCATTTTTGGCATGGGCAACATCGGCCGCGCCATTGCCCAGCGCGCTGCCGGTTTCAACATGCATATTCAATACGCCAGCCACCAACAGGATGGCGCATTACCCTATGCCTACTTCCCCGATCCCCTCTCCCTGGCGCGGGAGAGCGACTTCTTTGTTATCGCCATTTCCGGCGGCAAAGACAGTATCGGCCTGGTAGACAAGACGATCTTCGACGCGCTGCCGTCGCACGCGCTGGTGATTAACATTGCCCGCGGCAGCATCGTTAATGAACAGGATCTGATCGATGCCCTGCACAGCGGCGCCATCGCAGGCGCCGGGTTGGATGTCTACGCCGACGAACCCAGGGTGCCCGCCGCACTGATTGACATGAACAACGTGGTGCTGCAACCCCACGTCGCCAGTGGCACGCACGAAACCCGGCAAAAGATGAGCGACATCGTGTTCGCCAACGTCAGTGCCTATTTCAGGCACCAGCCTCTGCCCAACGCGATTGAGTAATTAACCGGGTTTATTCATTTTGAACGACAGAACCTTATTTATACCCTATGAATTTCAAGCTGCAGCTAGGCGGCCAGCTCGCTCATCCCCAGGCGCTTACTCCGGTAAGTAACTGGGGTGAACGACAAATCTGTCGGGAACAGATTTGAACGCTGCTTGCAGCGGCCCCAAAGGGGCAAGGCCCACGGATGGGACTTGTAAGCAGCCAACAACGCTGCGGCTTGAAAGGCGACGGGTATACCCACGCCCGCAAAGAGAGATCGCTATGGATAATAAAATCCCCAACACCCGCTGGCTGCGGGTTATTGCCCCGATCCTGATCGCCTGCATTATTTCTTTTATGGACCGGGTTAATATCAGTTTTGCGCTGCCCGGCGGCATGGAAAGTGATTTGGGCATCACCAGCCAGATGGCCGGCCTGGCCAGCGGCATTTTCTTTATCGGTTACCTGTTTTTACAGGTGCCCGGTGGGCGCATCGCGGTTAACGGCAGCGGCAAACGTTTTATCGCCTGGTCTTTGTGCGCGTGGGCGGTAGTTTCTGTGGCCACCGGATTTGTCACCAATCACTATCAATTGCTGGTGCTGCGCTTTGTTCTGGGCATTTCCGAAGGGGGCATGTTGCCGGTGGTGCTGACCATGATCAGTAACTGGTTCCCGGAGAAAGAGCTGGGGCGCGCCAACGCTTTCGTCATGATGTTCGCCCCTCTTGGCGGCATGCTTACCGCACCGATCTCCGGTGCCATCATCAATCAGCTCGACTGGCGCTGGCTGTTTATTCTCGAAGGGTTGCTGTCGCTGCTGGTGCTGGCCGTCTGGTGGTTGTTGATCAGCGATCGACCACAGGAGGCGCGTTGGTTGCCGGCACGCGAGCGTGAATATCTGATAACCGAATTGGCGCGTGAACGCCAGGCACGCAGTAAAGCGCAGCCGGTCAGTAATGCCCCGCTGAGAGATGTGTTTCGCAATAAAGGGTTGATGAAGTTGGTGCTGCTGAACTTCTTTTATCAAACCGGCGATTACGGCTACACCCTGTGGCTGCCCACCATCCTGAAAAATCTCACCGGCGGCAATATGGCCTCGGTCGGATTTCTGGCCATTTTGCCCTTCGTCGCCACGCTGCTGGGGATTTACCTGATTTCGGTACTCACCGACAAAACCGGCAAGCGCCGCCTGTGGGTGATGGTTTCACTGTTCTGTTTCGCCGCCGCGCTGTTGGCTTCAGTGATACTGCGCCATAACCTGGTGGCGGCCTATATCGCCCTGGTGGTCTGCGGATTCTTTCTCAAGGCCGCTACCAGCCCGTTCTGGTCGATGCCTGGCCGCATCGCCTCGGCGGAGGTGGCCGGCGGCGCACGCGGCGTGATCAACGGCCTGGGCAATCTGGGCGGTTTCTGCGGGCCTTATCTGGTGGGCGTGATGATTTATCTGTACGGCCAGAACGTCGCCGTTTGCGGCTTGGCCGTCTCGCTGATTATCGCCGGTATTATCGCCTGGCGGCTGCCGAAGGAGTGCGATCTGACCGGGTCCGAACCGGCACATGACGCCCTGCTGGAAAAGGCTAAACGCGCCTGAAAAGCAACGGAAACCACGAGCGGGCTACGGCAAAATTTGCTATGTTAGCCCGCTGATTACGCTCTGTTGCCACTAGCCGGATAAGTCTATGTTTACCCATAAAGCAATCGCCGAACTCAACGCGCTGGAAATGATGGTTTATAACTACGTCATCAAAAACAAGAACCCGGTGATGTACATGACGATCCGCGAACTGGCCGAGGCCGCCGGGGTGTCTACCACCACCGTGTTGCGCTTTTGCAAGAAAATGGGGTGCGAGGGGTATTCCGAATTCCGTATCCGTTTCAAGCTGTATCTGGAACAGGCGGAAGTGGCGCCGATGGATTTTGGCACCAGCGAAATCATCAGCTTTTTTAAAAGCATCAACAACGACGAGTTTAATCAGCAAATCGATCAGGCGGTGCAGCATATCGCCGCGGCGGAACGTATTATTTTCGTCGGCGTAAGCACCTCGGGCGCGTTGGGCAGATACGGTGCGCGTTTCTTTTCCAACGTCGGGAAATTCAGCACCCATATTGACGATCCTTATTACCCGATCAACAGCGATATGTATAAAAGCGCGGTGGCGATTATGCTGTCGGTTTCCGGCGAAACCGAAGAGATCCTGCGTCTCGCCAGACAGTTCAGCCTGCATCACTGCAAGATTGTCAGCATCACCAACAACGAAACCTCGTCGTTGGCCAAAATAGCGGACTTCAACCTCTCCTACCACGTCCCCCAACAGCTCATTGCCGGCCAACATAATATCACCACCCAGATCCCGGTCATTTACATTATTGAAACCATCGGCAAGCGTCTGGGGAATATTAACGCCGCAAAATAAAACAGCCTGTTTTTTTAATGTGACAAGTTACCTAAGCGGTGATTTGTTATATCGTGACATTTAATTCCAACTTGTTACTCTATTCTCAGACGCTAACAAAATATACCCTTCATACTTGAAGCTGCATCTGTGTTGGCCGCGCCCGCGCACCCCAGTCACTTAGCTTACTAAGCTCCTGGGGATTATGAGCCTCATCCCTGAGGCTCACCCTACGGGCCAGCACAAGCGCTGTTCAAATCGGTTCCTGACCGATTTGTTACGGTCTTGCCGCCGTGATGCAACTCCAATTATTTTGCGTATAGCCTTTCATTAATAAACGAATGAGAATCCAACAATGAAACAGCAACAGTTACCGAAAGATTTTCTGTGGGGTGGCGCCGTCGCCGCGCACCAGGTTGAAGGCGGTTGGGATCAGGGCGGTAAAGGCCCAAGCATTGCCGACGTACTGTCGGGCGGCTCGCACGGCGTGGATCGCGTGATGACAGATGGCGTGTTGGAGGGTTATCGCTACCCGAACCATGAAGCCGTGGATTTCTACGGCCGCTATAAGCAGGACGTGGCGCTGTTTGCCGAAATGGGCTTCAAATGCTTCCGCACCTCAATAGCCTGGACGCGCATCTTCCCTAAAGGAGATGAGCTGGAGCCGAACGAAGCCGGCCTGCAATTCTACGACGATCTGTTTGATGAACTGCTGAAATACAACATTCAACCGGTGATCACCCTGTCCCACTTTGAAATGCCTTATCACCTGGTGAAGGAATACGGCGGTTGGAAAAACCGTCAAGTGGTGGATTTTTTCGTGCGTTTCAGCGAAGTGGTGTTGCGCCGCTATCAGCACAAAGTGAAATACTGGATGACCTTTAACGAGATCAACAACCAGAGCAACTACCAGTATCCGCTGTTTGGCTACTGCTGTTCGGGCGTGGTGTACAGCGAAGAACAAAACCCGGAGCAAACGCTGTATCAGGTATTGCACCATCAGTTCGTCGCCAGTGCGCAGGTAGTGAAACTCGGTCACCAGATTAACCCGGAATTCAAGATCGGCTGCATGCTGGCCTGCGTGCCCTTCTATCCGTTCTCCTGCAAGCCGGACGACGTCATGTACAGCGTCGAGGCGATGCACCAGCGCTACCTGTTTACCGACGTTCAGGTGCGCGGTTACTACCCGTCTTACCTGCTGCGCGACTGGCAACGCAAGGGTTTCCAGATTGAAATGCAGCCGCAGGACGAGCAAACCCTGCGCGAAGGTTGCGCGGACTACATCGGTTTCAGCTACTACATGAGCAACGCCCTGCAGGCGGATGCGCCAAGCAGCAGCGACGCCATGTTCGGCTTCCCAGGCAACGTGCCGAACCCGCACGTTAAAGCCTCCGACTGGGGCTGGCAGATTGACCCGGTTGGGCTGCGTTATTCGCTGAACGTGTTGTATGAACGCTACCAGAAACCGCTGTTTATCGTTGAGAACGGCTTTGGCGCCTTTGACAAAGTAGAAACCGACGGCCAAATCAACGACGACTATCGCATCGACTACCTTAGCGCGCATATCGAGCAGATGAAGAAAGCGGTGATCGAAGACGGCGTAGATCTGATCGGTTACACGCCGTGGGGCTGTATCGACTGCGTGTCCTTCACTACCGGCGAGTACGGCAAGCGTTACGGCTTTATCTACGTGGACAAGCATGACGATGGCACCGGCACCCTCGAGCGTTCGCGCAAAAAGAGCTTTGATTGGTACCGTAACGTGATCGCCAGCAACGGCGAGCAGCTTTAAAACTCACTGATTTTGCTTATGAAAACGAGAATGAGCCACGACGATGTGGCTCATTTTTATTGGGGTTTTGTGTAGTTAGTTGTCCCTTTTTCAGGTGGTCTTTAAAATATACAGATAGCCTTTGCCCCTGAATAATCATCTAAAACTGACTTTACTTAAAGTCAGTGTATGATTGTCCTTATCTATGGATATATAGAAATAAGGTAAAACTTCATCTTTCCTCGTCCATTTTTCAGACGCCCCATCATGCGATGATACTTTGTACCCTAAAGTGATTAGGTGTTTTTTGACATCTGACAAAATTGCATTATCACTGTAGATAATACTACTTTCTCTTGATTGACCACCATCCTGGGCTATAAATGTAAAATAATACGATACATCCCCTTTTGGCGCTGATCTGATATCTTTGTCTGTGTATAGATAATATGTCCATACATTTGACTTTGTATACCCATCTTTTCCCTCCGCCACCTTCTGCATACTAAAGTCGAAAAGAAAAAAAATGATAAAAATGACCAGAAAGCTAAATAATATTTTCTTCAATTTATTGCCTTATTATTACTCAATAATCGTTAAACTCCTGTCGCCAGGCGTCAAACCATGTCTGTTGTTCTTCAATAGACGTGAATTTTGGATGCTGTTTTAGCGCGTCCTTCATGGTTCGGTGCATCCGTTCATGCCGCCCGTTTTCCGTGGGCTTACCCGGCCGGATGCGTTCTGGCTGGATACCACATTTTATCAGCCAGACCGACATGTTGCTCAGCCCCCACAGCCCCGTACCCGCAAAAGGTGAGCCGTTATCCGTACGCAGCACCCACGGCATCCCGCATTCGCGGAATACCCGTTCCAGGCAGGGAATGACAGAGCGGCCATCAGGTATATAGGTCGCCTCACAGGCCAGCACAATTCTGCTGTAGTTATCACACCAGCGCCCTCCGGTGTGGGTGAATTTACCCTTGAAATCAGCACTCCAGACATCGTTTGGCTGCACGACACTATGCAGCTCATGGCGCTGTGTGGGTTTAAAGGAAGGAGGCTTACGTTTTTTGACCAGGCCATGGTTACGGAACAGCTCGCCAATCGTGCTGGCAGCGGGTACACCACTGATGTCCAGGTTAAGCAGTCGCGGTCTGATTTTCTCCGGTCCCCACAGGGGATGCTATTGCATCGTCTCCAGCAACAACTTCACCATAGGTTCTGGCGTGGCGTTTTGATGATGGCGTGCCCGAGAACGGTCAGCAAGAGAGTCGACCTCATCCGGCGAAAAACGGGCCAGCCACTTGTAGGCGGTTTTACGGCTGATGTTGAAACGGCGGCATACCTCTGCAATCGGAAGGTCACCTTCCAGACAGGCCGCGACAAACTGCAAACGTTGCATGGTAACAGTCTCATTCCAGGGCACGGTAAACCTCCATAAGCTGTTTACCGTACCGTTATAACCTGTTACCCATGTGCCCGGTTTAAAGTGTTACCTATGTGACCGGTTCATACAACCCGCCCCCTTTTTACGCCATTAGCTGTCGCAAGCGAAGCTACTGTTTAACTAAAGCAGGAATCAGTCCTCGTCCGGGAAGAGTCTGACAGGCTGCACCTTTCGACGGAGGCGCTGTTTCCGGATATTTCCCATCCGGTGTGATATAGACTTGGGTTGTAGCCACATAGCCATCGCTGAACGTTGCCTCAAGGTAGGTTGCCTGCCATCCGCTGTCTGGTGACGTCAGCGGAATGCTAAGCGTCTCACCGCCGCTGGCCAGACTGACAGGAGCTGAACTGTATTTCACATCACAGGCATAGCGAAAATCCCTTGCTGCGGGGTTCCTGGCTGTCCAACGTAAAATGCTTGTTGGCTTTTCTGAAAAACTCACCGTCAGCACTTTTTCCTCATCGTCGTTGCCCTGCACTTTTTCTGTGATTTCAGGAAGCTTTTGCTGTTCCTGAAAACGGTTAACAAAGGTAATCAGCGACTGTTCCGCAACCGATAGAACTCCGTTATGCGTTGAGTTTGGCACAACCCGCAGGGATTTTGAGCCAGGTAACTGGTTATAGTAAAAACGACTGTTGTCCGGGACATAGAAATCATCACCGCTGGCATTAATAATATATTTATCAATATTCAGACGGCTGCCCAGATCGGTATTCCGATAAGCCAGCGGGTCTTCCAGCGTCATCAGTCTGGCAAATTCATTCGTACCAATCTGCTGGTCAATCTCCTGTTCATAGTAGGGATAAAAGGCTATCGGCCAGTTTTTTCCATATGACTGATACATGTGTTCAAGAGATTTCTTGGTACCCAGTAGATCCAGAACAAAAGGAACAATGGCATCGACATCCGGGTCCGACAGTGCTGCCAGCCATGTGGCCCAGCCACGTTTAGAGGCGCCGGTGACAATAAATTTTTCTATATTCTGTTGCCCAAGTTCTTTCTTCGCCAGCCGGAAAACCTGCGATACCGACGCGGACATAGGAATATGCAGGGATGCGTCCTGATATTTTTGCGTGTCGCCGATAAATAGTTTCCAGGAATGCGCCACACTGTCGTCTTCAGCCAGCGGTTTGTTAACGCCCTGATAATTAAGCGTCTGATTAGGAACGTTACTGACAGATATCACAATAGTTCGGGTGGCGGCCGCAATACGTGTAAGTTCTTCCCCATTAAAATCTGTTGGCCCCACAGAGTTGCCTGAACCATCATTGTTGCTGCCATTATTAACAACAACAAGGGCATTTTTTTCCCTGGCTGAATCAGGAATATAGATATCTACCTCATGCTCCCAGCGTGGCGGAGACACGATGCCCTGTGGAGACCATGACTGTGAGCTCAGCTTATATTTCTGTAGCATAACCCCGTCGAGTTGTTTTTTCTCCTGAAGAGAATACTCGAGAGGAATCGAGGCAAGTAATATCCGATAATCAGAAATAACATGCATCAGATCTGCATTTTTACACTTTCCTGCCGAGGATAATGCCAGGCAGGCCGGTGAGATAAACAACATTGCAAGATATAATGCTTTAACTTTCATCAGAAAAATCCTTTTAAGGGATGAGTAAAAAAAAGTTACCATTCATCCGGAACCGGTTCACGTGGTTCCTTGATATTTGTCAACCCGCACCCGAACAATGGCTTCGATTTCTGCATCGACATTACCCTGATATCGTCCGCATTGCACAGCAAGCGCTTTTTGTGTATATCATCACGTCACTGGGTCTGGTGAAAATTTTAATTTACACCAGACCCATAATGTTTACACCTTTAATATAACAACGGCATAAGCATTTCTTAACGTCTATTTCCACAACCTATCTTTTATTATTTTATAATGCTCAGCAGTTAGCGCATCATACCTCCAGATAAATAACCCACCAAGATTAAAGTCCAACACCTGGTCGATAAAGTAATTTAAATTCCAGTCGGTCAGGCCTCTTGTTGTCAGGGCGAGAATGCACCTTTTGTTTTCCGCACCATTCTTTAACGTCCGTTTTAGAGCAGGTATAACATTATCGATAATATCATCCTTACTCCACATTGCGGAAGCATAACAATAATGGATAATTCTATCGCATTGTCCAGAAAGAATGACCTTCTTTACCTTATTGTTTAGATTAGCACCATCAATTGTTTCGGGATGGTTGTAAGAATACCCAGAAATAAAACCAAAGCTCGTATCTTTCTGACATATCTTTAGTTGTTTCATTGCCTCAACAACTAAATCAATGTTCATATTACATTCATCGTCAAAATCCACGCCGTCCCAACCCTGGCTTTTTGTGGCTTCCGCGATCCTTAATACTTCCTCTTTATTTGCCGGCTTCCCTTCAGGGGAACATCCTCCTCCTCCATATACCCATAGCGTTTTTCCTTTAAAGTCGGGGGAGTTTTCAGGCTTGCTTTTCCTCTCCGGACTCCACCCGGGATGAGTAGATGTTCCTGTCGTTAATCCGTCAAGATTGGTCACCATTCCATACATCATCACTTCGAATTCAGGAAGTGGTTTATCAGATAGTGACTGGCTCCAACCACCAGTAATGAATGTGTTCATCACGTTCGTCTCCTTGTGAACTATCTGATCTTCATGGTTTGTATTTTTCTACCAGTGCATAAAGGACCGCAGCAGTTTCAGCATCCATCTTCCCGCTGTAATTGCAGGGACGAAAATGCAGCTGAAATGCCCGAATTAATTGGGTATAGCCCGCTTCACTTCCCGAACCTGAGGTGTCGTAGCCATATCGTTTCAACTTTTCTATAATGTCATTTTTCGGAGGTAAAGTTTGGAAAAACTGCTTAACGTATTTATCTTTTGTTTCTTCATCAAACCACGCCCCGATTCCGGCCATGTAAAGTTCTTTCCATGGAAAGGCTGGGCCTGGGTCGCTTTTTCTTCCTGGAGAAATATCACTGTGCCCGACGACATTGACCGGAGTAATATCCGGATAGCGTTGCAAAATGTTTGTTGCCAGCGCCTTTATTGCCTCAATTTGTATTGGGTTATAGGGCGGAAAGGTAAATACCCCGTTATTATCTGTGGCTAAATTAACATTCTCAATCCCGATCGCCGTATCATTAAGATTACTACGCCCAGCCCATGAACTGACCCCGGCATGCCATGCACGCTCATTCTCATCAACCAGGTTAAAAATACGCATATCTTTAAAACCAGCATCGATATACGTTTTATCCGAAGGGTCTGGGACAAGATAGTGGGCACTCACAGAAGGGCCAGTCAACGCCCGGATCGACGCGCCAAAATCAAGCGCGGTATAATGCATTACCAGAAAACGGACTCGGCGATTAAATCCTTTCACAGAACGATAGCTATTATAGTCAACCTGATACATATAGACTCCTTTCATATGATAAAATTATGAATTCCAATTTATTGAACGGCATAACCAGAAACGCTAATTAAATCCGGCCTGCTCGTTATTTATACAGCGACTTGCGTATGCTTATGTAAATCGCTTCGTAAAGTTGTCTAATTTTTACTTGCGTGAACGCTGTCCTTCCTGCCCAGAAGCGCTTTGACTGGCACCGCTGAGACGGCGAGCCGTTGTAACCCTGCATTTCCGCCAGGGGTGACGCTATCCGTTTCTCTATCACGCCTATTACATAACTTATGGTTATATAAAACACCGCTAGATTTCACTTTATCGTAACACTTCGGCTTGCGTAGACTCAGTGTGGGGACAGGGTTTCTCCCCTTCGCGCTGACATAACAACAAACAGATCAGCCCTTTGTATCCTGCCTATGCCATGAGGATTTCCGCATGAGCCAGATAAATGAACTGTATCATCGCAACTACGACCTACACCCGCCGGCGCTGGTGCCAGAATATAAAACCAGCGTGCTGCGCTCGCCGAAGAACGCATTGATCTCGTTGCAAAATTCGCTATCAGAAATCACCGGCCCGGTATTCGGCCAGCATGAGTTGGGGGCGCTGGATAACGATCTGATCCTTAATTACGCCAAACAGGGTTTGCCGATCGGCGAGCGGATTATTGTGCACGGCTATGTGCGTGACGAGAACGGTCTGCCGCTGCGCAATGCGCTGGTAGAAGTGTGGCAGGCCAACGCCGGCGGGCGTTACCGCCATAAAAAGGATCAGTATCTGGCACCGATAGACCCTAATTTCGGCGGTTGTGGCCGCATGTTGACCGACGATAACGGCTATTACTTCTTCCGCACCATCAAGCCCGGCCCCTATCCGTGGCGCAACCAGGTCAACGACTGGCGCCCCGCCCATATTCATTTCTCGCTGTCCGGCGACGCCTTCGCCCAGCGGCTGATCACCCAAATGTACTTTGAGGGCGATCCGCTGATTGCCAGTTGCCCCATAGTTCGTGCCATCAAAAATGACGATGCGGTGCGCACGCTGATCGCCGGGTTGGACAAAACCGCCTCGATTCAACTGGACAGCCTGGCCTATCGCTTCGATCTGGTGCTGCGCGGCCACCGCGCTACGCTGTTTGAAAACCGTCTGCAGGGGAAAGCATAATGCCGCAACAATATCTGCCGGAAACGCCGTCGCAAACCGCCGGGCCTTATGTCCACATCGGCCTGGCCCCTCTTGCCGCCGGTTTCGACATCTTTGAAAACAACTTCAACCACATCCTGACTCAGCCGGAAACCCAGGGCGAGCGCATCACTATTGAAGGCCGGGTGTTCGACGGCAGCGGCTCGCCGATCCGCGATGTGCTGCTGGAAATCTGGCAGGCCAATACGCATGGCCGCTACCATCACCCTGGCGATCAACAGCACGGCAAGCCGCTGGACAGCGCTTTTCGCGGTTGGGGCCGCAGTTGTTCGGATTTTGAAACCGGCCACTATCGCTTTGAAACCATCAAGCCGGGCGCAGTTTGCGGGCGTGACGGCCGCATGATGGCACCGCACGTTAATCTGTGGATCGTCGCGCGCGGCATCAATCTTGGGCTGCATACCCGGATGTATTTTGCCGATGAAGATGCCGCCAACCAGCGAGATCCGGTGCTGAATCTGATCGAACTGGAAGTGCGCCGTAAAACGCTGATTGCGCACCCCGAGCGCCGTGGCGACGAGCTGGTATATCGTTTTGACATTGTTGTTCAGGGCGATCGCGAAACGGTCTTCTTCGACCTGTAATTCCCGCCACCGCAGCGGCCGCAAAAATCTGCACGTCAGTGCAAATATGCGGCCGCCGTCACTTGTTGCCGCTGGGGAAAATTCCCTACACTGGGGCATGAAAAAAGCCAATTTATTTATACAACGCATGCGCTTGCGCCACATCAATGGGTTTGTCGCGGTGGCGCAGGAGCGATCGCTGAGCCGCGCCGCCGACAAATTGAGCCTGAGCCAACCGGCACTGTCGAAAACGCTGAGTGAACTGGAAGCCCTGACCGGTAACCGCCTGCTGGTGCGTAGCCGGCAGGGAACCCGGTTGACCGAACAAGGCGAACAGTTTTTGGGGTATGCCACGCGAGTGCTGGAGGCGCTGACCGCCGCCGGGCACGCGCTGGACAGGCTTGACGACGTACCGGCGCGGGTGCTGCGTATCGGCGCCTTGCCGACCACCGCGCTGGGTATGCTGCCGCAGTCCATCGGCCAGTATCAGCAGGCGCGCCCTTATTCACGTATTCAGGTGATCACCGCCAAAAATACCGAATTGCTGGCGCAGCTCAAAGCGGGCGACATCGACGTGGCGATTGGCCGCATGGCCGAACCGGAAATGATGAGCGGGATTGCCTTCGAACTGCTGCTGCTGGAATCATTGCTGATGGTGACGCGCCCGGGGCACCCGCTGTTGAGTGAGACCATCACCCTCGAGCAGGCGCTGAGCTATCCGGCCATTTTGTCGCCCAAAGGCACGGTGCCGCGCCACAATACCGAGAACCTGTTATCCACCCAGGGATTCAGCCTGCCCGGCCAGTATATCGAAACGCTGTCCGCCTCTTTGGCGCGCCAGATGACGTTGCAATTCGACTATGTGTGGTTTGTGCCTTCCAGCGCGGTTAAAGCCGATATCGCCGCCGGGCAACTTGTTCCCCTGCCGCTGCCTACTCAGGGCATGGAGGAAGCGGTGGGCATTTTGAGCCGTAATGACGGCGAGCTGAGTGAAGCGGCGCTGGCGTTTATCGCCACCGTGCGCCGCATCGCCAACGCCACAGGTTCCGCTTAGTCCGCCTCGCGATCCTGTTCGGCGAAAACCTCCTCCGCTAGGTGGAATGCCGAGTTTGCCGCCGGCAGGCCGCAGTACAGCGCGCTTTGCATCAATACCTCTTTGATCTCTTCGCGGGTCACGCCATTATTTGCGGCCGCTTTCAGGTGCATGCGCAGCTCGGCTTCGCGATTGAGGGCGATCAACATGGCAATGGTGATCAGGCTACGGGTGTGGCGCGCCAGCCCCGGCCGGGTCCAGATCTCCCCCCAGGCGTAGCGGCTGATAAAGTGCTGAAACTCTTCATTTAGCGGGTTGAGCCGGTCAAGACTGCGGTCAACGTGGGCATCCCCCAGTACGGCCCGCCGTACCTCAATGCCCTGCTGATAACGTTGTTCATCATTCATGCCGTTTTGCTCCTGCGGTTAACCGGGACGCCTGATCCAGCACCCGTTGAGTAAATGTCTGCGCGCTGCCGAGATAATGTTGCGGATCCAGCAATGCGGCCAGTCGTTCTGGGGTTAAATGCGCCATTACACTGCTGTCTTCCCGTAAGACGTCGAGCAACGAGCGCTGTTGCGCCAGCGCCAGATGGCACTGTTTTTCAATAAGCTGATGCGCCTGCTGGCGGCCGATAGCCTCGCCCAGCGCCATAGTCACGGACTCGGCCATGATCAACCCGCCGGTTAACTTCAGGTTATGTTGCATCTGCTGCGGGAATACCTGCAAACCGGCGATCAGATCGCCTGTCGTGTGCAATGCGCCCGTCGCCAACATCACCAACTCTGGCAAGCTTTCCCACTCGGCGTGCCAACCGCCCAGCCCGCGCTCATGTTCCTGCACCATAGCGGCATACAACCCGCCGACCAGCGCAGGAACCCGGTTGGCCGCCGCGAGGATCGCCGCGCAGGCCACCGGATTGCGTTTGTGTGGCATGGTGGAAGAACCGCCACGCCCTTCTGCCACCGGTTCGGCAACTTCCGCCACTTCGGTTTGCATCAATAAGGAGATGTCTCGTGCCAGTTTACCCAGCGTACCGGTTAAACCGGCGTACCAACCGGCAATCTCCAGCAGACGATCGCGCTGGCTGTGCCAAGGCGTATCCGCTGCGCTCAGTTGCAACCGCGCGGCCAGGGCCGTCACCAGCAGATCGCCTTCCCCGCGCAGTGACGCCAGCGTCCCCGCCGCGCCGCCCAGTTGCAGCGCCAGCACCCGAGAGCGCATTTCATCCAGCCGTTGACGGTAGCGCAGCAAAGCATCCAGCGAGCCGGCCAACTTTAGCCCTAGCGTGGTCGGCAGCGCGTGTTGCATCCAGGTGCGCCCAACCAGCACGCAATCCTGATGCCGCGTAATTTGTTGCACCAGCGCCGCCATCAACCGGTTCAGATCCTCTTGCGTGATGGCTATTGCATGCCGCAGTTGCAGCATCAGGCCGCTGTCGATAGCGTCCTGGCTGGTTGCCCCCCAATGAACAAAGCGTGCGGCATCGGTATCCCGTTGCGCGACCAAGGCCGTGAGTTGCTTCACCAGCGGGATGGCCAGATTACCGGCCTGCGCCGCCGCCTGCGCCAGCGCGGCGCTGTCTACTAAATGACTGTGGCAGCAGGCGGCGATATGCTGCGCAGCCTCTGGCGGAATGATCCCCAGCCCGGCTTGCGCCGTGGCCAGCGCCGCTTCGAAATCCAGCATGCCCTGCAGAGTGGCGGCATCGTTGAAACATTCGCTAACCGCTGAAGACCGCAACAGCGGCGTCAATAATTCCATAAATTCTCCGACCTTAAAGGGGCTTTTCCCGATGATGGCGCGGCCCAAGGCAGGGTGCAAGAGCGATAAACGCTGCCTTGGGCGATAATCGAAACATTGAGCATCTTTCTGCTACCGGTTGTGTTTTTTGTGATCCCGGTGGGGTCAGTTCATCTGAAAAGGCGAGCCGACGTAATTTTCCGCCAGCACCGTCATGGCACTGCGCGACTTCACCGTATATTGCAATTCCGACAGCTGCAGCCGCTGCTGGAATGGGCTGCCGTCAGGGTGAGTGTGCAGCATATTGGTCATCCACCAGGAAAAATGCTCGGCGCGCCATACCCGCTTAAGCGCGTCGTCGCTGTAGCTGTCCAGCCGCCGCCAGCTTTTGCGCAGATAAAACGCCTCCAGCGCTTGTGACAGCAGGCAGACGTCCGCCATCGCCAAATTCAGACCCTTCGCACCGGTCGGCGGCACGATATGCGCCGCATCCCCCGCCAGCAGCAGGCGCTTGCAGCGCATGGGCTCGGTGACAAAGCTGCGCATGCCCACCACGTTTTTCTGAAAAATACGGCCTTTTTTCAGCGACCAGCCGTCGTGATTTTCCAGCCGTGTTTCCAGTTCATTCCAGATGCGATCGTCCGACCATTGATCGACGTTTTCCGCCGGATCGCACTGGAAATACATCCGTTGCACGCCCGCCGAACGGGTGCTGATCAGCGCAAAGCCGCGGGCGTGTCGGGCGTAGATTAATTCATCGCTGGAAGGCGGCGCCTCCACCAGAATGCCGAACCAGCCGAAGGGATAGATCCGGGTGTAATCCTGTCTCAACCCACCGGGCATCGCCGCACGGCTGATACCGTGAAACCCGTCGCAACCGATAACGAAATCGCAGTTTAGCTGCCGTTGTTCGCCGGCGTGGCGGTAATGAACCTGCGGCCGTTCGCTGTCCAGCGCCTGCAATGATACCTGCTCGACCTCAAAATAGAGCTGGGCCTGCGCCGCTTGCCGTGCGGCGATCATATCTTTCAGCACCTCGTGCTGGGCATAAACGGTGATCGCACGGTCAGTGAGCTCGGCGAGATCTATCCGGTGCTGTTGGCCGCAAAATGCCAGCCGGATGCCTTGGTGCTGCACGCCTTCCCTGCGCATGCGCTCGCCAAGCCCGGTTTGATTGAGTAGATCTACCGTACCCTGTTCGAGCACCCCGGCGCGAATAGTGGATTCCACCGCCTGCCGGCTGCGCGTCTCCAGAACCACGGACTCAATACCCTGCAGATGCAGCAGGTGCGACAACATCAATCCTGCCGGGCCTGCGCCGATAATGGCAACCTGTGTACGCATGCTTATCTCCTTATAGCGCTTTGTTGAGCGAGCCGGGCAGCGCCGGCGTTCGGGTGGAAAAATGTTTGATCATCAGCGCCAGCGCAGCAACCAGCGCCGGAATGGCCAACAGGGTAAAAATGGTGCTGAACGACAGCTGCATTTGCATCAGTACCCCGCCGCTCATGGCGCCAAGGATGCCGCCAAAGCGCCCCAATCCCAGCATCCAGGCCACACCGGTCGCCCGTCCTTGGGTCGGATAGAAACCGGCGGCCAGCGCCGGCATTGAGGACTGCGCCCCGTTCATGCAGGTGCCGGCGATGAATACCGTCACCGCCATCAGTATCGGATGGGTATAAACATAGCCAATCGCGCAGACAAGCAGCCCGGTCAGGAGATACCCCACCGCCACCACCTTGTGCGGGTTCATCCGGTCCATCAGCCAACCGATAATCAACACGCCAATGCCGCCGCCCAGTGGAAACAGCGCGGTAATCAGCGAAGCCTGGCGGATGGAGGCACCGGTTTCACGGATCAATAGCGGCAACCAGCTGGTCAGCAGGTAGAAAATCATCAGGCCCATAAAATAGGTCAGGCATAGCATCAGCGTGCCCAACAGATAGCGCTGGGAGAAAATTACCCCCAGCGCCGATTTCGCCTTCACCTGGCCGCTTTCACTCAGGGTAAAACGCAGCGATTCCGGCACATTGATCGGTGCTATGCGTTTGAGCACCGCAGCGATGCGTTGCCGTGGGTAACCCCGCACCACCATGAAACGCGCGGATTCCGGCAAGGCGACAATCAGCACCACCGCCACCAGCAGCGGCATTACGCCGCCCAGCACCATCACGCTCTGCCAGCCAAAGTGTGGGATCAGCCAAGCGGAAACGAAACCGCCCAGTGAGGAACCTAGCGGAAAGCCGCAGAACATCAGATTCACCAACAGTGCGCGTTTACGTTCGGGTGCATATTCCGACATCAGGGTGGCGGCATTCGGCATCGCCGCCCCCAGGCCCAGCCCGGTTAAAAAACGCAGCAACGTCAACATGGGCAAGGAGGTGGCGAATGCCGTCAGCAGGCTGAAACCGCCAAACAGGATCAGCGACATCACTAGCACCTTTTTGCGGCCAATGCGGTCTGCCAGCGGCCCGGCGGTCAGCGCCCCCACCGCCAGCCCTACCAGCGCGGCACTCATCACCGGCCCCAGCGAGGTCTTCTCAATCCCCCAGTCCTGCACCAGCGAAGTGGCGATAAAACCGATGATCGCCGTATCGAATCCGTCCAGCGCCACCGTTAAAAAGCACAGTATCAGGATCATCCACTGATAGCGGGAAAAGGGATTGTCATTGATAAACGACTGAATCTCTAAGGTGTTGTGATCGGACATTGGCGTTTCCTAAGTTGGCCTGGCGCATAAGCCTGGCGGGAACGGCCAGACGCGACGCTGGCATAATCGCTAATTGTGCGATTATCGGAACTTGGTTCGTTAATCGACTTTTAAATCAAAACACCGCCGACAATAAGTTTCAATATTGTTAAATTAATTAGCGTGCGATTACCGAACGAGAAAAGATTAACGTTTAAATAAATTTTTAATTTTCAATATAATGAGTGGTTTTTTCGCGAGGTGTGAGGAATTGAGTTCTGTGATCTGATTAACATTGATGAAACATTAATGCCGATATGGGCCTGCGGTCCGATAAAAAAACACCCTGGAGGTGCTCGCAGGGTGTCAGGATCTCGTGCGGGGAGTGAAACCTCCGTCAGGCCGTATTTTGCCAGGACTTGCCCAGCAGGAAAGCCAGCTCCACCGATTGCGAGCGGTTCAAGCGCGGGTCGCAGGCTGTGTAATAACGATGAGCCAAGTCACGATCGCTGATGTGCTGCAGCCCGCCGGTACATTCAGTCACTTCCAATCCGGTCATTTCAACGTGTAGTCCGCCAGGGTGAACGCCGTGCTGATGCATTAGCGCGATGAAAGCCTGAGTTTCTGCCACCAGGGTAGCAAAAACGCGGGTTTTATGGCCGGCTCCCGTCGTGCTGGTGTTGCCATGCATGGGATCTATGGCCCAAATAACCGGGTGGCCGGTGGCTTTGACGGCTTGAATCAACGTGGGCAGCCTGGCGTCGATCTGCGTCAACCCCATGCGGGCAATCAGCACAATTTTGCCGGGTATGCCGAGCGGATCGATAAGTTTCAGCAAACCTAGCAGCTTGGCCTGGGTCATTGCGGGACCGCATTTGATGCCGATGGGATTGGCAATCCCTCGCAGGTACTCGACGTGGGCAAAATCGATGTCTCCGGTACGTTCCCCCAACCACAGCATATGAGCCGAGCAATTATACCAGCAGCCACGAGCGGGATCCCAGCGGGTCATCGCTTCTTCGTAAGGCAGCAGCAATGCCTCATGGCTGGTAAATTGCGGCTGGCGCGGCGGCTTTTCACCGATGCTGCGGTAACAGTCCTGCAACTGCCGGTGCAAGGTTCGATAGCCTTGTTCCGTAACCCCCGGGTGAACGTACTCCTGCTGCGGCGCGGCGCAAAACTCAAATACCGATTTTTCCAGGGCGCGCATCAGGTTCAGGGTGATCGCCGAGTGGTGATAGGCGCGCATCATGCGTTGAGGATCCGGAGTACGCCCCTGGGGGGTAAACTCACGGCCGTTGATGATATCACCGCGAAAGCTGGGCAAAGTGATGCCATCAAGGGTTTCCTCCGGCTGGCTGCGCGGTTTGGCGAACTGTCCGGCGATACGACCGATTTTCAGCACCGGCAACCCGATGCCTTGACTAATCAGGGCTGCCATCTGTTCCAGCGTTAATACGTGATCGCGCACCGAGGTGGTCTGGCAATCGGCAAAAGACTCTGCGCAATCCCCTCCCTGTAGCAAAAAAGCGCGTCCTTCGGCGATTAAAGCCAGTTGCTGCTGGCATTGGCGGATCTCTGATGCCAGCACCAACGGGGGGCTGCGTTGCAGTAACTGCTCGTAGTATTGCAACGCGCAGGTATCCGGGTAGACCGGCAGCTGTCGGGCTGGAAAGCGGCGCCATGACGCCGGCGCCCAACCGTCATCCGGTATCCCCTGCGGCAAGTTACCGCAGGATAATTCTCGCTCCCGGCGGAACTCGCCGGTCAGCACGTCAATATCATGTGTGAATATCATGATGCTCACTCACTGAGGATAAAGCGGAGTAAAACCACGGGCGCGAGATCACTCGGCGCGCTGGGAATGAGTCAGGTAAGTTTCCGTAACGCCGTTTTGTCTGGCTACGTAGTCTTCGCGCACCGGGGTGTAGACATCCAGCACTTCAGAGTCTTCCAGCGCCTCGGCATGGTGAATTGCCCATGATGGAATGATGAAAGTGTCGCCCGCATGCAAATAAAGGGTTCTGCCGTCTACGGTCAGACGCAGCGAGCCCTGCAAGATAGTGGTGGCCGTTTCATGCACATGTTTGTGTTCAGGGATCTTGGCGCCGGGCTTGAATTGCCAAAATGCCATGGTAAAGCCAACGCCATGGACAAATTTGGCGGTAATCTTGCTTTCCGAACCTTCCGGACGCTGTAGATCCATGTCGTAAGGAACCATTTCACTGCCTAAATGTAAGCTCATAGAGATACCTGCTGGGTTAATGGGTTGAAAGAAAAGTGAATTGCCTGCGTCAGGCGATTTTAGCGTGGATGGAAAAACCCATCGGCACCGGTCCGAAATCAGCCAAAATAGTCAGGCCGTAGCGGCTGGCGGAGACATCGGTAGATATACAGGCGTCAACGACACCCGCCGCACATTGGCGAGCCGCCTCGCTGTTGGAATTAAACAGTTCGATAGAATATTGGCGGTTTATTCCTGGCACCTGACGGATCAAATCCTGTGGCGCCGGATGCGAGCCGACGGTTTTAATTTCGCTGGGCTCGGCGTTTTTACTGGCGAAAACCATATTGTGCGTATCCATGACAAAACACTCTATCAGTTTTAAATAGCTCAGGTTTTTAAAAACCAAATGATGCAGGTGTGGATAGACAATACAGCCGAGTAATAGATCACGCTCGTCGGTATTCATCATATATTTCGCCGCATCCTCGAGCGTCTGATGTAATTTAACCTCGCCACTACGGCTGTTATTTTCCAGCCACAGGTGCGCTGCTTTCTCACAATTGGTGCCCGCTGGGCCTAATGTATGAACGGTTATCATGATTTATCTCGTCAATAATTAGAGCGTTAAATTCTGCCGGTCAAATTAATCAACTCGGGTAAACGCGCACCCTGCCTGATTTTCTCCAGCATGGTATTTTCGGTGGTGTCGATGGCCAGCGCCTGCTGCAGCAACAGCTCGGTCAATGCCAGCGGCACCACGACCGTACCGTTGATGTCTGAGACAATCAGATCACCGCTTTGGACCCTGACATGTTCGATCAGACACTGGGTGCCGGTTTCCGCTACCCAATAAGCGCCCTGAGTATCGGTGGGAATGGGATTGCTGGCGAGCACCGGCATCGAGAGCTGCTTTAGCTCACGCAGGTCGCGCACCGCGCCGCCCAAAACTACGCCGGCAAAACCCAGGTGAGCGAAATAAGTGCAGCTCATGCCGCCCGCCAACGCGGCATGGGTGATCAACGGACCGGCACCTGCTACATACACCAACCCAGCGCCAGTCTGTAGTTCAGGCACCAAAAAATCGCTAACTTGCGACCAGGTGGAGGGCTGCGACTGCAATATATCGCCGCCTTTACGCACCATTTTCCAGGATACGGTATAGGCCTGACCGACCAGATAGTGCTCCGACAGGTTTATTGCATGTATTTCAGGTGTTAACGCATTCCCGGCATTTAAACCGTCCAGAATATCAATAACCGTTGAAGTGCTTATTTTCTTGGCTTTAAATTCCGCCAATAGCTGAGGTGATATTAATTCAAATGACATAATTAACAATCCTGTATTGAAAATACAATCACACGACTGAAGGTAGTACAGCCGAACGTCATCTCTGCGAGAAAGAAATAATAACCACGCAATTTATGGTCCATTAACAAATAGGATGAACCACAAATTAAGTCAATATCTTTTTGTTGCTTGTTTGTTTTTTATAATGAGGAATTAAGTTAAAGTGAGTAAAATCAAAGACAGGGGGAATGGATTTTTGTTTTTAATGGGGATAGGATTTATTAATAAAAACATTATTACCAATATAACTATTGAGGAATAATATATAGGCTGTTAAATAATAATTAAACATAATTATTTTTCGGGGATCTTCTTTCGTGTCTTAGCGTCGGGTTCGCATAGCGAAAAACGGGGCGTAAAGCCCCGTTGGTACGCCTGGCGCAGGTTTGCCTCTCATAGACTCTTGGCGATTTCGCCTGTAGGTAATTGGGCCTGGCGATTAAAGCCCCGGACACCCTTCAGGAAGATGGCGCAGGCGGTGATCACCGCCGGAATGGCGATAATGGCAAAAATACGCTCGAATCCCCAGCCCAGTGCCAGCATCTCTGCGCCGGCAAAGGCGCTGAGGATAGCGCCAATGCGCCCGACGCCGTGCATCCAGCTGGACCCGGTCGCCCGCGCCTCCGTCGGGTAATAGTGCGCCGACAGCGCATTCATGCCGGTATTGGCGCCATTCAGGCAAAAACCACAGGCCAACGCCAGTGCGCCGAGCATCAGGCTACTGTGAGAAGCCAAGCCTATCAACACCGTGAAACAGGCGCCCAGCAGGTAGATCACCCCCAGCGCTCTGTGGGGATTAACCCGATCCATCAGCCAGCCGGCAAACAGCGAGCCTGCGGTGCCACCGGCCTGATACAACGCCGTAATCACCGCCGCCTGCGCCACACTCATCCCAATGCCTTTCACCAACGTCGGCAGCCAACTGCCCAGCAGATAGACCAGGAACAGCGCCATAAAATACCCCAGCCATAGCATGATGCTGCCAAACCGGTACTGAGGCGACACCACAATCTGCATCGAGCCTTTACCGGGGGCTACCAGCGGCGGCAACGTGTAGCGCGTGTTGGCGTCGGTACTCCCCGGCGCCAGTTTTTCCACAATTTTGCCAATGCGTTCAGGGCTGGCACGTTTGGTCACCAGGAATCGCACCGATTCCGGCAGCCTGGCGAGCAGCAGCGGCACGCTAAGCAACGGCAGTATGCCCCCCAACAGCAGCAGCGCATGCCACCCCATCTGCGGGATAATCCAAGAGGCGGCGAATCCCCCCAGCGCAGCGCCGAAGGTAAATCCACAGAACACGACGGTGATAATGAACGACCGTTTCTTTTCCGGCGCATATTCGGATATCAGTGTGCCGACGTTCGGCATTGCCGCCCCCAGCCCCAATCCGGTCATGAAGCGGAAGAAAATCATTTGCTCGATATTCTGCGAAAATGCGGTGATCAGCGTCCACAAGCCAAAAAAGAACACGCTGTTGATGATAATCACCCTACGCCCCATCCAATCCGCCAGCGGCCCGGACAGCAACGCGCCTATCGTCAGACCGATCAACGCCGCACTGATCACCATGCCAAGCTGATGATTGCCGATGCCCCATTCGCTTTTCAGTTCCGGCGCGATAAAGCCCATCAGGGTAATGTCGAAGCCATCCAGTGCAATAACGATAAATCCAAGCAAAACGATCAATTTTTGATACCCGGATAACGGGCGATCGTTAATCAGTGTGCGAACATCAATTTCGTTTGAAGCCACAATGTCTTCCTCCGTACAGTCGGCTCAGGCCGCAAATGTCGTTATAAGCGTCGGGACTGTCTCCGCGTCGCTGTGTTATTCGCTTTACGGCCACCAGGGCTACAGGCGCAAATGAATGCAAATGTTCGATAATCGCACCAACATTCAAATATCGCACTTCCAATGTAAGAACTCTCAAGCGAGTCGGCAACGGAGGGTATCGATAATCTGGGCGGTTATCGAACCTATTGGTACGTTTGTCGCCAAGTTAAAACACCGCTCTACCGAGAGCCGATAATACAAAACGCTGAAAACTAATATAATTAATAACCTTATTGCCGGGTGAAACACCAGCGCAGCGGCGAAAAATAATGTTGCCGAAGTGTGAGGAAGATCATTATGACGGTGCTGACATCCGTGAATTGCTTAACATTCGGGCAGCATGATACCGATCACAAATCGAAGATAGCCGGTTTACATAAAGTACCAAATGGTTCATTTTTTCTTCGTGTCGTGTTCCACGGCCCCCAAGCCCTGACCCCGGAGAAACCATGAAGAATAATGAACAACCTCGCCCGCTCTATCTGCTCGCCCTGCTGGGCCAGGGCATTCAGGGTTCACTGTCACCGCAGCTGTACGAGCAGGAGGCCCGTCGGCAAGGTCTGCGTTGCGCCTATCAACTGCTCGATTTCACTCAACGCGGCTGGGCTGACGACCGCCTGCCGGCCGTGCTCGACAGCCTGGCGCTGTTGGGTTTCACCGGCTGCAATATCACGCATCCGTTCAAACAACAGGTCATTCCCTGGCTGGATGAACTGTCGCCTCAGGCCAGCGCCATTGGCGCAGTCAATACCGTGCTGTTTCACGATGGCAAACGCATTGGCCACAATACCGATTGCGACGGATTTATTACCCACTTTAGCCAGGGATTGAGCGGCGAAAAGATCCATCGCGTGGTTCAGGTAGGTACAGGCGGTGCGGGCTATGCGGTGGCTTATGGCCTATTGGCGCACGGCGTCGGTCATTTGATGTTGCACGATCGGGATCCGGTGCGCAGCCACAACCTGCAACAGCAGTTGGCCCGGCACTTTGGCGAACAGCGGATCGGCGTGACTGAAGACGTGGCCGGAGCCTTGGCCGACAGCGACGGCCTGGTACAGGCCACGCCGATCGGCATGACCGGTCACCCGGGCATGCCGGTGGATATCGACTGGCTGCAACCGCGCCACTGGTTGGCGGACGTGATTTATGTTCCCCGGGAAACCGAGTTGGTGAAAAAGGCCCGCGCCAAAGGCTGCCGGGCTATCGTGGGCGATGGCATGGTGGTGCACCAGGCAGCGCTGGCGTTTCAGCTGTATACCGGGCACGCGCCGGATACCGCGAGCATGAGCCGGGTATTCCGGCAAGCCGGCTGACCGGAACGGGCGCGGTGATGAACCGCGCCCTGCCATTACCGCAATTGCCGCATCGCCGCCAAACGTGCCGCACCATTTACCGCGCCATACTGGGCATACCCGCCAAACCTTTGCAGTAATTCAAAGAAGAACCGCCCTTCGGCAAACGGCCGGCTGTATACGTGCAACAGTTCGCCGCCCTGCGCGTCGCGATCGTAGAGAATATGGTACTGTGCCAGCCGGGCGATAAAGGCGTCGTCGAGGTCAAAACGGGCAGCCAGATCTTCGTAGTAGTTATCGGCGATGGTCAACAACTGCATACCGTTGGCCTTGGCCTGTTCAACCGCCTGAAATATATCCCCGGTCGAGAACGCAACGTGCTGTAGTCCGGCACCGTGGTAGGTCTCCACCGTTCTGGCGCTGAGCGTCGCGTTGCTCTGCGAGACGTTCAGCGGCAGGCGGATACCATTACAACGGCTGTGCATCACCCGGCTATGTACCAGCCCGTAAGGATCCGGCAGCAGTTGCTCGCCGTCCGGTTCGAAACCCGGCACGCAGCGCAAAAACATCACCCAGTTCTTTAATGCGCTTTCAGGCATCGCCACCGCCAGATGATCGATACCCTCAAGTCCGGAAGCCGTGTGTGTCGGCTTGTCCCGCAGATGGAAGTCATCCTGATAAATTGCCGCTTCGCCGCCGTTTACCGGGGTCTCAACCAGATAGATCAGGCTGCCATCGGGCGCGCACAGCGCCGGAATGCGGTGTTCATTAGGGCCAACCTGCCCCTGATAAACCGGATAACCGAAATCTTGCGCCCGCTGCAACAAAGCGGACGGATTAGCCACCCGCCAGGCCATGGCGCACAACGAAGCGCCATGCCGCTCACGGTAATCATCGGCAAATGAGTCGTTTTGCTGGTTGAGGATGATGCGCACCGAGCCGTTTTGATACAGCGTAACAGCCTTGGAACGGTGCTCACCGCGCAGGCTGAACCCCATCTGCCGCAGCCAGCCGGCCAGGTTTTCCGCCTCCTGCCTGTTTACCGCAAACTCGATAAACTCGATTTGCTGGCTTTCAGGCAAAGGCGCGCTGCTGAATAACTCAGGCGTGGGCGGTTGGGTGGCAGCCACCTGTTCTTCCAGGTACAACAGCGAGCGTAGGCCGTCCTGCGCCGTTGGCGCGCTCGGCGTAGCGCGAAAACCGTCGTTGAAAATCTCCAGCGACCAGGGGCCGGCGTAACCTTTTTCGACCAGGCGGCGCGCGAACTCGACCAGCGGTAATTCCCCTTGGCCGGGGAAACAGCGGAAATGCCGGCTCCATTCGATCACCTCCATGTTCATCAATGGCGCATCGGCCAGTTGCAGGAAGCTGATTTTCTCTGCCGGGATATCGTCGAGCTGATCGAGGTTATCGCCCAACGCCAAAATATGAAAACTGTCCAGCACCAGCCCCAACGCCGGGCTGTCGACGGCGCGGACCCGGTCCCAGGCCTGGCGATAGCGGTTCACGTGCCGCCCCCAGGCCAGCGCCTCGTACCCCACCACCATGCCCTGTTGCTGCGCCAGGTTCGCCAGACGCCCCAGATCCTCAATCTGCAGTTCAATCTCTGCGGAACTGTCATGCGCTACGTTGCTGCACAGCAGCATGCGGTCGCAGCCAAGTTCTTGCATCAGGGCAAACTTGCGCCGCACGCGTTCGAGATTGGCCGCCAGCCGATCGCGTGGGCCGCCCTCAAAGTCGCGAAACGGCTGGAACAGCGTAATCGCCAGCCCAAGTTCCTGCGCCAGACGACGGATATCCGCCGGTTTGCCGGGATAATACAGCAGGTCGTTTTCAAAAATCTCCACGCCGTCAAAACCGGCGGCGGCAATGGCTTCCAGCTTTTCCGGCAGGGTTCCTGCGATAGATACGGTGGCTATTGAACGAAACATGACTTTTCCCCTTTGCGACAGTGGTGACAAATCGGCTCGCCGCCGTTAAAGGGGGGAACGGACGGCGGCATATGCAACTATAAATGAACCATAAGGTTCATTGTGTCAATGTACCGCCCGCGAACCTTAACAACTCTTTAACCCGGATCACAAAAGTGCCACCGCTGTGGAGAGTGTCAGGTGCTATTTCAGCTTAAGCATCTTCCCGAGCAGGATATCCGTGGGTTCGAGTATGTCCGTATCAATCCCTGCCGAGGGTGTGAAGGTCAATTCGCCAAAGATGACTTTGCCATTGGAGATATAAAAATCGACGCGGACAAATTCAAAGGGTTCAGACAATTTTCGGGCGTACTCAAAGAGATCGTCGTAACCTTCGGGTTTAACAAAAGCATCGATCTCTTCCTGGCTGAGAGCCAGGCAGTCTTGGCTATAACAAAGAAACTTGAAGTCTTTATCGAAGAAGTAATATTTTGGCATGCCGGTTTCTCTGCCGACACAAAGTAATGTGCAATAAGGAACGCCATGAAAGCAGTATATTTTATAATCATCAGGGCCAACGCCATTAGATGACTCTATGAATTTCTCCCCTATTATTTTTTTATTGATGTTCTTGTAGTTCAATTCCGCATAGACCTTCCAATAGTCTTCACGCATCCAGTTTTCAATGGTTTTCGATGTTTTTACGATATCCAGCGAACTTTTATCCTGACAAATCAGGTTGTAACCCGAACCATGGTTTCCCTTAATCACAAACTTGTCAGGTAACGAATCCCATGGGATCTCATGAACCGAATCGCAGGCGAAGTAGAGTTCATTGAGAATTTCTTCACATCCTTTGGCCTTTAGATACTCTCTTACTGCGTATTTATCCGCACATTGCGTGACCAGTGCATTGTTGCTGTAATCGTTGAGTTTGAGATAATTTATCTTCTCGTTCCATGTCGATGGTGGGTTTAAATTCAATTTTTTTCCGAATGCCTTTTCGTATATAAATTTCGTCTTGAACGTCGGCGCGAATGTAGCCAATTGATTCATGATGAATTTATTAATGTGTTTTCTCATGCAGGCTGTCTCATCATTTGATAAAAATATTAAAAAGGCGACCGAGAGGTCCCAAAGGTATTTAAAGCGATTGGCTGTTCTTGCTCACTGCGCCATTGAATCATCGCCGGGGTGGTGCTCAGGTCGAATTGGTTCTGACCTAAAGCTCGATTGAGAATGCGAGCCGATCGCCAGGCTATCAGGCTAAGCTGAGGATCGGCGATACCGTGGTGATGCATGCTGGCGTTGACGGCAAACAAGCAATTCTCATGTACCCCTTCCCGCTCAAGGGTAAAATCAGAAGCAATACGGTATTGCCCATCGGCGGTGGTTAACAAACGGTCAGCCAGGGAATCAAGAAAGGCCGGGCGGACCTGTTGGTAACCGGTGGCAAAGATAACCACGTCCGCATCAACGCTTTCTCGCCCTTGATCAAGGTGATGCAGCGTCTCTAACCGATAAGCATTGTCTTTGGCATTAAGGGCCGTAACTGAACGGCTGGGCAGCAAGCGTACCCAGCGTTTCTCACGGAGTACATCGAAGTGGTGATACATGGCGCGATAAATTGCCAACAGAGACTCGCTGGTGATGCCATCGGAAGTCATCCTTTGTTCCAGCAGCATATGTTCTTTGGCCGCGTGGTCGAGCGTGTAGAAGTTGTCGACATACTCTGGCGTAAAATACTCGTTGGCAAAGGCGGCTTCATCAAGCGCGTTGTAGTTGTTGCGCCGAGATATCCAGCTAAGTTGCTCTGGCCGGCCCCATTCCCCCTGGAAAATATTCAAGAACAGGTCGGCACCGCTTTGGCCTCCCCCCACAATGGCCACGCGTTTTCCGGCAAGGCTTGGCTGGCGCAACATCATTTCGCTGGCGTGAAAACAGTGATCGTTTTGTTGGGTTACGCAGTCCGGCAATTTGATTTGCTTGCCGATACCCACACACAGGTGTTTAGCGTAAAGCACATCATTCTGAGTGGTGACGACAAACTGTCGCTGATTGTCATCAAAGTCCACACGCCGAACTTCTTGGTTGAACACCAGCGAATCCAACCCCGTTGCCGCCCAGTTGAGATAATCGGCAAACTCTTCGCGTGATGCGGTACGCTGCTCAGTCGTCAGGAAGCGGTAGAACTTTTTACTCTTCACCAGATAGTTGAGAAAACTATAAGGGTTGGTTGGCGAGACGGCCGTGACCAGATCCTTCAAGAAATGAGTCTGCATATTGCTGTCCGCCAGGATCATGCCTGGGTGCCAAGAAAAGTGCGGTTTGCGTTCGAGGAATTTGCAATTGAAACCCTCGATTTCGCTTCCAAGCGCAGCAAGGCTGAGGTTGGACGGACCGATACCAATACCGATAAAGTCCAAACGCTGGTTCATTGAGTGTGCTCCTGAGTGAATAAATGTATTTCCCAAAATATATTCTGTGGTCCGGTAAAGTAACGTAACTAAACTAAATAGCGGCATTGGGTTTATTGACACCCTCAGCGTTGAGTAACATTCATTTACCCTCTGCGCCTTGTTAATTTCCCCTAACGTTTACCATTAACGACCACAAGATAAAAACATTAAAATAACCGAAATAACCCATCGTTTTATTTCACTTGAAACGCTCACTTATCATTCTTTGATAAACGACTTTCAGCCAAATAAAAACTTTACAGCGCTACGAAAAGAGAATGCTTCAGGAGGTAAACTCGGGACAATGAAATATAATACTCGTAGTTCAAAAGAAGAATCCATAACATGTCCCTATGCTATCTGCATATCCTGCATAACATCATCCTTAATTAAACACTGCCGAATCAGAGTAGCGCCAAAACTGCAGCCTGGCATGTAAAAAAACATGAAATCAAAATCAACAGGCTTTGTTAATGTGAAAATAAAAGTGAAATCGTCAATGTTCATAAAATTTCACTTTGGTTTAGCCACGAACTCAGGTGTCCACCTTGTTTCACAACCTTCGGAATAGATTAAAAATCATTTAAAATCAATTAACTAAAAGAATTTAGTCATCGATTATCATCTAAATCTTGCTTTTGTATAGCGCCTGTATGATTTCTATACATCCCTATCGCGCTTTTTGCGACATTTGAAATCCGCCATCACATTGATTATCCGAATTTGCTTTTCGTCACCGTGTTTTTCAGCCATCCCCCCTGCCGTTGTCGCCTATGCAGCAGATATTCCTCTTGGTTTACCCGCAATATCCGTATTCTCACATAAATGAACGCTGTACCAGCATGACTGACTCTTGGCACCACCCTCTTATTTAAAATGCGTCGATTCCCCTTGAGAATAGACGAGCAAAATTAAGCCTTGCGACGTTGAAAAAAATAACAGGGGCTATGTAAGCCACACGCCATCCGGGGAAAAAGTGCAAACGAAGTTCGTAATCATTAACCCGGGGAAAGACTGAATCGGAGAATCCGGGGAGTTAAAATAACGTTCTTTACGGTTCACCATTAGCCGATATAAACCACTTTTCAAACCCACAGACCAAACGCAGCCTCTGTTCAGGTTGATATATTCTCTACCCTGTGATGAGAACAGGATACCTGTTCCTTATTAATAGGATGGCCGCTCAGATTCAGGTTCTTTCTTTACACACCCTACCCCACATTTTTATCGCTGCTCGTTGGGCGATGCAGCGGTATCATCCTGCGCCCCGTCATCGCCTGTGGGAGCAACATGATCGCACTCACAAAAGCGCCACAGCAGCGGATTGTATTACCCGGTCACCCCGGTTACTCTTAACCGGTGTACCTAAACGATAAGTGACTGATGTGTTGAACAATGATGATATCCCCGCCACCAAACGCAAAAACGACCCGGTCGGCCTGAAACAGCGAATCTTCGCCGGGGCGCTGAGTGAGTTTGCCGAGGCGGGCCTGAAAGGCGCCCGCATGGAGAACATTGCCGAGCACGCGGCCACCACCAAACGCATGGTGGTTTATCATTTCAAGAACAAGGAATCGCTCTATCTGGAGGTGCTCGAGCACGTGTATCAGCATATTCGCGCACATGAAACCGCGCTGGATCTGCAAGCGCTGCCGCCAGTGGAGGCGATGACCCGGCTGGTTGAGGAAAGCTTCAACTACCATGCGGAGCACCCGGACTTCATCCGCGTGATTTGCATGGAGAACATGCTGCGTGGTCAGTACATCCGCCAGTCACCGCGCATTAAGGCATTGAATCAGAGCGCCTTGAGCTTGCTGGAAGATATCTTGCAGCGCGGCAAGCAAAGCCGGGAGTTTACTGCAGATGCCAGCGCCGCCGACGTGCACCGCTTGATCAGCAGCCTGTGTTTCCACTATGTTGCCAACCAGTACACCTTTAATACGCTGTTCGAAAGTCATGAACCGCCGGAAGATCAGGTTATCCATAACCGGCGGCTGGCCGTCGTGGCGACCCTGCGCTATCTGGCGCTGTAAGTATTTAAACCGGGAGCCTGAATGACCAAGACCTCTGCCGGCGAAGACCTCGCCACCCATGACATTCCGCTGACCGCCGCCAGCGGCGATCCTTTCAAGGGCGATCCCAACTTTATGGCCTCGCTGGCCCGGGGGCTGGAGGTGATCCAGGCCTTTACCCCGCAACGCCGCCTGATGTCGATTTCGCAAATCAGCCAGAAAACCGGTATTCCGCGCGCTGCGGTGCGCCGTTGCCTGTACACCCTGAACAAGCTGGGGTTTGTTTACGCGCAGGACGGCAAAAATTTCGAGCTGCGCCCGCGTATTTTGACGCTGGCCCATGCTTATCTCGGATCGACACCCTTGGCCAAGGCCACCCAGCCGGTGCTGAAACACATCAGCCAATTGCTGAATGAATCCTGTTCCATCGCTACGCTGGACGGCGACAACATTTTGTATATCGCCCGCGCCTCCGCCGAACGCATCATGACTATCGATCTGAACATAGGCAGCCGGCTGCCGGCGTTCGCCACCTCGATGGGGCGCGTACTGCTGAGCCATTTACCGGCGGATAAGCGGGATGATTACCTGCAGCGCCTCACCCTGATGCGCTATACGCAATACACCATAGGTTCCATCGACAAACTGCGCGAAGAGCTGGATAAGGTCCGCGCGCAGGGCTATGCGATTAACGATCAGGAGCTGGAAATCGGCCTGCGTTCCATTGCCGTGCCGATCATGTCGGCCAACGGCAGCGTCACCGCGGCGTTAAACGTCGGCGTACAAGCCGGCCATGTCCCAGTGAGTGAATTGACCGAGCGCATCCTGCCGATCCTGCTCGAAGGCGCGCAAGAGCTTTCGCTGCTGACGCACTAACAAAACGCTGTATCTGCTTAATTATATTGATGATGAAGATTACCGCAGGCGCATCCTGACCCAACTTAACCGGGGAGAAAGCCGCCATGCCGTTGCCAGAGCTATCTGTCACGGTCAGAAAGGTGAGATAAGAAAGCGATATACCGATGGTCAGGAAGATCAACTGGGAGCGCTGGGGCTGGTCACTAACGCCGTCGTGTTATGGAACACTATTTATATGTAGGCAGCCCTGGAGCATCTCCGGGCACAGGGGGAAACTCTGAATGATGAAGATATTGCGCGCCTCTCACCGCTTTGCCACGGACATATCAATATGCTCGGCCATTATTCCTTCACACTGGCAGAACTGGTGACAAAAGGGTATCTGCGGCCATTAATAAGAGGCGTCAGAGGAAGAAAACATTGCTTAGCGTGAGTTTTCGTTCCACTGAGCGTCAGACCCCTTATCGCAGCTACCCGGTCACTACCCCGATTACCTATTGATTACTTAATCATACGTAATGTAGCCGGCTAAAGCCGACCACATTAGTTTTTAGAAAATTTTATTTTTCCGTAAAAATACCATTTTCCACTATGTGACTATCGGTTCCAAGTGTCAGACGGGTATTTGGGGAGCCATGTGCTACGGCACATTTATCCTGGCCTGCGGTTATGCGTGACCCAGTTACCTTCGTGTTCGCTTGCTTACCATTTACGCTGAATATTGGATTGTAGGTAGTTAGTTTTGCGTAAGGCACGCAGTCACGTTTCGAAGGATCGGATGGGCCCCCGTTGAATGGAAACCATTCATCAAAAAATGTTGCTTTACGCCACAACATTCCCCAAGATACAGGGGTCATATATTCTCCTATAGTGATGCGTTCACCTGTACTACGGTCCGTTATTGTACCCAGCCATTTATTATAGCCTGAATCACCTCCTTCCTCTTTCTCAATCTTAAGCAAATATTCTTTCCCCTCTTTAAATTCATAAGCCACACGACAGGAAACGCCCTTTCCTCCATCAGCGCCTGAATTACAGTTTACGGAAGTAGATTTAGCACCATCACCAAATACACTGAAGATAACTAGATTTGATTCTCCTTCTGCACGAGGCTGAATCCCCATGTATCCCTGATGATTCCCTTCATAAAAGATATACGTATTTGCCCAGTAATACCCTTTCTGTTTAGTCATGCTGTCAACTTTAATTCCCACCGACATGGAGTCATAGTCATGTCCACTCGGTGCTTCATAATATATCGTAGGATCAGCATGAACGATGCCTGCAGCAAGAGTTAGTGCTAATGATAAAAATTTTAATTTCATATTATCTCCTCTTTGTTCCAACTATTGGACTGTATTATAAGAACTGGTGATACATTTTTTAAAAATTCAGGAAGCCCTCGATATCAGGCTGCCAGTGCCAGCCGTTGGTCCATGTTCAACTCGATACGACCATACGGATTAACATGGTGGTATATCAATGGCGTCAGACCACGCCAGTCTTCTTCTGTCATTCGCTGCTGCCAGACCGGCTCGGCCAGCACGTTCTGAATCAACAATGTATTTATATAGACCAGACTGATTTGCAACAGGTGCAGAGAGAGCATCGACAATTCCTGATCCGCAGGCCGGTTGCTGGTGAATTCTCCGTGTTCGCCATAAAAAATAAAATTATTGGCGCTGTTCCAGTTTTCCACGACGTTGAGGCCAGCATTAATTTCGCAACGCAGTGACTCATCCTGCAAATAACGGCAGAGGAAGATAGTCTTAATCGCTTTGCCCAGCTCCGCGAGTGCCTTATAGGTTGGATGCTGAATGTTATTGCGGGTGGATAGCGACGAATATTTTGGCGGTGCTGCTGTGCCTGCCGTCCCTGTCATCAAAAGTCTGCTCCTGTGACAACATCCCAACTCCCTGAATCATCAATGGGTAATCGCTATGGCAACCATTTCACTTTTTACTCAGATCCAGTTAAAAAAAGTCAGATGTCGCATTTTGCAGCTTCGCTCCCACTAGGCCTACATGGAATGATCGTTGCACTGCCTGATATTCTTCCCTAACAGAAGCTAAATATTCTGAGCGCAGCCTTATCCATCGATTGGGTGGATGGCAGAAAAGAGGCCGGCGTTTAAAGTCTGGATGTTTAAGCGCCGGGTCTGCGATTACGGACTGTCTACCTATGAAAATGAACACGGCGAAAAACGTGCATAATATTTTCCTTTTCTCAAATGAAACCCAGGTATTTCGCCATCTCCGCCTCTGGCACCATGCCGCCGCCGGTCGCCCACACCAGGTGAGTGGCCTGGTTCATCTGGTGTTCATCCAGCCCGCGCCCGGCCAGCCACTCGGGGTTAGCCGCCACGCGCCACGGCCCCGCCATGCCCGCCAGCGCCGAAGGTTCCAGCTGGATATGTTCCTCACTATCGAGCAGCCTAAGCAGCGCGAACATCTCGCGATCGCTTAACGTGTAAAACGCGCTGAGCAGGCGCTCCATGGCGCGGCCAACAAAGCCGGAAGCGCGCCCCACAGCCAGCCCGTCCGCTGCGGTTTGGTTATCGATGCCCAGATCCTGAACCGCGATCCGATCATGCAGCCCGGTATACACCCCGAGCAGCATGCACGGCGAGTGCGTCGGTTCGGCAAAGATGCAGTGAACGTGGTCGCCAAAGGCCAGCTTTAACCCGAAAGCCACCCCGCCCGGCCCGCCACCGACGCCGCAGGGCAGATAGACAAACAGCGGATGCTGCACGTCGACCCGAATGCCGCGCTCGGCGAACTGCCGCTTCAGGCGGCCACCGGCCACCGCATAACCGAGAAACAGCGTTTGCGAGTTTTCGTCATCGATAAAAAAGCAGCTCGGATCGCCCGCCGCCTGTAACCGGCCCTGCTCAACGGCGACGCCGTAATCCTGTTCGTACTCAACCACGTTGACGCCATTGTCGCGCAGTTTCTGCTTTTTCCATTCACGCGCGTCCGCCGACATATGCACGCTAACGCTGAATCCCAATCTGGCGCTGATGATGCCGATCGACATCCCCAGATTACCGGTTGACCCCACGGCAATGCGGTAACGGCTGAAAAACTGGCGAAATTCCTCCGAGAACAGTTTGCCGTAGTCGTCCGTAAGCCGTAATAACCCCGCCGCCAGCGCCAACTTTTCCGCATGTGCCAGCACCTCATAAATGCCCCCGCGCGCTTTGATTGAGCCGGAGATCGGCAGATGGCTGTCTTTTTTCAGCAGCAAATGGCCACCGAGTTTCAGTCCATAACGCTGATTGAGCGCAGTTTGCATCGCCGGGATGGCGACAACCTCGGATTCGATCACGCCGTTGGCTGCCCGGGTTTCCGGAAAAGCGGCACTCAGATAGGGGGCGAAACGCGCCAACCGCCGCTCCGCATCGGCGACGTCGTCAGCGCCCAATCCTACGTACGGCAACCCCGCTTCCAAGGTCGTTGCTCGCGGGTTGAACCAGGTTATCGGTTTGAGGTCGATCAGGTCCTGCACCAACGGAAATTGCGTAACCCACTGCTGAATCTGTGATTTATCCATTGTTATTCTCTACGCTACGTAACGATTTCCCTAGGGTGCAGCGATTCAGCGGCGCTGACAAATGATAAAAACTCAGCCTTGCATGAGCGGCATTAATGCAAAACTGATTTTGTTGCACGACGAGCCTGACCATTACCCCAGCGCGGAGCCAAACAGCAGGCCAACGCCGGAGGAAACCGCCATCGCCAGCGCGCTCCAGAACAGGATACGCACTACACCCGGGCGAATCGGCGCGCCGCCTGCCCTGGCGGCAATCCCGCCGAGAACGCCCAAAGACACCAGGGCGGAGACCACGATAGCCGGAATGGTCCATGCGACCGGCGCCAGCACCGCGACCAATAACGGCAACAGCGCCCCGACGGAAAAGCTCAGTGCCGAGGCCAGCGCCGCCTGCAATGGCCGCGCCGTGGTGATGGACGAAATCCCCAATTCATCGCGGGCATGGGCTCCCAGCGCATCATGCGTCATCAGCTTTTCAGCCACCTGTTTGGCCAGCGCCAAATCCAACCCGCGATGCACGTAGATAGAGGTCAGTTCACGGTACTCGCCCGGGTAATCGCTGAGCAACTCCGACTGCTCCTCCGCCAGCGCGGCCTTTTCCGTATCCGCTTGCGACGACACCGAGACGTATTCACCGGTAGCCATCGACATCGCGCCGGCAACCAGCCCGGCAATGCCGGCCAGCAAGATGCCGCCGTGCGCAGCATTGGCCGCCGCCACGCCGAGCAACAGGCTGGCCGTAGAGACAATACCGTCGTTTGCGCCCAGCACCGCCGCCCGCAGCCAACCTATATTCTCAATGCTGTGCCGTTCTTTATGCATCATGTCCGTCCTTGTTACGGGGATAAAGTCAGCCGCGAGCCGCCGCTTCCAGCCCGGCGATATCCAGTTTGACCATTTGCAGCATAGCTTCAGTCACCCGTTTCACCTTCGCGCTGTCGGGGTCGCTCATCAACTCACCCAGCCGCCGGGGGACAATTTGCCAGCTCAACCCCCAGCGATCGCGCAACCAGCCGCACTGCTCTATGGTGCCACCTTCGCTTAACGCATCCCATAACCGATCCACTTCCGCCTGATCCGCACATTCAACCATAATCGAAAAACTGTGATTGAAAGCATCGAGCGGGCCGGCTTCGATAGCCGCATAGCGCTGATCGCCGAGGGTAAAGGCCGCCAGTTTTACGCTGCCTGCAGGGCCGCTCGGGGTATCGGCGGGCAAGGTGGAGATCCAGGTCAGGGAAGAACCGGGGATCAGCGCTATGTAGCAACGCAGCGCGGCCTCCATGTCTTTTTCAAACCACAGGTGTTGTGTGATCTTCATCGCTCCCTCTCCGCTACTCGTCAAGGATCGGTTCGAAACCGCCGAAAATCATGCGCTTGCCGTCAAATGGCATCTGCTCGCCCAGCGCCTTCATACGCGGGTCGTTCATCATTTTCTCGTTGGCGGCGTCGCGCACCGCTTTTGAGGGATATTCGATCCAGCTGAAAACCACCACTTCATCGGCCTCGGCTTTCACCGCACCGCGAAAATCGGTGAGTTTACCTTCGGGCACGTCGTTGCCCCAGCATTCGACAACCCGCGTTGCGCCGAACTCTTTAAATAAGGGGGCGGCCGTGGCGGCCAGCTTCAGGTACGCCTCTTTATTGGCGGCAGGCACCGCCACAACAAAGCCATCAACATAGTTCATGAGATGATTCCTCTTGTCCGATCGGACATCAGGTATGGCGCAAGCGAGATTGCCCGCGCACCCTTTCATTTTAGACCCCCTGGCCGGGGTCAACCATGAACGACAAGCAGCGGGTTTCAACGATCGCTGTAAATCAGTGGGGATATTTCTGGCGTGGCAACCCGGTTGCGGCCGCTGTTTTTGGCTTTGTAGACGGCCATGTCGGCGATTTTCAACAGATTATCGAGATTTTGCTCCGTACCGCCGAGGCAGGTCACCATCCCGATGCTGACGGTGATTTGCAGATGATTGCCGGCAGGCATGGCGATCGATTCGATCTCCACCCGCCGGCGCAAACGTTCGGCCAGATAAAACGCATCTTGCTGGCGCTCGATAAGCGCAACAATCGCAAACTCCTCCCCACCCATGCGGCCAAACAGATCGGAATCGCGCAGATCGCCGGTGATGGCGCGGGTAAAGGAAATCAGTGCGGCGTCACCGCCGGAGTGCCCAAAGCGATCGTTGATGGATTTGAAATAGTCGATGTCCAGCATCATGATGCAGACCTGCTCGCCTTTTTGGGTGAGCAACCGCGAGCCGCGCTGCATAAAGGCATTGCGCGTCAGCACGTGGGTCAGCGCGTCGTGGTTCGCCACGTGCTCCAACTGCCGCAGCAGCGCATTACGGGCGAAATTCATGCTGGCGATCGCAATCGGTCCCAGGGCCAACAGCGCTACCCCGAGTCGCATCGACACGGTGTTCTGCAGCGCCTGCATATCGACGTTAATGGCGATCAAACCCAAATCAATGGCCAGATGGCACCATAAAACGTAGATCAGCACCACCACCAGGGTGGTGAACAGTGAAAACGACATCGCCAGCCACAGCAGGATCGGTATCGGAAAAATTACGGCGCCAGGCCCGCCAATCAGGATACTGCCAATGCAGGCCAGCGCCAGCAGCACCAGAACCGCCAGTTTTCTGCCGGTGTTATACCACTCACGTTGTTGTGTAATGCCCTCAACGAGGCCGCGCAGGTAACCCCGCCAATCGGCAGGAAAGGCCAGGATAAAAGGCATCAGCGTAATGTAATTGGTAAACTCCGAAGACATCCACAGCGCCAGGGCGGAGAAATATTCGCGATCAAACAACAGCACCGAGGCCAAGGCGCCTATTACCCCGGTGGTAGCGGCGCTGGCCAGGCAAATGGCAAACAGATAAACGCTGGCCGACGTGCGCTCCAGCGTTTTGGCCTGCGGCGGCATACGCTTAAACAACTGATACCCCACCACGACGCCGGCAATATTGGCGCCGTTCAGCAACAGGGCTTTGTCGAGCGTGCTGCCGGTGATCAGATCCGCCGTCAAATACCCTAATATCGCCATCACCCAACCTAAACGGCTGACAAGCTCCGGATAACGCACGAACACCGCCAGCAACACCGCATTGCTCGGCCAAAAGGCCGCCAGAAAGCCAATGGGCCGGCTCTCGATACCGAAGATACAGGCGGCGAACACCAGTATAAAGATGGTGAGCGCAGGCTGTAATTTTGTGGTGTCCGGTGACTGGGTGGTGTGCATCTTGCTTCCAGAGCGTTCGAAGAATACGGATAAAATCCTGCCTGCATGATGAGGAGCGACAACCGATTCATCATACCTGACGATACGCGTAAAAATTGAGCGGTCAGAGTGGCATTATTGCTACTTTCACAGGTCCGATCACCTGTTAATTTAAGGCTTGGCAATATATTTATAAATTAACTGTAGCGCCAAATGGTGCAATACACCCTAATGCTTGTCAGTTAGCGTTTTTCTGAAGGTGTGGTGAAGTTTTCGGTCGATAAAGGTGAAATGCGCCATGAAACTCACTCGTCTCGACCGAGCAAGGGGCCGTAGGCGCGGCCCCTTGCAACCCGCGCCGTTGCCCTGTCAGACGGTTGGCTACGCCAACGCCCCTCCCTCCGTCACCGCGCATCACGGCCGGCTACGACAGGCGTCCCTGCCTGTCTCGCCTGAAACCGCCGTCCGTGGCGGTTTCGCCTAGGCGCCGCTCCTGCGTTCGGCGTCTTCAAGGGCGCCCAACACCCTGCTCATCTCATCATTTTCACTGTTTTTCATAACGCAATATCCAACGTTGCCCGGTGGCAGCCGATTCGGGTGTTGACCCTGGCGCGCATCACCGGCTGCCGAGCAAGACGGTGTTGTCAGGGGCAACCGGCCAGGGAGGCCGGTTGAGGCGAGACTAACAGGGAGGTTTGTCGTAGCCGACCCGCCCGGCAACGCGGGTGCAGCGAGGGTATCCGCGTAGCGGACAGACGGTGTTAAGCGAGGGCGCGGGTGGAGGGGCCGCGCCTTCGGCCCCTCCCATTACCGTTCATGGCGGTAGCAGAGAAATACGGGATATTTACGGCAATTCCTCCTGCACGGAGCGCACAGAGATTGGATAAAAAATGCCAGTCAGGCTTAACTGACAAGCATTAGGCAATACACCCGCCTTCCTGAATGCATGCCGCAAACCAGGATCAAGGCAGAAAGCGTTGGCATGAACAACATGAAGGGGAACCACACAGCCAGAGCCTGTGGCCATGATGTTTGGACCTTTGGCGTCGTTCATCAACGGCGCGGGTTTGCCCGTAGAGTCAAAGTATCTTTCGGTACATCACAAAACCGGGTCTGTCCGCCAGCTTGTCGTACAGCCGTATGGCGTTCAGGTTGGTTTCATGCGTATTCCAATATACGAGTTGGGTTGGATCTGAATAGTACTGCGGTGCAACAGATAATGTGTCAGCCCCACCAACTTGCCATCGTCTTCCGCCACCAACGCATGCATAGGTTCATAGGCGTCAAAAAAACGCGACCAAGTGGTTTGCGTAACCTCATCCGGCAATGCCGTAGCGCCCTGGCGGCCATAAAATGCATTGTATCCCTGCCACAATAGATGCCATGCAGCAAAATCTCGCGTTTCAAGCTCCCTGATTTTAATGGCTCCGCTCATGCTTTCCTCATAACTCGGTGATTTTCAGCATGTAGCTTAGTCCGTACCGCAATATTGCGCCAAGCCGGCACGCCCCCAATGACAAAACCCCTAACGCCGATGCGCCAGCGAGCGGACCAGGCGATCGCCCAGGGTTTGCACGCCCTGCACCAGGAGCACCAAAATAATCACCGTCGCGATCATCACCTGATTGTTGAAACGTTGATAACCGTAACGGATTGCCAGATCGCCTAATCCGCCTCCGCCGATCACGCCGGCCATGGAAGAAAAACCAATCAACATCACCACCGTCAGCGTCAGCCCGGCCAACAGCGTCGGCAAGGCCTCCGGCAGCAACACTTTAAAAATGACGTGGCGCACATTGCCGCCCATCGACAAAATCGCTTCGATCCGCCCTTTTTCCACCTCATCCAGCGCCGACTCGACGATGCGAGCAAAGAACGGAAAAGCGCCGATGGTAATCGGCACTACCGCCGCGGAGCTGCCTAACGTGGTGCCGATAATCAGCCGGGTTAACGGGATCAAGGCTATCAACAGCACCACAAAGGGCAGCGATCGCCCCAGATTGACGATGGCGCCTAGCGCCCCGTTGATGCGCGGTGCGGGCAAGATGCCCTGCTTGCGGGTAATAAACAACACCACGCCAAGCGGCAGACCGATCAATAAGGTAAACAGCGATGCCAGCGCCACCATATACAAGGTTTCGCCGGTGGCGTTCAGCACCAGCGCCAGAAGATCTTCCCAGGACAATTGATTTCTCATAGCAATTCGGCCCTCACGCCCCGTTGATTGAGGAACGCCACCACTTCCGCCAGCGGCAAGCCGCCCTGCGGCGATCGCAACCCCACCCGGAAACGGCCGACGCTCTGGCCGGCAATCAATTCAACGCCCCCACCCAGCAGCGTAACGTCCACCGCATGGCGCTGCGCCAGTTCGCTGAGCACCGGTGAGGCGCGCACGCTGTCGAAAAATGTCAGCTCCGCCACCTGGGTCTCCGGCGCCACCGGCGTCAGGCAGCCCGGCAACAACGCCTGCCCCAGCGGCGATGTCGGGTTCGCCAGCAATTCGCCAATCGGCCCCCATTCAACCACCCGCCCGGCCGCCAATAGCGCCGCATGGTCACAAATGGCCTTGACCACGTCCAGTTCGTGGGTGATCAACACAATGGTTAGCCCCAACTGGCGGTTGATGTCTTTCAACAAGGCAAGAATAGAGGCGGTGGTTTCCGGATCCAGCGCGCTGGTCGCTTCATCGGAAAGCAAATAATCCGGCCGGGCCGCCAGCGCCCGGGCGATGCCGACGCGCTGTTTCTGCCCGCCGGAAAGCTGAGAAGGAAAAGCGCGTGCCTTGTCGTTCAGCCCGACCAGATCGAGCAGTTCACCGGCGCGGCGAATACGTTCCGCACGAGGTACGCCGGCGATCTCCAGCGGCACCGTGATGTTATCTCGCACGTTGCGGGCATGCAGCAGATTGAACCCCTGAAATATCATGCCGATACGTTGGCGCTGGCGCCGCAGTTCCGCTTCGCTCAGTTGGGTCAGATCGCGGCCGTCCATCAAAATGCGGCCCTTGCTGGGCCGTTCCAGTAAATTAAGGCAGCGGATCAGAGTACTCTTGCCGGCACCGCTGCGGCCGATAATGCCGAACACCGAGCCGTCGTTAATGGTAAGCGACACCTGCTCCAGCGCCGGCGGTTCACCGGCGCCGTAGGTTTTACCCAGCCCTTCTACGACAATCATCAGCCGGCGTCCGCAGCTGTCACGGGGATCACCGAACCCTGATATTTTTGCTGAATGAATTTGGCCACCTCTGGCGACTGCAAATCTTTGGCCAGCTGTTTGATGCGCGGATCGTTCTCCAGTTGCGGCGTCGTGACCAGAATATTGGCATACGGATTATTTTTCGGGCTTTCCAGCCCCAGCGCGTCCTTGGCCGGCGTAAGCCCCGCCTCCAGCGCATAGTTGCCGTTAATCACCGCCAAATCGACGTCATCCAAGGCACGCGGGATCTGTGGCGATTCAATCTCCAGTATCTTGAGATGTTTGGGGTTGTTGGCAATGTCTTTTGGCGTTGCCTGATCCTTGGCCGGATCGTTAAAGCCGGCTTTCAGGGTAATCAACTCTTGCGCCTGCAGCAGGTACAGCGCCCGGCTGAGGTTAGTGACGTTATTGGGCACCGCCACCTTGGCGTTGTCCGGCACCTCGCTCAGCTTTTTATACTTGCTCGAATAGATGCCCAACGGCTCGATATGCACGCTGGCCGCCACGGCAAATTTTGTGCCCAGCGCCTGCTCTTGCGAATGCAGATAAGGCAGGTGCTGGAAGTAGTTGGCATCCACGTCGCCGTGCGCCAACAGTTCATTGGAATTCACGCCGTTACTGATCTCAATCACCTTCAGTTTCAGCTGCGGGTCAATTTTCTGCACGTAGGCCAGGATTTCCGCATGGGGCACCGGATCGGCCGCCACCCGCAGCGGTTCTGCCGCCAACAGAGAGGTCGGTAGCGCCAGCGCCGTCAGCAGTGCCAAACGGGAAATTGTCGTTTTAAACATGGTCACCCCCAATGAAAGATCAAAACTCTGCGCCGGTTAAGAACCGTACGTTCTTATTTATGGTTATTTGATTCCATAAAGTAATAAAAAACTAGCACCAAGCCTTCGCGCGCCACCAATACCATTCCGTTATAAGGTATTAATAATCATAATCTTATTAATGGATTAGCTTTTCCGGAAATGGCATATGGGATCCTTTCCTTCATTGCTACGCTGGCTATCTCGTTCCCCGCAGGCTGGCGCTCTCATGGATTATTATCTCGGCATCGACATAGGCACTTCGAAGATCAAGTCGGTTTTATTCGACGAGCAGTTTAATCAATGCCAGGTCGCCAGCGCCGACAACCTGACCGAAGTGCCGTTCCCCGGCCATGCTGAGCAAGATATGGAGCAGCTTTGGCGCAATATGGTCACGACATTGCGCGCGCTGGCCGACTCGCCGTTGTTGCAACAAGGGCGCATCCGCGCCATTGGCCTCTCGGGCCAGGGCGAAGGCGCCTGGCTGGTCGATGCCGCAGGGCGACCGGTTCGCAAGGCCATTTTATGGAGCGACACCCGCAGCGCGCCTTTAGTGGCGCGTCTCAAGCAACAACCGGAACGGGAAGAAAGGCTGTTTCGGGCAACCGGTACCCGCCTGCTGCCGTGCAACAGTTCGCTGATCCTGACATGGTTGGCGGAAAATCAGCCCGCCGCGCTAAACAGCGCGCGCTATTTCTTCTTCGCCAAAGACTGGATCCGCTATCGCCTGACCGGTGCGGCCAATCTTGAGCTGACGGATACCGGCACCTCACTGCTCGATCTTCACAGCGAAACGCTTTCCGACGAGGTCTTGACGGAGCTGGGCCTGCAGGCCCTTCGGCCGCTGTTCCCGCCGCTGTTGCGCCCCGGCCAACGCGCCGGAGAAATCACGGTGCAGGCGGCGGCTGTCACCGGGCTGGCGGCAGGCATTCCGGTATGCGCCGGCGCGCTGGATGTGTCGGCGGCAGCGCTGGGCATTGGCGCCGTGCATCACGACGACGTTTACACCCTGTTGGGCACCACCTGCTGCACCGGCATTGTCTGCGACAGCCTGGCGCAGGTCAGCCCGAAAACGCGCTTTGTCGCCCATGCGCAGCAAGGACGTTATATCAACCTGTTCGCCATGCAGGCGGGCACGCCGAACCTGGACTGGGCGGTACGTGAGCTGGGTGGCGATGGCGATCTCGAGCGTATTGGCGAGCAGATCGCCGCCATTCCCGCCGGCAGCGGCGGCGTGCTCTATCAGCCCTATCTGAACGGTGAACGCGCGCCTTTCTACAGCCAGGCGGCCCGCGCAGGTTTTTTCGGCATCGGTCAGCATACCGGCAATCTGCACCTGCTGCGGGCGGTGTTTGAAGGGCTGGCGTTCGCCATTAAAGACTCGCTGCACGATTACCCACCGCAGGGCGATCTTTATCTTGCCGGTGGCGGAGCCGCTTCGGCCGTCTGGTTGCAGATCATCGCCGACTGCACCGGCCGGCGGGTGATTACCAGCCGGGTGAAAGAGCTGAGCGCCCGAGGCGTGGCGATTTTGGCGGCGCAAAGCATTGGCGTGACGGTGTCACATGAAACGCTTGTTCAGGCCGAAAACCGCCGGCTATTTGTCCCCAATCCGGCCAACCAGCAGATCTATCAGGCACTCTACCCACTGTTCCGCCAGTTACGCCTTCAGCTTGAACCGCTGTGGCAAAGCCGGGAGCAAATTCTCAATGCCCTTAACGCAGGAACCCCCGCATCATGAAAACCCTCTTTACCGCCGAATACGCCGGCTCGCTTGATGATTTCCGCCAATTGGGCGAACTGGTCATCCGCGGTTGGGCGGCCGGCGAAAGCAAGCTGACCGAAGACGCGCTGATTGATCTGGCCCATGACGCCAACTTTATCATCACCAGCTACGACGATATTACCGCCCGGGTGATCGACGCCTGCCCGCAGTTGAAACTGATTGCCTGTACCCGTGCCAATCCGGTCAATATTGACCTGCAGGCCGCCGCACGGCGCAATATTCCGGTGATCTACACCCCAGGCCGCAATTCTGACGCCGCGGCGGAACTGACGCTGGCGTTGATGCTGAACCTGGCCCGCCATATTCCCCAGGCCCACGCAGCGCTCAAGCGCGGCGAGTTCACCCGCGAGCAACCGCACGCGGCGGCGGCCAAAGAGGGTCTGCGCAGCGATGTGGTGTGGGACGTGGATAAATCCAGCCCCTATGAAGTGTTTAAAGGCAGCGAACTGCGCAACAAAACGCTGGGCATCGTCGGTTACGGCAGCATTGGCCAACGCGTCGGCCGTATTGCCCGGGCTTTCGGCATGCGGCTGTTGGTGGCGGACCCTTACGTTTCCGGGGTAGAAATTAACGAGCCGGGTATTGAGAAAACCACGCTGGAACAGCTGTTCAGCGACGCCGATTTTATCAGCCTGCACCTGAAAGCGACGCCGCAAACCGATGGGCTGATTGGCCGTGAATTGTTTAACCGCATGAAACCCCACGCGCTGTTTATCAATACCTCGCGCGCGGCGGTGGTAATTGAAGAAGATCTGATTGCCGCCCTGCGGGAGAAACGCTTGGCCGGCGCGGCGCTGGACGTGTACGCCAGCGAACCTATTTACCGCCGCCATCCGTTTATCACCGAATTCGACAATGTGGTGATTACGCCGCACATCGCCGGCGCCACGCGGGAGACGCTGGTCAAACATACCGAGATGATCGCCCAGGACATCCAACGTTATCTCAAAGGCGAGCCGCTGCTGTACGCCTGGCGCTAAGCGCTGCGCGGCGTTTGCTGCATAAACTGCCGGGTGTGTTCCCAGTCGATCACCCCGGCGTCCGATCCCAACCCGCCTGCGACCAACCCCGCCACCGCCGTCGCCAGCAGGCAGGCTTCCGGCACCGCCAGCCCACGGCTCAGCCCGGCGATAAACCCGCCGCAATAGCTGTCGCCGCAGCCGGTGGTGTCCACGACCTCAACCTGATAGGCCGGAATACGCACGCAGGCATCGCGGGTGACGATAAAGGATCCCTGCTCACCGGCTTTGAAAATGCAGCTCCCCACCCCGTGATCGAGGAAGAACGCGCCGATCTCCTGCGGCGTTTGCCGGCCGGACAGATAAGCCGCCTCCTCCAACGACGGCATAAAGTAATCGACGCTGGGCAACAGCGGCAGCAACAACGCCAAGGTATGCGGGCCAGGCGCAATCAGGTCGAAACTGGTGGTAACGCCGAGTCGTTTGGCATGGCGCAGCAATCTGGCACTTTGACCCTCGTCCATCGCCGCCAGCAGCCCGGTGCCGCCATGATGCAAGAAACGGGTATCGCACAGCGCGTCAAAGTCGGCATCGTCAACGAACAGAAAATCCGAGGCCCCACGGTAATGCAGAGCCGGGCGCTCGCCGTTGGGCCTGATCGGCAAAATGGTGGCGGACGTTTCCGCCCGCGCCGTGCGCTGGATCAGCGAACAATCGATGCCCAGCCGACGGTAGGCATTGAGGATAAACTCCGCCTTTTCATCCTCGCCGAGACAGGCCGAGGTGGCGGTGCGTATCCCCAGCTTGGCGGCATTCATCACCGCGCCGCTGGCGGTGCCCGCCGGGTTCAGCCGGATCTGCTCGATAAACTGCACGCCGCCGCCTGCCGGGATAGCGCTGACCGGCCGCCCCGCGATATCGAGCAAGGTTAAACCGACAAATACCGCATCATATCGATTCACTGCCGGCCTCCGCCTGTTGCGTTTGTTTTAACCGGCTCTGGATAAAGGACAGCGCCAGCGCCACCACCAGGATCACGCCGGTCAGCGCGTCTTTCACCATAAAATTCAGCCCAATCAGGTTCAGGCCGTTCGCCACCATGCCCAGGAACAGCACGCCAACCAGCGTGCCCAGCACGTTGGGTCGCCCCTGCGGATGAAACGCGGTGCCGATAAACACCGCCGCGATGGCGTCCAACAAATAGGCCTGCCCGGCCAGTGGGGTAAACTGGCGCAGATTGGCCGAAAGGATCACGCCGCCCAGCGCGCAGGTCATGCCTGAGGCGATCAACAGCCAGCACAGGTAACGACCATTGCGGATCCCCACCGCACGGGCCGCCTGCGGGTTCAGGCCGATGGCATGAATCCGCTTGCCGAAGACAGTACGTTCGAAGAACAGAAAATAGCCCAGCAGCAGCGCGGCTGCGATAACTATCGGTAACGGCACGCCACCGAGGTTGCCCACCGCCAGATCGTGATACTGCTGTGCCATGCGACGGTAGGCTATCGATCCCCCGCCGTCGGTATAAATACGTTCGACGCTGCTGCCGATGAAAAAGGTGCCCAGCGTCGCCAAAAACGGCTTAACCCGACAGTAAACGATCAGCAACGCATTGAGTGCGCCGATCAGCGCGCCGCCGGCCAGCGCGGCGACTACCGCCATTTGCCAACTGAGCTGATATTGCTTCAGGGCGATCAGCGCAAAAGCCGCGCCAAAATCCAGCGCGACGCCCACCGACAGGTCAACGCCACCGGCGGTCACCACCAGCGTCATGGCCAGCGCGACAATCAGCAATATTGCGTTACCCTGTAACAGATTACTGAGATTGCCCAGACTGTAAAACACGCTATTGCCCCAGGAGAAGAACAGGAAAAAAACGATGAAAATCAGCATAAAGCCGTAGCGAATCAAAAGGTTGTTCAACGCCGTCATGGGTTTCCTCCCCGGTTTTGCCTGGCGGCGGCGGCCAGTACCAGCAGGATCAGCCCGCCTTTGATCGCCCCGACCCAAAAGATGTCTACCCGCAACAGCGCCAACCCATTCGACAAGGCATTAACCAGCAAGGCACCCAGCAGCGCACCCCAGATGGTCACGACTCGCCGGCGCGAGAAGGACGCGCCAATAAAAGTCGCCAGTACCATTTCCAACAGCAGAGGCTCTTCACTGCCGGGTGAACTGCCCGAGCCGCGAGCCACCAGGGCAAAGGCCGCCAAACCGGCCGCCGCAGCCGCCAGCAGGTAAGAGCCAATCACCAGCGGTTTGACGCGCAAACCGGAGATCTCCGCCGCTTCGCGATTGCCACCCGCCGCTTGCAACTGCATGCCCCAACGGGTGTGATGCAATGCCCAGCCAAACAACGCCAGCGCAGCGAGCATTAACCATACCATCAGCGGCAACCCCAGCCAGGTGTCGTCACGCAGCGCGACAATGGCCGCGTCGCTGACGCTGATGCGCCGCTGTTGGGTGATCAGGTTGGCGAGGCCTACCACCGCCACCGAACTGGCCAGCGTTGCCAGCAACGGCGGCAACCCGACGGCCACCACCAGCAAAGCGTTGACGCCCCCCGCCAGCAGCGCCGCGCCAAACGCCAGCGCCGTCAGCCACAAATAACCGTCACCGCTGTGGGTCAGGCCGTTACTGATGAGGGCCGCCGTCAACACGGCGATCGCCGGCAGCGAGATATCGATACCGCCGGAAACCACGTCATCGCCGCCGCCGGTAATCACGCAGGTCAGGCCAAAACACAGTATCGCCAAGGGTACGCTTTGTTTGAGGATAGTGCTCAGATTCTGCCAACTGGTGAAGTAAGGCGCCTGCAGGCAGAAAAACAGCAGCAGCGCGGCAAACAGCAACAGCGGAATTTTATTGGCGATCTGCTCTCCGGGCGGCAAAAAGCGACGCCAGGAGGAGCGTGCCGCCACATTGCCTTCGGTCAATAGGCTCATAGAACCGGCTCCTGTACTAAAGGGGACGCCGTTGAACCGCCGCTGGTCAACGCCAGCAGCGCGTCCTGCGTCAGCCCGGCGGTACGGACATTCGCGACAATCTCGCCGCGCAACATCACCAGAATACGATCGCACAACCCAATCAGTTCGCTGCCGTCGCTCGACGACACCAGCACGCAGCGCCCTTCAGCCGCCTGGGCGGCCACCAGTTGGTAAATCTCCGCCTTGGCGCCGATGTCTACGCCCAGGGTAGGTTCGTCGAGGATCAACAGTTGCGGGTTAGTCGCCAGCCAGCGCGCCAGAATCGCCTTTTGCTGATTGCCTCCGCTCAATAGACGCACCGGCAATTGCAGATTGCGCGGGCGGATATCCAACTGTTCCGCCAGCGCTTTGGCATGCAGCCGAGCCTTTTTGCGCAGTTCCCACCCCGCACGCGCCAATGTGCCAAGCGATGCCAGGTTGATGTTGTCCGCCACCGGCATGGGCAACACCAGACCGGTATTCCGCCGATCGCGAGGCACCAACGCCATCCCCGCGGCAGTGGCCTGCGCCGGGGAAGCGATGCGCACCGGCTTTCCGGCTATGCGCAGTTGCCCCTGCTGAAGCGGGCGTAATCCATACAGAGCGTCGATCAACGCTTCGCGGCCGGAACCCAGCAGCCCGGCGATGCCGACGATCTCCCCCGGCGCCAGTTGCAAGCTGACATCGCGCAACTGTGCACCGTCCGACAGACTTTCTGCGCTAAGCCAGGGCTCAACCACCGCCCGCTGAGCCGGGCGCGGGGCAAACAGGTGGGTGATTTCGCGGCCGACCATCATCGGGATCATGCGCGCGATATCGCCATCGCCCAGTTGCTGCAGGGTGCCAACGTCGCGGCCATTACGAAACACCGTGACACGGTCACAAATCTGGGCGATTTCCGCGAGGTAATGAGAGACGTAAATAATGGCGATGCCGCGCCGTTTCAGGCGGGCGATGGCGTTAAACAACAATTGCGACTCTCGGGCTTCCAGCGGCGCAGTAGGCTCGTCAAACACCACCAGTTGCGCCTGCCCGTCGATTAACGCCCGGGCTATCTGCACCAGCTTGCGTTCGGCAATGCTGAGATCGCGGATCAGTCGGTTACCGTCCAGGCGAGTGTCCAGCACCTGCAACAGAAAACGTTCCGCGTCATGACGCATGCCGCGCTTGTCCAATCCCAGCCAACGGTTACGCCGCTCCTGACCGACATACACGGACTCCGCCACGGTAAAGTGCGGAATCAAATGCAGTTCCTGATGGATAAACCGCACCCCGGCCGCCCGTATCGCCGCCGGGGTGACGGAGGCCAGCCGCCGGCCGCCAATGCGGATCTCCCCGCCGTCTTGCGCATAAACCCCGGCGAGGATCTTGATCAAGGTGGATTTGCCGGCGCCATTTTCGCCAATCAGACCGTGGACCTCGCCCGGCAGCACCCGCAGTGAAGCACCGCTCAGCGCCTGAGTGCCGGGAAAACGTTTCTCGATGCCAATCATTTCCAGGCCGCCCACGGCGGGAGCGGCCTGCGTTTCCTGCTGGCTCATGGCGTTATTTCAGCTCGCCGTAGCCGAGCTGCTTGTACACCGCCCTGGCCTCTTCCGGCCCTTTCACCGGTAATACCGGCACAAAGGTTTGCGGTTGCAACTTCTCGCCGGCGAAATAACGCGCCACGTTATCCGCTGAAGTGGTGCCGATTAACCGCGGCTGTTGCGCCACGTTGGCGACCAACGGACTATCCTTCTCCGCCATGATTTCCAGGGTTTCCGGCCCGGCGTCGATCGCCGTGACCTTAACGTCGCCGGCGCGGCCGCTCTCTTCCAGCGCCTGCACTATGCCGATCGCCGGCTGGTCCCAGCAGGCGACGTGAATCGCATCCAGTGTGCCTTTCGGGTGCTGGCTTAGCAGTTCGAGGGTTTTCTTGCGCGCATCTTCCGGCGAGTTGGCGTATTGCTCGGCCAGCTCCGGTTGAATGATTTTGATGTCCGGGTAATCTTTCAACACGTACTTCCACAGATCGTAGCGAATGCCGCAGATGCGCAGTGAGTTGGAGAAGGCGTTGAACACCGCCACATTGCCTTTGCCGCCCAGTGCCTCGGCGGTATAACGGCCGATGGTGCTGCCGATGCTGTAGTTGTCCGAGGTGGTGTTGTTGATGGAATACGGCGATACGTGGTCGACGGTGAATACCGGGATCCCGGCGGCGCGCAAGGCTTTGAATTTAGGCTCGACGGCGCTGTCGCCCAAAATGCTGATCACTGCATCCACCTTGCGCGCAAGCAGGATATCGTGATTGTCGGCATGCACCTGGTTATCGCGGCCGCCATCGACCGCCACCACTTTGCCCCCCAAATGTTCCACTTCGTCGCTGGCGCCTTTGAATGCTTCGCGATCCCAAAAATGCTGCGTGCCGACCACCGCCACGCCAATGGTTTTCCCCTGCAATGAAAGCGCCGCCTGGGCGCCGTGAGCAGCGAAAACTGACAGTGCCAGCGCTGTGATTTTAATAAGTTTTTTTGTCATTTCTGTTATTACCCTGTTATTCATCCCCTGATGGAACGAACAAAAGCTAGCAACAGGCTATGGCAAAGCGAAATAACAATACCGGTTATGGTTAGTTAAAAAGCGGGATTGTTCCGTGGGATGAAAATGCGGCCGGTGCAGCTCTCCGTTCACACAAAGGCCCCGGCCGCAAAGCGGGTTGAATCAGCCCTTATGCCTGATAAATCCGTGCCTCATAAGGGCGCAGCGTCTGTGGCTCTCCGCCGTGTGGATAATTGCCCAACCGCAGTTGCCAACTGTCCAGCGCCAAAGATTGGGGATCAACCTGTTGCGGGTCGCCGCTCAGGTTGCACAGCACCAGCAGTTGCCGGTCATCCAACGTGCGGGTATAGGCGTAAATATGCCGATGTTCAGCCAGCAATAACCGATAACGGCCATACAGCAGCGCCGGGGTCTGCTTGCGTAACCGAATCAGCGCGCGGTAGAAATTCAGCACCGAGTCCGGCTCCCCACGTTGGCGCGCCACGTTGAGATCGCGGTAGTTGGCGTTAAGCGCAAACCACGGCGTTGCGGCGCTAAAGCCGCCGTTAGGCCCGTCGTTCCAGGGCATTGGCGTGCGTGAGTTATCACGCGAACTGCGGCGCAGCGTCGCCAGGATCCGATCCTCATCCATTCCCTGCCGGCGCAGGTCGGCAGCACGATTCTTGGTGGCGACGTCGTTAAAATCATCCAGACCGGCAAAATGGGTGTTGGTCATGCCCAACTCCTGCCCCTGATAAATAAACGGCGTTCCCTGCATCAGAAAATACAGCGCGGCTATGGCGGTGGCGCTTTCGCGTCGGTAGCGCCCGTCGTCCCCCCATTTCGATACCACACGCGGAATATCGTGGTTCTCGACGTACAGCGCATTCCAGCCCTTGCCCTCCAGCAGGGTCTGCCAGCGGGTGAAAATGCTTTTCAGGCCGAGCACATCCAGCCCGGCATCCGGCGCCTGCTGGTTGGCGGTTTCCCACAGCTTGACGTGTTCGAACTGGAAAATCATGTTCAAGCGGCCATGCCGTTCCCCCACCCACTCCTCGCCCTGTTCCGCCGAAGCGCCGTTCATTTCCCCCACCGTCATGATGTCGTAGCGGTTAAACACCTGTTCGCACATTTCATCAACGTAATCCAGCAGCCCATCGTAGTTGAGATGCCGCTCGAACGACGGTACGTAACGCAACCCTTGCGGGTTCGGCATGTCGGTCAGCCCCGGCTGTTTTTTCATATGGCAAATGGCGTCGATGCGGAAACCGTCGATACCTTTGTCCAGCCACCAACGCATCATGTCATACAGCGCCGCGCGCACCTGCGGGTTCTCCCAGTTCAGATCCGGCTGGCGCTCGGAGAACAGATGCAGAAAGTATTGTTCGCTGTCGGGATGGTACTTCCAGGCCGAGCCGTTGAAAATGCTCTCCCAGTTATTGGGCTCCGCGCCGTTTTTGCCGTCGCGCCAGATATACCAATCGCGCCTGGCGCTGGATTTTGATGAACGGGATTCAATAAACCACGGATGTTCGTCCGACGTGTGGTTCACTACCAGATCAAGTATCAGCCGCATGCCGCGCGCATGCGCCTCCGCCAACAGGCGATCAAAGTCCGCCATGGTCCCAAACTCGGTCATGATCGCCTGATAGTCGCTGATATCGTAGCCATTGTCGTCGTTCGGCGAGCGGTACATCGGGCAGATCCAGAGGGCGTCAACGCCCAACCACTGCAAATAGTCCAGCCGCGCGGTAATGCCGTTCAGATCGCCAATGCCGTCGCCGTTAGAGTCCATAAAGCTGCGCGGGTAGATTTGATAAACCACCGCCTCTTTCCACCATCGCGCCGTTTGTACACCGCTCATGTCATGCTTCCTTATCATCGGTCAATGCGCCTGTTCGGATGCCAGAATGCGTGGGAAAGCGCGGCCCTGGCGGTCAAACAGATAACAGCACTCTACCGGCAGGCGTACGCCGACGGTTTCTCCGGCCTGAATGATCGAGCGTTCTGGATTGCGCAGCACCCAGGGTTCCGCCGCGTTGCCGTTGTCCAGATAAAGGTAGGTTTCGTTGCCCATATGCTCGACGAACATCACCTCGCCCTGAAACTCGCACTGCGCCTGTTCACCGCCGCGAATATGCTCCGGACGAATGCCGACGTTGACGCTCTGGCCTTCCGCCGCCACCGGCGTGGCGATCGGCAGCACCAGCGCTTTGCCGTTGTCCAGCTCTACCACACTCTGCCGCTCACCGGCGCGCCGCAGAATGGCCGGGATCAGGTTCATCTTCGGCGAGCCGATAAACTGGGCGACAAATTCGTTGGCCGGCTGATCGTAAAGTTCCAGTGGCGTCCCCACCTGCTCGATATGCCCTTTGTTGAGCACCACGATACGGTCGGCCAGCGTCATGGCTTCAACCTGATCGTGGGTCACGTAAATGATGGTCGAACCCAGCCGTTTGTGCAGCGAGGCCACCTCCATGCGCATTTGTACGCGAAGCGAGGCATCGAGGTTTGACAAAGGTTCATCGAACAAAAACAGCTTAGGTTCGCGCACTATGGCGCGGCCAATCGCCACCCGCTGGCGTTGCCCGCCGGATAAATCCTTCGGACGCCGCTCCAGCAAGGGTTCAAGTTGCAAAATGCGGGCGCTTTCGCGAACCCGGCGGTCGATCTCCTCCGCCGAATGACCGGCCAGCTCCAGCGCAAACGCCATGTTTTTGTATACGCTCATATGCGGATAGAGCGCATAAGACTGGAACACCATGCCGATACCGCGCTCGGAAGGCGTATCGTCATTGACGTAGTTGCCATCGATGTACATACCGCCGCTGCTGATCTCCTCCAGCCCGGCAATCATGCGCAGCAACGTCGATTTTCCGCAGCCGGAGGGCCCGACGATCACCACGAACTCCCCGCTGTTGATCTGCAGATCCAGCGATTTGATAACCTCTGCGTTAGCGCCATAGCGTTTTTGCAGTTTTTCCAGCGTTAATTGCGCCATATTCCTCCCGACCCCCAGGTAGTTGCATTCAAGGGGGCGCAAGCGCGCCCCGCCATCCGGTTTATTTCAGGTAATCGAGCCACGGCCCCTGGCGTGAAATCATCACGTCCACCAGTTCCGGGATCGCGCGGCATTTATCGTTGACCGAATCCACCAGCAGCGCCTGGACAACCAGGTCGCGCGAACCTTCAATCACCGCGTCGGCGGTCAGATCGTGAATCGCAATCTGGTTGCTCAGCAGGCCGCCGATGCCCGCCGGCATATCGACCTTGATGCCGTGTACGCCCTTGCGATCGATAATCGCCGGGACTTCAACGGCAATAAACGCCGGCAACTGCTTGATAAATCCCTGGTTCGGAATGTTGACCGCAGACTCTTCATAGCCGGAGTCGGTGAGGATCCCTTCCATGATCGGCACTACGCGTTCTTTCAGCTTCAGTTCGATTTTCGGCTGCACCTGCCCCAGGTAGTTGCGGTAGAAGGTGTAGAAATCGAGGATGCCGCGGTGATCGCTGACTTCGCTGGCCCAGCGGATGTACTCGCCAAAATGGCTGTCGCCGGTGATCGGCAGATGGTGAAACTTCTCCAGGATCTCTTTGAACAGCGTGCGGTCCGCCCACGGATAGGCGCTGTCTTTGCCGCCCAGCGCATCGCGCTCGGTGCTGCCTTCGGTCTCCACCAGTTTGCCGTGATTGCGGGTGTAGGCCAGAATGTCGCTGTAACCCGGCAGGCGGGAGAAATAGTCCGGTGCCTTGGCGCGTACGTCGGGGTAAGCGTCTTTGCCGCTGTCTTTATAGCTGGCCTCCAGCAACACGCTGAAGTGGTTCAACCCGCCGGCACGCAGACTGAGGTTGTCGAAGGAGGTGCCGAGCATTTCCGGCAGATAACGCTCCAGTGAGGCGATTTCATGGCACATGCCGACAAAATTGAGCTGCGGGAAACGGCGATGCACGGTGGTGCAAATGCGGCTCATCGGGTTCGAGTAGTTGAACACCCAGGCGTTCGGGCAAATGTCCGCCACGTCGGCGCAGATGTCGAGGATCGGCGGAATGATGCGCAGCGAGTGGAACAACCCGCCGGGGCCACCGTTTTCACCATACACCTGCTGAATGCCGTACTGCTGCGGGATCTGCCAGTCGAGATCCCACAGCGCAAAGCGGTCGCCCACTTCAATGGAGATAATCACGAACTCCGCTCCGCTCAGCGCGGTTTTGCGATCTGTGGTGGCGCTGAGGGTAAACGGCAGATCTTCCGCAGCCAGGAAGTCACGGGCGGTCTTTTCGGTCACTGCCAACGCGGCCGGGTTGATGTCATGCAATACGATTTCACTGCCGTACAGCGTCTCGCTCTGGAAGATGTCGCCCAGGGTGCCGTAGCCGAATTGCGCGCTGCCTGCGCCCACTAAAACGATTTTTGTAGCCATTGCATTTCTCCTGCTTCAGGGTTAATCGAAAATCAGCCTTTTACTGCGCCGTTGGTTAATCCGCTGACGATGCGACGCTGGAAAATCAGAACCAGCACGATGATCGGCAGTGTGACGATGACCGAGGCCGCCATGATGGTGCCCCAGGGAAGTTCGAACTGAGAGGCGCCCTGCAGCATGCCGATCGCCACCGGCACGGTGCGCTTGCCGCTGGAGATGACAAACGTCAGGGCGAACATGAATTCATTCCAGGCGCCGATAAACGCCAGCAGCCCGGTGGTCACCAACGACGGCCCCATGATGGGCGCGAAGATGCGGGTAATGATGGTCCAGGTATTGGCGCCGTCGACGATCGCCGCCTCTTCCAGTTCCGCCGGGATCGACTTCATAAAGGTGGTCAGCACCCAGACGGTAAACGGCAGCGAAAAGGTGGTGTAAGACAGCACCAGTGCGCCCAATGAATCGTACAGCCCCATAAAGCGCACCAGTTCGAACATGCCGGACAGCACCGCCACCTGGGGGAACATCGAGACGCACAAAATGGTGAACAGCAGATATTTGCGGCCGCGAAAGCTGATGCGCGCCAGCGCGAAGGCGGCGGTAATCGACACCAGCAGGCAGATGCCCACCGTCAGCGTTGCCACGACGATCGAGTTCAACAAGCTGCGGGCGATGCCGTTATCCATCAACGCCGTCAGATAATTGCCCCAATGCGGTGCACCCGGCAGGTAAGCGACCTGGAACAGGCTGCCTCCCGAACGCAGCGAGGTGATCAGCGCGTAGTAAAAGGGAAACAAACAGATGACGCTGGCCAGCGCGGCGCCGGCGAAAATCAACGCCTTATGGCCGTACTGTTGTTGTCGGCGATTCAGTTTCATGCGCGTTTCTCCTTGTCATTCAAGCGGCCCAGCGTGAGGAAGCAGGCAGCGATACCGGCCACCATCATGAACACCAGTACCGAAGCGGCCGAGCCGGAACCCATTTCCTGGTAGCTGACCATGCGGTCGCGAGCATAGCCGGACACCGAGATGGTGGCTTCGCTGTTGGACGTCAGCACATAGATCAGGTCGAATACCCGCAGCGCATCCATCACCCGGAAAATCAGCGCAACGATCATCGCCGGCATAATCAAAGGCAAAGTGATGCGCCGGAACCGCTGCCAGGCGTTAGCCCCGTCCACCCGCGCGGCTTCGTACAGATCGCCGGGGATGAGCTGCAACGCGGCCAGCAGCATCAGCGCCATAAACGGCGTGGTTTTCCAGACGTCCGCAATCACCACTGCCCACATCGACAGCCCCGGCTCGGCGACCCAGGCCAGCGGCGCGGCGATAATCCCCGACCTGAGCAGCAGATCGTTCACCACGCCGTACTGATCGTGGAACATCCAGCCCCACATCTTGGCGGAGACAATGGTAGGAATCGCCCAGGGCACCAAGATGGCGGTGCGCACCAGCCCCTGACCGCGAAATTTCTGGTTCATCAGCAGCGCCAGCAGCATGCCGAACACCAGTTCCAGCGATACCGACAGCAGGCTGAAACGTAGCGTATTGCCTACCGCCTGCCACCACTGCGGGTCCGCCAGTACGCCGTACGCGTGTTCGCCCCCGGTCAGATCCAGATAGTTGGCGAAGCCGACAAAGCGGTATTCATCCGGCGCATCCAGCATCGCGTCGGTAAAGCTGTAAAACAGGGTGCGCAGCAATGGCCAGCCGGCAACCGCCGCCAGCAGTAACATTGCCGGCGCCACCAACAGCCAGGCGATGCGGCTGCGGCGCTGCCGATGATTAAGCTTGCTGCGCCTGACCGGCTGCACTGCCGCCGGAGCGGGTGTGGCGGTCAGGGTTAACCTGTGCGTATCGCGTTTCATGCATCAGACTCCGGGCCGTTGTTAATGGGGGGAATTGCACTGCCTTCAACGCCATCCTCTGGCTTTAATCCGCTCCAGCCGCTGCTGTAAATCCGCCACTTCCGTGACGCCGTCACTGTCACCGCGCAACACATTGAAGGTGGCGTTGTAGATGGCTTTCGAGACTTGCGCATACTGCCTTTTGGTCTGCGTCGCCGGGCGTGGCATCGCCTGCGAGAAAATGCCCTTGAAGTCCGCCAAATACGGTGCCTGCGCCAATACCTTGGGATCGTCATACAGCGCGGTGCGCGACGGTGCCCAGCCCATCAGCGCCAGCGCCTTTTTCTGCGACTCGGCGTCGCTGACGATTTTCAACAGCGCTATCGCCGCCTCGGGGTTTTTGGTATAGGCGCTGATCGCCCACTGCCAACCGCCCAACGCGCTGACCGAGTTGCCGTCCGCCCCCTTTGGCAGCGGCAGCACGCCGACCTTGCCTTTGATTGCGCTGCTGTCGTCCTGCGCCAGTACGTAGGCATAGGGCCAGTTGCGCATAAACAGCGCGTCGCCGTTCTGGAATACCGCGCGGGATTCTTCCTCCATGTAACCCAACACGCCCTTCGGCGAGATAGTGCCGATCCAGCCGGCGGCTCTGTCCAATGCCTTTGCCGCCTGTGGATTGTCGATGGTGATGTTGCCGTGGGCATCGATAAATCCCCCGCCGTTCTGCGAGGCCACCCATTCCAGCGCGTTGCAGGTCAGCCCTTCGTAGGATTTGCCCTGGAACACCAGCCCCCAGAAGTTTTTATGGCCCGCCTGGCGCTCGCCCTGCTGGATACGGGTAGCGATGCGCGTCAAATCGTCCCAGGTGACCGGCGGTTGTTCGCCGTACTTTGCCAACAGATCTTTGCGGTAATAGAGCGCCCCGGTATCCAGATAAGCCGGCACCGCCTTGAGCCGGCCATTGACCAGGTTGTTCTGCCAGGCTGCGGGGAAAAAATCCTGCCGGATATCGCCCACGCTGTCGGTCAGATCCAACAGGTGTTTGTTCAACACGCCGATCCACACGGTATCGGCCTGAAACAGATCAATGGCGCTGGAATCTTTGGCGGCGAACAATTGCTGAAACAGCGACAGTTTTTCGTCGGAGGCGCGGGGAAGATCGATAAACTCCAGGGTATGGCCGGTCTGCGCCTCGAAGCGCTGCTTAATCTCGTTGCAGAACAGACGCCCTTCTTTGCTGGGGGCGCACTCCATCCGCAAGGTATCGGCCAGCGCCTGGCCGGACATTAACGCCAGTGCGGTAGCGACCATACTCGGTATCAATCTTCTCATTGCGTCCTCTCTGGTGGCGGCTGGGAATCCCGGCATATCCCCGTCATACTTGAAGCTGCATCTGTGTTGGCTGCACCCGCGCACCCCAGTCACTTAGTTGACTAAGCTCCTGGGGATTTACGGCCTTGCCGCGTTACTCGGCAAAGCCTCGCCCCGTTGGGGCCAGCGCAAGCGCTGTTCAACAAACCGTTGGTTTTGTTGTGATGCAACGCCAATTATTTTGGGCATAGGAGCAAACTATCGAAGGCGGGCTATTGGCGGAAATCGTTTTTCGTCGCTACGATATAGAAACTTTCTATATCACTAGCGGAAAACATGATCGTGGACAAAATTCTGCGGCAGTTTATCGAAGTTGCGATGTTCAAAAATGTGAGTCATGCAGCAAACAAGCTGTGCCTGAGCCAGCCGACGCTGACCCACAACATGAAGAAACTGGAAGAGAATCTGGGAGTGCAACTGCTGGAACGCACCTCCACCGGGGTCAAAACCACCGAATACGGCGATCTGCTGCTGGAACAGGCGCAAATGATGCAGCGCATTTATGACAACACGCTGATCAAACTGGCGTTTATCAAGGCGCGTCAGGAGCAGAGCCTGCGCATGGGTACCGGCCACGCCTGGTGGTATATGTTCGTGCGCGACAGTTTTAATGCCTACCGCAGCCTGCACCCCACGGTGAATATTCATATCGACCTGGGTAACCACCTGCGCCTGATGGATCTGCTGTTGGGCGGGGATATCGATATGTTTATCGGCCATGAAATTCAGGGGTTGAACCCCAAGGCCGGCATCAGCTTTTTGCCGCTGTTCGGCACCACCGACAGCATGTTCGTACGCAGCGGGCATCCGCTGGCGGGCCGGCAGATTGAGCCTGACGAATTATTGGATTACCCGTGCGTGGAACTGACGCCGGACGAAAGTCGCTATCAACATATGGTGGAAGACATGCAGCCGAAGCGGCTGGCGCGTAACCGGCTGCATTTGGCGGAACGGGTGATTTGCTCGACCAACTCGATGATGTCGGCGGTGGACATGGTCAACGATTCTGACGCGGTGATGCTGGCTTACCCCACCTGCATGGCGGGTTATTTCGCCGACTACGGCATTGTGCCGCTGAAAACGACGCAAGAAAGCCTGCGCTGCACGGTAGGCATTTACCTGATGCGCGAAAAGGCGGATGCGCCCCATGTGGTGCAGATGCAGGCGTTGATGCATCAGCACCTGGAGCAGATCCGCCCTTTGTTGCTGTAGTTATTTCTCGCCGGTCACTGCGATCAATGCCTGATACAGGGGCCGGGCGTTGCCTGGCCCCACCACCAGTTGAAACTCGGGGGTTCGGCGCGACGTTTCCACTTCCAGCAACGCTTTGACCCCATCCAGCGCCTCCATCCCTGGCCGATCCAAGCGGCTGCCATCGCGCAGTTCCGCCCGAATGCGGCTGGCGCAGTAACGCAGTTTGATGAGATTGTCCGCCCCGCCGAATGCCGCCAACACCGATGCCGCCAGCTCATGCTTTTCCATTATGCCTCCTGAGAGAGTTTGCCACACGCCGCTGCAGCATAGGCCCGGTCGCCGGGCAAAGTGAAATTGGTTTCGGCCATGAGGATATAGAGTGAATCTATGGCGAACAAAAAAACGGCAATCTTTGATATCCCTGCGCCACCGGCAGCGCTATGGTAGGCCCTGAGTTCACAGAATAACCAGGGACCGCAGATGAACCGATTAATCTGGGCTATCGTTATATCATTGCTGATCGTTTGCATGCTGCTCTACATAATGACCGGCGCCAAGGTCTGAAGCCCGACACGACGATCAAAATACGGTATCCGCGGTAATGCACGGCAGTGACATTGACTTCAGGAGAGTGAAATGAAAGCGATAATCCCTGCGATGCTGATTTTTGTCCTTTCCGGCTGTTTCAGCGGCAGAGGCGGCCCGCAAGACGTGCCGCCACCGCCGGCGCAAAACGATCCGCACACCTGCAACAACTCATCCGCCAGCGCCAACAGCGAATGTTCGCAATCGGTAGTGCCGCCGATGCATTAAGCGGCGGAGTGGCGGGCCACTGAGCAACGCCCCGGCCCGCCGGCCTCAGGCAAAGCTTAAGAAGACTGCTCTTCTTCGTTGGCCAGATTCTTCGCCTGCTGCTTCATAAACACCACTTCCTGCGGGCTGGACATGCTGACCCGCTGCGCGCGCAGCAGTTTAAGAATATTAAACAGCAATTCGCTTTTGGTGGCGCCGACCATACGCGGGCTGGCAACGTAGCCGGTCACGCTGAGGATGATGCCGTCCGGGCCGAGCTGGCTGAAACGGACATAAGGCGCCGGCGTTTCCTGAATGGCTTCATACTCCTGATAAGCGCTGAGCAGAATATTGCGCACCTGCTCAGGATCGATTTCCGTCGGGAAGGTCAACGCAATGGTCACCACGCCCTGGGCGTTGCCCATGGTGGCGTTACGCACGTTCTGCGAGATCAGCTGCGAGTTGGGCACGATCATCGTCGAACGGTCGCTGAGTTGGATTTCGGTGGCACGGATATTGATCCGGCGCACATCCCCTTCTACGCCGCCGATACCGATCATATCGCCGACTTTCACCGGCCGCTCGGTCAACAGGATCATGCCGGATATAAAGTTCTTCACAATCTCTTGCAGGCCAAAACCGATACCGACCGACAACGCACTGACGATCCACGCCAGATTACTCCACTGGATGCCCAGCGCCGCCAGGGTGATCAGGATCAACAGCACATAGCCTACATTACTGAACAATGTGACCAAGGATGCGCGAATGCCGATATCCGAGATGGTTTTCGGCAGCAGTTCCTGACTCAGCCAACGTTGGGTCACCCGCATGATATAGATGCCGATGGCCAGGCATATCACCGCGTTGATCAGGTTGCCGGGCACGATGTTCAGGCTCTTCAACCCTTCGCCACTGAGAATGGCGATAATCTTGTCCAACAGCGAGTTAGGCGTGGTAGTACCGAAGGTGCCGTTGAACAGCGCGACAATCATCAGTAACAGCAAAGAACATTTGGCGACGGCGGTGAAGATTATCGCCATCTGCTCCAAATGACGGTCCTTGAAGTTAAAGGACTTCTTGAGCATTTTGCCGCTGGCGGTTTGCGGCGAGAAAATCGCGCCGCACAGATCGACGGCAAACAGCAGCAGGAAATAGAACGCCATCAGCACCAGAGCGATCCAGATCGCCTGATAGGTCAGGAAACGGGCGAAGGCGATATAACCAATCAGCAGCGAGAACAAGATCACCAGCGAGCACACCAGCGTGCTCATGTGCAGCAACCCGCTGATGGTGGAACGTTTCTCGACGTGTTCGCCCTGCTGCTCCAGTTTGCGGCGGATGCGTTGAGCGCGCAGCGGCATCGCCAGCAACACCATGCCGATCAACCCGGCCACCAGACCATTGCCGAAAATGGTGGCGGCCAGGCTGGCGCTCACCACGTTATTGATCAGCTCGATGGTGCCAAACGCCAGCGCCAACCCTGCCAGCAACGGCGAGAAGAAACGCAGACCGGAAGCGACGGCGTCGTCCAGCGAGGCCAAACGCCATGACGGGCGGTTAAGCGAAAGCGTCGCGCGGCCCAGTCCGGCGATCAGCGCGCAGAAGATCCCCAGCCGATTAAACCCCTCGGCGAAATCCTCCAGCATGGCGGGCAGCGGCTGCACGCGGGTAAAGGTGAGATACAGCAGATTCAGCGCAATGCCGGTGGTGATGACCGTGACGCTGACGGTCACCATCGCCATAAAACTGCGTCGCAAACGTCCGTCCGGCAGATAACGAATGCTCACCCAGGCCAGGAAACGCTCGGAGAAATAGCGGCCCCATGACCAGATAACGACCGCCAATAGCAGCAGGCCAAGGGTGCCGTAGCGCCACTCCTCCTGCCAACTGGCGTCCCACGTCTCTTTCATGGCGACATGGAACTGATCCAGCCGCTGTGCGTCATCGGCCGCAGGTTGCACGATCGGCGACCAGAACTTGACGCCCAACACGCTGCCGGTATTGAGCGCCAACTGGGTTTTGAACGCCACGCGGCGCATATCGCCGATTTGCTGCCCCAGATCGAGCACGCCGGTTCTCATCTCTTGCGCCCGTTTTAGCGCGTCATCCAGCTGTTTCTTGCTGTTGTTCAACGCGTTGCGCTGTTGTACCACGGCAGCGGTTTCAGGCATCGAACCGGCGGCGGGTTGCGGGCCCAGGACGTCCAACTGCCCCTGCAACTTTTCCTGCGCCGGTTGCAGATCGGTTGCCAGTTTCTCCAGACCCGCGGCCAGCTCGTCGGTGGTCTGCCTCAGCTTGCTGAGCTGGGTATCTGTGCTGGCCTTGGAGACCTGCTGTTTAATGCCGTCCAGCTGCTTTTGGTAGTTTTTCAGCGCGATGGCGGCATCCGGTGCGCTGATGTCAACAGGGTCATCCTCAGCGGCGACGCCGGTCAGCGGTACCAACTGCAACCCAAACAACAGGAACAGGAAAAGAATGATCTGACGGGGTTTTAACATAAATTCAGTGCTCGGCATTGGCATGATAGACAAACGAAACAAACGGGCCGGTATTGATTAGTTACCGGCCCGTTTGGTTAAGCATAAACTGGGATTATGATAGCTGCTTAATCCGAGCTTAAATATCAGTATTATTCCCATTCAGCAAGATTATTCCTACTGCTGCTTCGCCGCGAACGACATGACCGGAAACCTGGCCGCTTTTGGTCCTTAGCTTACTGATAACCCGAGTTATTGGGCAGTGGCGTATCCTGAAGAATCCCCTTATACTCAGCTCACCTATTAACCAACATTATAAAAGGAGGATTACTATGCCGATGTGTGAATTGTTTATTTACTCACACTTCTATAGTAATTGCCGCTGCTCAAGCATTACCGGTATCGTGCTGCGATAACCCAGGCTTGAGCGAAGCTTACTAAAATCTGAGTCCCTTCCCTCCGGCTTACCGGGTTGTCGTCAGCGATGTTTGACGATAGGCATTTGCATGCCTGTAACTCTTGAGTAAGCAATGAGCACATTATTATCTGCACAATCCGTCGGTTACGACAACGCGTTCGGCCCGCTGCTGGCTGAGGTTTCCTTCAGCCTGAAAAAAGGCGATCGCATCGGTTTAATCGGCCACAACGGCTGCGGCAAAAGCACTCTGCTTAAAATCCTCAGCGGCGATCTGTCTGCCGGCTGTGGCAGCGTTACCCTCTCTCATCAGTGCCTGATGGCGCGAGTGGAACAGCATCTTCCCCCAGAACTGCACGGCTGCACCCTGCTGGAGGCGGTACTGGCGCGCCTGCCGGAAAACCAGCGCGTCAGCGAAAGTTGGCGAGCCGAAGTCCTGCTGGCCCAACTGGGGTTTGCCGCGTCCTCCTGGACACTGACCGCCGGCACCCTGAGCGGTGGCCAGCATACTCGCCTGCTGCTGGCGCGCGCGCTGATACGTCGGCCGGACCTGCTGTTGCTGGATGAACCCAGCAACCATCTGGATCTCCCGACGCTGTTGTGGCTCGAACGGTTCCTGCAAGGCTGGTCGGGCAGTTTCGTGCTGGTGTCCCACGATCGCTACCTGCTGGATAAGGTGACCAACTGTACCTGGATCCTGCGCGACAACACCCTGCAGTTCTTCCGCTTGCCCTGCTCTGCGGCGCGTCAGGCGCTGAGGGAGAAGGACGCGGCGGATACGCATCGCCGTCAGGCGGAGCAAAAGGAGATCGAGCGGGTGGAAAAAAGCGCCCAGCGGCTGGCGGTCTGGGGGCGGGTGTACGACAACGAGGATCTGGCCCGCAAGGCCAAACAGATGGAAAAACGGGTCGATCGTCTGAAAGAGGAGCAAACCCGGTTGACGGCAGGTACCCAGTGGCGGCTCCGGCTGCGGGGCGAAGCCCTGGACGCCGATCGCCTGTTGGCTCTGCCGCAGCTGGATGTACGCCCGGCAGCCGATGCGCCGGTGCTGTTTCGCCTGGCGCATCTGCGGGTGAAAAGCGGCGATCGCATCGCCATCGTTGGCCGTAACGGCTGCGGTAAATCCTCGCTGTTGCAGCATCTGTGGCGGGAATACCAAAGCGCCGTTTGCGGTGACGTGGTATTCCACCCCAGGGTGCGTATCGGGTATTACGATCAGAGCCTTCAGCAGTTGCGGGATGGCGATACGCTGAGCGAGGCGTTGACGCACTTCGCTCCGCTGACCGAAGAACAGAGCAAAATGGCGCTGATTGGTGCCGGCTTCCCTTATCTGCGCCATCAGCAACGGATCAGCGCCCTGAGCGGCGGCGAGCGTTCGCGCCTGCTGTTTGTCGGCCTGACGCTGGCCAACCATTCGCTGTTGCTGCTCGACGAACCGACCAACCATCTGGACATGGAGGGCAAAGAAGAGCTGGCGGAAACCCTGCGCGAGTTTGCGGGCGCAGTGATGCTGGTCACTCACGACAGGATGCTGATAGAAAACAGTTGCAACCGCTTCTGGCTGATTGACCATCAACAACTGGAAGAGTGGCAGGATCTGGAACCGGTCTATGCCCGGCTGGCGGAAGAACCCGGTGCCGAACCCCACGCGGCAAGGCAAACCGCCTCCGGCGACAGCGAGAGGCTACACCATGACGAGGAGCGACTGCTGGCCTGCCTGTTCGAACTCGAGGCTAAACTGCAGGAAGATTTGGCGCGCAAAACCAGGCACCAAAAACCGGCGTTGCAACGGCAATGGCGCAACGAAATGGCTGAAATCACCGTCCGGCTGAAGCTGGACTGACCTTCACAGGCCGCCTGTTTTGGCGGCCTTTCTATTATCCCCGATACCGGCTTACCGGAGTGCGTACTTAAATCCAGACATCGTTGACCGCAGTACGTTCTCCCCGTTCGTCACCGGTGTTCAATACGCCGCGAGGTTCGATAAGCATCAGTTGGGTTTCGATCTCGGCAGAGGTTTTGTGTTCGATGCCGCGCGGGACCACATACATCTCGCCTGCATTGACCAGCACATGACCATCGCGAAAATCAATGCGCAAAACGCCGTCCAACACGATAAGGGTTTCATCGGTTTCGGCATGCGTATGCCAGACGAAGTCACCGTGAATTTTGACCACTTTAAACTGGTAATCATTCATCTCGGCAATCACTTTCGGCTGCCATTGTTCAGTAAACAGAGAGAGTTTATGAGCGAAATTAATAGGTTGATGCATTTTCAGGCTCCTTGGTTAACAGGAGCCCAGCATAGGGGACCCGGCGGGCGGCAATCTTGAATGATTGTGCAACTTCCGGCTCAACCTCCTTTGATAAACCTCAGCCAGCGGCCAGGAGAAACGCCAAAATTGCTGATAAATTGGCGTGTCATGTGGCTTTGGTCCGCAAAGCCCGCATCGATTGAAACATCGGCCAGGTTATGGCCCGCCAACATCCGCCGCCTGCAATGTTCAAGGCGGCGCATAGTGACGTAGCGGTAGGGGCTGGTGCCAAACAGCACCCGAAAATCCCGGCTCAGACTCCAGCGATCTCGGCCGCTGACCAAAGAAAGCTCATCCAGGGTAATATTCTTATCGAAACAGGAATGGATATATTCCCTTGCCCTTTCAGCCGCCTGATAGTCAAACGCCCGCCGTTGATAACGTTGCCCCCCGACAATGGCCAGGGTTTGCGCCAGGTCATAAAGCGCATCCTCTTCCTCAAGCGTTTCAAACGGATCGTCCATGGCCCTGAGCAAGGGTTGAGCCGCAGCAAAAAGCCTTGGGTCACCGGAAAGACCGCCCGGAATAAAGGGCAACGGCTTGCCGCCGAGTATCTTTTGGATTAATGCAGGTTCGATATAAACCATGCGGTACTGAAACCCCTCTTCCGTGCCGGCCTCCCCGTCATGGAGTTCGTCCGGATGCAATACCAGGGTGCCGCCGGGTAGGCTGTGACGCCTGCCGCCACGATAGTTAAAACTTTGCACACCGGACAAGGTGCGGCCAATGGCGTAGGTATCGTGGCGATGGAGCTCATAGCCGTGGCCACCGAAAAAGGCTTCGATACGCTCAATTTGCATTGGCGACCGGGCCGGTTTTACCCAGTCTTGCAGGTCTTTACTTCGTGACATGGGGAGGTACCTGCGCTGTCGAGACAACGATGATTGGAGGAAGGCTATTGATAATCGTTAAAGCTCGCGTTGGCTAGTCGGTCCGTTAAAAATGACCATTTCAAGATAATGAAAGTCGAAATCTCGGCATAAAGACAGTTTTTTACCCGCTAATCTGGACGCATTCTCATTGAAGAGTGCAACCCATGTTGATATCCAAAAGGCTGACGATTGCCTTACTTCCCTTGTTATCTGCTGGCTGCGTGGTAGGCCCAGATCAACCTCCCCTCACCACTCTGCCGCTCGCGGCTGAGCCTTTGGCAAAAAACCAAACTATCACGCCGGATACGCCGGATAAATGGTGGTCTTTGTATCAGGATCCCGCCTTAAACCAGGCCGTCGAGCAGGCGTTGAGCAACAACCGGGATCTGCGTGCGGCAGCGGCAAACGTGCTTGCGGCCCAGGCGATTCTACGCGAAACCGATGCGCAAAAACTGCCCGGCACAAGTTTCTCTGCCAAAGGTGGATATGGCAGTTCGCTCGACGATCAAATCGAGGCGGCATTAGGTCAAAGCGACAAGATCCGCACCGGGAGCCGCTATAGCGCCGGGATCGATCTGCAATGGGAACTCGACCTGTTTGGCCGCCTGCGTTCACAATCCGGCGCGGCACAAGCAGGCACGGAGTCTGCTCAGGCCGAAGAAGACGGTGTGCGCGTGTGGGTTGCCGCCGAAACAACCCGAGCCTGGCTCAGCGCCTGCAGTTACGGCCAACGGATCGGTATTGCTCAACGGGCTTTGGCGCAGGTTGAGCAAGGGCAGCAGATTACCGAAGCGCTGTATCAATCCGGGGCCGGCGTCATGCTGGATGTGGTTCGCGCTCAAGGTTTGGTTTACCAAACTCGCGCCGAGCTGCCGCTGTTGAAAGCCAAACGTCAGCGCGCACTTGCTGAACTCGCCGTGCTAATGGGCCGCCTGCCTTCCAATCCCCCCGCACAGGCGCTTGCCTGCCTGAAACCGCCAACGTTGGCGTATCGCGGCTTGCCTGACAACGACGGCTTGGCCCTGTTACGCCGTCGCCCCGATGTGCGCACGGCACAACAACAGCTTGTCGCCGCAACGGCCAACCTCCGCGTAGCGACCACCGATCTCTATCCGCGAATTTCGCTGGGGGCCAACATGCTCAGCTCCGCTCACCAGCCTGAAGATTGGGGTAACAGCGGTGCCACCGTCTGGAGCATCGGGCCGCTGATCTCATGGTCCTTCCCCAATATCACTGAGGCCCGCGCACGCATCGCTCAGGCAGGAGCCAAAGAAAGCGCGGCACTCGCGCATTTTGACGGCGCGATTTTGGCTGCGCTGAAAGAGGTACAGGTGAGCCTGACAAACTATGACTCCGCCCTGCAGCGGCAAAAACTCCTTCAGCAGACTGCCGAAAACAGTCGACAAGCGCTGAAGCTATCGACGCTTGCCTATCAGGACGGTGCGGCAACCGCTCTCGACTATCTCGATAACCAACGTAACGACGTCGCCGTTCAGAGTGAATTGGCGCGCGCAAATACGCGGGTGATTGAGGCTCAGGTGACGTTATTTAAAGCCCTGGGCGGCGGGTGGCAGCAGGCTCCCTCTGTGGTGCTCCCGGTCCCTCAGCGGTCTAAAACCGTTTCCAGCATGTTATTTCCTCCTGTTTTTAAAAGAGAATCATAATAATGACCGAAAATACTTCGCCTGCTAAAACGCCGGTTTTTGCTACCCGACGCGCAAAACCACGGCCCCGAACTCTGGCCGGCATCCTGTTGGTCACCCTGTTGGCGTTGGCGTGGGGAACTTACTGGTGGACCACTGGCCGCTGGATGATCGAGACCGATGACGCCTATGCGCGCGCCGACATTGTCACGCTGGCGCCCCGCATCAACGGCTATCTGGTCGCCGTGGAGGTGCAGGACAATCAACAGGTAAAAGCCGGCCAGGTACTGGCCCGAATCGACGCCCGCGATTATCAGGCCAAGGTTGATCTGGCCGAGGCCGCCGTCGCGGCGGCGGTTGCCGACAATGACGTGAAACAGGCGCGTATCGCCAACCTGGTCGCTCGCCAGCAGCAGCAGGCAAGCCTGATTGCGGAAGCTCAAGCCGCCGTCCGCGCCGCCGTCGCAGAATCAAATCGCTCGGCATTGGAGGACCAGCGCCAGCATCGCCTGGTTCGCCAAAACATCAGCAGCGCCCAACAGGTAGAATCGGCTGACGCGGATGCCCGTAAAACCGCCGCACAGCTGGCACAGACCCAGGCGCGACTCGCTAGCCAGCAGCAGGCGCTGTCCGTACTCGCCAGCAGCCAACAGGCTACCGAGGCCGAGCTGGACAAAGCGAAAGCCATGCAGACGCAAGCGCAGGCCATGCTGGCAATCGCGCGCATTAATCTGGCGAGCACCCGGATTGTCAGTCCGATCGACGGTACTGTGGGTGAGCATGTTTTGCGGGCCGGCCAATATGTCGAGACGGGTTCGCCGCTGCTTGCCGTGGTTCCCGGCAATACTTACGTGATTGCCAACTTTAAGGAAACGCAAATTGACCCAATGCGGGTTGGCCAACCTGCCGAGGTACGGGTAGATGCGTTTGATGGGCAGGTTTTCAAGGGCAAGATCGAAAGCTTTTCCCCTGCGTCCGGAGCACAATTTGCGCTGCTTCCCCCGGATAACGCCACCGGAAACTTTACCAAAATCGTCCAGCGGATGCCGGTGCGAATTCGCCTTGATGCCGGCCAGCCAAGGGTTGAACAGGTCCGCCCCGGAATGTCGGTGATGGTGACGGTGGACACGCGCCATGAATAGCCGTATCTCGACCCAGGCCACGGTCATGCCCACCACAGACAAGATCTCGTTACGCACCTGGGTGGCCGTATTGGGCAGCGTCGTCGGCTGTTTTATGGCGGGCATGAATGTACACGTCACCAACGCCTCATTACCCGACGTTAGGGGTTCGCTGGGCGCCACCTTTGAAGAAGGATCCTGGATCACCACCGCCTATCTGGTGGCCGAAATCATCATCATCCCGATAACCGGGTGGTTAGTCTCGATATTTTCCATGCGCCGCGTGCTGATGGTCGGAACCTCTGGATTTGTGCTCTTCTCCATGGCCTGCTCGCTGGCGCCCAATATTCAGACCATGATCCTCGCCCGTGCGCTGCAGGGCGCGTTTGGCGGCGTGCTGATCCCCTTGTCGTTTCAGCTAATCGTCGGCGAATTGCCCCCTCACAAGCATTCTCTCGGCATGGCGCTGTTTGCGGTGGCTAACAATGTTGCGCAGGCGGCAGGCCCATCACTGGGCGGTTGGTTAACCGATGCCTATTCATGGCGCTGGATATTTTATCTGCAAGTGCCCCCTGGGATAGTGCTGCTGGCCGCCATTGGCTGGTCGGTCAAACCGCAGCCCATGCGGCTCGAGAAACTCAAACAGGGTGACTGGTGGGGAATTATCACCATGGCGATGGGTCTTTCCGCTCTGCAAATCATGCTGGAGGAAGGTGGGCGAGAGGACTGGTTCGCTTCGTCTTTTATCGTCAATTGCACCTTGCTGGCCGTGTTGGGCATTGCCGGTTTTATTTACGCGGAGCTTAAAAGCAAAACGCCGTTTATTAATTTGCGCTTGCTGGGCCGCTATAATTTCGGCCTCGCCAGCCTGATGCAGTTTTGCTTCGGCGCAGTGGTGTTTGGCGTGGTGTTTCTGGTGCCCAACTATTTCGCCGAAGTGCACGGTTACAACGCCAGCCAGATCGGGGCAATGATGATCCCTTACGGCATTATTCAATTTATCATGTCGTTCGCTACGCCTCGATTGATGCGCTGGACCAGCGCACGCACCGCGATCGTGGCCGGATTCTTGATTACCGGCCTCGGTTGCCTGATGAACATTCATCTCAATCCCGATGCGGCTTATAACGTGATTGTTCCTTCGCTGATCGTGCGCGGCATCGGGCAATCGTTAGTGGTGGTGGCGTTGGGGGTGATGGCAATTCAAGGGCTGGAAAAGGATCAGGTGGGATCGGCATCGGGGCTTTTTTCGATGGTGCGCAACATCGGCGGGGCTATCGGTATCGCCCTTTCCAGCCAGATCGTGGTTGAGCGTGAAAAACTGCATGCGCAGCGCATTGGCGAATCGGTGACCTCTTTTGCTCAGGCGACGCAGGAACGGCTGGTCGAGACGGTCAGAATGCTCTCGCACGGTCATCTCGATCACGCCGCGGCCCTGTATGGCGCGGGGGCGGCAAGGTTGCGCCTGCAGGCTTTGGGGTTGATTGATCAGATCGTGCGTCGTGATGCCCTGCTGCTGGCCTACAGCGACGCTTTTTACCTTGCCGGCCTGGCAATGCTGGCCTGCGTGCTGGCTGGGTTCTTTTTGCGAAAAAACTGATCGTTAGCGATAAAACTCGGAAGGCCGCAATCCAAACTGGCGTTTAAAGGCGGCGGCAAAGGCGCTTTGGCTTTCGTAACCGTGTTGCAGCGCCACCTGCACAATCGGCATGCCTTGAGCCAGGCATTCGAGTGACAAAAGCAGGCGCGCCTGCTGCCGCCAACGTCCAAAGGTAATGCCGGTTTGCCGCTGAAACTGACGATGGAACGTCTTGGCGCTCATCGCCAAATCAGCGGCCCAGTCATCGGCGGCGCGATTATCGGCGGGATCTTCGGACAGTGTCTGGCAAACGCGCAGTATCCGCGCATCCTGCGGCCAGGGAAGATTAAAGGGCAGCACGGGCAAAGAACACAGCTCATCGAGGATAAAACGCATCAAACGGCCGTCGCGGCTTTGCAGATCGTAATGACCCGTGACTTTGGTCGCGGCAAGGATCAACTCACGCAGCAAAGGTGAAATCTCGATCACGCAGTCTGCGTCGGGCAGTCCGGGAATAGCATCCTGATTGACGAAAATACTGCGCATTCGCGCCACACCACGCATACGCACGGTGTGACTGACGCCGGCTATCAGCCACACGCCCCGGCTCGGCGGGACGACCCAGCGGCCTACGTCCGTTTCAATGACCAACACCCCTTCAACCGCATAAACCAGCTGCGAACGCCGATGGCTGTGCGCGGCAATCACGTGGCCGTTGGCGTAATCGACGGCTACGCCGGTGACGGGCATCGCGATGGAATCGTGATAGTGATCGGAAGCAAACTCGGCCATCGCTCGTCCTCGCGTTTCAAACAGTAATACCAACTTGTTGGTTTACCGATACTTTATCTTGTTTAAGCCTTTATTGTCATCCCACTGTCGCCGCATGCAGGTTCACAAAGCGGGTTTGATCGGTTCCACGTGCCCTATCGCCCGCGAAATGGTGGGGTAAAGCGCCCGCAGTTGGCGTTCTATACGGTCCACCGCGTCGTGAGCCGCCACAATGGACGCAGCCGGCGACACCCGACAATGGAAATTGACGATAATGCCCTCTGCCGTTTTGCGCGCCCGAATGTTATGCACGTCCTGCACCATCACCCCCTTCTCCACCGCGGTGCGCAGGATCTGGCGAATGTTGGCCAGTTCATCCGGCTCTACGTCCTTACTGGCGACCCAGTGATGCATTTGCGGTTCAAGGTGAGTTTCGATTTCCGTATCTTCGCCGATGGCCTGGCGCAGCAGGTTTTCAATCTCGCTGGCGATATCGTGCGCCTGCGCTACGCTGGCGCTGGCCGGCACCGCCAGATCCATGCTGATCGACATACGTTCCGCCAATTGCTGCAACGCCAGGTTTTGCACCACCGCGCCGTGATTGGCGGCGATCACCCGGATGCGGGTCGCCATGTCTTCATCGCTGCGGGTTTGCGGGTTGGCAATCACCGTGGCTTCGGCATGGGCATACTGCCGCTCCAGACGTTCGGCGATGGACTGCTTCAGCGCGTTGATGCGCTCCAGCGGCAAGGTGCGGCAGACGGCGACGGTCACCTCGATAAACAGGGCCGCACCGGCGTTGCGAATGCGGATATTCTCGGTCGCCAGTATCGCCGGAAAGCTCTCCAGTAACGCGCTAATCTCCTCTTTGGCACCGGCGGGCGCGGTGTCCATCAGCGAATCGAACGAACGTTTGCCCAGCTTCACGGCTGCGACCACGATAAAACAGGCCACGATCAACGCCGCAATCGCATCTGCGCGGCTGAACCCCAGCAACACAAATATCATTCCCAGCAGCACCACGGCGGAAGACAACATGTCGGAGAAAAAGTGCAGCGCGTCGGCTTCCAGCGCTGCGCTGTCGGTAGCCTTCGCCACGCGATTCAGCGCCTTGACGCGGAAATAGTCGACCACAATCGAGATCAACAGTACCGCAATCACCACCGGCGCGGCGACAATTTCATGCGCCTGCCCCAGCAGGCTGGTACCGGCCTCGTAAACAATCCAGCCCGCCGCGCCCAACAGCAGCAGCACTTCAAACAAGGCCGCCAGATTTTCGACCTTGCCGTGACCAAAGTGGTGATCCTCATCGGCCGGTTTATCGCTGATGCGCACCGCCAGCCAGGTAATGCTGGTGGCGACAAAATCGGTGAAAGAGTGTATCCCTTCGGAAATAAGGCCAATACTGCCGGTAAAAATACCCGCAGCAAATTTCCCGGTCGCCAATAGTCCGCTGGCTATCATCGAGTTTCTGGCAACGGACTGTTTTTCATTTTGCATAATACGGCTCACATTCGAAGGGGAATTTATTTTTTCATTTTCGCGGACAATTGCCAGACAAAAGCAACCAGCAGCATACTACCCGAGAATGTCAGCATTAAACTAGCCAGGAATTCTGATTTACCGGTTGAATAAAAATAAATCTCATTAACACCCACAGAGATCATTAAAACGGCATAAAGCAGGCCTAAAATAAAAATAATCATTATCGTTTCACTCGTTAAAACCGCAGGTGGCGGTCAGAGCTTTATCGGTATCCTCCCCGTCGTCAATAAAAGCACTTCGGGGAGGATGCGTTCAGGCGGTTCTTCGACGTTCATTAATCATCCCATTTGGTGCTCATATAGGCAGCTAACAGGCCCAGTGAGCTGATGATACTCAGGAATCCTACAAAAATTGTCATGTTTCCCATTATTATTTCCTCAGTTAACGGTTATCGATAAAAACCTCTTTAATTAAAAAGTGGGTTAAAGGATTGTTCATTGCTATTAACGCGCCTCCCTTTGGCTGAGATAAAAATGCCCGCTCCGGCAGCGACACGAAGCGGATCCCGGTTTAAATATGCAGAATGTACTGGGCAATTTTGAAATAAATAATCAGGCCGGTACCGTCAATAAAGGTGGCGATAAAGGGTGCTGACACCACCGCCGGATCGATCCCCACTCTTTTCAGCAACATAGGGATAATCGAGGACACAATCGCGCTCCAGACGGTGATCGCCACCAGCGACAGGCTGACGACCATCGTCACGTCCATGCCCACCCCCATGATCCAGGCGCGAACCCAGGCGGCTATGCCGATAGTGGCGGCGATCAGCAGCGAGGTGGACACCTCTTTGCGGATCACCGCGCCCAGGTTGCGCAGGCTGACTTCGCCCAGCGCCATGGCGCGTACCAGTGTGGATGTGATCTGCGTCCCGCTGTTACCGCCGGTGCCAATCAGCAGCGGGATGAAAAACGCCAGCGCGATCGCCGCTTCCAACTGATCTTCAAACGCCTTCAGTACGTTGCCGGTGTAGGCTTCGGCGACGAACAGCATCAGCAACCAAACCGAACGTTTGCGCCACAGCGCCCAGGGGCTGGTTTCCAGATAGGGCTTGTCCAGCGGCAGGCTGGCGCCCTGTCGTTGCGCATCCTCGGTGTTTTCATCCTCAATCAGTTGGGCGATTTCTTTTTCCCCCAACACCCCAACCAAGGTTTTATTCACCACCACCGGCACCACGTCCAACCCGCCCTTACTCAATAAATGGGCAACGTCATTACGATCGTCGTCGGGCGATACCTGGAAATAGCTGTGGTTAATCATTACCCCAACGGTTTTATCATCGTCCGCGCACTGCAACAATTTTTTAACCGACAGCGTGCCGCGCAATTGATAATCGTCGGCGGTGACAAACAGCTGAGCCGGAATTTCGTCCGTTTTAAGCTGTGAAAGGAAATATTCCTTGGCTTTATTGACCGTCATATTACCGGGGACGGTAATGAAATTGGCGTTCATATAGTTGGCTACCGAAGACTCGTCGAGAGTTTCAGTATGGGCCAGCGCCGCGGATGAGTAATTTTGATGTGACTTCATCATGTCAGTCCCTATTTCTGTTTAAACTTCAACAGCGAATCGCATAGGGGCGTTAACCACAGAGGGAGTGCAGACAGCCTATCTCCGCGTCCAGGTTTTAGCACTATACAACGTATCTGATGTATTTATCAGAAGTTACCTTGGGCTAAACCTTAATCCGATAAAGCCTGTCTTAACCTTGGGCATCTCTCGATGTCGTCAGATCAGTAACCTGTGTTTGTATAGGAGCCTCGCCAAACGAGATACTGCATATAAACTACGAGGGGCATTATAGACGCGTTTTTTGGGCGACGGGCGTAAATCTGGCCGGCCGTTTATGAAATATTTAGAAAAAACAATGTTAACCGTAAAGACAATAAAAGCACCTCCCTATTAATACGATATCTGCGAGCAAAATTCTTTGTCTGCTTCATCAAGATGAAAAATGGTGGTCACCATTCTGTCGGCTGTAGCCCAGACCGAGCGGCAGAGAGTTCTGGAATGTACAAACGAAGGCAGACAGGAAGCAAAACTGAAAGGCATCCGCTTCAGCCGCAAGCGAACAATAAACCGGGAACAGGTGTTGGCTCTACGGCAGGAAGGGTTGGGAGCATCAGAAATAGCCCGGCGACTGAATATTGCCCGCTCCACAGTCTATAAAACGTCTGGCAAGGCGTAAATATTCCACATTTTCTTTGCCAGTGCATAATGTTTATTTAAATAAAATTGCGCTATTCTGCGCTTTTATTAATTCTACAAATCAGACAGGAAGTCAGCATGATAATCAGCCCGCCGTTTATCCGCCCCAGGAACCCAGGAGAAAGTGATCCGTCATGGGTTAGCAGGATGATGCCCGTGGATATAAACCGGGACTTCCCGCTCAACCGGCACGCGTCATGGCACGGTGGCGTGCATGTTCTCCACACTGACCGCCATGGTGAGGAAGGCTACGACCGCATTGAGCTCGTCTGCGCCATTGCAGATGGGGAAGTTGTTTCTTTTCGTTCTCCGTCTTCCACAGACAAACGCGATACTTTCCCGCTGAATTATGATGGCAGAACCGATGACGGGTATGTGCTGCTGAAGCATCAGACCGATATCGGTGAAAACTGTAGTGTCGTGTATTACTCCCTGTACATGCATCTCATGGACCGACTGGACCCATCAATCAGGGGCGGAGCAAAAGTCTGGCGCAAGGACCGCATTGGGCAGAGTGGTATGGTTAGCGAAACCAATGCTTTTCATTTTCAGGTGTTCTGTGACAACGAAAACATGCTGAAACTGACCGGGCGCACCACCCCCGAACTGGATATCACTCGTGACGGCAGAACCGATACCCTTTACGGCGATATTCACTTTTATCTTCCTCCCGGTACAGGTTTTTACGAATCTGTGTCTGACGCGGCCTCACCAGGTACGAACCGCCTGAATCCCGTTTACACCAGCTCAGAACCGCTGTTCGTCAGCATGACCTTCGAAAAAGGCGACTGCACGATGGTCACCCGCAGGCAGAACACCACCACGGAATTATTCGACCTCGTGGGGGAGCCGCTGGTGAATACAGATGCCAGTCCGGCAGACAATTCCATTGTCGGGACATCTCTGAAATATGAATATAATCTCCAAAGGACAGCCTGCCGTCTGTACCCGCAGAACCCGTCTGCCGGGTTCGAACTGCTCCGCTTCGGGCGGGTCATCAGTACCGGGCATGAAACCCTGACGCCTGCTGATGCCCCGCTGTGGCGCACCGTCAGCTTTCCCGGCGGAACGGGCATGGTCAACCTGGCCTCTTCCGACATCAAAAAATTCAGCGATGCCGACTTCCCGCACTGGACGGGCTGGCGAATGGTGGACGATGACACGGACAACAACAGCCAGTGCAATTCCCCCCTTATCGCCGGACTGCAGGAAAGCGGACATCTCAGCGACCTGAGCAGCCGTCTGGTCTGTCATTTCCCACTCGAATGGAATGCAGCCACCTTTGACCAGCGTTATACTTGGCTAAAAACCGGTACCGACAATATCTCCGCCATGTCTGAAGAGGACTACGACAGGCTAAAAAGCCATGCTACAGCACTGTGCTTTGACATGGGCGAACTCAGCACCGGAAGGCTGTGGCATTTTCCTCCGATAGCCTTCATCAGCCACTTTCGTAAGTGCTGCTGGCTCAGTAAATCAGAATTGAAGCAGATTGTTCCCCGGAACGCATTAAGAATGGCCGGGCGGAATGAATACCGCTGGGAGGCCGTCACCTACCGGGACGGCGTCGGCAGCGTTGCGGACACTATCCGTACGCACATGAACAAAGCGATGCAGAAATACCTGATCACCCCCCCACTGCGCATCGCCTGTTTTCTGGGAAATGGCATTCAGGAAACGGGCTGGCTGGGATCAATGGAAGAGGGTTACCGCTATACGGAAACAGACCCGCGTACGCATCAGGTCATCCGCCGCTACAACATTTGGTATTATCCGTGGTACGGGCGCGGCCTGTTACAGCTTACCAGCCCAGTGAATTACTTTGATTATTTCAGCTTCAGGGGACGAACCTGCCCTGAAAATATCAGGAGCACCCTGAAAAATGAATACAATCGTCTGTATTCACACCGGCCCCTTCGCTACTCTGACAATCACCTGTCTGATGCGGAAAACCATGTCCCGGAGAACATTCTCCAGTGGCGGAATAACGTCAGCAGCGACCTGCATGAGGCCGCCAGCAGCGCCGGATTTTACTGGGTGGCAAAGAATATGGCTCCCTACGCCGATGCCGAACACGTGCTGGAGCGGTGCAGCGTCACCCCCCGGCGGAGCGGGATAAAGATTTACTATCGCAGCCCGGCCTTCTGGCGGGCCAGCGCCGCCGTTAACCTGCCAGGCCAAGTCAACAACGAAGACTATCAGGGACTGAATGGCTTTGATACCCGCTGCTGCGTCTACGGCAGTGCGATAGCCGTGCTCACCGAACAGAAATTCCCGGACAGTAATAACAACCCGGTCAACGAAAAACCTGAATCAGACCAGCTAAGGAGAGGCTGATGAAAAAATTATTACTGCTTGCGGTAGTTCCCTTTTTTTCCTATGGAAAAATAACGCCGGATATTACCACTCCAGACAAATTCAGTGAATTGTCTTTCGACCAGCTAATATTACACAGAGGCAACTACCTGGCGAATACGGCTGACTGCGGAGTTGTTTCATTAAAATTATTCCACCCAGCAGAGTACAATAAGTACCCGCCATCAGCGTCCTGGCTTTGTCTGTTTCCTGTTGATGTCATCAAAGACGGATACGGACCTGGGCAGGTCCTGCCTGAAAGAATCTACCTTGATAAAAAAACAGGGTTTTGGAAAAAGAAAAAGTATCCCCTGAGCAGGGAAAGCATACAGCGTTCTCTGGACGTTTACGGCATCAAAAGCCTGAGCGAGTTACAGCCTGTGGATCTGTATAATATCCGGTCCGTCAATGCCCGGGGCTATGCGGTAGTAAATCGCAATATATCCCTGCAGGAAAAACAGAAAGGGGTGAAAAAAAACCTCTCATTCTGTCTGATACAAAACCAGAGCTACTCTGCTTTCTGCGGTTTTGGCTCAATGATCAACCTTGTCGACGGAAATGAAGTCGATTTCACCCCCTATATGCTTAAATCCCTTGAGACTGTCGAAATGGGGCTACCGGAAAAGTCAAATAACTGAAGGTGATTGAAATTCTTCATAAGCCCAATTCAGAGGAATATAAACAGCCAGTCTCTCAGAAGCAAAAGGATCCAACAAGGATCTTTTTGCTTATCTTGGCTTACCATAATCTCTTGGCGTGAGGCGTGAGTTTCGTTCCACTGAGCGTCAGCCCCCTATAATGGCCACGAACAAAATACCCTAAATTATCTTAATACCCGCCATGATGGCGGGCATGGGCTTACAGCGGCTGGAACAGCGTCAGTTGCAATCCGGCCGGCGCTTCCAGCCGGTTATTGATCGAATTGAAGGGCGTAACTCGCGGCTCGGACAGCACCTGCGCGCCGCCCTGCGCCAGACTGGCGGTGGTCGCGGCAATATCTGTCACCTCAAATGCCACCCTGATCCAACCGGAGACGCGCTCTCCCACCTCTATCTGGTCAATATAGGCGGCGGTGGAAGGCTCCACCAGCTCCAGCGTGGCCTTGCCCGCCTCGAGGATCGCCACCCTGCCGCTGTCCGGCGGCACCGCGTCGACCTGGGTCAGTCCCAGCCGATCGCGGTAGAAAGCCAAAGCGTTATCAAAATCTTCGGTGGTGATCACCAGACGAAGCTGTTTTACCGATGATGCAGACATGGTTATCTCCTGGTTATTTGGCTGAGTAATTTTCATCTGTTAACCTGCATACAGAAAATAACCTGCCGATGAACGGCAATTCAAAGTCATAGTTCTCAGCCAAAGATGAAAATAGCTCATCATGAAAAGAAAACTGCCGCCCCTGGGGGCACTGCGGGCTTTTGATGCGGTTGCCAGACTGCAGAGTTTTAAACTGGCTGCGGAAGAAATTGGCGTTTCGCCGACGGCCATCAGCCACCAAATTCGATTGCTGGAAAACCTGCTGGGCGTCAGCGTGTTTGAAAGAACGCCGCGCAAGGTGGAGCTGACCGATGACGGTAAGATCCTGCAACATGCCAGTGCGCAGGCGTTCAACCTGCTGCAGGCGGCGGTGGAAAATATCGGTGAACGCCATCGGCCGGCGGTGTTGACGTTGTCCGCCACCACGGCGCTGATCACCCACTGGTTGGTGCCGCGTTTACCGGCGCTGTTGCGGCAGTTCCCCGCCATTGACCTGCGGTTACACGCCGATGACCGCATTGTGGATTTGCGCAACAAACAGATTGATGTGGCGATCCGTTATGGCAACGAGCCGGATGAACTGCTGTCGCCGCGATTGCTGCAACGGGACCGCTTCGTGCTGGTCGTCAGCCCGCAGTTGAATGTCGCTTCAATCGCGGATCTGTCGCAGACCACGCTGATACACATCGATGGCCGCCAGGTGCCGCAGCCCTCCCCCGACTGGCCGCGTTGGCGCAGCGAGTTTGGCCCGACGGCACTGGCGGTCGATACCGGCCCGCGCTTTACCGACGAGGCCCACGCCATTCAAGCGGCAATCGCCGGCCAGGGTGCCGTTATCGCCAGCCAGCTGATGGTGCAGCATGCGCTGAATAGGGGCCTGCTGGTAGCGCCGTTCGAGCACTCGCTGCCGGGCGCTGCGCATTATTTTGTCAGCAACCCCGAAGGCAAGCACAGCCGCTCCGTAGCGCAACTGGCAGACTGGTTTGCGGTGGAGATGGCGGATCCTGTGAAGGCGAGCGCATGAGGGGATATTTTCAACCGGATGAATTCTCTCGACATTAGGCAATCAGCTCAGAGTATTCGGGCTGAAGCTTAATTTTTCCTTAGGGCGAGTTAATTAATGAGCGAATTTAAAAAATAAATTAATACGAATCGTTTTCACTATCATTATTAATGTTCTTGGCTACAATCGGGCCTGCTTGCGCTCGCCAGGCGATATTCGCTTTTCTTCTTCGACCTCTAAAAAGGATAACAGTATGAAGCTGCGTATTTCTTCTCTCGGCCCCATTGCCCTGCTGGCCTCATCGATGATGCTGGCGTTTTCCGCCCATGCGGCCCCTGCCGATGACGGCATCGTTATTTATAACGCCCAGCACGAAAACCTGGTGAAATCCTGGGTAGACGGCTTCACCAAAGACACCGGCATCAAGGTCACCCTGCGCAACGGCGGTGACAGCGAGTTGGGCAACCAATTGGTGCAGGAAGGCAGCGCATCCCCCGCCGACGTTTTCCTGACGGAGAACTCCCCGGCGATGGTATTGGTGGACAACGCCAAGCTGTTTGCCCCGCTGGATGCCGCGACGCTGGCGCAGGTCGAACCCCAGTACCGCCCGCAGCATGGCCGCTGGATCGGCATTGCCGCCCGTTCAACCGTATTCGTCTACAACCCGGCGAAACTGACCGAAGCGCAATTGCCTAAATCGCTGCTGGATCTGGCCAAGCCGGAATGGAAAGGCCGTTGGGCCGCGTCGCCATCCGGTGCGGATTTCCAGGCGATCGTCAGCGCGCTGCTGGAGCTGAAAGGCGAAAAAGCCACGCTGGAATGGCTGAAAGCGATGAAAACCAACTTCACCGCCTATAAGGGCAACAGCACGGTGATGAAAGCGGTCAATGCCGGCCAAATCGACAGCGGCGTGATCTATCACTATTATCCGTTCGTCGACGGTGCCAAGACCGGCGAAAACAGCAAAAACGTCAAACTTTATTACTTCAAACACCAGGATCCGGGCGCGTTCGTCAGCACCTCCGGCGGTGGCGTGCTGGCTTCCAGCAAACACCAACAACAGGCTCAGGCCTTCGTGAAGTGGATCACCGGCAAGAACGGCCAGGACATTCTGCGTACCAATAACGCCTTCGAATATGCGGTAGGCGTGAACGCGGCTTCCAATCCTAAGCTGGTGCCGCTGAAAGAGCTGGACGCGCCGAAAATCGACGCTTCACAGCTGAACGGTAAAAAAGTGGTTGAACTGATGACCGAGGCCGGGCTGCTGTAAGCCGGTTGCAGAGAGCTTTTACCCTATGTCGAATATTAGCCTCAACGCCACCGGCGTCACGCCACGTTACACCACCACCCGGCGGCATCAGCGGCCGGGGCTGTTTATCGTGGCGGCCGCCCTTTTACTCTCCCTGTTGGCCCTGTTGCCGCTGGGGTTTGTCGTCAGCGTGGCGTTTGAAACCGGCTGGCAGACGGTGAAAGCTCTGGTATTGCGCCCCCGGGTGGCCGAACTGTTGCTCAATACCCTGTTACTGGTGGTATTCACACTGCCAATTTGCGCCATTCTGGGGGTCACGCTGGCCTGGCTCACGGAGCGCACCACGCTGCCGGGCCGCCGCATCTGGTCGCTGCTGGCGACCGCGCCGCTGGCGGTTCCGGCATTTGTGCAAAGCTACGCCTGGATCAGCCTGGTGCCCTCGATGCATGGGCTGGGCGCCGGGGTATTTATTTCAGTCATTGCCTACTTACCCTTTATTTATCTGCCGGCCGCAGCGGTGCTGCGTCGCCTGGATCCCGGCATTGAAGACGTCGCCACTTCGCTCGGTGCCCGGCCGTTGGCGGTGTTTTTCCGTGTGGTGTTACCGCAGCTCAAACTGGCGACCTGGGGCGGATCGTTACTGATCGCGCTGCATCTGCTGGCGGAATACGGCCTGTACGCCATGATCCGTTTTGACACCTTCACCACCGCCATTTTCGATCAGTTCCAGTCCACCTTTAACGGCCCGGCAGCCAACATGCTGGCCGGGGTGCTGGTGCTGTGTTGCCTGGGTTTACTGCTGCTGGAGGCCGCCAGCCGCGGCCGCGCGCGTTATGCCCGAGTAGGCTCCGGCAGTGCCCGCAGCCAAACCCCCTACCGCCTGGGGCCGGTGACGACTCTGCTTGCCCTGTTACTGCCATTGAGCCTTAGCGCGCTGGCGCTGGGCGTGCCCTTTATCACTCTGGCCCGCTGGCTGACGCTGGGCGGGATCGAGGTCTGGCGCAATGCGGATTTACTGCCCGCGTTGCTGCAAACGCTGTCGCTGGCCGCCGGCGGTGCGTTGCTGATCACACTGTGCGCCATCCCGATGGCCTGGCTGTCGGTTCGTTATCCGGCGCGGCTGTATCGGCTGCTGGAAGGCTGCAATTACGTCACCAGTTCGCTGCCCGGCATCGTGGTGGCGCTGGCGCTGGTGACCATTACCATTCACAGCTTCCGGCCGATTTATCAGACTGAAATCACGCTGCTGCTGGCCTATTTGCTGATGTTTATGCCACGGGCGTTGATCAACCTGCGTGCCGGCATTGCCCAGGCGCCGGTGGAGTTGGAAAATGTGGCGCGCAGCCTTGGCCGCTCGCCGGCGCAGGCCCTGTGGAGCACCACTTTGCGGCTGGCCGCACCCGGCGCGGCGGCCGGTGCAGCCCTGGTGTTTCTGGCGATATCCAATGAGCTGACCGCGACGCTGCTGCTCGCGCCGAACGGTACCCGCACCCTGGCGACCGGCTTCTGGGCGCTGACCAGCGAGATCGACTACGTGGCGGCTGCACCTTACGCACTGATTATGGTGGCGTTATCGCTGCCATTGACCTGGCTTCTTTATTCTCAATCTAAACGCACGGCGGGATTATGAGCACGCTTCAACTGCAGGGTATCGGTAAGTCCTATAATTCGGTCAAGGTCCTGGAACACGTGGATTTACAGGTGGCACAGGGCAGCCGCACCGCGATTGTCGGCCCTTCCGGCTCGGGAAAAACCACCTTGCTGCGCATTATCGCCGGCTTTGAAATACCGGACAGCGGCCAGGTCATCTTGCAGGGTTTACCGATGGCCAACGGCAGCGGCTGGGTGCCGGCGCACCTGCGCGGCATTGGTTTTGTGCCGCAGGACGGCGCGCTATTCCCGCACTTTACCGTGGCCGGGAATATCGGTTTCGGCCTGAAGGGAAGCAAGCGCGACAAGCAGCGACGCATTGATGCGTTGATGGACATGGTGGCGCTGGATCGGCGGCTGGGCGCGCTGTGGCCGCATGAGCTTTCCGGCGGGCAACAGCAGCGGGTGGCGCTGGCGCGCGCGCTGTCCCAGCAACCCAAGCTGATGCTGTTGGACGAGCCCTTCTCCGCCCTGGATACCGGCCTGCGCGCCGCCACCCGTAAAGCGGTGGCGGAGCTGCTGGCGGAAGCCAGGGTGGCGTCAATTCTGGTGACCCACGATCAGACGGAAGCGCTGTCGTTTGCCGATCAGGTCGCGGTGATGCGCAATGGTCGGCTGGCGCAGGTCGGCCCGCCGCAGGATCTCTATCTGCGGCCGGTAGATGAACCGACCGCCACCTTCCTGGGGGAAACCCTGGTGCTTTCGGCCAAACTTGAACACGGCTGGGCCGATTGCGTGCTGGGACGGATTGCGGTGGACGATCGCCACCGCCAGGGGCCTGCCCGCATCATGTTGCGCCCGGAGCAGATCCAAATCAGCCTGTCAGAACCAGCGCAGCAGAGCCAGGCGGTGGTCACCAGCATCGATTTCGCCGGTTTTGTCTCGACCCTCAACCTGCGCATGAGCGGCAGCGACGCCGCTATCGAAATAAAAACCGTCAGCCGCGAAGGCATCCATGCCGGTTCCCACGTCAGCCTGAATATCATCGGGCAGGCGCATATCTTTGCCGGGTAACCTTCCGGGGCGGTTCGCCGCCCCGATCATTCAGGTTCTACCTATCGCAGCCATTGCTTAGTAAATCCCCCTTCATCAACTACGATTATTCTGTGACCGATTCATTCACTTGGCGGTCCAGAAGGTAACCCATTGAGGATTATCATAATTATTAATGCTGTTTAAGCCGCCCTTCTTTAACGCGGCTAAGAAAGGTTAATTATGGCACGTACTACCCCTATCGAACGCTACCGCAATATCGGCATCTCGGCGCACATCGATGCCGGCAAAACCACCACCACCGAGCGGATTCTGTTTTACACCGGGGTCAGTCACAAGCTGGGCGAAGTGCACGATGGCGCGGCCACCATGGATTGGATGGCGCAGGAACAAGAACGCGGCATCACCATTACCTCGGCGGCGACCACCTGCTTCTGGAACGGCATGCAGCATAATTATCCGCAGCACCGCATCAATATTATCGATACCCCAGGGCACGTTGACTTTACCATCGAGGTCGAGCGTTCTATGCGCGTGCTGGATGGCGCAGTCATGGTCTACGACTCGGTGGGCGGCGTGCAGCCGCAGTCAGAAACCGTCTGGCGGCAGGCCAATAAATATAAAGTGCCGCGGCTGGCGTTCGTCAACAAAATGGACCGCGTCGGCGCCGACTTCTTCCGCGTGCGCAAAATGATGATCGAACGTTTGAAAGCCAATCCGGTGCCGATCGTCATCCCGATTGGCGCCGAAGACCACTTCACCGGCGTGGTGGATTTGGTGCGCATGAAGGCCATCTTGTGGGACGAAGCTTCGCAGGGCATGAGTTTCAGCTTTGAAGAGATCCCGGCCGAGCTGCGCGATTCCGCACAAGAATGGCGGGATAAAATGATCGAAGCTGCTGCCGAAGGCTCGGAAGAGCTGATGGACAAATACCTCAATCAGCAACCGCTGAGCGAAGAAGAGATTGTTCACGGTCTGCGCCTGCGCACCATAGCCGGTGAAATCCAGCCGATGCTGTGCGGCTCGGCCTTCCGCAATAAAGGCGTGCAGCGCATGCTGGACGCGGTGATCGAACTGATGCCCTCGCCGCTCGACGTGCCGCCGATGGAAGGCCATGACGAGCACGACAAGATCATCATTCGCCGGGCTGCCGACGACGAAAAATTCTCGGCGCTGGCGTTCAAGCTGATGACCGACCCTTTCGTGGGCCAACTGACCTTCGTACGGGTGTACTCCGGCGTGCTGGCCAAGGGTAACAGCGTCTATAACCCGACCAAAGACAAGAAAGAGCGCATTGGCCGCATCGTGCAGATGCACGCCAACGACCGCAAAGAGGTCGAAGAACTGCACGCCGGTGATATCGCCGCCTGCGTGGGGCTGAAAGACGTCACCACCGGCGACACCCTGTGCGATCCTAACGCCATTATCACGCTGGAGAAAATGGTGTTCCCGGAGCCGGTGATTGCGCAGGCGATTGAACCGAAAACCAAAGCCGATCAGGAAAAAATGGGCATCGCGCTGCAGCGCCTCACCTCCGAGGACCCGTCGTTTCGCGTTCGCACCGACGAAGATTCCGGTCAAACCATTATTTACGGCATGGGCGAGCTGCACCTGGAAATTATCGTCGATCGTATGCGCCGTGAATTTGGCGTGGCGACCACCACCGGCAAACCGCAGGTCTCTTACCGCGAAACCATCCGCAAACGGGTGGTCGACGTGGAGGGCAAATTTGTACGGCAATCCGGCGGTAAAGGCCAATATGGCCATGTGGTGTTAACGGTGGAACCGAACGAACCGGGCAAAGGCTTCGAGTTCTTCGATGAAATCAAGGGCGGCGTGATCCCGGGCGAATATATACCCGCGGTGAAAAAAGGCGTGCTGGAGGCGCTGAATAACGGCGTGCTGGCCGGTTACCAGATGGTTGACGTCAAAGTGCATCTGACCTTCGGCTCATACCATGACGTCGATTCCTCTGAGCAAGCCTTCCGTATGGCGGCAATCTTTGGCTTTAGAGACGCCTGTCGCGCGGCTGATCCGGTGATCCTGGAGCCGATCATGGCGGTGGAGGTAGAAACGCCGGAAGACTATGCCGGCAGCGTGATGGGCGACCTGTCGTCGCGGCGCGGTCTGGTGCAAGGCATGGAGGATATCCCCGGCGGCGGCGGCAAGGAGATCCGCGCCAAAGTGCCGCTGTCCGAGATGTTTGGCTATTCAACCACCCTGCGATCGATGTCGCAGGGCCGCGCGACTTACACCATGGAGTTCAGCCACTACGCCGAAGCGCCGCGCAACGTGGCTGAAGAGATCATCCACCACAGCAAACGTTAAGGGGTTCACCGCCTGCCGCCTTCGCGGCAGGCGTCACGCTTTCTCTGTCAGCCGCACCACTACGGGCTGCGGCTTGATGCGCATGGCGTAAATCACCCCGATCATCAGGCAGGCGATGCCGCACAGCGTCAACAGCGGCGGCCATGTCTGGCGCAGCATAAAGGTGTAGGCCAGTCCCGCCAGAATTTCGAAGACGATCAGTGGCCCCACCAACACCGTCGGCAAGCGCTGACTCGCCTCATTCCAGCACAGCGCGCCAATCCAAGAGCAGAATATACCGATGACAATCATCAACGGGACAAACACACCCGGCCTGGGTCCGAACGGCAACGCGAATTCCGGCTGAGTGAAGGCCAACTGGCCGCAAACCAACAGAAAACCCACCAATGCCAGCGGCAAGGTGACTACCCCCTGCGCCGTTGCCCAGGTGGCTGGCCTTTGATCCGGATTTTCCCGCAGCCAGCGGGCATTGCGCAGCGGAAACCAGGTCCAGCAGGCCACCGCCAACAGCGCCAGCCCCAAACCGCTGATATAACGCCAGAGATCGAGCGGTGCCGTATTGCCCTTCAGTTCGGCGACGTTGACGAACGCCAGCCCGCAGGCGATCAACACCAGCGCCGGCGTTAACTTCCGCCAGGAAAGCCGCCCGTCATGCCGGCTGTAAAACAGGTTGGCGGTCACCGAAATCACCACCGGCAGCGTGCCGATAATCATGGTGGACACCGGCGCCCCGGTGCGTTGAATGGCGCTGGCCAGGCACAGGTAATACAGCAGATTGCCGATCGCCGTCAGTTTGAGCGCTTCAAGCCAGTCTTTACGCCGCAACTTTCGCAACCGGCGGCGATCGAGCCACGCCAGCGGCAAGGCGATCAGGCCAAAGGCCAGGTAGCGCCCGGTGGATTGTAACGCCGCAGGATATTCGGGGATCAATACCGGGCCGACAAAAATCAGCCCCCACATCAGCCCGGCCGAGAGGGCAAATAACACGCCAAAAAACATAATGACTCCAGCAACCCGTGAATGAATTTCAGGAGCAGCCTAGCCTAATTCCTCGTGGCAATATTGTAGCAGGTTGCTGTTTTAGCGGGACATGACCTGTTTTTGATAACGCACGGGTGTGACACCGTAACGATTGGCGAAAGCGCGGGTTAAATGCGCCTGATCGGTTAGCCCCGCCGCCGCGGCTACCTGCGCGGCAGGCATGCCGCGCCCCAGCATCAGCTTGGCTTGCGAAAGGCGAATCGCCATCAGCATCTGTTGAGGCGACACATGGTATTTGGCTTTGAATTTGCGCAAAAAATGATACGGGCTGAGCGACACCAATGCCGCCAACTGATCCAGCGTGATGGCGGTGGAAAAGTTATCGCGCAGGTAGGTTTTGACGATGTCAAAACGGTGTGCCGGCTCATCTTTCAGCGGCCGGGCGGTGCGCGCGTGGGGGCGGAAGATCGCCACCACTTGCAGCAGCAGGTCATCAATCGTCATCGGATCCCGGGCTTGCCACAGTGCGGCCAGCGTCGCCGAAAGTTGCCGCGCCGCCTGCGGATCCTGGCGTACCGCATCGGTAAACCAAAACCCCTGCTCGCCGGACAACAACTCCAGCGCCCCGGGTTCAAGGTAGAGCATTCGGTAATTCCAGCCGCCGGCCGTTTCCGCCTCGCCGGTGTGAAGCTCGTCCGGGTTCATCAACACCAGCGAACCCGGTGCCGCCAGATGCTGCGCCCCCCGATAACGGAAGCGCTCGGCGCCGACATCGACGGTGCCGATGGCGAAAGCGTCGTGGGTATGGGGTTCAAAGACATAGCGCTCGATATGGGCGTGGTAAAGCTCTACGCCCGGCAGTTGCGGCAACTGCCGGAACTGTGCGCAATCTTTTTCGAAAGGGAACTGCTGTGGAACACCCTGCACTCTACCTCCGTCTCCTGCACCCTGCCGCCTTGCATCAAGGCCGAACCTGGCTTGTATGATAGTCAAACCAATGCCGTTTGAGTAGTGCGCAACGCGGTTCCCTGGACGATAGCGCTCATTCGGCGTAGGGTATTTTACCCATCGCCCGGCGCCTGTTGATCGGCGTCGGCGGATTTTATTATCCCGCCGCAGAGCGGGAAAACGGTGTTTAACTCCCTGAAAGTAAGAGGCAACAATGTATCCAGATACGCAACTCTATATTGACGGACAATGGCGCAACGCAGTTGCCGGCAACACCATGCCGGTCACCAACCCCGCTACCGATGAGGTCATTGGCAACGTGGCGCACGCCGCACAGGCCGATCTCGATCTGGCGCTGGCCGCTACCGAACGCGGTTTTAAACGCTGGCGCGACACCTCCGCCTATCAGCGCGCCATCCTGATGCGTAAAGCCGCCGCCTTGCTGCGCGAACGCGCAGAATCTATCGCCGCCATCATGACGCAGGAACAAGGCAAACCGGTGGCGCAGGCCAAGGTTGAGATCCTTAACTCGGCGGACGTCATTGACTGGTTTGCCGGCGAAGCCAGCCGCACCTACGGCCAAATCATCCCTGCCCGCAACCGCGATGTTCAACAGCAAACGCTTAAGCTGCCGGTCGGCCCGGTTGCCGCCTTTACGCCGTGGAACTTTCCGATCAACCAAATCGTGCGCAAGCTGTCCGCCGCGTTGGCCGCCGGTTGCTCCATCATCATCAAAGGCCCGGAAGAAACCCCAGCCTCACCGGCAGAGCTGATCAGAGCCTTTGCCGACGCCGACATCCCGGCCGGCGTGATCGCGCTGGTGTATGGCACCCCGGCGGATATCTCCGAATACCTGATCCCGCACCCGACCATTCGCAAGATCTCGTTCACCGGTTCTACCCGCGTAGGCAAACATTTGGCAGCGCTGGCCGGGCAGCATATGAAGAAGGCCACCATGGAACTGGGCGGCCACGCGCCGGTGTTGATTTTCGACGATGCCGATCTCGACGCCGCCGCCAAAGAGCTGGCACAGGCCAAGTTCCGCAACGCCGGCCAGGTCTGTATCGCCCCGACCCGTTTTCTGATCCAGCAAGGCGTCTATGAAGCCTTCGTAGAGAAATTCACCGCAGCGGTGCGTGACATCAAGCTGGGTAACGGATTGGATGAGGGGGTGACCATGGGGCCGATGGTGCTGGCGCGCAGCGTCGCTGCCATCGACGCCTTCGTGAAGGACGCCATCGATCAGGGTGCGAAGGCCAGCACCGGCGGCAAGCGGCTGCCAGGCAGCGGCAATTTCTTTGAGCCAACGGTGCTGCGCGACGTCCCGCTGAGTGCGCGGGCGATGTCTGAAGAACCCTTTGGTCCGGTCGCCCTTCTGCGCCCATTTGCCACCTATGAGGAAGCGATCGCCGAGGCCAACCGCCTGCCTTACGGTCTGGCGGCTTATGCCTATAGCCGCAGCATCGCCACGGTAAACGCGCTGGGGCGCGATGTGGAAAGCGGCATGCTCAGCATCAACCATATCGGTTTCGGCCTGCCTGAAACGCCGTTTGGCGGAGTGAAAGACTCAGGTCACGGCACCGAAGGCGGCAGCGAGGCGATCGAGTCCTATCTGGAGACCCGTTTCGTGACCGTCGCCGGTCGTTAGACGCCCATCGCTGGAAACACCAATGCCCCGCAATTCCAATGCGGGGCATTAGTCACACCAGGTGCAGCTTTCAACACACTAACAAAAGGTTAAACCGCCTTGTCGAACAGCAGCCGCGCCGCCGGGGTTAATCCCAGCATATGGATGCAGGCGTGAACCATGCCCGGCAACCGTTCGCAGCACACCGCCACCCCGTCTTCACGCAACCGTTGCGCATACTGCTCGGCCTCATCGCGTAGCGGGTCGTATTCGCAGCTCAGAATGGTCGCCGGGGGCAACCGTTGCAGAGTTTCGGCATGCAATGGCTCGGCGTAAGGATTACGCGGTTTCCCTTCTTTACCCCGATACGTCTCCCAGCAAAACGCCATCACTTCCCGGGTCAAAAAATACCCCTGCGCGTAGTCGTCATAACTGGCGGTATTCATAGCGCCGCTCAGCGCCGGATACAGCAACAGCTGATGCTCGATTTGCGGCCCTTCGCGGTCGCGGGCCAGCAAGGCCACGGCCGCCGCCAGATTGCCGCCTGCGCTGTCGCCGCCAACCGCGATACGCCCGGCGAGAATCCCCAGTTCATCCGCCCGCTCAACCACTGCGCACAAAGCCTGGTAAAAATCCTCCAGCGGCCGCGGGAACGGATGCTCCGGCGCCAGCCGGTAATCGACCGACAGGATCAACCGCCCCGTGGCATTGGCCAGCGCCTGACAAGGCCGGTCATACAGCGCCAACGAACCCAGGCACCAGCCGCCGCCGTGGGCGTACAGCATGGCCGGCAAAGGTTCTGCCGCCACGCCCTGCGGAAGATAAGCGCGAATGGCGATCTCATGACCGTCGTTGGCGGTGACCGTAAAATCCCGCACGCCGCCGCTGGCTTCCGCTTCGCCCTGCAGTTGCAGCAGCCCGGCCTCGGCGGCGGCACGCATCTCGGCCAGGGAACCGGGTGCCGCCGCACCTGCCGTTTCCGCCAGAAAACGGGCAATCTGCGTATCAAGCGGCATCGGTCTGCGCCTCCGACAGGAATGGCACCACCAGGGCGATAAACGCCTCGTGACACTCTTCAGTAATAAAATGACCGCAGCCGGCGACCGTCTCGCCCCGCAGATCCACGGCGTTATCGCGCAATGTGACAAAAGGCGCATCGCCAGTGGCGTGTTCTGCGCCGATGGTCATCACCGGCATCTCGAGCCTGCTCTCGGCACGCCGCTGGTTTTGCCGCACGGTCTCGGGAATGGCGCGGTAGTAATCAAAGCCGGCCCGCAAGCTACCCGGCGCAGAATAAGCGGCAATGTAGGTTTCTGCTGCCACCCGATCGCGGCGATAAGACCAGCGGTTAAAGATGTAACCGAGATACTCTCTCTCTCGCCCCAGCGTCAACGCCTCCGGCAGATCCGCCAGTTGGTTGAACATGAAATGCCACAGGAAGATGTTTTGGTCCGGCGACACAAAAATCGGCGGTGCCGGCGCCAGCCCAGGGATCACCGCTTCGGTCAGGACCAGTCTTTCCACCGCCTGCGGATAGTCGCTGGCCAACGCATAGCCGATCCACATGCCAATATCGTGGCCGACCAACGAATAACTCGGGTGTCCAAGCTGCAGCATGGTCTGGTGCAGCACGGCAGCGACGCTACCGGTGTCATAACCGCCGGTGGGTTTATCAGAATCGCCGATGCCCGGCGGATCCACCGCAATCGCCTTAAAACCGGCGGCTGCCAGCGCCTGCATCACATAACGCCAGGTATACCAGGTCTGCGGCCAGCCTGGGATCAGCAACACCGGCCGGCCTTCGCCGAGGGTGACGCAGTGAATGCGGTTGCCGTTGACCCGTGCATAGACGTGTTCGGGTTCAGGTCCATTCAGCATGGACCCGTTATTTTGCATTGTCATGGGTGTTCTCCGTGGTGGAATAGCGTGGCTCAGCGCAGGCCGAGCAAGGTATTAATCTGTTGCTGGTCGACCGGCGCGCCGGCAAAGTCGTCGAACACCTTGTCGGTGACGTTGATGATATGGTCGCGGATGAACGCAGCCCCTTCACGAGCGCCGTCCTCCGGGTGCTTGAGGCAACATTCCCATTCCAGCGTCGCCCAACCGGCGTAGCCGTGCTGCGTCAACCGGGAGAAAATGCCTTTGAAATCGACCTGGCCGTCGCCCAGCGAGCGGAAACGCCCTGCGCGTTCGGTCCACGACTGGTAGCCGCCATAAATGCCCTGACGGCCGGTCGGGTTGAACTCGGCGTCCTTGACGTGGAACATGCGGATAAAATCTTTATAAATATCGATGTAATCCAGGTAGTTCAGCTGTTGCAGCACGAAGTGGCTCGGATCGAACAGGATCTGGCAACGGGGGTGGCCGCCGACGCGCTGATGAAACATTTCAAACGTTACGCCATCGTGCAGGTCTTCACTGGGGTGAATTTCATAACACAGGTTTACGCCCTGTTCGTCGCAGGCGTTGAGCACCGGCAACCAGCGTTTCGCCAGCTCATCGAACGCCGTCTCGATCAACCCGGCCGGGCGTTGTGGGAACGGAAACAGGTAGGGCCATGCCAGCGAGCCGGAAAAGGTGCCCATGTCGCTCAGCCCCAGCCGTGCGGAGGCTTTGGCCGCCAACAGCAGCTGTTGCCGCGCCCATTCGCCGCGCGCCTGCGGGTTGCCGTGCAGCGCCGGCGGCGCAAAGCTGTCGCACAACGCGTCATAAGCCGGGTGCACCGCCATCAACTGACCAAAAATGTGGGTGGTCAGTTCGCTGACTACCAACCCCTTGTCTGCCAGCATGCCGACCAGTTCATCGCAGTAAGTCTGGCTTTCCGCTGCGGTAGCCAAATCGAACAGGCGGCGATCCCACGCGGGGATTTGCAGCGCTTTAAAACCGGTTTCCGCCGCCCATTGTGCAATGGCGGGCAGGCTGTTAAAGGGGGCGGCATCGTCGCTGAATTGTGCAAGATGCAGGCTTGGACCTTTCAAGGTTTTCATCGTAAACTCCTATTGGTTGTCGATTGACAAACAATAGGCTCAAATGAATCCCGCCGCAAGCAGATTTTAGAAATTCGTTGGCGTCCGGGGCGATTTAAGCGATCCTATCTCACTGAATGACAGGCAAACAGGAGCCGACCGATGGCAGGCAGACCACGCGAATTCGACCGCGAACAGGCATTACTGAAAGCACGGGATCTCTTCTGGCGCCAGGGATACGAAGGCACCTCGATGTCGGATCTGGTGGCCGAACTGGGTATCGCCTCAGCGCGCATTTACAAGGCGTTCGGCTCGAAGGAATTGCTGTTCCGCGAAGCCATCGCCAGCTACGAAAACCATGAAGGCGGCTTTGCCGAACGCGCCTTCAGCGAAGAAACCGGCGTGCGGGCGGCGATAAAGCGCCTGCTGGAAGACGCGGTGGCGCTGTACAGCCGCGGCGAGTTGCCGCAGGGCTGCATGGTGGTCTCTTCCGCCGCCAGCGTCAGCACTGAAAACAGCGGCATCAAAACCTGGCTGGCGGAACACCGTCTGCTGCGTACCCAGGGCATTATTGAGCGGCTGCAGCTAGCGGTGAAAAACGGGGAATTACCGGCGGATACCGACGCCGACAGCCTGGGCGACTACTTCGCGGTCTTTTTGCACGGATTATCGACACAAGCACGTGACGGCGTCACAAAAGAACGGCTGTTAGCGGCGGTTGACGTGGCGTTGTCCGCGCTGGACGGCCGGCATTAATTCTCGGGTAAATCAACAATCACCAGCGTGCCGTGGCTGCCCGCCAACACGCGATGCGGCACGCCGGCAGCGGCCTGATACAGCTGCCCGGCGTTCACCCTAATCTCCTCGCCCCGCACCGCCAACCTCAGTTGGCCTTCGATCACCAGCAGCGCCTCATGGTATTCGTGAACCTCATCGTCAATGGCGCGCTGATCCATTCGCAGCACTTTGATATTGGCGGAACCGACGCGCCCCAGAATGCTGGAACGCCATGCCAGCGGCAAGCCGGTAGCCAAGGCAGTAAGATCGAACAGTGACATAAACCCTCAGAGCAAAGCCGCGCACATCGCGCCACCGCACTATAGCCTGCGCCATGCCTGCGGCTAAATAACCGTTGCTTTTAACCTATAGCCAGACCGTCACACCGGCACCCGGCGGCTGATCTCCACCACCTGATCGCTGGGGAGATAGTAATAATCCGTCACGTGCATGCCGTTACGCACCATCAGCGCAAAGATACTGCGCTGCCACGCCGGCAATCTGCCGCTGCTTTCGCGACGCACCACGGTTTCATGCCCCAGGTAATAGGTGGCGTCGTCAAAATTCAACCCGGTTTTCTGCGCCTCGGCATGGTGCAATAACCGGGGAATGTTCGGCCTTTCCATAAAGCCGTAACTGGCCACGCCGCACCAGAAGCCCGGTGACTGCTGCCGCATCACCAAGCGCTCGGCATTCGCCACTCGCGGCTCGTTCACGATCATGATGTTCAGCGTCAATACATCGGCGTGCAGCGAGCCGTTGCGTTTGACGTGCCATTTCATCACCGGCGGCGTGCCATTCAGATTACGGGTAAGAAATATCGCCGTACCCGGCACCCGAGGAATGGCTTGCGCTTCGATTTGTGCCAGGAAATCCGCCAGCGGCAGGCTCTTTTCGCCCAGCGTGCGTGAAGCCGCCGCCACGCCGCGATGCCAGATCAGCATCACGCCATAAACCAGGCTGGCCAACAGCAGCGGTACATAGCCCCCTTGCAGCACCTTGCTGAGGTTAGCCACCAAAAAGCTGAGATCGACGATAAAAAAACCGCCGGCAACCAGCAGGCTGGCGGCGAATCCCCAGCGCCACACCTCGCGCATCGCCACAAACAGCAAGCCGCTGGTCATGATCATGGTGAGCGAAACGGCGATGCCGTAGGCGGCGGCAAGGTTATCGGAGGATTTGAAGAACACCGTCAGAAAAACCGTCACCGCCATCAGCAGCCAGTTGATGGCACCGATGTAAATTTGGCCGTAGCTCTCCTCGGTGGTTTGTTTCACCCGCAAGCGCGGCAACCAGCCAAGCTGGATCGCCTGACGGGTCATGGAAAAGGCCCCGCTGATGATCGCCTGGCTGGCGATGATGGTGGCCAGGGTAGCCAGGATCACCAAGGGTATCTGCATCATTGGCGGGCACAGGCGGAAGAAAATATTTTGGGTCACGTCGGCGCCGGAGAGGATCAACGCGGCCTGCCCGGCATAATTCAACAACAAACTGGGGAATACGATGCCGAACCAGGCAAGCCAGATAGGTCTTTTGCCAAAGTGCCCCATGTCGGCATACAGCGCCTCTGCGCCGGTCACGCAAAGGAACACCCCGCCCAACACCAGAAAGCTGGTTAACCCGTTGGAGAACAGAAATGCCACGCCGTACTCGGGGTTGACGGCCATCAGCACCGCCGGATGCTGGATAATGCCCCAAACGCCCAGGGCGGCGATCGAGAAAAACCACAGCGCCATGATCGGGCCAAACACCTTGCCGATACGCGCCGTGCCCAGCGGCTGAATGGCGAACAAAGTGACCAGGATCACTACCGCCGCCGGTAAAATATAGGGTTTGGATTCGGGCAAGACGATGTTCAACCCCTCCAGCGCCGAAAGCACTGAGATCGCCGGGGTGATGGCACCGTCACCGTAAATCAGCGCCGCCCCGAACAGCCCGGCGAACACCACGACGGGACGCCTGTTTTTCTTGCTGACCAACAGCGACATCAGCGCCATGATGCCGCCCTCGCCGCGGTTATCGATCCGCATGGCGAACATGGCGTATTTGAGCGAGGTCACTATCACCAGCGTCCAGAAAATCAGCGACAACAAGCCGAGGATCACCGGCGCGGACGGCGCATCGCCAGACAGATAAAGCACGGTTTTCAGCGTATACAGCGGGCTGGTGCCGATATCGCCGAACACCACGCCCAAGGCACCACCGGCCAGCAGCGGCAGGCTCATTTTTGGCGTTTGTTCCAGCTCGTTTTCTGCAGTCATCGGACACTCCTGTTGGCCCATTGCACTCTACTCAGGATAGTCAATTCAGGCAGTTAGCGCGTGCCTGTTTATTGGCCGGCTGCCTCGCGCAGCAACCACTGTTGCAGGTTCAACCCCTCTTGCGACAGCTCGCTGTCTGCCCGCACGCACAGGTAATAATCGCGGCCATCGTCAATCGGTCGGTCAAACAACTTAACCAGTTCGCCGCTGTTAAGATAAGGTGCGATCAGCGGTTCGCGCATCAGGGCGCAGCCCAGCCCCGACTGCACCGCCGCCAGCGTCAGCAGGCCATCCTCGAACATCGGCCCGGTGCTGCGCAGCGGCCGCCTGACGCCGGCCTGCTGAAACCACTGCATCCAGGTATTGCGTTCTTCGTCGTGCAACAACGGCAGCGGCAAAAGCTGATCCGGCGTATCCAGCAGCCCGTGCAGCCTGATAAAACTGCGGCTGCATACCGGCACCATTTTGCCGGACATCAGTTTTTCGCTGCGATAGCCGGTCCATTGCCCCACGCCAAAACGAATCGAAATATCGGCGGCGTCACTGAGATAGTTGCGGTGATTGGCGTACACCACGTTGATGTCGATATCGGGATTCTCACGCAGAAAACCGTGCAAACGCGGAATAAACCAGCCCATGCCGAACAGCGGGATCAGGCTGATGGTCACCTGCCGGGAGGCCGATTGCTCACGCACATGCTCCGTCGCCTGGCGCAACACGTTAAACGCCGAGCGGATCGAGCGGTAATACTCGCGCCCTTCGCTGCGCAAGATCAGCTTGCGCCCCTGCCGTTCGGTGAGCGGCATTTGCAAAAAAGCCTCCAGCGTTTTGAGCTGATGGCTGACCGCCGAAGGTGAGATCGCCAGTTCCTGCGCTGCCGCGGTAATGCTGCCCAGGCGGGCGATAGCCTCGAACGCCCTGACGGCGCGCAGTGGCGGATCGTTCGGTAGCAGTGCATCGTACTCTTCTGTTTTTTTCATATATTGACTAATTTGCTAAAAAATCGTCTGCGGGTTTAAATTAATATACAAATAAATCAATCAATTAAAAACACGCGTTTTTTACATAAGAAATTATTTTTCCGTATTTTACAATTTTTTTTAATTCTCTACTCTGAGCCTCCTGAATCATTATTTTCGGGACTCTCCCTATGGATACGCTGGTACAGCAGACCGTCAACGGCCTGATGCTCGGCAGTATTTATGCTCTGATCGCCCTGGGTTACACCATGGTGTACGGCATTTTGCGCATTATCAATTTCGCCCACGGCGATGTGTTGATGGTCGGCGCGCTGAGCGCCCTGTCGGCTATCGGCGTGTTGCAGCATCATTTCCCCACTCTGTCGCCGTACACCGTGCTATTGCTGGCGATGATGCTCGCCATGGCGGTCTGCGCACTGGTGTCGATGAGCATCGAACGCCTGGCCTATCGCCGCCTGCGCAATGCCCCGCGCCTGGCGCCGTTGATCAGCGGCATTGGCGTCTCGTTGCTGCTGCAAACCCTGGCGATGCTGATCTGGTCACGCAATCCGTTGATGTTCCCGCAACTGCTGCCCATGTCCCCCATTGCCTTGACCCAGGGCAGCGCCGGGCATGCGCCGGCGGTGATCACCGGTACCGGTATCGCCACGCTGGTTGTCGCCGTGCTGGTGATGGCCGGGCTGCTGTTGCTGGTCGAACATTCGCGCTTTGGCCGCGCGATGCGCGCCACGGCGGAAAATCCGCAGGTCGCCGGTCTGATGGGCATCGATCCCAACCGGGTGATCCTGTTGACCTTCGCCCTCGGCGGCGCGCTGGCAGCAGTGGCGGGCATCATGATGGCCAGCAACTACGGCAACGCCGGCTTCTCCATGGGCTTCCTGCCTGGCATCAAGGCGTTTACCGCCGCAGTGCTGGGCGGCATTGGCAACCTGCGCGGCGCCATGCTCGGCGGATTATTGCTGGGGCTATTCGAATCGCTGGGCACCGGTTATCTCGGCGAACTCACCGGCGGCACCTTCGGCAGCAATTATCAGGACGTTTTCGCCTTCCTGATACTGATTGCGGTGCTGGTATTACGCCCATCCGGGCTGCTGGGCGAGCGCATCGCCACCCGCGCCTGAGGAGATAAAATGACCGTTCTGACCACCACCCTGCAAACCGCCACCCCAGGCCGCGCCAGGCTCGGCGTCGCGCTGTTCATGCTCGGCCTGCTGCTGGCCCCCTGGTTGGCGGGGGCCGCCGGCGGCAACTATTGGGTGCGGGTGATCGACTTCGCATTGCTGTACCTGATGCTGGCGCTGGGGCTGAATATCGTCGTCGGCCTGACCGGCCTGCTGGACATGGGATTTATCGCCTTTTACGCTGTGGGGGCCTATCTGACCGCGCTGCTGTCGTCGCCGCACCTGACCGAACAGTTTCCGTTGCTGTTGCACTGGTTCCCGGATGGCTTGCATCTGTCCATCCTGCTGCTGATACCGCTGTCCGCCGTGCTGGCGGCGCTGTGCGGCATCCTGCTCGGCGCGCCGACGCTGCGCCTGCGCGGCGACTATCTGGCGATCGTCACGCTCGGCTTTGGCGAAATCGTGCGCATTCTGATGCGCAACCTCGATCGCCCGGTCAATATCACCAACGGCCCAAAAGGCATTTCCGGCATCGATCCGGTCAGCCTGTTCGGCCTGAAGTTTTCCGGCATGCATGAGTGGTTCGGCATCCGTTTTTCCTCGCTGTATTTGTATTACTACCTGTTCGCCGCCCTGCTGCTGGCGATCCTGTTTATCTGCCTGCGCCTGCAACATTCACGGGTCGGTCGCGCCTGGACCGCCATCCGCGAAGATGAGGACGCAGCGCGGGCGATGGGCATCAACACCCGTAACTTCAAACTGCTGGCGTTCGCCATCGGCGCCACGTTCGGCGGCATCGCCGGCGCGCTGTTTGCCGCGTTCCAGGGATTTGTCTCACCGGAGTCCTTCACCCTGCAAGAATCGATTGCCGTACTGGCGATGGTGGTGCTGGGCGGCATGGGCCACATTCCGGGCGTGATCCTTGGCGCCTTGCTGTTGGCAGCGCTGCCTGAATTGCTGCGCAGCACCATGGGGCCGCTGCAACTGGCCCTGTTCGGCCAGGTGTGGATCGACCCGGAAATTATCCGCCAGCTGTTCTACGGCCTGGCGCTGATTCTGGTCATGCTGTATCGCCCGGCGGGCCTGTGGCCGGCGCGTCATCAATCGGGAGCCGCATCATGACGCCACTACTTACCCTCAACCACGTCAGTAAACGTTTTGGCGGGCTGACCGCCGTGGACGACGTCAGCATGAGTATCCGCCAGGGGGAAATCTATGGGCTGATCGGGCCGAACGGTGCCGGCAAAACCACCTGTTTCAACCTGATTACCGGCCTGTACCGCGCCGACGACGGAGAGTTCCGCCTGCTGGATCGCCGCTACAAACCGCAGGCCATCGACAAAGTCGTGCAGGCCGGCATCGCCCGCACCTTCCAGAACCTGCGGTTGTTCAACGAAATGAGCGTGCTGGAAAACGTGATGGTGGGCTGCCATGTACGTACCCGCAACGGCCTGTGGGCGGCTATTTCACGCCACCGCCATGCCCGCGAGGAAGAACGGGCAACGCGGGAGAAGTCTCACGCGCTGCTGGAGTACGTCGGCATCGGTCAATTTGCCCATTACCGCGCCGGCGATCTTTCCTACGGGCACCAGCGGCGGCTGGAAATTGCCCGTGCGCTGGCTACCGACCCGCAGTTATTGGCACTGGATGAACCGGCCGCCGGCATGAACGCCGCAGAGAAAGTGGCGCTGCGCGAGCTGCTGCAACGCATCCGCGAAAGCGGCAAAACCCTGCTGCTGATAGAGCACGACGTCAAGCTGGTGATGGGATTGTGCGACCGCCTGACGGTACTCGACTACGGCAAAGTCATCGCCGAAGGCGAACCGGCGCAGGTAAGGCGCGAACCGGCGGTGATCCGGGCTTATCTGGGAGGATCGGCGCATGTCTGAACCCTTATTGTCGGTCAAACGGCTAAAAGTGTCTTACGGTGGCATTCATGCGGTGAAAGGCATCGATTTTACGGTTAACCACGGCGAACAGGTGACATTGATCGGCGCCAACGGCGCGGGCAAAACCTCCAGCCTGCGCGCGTTGACCGGCCTGCAACCCTTCGAAGGAGACATCCTGTTCGACGGCCGGTCCATTCGCGGTGTTCCTCCGCATCGGCTGCTGCAACAGGGGCTGGTGATGGTGCCGGAAGGCCGCGGCATTTTCGCCCGCATGACGGTGCTGGAAAATTTGCAGCTTGGTGCCTATTCCCGCCGCGATAAACCGGCGGTACGGCAGGATCTGGAGCGGGTTTGCACCCTTTTCCCACGGCTGCGCGAACGGCTGCGGCAACCCGCCGGGCTGCTCTCCGGCGGCGAACAACAGATGGTGGCGATGGGCCGAGCGCTGCTCAGCCGGCCACGCCTGCTGGTGCTGGATGAACCCTCAATGGGACTGGCGCCGATCGTGGTCGAAGCCATTTTTGACGTGATCAAAACCCTTGCCAGTGACGGTGTCACGCTATTGCTGGTGGAACAGAATGCCCGGCTGGCGCTGGAGTCGACCGATCGCGCCTACGTGCTGGACAGCGGCAGCCTGAGCCACAGCGGCCGGTCTGCCGGCATGCTCGACGATGAAAAAATCAAACAAGCCTATCTGGGCGAATAGTCGTTTTTACTTTTAACCGCACCGGGAGTTTTACATGAACAAAATAACTCGCTTTAAACCGCTGGCCCTGGCCGCCGCCGTTCTGGCTACCCTTGGCGCAGCTACGCCGGCGTGGGCCGCCGACACCATTCTGATCGGCCTGGCCGGCCCGCTGACCGGCCCTTCCGCCCGTATCGGCAAGGATCTGGAAAACGGCGCTCAGTTGGCGATCGCCGACGCCAATGCCCAAAAACCGACGCTGAATGGCAAACCTGTCACCTTTAAATTGGTGTCCGAAGACGACCAGTCCGACCCGCGCACCGCCGTTGCGGTGGCGCAGCGCCTGGTGGACGAAGGCGTCGCCGGCGTGGTCGGCCACTGGAATACCGGCACCAGCATCCCGGCGGCGCGCATTTATCACGATGCCGGCATTGCCCAGGTGGCACCGGTCGCCACAGGTCATGCCTATACTCAACAGGGGTTTGATACCAGCTTTCGCGTGATGGGCCATGACGACGACGGCGGTAATTACGCCGGTGAATATGCCGTCAAGGTACTGAAAGCCAAACGCATTGCGGTCATCGACGATCGCACCGCGTTCGGCCAGGGGTTGGCGGACGAGTTTATCAAATCGCTGGCGGCGCAGGGCATACAACCGGTAGCGCGTGAATACGTCGATGACAAAACCGTCGATTTCAGCGCGGTGTTGACCACCGTTCGCAGCAAGAATGCCGATCTGATCTTCTTCGGCGGCGTGGATTCACAGGCGGCACCGCTGGCCCGCCGCATCAAACAGTTGGGTATGAATACTCAACTGATGGGCGCCGGCGGCTTCGTCAGCCAAACCTTCCTGACGCTGGCGCAGAAAGAAGGCGAAGGCGTGGTGGCGCTGGAACCGGGCCTGCCGCTGGAGCAGATGCCGGGCGGCAAAGCCTTTGAGCAGGCTTACCGCGACCGTTACAAGACCCACATCGAACTGCATGCGCCGTTCGCCTATGACGCCACCCGGGTATTGATTGCCGCCATTGAGCAGGCAGGATCCGCCAATCCGGCCGATTATCTGCCGAAACTGCGCGCCATTCATTATCAGGGCGTCACCGGCAACATCGCATTCGATCCGCAGGGCAACCTGCAACAGCCAAGCTTCACCCTCTACAAGGTGGTCGACGGCAAATGGCAGCCGCAGAGCGTATTGGGCGGCGCTAAAACACAATAACAAAGCAAGGGGAGCAAGGTGATGAGCTGTGCAAAAAACGAATTGGGCATTCTGGCCCGTCGGCGTATCGAAGCCGAGATCATCAAGCCGATCTACCAGATTCTGGTGCGTGAGATCGGCAAGGAGCGCGCACAGGCGGTGATTGGCGAAGCCATTGAAAACGCCGCCATCGAGGCGGGCAAGCAGTTTGCCGCGCAGGAGCCGAATGGCGCGGATTTGCAGAGTTTCGCCGCCTTGCAGTACCTGTGGGAAAAAGACGACGCGCTGCAGGTGAAGGTGATCCATCAAGACGAGCAGCAGTTCGACTATAACGTCACCCGCTGTCGCTATGCCGAGATGTATCACGAGATGGGGTTGGGCGAGATTGGCCATTTGCTGTCATGCGCCCGCGACAGCCAGTTTATCGTCGGCTATGCGCCGGACGTCGAGCTGCAACGTACCCAAACCATTATGTCCGGCGCGCCCTGCTGCGATTTCCGCTATGCCGCAAAACCGTCGGGAGAAAAAAAATGACCCAACAGGTTAACGGCGAACGGCTGTGGCAAAGCCTGCGCGCTATGGCGCAGTTCGGCGCCATTCCGAAAGACGGCGTCACCCGGCTGGCGCTGAGCGAGGAGGATCGTCAGGCGCGCGATCAATTGCGTACCTGGGCGCTGGAAGCGGGATGCAGCGTGCGGGTCGATCGCATGGGCAACATGTTTTTGCGCCGCGAAGGCACCCGCCCGGAACTGGCGCCGGTCGTCACCGGCTCCCACGTCGACTCCCAACCCAACGGCGGGCGCTTTGACGGCATTTACGGCGTGCTGGCCGGGTTGGAAGTGATCCGCACCCTGAACGATCATCAGATTGCTACCGAGCGCGCACTGGAGGTGGTTAACTGGACTAACGAGGAAGGCGCCCGCTTCGCCCCGGCGATGATCGCCTCCGGCGTGTTTGCCGGCGTGTTCGATGAAGAATACGGCCTGTCGCGCCGCGATGCGCAGGGTATCAGTATCGGCGAAGCGCTGAAGCAAATCGGCTATGACGGCGAGGAGCCGGTCGGCGGCAGGCCCATCCACGCCGCCTTTGAACTGCATATCGAGCAAGGCCCGATCCTCGAAGCGGAAAACATTGAGATCGGCGTGGTGACCAGCGCGCAGGGCCAGCGCTGGTATGAACTGGAGATCCTCGGTTTCAGCGCCCATGCGGGCACCACGCCGATGGAACGGCGCCGCGATGCCCTGCTCGGCTTTGCCGCTATGGTCACGGCGGTCAATCAGATCGGCCTGGATTTCATGCCGGATGCGCGCGCCACGGTAGGCATGGCGCAAATCACCCCCAACTCGCGCAATGTGGTGCCGGGCAAAGTGTTTTTCAGCGTCGAATTCCGTCATCCGCAGGAGGCGGTGCTGGAACAGATGGAGCAGCGGTTGCTGGCGGCGGTCGCCGAGATCGATGCCGGCACGTTGAGCGCTCGCGCCGAACGCATCTTTCAGTATCAACCGATACGCTTTGATGAAAACTGTATCGACAGCGTACGCCAGGCCGCGCAAGCGCTGGGTTATTCGCACCGGGAGATGGTTTCCGGCGCCGGTCACGATGCCTGTTATCTGAGCCGGGTAGCGCCCACGGCGATGATTTTTATTCCCTGCGTGGACGGCATCAGCCACAACGAGCTGGAAAATATTTCGCCCGCCTGGGCCACCGCCGGTGCCAACGTGCTGCTCAACGCGTTGCTGGCGCAAACGGCTAGCTGATCTCCTCGCCCCGGTTAACCGGCCGGGGCAATAGCAAAAAATATTCAACGAATCGGTTGAATATTCACCTCCGTGTTCTATATTCAACCTTATGGTTAAATTATCTTCCTCACAGCTGGACGCCATTTTCCACGCGCTTTCCGACCCAACGCGCCGCGCTATTTTGCGTGCGTTGGCCGACGGCGAGCACAGCATTGGTGAACTGGCCGCGCCGTTGCAGATGTCGTTTGCCGGTGCCTCCAAGCATATCAAGGCACTGGAGCTTGCTGGGCTGGTGCAGCGAACCGTGCAGGGAAGAAACCATATCTGCCGGCTTGAACCCGGGCCAATGGCGCAGGCCATGCAATGGCTGCAAACCTACGAGCATTTCTGGACAGAACGGCTGGACGCGCTGGAAGTCGCGCTGCGACAGCCTGAACAGTATCCTCCCAAGGAGTGAAGCATGAACGACTACGGTATGATTATTGAAACCGGCACGCTGCGCATTCAGCGGCTGCTGCCTGGCCCGATCGAGCGGGTTTGGGCCTACCTGACGGAATCCGACAAACGCGCCACCTGGTTGGCTGCCGGCGTGATGACGCTGGAAAAAGGCGCTGCGGTGGAACTGGTATTTCGCAATTCGGAGCTGACGGGCGAACACGAGCAGGCTCCCGCCAAATACCGACAAAGCGGCTGCAACGACAAACACTTCGGTCATATTACCTGCCTTTTCCCACCGCGACTGCTGAGCTTTACCTGGGCGGAACAGGAACAGGGTCGCCCTTCCGAAGTGACCTTTGAACTGACCGAACAGGACAACGCCGTGCTGCTGACGGTCACCCACCGACGCCTGGCCAACCGTGACGAAATGCTCAGCGTGGCCGGCGGATGGCACACCCATCTGGATATTCTGCTCGACCGCCTGCACGATCGCCAGCCGCGCCCGTTCTGGAGCACCCACGCCAAGCTGGAAGAAGAGTACCGGGCAAGGCTGTAATCAGCTTTCATCCCGGCGTCTGAACGCCAGATAACCGGTGACCAACGTAAAACCGCCGACCAGCAACACCAGCAGAATAAAGCCGTGGTGATTGCTGGCCAGCGGGATCCCCCCCACGTTCATGCCGAAGAAACCGGCGACGATGTTGATCGGCAGCGCCAGCACGGTGATCACCGTCAGGGTGTACAGCGTACGGTTGTTCTGCTCCATTTGCTTGGCGCCAATCTCTTCTTGCAGCAGGCGAATGCGCTCGGTCAGGCTGGCCAGATCGTTCAGTACCACGGTGAATTCTTCGGTAAACTGCCGCAGATCCTGCACCACGTCCCGGCTTAGCCAGGCCGGTGGCCGATTCAGCAGGCGGAACAGCGCGGCCGGTTCCGGGGCCAGCAGACGCTGAAAACGCAACAGCATGCGGCGCATGCGCCCCAGTTCGGTGCGATTGCGTTTCACATGATTGCTCAGCAAACGATCTTCAATGGTGTCGACATACTGATTGGCCTGCCGCACCACCTGCTCCAGCACCTCTTCCTGTTCTTCCAGCAAGTGTGCCAACAGTTCGGTGGACGAGGCTAGTTGCAATGGCCCCAGACGGCCCAGCAACCGTTCGATCAACCGCAGCGGCTTGTGCCGCACGGTAACCACCAACCCGCTGCGGCAATACAACCACAGCGTGGCGATCTCCGGATTATTTTCCTTGGGGTGAAAAATCACGTCGTTGAGCACCGCAAACAGGTCATCCCCCTGCCGTTCGATGCGCGTGGTGTGGGAGCCGTGACGGATTTCATCGAAGAAAAAGTCGGAGATCGCAAAGTGATTTTTCAGCCATTTCTCTGCCGCCGCATGGTTCAGATTAAGGTGCAGCCAGATAAACCCTTCGCCCGGCGACAGATCCCGGTAAGCCTGGCAGGCCTGCTGCGAAGAGACGCGCAGCGGCGCTTCTCCCGTGCGGAACACGTGGCCGTAAATCAGCCCGGTAACCTCATCATCAAAATCAAGCTTGTGCATTTTATCCGCAACCGTTTGAACCATAAATCTTTATCCCGAATAACTGCATTAATCAATAAACCGGCCTCAGCCTTTATATCAATCTTTAAATACCAACGTTAATTATTTTCACTTTTCCAGATGATTAATATTACCGTCATAAAAAAGTCACATTATTTCCCAATACTTTCATGGCAACGCCGTTCAACACCGTCAGTATTCTAATGAAGTTTATCGGGAAGGTCCTTTATGAGCGATAACAGCGCCGTTCAAGCAGGTGTTCCAGCTGCGTCCAGCCTGCCAAAGATCTACCAAAAGAACAGTCGACTCGCTGTTCTTTTTTTTGTTTTTTTATTAGTACTGGGGATCGCTTTTACCGGAGTAAATCTATTTAACGACGTGACCGACGCCGGTGCAGTATATACCAGCTACCTGCCTTTTCTTTTATTGGGGTTAGCGCTGCTTATTGCGCTGGGTTTTGAATTCGTTAATGGTTTTCACGATACCGCCAATGCGGTAGCCACGGTGATTTACACCCATTCGCTGTCGCCGATGGTGGCGGTGGTCTGGTCGGGATTTTTCAACTTCCTCGGCGTTTTGCTCTCCAGCGGCGTGGTGGCGTTCGGCATCATTTCGCTGCTGCCGGTTGAATTGATCCTGCAAGCCGGCACCGGTAACGGTTTTGCCATGGTTTACGCCCTGCTGTTCTCGGCGATTATCTGGAACCTGGGCACCTGGTGGCTCGGGCTGCCGGCCTCCTCGTCGCATACGCTGATTGGTTCCATCATCGGCGTGGGCGTGGCTAACGCCCTGATCCACGGGCGCACCGGCACCAGCGGCGTGGACTGGGGACAGGCGATTAAAGTGGGTTATGCGTTGCTGCTTTCGCCGGTGATCGGTTTTGTGTTTGCCGCCCTGCTGCTGCTGGCGTTGAAGGTGTTCGTTAAAAACCGTCTGCTGTACACCGCACCCAAAAATGATGCGCCGCCGCCGCTGTGGATCCGGGGTTTGCTGATCCTCACCTGTACCGGCGTCTCCTTCGCCCACGGCTCCAACGACGGGCAAAAAGGCATGGGTCTGATCATGCTGATCCTGGTCGGCACCATGCCGATCGCCTATGCCCTGAACCGCTCGATGTCGCCGGAGCAAATCCCGCGCGTGGCCGCGTTGGCGGAGGTTACCAAAAACGATCTGTTGCGCCAATTCCCGGCGGGCAGCCAGGTGCCGCCACGCGAGGTGCTTACCGGCTATGTGCGTACCAATGAGCTGACGCCGGACGTAGTGCCCGCGCTGGCGCAGTTGACCGGCGCCATCGGCGATCAAGTCCGCCAGTACGGCTCGGTCGACAAGATCCCGGCGCAGGCGGTATCCAACACCCGTAACGATATGTATCTGGCATCGGAAACCATCAAACACCTGAAAGCGGAAAAACGGCTTCAGTTTTCCGCCGACTCACAGCGCAATCTGGATGCGTTGAAAAGCGACCTGGACAGCGCCACCCGCTTTATCCCGTTCTGGGTCAAGGTGGTGGTGGCGATTGCCCTCGGCCTTGGCACCATGGTCGGCTGGCGGCGCATCGTGGTTACCGTTGGGGAAAAAATCGGTAAAAGCCACCTCACCTACGCCCAGGGTGCCAGCGCCGAGCTGGTGGCGATGACCACCATAGGTGCGGCAGACGCCTTCGGCCTGCCGGTTTCGACCACCCACGTGCTGTCCTCCGGCATCGCCGGCACCATGGCGGCCAACCGTTCCGGCCTGCAAATGTCGACCCTGCGCAACCTGCTGATGGCCTGGGTTCTGACGCTGCCGGCTTCGGTACTGCTTTCCGCCGGGCTGTACTGGGTTTTCACTCATTTCTAAAACCGGGTTAACACGGAGAATAAATTATGGCTATGCATGAATTTAACCGCGACGACACCTTCAACCAGCGCCTGCTGCAGGAGTTTTATGACAGCTATGACGAGGAGCTGGAAATGGAGCTGGATGACCTGCGGTTTGACGACACCGAAGTGGACAGCGATCAGAAAAAAGCCTGGCGCAAGCAGTATTTCCGCGAGCTGTTGCGGCTGCAGGGGGAACTGGTGAAGCTGCAAGACTGGGTCATGCGTACCGGCCACCGGGTGGTGATCCTGTTTGAAGGCCGCGACGCCGCCGGCAAAGGCGGGGTGATCAAACGCATCACCCAGCGCCTGAACCCGCGCACCTGCCGGGTGGCCGCGTTGCCGGCACCGAACGACCGCGAACGCACCCAGTGGTATTTCCAGCGCTACATCGCCCACCTGCCGGCGGCGGGTGAAATCGTGCTGTTCGACCGCAGTTGGTACAACCGCGCCGGCGTGGAAAAAGTGATGGGTTTTTGCAACGACGAGGAATACGAAGAGTTTTTCCGCAGCGTGCCGGAATTTGAGAAAATGCTGACGCGCAGCGGCATCAAAATCATCAAATACTGGTTCTCGATCACCGATGACGAGCAGGAACTGCGCTTCCTCAGCCGCATTCACGATCCGCTGAAACAGTGGAAGCTCAGCCCAATGGATTTGGAGAGCCGCCGCCGCTGGGAAGACTACACCGAGGCCAAAGAAGTCATGTTAGCACGCACTAACATTCCGGAAGCGCCGTGGTGGGTGGTTCAGGGCGTCGACAAGAAAAAGGCGCGGCTGAACTGCATCAGCCATCTGCTCCAGCAACTGCCTTACGAAGAGACTGAGGGCAACGTGATCACCCTGCCGCCGCGCAAACGCAGCCCTGACTATAACCGCCATCCGGTGCCTGACGAGATGGTGGTCCCTGAAGTATATTGATTTTCAATCGGGGGATGGATTGCCATCCCCCAGCCTGACATCATGATGGATACTCTGGCCTTTTGCCTGCATATTCATCGCCTTCACCCTATTTTCTCCACATTTGCTGTGCAGACTCTTACCGATATTTTTTAGTCCCTTAGAGTAAGAGCCTCGCTTGTCATGTCATTCTTGAATTGTGTTATCCCTTTTTCCCTGCGGCGTTTTCACGCCGTTATCGCCTTCAGCCTGCTGTTTGTTCTCTCCCCGGCGCAAGCCACGGTCCCGCTGGTATTGCACTCAAAAGCGGTGCTGGTCGTCAATCAGCGCACCGGCAAAACGCTGTTCCAGAAACAGGCCAATCGCGCGTTACCCATCGCTTCGCTGACCAAGCTGATGACCGCTATGGTGGCGCTGGATAGCCGACGTCCGCTGGGCAACAAGATGAAGGTGACTGCCGCCGATCGCGATTTGTTGAAGAAAACCCACTCGCGCCTGACGCTGGGCTCATCACTCAGCCGCCGCGATATGTTGCACATCGCGTTGATGTCCTCCGAGAATCGTGCGGCAGCCGCGTTGAGCCGTAGCTATCCCGGCGGTCGCAAGGCGTTTGTAGCGAAAATGAATCAGAAGGCGCGCAGCATCGGCATGAAACACGCCCGTTTCTACGACCCTACCGGGCTAACGCCGCGCAACGTCGCCAGCGCCAACGATCTGCTTAAAATGGTCAATCACGCTTATCGCTATCAAACCATTCGCCGTTTCAGTACCGATAAGCAGCATGTCGTTTACCCCGGCCGTGGCCAACTGCTGTACCGCAGTTCCAACGGGCTGATCAATAATCACCATTGGAAAATCCAGTTGCAAAAAACCGGTTATACCAACGAGGCCGGCCACTGTCTGGTGATGCGAACCCTGATTAAGGGGCAGCCGGTAGTGATAATTCTGCTGGGCTCCCAGCAGCGTTATGGGCACTACGCCGATGCGCTGCGGCTGAAAACCTGGCTGGAGTCCTGAGCCCTTGCGTAGCCTGGCTTAAACCGCGCTGCGCATATCTAAATCCGTTTTTTATCAATGGAATATCCTATCCCGAATCAGTATTACGCCCTTGGCGCCCTGCATGGTATTTGTCATAAATAATTGATGATAAAGGAGCGGGAAAATGGCTTATGCCTTGAGCGTGTTGGATAAAAGTCCGATTGCCGAAGGAGAAAGCGCCGCCCAGGCGCTGACGCGTACGCTGCATCTGGCGCAGCAGGCGGAAATCTGGGGCTATCGCCGTTTCTGGTTGGCGGAGCATCACAATACCCCACAGCTCGCCTGCCCTTCGCCCGAAGTGTTGATCGCCTATTTACTCGGGCAAACCTCGCGTATTCGCATCGGTTCAGGCGGCGTAATGCTGCAACACTACAGCGCTTATAAGGTGGCGGAAAACTTCAACCTGTTGGCAACGCTCGCACCGGGCCGGGTGGATCTGGGCGTGGGGAAAGCCCCCGGCGGGCTGCCGCTCTCTACCCAGGCGTTGCAGGCCGCGCACGACCAGCAGAATAAGCCGGATTTTCCGCAGCAGTTGGCCCAGCTCAATGCTTATCTGAATGACGATGCGCAACCTGGCCTGAGCGCCACGCCACAGCCTGAGCAATCCGCTCAACGCTTTCTGCTGGGCGCCAGCAGCGAAAGCGCCCAACTGGCCGCCGAACACGGCTGGGCGTTTGTTTTTGCCGCCCAGCTCAATGGCAATCCAGAAGATATTCAACGGGCGCTGGCGCACTATTCCGCGCAAAGCGGCGGCCGCAAAGCCCTGCTGGCAGTGGCGGCGATCGTCGCAGACACGGCCGCGCAGGCCAAAGAACTGGCGGCCGGGATCCAGCAATACCGCGTACACGTGGCCGGCGGGCAGAGCGTGACGGTGGGCAGCCTGGAGCAAGCGGAGAGTTTTGTTCAGCAGGCCGGCGCCACCGATTACCGCATCGAACCGCGCGAAAGCCACATTCTGCTCGGCACTGCGCAGCAGGTCCACCGGCAGTTGGACCAACTGCACCAGCGCTATGGCGTGGAAGAGTTCGTTATTGATACGCCGGTGAGCCAACCCGCAGCGCGCCTGGCCTCTTTGCAACTGCTGGCGCAGGAGAGCCTGGCGTTGGCTTGATCGGGGAAACGGGGCCATAAGCGTTAAATCGGCATGGCCAATGCCGATTTGATGCCTTGCCTTCAGTTAACCAGGGTGCCGGCGACCATCGCCACCGCCAAATCCTGTGCCAGCCGCTCCCGTTCTTCCTCAAGCAGGTTGGCCAGGCTGATACGGACAGCCGGGCCACTTTTTAGCCGGAACGGCTCACCGCTTTGCACCAGCCAGCCGCGCAGCGCCATGATTTGGCTGGCGGCGGCTTCAGAGCGCACCGGCAACCAGATATGCACGCCTTCCCCCGGTGGCAACGACGTGCCGGCCAGAGCGCCCAATCGCGCTGCCAGCGCATCGCGCCGCGCCTGATAGGTTTCCTGCGCCCGTAACAGCAAGCCATCGCCCTGCACCTGCGTCCATAATTTGACGGCAATCTGTTGCAAGATATGGCTAACCCAGCGCTCACGGATGTATTGATCGGCACGCATCGCTTGCAATAACGACGGTGCGCCACAGGCCAACGCAATGCGCAGATCCGGGCTGAGGAACTTACTCAGTGACAACACATACAGACCGTTATCGGCACCGCAGGGTAAATGCAGCGGCTGCTGCGACAGCGGCCCCCAGAAATCATCGACAATCGCCAGGCAGCCGGGCTGTTGCGCCAGGAACTCACGCCAACACTTGGCGCGGGCAGCGCTGAGTGACATGCCGGTCGGATTCTGCGCGCGGGGCGTGAGGATCACCGCGCAACCCAGCGTTGCGGCATCCTTCTCCGGCAATTGGCACCCTTGTTCGTCTATCGCCAGCGGCAGCGGTTTTAGGCGAAGATGCCGCAGCAACGTCAACAACGGCGGCCAACAAGGATCTTCCACCCATACCGCAGCCCCCGGTGTCGCATGGCAGCGCAGCGCCTTTTCAATGGCATCCAGCGCGCCGGAAAACACCGCGGGTTCGCCCAACTCTGCATCTTGTTCGCTGAGCCACTCGCTGCCCAGCGCGCACAATGCCGGTAAATCACCGCTGACGTCATAACCATTCTGCTGCGGAAATACGTCATCCTTGCCCAGCGACAGCGCCGGTAACAGCGCGGCATCCAGATTGCCACTGGCCAAGTCGCACAAGCCTTCAGGCACCTGCCGTACGCTACGCACCGCCCTTAACGGCGGCTCCAGCACCTGAGTACCGGCGCGGCCACGAGTGGCCACCAACCCGGCATCCCGCAGCTTGGCGTACGCACTGGCCACGGTATTGGGGTTCACCCCCAGCTCCCCGGCCAACTGACGCACCGGCGGCAACAGATCACCCGGTTGCAAGTCACCCCGCTTTATCTGCGCGCCGATCCGTTCAGCAATCTGGACAGCGCTGCCGCCTTTTGCATACAATGAACTCATACATAAAACCTTTTTGTATTAGTTCAAAATAGCTTACCCGTTTCGAACGCAAAAGTTAAGGGGTCAAAATGGAAAAACATTACGTACTCGACATTCAGCATGCCGGCAAAGCCTTCGCTCGTTTGCAGATGTTCACGCCCTGGGCTGCCGACCAACTGCAACAGGCCCGCGCGCTATTTCCCGCAGCGCAGGGCTATCAATTACACATCAGCCAGGTCAAAGAGCGCCGGATTGTTTATCAGAGCGGCGCCAACGGCATTACCGTGCTCGGCGATGCGCTGGAACTGGAGCCTTATCGCGACGCCAGGGAAGTAGAGCAATGAAAAAAGTTGTCGCTATCAGGCATGTAAATTTTGAAAACCTCGGTATTCTGGGATCGCTGCTTTCACTGCGCGGCTATCAGATTGATTATTACGATGCCGGCCGTGACGATATCCGCGCCATCCATAATGAAGATACCGATTTGCTGGTGGTGCTCGGTGGGCCGATCAGCGCCGCACAGCATTTTGCCGGGCAGCAACAGTATCCGTTTCTCAACGACGAGCTGGCGCTGGTCACCCAGCGATTACGGCAACGTCGCCCCACGATCGGCATTTGCCTGGGCGCGCAGGTGATGGCTCAGGCTTTAGGTGCCGGCGTCGTGTCACTGGGCGTGAAAGAGATCGGTTACGCGCCGCTGACGCTGGCGGAAAATGAAGACTCCGTATTGGCGCCTCTGGCGGCCACGCCGGTGCTGCACTGGCACGGTGATATGTTTACCCTGCCCGAGGGCGCAACCTGTTTGGCCAGCACCGCGGCTTGCCGTTATCAGGCGTTCGAATATCAGGATTTCGCGTTGGGATTGCAGTTCCACCTGGAGGCCGATCATCGCGATATTGAACGCTGGCTGATTGGCCACGCCTGTGAGCTGGAGTTGGCCGGCATTGCCCCGCAGCAATTGCGCGATCAGGCCGCACGCCATGGCGCAGAATTGGAACAGCGCGCCCGCCAGGTGTTCGCGCGGTGGCTGGATAAAAACGAACAAAGGACGTGTTAGATGCAACAGACTTTTCAATTGCAACCGCCGCAAATTGATGTGATCAGCATTCAATCGCAGGTAGTGTATGGCAGCGTCGGCAACGGTATCGCCTATCGTACCCTGCTGAAAAAGGGGCTGGAAGCGTTGCAGGTGCCCAGCGTGCTGTTCGGCTGCCCGCCCTATTACGGTGCCCCCAGCGGCGGCGTGATTTCAGCCGAATGGTTCAGCGGCTTTCTCGACGATTTGATTGCTCGCAGCGTGATGAAACGCACCCGGGCGGTGATCGTCGGCTATCTGGGGGATGTCGGCCAATGTCATATTCTGGACGCTTGGTTGCAGCGCGTTCGCGCTATCAATCCGCAGATAAAAATCTATATCGATCCGGTGATGGGCGATTACGGTGAAGGCGTGTACGTGGACCCGCGCATCGTCAATTACTACCGCTCACCGTTCCTGCGCCTCGCCAATGGCCTGACTCCCAATGGGTTTGAACTGGAACAGCTTTGCGGACACAGCCTGGTTACGCGTGAACAGACTCAGCACGCCGCGCAAGCGCTTTTGAATGACACTACCGAGTGGGTGTTGGTGACCAGCGCGCCGGGCATCGCGGAAAACGACGATGAGCTTGGGTTATTGCTGGTCAGCCGAAATCAGGTGCAAAGCTATACCCACCCCAAAATCAAATCCGGGGTGAAAGGCACCGGCGACATGTTTACCGCACTGCTGGTCAGCCATTTGCTGCACGGCAAAAGCCTCAACGACGCCATAGTTACCGCCGGCGGCGAAGTGTGTGACGTGTTGGCGGAAGCGGAACATTTCGGGTGGGAGGAGATTGGCAGCCTGCGTGCCTTGAGATAGAACAACCTCATAGAGGGGCAGCCCGCTGCCCCTGTTCGCCTGCTTCAGCGTTTCTTCTTTTTATTGAAATCCAATTCGAACGCAAACACCGCACTCTGGATTTTTCTTTCCATGGCCAGGCCGAGATTGATAAAGCGGCATGACAAACGCGAGAAATGCACCGGTTTGTCATCATCGTCCAGTTCCTGATCCTCATTGATCACCATCAGCTCCATATTAACCTTGAAGCTGCCATAGCTGCCCAGATCCAACAGCGCCTTTTTGAACAGGATGCCCGGTTGAAGCTTGCTCGGTAACGGGCCATCGAAGCGCAAGCCCACACCGCCCGCAGAGAGATCCTGGATCTTTAACTGATATGCGGTGCCGTCAGCATATTCGCCGCTGCAGAGAAACTGACGCCAGTGTGGCGTGGTGACGCGGAACTGGCGGCGGCGCTGAATGTAAACCAGCTCTTTTGGCAGGCAGGTAGAACAGACTTGAACACCCAGTTGGTCGGTAAATTTGGGTTGGCCGACGGTGAATTCGATCTTCGCGTCGTGGCTTTCAATCACGACGGTAAACTCGCCGTCCGCCACGCTCTCCGCCTTGTCGCCGCTGAAGACGATATTGTCCGGACCGACGCTCAATAACAGGCTTTGAAACTGCTGCTGCTGGTTAACGACCCGCAGCGGTGTGCGTTGTTTACAAATTTCACGCAAAATCGCCAGGACTTCAAAACGCTCCCGTTTGATAAACAATCCGTTATCATTGTGCTCCACACGTCTCTCCTGACTCTTCCCGATGGCGATTACAAATTCCTTACAGTTATCATCACTGGGAATATTCCTAAAGTCAAATTTGCCAGCGATGCCAGGCCTGTGGGAGCAGTCTTGCGAAGCGTTTTGCCCAGGCCTGCTGGCCCGGTTCATCGGCGATCAGGTCCTGCCGGATCTCGATGCCAACGTAAGGTAACCGGCGCCGTTCCGCATGCACCGGCAAGGTGTAATCCGTCGCATCGGTCATCGCGTAAGGTTCGTTGACCCCCACCTGCAAATCCCCTTCCTCCCGCAACAACTCAGCCAGCAGGTGGGCAAATTCCGGTTGGCGGTTAAACAGCAACCCAACCTGCCAGGGACGCGAGTTACCTTTGAACACCGGCGTAAAACTGTGCATCGCGATAATAGCGGTGGGTTTTCCGCGCAGCTGCCGCTCCCCCAGCGTATCGTCAATTCTGTGATGATACGGCAAGAAAATTTCACGCTCGCGGGCCAGCGCGTGCTCGGCATCAATGCCGATATTGCCGGGAACAGGCGTCAGTTCCGACAGATGCGGGATCGAACTGGCAATGCCGGGCGCCCGGTTGCAGTCAATCACTAAACGCGAGTAACGCTGATGAATCAACGTGGCGTCCAGATGGCGGCTGAGATGACGTGAAACCGCCAAGGCACCGATATCCCAACCGATATGACGGTCGATTTCACCGGGCGGCAGGCCCAGATCGCCCAAACGCTGCGGTATCGCCTGGCCGGCATGATCGCACAGCAATAAAAAGGGCGCGGCACCGTTGGGCGTTTCAACCGCAACGGCGGGAGGCTCATCGGCGGATAGCAACTGCGGGACAAAGGACTGTGACATGCAAAACTCCTGGGTGGGATAAACCTTTATCCTAGCGCTATCCCACCACTGGCCCCAAGGCGATGCTTAGATCAAAAACGTATGAACGCGCGACCGATCACTCTATGCAAGTTTCCTGCGGTTGATGTACCGCAATATAACGCTGGAAGCGCGACGGTTTAAGCCGGGTGAGATCGACCAACACCAGCCCGTCGATACAGTTGTTGAACGCCGGATCGGTGCCGAAATCAATAAACTGCACCCCACCCGGCTCACACAGCTCGGTATACTGTTTATACAAGGTGGGGATCGAGCAACCGATGTTGCTCAGCAGGCTTTTCAGCCGTACCAGATCTTCTTGATAGTTATCGCCGGCAAACTGCGCCAGGACCTGCGGCAACGAAGCCGGATATGGCTGGCGTGACTGCGCCAGCGCGCTCCCCGGTGAGAAATACAGCCGGTAAAAGGCGATCAGCAAATCGCGCGCCGCCACCGGCATGCCGCCGGAGATGGAAACCGGCCCAAACAGATAGCGATACTGCGGGTATTTGGCCAGATAGGCACCAATGCCCAACCACAGGTAATCCAGCCCACGCTTGCCCCAATAGGCCGGTTGGATAAAGCTGCGGCCCAGTTCGATGCCCTGCGCCAGGATCGGCGCCATATCGCGGTCATAATGGAACAGGCTGTTGCTGTAGATACTTTCCAGCCCCTTGCGCTCCAGCTGCTCGGCGGTGGGAATAAAACGGTAGGCACCGACGATTTCCAGCTCGTCCGCATCCCACAGCACCAGGTGATAATAGTCGTCGTCATAGCTGTCCAGATCGCGCCGGCGGCCGGAACCTTCGCCCACCGCGCGGAAAGCAATCTCGCGCAGGCGACCTAATTCGCGCAGGATGGGGGTACGTGCCTCATCCTGGCGGCGATACAGGTAAATGATTTTACCGTCCGGCGTTACGCCCAGTTGTTCGCAATTTGCCAGCGCCTTCTTCAGCTCCAGCCGATCCTCAGGCAGGGCGATGGCCGATTCGCTGGCGAACAGCCCTTCCTTGCCCTGGCCCAGACGATAAACGTGACGACGGAAGCGCTCGGCCAAATCTTTGGCGCTGGTGTGGCCGTCGTGCCAGTTGGCAAACGGAATGCGGCCGCCAACGCGGATTTTGATACGGCCGCCCTGCTGCTGGAACATTTCACGCACCAGCAACAAGGTGGATAACGGGCGGTAAACCAGCGAGGTGAAGTAAAACAGATTGCTGTTACGCGCACTGATGTGGATCGGCACAATCGGCGCCCGCGCCTTGGCCGCCAGGCGCAAGAAGCCGGTATGCCAGTGGCCGTCGCGAATGCCTTTCGGGCTCATGCGCGACACTTCACCGGCGGGGAACAGGATCAGCGCGCCCTGTTTATCGAGTTGCGCCTGCATGCCTTCAATTTGCTTGCGGCTGGTTTTATAGCCTACGTTGTCTACCGGCACGAACAGGCTGCGCAGCGGTTCAATATAGGTCAGCAGCTGGCTGGCAACCACTTTCACATCCGGCCGCACCGCCGCGACTGCACGCAGCAGCACCAGCCCGTCCAGGGATCCGATCGGGTGGTTAGCGACCAGCACCACCGGCCCCTGGCTGGGAATGTTTTCCAGGTCGCCGTCGACCAGTTCACAGCTGAGGTTGAAGTAGTCCACCACTTGCTCGATCAAATCTAGCCCCTTCAGGTGCGGATAATCGGCGGCAAACTGTTTGAATTCTTTTTCGAAGAGTAAGGTTCTCAGCAGGCTACGCTGCCAGGCAGGGGTATTGCGGTGTGGAAATGCATCTTGCAACAAAGAATCCAAGCTGAACATCGCGTTATCTCCTGGCTTAGTCGCTGCAAACTTATGCCAGCGCCATGACCCTAACATGTCAGTTACATGACAAAAAAATGAAATCCCTCGACCTATCAGGTATAGCAAATTATTGAAGATAAGGTGGCGATGGTTTTTCCATCACCGCCGGTGCCGCATTTTAAGCTACTGATACAGGAGCCCGAAGGGACTGATTTCCGGCATGCCGTTGCTGCTCCTATCAACCCCTGCGGTATTAATATGGCGCCGCACACAGCGCCAGGCGAGCTATATCCTCCCGGCGCTCTCTCACCGCCGGTCCCAAACCGACGCTTAGAGCAAAAACGCCTGAACGCGCGACCGATCACTCTACGCAAATTTCCTTCGGTTGATGAACCGCAATATAGCGTTGGAAGCGCGACGGTTTGATCCGGGTGAGATCGACCAACACCAACCCGTCGATACAGTTACTGAACGCCGGATCGGTGCCGAAATCAATAAACTGTACCCCGTCCGGCTCACACAGCTCGGTGTACTGTTTATATAAGGTGGGGATCGAGCAACCGATGTTGCTCAGCAGACTTTTCAGCCGCACCAGGTCTTCTTGATAGTTATCGCCGGCAAACTGCGCCAGGACCTGCGGCGACGAAGCCGGGTAAGGCTGATGCGACTGCGCCCGCGCGCTCCCCCGTGAGAAATACAGCCGATAGAAAGCAATCAACAGATCATGTGCCTCCCCCGGCATCTTGCCGGAGATGGAGACCGGGCCAAACAGATAGCGGATCTGCGGGTATTTGGCCAGATAGGCACCAATGCCCAACCACAGGTAATCCAGCCCACGCTTGCCCCAATAGGCCGGTTGGATAAAGCTGCGGTCCAGCTCGAGGCCCTGCGCCAGGATCGGCGCCATCTCCCGACCAAAATGGAACAGGCTGTTGCTGTAGATACTTTCCGGCCCCTTGCGCTCCAGCTGCTCGGCGGTGGGAATAAAGCGGTAGGCACCGACGATTTCCAGCTCGTCCGCATCCCACAGCACCAGGTGATAATAGTCGTCGTCATAGCTGTCCAGATCGCGCCGATGGCCGGAACCTTCGCCCACCGCGCGAAAGGCGATCTCGCGCAGGCGACCTAATTCACGCAGTATGGGCGTACGCACCTCACCCCGGCGACGATACAGGTAAATGATTTTACCGTCCGGCGTTGCACCCAGTCGCTCGCAGTTTGCCAGCGCTTTCTTCAGCTCCAGCCGGTCCTCAGGCAGGGCGATGGCCGATTCGCTGGCGAACAGCCCTTCCTTGCCCTGGCCCAGACGATAGACGTGGCGCCGAAAACGGTCGGCCAAATCTTTGGCGCTGGCGTGACCATCGTGCCAGTTGGCAAACGGAATGCGCCCGCCAACGCGGATTTTGATACGGCCGCCCTGCTGCTGGAACATTTCACGCACCAGCAACAAGGTGGATAACGGGCGGTAAATCAACGAAGTGAAATAAAACAGGTTGCTGTTACGCGCACTGATGTGGATCGGCACAATCGGCGCCCGCGCCTTGGCCGCCAGACGTAAAAAGCCGGTATGCCAGTGGCCGTCGCGAATGCCTTTCGGGCTCATGCGCGACACTTCACCGGCGGGGAACAGGATCAACACGCCCTGTTTATCGAGTTGCGTCTGCATGCCTTCAATTTGCTCGCGGCTGGTTTTATCGCCCACGTTACCCACCGGCACGAACAGGCTGCGCAGCGGTTCGATATTGGTCAGCAGTTGGCTGGCAACCACTTTCACATCCGGCCGCACCGCCGCGACCGCACGCAGCAACACCAGCCCGTCCAGCGAGCCGATCGGGTGGTTAGCGACCAGCACCACCGGCCCCTGGCTGGGAATGTTTTCCAGGTCGCCGTCGACCAGTTCACAGCTGAGGTTGAAGTAGTCCACCACTTGCTCGATCAAATCCAGCCCTTTCAGGTGCGGATAATCGGCGGCAAACTGTTTGAATTCTTTTTCGAAGAGTAAGGTTCTCAGTAGGCTACGTTGCCAGGCAGGGGTATTGCGGTATGGAAATGCATCTTGCAACAAAGAATCCAAGCTGAACATCGCGTTATCTCCCGGCTTTGCCGCTGCAAACCCATGACAGCGCCATAACCCTAACATGTCAGTTACATGACAAAAAATGAATTCCCTCGACCTGTCAGGTGCATCAAATTAGTGAAGAGAGGGCAGCGATGTTTTTTCTCCACCATCACCGCCGCAGCATTTTTATGCGCCTGAAGCGATCGTCATAGGTACTAAATCTGCAGTAAACATGCCGTCGCACACTGCGCCAGAACGGCTGTATGCGATACATTGCGCACTATACCCGCAACCCTCACTGCCCACCACAAAAACATTAATTAAATTTCACTGTAGTTCATTTTATGGCATTACTTCATTCCGCCTCCCCATTATCAAACCAATCAATCAAGAGATGGCTGACATTTCTCAAAATATTTTTATATACGAAGAAAGTTGCAATTGGTTTCTTTGTTTTAAATCAATGCGCTTTATTTGAATTTTGTTAATCACATGAGTTTTGCATCACTTAAAAGAGGGATTGATGATCTCCAGTTCACTCAAGGCATTGGCGTTACCCGCCATCCATCAATCAAAAAATAAACACAATAAAAACATATATTTAAATAAAACCATCAATAATCCCTCTACTTATTAAACACGCTAAGATAACGGTGTTTTTGTTTCAAATTTCCATCTATAAATCACCTGCATTTATTTTACTAATATCACCACTTAATCAAATAAATTTCACATTGATTAATTTCAACCATAACCATTGATGCTAAAAATAATAACATCAGGATATAAAGAGTAATCATCGACTATAACCAGGCTTGTAATAACAATATGCCAACAATGAAAAATCATTAAAAATCCCGGGAAAAAAAACATAAATTTAACTTATTGATTTTCGCGTGAGTATTCATTAATGGCATATTCCCATCCGGCACCTTCTACACTTGCGATTAGCGCAGTTTCAGCCCCTCCATCTTCATGTCCGAAATCCGCCATCGCACCGCCGCATTTCGTGTAATAATCGCCCCATCAAACGAGAGGAGTAATCAAAATGCAGACCTTTTTTATTGATCGTATGGCAACTCCCGTTGGCGAACTGGTGCTGATTGCCGACGAACAGGACCGCTTACGCGCCATCGACTGGACCGAACACGAAGTGCGCCTGATGAAACTGCTGAATACCCATTACCGCGCCGACCGTTTCCAATTGCAGGAAAAAGCGAACCCCGGCGGCCTGACCGATATCATGCAGCGCTATTTTGCCGGTGAGTTGGCGGTGATTGACAACCTGCCGGTCATGACCGCGGGCACGGAGTTCCAGCGTACTGTCTGGCAGCAACTGCGCCGGATACCCTGCGGCGAGATCATTACCTATGGCGAATTGGCGAAGCGCATCGGGCGCCCGACCGCCTCCCGTGCGGTCGGTATGGCCAATGGTTCCAATCCGATCAGCATCGTGGTGCCTTGCCACCGGGTGATTGGTTCGCAGGGGGCGTTGACCGGTTATGCCGGGGGCGTGCAGCGCAAACAGTGGCTGTTGAAACACGAAGGCTATTTACAGAACGATCGGCTTTAATTCATGTCGGCGCGCTTCTGTGCCGATGGGGAAAGGGTTGGGCCGGAACGCATCGGGCAATATCATCAGGTTCCGGCCATAAATGCGCACCTCAGGATGGCAAACTCCGATAGTGAAATAATGCTTACTCTAAAAAACGCTGCCTGTCCCGAGGTTACCGACGAGAGTCGGGCGGGTAAAGCATTTGCATAAGTTATGAGAAAATCAAAAATATTCAGTCAGCTACAGGATAATCAGCGGCGCAACAGAACAAAAATCGCACACAATGCCCCTGTTCATGTTAATGCTACTCTTATCACCTGCGGCAAAAGATGTTAAAATTGACGCATATCAATTATTGAACGAGCGTAATCTATGATCCCGGAAAAACGCGTGATTCGTCGTATCCAGTCTGGTGGTTGTGCGATCCATTGTCAGGACTGCAGCATCAGCCAACTGTGCATTCCTTTTACTCTTAATGCTCATGAGCTGGACCAGCTCGACAACATTATCGAAAGGAAAAAGCCTATCCAGAAGGGGCAAACCCTGTTTAAGGCCGGCGATGAACTGAAATCGTTGTACGCTATCCGCTCCGGGACCATCAAGAGCTACACCATTACCGAACAGGGTGACGAACAAATCACCGGCTTCCATCTGGCAGGCGATCTGGTCGGTTTTGACGCCATTGGCGGCCTGAAGCATCCAAGTTTCGCTCAGGCGCTGGAGACCGCAATGGTCTGCGAGATCCCGTTTGAAACCCTGGACGACCTTTCCGGTAAAATGCCTAACCTGCGCCAGCAAATCATGCGTTTGATGAGCGGCGAGATTAAGGGCGACCAGGATATGATCCTGCTGCTGTCGAAGAAAAACGCCGAAGAGCGCCTGGCGGCGTTCGTTTACAACCTGTCGCGCCGCTTTGCGGAACGGGGCTTCTCACCGCGTGAGTTCCGCCTGACCATGACCCGTGGCGACATCGGCAACTACCTCGGCCTGACGGTTGAAACCATCAGCCGCCTGCTGGGCCGCTTCCAGAAAAGCGAAATCCTCAGCGTGAAAGGCAAGTACATCACCATCGAAAACGTCGACGCCCTGTCGGTGTTGGCCGGCACACCCCGCATCAACGTAGCCGTAAGCGCCTGATCCTATGCCGGGTCAATAATTCCGCAGAATTATTGACCCGGCACATCTCCACCGCTGTTCTGTTTTTCAATGTTGGGTTACTCTGTAAATTGACAGACTGTTGATTTTCAGCTGTAAGGAGGCCCTATGGCGAAGTATCAGAATCTTCTGGTGGCTATTGACCCCAATCAGGACGATCAGCCGGCGCTGCGCCGTGCGGTTTACCTGGTAAAACGGAACGGCGGGCGTATCAAAGCCTTCCTTCCTATCTATGACTTCTCTTACGAGATGACGACCCTGCTCTCCCCCGACGAACGGACGGCGATGCGGCAAGGCGTTATCAGCCAACGCGCCGCGTGGATTAACGAGCAATGCCGTTTTTACCTCGACGAAGGCGTTCCTATTGAAATCAAAGTGGTCTGGCATAACCGCCCTTTCGAGGCAATTATTCAGGAAGTGATCACCGCCAAACATGATTTGCTGCTGAAAATGGCACATCAGCATGACCGGCTGGAATCGGTCATTTTCACGCCGACCGACTGGCACCTGTTACGCAAATGTCCGTGCCCGGTGTGGATGGTCAAAGATCAACCCTGGCCGGAAGGCGGCAAAGCGGTGGTCGCCGTCAATCTGGCCAGCGAAGAACCCTATCACGATCCGCTGAACATCAGGCTGGTGCAGGAAACCGTCGAACTGGCGCAAAACGTCAACCAGACGGAAGTGCATCTGGTCGGAGCCTATCCTGTTACCCCCATCAATATCGCCATCGAACTGCCTGATTTTGATCCCAGCGTCTATAACGACGCCATTCGCGGGCAGCATCTGATCGCCATGAAGGCATTAAGGCAGAAGTTCTGTATTAACGAAGAGTTCACCCACGTCGAAAAAGGCCTGCCGGAAGAGGTGATCCCGGATTTGGCCGAACACTTGCAGGCGGGCGTGGTGGTGTTGGGGACATTAGGCCGCACCGGTATCTCGGCGGCGTTTATCGGCAACACGGCAGAACATGTGATCGACCATCTGAAATGTGACCTGCTGGTGATTAAGCCGGATAATTTCAACTGCCCTATCGAAGTCGATGAAGACGATGAGCACGACGACGAGGACTGATCTTCGGGCATAAAAAAACACGGGCCAATTAAGGCCCGTGTTTTTATTGGCTGCGATTAAGCCTGCAACGCTCTCAGTATCGCTTCCACACTCTCTTTGGCATCGCCAAACAGCATCTGGGTGTTCTCTTTGAAGAACAGCGGGTTCTGCACACCGGCGTAACCGGTGTTCATCGATCGTTTAAAGGCAATCACGTTTTGCGCTTTCCACACTTCCAGCACCGGCATACCGGCGATTGGGCTGCGCGGATCTTCCAGTGCGGCCGGGTTCACCGTGTCGTTGGCGCCGATCACCAGCACGGTATCGGTATCAGGGAAATCTTCGTTGATTTCGTCCATCTCCAACACCACATCGTACGGCACCCTGGCTTCCGCCAGCAGCACGTTCATGTGGCCCGGTAAACGCCCGGCAACCGGATGAATGCCGAAGCGTACTTTGATCCCGCGCGCGCGCAATTTTTCGGTGATTTCCGCCACCGGATACTGCGCCTGCGCGACCGCCATGCCATAACCTGGGGTGATGATCACCGAAGTGGAGTTTTTCAACTGCTCAGCCACCTCTTCCGCCGTGGTTTCACGATACTCGCCCATTTCTTCCGCATTGCCGGTCGAGGAACCATCGGTACCGAAACCGCCGGCGATAACGCTGATAAACGAACGGTTCATCGCCTTGCACATAATGTAAGACAGAATGGCGCCCGAAGAACCCACCAACGCGCCGGTAACGATCAGCAGATCGTTGCTCAGCATAAAGCCTGCAGCGGCGGCCGCCCAGCCCGAATAGGAGTTGAGCATCGACACGACTACCGGCATATCCGCACCACCGATAGAAGCAACCAAATGCCAACCGAACGCCAGCGCGATCGCGGTCATCAGTACCAATGCCACCGCCTGCCAGCCTACGCTGTCGGCGCGAACGAACACCACCAGCAGCAGGAAGGAAACGACTAACGCCGCCAGGTTCATCTTGTGGCGATTCGGCAAGGCCAGCGGTTTGGATGAGATAATGCCGCGCAGTTTACCGAAAGCGACAATCGAACCGGTGAAGGTGACCGCACCGATAAAGATGCCGAGGAACACTTCGGTCAGATGGATATTCTCCATCACCGGCTCCATCGGCGCACCGTGATCCAGGTAGCTGTTCAAGCCCACCAACACCGCCGCCAGACCAACGAAACTGTGCAGCACCGCCACCAACTCCGGCATTTCGGTCATTTCGACCTTTTTCGCCAGATAGACGCCTATGGAGCCGCCGATAATCATCGCAATGATGATCCAGCCCACGTTGCCGGAATCCGGCCCGAGGATGGTGGCAATCAGCGCAATCGCCATCCCGGCGACGCCAAACAGGTTGCCCTGCTTCGACGTTTCATGGCGCGACAGGCCGGCCAGGCTGCAAATAAACAAAATAGCGGCAACAATGTATGCAGCTGTAACTAATCCTCCAGACATGTGTTACCCCTTAGTTCTTGCGGAACATCTTCAGCATGCGCTGAGTGACGGTGAATCCACCAAAAATATTGATGCTGGCAATCAGCACGGCGATGAAGGAGAGGAAACTCACCCAGCCGCCGTGACCAATCTGCAATAACGCACCGACCACGATAATCCCTGAGATCGCATTGGTGACCGACATCAATGGGGTATGCAATGCATGACTGACGTTCCAGACCACGTAGTAACCCACCACGCAGGCCAACGCAAACACGGTAAAGTGAGACAGGAACTCTTTTGGCGCCGCATTGGCCAGCCAGCCGAACAGGACAATCGCCAGCGCGATCAGCCCGTATTTCAGCCAAGGTGAAACCGGTTTTGCCGCCGGTTTAGCGATCGGCGCCGCCGCTGGCGCCTGTTTCGGCTGGGCAGAAACCTGGATTGGCGGAGCTGGCCATGTCACCTCGCCGCTGCGCACCACGGTGACGCCGCGGATCACGGTGTCTTCGAAATCGATATCGATTTCACCGTTTTTCTCTTTCGACAGCAATTTCAGCAGGTTAACCAGGTTAGTGCCGTAAAGTTGTGAAGACTGGGTCGGCAAGCGGCTTGGCAGATCGGTATAGCCGATGATTTTTACGCCATTATCGGTGACGGTCACGCGATCGGCCACCGTCAGCTCACAATTGCCGCCGTTTTGCGCGGCCAAATCGACGATCACGCTGCCCGGCTTCATCGAAGCCACCATCTCTTTAGTAATAAGCTTTGGTGCCGGTTTACCCGGGATCAGCGCAGTGGTGACAATAATATCGACCTCTGCCGCCTGGGCGGCAAACAGCGCCATCTCGGCCTTGATAAAGGCTTCGGACATCACTTTGGCATAACCGTCGCCACTGCCCGCTTCTTCCTCAAAGTCCAGCTCGAGGAATTCCGCGCCCATGCTCTGTACTTGCTCTTTCACTTCCGGGCGGGTGTCGAAGGCGCGCACAATCGCTCCCAGGCTACCCGCAGCGCCAATCGCCGCCAACCCCGCTACGCCTGCGCCGATAATCATCACTTTTGCCGGCGGAACCTTACCGGCGGCGGTGATCTGGCCGGTGAAGAAACGGCCAAACTCGTGCGCCGCTTCAACAATCGCGCGGTAGCCGGCGATATTGGCCATCGAGCTCAGCGCATCCATCGACTGCGCGCGGGAGATGCGCGGCACTGAATCCATCGCCATCGCGGTGACGTTACGCGCCGCCAGCTTTTCGATAAGCTCCGGGTTTTGCGCCGGCCAGATAAAACTGACCAACGTACTGCCCTCACGCATTAACGCGATCTCGTCCTCTTGTGGCGCATTCACTTTCAGAATCAGATCCGATTGCCAGACGTCGGCAGTATCGGTGATCGTTGCTCCTGCGGTTTCATACGCCGCATTGTCAAAACTTGCCAGTTTACCCGCGTCGCTTTCGACAGCGACGGTAAAGCCCAGCTTCAGCAGTTGTTCCACCGTTTTCGGCGTTGCTGCAACCCGGGCTTCATTGGCCAACCGTTCTCTTGGTATACCAATACGCATAATGTTCCCTTCTCACCTGTCTTTGATGATGTTTATTATCTTTCTACCCATAGCAGTAGCGCCGGCTGACATCTGTTCCCACCGTCTTTCAAGACTGCGCGTTGGTGGCCGCAATTTGAAAGCGGGAGGCATACTTGTCGGCATAGAATTAAGGCACCCTCTATAACCTACTGAAAATAGGGTCGATGATCCATAATTGCTTACGCATTCATGCTCGTTTTTACATAAAAATTCAGACAAGGACATGACAAATCGCAATTTAAAGTCAAAAACCCGCGCGCAATGCCATTTTTGCTGCAGAATTGTGATGGACTCCTGCCTGGAGATATCTGGCCCTGCGCGGCAAAAATGAATGAAAGTTATAAAATTGTGAATAATTAACACTTATGCCATCAAAGACTTTATTATTGAAACTTATGGCGATGACACGGCAAATGACGTAAACAATCCTTCATGGGATTTGTCTCATGCGATGACATAAAATGCTGAGACACTTGTCGAGATTACATGTAATAATCGGCGGCTGAATTACCCATAAACAGTTCAGCACGTTATAAACGTTAATGCGCTTGGCGAAAGGATTTTTTATGAAGCTGAAGAACACGATCATCGCATCAGCCTTGTTATCACTCACTGCGTTGTCTGCTCATGCTGCGCTTGAGTTAACGCCTGAAAAAGCAGCGGCGTTGAAGCCGTTTGATCGCATCACTATTACCGGCCGCTTTAATGCCATCAATGAAGCCGTTGATGCCGTATCCCGCCGTGCAGACAAACTGGGCGCAGACTCCTTCTACATCCAGGACAGCAACAACAGCAACAATGGCGGCAACTGGCGCGTCACCGCAGATCTTTATCATAAAGACGCGGCAGAAGTGAGCAAAGAGCCGAAGTACCGCGTCATTAACGGCGTGACTGAATTGCCGAAAGAGCAGGCTTTCCTGCTTGAGCCTTACGATACGGTCAGCGTCAGCGGTTTCTACCGCAGCCAGCCGGACATCAACGACGCCATCACCAAAGAAGCGAAAAAGAAAGGCGCAGCCTCGTTCTTTATCGTGCGTCAGGTCGATGCCAACCAGGGCGGCAACCAGTTCATCACCGCCTACATTTATAAAGCCGATGCGCCTAAACGCGTAGTTCAGAGCCCGGATGCCATTCCTGCCGATTCTGAAGCCGGCAAAGCCGCACTTGCTGCCGGTGGCGCAGCCGCCGCCAATGTTGAAATCCCGGGCGTCGCTTCCTCAGGGTCGCCAAGCCGTGACGTAGGCCGTTTCTTCGAAACCCAGTCTTCTACCGGTCAACGCTATACCGTTACGCTGCCGAATGGCACCAAAATCCAGGAAGTGAACAACGTTACCGCCGCACAGATGGTACCGTTTGATTCCGTGACCTTCACCGGCCACTTCAACAGCATGACGGACATTTCCACCGAAGTGGCGAAGCGTGCCGCTGCGAAAGGTGCCAAGTTCTACCACGTGACTCGTCAGTGGCAGAACAAGAGTGGCGGCAACCTGACCGTGAGCGCCGATCTGTTCAAATAAATCTCACTTCGCGGTTTACTCTCGGGCAGCCATTGAGCTGCCCGTTTTTTTGCCGCATACCGCCCCACCGGTTGAATAATTTTTTGTAAATTCCGCATATTCAATCATTGCATCCGTAACGATCCATCCGTAGAATTTGCGCCTGTTTTTAGGGCTATTGTCTATTTGTTCAGTAATTGTCATTACGTTGTTACTGCCAGGCAGTTCTCTTACAGTTGTTTATTCTGCGCTCAGGATCCGTCATTGGAAAAAAAACTAGGTCTTACCGCGTTAACCGCATTGGTGCTCAGTTCCATGCTGGGCGCCGGGGTGTTCAGCCTGCCGCAAAACATGGCGCAGGTCGCCAGCCCGGCCGCACTGCTGCTGGGTTGGGCGATCACCGGTGTCGGCATCCTGTTTCTCGCTTTCGCCATGCTGTTGCTCACCCGCCTGAGGCCCGATCTGGACGGCGGGATCTTCACCTATGCAAAAGAGGGTTTCGGTGAGCTGGTGGGCTTCTGTTCCGCCTGGGGATATTGGCTATGTGCGGTGATCGCCAACGTCTCTTATCTGGTGATCGTGTTTGCCGCGCTGAGCTTGTTTACCGATCGCGGCGGCGAGGTCATTTTGGGTGACGGCAATACCTGGCAGGCGCTGCTGGCGGAATCGTTGCTGCTGTGGGTCGTTCATGCGCTGCTGCTACGCGGGGTGCAAACCGCCGCCAGCATCAACCTAGCGGCAACACTGGCCAAGCTGTTGCCCCTTGGGCTGTTTGCCGTACTGGCAGCCATTGCGTTCAAAATGGACGTATTCACTCTGGATTTTCACGGCGTCGCGCTCGGTAAACCGGTGTGGGAACAGGTTAAAAACACCATGTTGATTACCCTGTGGGTATTCATCGGCGTGGAAGGTGCGGTGGTGGTGTCCGCGCGGGCACGCCATAAAAAAGATGTGGGCCGTGCAACCATGCTGGCGGTGCTCTCCGCGCTGACGGTGTATCTGCTGGTGACCCTGTTGTCGTTGGGGGTGGTACCGCGCAGTGAACTGGCCGGGATGCGCAATCCCTCGATGGCAGTGCTGATGGTCGATCTGATTGGCCCCTGGGGGGATGTGATTATCGCCGCCGGCCTGATCGTTTCGGTATGCGGCGCTTATCTGAGCTGGACGATCATGGCCGCTGAAGTGCCGCTGCTGGCCGCCCAGCACGGTGCTTTTCCTAAAATATTCCGCAAGCAGAACAAACATCACGCGCCTTCGGCTTCGCTATGGCTGACCAATATTGCAGTGCAGTTCGCGCTGGTGGTGATCTGGCTGACCGGCAGCAACTATAATTCGCTGCTGACTATCGCCTCGGAAATGATTTTGGTGCCTTACTTCCTGGTCGGCGCTTTCTTGTTCAAGGTCGCGCTGCGCCGCCAGGACAAACGACTGATGTTCGCCGCCACCGGCGCTTGTCTGTATGGCATTTGGCTGCTGTATGCTTCAGGGTTGATGCATCTGTTGATGTCGGTGCTGTTGTATGCACCGGGGTTACTGGTGTTTATCTATGCCAGACGTGGGCATGAAGATATCAAGCTGCTGAATCAGCTGGAGAAAAGTAGCATTTTGCTGTTACTGGTGGCCACGATACCGGCCGGCTGGTTTATGTTGCAGTAGTGAAAAGCGGCCGGGTGGAACCACCCGGTCAATTACCTCAGGATGCGCGCAGGGTAATGGTCATGCGTTCCTCTACCTGAGAGATGCTCACCCCCTCAACGCACTCTTGCTGAATGGCCGCCAACTGCTGTTGGTCCAGCGCATACGGCAGTTTAATGTCGAACACTGCCAGCCCCTGCTGCTGCGCCAGATCGATCAGGCGCACGATATTGGTTTCGTCGCTGACCTGGGTGGATACCACCTGCAGCGCCAGTTCCTTCAACTGCTCTTTTCGCGTTTGCGAAGCGCAAGCCTGAGATTTCAATACCATGCCAAAAAATGGCATCACACCATAGATTGCATCAACAAAGCGCCAGTGCTTCTTGCACGATGCGGACAGAAAATCCATGTAATCAAAGCAGATTTTCTCACTGCGCGCGACGGATGCAAGGTGACTGCTGTTCATCCCTTCCTTCCTCTCATTGCCAGTGTATTACATCCTGAAATGGATAATCGATGCGAAGCTTTAACGAATTTCCGACGTATAATGGCATAATTCCCCTATTGTTTGCCAGTCTGTCCAGGAGCTTTAATCAATGGAACATCACAACTCAGCGCCGGTGCTGATCACAGGCGGCGCACGCAGGATTGGGTTGGCATTGGCCAGGTCCTTCCTGCAACGCGACATCCCCGTAATCATTGCCTATCGTAGCGATTATCCGGCGTTGAAAGAGCTGAAAAGACTGGGGGCAACGTGCATTCAGGGCGATTTTTCGACCCACGAAGGCATTTACCGCTTTGCCGAGCGGGTCCGTCAGGCCGCACCGAAACTGCGTGCAGTGATCCACAACGCCAGCGCCTGGCAGGCTGAGTCTGCGGAAGTGCCACCGGAGCAGGTTATGGCGGCGATGCTGCAAATCCACGTTTACACCCCTTATCTGTTGAATCAGTTACTGGAGCCCTGTCTGCTTGGCCAGGGGCAGGCAGGCGCCGATATTATCCATCTGACCGACTATGTAGTGGAGAAAGGCAGCGACAAGCATATCGCTTATGCTGCCAGCAAGGCCGCGCTCGACAACATGACCCGCTCTTTCGCCCGCAAACTGGCACCGGAAGTCAAGGTCAACGCCATCGCACCGGCATTGATTATTTTCAATCCGGGCGACGATGAGCCTTATCGTCAGCAGGCGCTGGCAAAGTCGCTGATGAAAATCGCTCCGGGTGAAAGCGAAGTGGTCAACCTGGTCAATTACTTGCTGGACAGCCGTTATGTCACCGGCCGCACTCATGGTGTGGACGGAGGGCGGCCCCTGCGCTAGGCAAAGATGTGCATGGCGTATCGCTGAGCCCCGCGTTATGCTGAACTCCGTTATTCTTATAAAACCGCTGAATATGCATAAAATTGTTTTTGTGGAAGACGATCCGGAAGTCGGCAAGCTGATTGCCGCCTATTTGGGCAAGCACGATATCGAAGTGCTGATTGAGCCGCGTGGCGACAGCGCCCAGGCTCGCATTGAGCAAGAATTGCCGGACCTGGTCCTGCTCGACATTATGCTGCCCGGAAAAGACGGCATGACGCTGTGCCGCGATTTGCGCCCGACCTTTCCCGGGCCGATCGTCTTGCTCACTTCGCTCGACAGCGATATGAACCATATCCTTTCATTGGAAATGGGCGCCAACGATTACATTCTGAAAACCACGCCGCCGGCGGTTTTACTGGCGCGGCTGCGTTTACATCTGCGCCAGCATGGCAATCATCCCAAGGAAGAGTCAACGCAACCGATCACCCAACACAACGCGCTGCACTTCGGGTTGTTATGCATCGATCCGGTCAATCGCCAGGTGACGCTGGGCGAAGAGGTGATCACCCTATCCACCTCGGATTTCGATCTGCTGTGGGAGCTGGCTACCCACGCCGGCCAGATCATGGACCGCGAAGCGTTGCTGCAAAACTTGCGCGGTGTGAGCTACGACGGTCTTGATCGAAGCATCGACGTGGCGATTTCCCGCCTGCGCCGCAAACTGTACGACAATGCGCTGGAACCGTTCCGCGTCAAAACCGTGCGCAATAAAGGTTATCTGTTCGCCCCAAATGCCTGGGAGTTCGTGCAGCAATGAGAAAGCTTTTCGTGCAGTTCTTCCTGCTGCTGTTCGTCTGCTTTCTGGTGATGGCGATGTTGGTGGGCCTGGTGTACAAGGTCACGGCCGAACGCGCCGGCCGCCAGTCCATGGACGACCTGATGAAAAGTTCGCTGTACCTGATGCGCAGCGAGCTGCGGGAAATTCCGTTGAAAGACTGGAACAAGACCATCGCGACGCTGGACTTGAACCTGTCGTTCAAGCTGCACATCGAACCGCTCGGCAAACAGGATCTGAGTGAGGATCTGAAAAAACGGCTACGCCTCGGCGAGATTATCGCTCTCGACGATCAATACACCTTTATGCAGCGCATTCCGCGCAGCCATTATGTGTTGGTGGTCGGCCCCATTCCTTATCTGTTTTATTTGCACCAGATGCGGTTGCTGGATCTGGCGCTGCTGGTGTTTATCGGCATGTCGCTGGCGTTGCCGGTATTTTTATGGATGCGCCCGCACTGGCAGGATTTGCTCAAGCTGGAGAATGCCGCTCAGCGCCTTGGCGCGGGGCATCTGGATGAGCGTACCCATTTCGACCCGACCTCCAGCCTGAATCGTCTGGGGGTGGCATTCAACCAAATGGCGGACAACGTCAATACCCTGATTGCCAGTAAAAAGCAGTTGATAGACGGTATCGCCCATGAATTGCGCACTCCTCTGGTGCGGCTGCGCTACCGGCTGGCAATGAGCGATAACCTTTCCGATAGCGAACAACAGGCGCTAAACCGCGATATCGGTCAGTTGGAATCGCTGATAGACGAATTGTTGACTTACGCTCGGCTGGATCGTCCGCAGGTAGCGCTGAACATAGAGCCGCTCGATCTGCCCAAGTGGCTGGAAGATAAAGTAGAGGATATGCGCCTGATCCATCCCGAGCGCGAAATCCAGCTGGATATTCCGCATGTCGGGGATTTTGGCGGTGTCGATTTACGGCTGATGGAGCGGGTGTTGGACAATCTGGTGAACAATGCCTTGCGCTACAGCGAGCAACGCCTGCGTATCGGCTTGTGGTTTGACGGCGACGCCGCCTGCCTGCAGGTAGAAGACGACGGACCGGGCATTCCACCTGAAGAACGCGAACGCGTGTTCGAACCCTTCGTGCGTCTCGATCCCAGTCGCGATCGCGCCACCGGCGGCTGCGGGCTGGGCCTCGCGATTGTTCATTCAATCGCCGTCGCTTATCAGGGCCAGGTTTACGTAGACGCCAGCTCACTCGGCGGAGCCAGTTTCCGTTTCTGCTGGCCAGTGAAACCCACTTTCAATTTAAAAGCAGAGCCGGTGTAACCTCCATCAGCTCAACTGATGGAACGATCAGGTTATCCGGCTCACAATAATAGGAAGCCAAACAATGACATCTGCACATTCGCCTTCATCCGCCTACCACGAATTGCGCGCCATTTTCACCCGGCTGTCGCGCTTCGGCCACCTTTCCGCCATTGCCGGCTGGGATATGCAGACCATGATGCCGCCGGGCGGCAACAGAGCGCGTTCGGAAGCCTTGGCCGAACTGAGCGTGCTGCAACACCAGATTCTAACGGCGGAAAAAACCGGCCATCTGTTTGAACGTGCGCAGCAGGAAACGCTCGATGGTTTTGACCAGGCCAATTTGCTGGAAATGCGCCGCCAATACGACAACGCCGTACTGGTGCCGGAATCGCTGGTTGAGGCTAAATCGCTGGCCGGTGCCCGCTGTGAACACGCCTGGCGCTCTCAACGCCCAGCCAACGACTGGGAAGGATTTTCGGAGAACCTGCGTGACGTGGTCAAACTGACCCGTCAGGAAGCGCAGATCCGCGCTGAAGCGGCAGGTTCCAACCGTTACGACGCCCTGCTCAACCTGTATGAACCGGGTATGCGCAGCAGCGATATCGACCGTATTTTTGGCGACCTCAAAACCTGGCTGCCCGACCTGCTGCAAAAAGTGGTAGCCAAACAGGCTCAGGAGCCCTGCCTCGTTCCCGAAGGCCCGTTCAAGGTCGATGACCAGCGTCAACTGGGCTTGAGCGTGATGAAACTGCTCGGTTTCAACTTCGACGGTGGCCGTGTTGACGTCAGCGCTCACCCCTTCTGCGGCGGCGTGCCGGAAGATGTGCGCATCACTACCCGCTACAATGAAAAAGAATTCCATACCGCATTGCTCGGGATTATCCACGAAACCGGCCATGCACGTTACGAGCAAAACCTGCCGCGTGATTGGCTGGGCCAACCGGTGGCGCAGGCGCGTTCTACCGCGATCCACGAATCGCAAAGCCTGCTGTTTGAAATGCAGTTGGCGCGTGGCAGCGATTTCCTGAAAATTCTGCGCCCTTTGATTATCAAGCAGTTCGGTGAGCAGCCGGCGCTGGAAGAAAGCAACTTCATCCGCCTGAATCAACGCGTCAAACCCGGCCTGATCCGTGTGGATGCGGACGAAGTGAGTTACCCGGCACATGTAATCCTGCGCTATGAAATAGAGAAGGCCCTGGTCGAAGGCAATATCGAAGTGGAGGATATCCCTGCGTTGTGGAACGAAAAAATGCGCGATTATCTCGGCCTGGACACCGTAGGTAACTACCGCAACGGCTGCATGCAGGATATTCATTGGACCGACGGCGCTTTCGGCTACTTCCCGACTTACACGCTCGGCGCGATGTATGCCGCGCAACTGTTCCACAGCGTGCGCGAAGCGCTGCCCTCGCTGAGCAATGACATCGCCGAAGGTAACCTGAACCCGTTGTTCCACTGGCTGAAACAGAATATCTGGCATCACGGCAGCCGCTTCTCTACCGATGCGCTGATCACCAAGGCGACCGGCGAAGCGTTAAACCCGCGCTATTTCCGTCAGCATCTGGAAAATCGCTACCTGTAACGCCCCCAGGCACGGGTATGCCCGTGCCTTTCTCGCCTGCGTGACCGATACCCTTCTATAGAGCACTGCCTTTACTTGCGACACCGTGGTTACAGAGTGCGGGTTGGCTGCTCTACATATGTATGTTGTAACTAAAATAACCGGAAAGACCACCGTATCGCTACGGTGACCGGGCTACCGCGCCGCGTGCGCGCTGATCATCTCGACCAATTGTGGGCGCAGCTGAGGTGGCAGATCGTGGCCCATATTCGGGATGACCTGCAGTCGCGAATGGGCTATCGCTCTGGCGACGGCGACACCGCCGGCTTTACGCACCATGCGATCGGCATTGCCGTGGATCACCAGCGTCGGCGCCGTGATCCGGCGGCTGTAACGCCGCAAATCGCCACTGCCGAGTAACGCGGATAATTGACGTTGCAGCCCTTCGGCATCCATCCCCCGCTTTAATAACCGCCTTACCAGCGTATCAAGTTCCGCGTCCTCTACCGGATAGGCCGGGCTACCCAATGCGCGCAGCCCCTCTTTCAGAGACTGGCATTGCTGTTGCGGCGTCGCATTTGCCGGCGGGCGACGAAGCAACAGTTTCAGTAACGAAGGTGCCGGCGGCGGCAATAATGGTTGGTTGGTGCTGGAAAACAAAATGGTCAGCGCCTTTACCCGTTGCGGATATTCAGCCGCCAGCACCTGCGCAATCATTCCGCCCATCGAGGCACCCAATACGTGCGCCTGAGCGATTTGCAGGTGATCCAGCAAATGCACCGCGTCTTTCGCCATGTCTTCAAGCGAATACGGCACCCGCGTTTGCCAGCCCAACTGAGCCCGTAATATCAATAGCCACAAGGGCTGCGATCTTTTGCCCTGCGTCTTGCCGGACAGGCCGACATCGCGGTTATCGAAGCGAATCACCCGAAAGCCCTTTTCCACCAATGCACGGCAGAACTCATCCGGCCACAGCAACATTTGCGCACCGATGCCCATAATCAACAGCAGCGGCGGATGAGCAATATTGCCCCAGTCTTCGTAAGCTATCGGAACTTCACCCTGCTCGGTGAGCCCACGACGGATTGCGATATCGTTCATTTGCTGTCCCTTTTTGCGTTGTGGAGCCGCGCATCATAGCGGCCGCAGGCTATCTCTCACGGCTTGTACATTAGGTTACACGCCGAAACCAATCACTCACGGAAAGCATTCCGCCATTTGCCTACTATCTTAACACCGGCCCCGCAGTGGGCTTGATACATGACAAGTAATTTGAGGATTCTTCGATGAAAAAAGTATTAGCTCTGGTTGTTGCCGCTGCAATGGGTCTGTCTTCTGTTGCCTTCGCTGCTGACGCGGCTACCACCACCACTACCGCCCCTGCGGCGACAGCTACCACTACGACTGCTGCACCGGCTAAAACCACTCACGTGAAAAAACATCACGCGAAGAAAGCGGCAGTTCAAAAAGCTCAGGCGGCTAAAAAGCATCACAAAGCCACCGCTAAAAAAGCCCCGGCTCAGAAAGCCCAGGCAGCCAAAAAACACCACAAAAAAGCCAGCCATAAAAAAGCGGCGTAACAGCAATCTGATGTGAGGTTCCCCTCACCAGACCAGAATTGATTTGTCCAACACCCGGTTAGCCGGGTGTTTTTTCATCGGGGGTTCTCATCAATGCTGCGCCGCTACTTATTTGAAATCATTCTGATCGCCCTGATCCTGTGCGGGTTGATCGCCACCTTCTTTTATTTGTAGCCGCCGATCCCCCTCGGTTATAAATTATCGAAAAATCAATCACTGCCCATCTACACAATAGCTAAATCAGTCTATAGTTAGCATTCTGTGTGTTTATGGATGATTCGTATTTGCCAGGCAAGAGACCTATGCGCATAACCGTTTTGCTGTTGCTGTGCTCATTCCCGCTCGCACTCCCCCTCTCGGCACGGGCCGACAGCCCATCCGACACGTCGACGGCTGAGCAAACCCGCTTGTTTTTTGGCAAGGATGAACGGATAAAAGTCACAGAAACCGAGGGTTGGCCCTGGCAGGCGATTGGCCAGGTAGAAACTGCCAGCGGCAACTTGTGCACCGCCACACTGATCTCCCCTCATCTGGCGTTGACTGCCGGCCATTGCGTACTGGCACCGCCAGGTCAACTGGATAAAGCCATCTCCCTGCGCTTTGTGGCCGGCAATAAAAGCTGGAAATACCAGACCGACAATATTGAAACCTTGGTCGACCGCAAATTGGGGAAAAAACTCAAGCCTGACGGCGAGGGCTGGATTGTGCCGCCGGCTGCCGCAGCCTATGACTTTGCGCTGATCCGTCTGAAGGATAAAAAACCGCTGCCGATTAAACCTCTGCCGCTGTGGCAAGGCGACAGCAAAGCGCTGACTCTGGCGATGAAACAGGCCAAACGGCTGATTACCCAAGCGGGTTACCCGGAAGACCATCTGGACGATCTTTACAGCCACCAGAACTGTAAAGTGACGGGTTGGGCGCAACAGGGCGTGTTGTCGCACCAGTGCGATACCCTGCCCGGAGACAGCGGTTCGCCCTTGCTGCTGAAAACCGCGGACGGCTGGTCGTTGATCGCCATTCAAAGCTCCGCGCCGGCGGCCAAAGACCGTTACCGTGCCGATAACCGCGCGTTGGCAGTGACCGGCATTCGCGATGCGCTGGACGCGCTGGCAGCAGGAAAATAACGACGGGGTCAGCATGCTGACCCCTCTTTGTTTTAAGCTGAAAGCTGCTCGATAGTCTGCATGATGCGTTTGTCCGAAATCGGGTAAGGCGTACCGAGTTGCTGGGCGAACAGGCTGACGCGCAGCTCTTCGATCATCCAGCGTACTTCTTTCACTTCGTCATCCTGCCGCCGTTTCGGCGGCAACTTGTTCAGCCACTGTTGCCACGCCTGCTGCACCTGATCCACCCGCAGCATCTGCGCGCGGTCGCGGTGCGGATCAATCGCCAGCTTCTCCAGCCGGCGTTCAATCGCCTGCAAATACCGCAGCGTATCCGGCAGGCGCTTCCAGCCGTTGTTGGTGACGAACCCACGATAAATCAGGCCGCCAAGCTGGTTTTTGATATCCGACAGCGCCAGCGCCAACGACATGTCTACCCGGCCCTTCAGCCGCTTGTTGATGTTGAATACCGTGGTCAGGATTTGTTCGACCTGTTTGGCCACCCCCACCACCGTTTCATTCAACTCGCCGCGCACCAACTCTTGCAGGCGCGCGAAGTTATCTTCCTGCCATACCGGCCCGCCATGTTCGGCAATCAACTTGTCGATACCGCACGAGATGCAGTCGTCGATCAAATCCAACACCTTGCCATAAGGGTTAAAATACAGCCCCAGCTTGGCTTTGTTGGGCAACTTTTCGTGCAGATACTTGATTGGAGAAGGAATATTCAGCAATAGCAGGCGGCGCGTACCCTGCCACATCGCCTGTTGCTGCTCCTGCTCGCTGTCGAACAGGCGGATCGCCACGCTGTCTTTTTCATCCACCAGCGCCGGGTAGGCTTTCATCGAGTAGCCGCCGCGTTTCTGCTCATAAAACTCGGGCAATTTGCCGAAGCTCCAGATATGCAAATTGCTTTGTTCCAGCCCGTCATCCGCCACCGCCGACAGCGTCTCCTGCACTTTATCCTTCAGTTGCAGCTTCAGCGCCGTCAGATCTTTGCCTTCGAGCAAGGTTTTGTGATTTTCGCCGACGACCCGGAAAGTCATTTTAAGATGATCGGGCACCTGATCCCAATGCCAATCCTCACGTGACACCGTCACCCCGGTCATGCGACGCAGCTCACGCTCCAGCGCATCCAGCAGCGGCAGCTCCAGCGCGGTCACCCTCCCGAGGAAGGCCTCGGCGTAGTTCGGCGCCGGGACAAAGTTACGGCGAACCGGCTTCGGCAGCGACTTGATCAGAGCAATCACCAACTCACGGCGAATACCCGGGATCTGCCATTCAAAGCCCTGATCTTCAATCTGGTTGAGAATCGGCAGAGGAATGTGCACCGTAACGCCATCGGCATCGGTGCCCGGTTCGAACTGGTAAGTCAGACGCAGCTTGAGATTGCCCTGGTGCCAGGCATTCGGATAATCCAGCGCGCTGACTTTGTTGGCGCCGTCCTTGATCAGCATCTCTTTTTCAAAGCTGAGCAGATCCGTTTTTTGTTTACCGGCGGTTTTCCACCAGTTGTCAAAATGACGCCCGGACACCACATCGCTAGGAATGCGCTGGTCGTAGAAACTGAACAGGGTTTCGTCATCCACCAGAATGTCACGACGACGCGATTTATGCTCCAGCTCTTCCACTTCGGCGCGCAGCTTCAGGTTGGCGCTGAAGAATGCATGCCGCGTCTGCCAGTCGCCTTCCACCAACGCATGGCGGATAAACAACTCACGGCACAGCAGCGGATCAATAGTGCTGTAATTGACTGGCCGCGCGGCGACAATCGGCAACCCAAAGAGCGTCACTTTTTCACTGGCCATCACCGCGCCCTGGGATTTCGACCAGTGCGGTTCGCTGTAACTGTGCTTCACTAGGTGCTGGGCCAGCGGTTCAATCCACTCAGGTTCGATGCGCGCGGCGATGCGGCCCCACAGACGGCTGGTTTCCACCAGTTCGGCCACCATCGTCCACTTCGGCGGCTTCTTGAACAGGCCGGAGCCGGGGAAGATCGAGAACCGGGCGTTGCGGGCGCCGGTAAACTCCTGCTTGTCGGCATCCTTCTGGCCGATGTGCGACAGCAGCCCGGTGAGCAACGCGGTATGCACGCTGCGGTAGTCGGAAGGCTCGCTGTTAATCGGCAGCCCCAGTTCTTTCACCACCTGGCGCAGCTGGGTGTAGATATCCTGCCATTCGCGCACCCGCAGATAGTTAAGGAAATCATTGCGGCACAACCGACGGAACTGGCTGGAGGAGTGCTCTTTTTGCTGCTCTTTCAGGTAGTCCCACAGGTTAACGTAGGCCAGGAAATCCGAGTCTTTGTCGGCGAAGCGGCGGTGTTTCTCGTCCGACGCCTGCTGTTTGTCCATCGGCCGCTCTCGCGGATCCTGGATCGACAACGCGGCGGTGATGATCATCACCTCACGCACGCTGCCGCTCTTTTGCGCTTCCAGCACCATGCGCGCCAGACGCGGATCGATTGGCAACTGCGCCAGTTGGCGGCCCTGCGGGGTGAGTTGGTAATGGCCATTTTCGGCCGTTTTAATCGCACCGAGTTCCTCCAACAGACGCACGCCGTCCAGAATATTGCGCTTGTCCGGCGCTTCGACAAACGGGAATGCGGCGATATCGCCCAGCCCGAGCGACGTCATCTGCAAGATAACCGACGCCAGGTTGGTGCGCAGGATCTCCGGATCGGTAAACTCTGGCCGCGACAGGAAATCCTGTTCGGAGTACAGGCGGATACAGATACCGTCCGACACGCGACCACAGCGGCCTTTACGCTGGTTGGCGGAGGCCTGTGATACCGGTTCGATCGGCAGACGCTGGACCTTGGTACGGAAGCTGTAGCGGCTGATGCGTGCAGTGCCCGGATCGATGACGTACTTGATGCCCGGCACCGTCAGCGAGGTTTCCGCCACGTTGGTCGCCAATACAATGCGGCGGCCATGGTGCGATTGGAACACCCGGTTTTGTTCGCTGTTCGATAACCGTGCATACAGCGGCAAGACTTCGGTATGCGGTAAATCAAGACGGTTCAACGCGTCGGCGGTATCGCGAATTTCACGCTCGCCGCTCATAAAGATCAGGATATCCCCCGGCCCTTCACGGCCGAGTTCATCTACCGCGTCGAAAATCGCCTGCAGTTGATCGCGATCGGTATCCTCGGCGTCGTCCACCACCGGGCGATAACGCACCTCGACCGGATAAGTACGGCCGGAAACTTCGATAATCGGCGCGTTATTGAAATGGCGCGAAAACCGCTGCGGATCTATGGTCGCCGACGTGATGATGACTTTCAGATCAGGGCGCTTCGGCAACAGTTCGCGCAGATAACCGAGGATAAAGTCGATATTCAGGCTGCGTTCGTGCGCCTCATCGATAATCAGCGTGTCGTATTGCATCAACAGCCGATCCTGCTGGATTTCCGCCAGCAGAATACCGTCGGTCATCAGCTTGACCAGCGTATTTTCACTGACCTGATCGTTAAAGCGCACCTTATAACCGACGCTGCCGCCGAGCGGCGTTTCCAGTTCATCGGCAATGCGGTTCGCTACGGTGCGTGCCGCCAGGCGCCGTGGCTGGGTATGGCCAATCAGCCCCTTCACCCCACGCCCCAGTTCCAGGCAGATCTTCGGCAACTGAGTGGTTTTCCCCGAACCGGTTTCACCGGCGACAATCACGACCTGATGGTCACGAATCGCATTCAGAATATCCTGCTTTTTCTGGCTGACCGGCAGGTTTTCCGGATAGGAGATTTTCGGGCAAGAGGCAGCGCGCGCCTGCACTTTCTGCAACGCCGCCGCAATGTCACTTTCTACTTCAGCGGCGACCGCCAACTGAGCATCGGGATTTTTGATTTTTCGTGCGCCCTGCAGCCGACGTTGCAGGCGTTGTTGATCACGGAGCATCAGTTCGCCCAGTTGGGCAGAGGATGCCGCGAGCGGAGATTTCACGTTCGGTATTCCTTGTTTCATCGCTGCCGTATCAAGGTTTAGCAACGGTTTAATGATGTGTTAGCACATTTTCAGCTTTAGCCGCTCAGAGTATCACAAGCCGCTTTTTCCCCATAATACCTCTGCGCAAGAGGCATTGGGTCATTCAATAAAATCGAACAAAGAACTCGAAATATTGCGCTATCACTGTTGGAAGAATCTGAATAAAGTGTACTGCATGCAAGGGACGCGTTGTCCTGATGTCACTGTCATAACGTAAGGAATTACCGATGAGCAAAGTATTGGTTCTCAAATCAAGCATCCTGGCGGGCTATTCTCAGTCGAATCAACTGGCCGATTTCTTCGTGGAACAGTGGGCCAACACCCACGGCAACGACACCATTACCGTCCGCGATCTGGCCGCGCAACCAATCCCGGTGCTTGACGGCGAACTGGTTGGCGCGCTGCGCCCTTCCGATACGCCACTGACGCCACGTCAGCAAGAAGCGCTGGCGTTGTCAGACGAACTGATTGCCGAGCTGCAGGCCAATGACACCATCGTTATGGCGGCGCCGATGTATAACTTCAACATCCCGACTCAGCTGAAAAACTATTTCGACCTGATTGCCCGCGCCGGCGTGACCTTCCGTTACACCGAAAACGGCCCGGAAGGCCTGGTGAAAGGCAAGCGCGCCATCATCCTGACCAGCCGCGGCGGCATTCATAAAGGCACCGCCACCGATTTGGTTGAACCTTATCTGCGTCTGTTCCTGGGCTTTATCGGCATTACCGACGTTGAGTTCGTGTTCGCCGAAGGTATCGCCTACGGCCCGGACGTCGCAACCAAAGCGCAGGCCGATGCCAAAGCCGTGCTGGCGCAGGTTGTTGCCGCCTGATGCTTATCGCAGGGGCAATATGCCCCTGCCGAACCTCACAGGTTTGCGTTAACGCCTGTCAAGGTTGTACTGCCCTCAAAATAATTCTCTATCGCGATTGCGCGCCAAACGGCGCGCTTTTTTATTTCTTCAACCACTGGCCATTAATGCCGCGCACATACTCCCCCGCGGGCGCACGCGTCACCAGCTTCTGCCCGGCCATGCGCGCCACTTCATCAATGGCGATATGGTTACCGTCCGCCACTTCCTGATATTTTAGGGTACGTCCGGCGTTAATGTTTTTCACCAAAGTCAGGGTTTCGGCGTCCTGTTTGACCGGCGCAATATAGCCGCTGAGCGTCTCGCCCACGCGGCCCTGCTGTTTGGCTTCATCAAGCGTCAGTGCCATCGCCATACCACTGAACAACCAGGCGGCCCCCATCAAGCCTAGATAACATTTTTTCATTTTTGTTTGGCTCCTAGAACAGACCGCTTTGGGTTTTCAGCAGATTATCGACGTCCTTATCCACCTTGATATGAATTTCATGTTCGATCTTCACGTTCATATTGATGGTAATCGGGTCTTTGGGCGTCGCGACCTCAATACGCGGCACGCAGCCGCTCAGTAATAAAGTGCCCAATATGGCGACCAGCAAGGGTCCGCTGATGATTTTCATGGTTGTTCCCCAGGTTTTGAGAGGGCCTGCTCAAGCCACTCCTGTAAATTGTCGCCAAAGCGCAGACTGCGCCATAGCTGAAACACGTTTTCCTGATGGGTATAATTCAGGATAACCTCACGTTTGGCGCTTTTCTGCGGGTTTACCCCGTCAATGCGCGCTTTTAGCGTCAGTTCGCCCAGATTATCGAGATCGACACTGGCCTGCGAACTGTTGATCTCCATGTAGCGCAACCAGTCAATCGCCGCACCGGTCGCCAGATTATTGCTGCCGATGGCATCGGCCATGTCCTTGTCCAGCCGCAGCGTCAGCATGCCGGCATTGGCGATCCATCCATTGCGCACCAACCATTTGGGGTGATTGAGGTACAGAGGCAGCTCGCCGTCGACCTTGCCGGACATGGCAAACTGCTTTGGCTTCAACGCGGTAAACAGCGCGCTGAGATCCACTTTATCCAGCTTCAGCACCGCAGCATCATGTTGCGGCATTCGCAACGCCGACAGGCTGATATGCCCATTCAGTGCATCCACGCCGACATTGCTCAGCGTTAACGGCGCAGGCTCGCTGTAGGGATAAAAGCCCTGAAGATCGGCAGTGATATTCTGCATTTCGAACAGGTTGCTGAATGACTTGATGCGCAACGTTACCGGCCGTTTGGCACCCAATTGCCACAAATGATTTTTGAATCGGTAGGACATGACAAAATCCAGACCGCTCATCTCACCGTCCTTCAGCCACATGCCGCCGTTGTTCACGACCCAGTGGCCACCGGCTTCAAAGCCCTGCACGCGAGCAGCCGAAAAAGCCGACTGAGCATAGAACTCGCCATCGCGCAGCGTGATATTGAGATCCGGCGAGATCAACGGCTGGAATACTTTCAGCGATTGCTTCGGCCACCAGCCTTCACCACGCATCCGTTCGCCGTCCCAGCGACCATGCAGCGCTATTGGCCCAATCTGCTCCGCCTGCAATTTGCCCCGCCACTGGAAGTTATCCGGCGTTGTGCCTTTAAGCTGTAGCGCCAGCACCGGCGCGGGTAAATGGCCACCGTCCGTAAAACTGACCTTGCCGGCCACCAATTGAACATCGGCATTGAACGCCGGGTTCTGCTCACCCCGCTGCCAGCGCAATGGCTGACCAAGGCTGAGACGCGGCGCATCCACCGTCACCAGGCCGTACTTCAGCTTGTCGAAACCGGTGGAAAGACGGTCGAGAACAATCGTCGTATCCTGCCAGCTGCCGCTGCCGGCAACGTCCCAGGCCGCCTGCAACGGCGGCAGCTGACCCTTTCCCCAATAGCGCCATTGCCAGTTGCCGTGATCCGGCCAAAAATCCTGTGCTTTACCGTCCAGATGCAGTTTAAAGCGACCCCAGTAGCTGTCGCTGGCGTTGATGATGGCCTGCAGGCGGCCGGTAATGCCGGCGGCGGTCACCTTGACGCCTGCCAACGGCAGGCGCGCTTCTTCCAGTTTCATTTCCGGCGAGGCGTTGCCCCACAGACGCAGCAACGACCCTGGCTGCAAGACCAGCGTCGGATTCAGGATAGTGCCACTGAGAATGCCGGGAATAGAGGCGGTCATGGAAAAATCGGCCAGGTTCGCCTGACCGGTTAGTTGGAAGCGCAGATCGCTGTCAATCAATCCGACCTTGCCCGGCCCCAGCGTCAACACTGCATTGCCTTTACCATTGTGACCTGCAGTGATGACATTCAAACGAGCGCTGATTTGGGTTTCATCCAGCCCCTTGCTCCAGTCGTGCAGTGCCACGCTCAGCCCACCCGTAAGCGGCTGCTGGCTGTAGGGCCAACGCCACTCTCCTTGATTGATGCTGACCTGCTGAGGGGTGATTTCCCAGGGTAACGTCACCAGCGGTTTATCGTCGCCCTTTTCCGTTAGCGTCAACACGCCTTGTTGCTGTTGCCAGCGCATATCGAGCAGTAACGGTTTTTCCAGATAGCCGGTTTGCATCTCGCCCTGCAACGCACCCTGCGCAGGCATGCTGTCCAAATCCAGTGGAATGGCAATCTTGCCGGTCAAATGCAGCGGTTGCGGGCTGTTGGGCGGAGTCAGCGTCAGGCTGTTCAGCGTCAGTTGTTGATGATCATCCAACACGGCTTCGGCGCTGAGGTTTTTCCCCTGATACTGCAGGCGTTGACCCCCGGCAGAAGCGTGCAATTGCAGTTTGCCGGCGTAGTGTTGCCACGGGATCACCGTGAAATCATTGATGGTGATATCCAGCAGCGGCAATTGTTTTTGCAGCCTGTCGAGCGCCAAAGGCGCGCTGTCCGTATCGCCGGCGGGCAATTTTGATAGACAGGCGCTATCAATGCTGAGTTTGTCGCCGATCAGTTGCCAGCGCCCCTGCCGATAAGCCAACCGGGTCGGCCCCATGGCGGCCAGCAAACAATCCTGCGCGGTAAATCGGGCGCCATCCAGTTGCAAGGCACCCTGCTGCCAACGCAGTTTGCCCTGCAAAACCAGCTGGCTGCCCTGTGGCAGCCAATGGGTCAGCACGCGCGGCAGCCAGCGCGGCAGGGTTTGCCACAGCGCCGACAGCAGGATCACAATCGCCGCCACAATCCCTATGAATACTTTCAATCGCTTAGTCATTAAATGATTGCTTCATTCCTGAGTTAGGCATTAATCCCCCAAACCGAACGCCGTGTAGGGCAAGTCTATGCTTGAATTGGCAATAATGATGGCACGAATTTGACATAGGGTGAAGCTGAGCTGAGTATCAGTAGACGATTCTTGCCTGTTAATTTCATCGCTGAACACTGCCGGGACTGTTTTGAACGTACGAGCGAAAATAGATGCATAGCAGAAAACAATTTAAGTCCCTCTGACGTCCCTGAGTGTAGTGGTCCTTGATTCACCACTTGCATAAAAAGCGGCCATGTGGACTGAGGGGGAGCGACAGACTGTTACAAATAACCTGGAAATTCTCGAGTAAACAGTCAACGTATACCTATTCGTAATAGCGAAACGATAATAAGTGAAACTTAAAAAGCTGACCATGAAGTATTATCAATCCTGACGAACAAAATTGACCTTCTCTGAAAACACCATTCACATATTGGAATAAGATGACTTAAAGTCTGCGGGTATTTGTTTATAACATGGATTGTATAACGTTCAAATTTTGTTCGAAACCTGTCAAATCGATCTTAATTCGCTGAGTCTTGGTTTTGAAACGGCTATCATAAGCTATCGTAACATTGCTCGCCCCCCGCATTACGGCGAGCATCAGCTCTGCCGCGGCTCCGTCAAAGCCATCCCTGCGATTACCCGTTACCGGTTTGCCCTGATCCACCGCAATGCTGGTTGATAACGACGGCTGATGGTCTTGCCCTATAATGATACGATAGCCGTGAACATTACGTACAATACGTAACTCGCCTGAAAACATTTCACATTGTTGTCTCTCTGCGTCACAACGCGCCAGCCATTGTCCTTGAGGCTGCGCCGAAGCATTCAGAGGCGAAAAAATGCCGCCGAGAAAAATAAGTAAATATTTAAACATAGATTTTCCGATAAAACTCCATTTCAGCATAGATAATATCATGTCGTGCAATCGCAGACAAACCAAGGGAATACATAAGTAAAACTCACCTAACAGGTTAAGAATATTACCCATAAGCCCGTTCTGACGCCCAAAAAAAACATTTCGCGGGACAATGTTTAATCAAAAAATCGGACTTTTGTTATTGCTGAAAAGCCTGCTCATTAATTAATATGCAACCATACTAATAATAAACATTTGAAGTATACTGAGAAGCCATTACCCCCACCCCCATGTGGGGTTTTTTTATTCTATCCTCATTTTCCCCAAGCAACTCAAACGAGAGAACGCGGTCCTGAACGCAAAACATGAAGCGTTCTGAGGGGTATTCCTCCTGGGCTCAGGATAGCTAACCAATTGTAGAATTTACTAAAATCTGTTAAATTTATCACAAAATCACGGTGGAGAAACCACGATGAAATTGGCGATATACAGCACCAAACAGTATGACCGTAAATATCTCGAACTGGTGAATCAACAGTTTGGCTATGAGCTGGAGTTCTTCGACTTCCTGCTCAGCAAGAAAACCGCTAAAACTGCCGCCGGTTGCAAAGCGGTATGCATTTTCGTCAATGACGACGGCAGCCGTGAAGTGCTTGAAGAGCTGGCGGCGTTGGGGGTTGAAATCCTGGCCCTGCGCTGCGCCGGTTTCAACAATGTGGACCTGGATGCCGCCAAAGAATTGGGCATCAACGTGGTACGCGTACCGGCTTATTCGCCGGAGGCCGTGGCGGAACACGCCGTAGGGATGATGATGTGCCTTAACCGCCGCATCCACCGCGCCTACCAACGCACCCGCGACGCCAACTTCTCGCTTGAGGGGTTGATCGGCTTCAACATGCATAATCGCACCGCCGGGGTGATTGGCACCGGTAAAATTGGTGTCGCAACCATGCGCATCCTGAAAGGGTTCGGCATGAAACTGTTGGCTTACGATCCTTACCCTAGTGCGCAGGCGCTGGAGTTGGGCGCAGAATATGTTGATCTGAAAACGCTGTACGCGCAATCAGACGTGATCACCCTGCACTGCCCGCTGACGCCGGAAAACCATCACCTGCTGAACACCGACGCCTTCGCCATGATGAGGGACGGCGTCATGATCATCAACACCAGCCGCGGCGGCCTGATCGACTCCTCGGCGGCGATTGACGCGTTGAAGCAACAAAAAATCGGCGCACTGGGGATGGACGTATATGAGAATGAACGCGATCTGTTCTTCGAAGACAAATCCAATGACGTGATTCAAGATGACGTATTCCGCCGTCTGTCAGCCTGTCATAACGTGTTGTTCACCGGTCACCAGGCTTTCCTGACGGAGGAGGCGCTGACCAGCATTTCGGAAACCACGCTGAAAAACGTCAACCAGTTGGAACGCGGGGAAAATTGCCCTAATCAGCTTAATGCCTGAATTGGCAGTGAGGAAACGCATGAAAAAGTGTCTGTCGGCGGCGTTAGCGGCGCTGTTATTAGCGGGATGTGGAATGAGTCAGAACAGTAAAACCGTTACGGAAAGCGACCTGTTACATCACAATTTCGTGCTGCAAAGCGTGGACGGCGTTGCGGTGAAGCCACAGCCCGGTATCGCCCCAAGTATTGAGTTCGGTGAAAAAATGCATGTTTCCGGCGCGATGTGTAACCGTTTCTTCGGCAGCGGCCAGTTGCAAAACGGTGTGCTGACGGTGAAAAACCTGGCCTCAACGCGCAAGCTGTGCACCGATGCGCAACGCAATCAGTGGGATCAGACGATCGGCGCAGTGCTGGGAAAAGGCGCAAAAGTCAGCCTCAACGCTCAGCAGTTAACGCTGAGCGACGGCGACCATACCTTGGTATACACCCTGCGAGATTGGGTGCAGTGAACCCTGTTGACCAGGTCGCTTAAGCGGCCTGGTGTTCTTTACTTCTTAGCCTGCGGTTGAGCAAGCCCCTTTACCCAAGGTCCACTCTTCACACTGTTTACCGTTCGGCATCTGGCACATTCTTACCGCTTCGCCGTTTAAATTATGAGCCACGGTAGTGACACCACCCACGCTGGCGCAGTTGGCGCTGGTCTGTAACGTATTGATTCTTGCGCTGTTACCCTGCTGAACTGGTTCTTCATTCTTGCTGCTGCATGCGGCCAAAAGCAGTACGGCGCCGGCAAGCAACCACGTTGATTTTTGCATTATTTTCACTCCTGAACCCGGAACTGCGCTGTGTAAAATCGCCATTGCTGATAACTCGCGTCACTTAATGCGGACACGTTCAGTTATCTTTGATGCAAACCCGTTTAATTTAGCCTGATAAATTAATTATGGAAATATATTCCTGCAATTATTTGGCGTTTATTTGAACAGAGTCGACATTATTTTCGTTACAGGATTTCTTTCCCTCTGATGCCAATCAGGCGTCAAAGGTCGGCGGCGTAACACGGCTTGCAGACAAAGGTGTTTCAATCGCGAGGGGCAGCGATCGCCGCATTCGAATTTTGCCGGCGAGTGAAGTCGTGTCGGTAGCCTTGGTCGGCTACGCAACCCTTGGCTATCGGTGTGGGCGCTATGGCGAACTTTGCGGTTACGGGTTAATGCCTTCATGACATTCAGGTTGCAGTTTCATTGGCCTGAACTGAAATTATCAGGATGGTGTAATCCCTTATTTTCCGTTATTTACGTCTAAATCATTCAGCCAGCGTCACTGAATGTCACGCCGGCTATTTTCACATTAAAATAACAATCAATGCGCCGCCGTTTTCGACAATAAATTAATCACCAGTACGCCGGCAATAATTAACCCCATGCCGATCACCGCCGGTAGATCCAGCTTTTGCTGATAGACAAATACGGCAGCTATCGACACCAGAACAATGCCCATACCCGACCAGATAGCATAGACAATCCCCAGCGGCATGGTTTTCACCACCATCGACAGCCCCCAGAAAGCCACGGCATAGCCCACGACAACCGCCAGCGATGGCCACAATCGGGTAAAACCTTCAGAGGCTTTCAACATGGTGGTGGCGATCACTTCAGCAACAATCGCCATGGTCAAATAGATAAATCCGCTCATCGTCTTTTCTTCTGTAAGTGAACATGTTCACCAGTATGGCGCGTCGTGAATAAATTGTCGTTAAACCACCCGATTAATTCTCCGTTTTAAAACGATTTTTATCGAAAATATTCCCTGCGTGCGCTTACTGCTGATTTTTCACCCGCCACACAAACGCGATAAAGAGCCAATATATCCCTCTGCTAGACTTTGTTAATTACTGCGAGAGGTAACTTTTGCAGCTTTTTGAGCAATGAAAGGTAAAGTCGATGATTACTACAGATGGTAATAATGCAGTCGCTTCCGTCGCCTATCGCACCAGCGAAGTGATTGCCATCTACCCGATCACCCCCAGTTCGACCATGGCGGAACAGGCAGATGCCTGGTCCGGCGACGGCCGCCCAAACATCTGGGGAGACGTGCCGCGCGTGATGGAAATGCAATCTGAAGGCGGAGCCATCGCCACGGTGCACGGTGCATTGCAAACCGGCGCGCTGTCCACCTCATTCACCTCATCGCAGGGCCTGCTGCTGATGATCCCGACGCTGTACAAACTGGCCGGTGAATTGACGCCGTTTGTATTGCATGTCGCCGCGCGCACCGTGGCGACCCATGCGCTGTCGATCTTTGGCGACCATTCCGACGTAATGGCCGTACGTCAGACCGGTTGCGCCATGCTGTGCGCCAGTAGCGTCCAGGAAGCGCAAGACTTTGCGCTGATTTCCCAAACCGCGTCCCTCAACAGTCGCCTGCCGTTTATTCATTTTTTTGATGGTTTCCGCACCTCGCACGAAATCAATAAAATCGTGCCGCTGGACGACGACGCCCTGCGCAAGATGCTGCCACAGGAGGCGATTGACGCCCACCGCAGCCGTGCGCTGTCGCCGGATCACCCGGTGGTGCGCGGCACTTCCGCTAACCCGGATACCTATTTCCAGTCGCGTGAAGCCACTAACCCCTGGTACGACAGTGCCTGCCAGCATGTGATTGATGCAATGGATAAATTTGCGCAGATCACCGGGCGAGCATATCAACCCTTTGAATATTACGGCCACCCGCAGGCCGAGCGTGTAGTGATCCTGATGGGTTCCGCGATCGGCACCTGCGAAGAGGCGATTGACGCCCTGTTGACGCGTGGCGAAAAGGTCGGCGTATTGAAAGTGCGGTTGTTCAGGCCCTTCTCCGCTCGGCACCTGCTCAGCGTGCTGCCGGAAAGCGTCAGGAAAATTGCCGTACTGGACCGCACCAAAGAGCCTGGCGCACTGGCGGAGCCGCTGTATCTGGATGTAATGACCGCGCTGGCAGAGGCTTTCAGCCGCGGTGAACGCGCGGACATGCCGATGGTGATCGGCGGCCGTTACGGTTTGTCTTCGAAGGAGTTCGGGCCGGACTGTGCGTTGGCGGTGTTCAACGAACTGCAACTTGCCAGGCCACGTCCGCGCTTCACCGTCGGTATTTTCGACGATGTGACCGGCCTTTCCCTGCCGCTCAGCGAAGAAATCCTGCCGCAGCGCGCTTCGCTGGAGGCGTTATTCTATGGCCTGGGCAGCGACGGCTCCGTCTCAGCCACCAAGAACAACATCAAAATCATCGGCAACAGCACACCGATGTACGCACAAGGGTATTTTGTCTACGACTCCAAAAAGGCCGGCGGCCTGACGGTTTCCCACCTGCGCGTCAGCGAACAGCCGATCAATTCGGCCTATCTGGTCAGCCGCGCCGATTTCGTCGGTTGCCATCAACTGCAGTTTATCGATACCTACCAGATGGCGGAACGCCTAAAACCCGGCGGCATCTTCCTGCTTAATACGCCATACGGTGCCGAAGAGGCGTGGTCACGGCTACCGCAGGACGTTCAGGCGGTGCTGCTACAGCGCCAGGCCCGCTTCTATATTATCAACGCGGCAAAACTGGCGCGCGAGTGCCGGCTCGGCGCGCGCATCAATACCGTGATGCAGATGGCGTTTTTCCAACTCACGCAAATTCTGCCGGGTGACGTGGCATTGCAGCAGCTGCGGGACGCTATCGCCCGCAGCTACAGCAGCAAAGGCCAGGAGATCGTCGAACGCAACTGGCAGGCGCTGGATGCCACGCTTGATGCACTGATTGAGATCCCGCTTCAACCGGTCGACGCCGGCAGCCCGCTGCGCCCGCCGGTAGTCTCGGATGCCGCCCCCGATTTTGTCAAAACCGTTACCGCCGCGATGCTGGCCGGGCTGGGCGATGCACTGCCGGTCTCGGCCTTCCCACCTGACGGAACCTGGCCGGTCGGCACTACCCAATGGGAAAAACGCAATATCGCCGAGGCGATCCCGCTCTGGCAGCCGGATCTCTGCACCCAGTGTAACCACTGCGTCGCCGCTTGCCCGCACTCCGCCATTCGTGCCAAAGTGGTGCAACCGCAGGCGATGGAGCACGCCCCCGCCAGCTTGCAGTCGCTGGATGTCAAAGCGCGCGATATGCGCGGCCAGAAGTATGTGCTGCAGGTCGCGCCGGAAGATTGTACCGGCTGTAACCTGTGCGTAGAGGTATGTCCGGCCAAAGATCGCCAGAACCCGGACATCAAGGCGATCAACATGGCTTCGCGGCTCGATAATCTCGAGGTGGAAAAGCAGCATTACGATTTCTTCCTGCAATTGCCGGAGATCGACCCGGCGCAGATTGAGCGCATCGATATCCGCACTTCGCAGCTGATCTCGCCGCTGTTCGAATATTCCGGCGCCTGTTCGGGCTGCGGCGAGACGCCGTACATCAAGCTGCTGACCCAGCTCTACGGCGATCGACTGCTGATTGCCAATGCCACCGGATGTTCATCTATTTACGGCGGCAATCTGCCGACCACACCTTATACCACCAACGCCGAAGGCCGCGGCCCGGCGTGGGCCAACTCGCTGTTCGAAGATAACGCCGAATTTGGTCTGGGTTTCAGGTTGACGGTCGATCAGCATCGGAATCGTGTACTGCGGTTGCTGAATACGCTCTCGCCGCAACTGCCGGAACCGTTGGTCAACGCTTTGCAAATGCAAGACATCGCGCCGGAACCGCGCCGCAAACAGATCGCTGAACTGCGTGGCCTGCTGGCGCAGATCGAGGGTAACGACGCTCGCCAACTGGCGACCGACGCCGATTATCTGGTGGATAAATCCATCTGGCTGATTGGCGGCGACGGCTGGGCCTACGATATCGGTTTCGGCGGTTTGGATCACGTCCTCAGCCTGACCGAGAACGTCAACGTGTTGGTGCTGGATACCCAGTGTTACTCCAACACCGGCGGGCAACAGTCGAAAGCCACGCCGCTCGGTGCGGTGACCAAGTTCGGCGAGCACGGCAAACGCAAGGCACGCAAGGATTTGGGCGTCAGTATGATGATGTACGGCCATGTCTATGTGGCGCAGATTTCGCTGGGGGCACAGCTCAACCAGACGGTGAAGGCCATTCAGGAGGCGGAGGCCTATCCGGGCCCGTCACTGATTATCGCCTACAGCCCGTGCGAGGAGCACGGTTATGATTTGGCGCTTAGCCACGATCAGATGAAACAGTTGACCGCCGCCGGTTTCTGGCCGCTGTACCGTTTCGATCCACGCCGCGCCGACCAGGGTAAACCCGCGCTGGCGCTGGATTCGCGGCCGCCAAACAGCGAACTGACCGAAACCCTGCTCAAAGAGCAGCGCTTCCGCCGCCTGAACTCGCAGCAACCGGAGGTCGCCAGCGCGTTGTACCAGGCCGCAGAGAAAGAACTGAAAGAGAAGTACGATTTCCTCAGTCTGTTGGCCGGCAAGACGGAAAAATCGTCCGCCGAGTAAATAACCCTTCAGGGCGCGACCGGTTCGCGCCCTGCTTCCAACCAGCTTTGCCGCTGTGCCTCTTTTACCGCGCCGCGTACGTAGCTTTCTTTTCCCTGCCATTGCGCAACATCGAACTGCGCCTTCTCAATCACTGGGAGGTAACGATCTGTTTTCATTTGCCTATCCGCTTGAATCAATAGCGGTACGATGCGTACCCCAACCCGATCCAGGCTTGGATAGGGCCATTTCCGCCCTGCATCAGCGTAAGGTGCCATAAAGTCCAACGCCGCCAGCAACGAACTGCCTTGCGCAGAGCGGTAATGCCACAAATCCATGCCCTGCCGTTGTGCCACCCCAGCCATCAGCACCAACGCCTGCAGATTGAAATAGCTGTAATGGAACGAACGGGTGCGCAATAACTCTTGCGGTTGCGAACCGTTAACGGCGAGTTGGAAATCAAGCTTACTCTGCGTCAGCTTCGCCATCTCCCGCACCACGTCATCACGCCCGAGCCAGGCGGCAATCCCCGCCACCTGAATGGCGTACCAACTGCCGTGGTTATTCTTCGCGGCGGCTTCCTGTTTACCGGCGGGGCTGTGCAGCAGCCAATCGAGGTAGCGGCCAAACCATTGCCGCGTCCGACTTTCATCGTCCAGTGTCCAGCCTGGCGTCTGGCGCAACAACAGCAGGCTGTCGACAATGCGGGTGGCGAAATAACGCCCGTCCAGAATGCCGTTACCGCGGCCATTATTGCGCCCCGGAATGCCCTGAGCGTAGTTAAGGTTCGGGTTCATCCGCGTTTGCGGGTTGATAAACCAGGCGCGGATCAACGCGATCGCCCTGTCGCTATAGCGTTGTTGCCCAGAGAAATAGCCCGCCAACGTCAAAATCTGTACCCGCTGGGTGAACTCCGCCAACCGCACGCCATCACTCTGTTCATTTTTACTGGCCGGGTTCACAAGCCCATCGCGGCGCACCCAGGGCAACCCGTTCGCTTTGCCGGCATCCGGCCACCAGTAGGCACCGAGACTCAGGTAATCGTGCTTGTCGCCGCTGGGGGGAGTCAAACCTTTGTCGGTGACGCTAAGCAGCGGCTTTTGCAGCGCCTTGTCGGCATCATGCAGCAGGCGCCGATAGTCAACGTCGCCGCTAAGATGCGCTTTTATCTGTAACAACCGGGATTGCTGCAAGAAAATGCAGCACTCTGCGGCATTAGCCGCGAACGATGCAAAACAAAGCAATAAGCCAGCCTGCAAGAATTTACGCATAACCCCCCGGCCATATGACCTCGTATACAGACTCGCCCTTGGGATAACGCCCGGCAAACCGGCAATATGTCAGGCGTGAAGTTCGGCCACGGTCATGGTGAAGACCAATTTCCCCTCACCCCGATTTGAATAATGATGCGGCGCATCGGTGCTGGCGACGGCAGAAGAACCTTCAGGAATAGTCATCTCGGTACTCCCCACCTTCAGATTGAGAACGCCCTGCTCAACATGCAGCAGCTCGAAGGTGCCTTGAGGATGGCCCGTCGAAGCAAACAGCTCATCAGGAAACATCTCCCAGCGCCACAGCTCAATCATATTCGGCCCACGCGTCCCTGCCAGCAAACGGGCCGTTCCGCCTGAATCCCCTGTCCATAATGTAGGTATATCTTTTTTATCGATAAGGTAAGCGGAGGGCGCATCGGTGACATTAACGATATCAGCGACAGAAAGGCCCAGCGCCGCCGCTATTTTGCACAATATGGCTATGCTCGGGTTAGCTGCACCCTTCTCGATTTCTACCAGCATCCCTTTGCTGACGCCGGCCCTGCGTGATAACTCATCAAGCGTCAATTTCTTGTTTTTACGATGCTGTTTGATAGTGCTTGAAACCGCTTCATTGACGGTTTGAATGTCCGCGCCGTGCTCGGTCGATATATTGACTTTATTGGTCATTAGTCATTACCATGAAATAAATTAGTCATTATAGGATTATCAGATGTTTTCAGTTATTCCGTCAATCGATCCCAAAGTTTCCTCCGTGGCACCCGGCTTCAGAGCCTTAAGCATTGCCGTTGAAGCAGCCCCCATTACCAATCCGAGGATTGCCGGCCAGGCTTTGGAACAGGCTTGTCATTCGATTTCTGCGGGTGACGCGCCTTGGGCCGAGGCTCATCTTGCCGCCTGGGGAGAGGTATTTAAAGGATTCGGCGCCAAACCCAAACGCACCCCTTGTTCCGCAGAAGCTTTGCGCAAACGGGTCATGCGAGACGGTTCATTACCCAGTATTGATCCCGTTGTTGATCTTTATAATGCCATCAGCATTCGGTATGCCATTCCCGTTGGCGGGGAAAATATTGAAGCCTATATCGGGCAACCCAGATTGATGGTTGCCGATGGAAGCGAGCTGTTTGATACGATGAAAGACGGTGAGGTTACGCATGAATCGCCGGAACCGGGGGAAGTCGTCTGGCGTGACGATCTGGGGGTGACCTGCCGTCGTTGGAACTGGCGACAGGGGGTAAGAACCCGGCTGAGTGCGGACGCCGGCAAGATGTGGTTTATTCTGGAAAGCCTGCCGGCCATGCCGTTACAGGCGCTGTATGATGCCGGTGAGGAATTGATCAATGGGTTGCATCAGATGATGCCGGGGGTAAAAACCGAGCAGACACTGATTGGTTTCGATCTGGCTGAAGAGCATCAAACAAAGTAAAAAAGACGCTTTCTATCAACCCCACTTAACCGGACGTTTAAGGCTGTCCCGCTCGAGTTAGACACACATTTGCAGGATTATTCGGCTCCAGATGAACTACCTTATGCTATCGAAGATTTCGGAAAAAAATTTGGCGTTGATGTTTCAAAAATGGACATGACCCATTACTGCCCCATAATAAAAAACCCTCTACTAAAGCGATTAATAAAAGGGTCAGAAATCAGGGAAGCAATAGCGTCTAACCGCCCACCGTTCACTGTCAGAATGTTCGCTGAATCAGCCAAGGCCGGACGCTGGCTTTACGATTAACAATGCCGGGAGCCTCCCCGGCATTTCCTCAGCATACCTTGCATGCAGAGAACACTAACGGATCACCGAACCCATACCGCCGGTATTCAACCAACGAGTTGTACGGCATAGACACCTGGCGGCAAGCACCAACATCAACTCCAGTTCGATACACCTTCAGCGCGCCGGCCACTGCCTCAGGGGAATTCAGCACCAGCGCAGCGTTACTGGTCACATTCTGGAAGTATTCACCGGGTTCTGTCATAGCGTTTACATTTCATTTTTATGCCGCGCGCGGCCAAAGGTGAGCAAAAATCCTCCTATTCTCTGTCGTCGATCGGGGCTCGCTGGAATGCTGCTGTAAAACTCGCTGGCATTCGTCGTCGTAATCCGTACCATACGCGACATACTTTTGCCTGCGGGTTGCTTCAGCGGGCGCGAACCTATTGCAAACCAGATGGGGCATGATATGCACAAAGGGCCTTCAAGGCCTAAGGTGCGAAGCGGGGAGAAATGAATACTGACCCAAATAGCCTGTTGAATGCTAAACTCTCGGTCTACATGTCATGCCCCCATAGTGCCCCCCATTGAAAACGAGCACGATTTAAATGTCAGAAAAACAAACCGTTAGTCAAAAAGAGCAATACAACCTCAACAAATTGCAAAAGCGCCTGCGTCGCAACGTGGGCCAGGCGATCGCCGATTTCAACATGATTGAAGAAGGCGACCGCATCATGGTCTGCCTGTCCGGTGGCAAAGACAGCTACACCATGCTGGAAATCCTGCGCAACCTGCAGCAAAGCGCGCCAGTGAACTTCTCGCTGGTTGCAGTCAACCTCGACCAGAAACAACCGGGCTTCCCCGAGCATATTCTGCCGGCTTATCTGGAAAACCTGGGGGTGGAATACAAGATTGTCGAGGAAAACACCTACAGCATCGTCAAAGACAAGATCCCTGAAGGCAAAACCACCTGCTCACTGTGTTCTCGCCTGCGCCGCGGCATTCTTTACCGCACCGCCACCGAACTGGGCGCGACCAAGATTGCCCTCGGCCACCATCGCGACGACATTCTGCAAACGCTGTTCCTCAATATGTTCTACGGCGGCAAGCTGAAAGGCATGCCACCCAAGCTGATGAGCGACGATGGCAAGCACGTGGTGATCCGTCCGCTGGCCTATTGCCGCGAAAAAGACATCGAGCGTTTCTCGGTAGCTAAAGCATTCCCCATTATTCCGTGTAACCTGTGCGGTTCACAGCCAAACCTGCAGCGTCAGGTAATTGGCGACATGCTGCGCGACTGGGATAAACGCTATCCGGGCCGACTGGAAACCATGTTCAGCGCAATGCAAAATGTGGTGCCGTCACATCTAAGCGATTACAATCTTTTTGATTTCAAAGAGATTCACCACGGCAGCGAAGTGGTTGACGGTGGCGATCTGGCTTTCGATCGTGAAGATATTCCGATGCAACCGGTCGGCTGGCAGCCAGAAGATGCGGATGAAGCCGCTCCCGCGCTGGAGCGTTTAAACGTTCTCGAAATCAAATAAACCGCTGTGCCGCCCGTTTTCTGCGGGCGGCATTTCTGCCCGCCGACAGTTTTCGATCCTGCTCACAATTCCAGCATAATTTATCGGACAGTGCCGTCTTTACCCTATACTGTGTATTTATACAGTCACAAGGAGATTGCCGATGAACATTACCCCCTGCGTATCCCACGTATCCCTGGGCACCAATCATTTCGATGCCGCCGCCGAATTTTACGATAGCACGCTATCCGCATTAGGTTGTCGACGAGTGCTGGAGCACCCTGGCGCAATTGGCTATGGCCGTGATTACCCGGAATTCTGGTTGCAGGTACCGATCGACAACCAACCCGCAGCTACCGGTAACGGTATGCACGTAGGTTTTTTCGCTACCAGCAAACAGCAGGTCGATGATTTTTACCGGCTGGCGCTGCAGGCCGGCGCGAAAGATGAAGGAGCCCCAGGATCACGACCACACTATGGTGAAGCCTATTACGGGTGCTTTGTGCGCGATCTGGATGGGCATAAAATCGAGGCCAGTTTCTGGGACGAAAGCGCGGCCTGAGGGCGGTAAACTGCAGACAAAAAAATGCCGGTGGTTAGACCGGCATTGTATGAATCAATGTGCTATGCAGTAATTCTAAATAATAAGAAAGTAAGACAATTATGGAGCGCAACGCCCATCGCTTGACGTTGCATTCACCTGCGAGAGAGATCATGCCCCATTTCCCCGAGGCAAAAGTTGATATCGCTCAATGTTAACCGGGTTTTCACGCTTTTTTGGCTACAGCCAACGGCTGCGTTTCAGCCACCAGGCCACACCGAGCACCAGTCCCGTCAGCATCAGGCAAAAGGTGGCGAAGCCAAAAGGATTGCCTCCACCGGGAATACCGCCCAGGTTAACGCCGAACAATCCGGTCAAAAACGTGGTGGGCAAGAACACCATTGCCAGTAGCGACATGGTGTAAGTGCGGCGGTTCATGGCATCGGCCATCACGGTGGTAATTTCATCGGAAAGAATCGCGGTGCGCGCAATGCTGCCATCCAGATCGTCCAGACCGCGCCCCAGACGGTCGGCAACATCTTGCATGCGGCGTCGGTCGTCATCGTTCATCCAGGGTAATCTCTCGCTCGCCAGCCGGGAAAAAACGTCGCGCTGCGGCGCCATGTAGCGGCGCAACACAATCAGCTGTTTGCGGATCAGTGCCAATTGCCCGCGCTCCGGAATTTGCTGCTCCAAAAGCGCATCTTCCAAATCGATGATCTTATCGTGCAGATCCTCTATAAAATCACTGGTGTGATCGTTCAAGGCATCGGCAACTTCCACCAACCAGTTTCCGCTGTTGGTTGGCCCAGTACCGCTTTGCAGATCGCTCACCACCTGGTCGATGGAGTACACCTTACGATGTCGGGTAGAGACGATCAGTTTATCGGTCATATAAACGCGAATGGTCACCAGTTGATCCGGCCGCGAGTTGGCGTTGAAATTAATACTGCGCAACGTGATCATGGTGCCGTCGCCCAGGCGGCTGACCCGTGGACGTGAGCTTTCCCCTGATAACGCTTCTCTTACCGCATCCGGTAACAACGGGGTAGTATTCAGCCATTCAGCGCTGGCCGGGTGCGCATAATCCAGATGCAGCCAGCAAGGCTCATCGCAGGTGATTTTATCATCGTAGTCAATCGATGTTACGCCACCCTTGCCATCGAGCTGGTAAGCATACACCGCATCAGGAACCTGTAACTCGCGCCCCTCAATGACATCCATTCCTTATCCCCTTCGCTTTTCAGTTACATCAGAGTCTAGCGTTAATGCTTTGCGACTCAAAGATAAAGCCACTCGATGGTTACCCCTGTCCCGCACCTTATGCGCTAACATGGGTGAATAATGCCCAACTTTCAGCCCGGTCCTCCATGAAATGCACATCGCCGTTACTGCTGGCTTCTGTTTTGACACTTGCTCCGGTGCCATTTTACCCACTGCTTGCCGCAGATAATTCACTCGAGGGCATCGCCGATGCCTATCGGCTCAAGCTCGACGACTCGGCAGGTAATTTGCCTTACTACGTCGTAAAATCCCACGGGCGCACGCCGCACGCCGCTTTAATCGTGTTGCACGGTCACCCCAGAGACGCAGGAAAAACGCTGGCAGCGGCCCTGAAGGCGGCCCAACGGGCAGATAAAACCGACGACACTTTACTGGTTGCACCGCTCTATCCGGTTCCCACCGCGCAGGCCAGGCGCTGCCATTCGCCCGGTGTTCCTGCGGCGCAGACGGGAGATGCATTGTGGAGTTGCAGTTCCTGGATCGAAGGTGGGTTGGATTTACAGTCAAAAGTCAGCTCATTTGCCGCGCTTGACCAATTGATCGCCGAACTGAAAATCAAATGGCCGCAGTTACGGCAGGTCACTGTCGCTGGGTTTTCCGCCGGCGCGCAGTTCGTGCAGCATTATGTCGGGTTTGCGGAATCGCCCACCGGCATGAGCGTGCGTTATGTCGTTTCCGACCCCGGCAGTTGGCTTTACTTTGATCGCTTTCGTCCACGGCCGGTTGTCGACTGGCGCAGCTGTAGTCAGGAAAAAGGCTGCGACTTTACCTGGACGGAAGTGACCGATGACTCATGCCCAACCCTAAATCGCTGGAAATACGGTATTGAAAATATCCCCGGGTTTCATGGTCTAACCCGCGAAACAGTGCGCCAACGCTATGCCGCGGCGAACATCGCCTATATTGAGGGCGAAAAAGATACCGGGCGCGCGCCCGGCACCTTCTACAAGATACTCGATAAATCCTGCGCTGCGCAGGCTCAGGGCCCCTACCGTCTGCAACGCGGTATCGCCTATGCGGCTTACGATCGGCGTTTTATCGCCCCGCGAGCCAAGCGTCGGTTACTGATCGTCCCCGGCTGCGCGCACGACGTGTCTTGCATATTTCCTTCCTCTGTTGCGCGCAGCGCGCTGTTTGATATCCAGACAGGAAAATAACAATCCGAGCGAAAAGCATGTCATTAATTGGATGGCTTTATTAAAAAATAATTAATTAGCTAATAAATATCTTGCAAGCGATAAATTTACGCTCACTACCTACAGGAATGTAAACATAAAGAGATTGAAATAAATTAACCACCCCCTTCCCGCCAAGCCCCGAATAAGTCTGAAAACAAAAAATCAACACATTGAACTTAAAGGAAAAGACAACGAAAACCCCTTTAGGAATTTTTTTACCCATGTAAATTAAGCTGAAGAATTTTACAAAAAAAATTACTGTGCAACACTGTAATACACTAGCAGACAAAAATTCTCAAAAACTTACATATCAAGGTAAATAATGAGCAGCCTAAAGGAACAAATAGAGCGTAATGGCTTTGTTGTCATCCGTGACCTATTCTCTCCCGAAGAGATGAAACGTATGCAATCATCAATTGATGCCTTTTTCGAACAAAAAGGGGTTACGTATCGCTATGGATTAACTCAACCTAACATCGCTGTAGAAGAAGAAGAGTTTTCCTGGGTTTTCTCGCACCCTAAGGTTTTGGATGCCTATAGAGCGGTATTCGGACAAGAAGATTTTGTTTTTACTTCACATGCAGATATTCATCACAATATGGGGTTTGGCTGGCATAAAGACGATGGTAAAGGGGCCTATTTTACAACGCCATATTTCACGCCAGAGTGTCGCGTCTATAAAATGGGCGTTTATATGAATGACCATTCGACGGATGGCAGCGGGCTTTCTGTTCGTGTTGGGTCCCATATGATTGATAATCTTACCGATGGCGAGTCGGTATCTTTGGCTACCAAGCCCGGTGATGTCGTAATTTTCGATGTCAGAATCACCCATGCTGGTAAAGAATATGATGTCGTGGAAAGGGGGCTGCTCAAAGTCGGTCGCATGCTCGGCGATCAGAATGGAAAGTCAAAAGTGGGCCGGCGCGTGAGAGATATTTATTGCGGGTTGAAAAATGGTAAACCTAAACGAAGTTTCTTCTTCACCTTTGGAGCCCCAAATACTTATACCTATGATTTTTCCAGAGAGAATATGAAACGACAGATCGCACAATCAGGCCGAAACATGTACATTTTATCTGAAAAACTGTCTGATGAACTTACTATTCAAGGCGTAGAAACGCTTCGATTTGAAAAGGGTCTATAACTTACTTTTGGCCGACATTCGTCGGCTATTCTTCACAAAATAAATAGATGTGTTGCAGAAAAATGCCCCTTTTTTATGTGATTTTTCATCTAATTCTTTACGTGAAATCTTCGCCTTTCATTGCCGTTGGCGCGTATGTTTCCTGCAGCATGCACGATGGACTCGATATGCTCCCTGCGTAAAAAATGGCCCACGTATTGGTTTGATTAAGTAAACCGTTAAAAAACTGCCCGAGGATGATATCCCTCCCTTGTCATTAGGCAGGCATCATTCATTTCGTTTTTCGCGCTGACTCTCTCTATGAAAAAGCCCCAACTTCATGAAATTGGGGCTTTTTGTATTGTCTGCTAAGTACTGTCGTTTAGTGCTGCAAAATATACATCGTCTGGCTGTAAGCCACGTCTTCCGGATTGGTGATCGGGTAGCCTTTTACCCAAGGCTTGATCAGGCGACCGTTGGTGTACTGGTAAATTGGCGCGATCGGCGCCTGTTCCGCGATGATCTGTTCCGCTTTATTGTAATCCGCCGTCAGAGCCTTTGCGTTGGTTTCCCGGCTGGCCTGCGCCAGCAGATTGTCATACCTGGCGCTCTTGAATTTGGCGATGTTGCCGCTGTGAGAGGAACTCAACAACGACAGGAAGGTCGATGCCTCGTTGTAATCGCCCACCCAGGAGGCGCGCACTACGTCGAAGTTGCCGGTGTTACGGCTGTCGATGTAGGTTTTCCATTCCTGGTTTTGCAGCTTGACGTCAATACCGAGCGTTTTCTTCCACATCGATGCCACGGCAATCGCAATTTTCTGATGGCTTTCAGAGGTGTTGTACAACAATGTCAGCTTCAACGGGTTATTTGGACCGTAGCCGGCAGCCTGCATCAGCGCCTTGGCTTGCGCATTCAGTTCCGCCTGCGATTGCTGCTGCATCAGGCTCACTTCCGGTTTGAACCCGGCGGTGACGTCCGGCGTAAAGTGATAGGCCGGCTTCTCGCCGGTACCCAGCACTTTTTCGGCGATAATTTTACGGTCGATTGCATACGACAGTGCTTTGCGCACGCGCACATCGTTGGTCGGCGCACGTTGGGTATTGAAGGCGTAATAATAGGTACCGAGCTGATCCGGGGTATAAACCTGGTCCGGGATATCTTTCAGCAACTTCTGGTACATGTTTTTCGGGAAGGACTCAGTGATATCAATGTCGCCGGCCAGATAGCGCTTGGTGGCATTGGACTCCTGGTTGATCGGCACAAAGGTCACTTTGGTCAGCACGGTATGAGCGTGATCCCAGTAATGTTCATTTGGCGTCAGCACCAGTTTCTCGTTGACCACTCGCTCCTGCAGTTTGAACGCACCATTGCCCACCAGGTTGCCGACTTTGGTCCAGTCATTGCCGAATTTCTCCACTACCGACCGGTTCACCGGGAACAGGCTGAAGTTGGCGGTCAGGCTGACAAAATAGGGTACCGGTTTGTTCAGCTGCACTTTAAAAGTGTAATCGTCCAACGCCGTTACGCCCAGCTTGTCGGCAGGCAGCTTGCCGGCGATGATCTCGTCGGCGTTCTGAATGCCGGCCAGTTGGGCGAACCAGGCGAAAGGCGACAGGTTTTTCGGCTCGACCAGGCGTTGCCAGCTATAAACGAAGTCTTTTGCCGTTACAGGGTCACCGTTTGACCAGCGCGCATCTTTGCGCAACGTGAAGATATAGGTTTGGTTATCGGACGTCTGCCAACGGGTGGCGACGCCAGGGATCACCTTACCCTTGGCATCCTGGTTCACCAGCCCCTCGAACAGATCGCGTGCCAGTTGCGCCTCCGGCAAGCCCACTGCCTTGATCGGATCCAGCGAAGCCGGCTCATCTTTAATATGGCGAACAATTTCCTGCCTTTCCGCCAGAGTGGTGCCTGGGGGAACCTGCGCCGCCATCGCGCTGCTTAATCCTGCGCCAATAGCCACTGCACACAACGCAAAACGAAAACCTTGCTGAATTTTTCTTCCCGTCATTCTGATTCATCCCCGTTAACCATCTGAATTTTTTATCATATAGCACAAGATCCCTCTCACCTATAGTCCAGGGCGGACAAGATGCAAAAACTGAGGGGCCGGCAATAAAAAATGCCCGTGCGACAGCGTCGACACGGGCATTTTTGTCTCAGATGTGATTAGTCGTAAAGGTGAATGCTGTTGATGCGGTAACTGAACTCTTCACCCTCTTCCTCGTCGAAAATGGTGAAAAAGCTTTGTTCGGCGAGCGGTTTAGAATAAATATCGGTCTTCTGCATCTGGCGCGACTCGGCATCGTCATAACCATAGTCGAGATAGAAGGTGTTTTTCTGGTAGTCAACGTGCAGGGTAAAGGGATAGTTGGACTCATCGCCGCGCCCATCGTCATTCTTCACCACGCCGAACCATTCCCCCTGACGGATCTGGTTTTCCTCATCCACGCCGCACAGCAGCGTGATGGTATCCTTTTCATTTTCGCTATAGCTGGCAACTATTCTGGCTACTGGCATGTTAAATCCCCTGCTTGGTTATTGGGTTAGCTTTGCCGATAGTATAACAACAGCGAAATGACCGGCGCGGTTTTATTGTTGCCTGCGCCAACGCACAGCTCACATATCAGGCAACGGTGAAACGATTGCTCTGGGAAAGATGAACCAAAGCGTAATACACTGAATAAAATGATAATGACTCTCGACGTTTAACCCAGGGACAACACCATGATCCAGCATCGACCGCGCAGTGAACGTGGCCAATTGGCCGTTGCAGGAGAGAATTACGGCAGTTCGCTGTTAGGCGCGCCGCTGCTCTATTTCCCCGCAGCCATCAGCGGCCCGGAAACCGGGCTGATCATCGCCGGTACCCACGGTGACGAGGGGGCCGCTATCGTCACCCTTTCTTGCGCGTTACGCAGCATTGCGCCAAACCGGCTGCGCCATCACGTGGTGTTGGCGGTCAATCCCGACGGGTGCCAACTGGGGTTGCGCGCCAATGCCAACGGCGTTGACCTGAACCGTAACTTCCCCGCCGCCAACTGGCGCTCCGGCGATACGGTCTATCGTTGGAACAGCGCGGCGGAAGCGCGGGACGTCAAGCTGTCAACCGGCGGCCGCCCCGGTTCGGAACCGGAAACCCAGGCGCTGTGTCACCTGATTCATCGACTGAAACCGCGCTGGGTGGTGTCGTTTCATGAACCCTTGGCCTGCATTGAAGATCCCGCCAGTTCCCAGCTCGGTGTCTGGCTTTCACATAAGTTTGCCTTGCCGCTGGTCACCAGCGTGGGTTACGAAACGCCGGGTTCGTTCGGCAGTTGGTGCGCCGATTTGTCGCTGCCTTGCATTACCGCCGAGTTCCCGCCAATTTCCGCCGATGCCGCCAGCGAGAGCTACCTCGATGCGATGGTAGAATTGCTGACCTACCAGGATTAATTCTGCCGCGGGGCGAGATTGATCGCCCCATAGTCGAAATCCAGCCCCGCATCAACGTCCCGTGCCAGCCAGGTTGGGCCATCCAAATCCACAAAGCGCGCTCCCGGAGCCAGCGGTAACGCCGCGTTGATTGCCCGTGAAGTACACAACATGCAGCCGAGCATAATGGCAAACCCCTGCTCCCGCGCCTGCGCTGCCAACGCGAGCGCTTCCGTCAGGCCGCCGGTTTTATCCAGTTTGATATTGACCATCTGATAGCGGCCGATAAGCGCCGGCAGATCGCTGCGGGTGTGGCAGCTTTCATCGGCACAAATCGGTAGCGGGTGGATAAAGTTCTCCAGCGCGCCGTCTTCGGCGGCAGGCAGAGGCTGTTCCAACATCGCCACGTCCAGATCCGCCAACAGTTGACAACGCGCCGCCAACCCCTCCGCCTGCCAGGATTCGTTGGCATCGACGATCAGCGTCGCATTCGGCACCGCTGCGCGGATAGCCACCAGTCGTTCGCTGATCAGGTGATTATCCAGCTTGATTTTCAACAGACGTGCGCCCTGCTGGTCGAGCTCGCGCGCAGCGAACGCCATTGCCTCCGGCGAGCCGATGCTGACGGTTTGTGCCATCAGGATGCGTTCCGGCTCCATGACACCGCTGCGCTGCCAGCGGCTTTGGCCACTGAGACGACACTCCAGATCCCATAGCGCCGAATCCACCGCATTACGCGCCGCGCCCGCCGGCATCAGAGACTGCAACTGCTCACGCGTGACTCCCCGCTCGATAGCCGGCGCCACCTCGGCCAGTTGCGCCAGCACCGAGGCTTCGCTTTCGCCATAACGTGCATATGGCGTACATTCGCCGATACCGCGCACACCCTGCAGTTCAATCTCGACCACCACGACTTTCGCTTCGGTGCGGCTGCCGCGGGCAATAACAAAAGCGGTATGCAATGGCCAGGCTTCTGGGTAAAAACGCATGCTTCTCATAACGGCTCCTGAGCAAAAATAGCGCATAAAATCGGGCGAACAGGCGGATGCTTTTTTGGACACAACCTAATATATACAACTATTTAGCAAACTTTATATATCCAACCCACAATTGTTGACTTAAACTGACGCCAGGGCGTGAACCTAATGGTAAACCCAGCTATTGGGACTGTTTTATTAGGCTCATACCCTTTGTATAAACACCTGTAAAAGGAACCAAGCCAATGACTCAGACAGTACATTTCCAAGGTAACCCGGTCAGCGTTGCAGGCCACCTGCCACAATCGGGCGAACAAGCCAAAGCCTTCTCGCTGGTTGCCAAAGACCTGTCAGACGTAGCGCTAAGCAGCTTCGCGGGTAAACGCAAAGTCCTGAACATCTTCCCAAGTATTGATACCGGCGTTTGCGCTGCCTCGGTACGTAAATTCAACCAACTGGCGAGCGGTCTGGATAACACCGTGGTACTGTGCATCTCCTCCGATCTGCCGTTCGCCCAGTCACGCTTCTGCGGCGCGGAAGGCCTGAGCAACGTAGTGACGCTGTCCACCCTGCGTGGCGCAGAATTCAAACAGGCTTACGGCGTCGACATCGCTGAAGGCCCGTTGGCGGGTCTGACTGCGCGTGCGGTCGTGGTGCTGGATGGCCAGGACAATGTGCTGTACAGCGAGTTGGTGAATGAGATCACCAACGAGCCGGACTACGATGCTGCGCTGGCTGCACTGAAGTGATGTAAACAGGGCCGGCTTTCGCGGGCTCTGATCAGCGAAACGGGCGCCACGGCGCCCGTTTTTATTCTTCGCTTTCCCCTGTCGCCTTGCGGCTGCTCAATCCATACTCACGCAGCTTGTTGGCGATCGCGGTATGTGAAACCCCCAGTCGTTTCGCCAGTTTTCGCGTACTCGGGTAAGTGCGGTACAACCGCGTCAGCACCGAACGTTCGAAACGCTTGCTGATATCGTCCAGCGAACCGTCCAGCACTTCGTCGCCCAGCGACATCTCGACCTCAAACTCCGGCAATACGATATCCTGCGGGCGCAGTTCAAAGCCTTCCGTTTGCGTCAGAGCGCGGTAAATGGCGTTTTTCAGTTGCCGCACGTTACCCGGCCAACCGTACTTGCTGAGGAAACTGCCCAGATCGTTCGCCAACTTCGGCCGCGCCACCCCCTGTTCGTCGGCAAAGCGCGCCACAAACAGCTCGGTCAACGGCATGATGTCCTGCGGACGCTCGCGCAGCGGCGGAATAGTGATAGTCAGTACGTTAAGGCGATAATAGAGATCCTCGCGGAATTCACCGCGCTGCACCAGCTCCGTCAAATTTTTCTGGGTGGCGCAGATGACCCGGACATCCACATGTACTTCATGCTCTTCCCCTACGCGGCGGAAAGTGCCGTCGTTGATGAAACGCAGCAGTTTGGTTTGCATGCGCGGCGACATTTCGCCGATCTCATCCAACAGCACCGAGCCGCCGTGCGCCTGCTCGAAGAAGCCCTTCTTGCCTTCCAGCGCATTGGGGTAAGCGCCGGGCGCATGGCCGAACAATTCGCTTTCCGCCACGTCATCCGGCAGTGCGGCGCAATTTAACGCCAGAAACGGCTGTTTGCCGCGCGGGCTGCGCAGGTGGCAGGCGCGAGCCAGAATGTCTTTGCCGGTGCCGGTGTCGCCGACCAGCAGCAATGGCGCATCCAGCATCGCCAGCTTACGGGCCTGCTCCAGCACCTGGCGCATTTTCGGGCTGACGGCCACGATATGATCGAACTCGGTATCGTCGTTCACCGACAGGTTCTGTAGCTGACGCCCCATGCGTGCGGTCGACTTGAGCATCACCACCGCGCCAACGGTGGCGTTCTGCTGGTTTTCGTCTTCCAGGTAGATGGGCGTGATATCCATCAGGAAATCCTGGCTGCGGATCACGACCCGTTCTGAGTGCGGCGCCGTTTGTTCGCTCTCCAGCCAGCGGCTGAAGTTATAGCCGCCAATCAGCGCCGTAGCCGTTTGATTGCGGATTTTATCTTCGCTGAGGCTGAACAGCACCTGTGCCGCCGGGTTGGCCAACTCGACCTTGCCCCGCATATCAATCGAAAATACCGGCTCCGGCATCGACTCCAGCAATGCCCGCAACGCACGGTGTTCGCGCTCGGATGGCATGAAGTTAACGGTGCGCACGTCGGTCACACCGGCAATGCGGCGGATTTCCGCCATCAGCGCGCGGAAGGTGTCAAAATCCAGCTGGGAAAAATTGAGGTAAATGCGGCCGATGGGATCGATTTCGATACCCCGTAAATCAATGTTGCGCGATACCAAAAGATCGAGTAATTCTCGAGTCAGACCGAGCCGGTCTTCGCAAAATACTTCCAAACGCATCAGTATTGGCCTTATCTCTGCAAGTGCGGGGATGACTGACGATGATGATACTCTCTCACCCCGAGCGGTAGAAGCAATCTGTCAGCAAAAGTTGACAGAACTCTGATTTATCGCTGTCGTTGATGATTTTAAACGCAAGTAAATAACACCATCGGCGTCATTTTAGTTCATTTGTAGAGAGTTATGATAATCGGCAATAATTTTTTAGATAAATATAATGTAAATGCAGGGAGATCGTCTTTCGTCAACCGGGTGTTACGTATTGCGCCGTGCGGCACTCATTGATGCAGAAATAAACGACTGCGCCCGAATGGGCGCAGCAGGCAACTTATTTGGCTTTGTTATCGCTTTTTTTCATGGCGTCTTTCAGTTGACCGACCAACTGGCTGCGGAAATCACCAAGTTTGGGTTTCTCACCCTCCAGCCAGGGAAGCGGGCGGCACAGTTCCATGGCCTTGATGCCCAGTCTGGCGGTCAGCAAGCCTGCGCCAATCCCCTGTGCTGCACGGGCTGACAGTCGTGCGGCGAGATCCTGTGACATCCAATCCATTCCCACCTCACGTACCAGTTCCGACGCACCGGCAAAGGCGATATTCAACAGCACCAGGCGGAACAGCCGCAGACGGCTGAAATAGCCCAGCTCGATGCCGTACAACGCCGCAATACGGTTGATCAGCCGAATGTTACGCCAGGCGATAAACGCCATATCCACCAGCGCCAGCGGACTGACGGCGATCATTAACGTGGATTCGGCCGCCGAACGGCTGATTTCACGGCGCGCCTGATTATCCAATACCGGTTGCACCAGCTTGGCATAAAGCGCTACCACTTCGCGATCGTTTTGGGTTTCATGCAGTGAAGCCTGCCAGCGCTGTAACGCCGGATGCCCCTGATCGAGGCCGGCCTGCCGCGCCAGCTTCTCGCAGAATTCTCGACCCTTGCCCAACCCGTGGCTGTGCAACAGTTCCCGTGCTACGTCGCGCTCTTCCGCACGCTGGCGCAGACGATACAACCGGCGCCATTCGGTCACGACCGACCCCACCCCGGCAAACACGATCAAGCCACCTGCCACGCCGCCGCCCATGGCAATCCAATCCTGCTGTACCCAGGCGGTATGCACCCACTGTACACCCTGCGCCACCACGCTGACGCCGAACAGCGCCAACCCGGCGGTCACCATTTTGCGCCACAGGCTGCGTTTGGGTTTCAAGGCGGCATTGATAATGCCTTCAGCGCGCCCTTCTTCCTCTTCTTGTTCCAACTCAGGCGCGGCCGGGAAAAAACGCTCCGCCTGCTGTTCATCAAAGGCGACGTTGGCGCGCAATATCGGTTCTTGCGGCGGCTGCAACGGCTCTTCAAAATCGATACGCGGTTTTATAGGTTCGCTCATCGCAATTTATCTCCCAATAAAAACTCCATCACCGCATCCAGGCGGATATGCGGCAACGGGCTGTCCACGCTCATGGCCCTGGGCCGGAATTCATCAAAGTGGAACCCCTGGTTTTGCCAGAAAGCCGGCCCCGGCAAACGCGCCGGTACTTCGCCGGGGAACACCGTCAACGGCGCGCCATCGGCGAGGCGATTGCCCTTCAAGGCCGGGATCCGCTGCCCCTGGTGATCGACGATGCCACTTTCGGTCGCCTGCACGGAGGCCAACCCCACACAGTCCATACTGATGCCCTCAAATGCCGCGTTCTGCCACGCTTCCTGCACCAACTGCTGCAACAACGACACCAGATTGGCGTGCTGGTCGGCGGTAATGTGATCCGCCTTGGTGGCGGCAAACATCAGCTTGTCGATGGTCGGCGAGAACAACCGGCGGAACAACGTGCGCTTGCCGTAGTGGAAGCTTTGCATCAGTTGGGTCAGCGCCAGGCGCATGTCGTTGAACGCCTGTGGACCGCTGTTGAGCGGTTGCAGGCAGTCAACCAGCACAATCTGGCGATCGAAACGGACGAAATGTTCTTTATAGAAGTTTTTGACGATGGACTGGCAGTAGTAATTGAAACGCGCCCGCAGCATGCCGATGTTGGTGTGCTTGTCAGCCTGCGCCAGTTTCGATTCGCCGAGACTGTCGACATTGGGCCACGGGAAGAACTGCAGTGCCGGCGCACCGGCCAGATCGCCCGGCAGCACGAAGCGGCCCGGCTGGATAAAGTGCAAGCCTTCGCTTTTGCAGCGCAGCAGATAATCGGTGTAAGCCTGGGCAATGGCCGCCAACTTGTTTTCGTCGGCCAGCGCGAGCGGATCGCAGCTTTTGCACAACGCCAGCCAGGGTTTGGCCCACTCGGCGCGATCGCCCTGCAACAGACCGGCCATCTGGCGCGACCAGGCCAGATAGTCCTGTTCCAGCATGGGCAAATCCAGCAACCACTCGCCGGGATAATCGACGATCTCCAGATACAGCGTCGAGGTATCTTTAAAATGCCGCAGCAACGAATCATTGGAACGGTAGCGCAGCGCCAGGCGAATTTCGCTGACGCCGCGCGTCGGGGTCGGCCAGCCTGGCGGGGTGCCATAAAGCTGCGCCAGCCCTTCATCATAGGTAAAACGTTGAATGCCAAGATCGCGCTGCGGAATGCGTTTCACACCCAGCAAGCGTTCTTCGCGCACTGGCGAAAACAGCGGCATGCGCGCACCGCTGTGAACGTGCAGCAGCTGGTTGACGAAGGCGGTGATAAAGGCGGTTTTGCCGCTGCGGCTAAGGCCGGTCACCGCCAGGCGCAGATGGCGATCCATTCCGCGGTTGACCAGCGAGGTTAACTCATTTTGCAGTCGTTTCATTGTTCTCCTTGGCGTAACGCCCAAATACCTTGTTCAGGCCTTTGCGGAACAGAGGTTCCAGCACCAGCGCCAGCACAAAGCGAATCGGTTTGCGGCCAACGGTCCGCAGCAACCAGCCGGCCGCGCCGGCAGGGCCGTAATTCAGTAACGCTATGATGATCACTTTAGACAATGTCTTCAACACTGTACCTGCACCTTGTTTGATTCCAGCGGATTTAACGGCTTTTGCGGCATAGGTTTTATTCATTATCAATGCCCTCCGGCACGGTTTGCTTGAAAAAGGATGTTGGCAGGCACCATGCCTGACCTGCGCCACGCGCAGGTCAGGGCACGCGAGGCAGGGTTACAATTTGCGGAAACGACTCTGTACGCCGAAGGTATCCGACGTGACATAACGCTCAACCTGGCGCAGTTGCTGTTCGCCACTGCCCAGTTCGTACTCCAATTGATCGAGCAACTGGCGCGGCGTCTTGTAATTTTCACCTTCGAAACGGCTGGCCGGCGCTTCATCCAGCACGAAAACCAGCGCGAAATAGGCCACCAGCGTGAAGAAAAACAGGCCAAAAATCATCGACAGCACCACTATTACCCGGATCAGGCGTACCGGCACGTCAAAATAATGAGCCAGACCGGCGCAGACGCCCTTCACCATGCCTTCCTCAGGTACGCGATAAAGCTTTTTACTGCCCAGAGTATTGCTCATCAAGACTGTCTCCAGTTCGGGTGTTCCGCATCGAGAATTTCTTCCAGCGCCTGAATGCGCTCACGCATACGCTTGGCATCGTCGGCCAACTGCGCCAGACGCTGCATTTCCTGATGGCTCAGTTGAATGCCGTTTTGTTGCCGATTGCTGTAATGCAGCCAAAGCCAAATCGGTGCGACAAACAACACAAAGATTGTCAACGGAATGGCAAGTAGTAGAGCACTCATTTCTTTTCCTTCTTATTGCGTCTTTAATAGGCGGCCACATTACCGTGGCCGCTGTAGCACTTACTCAGTGCGGTTCATTTTGGCTTTCAACGCCGCCAGTTGCTCGCTGATGGCATCGTCGGCTTTCAGTTCGGCAAACTCCTGGTCCAGAGACTTCTTTTTACCGATGATGACGCTTTCCGCTTCGGCTTCCATATGATCGATACGGCGCTCGAACTGTTCGAAACGCGCCATCGCCTCATCCAGTTTGCCGCTGTCGAGCTGGCGGCGCACGTCGCGGGAAGAAGATGCTGCCTGATGACGCAGCGTCAATGCCTGCTGACGCGCACGGGTTTCGGTCAGCTTGTTTTCCAGCTCGCCGATTTCGCTTTTCATTCTGGCCAGCGTCTCTTCCACGGTAGACACTTCGTGGGTCAGCGTTGAGATCAGGTCAGCCACCTTCTGTTTTTCGATCAGCGCCGCGCGGGCCAGGTCTTCTTTATCTTTGCGCAATGCCAGTTCGGCCTTGTCCTGCCAATCGTTGAGCTGATTTTCACCCTGCTCAATGCGGCGCAGCAGTTGCTTTTTCTCCGCCAGCGCACGCGCCGAGGTGGAGCGCACTTCAACCAGCGTGTCTTCCATCTCCTGGATCATCAGGCGCACCAGTTTTTGCGGATCTTCCGCCTTATCCAGCAGCGTATTGATATTGGCGTTCACGATGTCGGCAAAACGAGAAAAAATACCCATAATTCACTTCCTCTTGGTTCTGATGGCGTCTGAAGCGCCGCGTTAAGTAATACATCTTGCCTAAAGACTTAATCAAAACCCGTGCCAACTTTTACTCCATTGAATAATAACGATTATTTATTTTTGACTCTCCACCAGCATGCTGTAGAGTGATTATTTTCACCAAACATTGGCGAATTTCATCATGAGCGAACAGTTAGAAAACCTGCTGGGCGAAGCGAACGCCTTTGTCGAAGTATTGGAGCAAGTCTCGCAACTGGCAAAGTTGAACAAGCCGGTGTTGGTGATCGGCGAACGCGGCACCGGTAAAGAGCTGATCGCCCATCGTCTGCACTACCTTTCCAACCGCTGGCAAGGGCCGTTTATCTCGCTTAACTGCGCGGCTTTGAATGAAAACTTACTGGATTCCGAGCTGTTCGGCCATGAAGCGGGTGCCTTTACCGGTGCGCAGAAACGCCATCTGGGCCGCTTTGAACGCGCCGACGGCGGCACGCTGTTTCTCGACGAACTGGCCACTGCCCCCATGCTGGTACAGGAAAAATTGTTGCGGGTAATTGAATACGGGCATCTGGAGCGCGTAGGCGGCAGCCAACCGCTGCAGGTTGATGTGCGGTTGGTGTGCGCCACCAACGATGACTTGCCCGCGCTGGCCGCTGCGGGAAAATTCCGCGCCGATCTGCTGGACCGGTTGGCGTTCGACGTCGTTCAACTCCCGCCGCTGCGCCGGCGGCAGCAAGACATCATGCTGCTGGCCGAACACTTTGCGATTCAGATGTGCCGCGAGCTGTCGCTGCAGCTGTTCCCCGGCTTTACCGAACGCGCCAGGGATACGCTTCTCGCCTATAGCTGGCCGGGCAACGTGCGGGAACTGAAAAACGTGGTGGAACGTTCCGTGTACCGGCACGGCACCAGCGCCAGCGCGCTGGATAACATCGTTATCAATCCCTTTGCCCAAAGGGAGAACCCTCTTCCACCGCCGGATCGCGAAACGCGTAATGATCGACCTATGCTGCCGGTCGATTTAAAAGCCTGGCAGTTGGAGCAGGAAAAAACGCTGATCGAAACGGCGCTGCAACAAGGGAAATTTAACCAACGCAAGGCGGCGGGCCTGCTGGGGCTGACCTACCATCAGTTGAGGGGCATGCTGAAAAAACATGCGCTATTGCAAAACGGGGATGCGGACGAAGAATAACGGGCAAAAAAAAGCCAGCACCCGAGCTGGCTTAAAAAACACTGGAAGCAATGTGAGCAATGTCGTGCCTTTCACAACCGGGCCACTCACTGTGGCCTGCCGTGAACTGCAAAATGATGATAATAGTTATCAGTATCATCTGTAAAGCGATTTGTTGAGAATTTTTCTCATTACCACACTGATATTGTGCACTTACCATTCAGGGAAGGGATCGGCCATATCCAGCCAATAGTCCACACCCGCCGCCATTTGGTCATCGCTCAGCAGGCAGGCATCCAGCAAACGGGCGATTTCCGCCTGCCGCAGGTGCTGGCCGATAAACACCAGTTCCTGACGCATATCGCCAAACGGCTCCACCCATTTTGCCTTGATTTGCGCCCGGGTTTCTTCATCTTGTGGCCAGTTCTCCTGCGGCAGCGCGCGCCAGAAGGTGCCCGCCAGCCCATAATGCGCGATACCACCGGCCTGGCTCCACTGCCCCGCTTGCCGCGGGCGAGTAGCCAGCCAGAAGAACCCCTTTGAACGTAACAGCTTGCCGCCCCCCCAATCGCCGTTGATCATCCGATAAAACTTATCCGGGTCAAAGGGTCGCCGCGCCTGATAGACAAAGCTGCTGATGCCATAGTTTTCCGTCTCCGGAACATGTTCGCCCCGCAACTCCTTCAACCAGCCCGGTGCCTGTTGGGCCTTTTCGAAGCTGAAACTGCCGGTGTTTAATACCGCCTCCAGCGGTAATTTACCGGGGGAAACAGGAATAATATTGGCGACCGGGTTAAGGCCGGCAAGCAGCGCCATCACTTCCCCCTGCTGTTCTGGCGTCAGCAAATCGGTTTTACTCACCAGCATCACATCGCAAAATTCGATTTGCTCGATCAGCAGGTCCGCCACGCTGCGCAGATCGTCCTCGCCCAGGCTTTGCCCAGCCTCCTGCAAGGTCTGAGCCTCTTGGTATTGCCGCATGAAATTCACGCCATCCACCACCGTGACCAGCGTATCCAGCCGGGCGAACTGCGACAGGCTTTCCCCCTGTTCATCTTCAAAGGTGAAGGTTTCCGCCACCGGCAGCGGTTCTGAAATACCACTGGATTCAATCAGCAGATAATCGAAGCGGCCGGCCTGCGCCAGTTCGCGCACCGAGATCAACAGATCTTCGCGCAGCGTGCAGCAGATGCAGCCATTGCTCATTTCCACCAGCTTTTCCTGTCGGCGATCGAGCTGGATCTGGTTCTCGATCAGCGCGGCATCTATGTTCACTTCGCTCATGTCATTAACGATCACCGCCACGCGCATGCCCTGGCGGTTATTCAGAATATGGTTCAGCACCGTGGTTTTACCGGCGCCGAGAAAACCGGAAAGTACGGTAACGGGTAACGGATTCATCAGGTTCCTCGCTTAAAACTCATTACGCAATGCCTGGTAGCCGCGAACCAGTTCGACATTCGTGGCGGCCACTTCTTCAGAAAATTGCAGCGCACGGCGATCAACCTGGCGATACAACGACAGATCGCTGTCGGCGCCGACGCGCTCGGTCGATGGGATATACAGGTTCTCCGGCAGCGTGACGCCATCCACCACCGCGTTGTAGCGCACCACGCAGCCGGAACGGATATGGCAGTTGAACAGCACGCTGTTGAACCCGATAAACACCCGATCCTCTATGCGGCACGGGCCGTGAACAATCGCGCGATGCGCGATGGAGCTGTAGCTGCCGATGGTGACCGCCGCTCCGCTTTTCGAGTGGATCACCACGCCGTCCTGAATATTCGAGTGAGAACCGATAACGATCGGCTCCATATCGCCGGCCGCATTCAGTTCATCGGCGCGGATCACTGCGTAGGGGCCAACGTAGACAAAATCTTCGACAATCACCCGGCCACAGATAATGGCGGTAGGATCGATATAGGCCTGTGGCGAGACTTGCGGCAGGTGGCCGCTGGGATTTTTACGCAGCATCGCCTTCCTCCCGCCAGCTCAGTTCGGCTACCGCATTGTGGGCGTGCAGGCTTTCCTGATGCTCCACCCGCAACGAGAACCCTTGCCGGCCGCATTGGCTGCGCAGCATCCGATACAAACGGCGCGCGGCGTCCTCGCAAAACATCAGGTTTTGGCCATTAGCCAGGGCGAAGGCCTGCTCATCGCGGCGCTTTACCAATGTTTGCGACGGCGTACCCAGCGCATGCTCAATACGATCGATTAAATTGATCACCGGTAACGCCGGTTCACTGCCGGTGAGCGTCAGCGTCACCCAGGCCCAACTGCGCTGGCTGTGCGGAGTGGCGGGCATGCCCTGCTCACCCAGCCAATCGATCACCTGCTGCCGATCGACCCTGTCCGACTCCTGTTCAAAATCAAACTGAAACTGCTGTTGCGCCAGTTGACGGCTGAGCGCCGCCGAGCTGGGACAGGTAGAGGAATACGGCACGCCGACCGTCAGCGATAGCGCCAGAGCCTTGGTCAACGTGGCGTCAATGCGCAACGGGTAGGCTTTCCAGCCGCGGTGTGGCGACAGCAGTGCCGGCCGCGACAGCAGCAGCTCGCCGCGGATACTCAGGCTGGCACGGTCGCTGTGTTCGGGCTGAGAAGCCAAAATGGCATTCAGCGTCTGCCCGATGGACTGCGACGTCAGCTCGCCCTGCGTCAGTTCATCCAGCGCCAGATACAGCCGTGACATGTGTATTCCACGCGAACCTTGACGGGTGGCGAGAAGATTGATACCAACGTTGACCTTCGTCATCAACGGCTTGCCTGCCAATTCCAACGGCAGCGCTATTTCTTGCATCCCGACCCAATCAAGCCCGACGTCACTCATCTCACCCTGCCAGACCTGAGCATCCGGCAACGGCTGGGGTGGTGGAAGTGCAATCTTGTTCATACGTCCCCTTGCGATTATTGATATCGTGCAGGGGACGGTAACATAATAATGTTATGTTATAACATATCATTTTAGTTATTTTTTGCCTGTGACGGCAAAGTGTTCAATCAAGTAGCAGAAAACTCAGCCATTTTGCTCAATGGATTGGGCAGTTCGCCAGAGTGCGATACACTAACGCTATTGCTTATTAACCCATGAAGCGTCTATGCGTGGTTTACCCCTTTGGATTCTGTCATTGAGCTGCCTGGCAAGTTCCGCCCTGGCCTCAACCCCCCCCGCGCCCATCGCGGCGACGCCGTTGCCGGATATCCGCCAGAGCGGCTTTGTCTATTGCGTCAGCGGCATACTGAACACCTTTAATCCGCAGATGGCCAGCAGCGGGCTGACTGTCGATACCCTGGCCGCGCAGCTGTACGACCGCCTGCTGGATGTCGACCCTTATACCTACCGGCTGATCCCCGAACTGGCGCAAAGCTGGGAAGTGCTGGATAACGGCGCAACCTACCGCTTCCATCTGCGCAAGGACGTGCCATTCCAGACCACCGCCTGGTTTACGCCGACGCGCAAACTGAACGCCGATGACGTGGTGTTCAGCTTTGAACGCATGTTTAATCGAAAGCATCCGTATCATGACGTCAACGGCGGCGAGTACCCTTACTTCGACAGCCTGCAGTTTGGCGACTCGGTGCAAAGCGTGAAGAAGCTCGACGACTATACCGTCGAGATCCGCCTGCAGGCGCCGGACGCCTCGTTTTTGTGGCATATCGCGACCCACTATGCCCCGGTGATGTCGGCAGAATATGCGCAAGGCCTGACGCGCGAAGGCCATCAGGAAATGATCGATCGTGAGCCGGTCGGCACCGGGCCCTTCCTGTTGAATGAATATCGTTCGGGGCAATATATCCGTCTGGCGCGCAATGACGTCTACTGGAAAGGCCGGCCGCGCATGCCGCAGGTGGTGATCGATCTGGGCGCCGGCGGCACCGGCCGATTGTCGAAGTTGTTGACCGGCGAGTGCGACGTGCTCGCCTATCCCGCTGCCAGCCAGCTCTCGATTTTGCGCGACGATCCGCGCCTGCGCCTTACGCTTCGGCCAGGTATGAACATCGCCTATCTGGCTTTCAATACCCGCAAACCGCCGTTGAACGATTTAAAAGTGCGTCAGGCCATTTCACTGGCTATCAACAACCAACGCCTGATGCAGTCGATTTATTACGGCACGGCGGAAACCGCTGCCTCCATTCTGCCGCGCGCCTCGTGGGCCTACGACAATGAAGCTCACGTCACCGAGTTTGATCCGGCAAAATCGCGCGAAATGCTCAAGCAAGCGGGTATTGAATCCTTGAATCTGAAGCTGTGGGTACCTACCGCATCACAGTCCTATAACCCCAGCCCACTGAAGACTGCCGAACTGATTCAGGCCGATTTGGGCCAGGTTGGCATTAACGTCACTATCGTGCCGGTCGAAGGCCGCTTCCAGGAAGCGCGGCTGATGGAGATGAATCACGATCTGACCCTCACCGGCTGGGCCACCGACAGCAACGACCCGGACAGTTTCTTCCGGCCGCTGTTGAGCTGCGCGGCAATCCGCTCGCAAACCAACTATGCTCACTGGTGTGAGCCGGAGTTTGACGAGGTGCTGCAAAATGCGTTGCTGTCACAGCAGTTGTCGCAACGCATCGACAACTACCAGAAGGCGCAAAAAATTCTTGAGCAGCAACTGCCGGTGTTGCCGCTGGCGTCCTCGTTGCGCCTGCAGGCATACCGCTACGACATCAAAGGGCTGGTATTGAGCCCATTCGGCAATGCGTCATTTGCCGGGGTGTACCGTGAATCCGCGGAGGGGCCGAAAAAGTGATTATCTTTACCTTGCGCCGCATCTTGTTGCTGCTGATCACGTTGTTCCTCCTGACTCTGGTCAGCTTTAGCCTGAGCTATTTCACGCCGCGCGCGCCGCTGAACGGCGCCGCCCTGCTCGATGCCTACCACTTTTACTTTGTCAGCCTGCTGCACTGGGATTTTGGCGTTTCCAGCATTAACGGCCAGGCGATCAGCGAGCAACTGCGCGAAGTGTTCCCCGCCACCATGGAACTGTGCATTCTTGCTTTTACTCTGGCGTTATTTATCGGCATTCCGTTGGGGATTATCGCCGGCGTAATGCGCGGCAAATGGCAGGACACCGCCATCAGCACTTTTGCTCTGCTCGGGTTTTCGATGCCGGTTTTCTGGTTGGCGTTGCTGCTGATGCTGTTTTTCTCGCTGCACCTTGGCTGGTTACCGGTTTCCGGCCGTTTCGATCTGCTGTATCAGGTCAAACCCATCACCGGGTTTGCGCTGATTGATGCCTGGCTGTCGGATTCGCCGTACCGTTCCGAGATGATCGGCAGCGCGTTGCGCCATATGATTTTGCCTATTGCCGCACTGGCGGTAGCGCCCACCACCGAAGTGGTGCGCCTGATGCGGATCAGCACCGACGACGTGCTCAACCAAAACTACATCAAAGCCGCCGCCACCCGGGGGTTATCCCGCTTTACCATTATCCGTCGCCACGTGCTGCATAACGCACTGCCGCCTATCGTGCCCAAGCTGGGGCTGCAATTCTCCACCATGCTGACGCTGGCGATGATCACCGAAATGGTCTTCAGTTGGCCTGGCCTCGGCCGCTGGATGATTAACGCCATCCGCCAGCAGGATTATGCGGCGATCTCCGCCGGCATAATGGTGGTCGGCACGCTGGTGATCACCATTAACGTATTGGCCGACATTTTGGGTGCAGCAACCAACCCATTGAAACATAAGGAATGGTATGCCCTTAGATAACGTATACCGTGAAAAGAAGATGCCCAGCCCGCTGCTTTACACCTGGCGGATTTTTTACGGCGATGCCCTGGCGATGATCGGCTTCTACGGCGTGATCGCACTGCTGCTGCTTTGCGTATTCGGCAGCCTGCTGGCGCCCTATGCGCTCGATCAACAGTTCCTGGGCTATCAGTTGCTGCCGCCTTCCTGGTCGCGCTACGGCAACGTTTCCTTCTTTCTCGGCACTGACGATCTCGGTCGCGATATTCTTAGCCGCCTGCTGACCGGTACTGCCGCGACCTTTGGGTCGGCGTTATTGGTGACCCTGGCCGCCGCCTTTTTCGGCGTGATCCTCGGCGTGTTTGCCGGCGTTACCCACGGCCTGCGCTCGGCGGTGCTGAACCATATTCTCGATACCCTGCTCTCCATTCCTTCGCTGCTGCTGGCGATTGTGGTGGTGGCGTTCCTTGGGCCAAAGCTCGAGCACGCGATGCTGGCGGTCTGGCTGGCGCTGTTGCCGCGCATGGTGCGCACCATTTACAGCGCGGTGCACGACGAGTTGGAAAAAGAATATGTGGTGGCGGTGCGTCTCGACGGCGCCTCCACGCCGCAAATCTTGTGGTACGCGGTGATGCCGAATATCGCGGCGGTGCTGGTGACCGAGTTTACTCGTGCGCTGTCGATGGCGATCCTGGATATCGCCGCACTCGGCTTCCTCGATCTCGGCGCGCAATTGCCGTCGCCGGAATGGGGCGCCATGCTCGGCGATTCGCTGGAGCTGGTGTACGTCGCGCCCTGGACGGTCATGTTACCCGGTGCGGCGATCCTGATCAGCGTGCTGCTGGTTAACCTGTTGGGCGACGGTATGCGCCGCGCAATCAACGCAGGAGTGGAATAATGCCGTTACTTGATATCCGCAACCTGACGATTGAATTTATGACCGCCGACGGGCCGGTCAAGGCGGTCGATCGCGTCAGCATGACGCTGACCGAAGGTGAAGTACGCGGTCTGGTGGGTGAATCCGGCTCGGGCAAGAGCCTGATCGCCAAAGCGATTTGCGGCGTCACCAAAGACAATTGGCGCGTCACCGCCGACCGTTTCCGCTTTGATGATATCGACCTGCTGCAATTGACGCCGCGCGAGCGACGCAAGCTGGTCGGGCATAACGTCTCGATGATTTTCCAGGAGCCGCAGTCGTGTCTGGATCCTTCTGAAAGCATCGGCCGCCAACTGGCGCAGGCGATCCCTGGCTGGACCTATAAAGGCCGCTGGTGGCAGCGTTTCAACTGGCGCAAACGTCGCGCCATTGAGTTGCTGCACCGCGTTGGCATCAAAGATCATGTCGACATCATGGGCAGTTTCCCTTATGAGCTGACCGAAGGCGAATGCCAGAAAGTGATGATCGCCATCGCTCTGGCCAACCAGCCACGTCTGCTGATCGCCGACGAACCGACCAACGCCATGGAGCCCACCACCCAGGCGCAGATTTTCCGCCTGCTGGCCCGGCTGAATCAAAACAACAACACCACCATTTTATTGATCAGCCACGATCTACAGATGATGAGCAAATGGGCCGACCGGGTGAACGTGTTGTACTGCGGTCAAACGGTAGAAAGCGCTCAGTGCGAAGAGCTGCTGGCGGCGCCTCATCATCCGTACACTCAGGCGCTGATCCGCTCCATGCCGGATTTTGGCCGCTCGTTGCCGCATAAAAGCCGGCTCAATACGTTGCCGGGCGCCATTCCGTCATTGGAACATCTGCCGATCGGTTGCCGTCTGGGGCCACGCTGCCCTTACGCGCAGAAAAAGTGCATCGAAACGCCGCGCCTGCGCCCGGTGAAAAACCACTTCTTCGCCTGCCACTTCCCGTTGAACATGGAGGAGCAATAACATGGAAACGCTGTTGGAAGTGCGCAACCTGACCAAAACCTACCGTTACCGCACCGGGCTGTTCCGCCGCCAGCACGTTGAGGCGGTGAAATCGGTCAGCTTTACCCTTCGTGAGCGGCAGACGCTGGCGATCATCGGTGAAAACGGTTCCGGCAAATCGACGTTGGCCAAGATGTTGTCCGGCATGGTTGAGCCTTCATCCGGCGAACTGCTGATCGACGATCACCGGCTCGACTACGGGGATTACCGCTACCGCAGCCAGCGCATCCGCATGATATTTCAGGATCCGAGCACGTCGCTTAATCCGCGCCAACGCATCGGCCAACTGCTTGACGCCCCGCTGCGGCTGAATACCGATCTGGAAGGCCCGCAGCGCGAACAGCGCATCAATCAGACGCTGCGCCAGGTAGGGATGCTGCCGGACCACGCTTATTACTATCCGCATATGCTGGCCTCCGGCCAGAAACAGCGGGTGGCGCTGGCCCGGGCGCTGATCTTGCAACCCAAGGTCATCGTCGCCGATGAGGCACTGGCTTCGCTGGACATGTCGATGCGTTCCCAGATCATCAACCTGATGCTGGAACTGCAGGAGAAACACGGAATTTCGTACATCTATGTCACTCAGCATCTGGGCATGATGAAGCACATCAGCGATCAGGTCATGGTGATGCACGAAGGGGAAATCGTTGAACGCGGCAGCACCGCCGAAGTGCTGGCTGCGCCGTTGCACGATCTGACCAAACGGCTGATTGCCAGCCACTTCGGCGAAGCGCTTACCGCAGACGCCTGGCGGCGCGACGGCGGCCGATTCTGACGCTTGCAGGAAACCCGCTTTCGAGCGGGTTTTTTTATTGCCTAACTCTCCACTGCGCTTATCCAATATCCTCAAATACAAATTACAAATTTGTTATATATCATTATATTTTATTCCATTCAGTTATTGATTAGCACTTAACATTATTTTATCTCGCCAATCGAATCGGTGAGGATATCCCCTACGTTGAGCTTATTAAACGACAGGATATCGCACTGATGAACAGCCCACGCAATCGCCGACTCGCGCAGTTTCTGCTCGCTTTAGCCGCAGGTTTCTCTGTTTATGGCCACGCATTGTGTTGCGATGATCGTCGCTGATCCTGTCATTCCGTGCCCGTATCCGGGCATGTACCTCTTTTGTCTCGCTGCCGCTGCCTGTCGCACCGGTGGCTGTTGCTCATGATTAAGGATTACCGCCCTATGGAACTACTACGTCGACAACATAATGCCCAGTGGTATCACGAAACCCAAAGCAGCGTTCGCGGAGACCAGCCGCTTGAGCCGCAGGCGGCCACCCTCCGCGACAGATTTCTGCTGGGGTTGGGCGCATTTGCCGACGAAGCGCTGAACACCGCACTGACCGCCCGCGCCGGGGTGTTTAACGCCTCGCATGCCAGTTATCATGTGCTGTTCCCGGACCAGGTAGAATTGACCAGATTAGTGACCTTGTCACCTTACGATCGCCTCAGCACCGCTCTGACTGTAGCGCAGGTAACCGGCGTACAATCTCTTTGTAGCCATTACGCTGCCCGCCTCGCCCCGCTGCACAGCCCCGACGCCTCCCGTGAAAGCAACATCCGCCTTGCCCAGATCACCCAATACGCCCGCCAGCTAGCCAGTCAACCGACCCTGATTTGCAGCAAAGCGCTGCAGCAACTCACCGATGTCGGTTTAAGCCCGGCGGATATCGTGACCTTTTCGCAGATTATCGGTTTTGTCAGTTACCAGGCGCGCGTCGTCGCCGGCGTGGCTGCGCTGGCCGGACGGCCAACGGCAGTAGTGCCCGGTTTCCCGAACATAGAAGATGCCGAAGGGGTGGAATTCACCGAAGAGGAACTGGCTTGGCAATCCCGATTGCCGCCGATAACGCTGGAAGACGCCCGGGCTGAACAGCTCGATGTGCTCGACCAAAGTCACCCGGACGCCCGCAGCGAACCTTATTTTCTGCTGCTGGCCCACGATGCCCCCGCGTTGCGTGAACGCAACGGCATTTTTAACAGCATCAACGCGGACGGCTACGGCCTGTCGGCGCGGCTGAAAGCGCTGGCGACACTGGCGGTTGCGCGCATTAACGGCAGCCGCTACTGCGCATCGACCGTCGCCCAGGATATTCAGGACGCCGCATTGGCAGATGCCATTTTCACCGACATTAACCGCGGGTTGGAGAGCAGCGATAATCCTGTGGCCCAGGCGGTGATCCGCGTTGCCGCAGACTTGACCCGTACGCCGGAAAAATTCACTCCGCGCAGCGTGCAACCGTTGTTTAACAGCGGCCTGAATCAGGCCCAGGCGCTGGACGTGATCCTTACCGCCGCGCTCTACGCCTGGGAGAACCGTTTACGTCAGACCCTCGGCGATACGCAGGCGATCGGCGAGAGCCAACCGGCATAATTACTGCTGCAGCAGCCAATTGCCGGCAGCGTCAAAAAAGTGCTGAGCCAACGGCGTTGCCCGCCCCGGCTCAGCGATCACCACGGCAGCATGTCGTGACATGGCAGGAATGGCGATTGGCCGCCGCCGCAGGTCCGGCGTCATGGCCGGCAGCAGGTTACCTTGCGGAAACAGACCGCACCCCAGGCCAACAAAAATGCCTTCCAACAGTTGGAATATCGACGTGGTTTCCATGCGAGCATGCAGCGTCAAACCGGCTTCACGGAAGTGTTGATCGAGGTAACGACGGAAATAACGTGTGGGTTCGGCCAGGCACAACGGCAGCGCGGTCACCTCCGCCAGCGTCAGCGGTTTATCCCCCACCAATTGCGGGAAATGCTGCGGATGGAATACCAATTCGATACCCGTGTCCGCCAACGGTTGCGACTGGAAGTGCAGCTCTTTCAACGTCGCCAACTCGAAGAAACCGATACCGATATCCACGGTATGCGCCGTCAAGGCTTCCAGCAACTGATCGGCGCTCAGCACCGCAATTCGGTAGTCCAACTGCGGAAAACGCTCGCTGACCGCCTTCAGCATCTGCGCCAGCGAAATGCTGCACTGCGGCACGGCACCGATACGCAGGGTGCCGTTAAAGCCGTGCTTGAGCGATTCCACCTCCAGCTTCAAGCCCTGATAAACCGACACTATCTCGCGTGCCCACGCCAATACACGCTCACCTTCCGCGGTAAAACCTTCAAAATTATTACCGCGGTTGATCAACGACACGCCCAATTCTTTTTCCAGATTTTTCAACCGCATGGATAACGTCGGCTGGCTAACGAAGCTGGCCTCCGCCGCACGGCCAAAATGGCGCTCTCTTTCCAGATTACAGAGGTAAATCAGTTGTTTGATATCCATAAAGCTGCTCGGAAAATAATGACTACCCTGAGTATATCATCGCGGGGGCTTTTTGGGCGCTGTGCCCGCCGGATCAGAGTTTCAACTTCACATAGTCCATCAGGCGCGAGAACATACTGCCGTTGTTTACCGACTGTAACGTCACCAACGGCAGTGTCTTCAATAGCGTGCCGTTATCGCTGATGCGAATCTCCCCAATCGGCTGCCCCTTTGCCAACGGAGCGTCAAGACGCGAAGGGCTTATCACATACTGGGCTTTCAACTTATCCGCCTCGCGCTTTGGCAGGCTGAGGTATTGATCCTGTTCACTGCCCACCGGCACCTGATGGCGATCGCCATACCACACTTTTTCCTGGCCCAGAGTTTGCCCCGCGTTAAACAGATGCACGGTGGCGAAATCCCGCAGGCCCCAGGTCAGCAGTTTACGGGCCTGATCTTCTCGCCCTTTTGCACTTTTACCGCCCATCACGACAGCAATCAAACGCCGGTCGCCTTCGGTAGCGGAGGCAATAATGTTAAAACCGGCCGATGCGGTATGGCCCGTTTTCAGGCCGTCCACCCGCAGGTTTTTATCCCACAGGAGCCCATTGCGGTTCTGTTGGGTAATCCCGTTCCAGGACAGCGATTTTTCGCTGTACATATGATATTCCGCCGGTTCGCTCATGATGATGGCACGTGAAATTACCGCCAGATCGCCGGCCGTAGTGAACTGGCCTGGCGCATCCAGCCCGTGGACGGTTTCAAAATGGGTATTTTGCAGGCCAAGCTGAGTGCTTTTTTCATTCATCAATTTGACGAACGCGGCCTGGCTGCCCGCCACATAGTCCGCCATCGCCACGCAGGCATCGTTGCCGGAGTCGATAATAATGCCGCGACTGAGATCACGCACCGTGACCCTGTCACCAGGCTTCAGGAACATCAACGAGGACCCCTTGAACACCGGATTGCCCTGCGCCCAGGCGTCTTTGCCCACGGTCACCACGTCGTCCAGGCCAATTTTGTGCTGATCGAGCGCATGATCAATCACCAATCCGGTCATCAGTTTGGTCAGGCTGGCGGGATTGCGCCGCTCGTCCGCATTGTTCTCCGCCAGTACCTGGCCGGTGGTGTAATCCATCAAAACGTAAGAAGCCGCGTCTATCGCCGGCGGTGTATCGAGAGGAAAACTGAGAGGCGTATCCGCCGCCTGTACCGCCAACGGCAGCCAACTTCCGATCATCACAGACAATACTGAACGCTTCACTCACCCATCCTTAAATAAAATTCTAATATAATCCGTGAGATAGACTGCACTAAAGGAAGGCTCAACGGAATCATTAGTCTTTTGCAGGGAATAACAGAGTGAAACCATTTGTATGTCCGGCCGAGGACCGGGACCCTGAGCGATAAATCCGCTCTATGCCGCGATTACCCAATTCTATTAGACGCTCATGCCGTACCCACCTAAACTTGCGACATAAATCCTTAAAACACTTAAAGAATCATTTACTTTTTAGCTACAACACATGCGAAGAACATCATGAAATTCAAACCCTCAATAAAGCCGTATACCGGCGCGGCTGGCGGCTGGGGTTCACTCGAAGCCACCACCCGTTTTGTACTCGACAGCAAACAGGCGCTGAAAAACCTGCGTAATCTGTTGCGCGTGAATAAGGTTCGCGGCTTCGATTGTCCGGGCTGCGCCTGGGGCGACGACAATCACAGCACCTTCAGTTTCTGCGAGAACGGCGCCAAGGCAGTCAGTTGGGAAGCCACGCGCAATGCGGTTGAACCGGCGTTTTTCGCCGCCCACAGCGTCAGTACACTGCAACAGCAAAGCGACTATTTCCTCGAGTATCAGGGGCGCATTACCCATCCGATGCGCTATAACGCCGAAACTGACCATTACCAGCCGATCGGTTGGCCGGAGGCACTGGCGCTGATCGCCAGGCACATCCGACAAATGGATAACCCGAACCAGATCGAACTTTATACTTCCGGCCGCGCCAGCAACGAGGCGTCTTATCTGTACCAGCTGTTCGGCCGCATGCTCGGCACCAGCAATTTCCCCGACTGTTCCAACATGTGCCATGAGGCCAGCGGCGTCGGGTTGAAACAAAGCATCGGCGTGGGCAAAGGCACCATTCGTATGGATGACTTTGAAAAAGCCGACGCCATCTTTGTGTTCGGCCAAAATCCCGGCACCAACCATCCACGCATGCTGCACAGCCTGAAAAAAGCCGCCGGTCGTGGGGCGCGCATCGTTAGTTTTAACACCCTGCGCGAACGCGGTCTGGAGCGTTTCGCCGATCCGCAAAACCCGATTCAGATGTTGACGCCTGCATCTTCGCCAATAAGCTCAGCTTATTTTCAACCCAACCTCGGCGGGGATATGGCGGCGGTGCGCGGTATGGTGAAGGCGCTGTTGGAAAACCATCGCCGGCTGTTGGCTGCCGGTGAGCCCGGCCTGTTCGATTTGGCGTTCATTGAGCAGCACAGCGTCGGCGTGGAAAGCTACCTGGCGCAGGTGGATGCCACCGCCTGGGATCACATCATCCAACAGTCTGGCCTCAGCGAAGCGCAGTTGCGGCAGGCGGCAGCGATTTATCAAGGCGCCGAGCGGGTGATTTGCACCTGGGCGATGGGCATCACTCAGCATAAGCATTCGGTGCCGACGGTGCGCGAGATAACCAATCTGCAACTGCTGTTCGGTCAATTGGGCAAACCGGGCGCCGGCCTGTGCCCGGTGCGTGGCCACAGCAACGTACAGGGCAACCGCACCATGGGCATTGACGAGAAATCGCCCAAGGCGCTGCTCGACAGCCTGGAAAAACATTTCAACTTCTCCCCACGACGCGAGCCGGGCCATAACACGGTAGAGGCCATCGAAGCGATGCTGCGCGGTGAAGTAAAGGTGCTGTTGGCGCTGGGCGGCAACCTGGCGGCGGCCGCACCGGATACCGAACGCACCGCCCGCGCCCTGCGCTGTTGCGACCTGACGGTGCATATCAGCACCAAGCTCAACCGCAGCCATCTGGTCACCGGTAAAGACGCGCTGATCCTGCCGACGCTGGGGCGTACCGAGCAGGATATGCAGGCCAGTGGCCCGCAGTACATCACGGTGGAGGATTCATTCAGCATGGTTCACGCCTCCGAAGGCGTCGGTAAACCGCTGGCGGATACCCAACGGTCGGAAACCGCCATTGTTTGCGGCATCGCCGATGCGGTGTTGGGCAACCAACCGTTGGACTGGCTGGCGCTGGCGGATGACTATTCGCTGATCCGTGACCATATCGCCGCCACCGTTCCCGGTTTCGAGGATTTCAACCGTCGCTGCGATCAACCCGGCGGTTTCTATTTGGGCAATGCCGCCGCCGAATTGCGTTTCGCCACGCCTAGCGGTAAGGCAGAGTTCAGCGCAGCCTCGCTGCCTGAGAGCCTGCTCCCGGAGTTCGACGGCAAAAAAGCACCCTTTACGCTGCAAACCCTGCGTTCCCACGATCAGTACAACACTACCATCTACGGGCTGGACGACCGCTATCGCGGCGTGTATGGCCAGCGTGAAGTGCTGTTCATCCATCCGGAAGATCTGGCGGCGTTGGACATGCAGGACGGTGAGTTGGTGGAGATCGAAACCCTGTGGAATGACGGCGTCATTCGCAAGGTGAGCGGTTTCAAACTGGTGAGCTACGATATTCCGCGCGGCAACCTGGCGGCCTACTATCCGGAAACCAACCCGCTGGTGCCATTGGCCAGTTTTGGCGACGGTACCGGCACACCGACCTCCAAATCCATCCCGGTGGCGATCCGCCGCTGCACGGCGCAACCCACGTTGCGTATCGCCTGACCTGATGCGCCCGGTTTACGCCGGGCGCACGACTCTCTGCGGCCACCCTGTGCGCTGCGGTTTTCTTTGCCGCCTTTTGATCGCCTGATATTCAGTAAAATCGCGCGCCGACGCAGGAAAACCGTGACGTTAGGCTTGCCCGCAGCAGGTGATTCGCGTAAAACTGTCTGCCGCAAATCTTGCCACTCACAACCCATTCACTGGACGATATGTTTCAAGATAACCCGCTGCTGGCGCAGCTTAAACAGCAACTTCACTCTCAGACCCCGCGCGTTGAAGGCGTAGTAAAAGGGACTGAGAAAGGCTTTGGCTTTCTTGAGGTCGACGGTCAAAAGAGCTATTTCATCCCACCGCCGTACATGAAGAAAGTCATGCATGGGGATCGCGTGATCGCTACCCTGCACACCGAGAAAGAACGCGAAATCGCCGAGCCGGAAACCCTGGTCGAGCCCTTCCTGTCGCGCTTTGTCGGCCGAGTGCAGAAGCGTGATGACCGCCTGTCCATTGTGCCCGATCATCCGTTGCTGAAAGACGCGATTCAGTGTCGCCCGGTGCGTGAACTGACCCATAACTTCCAGGCCGGTGACTGGGCGGTAGCGGAAATGCGCCGCCATCCGTTGAAAGGCGATCGCGGTTTCAACGCCGATCTGACTCATTTCATCGCCGACGGCGAAGACCACCTCGCCCCTTGGTGGGTCACGTTGGCCCGCCATAACCTGGAAAAAGAAGCGCCGGAGAGGGGTGCCCTCAGCGAGCCGGACGCCGCGCTGCAGCGTGAAGATCTGACCGCGCTGAATTTTGTCACCATTGACAGCGCCAGCACCGAGGATATGGACGATGCGTTGTTCGTTCAGGACAACGGCGACGGCTCACTGCAACTGACCGTCGCCATTGCCGATCCTACCGCTTACGTAGCGCAAGGCAGCCCGCTGGATGATATCGCCCGCAAGCGTGCCTTCACCAACTACCTGCCGGGTTTCAACATTCCGATGTTGCCGCGAGACCTGTCGGATAACCTGTGCTCTCTGCGCCCGAACGAACGCCGTCCGGTACTGGTTTGCCGCGTCACCATCGGTGCCGATGGCGCGTTGGCTGACGATATTCACTTCTTCGCCGCCGAGATCGAGTCAAAAGCCAAACTGGTTTATGACGAAGTGTCCGACTGGCTGGAAGGCGTCGCCGGCTGGCAGCCGCCGAGCGACGAGATTGCACAACAAATCACCCTGTTGAAACGCGTCTGCGATGCCCGTAACGCCTGGCGCCACCAGCATGCTCTGGTGTTCAAGGATCGTCCTGACTACCGTTTTGTCCTGGGCGAAAAAGGCGAGGTGCTGGAAATCATCACCGAACAACGCCGCAGCGCCAACCGCATCGTTGAAGAGTGCATGATTGCCTCCAACGTATGCGCCGCCATCATGCTGCGCGATCGTCTGGGCTTCGGGATTTACAACGTGCATACCGGTTTCGATCCGGCGTTGGTTGAGCAGGCGGTTACCGTACTGCAAGCCAACGGCGTGGAAGCCGATGCCGAGAAACTGCTGACGCTGGAAGGGTTCTGCGAACTGCGCCGTCATCTCGACTCGCAGCCGACCCAGTTCCTCGACAGCCGTATCCGCCGTTTCCAGACCTATGCCGAGATCAGCACCACGCCGGGCCCGCATTTCGGCCTGGGACTGGAAGCCTACGCGACCTGGACCTCACCGATCCGTAAATATGGCGATATGGTCAACCACCGTCTCCTGAAAGCCATCATCGCCGCACAGTCTGCCGAAAAACCGCAGGACGACGTGACGGTGCAGTTGGCCGAACGTCGTCGTCTTAACCGCATGGCGGAGCGTGACGTCGGTGACTGGCTGTATGCACGTTACCTGAAAGACAAAGCCGGCACCGATGAGCGCTTCAATGCGGAAATCATCGACGTGACCCGCGGTGGCCTGCGCGTGCGTCTGCTGGACAACGGTGCCATCGCCTTTATCCCTGCGCCGTTTATTCACGCGGTGCGTGATGAAATGGTCTGCAGCCAGGATACCGGCACGGTCCAGGTGAAAGGCGAAGTCGTCTATCGCCAGAGCGATACCCTGGAGGTCAACATCGCCGAAGTGCGTATGGAAACCCGCAGCGTGATCGCGAGACCGGCGGCATAATCCTGCGAGATTAGCCCAACGTCATATCAACACCGGCAGGGAAACCTCCGGTGTTTTTTTTCGCCGGTTGCCCATATCGACGATAACCCCCCCTTACCCGCCACTCAGTTGGCAGGAACCGGGCGAGAGCCTTTTTACTGCCCTCTCAGGCGGCCGTAACGGCGACATCACATTGTTTTTACGCTATTACTCAACCAGCATCACATTTCTCATCCGACCTGCTACTTTTCGCGCGTAAAACTCCTATTTTTAATCTGTATTCATTCTCTATAAGAACATCTCTTTTTTATCTCTGCACACCAAGGAGTTGTTGATCATGAAAAACGTCAAGTCCGGGATCATCTGGCTGGTGGTGGCGTTAGTCGGCGCATTTGCCTTCGCCATGCTGGCGCTCAGCCGCGGGGAGCATGTTAACGCGGTCTGGCTGGTGGTGGCTGCCGTTGCCTGTTACAGCATCGCTTACCGTTTCTATAGCCTGTTCATCGCCAAAAAAGTGTTTGAGCTTGACGATCGCCGCATGACACCGGCAGAACGTCGCAACGACGGTCTGGACTATGTCCCCACCAACAAGTGGGTGCTGTTCGGTCACCACTTTGCCGCCATCGCCGGCGCGGGGCCGCTGGTCGGGCCGATTCTGGCCGCGCAGATGGGCTTTTTGCCAGGCACCATCTGGATCCTGGTCGGCGTCATGCTGGCCGGAGCGGTGCAGGATTTCCTGATCTTGTTCATTTCTACCCGCCGCGACGGCCGTTCGCTGGGTGAAATGGCCAAACAGGAGCTGGGTGCCTTCGCCGGGGTGATCACCATGCTTGGCGCACTGGGCGTGATGATCATCATTCTGTCGGCCTTGGCTTTGGTGGTGGTAAAAGCGCTGGCCGACAGCCCATGGGGCCTGTTCACCATCGCCGCCACCATTCCTATCGCGCTGTTTATGGGGATATACATGCGCTTTATCCGGCCGGGGAAAATCGCCGAAATCTCGGTGGTCGGCTTCGTACTGATGCTGCTGGCGATCATTTATGGCGGCAACGTGGCGCAACACCCGTACTGGGGCCCCTTCTTTACGCTGCATGGCACCACCCTGACCTGGGTGCTGGTGATCTACGGCTTCGTCGCGTCGGTGCTGCCGGTATGGTTGCTGTTGGCACCGCGTGATTATCTTTCCACCTTTATGAAGATTGGCGTCATTATCGGGCTGGCGATAGGCATTGTCTTTGCCATGCCGGAAATGAAAATGCCTGCGGTGTCGCGCTTTATCGATGGCAGCGGCCCGGTATTCGCCGGTTCACTGTTCCCGTTCCTGTTTATCACCATCGCCTGCGGTTCGATTTCCGGCTTCCATGCGCTGGTGTCCAGCGGAACCACGCCGAAACTGGTGGAGCGCGAAAGCCATATTCGTTTTATCGGTTATGGCGCCATGCTGATGGAATCTTTCGTGGCCATCATGGCGCTGATTTGCGCTTCGGTGATCGATCCCGGCGTTTATTTCGCCATGAACTCTCCGGCGGCGCTGATTGGCACCACGGTGGAAAACGCCTCGCAGGTCATCAACGGCTGGGGCTTTATCATCACGCCGGAAACCCTGACGATGATCGCCAAAGACGTGGGCGAGCATTCGATCCTGTCGCGCGCCGGTGGCGCCCCGACCTTCGCTGTGGGGATGGCGCACATCATCACCGAGGTGTTTAACAGCCGCGCGATGATGGCATTCTGGTATCACTTCGCCATTCTGTTCGAGGCGCTGTTCATTCTGACCGCCGTCGATGCCGGCACCCGCGCCTGCCGCTTTATGGTGCAGGATCTGGTTGGCGTGGCAGTCCCCCGGCTGGCCAATAACCGTTCATGGTTCGGTAATCTGGCCGGTACGACGGTGGCCGTAGCCGGTTGGGGTTTCTTCGTTTATCAGGGCGTGGTCGATCCGCTTGGCGGCATCAACACCCTGTGGCCGCTGTTTGGTATCGGCAACCAGATGCTGGCCTCAATGGCGTTGATCCTCGGCACCGTTGTGCTGTTTAAAATGAAAAAACAGCGCTACGCCTGGGTGACCATTCTGCCCACCGTGTGGTTGTTCATTACCTCGATGACCGCCGGCTGGCAAAAAATCTTCCACGAGAAACCCAGTATCGGCTTCCTGGCGCAGGCGAAGAAATTCTCCGCCGGCATTGAGCAAGGTACCCTGATTGCCCCGGCCAAGACGCTGAAAGATATGGAAACCATAGTGTTCAGCAATCAGATTAACGCCGCGCTTTGCGCGTTCTTTATGCTGGTGGCGGTGACCATGCTGGTTTCCGCATTCTTTGTGATCCGCCGTGCGCTGAACGCCAGCCAGCCTACGGCGAATGAGTCGCCAGTCACCCTTCGTGAAGAGACTGGCAAGATTTAAAGGTTAAGAACACTCTCGCAAGGGCGCTGCGGCGCCCTTTTTTGCTTATTTCACCACCGCCATTTGTTCTCGCATGGCGGCTCTGGCCTTGGCGCGCTTCGACCAGACCGCCGTTACGATCGGCACCAGAATCGAGGTGACAATCACCGACGTCGCCACCAAAGCCGTCGCCGCCGGGGCTACCGCCTTGAACTGAGGCACCATTTCAGCAATCAGTACCGGCGTCGCCACCGCAGCCCCGGCAGAACTGGACGCGGCCACGCCCGCCGTACCATCACCCCCGCCAATCACCTTATCGGCGACAATCAGCGGGATCCCGGTAATCACTATTACCGCTACGCCCAGCAGGATGCCCAACAGCCCGGTTTGCGCTATCACTGTAAGATCGATGGTGTTGCCAAGCGCAAAGGCAAAGAACGGGATTAACGTCTGTACCGCCTTGCCGAAAAATTCGCGCAGTTCGGGATCGAGGTTACCCAGCGCAAACCCGACCAGGAATGGCAGCACCGCACCGACAAACACGTGAGGTTCGAACGAGGCTATTCCGGCAGTACCGAGGATAATCATGGTCATCAACGGCCCGGATTCCAGCGACATCAGCACAAAAGCGCCCGCCTCTTCCTTACTGCCGTATTGTTGCATCACCGAGGCATACAGGCCGCCGTTGGTCATGTCCATCGCCGCCACCAGCGCCAGCGTCGACAGACCGGCGAAAAAACCGACTTCGACACCGTTTTCGGGCATTACCCGCGATGCTACCGCCGCCACCAGCCAAGCCACCGCGACCTTGGTCACCACCAGCGTGCCGGATTTACGCAATACCGTACCGGTGGCACTCAGCTTGATTGAGGCTCCCATACAGAAAAACCATACCGCCAGAATCGGCACCGTGCCGCTGATGAGCCCGTTGGTGAAGGAACCGAAATATTTCCCGGCGCCTGGCGCAAAGGTATGACACACCGCGCCAATGAACAGCGGCACCAACATCATGCCGCCAGGGATCTTGTCTATCGCACGCTTAATCTGCATCACTCATTCCACCTTACTGTTGAATTGTCAAAGCAATGCACCGCCGACAGCCGCCGTTCCAACGGACAAGCTTCGTGATGATTGGGTCATTCAAGCTAACTGTTCACCGAGGGAATAAAAGTGATCGATCGCATAAAATTAAAACACTGTTTCTATTTTTAAGGTTTGTTGTTTCAAAATAAAATCATGCGCACAAAAAAGGCGGCCATAGCCGCCTCTCGTCGCTGAAAAAGGGATTAGTTAAGCAAGTTGGTGCCGAATGCACTCTGCCAATCCTGCTCGAATTTTTCGACCGCCGCCTGCACCGCCGGAGCAACAAGGAACTGTTCGGCCACATCGACCGGCAAGGTAATGGCCTGACAGCCCGCCAACAGACACTCCAGTGCCTGCCGTGGCGTTTTGAAGCTGGCGGCCAGCACCCGGGTGCCCGGCGCATGCAGCGTCAGCAATTGCTGCAGTTCGTGCACCATTTCGATACCGTCTCCGCCCTGTGCGTCCAGCCGGTTAACATAAGGGGCGACATACTCCGCGCCGGCCAACGCTGCCAATAGCCCCTGACCGGCGCCATAAACCGCCGTACCCAGGGTGGGTATCGACATCGATTTCAGTTTTTTAATCGCCGCCAGCCCCTCGGCGGTCGCCGGGATCTTGACTACCAGGCCGGGCACTCGCTGATGAAGCAGCGCCGCCTCCGCCACCATACGCTCTGCGTCGTTGGCCATTACCTGGGCAAACAGCTTGCCGGTACCGCCCAGTGCATCACGCAGCGCCGGCAGTACCTCCCAAATGGGTTTCCCCTCTTTGGCAACAATGCTCGGATTGGTGGTGACGCCATGCAGCGGCAGAATGCGCGCCAGGCGTTTTACAGCATTCACATCTGCGGTATCGAGATAAAGCTCCATTACGGACTCCTGAATCTTCTGTGGGCGAATTCAAACTCTCATCATAGTAGGACAAAAGAATTCATGATTTTTGATCGCAATCAAATCAATTTTCATTCAAAACAACGTTAATGGTAAAAGTAGAGCCATTGAATGGCAGAGGATCAGGATCTTCACTTCGCGACGCTGGATAATCCGCTTTCTTTACCTCATCATCCTCTGACGTCAGGATGATATTATGGCGCGAACAGAACATACTCTTTAAACAATAAATTTTAGCGGCCGCACATTGGTAGCCGCGCATCAGGTCGATATGAATTCAAGACAACAAACAATTCTGCAGTTGGTGAACGAACGTCGAAGGATCAGCGTCAGCGATCTGTCGCGCACCACCGGGGTTTCAGAGGTGACTATCCGTCAGGATTTGAACCTGCTGGAAAAGCGCAGCTATCTGAAACGGGTGCACGGTTCCGCGCTGGCGCTGGAAAGCGATGACGTCGATGCGCGCATGATGTCCAATTTTGCGCTCAAGCAGAAGCTGGCGCGGTTTGCCGCTTCGCAGGTTAACGACGGCGAAACCATCTTTATAGAAAATGGCAGTACCAATGCGCTGTTGGCGCGCTATCTCGCCGAGCGCAAAAGCATCACGCTGATCACCGTCAGCCACTATATCGCCAATCTGCTGAAAGAGAGCGATTGTGAGGTGATAGTGCTGGGTGGCATGTATCAAAAAAAGAGTGAGACCGTAGTCGGGCCGCTGACGCGTATGTGCATCCAGCAGGTTCATTTCAGCAAGGCGTTTATCGGCATTGACGGTTACCATGCGGAAACCGGCTTCACCGGCCGCGATATGATGCGCGCCGACGTGGTCAACGCCGTGTTGGCGAAGGGTATGGAGAATATCGTGCTGACAGATTCGTCCAAGTTTGGTCAGATCCAACCCAATCCGTTGGCGCAGCAAGGAAAGATTGATCGGGTGATCACCGATTCGCGCCTGGAACTGGCGTATCAGCATCAGTTGAAACGCCAGGGAATACGACTGGATAGGGTCAGCGATTAAACGGCACCCGGTACGGTTGCGGGCCCCCTTCGGTTGCCCGCCTGTTGCTCACTGCCCGTAATAGGCGTTTTTGCCGTGCTTGCGCAGGTAGTGTTTATCCAGCAACGTTTGCTGCATGTTCTCAAGCCCAGGCGTCAGTTGGCGTGAAAAAATTCCCATATAGGCAATTTCCTCCAGTACGACGGCATTGTGCACCGCGTTATCCGCGTCTTTGCCCCAGGTAAAGGGACCGTGCGAATGCACCAACACCGCCGGCATGCTGGCCGGATCCAATCGCCTTTCGTGGAAGGTTTCGACGATCACCCTGCCGGTCTCCCATTCATAACGCCCGGCAATTTCCTCATCCCGCATGGTTCGCGTACAGGGAATGTCACCGTAGAAATAATCGGCATGAGTGGTGCCCCAGGCGGGAATATCCTGGCCGGCCTGCGCCCAGATCGTGGCGTGCCGCGAATGGGTGTGCACAATGCCGCCGACCGCCTCGAACTCGAGATACAATGCCCGGTGGGTATCGCTGTCTGAAGAAGGTTTTTTATTGCCCTCCACCACGTTGCCGCTTTCCAGTTCCACCACCACCATATCGTCACAGGTCATTAGCGCATACTCCACCCCGGAAGGTTTGATCACCATCAGCCCTGTCTGGCGATCGATGGCGCTGACGTTGCCCCAGGTGAAGGTCACCAGATGATGGCGCGGCAAGGCCAGATTAGCGTCCAATACCTGCTGTTTAAGATCGTTAAGCATTTGTCTTTCCCGGTTAAGCCTGTCTGCGAATATTGTCGGCAGGCCGGCGACGGGGCGGTATGGCATAAATCGCTAAAGACCGCGTAGGCTTCTGCTGGATACGGAGTTCTGCGGGGTTAAACGGTGTTTCGCTTATCGGAAAGAAAGAGAGGCATCAGGAATTTAGGACTATTTACCTGTTCATTGATCAACGGTAGCTTATAGTGAATTTGGGCAGAGAGACCGCTTTCAACTTTTTAATGTTCTGCCTTTAACAAATAATGCCATTTTTTATTTCGATACTGTATGGGAGCCGATAGCAGGCCGAATTTATGGTTCACGCCTATACTTAAAGGGCACTTCCATATAGCCAATGCTAAGGAGAAGTCATTATGATGATTATCAATAAACGTTTCGCCACCGCCGCTCTGGCACTGACTCTGGCGTTTTCACTCAGTGCTTGCTCCAACATGTCCAAACGTGACCGTAACACCGCTATTGGTGCCGGCGCAGGGGCCGTAGGCGGTGCAGTACTGACCGATGGTAGCGCATTGGGTACGCTTGGTGGGGCCGCCGTTGGGGGCATCATTGGTCATCAGGTAGGAAAATAACCTGCAGGGCCGCTGTAGATACCTCTGCCGACAGGCTGGCAAAAGCGTTTTCGCTTTGACGCATTAAGCATAATAAAGATTATTTCAGGTCTGTATTACCTTTAATCCATGGCATTTTCGCCATCGATGGGCTCCGGCCCGACAGCACGACCTAAGCCATGCCGCAGCATTGCATCGCGGCATGGCACTCCGCCTGCAGCCGTTAACCGCCCGCCAGCTTGACCTTCATCCCTTTGGCTTCCAGCAACTGCTTGAGGAGCTCGCGTTTATCACCCTGGATTTCGATCACCGCGTCTTTGACCGAACCACCGCACCCGCATTTCTTCTTCAGCTCTGCCGCCAGCTTTTCAAGTGCGGTATCGTCCAGATCAATGCCGGTGATCAGGCAAACGCCTTTCCCCTTGCGCCCGCTGGTCTGGCGCTGGATGCGCACTATGCCGTCACCTTTGGCTCGCTGCGGTTTGACCTCTTCCTGCTTGATGCGCCCGCTGTCGGTGGAGTAAACCAGCCGGCTATTGTCGTCATTCATTTTAAGCCCCCTCAAGCCAGTGAGGCGCGAATAGCGCTCAGCGTGGCAGCAGGATCGGCGGATTGGGTGATCGGACGCCCAATCACCATATAATCGACCCCGGCGGCCTGCGCCTGTACCGGCGTCATGATGCGGCGTTGATCGCCGGCGGCGCTGCCCGCCGGGCGAATGCCCGGCGTGACCAACTGGAACTGGCGCCCGCAGGCTGCTTTCAGGCGTTCGGCTTCATGCGCTGAGCAGACCACACCGTCCAGCCCGCAATCACGAGTCAGACGTGCCAGCCGTTCAGCCTGCTCGGCCGGAGAAATATTAATGCCGATGGCCTGCAGATCCTCCGCCTCCATGCTGGTGAGCACGGTAACGGCGATCAACAACGGCGCCTCTGTGCCATAAGGCAGCAACGCCTCTTTCGCTGCGGTCATCATGCGTGCGCCGCCGCTGGCGTGGACGTTGACCATCCATACGCCCAGTTCGGCCGCTGCCGCGACCGCATGTGCCGTGGTATTGGGGATATCGTGGAATTTTAAATCCAGGAATACGTCGAAGCCACGCTCGTGCAAATCTCGCACCAGCTGCGGCCCAAACAGGGTGAACATTTCTTTGCCCACTTTTAATCGACAGTCCTGCGGATTAATGCGATCGGCAAATGCCAACGCGGCGCCAATATCTGCATAATCCAGCGCAACGATGATCGGAGATGATTTTAAGTCATTGTTATTGATATTATTTTCAGACTTCATTTCTTCTACCTTCTTTAAAATGGACATGACCAGGTAACAACCCACCAAACTGACCGCCGCATTCTACATGCCGGCCGGCAGAAATCCCAGCCACAGCGCACCCTGCCGTTAAGTAATGTTACTCCATCGTTCGTCATCAAGCGTCAATAAAGCCCCAAAACCGATAGCTCAGGCTGCGTAAAGCGCCGTAAAGATGCGTAAATTATCAATCAGATATTTTGAATAAGATGCTCAGCATTATCACATTTTAAATCCGCGCGGATGCTTTATTATTCAATACATCGGAGGCGAACTGCTTCCAACCTAAACAAACTGACTGGAGTCACCAATGAAAACCATCAAATATTTTGCAGCCGCTACCGCCATCGCCCTGACCTCTTTTGCGACCTTCGCCGCTGAACCGGTCAATTTGCAACAGGCCAATGACCTGGCTCCTGCCGGTGTAGTCTCCGCAGGCCACGCGACAACGCTAAGCGGCCTGGAAGCCAAACTGGCAGCCAAAGCAGAAGCCCAGGGTGCCAGCAGCTACCGCATTATCTCCGCCGGTGGTAACAACCTGCTGAGCGGTACCGCTGTCATCTACAAATAAGTTTCTTCGTCAGAGGCCCGGTACGCCGGGCTTTGCCTATTTCCCCGCCGTTTCGTTCATTATTCCCGCGCCACAATGTTACATAAATATTAAATTTTTATTACACCCTAGACTCTTACTCATTACTGGCTTAGCTTGAAGGTATCTTCCCGCAGAAAGGCTTCAAAATGAGCGAGATATCAACACTAACCATCAAAATCCCTCTGGAACTCAAAGAGAAAATTCGTGCTATCGCCGCTGAGAATCAACTCTCTCTGAGCGCTGAAGTATGTCAACGCCTTGAAAGCAGCTTCGACGCGCCGGTTAAAGCGGAAAAAGCCGCTAAAAAAGCGGATGAACTGCACCACGGCGAAATTGATAATCAGGGGATTGAAGAGGAAATCGAACAGCCTCTGAATCAGAAAGAATTGAAAAAACTGCGTCAGTTGCTGAAAGGCGGCGTGAAAGCCGGCAAGAAAAAGTAATTCCGTATACTACAAAAAACGGGGCGATAATCGCCCCATTTTTTATTGCCCATCCAGCCCTCGAATCGGTTTAACCGATGCCCAGGCCCGGCATGACGGACAATGCCAATACAGTGAATGCGCGGTAAAACCGCATTTGTGGCAACGATAGCGCGGCTTGGTACGGATTTGCTCCCCCACCATGTCCCGCAACAGCAGCAGACTCTCTTTTGCACGCCCATCTTCGGCGTCCGCCAGGTGGTAATCCATCAGGCGGTAAAACACGCGCATGGTCGGATGGCGTTGTAATTGACGATTGATATACACCTGAACGACGTCGCGCCCTTCGTGCTGTTCAATGATCTCCGCCAGCATCAGCTCGGCGGTGGCGCCCGTATTTTCCTCCACGCAGCGCTTGAGAAACTCCGCCCAGTCCTGCTGATTGTCCAAATGTTGATAACATTCATGCAGCATAGGCAAGGTTTCGCTAACCAGCTCTTTATCCTGGTTCAGCACTCGCTGCAGAGACTCGACCGCTTTGGCGTATTCCGCCTGGGCCATATAGATGCGACCGAACATAATCGACACACGGGCGCACTGTTTATCCGCCGAGGCCGCACGTTTCAGCAGGCTCATCGCCTTATCAAGATCGTCACTGCCCATGGCCTGTAGCGCCAGCTCACAGTAGAAATGCGCGATCTCGATACGTTGTTTGTCTTTACCCAGCTTGACCAGTTTTTCCGCCACGTCGATCGCTTTCAGCCAGTCGCTGGTTGCCTGGTGGATCACCAGCAATTGCTGCAGCGCCGAGATGCGGAAATCCTCTTCGCCGACCAACTGGCCGAACATGTCTTCCGCGCGATCGTACATGCCGGCGGCCATATAGTCGCGGCCCAACTGTTGCACCGCCAGCAAGCGTTGTTCGAAGGTCAGAGAAGCGCTTTCCATCAGCGCCTGATGGATGCGTATTGCACGGTCGACTTCGCCGCGCGAGCGGAACAGGTTACCCAGCGTCAGGTGGGCCTCAACGGTAGTGCTGTCCTCTTTCAACATATCGAGGAACAGATCGACCGCTTTATCCTGCTGATTGGAAAGCAGGAAGTTCACCCCGGCCACGTACTCACGCGACAGGCGGTTGGCTTCCTGTTGTTTATCCTGTTGAGCACTTCTGCGCCCCATGTACCAACCGTACGCGGCAGCCACGGGCAGCAACAGAAACAACAGCTCTAACATAGAAGATTATTCCTTGCTGACAACGGGCTGAGCTGCCGGCTCAGCAGGTTGTTCAAGCTGCAGTTCCAGCCTCTTGATTTTGCGTTCGGCTCGCCCCAGCGCAATGCGGGTACGTAGATAGAACAGGCCACAAATGACCCAACCGAGAACAAAACCGGCGCCAAACAACGCAGCCAACAGGGTCGATATACGGTAATCGCCCTGCGCAACCAGGTAATTAAAACTCACAACCTGATCGTTATGCGCGCCCAACGTGACAGAAATCACGAAAACCACCAGAACCAACAAAAAAATCAGCAAATATTTCACATTCTTTCCCGCGATGCCGAGTTAATCGGATGAATTATACCCGATGTATTTCAAGTTGCCGCCTGGCGGCGACTCGAAAGACGAAAGGTATATGCCAATGCGTGGCGTCCCTCTCATTAAGTTAGCATTTCCCATCGTGCCAGGGAAACCCTGCTGCACGATAAAACCCGATATCTGCCGGCATATTCGGCAGTAAATGGGCCACCCAGGGAAATTAATGAGAAAGCTTCTCAAAATAATGAATTTATAAAGATATGGGGGTTGCCACAGGAATTGCAATGACTGGCGAATGTAAGAGATTAATACGGCGCCAGTTCGGCGCCGTGATAAGTGACTGTGTCACCTAATGTTTGCTTCCGGACGTTCTTTCCGCCACTTCCTCTTGCTCCTGAGGAGGCAACGTCAGCGGACCAAACCAGCGTTGCGCCAGCCAACAAGCAATCGTCACCAGCAGCCAACTGATCAATGTCGCCATCGCCAGGTCGCGCGGCCAGTGCATGCCCAACAGCAAACGGCTGCCCATCACGCCGGTTGCCCACAACATCAGCAACGCGACGGTTTTGTAATGACGGCGCGGCCACAGTAGCCCCACCCCCAGCAACGCCCAGGTGGCGGCAAACATTGTATGCCCTGAAGGGAAGGCAAAACCGGTTTCAAACTGCCAGTGCTTGCTCAGCCAGACGGGCACCAGCGGCTGATCCTGCAACTGTTCCGCTACCAGCGCGCTGCGCTCTTTGCGATGCAGCGAGTAAAAGTATTTTCCGTCCACGCCATGGTTCTGCTCCAGCCAGACGACAAAGGGTCGCGGCTCCTGCACCCGATCCTTGATCAGTGATTTTACGCCCTGGCCAATCAATACCGCGGCAGAGAGCAAAATGACCAGGCCGATGGCCGCCTTGAGACGAAAGCGCAGACACCAAAGAAACCAGGCGGAGAGAATGAGGCTGGTGATAATCCCCCACGGCGAGGTCACGGTTTCGGTCACCCAGTAAAGGCCTCTCAGCAAGGGTTCGTTACCGCCCGGCTGCCATTGCCAGCCGGATAACCACACTGCCAGCGGCATCAGCAACAGCACTATCGCCCCCGCTGCCGTGCGTTTTGCTATCTCAAACATTCCACGTTTCCTTTGTTTAAGCCAAGGGCCAGTGTAACAATCTTGCAATATCGATAACACTCGAAAAATTAAACAGATAAAAAACCTGTCGCAATAATAATGGGCTGAAAACGCCGGATGCTGGTTTGCTGAGCACCTCAGGGCAAGAAGTTATGGCAAAATAGCCGATAATTAACGAAATACAGATCGTCGTTGCGCGTTTTAATACTGGTCAGGTCACTGCGTCGGACGTAGGATGCGCAACAATGATTGAATCGGATGTGTTTGTGGAGAGCAACATGCAGCTTAAACGGGTGGCAGAGGCAAAACTGCCAACACCTTGGGGCGATTTCCTGATGGTAGGATTCGAAGAACTGGCAACCGGGCACGATCATCTGGCGTTGGTCTTCGGTGATATTGCCGGCGCGACGCCGGTACTCTCACGCGTACATTCTGAATGTCTGACCGGCGATGCATTATTCAGCCTGCGCTGCGACTGCGGTTTTCAGCTGGAAGCCGCGCTGGAACATATTGCGGAAGAAGGCCGCGGCATCCTGCTCTACCACCGCCAGGAGGGGCGCAATATCGGTTTGCTGAACAAGATCCGCGCCTATGCCCTGCAGGACAAGGGCGCCGATACCGTAGAGGCCAACCATCAACTCGGCTTTGCCGCTGACGAACGTGATTTCACCCTGTGTGCGGACATGTTCAAATTGCTGGGCGTGGACGCGGTGCGTTTGTTGACCAACAACCCGAAAAAGGTTGAGATCTTGACCGAGGCGGGAATCAACATTACCGAGCGCGTCCCCTTGATCGTCGGCCGCAATCCAAAAAATGAACGCTACCTGGCGACCAAGGCCGCCAAAATGGGCCATTTGCTGGACCAGAAGTAATGTTCTTTCGAAAAAATCAGGGCGCCATCAACGGCGCCCTTTTTTATTACCGCATTCTTACAACATTTTCCTGATCACGTAGTGCAGGATGCCGTCGTTCTCGTAGTAGGTCAGCTCATTGCCGGTATCGATACGGCAACGCGTATTAACCACTTCCTGGCGACCGTCCGCGTAGGTGATATGCACCGGCACCGTCTGCCCCGGTTTCAGCGTTTGCAAGCCACTTACGCTGATCTGCTCATCCCCGCTCAGCCCCAGCGTTTTGCGGTTGACGCCTGCCGGAAACTCCAATGGCAGAATGCCCATACCGATCAGGTTCGAACGATGGATGCGTTCAAAAGACTCGGCAATCACCACCCGAACCCCCAGCAGGCGCGGCCCCTTCGCCGCCCAGTCGCGGCTGGAACCGGAACCGTACTCTTTCCCGGCAATGACCGCCAGCGGCACCTGCTCCTGCTGATACTGCATAGCGGCGTCGTAGATCGACAGCTGATTTTGCGAAGGAATATGGCGAGTGTAACCCCCTTCAACTCCCGGCACCATTTCGTTGCGGATGCGGATATTGGCAAAGGTGCCACGCATCATCACTTCATGGTTACCGCGGCGCGAGCCGTATGAGTTAAAGTCCTGGGCCGCGACACCGCGATCGCTCAGGTAGCGCCCCGCCGGGCTGTCGCGCTTGATGTTCCCCGCAGGGGAGATATGGTCGGTAGTCACGGAATCCGCCAGAATGGCAAGAATGCGCGCATTCTTGATATCCTGCACCGGGTCCGGTTTCACCTGCATGGTGCTGAAGAACGGCGGGTGTCGAATATAGGTGGAGTCAGCCTGCCACGGATAAGTGGCAGAACCGGCAACCTGAATCGCCTGCCAATTGGCGTCGCCGTCAAACACCGCGCCATATTCCTTGTGGAACATTTCGGTGCGCACCTGTTCCACCGCCAGCGCGATGTCCTGGCTACTCGGCCAGATATCCTTCAAATAAACCGGCTTGCCGTCACGCCCGTCACCCAACGAATCGTTGGTCAGATCAACCTTCATACTGCCGGCCAGCGCGTAGGCGACTACCAGCGGCGGCGAGGCCAGCCAGTTGGTTTTCACCAGCGGATGGATGCGCCCTTCGAAGTTGCGGTTACCCGACAGCACCGCGCCCACGGTAAGATCGCCCTCTTTGATCGCCTGCTCTATGGGTTCAGGCAAAGGCCCGGAGTTACCGATACAGGTGGTACAACCATAGCCCACCAGATTAAAACCCAGCTCCTCAAGGTATGGCGTCAGCTTGGCGCTGTCGAAATAGTCGGTGACCACCTTGGAGCCAGGCGCCAGCGAAGTCTTCACCCAAGGCTTGGCACGCAGCCCTTTCTTCACCGCGTTCTTCGCCAGCAGGCCGGCGGCCATCATTACGCTGGGATTGGAGGTGTTGGTGCATGAAGTGATCGCGGCAATCACTACCGCGCCATTATGCAGTTCGTGTTCCCGACCACTGAGAGTAAAGGTTTTAAATTCCGACTTGCTCTTTTGGCTGCCGATATCCAACTCGGTTGCGGCATTAAACGCCTTCGGCACATCCGGCAACGCTACGCGATCCTGCGGACGTTTCGGCCCGGCAAGGCTGGCCACTACCGTCGCCATATCCAGCGCCAGCGTGCTGGTAAACACCGGTTCATCACCAGGGTGGCGCCACATACCCTGCACTTTGGCGTAGGCTTCCACCAGCGCAATTTGCTCATCGCTGCGGCCGCTCAGCTTCATGTAGCCAAGCGTGACTTCATCCACCGGGAAGAAACCGCAGGTGGCACCAAACTCCGGCGACATGTTGGCGATGGTCGCCCGATCGGCCAGCGGCAGGCTTGCCAGACCATCGCCGTAGAATTCAACGAATTTGCCTACCACGCCATGCTTACGCAGCATTTGGGTTACCGTCAACACCAGATCGGTGGCGGTGATGCCTTCGCCCAGTTTGCCCGTCAGCTTGAAACCCACCACGTCTGGGATCAGCATGGAAACCGGCTGACCAAGCATCGCCGCTTCGGCTTCGATACCGCCAACGCCCCAACCGAGAATGCCCAGGCCGTTAATCATGGTGGTGTGAGAATCGGTGCCGACCAAGGTATCCGGATAGGCAACGTGCCTGCCGCTTTCGTCGGTATGCCACACCGTCTGGCCGAGGTATTCCAGGTTAACCTGATGACAGATGCCGGTGCCCGGCGGTACTACGCGGAAGCGGTTGAAGGCTTTCTGCCCCCAACGCAGGAACGTATAGCGCTCGTGATTGCGCTCCATTTCGATACGCACGTTTTCTTCAAACGCATCGTCGTCACCGAACTCATCCACGGTGACCGAGTGGTCAATCACCAGATCAACCGGCGATAGCGGATTAACCTGGTCAACATTGCCCCCCAACCGCTGCACCGCTTCGCGCATGGCGGCCAGATCCACTACCGCAGGCACGCCGGTAAAGTCCTGCATCAACACGCGCGCCGGGCGATAGGCTATTTCGCGATCGGCATGGCCGGTTTGCAACCAATCGACGATCGCTTTCAGGTCATCAACCTGCACGGTGTCGCCATCCACATGGCGCAGCAGGTTTTCCAGCAGCACTTTCATCGATTTTGGCAGCCGGTCGATATCACCCAACTGTTTCGCCGCCAGCGGCAGACTGTAGTAGTAATACTCGCTGTTCAGCGCAACCAGCTTATCCAGACTCATTTCTCGAAGATCGGACGACATAGCTCCTCCATTTCTTATTATGACTAAAACAGGGTAATCACTGAGGTCTTGTTTAAAGATACCACATAGAAGAATTAACGTTTTGATAACAACACGTTTTGATCAGAACGATAGGCAGAAGCAATCAACGGCGGAAAATGCACACGCCTGCGGCTAAATCATGTAAGGACCCTAACTGTATACATCCTACACACGGGCGGCACGGCGATAATGCATTTTTCCCTGTCCAATTTGACCGGACAATTTTGGAAACTCATGCTGGGTGTCTACAGGCCGGGGAACGCGGCAGAGTTTCGCCAATTCGCCGATCCCGCTGCAGCTGAACGGGTATTGCGCTTTATTGTCACCCAAGTCGCGGCCGGGTAAGGCGCGCACTCTGCTCTCAGTGCAACGCAAGTTGCGTCACCGCAACTGCCCCCCAAGGGTGATAAAGTGTGGGGAAATGCTTTCAACTACGGGGAAAAAGGCCATTCTTCAAATGGTGAAAAGGAGGGGGAATCCCCTCCTTCTGCGTCAAACTCGTCTCGGGATCCATTCCCAGCCTAACGGCTTACTTAATCGGCAGCTTGATGTCCTTGAACATTGCTTCGATCTCTTCGTTCGATCTCAGTGCTACGGCGTTGTCGACCACGTCGCGAGTCAGGTGCGGAGCGAAACGCTGGATAAAATCGTACATGTAGCTGCGCAGGAAGGTGCTGCGACGGAAGCCGATTTTGGTCGTGCTATAGGTGAAGATATCGCGCGCATCCACAGTCACCAGATCCGGATCCTGCACGGGATCCACCGCCATGCTGGCGATAACACCAACGCCTAGCCCCAGGCGCACGTAGGTTTTAATGACGTCGGCATCCGTTGCGGTAAATACGATGCGTGGCGTCAGGCCGGCGCGGTTGAACGCCGTGTCCAGTTCGGAACGCCCGGTAAAGCCGAAGGTATAGGTGACGATCGGGTATGCCGCCAATTCTTCAATAGTGATATGGCTTTTTCCGGCTAATGGGTGATCGGGCTTCACCACCACCGCACGGTTCCAATGGTAGCAAGGCAGCATGATCAAATCGTCGTAAAGATGCAGCGCTTCGGTGGCAATGGCAAAGTCCGCGTTGCCTTTGGATACCGCTTCCGCAATTTGCGTCGGCGACCCTTGATGCATATGCAACGAAACGCGCGGGTAGCGCTCGATAAAGCCTTTGATGACGTTGGGCAGCGCGTAACGCGCCTGAGTATGCGTGGTAGCGACGTACAGCGAACCTTTATCTGGATAGGTGTGCTCGCCGGCAACGGCTTTGATCGCGTCCACTTTAGACAGGACCTCACGCGCGATGCGGATGATTTCCTGGCCTGCCGGGGTAACCTGAGTAAGGTGTTTGCCGCTGCGAGCGAAAATCTGGATACCCAACTCATCTTCCAGCATGCGCACTTGCTTGCTGATACCGGGTTGTGAAGTGTAAAGCCCTTCTGCCGTCGAGGAGACATTCAGGTTGTGGTTAACCACTTCCACAATGTAACGAAGCTGCTGCAATTTCATATCTTATACCATCCTAGGTTAAACACTGCGGCTTACCCGCAGCCAGGTATATCGGTGTCGCCCCGGTATGCTGAAAACTGACAAGCCTAAACACAGTGTCTTACCCAGATGCTGAAGAAAACGCCGTTATTAATAAGCTTTAATCATAAAAAAACTTTTTATATAACCACTATATCACGTAGCCGCTTCAAGTATAGATCCACGTCACACCATGATAACGATTATTTTGCATTGCTATCAACGTGAAACCCTGGTTGCGGGATCGGGAAAATAGACCCGTCCCGTTTAGGCAACAAAAAACCAGCCACCAGGGCTGGTTTTTATTATTGCATCCATGACGCTGCAGATTTACTTTTTGCCTTCCACCCATTTGCCATCAACGTAGAAAGCGGACCAGCCAGTGGCCTTACCGTCTTTCTCTGAAGAGACATACTGTTGTTTGGTTTTACGGCTGAAGCGCACCATCGTTTTGTTGCCTTCGCCATCCGCCACCGGCGCATCCGCCAGATAACGCAGTTTTTCCGGCAGACGATCCTTGAAACGAGCCAACTCTTCTACCAGTGGCGCACGAGTTTCGCGCGATTTAGGGAAGGTGTTGGCCGCCAGGAACACGCCGGCAGCACCGTCGCGCAGCACAAAGTAAGCGTCTGACTTTTCGCATGGCAACTCCGGCAACGGAACCGGATCTTCCTTCGGCGGCGCAACATCGCCGTTGCGCAGGATCTTACGGGTGTTTTTGCACGTCTCGTTGGTACAGCCCATGTACTTACCGAAACGTCCCATTTTCAGGTGCATTTCGGAACCACATTTGTCGCACTCAACCACCGGGCCGTCATACCCTTTCAGACGGAATTCGCCCTCTTCGATTTCATAGCCGTCACACGCCGGGTTATTACCGCAGACGTGCAGCTTACGCTGGTTATCGATCAGGTAACTGTCCATCGCCGTGCCGCATTTCTGGCAACGACGGCGAGCACGCAATGCGTTGGTTTCTGCGTCATCCCCTTCGAGGATATTCAGCACTTCCGTTTCCGGTACCAGGTTTATGGTGGTTTTGCAGCGCTCCTTCGGCGGCAGCGCATAACCGGAACAACCGAGGAACACACCGGTGCTGGCGGTACGGATGCCCATTTTACGGCCGCAGGTCGGGCAGTCAATGCTGGTCATGACCATCTGATTCGGGCGCATGCCGCCGTCTTCAGGATCTTTCTCCGCCGTCTCCAACTGCTCGCTGAACTCGGCAAAAAACTCATCCAGCACCGCTTTCCACTCGGCGTGGTTATTGGCTACCTGGTCAAGGCCGTCTTCCATGCGAGCCGTAAAGTCATAGTTCATCAGCTCACGGAAGTTTTCTTCCAGACGGTCGGTAACGATCTCACCCATTTTCTCGGCGTAGAAACGGCGGCTTTCGACCCGCACATAGCCACGGTCCTGAATGGTCGAGATGATCGACGCGTAGGTCGATGGGCGGCCGATACCGCGTTTTTCCAGCTCTTTCACCAGCGAAGCCTCGCTGTAACGCGCAGGCGGCTTGGTGAAGTGCTGGCTCGGGATCAGCTTTTGCAGTTCCAGATCGCTGCCTACTTCGACGTACGGCAAGGTGCGGTCTTCGTCACCCTTGCGCAAGGCAGGCATCACTTTGGTCCAGCCCTCGAAACGCAGCGTGCGGCCTTTGGCGCGCAACTGATAATCACCGGCCTTCACTGACAGCGTAGTGGAATCGTACTGCGCCGGCGTCATCTGACAGGCCACAAACTGGCGCCAGATCAGTTGATACAGCTTTTGCGCATCCGCTTCCATATCTTTCAACTGCTCGGACAGCACGTTCACATCCGACGGACGGATAGCTTCGTGCGCTTCCTGCGAGTTTTCTTTGCTGCTGTACTGATTCGGCGCTTTCGGCAGGTATTTGTCGCCGAAATTGTCGCCGATATAGCCACGCACCATGTTGAGCGCATCCTGGCTCAGGTTGGTGGAGTCGGTACGCATATAGGTAATGTGGCCGGCTTCATACAACCGCTGTGCCATCATCATGGTTTTCTTCACGCCAAAACTCAGCCGGGTGCTGGCCGCCTGTTGCAACGTAGAAGTAATGAAAGGCGCGCCAGGCTTGCTGCTGGTGGGTTTGTCTTCGCGATCCAGCACCGTATAACGGGCTTTCTCCAGCAGTTTAAGGGCGGCGTGGGTCTGCTCACGGTTAACCGGTTTGAAGGGTTTGTCGTGGGCATGCGTCACTTCCATCTGCAGCGCGGTATCATTCTTCGCCAGCAGATCGGCGTGCAACTCCCAATACTCTTCCGGCACAAAGGCTTTGATGTCGCGTTCACGCTCCACCACCAACCGTACAGCAACAGATTGCACGCGCCCGGCAGACAGGCCGCGGGCAATTTTCTTCCACAGCAGCGGCGATACCATGTAACCCACTACGCGGTCCATAAAGCGACGCGCCTGCTGTGCGTTAACACGATCGATATTCAATTCACCCGGCTGTTTGAAGGCCTGTTGGATCGCATTCTTGGTGATTTCATTGAACACCACGCGGCTAAAGCGTTTGTCGTCACCGCCGATCACTTCCCGCAGGTGCCAGGCAATGGCTTCCCCTTCGCGGTCAAGGTCGGTTGCGAGATAAATATGGTCGGCGTTTTCCGCTAACGATTTTAACTCTGCGACAACTTTTTCTTTACCTGGCAGAATTTCATAATCCGCTTTCCAGCCATGATAAGGATCGACGCCCATCCGATTTACCAGCGCCGTCTTCTCATCTTTTTTAACTTTCTTCTTGGCTTTGTCTTCGGTTGAGTCAGCGCTCTTTTTGCTGGCTGAGCCACTGGTCGGCAAATCACGGATATGACCGACGCTGGACTTCACCACGTAGTCATTACCTAAGTATTTATTAATAGTTTTGGCTTTTGCCGGGGACTCAACTATTACGAGAGCTTTACCCATATTTACCTTTACCTAAATTTGTTTCTTCTAAAAAGAAGTCTTTTATCTCGCCGTGCCGCAGCGATTCATATCTCTTTTTTATATTGCGGCAGTCTGGCAAGAGATCAACATGTTTTTTTCTATTGGTTGCTTAACTGCTCAACCTGAGTGCAAGTTGTTGATCCTGCCGACTATTCACTCATGCCCCAGAAGTATGGCTGTGTGAGACTCATTCATGGCGTAAACAAAAGCTTCCACCCGACGCCGCAAAATCCCACACTGTACCTGATAAAAAGCGTCACGCAACCTAATTAGCACGGAAAGAGAGATTTCGCCAATCGATGGATACAGCTAGCCATCCAGACGGCAAATAAACCTTAGTCTGTTTGCGGATAAATGCGAACCGGCGTTAGAATACGCGCAGAATTTATGATTGGAGTGTAATAATGCGCATAAATACCACCCCCATTGACCGCGAGGCCCTGCTGCAAGAAGCAAATAACATTATTCGGCAGCATAGCGATTATCTGCAGGGCATGGTGGCTAACGATGTTGAACAAAAAGGCAGCGTTTTAGTTTTCCGTGGCGAATTCTTTTTGGATCAGGATGGATTACCTACGGTAAAAACCACTGCAGTATTTAATATGTTTAAACATTTGGCCCATGTACTTTCCGAAAAATATCATTTGGCTGATTAAACAAAAAAACGGGGGTTTTAGCCCCCGTGGTGTTTAATCAAAGCGCTTAAAGCAGCGGTTTTTCACCGCGCTGCCACCAGCGCAGCAGCAAACGATCGACGCTTTCCGCCGCGCTGCCGGTAAAACGATCCATCAAGCGTTTACGACGTGCATAGCGCACCCCGACCACTTCGTGATTTTCCATTTCGGCGATCAACAAATCGTCACTGGTGCCAATCGCATCAATCAACCCTTTATCTTTCGCCTGAGAGCCAAACCAGTGCTCGCCGGTCGCCACGCTGTCGATATCCAACGAAGGTCGCTGCTGGTGCACAAACTCTTTAAAGAGTTCATGGGTTTCATTCAGATCTTCGCGGAATTTCTCGCGCCCCTGCTCGGTGTTTTCACCAAACAGCGTCAGCGTGCGTTTGAACTGGCCGGCAGTATGCAGTTCCACATCAATATCGTTCTTTTTCAGCAGGCGGTGGAAGTTGGGGATTTGCGCCACTACGCCAATAGATCCTATGATGGCAAAGGGCGCCGCGACGATGCGATCCGCCACGCAGGCCATCATATAACCGCCGCTGGCCGCCACCTTGTCTACGGCTACCGTCAGCCGGATCCCCGCAGTGCGCAAGCGAGCCAACTGAGATGCCGCCAGACCATAACCGTGCACTACCCCACCCGGGCTTTCCAAACGCAGCAGAACCTCGTCCTGCGGCGTTGCCACCGCCAGCACCGCCGAGATTTCCTCACGCAGCGAAGTCACTTCATGGGCATCCATACTGCCTTTGAAATCGAGCACATACAGGCAAGGTTTGGTCGCTTCAACCGCACCGGCCTTAGCGCGCTGTTTTTTCAGTTTGTCGTCGGCTTTGGTCTGCTTTTTAAACTGTTTGCTCCAGGTCTTTTGTTCCGCATCGCCCATCCGCGCAAGGCGCATGTCGCGTTGCATCTCCCGATATTGCTCACCGAGATCGGTAAGCTGCAATTCCCCTTTGTGCCGGGCCTTGCGTTGCCCAATACTGACCGCCAGCAACGCCAGCGCGGCGATGGCAATCACTACCGTCGCGACTTTGGCCAGAAACAGGCCATAAACAGATATAAACTCCACAGATTCCGCCTTTATTTACAGGTTGTTAGTATGATCTCATTCATTCTAGCCAACCGACGCTGTGGCTGTCGCGGCTAAATAATAATTCCTTGTGATGCCTCTGTACTATGTGGGCGCTTTTTGACTTAACCAAGCCACCGCTGTTCCATTTTTGTTACAAAAGAATGCCGATTCTGCTGCCTAATCATTGAAAATACGATCCATTTGAGGCATATAACACGGATTATTCATCAACATGATGAGCCAAATTCGCTGCGGGATCCTGCATGCGGTCGAGCCTTTGCTCCCGTCAGGGTCTCTTAATCCACACCGCTCCCCGATGCAAGCGGGAGACAGCCACCACGGCGCGAGGAATTATTGTGCATTACCACCCGAAACATGACCTGCTGGAACAAAGAATCATCCTGGTCACCGGCGCCGGTGACGGCATCGGACGCGAAGCCGCACTCACCTACGCCAAATTTGGCGCACAACTGGTGCTGCTGGGCCGTACCGAAAGCAAGCTGCGGGCGGTACAAGCCGAGATCGCCCGGCTGGGAGGCGCACCAAGCTTCACCGTCACGCTGGATTTGCTGCACACCACGCAGGAACAGTGCAAACAAGTTGCGAACGCTCTGGCAACTCAGATCCCACGTCTCGACGGTGTTCTGCATAACGCCGGGCTGTTGGGAGATATCGCTCCGATGGCTGACTTGTCGATGGAAATGTGGCACGACGTCATGCAGGTCAACGTCAACGCGACCTTTATGCTCACCCAGGCGCTGTTGCCGCTGCTGCTGAAATCCAATGCCGGATCGCTGGTCTTTACCAGTTCCAGCGTTGGCCGCACGGGCCGGGCCAACTGGGGTGCTTATGCGGTGTCAAAATTTGCCACAGAAGGCATGATGCAGGTGTTGGCCGAAGAATATAAAAGCCGCCATCTTCGGGTAAATTGCATCAATCCTGGCGGAACACGTACTCAAATGCGCGCATCGGCTTTCCCGAATGAAGATAAAAGCAAGCTGAAAACGCCGGCGGATATTATGCCGCTTTACCTCTATTTAATGGGCGATGACAGCCGCCGCAAAACCGGTATGAGCTTCGATGCTCAACCCAATCGTAAACCCGGCGCCGCTGAATAAAGGAGGCTTTATCATGGCCGAAGACCGCCATCAACAACGTCAGCAGCGCCTGAAAGAACAGGTCGACGCTCGTATCGCCGCCGCCCAGCAAGTGCGAGGTTTACTGCTGGTGTTCACCGGTAACGGTAAAGGCAAAACCACTGCGGCGTTCGGTACAGTCACGCGCGCCGTCGGCCACGGAATGAAAGCCGCCGTTATTCAGTTCATCAAAGGCGAATGGCCGAACGGGGAAAAAAATCTGCTGCAGCAGCACGGGGTTGAATTCCAGGTAATGGCAACCGGCTTCACCTGGGAAACCCAGAATAAAGCCGGCGATACCGCCGCCTGTCAGGCCGTATGGCAACACGGCAAACGCATGCTGGCCGACAGCAGCCTGGATCTGGTGCTGTTGGATGAGCTGACCTATATGGTCAGTTACGGTTATCTTGAGTTAGACGAGCTGCTGGAAGCCTTGCAACAGCGCCCTGCCCACCAGACGGTGATTATCACCGGGCGTGGCTGCCATCGCGATCTGTTGGAAATGGCGGATACGGTGACGGAAATGCGGCCGGTAAAACACGCGTTTGACGCAGGTATCATGGCGCAAAAGGGCATTGACTGGTAACGAAAAGAAAACGCCGCAGCCCTGAGAGGCTGCGGCGTAATGATTAGCTGCGCTTGCTTGGCTTGCCAGGCTTGCTGCCTGCTGCACTACGGCGACCACTGCCGGCCACTTGGGTGTGGCGCTTGACTGCACGACGAATTTGATTCGCTTTCACTCGGCGACGTTCACGCTCTACCGGCATCTTGCTGACGGTTTCAGGCTTCAGCTCAACCAATTCGCGCAGGTAGTTAATCGCCGGCAATTCCAGTTCGGTCCAACCGCCACGCGGCAGGCCTTTAGGCAGATCGATATCGCCATAACGCACGCGGATCAGACGGCTGACCTGAACGCCAACCGCTTCCCAAAGACGACGCACCTCGCGGTTACGCCCTTCGGTCAGCGTCACGTTGTACCACTGGTTAATGCCTTCGCCGCCCTGGAAAGTGATGGTACGGAAAGCGGCCGGGCCATCTTCCAACTGAACGCCCTTGCTCAGTTGCTTCACTTTTTCATCGTCAATCTGGCCAAATACGCGCACCGCGTATTCGCGCTCGACTTCACGGCTCGGGTGCATCAGGCGGTTTGCCAGCTCACCGTCGGTGGTGAACAACAGCAGGCCTGAGGTATTGACGTCCAGACGCCCTACCGCTACCCAGCGAGAACCACGCAGTTTAGGCAGGCGATCAAACACCGTCGGGCGGCCTTCAGGATCGCTACGAGTACAGAGTTCACCTTCCGGCTTGTAATAAGCCAACACGCGGCAAACCGTTTCTTCGGATTCTTTAATTGAAAGCACGTGACCATCAAGGCGAATTTTCATCGCCGCAGTCACTTCAACGCGGTCGCCCAGTTTGGCAATTTTACCGTCAACGCTGACGCGGCCGGCTTCAATTATGGTTTCGATTTCACGACGCGAACCATGGCCGGCGCGCGCTAAAACTTTTTGTAACTTTTCGCTCATTGAGCAACCTCTAGTGTCGCCTTCACAGACGTCATCATATACTATTCTTTCAATCAGTTACGGCCAGTAACGCCATAACCCTATAATCTTGCACACATTTTGGAACACAACATGTCAAACAAGGTGTCACACACGATACAGCGTGGCCGGACATTCTACACAAATTTTAGAGTTAATGATTCTAAAAAGTTTGTTCGTTTATCGCTCAATACTGACAGTCTGAAACAGGCCCAAGTGACGATGTCCAAAATGGCTCCCTACATCCCGTTGGTTCAGTCTGGGGCGATGTCCGTAGAGGAGTTCAAAGATAAGCTGAACGGAATGCGTGAGCTTACCAAACAGGATTTGGATACGTTCTTATTGAGGATGCTTGAAGCGGATATCTTTGAAGCGGAATCCTTACCAAGGATAGGTAAAATAGCGAAAGGAATGGGAGAGACGATTAGTGATCCGGCAGCAACAGCGGCAGCGGCTGGCGAGCATGCTAAAGCGGCCCAGTCATGGGTATATCAAGGTGATGAGGGATCGGAACTGCTCATCAAAGCTAATTTCCTGCATCAAAACATTGACCCTTCATCCCTTGCCAAGGAAATATCTGCTGCCTCCACAACTTTGGATATGTCGAAGGCAAAGCTCTATCAAGCATACCAAGCTTTCTATGATGGGGATTTCCCCATGTATGAGCAGTTGGTTAGCTCGCTAAAATCAAAGTTACCGAGTAGTCAACGGTTAACAGCGAGTGACAACGTCACTATAGATGCAAAAGATAACACCCCTCCCGCAATCAAGTTATCCGAAGCTTGGAAAATGTATGTTGCCGACAAGGGGCAGAAATGGCGGCGTTCAGTCGCTGGTGAGAATCAACGGTTCTATGAAGTTTTGCTCTACGTGGTGGGAGATGTCCCGGTAGATGGCATCACCAAACAGCACATTAGAGAAGCATTGCTGGTTGCTAAAAATCTCCCTACTCGAACCCATAAACCCTACTCCAGTATGAAACTAGCAGAGTGTATCGCCTATGATGTTCCTGAAGAGGATTTGATTTCGAGTGAGCACGTTCACAAGCACCTTAAGATCTGGCGCTCCCTGTTCAAGACATACCTTGTGGATCATAAAGACATCCTCACCACAGCCCCAACCACATGAATCAGCTATGAGGTGATTCCTAATCGAGGGGGTCACTATAGCGACGGTGAAATGAAAAAGTTGAAAAATGCCCTGTCCAACCTCCCCGGCACAGACTGGAGAAAAGATTACTTTCTTACGCTCATTTATACAGGTGCTCGCCGTGGGGAGATTGCCGACATACGCAAGAAACACATACGGCAGGATGAGGAGACAGGACGACATTACATATTCATAGAGGGAGGGAAAAGCGATCACGCTCAGCGCCAGATTCCAATCCACCAAAAGTTAGAACCTGTTTTGTTCAACCGCATGGATCTTCTTTCTGACGATGATCTAGTTTTCGGTGACCTGCCAGATTACACCTCAATAACTAATTGTTGGGTTTCCATCATGGATAACCTCGAGATTCCGACCTATGACGAATTCGGATTGAAACGACGCATACACAGCTTAAGGCACACCTTCATTAGCCGTGCTGTAGCCAGTGGAACTAATGCAGCATTGGTTCAGTTTGTGGTTGGTCATAGCAGAACACAGAGCCTCGGAATAACTGCTAGATACACCCATAGGCCACCGTTGAAAGACTTACTACCGGTTGTCGATTCAATCTTATAACGTAAAAAAACCCGCACTAAAGGCGGGCTTCATTTCTTCTTCTTTACTTGCTGGATGGCGGCTTCTACGCTGCCTAGCTTCTTTACAATGCTATTGAATGTATTCCGGTTAATCCCGAGCATTCGGCAGATTTCGGCAACATTCAACAGTGAGTCACAGCCGTTGATAAGCGGCTGGCCGCGACCGTCCAAAACTATTACTTTCATCAGGTTCATCCCCTCTCAAATTTTAGCCGGGGGTCAATTAGCCCCCCCAATGCAGATAGCGATTAAGCCAGCGACAATTTGGTTACAAAGTCGGAGCGGTAACAGATCGGCAGTTGGCTGAACTCAGAGAAGATCTCAGGGTTACCAAGCTTATCAGCCACAGAGTAGGCGTAAAAATCCATGATTCCACTGCCTGCCAAATCAAAGTTGCGGCTTGCCGGACCTGCGATATTCACGAAAGGAGAAGCACTGATAGCCGTGGGTTTAATGATAGGGAACAGGAATCCCTCTCCATCTCCGATAGCCGTGATATCACTGTTCGAATTCTGAATAAAGGTAATTCCGTTTACATTGAACATCTCATATCCCGGATAGACTTCCTTGTTATTGAATAGGAAATTTGGGGAGATCATGTTGTGCTGAATCAGCGCCAACGTCTGGGAGTGCCATTTCACCTTGGCGAATAGCTCATCATCAACGAGTGCGACAAAACCAGAGGTAGTTTTGGTGAATGCCCCCATTTTACGGCGAATGGATCGCTTGGCGTTGTCGATCTGTTCCAGTGGGTTATCCAGTTGGCCGGTAGTAATTGCCGCTGCACCCTGCTGGAAGCCAAACACATCCGTGAAATCGATCAGGCCGTCATTCGTGTGGGGGTCGAGAACCTTATTTTCGAACAGTGCGGTAGCCAATCGGGCTTCTTTGCTTCGCAGATAACTTTCATGTTGTTTTGCAGCTTCTGCTGCGATCAGTTCCAGCTTGGCCTCTTCGCGGTTAGTGCCAAATTTACGATGGCCCTGCCAGTCTTCTGATGTGATACGGCCTGAGGTAGTTGTATGCGGGATTTGAACAGAGAAGTTCTTGCCGCGTTGGCGATCGGTCACATTATAACCTGTACCAAATCTCTCCGTATACTCCAGTAGCTTTGACTGTTCACCCAGCAAATAATCAACCTGCACTGATGGGGTTTTACTCTCATCGCGTGAGAAGACGCCAAGATCTTGCAGCAGATTGCCGGTAGTAGGAGCAGATACGAACGGGGAGATCAGGTCTAGCTGATCAAACGATTGTTTTGACATGGAGGTAAAATCCTTTTAATTATTATTAGTTAACAGAGAAACGGACTTTACCGCTTGTCTTGATCTTTGCCAGTGCGGCAGTTAGTCCCGCTACATCTGCGGCAGTCAGAGCTGAACGTTTGACGATTACCCCCCGGTCGACCACCAGAACATGGCGATTAGCACCCGCTGCGGTATTGCTGATCACGATCATCGGTTCATCAGTGGATGATGCAGCGTATAGAGCACCTGTCGAATCTATGACGTTTCCCGGTACAAGGTCGGCGGCTAGGCTGGCGATCACCACCTCGGTGTGGCTGAATACTGGATCAGCAGCATATGCAATCACGTCTGTGTAACTGCGGAGTTGTTGTCCTTCTAATTTCATTGTGAATCCTTATATAACAGTTGGTTGAAACAGTTGGTTGAAAATTGGACGAGTACGTCCGCCGCTCTGGTTAATCCAGTTCGGTATCTCAATACTTTGAGAATTCTTTGGGTAATGCTGACGGTGTGGCGTGCGGTATACGGCAGATAAAAGAACTCCCCCGGAGGGGAGCACCAACCGTTACTACATAAGGTATCCACAGGGATATGTGAGGCGGCTACCTTGATATGTCTGAATCAACGCAACCTACAGCGGAAAGGAGTTTAACCGCCTGCCTCTGGTAAGATGTGTGGCGCGTGAACGCCAGCACCGGGGCGAGTGGCCTAGATTCGCACCTTTTTTAAATCGACTGTCCTGCATGAAATGTATCTTTGGTGAATCGGTTTAAAAAAGGCCAGCCGGGAGGCTGTACCTTGCTCTGATCGACGCTTACTAAAGGCCTCATCAGATTGACCTGATCGGGGAATCAGGATTTTTGGCTACCCCGAAGGGCATTGCCCGGTAATTTCAGGAAACCGGGGCTTTCAAGAGAAGATACTTCGATTGGCTTACCGTTTTCTTTCCCTATGTATCTATTATAACATTAATGATGATAAATATCAATATTTATTACGAAATGGCTGTTGACATGAATTGCAATGCGTGCATTAAGAATGAAATCATGCAATGCAGAACCCCACAGGGCGAGCTGTAAGCCACCGTGCGGCACTTTATCCACTAAGTTAGTGAATGGCATGGATTCTGGTGTAGCGTTGAATCTGATGTCATACAGGAAGGATTTTAGGTTGTGGAGTTGAATCAGGTGATAAGGTGTGGGTGATGATGGTAAAGTTGGTAGGAATGGTACAGTTCTGCGTGATGACCGCCAGCCCCCGCCGCCCCCTTGACTCTCGGCTATCTGCCTCGTGACATATTCCAAAGGTCGAGAGCGTAGCTCTCTCCATTGCCCAAAAGGTGGCTTGTCCGTAGGACAATGCCCAAGGTGACAAGTCACCATAACCAACAACAACTCGATAGCCGCTTAGGCTCTCTCCAGTAACCAAACAAACTAAAAACCATAAACTCTCTTCTCTCTCCTTCCCTTCGAACACTCTGTGTTCCTCCAGTGGGGGAAATGCGTAGCTACGCGTGTAACCGACTGAGCGAAGCGAAGGAGGTTGAGGTTTTAGTTATTCTTATAGTATGTTTTTATAGTTAATCTTATTGCCCTCGATTTCCGAGGGGGTACCCCCTTGATTGTCGGGGTGATTGCACCTCGATTTCCGAGGGGGTCTGAAGTTACCGGTCACAACTACTCCCCTTCCTACGAAGTGCCTCAGTGACAAATTGCCATCTAAAAGCTTAGAGGTTGCTCGCCTGAACTGGCAAACTAAAACAAAAAGATGGCACACGTTAACGCTTCTAAAAAATTCTCGCGATAGAGTCTAACCATATGAAAAAATTAAAAACAGAGCGTCATCATTGGTGGCCAAGATGTGTTTCTAAACATTGGGCGAATGATGAAGGTTTTACTAACCGGCTAACTCCTGATCTCGCTACCAATAAAATCCCACCGGCACAATTAGGTATGATTGGAAATGGCCATCATATCAAACTAAGCCGAATTCCCGGAGAGCCTTCGCCTTGGGATCAGAGCTTCGAAAAAACCTTTGATCTAGCAGATAATAACTTCCCGAAAGTAATAGAGTGGATGAATAATCTCTCAAGAAAGGATCTCCCTAACCTCCAGCTAACCGAACGATTTCAAGCACACCACAGCACAGAGGAACAGCTAAAGATTCTAACCGAATGCGTAGTATCTCTGGTAATACGTAGCCCTCGGAACCGGGAAGCATCAGTGAGTGTGGCAGAGTGGCTACGTGGCGCAATTCCTAAAGCTGAGCGAGAAGGAATAATTGGCCTAAATATGCGAGATACACAACGTATGGTCTCTGATCATATTGGTTCAAGTGGGAAGTTTGCGGTTCTTTTCTCAACTGAGAAAGAGTTCATATTTGGCGATGGTTTCTACCATAGCTTTACCGCTCCAGCAAATCCACCTATCAGCCCTATGATACTAGCACCTATAACCCCTAATATAAGTGTGATCATTTATCGACCAACTTCATATAGTGTTGAACCTCGGCTATCAACTTTGGTTCTAAACGATGAAGAAGTCACTATGTGCAATCATGCAGTCCAAGTTTATTCTTGTAATAACATTTTTTTTAAGTCTGAAATGCCTCTAATAAAAGATGATGCATTCACATGCGGAACACACTGTCAGTACGATATTTTTGATAATCCTGTTGAACAGTTGATCCGAAGCATTCCTGGTGCCCACTTACATAATGGCTTTAATTTCCTTTTCTAACAGAGAATCAATCCATTAGATAGCTAATGATTATGCCGGGGCCACCATAGTTGGGAACAGCTCAAAAACCTCAAATAAAATCCCGATCTGAAGGTGAGAAAGGATGTAAAAATTTAAGGGTTATGATAAAAAACGACAATTGGGATTAGTCTTACAGATAGAAGGTTTACTAATGAAAAGACACTTGCTGTTGGCAACACTTTTGATCGGCGCAGCGTCCTCAGTTAATGCCGAAACAGCACCAAATATAAAAGGATGGACATTTCTTGCATCCAACAATGACACTCTCTTCTATGGTAAAAATGACTCAGTGCAACATGTAAATGGGGCCAGTTCAGCCATCATCCAACAAATACCTAGCAGCGATTACTCCAATAAAGGCGTCAACTATACAAAATTCTCAGTATCAGACAAAGATTGCAAAGTTGGACTAGGTTCAGTGAATATTTTCAACTTATCAGACAAACTTATAGCAAAAGTTGATTATGTGAATGGAGGGAACAGCGTGGCGGCGGCGATAGCCGACATAATTTGCGGTGTCTACAAATCCCAGTAAATTCTACTTAAGAGCTTACTTCAAAAGGGAGGCGGTTCCCTTCTTCATCATTCTGAATCTTCAGTGTCGAAAGTTTTGGAAACTGGGCAGCGGCCTTTCACGGTTACCGAAAAGGTGTAGATGGGTGTGGTGTAAATACAGAGGGTTTTACCGTTGGGTAGATCTTCACTCTCTGGATGGCTGATCGTAATCCTGCCTGCGTGTGCCTGAGCCTGTACTCCCAATAAAACCGCTAGAAGACCCACTTTGGCGATAGGCCAGAAAAACCTAATTCTTACCCCGGCCAAAATTTTGGATCTCATCTCCTACCCCTTCGCCTTGTATGACAGTCAGCCAAATATTGAAGTGTGCGATTTTTTCTCTGTTGATATTACCCTCAGCGGCTACGGGCTGAAAGCCCTCTTTGCATGAGCCACTTCAGGTGGATCTGTTGGGGAATTGTTGGGATTTTACTTAATGTTTGGATATCGGTGCTAGGCAGCCCTCAGGCCCCCCTATAAATCGCTCAAATGTTGCCCAAATATCAGAGGGCTTCAACCAACGGCTTTGAGGCGATAGTACGTGGCCTTACTGATGTTCAACTCTGCCATGATCTGCTTAGGTGACAACCCCTGTGCTAGCAGTACCATAACTTGTTCGCTGTTGGCCTTGCTCGGTCTACCACAGTGGACACCTTCACTCTGAGCACGCTTGATACCCGCTGTACGGCGTTCTGCTATTAGGTCTTTCTCGAGCGATGCTAACCCAGCCATCATCGTTAGCATGGCCTTACCAACGGACGTAGACAGGTCGAACTCCTCCCTCAGGCTGATAACCTTCACGCCTTTCGCCTGTAGCATCTCAACAGTTGAAAGGACATCAATCGTGTTACGGCCTAAGCGGTCTATACCGATAACAATCAGCGTGTCACCTTCACGGACATAGTTCAGCAGGTCGCTGAAGCCTTTACGCTCTACCGCTTTTACAGAGCCGCTCACAGCTTCATCGCTGAACCATTTACCAATCTGATAGCCAGCCTCTTCAATCTGCTGCTTTTGGTTTTCTACAGTTTGATCGTGGGTGGATACGCGGACATAACCAATGACGGATGACATATAGGAAACTTCCTGTCTTAAAAGTAAGTCTCATAATTGTATTGTATCAAAACAACGAAATCAAGCTTTTGAGACATGGAAACACCCTGTTTCACATGCTGTTTTGTCCGTATCAAAAGGAGATGGTTTTGAGACTACAGGTACCAACGTCATCCACATCCTGATTCATGCTATTTGAGTTGGGAAAGTTAGCCTGATCTCACTGGCACCGGGTTCCCCGGCACCACCCAAAGATGATAATAAGTCTCAATTGATAAGTAAAATTAGTATCATTTGATAGAAATAAAACGGTGTTTTATTTTTAAAGTAAATACCGATATTGTGTTTAACCCATAACCCTACAACAAATTTATTTATCCACACAATATATTTTACGATGCCTACTACCCCAAGGCCTACAGCCCCGTTACCACTTGCTCAATATTCCTTAAGTGACCACCGCACACTACCGCAACTGTACGTTTATTGATCAATTAAAATTACATCCTCTCCTATTAATTCATATTTAAATGTATTTAATCGGAATAATTACAGCAATAAAAAAGCCCCTTCCTTATCGGATAGAGGCTTGATTCGGTAATGACGTTAGAGAATTTGTCGGATTTACCCTCCGATGTTTTAGCTAATAGACTCATCACTGTTGCCCATTGATTCCAACTTCATCTATCTGCGGTTGGTTTAGTGCCGGGAACATGTTGCCCATGTTAACGCTATCGGCTATACACTCCTCAGGGGTAAAGTCCAAAGAGATAACCGAGCGGATTGTTTCGATATCTTCCATCGCTTACCCCTCATCCTTGATCGTGTACCCAATACCCAATTGATCCATGAGCGCGTGCATGCTTTTGGTTATTTGCATGCCATTTTCAGATAGCAAGGTTCCATCCGACGTCCGGATCAAAGTTGCGCCACCGGCGGCAGATTTGAGAATCAGCTGGCGGCGGATAATGTTTGGTTGGTCTGATGATTTCATCAGCAAAGAAACCGGACGGCCATTTGCTGGCCCACCTTGAGCGGCAGCGGTTAAGGCAATACCCTTGCTCTTGATTTTGCGACTATCTGCCGGTTGTGTGGCTGGTTCTTCAATAGCTACCGGTTGTGCAGACTGCTTTTTAATGTGCTCCGCGATAGTCGCCGCTAGACCTTCCTTTGCCTTGCTGATTGAACTATGTTCAACCTCTGGCGCTTGTCGCTCTGCTAGCTGTACCTTCAGAGAATCTACGATCGATTCAAAAATATTCATGTGGGAATCCTCAATATGTAATCGGTTATGAAAATAATAATAACTAGAGTGATAATTACCCTTGGTTTTAAGGCGTAAAAAAGTGCATCAATGGCCCATCGGCTGATGTTTGATTTTTGTACTGACATTGTTTTAGTTAGTTGTAGGTGAATCCGGTGTAGTGCGATGGCCTGCCCTTGGTTGGCTGATCGGCGGTGTCGTTTTTACGATGCTTCCACCAACTGATGAATCCCCTAACACTGAGGTCAAGAAATTTGGCGATCTGCTCAGGTGTACAGTTGTCAGCCAGCATCTGGCGGATGTAAAACACTTTGTCGCCCTGATTAAGGTGAAAGCGCTTGCGTAATTTCGGGTTGTAATCCTTCTGAAGCTTGATCACCACACTACTAGGCACGCCGCACAACTTGCAGATAGTCGCCATTGGCACTTGCTGAACCAGCATAGATTTAACGCGTTTTAAGGTTTCTACTGGGTATTTTGCCAACGCTATCTTGCGGGATTTTCTTTCAGAGAGCCGGGCGGCGATCTCTTCAACTAGCCTTTCATCTTCTACAGTAAGCAAATATTCCTCCTTAGAAGGGCAAATCCTCCCATTCCGGTGCTGCTGCCGGTGTCGGGTTATAAATGGGTTTCTCTCTCACGTAGTCCGGATCAACGATTTTCCGCACAAAATGCTTCCGCTCTTCAGGGTCAGTTACGCCATGCTCAACACAATGTTGCACGGCCTCCGGGATTAACTCTCCGTGTGGGGTAAATGGTGCGTCAAGCCATGTCTCAGACGTTGCAGGCTCTACAGGCTGGGCCTCTGGGATACCAACAGCAACTTTTTCTGCGACAGCAAAAGCATCTTCTATGACAGGGACGACAGCGAAAACTGAAGTAAAGGCTGTATCAATATCAGAGGCAGTAACAACAGGATTCCTAACAGAGTGGCAATCATTAGCAACCTGATCCTGATCATCTGAACCCTGATACCCATCGTTTTGTACTGGAGAATCATTAGCGTATTCATCGGCTGGCCCCTGCTCTGTTGGCTGGTTGAATTCCTGCGGTTCTGCTGCTGGTTCATGTTCCACTGGCTGCACTGTTGGTTCTGGCTGTTCTACTGATTGTTTTCTGAGAATATCGCGTGTAGCACCTTTTTCAGGGATAAACACTGCTAGGGCGAGGTCGAAAGGCAACGGGTAATATTTGTTTCCCACACCCGAGATACGCTCTACCCGCATCAGACCTGAGGCTTCCAGCTTTTTAATGCGTGATGAAACAGCGACCTCTCCGAGGCCGAGGCGGCGTTGTAGGGTTGGGTTGGATTCGTAATACACGTTGCCGCTGCGTTGGTAGCTGCGGGCCATCGAGAGTATCAATTTCATGCAGCCATCAATAGCCACGCCGTTGTATGAAATCAGGTCGAGAACGTCATACTCTACCTGTATAAAACTGCCTTCATTTCTGTTCTTCTTGCTCACTATTTACTTCTCCCTGTGGGTTCGTCTTTAACTGGATTTGCCTTGCGGCACTCTGACACATCTGGCGAATTAGCCTTGGAACCGGCATCCCGAGCCGGTCGGATTCTTCACGTAGAATGTTGTATGTTTCATCGTCTAAACTCAGCTTCATGGTTACATGCCCTCATCACGTAGTTGGGAATTGTTATCCCTGTGGGTGAGATGCCCCTGCTGAGACAATTCACTGTAAATATTCATGTTGGATGCCGCCCAGAGGGTAAACACTTGTTCCGTGCTGATATCACGGCCAAAGGCCAGCTTAATGAGATGTTTTTGACGTTCGATCATGTCCTTAGTCATCGAGGAGCGGGCGTTGGCGTGCGGATGATGTTCATCAAGCAGCTCAGCAAGGGCTAATGTCGCCGCCGTTGGTTTCGATGGCTGTCGCTTCTGTTCCAGCAGGTGAATACGGTACTGTTCCAGTGCGACACCAGTTTTCTCGATCCCGGCCTGATCATTGGGGTGACGTTTACGGTATGCGTAAACCATGTGACGCTTAATCCGGTTCGCTATCAGCGCTTTCAGGATTTGCTCAGCGGTAGACCGCCGAATGAACTCGGTTTGTTTCATGTAACTACCTCTTAAATTTGGAAAAATAAAATCGCAACACGGAAGGAAGCACCCTGCGGGAGCTATCTCTTGTGCTGTCAAATGGTATGTTTATAAATCAGTATGGGAAGTATTGGAAATACTGTGATCTGGATTCAACTCACTAATCTATAACACTATTATGTCATGGAACGTTTAAAATGTCCAGAGTTTTATCAATAGAAGTTGCATTATGCTTTTAGATGTGATCTGGATTTGGTGAAGCCGTCAATATCCGGATATCGGGGTAGATTGTCAAGGGGCAACTCATTAAGGCAGAAAAGACAACGACCAATACTGCGGGCGTATACCATCAGGAAATTATTATCACGCTTATTGACAAGCTTGTTGCCCCAGTCACCGTGCGCACTCACGGCCGGAAGCCAAATTTCACCCCCAAGTTATCCACAAATTAGGCCGGTTTTGTTCACTTGCCAATCTCTTAATTTCTCATTATCTTGATTGAGTCAGAGACAAGAGGCACTACATATAGTGTTTTTATATTCTCTAGACAACAAAAAAGCCGAATCCACATAGTGAACTCGGCTTCCCTAGAAGCAAGGTCGCTAAGAGTTTGACGACTCAAAGCTAACCGTTAGCTTGCTACTTTCTTACCTTAGACAAGACGGATTGTAGACAGCATAGACGGGCCTTGCAAAACCTTTCGTGCCCTATCAGGGCTAAGGCCGCAATAAAATGAGTATTTGCTACAACAGTCACCGGTACGCACCGGTATTCGCCCAACTTCCTGAAGATCAAGGTGGTGAAGGCCGTCACAAGTGCTGTGGGTGTGCCTATCTGCAAGGCTACAGGCAAGGTTTGCTTCGTAGTTCTCAAGCATGGGTAAACCTTGAAGCACTACCTGAGAGCCAAGCTGGCACCGTTCGGCACAAAAGTCCTCAGGCGGCTTTTGCACAAGGCTATCGCGATGGTGTTCAGGACTCGTACCGTCAAGCTGTCTAAGTCATACAGAGGGCGCATTATGCGCCCTTAATCTTGAAGTGCCCTGCGGTAACCATTTATGTTGGCCGTTCCTGCCCCCATACCAAGACGTTTGAAGACTAATCTAGTAATTGTTCTAATTTCCTTTCAAGTGATTTCCCATTCGCTTTAAGCCGTTCCAATTCAGAAATAAATGCGAGGTGATATTCTTTAGTCTTTTTTTCATCCATTGAGTCGAAGTTTTCGATTATATAATTTGTGCAGGCTTTTGCATCAGCAAGTGAGAGAGTAAACAATCCTTTTTTTACTTCATCAATTCCATTAATGATTAAAGTTTTCTTAGCCTCCGGCAAAGACGTGTTCTTTCTAACCTTATTTATGAAATAATCAGTAGTGTTGACAATTTCTTGGTATGTTATCTCGATTTCTCTAGACTTGGATAGCGTCTCTCCTTTCAATTTATACAATGCATCGTCTGCATTTTTCAACCTGACAGCTCTTGCATTCCAGAAATTAAAGGCTGAAATCAGCAAGGCTATAATCGATATAACAACCCCAACATACTCCACTTTAAATAACCTTTCCAAATCAGACATTCCAACCTCATTTTCATTATTAAACTCAATAAAACAAAAAAACCACCAAAGAGTAAAACAAGTGTAATTTCAACCATCTACCTCATTCTTGGCCACTAGATTTATTTTATAACATGGCCGTATACTTCTTGTCTCCGGAACCCCTCTAATATCAGTTGGAAAATGCCATATATTGAAATCTCTATTTGGATATGTATCGTAATGAAACTTATCCCAACCCAAAATGCCAGCCATTCGATTAAATGCCAATTCTTTTGATTTGGACAAAATAAGTTGAGGACTTATAAACTTTAGGTAACCTGAATTAACTGCACCGGTCAATATATCAACAACCTGAAGGCCAAGATATTCTTTAGAATCATTCATTGTGACACTTTTTACACTTTTCTCTCTACCTATTCTAGCAAGCATATTATTTGCTATAATTCCCGTAACTTCATCATGTTTTTTATATTTATCAACCTTTTGATCCATAAGTACCTCTAGCGAACTTTTCAAACGTGCAGCTGTATTTTTCAGTAGATAAGTGTACGTTTGATAGAATGCCATTTCTCTATTTTCACGCCAATTACGATATAAACCTTTTTGAACGACTATAGAATGGAAACAGCAACTACTTTTTAAGACCATGACGAGGAGTTCAATACAAATATTAGCCTGCCCTGCACTATTCTTAATTTTCGACCATTTAAGCTCCCCTATGATTCCATGCTTCCTCTTTAATTCTTGAACATACATCTCAAATTGTTGTAAGCGGTCTTTTCTAACGCAAAGAAGACCGATTGAGTAACAACGGTCACTACCTGTGGTTCCACTCTCATCACCATAAACATAGTATTCCATAGGATTACTCCTATTTAACTTTCTTTGGTTAACTGTAGTGAAATCACGTGACTAACACAATCAGCTTTTAACCGTCTTTTAACTGAAACAGAGGACACATATGAAAGATGCCAGAAAGCAGCACAAAACCGCCCTGAGAGCGTTTTAGAGGGATAAGCAGAGGGGATATAGGGCTAGATGTGTAACACATTCGGGGATACAACTTGAGCTAAAGACTGTCACACAAACCAATCTCACTCAGATTAATGATTATTTATGTAGTTGTTTTTATTGATAAATTAATTTAAATATTGCGCCTTCACAGGCGTCGGGGGGATGACCGCTGCGGCGACTGGCGCCACAGCGGTAACAATACGTTTACTTGGATCGAACCGCGCATTATACAGGCTTTCAATAGGGTTGGAACCCACTTTATTACCTGGCCGATTATCGAAATCTGTTAACCGCGAACTCTTGCCCGCATTAGGTCAAAGCAAGAAAGAAGATTCATCGCCAAGAAAGTTAACCACCGCCCGATACACTTCATCAGGCCGTTCGAGGATCCCCAGGTGCGTTCGAGCATGCCCCAGTCGCACTACCGAGAAAAACGGATATTCGGCAGCAAATGCCCGCTGTTGCTCCAGATAATTTTCATCGCGATCCAGCGAGTAAATATGCCGGCAAGGCGGGGGGGAATTTAATTGGCCCAACCGGTTAAGCGGCGATTGATATTGTCGGTAAGCGTGTTCTATCGCCACGCCGGCGGCCTGCCAGACGCGGAAATCCTCGCGGGCCATTTCAACGGTCAGATGATGTTTCACCTGCGGATGGTCAAGGCCGCCCTGCCAGAACGCAAACAGCGCATCGCGTGCCACCAGCCATTGCTCTGGCCGCTGCATTTGTTGTACCGACTGGAAAAATGCCGGCACCGGCTGCGTCATGATCCAATCGAGAAATACCAGGCCTTTGACCTGCTGCGGCATAAGTTCTGCCAGCGCGACGGCAATCCAGCTGGCGTGTGCCACCGAAAGCGTCACAAAATTCTCCACCTGCAGAGCAGTCAGCAGCTGATGGACGTCTTCCAGCAGATCTTCGGCGCCAAGCGAAAGCGCATCATCGCGAGAAGACAGGCCGTGCCCACGCCAGTCGAGGCTAATCACCCGGTATCGCTCACTCGCCAGCGCGCTGAAGGGGTCAAATACCGTTTTTGGCTCACACCAGCCGGGCAGCAAGACCAGCGTCAGCGGGCCTGAACCGGAATCATGATAATCGAGAGAGTGGGTACCAAAGTGAAACGCTGTCATTTTGCCTCCTGAAGCGTCATGTCCTCAAAGCAGTTAAGAGGACTTGTGCGCAGAAAGTAAACTGACAGCGTTTAGCGATCTAATCTATTGAAGAACGTGCTAAAAAACGGGGGGCGCACCTAATGAAAAAATACGCACCAAATGAACAAATTTAGTGTCTTTCACAAGGATAAGCAGCGGTTAACGCCAGCATGATCACTGAAGGTGCAGAATAGTGCAGCTGTTCCGGATGTTCATTTAAATAATGCAGTACTGCATCAGAAGCCATGCCTACGCTCATGCCGGCGTCCGGGCAAATATTGCGATTGCCCTGCATCGAATAGGTGTCAAAAACGCCGGCCACATACCCCATAAACAGCCCGCCATCCAACGCTTCGGCAACGGTGGCCGCCCCATTTTTATTTTTCACATAGCCGCCGGTTTCAGACAGCAAAGCGTTGCCGGAATAAAAACCGGCATTGGCCACAGAAGAAAACAATAAGACCGCTAAAAGAGAACCCCGTTTAATCATCGCCACGCATCCTGCCTATTTTCAGTTTTCGATACTGTAGAATAGCGGCTTTCACGATAAATGACGTCGTTTCAGCCACTTTTCAGAAAATGAGCAACCGCCGCAGCGATAAGATCAACGGAAAGGCGTCGTGTCGCCCGCACCTTCGCGTACCACTTCCGGCGCCGACTCAGTCAGGTCAATCACTGTGGTCGGTTGCTGGCCCAGGAAACCGCCATGGATCACCAGATCTACCTGTTTGCCCAGATGATCGCTGATCTCTTCCGGATCGGACTCGGCGAAATCGTTACCCGGTAACATCAGCGTGGTCGACATCATCGGCTCGTTCAGCACTTCCAACAGCGCCAGCGCAATCGGGTTCGAAGGTACGCGCAGACCGATAGTTTTGCGTTTGTCATTCATCAGGCGGCGTGGCACTTCTTTGGTCGCTTTCAGAATGAAGGTGTAATTGCCTGGCGTGTTGTTTTTGATCAAGCGGAATGCGGTATTGTCGACATAGGCGTAAGTAGAGAGTTCGGACAAATCGCGGCACATCAGCGTAAAGTTGTGGTTACCGTCCAACTGACGAATACGGCAAATACGTTCCATAGCCGATTTCTCTTCCAGCTTGCAGCCCAGCGCGTAACCGGAATCGGTGGGGTAAACAATCACCCCGCCTTTGCGCAGCACGTCCACCGCCTGGTTGATCAGGCGCGGTTGAGGATTATCTGGATGAATATAAAAAAGCTGACTCATGACTTGCTCCTAAAATGATGCACGCAGGCGCATCCGCCCACGTTAAATCAATATACTGCGGCCTGCTGCGGTTGCGGCCAGTCACGCCATACCGGCTCAACGCCAGCGGGTAACCACAGTTTACGGCCCAGTTCGATCCACGAGCAGGGCTGATGAAAATCCGATCCCTGCGACGCCAGTAATTGATACTCTTGCGCGTACTTCGCCAGCTGCGAACGCTCATGCGGTGCTTGCTGACATTGAGCCACTTCCATCGCGTCGCCGCCGTGCTCGGCAAAATGCGCAAACAGCCGCTTCAGCCATTTAGCCGTCAGATCGTAACGGCCCGGATGCGCGATCACCGCCTGCCCGCCAGATTGATGAATCACATCAATGGCTTGTTTTATTGTACACCACTGTGGCGGAACGTAACCGGTTTTGCCCTTGGCCAGATATTTCTTGAACACCTGCGCCATGTTGTCGGCAACGCCGATCTGCACCAGGTAACGTGCAAAATGCCCACGGGTCACCGCTCCGCCGTCAGCCAGTTTTTGTGCGCCTTCGAAGGCGCCATCGATACGCGCCTTTGCCAGCCGAACGCCAATTTCCTGCGCCCGCAGGTTGCGACGTTCGCTTTGTTCGGCCAATAGTTGCACCATCGCCGGATGGGTAATATCCATCCCCAAACCAACGATATGAATCTCGTGGTTTTCCCACAGGGTAGAGATTTCTACCCCGTTAACCAATTGCAATGGCAGCGACAGTTCGGCAATCGTGGCGGCGGCGGCGGCCAGCCCATCGGTGGTGTCGTGGTCGGTGATGGCCAATACGCCAACCCGCATTTCAACCGCCCGCTGCACCAGCTGCGCCGGCGTCAGATAGCCGTCGGAGGCGGTGGTATGGCTGTGGAGGTCGTAAAGGGTAAACGCGGAAGGCTGGGGGTTGCTGTCTGTCAAAAGAAATATCCGGCAATGGCTTGGCCTTCTATCATACCCGCGATCGTCGGCCGGACGGAAATCTATTCTGGATTGCACACTTCCGTCCTGATGAAAATAACTCACGCTTGCCGCTAAAACATTGTGTAAAAAGAGGGTTGACTTTATTCCTGCGAACCAGTTAACTAGTACACAAGTTCAGGGGCATTCCCTGGTTGGATGATAATCGAGAGAGCACAGAAATGAATAAGCAAACTTCTCTTCTTCGTTGGTGGCGTACTTCCCTTTCGCGGGCGGTGTAATCGCGCATACCTGTCATCTGACACTGCAGATTCCCTAAGCCCGCTGGTAACGCGGGCTTTTTTATGGACAAAATCTAACTGGAACTACCCATGATGAACATCAAACCACAACTCACACTGCTGAAGGCGGAAACCCGCTACCGGGGCGATCCGACTACCATTTTCCACCAGTTGTGCGGCGCGCGCCCGGCCACCCTGCTGCTGGAGTCTGCCGAGATAAACAGCAAGCAAAACCTCCAGAGCCTGCTGGTGATCGACAGCGCTCTGCGCATCACCGCTCTGGGCCGCAACGTCACACTGCAGGCGCTGACCGCCAACGGCGCGGCGATGCTACCGCTGCTCGATGAAGCGCTGCCGGCAGAAGTCCAGATTCAGGTTCGCCCAAACGGCCGCGAACTGACCTTCCCGGTCATTGATGCGGTGCAGGATGAAGATGCCCGCCTGCGCTCGCTGTCAGTATTTGATGCGTTGCGTACTCTACTGACATTGGTTGACGCCCCGGCGGACGAACGTGAAGCAGTCATGCTCGGCGGCCTGTTTGCTTATGACCTGGTCGCCGGTTTCGAAAATCTGCCGGCACTGCGCCAGGATCAACGTTGCCCGGACTTCTGCTTCTACCTGGCGGAAACCCTGCTGGTGCTGGACCACCAGCGCGGCGTCGCCCGCCTGCAAGCCAGCGTGTTTACCGCCGATACGGCAGAAGAACAGCGTCTGCAGCAGCGTCTTGAGCAGTTGCAGACCCAGTTGAAGCAGACCCCGCAACCCATTCCGCACCAGAAGCTGGAAAACATGCAGTTGAGCTGCAACCAGACCGATGAGGAATACGGCGCCGTGGTCAGCGAACTGCAGCAGGCCATTCGCCAGGGCGAGATTTTCCAGGTAGTGCCATCACGCCGCTTCTCGCTGCCATGCCCGGCCCCGCTGGCGGCCTATCAAACGTTGAAAGACAGCAACCCAAGCCCTTACATGTTCTTTATGCAGGACGACGAATTCACGCTGTTCGGCGCCTCTCCGGAAAGCGCGTTGAAATACGATGCCGGCAACCGCCAGATCGAAATTTACCCTATCGCCGGTACTCGTCCGCGTGGGCGCCGAGCTGATGGTTCGTTGGATCTGGATCTCGACAGCCGCATCGAGTTGGAAATGCGCACCGATCACAAGGAACTGGCCGAGCATCTGATGCTGGTCGATCTGGCGCGTAACGATCTGGCGCGCATCTGCCAGGCCGGCAGCCGCTACGTGGCGGATCTGACCAAAGTGGATCGCTACTCTTTCGTGATGCACCTGGTTTCCCGGGTGATCGGCACCTTGCGCGCAGACCTTGACGTGTTGCACGCCTACCAGGCCTGCATGAACATGGGGACCCTGAGCGGTGCGCCCAAGGTTCGCGCCATGCAGCTGATCGCCGCCTCTGAAGGCTCCCGTCGCGGCAGCTACGGCGGCGCAGTGGGCTATTTCACCGCCACCGGCGACCTGGATACCTGTATTGTCATCCGCTCCGCGTATGTTGAAGACGGTATCGCCACCGTGCAAGCCGGCGCAGGCGTGGTGCTGGATTCTGTTCCTCAGGCGGAAGCCGATGAAACCCGTAATAAGGCACGTGCCGTGCTGCGTGCCATTGCCAGCGCGCACCAGGCCAAGGAGGTGTTCTGATGGCCGATATCTTACTGCTCGATAACGTTGATTCCTTTACCTATAACCTGGTCGATCAGCTGCGCGCCAGCGGCCACCAGGTGGTGATTTACCGCAACCAGATTTCCGCAGACATGATTATCGAGCGCCTGCAACAAATGGAGCAACCGGTGCTGATGCTGTCCCCGGGCCCGGGGACGCCGTCCGAAGCCGGCTGCATGCCGGAATTGCTGCAACGCCTGCGCGGACAGTTGCCGATTATCGGCATCTGTCTGGGGCACCAGGCGATCGTGGAAGCTTATGGTGGCCACGTCGGCCAGGCGGGCGAGATCCTGCACGGCAAAGCCTCGGCCATCAGCCACGATGGCGAAGGCATGTTTGCCGGTATGGTGAACCCGCTGCCGGTGGCTCGCTACCATTCATTGGTCGGCAGCAATATCCCGGCCGAACTCACCGTTAACGCTCGCTTTGGCGATATGGTGATGGCAGTGCGTAATGATCGGCATCGCGTATGCGGTTTCCAGTTCCATCCGGAATCGATCCTCACCACCCATGGCGCGCGTTTGCTTGAGCAAACGCTGGCTTGGGCGCTGGCGAAATAATAAGGGAAACGACGATGCAACCTATTCTTGAAAAACTGTACCGCTCGGAGACAATGAGCCAAGAGGAAAGCCGGCAGTTGTTCAGCGCCATCGTGCGCGGTGAGCTGGAGCCAAGCCAACTGGCAGCGGCACTGATCAGCATGAAAATCCGCGGTGAACGCCCGGAAGAGATCGCCGGTGCGGCCAAAGCCCTGCTTGCCGATGCCCTCCCGTTCCCGCGCCCGGACTATCCGTTTGCCGATATTGTCGGCACCGGCGGCGACGGCACCAACAGCATCAATATCTCTACCGCCAGCGCTTTCGTGGCGGCGGCATGCGGCGCCAAAGTGGCGAAACACGGCAACCGCAGCGTCTCCAGCCGTTCCGGTTCTTCGGACCTGTTGGCGGCCTTCGGCATTCGTCTGGATCTGCCGGCGGAAGAGTCTCGCCAGGCGCTGGATGATCTGGGCGTATGCTTCCTGTTTGCACCGCAGTATCACACCGGTTTTCGCCATGCGATGCCGGTCCGCCAGCAGTTGAAAACCCGTACGGTATTTAACGTGCTCGGCCCGTTGATCAATCCGGCGCGTCCGCCGCTGGCGCTGATCGGCGTTTACAGCCCTGAGCTGGTACTGCCGATTGCACAGACTCTGCGGGTGCTGGGCTACCAGCGTGCAGCGGTGGTGCACGGCGGCGGCATGGACGAAGTGGCGATCCACACCGCTACCCAGGTGGCGGAGCTGAACAACGGTGAAATTGAAAGCTATCAGTTGACGCCAGAGTCATTCGGACTGCAAAGCTACCCGCTGGAGGCCCTGCGGGGCGGTTCACCGGAAGAAAACCGTGACATTCTGGCACGGTTGTTACAAGGTAAAGGTGACCCGGCGCACGCCGCAGCGGTAGCCGCTAACGTGGCGCTGCTACTGAAGTTATTCGGGCATGAAGACCTGCGCCAAAACGCGCAGCAGGCACTGGAAACGATTCACAGCGGGCAAGCTTACGAGCGCGTCACCGCACTGGCAGCAAGAGGATAAATGATGCAGGAAACCGTGCTCAACAAGATTGTTCGTGATAAAGCGCAATGGGTCGCAGCACGACAGCAACAACAGCCACTGGCCAGTTTTCACGATGAAATCGTCCCAAGCGAGCGCGGCTTTTATCATGCGCTGCAAGGGGCCAGAACGGCGTTTATTCTTGAATGCAAAAAAGCGTCCCCTTCCAAAGGATTGATCCGCGAAAACTTTGATCCGGTCGAAATCGCTTCGGTTTACAAGGATTTCGCGTCGGCCATCTCGGTGCTGACCGATGAGAAGTACTTTCAAGGCAGTTTCGACTTCTTGCCGCTGGTCAGCAAAACGGTGACGCAGCCGGTGCTGTGCAAAGATTTTATTATCGACCCGTACCAGATCTACCTTGCGCGTTTCTATCAGGCCGATGCCATCCTGCTGATGTTGTCGGTACTCGACGACGAACAGTACCGCCAGTTGGCGGCCGTGGCGCACAGCCTGAATATGGGCGTGCTGACCGAAGTGATCAGCGAAGAAGAATTGCAACGGGCGATCGCGCTGGAAGCGCGTGTGGTCGGCATCAATAACCGTGACCTGCGGGATTTGAGCATCGATCTGGATCGCACCCGCCAACTTGCGCCACGCGTGCCGCACGGCGTGACGGTGATCAGCGAATCAGGTATCAACAATTACGGCCAAATCCGCGAACTGAGCCACTTTGCCAACGGATTCCTTATCGGCAGCGCGCTGATGTCGGAAACCGATCTGCGCGCCGCCGTACGCCGGGTAACGCTGGGCGACAATAAAGTTTGCGGGCTGACCCGCCCGCAGGATGCCGCAGCCGCCTATCAGGCCGGCGCCGTCTACGGCGGGCTGATTTTTGTCGGGCGTTCACCGCGCTATGTCGACATCAACCGCGCCCGCGAAGTGATCGCCGGTGCGCCGCTGAAATACGTCGGCGTGTTCTGCGATGCGCAGGTGGAAACCCTGGTGCAAACCGTTGAACGCCTTGGTCTGCAAGCGGTGCAGCTACACGGTGCGGAAGATCAAACCTATATCGACGCCCTGCGCGCCAAACTGCCTGCTACCTGCCAGATTTGGAAAGCGCTGAGTGTGAAAGACAGCTTGCCGGCACGTGACCTGCGGCACGTTGACCGCTATCTGCTGGATAACGGCGCCGGCGGCACCGGTCAGCGTTTCGACTGGTCAGTGTTGCACGGCCAAAACCTGGATAACGTGATGCTGGCGGGTGGCCTGAGCGCAGACAACTGCGTGGACGCAGCCAAACTCGGCTGTGCAGGGCTGGACTTTAATTCCGGCGTTGAGAGCCAGCCCGGGATTAAAGACCCTGCCCGCCTGGCGGCAGTGTTCAAGACCCTGCGCGCCTACTGAGCCAAATATACCCAATAGATTTCAAGGCACAGGAAGGCGGTAAGAGAGTGAATCCCCAGGAACTTACTCAGGTAAGTCACTGGGGTGAAAGCGCGCAACCAACACACCTGCGGTTTGAAAGATGAAGGGTAGACAATTTAACGGATAATAACGGGAATTATAATGACGCTGCTTAACCCCTACTTCGGCGAATTTGGTGGCCAGTATGTGCCGCAGATTCTGATGCCGGCATTAAAACAACTGGAAGAGGCCTTCGTCAGCGCACAGCGCGACCCTGAATTCCAGGCTGAGTTTATCGATCTGCTGAAAAACTACGCCGGCCGCCCGACGGCGCTGACGCTGTGCAAAAACCTCACCGCCGGCACCAAAACCAAGCTGTACCTGAAGCGTGAAGATTTGCTGCACGGCGGCGCGCACAAAACCAACCAGGTGTTGGGGCAAGCATTGTTGGCCAAACGCATGGGCAAAACCGAAATCATCGCCGAAACCGGTGCCGGTCAGCATGGCGTGGCCTCAGCGCTGGCCTGTGCGCTGCTCGGTCTGAAATGTCGTATCTACATGGGCGCCAAAGATATTGAACGCCAGTCGCCGAACGTGTTCCGCATGCGCCTGATGGGCGCGGAAGTCATTCCGGTGCACAGCGGCTCCTCCACGCTGAAAGATGCCTGTAACGAAGCGTTGCGCGACTGGTCCGGCAGCTATGAAACTGCCCACTATATGCTGGGTACCGCAGCCGGCCCGCATCCGTATCCGACCATCGTGCGTGAATTTCAGCGCATGATCGGCGAAGAAACCAAAGCGCAGATGCTGGAGCGCGAAGGTCGCCTGCCGGACGCAGTCCTGGCCTGCGTCGGTGGCGGTTCCAATGCTATCGGTATGTTTGCCGACTTTATCGATGACGTCAGCGTTGGCCTGATCGGTGTGGAACCCGCCGGTCTCGGTATCGAAACCGGCCAACACGGTGCGCCGCTGAAGCACGGCCACGTCGGGATCTATTTCGGTATGAAAGCGCCGATGATGCAGACCTCCGAAGGCCAGATCGAGGAATCCTATTCCATTTCCGCCGGGCTGGACTTCCCGTCCGTCGGGCCGCAGCACGCCTATCTGAACAGCATTGGCCGTGCCGAATACGTGTCGATTACCGACGACGAAGCGCTGGATGCCTTCAAGGCTCTGTCGCGCAGCGAAGGCATTATCCCGGCGTTGGAGTCCTCCCACGCCCTGGCGCACGCGCTGAAAATGATCCGTGAAACGCCGCAGAAAGAACAGATCCTGGTGGTTAACCTGTCCGGCCGCGGCGACAAAGACATATTTACCGTTCACGACATACTGAAAGCTCGGGGAGAAATCTGATGGAACGTTATCAGCAACTGTTCAAACGTCTGGAAAGCAACAAGGAAGGTGCCTTCGTCCCGTTTGTCACCCTGGGCGACCCGAACCCGGCATTATCGCTGCAAATTATCGACACTCTGGTTGAAGCCGGTGCCGATGCTCTGGAGCTGGGCATCCCGTTCTCCGATCCGCTGGCCGACGGTCCGACTATCCAGAGCGCTGCGCTACGCGCTTTCGCCTCCGGCGTGACGCCGACCCAATGCTTTGAAATGCTGGCCGCCATTCGTCAGAAGTACCCGACCATTCCTATCGGCCTGCTGATGTACGCCAACCTGGTGTTTCATAAAGGCATCGATGCGTTTTACCAGCGTTGCGCCGACGTCGGCGTGGATTCGGTGCTGATTGCCGATGTCCCCTTTGAAGAGTCTGCGCCCTTCCGTGCCGCCGCCACGCGCCATGGCATCGCTCCTATCTTTATCTGCCCGCCAAACGCAGACGACGATTTGTTGCGTGAGATCTCCTCGCACGGTCGGGGTTATACCTACCTGCTGTCACGTGCCGGCGTTACCGGCACCGAAAGCCGCGCTCAATTGCCACTGCATCATCTGGTGAACACACTGCGCGAATACCATGCCGCGCCACCGCTGCAGGGATTCGGCATTTCCGAGCCTGCGCAGGTACGTGACGCACTGCAGGCCGGTGCCGCCGGTGCGATCTCCGGTTCGGCGATCGTCAAAATTATCGAGCAAAATCAGGCGCAACCGGCAGAAATGCTGACTCGGCTGGCGAACTTTGTTCGCGAAATGAAAGCCGCGACCCGAAGCTGATCGTTCCTGCGGTGGGCGTGATGGATCACGCCCGCCGATAACACCTTGTTTCCTCTCAGGGTTGTTCGTTTTTTTTACATCTAAAATTTGAACAAACCCGCTTATTGACTCACACTTGAAGGTGCCCGTTGCAGATTTCTGCATTTTGCGGAAATACTGAGCGTTTTCAGGTGATAACCTGAATGTAGTTTCAACAATAACATTGCATGGAGAGTAATTTATGAAGCTATTTAAAACCCTTTCGGCCTTATGCATGGCAGCCGTTGTGGCATTCGCAGTCAGCGCCTGCGCGCCGACAGCGAAATCCGAGGGGACTGGCGGTTATATTGACGATACGGTGATTACCACCAAAGTGAAATCAGCACTGCTGGCAGATAAAAACATCAAGTCGAGAGAAATCAGCGTAGAGACCTTTAAAGGCCGGGTGCAATTGAGCGGCTTTGTCACTTCCAGCGAAGATGCCAACCGTGCGGTGCAGACCACACGCGGCGTGGCGGGTGTTAAATCCGTTGAGAACGTCATGCAACTCAAATAACGATCGCAGGGAGGCATTGCGCCTCCCTGTATCGGTCATCCTCAGAAGCGATAACCTGCCCCGAACATAAACACCCAAGGATCCAACCGCGTATCAATGCTGTGATGATTGCCGTTGGCGTCATCAAAGCGGGTTTTGGTCTCGATATTCATCCACCACACCGACATATTCAACATCCAGTGTGCATCCAGGTTGTAATCCAGGCCCGCCTGCGCAGCGACGCCCCAGGAGTCTTTCAGGCTCAGATTACTCAGCCCGGCCCCTTTGCCATTGTCATTGAACTTTTCATCGAAGAAAGTGGTGTAGTTCACGCCAAGCCCCAGATACGGACGCAGTTTGTCCTGCTTGTCGCCAAAGTAATATTGCGCCATCAGACTCGGCGGCAGATCGCGCACCGTGGCGATGTTGCCGTTCACTGCAGCGCCGTTCAACGACACCTTATGGCGGAACGGCGTCGCAGCCAGCAATTCCACGCCGATATTGTCCGTCATCATATAGCCGAAAGTCAGGCCGAGCTGGGTGTTATTATCGGCATTGAAGGATCCCTGCCCCAGTACGTCGTCCGATCCTGCATTGGGCCGTACCGTCGCCGCACCCGCGCGGAAAAGAAAATCACCTGCCTGATGCGCACTTGCCACCATAGGGGCCATCATAGCCGCCAATACCACCAGAGTTGTCTTTTTCATTATCCATTCCATTTGTGTGGTTACTATTCGGAAGGGAATATACCTACTTACGGGTATTTATGATCCCATCGGGATCACATCTTATGTGTAAATTTTTTAATTCCTACTAAAAACAAGGTTACCTAAGGGACTAATAAATCAAGGATTGATCTGAATCAAAAAATGGATTTTGTTGCAAATTATCTACATGTTCAAATTTCAGTTGCTAAAAAAACAACCGCTGAGTAATTTCATCATCCGTGTTGGTTTTGGTTGGTGCCGTAAGGAGTCGGTGCAATCAAGATGAGCGAAATTCTTAATCCCTGTGTCAGTTGCGGCGCATGCTGCGGCTATTTTCGAGTGTCATTCTATTGGGCCGAAGCGGAAGATGGCGGCGGCGTGGTTCCTATATCTCTTACCGAACCCTTAACTCCCTTTTTGCGCTGTATGCAGGGGACCAACAGCAAGTCCCCGCGCTGTACCGCTCTCGAGGGGGAAATCGGCAAGGCCGTGTCCTGCTCCATTTACCTCAATCGCCCCAGCCCTTGTCGCGAGTTCGATCAGTCCGGAGAAAACGGCCTGCGCAACGAAGCCTGCGATCGCGCGCGCGAGCGTTATGGGCTACCGCCGCTGCCGGTTCCTTTACCCTTGTCGCCGCCAATAACGGCGATTGCCGAAGAAATAGCCGCAGTGCACCTCTCGGGGTGCCACAGCGACGCGGAACAGGGTACAATCGCCCACTGATTTTGCCATATACCTATGAATTTCAAGTTGCGGCCAACCATGCCGCAGCTTGAAAGGCGATGGATATATCTTTGTTTCTCGACGCCAAGGAGTCTGCATGCCTATCACGGCCAACACATTGTACCGTGACAGTTTTAACTTTTTCCGTAATCAACTGACCAGCATCCTGATGCTGGCGCTGTTGACCGCGTTCATTTCTGTGCTGCTCAATCAGGCTTTTAGCCCTGACGTCGAGCAGTTGAAGATCTTGTCCGCAACGGAAGGTGATTTTACGGCATCCGCCGGAATGGGGATCCAGGAAATCATTCAGCAAATGACACCCGAGCAGCAAATGGTGTTATTGAAGGTTTCGGCAGCCGCCACTTTCTCCGCGTTGGTGGGCAACGTGTTGCTGGTTGGCGGGATGCTGACGCTGATTCGCCTGGTTTCCCAGGGGCAACGCATCAGCGCGCTGCGCGCTATTGGCGCTTCTGCGCCGGAGTTGCCGCGTTTGCTGCTGCTGCTGTTTATCTGCACTCTGCTGATTCAGTTAGGCTTGACGCTGTTCGTCGTGCCGGGCGTAATCATGGCGATCGCCTTCTCGCTGGCGCCGGTCATCACCACCGCCGACAAAAAAGGCGTATTCGCTTCGATAAAGCTGAGCTGCAAACTGGCCTTCGCCAATGCGCGCGTGATTGTGCCGGCCATGATGCTGTGGCTGGCCGCCAAGCTGCTGGTGTTGTTTATGGTGAGCCATCTTTCGGTGCTGACCCCGAATGTCGCCAGCGTAGTGCTTACCGCGCTGAGCAACCTGGTTTCCGCCCTGTTGCTGATTTACCTGTTCCGTCTGTATATGCTGCTGCGCAGTTGATCTGCCGGCAGAAACTAAAAGGGCGCGCCTCGGCGCGCCCTTTTTGCTTATAGGGCCGCCGTCTCCGCCTGTTCCTTGCTCTGAATCAGTTTCAACGCCAAATACAAATCCGGCACCAGAATCAATTCCCGATCGCGCCCCAGCCGATTGATGCGGAACCAACGCGTCAGCTCGGTTCGCCGCCCCGCCAACACCAGTTTCACGTTACGCTGTAACAGATCGCGTTTCAGTTCATCTATCGCCGCCAGAACGCTGATATCCGCGTGGGTAAAGCTGGCGACAGCATCCACCACCACCCAACGCGGCTGGAATGGCGTACTGTCCACCAAATTCAGGATCCGGCGCTTGAAGTACGCCACGTTAAAATAGGTTAACGGCGAGTTGAAGCGGTACATCATCACGCCGGGTACCGCCTTAACGCCGTTGTTGTTGCCCATCGAGTGGATCATGCCCTCGTCGTTCACACCCAGCAACTGCTCCGTCGGACGAAATACCGTGCGCAGGAACTGCATCAGCCCCAGCAATACCGCCAGGCCGATACCGCTGATCACCCCCACCAGCAGCACGCACAAGAAGGTGAACATTGCCAACCTGAAGGCCTGCGCATTGCGGCGGCGCATGATCCAGATGCCCCGAAAATCCAGCAGCGACCAGGCGGCATACATCAGCACTACGCCTAACCCCGCCACCGGAATAAACTGCAGCGGCGCCATCAGGAACAACAGCACGAAAGCGATCACCCCCGCGGCAATGATCGACACCAATTGACTCTTGCCGCCGTTGGCATCGTTAACCGCAGTGCGGGAATCCGCCCCGCTGATGGCAAACCCCTGCGAAAGCGCCGAAACGATATTCACCAGCCCCAGCGCGCGGAACTCGGCGTCGGCATTCACCTCATAACCGTTCTTCGCCGCAAAACTGCGCGCGGTCAGCATCATGCTGACAAAACTCACTACCGCCAGGTTAAGCGCCGGAATGACCATGTCTCGCAGCAAACCCGGCTGGAAATCCGGCCACTGGACTATCGGCAGCACGTCGCTAAAACCGCCCACCGTCACCACACCATGCTGCTGCAACCCGCCTATCCAGGTGACGAAAGCCGCCAATACGATGGCAAACAGCGGTGCCGGCCAGTTAGGCCGCCATTTTTTAAACCCCAACAGCGTGACCAGCGTCAGCAACGACACCGCCATGGTCAGCCAGTCGCTGTGCATCAGGTTGCCCGGCAGCGCGTAAATGCGCTCAATCAACTGCGCCGGAGGAACGCCAAAACCGAGGACTTTGCCGATTTGATCGACCATGATGGTGATCGCCACGCCGTTCAGCAGCCCACTGAGTATCGGCCGGGAAAGCAGATCCGCCAGTGCGCCCAGTTTGAAACGGCTCGCCAACAGACACCAGGCGCCCATCATTGCCGTCATCATGATGGTGAGCTGCCAGTGCCGCTCCATATTACCCGCCGCCAGCGGCGTCACTACTGCGGCTATCACTGCGCAGGTGGCGGCGTCCGGCCCGACAATAAGCTGGCGCGATGATCCGAAAAACGCGTAGGCGACCATCGGCAAAATACAAGAGTACAACCCCACCACCGGGCTGACTCCGGCCAGCTCGGCGTAAGCAATCGCCACGGGCAATGCCACCGCGGCTACGGAGAGCCCGGCGCGTATATCCGGTTTAAGCCAACTGCGTTGATACCCTAATAAATGCGTCAAACCGGGCGTTAGCGCCTGGAGAGGTTTCCACTGCATAAACTGTTTTCCGTTATAAATTATCAGGCTATTATTACACGCATCATGAGATGCCGGTGCCGTGCCGGCAAGCAGCCAGCCGCTAACTCGCGACCTCAATCGTAAGTTTATGCAAATTCCTGCTTTCATGGCAGAAATCCGGTTCTCAAACGCCGATAATCAGCGCCTCCCTGCGGTACACAGAGCCCGCCGAATCCGGTATAGTCGGCAGATGAACAGATGATGGATTGATTTATGAAGCAGTTTCTTGATTTCCTCCCGTTAATTGTCTTTTTTGCTTTTTACAAGCTCTACGATATCTACGTCGCCTCCGGCGCCTTGATTGTCGCTACCGCACTGGCGCTGGTGTTCACCTGGATCAAATACCGCAAGGTCGAGAAGATGACGCTGATCACCTTCCTGATGGTGCTGGTGTTCGGCACCCTGACGCTGGTATTCCATAACGATTTGTTTATCAAATGGAAAGTCACGGTCATCTATAGCCTGTTTGCGTTGGCGTTGCTGATCAGCCAACTGGTGCTCAAGAAGCCGCTGGTTCAGCGCATGCTGGGTAAAGAGCTGACGCTGCCGGACAAAGTGTGGAGCAACCTCAACCTGGCCTGGGCGGTATTCTTCCTGGTCTGTGGCCTGGCGAATATCTACGTCGCCTTCTGGCTGCCGCAAAGCGTTTGGGTTAACTTTAAAGTGTTCGGCCTGACGGCGCTGACGCTGGTGTTTACCTTGCTCAGCGGTATTTATATTTATCGGCACATGCCGGAAGAACAGAAAAAATAGTTACAAAATTGTTAATGCCCGTAGCGCTTGCTGCGGGCAGTATAATGAAAACCCTTCTTTGATAAGCAGACGGCTATGACTCAACAACGACCTTTACCCAGTGGCGAAATGGTGCTGCGTACTCTGGCAATGCCGGCAGATACCAATGCCAACGGTGATATTTTTGGCGGCTGGCTGATGTCGCAAATGGACATTGGCGGCGCTATTCAGGCGAAAGAAATTGCCGAAGGACGCGTAGTGACAGTGCGTGTCGATGGTATGACCTTCCTGAAACCGGTCGCAGTGGGTGATGTGGTTTGCTGCTATGCGCAGTGTATCCGTACCGGCCGCAGTTCGATCACCATCAATATAGAAGTGTGGGTAAAGAAAGTGTCCTCCGCGCCTATCGGTCAGCGCTACCGTGCAACCGAGGCGGTATTTACTTATGTGGCGGTGGACGATGAGGGCAATTCACGCGCCCTGCCCGATGGCAAAATGAACTTCCGCGTCGGCTTTGAAGAATAGCTGAAATGCAGACAGCAAAAAGGGTCGCTTCGGCGACCCTTTTCTATTGGCGCCAACGTCGATATCAGTCCATCTCCGTGGTACCGTTAATTTTAAAGATAATATTCGTGGTGCGATTTTTCGCTTCCTTGGCTTCATAGCGCCACTTGCGCATTGCCTGCTTCACTTCACGCTCGAACATATTACGTGGCTCCGCATTCAGAATACGCACGTTCGTCACGCGCCCGTCGCTGTCGATGTCAAATTGAACCCGCACATTGCCTTCAATCTGCAATGCCCTGGCGCGCGGCGGGTAGATCGGATCTGCACGGCTGATTGGCTTCGGCCCCACATCACGCGAATTGCCCTGAATCGGCGCTGAAGGCGCTTGCTTCACCGGCGCTTTGTCGATCGGCTTGGCCGGCTCGTTATTTTCAAACGGCGACGGTTCACGCGGCTCGACTTTCTTCGGTTCACGCTTGACCGGCTTTTCAACCTTCGGCTTCGGTTTTGGCTTCGGCTTGGGTTTTTCCGGCTCAGGTTTCAATATCGCCTTTGGCGGCGGCTCTGGCAGCGGTTCCGGTTCAGGTTCCACCTGCGGTTCCGGTTCAGCAGGCGCAGGTGGCGGCGGTTCCGCCATCGCGGCGGTATTGACCATCATGACGCTGATTGGCGCATCCTCCGGTTTCGGCAACTCCATGACCTCTTTGACGGAAGCATAGAGCAACCCCACCACCAGGGCGCTGTGTAAGCCAACGGACAGGACAATCGGCACTGACAAACGGCGATTAAGGAACATCTTTTTTAGCGGCATAATGATTCTGTTTCCTCTGGTTCGCCAAGTTTAAATGCAAATAGCAATCATATTCAATAACGAATGGCGAACTATCGCGTTAATCGTCATTATTCATCGCTAAAACCTGCAAACTCATAGGGATATTAACCTTTCATTTGCTTTTTTATTGAGGATTTCACACGCTCTATTAACCTGGTTTACCGCGACAAAAACCAAAAAACCCGCCGTAGCGGGTCCTTTTTCACCAATGCGGCGTTATTCTTCATCACCGTAGTACAACACACCCAGTTTGATCAGGGGTCGCCCCTGCGCTTTGCGATGCAGGTTAGTATCACGTAACGAATAAACGCAGCCGCAGTACTCCTGCTGGTAAAAGCGTTCACGCTTGCTGATTTCTATCATTCGCGACGCGCCGCCTTTTTTGCGCCAGTTGTAATCCCAATACTGCAGATCAGGATATTTTTCTGCTGCACGGATGCCGCAGTCGGTGATTTGCTGCATATTCTTCCAGCGGGAAATCCCCAGCGAGCTGGAGATGGTGTCGTAGCCATGCTCATGCGCATACAACGCGGTGCGCTCGAAACGCATGTCGAAACACATGGTGCAACGGATCCCACGCTCTGGCTCGTTTTCCATGCCTTTGGCGCGGGCAAACCAGTTATCGGTATCGTAATCGGCGTCAATAATGGGTATTCCGTGTTGCTCGGCAAAGCGAACGTTCTCTTCCTTGCGCAGCAGATACTCTTTTTGCGGATGAATATTCGGGTTATAGAAAAAGATGGCGTATTCGATGCCGGAGGCCTGAATGGCTTCCATCACCTCACCGGAACAAGGCGCACAACAGGAGTGCAGCAACAGCTTGCTTTTGCCCTCGGGCAAGTCGAGTTTATCCCTAACCAGTTCCGTCATTTCCTCACCTCTCACACAGGAGTTCAATTCATCGCGCGGCCGCACTATACGAATAAAAACTAGCTGCTTCAAGGCATAAGCGCCAGCTGGAAATAAATTCCCCCGGGCAGGCATTCCCATGACGCGCCTTTTGCGCTACTTTGAATTACCCCTTCTATACTAATGATTTTAAAGGTGAAATATGCTTTATCTGATCTATGCGCAGGACGTCCCAAATTCATTGGAAAATCGTCTGTCGGTGCGGCCGGCGCATCTGGCACGCCTGCAGGCGCTGCGGGATGAAGGTCGTCTGGTGGTTGCCGGCCCAAACCCGGCAATCGACAGCAACGATCCGGGCAGTGCGGGCTTCAGCGGTTCTACGGTGATTGCGGAATTCGCCTCGCTGGCAGATGCTCAAGCCTGGGCTGAACAGGATCCCTACGTCGCCGCCGGCGTTTATGGTGACGTGACGGTAAAACCCTTTAAACAAGTATTTTAGATAGCTATCAAGTCAATCCGTGACTTTCCATTACAGCGGGTTGCACTGTTACAATTACGGGTCACAGTAGTGGCCCGTGACTTATTTCTACACCCGCCTCGGAATGAACAATACCGTAAAAAAAAGCCAGCACGGAGTGGCTGGCTAAAGGGTTCTTCGAGGGAATATCTTGTCCGATAACCCTACGCTTTCCGCTTTCGCCCCGCCAGCTATCAGTGCGATAGCTTTACTCTTAAAGCAAAGCGTCTGGCGGCGCATTCCTGCTTCTGGTATGGTTAACGGGCAGCCTATAACCATATAAATAATAATGAATTAACAGGGGGAGTCTACTTGCAGCGACAACCGGTTTCATCTTCAAGAATTATATCAATAGGCTATGATGAAAATGCTCAGATTCTGGAAATCCAGTTTCGTGATGCGGGGACCTACCAATATATTGGGGTTCCGAAGCGAATCTACCAGGATTTTGTCGTGGTGGTTTCAAAAGGCAGATTTTATGATGGCGTCATAAAAGGCAAATATTTGTGCCGTAAAACGGGGTAAGCGGCCAGGGTAGTATCAACCCGGCCTGCGCGCCGCCCCCGAACGGTGTCGGGGTGTAAGATGACTTTCTTACTTCGATGCCGGATCCGCTACAGCCGTTTGGCTTTGCGCCAGAACCAGTGCCTGCATATCCGCAAACATAGCGTCCCACTCTTGTTGGCCAATATCCATCAGGCCGAAAAACCGCAGCATGAATGCCCCTTCGGTGGCCAGAAAAGCTAACCGCGCGCGCCTTCCCTCCTCAGTGGTCAAATCCAGGCCGGCAATCCGACTGCGGTACCATTCGCGCGTGCTGTCCAGATGCTCCGGCGTTTGAATCAGTGTCGCCATCAGCCCCGCAGCCTTGGCGCTGGATGCCTGATCGGAGCTTCTGGTCGCCTGCATATGCGCCTGCACGGCGGTGGTCGCAGAGGGATTTTCCCCGGCAATCGCGTCGAACACAGTGTCATATGCCTTGCCCCAGCGTTCAAACATCGCATCAATCAACGCGTCTTTACTGCCGAAGCAGTATTGCACTCCGCCTTTGGAGATCCCCATCGCTTTTGCGACGGAATCAATGGTCAGACCGGCTGCACCCTGGTTGGCGACTATCTCTTCGGCCATATCCAGAACCTTGTCACGATCGATGCTGCGTTGACGTCCCATTGATAAACCTCTCTTTTCAATACGTACGTATGGATATATATTATATCCAGTATACCACCAGTGGAGACTGGGGTTTACCTTCTGACGGCGCATCCGCGCTGCCCGCATTTTTTGGAATAATATTATGTTCGTAAACAACCGCTGGTTGATACTGGCCTTAATCTCCAGCGCCCTATTTCTCATCGTCATCGACATGACGGTGTTATACACCGCCTTGCCGCGGCTGACGCAGGCGCTGGATGCCAATGCGTCACAAAAATTGTGGATCGTAAACGCTTACCCGTTGGTGGTCGCAGGTTTGCTGCCCGGCGCTGGCATGCTGAGCGACCGCATCGGTCATAAGCGCCTGTTTATGGCTGGATTACCGGTTTTTGCCGTCGCCTCGCTTTCCGCCGCCTTTTCCCCCTCCGCCGAGTGGTTGATCGCTGCGCGTGCATTTCTCGCCGTGGGTGCCGCCATGATGATGCCTGCAACCTTGTCCATCGTCCGCCATATCTTTACCGACGAACGCGAGCGCGCGTTGGCTATTGGCATTTGGGCTGCGGTCGCCTCCAGCGCAGCTGCGCTGGGCCCCGTGGTCGGTGGCGTGTTGCTGGAATATTTCTGGTGGGGTTCTGTGTTTCTTATCAACGTGCCGGTGGTGATGTTGGTGCTGCCGCTGGCATGGCGACTGATACCGCACTGTGGCGGGGAAAATAAGCGCCCGTACGACATTATCGGCTCGGTACAGATCATGATCGGTCTGGTGGGCAGCATCTACGCGCTGAAAGAATTGAGCAAAACGGCCCCTTCCTTCATTGCGTTAGCGATCGCCGCTGTGCTCGGCATTGTCTCTCTTGGCCTTTTTGTTCGCCGCCAAAGACAAGCGCAATACCCGATGATTGACTTCTCGCTGTTCCAAAACCGGCTGTTTGCCGGTGGCGTCGGCGTTGCCTTGCTCTCGATGATAGCGCTGATTGGCGTGGAACTGGTTCTGAGCCAACGTTTGCAATTGGTTCTCGACCTGAGCCCATTGCAGGCCGCGCTATTTATTTTGCCGATCCCGCTGGCTTCCATGCTGGCCGGGCCGCTGACTGGCCTGTTCCTGCCCCGCTACGGCGAACGCCTTATGATGCTCGGCAGCTTTATGTTGACCGGTCTCGGTATCACCGGCCTCGCCCTGTTTTATCAAAGCAGCGTTTTATTGCAATTGACGTGCCTGTGTCTCACTGGTTTTGGCATCGGGGGGGCCATTACCGCCGCATCGACCGCCATCATGTTGAATGCGCCTGAAGAGAAATCGGGCATGGCGGCGTCGATTGAAGACGTCTCCTATGAGCTTGGCGGGGTTCTGGGCATCACCCTGCTGGGTGGGTTGATGACAGCCGTCTATAGCCACAGCCTGACGTTGCCGGGCAGTTTGTCGGTGAGCGGCATCGCTTATGACAGCATTGATGAAGCTCTGCGGCTGGCCGCCACTCTGGCCGACGATCGGGCTGAACAACTGAGACAACTGGCTCGCACGGCTTTCGATCGGGCATTTATCGCGGTACTGATAGCTGCCGCGTTGTTAATGGTGCTGGGGGCAGGCATGGCGAAATGGACTTTAGGCAAGAAGGGATAAACCCCATCAGCAGGGAGAGCTTGTCGATAAGGGGATACGAGGCAGCCCTCATAATCCCTCGTACTTAAAGACAACTTTTTCATCAAATCACAGTCCCTGCCGGGACTGTTTTCGTGTTACCACTCGTAGGCCACCACAAACAGCAATGCGCGCCGATGCTGATCATCCAGGCGACGTCGCACCCGAATAATGTGCCGGTTGCTGCATGACTGGCGTTCCAGCCAGCGATGCCTGCGGCGTTGACTCTGCCGCAGCATCCGCCAACGGCCCACCTCGTTTCTACTGCGTCTCATCGTTTCGTCACTCGTCCGTCAAATGCCAACGGCGGGCATTATAGCGCTTTCGCCGTGCGATCCAAGCCGCAGTTCGACGCACTACCACGCCGCCAAGCGACGCGATGACCGGATAAAAATGTTTTTTTCGCTTTCAGCAAGTGCCTTAAGGCAATCATATTTATGCAATATAAGCGCCGAGAAAAGGTTCCCCCTTTACCATTCTGTGCGTACACTCATTGTTGGTGGTTTGCGAACAGGATTTTTCGCCTTTATGACAACATTTTATACCGTAATCAGTTGGCTCATGGTATTCGGTTACTGGCTGCTTATCGCCGGGGTCACGCTACGTATTCTGATGAAACGCCGCGCTGTGCCTTCCGCCATGGCCTGGCTGTTGGTTATCTATATTCTGCCGTTATTCGGTATCGTGGCTTATTTGTCTTTCGGCGAATTGCATTTAGGCAAACGTCGCGCAGAACGCGCCAAGGCGATGTGGCCCTCGACCGCCCGCTGGCTCAGCGAATTAAAAGAGAGCCAACGGATTTTCGCCACAGAATACAGCGAGGTCGCCAGGCCTTTGTTTCAGCTGTGCGATCGCCGCCAGGGCATCGATGGCGTTAAGGGCAACCAACTGCAATTGCTCACCACTACCGACTCGACGATGAAAGCGTTAATCCGCGATATCGAGCTGGCGCGTCATAATATTGAGATGGTGTTCTATATCTGGCAACCCGGTGGGCTGGTGGATCAGGTCGCCGAATCGCTGATGGCTGCCGCACGACGCGGCGTGCATTGCCGGCTGATGCTGGATTCTGCCGGCAGTCTGCAGTTTTTCCGCAGCCCTTATCCGGGCATGATGCGCAATGCCGGCATTGAGGTGGTAGAAGCGCTCAAGGTAAATCTGTTCCGCGTGTTCCTGCGCCGGATGGATTTACGCCAGCACCGCAAAGTTGTCCTGATCGACAATTACATCGCCTATACCGGCAGCATGAATATGGTCGATCCGCGTTATTTCAAACAGGGCGCCGGCGTCGGACAGTGGATCGATCTGATGGCGCGCATGGAAGGCCCGGTCGCCAGCACCATGGGTATCGTTTATGCCTGTGACTGGGAAATTGAAACCGGCAAACGCATTCTGCCGCCGCCGCCGGATGTCAATATCATGCCGTTCGAACAGGAAAGCGGCCATACCATTCAGGTCATCGCCTCCGGCCCCGGTTTCCCGGACGAGATGATCCATCAGGCGTTACTGACCGCCGTGTACTCTGCACGCGAGCAGTTGATCATGACAACGCCCTATTTCGTGCCGAGCGACGATCTGCTGCATGCGATTTGCACCGCCGCGCTGCGTGGCGTCGAAGTCAGCATCATCGTGCCGCGCGACAACGACTCAACGATGGTACGCTGGGCCAGCCGTTCCTTCTTCTCAGAATTGCTCGACGCCGGCGTGCGCATCTATCAGTTTGAAGGCGGCCTGCTGCATACCAAAAGCGTGCTGGTCGATGGCCAACTCAGTCTGGTAGGCACGGTAAATCTGGACATGCGCAGCCTGTGGTTGAACTTTGAAATTACCCTGGTCATCGACGATGACGGCTTCGGCAGCGATCTGGCCTGCGTGCAGGATGACTATATCGCCCGTTCGCAGTTGCTGAACGCCCAAGAGTGGCAGAAACGGCCATTCTGGCACCGCATTGTCGAACGCCTGTTCTACTTTTTCAGCCCGCTGCTATAAAAGCCGCGTCGGGCATGGTTTAATAACGTCAAATCATTTTTGATCAGGATTTTTTTATGGATTTGAATAACCGCCTCACCGAAGACGAAACGCTGGAACAGGCTTATGACATCTTTCTGGAATTGGCCGGCGACAATCTGGATCCGGCGGATATTCTGCTGTTCAACCTGCAGTTTGAGGAGCGCGGTGGCGCCGAGCTGTATGATCCGGCGGAAGACTGGTCGGAACATGTGGATTTTGACCTGAACCCGGACTTTTTTGCCGAGGTGGTCATTGGCCTGGCAGACAGCGATGGCGAACCGATCAACGACGTGTTTGCCCGCGTATTGCTCTGCCGTGAGAAAGACCACAAGCTGTGCCATATTTTGTGGAAAGAATAAGCCCCCTGCTTGCATGAAAAAACCCGCCGATTTTGGCGGGTTTTTTGTTGCTGACGCAGCGAACGACGCTGCGGCGTGAAGACGACGGGAATTAGAGAGGATCTACTTTCAGGCACGACACCGCGTGGCGGAAGCTCCCTTCCAGCAGCGGTCGGGTCTTGGCGCATTCCGGCCCGGCAATCGGGCAGCGAGTACGGAACACACAGCCTGAAGGCGGGTTGATCGGCGAAGGCAGTTCCCCTTCCAACAATTGGATCTGCTTTTCCCTCTCCTTGTCCGGATCCGGGATCGGCACCGCCGACATCAGCGCTTTGGTGTAAGGATGCTGCGGGTTGTGGTACACCTCATCGTAGGTTCCCAACTCCACCGCATGGCCCAGATACATCACCAGCACGCGATCGGAGATGTGCTTGACGACCGCCAGGTCATGGGCGATGAAGATCAACGACAGCCCCATTTCACGCTGCAGCTGCTGCAACAGGTTGACCACCTGCGCCTGAATCGACACATCCAGTGCAGAGACAGGTTCGTCACAGATCACCAACTTCGGTTCCAGGATCAGCGCACGTGCAATGCCGATACGCTGGCATTGGCCACCGGAGAACTCATGCGGATAGCGGTTGATCAAGTTTGGCAACAGGCCCACCTTCAGCATCATCGCCTTCACCTTGTCCTTCACTTCCTGACGCGGCATCTTCGGGTAATAGGTGCGCAACGGCTCGGCGATGATTTCGCCGATGGTCATGCGTGGGTTCAGCGAGGCCAGCGGATCCTGGAAGATCATCTGGATGTCGCTGCGCGTTTTGCGCCAGTCGGTATCGCTCATGCCGAGCAGATCCTTACCCAACCAGGCAACGCGCCCACTGGTGGCTTTCACCAGGCCGATAATGGCGCGGGCGAAGGTCGACTTTCCGCAACCGGACTCGCCCACCACACCCAGCGTTTCCCCTTCGAACAAGCGCAGTGTCACGCCATCGACCGCCTTCAGGGTTTTCGCCGGCTGCCAGAACCACTGTTTATCATCATGAATGTCGAAGTGCACTTTCAAATCGGCCACTTCAAGCAACACTTTCTTGTCGGTTACCGCTGTCATACCAACGCCTCCACCGGTTTAAAGCAGGCGCGCAGGCGCCCTTCACCAAACTGCTCCAACGGCGGAGCGCTCGCGCATTGCGCCATCGCGAACTGACAACGCGGCTGGAACGGACAACCTTTCGGCAGGCGCAGTAGATTCGGCGGGTTGCCGGGAATGGTCATCAAGGCTTCACCTTCAGCGTCCAGACGCGGAACCGCATTCAGCAGACCGATGGAGTAAGGGTGGCTCGGGTGATAAAACACATCACGTGCGCTGCCGTATTCCATCGTGCGCCCGGCGTACATGACCAGCACTTTATTACAGATACCGGCAACCACGCCCAAATCGTGAGTGATCATGATGATGGCCGTATTGAACTCTCGCTTCAGCTCATTCAACAGCGTCATAATCTGCGCCTGAACCGTCACATCCAGTGCGGTGGTCGGCTCGTCGGCAATCAACAGTTTAGGCCGGCACAACAACGCCATGGCGATCATCACGCGCTGGCGCATACCGCCGGAGAACTCATGTGGATACATGCGCATGCGTTTGCGCGCTTCCGGCATTTTTACCGCATCGAGCATGCGCACCGACTCTTCGAAGGCTTCGCTTTTGCTCATTTTCTTATGCAACATCAGCACTTCCATCAGCTGCTCGCCAACGCGCATATAAGGGTTAAGCGACGTCATCGGATCCTGGAAGATCATCGAAATCTCTTCCGCCCGCAGCTTGTTCAGCTGTTTTTCCGGCAGGTTGAGGATTTCGCGGCCATTAAACTTGGCCGAGCCGCCAATGCGGCCATTGCTGGCCAGCAACCCCATTAACGCAAAAGCGGTCTGGGATTTGCCTGAACCGGACTCACCGACGATGCCCAGCGTTTCACCGGCTCGCAGATCAAAGTTCAGATCGTTCACTGCCGTCACGTCGCCGTCCGGGGTGCCGAAGGTCACGCGCAGGTCTTTTACATCCAGCAACAGCGGCGATTTGACGGCGGTGCCGGTTTGCAACTGCGGGTTTTCAATGGTGCTCATGATGGCACTCCTTAACGATCTTTCGGGTCGAGGGCGTCACGCAGACCATCGCCGATAAAGTTGAAACAAAACAGAGTGACAACCAGGAAACCCGCCGGGAACAGCAGCAACCACGGTGAAACTTCCATCGAGTTGGCGCCATCGCTGAGCAATGCGCCCCAGCTGCTTAACGGCTCCTGCGTGCCCAGCCCCAGGAAGCTGAGGAAGGATTCGAACAGGATCATGCTCGGCACCAGCAATGAGGCGTACACCACTACCACGCCGAGCACGTTAGGCACGATATGGCGCAGAACGATATTTCGGGTGGAAACCCCGCATACCAATGCCGCTTCGATAAATTCTTTACGTTTTAAGCTCAGGGTTTGCCCACGCACAATACGCGCCATATCCAGCCACGACACCATGCCGATCGCCACAAAGATCAACAGGATATTTTGGCCGAAGAAGGTCACCAGCAGGATCACGAAGAACATGAACGGGAAGGAGTTGAGGATCTCCAGCAAGCGCATCATCACCGAGTCGGTCTTGCCGCCCAGGTAACCCGACATCGCGCCGTACAGGGTACCGACAATCACCGCCACCAGCGCTGCGGCCACGCCGACCATCAGCGAGATACGCCCGCCAATCGCTACGCGCACCAGCAAATCGCGGCCGGAGGAGTCAGTGCCGAAGTAGTGCGCCGATTCAAGGCTCGGTGCGGCCGACATCATCGCCCAGTCGGTATCGTCATAGGCGAACTGCGACAACCACGGCGCTACAATCACAAACAGGGTAATCAGCGCCAGCACAAACAGGCTGCTGACCGCCGCACGGTTATGCACAAAGCGGCGACGGGCATCCTGCCACAGACTGCGCCCTTCCACTTCCAGCTTTTCGCTGAAGTGTTCCAGAGCTTCGCTGTTCTTTTTCGTCAACATCATTTGCGTGCTCCAGCTTAATAACGAATTTTTGGATCGATAACGGCGTACAGCACGTCCACGATCGCGTTAAACAAAATAGTCAGGCCACCCACCAGAATGGTCAGGCTCAATACCAGAGAATAGTCGCGGTTTAGCGCACCGTTAACGAACAGTTGGCCGATACCCGGCAAGCCATAAATGGTTTCGATCACCATCGAACCGGTGATGATGCCGACAAAGGCAGGCCCCATATAGGAAAGCACCGGCAATAACGCAGGCTTCAATGCATGACGCAGAATGATGCGGCGCATTGGCAGGCCCTTGGCGCGAGCGGTACGGATAAAGTTTGAGTGCAGCACTTCAATCATCGATCCGCGCGTGATACGGGCGATACTGGCAATATAGGCCAGCGATAACGCTACCATCGGCAGGATAATAAATTTCGGTGCCCCGCCGTTCCAACCGCCGCCCGGCAGCCATTTCAGCGTGATGGCGAAAATCAACACCAGTAACGGTGCCACCACGAAACTGGGTATCACCACCCCGGTCATGGCAAAGCCCATTACCGTATAATCCCATTTGGTGTTTTGTTTCAGCGCGGCAATGACACCGGCACTAACCCCCAATATCACCGCCAGCAAAAACGCGGCCAGGCCCAATTTGGCCGAAACCGGGAAAGAGGCGGCCACCAGATCGTTGACCGAATAATCCTTGTATTTGAAGGACGGGCCGAAGTCGCCTTGCGCGAGCTGGCCTAAATAGTTGAAGTACTGCTTGTAGATAGGATCGTTGAGGTGATATTTCGCCTCAATGTTGGCCATCACTTCAGGCGGTAACGCACGTTCGCCGGTAAAGGGACTTCCCGGCGCCAGGCGCATCATAAAAAACGAAATGGTGATCAAAATAAACAGCGTCGGAATTGCTTCCAGACAGCGGCGTAGAATAAATTTTAACATTGCCCGTACCTGTTCCATGAATCCGCCGGCCATCGACGTACGTATCGGCGGCGGATTTCTAGCCTTTACTTCAGCTCTATCATTATCAGCCGATCAGTGGCGAGGCGCCGGAGCGCCCCGACATTAAAATCAATGTTTGATAATATAAAGATCTTTTACGTGGAGATTATCCAGCGGGTCTTTACCGGTATAACCGCCAACGTAAGGTTTCACCAAACGGGCGTTCACGTAGTAATAAACCGGCACAATGGCTGAATCTTTATCCAACTGGACTTCGGCCTTTTGGTACAGGGCTGCACGTTCGTCGTCAGTTTTCGCTTTCAGGGTATCGCCAATCAGCTTGTCGAATTCCGCGCTCTTATAATGTGCAGTATTGTTGCTGCTGTCGGACAACATGGTATTCAGGAAGGAGGAAGGTTCGTTATAGTCCGCACACCAGCCGGCGCGTGCAATATCGAAGTTGCCCTGATGGCGGGTATCCAGGAAGGTTTTCCACTCTTGGTTAACCAGCTTCACATCTACGCCCAGGTTTTTCTTCCAGATAGAGGCGGCAGCGATCGCCAGCTTCTTGTGGAGATCCGACGTGTTGTACAGCAGGCTCAGCGTCAAGGGTTTGCCTGGACCGTAGCCGGCTTCAGCCAGCAGTTTCTTCGCTTCTTCGTTACGCTTGTCCTGGGTCCAACCGAACCATTCTGGTGGTGTCAGCTTGGCACCGTCGGTGTATGGCGGGGTGTAACCGTAAGCGGGCAGATCGCCCTGATTTTTTACTTTGTTAACGATGATATCGCGATCCATACCCAACTTCAGGGCGGTACGCACGCGCACGTCGGTCAACGGCGACTTCTGGTTGTTGATTTCGTAGTAATAGGTACACAGATACGGATCGACGTGAACTTCTGTCGGGATCTCTTTTTTCAGCTTCTGGAACAGTTCAATCGGCATGTTGTTATAGGTCATGTCGATTTCGCCGGTGCGGTAACGGTTGACGTCCGTTACTTCTGAAGAGATTGGCAGGTAGGTAACCTGGTTGATCACGGTTTTGGCGTTATCCCAGTATTCCGGGTTGCGCTCCAGGACGATACGCTCGTTCACCGTCCAGCCTTTCAATTTGTATGCGCCATTGGCCACAAAGTTCTGAGGCTGGGTCCACTTCTCGCCAAATTTTTCTACCGCGGCTTTATTGACTGGCGACATGGAAGGGTGCGCCAGCAGTTTAGGCAGATAAGGCACCGGCTCGGTCAGCGTCACTTCGAAGGTATGATCGTCAATCGCTTTCACACCGAGCGTTTCCGGCTTTTTCTTGCCGACGATGATGTCGTCGATATTGGCAATGTGCGCGTACTGCACATAGCTGGCATACGGAGAAGCGGTTTTAGGATCGGCCAGACGCTGCCAGCTGTAGACGAAATCTTGCGCCGTAACCGGCTCACCGTTCGACCATTTTGCGTCTTTGCGCAGGTGGAAGGTCCAGACTTTAAAGTCTTTGTTATCCCAGCTTTCCGCTACGCCGGGAACGATGGCGCCATTTTGATCATTGATGGTCAAGCCTTCCAGCAAATCGCGGGAGACGTTGGACTCGGGCACCCCCTCAATTTTATGCGGATCCAACGACTGCACTTCTGCGCCGTTGTTACGTACCAGCACTTGTTTCTCTGCCAGTTGCACACCTGCCGGCACGTCGGCCGCCATGGCACTTCCGGTTGCTGTGATGCCCAGCGCGGCAATGATGCCGGCGGCAAGGAGGTTTTTTTTCGTGATGTTGGTCATTGATATACTCCAGTTTTTATTATCACAGACTCATCGTGGAGCCTGCGTTGCCCGTGAGCGGACCTTGTTATACCGGCTGCCGATGAACGAAGGCGGCAGCCGGCCTTCCCTGTATTACTCCCCCGTTGTTGGCGTGGCGTAATACCCCTTTTACTGCTTGATGATGTACAGATTTTTTACGTCGGTATAATCCAGCGGATCTTTACCGGTAAAGCCCCCCACCGACGGTCTGATCAGGCGTGCGCTGACGCGGTAATACACCGGGATCAACGCAGAATCTTTGTCCAACTGCGCTTCCGCCTGTTGGTAAATAGCGGCACGCGCAGCCTCATCCGGCGCCTTCAGCGTACTGGCTATCAGGGCGTCGAATGCCGGGCTCTTGTAGAAGATCGTGTTGATGCTGCTATTGGACACCACCAAATTCAGGAAAGCGCTGGGCTCGTTATAATCGCCGCACCAGGTCGCACGCGCCACGTCGTATTGGCCTTGATGGCGGCTTTCCAACGAGGTTTTCCACTCCTGATTGCGCAACGTGACATCCGCCCCGAGGTTTTTCTTCCACATCGAAGCCGCAGCGATCGCCTGCTGTTTGTTTTGATCTGAGGTGTTGTACAACAGCGTGAACTTCAAGGGGTTTGCCGCAGTGAAACCGGCTTGCGCCAACAGTTTTTTCGCTTCGGCATTACGCTGCTCCTGGCTCCAACTCGCCCATTCCGGCGCGGTGAACCTGGCGCCATCGGTAAAGGTTGGAGTGAAGTTGTACGCCGGGATCTGGCCCTGCCCCATGATTTTGTTGGCGATGATGTCGCGATCGAGCGTTAATTTCACCGCAGTGCGCACCCGAACGTCGGTAAAGGGTGCGCGCTGATTATTGATCTCGTAATAAAACGTGCACAGGAACGGGTTAACGTGCAGTTGCTCCGGGATTTCTTTTTTCATCTTCACGAACAGGTTCGGCGGAATGGCATTGTTGGTGATATCAATCTCACCGCTGCGGAAGCGGTTGACGTCGCTGACCTCTGAAGCGATCGGCAAGAAGGTCGCCTGGTCGATAATCGTTTTTTTGTTGTTCCAGTAGCTCGGGCTGCGCTCAAGCACGATGCGCTCATTCACCACCCACTCTTTCAGGCGGTAAGCGCCATTGCCGACGTAGTTGGCGGGCAACGTCCATTTATCGCCAAACTTTTCAACTGCCGCTCGTTTTACCGGTTTCAGCGAGGTGTGGCTCAACATGCTGACAAAGTACGGCACCGGCTCACTCAGCTGAACCTGCAGCGTCTTGTCATCGATGGCCTTAACGCCAAGGGTTTGCGGTTTTTTCTTGCCGGTCAGGATAGCGTCAACGTTTTCAATTTTGGCATATTGCAAATAGCTGGCGTAGGGGGAACCGATTTTGGGATCGGCCAGACGCTGCCAGCTGTAGACAAAGTCCTGTGCGGTAACCGGGGATCCGTCGCTCCACACCGCATCCGGGCGCAGGTGGAAAGTCCAGGTTTTAAAATCCTGATTTTCCCAGGTTGCCGCGGCGGCCGGCACCACATGCCCATTGGCGTCGGTGCTGACCAATCCTTCCAGCAGGTTAAGAATGATATTGCTTTCAGGCGTTCCTTCGACCTTGTGCGGATCCAATGAAGCGACTTCGCTGCCATTGTTGATCACAATGCTTTGCTGTTGGGCCAATTGCACCCCTGCCGGGACATCGGCCGCCTGTACGGAATAAACGGCGCCGAGATTCAGCATGCCGGCAAAGAACATGGTCAACGGTGTGCGCTTCATTGTTTGCTGCATAGTCGAGGCTCCTTTTCACCAACAAGCATTGCTTATCGATATTCGTGAAGTATTTATAAGAATTCTAAATAACGGACACCAGCAAGAATCGTTCCCACTTTGACGACGCTTTGCAATTAATGAAGCGTATAAAGTTGCTCGGAAATTAGCAGAAGCCAAATTCCATAGCCAATAATTTTTACGAAAATGTTACGCAATTCTCTTTTATTGACCAAAGTGCGATTTAGCGCATCCCCACCCAGACAACCGCAACACAAATCAACGTAATGATTTAATTGATAAAAATAAGAAAACCCATTACACAAGCCCCATGGGAAAGACCGGCAAGCACAACAAAGAAACATTCATTTAACAAAGCGGCAGTTCAAAGAACAAACACCTGCTTATACGCGGTTAATCACTAATAACACCTGGATGAAAGCGAGACAAGCCCTACAGAATGATGTGACTAAATTAACAGCAGATTTGACGTCAGGCAGGCGATAAAGGGCAAAAAAGGCGCAAGATAAGGGTTAAAAATAACGCTTAGAGCTTTTATTGAGCAGCAAAGTGAGATTTATGCCACATTCTGGTGCAAGTGAAGAAAATTCATTCATATTTCGCACTATAATAATGCGAGCTGATAATTAATTTTAATTCTTAAAATTAATTTGAGTCGCGAATTATCCTATTCGCGACTCGCCGACCTGATTACAGCAGCCCCGGGAATATGGCTTTAATACCGGTAACAATAAACTCGATACCCAATGCCATCAGCAACAACCCCATAATACGGGTAATAACGTTGATGCCGGTTTGCCCCAAGAGTCGCACCAGCAAAGGAGCGGCACGGAACAGCAACCAACAGCAGAAGGCAAACAACGCAATCGCCAGGCTAAAGCCCAGCAGGTTTTGCCAGTTATGGTAGCGGGAACTCCAGACTATTGTAGAACTGATGGCGCCCGGCCCCGCCATCAGCGGCAGCGCCAACGGCACTACGCCAATGCTTTCACGGATCGCGCTCTCTGATTTTTCTTGTTTGTTCTGTTTATCTTCACCCAGCTTGCCGCTGATCATCGACATGGCAATGGTCACCACCAGAATGCCGCCGGCAATGCGGAACGAATCAATGGAAATGCCGAACATGCGCAAAATCCCCTCCCCCAGAAACAACGAGGTCCACAGGATAATGGCGACCGACAGGTTGGCGGTCATGTTCGTTTTATTACGCCCGGCCGCTGCCTGGTAGCTGGTCATGCTGATAAACACCGGCAAAATGCCTACCGGGTTCACCAGTGCAAACAGGCCGACAAAAAATTTAATGTAGCCGGAAAAATCCAACAGAGATTGGCCCACAAATGACTCCGCTTAAATAGCTCAGAAAAGTGATACTGCCTACGCGCGCTAATGTAATGGAATTGCCACGGGTAATCCATTGGCCGAATGCAGCATTTTTATCCCTTAAGAGCAAACAATCTGAAATAATTCGCTATTGTTAAATCAATGTACGGTTTATGATTTTTTATGTTTAAAAAAAAGCGTCTGCCACAGGTTTATTGAGAGTAATTCTCAACAACTCAAGCTGAATGGTGTCAGCTTGCACTTTTCATGATTTAAATCACAAAACCGCTAATCAAGAGTAGTTAAGCTCTTAGTCGTAGTCAGGGAGTAGAACAGGTTAAGGAAAAAGAGGTATCTCTGTTCAGCCCGCCGCTTCTCCCCGGAAGCCGTGGGAAAGCTCTTTAAGCAAATCAGCAGCATGCGTTGTACAGTACGGAAAGCCCTTGTTTTTAAGCAGCATTTTCCGCTTGGGTGTCTATACTAGTTGCTCGCACGGCTTATTTACTGAAAGAGTTTAACATTATCAGGAGAGCATTATGGCTGTAACGAATGTCGCTGAACTGAACGAGCTAGTCGCACGTGTCAAAAAAGCCCAGCGCGAATATGCCAACTTCACTCAAGAGCAAGTTGATAAAATCTTCCGCGCTGCTGCCCTCGCCGCTGCCGATGCCCGTATTCCCTTGGCCAAAATGGCCGTTGAAGAATCCGGTATGGGTATCGTTGAAGATAAAGTGATCAAAAACCACTTCGCTTCAGAGTATATCTACAACGCTTATAAAGATGAAAAAACCTGCGGTATCCTGTCCGAAGACGATACTTTCGGTACCATCACCATCGCCGAGCCTATCGGTCTGATTTGCGGTATCGTGCCGACCACCAACCCAACGTCTACGGCCATTTTCAAAGCGCTGATCAGCCTGAAAACCCGTAACGGCATTATCTTCTCTCCGCACCCACGTGCGAAAAACGCCACCAATAAAGCCGCGGATATCGTGCTGCAAGCTGCGATTGCCGCCGGGGCGCCAAAAGATATCGTCGGCTGGATTGATCAGCCTACCGTTGAACTGTCCAACCAGTTGATGCACCACCCGGACATCAACCTGATCCTCGCTACCGGCGGCCCAGGCATGGTGAAAGCCGCCTACAGCTCCGGCAAGCCTGCCATCGGCGTCGGTGCCGGTAACACCCCGGTGGTGGTTGACGAAACGGCGGATATCAAACGCGTCGTTGCTTCGATCCTGATGTCCAAAACCTTCGACAGCGGGGTTATTTGCGCCTCCGAGCAGTCTGTCATCGTTGTGGACTCCATTTATGATGCAGTGCGTGAACGTTTCGCTTCCCATGGCGGCTACCTGCTGCAAGGCAAAGAGCTGAAAGCGGTCCAGGACATCATTCTGAAAAACGGCGGGTTGAACGCGGCCATCGTGGGCCAGTCCGCACCGAAAATTGCCGAAATGGCCGGTATTAAAGTGCCTGCAAGCACCAAGGTGCTGATCGGTGAAGTGAAGCTGGTTGATGAATCCGAACCTTTCGCTCACGAGAAACTCTCTCCGACGCTGGCAATGTATCGCGCCAAAGACTTTGAAGACGCCGTCAGCAAAGCCGAAAAACTGGTCGCCATGGGCGGTATCGGCCATACGTCCTGCCTGTATACCGACCAGGATAACCAGCCGGAACGCGTTGCCTTCTTCGGCGACAAGATGAAAACCGCACGTATCCTGATCAACACCCCGGCTTCTCAGGGGGGTATCGGTGACCTGTACAACTTTAAACTCGCTCCGTCATTGACGCTGGGCTGCGGTTCATGGGGGGGGAACTCCATCTCTGAAAACGTCGGTCCAAAACACTTGATCAACAAGAAAACTGTAGCGAAGCGAGCAGAAAACATGTTGTGGCATAAACTTCCGAAATCAATCTACTTCCGCCGTGGCTCACTGCCTATCGCGCTGGAAGAAGTAGCGACCGACGGGGCAAAACGCGCCTTCATTGTGACCGACCGTTACCTGTTCAATAACGGCTATGCAGACCAGATCACCCGGGTTCTGAAATCGCACGGCATTGAAACAGAAGTGTTCTTTGAGGTAGAAGCGGACCCAACATTGACCATCGTGCGTAAAGGCGCCGAGCAGATGAACTCCTTCAAACCAGACGTGATCATCGCGCTGGGCGGCGGTTCACCGATGGATGCTGCGAAAATCATGTGGGTCTTGTACGAACACCCGGAAACCCATTTCGAAGACCTGGCGCTGCGCTTTATGGATATCCGTAAACGTATCTACAAGTTCCCGAAAATGGGCGTCAAAGCGAAAATGATTGCCGTCACCACCACCTCAGGCACCGGTTCGGAAGTCACGCCGTTTGCGGTAGTGACCGACGATGCGACCGGCCAGAAATATCCGCTGGCTGACTACGCGCTGACGCCGGATATGGCGATCGTTGACGCCAATCTGGTGATGAACATGCCGAAATCGCTGTGCGCCTTCGGCGGCCTGGATGCGGTTACCCACGCGCTGGAAGCTTATGTTTCGGTACTGGCGAACGAATACTCTGACGGCCAGGCGCTGCAAGCGCTGAAATTGCTGAAAGAGTATCTGCCTGCCAGCTACAAAGAAGGCGCCAAGAACCCGGTCGCCCGTGAGCGTGTGCACAACGCCGCGACCATTGCCGGTATCGCGTTTGCCAACGCCTTCCTGGGGGTTTGCCACTCCATGGCCCACAAACTGGGCTCTGAGTTCCACATCCCGCACGGCCTGGCCAACGCCATGTTGATCTCCAACGTCATTCGCTATAACGCGAACGACAATCCGACCAAGCAGACGGCCTTCAGCCAGTACGACCGCCCTCAGGCACGTCGTCGCTATGCCGAGATCGCCGACCACCTCGGCCTGAGCGCCCCGGGCGACCGTACCGCGCAAAAAATCGAGAAGCTGCTGGTATGGCTGGATGAGATCAAAACCGAGCTGGGCATCCCTGCTTCCATCCGTGAAGCCGGCGTGCAGGAAGCCGATTTCCTGGCGAAGGTCGACAAACTGTCCGAAGACGCTTTTGACGACCAGTGCACCGGCGCCAACCCGCGTTATCCGCTGATTGCCGAACTGAAGCAAATCATGCTGGATACCTTCTACGGCCGTAAGTTCAGCGAAGCGGACGATGAAGAAGTTGTGGTTGCACCGGTTGCGGCCAAAGCGGAAAAAAAGTCCAAAAAATAACGGTTCATTGAGCCGACAAAAAAACCGCCGAAAGGCGGTTTTTTTTATGCTGCGGGATAATTCACTCGACCTTGCAGCTCAATAGTGCCAAAACGCCCCACAAAGCACGCTACGCCGTCCAGAGACTCATTCCGGTGCGTGTATGGCTTCCTTGTAATGTTTGCGGCAAACGGACACATAGCTCTCGTTACCGCCTATCACTACCTGTTCACCCGCATGCATTGCCTGACCGCTTTCATCCAGCCTTAGCACCATATTCGCCTTGCGACCGCAATGGCAGATGGTTTTCAACTCCACCAGCTTATCCGCCCAGGCCAGCAAATATTGACTGCCTATGAACAGCTCCCCCAGGAAATCGGTGCGCAGCCCATAACACAGCACCGGAATATCCAGTTGGTCAACTACGTCGCACAATTGCTCAACCTGTGCCTTCGTCAAGAATTGGCTTTCATCCAATAACACGCAGTGTACCGGCTGCTGCTGATGTTCCTGAGCAATCATGGCATAGAGCATGGAATCATTATTATAGAGCTGCGCCTGGGACGACAACCCGATGCGCGAACTCACCTTACCGACGCCAAAACGGTGATCGATTTCAGCAGTAAACACCAGCGTGCGCATACCACGTTCTTGATAATTATATGAAGATTGTAACAGCGCGGTGGATTTTCCCGCATTCATAGCAGAATAATAAAAATAAAGTTGAGCCATGGGCCCGCAACTCCAATGGTATAAGAAATATTCAGACGTTGATTCAAGCGCTAAGTGTACCATAACCCGGCTGCCTGCTCATGTTCTCGGATCAATATCCCGGCAAAGGTAATAGCAGGCTTTCAAATGAAACATTTCGTTCTGACCCGCCCCCCCTTTTACATCTATTTACAGGATAATCTTTGCCTGCCATCACTATTAATTACCGCTAATGATTTGCCCTCGGCATTAATGGTTAAGCGGGTGGAGAGATGCCGCTGCACCATCGCAACCCCGTTACAGGTTCGAATCTATTAGCCCTCCAGGGTGACGCCGAGAAATTTAATGACATAAAACAGGCAAAGGCACAGTTCTTGACGTTATCTTTACCTGCATACCCCCATTGTTTACAATGTTTGCAGACTAAACCGCGTGATTGAGCCCACAGAATTCATCGTAATATTGATATAAAACACAATTATAACTTAGCCATAAATGCCTTGCAGCCCCGTCAAACATAGTGCGGCTGTTGAAAATTTGACTTAAAAATGGAGGTTGTAATACTTAACATCCCTACCTATATTAGTCGGACTGATCTGATTAATCGTTTTTTTAAAGATAAATTTGAGTACTCCTTTCAATTTGGCTATTGCAGAAAAGAAAAGAGCACTCTATTATTATCCAGACGCCCCCCACCAATATAATTTGAGACTAGGACAATGAGCGAAGCATTAAAGATTTTGAACAACATCCGTACTCTACGCGCACAGGCAAGAGAATGCAGCCTGGAAACGCTGGAAGAGATGCTTGAAAAACTGGAAGTTGTTGTGAACGAACGTCGCGAAGAAGACAGCCAGGCTCAAGCAGAAGTGGAAGAACGCACTCGTAAATTGCAGCAATATCGTGAAATGCTGATTGCTGACGGTATTGACCCGAATGAACTGCTGCAAACTATGGCTGCAACTAAAGCTGCCGGTAAAGCTAAACGTGCAGCACGTCCAGCCAAATACCAATATAAAGACGAAAACGGCGAACTGAAAACCTGGACCGGCCAAGGCCGTACACCAGCAGTGATTAAGAAAGCTATCGAAGAGCAAGGTAAATCTCTGGACGATTTCCTGCTGTAATAGCGTTTCGCTGCATGTTAAAAAGGCTCCCTCGAGGAGCCTTTTTGTTATGCGTATTTTCTGCGTTCCTGTCCTGCAGCTTAGCTTTTAGGCAAATATCCGATACACGCAAAACCTCTCACTCTTCTTATCCCCGTTAACTACTGGCAGCCAGACGTTTTTCAAGCCATAAAAAAGGGGCCGTAGCCCCTTTATAACATTGCTCAGTTGTTCAATTACTGAACTTTATAAAATGACTTATACCACTCGACAAAGCGTTTCACGCCTTCTTCAACGCTGGTTTCCGGTTTGAAGCCGATAACACGATAAAGATCGGCGGTATCGGCACTGGTATCTAAAACGTCACCAGGTTGCATCGGCAGCATATTCTTGCGCGCCTCAATCCCTAACGCCTGCTCCAGTGCGTGAATATATTCCATCAGCTTCACCGGGCTGCTATTGCCGATATTATAGACATGATAGGGTGCAGAACTGGTCGCCGGTGAACCCTGCTCGACCGTCCATGCCACATCGGACTGAGGAATAACCGCCTGCAGTCGCACAATAGCCTCAGCAATGTCATCAATGTAGGTAAAGTCGCGGTGCATCTCACCGTGGTTATATACATCGATACTTTCGCCCGCCAATATGGCCTTGGTAAATTTAAACAATGCCATGTCTGGGCGGCCCCATGGGCCATATACGGTAAAGAAGCGCAGACCTGTGGTCGGAATACCATATAAATGGGAATAGCTGTGCGACATCAGCTCATTGGCTTTTTTGGTGGCCGCATACAATGACACCGGATGATCAACAGAGTCTTCTGTCGAAAATGGCAGTTTGCGGTTCAGGCCGTATACCGAACTGGAAGAGGCATATAACAGATGCTCAACTTTATTGTGGCGACACCCTTCAAGCACATTTAAATGACCAATGAGATTGGCATCCGCGTAGGCCAGAGGATTTTCCAGCGAATAGCGCACGCCCGCCTGTGCCCCAAGGTGAATCACCCGTTGAAACTTCTGCTCTGAAAACAGCTCCGCCATACCTTCGCGATCGGCCAGGTCCAGCTTAATAAACTGAAAGTCGGATTTGTCTGAAAGCAATTCAAGGCGGGCCATTTTCAGGCCCACATCGTAATAATCATTCAGGTTGTCGATACCGACAACCTGATGCCCGGCAGCCAACAAACGCTCAGCAACGTGATAGCCAATAAATCCTGCAGCGCCTGTAACCAGGAATTTCATGTTAACCCCTTAGATAACCGGCTGAATGGACGCGCCACGGCCAATTGCATAATACGTGAAGCCACGGCTTTCCAGACGTTCCGGATCAAACAAGTTACGGCCGTCAAAGATTACCGGCTGTTTCAGAGTACCTTTAATCACATCGAAGTCCGGCGCGCGGAAATTCTGCCATTCGGTACAAATAACCAAGGCGTCAGCACCCTGCAGTGCCGCCTCTTTGGTGCCTACCAACTTCAGGTCGTCACGCTGACCATAGATACGCTGAACTTCGTTCATAGCTTCTGGGTCGAAGGCCTGCACGATAGCACCCGCTTCCCACAGTTGCTCCATCAGCACACGGCTGGATGCCTCACGCATGTCGTCGGTATTCGGCTTGAAGGCCAGCCCCCACAATGCGAAGGTTTTGCCTTTCAGATCCTCACCGAAGTGATGTTTGATAAATTTGGTCAGCTTATATTTTTGCTGATAGTTAACCTGCTCTACCGCCTGCAGCAGTTTTGGCTGGTAACCAATATGCTCCGCGGTGCGGATCAGCGCTTGAACGTCTTTCGGGAAGCAGGAACCGCCATAACCACAGCCAGGGTAGATGAAATGGTAACCGATACGCGAGTCAGAACCGATCCCCTGACGTACTTTCTCAATATCCGCCCCCAGCATTTCAGCCAGGTTAGACATTTCGTTCATAAAGCTGATCTTGGTTGCCAGCATGCAGTTGGCGGCATATTTGGTCAGCTCGGCGCTGCGGATATCCATCATGATCATGCGATCGTGATTACGGTTGAACGGCTCGTAAAGCTCACGGATCGGCTCGATAACCTCTTTGTTATCGGTACCGATAACAATACGCTCCGGACGCATGCAGTCCGCAACCGCCGCGCCTTCCTTCAGGAACTCGGGATTGGAAACCACGTCGAAAGGCACTGTGCTACCGCGTTGCTTCAGGGTTTCTTCCATCACCTGGCGGACTTTATCTGCGGTACCGACCGGAACCGTAGATTTATCGATCACCACTTTGCGATCGGTCATATGTTCCGCGATGGTACGCGCGACGGCCGTCACATATTTCAGATCGGCAGAGCCGTCTTCGTCTGGCGGCGTCCCTACAGCAATAAACTGAATGGTACCGTGTGCAACGCCGGCTTTGGCATCCGTGGTGAAGTGCAAACGTCCAGCTTCAAAGTTCTGTTGCACCAACGGTGTCAGGCCAGGTTCAAAAATAGGGATATTCCCTTTTTTCAGGTTTTCGACTTTACGCTCGTCTACATCAATACACATAACGTCATGACCGACTTCGGCCAGTACCGCAGCCTGCACCAGGCCAACATAGCCAATACCAAAAACTGTTACTTTCATGGGAAAATCCTAGTTTTTCAAATTAAGACGAAAGATAAATAAATTACTTCTTATCAGCGGCCAGCAACTGTTGCAACCACTGAGAAAATTCTTTGCCAAGGCTGGCATGGCGCAAACCATACTCGACGAAAGCCTGCATGTAGCCCAGTTTGTTGCCGCAGTCATGGCTCACCCCTTTGAGGTGATAGGCTTCTACCGTTTCTTGCTGCATCAGCATTTCAATGCTATCGGTAAGCTGAATCTCTCCGCCGGCGCCTGGAGGCGTTTTTGCCAGCAACGGCCAGATATCGGCAGAAAGTACATAACGGCCCACAATGGCCAGATTTGACGGCGCTTCGTCTGGCGAAGGTTTTTCCACCACGCTGACCATCGGAGCGCTTTCACCCGCCTGCAGTTCATAACCCTTGCAATCCGCCACGCCATAATTGCCGACATCTTTCTGCGGCACAGGTTCGACCATGATCTGGCTGATACCGGTTTGTTCGAACCGCTGCAGCATTTCGTGCAAATTGTCTTTTTTCAGATCGGCGCTGTACTCATCAAGGATTACGTCCGGCAAAATCACGGCAACCGGCTCATCGCCCACCAACGGATAAGCGCACATAATGGCGTGCCCAAGGCCTTTCGCTACGCCCTGACGCACTTGCATCACGGTAACGCCCTTGGGGCAGATAGACTGGACTTCATCCAGCAACTGACGTTTAACGCGTTTTTCCAACATCGCTTCCAGCTCAAAACTGGTATCGAAATGGTTTTCAATCGAATTCTTGGAGGAATGGGTGACCAGCACAATTTCATTAATCCCTGCCGCAATGCATTCATTGACCACGTACTGGATCAATGGTTTGTCAACCAGCGGCAACATTTCTTTGGGGATGGCTTTTGTCGCCGGCAACATTCGTGTTCCCAAGCCTGCAACCGGGATCACTGCTTTTCTGACTTTACGATTTACAGCAGGCATTATTTCCTCTCTCTAATAGCGCTCGTTTTATGAGCTTCAGCCGCCACACAAAAAACCTTCGGAGTATACCAGCTTATGTCTGCCAGGCATTAGTCTGAGCACAAATAGAAAAAATTTAGGACAATTACCTAATCAGATTTCTTGAGGTAAAAATAAGCAGGTTCAATATTTGAATTTCAAATAACATTTTTACAATTGCTTACTGTTCAGCGCTGAGCATCAACCGCAGCCTGCCCCCAGAGCCCCAGACCTGACACTGCCAGGCGGAACAATGTTGGCTGATTTGATTCATGTAGGTCGCGCCCAGCATGCCCAAAGGCACGCCGTTGCTCAGTTGGATTTGATTGTCACCGGTATTCACATTGGCATGCAGGCCGGCAGAGACCAGAATCAGGTTTTTATATTCGGCGTGATAATAACCGACTAACAAGGGGAATTGCCCTTCCAACTTACCTTGTCGCAATAATTGATTAACTTGCTTTAACAATGTCGTCATTTGCGGTAGCCGATGACGCTGATTAGCTAAATGATCCTGCAATAATCCATTAAATAAAGCACGCAGCAACAGTGCCGCCAATACGCCATTATCGCCGGCCCGGGTTACATCCAGGCAATAGAAAGCGAGATCCTTATCCGACAGCGCCGCTATATCCAATACCAACCCCGGATTCTCGCCGGTGGTTAATTGCCGGTAATTGATCCGACAATGAGCTACGGTCTGTTGTACTGGCGGCTGAAGTTGTTTGAGCAATTTTACCGCTTCAGAAGGATTTTTACTCAACGCATCCCAATCTTTGAACAGATCGGCTTCTTCCAGAGCCGGAGAGGTAAACATATTGGGGTACAAACACCCCAATACCGCTTCACGCAACCGGTTGAGATCGGCCACCGGTTTTAGCAACACGTCCTGGACGCCCAAGCGCAGCACTTTGGCAATATCCGCCATTTTATCCGTAGCCGAAATCACCAGCACAGGGATTTTCACACCTTGCAGCCGCAGGTGTTCTACAAACTCGATCCCGCCCATTTCCGGCATAGCGAGATCGCACAAGATTAAATCGGGATGGACATCGTCTACTGCACTCAGCGCCTGCAAACCATTGGTCGCTTCACTGGTTTCCGCTCCCAACGATTTCAAATAGCCAACAAGCACGGAACGAAACACCAGTTCGTCCTCGACGATCAAAATGCGCTTGTGAGTGAATGGTAATGCCATCAGCCGAGCCTCTTCCCTTTTCATAGTGTAATAGTGGCTCAAAAAGGTCATTTACGCTTGCCGGAAAATTTCCCAACCGCACGTTGCGCCCCCTGGAACCGGTAGTTATTTATTTTTTATCAATGGCAACAACATATCGATCTGTTTTTCTACCGCCAGTTGTCCAGCCTCAATAGCTTCCTGGGCGCGGTGAAAGTCCAGCGTTGAAATCTGCGGGCAATAGGGTTGGATCAACACATCGGGAGGATCGCCTGCCATACGGTTGCGTTTCAACCGATTTTCCAACACCTGTATCGAAGTCCCCATGATTTCCATCGCCGTTGGCGTGAAATTAGGCTTTCTTAACGTCATCTTGCCGATTCGCTCCCGCAAACGCCCTCGCCAGTTACGGGCAGGAAGATCGTTCGGCTCTTCCTCATCGTGGCGGACCGAGAACAAATCCTGTTGCATCAAATGCGCATCATGTTGCAGATCAACGGCGATGACGATATCGGCGCCCATCGCGCGGGTTAATGAGATGGGAACCGGGTTGACCACGGCGCCATCGACCAGCCAATAACCGTCGAACCATACCGGCGCCAACAAACCGGGCATGCTGCATGAAGCACGCACCGCCTGATGGATATCCCCTTTCGTCAACCACAGCTCCCGTCCAGTACTCAGATTAGTCGCTACGGCACCAAATTTCAGCGAGCACTCGGCAATATCATCGATCTTCAACAACTGCCCCACCACATTGAAGACCCGTTCCCCTCGCAACAACCCGCCCCGTTGCCAGGATAAATCCATCAGCCGAATGACATCCCAATAGCTGAACGAACGCACCCAGGTTTCCATGGCCGGCAAACGATGGCTGGCAAATGCGGCGCCCACTAACGCACCAACCGAGCAACCGGCTACTATATCGACCTCTACGCCCAATTTCTTTAGCGCGTTGATAACGCCGATATGCGCCCAACCTTTGGCCGCCCCCGCTCCTAATGCCAGCCCCACTTTAATTTGCCGCATAACGTCTGCCCTTTGTCCGATGAATTGTATCAAACCAGCCGTCAGCGTAGATTGTCACGACCGAATAATGTTAGGTAACATATGCGCTAAATTATTTTCATCATCATTGGTCCGTTCCTTTGCGTTCCGGCCATATTAGGAGCCATCTTGCCTGAATTATGCCCCTGCGGCGGCGGTCTGGAGTATAGCGCATGCTGCGAACCCTACATTAACGGGGTCAAACCTGCTCCCACGCCAGGCACGTTAATGCGCTCGCGCTTTACCGCCTATGTGAAACACAACGTTGATTATCTGATTGCTACCTGGCACCCCGATTGCCACGCCGAGGAATGGCGCAAGTCCATTTTCGACAGTTTCAAAGGCACTGAATGGCTTGGCCTGACGGTGGTGGAAGAAAACGAAGGTCATGATGCCGGGGAAGGTTTTGTCGAATTCATTGCGCGCTTTGTTGACACCGGTAGCGACGAACACAAAGCGATGCATGAGCGTTCGCGCTTCCTTCAGCTTGACCAACGCTGGTACTATATTGACGGAACCAAACCCCAGCCTGGCAGAAATGCAATTTGCCCCTGTGGTTCAGGTAAAAAATATAAAAAGTGCTGCGGGCGCTAGCCGATTATCACTGTGCCCCATAGAGTTCGAGCCACAGCCGACAAGGCTGCTGCTTGAAGATGAAGACTATAAAAACGCTCGCCTGCACAGACAGGACGTTCAGTATCAGACAGGATCCTCATTCCCATGCCACACCAAAATGTACAAAGAAAAGTTTTGCGCACCATTTGTCCTGATGCCAAAGGCTTGATCGCCAAGATCACCAACATTTGCTACAAACATGAGCTCAATATTGTTCAAAACAATGAGTTCGTTGATCACCGCACCGGGCGTTTCTTTATGCGCACCGAGCTGGAAGGTATCTTCAACGACACCACACTGTTGGCCGATCTCGACAGTGCGCTGCCGACAGGTTCCATTCGCGAACTGCATAACTCCGGCCGCCGCCGCATTGTGGTGCTGGTGACCAAAGAAGCGCATTGCCTGGGCGATCTGCTGATGAAAAGCGCTTACGGTGGCCTGGATGTAGAGATTGCGGCGGTTATCGGCAACCACGATACACTGCAAACACTGGTGGAACGCTTCGATATTCCGTTCCATCTGGTCAGCCATGAAGGGCTGACACGCGACCAGCACGATCAAAAAATGGTGGCCCAGATCGACCAATATCAGCCGGATTACGTGGTGCTGGCCAAATATATGCGCGTGCTGACTCCGGCATTCGTTCAGCACTACCCGAATCAGGTGATCAATATCCACCATTCGTTCCTGCCGGCCTTTATTGGTGCGCGGCCTTATCATCAGGCTTACGAACGCGGAGTAAAAATCATCGGCGCTACCGCGCACTACGTTAACGATAATCTGGATGAAGGACCGATCATCATGCAGGACGTGATTCATGTTGATCACACTTATTCTGCTGAAGATATGATGCGTGCCGGGCGTGACGTTGAGAAAAACGCGCTCAGCCGCGCGCTGTATCATGTGTTGGCGCAGCGAGTATTTGTTTACGGCAACCGGACGGTTATTCTGTAATTGCTCAATATGCCCCGTGAATTTCAAGTTGCAGCGGGAGGCCACTTGCTCATCCCCAGCTATTGCAGGTGCGAATATATTCGCACCTCAAGGGGATAAAACGCAGCCAAAAACGCTGCAGCTTGAAAGGTGCGGGGTATAAAGCGGCGGCTTTCGTTCAGGAATGCACCGCCGCGGGCAAAAAAACGGCAAACGATTCATTTTCTGCATTTCAATACTTTACACACGCGTTTCATTTGATATGATGCGCCCCGCTTACCGAGACAGACGTTTCGCAAGCAAGGCCAGTGGTGGGGTTCCCGAGCGGCCAAAGGGAGCAGACTGTAAATCTGCCGTCACAGACTTCGAAGGTTCGAATCCTTCCCCCACCACCATCTTCTCTCTGTTGTTGAGAGCACAGCGAAAGCTGAAGCTGCATAAAACACTGAGGAGGACAAAGAAACCGGCCAGGTTTCTTCCGGCTAAAACCGGAACGACAATTTGTAAATCCATGAATATCATGGTGGGGTTCCCGAGCGGCCAAAGGGAGCAGACTGTAAATCTGCCGTCACAGACTTCGAAGGTTCGAATCCTTCCCCCACCACCATCCTTGTACTTCCCCCTTAATTTAAATCAAACTCAGCCGTAGCCTGTCACATCACTAATCAAAATAGTTGCACGTCACATTTATCAGTTACCTTAACCATTCATCCCACGCTCAACTTGAACTCCAGCCAACAATTCGCTATACCACTGACTTCTTTAATGCAGTAAGGAAAAAGTGCATGCGTAACAATATCTGCGTTTTTTGCGGCGCCAGCGAAGGCGTTAACCCTGCCTATGCCGATAATGCTCGGCAACTGGGCCAAGCGCTTGCAGCCCGGGGCAGACGCCTGATCTATGGCGGCGGTAAAAAAGGGTTAATGGGCATTGTGGCGGACGCAGTGCTTGAGGCCGGTGGTGAAGCCGTGGGTATCATCCCTGAACGGCTGGTAGAAGCAGAAACCGCGCATCGTAATCTGACCGAGCTGGAAGTCGTGCCGGACATGCACACCCGCAAGGCACGCATGGCGGCCCTGGCGGACGGTTTTATCGCCCTGCCCGGCGGTATTGGTACTCTGGAAGAACTGTTCGAGATCTGGACCTGGGGCCAAATCGGTTATCACAGTAAGCCGGTTGGCCTGCTGGATGTAAATGGGTTCTATCGACCGTTAAACAATTTCCTGCTGCACGTAGCCGATCAGGGCTTTATGCGCCATGACTACCTCGGTACCCTGCACCTCAGCGAATCACCACATACCTTGCTGCAACAATTCGACGATTATCAACCGAAAAATTACGATCGCTGGGCAAAATAATCCCATCCCGCTGGCGGCAAGTGCCGCCGGCCTGCGTTACATTTCCGGCCAAACTCTGCTACTATCTCAACACATTTTTCTCGCGAAAACGGCACCGCTCATGAAGTTTGTCTCTTTCAATATCAATGGACTGCGCGCGCGTCCGCATCAACTGTCCGCAATTATCGAACAGCACCAACCCGATGTGATTGGCCTGCAGGAAACCAAAGTTCACGATGACATGTTCCCACTGGAAGAAGTCAGCCAGCATGGCTATCACGTGTTCTATCACGGTCAAAAAGGCCACTACGGCGTCGCACTGCTGACCAAAGACGAACCTATTGCCGTACGCCGCGGATTCCCTACCGATGACGACGACGCACAGCGTCGCATCATCATGGCCGATCTGGCCACACCTCAAGGCACGTTGACCGTAATTAATGGCTATTTTCCGCAGGGAGAAAGCCGTGACCATCCGATCAAGTTCCCGGCCAAGTCACGCTTCTATCAGGATCTGCAAAACTACCTGGAGCAGCAACTGTCGGTGGAATCGCCGGTGCTGGTGATGGGCGACGTAAATATCAGCCCAAGTGATTACGATATCGGTATCGGTGAAGAAAGCCGTAAACGTTGGTTGCGTACCGGCAAATGCTCCTTCCTGCCGGAAGAGCGTGAATGGATGGACCGCTTGCTGAACTGGGGTCTGGTGGATACCTACCGCCATGCCAACCCAGAGCGCAACGATGAATTCTCGTGGTTCGATTACCGCTCACGCGGCTTCGACGAGAACCGGGGTCTACGCATCGATCTGCTGCTGGCCAGCACGCCGCTGGCAGCGCGCTGCACCGCAACCGGCATCGATTATCAGATCCGCGGAATGGAAAAACCTTCGGACCACGCCCCGGTCTGGGCTGAATTCTCGCTGTAATTCTTCCAACCCCGGCCGCGGCCGGGGTTTCACAATGTGGTACGCATGAAAATCATCGACGTCGTCGCCGCCATCATTGAAAAGAATGGCAAAATTTTGCTGGCCCAACGTGATGCAAACAGCGATCAGGCTGGTTTGTGGGAATTTCCCGGCGGCAAGGTTGAGGAAGGCGAAAGCCAGCCGCAGGCGCTGGCACGCGAATTGGATGAAGAGTTGGGGATTATGGCGAGCGTAGGGAATTACGTCGCCAGCAACCAGTGGCAGCACAACGAACGCATTATCCGGTTGCATGCCTGGCGTATTGAGGCATTCAGCGGTGAATTACAGAATCGCTGCCATTCTGATTTTGCCTGGCTTACACCGGAACAAGCCGGCGACTATTCACTGGCCCCGGCGGATGTGCCGCTGTTAGCCGCTTATATTGCCTCTTTGTCACCTAAAAACTGACCGGCTACGTTACCGCGTCACTTTTTCAAACGGATCCAAACCAACGGATTGGTGCCAACTACGTTGGGATCGCGAGTACATTGCAGCATTTCCCCTTCGATCTTGAGCACCGCCCCTTCAGAATAATTTTGATCCTGATAAATGCAGCAACGGCTGCAAGGTTGTGCCGCCGGCTGAGCGGCGGCGTTTTTCGCCGCCCCCCAGATTTCCGGCGCCACCGGTAACACCACATCCACATCACCACGATTGGCCGCCGCTGCAGTGGCAAACAGCACCCCGCCTGCGACCAGCATCAGTAATCTGTGATTCATTCGCTTTTCTCCCGCGCCTTGCCGGCGCTTTTCTTGCGTTTTTTCGCCCCGGCGGAAGGTGACGGCGGCAGCCCGCGAAACGCCATACTCGCCCGGCTTTGCTTAGCCTGATAAATCAGTTCCTGCAAAGTGCCGACCAAGGGTTGCATAAAGTCCTGATAGCGGCAGGATTTCTCACTGATTTGCGTCAGCGTAGCTTCCCAATTGGCCGTCATATCAGGGCGAGCCGCAATATCCGGCAGCGAATGGATCAGCGCCCGCCCGGTTTCGCTGGAATGAATATAGCGCCCCTTCTTATACAAAAACGCCCGCTTGAACAGTAACTCAATGATGCCCGCACGCGTCGCCTCGGTACCTAAACCATCGGTCGCTCGCAGGATTTTCTTTAGCGCTTTATCTTGTACGAAACGCGCTATGCCGGTCATGGCAGAAAGCAGGCTGGCATCGGTAAAGGGCCGCGGAGGCTGCGTCTGACGCTCCACCACCTCACCACGTTCGCACAGCAGTTCATCATCTTTCGCCACCACCGGCAGCGGAGAGCCTTCGTTTTCTTCGTCGCGCTCTTTGCTGCCCAGCAGCGTTCGCCAGCCTGCCTCGGCCAGGAAACGCGCCTTCGCAACGAATTTACCGCCGGCGATATCCAGTTCAATCACGCATTTGCGGAACATGGCATCCGGACAAAACTGCATCAGATACTGGCGTGCCACCAGCCCGTAGACGTTCAGTTCGTCCTGGCTGAGGCTCACTTTGCTGGCGCGGGCGGTAGGAATAATGGCGTGGTGAGCATCGACTTTTTTGTCGTCCCAACAACGGTTGCGGCGATCGCTGTCGATCACCGGTTGCGGGTAAAGATCCGGCTGATGAACGCTAATCGCGTTAAGCACCGCATGACGCCCGGCGAAATGTTCTTCCGGCAGGTAACGGCAGTCAGAACGCGGATAGGTAATCAGCTTGTGGGTTTCGTACAACCGCTGGCATACGTCCAACACCTGCTGCGCACTCAGGTTGAAACGTTTGGAAGCCTCAATCTGCAGCGTCGACAGTGAAAACGGCAGCGGTGCGGTATCCGATTCCCGTTTATCATTGTAGGATGTGACCAGCGCCGGCTGGCCCTCAATGCGTTTAAGCACGTGCTCCGCCAACGGCCGGTGCAGCAAACGCCCTTCCTCGTCCTGATAAGGTTCACAGGAGTCACTCGGCTGCCAAAGCGCGACAAAGCGCTCTTCCTTCGGCGTCACAATGTGCGCTTTGACTTCAAAGAAGTCTTTCGGCACAAAGTTTTCAATCTCTTCATCACGCCGCACCACTAATCCCAGCACCGGCGTTTGTACCCGCCCAACGGACAACACGCCGTCGTAGCCGGCATTCCGCCCTAAAAGGGTATAGGCGCGGGTCATGTTGATGCCATACAACCAGTCAGCGCGAGAACGCGCCAGTGCGGAGACGCACAACGGGATAAAATCGCGGTTGTCACGCAACCGATCGATGGCGCGCTCCACCGCCTGCGGGTTGAGATCGTTAATCAGGCAACGGCGCACGCTGTGACGTTTTTCCGGCGTCAACGCCAGATAGTCCAACACCTCGTCCACCAGCAATTGCCCTTCGCGATCCGGGTCACCGGCATGCACCACCTCGTCGGCCTCATGCAGCAGCTTTTTGATGGCATTAAGCTGTTTACTGACCGAGGGACGCGGCTGTAATTGCCACTTTTCGGGGATAATGGGCAGATCTGCCAACGACCATCGCGCATAGCGGCTGTCGTAGGCATCCGGCTGCGCCTGCTCCAATAAATGGCCCACACACCAGGTGACCACATCGTTGTTCCCGCAGGCGATAAATCCGTCACCGCGACGATGCGGTTTGGGAAGAACGTCGGCAATGGCGCGCGCCAAACTCGGTTTCTCGGCAATAAAAAGTCGCATTATTCACCGTTATTCTGGCTGTACGTCATCAGGAATTCTCTTACTTCGGCATAATTCCCGCGGAAGGCAATCCGCCGGGATTTCTTTTCCAATTGATAGTGATACATCGGATCATAGTAGTGCTGCAACAACGGCACCAGCCACTCCTGATGCGCTTCACTATTACCGCTGGCATGCTGGAATTGCAACGCCCATTCCAGCCGCTGCGTCAGCAGTTGGAAGCGTTCCATACCCAGGCGACGTCGAATGGCGAACAGGCCGTGATGCAGGTACTCGGCGTATTTCTGCCAGCCCAGCTCCGCGCCGTAGGTCTGTTCAAACCCGATGCGCATGCGAACGATATATTCATCCTGCAGCCGTGCCAGACGCACCTCAAAGGGATCGTCAATAACGGCCACCGGCGCTTGCTGCATGCTGTTGAAGATCGGTAGCGGCAGATTGTTGCTGCCGATAATGCGCCCTTCATCCTCCAGTATCCAACGGCGGCAGCCACCATGCTGTTTTTTCAGCAATAACACAGCCAGACGATTCTCAAAATCAATCTGCGAGCTCTGGGCCACCAACGTTCGGCCAAAAGATGAGCCGCGATGGCGCGCTGCGCCTTCCAGATCGATACCCTCTGCCAACTCGTTGACCAACAAGGTTTTACCGCTGCCGGTGTTGCCACCGATCAACACCATGGGCAATTTTGCGCTCTGTTCCAACGTGCCGAGCAGGAAATGACGCAGCGCCTTGTAGCCGCCGCTGATGCGCGGGTACGTCACCCCAGCCTCACGCAGCCACTGCTGTACCAACTGTGAACGCAACCCGCCACGGAAACAGTAGATATAGCCTTCCGGCCATTGGGCGCACTGTGCCAACCAGGCCGCGGTGCGCTGCTCACGCAACCTGCCCTTTACCAAACTGTGGCCCAGCGCTAATGCCGCAGACTGCCCCTGCTGTTTGTAGCAGGTCCCCACCGCCTGCCGCTCACTGTCATTCATTAGCGGCAGATTCAGCGCATTGGCGAAGGCGCCCTGTTGGAACTCAACCGGCGCTCGCACGTCAATCAGCGGAATATCCTGCAAAAAAATACGACGATAGTCGTGGGTGTCAGCCCGTGGCGACGTAGGTGACACTACGAAACCTCAATCAGTGGCTTGCCCGGCGTTGCCGTATGCAGTTCACCGATGGCGGTGAGCTGAATACCGTGGCGTTCGGCAATCGCCAGCACCTGCTGTTCCGCTTCGGGAAGCACCGCCAGCAGCAGGCCCCCGGACGTTTGCGGATCGCACAGCAATTGGCGCTGCAGATCGGTCATTTCGCCAATCAGATGGCCGTAGCTGTCAAAATTACGCCCGGTACCGCCCGGCACGCAGCCTTCGGCGATATAACGTTCGACATCCGGCAGTTTCGGTACCCGGTCAAACCACAGCGTCGCCTGCAGACCGGAACCCTGACAAACCTCGCTCAGGTGGCCCAGCAGCCCAAAGCCGGTGACGTCAGTCATCGCCGTCACGCCGACGACCTCGGCAAAGTCCGCCCCCGGTTTGTTCAGTTGGCACATCACTTCAGTCGCCAGGCCTTCATGTTCAGGACGCAGTTTGCTTTTTTTCTCGGCGGTGGTCAGTACGCCAATCCCCAGCGGCTTGGTAAGGAATAATTGGGTGCCGGCTTGCGCGGCACTGTTTTTCTTGACCCGTTCGGTATTAACGATACCGGTTACCGCCAGGCCAAAAATAGGTTCAGGCGCATCAATCGAGTGGCCGCCGGCCAGCGCGATACCCGCCTGTTGGCAGGCGTAACGCCCGCCGTCAATGACCTGCTGTGCCACTTCCGGCGGCAGTGTGGCGATTGGCCAACCGAGAATGGCTATCGCCATGATGGGTTTGCCGCCCATGGCATAGACATCACTGATGGCGTTGGTGGCGGCAATACGGCCGAAATCGAACGGGTTGTCGACGATCGGCATAAAAAAGTCGGTGGTACTGATGATACCAACGCCATTGCCGATGTCATACACCGCCGCATCGTCGCGGGTTTCATTACCCACCAGTAAGCGCGGATCGACAAACTTTTCACGTTCGCTGTGCAGAATGGTTTCGAGAACTTTCGGCGAGATTTTGCAACCACAGCCGGCACCATGGCTGTACTGGGTCAAACGGATCGTTGGCGATGTCATATACCACTCCCTTCGGTTAACGGCATTCAAGATATCATAGGGTAGCGCTTGCCGACGGGATTGATAAGAGCGGGCTGCCGATAACCGTACAGCCTGCTCAGAAACAGCGCAGAATTGCGGGATTCGGCGCATTTTCGCCCAACCCCGTGGTAGGATTCAGAAGTAACTGACGAACGGCGCGCTGTCGGGGGCGACAACTTGAGTAGAGGCTTTCAACTGTGGCGTGCCCAGATAGAGGAAACCGACAATTTCGTCCTGCTCGCGGCAACCGAAGGCTTCGCGAACCAGTGGGTGCTCGGTCCAGGCGCCCGTGCGCCAGATCCCATTGAAGCCCTGCGCCAGGGCGGCCATCTGCATCGCCTGCACCGCGCAACCGGCAGAAACCACCTGCTCCCAGCGCGGCACCTTGGTTTCTTCGTTGCAATGCGCCACCACCGTGATGATCAACGGGGCACGGAACGGCGCCTTTGTCGCCTTTTCTATCGCAGCATCATCCATCTGATCCTGTTTCGCAGCAGTTTGTAACAATTGGCTGAAACGCTCCAGACCCTGATCCTCGATCATCACAAAACGCCACGGCTGCAGCGCGCCGTGATCGGGCGCGCGAAGGCCCGCATTGATGATATTCTGACGAATATCCCCCGTTGGCGCTGGAGCCGCGAGGCGCGATGCAGAACGGCGATTCAGTAAAAGATCCAGTGCATCCATTGTAAACTCCTGATAACAATTTTCATTAAGATCACGTTAACATAGCTCAACGTCGAGTTACAGCCTCGGCAATAGCCTCTGTGACCCTCGATTTAAAGCTGACTTTTCTTCGTCCGCTCATTAGGATAGCGGAACATTCTCGACTCTTGTTGGAGAGCACATGCGCACATTGTGGCAAATCATTGCCGGCGTTTTCAGGTGGACATGGCGTCTGCTGAACTTTATCAGGGAACTGATCCTTAATCTGTTCTTGGTGTTGCTGATCCTGGTTGGGGTCGGTATTTATCTTTCATTCCAAAGCTCCACTACCCCTGCCGTCCCGACGAGCGGCGCGCTGCTGGTTGATCTGAGCGGCGTGGTCGTTGACCAACCGTCAATGAACAACAAAGTCCGCCAGTGGGGCCGAGAACTGTTGGGGGCTTCCAGCAACCGCCTGCAGGAAAACTCGCTGTTCGATGTGGTTGACAGCATCCGCAAGGCCAAAGACGACAAAAACATTACCGGCATGGTATTGCAGTTGAATGACTTTGCCGGTGCCGATCAGCCTTCGCTGCAGTACATCGGCAAAGCGCTGCGCGAATTCCGCGACAGCGGCAAACCGATCTTCGCCATCGGCGACAGCTATAACCAGACGCAATATTATCTGGCCAGCTACGCCAACAAGATTTATCTGTCGCCACAGGGCGCGGTCGATTTGCACGGTTTTGCCACCAACAACCTTTACTACAAATCGCTGTTGGAAAAACTCAAGGTGACCACCAACATTTTCCGCGTCGGCACCTACAAATCGGCCGTGGAACCGCTGATTCGTGACGATATGTCACCGGCAGCGCGTGAGGCTGACAGCCGCTGGATCGGCGGACTGTGGCAGAACTATCTGGCGACCGTGGCGGCCAACCGTCAGATCACGCCGCAGCAATTGTTCCCGGGCGCGGCAGGCGTGCTGACCGGCTTGCAGAGCGCCGGCGGGGATACCGCCAAGTTTGCGCTGGACAGCAAATTGGTGGATGAGCTGGCGTCACGCACCGTCATCGAGAACCAACTGATAAAAACCTTCGGTTGGGACAAGCAGGCCAACGACTTCAACGCCACCAGCATTTACGATTATCAGCCAAAACCAACGCCGGATCAGGGCGGCAAAATCGCCGTGGTGTTTGCCAATGGCGCCATCATGGACGGCCCGCAAACGCCGGGCACCGTTGGGGGGGATACCACAGCTGCACAGCTGCGCCAGGCGCGTCTTGACCCGGCAATCAAAGCGGTGGTGTTCCGCGTGAACAGCCCAGGGGGTAGCGTCAGCGCTTCCGAAGTGATCCGTTCTGAACTGGCTGCAGTCCGTGCCTCAGGTAAACCTGTGGTGGTGTCGATGGGCGGCATGGCGGCTTCTGGCGGCTATTGGGTTTCTACGCCGGCGGACTACATTATCGCCAGCCCGAGCACCCTCACCGGCTCCATTGGCATCTTCGGGGTGATCAATACCTACGAACAAACGCTGGACAGCATCGGCGTACACACCGACGGTGTCGCAACTTCGCCGCTGGCGGATCTCGCCGTGACCAAGGCGCTACCGCCGGAGTTCTCGCAAATGATGCAGTTGAATATCGAGAACGGGTATAAAAACTTTATCGATCTGGTTGCCAAGTCGCGCAAAATGACGCCACCACAGGTCGATCAGATCGCTCAGGGTCACGTGTGGCTCGGCAGTGACGCTAAAGCCAATGGCCTGGTCGATCAGTTGGGCGATTTCGACGATGCGGTGAAGAAAGCCGCCGAGTTGGCAAAACTGAAACAGTGGCAGCTTAACTGGTTTGTCGATACCCCAAGCCTGACCGATATGGTGCTCAGTCAGTTTGGCGTATCTCTTCACGCCATGTTGCCGGCGGCCATTCAGTCGATGCTGCCGGCTCCACTGGCATCGGTCGCCATGGCGGTGAAGGAGCAACCGGGATTGTTCAATAATCTGAACGATCCGCAAAACCGCTATGCCATCTGTTTGACCTGCGGAGAAGTCCGCTAACAAAATATTCCTGCGCCCGGCACTCGCCGGGCTTTTTTTCTGCCGTTATCCCCCTATAATTCAGCCCATCTTATTTCTGTCAAAACAATTACTATGCAAAAAAAATCCATTTACGTCGCCTACACCGGCGGTACCATCGGTATGCAACGCTCGGAACAGGGCTACATTCCGGTTTCCGGCCATCTGCAACGCCAACTGGCACTGATGCCTGAGTTCCACCGGCCGGAAATGCCGGACTTCACCATTCATGAATACGCGCCGCTGATCGACTCTTCAGACATGACACCGGAAGATTGGCAGCACATCGCCGACGACATCAAACAGAATTACGATCGCTATGACGGCTTCGTCATTCTGCACGGTACCGACACCATGGCCTTCACCGCGTCAGCGTTGTCGTTCATGCTGGAAAATCTGGACAAACCGGTGATCGTGACCGGCTCGCAAATCCCGCTGGCGGAACTGCGTTCAGACGGCCAAACCAACCTGCTGAACTCGCTCTATCTGGCCGCCAACCATCCGGTAAATGAAGTCAGCCTGTTCTTCAACAACAAGCTGTTTCGCGGTAATCGCACCACCAAAGCGCATGCAGACGGTTTTGACGCCTTTGCTTCGCCCAATCTGCCGCCGCTGCTGGAGGCCGGGATTCACATCCGCCGCCAGAACGGCATCGACAGCCCTGTGTGTAACGGTGAATTGCAGGTCCACAACATTACGCCGCAACCGATCGGCGTGGTGACGATTTATCCGGGGATTTCCGGTGCGGTGGTGCGCAACTTCCTCCTGCAACCGGTGAAAGCGCTGATTTTACGCTCTTATGGCGTAGGCAATGCACCGCAAAAAGCGGAGCTGGTCGATGAATTACGTGACGCCTCTGAACGCGGCATCGTGGTGGTGAACCTGACGCAGTGCATCTCCGGCCGGGTGAACATGGAAGGCTATGCTACCGGTAATGCATTGGCTCATGCAGGGGTCATCAGCGGCTTTGACATGACCGTCGAAGCGGCGTTGACTAAACTGCATTATTTGCTGAGCCAACCGCTGACGCCGGAACAAATCCGCAGTCAGATGCAGCAAAACCTGCGCGGCGAGCTGAGCATTACCGGCTAACCCTGCCCAGATTACGGAGCCGAGATGAAAACAGCCCTGTTGTTGATCGATTTGCAAAATGATTTTTGCCCCGGCGGCGCGTTGGCGGTGACGGACGGCGATGCCACCGTTATCGCCGCCAATCAGGCGATAGCCGCCTGCATGGCACGCGGTGAACCGGTGGTCGCTTGCCAGGACTGGCACCCTGCCAATCACCGTAGCTTTGCGGTAAATTCAGGCGCCGAGGTCAACACGCTGGGTGAACTGGAAGGATTGCCGCAGATGTGGTGGCCAGTGCACTGTGTGCAGGAAAGCCCAGGGGCGCAATTGCATCCGCAGTTGCACCAACAGGCGATTGCCGCCGTATTCCAAAAGGGCCAAAATCCGGATATCGACAGCTACAGCGCATTCTTTGACAACGGCCACCGCGCGCAAACCGCGCTGGACGGCTGGTTGAGGGTACAGGGCGTCACCCATTTGGCCATCATGGGGCTGGCGACCGATTACTGCGTGAAGTTCAGCGTTCTGGATGCGCTGGAGCTTGGGTATGAGACCGTAGTGATTACCGACGGCTGCCGTGGCGTCGATTTGCAACCAGGCGATAGCCAGAAAGCGTTCCAGATGATGGAACAGGCCGGCGCACGGCTCGTTACCCTGTCACAATTCATCGCACATTAATTCCATCGGGCGCCCAACGCGCCCGCTTCTTCTCCCCGCACGCAAATCTCGACATCGCTCACATTCCAACCATTCTCCTGTGATTACATCTTGTTCCTGCGCGTTGCTTTTGCTGTTATGACCGCTGATGCCTTGGCATCAATGAGTTATACGCATCCGGGGCCCCTTTGAGCCCGGCTTTATGTTACCGCCTGAGGCGGTTTCGGTCGGCCTTGTCGACCAAAGGAGATAACATGGCATTACCCCGTAAACTGCTGCCTTTGCTGGTAGCGGTGCAGTTAGGTATGGCCGGAGCCGGTATGGCTCACGCGGCTTCTTACCTGTCCGTCGGTTATTTTAACGGTGGCGGCGACGTCACTGCCGGCCCCGGTGGCGATATCAACAAGCTGGATGTCACCCAAATCACCCACCTCAACTACTCTTTCGGCCTGATTTACAACAACGAGAAAGAGGAAACCAATCCGGCGCTGAAAGACCCGGCGCGTTTGCATCAGATCTATTTATCGCCGAAGGTTGAGGCCGATCTGAAGCTGTTGCCGGTGTTGCGCAAACAAAACCCGGCGTTGAAGGTGCTGCTTTCCGTTGGCGGTTGGGGAGCGCGCGGTTTTTCCGGTGTCGCTGCCACACCGGAAAGCCGGGCTATCTTTATCCGCTCGGTACAACAGGTGATTAAACACTACCAACTCGACGGCATCGATCTCGACTGGGAATACCCGGTCAACGGCGCCTGGGGCCTGGTCGAAAGCCAACCTGCGGATCGCGCCAACTTCACCTTGCTTCTGGGGGAACTGCATAAGGCGCTGGATCAAGGGAAATTGCTGACTATCGCCGTCGGCGCCAATGCCAAAAGTCCGCAGGAATGGGTCGATGTGAAAGGCATTGCACCCTACCTCGATTACATCAATCTGATGACCTACGATATGGCGTACGGCACCCAGTATTTCAATTCCAACCTGTATGACTCCAAACAGTGGCCAACCGTCGCCGCCGCCGATCGTTACAGCGCCAATTTTGTGGTGGATAACTATCTGGCTGCCGGACTGAAACCCGCACAGTTGAACCTGGGCATCGGTTTTTACGGCCGGGTGCCCAAACGGGCTACGGAGCCGGGCATCGATTGGGATAAACCGGATGCGGCCAAAAACCCGGTTACCCAGCCCTATTTTACCGCGCGTGAAACCGCCGTGTTCAAGTCACTGGGGTTGGATCTGAGCAAGGACAGCTACTTCAAGTACAACGATATCGTCAGCAAGCTGCTGAACGATCCGCAGCGCCGCTTCAGCGCCCATTGGGACAGTGACGCTCAGGTCCCTTACCTGACCTTGCAATCCGCCGAGGGCAAACCGTTGTTTGCTATTTCGTATGAGAATCCGCGTTCGGTCGCGATCAAGGCTGACTACATCAAAAACAAGGGGCTGGGCGGAGCCATGTTCTGGGAGTATGGCGCAGACGACAACAATCGGCTGGCACGCCAGTTGGCGGAATCATTGAGGATAAACGGCGGGAAACGCTAAACCAGAGGGCGATGTTTGCATCGCCCTGCTGTGCGATTTATTGCGGCTTCAACTTGACCAGCGGTTCGGCAACGAACTGCTGTTTCAGTTCCTGTTTGCTCTTCATCGCAATCTGGCCGTCAGTGCCAATAGTCATATGTTGCGGATCGGCATTGTTCAACGACTGCCACAGCATTACCGCTTGCAGACTGTTTTCTTTCTGTTCCGGCGTCAGCGCAACGCCGTCCGGCCATTTGCCCAATTCTACGGCCTGCACCAGGCGCTGATAGATTTCCGGGGTCATTGCGGCAATCAGGTCTTTCACGTCCATCAGAGCATTTCCTCACTCGTGGAAGAATAATTAGCTGAATCGATTTTTCTGGCTGAATAATCCTCAGCCGGCGGTTTTTTCGCCATTCTCACCGTCGGTAAAACTCAGCGAAGCCGAGTTAACGCAGAAGCGCTCACCGGTAGGCTGCGGGCCATCGGGGAATACGTGCCCCAGATGAGCGTCACACTGGCCGCATCGAATCTCGATTCTATGCATATTATGCGAATTATCATCAAGATAACGAATCGCATCGTCGGATACCGGCTCATAGAAGCTTGGCCAGCCGCAGCCGGAGTCATATTTGCTGTCGGAATAGAACAGCGGATGATTGCAACACAGGCAATGGTATACACCCTCGCGCTTGTTGTGGAGCAATTTACCGGAATATGGCGCTTCGGTACCACGTTGTTGGGTCACATAACGTTGGATTTCATTCAGTTCCGTGGCCGGATGGTCAGGGGTTGTTTCTTTAGCCATTTGCGTGATTCTCTGAATGTGGATAATGTCAACGAAAACAATGAGTAATAATAACAAAAAATTAACAACATTGCAGTGCTTTTTGGCCTAAACTGTAGCGCATAAAGGTCACGTCGCGACATTATGTGATACCGATCACATATATAAAGCAGCGTGACTTTATACTTAGCGGTTTGACCCCATATAACGGATGAGGCCGAACGCAAACGGAATGTGCAATAAGCACGCAGATCAAGCTCTGTGATTTGATTTGCAGCAAGAATTGACACGATTCCGCTTGACGCTTGGTAAGGTTTTTGTAATTTTACAACCAACCTTTTATTCACTAACAAATAGCTGGTGGAATATATGACTATCAAAGTAGGTATCAACGGTTTTGGCCGTATCGGTCGCATTGTTTTCCGTGCTGCTCAAGAACGTTCCGACATCGAGATCGTTGCAATCAACGACCTGTTGGACGCAGAGTACATGGCTTACATGCTGAAATATGACTCTACTCACGGCCGTTTCAAAGGCACTGTAGAAGTCAAAGACGGCCATCTGGTTGTTAACGGCAAAACCATCCGTGTTACCGCAGAGAAAGACCCGGCTAACCTGAAGTGGAACGAAGTGGGTGTTGACGTGGTTGCAGAAGCGACCGGTATCTTCCTGACCGACGAAACCGCACGTAAACACATCACTGCAGGCGCTAAGAAAGTTGTTCTGACCGGCCCTTCAAAAGATGCGACCCCAATGTTCGTACGTGGCGCAAACTTTGAAAAATATGCTGGCCAGGATATCGTTTCCAACGCATCTTGCACCACCAACTGCCTGGCTCCGCTGGCTAAAGTCATCAACGACAACTTCGGCATCGTCGAAGGTCTGATGACTACCGTTCACGCGACCACCGCGACTCAAAAAACCGTTGATGGCCCGTCTCACAAAGACTGGCGCGGCGGCCGCGGCGCATCCCAGAACATCATCCCTTCTTCTACCGGCGCAGCTAAAGCAGTTGGCATCGTTCTGCCAGAGCTGAAAGGCAAACTGACCGGTATGGCGTTCCGCGTTCCAACTCCAAACGTGTCTGTCGTTGACCTGACCGTTCGTCTGGAAAAAGCGGCGACCTACGAAGAAATCAAGAAAGCCATCAAAGACGCGTCTGAAGGTTCTATGAAAGGCGTTCTGGGCTATGTTGAAGACGAAGTGGTTTCTACTGACTTCAATGGCGAAATCCTGACTTCCGTGTTCGACGCCAAAGCAGGTATCGCACTGAACGACAACTTCGTGAAACTGGTTTCCTGGTACGACAACGAAACTGGTTACTCTCACAAAGTTCTGGATCTGATCGCTCACATCTCCAAATAATGGAATGATGTAAAGCTGATAATGAAGGCGACATTTTTTGTCGCCTTTTTTGTTTCTACGGCGAACAAAAGGCTACATAATGAACGAAAAAATTTTCACCCTGCCCGTTACCGAACAAATTTCACCTTACATCAGTCAACGTCAGCTCGAAGAACTGCCGGTGGTAGTCGTTTCCCACCCGAAAGTTCGCGCTGCTGTCGCGCTACAGGGCGCGCATCTGCTGGCCTGGCAACCTGCCGGCGATAAACCGGTGATCTGGCTGAGCAATAACACGCCATTCAAAAAAGGGAACGCCATTCGTGGCGGCGTGCCTATTTGCTGGCCCTGGTTTGGCCCGGTAGCACAACCCTCGCACGGTTTCGCCCGCAATCAACCCTGGAACCTGACTGCGCATGATGAAGACGACAGCGGTGTCATTCTGACCTTTACGCTGAAAGACAATGAGCAAACCCGCAAGCTGTGGCCACATGCCTTTACGCTGATTGCCCGTTTCAAGCTGGGCGAAGAATGCGAGATCGAGCTGGAGTCCCACGGCGACTATCAGGCTACCGCTGCGCTGCACACTTATTTCCAGATCGGTGATATTGAACAAGTTAAAGTTGCAGGCCTCGGCGAACCTTATCTCGACAAAGTGGCCGGTGGCGCAGAAGCTCGCCAGACTGGGGATTTGGCGTTTATTGGCCAAACCGATCGGGTCTACACCAAGCCGGACGCTTTCAGCCTGATCAAAGATCCTGCCTTGCAACGCACCATTGAGGTTCATCACCATCATATGAGCGATGTCATTGCCTGGAACCCGGGCGTGGAACTGTCCTGCAGCATGGCAGATATGACGAATGACGGTTATAAAACCATGGTTTGCGTGGAAACCGGCCGCGTCAGTAAACCACTGGTGGCCGCAGGCGAACAACCCGCACGACTGGCGGTCACCTTCCGCAGCCGTAAAAGCGCCTGATGCTTTCAGGGCGACAAACCGTTCGCCCTGCTTAATCCCACTCAAACGATATATCCCACGCTACCTGCACGATGTCAGCATCATTTAACGCACTGCAGATGTGCAAAAGGGGCGCGAGCGCCCCTTTATAATGCAGCCATTGCACAATGTTTGTGCAATTTGATGTTAGAAGGTGTAGCTCACACCCGTCATCAACAACCCGGTGTAAGATTTATCAACCATTGGGCTGTCTTTGACTTCATCAGACAGTTGGATGTAACGCCCGGTGAAGAAGGCATTCCAGTCCTTGTTGATTTGATAGTTGGCGCTTAGCTCAACGTAAGGCGCCCAGCTGTCGCCTGGCGTGTAGCTATCCAGACCACTGCGGCGAGATTCGTGATCGCTGATGCCATAGTAGTATTTATTCTGGTTTTTGCTGTTCCACATCACGCCCACACCAGGAACCAGAGTCAAAGCGTCTAAATCGAATTTGTAGAGGTAAGCGACATCCCCTACCAGACCGTTGCTGTTGTCCAGCATATCACCGGTAAAGGTGGTGCGGATCGAGCCCCATTCAGCATTATGGGTATAAGCCAGGCCAGCCATCAACGTACCGCGACGTTTATCCAGGCGCTTCATGCGGTCGTCGTCACTATCGCCAGGGCGGTAGCCGAACGGCGAGTAATACCCCATGAGACTCAGTTGGTTTTCCTGATCTTTCCACAGGTAATACCCGGCAGTCAGCGTGCGGAAGTAGAAATCGTCACCTTCATAGTTAATGACTGGCACCGGGTAGACGCGGGTATCATAACCACGGTACGCGTCAGGGCTAACCAGCGCTGCAGCACCGAGCGACCAGGTTCCTGCCTGAGCACTTTGTGCGCAAACCATTGCGGAAGCGATAATTGCTAGCGTTTTGAGTTGAAATATCTTCACTGGTTCTTTTTCCATAAATAACAGGGTTAATAGCCGACTTAGTTTATGTGAAAACACCGTAACACGCCTAATCTTTACAATAGAAAACGACCAAGATCGAATAACTTAGATCGGAAATATGAATTAATCATGGCAGAACAATGACGTTTTTTGCCGCAACCCGCGCCAGACAAGGCGTTTGGCCAGTCCTGTCACAACTGAGTCATTGATATGACTTAAAAAAAGCTTTTTATGGCGCAGGAAATTTTCCGGTATGCCAACTAAGCTTAATCAGAAGGTGAATTTATCCTGGGCCCAGTGGCAATACAGCGCAACTCGCGATAATAAGCGCACCAAGTTGGCATACGGGTTGCTGTACTCAGGTAATAACTTCTTCTTTCGGGAGCCAAAACACTATCACCAGCTCCCTTTAACCTGTGCTAATAACGAAAAGGACGGGCATCATGAACATATTTGACCACTATCGCCAGCGCTATGAAGCTGCCAAGGACGAAGAGTTCACACTGCAGGAATTTCTTACCATTTGCCGGCAAGATCGCAGTGCATATGCTAATGCGGCCGAACGTCTGCTGATGGCTATCGGCGAACCCGTTATGGTCGACACCGCGCTTGAGTCACGCATGTCTCGCCTGTTCTCCAACCGGGTGATCGCACGCTATCCGGCATTCGAAGAGTTCTACGGCATGGAAGAAGCTATTGAACAGATAGTTTCTTACCTGAGGCACGCCGCGCAAGGGCTCGAAGAGAAGAAACAAATCCTTTACCTGTTGGGCCCGGTGGGCGGCGGGAAATCATCGCTGGCGGAACGCCTGAAAGCGCTGATGCAACGCGTACCGATTTACACGCTGAGCGCCAACGGAGAGCGCAGCCCGGTCAACGACCATCCGCTGTGCCTGTTCAATCCGCAGGAAGATGCCAATATTCTGGAAAAAGAATACAACATCCCGAACCGCTACCTCGGCACTATCATGTCGCCGTGGGCCGCGAAGCGCCTGCATGAATTTGGCGGCGACATCACCAAATTCAAAGTAGTGAAAGTACGCCCTTCGATTCTGGAACAGATCGCCATCGCCAAGACGGAACCCGGGGATGAGAACAACCAGGACATCTCTGCGCTGGTGGGGAAAGTGGATATCCGTAAACTGGAGAACCACGCCCAGAACGATCCGGACGCCTACGGCTATTCCGGTGCCCTGTGCCGTGCCAACCAGGGGATCATGGAGTTCGTAGAGATGTTCAAAGCGCCGATTAAGGTGCTGCACCCTCTGCTGACCGCCACCCAGGAAGGTAACTATAACGGTACCGAAGGCATCTCCGCCCTGCCGTTCAGCGGGATTATTCTGGCTCACTCCAACGAATCCGAATGGGTGACCTTCCGCAACAACAAAAACAACGAGGCCTTCCTCGACCGCGTTTATATCGTCAAGGTGCCGTACTGCCTGCGGGTGTCGGAAGAGATGAAAATCTACGACAAACTGCTGGATCACAGCGAGTTAACCCATGCGCCTTGCGCGCCAGGCACGCTGGAGACGCTGGCACGCTTTACCGTGCTCTCGCGCCTGAAAGAACCGGAAAATTCGAGCATTTACTCGAAGATGCGCGTCTATGACGGCGAAAGCCTGAAGGACACCGATCCAAAAGCCAAGTCGTATCAGGAATACCGCGACTACGCTGGGGTCGATGAGGGCATGAATGGCCTGTCCACCCGTTTCGCGTTCAAAATCCTGTCGCGGGTATTCAACTTCGATCACGCCGAGGTCGCCGCTAACCCGGTACACCTGTTCTACGTTCTGGAACAGCAGATCGAGCGTGAGCAATTCCCTCAGGATCTGTCGGAAAAATATCTGGAACACCTGAAAGGCTATCTGATCCCGAAATACGCCGAATTTATCGGTAAAGAGATCCAGACTGCCTATCTGGAATCCTATTCGGAATACGGTCAAAACATTTTTGACCGCTACGTGACCTATGCAGACTTCTGGATCCAGGATCAAGAGTACCGTGATCCAGATACCGGCCAGCTGTTCGATCGCGAGTCCCTGAACGCTGAACTGGAGAAAATCGAGAAACCGGCCGGCATCAGCAACCCGAAAGATTTCCGCAACGAAATAGTCAACTTCGTGCTGCGCGCCCGTGCTAATAATAGTGGTCGTAACCCTAACTGGACCAGCTATGAGAAGCTGCGTACCGTGATCGAGAAGAAAATGTTCTCGAACACCGAAGAGTTGCTGCCGGTGATTTCGTTTAACGCTAAAACCTCAACGGATGAGCAGAAGAAACACGACGACTTCGTCGACCGCATGATGGAAAAAGGCTATACCCGCAAACAGGTTCGCCTGCTGTGTGAATGGTATCTGCGGGTCAGAAAGTCTTCATAACGGCTAATGAGAATTAGCGTCATGGAGATGGCGTAGAAAGTTGGCAACGTCGTTTGGGGGAAGTATGGCGTATTTTATTGACCGACGGCTTAACGGCAAAAACAAGAGCATGGTGAACCGCCAGCGCTTCTTGCGCCGCTACAAGTCGCAAATCAAACAGTCGATTGCCGAAGCCATCAACAAGCGTTCGGTCACCGACGTGGACAGCGGGGAGTCGGTTTCGATCCCCAATGGCGATATCAACGAGCCGATGTTTCATCAAGGCCGCGGTGGCACACGCCACCGCGTTCATCCAGGTAACGATCACTTTGTGCAGAATGACCGTGTCGAGCGCCCTCAGGGCGGCGGTGGCGGTGGTGGCGGTCAGGGGAACGCCAGCCAGGACGGCGAAGGCGAGGATGAATTCGTTTTTCAGATATCCAAAGACGAATACCTTGATCTGCTGTTTGAGGATTTGGCGCTGCCGAACCTGAAAAAGAATCAGTATAAGCAGCTTACCGAGTACAAAACTCATCGGGCCGGTTACACCGCCAACGGCGTACCGGCCAATATCAGCGTGGTGCGTTCGCTGCAAAACTCGCTGGCGCGGCGTACCGCCATGACTGCCGGAAAACGGCGAGCCTTGCATGAGCTGGAAGACGAGCTCACCCAGTTGGAAAACACCGAGCCGGTGCAGCTGCTGGAAGAAGAGCGGCTGCGCAAAGAAATTGCCGAACTGCGCAAAAAAATCGAAAGCGTCCCCTTTATCGATACTTTTGATTTGCGTTACAAGAACTATGAACGTCGTCCGGAACCTTCCAGTCAGGCGGTAATGTTCTGCCTGATGGACGTTTCCGGTTCCATGGATCAGGCCACCAAGGATATGGCAAAACGTTTCTATATCCTGCTCTATCTGTTCCTGAGCAGGACCTATAAAAACGTCGACGTGGTGTATATCCGCCACCACACCCAGGCGAAGGAAGTGGATGAGCAGGAATTCTTCTACTCGCAGGAAACCGGCGGTACCATCGTTTCCAGCGCGCTGAAACTGATGAATGAAGTGGTTGAAGAGCGTTACGACCCGGCTCAATGGAACATCTATGCCGCACAGGCCTCGGATGGCGATAACTGGGCCGATGACTCACCCTTGTGCCACGAACTGTTGGCGAAGAAACTGCTGCCGATGGTGCGTTATTACAGCTACATCGAAATCACGCGCCGCGCCCACCAAACGCTGTGGCGTGAATATGAAGACCTGCAGGTGAAATTCGATAACTTCGCCATGCAGCATATCCGTGAGCCAGACGATATTTACCCGGTATTCCGCGAGCTTTTCCATAAGCAAACGGCATAATATTCATTAAAACAGCCAGCTAATTCTGTTAGCTGGCTGTTCCTTTTACAGGAAAAAAGAACACCCTCTCAGGATCGTTTTCATCCAGGTTTTCAATACAACCGCTCTCCGTAAAGCCGGCTTCCAGTAATAGCTTCTTCATGGGTCCATTCGAACCGTTAGTTGAGGTAAAAAGCTTGGGGCGCTCACAAAGCGATTTTAAGTGTTCGAGTAACTTTCGCCCCACGCCTCTTCGTCGAAACCGCTCATCGACCATAAGAATTTCGATAAATCCATAACCGTAAAAGTGATAGTGCAGCACGCCATAAGCCACTATTTCACCAGCAAGCTCTGCAATCTGGCAGACACCGGCTTCGCACCACTCGCGGATCTCGGTATGACGGTGCAGATCATGCGATGCCAGCGTATCAAAACCGATCAACACATTAATATCCTGCATTGTTGCAAGGCGAAAAATCATTTTTCCTGTCCCCTTCTTTCTTTCCTTTAGCGCAGTCCACCACTAAGGGAATTCCTAATTACGTTTTCTTTACGCGCTGCTCATTGCACAGGTTAGGAATATTCCTATTTAATGGATTGCCAAATTGCAATCTTAGGTGGGTGCTATGGAACTACTTCCAATCGCAATCATCGTCGTTTTGATGGCAGTTGTCGTATTTTCCTTTGTCCTCTATTGGCGGCAAAGAAAAACAAGTACTTTCAACACCAAGCGGAAACGACGTTAGGACGACTTACCCACAAGGAAGTGGTCCCACAGTAACGCTTTCAACCCGTCAAGCTACCGCGTAAAACCCTGTTTGAGGATATTCTGATACATGCCGCGCCATGAATCTTTCACTTGTCCATAAAGTTTACGTGGGTTACTGTCACCTTCCGAAGGTTCACACCACCTCACTCGTAACCAGAATAAGATCCAATAGCTCGCTATCATCCCTTAATCCCGCCGTCGCGCGGGATCTTTTTAACGCCGGAAAACCACTGCTGCCAGAAATTGACAGTGACGCCCGCTAAATTTGAGATCCTGCGGGTGAGCAATTCCGTGGGCTATTTTCAGCATCATAAGGGAAAACGCGCCAATGACACGTGCCATCACTGTTCTTACCGATAACTTTTCCGATTGGGAAACCGCGCTGATCAATTCCACTTGTCGCGGCTATTACGGTTTCGATACCCGCTTTGCCTCGCCCAAAGGCGCCTCGGTGATCTCCTCCGGAGGCCTGCTGGTAACCCCACAGTTATCGATCGACGCCATCGAACTTGCGGATATTGACCTGCTGATCGTCTGCGGCGGCACGGCCTGGCAAAGTGGGCAGGCACCGGATATCACGGCCCTGGTCGCCGAAGCTCACAAAAAGAACATCGTCGTCGCAGGGATCTGCGACGGAACCCGCGTATTGGCGCAGTCGGGCGTGCTCGATAACCTCCGCCATACCTCAAATTCGGCTGAAAACCTGTCGCAACTGAACTATGCCGGTGCCGCGTACTATCAGGATGTGCCCTATGCCGTTGCAGACCAACGCGTAGTTACCGCGCCAGGCACCGCGCCCGTCAGTTTTATGGCTGAGATCTTGGGGGTACTTGGTTTTAACGACGAGAATCTTAAAGCCTATTTGTCCATGCACGCAGCCGAACACACCAAACCGGTTTAGCAACAATCCATACTTGGCTTCACGCATACTCTTTTTAGCCTCCGGCGGATCCCAGTATAGCGACGTAGCGTTAACGCCGTTAACCGGCCTCCACCTTGGCGTTCCATTCGTCCCGGGTCATTTCCCAGATTTCTGATGGCATGCGACCACCGATATAGTCTGTGTCTTGGGTGGCGACGACCCGCATGCCATTGCGCTCTGAAATACGCCGCGATGCCTGGTTACCTTTTGCTTTGGTCACTCTCAGCACCTCCTGCCCCAGCACATTAAACCAGAACTCCGTGACGCGGTGGCTGGCTTCGCTCATTACCCCCTGATGCTGCCATTCCGGCGCTAACCAGAAACCACGATTGCTGCCGCCCCCCAGGCTAAGGTTAATCACACCGATCAAGTTCCGTTCATCTTCCTTGCGGCGAATGGACCAAAACCATCCGGTTCCTCTTTCCATCTCCGGCAGCGCAACACGGTTTATAAAATCGAGCGCGGCCCCTGCTGGGTAGGGCCAGGGGATTTGATTCGTCAGATAACGCACAATTTCCCAGCATGGAAATGAATGCTGAATATCTGCGGCGTCACCCGGTTCCAACGGGCGCAACACCAGCCGGCGGCTGGTTAAAACGGGGATCGCCAAAACAGATACCTCTTATGCGAATGCCAAAGCTCGGTTGCCCATCAGCATACAACCCATATTAAACTAGGATTTTTACCTATTACGATCTAAAATCCCATGTAAAAACAATGACAAGTAATATGATTAATATCAAAAAGGAATTTTGACGTGAAGGAAATGATCTCCATCCTTTGCATCGTAAGTCTGTTGGCGATGCTTTTTTCATGGTTGTTCGTCTACGGCCTCAACATTTATTAGACGGCTGATGGGCATAAAAAACCCCGGCATGCGAACGCATACCAGGGCTGATAGTCCGGGCTGAAGATATTCCCGGTGCAAAACGGCTTGGTCCGACGTTGGCGCCGCTACTGTTTAGTCTGGATCCAGAAAGCATGAATCAGGCCAGGGAAATAGCCCAACAGGGTCAGGATAACGTTGAGGATAAAAGCCCCGCCGATGCCCTTATCAAGCAACACACCCAGCGGCGGTAGAATAATGGTAAATACGATTCTCCAAAAGCTCATACTCGCTCCTCATTTGCTCCATGGCCTACCAACATATTATATCTATTAAACATTTTCAAATGTCCGCATAATTGGGCAATAGCAAGATGCGGGGAGTTATGTTCTTCGTCATCGCCATTACCGTCCACTGGGGCGGCATTCCTCGCGCCAAACGCTAATAACAGCATTATTTACATGGTTATAAATAATAAACTAAATAAACAACTAATAAGCATTGATTATGGGGAATTAAGTCCCTAGAATTCGCGGCTGAAAAAAACGACTGGGATAAGGTTTCATGTCACCGCTGTGGGTTGCAACGCAATATTTTTATTTAATTGGCCTTTTGGTTTCTATGGTTTTTACCTATTTAGTCAGCCGGGATACCGTCAAAATTCGTTTTATCAGCGCGTTAACTATTGGTTTGACCTGGCCGCTAAGCCTGCCGGTGGTGTTGCTTTTCTCCTTGTTCTAGCGATCCACCCCGTCGGCAAAGCGACGGGGCGATACGGGCCCTTTCCTCAGAAATCGTACCCCAGGGTAGCCACCACAGAACGTTCCGCCCCCCAATAGCAATAACCGGTGCCATAACAGGCCGCGACGTATTTCCTGTCGGTCAGATTATTGACGTTTACCTGAACGTAGGCACCTTTCAGTGACGGATTCACGCGATCGAGATTCATTCTCACCGAAGCATCCACCAGCGTCACCGAAGGAATGCGTAGCGTATTTTCGTTGTCTGCCCACTGCTTGCCGATATAGCGTACCCCCGCGCCAAGATCCACGCCGAACTCGGCCGCGTATTTGCCCCATAGAGAAGCCATTTGGTCAGGCGCCAAATACGGCGTATTGCCGTTGTTGCCATCGATCGCGTCTTTAAACTTCACTTTGTTGTAACTATAACCGGCAATCAGATCGAAACGTTCGGTGATCTTGCTGCGGGCTTCCAGTTCAATCCCCTGCGAATGCACTTTGCCGGCCGGCAGATAATAACTTTGCTGCACCACCCGGTTGGCAACGTCTTTCTGCGTCAAATCGTACAATGCCACGCTGTAGATCGAGGCACTGCCTGGCGGCTGGTATTTCAACCCCACCTCATACTGCTCACTGGTGCTCGGTTTCAGCATGTGTCCGTTTTGATCGGGCAACGCCTCGGGCGTTACCGCGGTGCTGTAGCTGGCGTAAGGTGAAAGACCATTATCAAAGTGATACAACAAGGAGGCACGGCCGCTGAAGTTATCATCGCTGCGCGCGTCGCGGGTGCCGGTGTTGAGCGTCGTATTTTTAGACTCGATGCGATCGAAGCGGCCGGACAAATTCAGATACCAGTCCTGTAAGCTGATTTCATCCTGCAGATAAACGCCGCTTTGCTCGTAGTGCCGTCTGGAATCGGTATGCGTCAGGCCGGTTAACGCCGGCCCGCCGGACGCACCGGTATAAGGATTAAGCTGCGATGCGGCGGCAGACTCTTCCCACAAATTATTGCGAAAGCGCTGGTAATCCAGGCCCAGCGTGACCTTATGATCCAGCTCCCCGGTGGCAAAGTCGGCTTCCAGTTGGTTATCGACGGCAAAGGCGTCCAGCGACGTGGCAGAGCCGCTGTAATAACGGTTCAGCAAGCGGTGATCGTCATTCCAGCCAATTTGATATACCTGCTGCAACTCAACATTGGAGTGGGTGTAACTGGCATTCTGACGGAAAGTCCAGACGTCGTTAAAATTGTGGGAGAAAGCATAACTGTAAATCTGTTCCCAACGCTTGAACACATTCCGGCTGCTCTCACCGTCAAAGAATCCGCGCCCCAGTTTGTCACCCGAGCGGGAATAGAGACTGCCATCTGCCGGCACAGCGCTGTGGTAACCGCCGGACGGATCCTTCTGCAGGTAAGCTTTAAGCAATAGCGAGGTATTTTCATCCGGCTGCCACAGTAATGAGGGGGAGATGGCATAACGCTCTTCACGCTGATGGTCATACATGGTTTCGCTGCTGCGCGTCATGCCGGTCAGCCGGTAAGCCCACTGCTCAGACAGCGGTCCGGTCACATCGAAAGCGCCGCCCTTCGTGCCGTTGTTGCCCGCCATCAGGTTCACGTGCCCTTCCGTGGCGAACTGAGGCCGCTTGGATGTCAACGCCACCAGCCCACCCGGGATACTTTGTCCGTACATCACCGAAGAAGGTCCTTTGATGACGTCGACACGTTCCAGGAACCAGGGATCAACCTGCAATGCGTTATAGGTGCCGCCATCGCTCAACAGCCGCAGGCCGTCAAGAAAGGTATTATTGACGTCACCACCATGAAAGCCGCGCAATGCGATGGTGTCATACCGGGTGGCTCCGCCGGAAAAGTTGGTGAAAACACCGGGAGTATATTTCAGCGCATCGTTAACCGTCTGGGCATTCTGATCGGTCATCTGCTGACGGGTAACGACCGAGACCGACTGGGCCGTCAAGATTAACGGCCTGTCGGTTTTGGTCGCTCCCTGGCTGGTCGTAGCCTGATAGCCCCGAGTCGCGGTTTCCGCCGTATCGGCAGGTTTGGCCGTGACCACCAAAGTATCTTCAGCGAGCGACGTCAGCGGCAGGAACATGGCGAACGCGCATACCCTGCGCGACCGTTTGACAGAAAAAGGTATCGGCATCTCTTGTAACCCCTGGAAAATATCCTAAATCACACCAATAGGCTTCCCCGTCTGACAACGTTCGTAGAGGATCTATAGGTGTACTTGATACAACAAGAAGCGAATATTAATGATAATTATTATCTTTATCGATAAATAATTTCAAACATGAGGGTGTTTTTTATGAACCGGCGACGTGTTTCATCGCAGTTGAAAATCCATGGGGAGGTTATGGTTAATGCCTGAAATGAAAGGCATAAAAAATGCCAGCTCGAGACTGGCAACACATACCGGAAGCAATGTGAGCAATGTCTTGCCGGCTTGGGTAGTACACAAGTCGGTAACCTTTTTTCCTTACCGCTATTAAATGGATAACGACTGTCATTATCCTTTGCGAGGTGCTTTTACCGGCATGCAGCATGAAACCATCAATGCTTTGCCCTGCTCAACCGTCGATATAAACCCACTATGGCCAAAAAAATGGCCGCTAGAAGGACATTGACCAAAGTCCACACAATTAATATAGGCACAACGGTTTGATAGAGCGGAATGCCCCGGGCAGCAGAGAAGGGATTAAGATGCCATGACCTGATAAGAAAGAAAGGATTCAAATTAAACGCTTGGCAGACCAAAGCTATCAACGTCGGTGGCAGGAAAAAATAAAGTCCCAACGTGGCGACCAGTAAACATACTGTCGAACGACTGTTTTTATAATTTTTCATATCGCTATCTTGCCATTACTCTTTCGCTGAAAACGCCCTGGCCGTTATTGGTTGAACAGACCCGGCAAGGGCCGATTAGTTCCACTTTTGGGGTAAAATAAAGCCCGTTTGGCGTTTAATTTTCATTTAGCCACCTGATGTTATAACGCTATTCAGCTCAGGAGGCTCTCATGATACCGGACTATTGCCCTATCCCGCCAAACACCAAAAAGCTCAAAATCATCTATGGCTGGTATATATATGCCGTCTATACGCTATTGATCTTTAATATCTACCTGGCGGTGTATAACGTCTGTGTCAGACACCCCATCGAATCGCCGTTGACCTCATGGCTTCATAGCCTGTTCATCGCCTTCATGCTCTACCAACTGCTGAAAAAACGAACGCGTTTCGCCTGGCTGATGCTGGCCTATTTTATTCTGATGCGGCTGTATTACGCCAACGTGTTGCATATCGAATTTAATTCCTGGAGCCGCGGGTTGGTCTTCGTGATCCTGACGGTCTTGCTCACCGGCACGGTTGCGCTGGGGCAACTCGCAACACCGCCGTTGCGCCAGGATTGGCTGGCACGTTTGGGCTGGCGGCAATGGGCTACGTTGACCGGTTTGTCCGGGATAATGACGCCGTTGATTACTACCGATTATCTGGGGTGACGGCAGTCATTTATTTGGGAATATGCGGCTCGGAGATATCAACCATACGGCACAGCTTGGTGTAGTTACTGGATTGCTCGCACAACTTATCGGTGACGTAAACACCCAGATAACCCAGCACCAACATATAGCCGGCCATGCACAGAATAAAAATAAACGTTCTCACCGATAGAACCAACCTGACAACAATACCTTGAGCATCATACCTTGATTTCCCTGCTTTAGAACATTTCAAAGTATTTCAGAAATCTGCTGGTCATTTCCCGCCAATGAGTGTTATGTTATTACATATCAAAAACAACACTTACAGATACGCTAATGGAAACCCAAAGCCCACCGTTGCTCGCCGTCGAACATCTGACACTGTCGATTAACGGGGAAGTCAAAATCAGCGATCTGAACTTCACCCTGCATGCCGGCGAGCGACTGTGCCTGCTTGGCGCATCCGGCTCAGGCAAGTCACTCACCGCCGCGGCCATTTTGGGCACCTTGCCATTCGACGCAACACTCAGCGGATCGATACGGCTGCTGGGGCAGGAAATCAGCGGCCAACGTTTACAACAGCGCAAGTCCCTCGCGCTGGCGGCCATTTTTCAAGATCCTTTTAGCAGCCTCAATCCCCTGACCACCGTGGGTAAACAACTGATCATGGCCTTGCGTGGCCAGAACGGCATGAACAAAGAACACGCCCAATGCTGCGCCGCCGAATTGTTGGCCGCGCTGGGCTTGCCGCCGGACATCATCATGATGCGCTATCCGGGACAATTGTCTGGTGGCCAATGCCAGCGAGTCTGTGCGGCGCTGGCGCTGAGCGGCGAGAAAAATCTGTTGATAGCGGATGAGCCCACCACCGCGCTGGATATGGTCAGCCAGCATCAGTTAATTGATATTCTCAAGCGCTATACCGAACGCCCCACCGCACCGGCGCTGCTGTTTATCACCCACGATCTTTCCGTCGCCGCCAGCCTGTGCCAACGCGCCATCGTGCTGGCGAACGGCAAGATAGCCGAGCACGGGGCTGTCGCACAGCTATTGAGCCAACCTGTACATCCCTATACCCAGCGGTTGGTTGCCGCGGCACTGCGCCCGGCATTCGGTGATGCTCCCACCATGAGTATGGCGGGATAATCCAATGAATCACTCGCCGGTCAACGCCACACCGCCCTTTATCAGCCTGCAAAATGTCTGTCGGCAATATACGCCAGCCTCAGGGGGTCTCGGCCCTACTGATCTGAATTTGCATGCCGAAGAGCGCATCGGGCTGGTTGGCTGTTCCGGTGCCGGCAAATCCACCTTGCTTAAACTGCTGTTAGCGCTAGAGGCACCGGATTTCGGCCACATTCTCTGCCAGGGCACAGCAATTCGCCCGGCGTCCGTGCGCCGGCTGCGCTGGTACCGACGTTTGGTGCAGTATGTACCGCAAGACGCCCACGCTTCGCTCAATCCGCGCCATACGGTCGCCGAACTGATTATCGCCCCGCTGCGCCAACTCGGTCTGCCGCAGGATCTGGGTATCACTGCCGAGCGCGCTCTGCGTCAGGTTGAACTGGATGAGCACCTGCTGTACGCCAGGCCCGGCCAGCTTTCCGGCGGGCAGGCACAGCGGGTAGCGCTGGCACGCGCCATTGCGCTGCAACCCCGTTTTTTACTGGCCGATGAGCCGGTCAGCGGCCTGGATCTGCCCTTGCGCCGGCAGATCATCAACCTGCTCGATCGTATTGCCCGTCAGCAACGTATGGGAATGTTGCTGGTCTCCCATGATATTTCGTTGGTGGCCGCCTTATGCCAACGCACGCTGGTGATGGATCGCGGCGCCATTGTGGAAGATCGCCCAACCCAGGAGCTCCTGCAAACGCCCCGGCATGTCGCTACCCGCGCCTTGATCGCCGCAATCCCATCTTTGTCCTCTTTTTAGCCCTGATATCCTGAGGTATTTTGCATGCTGAACCTGCGCTTTATTGGCCCCACCGGCTGCCTGCTTGCCGGCAGTTTGCTGCTTGGCGGTTGCTTTGAACCTGCGAAGCCGAAAGAAAGTGCCACCGAAGAAAAACGTATCCGGCTGGCCATGCTGCAACCGCCCCGCTCCGGGTTAACGCCGTTGAGCGATGACGCATTTAAACTCTCGCGCTGGAGCAATGCCGAAACCCTGGTGACATTGAACGCCAATGGCGATGCCGAGCCGGCACTGGCGACTGAATGGCAGCAGATAGATGAACGCCGCTGGCGTTTTGTGCTGCGTCAGGGCGTCAGTTTCCATGACGGCAGCCTGATGACGGCGCAAAGCGTAGTGCGCTCACTTTCAGCCGCAATGAATGCCGCGCCAAAACCGCGCATTCTTGATGGCGTGGAGCTATCGGTTGCCACCGAAGGCGATAACGTCGTGGTGATCACTACCGCTCATCCTGACCCCCTGATCCCGCAACGGCTGTCCAGCCCGCAATTGGCGATCCTCGCCGAACGGGCTTATGCCGCCAACGGCGTGGTTAATCCGTTGCAGGCCGGCACCGGCGCCTTTGTACTGACGGAAATCAACGGCACCAGCAGCGCACGGCTAGACCGTTTTGAGGGCTACTGGGGCGCAAAAGCCGCCGCGCCGGGGATAGACGTCAGTTTTGTGCCGGACAGCAACGCCCGCGCCGCCGCCTTGCGCACCGGCAGCGCCGATCTGGTTGAGGCCCTGCCGGTATCGCAGTTGCCGCTCATTGAAGCAGGGCTGATCCACGAAGTCCCGATGCCGCGCACCAATACGCTGTATCTGAACACTCGCCTCGGCGCTTTCCGCGATCCCGCAGTTCGCGCAGCAGCGGCAGCGGCGGTTCAACGCCAACAGTTGGTGGACAACGTCTACGAAGGCCGCGCCGATCTTGCCAGCGGCTTGCTGGGGCCGGCATTGCCCTGGGCCGCCTCTTTGCGGCAACCGCAACCGGCCAAGCCGGCGGCGGCGGTGCAAGGCAAAACCATTACCCTGGCGACCTTCAGCGATCGGGCAGAACTGCCCGAAGTCGCGGTTTATCTGGCGCAACAGCTCAGCGCCGCCGGCTTTATCGTGAAGCAGGAAGTGCGGGAATACGCCCATATTGAAGCCGATGCGTTGGCGGGCAAATTCGACGCGTTCATTTTGTCGCGCGCCACAGTGTTGGATTCCGGCGATCCGGTCGCTTACATGTACAGCGATTTTGCCTGTCAGGGATCGTTCAATATCGCTCAACTCTGTGACCCCAAAGTCGACGAAGCATTAACCCAGGCCGCCGCCATACCGGCCGGTGCCCAGCGGCGCCAGGCGATTATCGAGGCGGAGAGCCGCATCCTCGCCACGCATGCCGCCATCCCCTTGTTGCATGAAAGGGTGATCCAGGGCGAAGCCGTTGCGATGCAATACGCAGAACGCGACCCGCGTGAACGTCGCTTGGTGACTCCGCGCAGCGTTATTTCCGCCGGGCAGCCCTGATCGTGAAAAAGTACTCGATAAAAAAGATGTTGTTGCCGCTCGTCTCACGCTTGCTTGCCCTGTTGGCGATGATTTTGCTCATTGGTCTGATGCCCTGGATTTCCGGGCGCGATCCGGCGCTCAGCCTGCTGAGGGCTCGCTCAAGCGAGCAAGAGGCGACGCCGGAAGCCTTGAACGCCATTCGCCAGCGATTCGATCTGGATGACGGGCCGTTGATGCTGCTCGGCCGGTGGTTTTCCGGCTTGCTGCGCGGGGATGCCGGCAACTCCTGGATCTCGGGGCGCCCGGTGCTGGAAGGCATGCTGCAAGCCACCGGAGTGTCTTTGTTCCTGATGGCCTGTGCACTCACGGTAGCGCTGTTGGTCGCACTGCTGCTGGCGTGGCCAACCCTGTGGCGTGGCCTGCATGGCCACAGCCAGCGCCCTGCCGGTGTCCTGGCCGTGGCGCTGACCTCTCTGCCGGAATTTTTGCTGGCGGCGCTGTTGCTGATTGTCGGCGCCGTCTGGTTGCGCTGGTTCCCCCCCTATGGTTGGCAAAGCCTGCAACACGTTGTTCTGCCTGCGCTGGCGCTGGGGTTGCCGGCAGGAGGCTTGCTGGGCCTGCTGTTCAGCGACGGGCTGGCCGCAACCTTCTCTGAACGCTGGTTGATCACCTGGAGCCTTGCCGATATCTCCCGGAGGCAACGCCTGTTGGCGGTATTGCGCCGCACATTGCCCGCCCTGCTGCCCCAGATCGGTCTGGTGCTGGTGGGGCTTACCGGCGGTGCCATTGCCGTCGAGAAAGTGTTTGCCATACCCGGTCTTGGTCGGGCGACCTTAGGTGCCGCCATCGCGCAGGATCTGCCAGCGTTGCAGTGCGGCATCCTGATTTTGCTGACGATCGCTTTCAGCGCCGGTTTCCTGGCGCAGGGAGCGCATTATCTGCTGCTGGGCCGCATCGCCGCGTCGCTGCCCAATTCGCCGCAACCCCAGCACAGCGCCAAAGGCAGTTATCTTATCGCCGCCCTCGCCGCGTTATTGCTATGCCTGCTGGTGTTGAGCGGGGTCATCCGCGACCCGTTCTCGTCCCTGCATATGCGCCTGCAACCGCCGAGCCTGGCACTGCCCTTTGGTGCCGACGCCACTGGCCGGGACATTCTGGCGCGGGTCGCCCAGGGGGCGGTGAATACCAGCCTGCTGGCGCTGGGCGTCAGCTTCGCTTCGTTGCTCCTCGGAATGCTGCTTGGCCTGATGCCGCGCCTGATGTGCGGGGTGATTGAACTGGCCAACGCTACGCCGCCCGTGGTGGCGGGTCTGTTGGTGATCGCCATTACCGGCCCCTCGGCCTACGGTGCCGCCTGCGCGGTCATGCTGGTCAGTTGGGCACCGCTGGCGGCACACTGCGCCTCGCTATTGACGGAGGCGCGCACGCAGCCCTATATCCGCATGCTGCCCGTATTGGGAATAGGCCGCCTGCGCACGCTGACGCACTACCTGCTGCCGGCGTTAGTGGGACCGTTGCTTCGTCACGCCATGCTGCGCCTGCCGGGGATTGCGTTGGCGCTGGCGGCGCTGGGTTTCCTTGGGCTCGGGCCTCAACCGCCCAGCGCAGAATGGGGGTTGGTACTGGCCGAAGGCATGCCTTATATCGAACGAGCGCCCTGGGGCGTCGTGACCCCGGTGGCTGCCCTGGTGCTGCTGGCAGTGCTGGCGGTCACTCTGGCGAATGCCGCAGGCCGGCGCCGTGGCTGACTGCGCATCCTCGCCCGGTTTGTAGTAACATACTACGATGATTCAGCCTGCGGAGACCGCCAATGCACCATCTGATGCTAGACATTGAAACTCTGGACATAAAACCCAGTGCGGTGATCCTGGTGGTTGCCGCCGTATTTTTTGATCCCAAGACCGGCCGGCTCGGCGCGGAATTCGAAAACGCCGTCAGCAGCCAAAAAGACCAGCCTGGCAGAACCATCAGTCTGGATACCGTGGCCTGGTGGGCAAAGCAATCTGACGAAGCGCGCAAGCTGGCCTTTGGCGGAACCGAAAGCCTGAAGCGCGTGCTGACCAGCCTGAGCCGTTTTATTCATATGAACAGCACCACTGACAGGGTGAAAGTCTGGGGGAACGGTAAGGAGTTCGACTGTACGATCCTCGAACATGCTTTCCAACAGTTTGAAATGCCCTGTCCGTGGAAGTTTTGGGACACGCAGGACGTGCGGACGGTGATCACCCTGGCCGAACTGCACGGCTTCAACCCGAAGAAGGAACGGCCCTTCGAAGGTACACCGCATCGTGCGTTGGACGACGCCAAACACCAGGCACGCTATGTGGCGGATACGGTTTCTGCACTTTATTATCGCCAGGCCTCCGCCGTGTAATTCAGGCCGGTAAAATTCACCTGACGAACGCTTGAGCTTTGCCGCTTTCCATTTGACGTCAGAATCTCTACTCTACCCCTCTTTGTCACTAGGACGTGCTGTTTTTGTTATGCAAAAATTTCTGTTTCTGCTTCTTAGCCTGGTGCTGCTCGGCCCACTGGGCATCGATCTCTATCTGCCGACCATTCCCGCTATCGCACTTGGCCTCAACAGCAGTGAAGCGCTGATTCAATCCACCATTTCACTGTTCATTCTGGTGTTGGGTCTTGGGCAGGTTATCGCCGGCCCGCTGGTTGATAACTACGGCCGCAAGCCGGTCGCGCTGGCCGGTGTTGTTATCTACATGATCGGCGCGGCAATGGCGGCACTGGCGACCACGCCAACGCTGTTTGTTGCCTCACGCCTGCTGCAGGGCGTGGCAGTGTGCTGTACGGCGGTCGTGGCGTTCAGCGGCGTGCGTGACCGCCTGAATGGCGACGACGCCGCACGTGCCTACGGTTTTCTCAACGGCACGCTGAATATTATTCCTGCGCTGGCGCCGCTGCTCGGCGGCTTGCTGGCGGAAGCTTTCGGCTGGCGCGCCCCCTTCTGGTTCCTGGTTTGCTATGCCCTCGCCGTGCTGGTGCTGATCGCCTTGCGCCTGCCGGAAACCCGGCCGGCGGATACCCTTAGGGTCAAAGGATTGCCGATGCGGCAATATGCTCGTATCCTCAGCGATCGCAACTTCCTGTCCTTCGCGGTAGTGAACTCCGGGGCGATGGGGATGGCGTTAACCTATGTTTCGCTGGCGCCGAACGTGCTGATGGGCACTGCCGGACTGACGCCGCTACAGTTCTCGCTGGTATTCGGCGCCAACGGCTTTTGGATCATGCTGGTCAGTTTTTTCGCCAACCGCATTATTCACAAAGTCGGCCGGCCGATTTGCCTGGCGACCGGCGGAGTATTGATGGGGATCGGCTGTATTGGGCTGTTACTGGGCGTTAGCCTGCTTTCCGGCGCGGCGCAAACTCATTGGCTGGCGTATATGCTGCCGGTCGCCTTCGCCTGTGCGGGCCTGGCGTTTATGATGGGCCCGGCGACCAGCTATGCGCTGGAGCCGTACTCCAATGAAGCGGGCGTCGCTTCGGCGTTGGTGGGCTTCGTGCAGATGGCCGGCGGCGCAGCGTTGGGCCTGTTGGCAATGGCGATGCCGTTGCAGCCGAAGCTGTCGCTGGCGTTGGTGATGCTGGCGGGTTGCCTGCTGGCGCTGCACGCACGGCAGCGCAGCAAGCAAATAAAAGGTCAGTTGAAGAAAGTTGCCTGAGGCTTATGCTTCGACGGTGGCTGGCACTCTCGCAGCCAGCGCCGTCAGTAACTCATAACCCAGCGTACCTGCCGCAGCGGCGACATCGTCAACCGGCAGGTGCTGCCCCCACAGTTCTACTTCAGTGCCAATGTCGGCGCGTGGACAGGGCGTCAGATCGACTGCCAGCATATCCATGGAGACCGTGCCTACGGTACGCGTCAACACGCCACCCACCCAGACCGGCGTGCCGCTCGGCGCATGACGAGGATAACCATCCGCATAACCGCAGGCCACCACACCGATACGCTGCGCGGTATTGGCGCTGTAGCGCCAGCCGTAGCCCACGCGATCACCGCTTTTCAGCGCCTGAATACCAATGATTTCACTGCTCAGCGTCATGGCAGGCCGCAGGCCGCTGTCGGCGATATCGCGCCACTGGCCGCTTGGCGATGCGCCATATAAGACGATACCTGGCCGCACCCAGTTGCCGTGGGTTTGCGGATGCCACAACGTGGCGGCGGAGTTCGCCAGGCTGCGCGGCAGGGGGATTCCCGCCGCTGCGCCCTCAATGGTCGTCATCTGCTCTTCCACGCCTTGCGGGCCGTCGGCGGTGGCAAAGTGGCTCATCAGCGTCAGGCTGGCGATATTACCCATCTCCCGCGCCTGCAGCCAAAGGCTATGCAAACGATCTGGGGCAAAGCCCAGGCGATTCATCCCGCTGTTCACTTTCAGATAAACGTCCAGCGGCGCGGACAATTTGGCCTCGGCGATCGCCGCCAGTTGCCAGTCGCTGTGCACCGAGGTAGTTAAACGATAACGATCGAGCAGGGCCAAATCCTGCGGCTTGAAAAAACCTTCCAACAGCAAAATCGGCCCTTGCCAGCCAGACTCGCGCAATAAAATGGCTTCGGCAAGATCCAGCAAGGCGAAACCGTCGGTCTCCGCCAGGCTGCGCCAGACATGCTTGATCCCGTGGCCATAAGCGTTGGCTTTTACTACCGACCAAATTTTAGCGCTGGGGGCAAAACGGCGAACCACCTGCAGATTATTTTCAAAAGCGGAAAGATGCAGCGTGGCGGTAATCGGGCGAGGCATGGATTCTCCTGCGGACTGGCGGTTGAGGTCACGGGCAGGCGCCCGTGACTACAGCATTATAAATTAAGAGGATTAACGCGCTGGATGCACATCGTTCAAGGGTGTGGGGTGCTCGTTGCGAAAGTCGGCGCGGTATCGCGCCACCGCCAGATCGTCTGAAGGGATAGCCGGCGTGGTGCCGGAAATCAGATCGGAGAGCAACTGCCCGGAGCCGCACGCCATGGTCCAGCCCAAAGTGCCGTGCCCGGTATTGAGGAACAGGTTTTTCAGCGAGGTCTTGCCGACGATCGGTGTGCCGTCCGGCGTCATAGGACGCAGACCGGTCCAGAAAGTGGCCTCTTCAACCCGCCCGCCGTTAGGGTAGAGATCGCGTACTACCATTTCCAGCGTTTCCCGACGTTTCTGCTCCAACTGGGTATTAAAGCCGACAATTTCCGCCATGCCGCCGACACGAATACGTCGGTCGAAACGGGTAATGGCAATTTTGTAGGTTTCATCCAGGACGGTCGAGAACGGCGCCGCAGCTTCATCCGTAATAGGAATGGTCAGTGAATACCCTTTTAACGGGTAAACGGGGATCGAGACCAGATCGCGCAACAGCGCGGTGGAGTAGGAACCGAAGGCCACCACGTAGCTGTCGGCCTTGAACACCTCTGCGCCGCACTGCACGCCGCTGATTTGATCGCCGTCCACCAGCAGCCGATCAACACTGCGGTTATACAAGAAGGTGACGCCCGCCTGCTGCGCCAACTTGGCCAGTTGCTGGGTAAACAGCTGGCAGTCACCGGTTTCATCATTCGGCAATTGCAGACCACCGGTCAGCTTGTGCGCTACCTGTGCCAGCGCAGGTTCAACCGTTGCCAGTTGGTGAGCTTCCAGCAGTTTATACGGCACGCCCGCGTCTTTCAGCACAGCAATGTCTTTCGCCGCATTTTCAAACTGCTGCTGAGTGCGAAACAGCTGCAGCGTGCCGCCCTGGCGCCCTTCGTACTGAATGCCGGTTTCCTGGCGCAGTGCCTTGATGCAGTCACGGCTGTATTCCGCCAGCCGCACCATACGCCCTTTATTGGTCATGTAGTGCGAGGTGTCGCAGTTTTTCAGCATTTGCCACATCCAGCTCAACTGGAAACTGCTGCCATCCAGACGCACTGCCAGCGGTGCATGGCGCTGGAACATCCATTTGATGGCTTTCAGCGGCACGCCCGGCGCAGCCCACGGAGCCGCATAACCCGGTGAGATCTGGCCTGCGTTCGCCGCGCTGGTTTCCATTGCCGGGCCAGGTTGGCGATCGATTACCGTCACCTCATGTCCGGCTTTCGCCAAATACCAGGCACTGGCAACACCCACCACCCCACTACCTAAAATTACCACTCGCATCGCTGACTCCAGCTCAAGGCTTCACAAAGCATAATCTTCTGCTCACAGGAAATTAACTCAGTGGAAAAATCCGTCCAACATCTTCGTCATCAAACGTGACCCTATTCACAATTAATTTATCGTTCATGGCCGCGCCTTTTGCAATACCTACCTATAAATAGCGATAAGATGTCGTAGAAGGCCGATTTCAGAGGGCAACAATCGCTGATATGCTGTCAATGACAGCATTGATGTCATCAAAAAAAGCCGCAGCGCGCAACAAGCCTTTAACAGAATATAAAAGCAAAATAAGCGCATTTAATCAGAATAAAAAACCAATAAAAATCCCTTTTATCACTATAACCTTTTACCGAGAGTTGGGCCTGCCATAGCAGAAAAAACTCAGGACAAAACCCCCTCGGTTCGCCGTCGTGGAGAGGTTGCGGGCAGATCGTTGAATTTTTACGCTTTATATCATTATTCCCTATGCGCAGTTTGAGCTACGATTGATACAGGGTCTGCCGTTCGAGCAAGGTCCGTAATAACGAGGGTGCGCTGATGACTACTTCAACACATGATAAGGTCAAGGAAGATAAGCGTCTGAGCGATGGACCGGACTGGACGTTCGAGTTGCTGCAGGTGTATCTGGAGCACATCGATCGCGTAGCCAAACATTACAAGCTCGACACCTACCCACATCAGATCGAGGTCATCACCTCAGAGCAGATGATGGACGCCTATTCGAGCGTCGGCATGCCGATTAACTATACCCATTGGTCATTCGGCAAAAAGTTTATCGAAACCGAGCAGCGTTACAAACACGGGCAACAGGGCCTGGCTTATGAAATCGTTATCAACTCCAATCCCTGCATCGCCTATCTGATGGAAGAAAATACCATCACCATGCAGGCCCTGGTGATGGCGCACGCCTGCTATGGGCACAACTCCTTCTTCAAAAATAATTACCTGTTCCGCAGTTGGACCGACGCCAGTTCGATCGTCGACTACCTGCTGTTCGCCCGCCATTACATCAGCCATTGCGAAGAGCGCTATGGCGTTGAGGAAGTAGAAAAGCTGCTCGACTCCTGCCATGCGCTGATGAGCTACGGTGTGGACCGTTACAAACGGCCGCAGAAAATTTCGCTGGTCGAAGAAAAAGCGCGACAGAAAAGCCGTGAGGAGTACCTGCAAAGTCAGGTCAATACGCTGTGGAAAACCCTGCCACGGGTCGAACGCGAAGAGGCACCTGAACAGGCCCGCCGCTATCCGAGCGAACCTCAGGAAAACATTCTCTATTTTATGGAAAAAAATGCGCCACTGCTTGAGCCTTGGCAACGTGAGGTTCTGCGCATAGTGCGCAAAGTGAGCCAGTATTTTTATCCGCAGAAACAAACGCAGGTGATGAACGAAGGTTGGGCGACGTTCTGGCACTATACCATCCTCAATCACCTGTACGACGAAGGTCGGGTCACCGATCGTTTCATGCTGGAATTCTTGCACAGTCACACTAACGTGGTGTACCAACCGCCGTACAATAGCCCGTATTACAACGGCATCAACCCGTACGCACTGGGCTTTGCCATGTTCCAGGACATCAAGCGCATTTGCCAATCGCCGACGGAAGAGGATCGTTACTGGTTCCCGGATATCGCCGGTAAAGACTGGCTGGAAACCTTGCATTTCGCCATGCGCGACTTCAAGGATGAAAGCTTCATCAGCCAGTTCCTGTCACCCAAGATCATGCGTGATTTTCGGCTGTTCACCGTGCTGGACGACGATCGCAATAACTATCTGGAAATTGCGGCTATTCATGATGAAGCCGGTTACCGGGCGATTCGCCAAGAGCTGTCGGCGCAATATAACCTGAGCAACCATGAGCCGAACATTCAGATTTGGAATGTGGATTTACGCGGCGATCGTTCCTTGACGCTGCGCTACATCCCGCAAGATCGCGCGCCGCTCGACAAGAGCCGCCGCGAGGTGATGAAGCATCTGCATCGCCTGTGGGGCTTCGACATTATTCTGGAACAGCAGAACGAAGACGGTAGCGTCGAGTTGTTGGATCGTTGCCCGCCACGCCCGACACCGCTCTAAGTTCGCTTGATAACTCAGTGTCCATAATGACAAAGGGGCGCCACTTTCAAGTGGCGCCCCTTTTGCTTCATGCTGAAAACGTGATGAATTAACGGCGAGCTTCGGTCAGATCGCTCGGCATGGTGCCTTGCATGCTGTGCCAAATGGCACCGCTGTCTTTACCGTAGTTACGCACGCAGTCCATAACCTGATCGTGCGATTTCTCATGGCACAGAGTCGACAGCTTGCTGTAGAAGGCCAACGCCAGCTTGCGTGATTCCGGATTGGAGAAGTAGTAACGGCCAACGCGCGTATACAAGCCTTTCAGGCCGTTGAAGATCAAACCGTAAATCGGGTTGCCGGACGCAAACGCCAGACCGCGAAAAATCTCGTAATCCAGCAGGTTGAAGGCATCCGCCTGATCTTCCACTTGGCTGGCTTTCGCCAGCACTTCCTGAGCCTGCTCAGGATGATTGCGCACTGCGGCGCGAATAAAGATTGAGGCGATATTGGTGCGCACTGACAACAGATTGTCGATCAGTTGCGGGACGCTTTTATGATCGAGGCGCGCCAGAGTCTCAAGAATATTGAGGCCGGAGGTTTCCCAGAAATTGTTTACTTTGGTCGGTTTGCCATGCTGAATGGTCAGCCAGCCATCGCGGGCCAGGCGTTGTAAAACTTCACGTAACGTGGTGCGCGTGACACCAATCAGTTCTGAAAGCTCACGCTCCGCGGGCAAAATAGAGCCAGGGGGGAAGCGATTATTCCAGATACTCTCGATAATGTATTCTTCCGCGAAACCGGCAGGACTCTGCGCCTTTATGACCATGTTTTTGACGTTCCGTTGCGACGATAATCAGTAATAGTAATCGGCTGATCATACCAGATCGCTCCAGCATGACATAGCGTGAGCGAAAAACATTAAACGAAAGTGTGCATAAAGTGGCAAAAATTGTGCAAAAACACCGCTTCGGAGAAATTTCTCTTCGTAAAGCAAGGCCCTATTGCCTCCGCCCCGGCGGCATTGTTAGGGTAATATGCAACAACGTATTTTCAGGACATATCACGCAAAATGGAAACAACCTTACGCAGTGCCCTGGTGAAGAACTTTCTCGGGCATTCACCTGGCGGCTATAAATTGGCCATTATCGTTTTCTTATTGGTCAACCCGCTGGTTTTCTTCCTGGTCGATCCCTTTATCGCCGGTTGGCTGTTGGTGATCGAGTTTATCTTTACCCTGGCAATGGCACTGAAGTGTTATCCGCTGTTGCCGGGTGGCCTGCTGGCGATTGAAGCGGTGCTGATTGGCATGACCAGCCCCGCTCGCGTGAGCGAAGAAATTGCCCATAATCTGGATGTGCTGCTGCTGCTGATCTTTATGGTCGCAGGCATTTACTTTATGAAGCAGTTGCTGCTGTTCGTATTTACCAAACTGTTGCTCAACATCCGCTCGAAAATGCTGCTTTCGCTGGCGTTCTGCCTGGCCGCGGCGCTGCTGTCCGCCTTCCTGGATGCGTTGACGGTGGTCGCTGTGGTGATCAGCGTCGCCACAGGCTTTTACTCGATCTACCACAACGTGGCGTCTAACCGGTCAGACGGTCATAGCGATGTCGGTGACGACAGCGAACTGGCAAGTGACGAGCACAAGCAAACGCTGGAGCAGTTCCGCGCCTTCTTGCGCAGCTTGCTGATGCACGCCGGCGTTGGCACCGCGCTGGGCGGCGTAATGACCATGGTGGGGGAACCACAAAACCTGATTATCGCCAAAAGCGCCGGCTGGGGATTTACCGATTTCTTCCTGCGTATGGCGCCGGTTACCCTGCCGGTGATGGTTTGCGGCCTGCTGCTCTGCCTGTTGCTCGAACGCTTTGGCATTTTCGGCTATGGCGCCAAACTGCCGGAACGCGTACGTGAGGTACTGAAAGAGTTTGACCGTCAGGCCACCGCAGGACGCAGCAGACAAGAACAGGTCAAGCTGGCGGTGCAGGCGCTTATCGGCATTTGGCTGGTCATGGCGCTGGCCTTTCATCTGGCGGAGGTTGGCCTGATAGGCCTGTCGGTGATCATTCTCGCCACCTCCCTGTGCGGCGTAACCGACGAGCACGCTATCGGCAAGGCATTCCAGGAAGCGCTGCCCTTTACTGCCCTGCTAACGGTATTTTTCACCGTGGTCGCGGTGATCATCGAGCAGCACCTGTTCAGCCCCATCATCCAGTTTGTCCTGCAGGCGGAACCCTCTTCGCAGTTGGCGCTGTTTTATCTGTTTAACGGCCTGTTGTCGTCGGTCTCCGATAACGTGTTCGTCGGCACGGTTTATATCAATGAGGCGCGCGCCGCGTTCAACAGCGGAGCCATCTCCCTGAAGCAATTCGAGATGCTGGCAGTCGCCATTAACACCGGAACCAACCTGCCCTCGGTCGCCACGCCGAATGGCCAGGCGGCATTTTTGTTCCTGCTGACGTCCGCATTGGCGCCGCTGGTGCGTTTGTCCTATGGGCGAATGGTGTGGATGGCTTTGCCCTATACTGTGGTATTAACCCTCGTTGGGCTATTGTGCGTACAGTTTACTCTGGCGCCAATAACCGACCTGCTAACCCAGTGGCATTGGCTGACGTTGCCTTCAATCGAAGCCACTGCACATTAACAGTGCCCGCCCACTCTGTTGCCAGCGACTATTTTTGTGCTGAATCCGGCCCAGGTGGCTGGCAGCGGGGTTGAATTGGTTTACACTGCCGGTTCAATTGCTTACTGCATGGAAGAATAAATATATGTTGCAATTCTTTAACCGTTGCTCGCAGGGGCGCGGTGCTTGGCTGCTAATGGCCCTGACTGCGCTGGTGCTGGAATTAGTCGCGCTCTATTTTCAGCACGTAATGCTGCTGCAACCCTGTGTGATGTGCATTTATGAACGCTGCGCGCTGTTTGGCATTCTCGGCGCCTCATTGGTCGGTGCCATCGCGCCGAAAACGCCGCTGCGCTATGTCGCTATCCTGTTGTGGATTTACAGCGCCTGGGAAGGTGTACAACTGGCATGGAAACACACCATGATCCAACTGCACCCTTCGCCGTTCAATACCTGTGATTTCTTCGTCAGCTTCCCGTCCTGGCTGCCGCTGGATAAATGGCTACCGGCGGTGTTTCACGCTTCCGGTGACTGTTCGGTGCGCCAATGGCAGTTCCTGTCGCTGGAAATGCCGCAGTGGCTGGTGGGTATCTTCGCGGCCTACCTGCTCATCGCCATCGTCGTGCTGATCGCGCAGTTTGTCCGGCCGCGTCGCCGTGACCTGTTCGGCCGCTAAAATGCGGCATTAATGAAAACGGCGCCTCTGGGCGCCGTTTTACATGGGATTGCTTGTGATTTTCAGAGGTAACCCAACGTCAAGTATGCGTAAGGTAATAAACGAGCACTATCAATGCTCCAGCGACGGCAAACAGTCGTATCATTTTCATTATTGTACTCTCGGAACTTGGCGGGAGAGCGGTCAAACTACCTAATATCACAACGATAAAGAAGCATTCAGACGGGTTTTGGCGGGTAATTTACATAACATTAAGTTTGAAGGGCATAACGCGTTAATCGCAGAGGCAATGCATTTACCCAATCGCTTCCTGGCAGCCAGACACAAAGGGTGATGCTTTTGTATTCATCACGCTCATACAAAAAAACTCATCATAGTGATGCATTATTGCATCAATATTCTGATGAACTTCAGTCAAAAAATCCTTATAGTAACCGCATGTTGTATCACCGATTTCCCTGGTGTTGTTGTGTGTCTTGCCCCTCTCTTTGCAGGGGCTTTTTTCCTTACCTCGCCCAGCTTGGCTTGTTCAAAATGTGATCCTGCCAGTCCACCACTTCACTCTCACGCACCGCAATGTGTCGCACCGTAATACGTTCACCGTGCATAGCCGCCTTGGAGCCGCTTACCAGCGGGTGCCATGAAAACAACGGTTTTCCTTCGCCAATCAGGCGATACGCACAGGTAGGCGGCAGCCAGTCAAAGGTGGTCAGGTTTTCTCGCGTCAGTTTGATGCAATCTTCTTCCAGTTCGAAGCGACGCTCATAGTTGCGGCACTGGCACGACTTAATATTCAACTGATTGCAGGCTACGTTGGTGAAATAAATCTCGTCGGTATCTTCGTCGATCAGCTTATTCAGACAGCATTGCCCACAACCGTCGCACAACGATTCCCACTCTTGTTCTGACATTTCCGCCAGCGTTTTTTGTTGCCAAAAAGGGGTTTGTGACATATTCGCGTCCGGTATAGGTAAATGAATAGATAACCTGCGCACAGGTTTTGAGGGTGCACTATATAGATATTTCAGCCGAATGAAAAGGCTAAAAACACAATACAATCATAATGATAACGCAATTTTCGCTTAAAAAAAACGCTATTTAAAACAATGACGTCCAACTTTGGGCAACCGGAATATCAAGGTGTTGCCGATTTTATCTGGCGGGAAAACCGCCCCCTTTTCTCCATTATACGAACAAATTTCAGACCCATCACCTTTTTGGCTTCTGCCGTCTGGCGCTGTCAGCTACCCCTGCGTAATGCTCGGATTCTTCTCATAAAGCAGGTTATGCCGCCCGACCTGCGATAATGCTGCTATGTTTAATGTTCGCCTTTAGAACAGAGATAAGGAGCTAAACATGTTTGGAAAAGCAGAAAACAAGGTCAATGAAGCTGCCGGCGCTGTTCAGGAAGCCTTCGGTGAGGCGACAGATTCGCCGGAACACCAGGCCAAGGGTGCAGCCCGCAAGTACGCCTCTCAGGCCACCTATGCGGCTCGCGACGCGGCGGACACCGTGCGGACCCAGGTTGAGTCAAATCCGCTTGCCGGCGTCGCCATCGCCGCCGCGGTCGGTATCGTTTTCGGCTTCCTATTGGGCCGCAAGTAATCAGGTAACCGATGCGAAATACGGACAAACAAAAGGCCCTTTAAGGGCCTTTTTAGTTTTCTTTAGTCACGCGGTTAAATCACCCGGGTGCTCAGTGATTTGCCGTTAAGCGTAATTTTCAACATGTCGCCAGAACTCATCGGGCCGACGCCCTGGGGCGTGCCGGTAAGAATGATGTCGCCCGCGCGCAGTGTGAAGAAACGGCTCATATAGCTGATCAGCGGCAAGATTGGGGTAATCATATCGCGAGTGTTGCCCTGCTGACGCAGTTGGTCATTTACCGTCAACGACAGCTCGGCATTTTGCGGGTCGCCAAACTCCGCTACCGGAATAAAACCTGAGATCGGGCAAGAACCGTCAAAACCCTTGGCTTTTTCCCAGGGTTGCCCAGCCTTCTTGAAACCCGCCTGCAATTCGCGCAGCGTCAGATCGAGTGCCACGCCATAACCGGCGATAGCACGAGCTACGCGATCTTCATTCGCTTGCTTTAACGGCGTACCGATAAGCACGGCCAGTTCCACCTCATGGTGCACCGACCCAAACTCTTTGGGGATCGCCACCGGCTGGCGAATGTCGCACAGCGCTGTTTCAGGTTTGATAAACACTACCGGCTCTGCCGAGGCCGCACTGCCCATTTCCTTAATGTGATCGGCATAGTTACTGCCGACGCAAACCACCTTATTAACCGGGAAATCAAGTAGTGAACCCTGCCAGTCTCTATGTTGATACATACCGCCTCTCCCTACAATCATGTAGGGGCTTAGCATGCTAAGCCCGTTATTCCACGCTCTGGTGGGGTACCGTAGCGCTATTTTATTGTCCGATACCGTCAGCCATCATACCCACGGCAATCGCAAAATAGTAAGAGCGATTCCAGTGCATGATGGTTCGGAAATTATCATAAACCAGAAACGCGCGGCCCTGCATGTCATCCGGTGTGATAACCCAGCTTCGCAGGGTGGAGTGCGGAAGCGCTGAACCGTCAGGCCGCCGCACGCCCTGTTTTTGCCATTCGTTTACGCTGCGAGCCTGACGATCTTTCAACCCCAGGCTATCGGCGCCGAAGCCGGCCGGCAACCTCACTTCCCTACCCCAGCCGATACCCCGTTGCCAGCCCTCGCTCGCCAAATAGTTGGCGGTGGAAGCGAATACGTCGCCAGGATTGTTCCAGATATCGATGCGGCCATCGCCGTCGCCATCCGCCGCATAGTTCAGGAACGAGGTCGGCATGAACTGACATTGGCCCATCGCGCCGGCCCAAGACCCTTTTAGCTGGGAACTGCTGACATGCCCCTGCTCAAGGATCTGCAGCGCCGCCATCAGCTGTTGGCTAAAGAAGGCTTCACGCCGGCCTTCAAACGCCAGCGTGGCCAGAGCCGAAATGACATCTTCACGGCCCTGAATCTTGCCGAAGGCGCTTTCCATCCCCCACAACGCCACGATATAACGCCCGGGGACGCCGTAGTGAGCGGTAACGCGCAGCAGTTGCGGCCGATATTGCCGGGATAGCGTTCGACCTTGTTGGATTTTGGCGGCCGGCAGTGTGCGTTTAAGGTAATCGTCCAGCGTGATTTTCTTTTCCGGTTGATTACGATCGGCCTTTATAACACGGTCAACGAAATGTGCGTTGGCGAAGGCGTTGTCGATGGTTTTCTGACTGATCCCCTGTGCCAGCGCTTTGCCTTTCAACTGCTCGACATAGGCCGGAAATTGCGCCGGATCGCGACCGATTTCGGCCAATGTGCTCACAGCAGCAGTTGTCGACGCAGGCACGCTCGACGGAGCAACCTGAGCCGCCGTCTGTTGGCAGACGCCGCATCCCAGCGCCAGCAGGGTTGATGCCACTACTATCGCCGACAATTTCATCACAGGGCTCCTTAGCCGTTTTAGGGGGCTGACTTAGCCTGGCCCCTACGCGCCGGCGGTGATTATTTTTTGTCCTCTGACAAATGCCGGTTTAATAAATTTTCCACTGGCGGTGGGAATTGCAGATAAAACCCTTCTTCTTTCAAGGCTTCCTTCACTTTCTCAATATCCGCCGAAGCTAACTTTTCCCGGCCTTCGAGGGAAAGCACCATCGCCAATTGCGGCGTACCGAAACTTTTCATCAGATCTTCCGGCACTCGGGAGAAATCGTCTTTTTTTTCGACATAAAGATAAGTTTGATCCCGTTTTGGGCTTCTATAGATCACACAAAGCATTTTTTTAACTCTATTTAATTGGGGCAGCGTCTTGCCTGGATATAACTCTGACTATAACATGCTTATAGTACATCGGAATATCGCACCCCGATTGGTATTCCGGGGATTTAAAGTTGCTGAGACTGAGTCAGGATAGATGTCACAATCGCCAATTGAGCTAAAAGGCAGCAGTTTTACCCTATCGGTTGTTCATTTGCATAATTCGGAACCCGAGGTAATTCGTCAGGCGTTACTGGAAAAAGTGGAGCAAGCGCCCGCTTTTTTGAAAAACGCTCCTGTTGTTATCAACGTTGCAACGCTGAACGGCGATGCAAACTGGAAAGAACTTCAACAGGCTGTCACGGCTGCGGGTCTGCGCGTTGTTGGCATCAGCGGTTGCAGAGATGAGCGTCAGAAACGCGCTATAACCCGTGCCGGGCTGCCGTTACTGAACGAAGGCAAAGGCCAGAAAATGGCCGCCCCGGAACCGGCCCCTGCGCCAGCCCCGGTGGTGGATATCAACGCCCCTGCCAAGACGCGAATCATCAGTGCCCCTGTTCGTTCTGGCCAACAAATTTATGCCCGCAACTGCGATCTGATCGTGACCAGCAGCGTCAGCGCCGGGGCCGAATTAATTGCCGACGGCAATATTCACATTTACGGCATGATGCGCGGTCGTGCGCTGGCCGGTGCTTCAGGCGATACGCAGTGCCAGATTTTTTGCACGCACCTGGGTGCTGAGCTAGTCTCTATCGCAGGGCAATACTGGTTGAGCGACCAAATCCCGTCCGATTATCTCGGGCAGGCAGCACGGCTCAGCCTGTTGGATAACGCTTTAACCATACAACCTTTAAATTAAGCCCTTTTGACAAGGAATCCATTTCATGGCACGCATTATTGTTGTTACATCGGGTAAAGGGGGCGTTGGCAAGACCACTTCAAGCGCGGCCATCGCTACCGGCTTAGCCCAAAAAGGCAAGAAAACCGTCGTGATCGATTTCGATATCGGTCTGCGGAACCTTGACCTGATCATGGGCTGTGAACGCCGGGTGGTGTATGATTTCGTCAACGTGATCCAGGGTGACGCCACGCTGAATCAGGCGTTAATCAAAGACAAACGCACTGATAACCTTTATATCCTGCCGGCTTCGCAAACCCGCGACAAAGACGCACTGACCCGGGAAGGCGTTGAGAAAATCCTCAACGATCTGGGCGAGATGAATTTTGATTTCGTGGTCTGCGATTCCCCTGCTGGCATCGAAACCGGTGCGCTGATGGCGTTGTATTTCGCCGATGAAGCGGTGATCACCACTAACCCGGAAGTCTCATCGGTACGTGACTCTGACCGTATCCTGGGCATCCTGTCTTCCAAATCCCGTCGCGCTGAGAAAGGCGAAGCTCCTATCAAGGAGCACCTGTTGTTGACCCGTTACAACCCGGGCCGCGTCAGCCGTGGCGATATGCTAAGCATGGAGGACGTACTGGAAATTCTGCGCATTCCATTGGTCGGCGTTATTCCGGAAGACCAGTCCGTGCTGCGCGCCTCTAACCAGGGTGAGCCTGTAATTCTTGATATCGAGTCAGATGCCGGTAAGGCCTATGACGATACCGTTAGCCGCTTGTTAGGAGAAGAACGCCCCTTCCGCTTCATTGAAGAAGAGAAGAAGGGCTTCCTGAAACGCCTTTTTGGGGGATAAACCATGGCATTACTAGACTTCTTTCTGTCCCGCAAAAAACCGACAGCCAATATAGCCAAGGAACGGCTGCAAATTATCGTCGCAGAGCGTCGTCGTGGGGACAGCGAGCCCCACTATCTACCTGATTTAAAACGCGATATTCTGGCGGTGATTTGCAAATACATTCAAATCGACCCTGAAATGCTGCACGTGCAGTTTGAGCAGAAAGGGGATGATATTTCGGTACTTGAACTCAACGTGACATTACCGGAATCGGAAGAAGCAGCTAAATGATTGCGACGCATTAATTACCCCCTGTATATTTTTTGCAGGGGGTAACTGTATGCACATCCAGTTATTGAGATAAAAAACACCCATTAATCGTTTTTTTGCCTTTGGGATTAATCTCAATTAATGTTGCGCCGCAGTTGTTTAAAGTAAATCCTGTCGAAAAATATTTTCTTCGCTTATTTTTCACGAATAACCAGAGCAGCGTTTCCTTACCCTGCCCCGATTTTCCTACCTACCGATTAATAATTTTTCAGAATGTCCTGAAGTGGTGACGCTAATAAATCACCGCGCCAACCGCTGACTAATTCAGGCAGGCTATCGCCGCTTTTCAATTTCCAGTGCCAGTTCAGCAGTTGGTTAATCTGCCTGCGCGATGCCAGCAATTCACTGCTTAACCCGCTTTGTTCACTGACAATAACGATCGCCGCTTTGATATCCTTGAACACTTTCTTATAACCCGGCTGGTCGATCAGGTTGGACAACGGCGCCGGCAGTGCAGCCTCATCCAGCTCGCTGGCCTCGGCCACCAACGCCAGCAACGTCTTACCGTGATAACGAATTTCCGGGCCGCTCAGGCCAAGCGAATCCAATTCCCCCAGCGACGTTGGCATATAGCGCGCCACCTGCCAGAGATTTTCCTCGCGAACCACAAAGTTGACCGCCAAATCACGCTCACGCGCCTGGCGCAGCCGCCATTCCGCCAGCTTCTGCAAACAACCCAGTTGGCGCGGACGCAACTGCCAGGCGTTGGTGATTTCACGGTAGGCCAATTCCGGCGCCAGCGACTCGCTGCGGCGTTGACACAGCAGCAGACACTCATTGGCGGCGGCGGCGGTCCAACCGGCGTCTTCGGTCTCCTGCACCAGTTGTTTAGCCATCGGCAACAGGTAGAACACATCGGCCGCGGCGTATACGCACTGTTTTTCCGTCAGCGGGCGCGCCAGCCAATCGGTGCGGGATTCGCTTTTATCCAGATCTACCTGCATATACTCCGTCACCAGCGTCGCAAAACCGCAAGACAGCGGTCGGCCAGTGAAGGCTGCCAATATCTGGGTGTCGACCATCGGGGTCGGCAGCGTTTTGAACGCATTCAGGAACACCTCGAGGTCTTCACTGCCGGCGTGCAGGAATTTCACAATTTGGGTATCGCTCAGCAGATCGATAAACGGCTGCCATTGCTTGATCGGCAAGGGATCGATCAGGGAAAGTTGTTCACCGTCGTATAACTGAATCAGGCCTAACTGCGGATAATAGGTGCGCGTTCTGACAAATTCGGTGTCCAACGCAATCTGGGCATGGTTTCTCGCCTGCTCGCAGACCTGCTGCAATCCGGCATCGGTAGTGATCAACTGATAGTTCAAAACGTCATTCTCTTGGTCGTTTTCATGATTCAAACACAACAACGCCGGCATTCACCGGCGTTGTTGATCTGTAAGGCGTGGATGATAGCCTAGGCGGCATCTGCCGCTGGCGGCTTTTTCTGCTCATCACGCAGTTCTCGCCGCAAAATTTTACCGACGTTAGATTTCGGCAACTCGTCGCGGAACTCAACAATTTTAGGCACTTTATACCCGGTCAGGTACCGGCGGCAATGGGTCAACAGCTCTTCCTTGGTCAGAGAGGCGTCTTTCTTCACCACGCAAATCTTGACCGTTTCACCGGATACGTCATTCGGCACACCAATCGCCGCGGATTCCAGCACCTTCGGATGCTGGCTGACCACATCTTCGATCTCATTCGGGTAAACGTTAAAACCGGAAACCAGAATCATGTCTTTCTTGCGGTCGACCACGCGTACAAAGCCCGACTCGTCCACTGTAACGATATCGCCGGTTGCGAGCCAGCCCTCTTTTAACACTTCATCGGTGGCGTCCGGCCGCTGCCAATAGCCTAACATAACTTGCGGACCTTTAACCCACAGTTCGCCCGGCTCCCCCACCGGCACATCATGCCCATTATCATCCACCAGCCGAATATCGGTGGAGGATACCGGCAGGCCGATGCTGCCGCTGTAGTGCGTCAGATCGTGCGGATTACAGGTGACCAGCGGCGCACATTCTGTCAGGCCATAGCCCTCCAGCAAATGCCGACCGGTGACTTTCTCCCATTTGTCCGCAACCGCCTTTTGTACCGACATCCCGCCGCCGACCGAGAAACGCAAGGTCGAGAAATCCAGCTTGTGGAAATCTTCATTATTGAGCAACGCATTAAACAGCGTATTGACGCCGCTGATAGCGGTGAAGGGGTATTTGGCCAGCTCTTTCACCAACCCCGGAATATCGCGCGGGTTGGTGATCAGCAAATTACGACCGCCCAACTCGAGGAACAGCAGGCAATTCACCGTCAGCGCAAAAATATGGTAGAGCGGCAATGCAGTGACGATCAATTCCTGGCCATCGCGGAACAGCGGCCCGTAGGCGGCGTTGCATTGCGCCAAATTGGCCTGCATATTGCGGTGCGTCAGCATCGCGCCTTTCGCCACGCCGGTGGTACCGCCGGTATATTGCAGGAAAGCCAGATCGGAATTGATGATGCCAGGTTTGACATACTGCAAGCGGCGCCCACGCTGCAAAGCGCTGCGGAAAGAAATCGCGGCAGGCAGATGGTATTTCGGCACCAATCGCTTAATGTACTTCACCACGAAGTTAACCAACGTGCCTTTGGCGGTGGAGAGCTGGTCGCCCATACGCGTCAGGATCACATGTTTTACCTGGGTATTGAACACCACTTTTTCCAACGTGTGAGCAAAGTTGGAGACGATTACGATGGCGCTGGCGCCGCTGTCATTCAGTTGGTGTTCCAGTTCGCGCGGCGTATACAGCGGGTTAACGTTTACCACCACCATACCGGCACGCAAAATACCGAATAGCGCGATCGGATACTGCAGCAGGTTTGGCATCATCAGGGCAACGCGATCGCCCTTCTGCAAGCCCAGTTCATTTTGCAGATAAGCGGCGAAGGCCCGACTGCGTTCTTCCAGCTTACGGAAGGTCATCATCTCGCCCATGTTAATGAAAGCCGGTTGATCGGCATAGCGCTGAACCGCATTTTCAAACATTTCGACCAAAGATGAATAACGATCGGCGTCGATCTCTGCCGGAACATCCGCCGGGTAACGTTTTAACCAGACCTTATCCAAGGTATTACTCCTCAAATCATTGCTCATTATCATCGCAGCCCCCAAAAACGCAGCCAAACCATAACAATATTTTAACTCAGCAGACCAGTTTGGGTTTTAAACATTAATTCAGGTTGCGATATACATCACTAATTGGCGGTATTTCCCTGCGCCAAAAGAAAAGGCGGCCGGAGCCGCCCTATTAAAATTTGTTGACCTCAAGCAAAAGCCTACTCGGTAACGATGGTTTGCACCTGCGCCGGACCAGGATTGTACCAGCCGTACCCTACTCCCCAACCCGGGCCCCAGGTACCGCTACGCCAGCCCCATGGCCCCATCGGCGCCGGTGGCATCATCACCTGCTGGGTCAGGCGCCAGCGCTTGTAACCGGTAGCGTTCATCGTCACGAACTTGTAAGGCGTCGTGCCGATCTTGCCTTCTTTCACCCCAGTGATTGGCCCGACAACGGTAACCAACTGCCCCTTGAAATCAACCGGCTCCAGAAAACCGTTAACCGTGGCCAGCAAACGGCCCCGCGACGGCTCGCCCAAAATCGGCCGGGCGCCTGAATCGAGCGGCACCGCCGCGATCTCGAGCACTGTGCGTCCCTGTTCGTTAGCGACGTTTACTACGGTGCCGCCAAAGCGGGCTTCAGCTCCGGCAAACAGATTCGGCGCATTCTGCACCGAAGATAGCTGCTGCACCGGCGTTGCCGTACTGCCTTTAATCGCATCCGGTACGGTTACGCAACCTGACAATGCCAGCGCGCCGCCGGCCATGGCCAGCAGCGACATCTTTTTACTTACAGTGCGGGTTAACATCGTCGCAATCTCCTGAAATGACTGTAACTTTGACAGCAAATCGCTGAGCAAGTTGCAGATCATTCATAGCCCGGACTCAACCGCAGCACAATAGGGCACCGTTATTCGCGCCCGGGCAGTTTTTTCCAGGTGACTTCGTTACGCAAGTAAGTCGGTTCGGCATTTTCTACTGTCACCGCCAATCCTTGCTGCCAGGCAAGCAGTGCAAGCGGCAGCATATCTTCCGCTTGCGGCAGCAGCATTTGCCCGTCGCGCAGGCTCAGAGAAGAGCCTGCAATCAAGTCCGGGTAGGTTTGCCAGCCGGTCCCAACATGCGCCCAGTTGCCTTGCAGGCCCTGTGCACGTTCCAGCGCTTGCTGTGGTGAAAGCACCGCTTCACCTTCGCTTTCCAGCCAACTGCCGTCTTGCCGGCGCTCAAACTGGCCCCAGTAGACTTCCCCCATCCGCGCGTCAATCGCCGCCAGCACTCGGTCGGCGCCGGTAACGCGCCAGGCACCTTGCGCCATGGTTTGCAACGTTGAAATGCCCAGCATTGGCAACCCGGCCCCCAGCGCCAGCCCTTGCGCGATGCCGATGCCGATACGTACGCCGGTAAAGCTGCCGGGCCCACGGCCAAAAGCCAGTGCGTCGAGTTGATCAAGGGTTAAACCGGCTTCCGCCAGCACTTGTTGTACCATCGGTAAAATGCGTTGCGTATGCTCACGTGGGCACAGCTCAAACAGGGCGTGGACTTCGCCTTGATTCCAGATGGCAACGGAGCAGGCTTCCGTCGCCGTATCGATCGCTAAAATTCGCGTGGACATACCAACCTCTGGCGGGAAAAAACAGGGCGCGCATTGTAGCACAGCCCCGTCTCCGCGCCTATCCGCTAGCGTTCAGCCTGCAGGAAGGCAATCGCCTGGGCGATATCCCGGGTGCGCGGCGTCGGCGGCAGACTATTGAGGAACACCTCGCCATAAGGCCGCATCACCAGGCGGTTATCGCAGATCACCAGCACGCCGCGATCGTCAGTATCGCGGATCAGGCGCCCGACACCCTGCTTCAGGGTAATGACCGCATCCGGCAATTGCACGTCGTTGAACGGATCGCCGCCCCGCAGCCGGCAATCTTCAATTCGCGCCTTCAACAGCGGATCGTCGGGCGAGGTGAACGGCAGTTTGTCGATGATCACGCAAGACAGCGCGTCACCGCGCACGTCCACCCCTTCCCAGAAACTGCTGGTCGCCACCAACAACGCGTTGCCGGCTTCGACAAACTGCGCCAACAGTTGGCCTTTGCTGGTTTCCCCCTGCAACAGTACCGGCAGTGTCATGGTGGCGCGGAACTCCTCCGCCAGTTCGCGCATCATCTGGTGCGAGGTGCAAAGGAAGAAACAGCGCCCGTTATTAGCTTCAATCAAGGGTCGCAGCATGCGCGCCAGCTGGCGGGCGCCGCCGGGTTGATTGGGCGAAGGCAGAAAACGCGGTACGCACAGCAACGCCTGTTTGGCGTAGTCGAACGGGCTGGGCAGCAGCAAGGTCTTGGCTTTGGTCAGGCCCAACCGCTCGGTAAAGTGCCCCATTTGCTCATTGACCGACAACGTGGCCGAAGTGAAGATCCAACTGCCCGGTTTTTCATCCAACAGCTCACGGAAGCGATCGGCCACCGTCAGCGGCGTCAGCGCCAGCACGAAATGGCGTGAATTGCATTCATACCAGTAACTGAAGCCCGGCTCGTTGACCTCTTTCAGTCGCTTGAGGCGTGCGCGATACAGCGTGGCGCGCTCGAAAGCGGCATCCAGCAAGGCCGAGCGGCCAAGGGACAGTTTAACCACGTCGTAGCACAGCTCCAGCGCATCATCGAGCAGCAGCAGGGCGCGCTGCACGTTCGGTTGACTGAGCACGTCGCGCAGGTTGCCGCGAAACCCCGGCTCTCCCAACATCAAACGGAAATCCTGGGTGCTCTGGCTGAGGCGATCGGCGCTTTTTTGCAACTGTGCGGCGTCACGGACTTCGGTACGGTAGGCAATGGTAATATCTTTAGCCAGATCCAACAGTTGGCGGCTGGTCAGCTGCTTGCCGAAATACTGACTGGCAATATCCGGGATCTGATGGGCCTCGTCGAAAATCATCACGTCGGCTTCAGGGATCAACTCGGCAAACCCACCCTCTTTCACCACCATATCCGCCAGAAACAGATGATGGTTCACCACGATAACGTCCGCATCCATGGCTCGACGGCGGGCTTTGACCACAAAGCAATCTTTATACAGCGGGCAGTCGCTGCCCAGGCAGTTGTCGTTGGTACTGGTCACCAGCGGCCAGATAAAGCTGTCTTCCGCCACGTCGCTGCAACTGCTGATGTCGCCTTCTTTGGTCAATGACGACCATTTACGCAGATGAACCAGATCGATCAGCGTCTGCCCGGCCAACTCCCCGCCGGCCATCGATTGTTGCTCCAGGCGTTCCAGACACAGATAGTTGGAGCGCCCCTTCAGCAGCGCCATCTTGCCTTTGTAGTTGAGCGCTTTGGCGACGGTAGGCAGATCGCGCGCATAAAGCTGGTCTTGCAGGGCCTTTGAACCGGTGGAGATAATCACTTTGCGATCGGCACGCAGCGCCGGCGCCAAATAGGCGAAGGTTTTACCGGTGCCGGTGCCCGCTTCGACCACCAGCTCCTGTTTGAAATTAATGGCCTCGGTTACGGCTTCCGCCATCTGCCGCTGAGGTTCGCGCGGTTTGAAACCCTTGATTGCCTGCGCCAGTGCGCCGTCTGTTGCGAAATCGTCCGTCACGCTATCTCTCTGCCAGTGTAATTCAGCGGTGATTATGCCAATCCTGCCGCACGGCTACCACCGACTTTTAGCCGATGGCTTTCAAGTTGGCCGCTCTGGCGCATCCATACGCTCGCGGCATTTGTACATCTCTGTACAGCACAGTGCAGGTAACAAAGCTGTAGTTTGAAAGACGACGGGTTTATCGCCACGCATTTCTATCGGTGGCTGTGTTACCCTTAAGATGATGATGATATGGAGATAACTGAATGAATATCGAACGTATTGACCCCGATCAGCGCTGGTCCGAAGCCGTGGTACACAACGACACCGTCTATTACACCAGCGTGCCGGAAAATCTGGATGACGACGCCACAGCACAGACGGCAAACGCCCTGGCCGCCATTGACGTGCTGCTGGCCCGCGTTGGCTCCGACAAGAGTCGAGTGTTGGACGCCACTGTTTTCCTGGCTGATGCTGCCGACTTCGCCGCAATGAACGCCGCCTGGGATGCCTGGGTGGTCGCCGGCAGCGCACCGGTACGCTGTACCGTGCAGGCCAAATTAATGAACCCGAAGTACAAGGTTGAAATCAAGATTATCGCCGCGCTGTAAACAAAAAACCGCAGGGAGTGCCCTGCGGTTTTTATTTTGTCTTGCGCTCTGATTAAGCCAGTTTGATGATCACCATTCCCGCCAACAGCAGCGCCAGGCCGATCCAGCCCTTGGCATTCAGCCGCTGGCCGAACAGGATCCAACCGGCGGCAATAGTCGCGGCAATACCGAAACCGCCCCAAAGCGCATAGGCCACCGAGAGATCAATCCCCTTCACCGCCTGCGCCAGCGCACTGAACGCGCCCAACACCGACAGCAGAGACAACAGGCCCATCCACACTTTGCGGAAGCCGTCCGACATTTTCAAAAAGATGTTGGCGACAATTTCCAGGACAATCGCCAGTGCCAGAAACCCGATGTGGTACAACTCAAGCTGTTGCATGGTTGTCACCTCGCGGGCTGACCTGTTTTCGTACTTTGCGGGTACCGGACTTCACCAGCATGATGCCGGCAATCAGCGTCACCAGACCCAACACTTTCAAAGCAGAGATCGGCTCATCAAACCACAGCACGCTGAACAGCGTAATAAACAGGATACCGATGCCTTCCCACAGCGCATAAGCCACGCCAAGGGCGACGCGTTTTATCGCCAGCGACAGCATTACGTAAGAAGCGGTGATCATCACATACATCACAATATGCCCGGTCATGCCGCCGCTGATACTGGCGTATTTCATTGACAGAGTACCGATAATTTCGGCCACGATAGCCAAACCTAAAAAGATCCAATAAATCATAATTTTTCTCCCAAACGGCGAATAACGCACGCTAAGGCGTATTTATCCCGATTTATCTCGTCGGACAGGCGCAACAAGGCGCCGACGACGCAGAGATCCCTGGGGATAAACTGACCCAAACGCAATAAGAATGTTTGCCCGGCTACGCGGAATGACGGAGGACTGAGCCTGTCACCAGCACCGGTTAAGGGAGAAAGACGCTATAGCTCGCTGCACCAGTGATGCTCACTGGCAAGGATGGCAGACAGGAAAAGCTGGCAAGTAGAGGTTCTGAGGGTAGTTCCGTTAAGTTTCATCATAATTATTCTCTATTCTCAGCCGCACACCGTGCGATTTGCCCAATATCCTCATAAAAGTAAAATTTTCAACTGCGATATTTGTACCACAGCCAAAATAAGAAAGCAAACTGCCATTTTCACAAGAAGCAGAAAAAAACGGGTTAAAAATAAGAAAGTTAAGCATTTTAAAAATAAAAAAAGGTTCAACGAGCCGTTGAACCTTGGTGATTTAATTCGTGGGCAAACTATCGCCAAACCCAGGCCCTGCGCGGGTTACAACGCAGCGCCCTTGACGGCGCTGCGCGCCAGTTCGCTGATGCGTTCGTAGTCGCCGCTCTCCAACGCGTCGGCAGGCACCAGCCAGGATCCACCGATGCACAGCACGCTTTTCAGCGCCAGGTAATCTCGGTAGTTATTCGGCGTGATGCCACCGGTCGGACAAAAACGCACCTGCGGGAATGGGCCGCCGATAGCCTGCAGCGCTTTTACGCCGCCGTTGGCTTCTGCAGGGAAGAACTTGAACTCGCGCAGGCCGTGATCCATGCCCAACATCAGCTCTGAAACGGTGCTGATGCCCGGAATTAACGGAATGGTTCCTGCAGTAGCGGCTTTCAGCAGCACCTCTGTCAGGCCCGGGCTGATAGCGAATTGCGCACCGGCCTCGGTCACTTCTTGCAACTGCTGGGGATTAATTACCGTGCCTGCACCGATAATCGCCTCCGGCACTTCTTTGGCGATGGCGCGGATTGCCTCCATGGCACAGGCGGTACGTAATGTCACCTCCAGCACGCGAACGCCACCGGCGACCAGCGCCCTGGCCAGCGGCACCGCATGTTCCAGTTTATTGATCACGATGACCGGAACCACCGGACCTGCCGTCAGGATTTGTTCTGCGCTGGTTTTCCAGTTTTTCATCAATACCTTCTCCACTACTTACGGTTTATGAATGGCACGCCCCTGCCACAGGGCTCCGCAAGTTAATGCGGGCGTCCGGCCGTACCCTAAGTGAGGTTGCTGTCCCGCGTTCAACGGGCAAAAAAATGCCGGCAGATAAACTGCCGGCGGCCTGTTACTCGAACTCGTTCCAGGAACGGCCATCGCGGGTGATCATCGCGACCGAGGCTACCGGGCCCCAGGTACCGGACTGGTACGGCTTCGGCGCTTCGTTGTCCGCTTTCCAGGCGTCCATGATGGAGTCCACCCATTTCCAGGCTTCCTCCACCTCGTCACGGCGTACGAACAGCGCCTGAATACCGCGCATGGTCTCCAGCAACAAACGCTCGTAGGCGTCTGCCACGTGCTCCTGGTTGAAGGTTTCCGAGAAGCTCAGATCCAGCTTGGTGGTTTGCAGGCGATGCTTGTGATCCAACCCCGGCACCTTGTTCAGCACCTGGATCTCGATACCTTCATCCGGCTGCAGACGAATGGTCAATTTGTTCTGCGGCAGTTGCTGATAAGAGTCGCTGAACAGGTTCAACGGTGGGTTCTTGAAGTAAACCACCACTTCAGAACATTTGGTCGGCAGGCGCTTGCCGGTGCGCAGATAGAACGGTACGCCGGCCCACTGCCAGTTGTCGATATCCACGCGGATAGAGACGAAGGTTTCGGTGTTGCTGCTTTTGTTCGCCCCTTCCTCTTCCAGATAGCCCGGCACTTTTTTGCCCTGCACAAAACCGGCGGTGTATTGGCCGCGCACCGTGGTTTCACGCACGTTGGTCTGATTAATGCGGCGCAGCGAGCGCAGCACCTTCACTTTCTCGTCACGAATACGATCGGTGGTCAAATCAGCCGGCGGCGACATGGCGATCATGGTCAGAATTTGCAGCAGGTGGTTCTGGATCATGTCGCGCATCTGGCCGGCCTGATCAAAGTAACCCCAGCGCCCTTCTATGCCCACCTCTTCCGCCACGGTGATCTGTACGGAATCGATGGTACGGTTGTCCCAGTTGGAGGCAAACAGTGAGTTGGCGAAACGCAGCGCCAGCAGGTTCAGTACCGTTTCTTTACCGAGGTAATGGTCAATACGGTAAACCTGGGACTCGTTGAAATATTCCGCCACTTGATCGTTGATCACGCGGGAAGATGCCAGATCGGTCCCCAAGGGTTTTTCCATCACGACGCGCGCCGGGTCGTGATTCAGCTTTGCCTCGCCCAACCCTTTGCAGATCGCGCCGAAGGTGCTCGGCGGCATGGCGAAATAGTTGATGGTGGTGCGATGTTTCTGGTCCAGCATTTTACCCAGTTTGGTAAAGTTTTTGCTGTCGTTCACATCCAGGTTGCAGAAATCCAGGCGTGCGCTCAGCGTGGCCCAGAGTTCGTCATCCAGCTTTTCTTTCATAAAGGTGCCAAGCGCTTCCTTGACCACCTTGATATAGGCTTCTTTATCCCACTCGGCACGACCAACGCCGATAATCCGGGTTTCCGGGTGGATATGGCCGGCTTTTTCTAACTGGTACAGGGAAGGCAGCAGCTTACGACGCGCCAAATCGCCCTTCGCGCCGAAAATAACCAGGTCACACGCCTGGGCTGTAGAGGTTACCGCCATGTTCATCTCCTCGTTGCAGGATATTTGTAATTTTCTTACATTACTAATGTACTCTCTTTGACTACGGCCAGTAAACCCGGATCAAAAGCAGAAAAAAAGCCCCAGAAACTCCAGTGTTAAGCGCGATCGGGCCTAAACGCCACCGCCGAAACTAAAAACTGTAATTTTCTGTCTTTTTTGACGCTCTTTTACCATTATGAAAGTTAGACACAGGTCATGTTCTGATGAAAAAAGTCTGCATACCCTCTGTCGAGACTGCCAACGGTTACCGGCACGTAGTATATTTTCATTAAACCGGCATTGATTTCTCCTTTGATTGAAATCGACATATCCGATGGATTTCAGGTGGAAACTTGAAAGATTGCGGGTATAAAACCATGAGTGACTCTCGTTATATGAATACGCTGGAAAAAATCCAGAGCCATCTGGAGCTCCTGAGCAAATCTGAAAGGAAAGTCGCCGAGGTGATCCTGGCCTCCCCACAAACCGCCATTCACTCCAGTATCGCAACGCTGGCCAAAATGGCGGACGTCAGCGAGCCCACCGTCAATCGTTTTTGTCGCCGTCTCGATACCAAGGGTTTCCCGGATTTCAAGCTGCATCTGGCGCAAAGTCTGGCCAACGGCACCCCTTACGTAAATCGTAACGTGGAGGAAGATGACAGCGTCGATTCCTACACCGGTAAAATATTTGAATCGGTCATGGCCTGTCTGGATACAGTAAAGGCAAATTTAGATATTGCCGCAATCAATCGTGCTGTTGACCTGCTTACGCAGGCAAAAAAGATCTCTTTCTTTGGTTTAGGCGCATCGGCAGCGGTCGCTCACGACGCGATGAACAAATTTTTCCGTTTCAATATCCCGGTGGTCTACTTCGATGACATCGTCATGCAGCGCATGGGATGCATGAACTCCAGCGAAGGCGACGTGGTGGTGTTGATTTCCCACACCGGCCGCACCAAAAACCTGGTTGAAATGGCGCAACTGGCGCGTGAAAACGACGCCACGGTGATCGCCATCACCTCACGCAATACCCCTCTCGCCCACGCGGCGACGCTGTCTCTGCTGCTTGATGTGCCGGAGGATACTGACGTTTATATGCCGATGGTGTCCCGAATTGCGCAATTAACGCTCATCGACGTTCTGGCCACCGGATTTACCTTGCGCAGAGGGGCTAAATTCAGAGATAACTTGAAGCGGGTCAAGGAAGCGTTAAAAGAATCGCGCTTTGATAAGGGTGCGGTTATCCCGAATAATTTCGACTCGTAATCGATGTAAAAACCTGCCGGGAAAATTTGAACGGCAGTATTAGAGGCAGTACCTGTAAAACGCTCATGCGGGTAACCCGGGTGAAACATCAGTGTAGTAAAATTACATTTCACTCCTGGTTTCGTTATCCGACGTTATCGCAACACCAATACTTTGCTTCACCAGTCAACGGAGTAATACATGTCCAGACGGCTCAGAAGAACCAAAATTGTTACCACCCTTGGCCCGGCTACTGACCGCGACAATAATCTGGAAAAGATCATTGCCGCCGGCGCTAACGTGGTTCGGCTCAACTTTTCCCACGGCAGCGCGGAAGATCATCAGGCTCGCGCAGATAAAGTGCGCGAAATCGCTGCCAAACTGGGGCGTCACGTCGCTATTCTGGGCGACCTGCAAGGGCCGAAAATCCGCGTTTCCACTTTTAAGGAAGGCAAAATCTTCCTCAATATTGGTGACAAATTCCTGCTCGATGCCAACATGTCAAAAGGTGAAGGCGATAAAGAAAAAGTCGGTATCGACTATAAAGGCCTGCCAGCCGACGTGGTACCGGGCGACGTACTGCTGCTGGACGACGGCCGCGTACAGCTGAAAGTGCTCGAAGTTCAGGGCATGAAAGTGTTTACCGAAGTGACCGTTGGCGGCCCGCTGTCCAACAACAAAGGCATCAACAAGCTGGGCGGCGGCCTGTCCGCAGAAGCCCTGACCGAGAAAGATAAAGCCGATATCATCACTGCGGCGAAAATCGGCGTCGACTATCTGGCGGTTTCCTTCCCGCGCACCGGCGAAGACCTGAACTACGCACGCCGTCTGGCGCGCGATGCAGGCTGCAACGCCAAGATCGTTTCTAAAGTTGAACGTGCCGAAGCCGTGTGCAGCGACGAAGCAATGGACGACATCATCCTGGCTTCCGATGTGGTGATGGTTGCCCGTGGCGACCTGGGCGTCGAGATCGGCGATCCTGAGCTGGTCGGCATCCAGAAAAAACTGATCCGTCGCGCCCGCACGCTGAACCGCGCCGTCATTACCGCGACCCAGATGATGGAATCGATGATCACCAACCCGATGCCGACCCGCGCCGAAGTCATGGACGTGGCGAACGCCGTGCTGGATGGTACCGACGCCGTCATGCTGTCTGCCGAAACCGCAGCGGGCCAGTACCCGGCCGAAACCGTGGCGGCAATGGCGCGCGTTTGTTTGGGCGCGGAAAAGATCCCGAGCATCAACGTCTCCAAGCACCGTTTGGACGTGCAGTTCGACAACATCGAAGAAGCCATCGCCATGTCTTCAATGTACGCCGCCAACCACCTGAAAGGCGTGACTGCGCTGATCGCCATGACAGAATCAGGCCGTACTGCGCTGATGATGTCCCGCATCAGCTCCGGGTTGCCGATCTTCGCCATGTCACGCCATGAGCACACACTGAACCTGACCGCGCTCTATCGCGGCGTTACGCCGGTTTATTTCGACAGCCATAACGACGGCGTCGTCGCGGCCAATGATGCGGTGAATCGTCTGCGCGACAAAGGCTTCCTGGTTTCAGGCGACCTGGTGATCGTGACGCAGGGCGACGTGATGGAAACCGTTGGTACCACCAACACCAGCCGTATCCTGCGCGTCGAGTAATAGCGCTTACCTGCCGCCGGCCGTTAACCCGGCCGGCATTTTTTCCCGCACCGCTCTTTCCGCCTGATAAACTCGTCTCCAGTCGCCACTACGGCAAGCGGAGAACCAAGATGCTTCATCAACACCCACAGCAAAACTGCAGCTCGCTTGCACTGGATCTTGACGGCCAGGAGTTGGAAAGCCTGGAGGAATCCCGCCTGCAGGGCAGCGCATTACTGAAAATCAGCTTGTACGGCAATCGCCTCCGCCAGTTTCCGGCGCAGATCTTTCAGCATCGCGACCTGCAGGTACTGAATATCTCCTGCAACCAACTCAGTGAACTGCCGGAAGAACTGGGCCAATTGAAAAAGCTGGCGATGCTGGATTGCGGTCACAACAAAGCCGACCGGATACCTGCCGGCATCGGCCAACTCAGCGAACTGACTTATCTTTATCTGAGCGACAACGCTTTCAGCACGCTGCCCATCGAACTGGGTTGCCTGCATAAATTGCGTTATCTGAACGTGACCGATAACCAACTGAGCGAATTGCCTGCGGCCATTGTTCAATTGAGTGATTTGCAGGAACTGAGGCTATATAACAACCAGATTACCGCGTTGCCGGCCGCCATCGGCCAGTTGAGCGCGCTGCGGGAACTGCATCTGATGAACAATCGCCTGGAAACGCTGCCGGAAGAAATCTCGCAATGCTCTGAGCTGGCGGTACTGGACGTGGAAAATAACGCCATCAGCAAGCTGCCTGCGGCATTCTGCCACTTAGCCAGCTGACCGACCTCAATCTGCGCTCCAATCGGCTACGGCAGCTTTCAGACAGCTTTGGTCAACTCACCGCACTCACCACGCTTGACCTGCGTGCCAACCGCTTGAGTGAACTGCCGGACAGCATGGCGGCATTGACTCGTCTGCGGCGATTGGATTTGCGCTGGAACAACTTCGCCCAGATGCCGGCGGTGCTGGAGCCGCTGATGGCGCAGGGATGCCTGGTGCATATATAAGCGCAGCAAAAACAAAGGGCCAGCCACCTTTCGATGACTGGCCCTGATCTTAAGCGACTATGCCGCTTAACGGTATAAATCGTCGCGCGAATAGGGCTCGGTTTCCCCTTCTTTACGCGTTTTCAGCAGTTTGAGGATCCAGGTGTACTGCTCTGGATTCGGCCCCACCAAATTCTCCACTTCTTCATTCATGCGGCGCGCAATATAGGGGTCGTCAGCCACGGCCAAATCATCCATCGGCGGGCGAATATAGATATCCAACATGCTGGTTTTGCCGTCATACACCGGGAACAAAGGCACGATTGCCGCACGGCACACCTTCATCAGGCGGCCTACCGCCGGCAGCGTCGCTTTATAGGTAGCGAAGAAGTCGACGAACTCGCTGTGTTCGGCGCCGTGATCCTGATCGGGCAGATAATAGCCCCAATATCCCTGACGCACTGAACTGATAAACGGTTTGATGCCGTCATTACGCGCATGCATCCGGCCACCGAACTTACGGCGCACCGCATTCCACAGATAATCCACCAGGGGATTGCTTTGGTTGTGGAACATCGCCGCCATCGGCTGGCCACGCGCCGCCATCAGCATTGCGGGCACATCCACCGCCCAACCATGCGGCACCAGGAAAATCACGTTTCGGCCTTCCTCGCGGATCTTATCCAGCACCTCTTCGCCGTGCCAACGCACGCGCTTCAGCACTTTCTCCGGTTTGGTGCAGGCCAGTTCCGCCATCAGAATCATCGATTGCGGTGCAGTGGCGAACATCTCGTCAATAATATGCTCGCGTTCGTTTTCCGGCACTTCAGGCAGGCAATACAGCAAGTTGATACGCGCTCGGCGGCGCGCACTTTTGGCCACTTTACCGACCAGCTTGCCTACGGCTCCGAGCACCGGGTCGCGCAGGCGTGCTGGGATCAGTGAAATGCCGGCCATCAACCCGGTTCCCAGCCAAACGCCCCAGTAGCGCGGATGGTAAAAGGCTTTTTGAAATTGCGGAATGAACTCCAGGTTCGATTTTTTCTCGTTTTGCATGCACAAGCTCTTAACTTAGCGGTTCGGCTAATCATAATTGCAAAGAATGATTTTGCAATTAACAACCACGAATCGCCAATATAAAACAGCATCGGCCTGCAATCAGGCCGATGGGATCACTGGCGCGGCGGCGCGCCCGAACAGAAGGATCAATCCAGCTGCAGTTGAGGAACCACTTCCTTCACTTGCGCCAGATAATCGCTGCGATCTTTACCGCTCAGCCCTTCAGAGCGCGGCAGTTTCGCCGTCAATGGGTTGACTGCCTGTTGGTTGGTCCACATTTCGAAATGCAGGTGCGGCCCGGTAGAACGACCGGTGTTGCCCGATAACGCGATACGGTCGCCACGTTTCACCTTCTGTCCCGGTTTAACCAGCAATTTTTTCAGGTGCATATAACGTGTGGTGTACTGGCGACCATGGCGGATCGCCACATAATTGCCTGCGGCACCGCTGCGTTTGGCGATCAATACTTCACCGTCACCCACCGCCAGCACCGGGGTACCGACCGGCATCGCAAAATCGACGCCTTTGTGCGGCGCAATGCGCCCGGTTACCGGATTCACCCGGCGCGGATTGAAGTTTGAAGAAATGCGGAACTGCTTCATGGTTGGGAAACGCATAAAGCCGCGCGCCAGGCCGGAGCCTTGACGATCGTAAAATTTGCCGTCTTCGGCGCGGATAGCGTAATAATCCTTGCCGCCGGAACGCATGCGCACGCCCAGCAACTGGCTCTGCGCGCTCTTGCCGTCAAAATGTTCGCGGGACATCAATACCGAGAATTGGTCGCCTTTGCGCAGTTTGCGGAAATCCAACTGCCACTGCAGCGCTTTGATCACCGCATTGATTTCAGCGCGGCTCAGGCCGGCATTGCTGGCGCTGCTGACGAAGCTGCCATTGAGGCGGCCGCTGATCACGTTATTACGCCACTCGCCCTGCTGGGCTTCCTGAGTTTCCTTGAAACTGTTGCCAACGCGATCGTAGGTACGAGTTTCACGCCGGGAGACTTCCCAGGTCAAACGTTGCAAATCGCCGGCATCGTTTACCGTCCACGACAGTTGCTGGCCGATCTTCAGATTACGCAGGTCGCGATTTTGCGATGCGAGCAGAGATACGTCTGACATATCTATGCCGTACTGGGTCAGAATGCTGCCCAGGGTATCGCCGGTAGAAACTACATATTCATGCACGCCATCTTCGCCGGCGACCTTCTGGTCCAGCTCATCCTGTGGGATGTCATCATCGGGAGTGGCTTGGTCAAGGTCGATCGGCTCACTGGCTTCTGGCAGCAAGGACCGCAACTGGCTGGATTCTAACTCGATGTTCTTAACGATGGGGTTATGTTCTGGGTGATAAACAAAAGGCCGCCAAACGGCAACGGCCAGTGTAACCACTGTCAACGACCCCAGCATGACGCGATGGGGCCGTGGCAGATTGTTATACGCCAGAGCGATAGTTCGGACTATCTGCTGCACTCGATATTATCCTCATAATCTTTACTTCAGGCAGCTCACGTACTGGTTTGACAACTGAGTCAGGAAGTTCCCGTAGCTGTCTTTCCCCAGTGCGATGCCGGTGCCCAGCGGGTCCAGCGTTCCAGAACGCACTTTGGTCCCTTTGGCAACGGCATTGATTACGGCCGGCCTGAATTGTGGTTCAGCAAAAACGCAGACTGCTTTCTGCTCAACCAACTGTGTTCGAATTTGGTGTAAGCGCTGTGCTCCAGGCTGTATTTCGGGATTAACGGTAAAATGGCCCAGTGGGCTCAAGCCGAAGTGTTTCTCAAAGTAGCCGTAAGCGTCATGAAAAACAAAATATCCCTTACCTTGCACAGGCCTAAGCATGTTACCAACATTTTTGTCAGTTTGCGTCAGCAGATTCTCGAACTGGCGCAGGTTTGCGTCTAATTTGTCCTTATTTTGCGGCATAAGTTCCAATAACCTGTCGTGAATCGCGATCGCGGTCACTTTTGCCACTTCCGGGGACAACCAAACGTGCATATTGTATTCGCCGTGATGATGGCCGTCCTCTTCTTCATGGTCCGCATGATTATGCGCATCGGCTGCATGATCATTGCCATGTTCGTGTTCATCGTCGCCCTTCACCAACAATGGTTTGATCCCGCTAAGTTCACTGATAGCCAACTGCCGATTGGCCGAAACCGGGGTTAGCGGCTTGGTCAGAAAAGCTTCCATGTCCGGCCCCACCCACACCACCAGATCGGCGGCTCGCAGGCGTTGAATATCGGAAGGCCGCAAAGCAAAATCATGCGGCGAAGCACCATCCGGCAACAGCACCTCGGTGGGTGTCACGCCATCGGCTATCGCAGAGGCGATAAATCCCAGCGGACGAATGGAAGTCACTACTGCGGCATTAGCGCCGTTCAGCGGCCCGACCATCATCAATGCGCTGGCCAGCAGCGTACGCTGCAGCCATTTATTTTTCTGTGCCATTCTCAGTAATCCCGTCGTTTTCATCAGCGAGGCGTGATATTATAACATTCGGTTAGTTCTGCAAAATGTAATCACGAGATGTCTACACTGACAACGCTAAAAAATATCACCGTCTCCTTTGGTAGCCGTAAGGTCCTGTCGAATATTTCGCTCAGCCTCCAACCGGGCCGTATTCTGACGCTGCTCGGCCCTAACGGCGCGGGTAAATCTACGCTGGTGCGGGTGGTACTGGGGCTCATTGCGCCAACCGAAGGCACCATTGAGCGCGAGCCAGGCCTGCGCATCGGTTATGTGCCGCAAAAACTGCACCTTGACGCCACCCTGCCGCTCACCGTCAGCCGTTTTATGCGCCTGAAACCCGGTGTAAAAAAAGCGGATATTCTGCCTGCGCTGAAACGCGTGCAGGCGGCCCATCTGCTCGATCAACCCATGCAAAAGCTCTCCGGCGGCGAAAACCAGCGGGTTCTGCTGGCACGTGCGCTGTTGAATAAACCACAGTTGCTGGTGCTGGATGAACCGACGCAGGGGGTCGACGTCAACGGCCAACTGGCGCTGTACGATCTGATCGATCAATTGCGTAAAGAGTTGGGCTGTGCGGTATTGATGGTTTCCCATGACCTGCATCTGGTGATGGCGAAAACCGATGAAGTACTGTGCCTCAACCAACACATCTGCTGTTCCGGCGCGCCGGAAGTGGTCTCCATGCACCCTGAATTTATCGCCATGTTTGGTAATCGGGGAGCGGAGCAGCTGGCGGTTTATCGCCACCACCATAACCACCGTCACGACCTGCAAGGACGAATCCTGTTGAAGAAAACCGGGGGCCGTGAGGCATGATCGAACTGTTATTGCCCGGCTGGCTGGCCGGGGTGCTGCTGGCTGGGGCCGCCGGTCCGCTAGGCTCATTTGTCGTCTGGCGCCGAATGTCCTATTTTGGCGATACTTTGGCGCACGCCTCGCTGTTGGGTGTCGCCTTCGGCCTGCTGTTGGATGTGAATCCTTTTTATGCGGTGATTGCCGTAACGCTGGTGCTGGCTCTGGTGCTGGTGTGGCTGGAGCGCCGGCCGCAACTTTCCGTTGATACCCTGCTCGGCATTATGGCGCACAGCGCGCTGTCGCTGGGTTTGGTGGTAGTGGCGCTTATGTCCAACGTGCGGGTCGACCTGATGGCCTACCTGTTTGGCGATCTGTTGTCTGTCACCTTTAGCGATATCTGGATGATTGGCATCGGCGTCAGCATCGTGCTGCTGATCCTGTGGTGGCAGTGGCGCAACCTGCTGTCGATGACCATCAGCCCTGAGCTGGCGCATGTAGACGGCGTTAATCTGGTGCGGGCACGCACCGTGCTGATGCTGGTCACCGCCCTGACCATTGGTCTGGCGATGAAGTTCGTCGGCGCACTGATCATCACTTCTTTGCTGATTATTCCGGCGGCGACGGCACGTCGTTTCGCCCGTACGCCTGAGCAAATGGCCGGCTTCGCGGTGCTGACAGGCATGCTTGCCGTGACTGGCGGGCTGGCCTTCTCGGCATTTTACGATACCCCGGCCGGCCCATCTGTGGTGCTGAGCGCTGCGGTGCTGTTTGTGCTGAGTTTATTCAGGAAGCAGCAGGCCTGATTCCGGGCTGCCGACAGACGTGACAAGGGCCGCGACAGCGGCCCTTTTTAATGCTTACTCTTCGCGTTCAATACCAAAGTGTTTATAGGCATGATTGGTCGCCATACGTCCACGCGGCGTACGCTGGATAAAACCTTGCTGGATCAGGAAGGGTTCGATAACGTCTTCGATGGTTTCCCGTTCCTCGCCAATCGCCGCCGCCAGGTTATCCAGGCCCACCGGCCCGCCCATGAACTTGTCGATTATCGCCAGCAACAGCTTGCGGTCCATATAATCGAAACCTTCGGCGTCAACGTTCAACATGTCCAGCGCCTGCATCGCAACTTCGCCATTGATCACGCCGTTGGCACGGACCTCGGCAAAGTCGCGCACCCTGCGCAGCAAGCGGTTGGCGATACGTGGCGTTCCGCGCGCCCGGCGTGCCACCTGGTGAGCGCCCTCTTCCGAGAGATCCAGCCCCAGGCAATTGGCGCTGCGTGAAACGATATGCTGCAAATCGGCGACCTGATAGAACTCCAGGCGCTGCACAATCCCGAAGCGATCGCGCAGCGGTGAGGTCAGAGAGCCGGCACGGGTGGTAGCCCCCACCAGCGTAAAGGGCGGCAAATCGAGTTTGATCGAACGCGCGGCCGGGCCTTCGCCGATCATGATATCCAGCTGGTAATCTTCCATTGCCGGGTACAGCACTTCTTCGACCACCGGCGACAGACGATGGATCTCATCGATAAACAAGACGTCGTGCGGTTCGAGGTTGGTCAGCATTGCCGCCAGATCGCCCGCTTTTTCCAGCACCGGACCGGAAGTGGTGCGCAGGTTAACGCCCATCTCATTGGCGACGATATTCGCCAGCGTGGTTTTACCCAGTCCAGGCGGGCCGAAGATCAGCAAATGGTCCAATGCGTCGCCACGCTGCTTTGCCGCCTGAATAAAAATCTCCATCTGTTCACGCACGTGCGGCTGGCCGACATATTCCGTCAGTAATTTTGGCCGAATGGCGCGATCGAGAATTTCTTCTTCGTTGATCGGCTCAGCAGAAATCAGGCGATCGGCTTCAATCATTCTCTATCCCTTATCAACCTTACAGGGCGGCGCGCAGCGCGTCGCGGATCAGGGTTTCGCAATCGGCACCCGGCTTGGCGATTTTGCTGACCATGCGGCTGGCTTCTTGCGGTTTATAGCCCAATGCCACCAGCGCAGAAGCGGCTTCTGCTTCCGCATCCATCTCGGCCGCCTGCGTTGCCGTAGCGGGGAGCGTGATTTCGCTGCTGTTATTGAACAGATCGCCATTAAGCCCTTTAAAGCGGTCTTTCATTTCGACCACCAGGCGCTCAGCGGTTTTCTTGCCAACGCCAGGCAATTTCACCAGCGAGGTGATCTCTTCGCGTTCGACCGCGCTGACAAACTGCTGTGCGGACATCCCGGACAAGATTGCCAGCGCCAGTTTTGGTCCCACGCCGTTCACTTTAATCAACTCGCGAAACAGCGCGCGCTCTTGTTTATCGTTGAAGCCGTACAATAGCTGCGCGTCTTCGCGCACCACGAATTGGGTAAATACGATAGCTTCTTGCCCCAGATCCGGCAGCTCATAAAAGCAGGTCATGGGCATATGCACTTCATAGCCCACGCCGTTTGCCTCCAGTAATACCAGCGGCGGTTGCTTTTCCAGAATATATCCTCTGAGACGACCTATCATTTACCCTCCTGCAGAATTCTTGAGCATGACCGACTGTCATGCCGTGCTGGTAAAGCTTATAACATAAAAAAGGCTGGATGAATATCCAGCCTGAGTTGTCACGGATTCAGCGCTACTTTAAACGGCCACGAGCCAGGTTTAACCGCCCTTCGCTCATTCGCAACACGTTTTGGCTGAGATGGCAGTGGGTGATGGCGATAGCCAGCGCATCGGCGGCGTCCGCCTGAGGATTGGCCGACAGTTTCAGCAGCGAGCGCACCATGTGCTGCACCTGCGCCTTCTCTGCCGCGCCGGTGCCGACCACCGTTTGCTTCACCTGACGCGCCGCATATTCAAACACTTCCAGATCCTGGTTCACGGCGGCAACGATCGCCACGCCGCGCGCCTGCCCGAGTTTGAGCGCAGAATCCGGGTTCTTCGCCATAAACACCTGTTCGATGGCGAAAAAATCCGGTTTAAACTGGGTGATGATTTCGCTGACGCCTGCGTAGATCAATTTCAGCCGCGTCGGCATGTCATCCACCACGGTGCGAATGCAGCCACTGGCGATATAGCTCAGCTGGCGGCCCTGCTGGCGAATGAGGCCATAACCGGTGACGCGCGATCCGGGATCGATACCCAGTATGATCGTCATCCCTACACCCACCTTGCGTTAAGCATTAACATCGCCAGGCGCTGCCACAGAGCAGCGCCGTACTTCAACGTCTATTACAGCGTCGCTGCAACCTCGTCGGAGATCTCACCGTTGTGGTAAACCTCCTGCACGTCGTCACAGTCTTCCAGCATGTCGATCAAACGCAACAGCTTCGGCGCGGTTTCTTCATCCATATCGGCCTTGGTCGATGGGATCATGGAAACTTCCGCCGCGTCGGCGGTGAAACCGGCCGCAGTCAGCGCGTCTTTCACCTCACCCAGGTTTTCCCAGGCGGTGAACACGTCGATAGCACCGTCGTCGTAGCTGACGATGTCTTCAGCGCCGGCTTCCAGCGCCGCTTCCATCACCGCGTCTTCATCCAGGCCCGGAGCGTAAGTGATCACGCCCTTCTTGGTGAACAGATAAGCCACGGAACCGTCGGTGCCGAGGTTACCGCCGCATTTGGTGAAGGCGTGACGCACTTCGGCCACGGTACGGTTGCGGTTGTCGCTCAGGCATTCGATCATGACGGCGGTACCGCCCGGGCCGTAACCTTCGTAAATGATGGTTTCCATGTTGGTATCATCATCACCGCCCACACCACGCGCGATGGCGCGGTTCAGGGTATCACGCGTCATGTTGTTGGACAGCGCCTTGTCGATCGCCGCACGCAGACGCGGGTTAGCCCCCGGATCGCCACCGCCCAGTTTCGCGGCGGTCACCAGCTCGCGAATAATTTTGGTGAAAATTTTACCGCGCTTGGAATCCTGCGCAGCTTTACGGTGCTTTGTGTTGGCCCACTTACTATGACCTGCCATAAAAAATCTCCGAAAAAAATTACTGGACTGAATTAATCACAAACTCTTCAATCGCCTGCTGATTGCTCCAGGACTTGGTCAACCTCACGGCTTGCGCCGCCTCAAGCCAGCGGTAAGCATGATGCTCGGTAATCACCGGATCGCGCTCTTCAGGCAACGCCAGACAGAACCAGTGCTCTTTATTGCGCGTGGTCCCCGGGGCATAGCGATGTCGCAAATGGACAAAGAGTTCAAACTCCACACAGCGCTGGCAATCGAACAACGGCAGATTCTCTGCTTCGATATCGATGCCGACTTCTTCCATGACCTCACGCCGTGCGGCATGCGGCGGCGACTCATTTTCCTCCAGGCTGCCGGTAACCGACTGCCAGAACTCGGTATCGTCGCGCCGCTGTAACATCAGCACCCGTCCACTCGATTTGGCGTAAATCACGACCAAAATGGACTCGGGCCGCTTGTAACTCATCACTCGTTCTCTTCCGGCAACGCGGCTTTCTTGACCACGGAAATCCCCAACTCCTGCAACGACGCCGGATTGGCGAAGCTTGGCGCTTCGGTCATCAGACAGGCGGCTGCGGTAGTTTTCGGGAAGGCAATCACGTCACGAATGTTGTCGGTGCCGGTCAGCAGCATCACCAGACGGTCCAGACCGAAGGCCAGGCCGGCGTGCGGTGGCGCGCCGTACTTCAATGCATCCAACAGGAAGCCGAATTTCTCGCGCTGTTCGTGTTCGTCGATACCCAGAATGCTGAAGACCGTCTGCTGCATTTCGCTGCGGTGAATACGCACCGAACCGCCGCCCACTTCGTAGCCGTTGATCACCATGTCATAGGCATTGGCAATGGCCGTGGTTGGCGCCGAATTCAGTTCTTCCGGGCTCATGTCGCGCGGTGCGGTGAACGGATGGTGCATCGCCGCCAGGCCACCCTCACCGTCTTCTTCGAACATCGGGAAGTCCACCACCCACAGCGGTGCCCAGCTGTCCAGCTTGGTCAGTTGCAGATCACGGCCCAGTTTCAGACGCAGCGCGCCCATCGCATCGGTCACAATCTTGAAGCTGTCTGCGCCGAAGAACAGGATGTCGCCGGTCTGCGCGTTGGTGCGCGCCAGGATCGCTTCCAGCACTTCCGCGCTGAGGAATTTGGCGATCGGGCTTTGTACGCCTTCCATGCCGGCGGCACGGTCGTTGACCTTCAGCCAGGCCAGACCTTTGGCGCCATAGATGTTAACGAAGGTGCCGTACTCATCGATCAGCTTGCGGGTCAGCTGCGCGCCGCCCGGAACGCAGATAGCGGCGACGCGGCCTTTGGCGTCGTTAGCCGGGCCGGAGAACACTTTGAACTCAACGTCTTTCACCAGGTCGGCAACGTCCACCAGCTCCAGCGGGTTACGCAGATCCGGTTTGTCGGAGCCATAGCGACGCATCGCTTCGGCGAAGGTCATGACCGGGAAATCGCCCAGATCCACGCCCTTCACATCCAGCCACAGGTCACGCGCCAATTTTTCCATCACTTCACGCACTTGATCGGCGGTCATGAAGGAAGTTTCAACGTCGATCTGAGTAAATTCAGGCTGACGATCGGCACGCAGGTCTTCATCACGGAAGCATTTGACGATTTGATAGTAGCGATCGAAGCCCGACATCATCAGCAGCTGTTTGAACAGCTGTGGCGACTGTGGCAACGCGTAAAATTTACCTTTGTGCACGCGGCTCGGCACCAGATAGTCACGCGCGCCTTCCGGCGTGGCTTTGGTCAACATCGGGGTTTCGATGTCGAGGAAGCCGTTGCTGTCCATAAAGCGACGCACGAAGCTGGTGATTTTGGCGCGAGTCTTCAAGCGATCGGCCATTTCCGGACGACGCAGATCCAGGTAGCGATATTTCAGACGCGCTTCTTCAGTGTTGACCTGGTTGGAGTCCAGCGGCAACGGCTCGGAGCGGTTGATAATCTCCAGAGCATGAGCGAACACTTCCACTTCACCGGTGGACATATCTTTATTGATTTGGCTGTCCGGGCGTGCACGCACGGTGCCGACAATCTGAATGCAAAACTCGTTGCGCAGGTCGTACGCCTTGTCAAACGCGGCTTTCTGGTCCGGATCGAAGAACACCTGCACGATGCCTTCGCGGTCGCGCATATCAATAAAGATCAGGCCGCCCAGATCGCGACGACGGTTGACCCAACCACACAAAGTGACTTCCTGGCCCACGTGGGACAGATTCAACTGCCCGCAATATTCAGTACGCATACGCTATCCTTTTGGCTTAAGCCGATTCCGCGCGGGCTTTCGCGCCGGCCACGCGGCTGTTATCTGATGAACTCTACTTATTACCCGGTTTGAAGTCTGTTGCATACCAACCGGTGCCCTTTAACTGGAAACCCGTGGAAGAAATCAACTTGGTTAACGCGGGCTGCCCACACGCCGGACAGTCAGTCAGCGGCGTATCGGAAAATTTTTGCAATTTCTCTAACCGAAGGCTGCAAGCACCACATGCATATTCATAAATCGGCATAGGTCGTTGGAATAAAGTGTGTTGAAAAAAGGCGATCATTATAAAGGAAATTCATGCTCCAGATAAGTGCGAACACAGCTTTGTTGCAACACTAAATGGCGTGTTTTTGTTCGAAGTAACACATTGATTAACAAATTTCTCATTAACCGGTGACCCTTTTTTCACGTAGCCTGAATTCCCCCTTGTTTTAGTGCGCCGTTTTGGCTGCACATATTTTATTCACTCAATAACGGGAGCCCCTATGTTGAAACTTGACGCTCAAACCACAGCGCTGGTGCTGATTGATTTGCAAAACGGTATCCTGCCCTACGCCGGTGGGCCGCACAGCGCCGAAAGCGTGGTCGCCCACGGCGCGCAACTGGCGGCGCGTTTTCGCTCGCTCGGCGCGCCGGTGATCCTGGTGCGCGTTGGCTGGTCCGATACATTTGCCGATGCGCTGAAACAGCCGGTGGACAAGCCCGCTCCGTCGCCGGCGGGTGGATTACCGGCGAACTGGTGGGAATTCCCGGCCCCTCTGGCGGTCAGCGACGGCGATATTCTGGTGATCAAACGTCAATGGGGCGCGTTTTACGGTACCGATCTTGATTTGCAATTACGCCGCCGCGGCATTAAAACCGTTGTGTTGGGCGGGATATCCACCAATATCGGCGTTGAATCTACCGCCCGCGCCGCTTGGGAACAGGGTTACGAGTTAGTGATCGCCGAAGACCTGTGCAGCGCGCAAAATGCCGAGATGCACAGGTTTGCCGTCGAGAATATCTTCCCGCGCCTGGCCCGCGTGCGCAGCACCGGCGAAATTCTTGCCGCACTCGGCGAGTAACAATGACAGGGCGCGGCATGCTGCGCCTACGTTTATCTCACAAGAGCATTAAGGAAGATGACGCGTTGATCTACATCGGACTACCACAGTGGCAGCACACAGCCTGGAATCGCATCGGGCTGCGCGATCTGGCGGATTACAGCCGCTATTTTAACTGCGTGGAAGGCAATACGACTTTCTACGCGTTACCCAAACTGGAGATCGTTCAACGCTGGCGCGACATGACCACCGATGATTTTCGGTTTTGTTTCAAATTCCCCTCAGAGATCAGCCATAAGGCCGCACTGCGTAACTGCGATGCCGAGCTGCAGGCATTTTATCACTGCCTGAACCCGGTCCATCAGCGTATCGGGCAGCTTTGGTTGCAGTTACCCTCGGCATTTGGGCCGGATGAATTGCCGCGAATGTGGCAGTTCTTTGACGGGTTGCCGAAAGAGTTCACCTACGGCGTAGAAGTACGTCACCCGGCATTCTTCGCCAAGGGCGAGGAAGAGCGCCTGTTGAATCAGGGCTTGCATCAGCGCGGCATCAACCGGGTTATCCTCGACAGCCGGCCGGTGCATCATGCCGCCCCTGACAGCGCGGCGGTACGTGACGCTCAGCAAAAGAAACCCAAGCTGCCGGTACATGCACTGGTCACCGCCAACAACCCGCTGGTCCGTTTTATCGGTGGCGACGTGTTGCAAGACAATCTGCGGTGGTTTGAGGCCTGGCAGCAGAAGCTGCCCACCTGGCAACAGCAATACACCCCCTTCTTGTTTATTCATACGCCGGATAATGGCGATTCACCGCAACAGGCGCAAAAAATCTGGCAGCAGCTTCATCAGGCTATTCCTAATTTGCCCCCGCCCCCGGACTGGCCTGAGCAGGATGCACTGTTTTGACCTATTAATCTGACCGATTACATCAGATTTTTCCTCGCGACAGTGATTGCAATGGCCGCTATGATGCTCGCTGCCAGTTTTGGTTAGGGAATGGAGTTAAAAATGGTAAGCGCGCTTTATGTCGTGCTCGGCGCATTGTTGTTGATCAAACTCTCTTATGACGTGGTTAAGTTAAGGATGCAATACCGTGTCGCTTACGGAGACGGTGGCTTTTATGAGCTGCAGACCGCCATCCGCGTTCACGGCAATGCCGTAGAATATATTCCTATCGCCGCCGTACTGCTGGTGATCATGGAAATGAACGGCGCAGGAATATGGATGATCCATATTTGCGGCCTGATGTTGATGATCGGGCGCCTGGTGCACTACTACGGTTTGCGTAACCGTGAAGTCCGTTGGCGCCGTTCAGGCATGGCGGCAACCTATATTTCGTTGGTCTTGATGGTGTTGGCCAACATTTTCTATCTGCCCTGGGATCTGATTTTCAGCCTGTATTGATCTCCTGTTCGTCATCAGGCGGCCACGCCGCCTGCTTCCGCTCCGCTTTTTTGCCGTTATCTGTTAGAATACGCGCCTTCGAATTCTGAACTGACTTCCCGCTATGCCAAACCGCGATACTCTTTTTTCTGCCCCCATCGCCAAACTGGGCGACTGGACCTTCGACGAACGCGTCGCTGAAGTGTTTCCGGACATGATCCAGCGTTCCGTTCCCGGCTATTCCAACATCATTTCGATGATTGGCATGCTGGCCGAACGCTTCGTGCAGCCCGACAGCCAGGTGTATGACCTGGGATGTTCGCTGGGCGCGGCAACGCTGTCGATGCGTCGGAATATCAAGGTGGCGGGTTGCAACATCATTGCCGTCGACAACTCTCCGGCGATGGTCGAACGCTGCCGCCGCCATATCGACGCCTTTCGCGCCGACACCCCGGTAGAGGTTATCGAGGCCGATATCCTCGATATCAAGATCGAAAATGCCTCCATGGTGGTGCTGAATTTTACCCTGCAATTCCTCGAGCCGGCCGACCGTCTTCGCCTGCTGGAGCAGGTTTATCGCGGCCTGCGCCCAGGCGGCGCGCTGGTGCTGTCGGAGAAATTCAGCTTTGAAGATGCTGACGTCGGCGAACTGTTGTTCAACATGCACCACGATTTCAAACGCGCCAACGGCTACAGCGAGCTGGAGATCAGCCAAAAGCGCAGCATGCTGGAACACGTCATGCTGACCGACTCGGTAGAGGCGCACAAAGCCCGCCTGAAGCAGGCCGGTTTTAAACATGCGGAAGTGTGGTTCCAGTGCTTTAACTTCGGCTCATTGATCGCGTTGAAAGCAGGAGCTGAGCAATGATTGAGTTTGGTGATTTCTATCAGCGCATCGCTAAAGGCAACCTCAGCCACTGGCTGGATACCCTGCCCGCTCAGCTCAGCGCCTGGCAGCGCGAGTCGCTGCACGGCAAGTTCAAGCAGTGGTTTAACTCGGTCGAACACCTGCCGGAACTGACGCCAACCCGTCTCGATTTGCTGCACGGCGTGCGCGCCGAGATGGACGCCCCGCTGTCGCCGGGCCAGTTGGAAGGCATCGAAAAGATGCTGCGAACCCTGATGCCATGGCGTAAAGGCCCCTTCTCGTTGTACGGCATCGACATTGACACCGAATGGCACTCCGACTGGAAATGGGATCGCGTTCTGCCGCACATTTCGCCGCTGGCCGGCCGCACCATTCTGGACGTCGGCTGCGGTAGCGGCTATCACCTGTGGCGAATGGTGGGTGCCGGCGCGCAGATGGCGGTGGGCATTGATCCGATGCAACTGTTCCTGTGCCAGTTCGAAGCGGTTCGCAAACTGCTGGGCGGCGATCAACGCGCTCATCTGCTGCCGCTGGGTATTGAGCAGTTGCCTGAGCTGGCCGCTTTCGATACGGTATTTTCCATGGGCGTGCTGTACCACCGCCGTTCACCCTTGGACCATCTGTATCAACTGAAAAACCAGTTGGTCTCCGAAGGTGAACTGGTATTGGAAACCCTGGTGGTGGAAGGCGATCGCAACCAGGTGCTGGTGCCGGGCGATCGTTATGCCCAGATGCGCAACGTCTATTTCATTCCTTCGGCCGAAGCCTTGAAATGCTGGCTGGAAAAATGCGGTTTTGTCGACGTGAAGATCGCCGACATGTGTGTAACCAGCACCGAAGAGCAGCGCCGAACCGACTGGATGACCAGCGAATCACTGGCCGAATTCCTTGATCCCAAGGATAACAGCAAGACAATCGAAGGTTACCCGGCCCCGTTACGTGCGGTGTTGGTAGCGAAGAAGCCATAAACGGCACTAAAAAACGTCATCTCCCCAGCCTGAGAAATAAAGTCTGCCGGGGTGATGACGTTATTGACAGGTTATTTTTGCAGGGCTTCAAGCAAGTCCTTTTCCAGTACCCCACTGGATTTGCATTCAAAGGGTTTGACCTTGTCATTGCCGTCTACGGTTGTCAGCCCGGCGATACCGTTAACCTGCACCATGACATTGCTCCCCTCGCCGGCGCGGTATACTTGCACCAGAATTCTATACTCCTCAGTCAGATTTGATGGCGTGGCCTGTGCGGCACAGTCCAGATAAAGTCCTGCCAGTTCGGGATCTCTGCCGGTTGCACCGACGACACCCAAGTGATTGTCCGTTAGCGTAGGCGTAATTCCTTTTCCGTCAAGAACGGCAACCACTTTCGCAACCAGTTCATCAGGCTTTCTATTACCTATCAAAGTGACGCTGGCGGCGGCCGGCCGGCTTGGCTCAACTGCGGTTGCCCCTTCAGCAGGCTGGTTACCGGTTTTTGTCGGCCCATAAACCGACACGCAGCCAGACAACATCAGTATCGAAAAAACCGTTAGTAGTCTCATTTATCACCTGTAATACAGCGTTGCACAGGCGCTTAACGAACATACCAACAAAAAAACCATCAGACATCGCATAGTGTTTTCCTTAACGGTAATAGGCCGCGACACAACCGGATAATGAAAGGCAGGTCAATAGCAGAAAAATCAGATAGAACTTCATGTTCTCCTCCATAACTCAGCAAACTCCTATTATTGATGCAGCCATTTACATGGCCGATAAGAAGGTTACTGCTCCGTTATTGAGCTGTCATGAAGGGGCGTTTGTGCCAGCACTTGCACAACAAACGTTGTCTGTCGCCGATCATGCAAATCACGATCATGTCATGACATAGTCACCGACAAACTCCAGGAGTGGGAATCATAGGCGATTGATCTCTGGTTCAACTTTGCACTACAGACATAAAAAAAGCCCCGACAAAACGTCGGGGCCTGGTACTCGCGTAATCGCCGAAAACTCAGCGACACGCTAAAGGGTCTTGCGGCCCGGAAACCGGTTATCAGAACACGGTTAGCTGCGTGTTTATGCGCTTTGCGCCAAGGGATCAACCAAGGCCAGCGCGTTTTTCATCGCCTCCACCATTTCGCCATCCACGCAATAATGGCTAAATTCATCAAACTCATTGTCTGAACACATGGTCACACCGGCTTTGCGATAGCGCATGGTCGAAGGTACCGCGTGGCCCGAAGAGCTGTGTACCTCCTGAATACCAATATCCACAAACTTGTGCAGATTACTGAGTCTCACACCGGCACCGGCCATAATCACCGGCCCTTGGCTGGCCTGCACCAGATCGCGCAGCAACGGCAGTCCAAGCTCAGCGTTTTGCTGTTGGCCGGAGGTCAGGATCCGTGCCACGCCCAGTTGCGTCAGTTGATCAAGTGCTACCATCGGGTTCTGACACATGTCGAAAGCGCGATGGAAGGTGACCGCCATATTGCCGCTCAACCGCATGACTTCGCGCATGCGCGGCAGGTCGATGTGCCCTTCTTCATCCAGCATGCCAACGACTACGCCGGCAAAGCCCATATCGCGGATCTGCACTATATCCTGCTTGATCACGTCGAAATCCACCGCGCCGTAGCAAAAATCCCCGCCGCGCGGGCGGACTATCGGATGCACCGGGACGGATACCCTGTCGCGCGCCAGACGCAAAGAGCCGTAGCTGGGCGTCAAACCGCCCTCACTTTGGCTGGCACACAATTCTATGCGGTCAGCGCCTGCCCGCTCAGCCGTCAGCGCGCAATCGACGCTATAGCAGCAAACTTCCAGTTTAATCATTGTCACCCCCAGATAACGGCCAAAATGTGACGGCAGTTTGTTAACTTCAGAATTTCTCGCGTAGGCTCATTGGTAGATATGAACCGGTTCAGGATAATAACTATGGCATTCAATTTTGATCAATGGGTAGACCGTAGTCACAGTGACAGCGTTAAGTGGGATAAATATCGCGACCGCGACATTATTCCGCTCTGGGTCGCCGACACCGATTTCCCGTCACCGCCCGTCATCATCGACGCATTGCAGCGGCGCGTGGCCCATGGCGTGTTCGGTTACGGCCATCCCTCCCCTGAACTTATCGCGGTTTTTGCCCGCCGTATGCTAGAACGCTACGGCTGGCACATTTTGCCCGAATGGCTGATTTTCCTGCCCGGCCTGGTCTGTGGGCTCAATTTGTGCGTCCGCGCCTTTACCGCCGAGGGCGAAGGCCCCCTGGCGCCATCGCCCATCTACCCGCCGTTTCGCAAGGCGGCGAAATTCGCCGGACGCCCGCATCTGCCGGTCCCGCTCGCACTGCACGATGGGCGCTGGTTGCTGGATTTCAACGCGGTAACGGGTCAGCTCAACGGCAGCGAAAAATTGCTGTTGTTGTGCAACCCGCAAAATCCGGGCGGAACCGTCTACCGACGGGAGGAGTTGTTGCACCAGCATGAATTCGCCCGTCGTCATGATTTGATCGTCTGTTCTGATGAAATTCATTGCGATCTGTTGCTTGAACCGGGCTGTGAACACATCCCCTTTGCCACGCTCAATGAAGATGCCGCCCAACGCAGCATTACGCTGATGTCGCCATCGAAAACCTTCAATATTGCCGGACTGGGTGCATCAATGGCGGTGATCCCCAACGCCGGCCTTCGTCAAAAGCTGGTGCGGGCGCGCAGCGGCATAGTCCCGGACGTTGACGTGCTGGCACTGGTCGCCGCTCAGGCTGCCTATCAGGACGGGCAAGAGTGGCTGGACGCCCTGTTGGTTTATCTGCGCGCCAACCGAAATTTGGTGACCGAGCGCATTAACGCCATGCCCGGCCTGTTGTTGCATCCGATCGAAGCCACCTATCTGGCCTGGATCGATTGCAGTCAACTGGCGACCGACAATCCGCACGCTTTCTTTGAACGGGCCGGGGTGGGCTTAAGTGCGGGCCTGGATTTCGGTAACCGCCGTTTTGTACGCCTGAATTTCGGCTGCCGACGCGAGCTGCTTGCGCAGGCGCTGGATCGCATGATGCTGGCCACCCAAGCGCTGATGCCCGGTTAAGCTTGTTCGCTGGCGACGATTTCCCGGATGGAATAAGGGTGAAACTTAATCGTCACGCTACCGTCAGTGATCGCCAGCGTCGGATTCGGCAGCCGTTCGCTCTCGCCCCGCGGCGAGCTCTGTTTCAACTTGATCCACGGTGCCAACAATGCCTCGTCGGGCAAATGGCTCAGCGCGCGTGCATACAGCGATGCAGGGTCGCCGCTAAGCACCAGTTCCACATGTTCCCATCCCTCGTGCGGATAGCGCTTGTCCCCCGGATAAGGCAGTTCCACGCAGTCAATTAACCACGGTCCTACCTGCAACGGCTGCGTTAGATCAAACAGGCAAATCGGGCGTCCGTTGATCGTCGTTTCAGACAACAACGAACCGCACTGCAGCAATCCCTGTCGCCAGCGTTCAGCGGTGGTGTTTTGGTGGCAACGCACCGAAATGTGGTCCGCACTGAACTGCGACAAATCCAGGTGCAGTTTTTCCGCAAACTGGTTCAGCGCCAGTTCGAAACGCGGCAGATCCAGCGCTAAATCATTAAGCTCGGCAATGGCCGGGAAGGTCGTCATAAGGTCCTCGAAACAACGGAAAGCAAATTCAGGGGGGTAATTTACACGGCTGGGGCGCTGCTATCCACGTTTTGCCCGGGCAAAATGTCACATTTGTGTCCTCTGCATGACCGTCACGTAAAATCTTTCGGCTAATGCCGAGAAAGAGCACAAAAGAATAAGCGTTATAGATTTTATTAACGTCGATTTTAAAATCTTAATAAATTAATTAAAATTCAGAATATTCGCAATAATGCATATCTTTTTCTTATGATAGAAGCATTTCAGAGACTATTAACTTAACAAGCCATTTCGAATGCCAAAAACGGATCATTCACACCCGATAACACGACATGAAAACCACAGCATTAACAATATAATACAATAAGATTACAGTGATAAACGGAATGACACATTATTGTTTTTATTGATTTTTACCCTATAAATCGCTGAGACTTATCTTAAAGACCTCTTTAATAATTGCTTATAAAAACCAATTAAGCTACTTTGGGTAAAATCAAAACTTGAGATAATACCTATGTTTCTTTTAATCACATCCTTGCTGTTGATAGTTATTGCCGCATACGCGATATACCGCCATTTCAAATCACGTCGCATTAACACTCTGGACTCCCGACGTCATAACAAAAAGCAGTAGAACTGCTTATTTCGTTTCCTTCTCACCTATTTCTTTTCGCTCCTCTTGACCTTCTCGTACTGCACACACTCTCTTTAAAACACATACTCTCTGTTGGGCGGGCATTTTCAAACCTGCACTTTCGCCTTCTCTCCCGCGCCAACTGCTGACGTAACACATCAGATCGGTTACAATTACAGGCTGTTTTGTGGTGGGCCGCCGTCTTGACGCGCAGCCAGAAAACCACCTTTGAATCCCGCAGGGGCATGGCATACGGCCCCTCGTTCGTCATTAAGGTAACCCGGTGAATATTCAGGTTCTTCTTTCAGATAAAGTCAGCCAGGCGTTGATTGCCGCAGGCGCGCCAGCCGATTGCGAAGCGCAGGTCCGTCAGTCAGCAAAAGCACAATTTGGCGACTATCAGGCCAACGGCGTGATGTCCGTAGCCAAGAAACTCGGCATGCCACCACGCCAGTTGGCGGAAAAAGTGGTACAGCTGCTTGATCTCGGCGACATCGCCAGCAAAGTAGAAATTGCCGGTCCCGGCTTTATTAATATCTTCCTGAACGGCGAATGGGTTGCGCAGCAGGTCGATCAAGTGCTGAGTGCGCCAAAGCTTGGCATTGCACCGGTTAAACAACAAACCATCGTCATCGACTACTCCGCGCCCAACGTGGCGAAAGAGATGCACGTCGGTCACTTGCGTTCGACCATTATCGGCGACGCCGCTGCACGCACTCAGGAATTCCTGGGCCATAAAGTGATCCGCGCCAACCACGTCGGCGATTGGGGCACCCAGTTCGGCATGCTGATTGCCTACCTGGAAAAAATGCAGAATGAAAATGCCAGCGACATGGGCTTGTCCGATCTGGAACAGTTCTATCGTGAAGCGAAGAAACACTACGACGAAGATGCCGATTTCGCCGAACGCGCCCGCGCCTACGTGGTGAAATTGCAGGGCGGCGATCAATACTGCCTGACGATGTGGCGTAAACTGGTCGACATCACCATGGCGCAAAACCAGCTCACCTATAACCGCCTGAATGTCACTCTGACCGAAGACGACGTAATGGGCGAGAGCCTGTATAACGCGATGCTGCCGGGCATCGTCGCCGATCTGAAAGCCAAGGGGCTGGCGGTGGAAAGCGAAGGCGCCACCGTGGTATTTCTCGACGAATACCAGAATAAAGACGGCGAACCTATGGGCGTCATCATCCAGAAGAAGGATGGCGGTTACCTGTACACCACCACCGATATCGCCTGCGCCAAATACCGCTACGAAACGCTGGGCGCAGATCGCGTGCTGTACTACATCGACTCCCGCCAGCACCAGCATCTGATGCAGGCATGGACCATCGTGCGTAAAGCCGGTTACATCCCGGACTCTCTCTCGCTGGAACACCATATGTTCGGCATGATGCTGGGCAAAGACGGCAAGCCGTTCAAAACCCGTGCGGGCGGTACCGTGAGGCTGTCCGACCTGCTGGATGAAGCTATCGATCGCGCCGGCAAACTGATTGCCGAGAAAAACCCGGATATGCCGGCAGAAGAAATGCAGCACCTGGCGAACGTGGTCGGTATCGGCGCGGTCAAATACGCGGATCTGTCAAAAAGCCGTACGACCGACTACATCTTCGACTGGGACAACATGCTGGCGTTTGAGGGGAATACCGCCCCTTATATGCAATATGCCTATACCCGCGTAGCTTCGGTATTCAAACGCGCCGGTCTCGATGAAAGCAATCTGACGCTGCCGCTGGTGATGAGCGAAGAGCGTGAAATTGCGCTGGCGACCCGCCTGCTGCAATTTGAAGAAGTCATCACTACGGTCGCACGCGATGGCACGCCGCACGTGATGTGTACTTACCTGTACGACCTGGCAGGCCTGTTCTCTGGCTTCTACGAACATTGCCAAATCCTGAATGCAGACAGTGAAGAAGCGCGCCAAAGCCGCCTGAAACTGGCATTGTTGACCGCAAGGACGTTGAAAACCGGTCTGGATACGTTGGGTATCGACACTGTCGAACGCATGTAAGACAACGTTTAAAAATGAAAAAGGGTCGCCGAGGCGACCCTTTTTTTGCGCAATGGCTGCCGGGGATCCCCCGTTTATGCCACCCGGCGGGCGAAGTCCCGAGGGCGGAAGCCCAAACCGGCCAACACGCCAAAATAGGCGACCACGCCGGCCACCACCACCACCGCCAGTCGCAGCAGGCGCTCCAGCATGTTGCCCTGATCCCAGGCCGGCATCAGCCACATCACGCCCACCAACACCGCTGACATCACGATCACCGCCATCACCAGTTTGATGAGGAAGGTTGCCCAGCCTGGCTGCGGGTGGAAAATTTTTTGCTTACGCAGCTGCCAGTACAGCAGCGAGGCGTTTAGACAAGCTCCCAACCCAATCGACAGCGAAAGGCCGGCATGCTTTAGCGGGCCAATAAACATCAGATTCATCACCTGCGTCATGATCAGCGTGATAATGGCGATTTTCACCGGTGTTTTAATGTCCTGCCGCGAATAAAAGCCCGGCGCCAGTACCTTCACCACGATCAATCCCATCAAGCCTATCGAGTACGCCACCAGCGCACGCTGGGTCATGGCCGCATCGAAGGCGCTGAACTTGCCGTACTGGAACAGCGATACGGTCAGGGGTTTGGCCAATATCCCCAGTGCGATAGCGCTCGGCAGCGCCAGCAGGAAGCACAAACGCAGCCCCCAATCCATCAGGCGCGAATACTCATCGTGGTTACCGCTGGAAAAACTCCTGGCCAGCGACGGCAGCAGGATGGTACCCAACGCCACGCCCAGCACGCCGGAAGGAAACTCCATCAGACGATCGGCATAGTACATCCAGGATACCGAGCCCGAGACCAGGAACGAGGCGAAAATGGTGTTGATAATCAGCGAGATCTGGCTTACCGAAACGCCAAAGATCGCCGGCCCCATTTGGCGCATCACCCGCCATACGCCGGCATCGCCCAGTTTGAGGCGCGGCAATACCAGCATGCCGATCTTTTTCAGGTGTGGGAGCTGGTAGCCCAGTTGCAGCACGCCTCCCACGACCACCGCCCAGGCCAGCGCCAGCACCGGTGGGTTGAAATAAGGTGCGGCAAACAGCGCAAAGCCAATCATACTGACGTTCAACAGCGTCGGCGCAAAGGCCGGGATCGAAAAACGGTTCCAGGTGTTGAGGATCGAACCCACCAGAGAAGCCAGTGAAATCAGCAGAATATAGGGGAAAGTGATGCGCAGCAGCGACGACGTCAGCGCGAACTTGTCCGGCGAATCGGCGAAACCCGGCGCGGTAATGTAGATCACCCAAGGGGCAGCCAGCATCCCCAATACGGTGACCACCGCCAGCACCAGCGTGAGCAAGCCGGAAACGTAGGCGACGAAAGTGCGAGTCGCCTCCTCACCCTGCTGGGTTTTGTATTCGGCCAGGATCGGCACAAAGGCCTGAGAAAATGCGCCTTCGGCAAAAATACGGCGCAACAGGTTAGGCAGTTTGAACGCCACGAAGAAGGCATCCGTCGCCATACCGGCACCAAACACGCGCGCCACTATGGCGTCACGGGCAAAGCCCAGCACCCGTGAAAACATCGTCATAGAGCTCACGGCGGCCAGTGATTTTAGTAGGTTCATGTGGTTGTCTGATGTGTCCCGTAAATGTCGACGCCTGCATCAGCAGGCGTCCGTAAAACTAGCGGATAAGTTTACGCATCCACAGCAGAATAGCTACCGCCATATGTTACATGGAGTTATAGGCACATCCCGCAATAGCGCGTGCGCCCCACGCTGGGGCGTCGCCTTACAAACCGGCATCCTGCAGCAGCCGTTCAATCACCCGCTGAGCGGCGATGGCCTGTTCCCCGGCCGTTTCCGGCACGGTTTGGTTGCTGACAGACGCGATAAAATGCCGGATGGCGCCGTCAAAACCGCGCTGCGCCAGGGTAGTTTGCCAACCGGCCAGCGGTTGCTCCAGCAAGCCCTGCGGATCTTCCCGCAACCATTGTCGCATATCGTTCACCTGATACACGGCGCCCTCGGCCACCGCCTGCACGCTTTCGCGCTGGCTACCGGCCCGGCGATGCATGCTGGTGGTCACCAGCGTTTCGCCGCAGGCAAAGTGGTGTTCGGCATACAGCAGTTCACCGGCATCTGTGGCACGCAGGCTGCCACTGAGTAACTGCCCCTCACATCCCCCCAGCCACAGCGCGGTATCGACCACGTGCAAATAATCGTCCAACAAGGTAAAACGCAGGCCGTTTGGCCCGACGCTGTCGGCCCGGTGCTTATCCATGCGAATCGACGCCGGCCGTTGCATTTCCTGTTTCAACTGGCGGTACACGGGGGAAAAACGGCGGTTAAAACCCACCATCAGCGTTTTGCGCTGCTTCTCGGCCAAGGCGATCAACTGCTCGCCCTGCTCCAGGGTCTCCGCCAGCGGTTTATCGACATAAACATGCACGCCATGACGCAGCAGTTCGCTTATCACCTGAAAATGGCTGGCAGTGCTACTGTGAACAAATACCGCGTCACACTGCTGCGCCAGGCTATCCAGGCTGGAAAAACAGGCCATGCGGTAGCTGTCGCATATCGGCTGCGCTTTTTGCTGATTAGGGGAAAAGCCGCCGACCAACGTCCAATCCGCTGCCAGAGAGAGGATCGGCAGATAGGCTTTTTGCGCGATGCCCCCCAGACCCACTACGCCAACGCGTAATTTAGTCATGCTGCCCCCGAGCCAGTAACGCCTGCAACTGTTGTTTCAATTCTGCGACTTCGCTTTCCAGCACGCTGACGCGCCCACTCAATTCAGCGTCATCGATCGCCGCAACCTCCGCCGCCGCCTCATCAATCGGGCCGCTGAACAGATGCATAAAGCGGCTTTCGCGCTTGCCCGGCTCCCGCGCCAAACGCACGACAAACGGGCCATCCTCCCGGGCGCTTAATTGCTGCAGTACCTGCTCCACTTCAGAGACATCGCTGAATTCATGCATGCGATTGGTACGGGTACGCAGTTCACCGGGGGTTTGCGCCCCGCGCAGCAACAGGGTGGCTATCACCGCCAGTTCGGCGGCAGACAGCTTCAGTTGACCGAATTCCGAATTGCAAAAGCGGTGCTCATACTTGACCACCCGGTTACCGAAACCGCTCAGAGTACGGATAAAATGTTTTTTCAGCAGCAGGTCGAGAACCTGCTGCACTTCGCTTTCCGTCAGATCCATCACCGGTTCGCGGTTGGTTTTCTGGTTGCACGCGAGGGTGATCCCATTCAGGGAGAGAGGATACTGGTCCGGCGTGGTTACCTGTTTTTCCAGCAGGCAGCCAATCACTCGGGCTTCTTTAGCGCTTAATTCGTATTTCATTTTTGCTCTCAGCGTGGCGGTAGCCATTCTTTATTGGTGAATGCCGTCAGGACGTGATCCTGCCACTGCCCGTCGATCAGCAGATAATCCTTGGCATAACCTTCACGTTCAAATCCCAGACGAGTGAGCAGCGCGCCGCTGCGCTGATTGTGCGGCATATAGTTGGCCATAATGCGGTGCATGCGCTGTTGACGCAGCATATAGCGGATCGCAGACTGCAGGGCTTCATACATCAAGCCCTGCCCTTGCCACTTTTCAGCCAGCGAATAGCCGAGAAAACAGGCATGAAACGAACCGCGCAGTACGTTGCTGAAGTTCGCCACGCCCCGCACTTCATTTTCTTCCGGATCGAGCAGGATAAAATAGTAAGCGCTGCCCTGCTTTTGCATTTCCGTGATCATCCCCAGCCGCGCCTGCCAGCCGGAAGGATAACAATGGCTTTCATCCCGCACCGGTTCCCAGGGCTTCAGGAAAGCCCGGTTCTCGGCATAGTATTCCGCCATACGGTAAGCGTCGCGTTCATGAACCAAACGCACGACCTGTCGGTCGGTGATGAGACGTACTTTCGGTGATGCAGAGCGGTAGCCAAACATCATTTCCCCCGCGGTCAGAACGGTTCGATAAGAAGTATTTATTGGGTGCGCGTCCGGATAATAATCCCGTAACGATCATATCCTGAGCCATTATTTTTCAACGACCGGCGCAGAACCGCACTTCCCCTCATTTAATATAACCGTAGCCTGCCCTGGAGGTAAAACCCCGACAGCTCAGTAAATAAGCGATTAATCATTTTACGGCTATTTTCGTGCTGTTTTGCCGTACGGGTAACGTATTGACGATAAAAAATATTATCTACCTCGCCCCTATCGGCCTCAGGCGATTGGGTACAAACTAGACGGGTCACTCTCCTCTCCCTACTTAATTGCTCGTGGTGAAGCATGTCTCTGGTATCGCAAGCTCGGAGCTTGGGTAAATATTTCCTGTTACTCGATAATTTGTTAGTGGTTTTGGGCTTCTTTGTGGTCTTTCCGCTTATTTCGATCCGCTTTGTCGATCAACTCGGCTGGGCTGCGGTAGTGGTTGGCGTCGCCCTGGGTTTACGGCAGTTGATTCAGCAAGGGTTGGGGATCTTCGGCGGCGCGATAGCCGACCGGTTCGGCGCCAAACCGATGATCGTCACCGGCATGCTGATGCGTGCGGCAGGCTTCGCCACCATGGCGATGGCCGATCAGCCTTGGCTGCTGTGGTTCTCTTGCGCCCTTTCCGCACTCGGTGGCACGCTGTTTGATCCGCCGCGTACCGCGCTGGTGATTAAGCTCACCCGCCCGCATGAACGCGGTCGCTTTTACTCTCTGTTGATGATGCAAGACAGCGCCGGCGCAGTGATTGGTGCCCTGATCGGCAGTTGGCTGTTGCAATATGATTTCCACTTTGTTTGCTGGGTTGGCGCGGCCATTTTCGTGCTGGCGGCCGGTTGGAACGCCTGGCTGCTGCCGGCTTACCGTATTTCCACCGTCCGCGCCCCGATGAAAGAAGGCATGATGCGCGTGCTGCGCGACCGCCGTTTCCTGACTTATGTGCTGACGCTGACCGGCTACTACATGCTGTCGGTTCAGGTGATGCTGATGTTGCCTATCGTGGTCAATGAAATCGCCGGCTCGCCGGCAGCGGTAAAATGGATGTATGCCATTGAGGCCGCGCTGTCGCTGTCACTGCTCTACCCACTGGCACGCTGGAGCGAAAAGCGTTTTCGCCTGGAACAGCGGTTGATGGCAGGCCTGCTGCTGATGACCCTCAGCCTGCTGCCCGTCGGCCTGGCGACCAGCCTGCAAGGCGTCTTCATCCTGATCTGCTGCTTCTACCTCGGTTCCATCATCGCCGAACCGGCGCGGGAAACCCTCAGCGCCTCATTGGCGGATCCGCGCGCACGCGGTAGCTATATGGGATTCAGCCGCCTCGGCCTGGCGTTGGGTGGCGCGATCGGTTACACCGGCGGCGGTTGGATGTACGACACCGGACGGACGATGAACATGCCCGAACTGCCGTGGATCCTGTTGGGTATCGTGGGTTTTATGACCCTGTTCGCTCTGTACTGGCAGTTCAATCCGCGCACTGCCGCACCGGCGATCCTGCGCGGCGGCTGAGTTTTTTCTCTAAGTTGCCAGAAAATCAGCCGAATTTCCCAGAGCTGCTATCCTGATAGTAAAAACGGGAACAGGAGAAGTTGGCAATGACAGATGAAGAAAAATTACCTCAACTACTGGAACACATGGTACTTAACTTGCGCATGATCTACGCGCGCTCAACGTTGGTAGAAAAAGCGCTGGCTCATATCATTGCTGAAAATGCCACTTTGAAAAGTGACATCATCAAACAGTTGCAGATAGTCAACGCAGCCAACGAGCGCGATAAAATCGATTTGGAAGAGGCGCGTACACACCTGATAGACGTCATCAATTCAGTGCCGACCAAAAAATAATCTCTGCTATGGCCCGTGCGTAATGCGCGGGCCACGCCACAATAACGCACCTTCCAACACAACTCTTCGCGACAGCCTCCGTATGCTGTGATAACTATTGCTGTTCAAACCTGACAACCGGAGCAAGCATGAAACTGTTTATCTACGATCATTGCCCATTCTGCGTTAAAGCCCGCATGATTTTCGGCCTGAAGAATCTGCCTGTCCGCCTCGTCACCTTGCTGAACGATGATGAAGCCACCCCCATCAGCATAATTGGCAAGAAAATGGCGCCCATTCTGCAAAAAGACGATGGCAGTTATCTGCCGGAAAGCATGGATATCGTACGCTACGTCGATAACCTCGACGGCCGGCCGCTGCTGACCGGTAAAACCAACCCGGCCATCGCCGACTGGCTGCAACGGGTCGGTGCTTACTCCGCAAAATTACTGCTGCCGCGCATTGCCAATGCCGATTTCGAAGAGTTCGCCACTGACAGCGCACGCCAATACTTTACCCGCAAGAAACAGGCCTCGATCGGTGATTTTGCCGAGCATCTGGCCAACAGCGCCGATCTCATTGCTGAGCTGGAGATCGATCTCCAGGCGCTTTCCGGCCTGATTGTCGCCCCTGATGCGGTGAATGGCACCTTGTCGGAAGATGACATTCAGCTGTTTCCGTTGCTGCGTTCTTTGTCGATCGTCGCCGGGGTTGCGCTACCGGAAAACGTTGAGGCCTACCGCAACCATATGGCGCAGCTCAGTGATGTTCCACTGCTGCTCGATATGGAACAGTAAGCCCTTTCGCAATAAGGATATAGCGCGCATATGCTGAAAATGGTGTTGGTCACCGCCCGCGACCGGGCACGACTGAAAGAAATTTCCTCGGTGTTAATCCGCTACGGATTACAGGATATCATTCGCCTGCTGGGCTTGGGCTCCCTGCTGAGCGGTGCCGAAAACGGGGGTGTTCAACCAGACAACCAAACCTTGCCGGTGCGTTTGCGCGCCGCGCTGGAGGCGCTGGGGCCCACCTTTGTCAAATTCGGGCAAATTCTGGCTACCCGTTCGGACCTGCTTGACTCAAGTTGGACCGACGAACTTGATCGCTTGCACAGCCAGGCGTCTACCCTGCAGTGGCGCGAGCTGGCGGCGCAAGTCACGGCCGATCTGGGCGCCGATCCCCATACCCTGTTTGCCGAATTTGACAGCACGCCGCTGGCCGCCGCCTCGATGGCGCAAATTTACCGCGCACGCCTGCACAGCGGCGAAGCGGTGGTGATCAAGGTGCTGCGGCCGGGCCTGGCGAAAACCATTCACGCCGATTTACGCCTGCTGACTTATCTGGCGGAAACCGTTGAACAGCAAAGCCCGGCGCTGGCCCGTCACCGCCCCCGCCAGATGGTGCGAGCGCTGGCGACCGCACTCAATCACGAACTGGACTTGACCCACGAAGGCAATAACTGCGAGCGGATGGCGGAACATTTTGCCCAGCAGCCGGAGGTGGCAATCCCGAAGATTTACTGGCAATGGTCGTCAAAACGCCTGCTGGTTCAGGAATTCTTGCCGGGCATAGCGCCGGAGAACCCGCAGCAGTTGGCGGCGGCCGGGTTTGACGGCCCATTACTGGCGCAACGCGGCGCACAAGCTTTTATGAAAATGGTGCTGGAGCATCGCCTTTACCACGCCGACCCTCATCCCGGCAACGTCATGGCGTTAGCGGGTAACCGCGTCGGTTTTATCGATTTCGGCATGGTGGGGCAGCTTTCCGAACGGCGTCGCAATCAACTGTTACTTCTGTTGCAGTCCATCGCTGAACGCGAGTCCGGTGGCATCGTTAATACCCTGATTGCCTGGTCGGATAGCGATCCGCTGGATCTGTTGGATCTGGAACTGGCGGCGCAAAACTTCCTCGATAAGCAAGCCTCCGCCACCCTGACGTTAGGCAAGGCGTTGACCGATCTGCTGGTAATGGCACGTGAGCACCAACTGGCGATGCCGCCGGACCTGGTGCTGCTGTTCAAGGCGTTGATCACCGCAGACGGCGTGCTGCACCGGCTCGATCCCAACTTTGACATTATCGCCACGTTAAAACCCATGCTGCAGCAGGTGATGTTGCAGCGTTACTCCCCCGATGCCGTGCAGCGGCGCATGCTGGCGTTGGGTGCAGAAGTGCTGGATGCCGGTGAAGAGATCCCGCAAACCCTGCGGCTGATGATGCGCCGTATGAAGCGGGGTCAAATCGGCGCCGACATCAACGTCAAGAATATCGATCAGCTGAGCAAAGCGCTGGAACGGGCCGCGGTCACGCTGGCTATCGCCATTGTTACCGCAGCCTTCGCGCTGGGGCTTTCCCCCTACCTGATGCACGCTTCGCTGCGGCTTTGGGGCATTCCGCTGTTTCCCGCGTTGGGTGGGCTGGCCTGTTTGAGCGGCGTACTGTTGCTGGCGCTGCGTCTGCGGCGCTGAGCAGTTTCAGCGTTATCCGATAGGTGATGCCCTCTTTCACGCGCACTATCATTCTGTTTGCCACCGCCAGGGATTTCCCTCGCAGGCGGTGACCGTTTATAATGACAAATCAATTATCTGCAGCATTTTGTTGGCAGTAGCTATGAGGCACAAATGAAGAAGATTCTGATGGGCGCGGCCGCCCTGCTGTTCGCCGGCGTATTGGCCGGTTGTAATCAACTCACTCAATACACGCTCAGCGAACAGGAAGTGAATGATTACCTGCAAAAGCACAACGATTATCAGAAGCAAATCGGCGTGCCGGGGCTGTTGGATGCCAATATTGTGCTGACTCAGTTAAAAAGCCAGATTGGCCGCAGTGAGCCGGGCAAGGTCACCCTTTCCGGCGATGCCAAGGTGAATATCAGCTCGATCCTCGGCCCGCAGACGGCCGACCTGAAACTGACGCTGAAGGCGCAGCCGGTCTATGACCGTGAGCAAGGTGCGGTATTCCTGAAGGACATGGAGCTGACCGACTATAGCGTGCAACCGGAAAAAATGCAGACGGTGATGAAAGCGCTGACCCCCTATCTGAATCAGTCGCTGAAATCCTACTTCGATCAAAAACCGGCCTACGTGCTGAACCCGGATAATAGCAAGACCGAAGCGCTGGCGAAGAAGCTGGCAAAAGGGCTGGAAGTGAAGCCCGGTGAACTGGTTATTCCGTTCACCGACTAAGGTAAATCGCTAAAACTAAAAAACCCGCTGACAAGGCGGGTTTTTTAGTTTTCAGGCAGGCGATAGCCTGAAAGCAGTGGCGTTACTGCGGTTCGCTGTAGCTGATTTCACCCGCGTTGCAGTCAAGGGTCACGTTATAGGTTTTATCCTGCTTGGTACCCCGTACCCTCAACGGCACCTGCCAGATCGCGTCCTTGCCGGTGATGGCTTCCGGGCTGATCCAGGCTATCGGGGTGGCCGTACCCAGCAACTTTTTATCCGATGCCCAGCGCGTGATGCGGTTCTGCAGATAATCGCGTTTTACCTGAGCGGCGACGTCTACCGGTTGCAGGCCGCTACATTGCGCCACTTTGGCCGTGCGCTGCTCCTGTGCCTGTACCGTCGTTGTCAAACCTGCCATGGTCAGCAGCGCTACGGCCACACTCAGTCCCGTTCTTTTCATATGCCCTCCTGTGTGATTAACACTATCCATGGGCATTTGCCTCCTGGCTCACAACAGGTCTGGCAAAGGATCAGCGTTTTACAAAGCTGATGACAAACAGCTCATCCAACCCCGGATAGATTTCCTTGATCACCTGCTTCAGCTCGCTGAGCGACATATTTTCCTGTTTGGCATGCTGTTCGGTTAGCGCATCCAGGTGAACCGGCGTGACTGACAGCACTTCAATAAAGCAGAAAAATACGCCATCTTCATTACGGCTAACGCGCAATACCTCACCGGGCTGAAAGTGGGATTCACTGGCGTCCCGGAGAGTAATCGTCTTGAGCCCGGCCAAAATGTCTTGCTCAAAGCGACTGAAGAAAGTTATTTCACGGGTCATTCTAGATCCTTTTTCATCACATTGCCGCAACATAAGTCATTATGCCGCCTGCTTTTCTGACGCAGATCCCTCTTTTGAGGTAGCGACGGATTTTTCCGTTTTCTCTTTGGCCGGTTTCTTCGGTGCTTCCGCCGGCGCGGCGCCACGCAGAATCTGCCCCAGCGCGTCTTTATGCTCCGCCAGGAAGAAGCTCAGCCCTTCACGCTGCTCGTCATCCAGGTTCAAAGGCGCCTGCTGCAGCCATTCACCGAGGCTGTCCGCCAGATCCAGCATTTTGTCGTAAGCATCGGCTTCTTTCTTGGTTGCGAAAGTCATCTTTTCCTCACCGTTTCTCACCACCACATATTTTACTTCAACGGCCATGTGTGCATTCCTCAAAGGTTAGAATACTGTATTTTTATACAGTATAAGGTGATTTTACGCAGGGATGCAAGGCGCACCCCTGACGCGAATTATTTCAACAACCGCACCTTGCAGTTCTTGCCTTTGATTTTGCCCTGCTGAAGCTGTTGCAGCGCCCTGCGAGCACTGGCCTTGCGGATCGCCACATAGGCGTGTACCGGGAACATGTCGATTTTCCCCACTTCAGCGGCCGTCAACCCGGCGTCGCCGGTCAAGGCACCGAGAATGTCGCCAGGGCGAATTTTGGCTTTGCGCCCGCCGTCGATGCACAGGGTGACCATTTCGGCCTCCAGCGTGGTATTGGAAGCACCGCTCAATTCAGACACCGGCGCCCAGGTGACCGCCTTGCGCTGGTACTCCTCGACCGCATGCGCACGCTCCATCTCCTGCGGCGTACACAGGGTGATCGCCAGGCCGTTCAGGCCCGCGCGGCCAGTACGGCCAATACGGTGTACGTGTACTTCCGGATCAAATGCCAGCTCATAGTTGACGACCAGCTCCAGCTCTTTGATATCCAGCCCACGAGCGGCTACGTCGGTCGCTACCAGCACCCGGCAACTGCGGTTGGCAAAACGCACCAGCACCTGATCGCGATCGCGCTGTTCCAAATCGCCATGCAGCGCCGATACGCTGATACCACGGGCTTCCAGCGCTTCATATACGCTCTGGCAATCGCGCTTGGTGTTGCAGAACACCACGCAGGAAGAAGGCTGATAATGACGAATGGCGGACACCAGCACCGCCGGGCGCTGATCGCGGGTAGTCTCGTAAAAGCGTTGTTCAATGGAGGTCTGATCGTCGCCATCGTCCACTTCCACATTCAACGGCTCACGCTGCACGCGGGCGCTGATACGCTCAATACCGCTCGGATAGGTCGCCGAGAACAACAGAGTCTGGCGCTGCGGCGGGGTGTAACTGATCACGTCGTCGATGTCATCGGCAAAGCCCATGTCCAGCATGCGATCGGCTTCATCCAACACCAGCACTTTCAATTCATCCAGCACCAGCGTTTTCTTGCGCAAATGCTCCTGAAGACGCCCCGGCGTGCCCACCACGATATGCGGCGCATGCACCAGCGAATCAAGCTGTGGCCCCATTGGCTGGCCGCCGCACAGGGTAAGGATTTTGATGTTCTGGGTGAAACGCGCCAGCCGGCGCAACTCTTTGCTTACCTGGTCAGCCAGTTCGCGTGTCGGGCACAAGATCAACGCCTGTGTCGCCACCTGGGAAACATTGATTTTGTCCAGCAGGCCGATACCGAACGCCGCCGTTTTACCGCTGCCGGTTTTTGCTTTGGCACGAACGTCCTGCCCTTTCAGGATGGCGGGCAACGCGGCGGCCTGCACCGGCGTCATTTCGGCGTACCCCAGTTCGTTGAGGTTGGCCAACTGTTCGGCTGGCAGCGGCAGGGAAGAAAAAGATACTGTGCTCACGGCGATAACTCTTATATGGCAAATGGAATGGCGGCGCACCCACGGGTTGGCGCCGAATCAGCCGCAGATGATAACAGAGATAGTAGGGTTTACGGATTTCACGCATAAAAAAAGCCGCCGGGCAGGTTTTTTGGGCAATAACGTCGCCCTCCGTCTCCCCTCCTGCATGCGCAAACGTTTTCGTATATACTGCACACCCATTATCAGACCGCGTTAAATCCACAGATCCAGGTACGAGACTATGTTAACTATTGGAACCGCCCTGCGCCCGTCAGCCACCCGCGTCATGCTGCTCGGCTCCGGCGAATTGGGTAAAGAAGTTGCCATCGAATGCCAGCGTTTAGGACTGGAAGTGATTGCCGTAGACCGCTATGCGGACGCCCCGGCCATGCACGTGGCGCACCGCAGCCACGTCATCAATATGCTGGACGGCAACGCGCTGAAAGCCCTGATTGAACAGGAACGCCCCGATTACATCGTGCCGGAGATCGAAGCCATCGCCACCAGCATGCTGGTTGAATTGGAGCAACAAGGACACCGCGTAGTGCCCTGTGCCAAAGCGACTCGCCTGACCATGAACCGTGAAGGTATCCGCCGTCTGGCCGCTGAAACCCTGGGCCTACCGACCTCCAGCTACCGCTTTGCCGACGGCGAAGAAGCCTTCCGGCAGGCCGTCGCCGAAATTGGCTATCCGTGTATTATCAAACCGGTCATGAGTTCCTCCGGTAAGGGCCAGAGCCTAATCCGCAGCCCGGAGCAGTTGAAAACCGCCTGGGATTATGCCCAACAGGGCGGCCGCGCCGGCGGCGGGCGAGTGATTGTCGAAGGGCTGGTGAAGTTTGATTTTGAAATTACCCTGTTGACCATCAGTGCGATCGACGGTGTCCATTTCTGTGCGCCAATAGGCCACCGCCAGGAGGACGGAGATTATCGTGAATCGTGGCAACCGCAACGGATGAGCGAGCTGGCATTGAACCGTGCGCAGGAGATTGCGCAAAACGTGGTGCAGGCGTTAGGCGGATTCGGTCTGTTCGGCGTTGAATTGTTCGTCTGCGGCGATGAAGTGATCTTCAGCGAGGTGTCACCGCGCCCGCACGATACCGGCATGGTGACGTTGATCTCGCAGGATCTGTCCGAATTCGCCCTGCACGTTCGCGCCTTCCTTGGTCTGCCCATTGGCGCTATTCGTCAGTTCGGCCCTTCGGCCTCGGCGGTGATCCTGCCACAGATGACCAGCAGCGATCTGCGCTTCAGCGGTTTGGATCGCGCACTGACCGGCTACAATCAGCTGCGTTTGTTCGGCAAGCCGGAAATTAACGGGCAACGCAGGATGGGTGTGGCACTGGCAACGGCGGAAAATGTAGAGCATGCAGTGGCGCTAGCCAAGCAGGCTGCCGCCGCGGTAGTGATTGAGGGGTAAACGTTGGGGCCGGCTTGCCGGCCCCTGCTACATCAATAGTTTTCGTCTTCTTCCGAATCGTCGTCAGCCTGCTCGTCCGGCCTTTCCTGATAATCTTCGTCTTCGTCTTCGTCATCAAACAGAACGCTAACCTGGTCGCCCTGGTGTTTTTCGCGGATTTCCTGCGCGACGCGCGCGATGGCTTCACCACTGCTCATGCCTTGTCCCATCAACAGATGGATACGGTCCGCAGCTTCCTGCTGCTCTTGGTGACTCAATGACGGCATACCTGCAAGCATGTGTTTCTCTCCGGCAAAATGGAGGGGGATTATACGCCTTAAACCGGCGGATCCCAACGCCTGTTATTCGGCGGCGGGCTGCGAGCAATGATCGCCGCCTTGCCACTGTTTCAGGCGATGCAACCACAACATAACGTGCCAGTTCTGCTTGAGACCGCGCGCGTTAGCCGCCATGGTTCGATCAATGCCACGCTGATAAAACTCCTCGGTGATTCGGCACTGCGCCGCCAGTTCAGGCTCCCGACGAATACTGTGGCAAATACCCAACGCCTCGCGGGCAATCTGCCAGTGAAACGCCGGCCGAATAACCATTTTTCCGGCATAACGTTGGTTAAGCACCACCAGCATTTCCACTATTTTCATATAGTGCCGCTGGTATTCCACGTTCGCCTTGCCGGTGCGGCGGCGATTGCTGATGGATTGATCGTGCACCCGTTGCCGATACAAGGCTTTGCTGAGGTACTTGACCCGTTGCGCATTAAACATCACTTCGGTGGTCCAGGGAATATCCTGGTGATGCAAACCCGGCTCGAAATACAACTGATGCCGTTTAATAAAATCAAGGCGATACACCGCCAACCAAACCACATGGATAAACTTTCTTGTTTTCAACGCACGATCCAACCATTGCGCCCCGCTAATTACGCCGGTGTCGCCCAGTCGATTTTGCGGAATAATCGGTTGCAATTCATCTCCATGGGTAAAATAACGCTCCCCATTACACTGCATGACATCTAATTGTTCTTGTTCGGCCAGGGCCACTAACGTTGAATACATTTCAGGTGCCAATACATCATCAGCGTCCGGAAACGCCACATATTTCCCCTGCGCAATGGCCAGGCCCGCATTGCGCGCGCAGGAAACACCGGAATTAGGTTGGTCGATCACGGTAATATGCGGATGCAGTCGCGCATAGCGGTGGGCGGCGGCGCCGGAGCCATCGGTAGAGCCGTCATTGACGATGATCACCTCCAGCCGTTGTTCATCCTGGGCCAGCAGAGACGCCATAAAAGGCTCGAACAGTTCACCCGCGTTATGCAGCGGGACAATGACACTCAACATTAAGGGCATAGGCAGCTCTTCGCAAAAAGTAACGAATAAATATTTCTTTTTTCTAAAAAAATGGCGTTAAATAATTAAAAAAGCTTTATGAATACGTTTTGTCTCAAAATGAATGTCTTTAACCTGCATTTCCCGCAAAGAAAAGTGAAGGCCACAAAGATGCGAGAAATCGAAACTCCGCTGTCCATGCTGCCGACAATAAAACATATCTGCCCTCACCATTTTTGATGACAACCTGAAACAATAACAAGACAAAACTAACTCATCGCTTTATGGTTCAATCAGTGCCCGCAGGTAAAAGTTAATTTAACCTCGGCAGAATTTATTATTTTCTAACACATAAGATTCTAGTCAATGGCGCAAAAAATGCTTCATTACAAAATCGTTTATTCGCCGTTTATGTGAAGTGTGCTTAGGCTTCCAACGCCAGGGCATGCGCCCGTCGGTCGAATATGGCAGAATAGCCGCCAGAAACAGCCGTTACCGTCAGTCAGGTTTATTGAGGCCCATGAGCGCGATCGCACCGAATCTTAAGTCTTTGCCTTACACCCGTACCGCCCTACTGGAGCACTTCGCTCCGCTTGCTCAGCAGCCGTGGGCAATGTTGCTGCACTCCGGGTTTGCCGAGCATTCGCATAACCGTTTCGATATCCTGGTCGCGGATCCCTGCGCAACGCTCACCACTCGAGGGCAAATCACCGAGGTTCGCCGCGGAGAGGATTACCGACAGTCGCAAGAAGATCCGTTCAGCCTGCTGCAAGAAGAGTTGGAACGACAAGACTGGCATCCCGCGGCAGATCCCAACCTGCCGTTTCAGGGGGGCGCACTCGGGCTGTTCGGTTACGACTTGGGCCGCAGAGTGGAAAAGCTGCCGCAATGGGCGCAAGCGGATATCGCGCTGCCGGATATGGCGATCGGCATTTATGACTGGGCGCTGATTGCCGATCACCACCGGCAGACATTGACGTTGCTCAGCTACGGCGACACGGAACGGCGCTGGCAATGGCTTAACGCACAGCGGCCGGAACCGCAGCAGGCATTTGCCTTGACCAGCCGCTGGCAAGCCAATATGACGCGCCGACAGTACGGCGAAAAGTTCCAGCGCATTCAGCATTACCTGCGTAGCGGTGATTGTTATCAAATTAATCTGGCGCAGCGCTTTTCAGCAGATTATCAGGGCGATGAATGGCAAGCCTTTCAACAATTGAACGCCAGCAACCGCGCGCCCTTCTCCGCTTTTTTGCGCCTGCCGGACAATGCCGTGCTGAGCGTTTCGCCCGAGCGTTTCCTGTGGCTGGAGAACCGGCATGTTCAAACTCGTCCGATCAAAGGCACCTTGCCGAGGCTGGCCGATGCCGCTGAGGATGCACAACAGGCACGACGCCTGGCAAACTCTGCCAAAGACCGTGCGGAGAACCTGATGATTGTTGATCTTCTGCGCAATGATATCGGCCGTGTCGCCGAACCGGGCAGCGTGCGCGTCCCCGAACTGTTCGTGGTCGAAGCCTTCCCGGCCGTGCATCATTTGGTCAGCACCATCACCGCCATCCTGCCGGAACGCACCGCGGCAACCGATCTGCTGCGCGCTTGCTTTCCGGGGGGCTCCATTACCGGCGCGCCAAAAGTGCGGGCAATGGAAATCATTGAGGAACTTGAGCCGCAGCGGCGCAACGCCTACTGCGGCAGCATCGGTTATATCAGCGCCTGCGGCACTATGGACACCAATATCACCATCCGCACGTTAATTACCGAAAACGGTCGCATTTACTGTTCGGCAGGCGGCGGTATCGTGGCCGACAGCCAGGAACAGGCGGAGTATCAGGAAACCTTTGATAAGGTCGGCCGCATCTTGCCGCAACTGGGGGAGGTTACCGCCTCGTGAGCCAACCAATCTACCCGACCTCACTTACCGCCTTTATCAGCCGTTTCCAGCTGCAGTTGCCGCAGGCGTCGCAGATTTCGCACAATATCCGCCCTGCGGCGGTATTGATCCCTATTATCTGCCACCCCGAACCCACGTTGCTGCTCACCCGCCGCGCCGACTCGCTGCGTAAACATGCAGGCCAGGTGGCGTTTCCGGGCGGCAAAACCGATGCTGAAGACGGGTCGGCGATTATCACCGCTTTGCGTGAAGCGCAGGAAGAAGTGGCGATCCCGCCCCAGTCGGTGACCGTCCTGGGCCAACTCGCACCGCTCGACAGCAGCACCGGGTTTCAGGTCACGCCGGTGGTCGGTCTGATCTCGCCCGATGTGCGATTCAGCGCCAACGAAGACGAAGTGGCCGACGTCTTCGAGATGCCGCTGCATGAAGCGCTGACGCTGTCGCGCTATTACCCGCTGGATATTCATCGTGCAGGCCACTCGCACCGCATTTATCTTTCCTGGTATCAGAGTCAGTTTGTCTGGGGTCTGACCGCCGCCATCATTCGGCGGCTGGCGCAACAGGTCAGTATTTAACGCTTATTTCGTGATGAATATCACAAGCCAAACGGTTACCTGCATAACAGCCGCAGGTAAAGCGATCGTCATCACTTCATTCATCTGCTTTTTCAACTACCTTTCTGGCTATCAGAGTTTTAAAAAAACTGTAAACCCTCTCTTCAACCTTACGAAATACCTGTAAAATACTGCCGTCCGGAATAAACCACTAACAAAACAGGGATTAAGCCGGCAGCGTCCAGCAACGGAAGCTGACGCGATTGTCATTAACGGAGTTTGGGCAACGGAAGGTTCCACGGCTGACCTGCTGCCTGAGGCAATCAATAAGCAAGTTAACACCAAGGATTATTTTATTTCATGCGAAAAAGGCAACCGAACCCGAACGGGCCTTTTACAATATCGCTGTTCCCTGCTCGGTTTTTAACCGATGCGACCATAACAATATGCCTCTAAGGAGTTTTAGCGTGATTAGCGTTTTCGACATGTTTAAGATCGGCATCGGCCCGTCCAGCTCTCATACGGTTGGACCGATGAAAGCCGGCAAACAGTTTGTCGACGATCTGGTAAGTAAAGGCCTGATGCCTTCTATCACGCGTGTGGCTGTAGACGTTTACGGCTCACTCTCATTGACCGGTAAAGGTCACCATACCGATATCGCTATCATCCTCGGCCTGGCAGGCAATATGCCGGATACCGTTGATATCGATAGCATCCCGGGTTTTATTCGCGATGTAGAACAGCGCCAACGCCTGATGCTGGCCGGCGGCTTGCATGAGGTCGATTTCCCGCGCGACGGCGGCATGGTTTTCCGCAGCGACAACCTGCCGCTGCATGAAAACGGCATGCAGGTTCATGCCTTCGCCGGTGATAAAGACGTTTACAGCAAGACCTACTACTCCATTGGCGGCGGTTTTATCGTCGATGAGGAGAACTTCGGCAAAGTCGACGAACATGAACTGGCCGTCCCTTATCCGTTCAATTTTGCTCGTGAAATGCTCGATCACTGCCGCAAAACCGGGCTGTCCTTGTCGGGCATGGTGATGCAGAACGAGCTGGCGCTGCACAGCAAACAGGAAATCGAAACCTACTTCGGCAACATCTGGCAGACCATGCGCGCCTGTATCGATCGTGGCCTGAATACCGAGGGCGTGCTGCCTGGGCCGCTGCGTGTACCGCGTCGCGCTTCCGCGCTGCGCCGCCTGCTGGTTTCCTCCGACAAGCTGTCCAGCGACCCGATGAACGTCATTGACTGGGTCAATATGTTCGCGCTGGCGGTTAACGAAGAAAACGCCGCCGGTGGCCGCGTAGTCACAGCGCCGACCAACGGTGCCTGCGGCATCGTTCCTGCCGTGTTGGCTTACTATGACCACTTTATCGAATCCGTCAGCCCGGACATTTATATCCGCTACTTTATGGCTGCGGGTGCCGTCGGCGCTCTGTACAAGATGAACGCCTCCATTTCTGGTGCCGAGGTTGGCTGCCAAGGTGAAGTGGGCGTCGCCTGCTCTATGGCGGCGGCAGGCCTGGCTGAACTGCTGGGCGGCAGTCCGGAACAGGTTTGTATCGCGGCAGAAATCGGCATGGAACATAATCTGGGTCTGACCTGCGATCCGGTTGCCGGGCAGGTTCAGGTACCTTGCATCGAACGTAATGCGATTGCGTCCGTGAAGGCGATCAACTCGGCGCGCATGGCGCTGCGCCGCACCAGTGAGCCTCGTGTTTCTCTGGATAAAGTGATCGAGACCATGTACGAAACCGGTAAAGATATGAACGCCAAATACCGCGAAACCTCGCGCGGCGGCCTGGCGATAAAAGTGCAGTGCGATTGATCCCACACCCCGCCTTCCTGGCGGGGTTTTTCTTTGTGTAACTCATTGATAATCAAAATATGCCCATCAAAAAGTGACAGCGTCACGAAAAAATATTTTTACAAAATCGCGTCGATCCTCCGGTTAACCTGCAATTTAGCCCTTTGTTTCGCCAAATTTAAATAATTTACTGGGTTATCATCACTCTTGTATAACGACAAGCTAGAATTAGCCGAGTATCATTCCATGGCAATTTGGCCTGACGAGGATTCTTGGCTAGCTTACCGAACAAGGATTTACCGATGTTGATGACCCAACTTGCCGTGACTAAATACCGCTATTACCGTTGGCTGCTGGCCGGGGTGGTTGGGTTGGCTATTCTGCTGCTCTCGCTGTACACCCGCTACTATCAGGAACTCGGTATCATCGAGCAAAGCCAACGGGTATTGGCCACCCGTACTGTCGCCAAAATCAACAATCTGCTGGCACCGGCCGAGCAGCAGGCCATGCGCTCCATGCCCTTGCTGGACCCACCCTGCGAGACCGTCATGCCGACGCTGCGCTTCCGCGCTGCGCAAAATCAGGCGCTGCGGGCCATGCTGTTGGTCAAAGAGGGGATTATTTACTGTTCCAGCCTGTTCGGCGTGCGGAACTATGTTTTCAGCGCTATCTTGCCCACCCTGGCGGACGGCAGCGCGAAGTTGGCGCTGCGCCCTTCTCTTTCTGTCGCCAAAGGGGTGCCAACGCTGATCATGTGGACGCCGGGAGCGGCCGATAACAACCTGAACGGCGTGCTGCACGTATTCAATATTGAGCTGTTGGCCAATTTCCTGCTGGAACCGCAAGAACCTTACGCACAGCGGGTGGTGCTGAACGTCGGCGACTACAGCCTGGAATATGGTCGACGGGAGATCCTGCGCAGCGATTCACTGACCAGCGGTCTTCTCTATACCGCAAAATCAGCGCAATACCCTTTCTCCATCTCGCTGTTTGGCCCGCAAGCCAGTCGGCTCGCCCTGGCTGCGCTGCCGCGCCATATCCCGTTGGCGTTGCTGATCAGCCTGCTGGCGGCCTATGTCGTGTACCTGCTCACCGCCAATCGCATGAGCCTGTCCTATCATATTGGCCATGCCATTACCCACCGCGAATTCCGCGTTTACTGTCAGCCGATCATCAACGCCGAAACGGGCCGCTGCATCGGTGTGGAAACCCTGCTGCGCTGGAAAAACAAACGCCAGGGCTGGATCTCGCCGGACGTATTTATCCCTCTCGCGGAGCAACATGGGTTGATCATCGCCCTGACCCGCTACCTGATGACCACCGTGGTGGAAAACCTGCGGCTGTTCCCGCCCCGCCCGTCGTTTTATATCAGCATTAATGTCGCCGCAGAGCATTTCAATGCGGTCACCCTCATCGACGATATTCGACGTATCTGGCTGCCGGCCCAGCCGATGCCCTCGTTAATGCTGGAACTTACCGAACGCACCGCTCTGTCTGAAATTCAGTATGAACAAATCAAAACGCTGAAAGAAATGGGGATCATGCTGGCCATCGACGATTTCGGCACCGGCCACAGCTCGCTCAGCTACCTGAAAAAGCTCAGCCCCGACGTGTTGAAAATCGATCGCGGCTTTACCGCCGCCATCGGTACCGATGCGATCAACGCGACCGTCACCGATACCATCATTACTTTGGCGCACCGGTTGAAGCTAAAGCTGGTGGCCGAAGGGGTGGAAACCGCTGAACAGGCGGATTATCTACGCTCACGCGACGTGAACGCGCTGCAGGGTTTCTATTTCGCCAAACCGATGCCAATCAACGTATTTCCGCTGTGGTTACAGCAATATGAATCGCGGTTGCGAGCGGTGAATGTGCGCGAGGAGCGGCAAAACGCGGGGGAAAGCAAACCGGAGGCGTGATGCCCCCGGTTCGTCATGTTACTGCTGTTCCTCGTCGTGAGGCGTCGCTTTACTGATACGCACCAGCTCGATGCGGTACTCCGATACTTCAATAATTTCGAAGCGCAGCTGATTTAACTCCACGACATCCCCCACCGCCGGCATCTGGCCGTAATGAGAAAGCAGGAAGCCCGCCAATGTGGCGTAATCCGCCGTCGGGCTGACCAGATCTTCGCAGTTCAACGCCTGCTCCAACGAGTGCAGATCGGTGCCACCCTTCGCCAGCCAACTCGCCTCCTCCACTACGATATCCGGCGTCTCATCCTCATCCGGGAATTCGCCGGCGATGGCCTCCAGCACGTCCAGCGGCGTTACCAGCCCCTGTACCACGCCAAACTCATTGGTCACCACCACCAAGCGCCCTTTGGCCCGGCGCAACACCGCCAGCAGGTTAATCACGTCCATGGTTTCCGGCACCACTATCGGCGGCGTGCGTGCGGCAAACTCGGCGATATTCTCGCCCTGTTCCACCGCCACCAGCAGATCCTTGGCGCGCACCACACCGATAATCTCGTCCAGCGAGTCACGACAAACCGGGAACAGACTGTGCGGCGTATCCAGCAGTTGTTCGCGCACCTCTTCACGAGAGCGATCGCAATCTACCCACGAAATTTCGGTGCGCGGCGTCATTACGCTGCGCAGGGAACGCGAAGCCAGCGTCAACACGCCGCTGATCATGTAGCGCTCTTCTGCCGCAAAGGTCTCATTCACCGGTTGGGGTGCGGCTTCATCCGTCTGCAGTGAACGCTGTTGACCCATCAGGCGCATGATCGCCTCGGCGGTCCGCTCGCGCATCGGGCGATGCGCTTGGTGTTTCATAAAATTACGACGAGCAATCTGGTTAAACAACTCGATCAGGATCGAGAAGCCAATCGCCGCGTACAGGTAACCTTTAGGAATATGCATGCCAAAGCCTTCGGCGATCAGGCTCAGGCCGATCATCAACAGGAAACTCAGGCACAGCACCACAATGGTAGGGTGTGCGTTCACGAAGTTAGTCAGCGGTTTTGACGCCACCAACATCACCACCATGGCGATCACCACCGCAGTCATCATTACCGGCAGGTCGTTCACCATCCCCACGGCGGTAATCACCGCATCAAGCGAGAACACGGCGTCAAGGATCACAATCTGCACCACAACCGCCCAGAACTTGGCGTAGCCGCGGTTGGCGCCGTCCTGGTGCGTCTGACCTTCCAGCCGTTCATGCAATTCCATGGTGGCTTTGAACAACAGGAAGACACCGCCGAACAGCAAGATCAGATCACGGCCGGAGAAGTTGAAATCCGCCACGCTGAACAACGGCGTAGTCAGCGTAACCATCCAGGAAATGACCGACAACAGGCCCAGACGCATAAACAGCGCCAGCGACAAACCCAATATACGCGCTTTGTCGCGCTGCTTTGGCGGCAGCTTATCGGCCAGAATGGCGATAAACACCAGGTTGTCGATGCCCAGTACAATTTCCAATACCACCAACGTAAGTAACCCAGCCCAAATCGAGGGGTCCATTAAAAATTCCATATCAGACTCCGGAAAAAAGACAGGATTGCCGAGCGGTGCTCAGGCGCGACGATGCCGGCGCAGAGTGCGCACAGACAACAACGGCAAGATAACGGGATTGCAGTACCGGGGGATGGCCGAACGGCCGTGTGACTTGTGTTACGCCAGCAGGTGGCGGGTGGAACCTTGAAAAACAGTAACTTCGGTGACAGTCCATAGGGTGGGCTGAGGCCCTTCACTCCTAAATATGAAAGAGGAAATACTCTAGCAGGAATTTTTTTTACGGCAAAGAAGCTTTTTTACCTTCAGCATCGTCTTGTAACAGGTCTGTTGTTTAATTCCGCAAACATCGCCTTAAGAGTTGTCCGAGCGCTCAATAACGGAGCAACGTCACAAAATTTATTTTTTCACTCACTAAAATAAATGACGTCAATGTGAATTAACGCGCACAGGCTTTTGAAACTGCGCGAGAAATGTTAAGCCCGCGTTTTTAATTTTCTACCATAATGTATTTGAAGCGCAAAAGTGACTGCCAGAAAGGAAATCAAGAACGACACAATCCGTGCATATACCCTTTAGCTTTCAGGTTGCAGCCAACAACGCGGCGGCTTGAAAGATGACGGGTATGAAGTTTAATGAGGAGGTAGCGAGTGGCAATAGCTATTATCATCGGCACACACGGGACCGCAGCGGAACAATTGCTGAAGACGACGGAAATGCTATTGGGCGAACAAGATAACGTCGCTTTTATAGACTTTGTCCCCGGTGAAAATGCCGAAACGTTAATCGAAAAATATAACCTGAAAATCAGCGAGCTAGACACCAGCGGTGGCGTCTTGTTCCTGGTGGATACCTGGGGCGGCAGCCCATTCAACGCGGCCAGTCGCATTGCCGTCGATAAAGAAAATCATGAGGTCGTCACCGGGGTTAACATTCCCATGCTGGTGGAAACGTTCATGGCGCGGGACGATAACCCAGGCTTCGACGAATTGGTCGCTCTGGCGTTGGAAACCGGCCGTGAAGGCGTTAAGGCGCTGAAAAAACCGGAAGAAGAGAGTGTTAAGCCCGCGGCACCACAAAACTCCCCCGCCGCCAAACCCGCCGCACCGCAGGCACCGCTTGGCCCCAATGACCATATGAAGATCGGCCTGGCGCGCATCGATGACCGCCTGATCCACGGCCAGGTTGCCACCCGTTGGACCAAGGAAACCAACGTCAGCCGCATCATCGTTATCAGCGACGAAGTGGCCGCCGATCATGTCCGCAAAACCTTACTGACCCAAGTGGCTCCGCCGGGCGTTACCGCGCACGTGGTCGACGTGGCGAAAGCCATCCGCGTATGGAACAACCCGAAATACGCCGGTGACCGCGTGATGCTGCTGTTCACCAACCCGACCGACGTTTGGCGCCTGGTTGAGGCCGGCGTGGATATCAAATCGGTGAATATCGGCGGCATGGCGTTTCGCCAGGGGAAAACCCAGGTCAACAACGCCGTGTCGGTCGACGAAAAGGATATCGAAGCGTTTAAGAAATTAAACGATCGCGGTATTGAACTGGAAGTTCGCAAAGTCTCGTCCGACAGCCGATTAAAAATGATGGACCTGATTAACAAACTCAATTAATGGCGACAGCCAATAATTATTTTACTCAGAGCTCTTTGGTCATAGGAGAAGTGCAATGGAGATTACCACTCTTCAGATTGTGCTGATATTTATCGTTGCCTGTATCGCCGGGATGGGATCCGTTCTCGACGAGTTCCAGTTCCACCGTCCGCTGGTCGCCTGTACCCTGATTGGCTTTATTCTCGGTGATATGAAAACCGGCATCATCATCGGCGGCACGCTGGAGATGATCGCCCTGGGCTGGATGAATATCGGTGCCGCGGTCGCGCCAGATGCGGCGTTGGCTTCCATCATTTCCACCATTCTGGTTATTGCCGGCGGCCAGAGCGTCGGTGCCGGTATCGCGCTGGCCATACCGCTGGCGGCGGCCGGGCAAGTGCTGACCATCATAGTGCGTACGCTGACCGTGGCCTTCCAGCACGCGGCAGACAGCGCGGCAGAACGCGGCAGTTTGCGTGCCATCACCTGGATCCACATCTCCGCCCTGCTGTTGCAGGCGATGCGTATCGCCATCCCGGCGGTTATCGTGGCGATCTCGGTGGGCACCGCAGGCGTTCACGCTCTGCTTAACTCGATCCCGGAAGTCGTTACCAGCGGCCTGAACATCGCCGGCGGGATGATCGTGGTGGTCGGCTACGCCATGGTGATCAACATGATGCGCGCCGGTTACCTGATGCCCTTCTTCTACCTCGGCTTCGTTACCGCCGCCTTCACCAACTTCAATCTGGTGGCGCTCGGCGTCATCGGCGTGGTGATGGCCGTGCTTTATATCCAGCTCAGTCCGAAATACAACAAGTCTCAGGTTGTACAGGCTGGTCCGGCTAATGCCAACGATCTCGATAACGAACTCGACTAGGAATAGGTGAGAGAAATGGTTGATACAACAGCTCAAAAGAAACTCACGCCGGCCGATATTCGCGGTGTGTTCCTGCGTTCGAACCTGTTCCAGGGCTCATGGAACTTCGAACGCATGCAGGCGCTGGGTTTTTGCTTCTCTATGGTACCGGTGATCCGTCGCCTGTATCCGGAAAATAACGACGACCGCAAACAGGCGATCAAACGCCACCTGGAATTCTTCAACACCCACCCTTACGTGGCGGCGCCGGTGCTTGGCGTTACCATGGCGATGGAAGAACAACGCGCCAACGGCGCACCGATCGACGACGCGGCCATCAACGGCATCAAGGTCGGTTTGATGGGGCCGCTGGCCGGGGTGGGCGACCCGATCTTCTGGGGCACGGTACGGCCGGTATTCGCCGCACTCGGTGCCGGTATCGCCATGAGCGGCAGTCTGCTTGGCCCTATTCTGTTCTTTGTCTTGTTCAACCTGGTGCGCCTGCTGACCCGCTATTACGGCGTGGCCTACGGTTACCGCAAAGGGGTGGATATCGTTAATGACATGGGTGGCGGCTTCCTGCAAAAACTGACGGAAGGCGCGTCCATTCTCGGCCTGTTTGTGATGGGAGCACTGGTTAACAAGTGGACGCACGTGAATATCCCGCTGGTGGTGTCGAAGATCACCGATCAGACCGGGCATACCACGGTGACCACGGTGCAAACCATTCTCGATCAGTTGATGCCGGGTTTGGTGCCGCTGCTGCTAACCTTCGGCTGCATGTGGCTGCTGCGCAGAAAAGTGAACGCGCTGTGGATTATCATCGGCTTCTTCGCCATCGGTATCTTCGGTTACTGGATTGGCCTGTTGGGCCTGTAAAGCGGGTCATGGCCGGGGGGAAACCCCCGGTTTTTTTATTTGTGGAGTTGAACGATGTCGCTGACCGATAGCGTATTACTGATTTTTACCGCGCTGATGCTGCTGTATGCGATTTACGACGAAGTCGGCATGAACCTGCTGAAGGGCAAAACGCTGCTTAAGGTACCATTAAAACGCCGTAACCGGATCGACGGCCTGATTTTCGTCGGGCTGATTGCCATTTTGATTTACCGTAACGCCACCACCAACGGCGCAATATTGACCACCTACCTGCTTATTTCTTTAGCACTGATCGCCGTCTACATTTCCTATATTCGCTGGCCAAAGATGTTGTTTAAAACGCAGGGTTTCTTTTATGCCAATACCTTCATTGAATATAACCGCATTAAAGCCATGAATTTATCCGAAGATGGTATTCTGGTCATAGATCTGGAGCGGCGCCGGTTGCTCATTCAGGTTACGCAATTAGATGACCTGGAGAGGATCTATCACTTTTTCGTTGAAAATCAATGAACAAATAAAACTTCAAATTTCACCTCTGCCGATAACACGCGCTGTACATGGATAATTAATCGACAAACCCAGCGCTTATCCGTTTATTATTAACGCAACATTGTTGCATCAGTCTACATTATATTCCCTCTTAAACTCCTTAATGAAAACAAGTCTCAATTCCAACAAGAATATTCTCAGGTAATTAGGGTTGTCCTCGTCAGAAATATTATGGTATGGTTGCGCCGTCATTGGGGAGTAGCCGGTTTCTGGGCAATAAAACGCCAGAAACGCCCGTATCAACATACTCGTTTTGTTCTCTGAAACGTGGTGCGGGCAGCCAGGTAAGGTTGGCGAGACCATAGACACGTAACTCCGTCGTATGGTTGGGGGTGGGTTACGTGTATATGGAGCCGCCCGGCCGAGGCTAGTTAACATGAATCTTTCCGCTACACTCATTCTCGCTTTTGGCATGTCTATGGATGCGTTCGCCGCGTCGATCGGCAAAGGTGCCAGCCTGCATCAACCCCGTTTTCGTGAAGCCCTGCGTACCGGACTTATCTTCGGTGTGGTCGAAGCCATTACGCCGATCATCGGCTGGGCGATTGGCCTGTTCGCCAGCCAATACATCATGGAGTGGGATCACTGGGTAGCCTTCTCGCTGTTGTTTATTCTCGGCATGCGCATGATTGTCGAAGGCATCAGAAACCGGCCGGACGAAGTGGAAAAAGTGAAGCGTCACGGATTCTGGCTGCTGGTGGCCACCGCTATCGCCACCAGCCTTGATGCCATGGCCATCGGCGTCGGCCTGGCCTTCCTGCAGGTCAATATTGTGCACACCGCGATGGCTATCGGTATGGCCACCATGATTATGGCGACGCTGGGCATGATGATTGGCCGCTTTATCGGGCCGCTACTGGGCAAACGCGCAGAGATCATCGGCGGCGTGGTGCTGATTGGTATCGGCATCAACATTCTGCTGGAGCATTTGGGCTACCTCGCCTGATTGTCGCCGAATGCGAAAAGACCTGCCTATGGCAGGTCTTTTCGTTTCTGGCAACGCATCGCCTTAGCTATCGTTCTGTCGGTTGCCCGGCTCCTGCGCGCACGGCAAACCTGAGCGCCAATCCCCATGGAACAGCCGTCAGCAACGACAGGCCTATCGCGCCGTACACGGCGATCTGGACGCACCTCGCCGTTGAACGCGCAGATCTGGAGGACGATAGGGTCAATGGCGAAGCGGCATAGCCGGTGGCTTAATCCGGTTGGCGACGATACAGCCCTATGGCGAAGTCCGTTTCACAGGCGAACGATTCACTGGCACCCAGGCGCTGTTGCACCTCTGGAGAGGCCCGCCAGGCGAAAGGCGTCATTTGCAATAGATTGGCCGCCTGTTCGCCCGGCAATGTCATCGGGTACGACAGCGCCTCAAGCAGCTCACAGTCAAACCCCGTAAACTGCTCATCCGGTTCGGCATGCAGTTGCACCTGCTGATAAACCCGTTCTTTCAATTGATACAGGTGACGCGGACCGGGCGATACCGTCACTACCACGCCGCCGGGCTTCACCACCCGCGCCAGTTCTTCGGCTTTGCACGGCGCATAAATGCGCAGGATCCCGTCCAAAGAACGGTCGGCAAAGGGTAACCGGTGGCTGGACGCCACGCAGAACGCCACCGCAGGGTAACGCTTGGCCGCATAGCGGATCGCCACCTTAGCAACGTCCAGCCCATAAACGGTGATGCCACGCGGTGCCAATCGTGCCGCTACTTCGGCGGTGTAATAGCCTTCGCCGCAGCCAATATCCAGCAGCGCCTGTGCCTCGGCCCCCAGCGCTTGTTCCAGCAGTTCCGCCACCCGTTGCTGCAACGGCCGATAAAACCCGGCGTCGAGAAAGGCGCGCCGTGCCTGCATCATTTCCGCACTGTCTCCCGGCTGCTTCGAGCGCTTATGCTGCACCGGCAGCAGATTGACATAGCCTTCTTTGGCGCAGTCAAACTGATGGTTGGCATCGCAACGCCATTGCAAGTGAGAAAAATGAAGCGGCTGGTGGCACAGAGGGCACTGATAAGACATGATTGGATTCCAGAGAGATACGGCGCGGGTAGTCTAAAGAAGGCTTCCGCGCGATGCAAGGCAGGCCTGGCCAACGGATAAAAAAGCTGGCTACACTGACGTAATGTTTTCTGACGCAGGCAACGACGTGATATGACCGACTACTCCCCGCTTCTCAGCACCGTTCCGGCCATTCAGCACGGATTCGGCAACAAAAGTGCCCTGCTGCCCGGGCACCTGCAACCTTATCGGGCCACGCTGCCGGAAAAAAAGCAGGTGCACGGCACGCGCATCGTCGACATTCATCAGGCGGCCCAAATTTGCGGTGAAGCCGACGGTTTTTACACTACCCAACCCGGCATTCTGCTCAGCGTATTGACGGCAGACTGCCTGCCGGTCATTTTCAGCCGCAAGGACGGCTCGGCCATTGCCGCCGTGCATGCCGGTTGGCGCGGCCTGCTGGATGGCATTCTTGAGCAACTGGCGGCGCGCATCGGCCGCGATGATTCGACGGCTAACTGGGTGGCCGCCATCGGTCCGGCTGCCGGCCCGTGCTGCTATGAAGTGAACGAAGAGCTGGTTGCACGCTTTAAACAGCAGTTGCCGCTGCCCGCCGCCTTGATCAGCCCAAGCTATCGCCACCTGGATCTGGCCGCCATCGCCGAATACAAACTCAGCGAGCTGGGGTTTGCCGCCGTTGATCACGCCGGGAGTTGCACCATCTGCACGCCGAATACCGATTCGCGGCACCCGCAGCGCTTTAAATACACCAGCTATCGCCGCAACAGCCATCGACGCGAGCAAGATCCTGGGCACCCAGGCATTACCGGCCGCAATCAGTACGCGGGCATTATTATCGCCGGCTGAGCGCAGACACGAAAAAGCCCGCACGGAGGCGGGCTTTTTGTACAGCTGACGCTGATTAGATAGCAGTAACGTTTACTGCAGATGGGCCTTTCTGGCCATCTTGGATTTCGAACTCAACGTTCTGGCCTTCAGCCAGGGTTTTGAAGCCGTTACCCTGGATTGCAGAGAAGTGTACGAACACGTCTTTGCTGCCGTCAGCTGGGGTGATGAAACCGAAACCTTTAGACTCGTTGAACCACTTAACTTGACCTTTGATCTTTGCCATCTTGAGTATTTCCTTTGGATTGTTTAAACCGCCCGGAGGCGTTACATAGACAAACTAGAGTCGTTACTGCTTGAGGCACTAAGATAAGGATCGGCAGAGAAGCGGTATTCAACGCTAACGTCTTTACTCAGAACTTCTTTACTGAAAATGCCACACATATACAGAACTGTACCTCGTTTTACCCAGATGCGTTATCACATACTCTGTATTCGATGGCAAGCCATTTTTAATCACTGATGGACCTGTCGCACATATTTGAAACGGTCGATAGCAACAGAAGCTTAAATAGGCTAAAAGATGTTGAAGCCTTAGCTATTTTCTGCTTAACGGTCACACTGCGCTACACTCCGCAGCCTGACTGAATTTTAACAATTCTTTCATCCGATTGCCGCCACGCGTTGCAACATATAACCGCTGCCGGACGCTTAGAACGTTAAAAAATTTGAATCTTTATGGAATTTCTTATGCAACATTTGAATATCGATGAACGGGCGTCTTCACAGCTCGACTCATCTGACCACTGCATCGCCATCTGGATGGCCCAATGCCGGCACCGCCCCCAGTCTGATAACGCTACCGTCGTCACACAAAACAATACCAATACTCATTATTTATATTCGTTATTATGAACACAATCTGTGCAGCCACACCCCGGCATAAAAACAACGGGTAATGCCGCTTTAAGGTGCATAGGCATGCAACGGGGGGAATTTACGCACCATCATTGTGCATAAGCGGATAAATACCCTGTTGATGGGCGGATTAAATAACGGCAATAACCCTGGCGTCTATGAGAATGCATAGCGGAATTAAATCTTAAAAAGACAGTGGGTATTTATGCTGCCGATAAAGCCCGCTCACGAGCCTATTTATTTTGACTTTTTGCATCTCGCCATTCACGTCCACTTATCAGGCTCAGCGCCCTCCGTCGTTTGCCCGCACAACGGCAGCCCGCAACCGGGCGGCCTTACAGGCAATTGAGCCTGAAAAACCGCTCGCGAGAGATGGGCTGTAACGCTTAAGAGTTAGGTTCAAGCACAATACGCTCGCCAATTTTGATTGGCAGGAACTGATGCTGATCTATTCCGGCTGAACTCAACGCCAGATTTAATTGCTGCGGCGGTTCATCCAGCGACTCATCGGCCAATTCAAAAACCCCCCAATGAATAGGAATAACCCGCGGTGAGTTTAATTGCTGATACAGCGTCACCGACTGCTGCGGATCCATATGTTGTTCCTGCATGAACCAGCGCGGTGCATAAGCGCCGATTGGCAACGCCGCCACGTCAAACGGCCCCAGACGCGTGCCAATATCCGCCAGCCGCTCGGAATAACCGCTGTCCCCGGAAAAATAGAAGCGGAGCGCCGGATGATGAATAACCCAGCCGCACCATAAAGAGCGATTGCGATCCCACAGGGTGCGCATGCTCCAGTGACGTGCCGGTGTGCAATGGAACGTTAACTCGCCCAACGAAAAACTATCCCACCAGTCCAGTTCTTCTACTCGCTTGAGGCGATAACGTCGGAACCAACTTTTTAACCCCAGCGGCACGATAAAGGTCGCATTGGGAAAACGTTGCGCCAGTTGACGCACGGTACGCCGATCGAGGTGGTCGTAATGGTTGTGGGAAATTAATACCGCATCCACCGCCGGCAGTTGTTGCACCGTCAACGGCGGCGGCGTCTTGCGCTTGGGGCCGTAGAAACTCAGCGGTGATGCGCGTTGCGAGAGCACCGGATCGATCAGGATATAACGGCCGTCCAGGCGCAGCAGCATCGAAGCGTGCCCCAGCCACCAGATGCTGTTATCGCTGCCGCTGAGATCGGCGCTCTGCCACCAACGCTGGGTAAACTGCTGATACCCCAACTGCGGCGGTTTGGGCAATCCTTGCTGCTTACGCTCATTCTGCCAGCGCCGCAAATCCCCTTCCCGACGCTGAGTCGGTTCCGGATTGCGAAACCCCTCCGGGGTGTGGTGCGCTTTCGCGGCATCATAGTAACGATTGATTCTCTTCAAATTGCTCTCCCGACCACTGCGGACACCCTGCACGGGCAGATTGGCTAACATAACAAGATAGTCGATGGGTGTGCTTTGTGAACCGTGCTCACCTCGGGGGGACCTTTTCGGATATTGTGGTGTCACAGTCTCTATGAGCATGCCAGGGCCGTAAAGAGCCTGTTAAGCATCTCTTAAGATCTTTATGATTTACTTATAGGACATTCAGAAAAGGAGAAGTTATGAGCCGTTCTACATCACGCAAATCACGTGTTCGCATGGGCCGTATCCGTAGCGCGATGCTGGCCCAGAGGCAATATTGGAAAATGTATGCCGCGATGAAACTCCGGCGGATAAGAGTGCCTGCCCCGCTGGTGCTGCTATTTGGCGCGCTGGTAAGTTTTTTCATGTTGGGCGTGTTGATGCTTAGCGTAGTCGCTATCGATATCGTCACCACCCTGTTCCTGCTGTGCAGGAAGCTGTTGGGGCTGGGTCGCGGCAATCAGGGCAACGCCTTTATGCCACGTAGTTAAAGCCTGAACCGGAGGCGCGCAAAGCGCCTCCGTTAGAGATTAACACCGCACTTTGGCGCCTTTACGGCGCGTCAGCATAAAGCCAACCCACAGCAGCAGGATCCACACCGGCATCAGAAGTACGGAGATGCGGATCCCCTCGCTGAAATACATGATCACCAGAATCAGGCCAAGAAATGCCAGACACAGATAGTTGCCAAAGGGATACCACAGCGCCTTGAAACTCGGGATCACCCCTTGGCGGTTTTTCGCCGCGCGGAACTTCAGATGCGCCAGGCAAATCATCACCCAGTTAATCACCAGTGTGGACACCACCAGCGCCATCAGCAGCTCAAACGCCTTGCCGGGCATCACGTAGTTGATCAGCACGCCGACAGAAGTCACCAGCGCCGACAGCGCGATGGACAGCACCGGCACGCCGCGCTTATTCACTCGGGTCAATGCCTTCGGCGCATTCCCCTGAGTCGCCAGGCCGAACAGCATGCGGCTGTTGGCATAGACCCCGCTGTTATACACCGACAGCGCCGCCGTCAGCACCACCACATTAAGAAGGGTTGCCACCAGGTTGCTGTTCAGCGCGTGGAAAATCATCACGAACGGGCTGCCGCCTTCCACCACCTTGTCCCATGGGTAGAGAGAAAGCAGCACGGTCAGCGAACCGATATAAAAAATCAGGATGCGGTACACCACCTGGTTGGTGGCTTTCGGAATGCTGCGGCGCGGATCGGCGGCTTCCGCCGCAGTGATGCCGACCATCTCCAGCCCACCGAATGAAAACATGATGACCGCCATCGCCATCACCAACCCTTCGATGCCGTGCGGCATAAAGCCGCCCTGCTCCCACAGGTTACCGACGCTGGCTTGCGGGCCGCCGTTGCCGCTGGCCAACAGCCAGGCACCGAAAACGATCATACCGACAATCGCTACTACCTTGATGATGGCGAACCAGAACTCCGTTTCGCCGTACAGGCGCACGTTGACCAGGTTGATCAGATTAATCAGCACAAAAAAGACCGCGGCGGAGACCCAGGTCGGGATGTCCGGCCACCAATATTGAATATAAATCCCTACGGCGGTTAACTCGGCCATGCCGACCAGGATGAACATCGCCCAGTAATTCCAGCCGGAAAGAAAACCGGCGAAATCGCCCCAGTATTTATAGGCAAAGTGGCTAAATGACCCCGCGACCGGCTCTTCAACCACCATTTCACCCAGTTGACGCATAATGAGAAAGGCAATAAAGCCACCGATTGCGTAGCCCAGCAGTACGGAAGGGCCGGCCATTTTAATGGTCTGCGCGATGCCGAGAAACAAGCCGGTACCGATGGCGCCCCCAAGGGCGATAAGTTGTATATGTCTGTTTTCTAAACCGCGTTTTAGCGGAGTATCCTGTTGCTGACCGCCCATCTTATCCTCATCTGGCGTTGAATCCCGTCGCTTTTGCACAAGATTTCGCCAATCAATAAATGTATCTGCGGGCGGCTTTTTAACACTTAACCCCGGGAGCATCAAGGAGAAGCACCCCGGCAACGGAGGCCAGGGAACTATTTTATGCAAAGAAGGGTGCCAGAATGGTCGAGATTCAGTTGGGGAGACCGCACAGTTTGGTCAGATTGCGTGCGCCAATCATCAACGTTGCGACGTAGGACTGGCTACGCGTGACCACTTCCACCGCCACGCGATCGTTTTGATATTTTATCAGGTAAGTGGAGGGCCAGCCCTGTCGGCGCTGCCCAAAGCTTTCTGCGTGACGATCGATTGCCGCGTGGGCAATCACCAGATGAGACAAGTTTTTATCACCTTTAATAATGCGCTTCATAAACAGGCTCCGCCAGAGACAGTTCTGTTGTCATAAAAAGGGAAAAATCATCAGTATTTCTGGTGGTTCAACGTACCATTTCGGTGGTTTGCTGGCTCAGCAGGAAACAGATCATCGCTGCACGCAATGGGCTGCTGCTGTCCGCTTGCCACTCACCACGCTGGGTGACCATGCGCGCCTGCCACTGCGGGCTATCGCTTTGATCGTCGGCATTCAAACTGATTTTATTGGCACAGATAATCGGCCAGGCATCGGAGGGGTTCTTGCAATAGTCTTTACCTTTCACGCCGCCATAAGGATACCATTTGTCCGGATTTTCTCCGGTGATCAACGCAATGCTGCGGTTCACCTCGGCGTCGCTTTCTTCATACCATTTAATCATCGGCTTTATCCATCTTTCGTAAGGTTGGCGCTACATTACGATGCCAATACGACAGATTTATGACAAAACGGCGGCTTTCCATATTATCCATACTAATGTTTTTACCACTTTATATTCCCGATTAGGATGATTACACTTTTTAGCTGTTTCTTTACACGGAAATTATCGCCATGTTGAGCGGCCTCAACCACCTGACGCTCGCGGTACGCGACGTCAATCGCAGTTTCGATTTCTATACCCACCAGTTGGGATTCATTCCGCGTGCACGCTGGCAACATGGCGCCTATCTGTCCCTAGGGGAACTGTGGCTGTGCCTGTCATGGGACAATTCCCGAGCACTGAACGCGCCAGGTGACTATACCCATTACGCCTTCAGCGTGGCGGCGGAGAATTTTGCGCCCCTGGCATTACGGCTGCGCCAGGCGGGAGTAAAAGAGTGGAAAAGCAATCGCAGCGAGGGAGAATCACTGTACTTTCTCGATCCCGACGGACATCGGTTAGAAATTCACAGCGGCGATCTGGCGAGCCGTCTGGCAGCATGCCGCGTTCAACCTTATCAGGAGATGGAGTTTTTCTGAGGAAGCGGGCGGCACCGCGCGTGGAGCACCACCCGGCGGGCATCTGATTAACGTTCGGGGATAAAACCTTTGAAATCCAGCGCCGGGCTGAGATCGTCATCGTCCGCCACGCTGCCGCCGCGGGCGCTTTGCGCCAGGCTCTTCAGTAATGCCGTTTGCTGGCGCTGCTGCTCGGCGATCTCCTGCAACAGGCGAATCTGTTCATTGGCACGCACGCTGGCGCGGTTCACCAGGAACCAGCCCCATAATCCCACCAGCAGCGCCAACGCTGCGATGGCCAGCGAAACCAGGCCATTTGGACCAAAACCTAAATCGTACATGGACAACCCTATCTACTGCTAAAAACAGGCGGACATCTTAGCACTCCGGGCAGGGGCGCGAACATCTCCGCGGAAAATTGTTGCGCCCCGCTGCGCAACTTACCAGGGAACAAAGCGAGTGATTGAACAAATCCCCAGAGCAAAAGTTTCCCCCTCATCGCAATAACTATCCAGCGCCAGCAGGTAAAAAAACAGACAGGCAGCCAGAGCCGCAATTATCACGAGGAATTTTTTTCGCAACAAATTTAGCAGCCTCATTGTTATCTTGGTAATTGGTTACCCAGCCTATCACAGCCAACTTAAACGAAGTTTAACCCGCCGTTTAGAAATCTCACCTGGGTTTACTTTTCAGAATGTTACCGTTGCACCCTGCTCGGCCTCATGGCTATATCGTTATAGCGATAATTAAAAGGAGTCACTATGGGTAAGCTGATTAAGTGGATCGTAGCGCTGGCGGTGATGTATGGCGTATTTCTGTTTTCGGGGTACGGCGTGCTGATCGGCAGCAATCAAAACGTCGGAGGGCTGGGATTGCAGTGTAAATACCTGACGGCACGTAATGTGGTGACTGCGCAGTATCTGCACGGAGACAACGGCGTGATTGGCGTTGCCGACTGCCCGCTGGTCAAAAAGATCGAAACGGTGGTGGATTGATCACCACCGTCCGAAACCGCCGCCAAACGGCGGTTTCACATCAATTGCGCGTAAATTTCATCTCAATCAATGCAATCGCTTTTTCGATCGCCCGCCGCGTCACCGGGTCGGCACCAGCAGGATGGGTGGAAAAATCGATGCTTTTCAACTGACTTGCCATTTTGTCCCGCACCTCGGTTGGTGCGATAACGTCAATGACATCCAGAATTTGTTTGATGACCAGTTGGCAGGCGACCAGATCGGAAGCCAATTCCTGGTCGTTGCTCAGCATGTCGGACATGGTTACTTTCCTTCTTAGTTCAGACGCCGCACAGAATACCATGCCGCCTGCCGCTTTGCCGCCCCCTGGCCGTTTACCGCTGAATTTTCAGCGCTAATACGCATTAGCCATCAAAACGCCCTGCCGAATTGGCCTATACTTGGGGCTTGAGCGCTGCGCTTGGCAGCGCATTGCAAACCCTAACCTAACGGGAGAGTGCGATGGCCAACCACAATGTGAAATCCTGGGCGACGGTGCGTGAAACGTCGGTTGAAATTGCCGAAGCGATTTTTGAACTGGCGAAGAACGACGAAATATTGGCGCAAAAAATCTGGGAGGAAGGCAGCGATGAGGCGTTGCAAATGGCCTTCGCCAAAACCAGCGCCGATCAGCTGTACTGGGGCGAAGAAACCGTAGAACGCAAAAACGTCTGATTGGGAAGTGATCAACAAAAAGCCCGGATGAACGATCCCCCGTGAATTTCAGGTTGCAGCCAAAAACGCGCTAGCTTGAAACTCGACGGGGATGGGCATCCAGGCTTTTTCGGTCATCTGTCATACCCCATTGCGGGTTATATTGTGGCCAAAAATCACGGCTCTTCACCTCCCACACCTTCCGCATTGTTCATTCTCATCACCGGCGTCACCATAAAAGCAGCAACCCCCACGATTACAACCAGAGTAATAATCACTGTCATTAACATGCGATCACCCCATCAACGCTGAGTTGTTACGGCTGACTCTGTCTAGGCGGTTTATTTCCTGCGGCCTGAACCACTTCAGTATCAGCGGCAGCGGGCAATCTCAGAGTAGCCGTTTTTCCTTCCAGCTGACAAGCCACCTGATGATGGTTTTTCCGAATAATTTCGCCCTGGTGTCGGCGGGCTTTTTGTCCGGGGCGGCAAGTTGTGTATACTTCACCGCTATGTAGATCTCACACAGACGCACTCGCACTGATGATACAAGAACATCACCTCTCATTAGTCTGCGCCCTCAGCAAATGGGTCGAAACTCACCTCGGTAGAGTGATCCATCTCGAAGAGCTGGCCGAGTACTCCGGCTACTCCCTGTGGCACATGCAGAAGCTGTTCAAAGAAGCGACCGGGATTTCGTTGGGCAAGTATATCCGCGAACGCCGGCTGGCCGGCGCGGTTTACCAATTACGCAGCAGCGACGCTACTATTTTTGACATTGCGCTGGATTTCGGTTTTGGCTCGCAGTCACATTTTACTTATATGTTCAGAAAGCGGTTCAACATCACGCCTTATGATTTCCGCCAGGATTTAAGCGTAGATTTGCACATCGCCTCTCCGTTGCACATCATTCATCAGAAAACCGCCTGACAGCTCTCCCGCCGCACCTGCCGGCGGGTTAATGATGGGCCCAAATAACCACCAGTATGGCAATCAACGCGGGTAGCGCCTGGACCTTAAGAATTTTACGGCTCGCCGTCAGGCCACCGAAGACGCCCGCTACCAGCACGCAACCAAGGAAAAACAGTTGTACTGCCGGGTCAACACGCCAAACGCCCCATACCAACCCGGCAGCCAGAAAACCGTTATACAGCCCCTGGTTTGCCGCCAGCACACGTGTTGCAGCCGCAAATTCCGCCGTGGTGGCGAATACGCGTCTGCCGGTCGGCGCTTGCCAAAGGAACATTTCCAGGATCAAAATATACAAATGAATCGCGGCTATTAATAAGACGATAATATTAGAAAGCATTATCATTGCATTTCGTAAGGTTAATTAAGGGTTGGGTATAATAAGTATAAACGCATTCAGAAAATTGCGCATAGCCAGACATAAAAAAACCCGCCGCAGCGGGTCTATTACCTAATCACCCAGTGTTAACTTAGCGCAACAACAAGCATAGCTGCGATTGAGATCCAGAAAGCCGCCGTTGCAATAACAACATGGGATAATCTTGCACGATAGAATACTTGGCTCATAATGACCTCACAGGCTTCTGACTAGCGGTTAGATAACAACACTTCTTGATAGATATCTTAATCCACTGCTCCGACCAATTATTTGCGCCAGATCACTATTTACCAGATAAATTATATTCGATCCAAAACATGGACTTTCGATCACATTAATTCCGCGTTAATAGAAAGAAATGAATAAGATCATCCCACCGTTATAGCCAGAGTGCATCAAACATCGCTCCAGGGCAGGCGCGGTGCGGTCAAGCGCGGGCCACTATAGCCACTGACATCCGGGAAACGGCTATTCCCCTGCTCCCAGTCATGTTGTGCCCGAGTAATATCCTGCTTACTGTGGCCGACAAAGTTCCACCAAATGAGAATCTCTTCGTTTAATGGCGCCCCACCGATTAATAATGCCCGGCTGCCTTTAGTGGCATTTAACCCGATCTGGTTAATGTTCATTCCTAAATAGGCGAACTCATCAGGTGAAAATTTTTCACCATTAACCTCAAATGCACCAATAAGGGGCAAAAAACCTATTTCAAAGTCTTCCCGCAAGGGTAATGGCAAATAGCCGTCGCTCTGCCACTCCAAATCAATGGCGATTAATGGCGAAAGCGTAAACACCGGAGAACGGTATTGCTCGAGTTCCCCTACCAACAAAGTATGCCTCACTCCATTTTGTACCCAGGACGGCAAGTCAGGATAATGATCGAAGCGCGGCGCCATATCGGCACTCTCGGCCGGCAGAGCAATCCACAGCTGCGCAGCGTGCAAACGCCGCTCTTCCCCCGTTGACTGCTCGGTATGGGCGATACCTCGCCCCGCCGTCATCAGGTTGACCTGGCCCGGGCGAATCACCTGCTCGCTGCCCAGACTGTCGCGATGCAGCACCTCCCCTTCAATCATCCAGGTAAAGGTTTGCAAGCCAATATGCGGGTGTGGACCCACGTCCATGCCTTTAGAAGAGCCGTTGAAGACCGAAGGTCCGGCATGGTCGAGAAAGCACCAGGCACCCACGGTACGACGTTCACGGGTGGGTAAGGCACGGTTGATCGGGATACCGCCGACTTCGGCATTGCGTGCGGTAATGCGCTGAATCTGACGCACGCCACCGACCGTTGGGCAATCACGGGAAGAAGAAGAATGGGTGGGACGGGAGTTGCTCATCGTAACGCCTCCGAACGGCACACAGGTTGAATTAATGACGAAGCCAGCTTATCACACAGCAAGTGGCCTAAATGCAACCAGGGAGGCGGAGCCTGTCAGGATGGCTTGATATAGCAGCCTTTTACATCAACTTCGTCATGCGCATGCTTCAGATCGGAGAAATACGTCACACCAAAGAGTATCGATACGACCAACAACACGGAAACCAGCAGGCCAATAAGCGCCAGCAATTTGGTTTCGTCGTGGAGATTGTGCTCCATTTTATCTCCTGTTTAGAACGACGTCATGTCAGCCATAAGGTGACTGACAGCGTAAAAATGATCAGAGAGCAAGACGCTATCGCCAGCACAATGATGGCAAACTGCGCATCTCCCAGAGTTTCACGGTAGTTTTTGTCTTGTGAGGCATTACGTTGTTCTTTCACAAAATCTATCTTAACTCATCACGCGTAAACGTTATTGTGGTGGGATGATCGATAAAAACTCGCTACTGCGGTTTTCTTAGATTCTGCGTCCAACGCCATTCAGACCTCAATAGTTGGCAAAACGCTATCAACTTTCCTCGCCAGGGTCAATATCCCCCGGGAGCAGAGATGGCGGCAAGCATAAAACATTCTAAAATTTTATTAAAACAAAAAAATAATTAGTCAAACTTATAACCAGAGCGATAAAAAAGCCCGATATCACATCGGGCTTCTGAACATTTTTCTTCTTTACTGAGGAATACGCAGAACCTGTCCTGGATAAATTTTGTCCGGACTGGATAGCATAGGCTTGTTCGCTTCAAAGATCTTGTTGTACAGGTTGGCGTTACCGTACACTTCTTTCGACACCGCACTCAACGTGTCGCCCTTCTTAACGGTATAGAAACGGCTCTCAGCTGCAGATTGTGCCACCGACACTTTATCTTCCACGCCGCTGATACCCGCCACGTTACCGATCGCCACCAGGATTTTTTCTTTCAGTTCCTGACTGGCGGCGTCTCCGGTCACTACGGCTTTACCATCTACCACCTGCACATCGACCTTATCGGTACCCGGCAGACCGGTTTTATTCAAATGCTCCTTCAGTTTGGCGCTTTGATCTTCGGCAGTCGCGTTGCCGGTCACTGTGTCCCACAGTTTTTCGCCAGCTTCTTTGACGAAGTTAAACAAACCCATATTCACTCCTTTCGATGGTTACAATGTTGCGTTCACTTAAGGCTTGTTAAGCTTAGCACTGCAAAACGGATATTCCATCGCTCCTGTGGCATTTAGCCGTTGGAGTAATCCGAAAGTGCCCTCTTTGATTGCCAATCCATCACTTTGCATCGATACCCACGCTGAAAGACGCACCGTTTTTACCTACAATAAGGATATGGATAGAGTTGGCTCGAGGATGCAAGAAGCTATGTACGCACTGGTTATGTTTGTCTGTTATCTGGATGGCGGCTGCGCCGATATCGTGGTTGACGTGCTGCGCGATGAACCCCAGTGCCTGGTCGTCATGAAGGAACAAAATCTGCGCCACGCAGGGTGTTTTCCGGTAGAAGATTTTATCGACGGTTTCTGGCTGCCGGCCAGCGAATATGCACCGTTGTAGGGCAGTACGCGGTTTTTCTGCTGTTTACCTCTGAGGAATTTCTGAATTCATCGGGAAAGAGGTATATCTACAATGTTTTATGCCGCTATTTTGCTAAATTGCTTCACCCGAACGATATGGAGATGGCATCATGCCCGTATCTACTCTCTCAGACGAACATTATGAAACCCTGTTACGCGATGTCAGCCTGGTGGTCGGCGGCGCGGTGATCCAACTGATCAATCTCAATAAGAAAGTGTCCGGCAATAATATTCTGGCCCAATTGGTCACCGAGATTGAACACGAGAAAAATCAGCAGCGCTCTGCCACCCTGCGCTCTGCGATTGAACTGATGGGCCTGGCCCCCAAAGGATAGCGCCCCAAATAAAGAAGGCAGAGCTTGCGCTCTGCCTTTATACCGTTATCCCGACACAGGATGAAGGTAATAGCGTTGAAACTTAGAAACGATAAGTCAGGTTAACCGCGACGATATCGTCAGTGCTCAGTTTCAGCTTGTTGTCGTCATTCAACTGGTTGATTTTGTAATCAACATAGGTGTACATGTTTTTGTTGAAGTAGTAAGTCGCGCCCACTTCCACGTATTTCACCAGATCGACATCGCCCAGCCCTTCGATATCCTTGCCTTTGGACTGCACGTAGGCCAGAGATGGACGCAGACCGTTTTCGAACTGGTATTGAGCGACCATTTCGAAGTTCTGAGTTTTGTTGGCGAAGCCAGACACGCCGTTGCCGCTGATTGGCGTCATGTTACGGGTTTCAGCATACATAGCCGCCAGGTAAACCTGATTGGCGTCGTATTTGACCGCAGTAGTCCAGGCCGTCGCGCTGTCGCCTTTGCCGTACTGCAGTTTCTTTTGATCGCTGGTGCGGTTCGAGTCAGAGAATGCCGCCGCCACGCCGATACCTGAGCCGCCGATATCCTGGTAATCCAATGACAGACCGTAGCCATCACCGTTTTGCTTGGTCACGCTGCGACCGTCACCGTCGTTTTTACCCTGGTACTGTACCGCCAGGTTCAGGCCTTCCACCAACCCGAAGAAGTCACGGTTGCGGTAAGTCGCCAAGCCGTTGGAACGCGCGGTCATATAGTTATCGGTGTAGCTGTAAGAATCGCCGCCGAATTCCGGCAGCATGTCGGTGTAGGCTTCCGCGTCGTACACTACGCCGTAGTTGCGGCCATAGTCGAATGAACCGTAGTTGGCGAACTTCAGACCGGCAAAGCCCAGACGGGTTTTGGTGCCTGCAGTACCCTGCGCTTCGTCGTGGTTGGCCTGGACGTTATATTCCCACTGGCCGTAACCGGTCAGTTGGTCATTGATTTGCGTTTCGCCTTTGAAACCCAGACGGACATAAGTCTTGTCGCCATCTTCAGATTTGTCATCGCTGAAAACATGTTTGGCAGAAACGCGACCGTACAGGTCAAGTTTATTGCCATCCTTATTATAAATTTCAGCCGCGTTGGCAAAGGAGGTGATTGCCGCAAGGGCAACAGCTAAGGCTAATACACTGCGATTCATCATTTATTTTCCTAGATATTATAATTAAAAACCTGCCCATCACGCCCAATTTATGATTTGGGCTGTGATCTTTATCATTTAGTATTTTATGAGCGCCCCTAATCAGGGGCCATGTGACATTAGCATCATGAATCCAAACTTCAAAAGAAAAAGTTCATAAAATACCGTGGATAAAGCATGTTTATGTGTAACCAAACATTACAATGAAAGAAACCAACAACCCATTGATTCATATTGATATTTGTCACATACCTTATAACCAAATTGGTGCAATGCACTAAATTGGTGCAATTTACTTTATTTTTGCCTACTTTCTACACGATACGGAAATAACATGAAACTTAGCGTGGTTACTAATAACGTTACTTATTTCACATTTTCATCTAAACAAAGTCACTGCGCTGATTTAGGCCATTAACCGGGTTTTAATCAGATCTTTTATAGGTTCATCTCATCAATACGACTCAAAGCGTCAAAATAGTAATACCGGGGGAAATTAAATTTAATAAATGGCAATGGTGAATAGCGGATATATAAAGAAAGGGGGATAAACGTATTTTACAGGATAATACGCCAGATTAATTACAGGCTGCAGCTGACAACGCTGCAGCCTGGCGTACACTACAGATAAAAGCCGCCTGAGCAACTGACCGATTAATACAGCGTGCTGCGCGGCACCTCAGTCAACACCATACCGGCGCGCAGGCCAAGCGCAACGCCGGGATTGGGGAACAAAATCCACTCGCTGGCATGTTGAACCCGGTACTCTTCACCCGGTTGTTCGCACAACAAAGTGCCCTGCTTAAGCTCGGTAAAATTGGCGGTGTCGTCGCTAAGGTGCAACCTGAACTCCTCGCTGCGCTTAATCAACGACTGCTCGACGCGGAATAGGCGCAGCGCAGCCCCCGGCCGCGAAGGTAAAGGTTCACCGCTCACCACCGCCTGCAACGCACGGTTAATGGCGGCAAACTGTTGCAAATCGTTGCTGCCGAACGGTTTCGCCTTGCCCAGCTCCAGCGTGCAACTTGCAGCACCGGCGTGTTCACTGGAAAAATGGCTGAAGGTGCCGCCAGGCGCGCTGTGGATCACCAGCGCGTCCAGATCGGCAGCATCCAGCACGGCCAGCATATCCGCGCTGTAGGGGCGTGTCTGGAACGGCAAAATGCCAAAGCGCGGCAGCCGCGATTCACGTATCGCCGTATGCAGATCATAATGGAAACGCGCAGCCTCTTCGCCGTCGAAAAATGTGGCTAACACTTGCTCCAACTGCTGCGCGCGCGCGGTTTCACCGCTGGGGTTGAAATCGCGATAACGGCCGCCGAACATACGATTCATGTCACTGTGCAGATAACGCTTGCCGCCGCGTATCGCCGCCGGATTGCCCAGCACCACCAACAGCCGGACTGCCAGCAGCCGCTCGCCCGTCAGCAGCGTAGTGACCCATTGGTTCAGCAATTCAATCGGTGCCGTTTCATTACCGTGGATCCCGGCGGAAAGCACTACCGCCTGGCGGTAAGCCTGGCGCGGGGTGATCTCCAGCAGACCTTCCCCCAGCCAGCGCCAGTGCACATTCAGGTTCTCACCCTGGTGGTTGGCCGGGGCTTGCCCCGCCAGCGTCAGGGCCAGCAAATCAAACATGGCGACTCCGTCTATTGTTGGAAAGGATAAACCGAACCCAGCCCGAGGATAGACGTCAACGCGTCCAGCGCGTCGCGCCCCTCACGCAACAATTGCGGATCGGCCAAATCGTTTTGCGTCAGCCGATCGCGATAATAGCGATCGACCCACTCGTTCAGCGTGACAAAGAGCCTGTCGTTCATCATCGCGCGCGGGTTCACCGCCCGCAGTTCCTGTTCATTCAGCGCTACACGCAGCCTCAGGCAAGCCGGCCCACCACCGTTACGCATGCTCTCACGCAGGTCGAATACCTTGACTTCATCGATCGGCCCGCCGCCGGCCACCATCTCGCTCAGATAGCGCCACACACCGTCATGCTGACGCGACTCTTCCGGCACCACAATCATCATCTTGCCGTCAGGTTTGGTTAAAATCTGGCTGTTGAACAGATAGGTCGATACCGCATCCGCCACTGAGACCTGCGCCGTCGGCACCTCAATCGCCGTCAGTTCGCTATCCAGCGTCGCCATCTTGCGGCGCACCTCGTCCAGCGCTTGCTGCTGCTGATGAAACGCCTGCTGATGATGGAACAGCACGTTCTGGTTACTGACCGCAATCACGTCGTTGTGAAACACGCCCTGGTCGATCACCGCCGGGTTTTGTTGCACAAAAACGGTGTGCCGCTCATCCAATTGATGCAGTCGGGCAATCGCCTCGCCGGCCTCACGCGTTTGGCGCGCCGGGTAGCGCGTCGGTGCGGTTTCGCCGCCGAACTCCTGGCGGCCATAAACAAACATCTGTACGCTGCGTTTGCCATAGTCGCCCCCCAGCCGATTGTGGTTGGCCGCACCTTCATCACCAAACAGCGCCACCTGCGGCAGGGCTTCGTGGTGGGTAAAATGACGTTCATCGTTGAAAATCGCGCGCAGCACGCCGGAGGTGGTCTCAGCCTCAATGGCGCGGTGGAATTTATTGTTCAGGTTGGCGGCGGTGAAATGCACCTTGCCATTCTTGCTGTCCGCCGAAGGCGAAACCGTGGCCGCATTGGCGGTCCACATACTGGAAGCCGAACTGAGCGCCGACAGCAGGCGTGGCGACTGACGCATCGCCTGTGCCAACACGGCCTCATCGCTGCCGCTGAAGCCGAGTTTGCGCAGCATCGGTACATGCGGCCGCTCCTGCGGCGGCAAAACGCCCTGCTGGAAACCGAGATCGGCCAGCGCTTTCATCTTCAGCAAACCCTGCTTGGCTGCCAGTTTCGGGTTAGACACGCTGTTTTGGTGCTGTGTAGAGGCCTCATTACCAAACGACAATCCGGCGTAATGATGCGTCAAGCCCACCAGACCATCGAAATTGACTTCATATCCTGACATAGCGTTCTCCTGGGCCGAGCGGGCTCGGCCCGACTCAAAAAACAGACCCTATTAGTTTTACGTTGGCCGCTCTGGCGCGTCCATGCGCTCGCGGGTCGGCTAACCTGTAATGCCTCCATCTGCCTCAAACTTAGGGTGTCGCGGTATTAAACGACAGCCCTGGCGACAGGTTGGCCGGCAGCGTCAAACTTTCGCTTTCCAGCGACGCCATTGGCCAGGCGCAGTAATCCGCCGCGTAGTAGGCGCTTGGGCGGTGGTTACCCGAGGCGCCCACGCCGCCGAACGGCGCGGCACTGGAGGCGCCGGTCAAGGGTTTGTTCCAGTTGACGATACCGGCGCGCGCTTCCAACAGCAGTTGTTCAAACCGCTCACGCAGCGGCGATACCAGGCCGACGGACAGGCCATAGCGCGTCTGGTTGGCGATGCGTAACGCCTCGTCAAAGTCGTTATAACGAATGACGGTGGTCAGCGGGCCAAAATACTCTTCGTCCGGCACATCGCGCACGCCGGTGACGTCGATAATGCCTGGGCTCAGCAGCGCGCTGCCGCTTTCCAGCCGTTGCATGGTCAGCAAGGCTTTGCCGCCCAAAGACAGCAAATGATGCTGCGCTGCCAGCATTTTTTCCGCCGCCGCAGAGGAGATCACCCCGCCCATGAACGGTTGCGGTTCGGCATCCCAGCGGCCGACGCGCAGAGCGCCCGCCACCTGTACCAAACGCTCAATAAAGGCATCGCCTTCGCTGCCGCGTTTCAACAGAATGCGGCGCGAACAGGTGCAACGCTGGCCGGCGGAGATAAACGCCGACTGAATCGCCAGATTGACCGCCGCATCGCGATCGTCGATCTGATCGATAATCAGCGCGTTGTTGCCGCCCATTTCCAGCGCCAGCATCTTTTCAGGCTGCCCCGCCAACTGGCGATGCAGGTGATAGCCGGTGCCGGCGCTGCCGGTAAACAGCAGACCGTCGATATCCGCGCTGGCGGCCAGCGCCTCGCCGGTTTCACGTCCGCCCTGCACCAGGTTGATCACCCCGTTTGGCAAACCGGCCTGCTGCCACAGCTTGAGCGTTTCCTCGGCGGTCAGCGGCGTCAGCTCGCTGGGTTTAAAGACCACCGTATTGCCCGCCAGCAAGGCCGGCACAATGTGGCCGTTCGGCAAATGGCCCGGGAAGTTGTAAGGCCCGAAGACCGCCAGCACGCCATGCGGCCGGTGGCGCAGCACCGAAGCGCCGTCCGCCATCGCGGTTTCGCTGATGCCGGTACGCGTCTGGTAAGCCTGCAAGGAAATCGCCACTTTGCCGATCATCGCCTGCACTTCGGTCAGCGTCTCCCAGCGGGGTTTGCCGGTTTCGCGGCTGATCACCGCCGCCAAATCTTGTTTATGCTCTTCCAACAGAGTGGCAAAACGCTTCACCAACTGTTCACGCTGTTCAAACGGGGTACGGGCCCAGGCCGGGAACGCGGCACGGGCGGCCTCGCAGGCGGCAGCGACATCACTGCCGTCCGCGGCATTGGCCTGCCACAGCCTTTGATTGTCGACCGGATCGGCTTTGCTGAATTCAGCGCCCCGGCCCTGCTGCCAGGCGCCGTTAATAAACAGTGCAGGATGTGACATTAGGCTTTCTCCTGTGGAATAAGGGTGATGACCCGTACCGGGCTACCTTGCTCAACGCCCAGCGCCGCAGCGGTTTCCGCATTGATATGCAGACGCTCGTCATAAAGATCGGCATGCACCAGCAGCGCGCGGTAATGTTGAAAATTGTCGTTGGCCACCAGATAGACCGGCGCATCGGCGCGCATCGGGGTCTCATCCAGCACCACTTTGACCAATTGGCTGCCTTTCACCGCGCGGATCTGGTCGATATCCGCCTCCAGCGTCGGGCCGCCATCGAAGATATCGACATAGCCCTGATAGCGCAGGCCCTCAGACTCCAGCACCCGGCGGGCGGGAACGGTCTGCGGATGCACCTCGCCAATCACCTTTTGCGCGTCTTCGGCCAGGAAATCGACATACAGCGGGTGTTTCGGCATCAGTTCGGCGATAAACGCCTTTTGCCCGGTGCCGCTCAGGTAGTCCGCCTTGGCGAACTCAATGGAAAAGAAGTGGCGGCCGACGCTTTCCCAGAACGGCGAGCGCCCTTCCTCATCGGAGAACCCTCGCATCTCGGCGATCAGCCGGCTGGCGAAACGCTCGCGGAAAGCAGCGATAAACAGGAAGCGCACCTTCGACAGCAGCTTGCCGTTTTCGCCGTGCCGGTAGTCCGGATCAAGGAACAGCGTGCACAGTTCGGAATGACCGGTGTGATCGTTGCTGAGAAACAGCGTCGGCACCGATTTATAGACGTTCAGTTGTTTGGATGCGTGCACCTGGGTGCCCACGCGGAAGCTGTACCACGGCTCCGTCAGCCCAACGGCCACTTCAATCGCGCAGACCCCAACCACCCGCTGACGCTCGCTGTCCTCCAGCACAAACAGAAAGCACTGATCGCTTTTTGGAAGTTCGCCTTGCCAGGTTTTTAACGCCCGCTCAATGCGTGCCAACAAGGTATCTTCATTTTGCGGCAGGGAAGTGAGACCGATGCCGGATTTACCGGCAAGCGTCAGTAAGTCAGCCAAATCGCGACGCTCAATAGGGCGAATAATCATCATAATGCGAACCTCGTCAGAATCAGGCTGCGCCGGTTAAGGCGCAGCCTGTGTATTAGCTGCAAATCCGCGCCACGGCACGCGCGAATCGCGCCAGCCCCTCTTTCACATCCTGCTCCGGAATGATCAATGAAGGGGTGAAGCGCACCACATCCGGGCCGGCGATCAGCGCAATCACGCCCTCTTCGTTGGCCAACTGGGTAATCTGTTTTGCCTTACCGGCATAATCCTTATTCAGCTGGCAGCCGATCAACAGACCGCCGCCGCGGATTTCAGAGAAAATCGGGTATTGCTGGTTAATCTTGTTCAAACCCTCGATAAACCACTGGTGACGCTGCTTCACCCCTTCCAGCACCTCTGGCGTATTGATGATGGAGAACACCGCGCCCGCCACCGCCGTCGCCAGCGGGTTGCCGCCATAAGTGGTGCCGTGGGTGCCTACGCTCAGGGTTTGGGCCAACGCGTCGGTGGTCAGCATGGCGCCAATCGGGAAGCCGCCGCCCAGCGCTTTCGCGGTGGTCAGCACGTCCGGCACTACGCCGTATTGCATGTAGGCATACAGGTGACCGGTGCGGCCCACGCCGGTTTGCACTTCGTCGAAAATCAGCAACGCATCGTGGCGATCGCACAGCTCACGCAGGCCCTGCAGGAAAGCACCATCGGCCGGCAGCACGCCACCTTCCCCCTGAATCGGCTCCACAATCACCGCGCAGGTCTGGTCGTTGATCAGCTCAGCCGCGGCAGCCAAATCGTTAAACGCCGTGTGACTGATGCCGCCCGGCAGCGGCGCGAAATCTTTTGAATACTTCGGCTGGCCGCCGGCAGACACGGTGAACAGCGTCCGGCCATGGAAAGCGTTATTGAACGCCACAATCTGGTTCTTGCCGGCGTTGCCGTTGTCCAGCGCGCGTTTACGCGCCAGCTTCAATGCCGCTTCGTTGGCTTCCGCGCCGGAGTTGCAGAAAAACACCTTGTCGGCAAAGGTGGCGTCAATCAGCTGTTTCGCCAGTTGCAGCACGGGTTCATTGGTGTAGCCGTTGCCCAGATGCCACAGTTTCCCTGCCTGTTCCACCAGTGCAGCCTTCACCGCCGGATGCGCATGCCCCAACGCATTCACCGCGATGCCGCCGGCAAAATCGATGTAGGACTTACCTTGTTGGTCCCAGACCTGTGAACCCTCTCCCCGCACCAGAATAAAATCAGCGGGGGCATAAACCGGGACCATCCAGTCGTCGAAAGACTGGCGGGTAACTGCGATTGGCTGTTCCATAATGACCTCATAACCTCAGCAAAGGCTGAATTTTGACTGTAAGGGCCGCTCCTGCCCGGATATTCCGCAACAAAACAAAAAAACCGCGTCGTTGAATCTGCTTTTCGCCCGGTGATAACTCTGCCATTCACCGGCTATTCAGAAACAAATCTGTTACATAAAATCGGTTTTCCACTATTTATGCCGGGCATCCGGTCCCTGAACGGGGAATAAATGTTAACGAGCAGTTAAAATACATGCCGTTTGATAAAGAGTGTAGAGCAGCTATCGTGCCAAAACGGTATTTTTGGCGAACATCACGTTTTTTTACGTTAAAACAACGGCTTACAATGCATACTTATGCAATAATTATGCATTGGTAATGAATAATTGAAAAAATAAGGCGAAAAATCATCATTGGCCGCGAAATCCTATTCAATTACAAAAAACTTCAATATTTCTGATCGCGCTCGCAAAAATAATTTGGCCCGATTTGCGCCCGATCACACTTTTGCCCTCCCAAAGTGCAGCGAATGCACCAGCGACGAGCAACCCCCCTCAGTCAAGGCTCTGCCGGGCAGAGCCCCTCTTCCCCGGCGACGCATTCGTGCGCCCGATCACCGATTTGTTGAGCAGCAACTACACTGTGATTTCGACCACCCAACGCTTGAGGAGCCATAATGTCTAAAAAAACTGTTGATCCCACCCAACCGGCGGCACAAAAGGACATTCGCGTATTTCTTGACGCGTTGAACGCCGGCGGCGGCAAACCCATGGAGCAAATGAAGCCGAAAGAGGCGCGTAAGGTGCTGGAAGGGGCGCAAAGCAGCGTTGAAGTCCCGCTGTACGAAGTAGAAATCAGCGAGAAGACCATTCACGTTGAGGGGCAGGACATCCTGCTGCATCTGGTGCGGCCGGCCAGAGTAAAAGAAGCGCTGCCGGTATTCATGTTCTTCCACGGCGGCGGCTGGGTGCTGGGAGACTTCCCGACTCATGAACGGTTGGTGCGAGATCTGGTGCACAGTTCCGGCGCGGCGGCGGTGTTCGTCAATTACACCCCTTCACCGGAAGCGCATTACCCCACCGCCATCAACCAGGCCTATGCCGCCACCGAATGGGTGGCCGAATACGGCGAAAAAATCAACGTCGACGGTTCCCGGCTGGCGGTAGTCGGCAACAGCGTAGGCGGCAATATGGCGGCGGTGGTCAGCCTGATGGCCAAGGAAAAAGGCACGCCGGCGCTGCGCAGCCAGATCCTGCTGTGGCCGGTGACCCACGCCAGCTTTGATACCGACTCCTATCACCAGTTCGCCGAAGGCCACTTCCTGACGCGCAACATGATGAAATGGTTCTGGGACAACTACACCACCGACAAGGCTCAGCGCAAAGAGATCTACGCTTCACCGCTCAATGCCACGCTGGAACAGTTGAAAGGCCTGCCGCCGGCGCTGGTGCAGACTGCCGAGCTGGACGTACTGCGCGACGAAGGCGAAGCCTATGCCCGCCTGCTGAACGCCGCCGGGGTAGAGGTAACCGCTACCCGCTATAACGGGCTGATCCACGATTATGGTTTGCTGAACCCGATCGCCCACGTGCCGGCGGTGCACTCGGCCATTCATCAGGCCGGGCGCGCGCTGAAACACTACCTGGCTTAATCGGCATAATGGCAGGCCACTCGGTGCCCTGCCGCTACAGTGCGCAACGCGGGGGACTGCTGCCGACACTGAGCGGTAGCCTGCGGGCAACGGGGGTGAAAACGGCAGCCCTGCGGCGGTTGAGCCGGGTTGGGCAACTCCCCCCGAGCCATCGCCTGCGGCTGCCGCAGCGGATCCAGGCTGGGCACCGACGCCAGCAACGCCTGGGTATAAGGGTGGCGCGGCCGACGAAACAGGCTGTCGCGATCGGCGCTCTCGACAATCTGGCCGAGGTACATCACCGCCACGTCCTGGCACAGGTGCTCCACCACCCCGAGATCGTGTGAAATAAACAGAAAGGTCACACCCTGCTGCTCCTGGAGGTCGGAAAACAGGTTGATGATCTGCGCCTGAATCGAGACGTCGAGCGCCGAAATCGGCTCATCGGCGACGATAAATTCCGGCTGCAGGATCACCGCACGCGCAATGCCGATACGTTGCCGCTGGCCGCCGGAGAACTCATGCGGAAAACGCCCGTAATGCTGCGCCGACAGCCCGCAAATTTCCATCGTGTCGATCACCCGGTCGCGCAATTCATTTTTAGCCGCCAGGCCGTGTTGCAGCAGGGCTTCGCCAATCGCATCGCCAACGCGCATTCTCGGATTCAGCGAACTGTAGGGATCCTGAAACACCAGTTGCATCTTCGGACGCAGGGCGCGCAGTTGGCGTGAACTGAGCGCATCCAGCGCCTGCCCGTTAAACGACACTTCGCCGGCGGTTTTATCATGCAGCCCCAGCAACGTGCGGCCGACGGTGGTTTTGCCGCTGCCGGACTCGCCCACCAACCCGAAAATGGTGCCCCTGCGAATGCTGAAGCTGACGTCATCCACCGCCCGCAATTGCCCGGTCGTTTGGCCGAACAGGCCATCGCGCAGCGGGAAATATTTCTTCAGCCCTTTCACTTCAACCAGTAATTCAGCCGACATGAATGCGTCCTCCCGCATTCAGAAAGCAGGCGGACTGGCGCTGTGCATGGCCGTACAGCGGCGGAATGCCGTCACGGCAGCGCGCGCTCACCTGCGAGCAACGATCGGCAAAAGCGCAATGATCGGGCAAACGGGCCAGGTCGGGCACCTGGCCGGGGATCGAATACAATCGGCGTCGCCGCTGCCCGGCCACCGGCCGCGATGCCATCAGCCCCTGGGTATAGGGATGCTGCGGATTAGCCAACACCTCCCGCGTGGCGCCCTGCTCGACAATGCGCCCGGCATACATCACCACCAACCGGTCGGCCATCTGAGCGATGACCCCAAGATCGTGGGTAATGAGCATCATCGCCATATTGTGTCTTTGCGCCTGTTCACGCAGCAGCGCCAGGATTTGCGCCTGCACGGTGACGTCGAGCGCCGTGGTCGGCTCATCGGCAATCAGCAGCGCCGGGCGGCAACTGATGGCCATGGCGATCATGATGCGTTGCAGCATGCCGCCGGAAAGCTGGTGCGGGTAGCTGGCCATCAGCTGCTCTGCGCGCGCCAATCCCACTTCCGTAATCAACGCCGTCGCATCCCGCCAGGCGGCCTTCGGCGCCGCCCCCCGGTGGCGGATCAGCGGCTCCACCAGTTGCTCGCCGATGGTCAGCACCGGGTTCAGCGCGCTCATCGGTTCCTGGAAGATCATCGCCAAGCGGTTACCGCGCAAATCGGCCATCTGCTGCGGCCGCAGTTTCAGCAAATCCTGACCGTCAAAATGAATCTCGCCGCCGTCGATCTGCGCCAGCGGCTGCGGCAACAACCCCATCATCGCCAGGGCGGTGACGCTTTTGCCACAGCCGGACTCGCCAACCACGCCCAGCGTCTGCCCGGCGTGCAGTTCGAAACTCACCTGCTGCACTGCCCGCACCCGGCCCTGTTCGCCGTTGAAGGCCACCGACAGTTGATTAAAGGCCACCAGCGGTTGGCTCATCGTCTTACCCCGTTCATTTTCGGATCGAGCGCGTCCCGCAGGCCGTCACCCAGAATGTTAATCGCCACTACGGTGATAAAAATCGCCAGGCCCGGCGGCATCCATAGCCAGGGGCGACGCTGAAAATCGATCAGGCTGTTGGCGGCATCCATCATGTTGCCCCACGACGGCGTCGGCGGCACCACGCCCAGCCCCAGATAGCTGAGCGCCGATTCGCTGAGAATGGCATTGGCCACCCCCATGGTCGCCACCACCACCAGGATCGGGATGGTATTCGGCAGCAGGTGGCCGAAAATACGCCGCCGGGTGGACAGCCCCAGCACTTCGGTCGCCAGCATGAAATCACGCTCGCGCAGCGACAGGATCTGGCCGCGCACCAGCCGCGCCAACGAAGGCCATCCCAACAGGCTGAGCATGATCATGACCATGTAGATACGGTAATCCGGCGAGACGTCCAGCTCGGACAGCATCGCGCCCATAATGATCAGCAGCGGCAGGCTGGGGATGGTCATCAGCAGATCGGCAAAGCGCATGATCAGCTTGTCCACGATGCCGCCCAGATAGCCGGATAACGCCCCCAACAGGTAGCCGAGCGTCACCGACAGCAGCATCGACACCAGGCCGATGGTCAGCGAGATGCGCCCCGCCAGCAGCAGGCGGGTGTATATATCGCGGCCGAGAAAATCGGTACCGAGCCAGTGCGCGGCATTGGGTGCCTGGTTAATGTTCAGCGCATCCCCGGCATCGTCCTGCCACGGCGACAGCATCGGCCCCAAAATGCACAGCACTGCCAGTATCAGCAGCAACAACAGCGAGGCCATCGCCAACCGGTGGCGCCGCAAGCGTTGCCAGGCCTGTGCGGTCGGCGGCGACGACAACTGCGCCAGCGCCGGGAGTTGCGCCTGCCGCCAGCGGCGACGGCGACCAAAAAACAGCGTTGCCAACATGTTTACCTCAAACGAATGCGTGGGTCGGCATAGGCGTACAGAATGTCCGCCAACAGGTTGCCCAAAATGGTCAGCACCGCCAGAAACAGCGTAAAGCCCATCAGCACCGGATAGTCGCGCGCAGCCAGCGAATCGATGTGAATATGCCCCGCCCCCGGCCAGTTGAAGATCTTTTCGGTGATCAGCGCACCGGAAAACAGCGCCGGCAGCTCGAACCCCAACAGCGTGATGATCGGCAACAGCGCATTGCGCAGCGCATGTTTGACGATCACCGTTTTTTCTTTAAGCCCTTTGGCGCGCGCGGTGCGGATATAGTCCATGCGGATAACGTCCAGCATGCTGGCGCGGAAATAGCGCGTCAGGGTGCCGGCCTGCAACATCACCAGCGCCAGTACCGGCAGCAACAGGTGCGCCGCCACTTCCAACACCCACGCCAGCCCGGTCGCCTCGCTGCCGGTGCGCAGCATGCCGCCCGCCGGCAACCAGTGCAGATCGACGGCGAACCATTTAATCAACAGCAGGCAGAGGAAAAAGGTCGGAAATGACATGGCACCGAACACCGCGACGGTGACCAGATGATCGAACAGCGAATAGGGTTTCATCGCCGAAGCTACACCCACCGCCAGCGCGATGCCCCAGTACAGCACCAGGGCTACCGAAGCCAGCAGGAACGAATTCCAGATGTACTGGTTCAACAGCGTGCTGACCGGGATTTGGTATTGCAGCGAAAAGCCGAGGTTGCCTTGCAGCAACTGGCCGAGCCAGTGCCAATAGCGGATAAGCAGCGGCTGGTCCAGCCCATACAGCGCCCGCAGCTCGGCGGCGCGCTGCGGCGTCAGGTTGATGTTGCCGTCGATAAAGTCGCCGGGGGTCAGCGCGAAGATAAAGAAAATCAACAGTGACGCCAGCAGCAGCATCGGAATGGTTTGCAGCAGGCGGCGCAGGATAAAATTTCTCATGGTGTTTTCCGTCACCGCCGCGCGGGGTAGCGCGGCGGTATCTTACCGCTACTGAACTTTTACGTCCGGTAAACTGCCGGTCAGGCCGTTGTACACGTCCGGTTTAAAACCGGTGACGCGGGCGCTGCTGGCGCTGAGGATTTTGCGGTTGCCCAGCAGGATCACCGGCGGATCGTCGGCCAAAACCTGATACAGCTGGTGATAGAGCGGTTTGCGCTGCCCGATATCCAGCGTAGCGTTAGCCTGGCCGATCAGTTTGTCCACCTGCGGATTGTTATAGCCGGTTTCACTCACCTGGCTGATAAAATCGCGCACTCCGTCATGCGGATCATTCAGGCTGCTGGTGCTGAGCGACGCCAGGTCATAATTGCCCGTCTTGCGCTGCGCCAATAAGGCGTTGAAATCCAGTACCTGCGGCTTCAGCAGCACGCCAATCTGCCGGTAGTTGTCTTTGGCGATCGGCACCAGCGCGTCATTCAGCAACTTTTTGGTCACCAGCAGCGTCAGTTCCAGTTTTTTGCCGTCTTTTTGGCGAATGCCGTCCGCGCCCGGTTTCCATCCGGCCTGATCCAGCAGTTGCTTCGCTTTGTTGACGTCGTAGCCGTACGCCTTGATGCCCTGCGGATCGTAAGCCCAGGAAACGGGAGAGATCGGCTGATTGGCCACCGTGCCGTACCCCTGATACACCACGGTAATCAGCTTTTGGCGGTCCAGCCCGTAAATTAAAGCCTGCCGCACGCGCGCATCCTGCAACGCCGGCCGCTTAAAGTTGAAATCGATACGGCTGTAGTCGCTGGAGCTGTACAGGTTGATGTTGGCAAAGCCGAGCAGCTTCAACTGTTCGATATCGTCCGGCTTGGCGGTGAAGGCGTCGTAATCGGTTTCGCCGGTCTGGAACAGCTGGAAGTTGGTGGCCGGGTTGGTCACGCGGTAAATAAAGCGCGCCACGGCAGGCGGGCCGAGGTAGAAGTTCGGGTTGGCGTGGAAGCGGATCTCCTGTCCCGGCACGTATTTATCGTAAATATACGGGCCGTTGCCCAACGGCTTGCCGTTCAGTGCGCGCACGCTCTCCAGCTTGCCGCGCCGGTAATCCTTGCCGTAATAGGCTTTCGACAGCACCGGCCCGCCAATCAGTTGCAAGGTCGTGGCCCCCGGCTGGGTGGTGGTAATTTGAATGGTGCGATCGTCGACAACCTTCAACCCGCTGATGCTCGGCGCGGTGCCGTTTTTATACTCCGCCCCACCCTGGATGTGCGCCGGAGCAATGTCGGTATCACCGTCATAGGCCGGATCATGCAGCAGCGTCAGGGTGAAGGCGATATCTTCCGCCTTTATCGGCGAGCCGTCGCTGTAGACCAGGTTGGGACGCAGCTTGAGGGTATACACCCGGTTGTCCGGGCTGATCTGCCAGGATTCCGCCAGCCGCGCCACCGGTTTGCCCTGGCTGTCCAGGCCAATCAGCCGGGTGAAGATCACGTCGGTAACGTTTTCGTCCCAGCCGTTGGTAAACAGATAAGGGTTAAAATTGCCCTGCGGCTCGAGAATGCCTGCCACCACGGTGTCTTTACGCAGTTTGGCCGCCGCCGGCACCTGGCTGGCGTCGGTGGCCGGGGTAATGCCTTCCGCCAGGGGGGCCGCCTGAGCGCTGAATGCCAAACCCAGGGCACAGGCCAGCGCCAATGGCGTCAATCGTTTTTGCAACAGTTTGTTTATCTTGTTTTGTATTCCGCTCACCCACTGCCCCTCGTTACCCATAGAGATACCCAAAATAATTGGAGTTGCATCGCGGCGGCAACTAAGCGCATCCCCGGGAACGTACAAACAGTACGTGACCGGGGTAAGCGCAGGAAGCCAACAAAGATACAGCTTTAAGTATGACGGGTATAAATGTGACAAAATTTATCGCAGAGTAATGGGCGGCCCGAGGGCTGTCTAACAACGAAACCGGCATTCCATTGCCGAAAAAAGCATTATGAGTTTTTCTATTGCGATGCTTACCCGCGCGGCATTGTTCAGCCTGCCGGTTCAAGCTGCCGGATAAGTTTTGCTAAGGTTTTGATCGCCGCCTCATGCTTGTCGCTCCAGTCAAAAGAGGCGTTCAGGCGGAAGCAGTGGTTGAAATGATTGCCGGTGGTGAACATTCTGCCCGGCGCGATACTCACCCCCAGCGCCAGCGCACGCTGGTACAGCGCCATCGACGACAGCGCGGGATCCAGCTCCAGCCACAGAAAGTAGCCGCCGTCGGGCTGGCTGACCTTCACCGTGGGCGGAAAATGGTGGGCAATCGCCTGACGCATCCTGCTCTGACGCTGGGCCAGCAACCGCCGCAAACGCCGCAGGTGGGTATCGTAGCCACCGTGCAGCAGGTAGTCGGCAATCGCCATCTGGGTCGGCACGCTGGTCGATACGGTGCTCATCAGTTGCAACCGCTGGATCTGCTGCGCGTAGCGCCCGGCCGCCACCCAGCCGACGCGAAACCCCGGCGCCAGGCATTTGGAAAACGACGAGCAGTGCAGGATCTGGCCACCGCTGTCCAGCGCCTTGGCCGGCAACGGCCGCTCGGCGCTGAAGTACAGCTCACCGTAAACATCGTCCTCAATCAACGAGATCTGCCGTTCACGCAGCAAGGACACCAGCCGCTGCTTGTTCTCGTCCGGCATGGTGGCACCCAGCGGGTTCTGGAAGTGGGTCATCAGCCAGCAGGCCTTGATCGGATACTGCTCCAGCGCCTGCTCCAGCGCGTCCAGATCGATGCCGTCCTGCGGATGCGTGGCGATCGCCACCGCCTTTAGCCGCAGCCGCTCCAGCGCCTGTAGCGCCCCATAAAAGGCCGGTGACTCAATCGCCACGTAGTCGCCCGGCTGGGTCACCGCCTGCAGGCTGAGGCTCAGTGATTCCATTGCTCCGGCGGTGATCACTATCTCGTCCGGTGCCACCTGCATGCCGCTCAACGCATAACGCTGGGCGATGTTACGCCGCAGCGCATCGTTGCCGGGCGGCAGGTTGGCCAGCGAACTGTGCGGCGTGAACTTGCGCGCCACGCTGCTCAACGCCCGCGCCAGCTTCGGTTGGGCAAACAGCGTGGCATCGGGAAACGCGGAACCAAAAGGCACGATTTCCGGATCTTTGCACGCCTGCAGCACGTCGAAAACAAAGGTGTTGATATCCACCTGCTCGCTCAGCACAAGCTTCTCGCCGCGCGCCGGCTGCGGCAGTGGCTGTGGGCGCGCGGCCACGTAGTAGCCCGACTGCGGCCGCGCAACGATCCAGCCCTGGCTTTCCAGCAATTGATACGACTGCACCACCGTCATCAAACTGAGACCGGCGCGTTTACCGCTTTCGCGCAGCGACGGCAGCTTGTCCCCCGCCCGCCACACCCGGTTCTGGATTTGTTCGCGAATCTGTTGCGCAAGCTGCTCGTATCTGGTCATAAGCCCTAGCTGTTATAGGATAAAGTAAAATAACTGTCACTATTATAGTCACTGTACTCCGTGCTTAACTTAACGCCAAGCTTTCACCAAAGAAATTACCGCTATACTGAAGAGGTTATTTTATTTATGTTCAACTCAAGGAGGCGCCATGCTGGGTCTTGATGCACTGGAACTTGCCAGAATACAGTTCGCCTTCACTGTCTCTTTCCATATCCTTTTTCCCGCCATCACCATCGGCCTGGCCAGTTATCTGGCCGTGCTGGAAGGCATGTGGCTGAAAACGCGCAATGAAGCCTACCGCGATCTGTACCATTTCTGGTCCAAGATTTTCGCCGTCAACTTCGGCATGGGCGTGGTTTCCGGTCTGGTGATGGCTTATCAGTTCGGCACCAACTGGAGCTTCTTCTCCGAGTTCGCCGGCAGCATAACCGGCCCGCTGCTGACCTATGAAGTACTCACCGCCTTCTTCCTTGAGGCCGGTTTCCTCGGGGTAATGCTGTTCGGCTGGAACCGCGTCGGCCCTGGTCTGCACTTTTTCGCTACCTGCATGGTAGCCCTCGGCACGCTGATTTCCACTTTCTGGATCCTGGCGTCCAACAGCTGGATGCAAACCCCGCAGGGGCACGAAATCATCAACGGGCAAGTGGTGCCGGTCGACTGGCTTAAGGTGATCTTCAACCCGTCATTCCCGTACCGCCTGCTGCACATGTCGACCGCCGCTTTCCTGGCATCGGCCTTCTTTGTCGGCGCTTCCGCCGCCTGGCACCTGCTGCGCGGACGCGACACGCCGGCCATGCGCAAAATGCTGTCGATGGCGATGTGGATGGCGCTGATCGTCGCGCCGGTGCAGGCGATGATCGGCGATGCCCACGGCCTGAATACGCTGAAACATCAGCCGGCGAAGATCGCCGCCATCGAAGGCCATTGGGAAAACCCACCGGGCGAGGCCACACCGCTGATCCTGTTCGGCTGGCCGGATATGCAGCGCGAAGAAACGCGTTTCAAGCTGGAGGTGCCTTATCTCGGTAGCCTGATCCTGACCCACAGCCTGACTGAGCAGGTACCGGCGCTGAAATCCTTCCCGCCGGAAGATCGCCCGAACTCCACCGTGGTGTTCTGGACGTTCCGCATCATGGTGGCGCTCGGCATGCTGATGATCCTCGCCGGGGTATGGAGCCTGTGGCTGCGCTGGCGCGGCGGGTTGTACCAGTCGCGGCCCTTCCTCTATTTCATCCTGTGGATGGGGCCTTCCGGGCTGCTGGCACTGCTGGCGGGCTGGTTCACCACCGAAATCGGGCGGCAACCGTGGGTGGTGTATGGCCTGTTGCGTACCAAGGACGCCGTTTCTGCGCACGGCGACCTGCACATGAGCATCAGCCTGCTGGCGTTTATCGTCGTTTACTGTTCGGTGTTCGGCGTGGGGTATTCCTACATGATGCGCCTGATCCGTAAAGGACCGCAGCAGCATGAACATAAAGAAGATGACACCGAAGGCCGGCCGGCGCGTCCGCTGTCTGCGGTTAAAGAAACTCTGGATGACAGGAGCTGAGCATGGGCATCGATCTTCCGCTGATTTGGTTTGTGATCATCGTGTTCAGCACCATGATGTACGTGGTAATGGACGGTTTTGATTTGGGTATCGGTATCCTGTTCCCCTGGGTTAAGGACAGCGGTGACCGCGATGTGATGATGAACACCGTCGCCCCGGTATGGGACGGCAACGAAACCTGGTTGGTGTTGGGCGGCGCGGCGCTGTTCGGCGCCTTCCCGCTGGCTTACGCGGTGATCCTCGACGCGCTGGCGATCCCGCTGACGCTGATGCTGTTTGGGCTGATCTTCCGCGGCGTAGCCTTCGAATTCCGCTTCAAGGCGACGGAAGAGAAGCGCCACATCTGGGACAAGGCGTTTATCTGGGGTTCGATCTTCGCCACCTTCAGCCAGGGAGTCGTGGTGGGTGCCATCATCAATGGTTTTCCGGTCAGCGGCCGCAGCTATGCCGGCGGCGCCCTGGACTGGCTGACGCCGTTCGCGCTGTTTTGCGGGCTGGGGCTGGTGGTGACCTATGCACTGCTGGGTTGCACCTGGCTGGTGATGAAAACCGCCGGTGACCTGCAGGCGCGCATGTACCGGTTGGCGACGCCGTTGCTGGCGACGCTGCTGTTGGTGCTGGCGGCGGTCAGTATCTGGACGCCGATTGCTCACCCGGAGATCGCCGGCCGCTGGTTTACGCTGCCAAACCTGTTCGTGCTGCTGCCGGTGCCGGTACTGGTGCTGCTCAGCGCCTGGGGCATCCAGCGCGGGGTAACGCACGGTGCGCACTATTCGCCGTTTATGCTGACCCTGCTGCTGGTGTTCCTCGGCCTGAGCGGATTGGGCATCAGCATCTGGCCGCTGTTGATCCCGCCGTCCATCACCCTGTGGGACGCGGCCGCCCCGCCGCAAAGCCTTGGCTTTATGCTGGTTGGCGCGTTGTTTATCATCCCGATTATTTTGGTTTACACCTTCTGGAGTTACTACGTGTTCCGCGGCAAGGTCAGCCATGAACATGGCTATCACTGATGAGGGAGGAGAGCATGAACGATAAAACCGCAACCGCACCCACTCCCTGGTGGAAACGCGTCGGCTGGCTGGTGATCATCTGGAGCGCCAGCGTGCTGGGGTTGTTCCTGGTCGCCTCGCTGTTTCGCTTGTTGATGACCGCAGCGGGCATGAAGTCGCACTGACCGATTCCGCTCAGTTACCCATAAACAAAGCGCCACTGCATTCAGTGGCGCTTTGTCATTCACTGTTATCGAGATTAAGCCAACGCTTAAAGTAAAAAGCCGCACAGATTATCCCGTACGGCTTTTGTATTACATCAAAAAGGCCCGACTATTTAGCGGCGGTTGCGCACCAGTTGGTAACGGCGAGTCAGGTATTCCACCGGCACGCTCCAGATATGTACCAGCCGGCAGAACGGGAACAGCACGAACAATGTCATGCCCAGCACCATATGCAGTTTAAAGATCGGCGCAACGCCCGCCAGATAGTGCGACGCTCCGGCATGGAAAGTCACCACCGCCTGCGCCCAGGCCACCAGTTTCATCATCTCGCTGCCGTCCATATGCTGGGCGGAGAACGGAATGGTCAGCAAACCGAGGCATACCTGCACCACCAGCAACGTCAGGATCATGATATCGGCAAAGCTGCTGGTGGCGCGCACCCGCGGGTTGGTCAGACGGCGTTTCAACAGCAGCGCACCGCCGATCAGCGTCATCACGCCGCAGGCCCCCCCGGCGATCATCGCCAATTTCTGCTTCACATCGATAGGCAGGAAGGACTCATACATCCAGTGCGGCGTCAGCATGCCGAGAAAGTGCCCGGCGAAGATGCCCAGGATACCGATGTGAAACAGGTTGGAGGCCAGGCGCACACCCTTTTTATCCAGCATCTGGCTGGAACCGGCGCGCCAGCTGTATTGCCCGTAATCGTAGCGCAACCAACTGCCGATCAGGAAAATCGCCCCCGCCAGATAGGGGTAAATATCGAAGAAGAACAGATTCAAAAATTGCATGATTAGCGTCCTTTGGTTCCGGTTAGCGCTTCCGTAAGATCCAGGTACTGTGGTGCCACGGCGCCGGTAAAACGCCGCTGGTGCGCCGTCTGCTGTGCCGAAGCGCAGCCCTGCTCGCCCAGAAACTTGATCTGTTCCTCTTCCCACACCGCATCCAGAGCCTGCGGCGTATCGTCTCTGGCCTCACCCGCCACCTGGCTCTCCAGGCTGGCGCTATTGACGCCGGTGCCGGACAGCGTCAGCAACAGATCAAACAGCACCGCATACGGGCTTTCGCGCTGCTGTAACCGGGCACCGAGCAGCGCCAGAATCGGGGCGATGTCCTGCAACCCCTCAACGGCCTGCGCCTGGCTGCGGCTGGCGAGATACTCTAGATACAACGGCAGGAAATCCGGCAGTTCACGGCCGTCGATCTCCAGCCCGGCGGTGCGGTATTGCGCCATCAGATCGACCATCGCCTGACCGCGATCGCGTGACTCGCCGTGCACGTGTTCAAACAGCAACAGCGAGGTGGCGCGGCCCCGATCGAAGAGTTCGCAGTATTCGGCCTGCACGTCCAGCAACGGACGGGCGCAGAAACGGCGAATAAACAAAATCAGCTGCGCGCTGCGGTGCAAATCCAGCTCGTTGGCCGGCTCCAGCGCCTCCATCAGCGCCTGTCGGTGGTCAAACAATGCCTGCTCCGGGTAATCCAGCAGACGAGCAATCACTTTCAGGCTAATCATGAGATATCCTCCTGACGGCCGGTTTTTTGCGTCACATCGATAGCGTCGATGCGGCGGCTGTTGAACAGGTTGAATTTACCGTCGCTGCCGTGGCAACCGTCACCAAAGCTGAAACCGCAGCCTTTGCTTTCCGGGAAGGCTTCACGCGCCAGTTCGCGGTGGCTGGACGGGACAACGAAACGGTCCTCATAGTTGGCGATCGCCAGATAGCGATACATCTCCTGCGCCTGTGCCTCGCTCAGCCCCACCTGCTCCAGCGCGCTGGTGTCCACCACGCCGTCCACGGTTTCCGCCCGTTTATAGTGGCGCATCGCCAGCATGCGTTTCAGCGCCAACAGCACCGGCGCGGTATCGCCGGCAGTCAGCAGATTCGCCAGATATTGCACCGGAATACGCAGGCTTTCTACGTCCGGCAGGACGCCGCTGTGCGCCAGCTCGCCGGCATCGGCGGCGGACTGGATCGGCGACAACGGCGGCACGTACCACACCATCGGCAGCGTGCGGTATTCCGGGTGCAGCGGTAGCGCCAGCTTCCAGTCCATCGCCATTTTGTATACCGGCGACTGCTGGGCGGCCTCAATCACCCCTTGCGGAACGCCATCTTTCAGCGCCTGAGCAATCACCGCCGGGTCATGCGGATCGAGGAAGATATCCAACTGGCTCTGGTAGAGGTCTTTCTCATTTTCGGCCGCGGCAGCCTGTTCAATGCGGTCGGCGTCATACAGCAGCACCCCCAGATAGCGGATACGCCCGACGCAGGTTTCCGAACAGACCGTCGGCTGGCCGGACTCAATACGCGGGTAACAGAAGATGCACTTCTCGGACTTGCCGCTCTTCCAGTTGAAATAGATTTTCTTGTACGGGCAGCCGGTCAGGCACATGCGCCAGCCGCGGCATTTATCCTGATCGATCAGCACAATGCCGTCCTCGCCGCGCTTGTAGATCGCACCGCTCGGGCAAGTGGCGACGCAGGCCGGGTTGAGGCAGTGCTCGCACAGGCGCGGCAGGTACATCATGAAGGTGTTTTCGAACTGGCCGTACATCGCCTTCTGCATGTTGTCGAAGTTTTTGTCCTGCGAGCGTTTTTCGAATTCGCCGCCGAGGATCTCCTCCCAGTTCGGGCCATTTTCGATCTTCTTCATGCGCTGGCCGGTGATCAGCGAGCGTGGCCGGGCGATCGGCTGATGCTTGCCCTGCGGCGCGCCATGCAGATTCTGGTAGTCGTAGTCGAACGGCTCGTAGTAATCGTCCAGCGCCGGCACGTCCGGGTTGGCGAAAATCTTCGACAGCAGGCCGACGCGGCTGCCCATGCGCGGTTCCAGTTTGCCGTTGATTTTGCGGATCCAGCCGCCCTTCCATTTTTCCTGATCTTCCCAGGCGTGCGGATAGCCGACGCCTGGCTTGCTTTCCACGTTGTTGAACCAGGCGTATTCCATGCCCTCGCGGCTGGTCCAGACGTTCTTGCAGGTCACCGAGCAGGTGTGGCAGCCGATGCATTTGTCCAGGTTCAGCACCATGCCGACTTGCGAACGAATTTTCATTTTGCTTTCTCCTGCTGGCTGCCCTGCGAGTCGTCGTTGCCTTCACCGTCTAACCAGTCGATTCGGTTCATTTTACGCACCACCACGAACTCGTCGCGGTTGGAGCCGACGGTGCCGTAATAGTTGAAACCGTAGGCCAACTGCGCATAACCGCCGATCATGTGGGTCGGTTTCGGGCAAACGCGGGTCACCGAGTTGTGGATGCCGCCGCGCTGGCTGGTGATTTCCGAACCGGGAATATTCACGATGCGCTCCTGCGCGTGGTACATCATGGTCATGCCCGCCGGAATGCGCTGGCTGACCACCGCACGCGCGGTCAGCGCGCCGTTGGCGTTAAAGGCCTCGATCCAGTCGTTGTCCTCGATGCCCAGATCCCGGGCGTCGTCTTCACTCATCCAGACAATCGGCCCGCCGCGTGACAGGGTCAGCATCAGCAGGTTGTCGCTGTAGGTGGAGTGAATGCCCCATTTCTGGTGCGGCGTCAGGAAATTCAGCGCCTTCTCTTTATTGCCGTTCGGCTTTCGGTTCAGCAGCGGCTGCGCGGCGCGGGTATCGATCGGCGGGCGATACACCAGCAGGCTTTCGCCAAAGGCGCGCATCCATTCGTGATCCTGATACAGCTGCTGGCGACCGCTGAGGGTGCGCCAAGGGATCAGCTCATGCACGTTGGTGTAACAGGCGTTGTACGACACATGCTCATCTTCCAACCCTGACCAGGTGGGGCTGGAGATGATTTTGCGCGGCTGGGCCTGGATATCGCGGAAGCGGATCTTTTCGTCTTCCTTGTTCAGCGCCAGATGGCGGTGATCGCGACCGGTAATGTTACCCAGCGCTTCCCACGCCTTGACCGCCACCTGCCCGTTGGTTTCCGGCGCCAGCGACAAAATCACCTCGGCGGCGTCGATCGCGCTTTCAATCTTCGGCCGGCCCATCGCCGGGCCTTCGGTTTTCACGTAGTTGAGTTTTTTCAGGAAATCGACTTCGGTCTGGGTATTCCAGGTGATGCCCTTGCCACCGTTACCCAACTTGTCCAGCAACGGCCCCAGCGAGGTAAAACGTTCGTAGGTCGCCGGATAGTCGCGTTCCACCACCAAGATGTGCGGCGCGGTTTTACCGGGGATCAGCTCGCATTCGCCCTTCTTCCAGTCTTTCACGCCATAAGGTTGCGCCAGCTCTGCCGGGGAGTCGTGCTGGATAGGCAACGTCACCACGTCGGTTTCCTGCGCCAAATGCCCAACGCAGACCTCGGAGAAGGCTTTGGCGATGCCCTTGTAGATCTCCCAGTCGCTCTTGGAATCCCAGGCCGGATCGACCGCCGCCGACAGCGGGTGAATAAAGGGATGCATGTCCGAGGTATTCATGTCGTCTTTTTCGTACCAGGTGGCGGTCGGCAGCACGATGTCAGAGTAAAGGCAGGTGCTGGACATGCGGAAATCGAGCGTCACCACCAGATCCAGCTTGCCTTCACCGCCGTTATCCCGCCATTCCACTTCCTGTGGTTTGGCGCCGCCCTGTTGGCCCAGATCCTTGCCCTGAATGCCGTTTTCGGTGCCCAGCAGGTATTTGAGCATGTACTCATGGCCCTTGCCGGAGGAGCCCAACAGGTTGGAACGCCAGACGAACAAATTACGCGGGAAGTTCTGCGGGTTGTCCGGCTGCTCGGCGGCGAAGCCAAGCCGCCCCGTCTTCAGGGCGTCGACGGTGAAATCTACCGGAGATTGTCCTGCCGCTTTCGCCTGCGCCGCCAGATGCAGCGGGTTGGCGCCTAACTGCGGCGCTGAAGGCAGCCAACCCATGCGCTCGGCGCGCACGTTGAGATCGATCAGGCTGCCGCCAAAGCGCGACTTGTCCGCCAGCGGCGACAACAGCTCTTCGGTCCCGACGGTTTCATAGCGCCATTGGCTGGAGTGGTTATAGAAGAACGAAGTGCTGTTCATGTGGCGCGGCGGGCGCTGCCAGTCGAGGCCGAACGCCAGCGGCAGCCAGCCGGTTTGCGGCCGCAGTTTTTCCTGGCCGACATAGTGCGCCCAGCCGCCGCCGCTTTGGCCAACGCAACCGCAGAAGATCAGCATGTTGATCAGGCCGCGGTAGGTCATGTCCATGTGGTACCAGTGGTTGACGCCGGCCCCGACGATAATCATTGAGCGGCCACGGGTTTTCTCGGCGTTGTCGGCGAACTCGCGGGCAATGCGGATAATGTTGTGGCGCGACACGCCGGTGATCTGCTCGGCCCAGGCCGGCGTGTAAGCTTTGACGTCGTCGTAATTCGCAGCGCAGTTGGCGTCGTCGAGGCCGCGTTCCAACCCGTAGTTGGCCAGGGTCAGATCGTAGACGCTGGTGACCAACGCCTCGCTGCCGTCCGCCAAGCGCAGACGTTTTACCGGTAGCTTGTGCAGCAGGATCTCATCCAGCGCCACGCTATTGAAGTGCTCGCTCTCGGCTTTTATGCCGCCAAAGTACGGGAAGCCCACCTCGGCCACCTCGTCATGGGCACCTAATAGGCTGAGCTGCAGCTCCACTTCCTGCCGGCCCTTGCCTTCGCGCTGTTCCAGGTTCCATTTACCCTGCTCGCCCCAGCGGAAACCGATGGACCCTTGCGGCGCCACCAGTTCGCCGCTGCGCTGGTCGATAGCAACGGTTTTCCACTCCGGATTGTTTTCCTGCCCCAGCCCGTCCACCAGATCGGCGGCGCGCAGCAGGCGGCCGGCGGCGTAATACCCTTCCTCACGCGGTTCCAGTACCACCAGCATCGGCATATCGGTATAGCGGCGCACATAGTCGCGGAAATAGCCGACCTCGCGATCCAGGTGGAATTCTTTCAACATCACGTGGCCCATCGCCAGCGCCATAGCGCTGTCGGTGCCCTGCTTCGGGTTCAACCATTGGTCGCACAGCTTGGCCACTTCGGCGTAGTCCGGCGTCACCGCCACGGTTTTGGTGCCTTTGTAGCGCACTTCGGTGAAGAAATGGGCATCCGGGGTGCGGGTCTGCGGCACGTTAGAGCCCCAGGCGATGATATAGGAGGAGTTGTACCAGTCGGCGGACTCCGGTACGTCGGTCTGCTCGCCCCAGGTCATCGGCGAAGCCGGCGGCAAATCGCAGTACCAGTCGTAGAAGCTCAGGCAGGTGCCGCCAATCAGCGACAGATAACGGGCGCCGGCGGCATAGGACACCATCGACATCGCCGGGATCGGCGAGAAACCGATAATGCGGTCCGGGCCAAAGGTTTTGGCGGTATAGACGTTGGAAGCGGCGATCAGTTCGTTCACCTCTTGCCAACTGGAGCGCACAAAGCCACCGCGGCCGCGGGCTACCTTGTAACTCTTGGACTTTTCGGGGTCGGAGACGATAGACCCCCAGGCATCGACCGGATCGCTGTGCAGCGCCTTCGCCTCACGCCACAGTGTGATCAGGCGTTTACGCATCAACGGGTATTTCAGCCGGTTGGCGCTGTACAGATACCAGGAATAGCTGGCGCCGCGTGGGCAGCCGCGCGGTTCATGGTTGGGCAGATCGGGGCGGGTGCGCGGGTAATCGGTCTGCTGGGTTTCCCAGGTCACCAGACCGTTTTTGACGTAAATCTTCCAACTGCATGAACCGGTACAGTTCACCCCGTGGGTCGAGCGCACAATCTTGTCGTGCTGCCAACGGCTGCGGTAGCCGTCTTCCCAGTCGCGGTTGGTGTTCAATGTCTGGCCATGATCGCCAGAAAAGGGTTCCGCCAGTTGCTTAAAATAGCGGAAACGGTCTAGAAACTTGCTCATCCGGAGTTCTCCTGAAGGCTTTTAATATTTTATCGTTATAAAAAAATAGAATTGCTCAATCAGCCGCCAGCCTACTGAGGCCAGAACGGCAGCAAATTGATTGCGATCAAGGGAAGCGAGGGAGATAAACGAAGGAATAGGTATGACTACCCCTAAAGTATCATTAGAGGGAGCAGGATTAATTTATTGAAAATAAAAACAAAAAATGAGGGATTGCGTGTGATGGGGGGAGTGACAAACCGGGCCGGGGTATTTGGGGGTAGGATGCGGGGCGGCGCCCGCATCCGTCGGCATTAACCGAGATCCATTTCGTGGCCTATCCACTCGCCGCTGTCGCGGTTAATAAAGCGCAGATACTGCTCGTACTCTTCTTCACCGTAGAACAGGTTCAGCAACGGCGTTTTGTAGAACGACTGCCACATCTCCCCCAGCATGATGGGCCGGCGCGGAACATAGATATTCTCGATGAGGTTGTAGCCGGTGGCCATCAGCATGAAACACAGGAAGAAATAGTTGAATCTGCCGCGCAGGAAAGACCCCTGATGGGCCACGTAGTAAAACAACAGGAACACCGACGCCACGCTCGCATAGCGGCTCGCCGCCTGCAGCGAGCTGGAGCACAGGAAAACGAATATCACCAGCCACGCCGCCGCGTTTTTGATATCCCCGGCCTGGTTACGCATCGGGTTGCCCAACATATAGCCACCGAGGAACAACGCCGGGAACAGGATAATCAGGAAATTAATCATCCCGTTGGCGTTGCCGCTGGTCAGATAGTCGCCGGCATACATGCCCGAGGTATAGACGTCCGAGTAACTGTTAATGCCGGAAATCGTAATATGCGACAGGATAAATGGCAGCGCGAACTTGGCGGTCACCAGCGCAATGGCGCTGAACACCACCGTCAGCGGGCGGTTCAGGCGCATCAGCCTGCTGCACAGGAAAACCCCGACCAGCAGCATGCTGGAAAAGTGGGTCAGCATGGCAAACAACATCAAACACAGGGCGAGCGTTTGATTTTTCTTATGGCAAAACAGCGTCATGGCCAGCGTCATCACCGCCATCGAGAAACCAAAACGCAGCCCCATGGCAATGATAAACGGGTTGATCAAAAACAGCACCGCCACATGCAGCAGGACAAACTGCCGGGGGGAAAACGTCTTGCCGGAGTGCAGCATCACCATATTCAGCGCGCTGAGATAACAGTAGACCGACAGCGCGGTGTACAGCCCCGGAATGACGAAAAAGGGAATGCCCAGCGTTTTGAAAATGTAAAAGTTGGCATAAAGAACGATGTCCACTTTACCCTGGATCACGTCACCGAGCGTAGTCGCCGAGGTAATGGCCGCGTAATTGGCAAAGTGGCGATAGAGATCCGCCAACGGCGGGATCTTGATGAAAAAGAAAAAAAAGCAAAGCGCTATCAGCAGATAGGCCATCGAGTTTTTCTTTCCCGCACGCAATGTGGCGATACTCTGTATCAAAGCAAATACCGGCACCGTCAACAACAGCACGCTGCCGATCACCGTAGAACGTTCAAAGCGCATAATCTTCCTCTGGATGGGTTCGCCCTTCACCGCAGGTCACGCAGGGCCCTTCAGAAGGGAACGCCGCGGAAAAACAGGTTGCGGATGATGTTTTTCATGTAGACCCCGGCCATCAGGCCGCTGTTTACGTAGATAATGCCCTTCAGGCCGTAGGCTACGCCCGCCAGCCGGCTCTTGCCGTCGGTAATGATACGCGAATCGATGCAGGTATGGCGCAGACGCATGACCTTGCGCGCCCGTGGCGATATCTGCGGCATCAACCGCCGCTCGAACTGCATTTTGTTGCGATAGCCGATAATGCCTTTCGGGCTGGAGGTAATGCGTTCGCCGTCATGGTCATTGTGTACCGCCAGGCGCTCATGCAATGTGCCGATGCGCGCCCCGGCCGCCAATAGCCGATACAGGAAAATATGGTCCTGGTAACGCGGGGTGTTGAAGAAGCCGCGCACCGCAATCGCCGTGCTGCGGCGCATCATGATCATCGGCGTATAGGCCACGCCGGCCAACATAAAGTCTTCCAGGCCGTCGCAACGGGCGCGGTAATAATGCCCGGCATTAATCTGCCCGTTCTTCAGAATATCCATATCGCAAAGGCTGACGTCATAATCGCCCTGGCGCATAAATGCCAGTTGGTGGGCAATCTTCTGCGGATGGTAGTAATCGTCGTCATCCAGGAAAGTGATGTACTCTCCGCTTGAACGCAGGATCCCGCTGTTGCGCGCCAGCGCGCCGCCGCCGTTATGCCGACGCGGGTAATAGATAATCTGCCCCTTGGCAATATAGCCGGCCAGGCGCTCACGGGTCGCCAGGCGGTGCGCATCGCCTTCCGGGTTGTCATCCACCACGATGATTTCCAGCGCGCGGTGGGTTTGCGCCAACACGCTGTCAATGGCGCGCGCCAGTAGCTCGCTGCGGCCATAGGTGGGTATGATAACGCTGACTTTGATGTCCATTGTCTTATTTCTGCCTGTGGGGGGCGAATAGGGTCGCCCCGTTTAACATGGGCGCAGCATGCCGCGCCCCTACACGATCCGGGAATGGGTGAAGACAGCGCCGCTATCCGCGCAGGCTATAGAGCCGGGCCATCAGGTAATAAGCCAATGGACTGCGATAGAACAGCCGATTCTTGCGGCTCAACAGTTTGCGCTCCTCTGCGCGCAAACCGGAATAGCGGCGTTTCAGTTCGCCGGTTTCCCGCAGCGCGTCGCGCAGCCCGAAAAAATCCAGCCCCACCAGCAAACGCGCTTTCAGCGTGGTGACATAAAGAATCGAATACAGCCCATTCCCCGTCCCCTGACGCCGTCCGCTGTCGGCACCGTCGATCGCGTAATCCAGGTCATCCAGATCGCGCCGCTTTGGCGCACGCGTAATGCCGTTCGGGTTGGCGCGGTATCCCACCAGCGGCGTATCGCACATCACGATGCGTTCCGCCTTCAGGTACAGCTGCGGGATGAGCTGAATATCCTCGAAATTGCGTCCCTGCGGGAAACGCAACTCGTCGAACAACGTTTTGCGGTAAATACGCGCCCAGGCAAACCACAGGCTGCGATTGAAGCTGTCCGCCAGCAGCGCCATATGCGTGTCGCGATCCTGCGGAGCGGCATTGCCGGGCACGATGGCCAGGGTGCAGTCCGGCTGGATGTGGCCGTTGTTCATCACGGAAAATCGCTGGGCATTGAATGCCACGATGTCCGCCAACGGGTTATCCGCCAACAGCCGGCCCAGAATGCTGAAATAGCCCTCCAGCAACACGTCGTCGGAGTCCAGGAAACCGACATGTTGCCCCTCGGCATGCGCAATGCCGCTGTTGCGCGCCTCACTCAGCCCCTGGTTAGTTTGCCGCAGGATACTGACCTGCGGTTTCAACTGCGGGTAACGGCACAACACCTCTTCGGCAATGCCGATGGAATCGTCCGGGCTACCGTCATCCACAATGATCACCTCCGCCCAATCAGGCAGCTGTTGCAGCACCGAGCAAAGGCACGCCTCAATGTAAGCCTCGACCTTATAGACCGGAATAATCAGGCTCAGGATGGTTTTCATGTTGGGTTATCCTTTCTTTTCTGTTTGACGTTGCACTTCTACCGCGAGGCTGCCCATCGAAGACAGCTGCGCGTCGATCTGCGCCTTTCCTTGCGCCTGCCAGCCCGCAGGCAGATCGAAGCGCGCCGACATCGGCCGGTAATAGGGGTTGGCGATCAACACCAGGCCCCGCTCGCCGTTGATAAACAGCCGCGCCGGGATAGCGGTATTGTTGCCCTGCAGCAAGAGACTTTCGCCGGACAGCAGGTAGGGGTTAAAGCTGACAATCTGCTGCGCCACGCTGGCTACGCCCCGCCAAATGGCCTCAAACTCCCGTTGGCTGAAGCCGCCGCGTTGGCGTTTGTAGAACAAATCGGTATAGGAATAAAACAGGATGCCCTTGGCACCGCCAATCAAGCCCAGCCAGGCCTGATTGCGCATCTCCGCCTCGGTAGGCTGGCGCGGTTTGCGTTTTGGCGCGTAAGCGGCGTGATCCATGATCTGCATCACCAGCCAGGCACCCTTGACCTGGCGCGCCACCTGGCTGGTGATACGGGTGTATTCCAGGGTGCGCGTCAGATCGGCGTCTCTGCCGACCGGGTAAGGATCGCTGGCCAGCACGTCCGAACTGTTGAAATAGGCGTTGAGCGTACCGGTCTTGTCCAGCACCTGGAATGTCAGGTGATCCGGATCCAGCCGTTTTACCTGCAGGTGTTTTTCTTCAATCTGCGGCACATACTCCGGCCCCAGCTCATCGTTGATGTACCAAGCCAGCAGGTTCGGTTCATGTTTGAACTTTTCGACGTAATTCGCCGTCAGTTGCGGGTAACTCAGTTTGGTTTGCGGCGCGAACCGGGTGCCGGGATACAGGTCTTTCAGCGAGAAAATCACCTGCAAACCATATTGCTGCGTTTTGCGGAAATAACGGCTCGGATCGCCCACGGTGCCGTAGTTGTAATTCAGCAGCGTGTTGAAGCCGGCATCGCGGATACGCGCCAGATGCTCGTCCGTCGCCATTTCGCCGTACATGTAAATGCCGAGCGGGAAGAAACGCTTACCCTGTTTCAGGGTATACCCCTGCGCATCCAGCGCCACTTTCGGTTGCGGGCGGCCGACGCTTATCGGCATCTCGCTGCGCTGGCTGCGCTGAGTGGCCACGTCCGTCACCTGCTGTTGCAGGCGGTATTCTCCGGCGGCCAGGCCGGCAGGCAGCGCGAACTCCACCTGCTGTTTCCCTTCGATGCGGTAACGGCGGCTGTCGCTTTTCACGGCGGCACTTTTCCCGTCGACCAACGTGCTGTCCACTTGCACCTGTTGCGGATCCACCACTTCGATCAGGCTCGATGCCGCGCCATTGCCGGCGCGCATTTGGTAGAGCGCCGGCGCAACCGGCTGCCGGCAAACGTAAACGTCGTCAAACCAGGCGCTGCCGGTGGTACCGCGACGCAGATAAACCCCCAGCACCACCTTCACCGCCCGCGCCGGCACTCTGAAGTCGCCGATGACCGGTTGCCAGCCGCTGGTACCGAGCACGCCCTGCGGGTAGCTGCCCGCGAGAAAGCGCCCTTGCTCGTCGTAACTTTCCACAAATACGCCGGCGCCCTGGTTGTCGCCCTTGCCCTTCAGGTTCTCGCCGCGCACCCAGGTACCGAATGCCAGCTGTTGGCCCGCTTTGACCGACAGCGTCTGCAGCATGTTGTGATAGTTGGCCGGGTTGTGATTCTGGTAAAACAGGCTGGCCTGGCCGGTATGGCCGCCGGACACCACCTCTGCGGAAGCCAGCGACCAGCCCGTACCGCCCTGCTCAAAACCGGGGTTGGCCAGCAGGTTGTCGCCGCAGGGAGCCGCCTGGGCCGGTGCGGCCAGCCCGGCGCCCGCCAACAGGCAGGCGAAGGAGAGCTTGTTGATGTTCATTGTCGTTTCATCACTGCGCTGTATAAATAGGAGAAGAACAGATAGCAGGACTTCTGATAGGACAGCCCCAGATGGCGGCGGTAAATCTGCCACTGCCAGTCCGCCGCCTTGATTTTGTTGCCGGACAGCGACTGGGCGGAAAGACGGTAAAAGGCCAGCGGTTCGGGAATGCAATACGCCAGATGGTTGCGCGCTTTTTCCAGCACCGACAGCCACATCACGTAATCCTCATGCCCCACTTTGCTCTGGTAGACCTTGCCCACCCGGCGCTGGTTGTATATGCCGGTCAGGTTACCGATCCAGTTGCTTTTCAGCATGTCCTTATAGGCGATAATCTCGCCGGCGCCACGGTAATTCTTCACCAGCGCCGGATCGTTTTCGAAGGTGTAATAGTGCGAACACACCACGTCGTAACGGTTGGTCTTCAGGATGCCGACCTGGCGCGCCAGCTTGTTTTCGCGCCAGACGTCGTCGCTGTCGCAGAAGGCGATATAGTCGCCGCGCGCCGCCTCAATGGCGATATTGCGGGTTTCGGCCACGCCCTGGTTGGTGTTGTTGCGAATATAGGTCAGACGATCGTGAATGAAGGGTTTAACCACTTCAGCCGTGTTGTCCGTCGAAGCGTCGTCGATCACATACAAATGATAATCCTGGTAAGTCTGGTTCAACACGCCCAGGATCGACTCTTTGATAAAACCGGCTGCGTTGTATGCCGGCATGATTACTGACACCTTTTCCATTTTAACCTCCAGCCATAAGCTGTTGCCATTGGGGATATATACGTTCAGGAATGTACTGTTGCGCCCGCTCCAGCGAGTGCAGCGAAAAGCGTTTACGCAGCTCGCCGTCCGCGATCAGCGCCAGGGTACGTTGGCTAAAGGCGTCGATATCGCCTTCCGGTACCAGATAACCGTTGCCGCCATCGTCAATCAGCTCGGCGGGGCCGGTCTGACAATCGAACGCCACCAGCGGCAGGCCAAAGCTCATCGCTTCAATCAGCACCATCGGCAAGCCTTCATAGCGGGACGTCATCAGCAGCATCCCGGCCCGGCGATAATGGCTGGCGATATCCGGGGTCGCCGGCAATAACTTCACCTGTTCGCCAAGGCCGGCGGCATCGATTTGCTGCTGCAATGCGGCGCGATCCGGGCCATCGCCGACGATATGCAACTGCCAGCCCGCCGTTTGCGGCGCCGCTCGCTGCCAGGCCGCGATCAAACGGTCAAAGCCTTTCTGGTAACACAGCCGCCCAACCGCCAACGCCACCGGCAACGGCGCCTGCTGCGGTGGTTGTATCGGGAACGGTGAAACGTTCTCGATCACCCGGCATTTATGCTCGGGCACCCAGCGGCTGATGGTGGCCAGATCTTTCCTGGTCAACAGCACGGTGCGGTCGCCCAGCCGGTAGACCAATACCTTCAACCACTTCATCGGCCAGGCATACTGGTGGAAGCTAACGTGTTCACTCAGCAACAGGCGGCTGTTCGGGCACAACAACCGCAGGTACGGCACCATGATCGACGAGAGCTTGCCCATCGAAACGGTGACTATCACGTCATAGCGGCCACGCCGCAGAAACCGCGCCAGCCGCCAGGGCCACAGCAGCGTTCTGCCGGACATAAAGCGCAACCTCACCTCGGGTTCGAGCGGGTAAAACGCCCGTTCACCGCTAATGGACACCAGATCCACCTGATGGCCCAGACGCGTCGACAGCGCGTTGGCCAGACTGCTGGCCACCCGCTCGGTACCGCCTTTTTCGGCGATATTCTCAATCACAATCGCTACTTTCCGTTGCTGCATGTCATCTCCGAAATCCCTCGCGGGCTGTACGCAACAGGCGCCCCCCTAACGGAAACAGCCCCAGTTTGACCAGGCAGTCGCCGTACAGTTTGATCGCCTTGAACTTGCTGCTCAGGGCGTGGTGCTCCGTGCGCGATGAGTAATAGGTGAACGCCTGCAGGTTCTCGCTGTAGAGCGAAGCCAGCAGATGTTTGCAGGCAAACCCGCTGATATAGCGGCCGCTGGCGTTCAGGTAAGCATCGATAAACTGTTCGCTGGCGTCGATGTTCATCCGGCAGCGATCCGTCTCGGCATCGCCGCAACGGATGAACACCCCTCGCCCTTCGTCAAAAGCCACCCTGGCACCCAGATTGGTGGCATTGACCAAAAATCCCCAGTCCTGATACTTGTAAAGAAACTCGGGAAACAAAAAACGCCGGTCATCTTTCTTACGCAGACTGATGGCAGAGGTGCGGATATCGCCCATATCGAGAAATAAAAAGTCCGCGCCCGTCGACCCTTCTTTGTAATCAAACCTGTAACTGCGGATATTCTTGTCATTCACCGTGCTGTAATTGCCGAAAATAATGTCCAGCCGGGTATCCTGGTGGCGTTTCAGACGGCGAATAATATAATTGGTGCTGAAGGAATCTTCCGGTTCCAGAAAGAAAACCACGTCCGCACGCGCCAAGAGAAAACCGGTATTACAGGACGCCGCCGTATTACTGCGCACTTTATTTTCATGCAAGCGCGCGCGACGATTGGCGGCTAACAGGCTGCGCATTTTCTCCAGCTCTTCGGGTTCTGACGCATCATCAACCACAATGATTTCATAATCGAACCCTGAACAGGCGTTCGTCATACGGACTAATGTAGCGGCCAGACTGGCTGAATTATTAAAAGCAGGCATGACAATTGATAAGTCCATTTACTACCTCAACAATATATTATCATCTGGCAAAACAGCAGTAATGCCAGCGGAATAGTTTGTTATCCCAGCATATCCTTGCCCGGTTATTACCCCCCATCCTGCAGCGATTAAAATACGCGCAGCCTACCGGTCATTTAATTAATCCTGAAAATAACTGCCCCACTCCTGTTCAATGGTTTCTGGCGTCAGCTTTTGTAACCCCGCTCCCGGAGTAAACGTCAACTCGCCAAAATAGATGCGTTCATTCACCTGATAAAAATCCACGCGCACATAAGAGAACTGTTCCGCCACCTGACGCGCCAGGGCCAACATTTCCGCCAACCTGCTCGGTTTATCCATCGGCACCTCGCTGTTTGGCACACCCATGCGGATCTCGGTGCGGTTCCAGTCTGCGTCAAAAAAATCTCGCCGATGATCGATAAAACGCTGGTAATCAATCTGGATGAAAAACCGAATATCCCCACCCTGGTTAAAGCAGTGGATTTTGATGTCATTCGGCGTTTTCCCCTCTTCCAGCAGCATTTTCTCGACCATGATGCACGGCGGAATATCCTTATAATGACGTTCGCGGTAAACCTGATAAAAACTCTGCCGCAGCCAGCTGTTGGTCAACACCCGTAACTCATTGAAGCTGGTTTGGCTTTTATCGAACACCAGTTTGTTGTAACCGCTGCCGTGGTTTGCCTTAATCACGAAGACGTCAGGTAATGCCTGATACATTTCCTCGGTTAACTTATTGCCGTGCGCATAAAGCTCAATCAGATATTCTTTCCCCCACAATTTCTCAATATAATCGCGTACCCGATACTTATCGGACAGTTGAGTATATATCGCCAGAGGATAAATCTTCCTGCGCATTAATTTTTCGCTATACCGCATCGGCTGCGCCAGATGCGGTATTTTCCGAAAAAACAGGGCGTATTTTAACTGATGATATAACGCATCGGGCATGTTGCGGTAAAAACCCTTCACCAGATTATTTAACATAAATTTCTCGCACCTTCCCTATTAACTGAGGTAAACAACGGTAGCAGGTCACCTGCAGTCGCGTAATTTGTCCTCTTCTGAAGAAGCCGTTAAGTACAAAGAATGAAATAAACTCCGTTATCAAGGTTGAAACCGCTGCGCCCACCAAGCCGTAACGCGGTATCAACACCAGATTCATCAGCACGTTGGCCAACGCGGCCAACGGCATTTTTATCGCTATGAATCGATAGCCGCCAAACAGCACTATCGCCCGATAGGACACGGTGCCCATCACCGAGAACAGCGACGTTACCGAGCACAGCGCCAAAATAGTGGCGGTTTCGCGGTAGCTGTCGCCAAACATCAGCGCCACGATCGGGCCGGGGAACAACGACAGCAGCAAAATCACCGGCATCGACAGCAACAACACCACCAGATACAGCAGCCGGATGCGTCCTTCCTGTTCGCCCAGCGTTCGGGCATTCGCCACGCCCGGCATCATCGAGGTGATCAGCGCAATCGGCACGAATATCCATCCCTGGCTCAGGGTAATCGCCGCGCTGTACAACCCGACGCTGTGTTCGCCCAGAACGTTACCGATCATGATCTGATCGATACGCGTGTAGATGACGATCGACAGCCCGGAGACCGCCAGCGGTAACCCCACCTTTAACAGATAGCGGCCGTAGCGCCGTTTGTGACGACCGCTGATCTTCCGCATGCCGCCCTGCTCGCGGCGAAAAAGCACCCAGCGTACCGCATACGGGATCAGGCTGCTAAAAACGTACGGCACGGCAAACCATTCCAGCGGCAGTTTGGCATGCACCAACCCCAGCCGCAGAACGATTGACAACAACAGAGCCAGGTTGTTGATCAGCGTGTTCAGCTTCGATTTCAACAGGGCGTCGTAATAAATCTTGTAGACATCCTGAATGGAAAAATAGGCGCTGATGAGCATCAACAACATCATGATCTGACTGGTGCGATCCTGCGTCAGCACTGCCCAGGCCATCAGCGGCACGGCGATCAGCGCAAAAAGCCGGCGTCGCAAACGCATGGAGGCGACCATCAGCCGGATGCCGCTGCGCCGCCGCTTGGCGACACGGTTAAACAACACCGCATCCGCTCCCAACTGCACCAGCGGTACGGCAATGGCGATCACCGACAGCAGATAGTTAATCAACCCGTATTGCGCCGGCCCCAGATAACGCGCTACGTACACCGAAACGAAAATCCCCGAAAGGCTCAGCGATATCCGTTCCAACATCAGCCACAGGGAGTTCATCAGCATCGCTTTCATGCGCGATTAAACCTTTTCCTGGTGGCTAGGATAAGCAAAGGCGTAATAGCCGGCATCGGTGGCGGTTTTTTTCACCATGCCATTCAGGATCACCCCTTTAATGGCCACCCCGTTTTGTTCGAAACGTCGAATGCTGGTTTCGATCTGCCGAACGGTATCGATCTCAAAACGCACCACCATCAGCGCGGTACCGACATGGTGACCCACGATGGCGGCGTCGGTTACCGCCAGCACCGGCGGCGTGTCGATCAACACCAAATCGTAGTGCTGCCCCGCCCACTGCAGGAAATCGGCAAAACGCTGATGCATCAGCAGTTCAGACGGATTCGGCGGCACCTGGCCACGCGGCACAAAATCCAGATTGGCGATGGCGGTTTTCTTCACCGACTGGTCTGGTGCAATCAGCCCGGACAGCATGTCTGACAAACCGCCCTTGGCACTGTTGTTGAACCAGCGGTGCAAGAACCCTTTACGCATGTCTGCGTCGATCAACAGCACCCGCTGGCCCGCCTCGGCAATCACCACCGCCAGATTGGTGCTGGTAAAGCTTTTACCGCTGGCAGGGCTGGCACCGGAGACCATCAGGACGTTGTTTTTGGCCTCCATCATGGCGAAATGCAAGCTGGTGCGCAGGCTGCGGATCGCTTCGACGGACAAGTCCCCGGGTTCTTCCTTCGCCAGAATCGGCAACATGTCGCCGCCGCTTTTGACCAGTTGCAGCTGTTGAACGCGGTTACGCTTTTGCTGCCAGGGCGACAGTGGCACCGTGGCATACACGTTGATACCGCGCTTTTCCAGCGCCTCGGTATCGCTGATGCCACGGTGGAGCGCGGCGCGCAATACCACCACCGATGCCGACAGCACGCCCCCCATTAACAGCGCGAAGAACACAATCATCGCTTTTTGCGGTTTTACCGGTCGCAAGCCGCTTTCCGCTTCATCGATAATGCGGATATTGCCCACGGTACCCGCTTTGCTGATGCTCAATTCCTGCTGCTTGTTCATCAGCTGCATGTATACCTGTTGATCCACCTGCACATCGCGGGTCAGACGCAGAATTTCCTGCTGCGTTTTCGGCAGCGTTTGCACTTGTTTACCGAGCCGCGACTTTTCCGTCTCCAGCGTGGCGCGTTTTTCCAGCAGCGCGCGGTAAGCCGGGTGAGCGCGGGTATAAAGCTTGGAGATTTCAGCCTCTTTGAAGGTCAGCTCATTCAACTGGGCTTCCAGCTGAACCTGGGTATCCAGCACCGATTTGGCTTCCAGCGTCAGGTCCACGGAGTCGTTCTGCTGGCGGAACTGATTAAGCTGATTCTCGGCGTTGTTGAGCGACGTCTGGGTACGCGGCAATTGTTCGTTCAGGAAGGCCAGCATGCGCTGCGCTTCCTCGGTTTTGCGATCCACATTCTGTTGCAGGTAGTTATCCGTGATGCTCTTGAGCACCGCTTCGGCGCGCTGCGGATCCTCACCGGCCAGGCTGAACGTCATAATGCCGCTTTCCTTGCCGCCGGGGGCAACGTCAAGCTGGTTGCGCAGGTCGTCCACCGCCTTCTGGCGCGGTACGTTGACCACGGTGAAAACGGTGCCCGGCAATGCCTCCAGCGCGGTGACGTTCATGGTCCAGCCCCCCTGCTGCAGCGGTTGCCCAACGGTGCCGCTGAACAGGTTCTTGCCTTCATGGCTCAGGTTGTAACCTTGCTTATCCTGCACGGTCAGGGTCAATTCCTGACCCTGCATCGCCGTCGGGACCCTCATGCCGGAAATGCGCAGCACCGGTGGCGGCTCGCCGCTCAGACGGGCCAGGCCCTTGCCGAACAGCGGGAAGTAATCCGGGCTGACGTGCACCGTCAAACCGAGATCGTCCACGGTTTTGCCAATCACGTAACGCGATTTCGCCAGCGAAACCTCATCCTGCGTCGCCGAATTCTGGCCAGCCGACCCCATCGAGTTGTCCAGCGTCTCGCGCAGCAGCGAATCACCCGAAAGCTGCTTTTCCACCTGCACCAGCGCGGTCGCCTGATAGATCGGCGTCGCCATCAGGGCATAGGCACAACCCAGAGCGCCGGCGACGCCGGTCACCAGCAAAATGCGCCAGCGATTGTCCCACAGCGGGCCAATCAGCCGCTCCCATTCCAGTTTTTCGTCCTGCTCGGCCATCACAATCGGCATTGCATTGTTCTTCATCATCGGTGTTCCTTAAATCAGCGTTGCGGGGTTACCAGTTACGCACCCGCAACGTGGCCTCACTGAGGTCGTTAAAGCTGGAAATCGTCGGCACCAGCTGGCTTATCAAACGATTCCAGCGCGCAATAGGCGCTGCGGTCACATACACCACGTCGTAAGGTTCCAACTGGAATTCCGTGCCCATCGCCAGTGCGGCGGCATCGGACAGATCGAACTGGTACAGCGACGCCAGCCGCTGCGGCTGTTTGCCGCCGTTCGGGCGGATCACGAACACGCCGGTAGCATCGGCCACCGTCTGGCTGATGCCTTCGGAGCTGCCCAAGGCCTCCGTCAAGGTCATGCCGCTGCGGTCCATTTTCAGCGTCGCCTGTTTACCGACCTCACCCATCACAAACACTTTCAGCTCGTCATTGCGCGGCACATACAGAATGTCGCCCGGCTGCAGCAGTTGGTTCTGGCCGGTATCGCCGCGTTGCATCAGCGCCTGCAGGGAAATCGGCTGTTCCTTGCCCTGATGAGTCAGCACCACGTTGCGCCAGTCGGCGTTATCCGTCAGGCCGCCGGCGGCGTTGATCGCATCAAGAATGGTCAGCGGTACGTTGGTCACCGCCTGTTGCCCCGAGGTTTTTACTTCGCCGGTCACATACACTTTCTGCGAGCGGAAAGCGGCAATGCTGACGTCAACCTGCGGGCTTTCCACATAGCGCGCCAGCCGGTTGGCTATCTGATTGCGCACTTCGCTGACGGTTTTTCCCACCACCTGCACCCGGCCGATATACGGGTAGAAAATCGCCCCGTCGGCATGTACCCAGTTACCGGTATCGCTGGCGCTGCGGTATTGCCCGGCAGGCGTCGTCAGTTCCGGATGGTCCCAAACGGTGACGTTCAGCACGTCGCCGACGCCGATGCGGTATTGGTAGTTCTGCAAGCGCTGATCCAAGGCCGGATTTGGCCGCGCTACCGGCTCCACGCGGCGCATTTTTTCCAGCAGCATCGGCGTTACGCGATACACCTGGACCTGCTTATCCAAATCGAAGTCTTCATCCTGCTGGGTGACTTTGGCTTTCCCATGCGTCGGCAGGTGCGAACCTGGAAACGTCGTGCAACCGCTAAGCAGCGCGGTGGACAGCACCAACGGCATCAAATGAGGTAAGTGAAGGTTCATGACAGTACCGTGAAAAAACGGGCCGCCGTTGCGGCCCGTGGGAGGATTAACGATCGGCGGTAGGGTTATCGGTAAAGATCGGCGCCTGACGCGGTTCATGCAGCAGGGCAAAATAACCGAAGAAGCAAAGTACAAAAGCCAGCAGCATCCGTTGGTCCGGCAATTGCAGAACCTCGCTGCAGATCCCGACGCAGGCCAGCGTCACCGCCAGCATGCAGCTCATGCCCAGCGCCTGGCGCGCATTGAGGCCACGCCGCATCAGGATGTGATGCAGATGATCGCGACCAGCCTTGAACGGGCTCTGGCGGCGCAGCAACCGGCGTACCATCACCGTCACCATGTCCATCAGTGGGATGGCGATCAACCACAGCGCGGTCACTGGCCGCATGACGGCGTCCTGGCCCTGGGTGGCGACGATCAGCAGCCACAGTACGCTGAAACCGATCACCATGCTGCCGGCATCGCCCATGAAAATCTTGTTGCGCGCGCCGAACATGCTGAGGTTGAACAGCAGATAGGCCGCCAATGCCGCAATCAGGCTCAGACACCACAACGCTTGCGCCCCATGGCCCGCCAGACCGAACAGAATGGCCAGGGCCATAAAGGTGACGCAAGACAGCGCGCCAAGCTGACCGTCGATACCGTCAACCATGTTATAAGCGTTGATCGCCCCCCATACCGCCAGCGGCGTGATCAGTAAAGCGACGTAGCCCAGCATCAGCTCTTGATGGCCCCACAAGTAGCCAAAGGAAGTAAGTTGCATCCCTGCCGCCAGCATCATCGCCAGCGCGATCCCTCCCTGCACAATGACGCGCGGCGCCACCGGCAGATCAAAACGGTCGTCAAGCACGCCCAGTACCACTAACGCCGTAACGCACAACAGATAGATGTTGCTGTGCGGCAACCATTCCGGTTGCCAAAACGTCACCATCATAATGGTGAGGTAAATGGCGATACCGCCAACCAGCGGTATATGGCCCTGATGACGCTTGCGGGCATTGGGTTTATCCACTAATCCCACCGCCAGCGCAGCACGACGGGCAATAACCACCAGCGTCAGCGCCAAAATAAATATTATGCTCAGTTGATATAACATTGTTCCTCCAGCGAATAAGCACGCTACCGCCCTTGAGTTACAGCTCCCAATGCGCTATTAACAAAAACAAAATTGACATCCCCAGGATATAGGTCAGCATCCGCTCATCCTGTTAAGCACGGATTTATCCGAAAAATAAAAACGTTAGCGTGTGAGAAATATATCTCTAGGAAAATTCATGTTTAATAGTTCTTTCGATTGCCAAATTAAGATCAACCGGCGCTTCGAAATCATTTTGCACATTGCTTTTAAATTGCGTTCTGGCACAGAATTTTTGCACCCTAACCCGGCTAATTGGGAATTTACGGTGACTTATTTTACTCACCACATCCAATGCCGTCGCACCGCAGATTCCGAATATATAAGGAATGCGAATAGTCTTATTCTCTCTGCCCAAAGAAGTCGAAATAACGTCGACCAGTTGGTTCATGGTGAAATCCGGCTTATCCACATAATTGCTGACCTGATAACTGGCCTGCTGGTCAAGTGCATGCTCCAGCCTCGCCGCAATATTCTCGACGTAAGCCATGGATTTCATATTATTGCCGCTGCCAATCATTACGAAGCGACCGCTGGCGATCTGACGGAACAGGTTATACACATTGCCGCGATTATTTTCGCCGAACACCACCGTCGGGCGAATAATGGTCAATTTATTATCACCGTCGGCCTTGCGCCAGGCTTCGTAGACATACTCGGCTTCCAGCTTGGATTTACCGTAATGGTTAAAGGGGTCAAAACGCCCTTCTTCGCCGGTTTCCTGGGTGACGAAACCATAGACCGCCACGGAGGAGGTAAAGATAATCTGCTTGATATTCAGCGAGGAAGCGGTCATGCAGACATTGCGGGCGCCATCTACATTAACCTGATAATACAGCGAGATCGGGTCAACATTGTCCTGATGCTCTGCCGCAAGATTAATCACGGCATCACACCCCGCCAGTGGCTGCAGCAAGGTCTGCGGCTGGGTTACATCGCCAAACTGATAGAGCTCCGGGAAAGATTCGCTCTGTTTCTTGTCTACGATCGTCAAAGTCAGATCGTTACGCGCACTCAGGCGCTTAACCAAACGCGTTCCGATAAAGCCGGAACCCCCGATGATAGCTACTTTACGCTTATCCATATTTGTCACTCAGCCAAGTTTTCCATTAATTCCCGCCGCAGGTTTGAGGCGAGACGCTTAATACGCGTTAGATCATGGAAACCAGACTGGACAAATCAGCCCACGCTTTCAAATAACAAATAATGAAATAACAATATTTGCCGAATGTAAAATTATGGGGAAAGATGAAATGTCATCGCAGGCTAATTTTTTATTTCGTAAGCGACCTGATATTGCATGGTTTTATTCGGAAGGATAAGATTAATCTTACCTTTACCCTTGACCTCTGAAACTTCGTATTTCACCGGATGTTTCAACTGCCCCAGCTTGGGATCGACACATTCGATAGTCGCCTGCTCCAGACTTTCCCCCTGATACAGGCAAAGCAGCGTTTGCGGATTGTTAGTCTGGGGGTTGTTCAGCGTCAGGGTAAGCACAACGCGGGTATTGTTTTGTATATCATTGATAATCGGCGGACGAGTTTGGTTCCCCAGCACATAGGAAAAGTGTGAAATAATCAGCAGTGAAACAAACACCGACAGGTACTTCACCACTCTGACGGCGGGAACGGAGAAAAAACCCGCTGATGCAGGCGTTTTATTTTTTATTGTCGTATTTTTCAGCGGTGGTGGCGCCGTAGAAGGCATGGAAGCGGTAATCTCTTCCCCCTGCGTATCTATTGTCTCCGCGTTAATTTCACCATCTTTATTTCCATTTTCAGAAATTTCCGCTTGAAGTTCTTCGTTAATATCCCCGGAAACGTTCCATATTTCGTCAGCGACATATTCATCTTCCTCCGATATAAAGTGAAACGCAGCCTTGTTTTCCACCTTATAGCCCAAGCGCGGAATCGTTCTGATAAGCGTATGTTCGACATCACCGATCTTTTGACGTATTGATTTAATTGTTTGATTTATCGTCGAATCTGAACAATAAGTTCCTTTCCATATATTCTCTATAATTTCCGTACGACTAACCAGTTCAGGGGATCTGGCGACCAGAAGTGAAAGTATCTGATACTCCTTCCAGCGCAGGCGAAACTTTTCCCTGGAGGGAGTCAGAACATCTAGATTCCTAATCTTTATTCTTTTATCAAGATTCACTTTTAATTTCCTTAGCGTGCCTGTCCTGCACACTTTGTATAGAAATATGAAAAAATGTTCAAGAAATTAAATGTAAACTCAACAGGTTGCATTCAGTAGATGTTTATTTTTATAAAAATTTGCTGATTTCATTTTTTACATCGTCTCGAATAGCGAGGATTCGATTCTCCGAATGTCACTTTTTCCCTGTTGGCAACATGGTTTCTTATCATGGTTACCGGCAATAAAAATCAGCCAACAAGCTGATTTAAAACAAAAATTCAATATATGTTATCGCTTTGTTGGTTAAGTGAAATTGTGAAATTTCACCTTCAGGCAGGCAAGTATCACCTGCTTTTCTACCTAATCCGATTGCCAGATAGCCTACAAAAAGCCAGCAAAAACAGAATGAGAGTTATCTGATTTAATCATTCATTGAAACATAGCACCAAATACAAAGACATATTTTAAATTTGACTCCACGCCCAACAAATAATGGCAGGTTATGTCATTAATCATAACAGGCTATGTCACCGGCATGCTTTATTTCTGTAAAAAACCCGACAAGGAAATGAAAAAAGCACCCAGCGTAATAACACGGGATATTGTTCATAAAAAAACATGAATTGAGAGATGCGCCTATAAACAAAGGAAAATTCAGCATGCGTAAATAAGAATATTACCTAAAGGCGGGGAATTTCACTGGGGGAAAACAGACTACGCGGTGGGGAAAAACAGTCCCTCCCCTGCCGGGGAGGAACGGACGGTATCAGGCCATTTTTTTACGGCCGTACACGGCCCAGGTGATCACTACGCATAACACGTAGAACACCAGGAAAATTTTCATCGCACCTGCCGGTGAACCGGTCAGCGCCAGGGAAGTGCCGAAGGCTTTCGGAATAAAGAAACCGCCAATGGCGCCAATGGCCGAGATGAAGCCCAACGCCGCTGCAGAATCGGTGACCGCTTCACGCTGTGCGCTTTCGTCGCTCCCGCCACGAGCCTTAACTCGCTCAACGGTAATTTTACGGAAGATCACGGCGATCATCTGGAAGGTCGAACCGCTGCCTAAACCGGCAGTAAGGAACAGCAGCATAAAGACGCCGTAAAATGCAATAAACGATCCCGCATGCCCCGTACCCGGTAAAGTCAGGAACAACAGCGCGGCAAACACCGCCATCAACACAAAGTTAATCAGCGTGACGCGAATACCGCCAAAGCGATCGGACAGCGCACCGCCTACCGGCCGCGCCAGGGCGCCGAGGAACGGGCCGAAGAAGGCATAATGCAAGATCACCACGTCCGGAAACTGCGTCTTCGACAGCATGGCGAAACCGGCGGAAAAACCGATGAAAGATCCGAAGGTGGCAAGATACAGCAGACTCAGCACCCACAGATGGCCGCGTTTGAGCACCGGCAGTTGTTGACTGAGCGAGGCCTTCGACGCGGCCAGGTCGTTCATGCCGAACCAGGCCGCCAACGTGGCGATCAGCAAGAAAGGCACCCAGATCCACGCGGCGTTCTCCAGCCACAACTGGCTGCCGTCCGGCTGTGCCTGGCCGGTACCGCCAAATACGCCGAACATAGCGATGGAGATCGCCAGCGGAGCCACCAATTGCATCACGCTGACGCCCAGATTGCCCAGCCCGCCATTCAAACCTAACGCGCCGCCCTGTCTGGCCTTCGGAAAGAAGAAGCTGATGTTGGCCATACTGGAGGCAAAGTTGGCGCCGCCGAAGCCGCACAGCAGAGAGATAATGACAAAAACGCCGTAGGTCGTGGAGGTATCCTGAACCGCCATTCCCAACCACAGGCAGGGCACCAGCAGGAAACAGGTGCTGATGGCCGTCCAGCGGCGGCCGCCGAACATCGGGATAACGAACGAATACGGCACGCGCAGAATGGCGCCCGAAACGGAAGGCAGCGCGGTGAGTAAAAAAAGCTGGTCGGTAGTGAAATTGAAACCCACCTTGTTCAGATTGACCGCAACCGCGCTGAATAACATCCAGACGCAGAAAGCCAATAACAGGCAAGGAATGGAAATCCACAGGTTGCGGCTGGCGATCGCCTGGCCACGCCGTTGCCAGAACGCGGCGTCCTCAGGTTGCCAGTTTTGAATAACCGCACCTGTTTTTTTTGATGATGACGTTGCAGATTGCGACATAAAAACCTCAGAGACAGGGTGATAACTTCGCACACCCTAGGTGCCCCCCTCCCGAGCAAAGTTGATGTAAATCAACCCGGATGCAGGTAGTCATATGTTGGAAAAGTGCCGGCATCCCTTTATGAGTAAACAGCCATACCAGAAAAAATAATTACAAATCAATAAATTGAATAAATCCTGCTGCTGATGTCGCCGGCCCGCAGTCACGATCGGAAACTAATGGGTACTTCGTTAGAGGTATGGGGTTATGTGCAAGTATGATGAAAAATAACGCTGAATCGTTACCGCCTTCGCTGGCACCGCCTGCTTTCACCCTCGGGTTTCCAGCCGTTGCCATGCTCTACTGCCGGGGATCCAAGCAACATGAAACGCCTGTTGGCTCCACTTTCCATCGTTAACCAGGTCGCCGTACTGATGATACTGCTGGGCATATTGGGCATTGCCGGCATGGGCATTTCCGCCTGGATGTCGCAAAGCATTCAGGGCAATGCGCATGCCATCAACAAAGCCGGCTCCTTGCGTATGCAGAGTTATCGCCTGCTGTCACAGGTTCCGCTGAATGCACGCAGCGAAGCCTGGGTCCGCGAACTGGATCAGGATCAAGACAACCCCGATCTTCAGCGCTCGGTGGAACAGGAAGCGCTGACGGAACAATTTCAGACGCTGCATGATTATTGGCAGCTCACCCTGTTGCCGCAATTGCGTCAGGCCCGGCAGCCGGCCGATGCGGCCCCCCAGGTAGCGCATTTCGTCACTCTGCTGGACAAGCTGGTTTCCGACATTGACCGCCAGACCGAACGGCGGCTGTTGATGGTGACCCTGGTGCAGGCGGGGTTTATCGCTCTGACGCTATTATTGCTGGTCGGTACCATCTGTTATCTGCGTAACCGCCTGCTGCACCCGTGGCGGCAATTGGTGGCGATGGCGCTGTCGGCAGGCCGCGGTGATTTCAGCCGGCGCTTTGCCCAACGGGGTCACCAGGATGAAATGGCCTCGCTCGGCGGCGCGTTAAACAGAATGTCCGATGAGCTTTCCACCATGTACAGCGGGCTGGAACAACGGGTGGCGGAAAAAACCGCCGACCTGCAACAAAAAAATCAGGTACTGAGCTTTCTCTATCGAGCCAGCCGCCAGTTGCACGGCAATGAGCCGCTGTGCAGCCGCCTGACGCCGATACTCAATCAGTTGCAAACCCTGACGCCGCTGCGCGCCATTCAGGTACGCCTGTACGAAAACAACAGCCAGGAACAATTTGTGCAACTGAGCGGTAACCTGCCGCTACGGCCGGAATATTGCACCAACCCGGTCTGCAGCGCCTGCCTGAACGATGACGGCCAACAACACGCCCATCATCCTTCCCTGAGCTGGAGTTTAAGCGACAAATTGGGGGACTACGGAGTGATCGTCGCACAACACCCGCCGCAACGGCCGCTAAATGACGATCATCACCAGCTGATTAACACGCTGGTAGAACAACTGACCAGCGTGTTGGCGATTGAACGCCAGGTGGATCATCAGCAACAGCTGATGCTGATGGAAGAACGCGCGGCGATAGCGCGCGAGTTGCATGACTCCATTGCCCAGTCGCTGTCCTGCCTGAAAATGCAGACCAGTTGCCTGCATATGCAGGGTGCGGAGCTCTCGCCCGCCAATCTGTCGCTGGTGCAACAGATGCGCGAAGAGCTGAACATCGCCTACCGCCAACTGCGCGAGCTGCTGACCACGTTCCGCCTGCGGCTGACCGAACCCGGGCTGCTGGCAGCACTGCAGTCGACGGTACAGGAGTTTAGCCAACGGCTCGGTGTCGCCATTGATCTCGATTACCAATTGACGCCACGCACGGTGCCTTCTTATCAGGCCATTCACCTGTTGCAGATTGCCCGCGAAGCGTTAAGCAACATTCACAAGCATGCCCAGGCCAGCCGGGTGAGCATTCAAGTGGTCAATCGACGAGGTGAAGTTACCCTGAGCGTCTGCGATAACGGGCGCGGGCTGCCGGAAGAGACCGCGCGCCCCGATCACTATGGCCTGATCATTATGCGCGATCGCGCCAAAAGCCTGCACGGCCACTGCGAGATTTTACCTTGCAGCGGCGGCGGCACTGAAGTCCGGGTGGTATTTAAACCGGACAACCACGCCATTGATTAATGGGAGAAACCATGACGACCGAAACCGCCGCCACCATTTTACTGATTGACGACCATCCGATGCTGCGCAACGGCGTAAAGCAGTTGATCGGCATGGATCCACGCCTGCAGGTGATTGCCGAAGCCGGCAATGGCGAACTGGGCGTCTCGCTGGCTGAAGAGCATGACCCGGACCTGATCCTGCTCGATCTGAACATGCCGGGCATCAACGGTCTGGAGACGCTGGATCGCCTGCGCATGACCGCGCTCTCCGGCCGTATCGTGGTGTTTAGCGTCTCAAATCATGAAGATGACGTGGTCAACGCGCTGAAACGCGGCGCCGACGGCTACCTGCTGAAAGACATGGAACCGGAGGATCTGCTGAAGGCCATGCATCAGGCGGCTGCGGGCCAGATGGTGCTAAGTGAAGCCCTGACGCCGATCCTGGCCGCCAGCCTGCGCGAAAACCGCCCCAGCGCCGAACGCGATATCCAGCAGCTGACGCCGCGTGAACGCGATATTCTGAAACTGATCGCCCAGGGCCTGCCGAACAAAATGATCGCCCGCAAGCTGACGATCACCGAGAGTACCGTCAAGGTACACGTCAAACACCTGCTGAAAAAAATGAAGCTGAAATCGCGCGTCGAAGCAGCCGTCTGGGTGTTGCAGGGCAAAAACGGTTAATCGCCGCCGTTCAATGGCCCGGTCTGCGCCGGTATCGCCGGCGTTTGCAGGGTTTTCGCCGGCGGTAACCCCTCGTCGGCGCCGGCAGCCAGCGTCAGCGGCGGCGTCACCTGCAGGTCAATCCAGTTGGAGGTGACCAATTGGTGCTTATCGTCCTCCAGCGTGACCGATAAACGGTAACTATTGCTTGCGCCCGGGGTTGCATCCCACTTCGGCACAATCAGGCTCCAGCCGTGCGGATCGTTGCCGTTGTGCGGCGGCGTCAGGCTCAGAGCCTGGGTATCCCCTTGCCAACTGACGCGGGCGATTTTGTTGGTCGCCTTAATTTCAAGCACCAGCGGCAGCGTCTCCCCTTCGCGCAGGCTCCAGGGCGGCGTAGCCAAAAACACCTGCAGCGTTTTGCGCTGCCGGAACGCCAGCACCGGGATATTTTTGCGTTCGATATTGTCATAGCGGCTACCGCGCAGCGACTTGGCCTGCGCAACATACTCCGGCGATATCTGTTTCACCAGCGGCACGCCGAGCCGGTAACTCAGCGCCAACTCAACCTGCTCCTGGCTCACCCCGCCTTCGCCCATCTTGTGCAGCGCTTTCACCGTCACCAGCGGCACCGGCGTGTAATTCACCCCAAACTGCATGGCGCGCGGATCGTTTTGTTTTTTACCGCTACCGAACAGATCGACATTCTCCCCCCAGTACTGCTCGTAGCTGAGAGAACCGCCAATCTGGCGGTAAAACGGCAGATACCCTTGGGTGGTAACGTCATAGCCGCTCGCCGGCCGGCTGAGGAACACCGCGTCGTTTTTTTGCTGCGCCAGCGCCGACAGCGGGTAGTAATAGTTGGCGGAAAAACGCAGAAAATCGCCCCAGGCTTCCGCACCCACGCTGGCGCGATTGTGCCGACGCTCAAAATCGCTGTCGAGCACCGTGTTGTACCCCAGCAGCCAATCCCCGGCAACCCAGCGTTGCCCTATCCCTACGTTGCCCAGCGAACCGTCGTTTTGCTGCAGAAGACTGAGTTGGCTATAAGTCAGCAAGCCGTTGACGTCATACAACGGGCTGAACAGCTGGCCGCTGCTGCCGGCAAAATCCCCCTGGTTGGACACCACCAACGACAGTTTGGCGGTGCCCAGCGGCGATAACAGTTCCTGCGCTTGCTGTTGCAACACATCGTTTGCCTGACCCAATACATAGTTCTCGGCGCGGGTGCGTACCTGCTGACCGGAAACGTTATTCAAATTACGTTCGCCCAGCTGTTTGGCCATGGTGGCCCACTCTTTCTCACGTGCAGCGTCGTCCTGGGCGTTACCGCCAAGTTCGGGCAAATCATTGCCCGGTGAACGAGCGACGGAAGCGGGCGCCGGCGGGGATTCAGCCTGAGCGGGCAAGACACCGGAAAGCCAGGCGAGCGGCCACACCAGCAGCGCCGCCGGTAAACGGCCGGTCAGGCGAGGGAGAAAATGAACGGCTTTTTTCACTCTGTAACGTGTTTTTTGTATAACGTCAGTCATTACTCTGTCGCCATCCCCACATCCGGAGGGCACGGCGCATCAACCTTTTTTTGCTGCGGCCACTCCAGACGGCAGACAACGCGACTTTCGCAAACTATAGCACAGGGCCTTCATCGCCCTTTCGGGTGGCCCGGCGCCAAAGCGCATCATGAAGGCCAAAGCCTAATGGATTTCCGATGAGAAACAATCGGATAAACTTCAGTTTATCATGTGACAACGTCACAAAAAAATCATCTCCCGCAGTCCCTGTGTCACCGACCATAAAATGCTCGCTGCCGGGCCCCCAAACGGCATGAATTCACTTTATTTCACCTGAAATTTTGCCGAAAAAAACCGCAATCGAAAACCGGCATGACCAATAACAGCTTGATTATATGCAGCAATGCGCAGTTTTTTGCGATTCATCCTGCCGTTGAGCAACGCTTTGCAGCCTCGCTCGCAATACCCGTCATTGATGGCATCATTTTTCCCTATCAGCCGCATTTTGCCGTTATTTTGAACGCTCATTTCAGCTCGGCAAGGAGGCTTTATGCTCGATGGCGCACAATTCGATCTCTGGCAGCGCTGCCTGTTTATTCCGGCGCTGCTGCTGGCGGCAGCCATCGCTACGCGACTGATCCGTTGCGTATCGGTAAGCCAGATACCACCACCATCCGGACAGGCACGTTGGGTGATATGGGCTGCGCTCTGCGCCGGGTTGGCGGCATTGCCTTTCGGTATGCCGCTCCTGCAACGCTTAATGTTGTTGCCGGTGGCGACGGTATTGCTCGCGCTGGCGTTTATCGACCGGCGGTACCGCTTGTTGCCGGATCGCCTGACGCTGCCGCTGCTATGGGCCGGCCTGCTGGTTAATCAGCAAGGCTATTTCGCTTCCCTGCCGGAGGCGGTATCCGGGGCTGTCGTCGGTTATCTGTCGCTGTGGTTGCTCAACGCGGCCTATCGCCAACGCCATCAACGGGATGGCATCGGGCAAGGGGATTTTAAACTGTTGGCGGCATTAGGTGCCTGGGTCGGTTGGCCCGTTCTGCCAATGCTGGTCACCGGTGCAGCGGCGGCGGGATTATGCGCAGTGGCCATTGCCTGTCTGCTGCGCAAATCCGGCTGGCAAGCCCCTCTGCCGTTCGGCCTGTATCTGGCGGCTGCCGCCTGGCCGTTGTTGCTATCGGCGGCTGGCGGGGAGTCCCCCTTTTCAGTGGGGTATAACGCTTGATTTCACCTTATTTCACTCTGGTGGCAGAGGGACCCAGGGCTATTTTGCCGCTGTTATAGCCCGCTGTCGGTACGACTGTTATGGCGAGTCCCCCTCCGCACCACTATCCTTTGGCTGAGCCAAAATCAACGCAGGAGGTTGTATGATCGATCGTGGTTTATCCGCACTCGCGCTCGGCGCGGCGTTATTGACGGGGTCGCTGTCATTCGCGGTACAGGCCGCCGGCACCTTTAGCCTCACCTCACCGGCGTTTCAGGACGGCGGGATGCTGGCGCAGAAATATGCCGGCGCGACGCCGGGCAACGCCAGTTGCACTGGCGACAACGTTTCGCCGCCGCTGAACTGGAGCAACCCACCGGCAGGCACCCAGAGTTTCGCCCTGCTGCTGTCCGATCCCGAGGGGCGAGGCGGCCTTGGCGCCAGCCATTTGGTGGCCTACGGCATTCCCGTTTCGGCCAGCGGCTTCGCCGAGGGGGATCTCACCCTGGGCAAAGGCTTTGTCGGGGGTAAAAACTCGCCGGGTACCGGGGTTTATCATGGGCCTTGCCCACCGGCCGGTTCAGGGTTGCACCACTATACCTTCGTGCTGATCGCTACCGATCTCCCTCCCCATGCATTTGGCCCCGGGTTAACGCGCGAACAGCTCGTGGAAAAACTGCAAGGCCACGCCAAGGGCGGCGCGGGGATTATCGGCCGCTTCGGCCAATAGCCGCTCAGGCAGTGACCGCCTCTGCCGGGGTCTCTGCAGTGACCGCCGTCGCGCGGTACAGGCTGACCACCTCACCAATCATCAACAGGCTGGGTGAAACCGGCCGCTGCCGGGCTATTATCGCCGGCAGTTCGCCCAGGGTGCCAATCAATACCCGCTGCTGCGGCTGGGTGCCGCGTTCAATGATCGCCAATGGCATCTCCGCCGGCATGCCATGGCGCAGCAACTGCGCGGCGATGGTTTCACTCAAGGCCAGCCCCATATAAAACACCAGCGTTTGCCCCGAGCTGACCAATCCCGGCCAGTCCAGATCCACATCGCCGTTACGGCTGTGGCCAGTAACAAAACGCACCGACTGCGCGTAATCCCGGTGGGTTAACGGAATGCCGCTCGCCGCCGCGCAACCGCTGGCGGCGGTAATGCCCGGCACCACGTGGCAGACCACACCATGACGTTGCAACCAGGCCATCTCCTCGCCACCGCGACCAAAAATAAAAGGGTCACCGCCCTTCAGCCGCACCACCCGATTGCCGGCCTGCGCCAGCTCTACCAGCAGCTGTTCGATCTCCGATTGCGCCAGGGTATGGCAGCGCAGCGATTTACCCACGTCGATCCGCAGCGCCTCCGCAGGCAGCAACGCCATCACCGCAGGGGAAACCAGGCGATCAAACACCACCACGTCCGCCTGCTGGAGAACCCGCAGCGCCTTCAACGTCAGCAGTTCGGCATCTCCCGGCCCGGCACCGACCAACCACACTTCGCCCCGGCGCACCGGCTGGCGACGATCGCCGGCCAACATCAGCATTTCAAGTACCTTCATGTCATCACCTCCGCTATGCCACCCGTTGGGCCGCATGCCGTTGAATCAACTTTTTCAGTTCCGGCAAGCAGGAACCGCAGTTGGTGCCGCATTGCAGGCGTTCGCCCAGTTCACTGGCGCTGTGACAACCGCCCTGAATCGCCGCAATAATGCGGTTCTCGCCCACTCCGAAGCAGCTGCAAATCGTCGCTCCGTCCGCCGGTTGCCCCGCCGCCCCTCGCCCCGCCAGCAGCGCCAACCGTTGCGGCCCGCTGACCGGCGGTTGTGCAAAAGCGCCCAGAATTGCCGGTCGATCGAGCAGCGGAGCCTGCCGGCGAACATAAAATGCCAGTTGTACCTCGCCCTGACGCCAACCAATCACATGCCAACCGCGCTGGGCCAGCTGAGCGGTTTGCAGCGTCAGGCCTTCCAGCGGGAAATGCCGCAGCAGCCACTCTTGCCAGTCCTCGACCGGCCGTTGACCGGCCATGATGTAGTGGGTCAGGCCGTTCTGCGCCACCCGGCTCCAGTAAATGCCCACCGGCGGCGCCACCTCGGCGCGTAGGAAAATCTCCGCCTGCCAGTTCGTCGGCCAGGGGCTGACCCGTACCGGCGCATGTTTGCTTTCCGGCTGGCCGGAATGAACATCCAGCACCGGTGGGATCAGGCTGTCGACCCGGCCCTGGGCGGTAAACTGGCCATTCCAGTGCATCGGAGCGAAAACGCTGCCGCGCCGCTGCCCCGGATGACACTGGGCCCGCGCCAGCATCCAGCCGTGGGGCGAACTGAGCCGCACCAGGGCGTTATCGGCGATGCCCAACTCCGCCGCATCCTGCGGATGCATTTCACAGAACGGCTCGCTGAGGTGGCGCATCAGGCGCGCCGCTTTGCCGGTGCGCGTCATGGTGTGCCACTGATCGCGAATACGGCCGGTGTTCAGCACCAACGGATAACGCGGCGATACCGCATTTTGCGGCAGGCGTGGCGTCACCGGCAGCAGCCGCGCTTTGCCGTCCGCGTGGAAAAAGCGGCCATCGCCGAACAGGCGCCGACACCCGTCAGGGTGTTGGGTATTGACCGGCCACTGTACGGGCGTCATGTGCAACCACCGCTCCCGATCCCACTGCGCCAGCAGGCTGATATCGAAAGCGCGCGTGCCGTTATTTTCAAAGCCGGACAGCGCGGCGTGTTCGCTGAAAATCTCCGAAGGATGCCGATAGCCGAACGCCGCACCATAGCCCATGCGTTGCGCCACCTGGCTGAGGATCCACCAATCGGCTCGCGCCTCTCCCGGCGGCGGCAAAAACGCGCGCTGGCGGGATATGCAGCGTTCGGAGTTGGTGACGCTGCCCTCTTTTTCGCCCCAGGCCAGCGCCGGCAAGCGGATATGCGCCAGCTCTGCGGTATCGGTCACCGCCATCACTTCCGACACCACCACCAGCGGACACTGTTTCAGCGCCTGTCGCACCGCGTCGGCATCCGGCAGCGACACCGCCGGATTGGTGCCCATGATCCACACCGCCTTCACCTGCCCGGCTGCCATCGCCTGGAACAATTCCACCGCGTTCAGGCCCGGTTGCCGGGCAATGCCCGGCGACTGCCAGAAACGTTGCACCCGATCGGTATCCTCGTCGCTGAACCCCATATGCGCGGCCAACTGATTGGCCAGTCCGCCCACTTCGCGCCCGCCCATCGCATTCGGTTGGCCGGTAATGGAAAACGGACCGCTGCCCGGCCGGCCAATGCGCCCGCCCGCCAGATGCAGGTTGATGATTGCGTTGCATTTATCCGCACCGCTCGACGACTGGTTGATGCCCATGGAATACAGCGTCACCCAATCGCGCGATGTTTTCAGCAAGGCGAAAAATGCCAGTACGGCGCTGAGCGGCAGCCCGCAAAAATCCGCTACCCGCTCCGGCGTCCAGTCGGCCACCGCCGCCAGGGTTTCTTCCACGCCGTTGGCGTGCCGGTGCAAAAAGGCGTTATCCAGACCATCGTGCTGCGCCAGCCAGCGCAACGCGCCGGTAAACAACGCGGCGTCGCTGCCGGGGCGCAGCGGCAGGTGCAGATCGGCAATATCGCAGGTCGCCGTCTCTCGCGGGTCAATCACCACCACGCGCATTTGCGGCCGCTCCCGGCGCGCTTTCACCAGCCGCTGATACACCACCGGATGCGCCCAGGCGGTGTTGGTGCCGGTCAGGATCACCAGATCCGCCAGCTCGATGTCCTCATAGCAGCAAGGCACCGCATCGCCGCCGAATGCCCGCTTGTAACCCACCACCGCCGATGCCATGCACAGCCGGGAGTTGGTGTCGATATTGGCCGCGCCAATAAAGCCCTTCATCAGCTTATTGGCAACGTAGTAATCTTCGGTCAACAACTGGCCGGAAGCGTAAAACGCCACCGCCTGCGGGCCATGCTGTTCAATCACGCGACTAAAACGCAGCGCCACCTGCTCCAACGCCTCGTCCCAGCCCACCGTTCGGCCGTCAACCTGCGGTTGCAGCAACCGGCCTGTCAGATCCAGGGTTTCTCCCAACGCGCTGCCTTTCACGCACAATTTTCCCTGATTGGCCGGATGCGCGACGTCGCCACTGACCGCCACCGCGCCGTCGCCGCGTGTTTCGACGGCGACGCCGCAGCCAACGCCGCAGTAAGGACAGGTGGTGCAGTGCGCGGCGGTCATGATGCGACGTCCGTCGTTTCCGGCATGGCGGCCTGCACCGACAGCGGTTGGCTACAGACCCAGACTCTGCCCGCCGTCACCCGCACCGGCCAGGCGGTGACGCCAGGTTGCGCATTATCCACACAGCTGCCGTCGCTCAGGCGGAAACGCTGCTTGTACAACGGGGAGATCACCACAGGCACGCCGGCTACGTCACCCAGCAACCCGCGCGCCAGCACGTTGGCGTCACTGTCCGGCTCCTGATTCGCCAGCGCATAAACGCCGCTGTCCGGCAGATGGAACAGCGCAATCTGCCGCTGCCCCAGACGGGCGGCAATGCCGGCGTTGGCGGGGATATCCGTCAACGCGCAGACATCCAGCCACTGCTCGCCTGCGGCCGGGGCCGGTTGCACGTCGATAACCTGCCCGCGTTCCTCTCCGCTGGCCGGGCGGCGCTGCCCGCGCTCCGGCTGCCAGACAATGGCTTCGTCCGGCCGATCGCTGTTCACAAAGGCGCGGAACAGCTTAAGACGATCCGGGCTGGCAAGCGTGGTCTGCCATTCACACTGGTAGCTGCCGACTACCGCCTGCATGTCGTTTTCCAGATCGGCGGCGATACCCAGGCTATCCTCCAGCACCACCTCACGCAGGTAATCCAGCCCGCCCTCGAGGTTATCCATCCAGGTGCTGGTGCGCTGCAGGCGATCGGCGGTACGGACATAAAACATCAGGAAACGATCGACCATGCGGATCAGCGTGGCGGTGTCGAGATCGCTGGCGAACAAATCCGCGTGACGGGGTTTCATGCCGCCGTTGCCGCACAGGTACAGGTTCCAGCCTTTGTCGGTGGCGATCACCCCAACGTCCTTGCTTTGCGCTTCTGCGCACTCACGCGTGCAGCCGGAAACCGCCATCTTGATTTTGTGCGGCGCTCGCAATCCCTTGTAACGGTGCTCCAGTTCAATCGCCAGCGCGGTCGAATCTTGCACGCCATAACGACACCAGCTCGAGCCGACGCAGGATTTCACCGTACGCAGCGACTTGCCGTAGGCATGGCCGGTTTCAAACCCGGCGTCGACCAACTGCTGCCAGATTTCCGGCAGTTGCTCCAGGCGGGCGCCAAACAGGTCGACCCGCTGGCCGCCGGTGATTTTGGTGTACAGTTGATAGCGCTGGGCGATTTGGCCGATGGCGATTAGCCCCGCCGGGGTAATCTCACCGGCCGGCACGCGCGGCACCACCGAATAGGTGCCGTCTTTTTGGATATTGGCGAAGAAACGATCGTTGGTGTCTTGCAGCGGCAGGTGCTGCGGCTTGAGCAGGTATTCGTTCCAGCACGACGCCAGAATCGATCCCGCCAGCGGTTTGCAAACTTCGCAGCCGTGCCCATGACCATGTCGAGCCAGCAGATCGTCGAAGGTGCGGATATTGCCGACCCGCACCAGGTGATACAGCTCCTGGCGCGAGTAGGCGAAATGCTCGCAAACGTCCTTTTTCACCACCACGCCGCGTTGCTGCAGTTCGTGCTCCATCACCTGTTTCACCAGCGCGGCGCAACCGCCACAGCCGGTGCCGGCTTTGGTGCAGGCTTTCACCGCCGCCAAATCGCCGCAGCCCTGGTCCACCGCACAGCTGATATCGCCTTTACTGACGTTATGGCAAGAGCAAATCTGCGCCGTGGCCGGTAACGCCGATACGCCCAGCGCTTTTAGCGCGCCGCCCGCGCGAACCGGTAAAATCAGGCTTTCCGGCTCGGCAGGCAGCGGCAGATCATTGAGCATCATTTGCTGCAATGTACTGTATTCACTGCTGTCGCCGACCAATACCGCCCCCAGCAACCGCTTGCCGTCGGCATCAACCACCAGTTTTTTATACACTTCCGCCGGGCCGTCGACCCAGCTGTAGCTTTGGCTACCGGGCGTATGACCGTGCGCATCCCCGATCGACGCCACCTCGACACCCAGCAGTTTCAGCTTGGTGCTCATGTCTGCGCCGCAGAACGCGTTTTCCCGCCCGGCCAGCAGATCCGCCAGCGTACGCGCCATTTGGTACCCCGGAGCCACCAACCCGAAAATTTGGCCGTTCCATAACGCGCATTCGCCGATGGCGTAAATAGCCTCATCGCTGGTGCGGCACTGGCTGTCAATCACGATGCCGCCGCGTGGACCGACTTCCAGCTCGGCGGCGCGGGCGAGCTGGTCACGCGGCCGGATACCGGCGGAAAACAGAATCAAATCCGCTTCCAGGGTTTCGCCGTCGGCGAAATTCATGCTGTGACGGTGTAACGAACCTTCGATAATCGCCTGTGTTTGCTTGCCGGTGTGTACGCTCACGCCCAGCGCCTCAATCTTTTTACGCAGCATCGCCGCGCCGCCGTCATCCAGTTGCACCCCCATCAGACGCGGCGCAAACTCCACCACGTGGGTTTTCAGCCCAAGCTGCTGCAAGGCGTTGGCGGCCTCCAACCCCAACAGACCGCCGCCGACCACCACGCCCACGCTGGCGCTGGCGGCGCATTCGGCAATCGCCGCCAGATCCTCCAGCGTGCGGTAAACCAGGCAGCCGCGGCGATCGTTGCCGGGGATCGGCGGGACAAACGGATAAGAGCCGGTCGCCAGCACCAGATGGTCGTAGGGCGTTTCGCGCCCCTCGGCGTCGATCACGCATTTGCGCCGGCGATCGATGGCGCAAACCGCCTGCCCCAGCCGCAGTTCAATGCCGGAACGTTCGAAGAAACCCGCTTCCACCATCGACAACGAGTCGGCGCTGCGGCCGGAGAAAAATTCCGACAGATGGACCCGGTCGTAAGCCGCCACCGGCTCTTCGCCAAAGACCACGATGTGATACTGCTGATGCAGTTCGCGAGTAACCAGCTGTTCCAGGAAGTGATGACCGACCATGCCGTGTCCGGCAACCAGCAAAACGGGCTTATGCATATCCGATGTCCTCTCGTCAGACGCCTGCGGCGCCTCGGGTTCGCTACTGCCAAACAGCAGGGCTTCCGGCTGATTCACCGGCTGACCAAGCTGTTGCAGATAAAAAGGGCTGTCCTGGGCGTCGCCATACAGCAACACGCCCTGTAATCGGCCGTCGCGCACCAGCAGGCGGCGATAATGCTGCGCCAGTGGGTCTTCCGCGTGGTGAAGCTCGGTTTGCGCGTCGGCGATCGTTTCGCCGGCGCTGAACATGTCGATACCGCTGACCTTCAGGCGGGTATGCAGCGGTGCCGGTCGGTAGCCCGGCACCTGCTCACCGCTCAACCGTCGCGCCAACAACTCCGCCTGTTGCCAGCAAGGTGCCACCAGACCGAAGGTGGTGGCGTCGAGCTGGGCGCATTCGCCGATGGCGAAGATCGCCGGATCCTCAGTCTGCATCCGATCGTCGATCAATATGCCGCGCCCGAACCCCAGCCCGGCGGCCTGCGCCAGGCTGATTTCGGGCCGCACGCCCGCGGCAATCACCGCCAAATCGCAGTCGCGCTGCTCGCCATTGCTCAGCGTGGCGGCGTGCACCTGCTCTGTACCGTGGAACCGGCTGACCTCACAGGCCAGCCGACATTCGATACCGCGCTGCAACAGGTTGTGTTGCAGCATCCGCCCGGCGCAGGCATCCAACTGCCGCTCCATCAGGTGTGTGCCACGGTGCACCACGGTGGCGGTCACGCCGCGTTGCGTCAGCGCTGCGGCCGCCTCGATCCCCAACACGCCGCCCCCTAGCACCAGCGCATGCCGCCCTGGCCGGCAGCGGCCCAGCATGGCTTCAACGTCGTCCAGCGTGCGAAAACCGTAAATGCCGTTCAGCGTCACACCGGGCAGTTGCGGCATCAGCGGACGCGAACCGGTGGCAAACACCAGCAGGTCATAAGGCACCTCATGACCTGTCGTCATCACCCGTTTTTGCTGCCGATCCACCGCCAGCGCCGGTTCACCTGCCAGCAGCCGCACGTCGTGCCGGTGATACCAGTCAAGATCGTGCAACAGGGTCTCGCTGAACGCCTTTTCCCCCGCCAGCACCGGCGACAGCAGAATGCGGTTGTAGTTGCCACGCGGCTCCTCGCCAATCACCGTGATGGCATAACGCGCGGGTGCCAGCCGGCAGAGCGTCTCCACCAGCCGCATCCCGGCCATGCCGTTGCCAATCACCACCAGTTGGGTTTTATCCATCATCCGGCTCTCATGCCGCTTTCGCGTGCTTCTCGTAGAGGAACTTCAGCACCTGGCGACGGTAATGGTGATAATCCGGGTCGTCGGCCAGCGCCACTCGTGAACGCGGACGCGGCAGCTTCACCTCAAGAATTTCACCGACGGTGGCCGCCGGGCCGTTGGTCATCATCATTACCCGATCGGACAGCAGCACAGCTTCATCGACGTCATGGGTAATCAGCACTATGGTGGTGTTCAGCCGTTGCTGGATTTCCATCACCGCATCCTGCAGATGGGCGCGGGTCAACGCGTCCAGCGCACCAAAGGGTTCATCCATCAGCAACACTTTGGGCTTCATCGCCAGCGCCCGGGCGATGCCGACGCGCTGTTTCATGCCGCCGGAGATTTCATGCGGCCGCTTGTGCAGTGCGTGGCTCATATGCACCAATTCCAGGTTGTGTTCGATCCACTCGCGCATTTCGCCGCGCGTCATTTCACGCCGGAATACCTGATGCACCGCCAGCGCCACGTTTTCGTAGGTGGTCAGCCACGGCAGCAGCGAATGGTTCTGGAACACCACGCCGCGCTCTGGCCCCGGCCCGGTGATTTGCTGGTTATCGCACAGCAGCACGCCGTCGCTGGGCTCAGTCAACCCGGCGATCAAATTCAGCAGCGTCGACTTGCCGCAGCCGGAATGGCCGATCAGGCTGAGGGTTTCCCCTGCCTGGATATCGAAACTCACCCGATCCAGCGCGATAAATTCCCCCTTTGGGGTGGCAAAGCGCTGGCTGACGTTCTGGACCTGAATAATGGGTTTCATGGCGAGCTCCTTAACGGTTCTGATAACTAAAACGTTTGGCCAGTAACATCAGCCCCTGCTCGAGCAGCAGCCCCACTACGCCGATCACGATGATGGCGATGATGATGTTTTCGACGTTGAGGTTGTTCCATTCATTCCAAATCCAAAAACCGATGCCGACGCCGCCGGTCAGCATTTCCGCCGCCACGATCACCAGCCAGGCGATGCCGATGGACAGGCGCACGCCGGTCAACACATACGGCAGCACCGCCGGGAACAGGATTTTGCGCATCACCGTCCATTCGGACAGCTTCAGCACCCGCGCCACGTTGAGGTAGTCCTGCGGAATGCGCGTGACGCCTTCTGCGGTGTTGAGGATCATCGGCCAGATGGAGCAGATGAAAATGGTCCAGGTTGATGCCGGCTCAGCGCGCTGGAACAGCAGCAGTCCAATCGGCAGCCAGGCCAGCGGGCTGACCGGGCGCAGCAGCGAAATGATCGGGTTAAGCATGTTCGCCAGAAAGGCAAAGCGCCCCAGCAGGAACCCGGCCGGAATACCGACCAATGCCGCCAGCCCAAACCCGGTGGCTACGCGCTGCAAAGAGGCCAGCACGTTCCAGCCGATACCCTGATCGTTCGGCCCGGCGGAATAAAAAGGATCGGCAAACAGCGTCAACGCCGCTTGCCAGGTCGCCAGAGGGGTCGGAAAGCCCTTGCTGTTGAGCGCGGCGATCTGCCAGATAACCAGGGTCAACACCAGCCCCAACGCCGCAGGCACCGCACGGCGAAAAACGCTCTGCAAAGGCAAGTTCCAGCGCAGTTTGGGCTGCGGCTTCGCGGCGGCCGGGATTTTCAACGGCACGATTTCCGCACTGGTCGGCGTTGGAATATCAATACGTTCAGCGAGATTTTTCATCGGTTACCTCAGCGCTTTAAAGAGAAACTGTTGGCGTATTCCGCCGGATTGCTGCCGTCCCAACGTTTACCGTCAAACAGCGTGCTGGCGCGCATGTCGCTGCCGGGAAGATTCACCCCGCCCACCGCGCTTGCCGCCTGTTTGTAGATCTCGATGCGGTTGATTTTTTGCGCGACGGCCAGGTAGTCCGGCTCGGCGCTCAACAGGCCCCAGCGGCGATGCTGGGTCAGGAACCACATGCCGTCCGACAGATACGGGTAGCTCACCTCGCCATCATGGAAAAAGCGCATCGCATGGGCGTCCTGCCAGGATTTGCCCAGACCGTTTTGGTATTGCCCCAGCATGCGGCCGGTGATCACTTCCGGTTTGGTATTGATGTAGGCGCGCCCTGCCACTACCTGGGCAGTCTCCTTGCGGTTAGCGTCGGAGCTGTCTATCCAGCGTGCGGCGTCCAGCACGGCGGCGGTCAGCGCGCGGGCGCTGTTCGGGTTGGCCGCCACCCAGTTCCCCGTGGTGCCCAACACTTTTTCCGGATGATCGGGCCAGATGTCCTGGGTGGTAACGGCGGTAAAGCCGATGTTTTCGGCGATGGCGCGCTGGTTCCACGGCTCCCCGACGCAGAAACCGCTCATGTTGCCGATCTTCATGTTCATCACCATCTGCGGCGGCGGTACCACCACATTGCGCACGTCGTCAAACGGATGAATGCCGGCGTTCGCCAGCCAGTAATAGAGCCACATGGCGTGGGTGCCGGTCGGGAAGGTTTGGGCGAAGGTGTAAGTGCCCTTGGCGCTGGCGTCGACGTGTTTTTTCAGCGTGGCCGCATCGGTGACGCCGGCCTGCTTTAACTGGTTGGAAAGCGTGATCGCCTGACCGTTGTTGTTGAGCGTCATCAGCACCGCCATGTCGTGCTGCGGCCCGGCTACGCCCAATTGCAGGCCATAAACCATGCCGTACAGCACGTGCGCCGCGTCCAGCTCGCCGGACAGCAGCTTGTCGCGTACCGCCGCCCAACTGGCTTCTTTGCTGGGAATGATTTTGATGCCGTATTTCTCGTCAAACTTTTTCACCGCCGCCATCACCACCGAGGCGCAGTCGGTGAGCGGAATAAAGCCCACGCGGATCTCTTTTTTCTCCGGTGCGTCAGAGCCTGCCGCCCAGGCCGCATTCATCAGGCCAGGCAGCAACATGCTGCCGCCCAGCGCCGCGCTGCCGGCCAAAAAGCGGCGGCGCGTCAACTCAAGCCCAGGGTGTTTGGTGTGCGTCATCAGCAAGTCCTTCAATCAGGCGATTTGCCCGTCATTCTTGAAGCTGCCTCCGTGTTGGCTGTGCCCGCGCACCCCAGTCACATAGTTTGTCTATGCTCCTGGGGATTGCGGGCTTGCCGCCTTGATGCAACTTCAATTACTTAGGGCATAAAAATAAAAAAGGCGTCCCATCAGCACATTCCACCATTGGGGTGAACATGCTGAAAGGACGCCTTTATCCAAATTCTTGTTGGCAATCCGGCCGCCATTGGCCGGGTTACGTTTTAGTTAATGCAGCTTGCGTGCCAAATCTGTAATTTTAGCCCCACCAATCTGTACCCTATGAATTTCGAGTTGCAGCTAGGCGCCCAACTCGCTCATCCCCAGGCGCTTACTCGAGTAAGTAACTGGGGTGAGCGAGTGCAGGTAACAACGCTGCAACTTGAAAGGCGACGGGTACTTTGCACAATCGCAAGGCATTAACTGCACTGGCTGTGTGCATATACTCCTTAAGGAGTATCCCCGGTGGCCGGTAAAATATCCGCCACCGCCAGCATGGCATTGGCGATCTCAATCAACCGCTTGTTTTGGTTCATGGCCATCTTGAGCAACAAGCGGTGCGCTTCCTCCTCGCTCAACCCGCGATGCCGGATCAGCAACCCTTTGGCGCGTTCGATTTGCTTGCGCTCATGCAGCGTCGCACGCGCCGTCGCCAACTCTTCTGACAGCACCTGCAACCGCTGCGACTGCTGCTGAATCAGCTCCATCATGGAACGGCCCAGGCGCGGGTTGATGCCGTCCCCCATCAGTGGCGACGCCTCTCCCAACGGGGTGGCCACGAATACCGCGTAGCTTTCTCTCGCCTGTTGCGGCACGTAACCGACGTAATCGACCTCCAGCGAGCGCCGGGCTTCGGCCAGGCTATGTCGGCAACTGGCCATCAGCGCATCTTCCAGCCGATCCTCAATCTGTTTCATCAGGTCGATGCGCGCACTGGTGATCTCGAACCAGCGCAGGCTGGTGTCGGCGCGATCGCTCAACTGCAATTGCGTGCAGGCGATGCGGCGCAGGCGTTCAAACTCGCGATCATCCTGCTGCTCTATGCGCCGCCACTGGGCCAACGACTGTTCATCGGCAAACTCGCTGAAGGCATGAAAACAACGCTCTTGCCCCTCGATCAGCATCAGTAACTGTTGATGGGAGGCTTCGCTGAACTGCATGGCGGCAAAACCGGCCGAACCTATTGCCCGCTCTTGCCCGGCCAGTTCCTTGCCCTGCATAAAGCTGAACATGGCGATCAACGCCCGCGTCATGGCGGGTTCGACGCAGGCATCCGCCGCCTCGAACACCAGCGCCAGCAGGCTGCGAATAATGTTATTGAAGGTGTCCATGGCGACAGGCTGCGAGACCTGCTGCTGCCGCACCTGCAGACGCAGCGCGGGCAAGGCGGTGAGATTGTGCAACGCACAGGCGATGCGGCTGAACAGCCGACTGGCGCTGGCCAGCGGTGCCGTGGCGGCATCCAACTGCGCCAGCTGCCGCTGCACCGCCAGTTCGGCCTGCTCCACGTCCTGCGTTCTGCCTGCCAGCCGTTCGCCGAACAGCGCGCCCTGTGAACACAGATAAATATTGACGGTACCGCGCTCCCGCTGAAGCACGTGGATCAATTGGCTCACCCGGCCAACCAACTGGCCCATCTGCAGCAGTTGTTGCAGCACGGTGATTTCGCAGCGTTTGGACGCCAGCAGAAAATCGCCGGCACTGGGCGGGAAAGCGCTATTACGGCTCATGACAGGATCCCCGTTACGGTAAATAGGCAGATCCTGCAAAAGCCGTGCCGTAGCCTTACTTACTCACGCGATCCAGATAAAGCATGCTGTTGGCGATGTTCAGCGTGGCCCCCTTGATGTTGTCGCGCAGGGCCACCAGCGTTTGCCCTTGCAGCGCGACGACGTACGGCGAACTGGCCTGCACTTCATGTTGCAAGGCGGCATAACGCGCGGCGCGTTTTACCCCATCGCTTTCTGCCGCCGCCGCGCGGGTTTCCGCACTCAGCGCCGGTATCGTCCATTGGGTGCGCCAGGCCAGGGTTTTCGGGCCGTTCGGCACGTTGTAAGCAAAGGCGCTGGCGTTGGTGTTCGGGTCCAGATAGTCGGCGCCCCAATAGGTGAAGATCGCCTGGAAATCGCGGCCACGCATCTTGCCCCACAGATCGCTCTCCACCACCGGGTGGATATCCAGCTGCAAACCGGCCTTGGCGAAGCTGGCCTGCAGCGCCTGGGCGATATCGGTATAAGGAGGTTGGTTAATGACGATCAAATCGATGCGCGTGCCTTCCGCGATATCGGCGTCATGCAGGATCTGCCTGGCCTTTGCCACGTCAAGTTTGAACGGCTGGTCCGAGATGGCACCGTCCAGCCCGACCGGCAGAAAAGCCTGATGGACGCGGTATTGCCCTTTCAGCAGATTTTTCGCGAGGGATTGGTAGTCCACCAGCCAGCGCGCCGCCTGCCACAGCGCCGGATTAGCCAACGCCGGCTGCTGTTGGTTGCCGGTATTGAAACCCAGGTAATACACCTTGGCCGAGTCATGCTGCTCAATACGCACGCCCTTTTCATTGCGCAACGAGTTGAACTGATCGGCCCCCAAATCATAGGCCACGTCGGCGTCGCCCTTCAGCAGCAGCAGACGACGAGTGCCGGCGTCGCTGACGTTCTTCAGCAACACCGTTTTCAACTGCGCTTTTGGCTGGGCGTAATCGTTACGACTAAACAACAGCGCTTCGTGCGGCACATAGTTGCTGACCCGGTAAGGGCCGGCACCGGCGGAGTTCGAACGCAACCAGCCGTTGCCGAAATCCCCGGCCTGGCTGTGTTCGCTCAGCAGCTTCTCATCGACGATCGACGCCACCGGCGCGGTCAGCAATCGCAGCGCCAGCTCGCTGCCGATATTCGCCGGCCAGCTCAGTTGCAACTGGTTGTCGCTGAGTTTTTTCAACTGACTTTCGACGTTATCCGGCGTCCAGCCGAATTCGCCGAGAATAAACGACGGCGCCTTGTTCAGTTTCACCGCACGCACCAGCGAGAAGATCACGTCTTCCGGCCGCACCGGATTGCCGGAGGCAAAGCGCTGGTTGTCGTGCAGGGTAAAAATCAGGCTGTGACCGTCTGCGCCCGCCTGCCAGCCGCTGGCCAGCTCCGGTGCCAGCTTTTCCGGCGTTTCGCGATCGGGCGCCAGCAACCGCTGATACAGATTGACCAGGTTGGCCGAGCTGACGGTTTCAAAACTCTCGGCCGGATCGAGGCTGATGATCCCCTCCAGCGAACTGACCACGACCAGGGTGTCTTGCGGAGTGGCGGCCTGCGCGCCGAAGCTCGCGGCCAGGGCGCTGAACACTAAGGTTGGGATGAGACGTTTCATTGCTGCACTCTCCATCAATCACGCGGATGCGTTATTTTTCGAGTGTAGGGGGGTGAACTTATAAGAAGAACAACTATAAATTGCTTTATTTATTACATAGATGAATATACCCGCCGGAGCCACGGCGGGTATTGCGTCAATTCACCAGCCGGCCGTGCGCCATCGCCACCGAGCGATCGCACATGTGGTCGATGACGTCGGCGTCGTGGCTGACCAGGATCATGGTCAGATCGCCCGCCTGCTTCAGATCATTGAACAGGTTGAGGATTTCCGCCTGTACCGACATGTCCAGCGCCGACGTCGGCTCGTCCAACAGCAGCAGTTTCGGTTTTAGCAGCAGCGCCCGCACTATCGCCACCCGCTGGCGCTGGCCGCCGGAAAGCTGATGGGGATAGCGATCCAGCAAGCGAGGGTCTAACCCCACCTGCCGAAAACCGGCGCTGATTTTCTGTTCGATATCGCGCTCCTTCAGCAACTTCAACGGTTCAGCCAACGTGCGCAACAGCCGGTGCTTGGGGTGCAACGACGCATAAGGGTCCTGAAACACCATCTGCACCTCACGCCGCAGCGTGCCGGTGAACGGCCGGCCGGGCTTCAGATCCTGGCCCAGCAGCCGGAAACCGCCGCTCCAGTTCTCGTTCAACCCGGCCAGCACCCACAGCAGCGAGGATTTACCGCAGCCCGAGGGGCCAACCAGCCCGAAGCATTCGCCCTGTTCGATATGCAGATTGACGTCATGCACCACCGTGCGTAATTCATAACCCTGACGGTGGCTGACGCTGAGATTTTCCAAAGTAATCAGGCTCATTTCAGCGCCTCCAGCAGCGCGCGATCCAATACCGGCAAGGGTTTGCCGTGGGTTTCCCGGCTCGGCCGGCACGACCAGAGCGTGCGGGTATAAGGATGCGTGGCCGAGGCCAACCGGTCGGCGGGCAGTTGATCCAGCAGTTCGCCCTTGTACATCACCAGTACCCGTTCGCAGTAGTGCGCCACCTGCTGCAAATCGTGGCTAATCAGAATCAGCCCCATATTGCGCTGCTCGACCAGATTTTCGATCAGTTGCAACACCTGATCGCGCATCTGGTGATCCAGTGCGGAAGTCGGTTCATCGGCAATCAGCAGCTGCGGATCGTTAATCAGCGCAATCGCCAGCATCACCCGCTGCCCCATGCCGCCGGAAAGCTGATGCGGGTAGCGCTGACGCAGCGCCGCCGGATCGGGCAAACCTACCGCCGCCAGCATGTCCAGCACCTTTTCCCGTCGTTCGGCTCGGCCCAGGCGAGTGTGCAGCAACAGCGGCTCCTCCACCTGCTTGCCAATCGGTTGGGTGGGGTTCAGCGCATGCTTGGGATCCTGCATCACCATCGCCACTTTAGTGCCGCGCAGCCGGTTCCACTGGCGCTCGTTCAGCTGCGTAAGTTCGTCCCCGCCCAACGTCAGGCGCTGCGCCCGCACTTGCAACGGCGGCGGCAATAGCCCCATCAGCGCCCGGGCGGTCAAGGATTTGCCGGAACCGGATTCGCCGACCAGCGCCAGCCGCTCCTGCCCCATGCTGAAAGAAATCTCTTTTACCAGCGCCACCGGCTGCGGCGCCGGCAGCAGCACCGACAATCGGTCGGCGATTAATAAGCGGTTATCAATGCCCATGACGAGGATCCATTTTATCGCGCAGGCCATCGCCCAGCAGGTTAAAAGCCAGGCTGGCGAACAGGATCGCCCCACCCGGCACGGCGGCAACCCACCACTGATCGAAAATCACTCTACTGCCCTCGGCCACCATTGACCCCCATTCGGCGGTCGGCGGCGCAACGCCCATGCCGAGAAAACCCAAACCGGCGGCGGACAGGATAATCCCGCCCAGACTCAGCGCGGCGCGAACGACCGCGCTCGGCAGACACAGCGGCAAAATATGGCCGGCCATCAGCCGCAGGCCGCCGATGCCCTGCATGCGCGCCGCCGCCAGATAGTCGCTGCGACGCAACGCCAGGGTTTCCGCCCGCGCCTGACGGGCGAAAGCGGGCCAACTGGTCAACGCCAGCGCCAGCGCGCCGTTCATCAAGCCCGGGCCAAGCACCGCGACAAACGCCAACGCAATCACCAGGCTGGGCAGCGACAGAAAAATGTCGGTCACGCGCATCAAAATACGCTCCGCCCAGCCACCGAGGTAACCGGCGCTGATGCCCACCAGCAGGCCAATAGGAATGGTCAGCAACAGGATCAGGGACACCAGAATCAGCGTCGGGCGGGCGCCGTAAATCACCCGCGACAGCAAGTCGCGGCCAAAACCGTCGGTGCCCAGCCAATGGCCGGAGGAAGGCGGCAGCAGGCGCAACTCAATGTGTTGCAGGTTGGGATCGAAGGGTGCCAGCCACGGGGCCAACAGCGCGGTAAGGATCAGGATCGCCACCAGCGTCGCGCCAATCGTCAACGTCGTCAGCCGACGGCGTGAGCGGTAGCCGGTAGCCGGTTCGCCCTGGGGCTCATGTTCGGAAAGGTATTGGCTCATCGGGTTCGCGGGTCCACTAAATAAGTCAGCGCGTCGGCCAGTGCGTTAAGCACCACGAAACAGGTGCCGATCAGCAGCGTAGCGCCAAGAATGGCCGGCGTATCGGCGGCAAACAGCGCGGTGGTCAGATAACGCCCGACGCCCGGCCAGGCGAACACCGTTTCGGTCAGTACCGCGCCTTCGAGCAGGCTGGCGTAGGACAGCGACAAAACGGTGATCAGCGTACCGAGCACGTTGGGAAACACGTGGCGCAACAGAATGCGCACGCGGCTGGCGCCTTTGGAGCGCGCCAGAGTGACGTACTCTTTGTTGCACTCTTCCAGCATCGCCGCACGCAGCAGCCGGGTGATGCCCGCCATCGACAGCAGCGCCAGCGCCACCACCGGCAGCCACAGGTGGCTGATGGCGTTGTAAAACATCTCGCGATCGCCGGACAGCCAGCTATCGATCAGCACAAATCCGCTGCGCGGCTCCATGCTGTAAAGGTAGATGTCATCCAGCCGCCCCGGCCCCGCAGACCAATGCAGCGTGGCATAAAACAGCAGCAGGCCCAGCAGGCTGAGCCAGAAAATCGGTACCGAATAGCCTATCAGCGACAGCAGGCGCGCCGCGTTGTCCAGCCAGCTGCCCGGTTTGAGCACCGCCAGAAACGCCAGCGTAATGCCGCCGAGGGCGCCGAGGATAATGGCGCAGGTGGCCAGCTCTACCGTGGCCGGGAAGGTGCGTAACAGATCGCTCAGCACCGGCTGCGAGGTGATACGGGATATTCCCATGTCGCCGTGCGCCAGATGCACCAGATAGCGCCAGAACTGCACCGGCAGCGGCTGATCCAGCCCCAAATCGTGGCGCACCTGGGCGTAAGTGGCTTCGCTGGCGTGATCGCCGGCAATTTGCAACGTGGGGTCGATCGGCGCCAGGTGAGAGAGCATAAAGGTGAACAGCAACAGGCCAAGCAGCGTCAGCGCCAGGGACAGCACGCCGGTCAACAGCCTGCGGCCCCAGCGCCAGCTGTGCCGGGCGAACCCGGCAGAGGAAGAACGGGTTGTCATTACTTGCTGACCTTGCTGTAGAACACCATGTCGGGGTTGATACCCTGCACGTAGCCTTTCAGATTGTCGCGCACGGCGATCAGGCTGCGCGCCTGCAAGCCGATAACAAATGGCGAGCTTTGCTGAACGGATTTCTGCAACTGTTGGTAATCCGCCACCCGTTTGGCGGTGTCATTCTCCGCCGTGGCCGCCAGCGTCAGCTTATTCAGCGCGGGAATTTGCCAGTTGGCACGCCAGGCCAGGGTTTTGCTGCCGTCTTCCGGGTTATAAGCGAAGGCGGCGGCGTTGGTGTTCGGGTCAAAATAATCAGGCCCCCACGAAGTCAGGACCGCATCATAGTTGAGGGTTTTGACCTTGGTGGATACCTGCGCGCTTAGCCCCGGTACCAGATCCACCTTCACGCCACCCTGAGCGAAGCTGGCCTGCAACGCCTGGGCGATATCCAGGTACGGCGGCTGGTTGTTGACATCCAGCTTAAAGCTGACGTTTTTCAGGCCGGCTTTCGCCAGGATTTCTTTGGCTTTTTGCGGATTAAAACTGTACGGCCGGTCCTTCAACGCCCCCAGATACCCTTCCGGCAGGAAAGCCTGATGGTTCTGGAACTGGCCTTTCAGCAGATCGTTGGCAATGCCGTTATAGTCGAACAACCAGCGCGCCGCTTCCCAGAACGCCGGATTACTCAGCGCCGGCGACGCCTTGGCGTTGAACTGCAGGAAGTAGAGTGAGGCGTACGGGATCGCCAGCGGTTTTACGCCCGGCTTGTCTTTCAGCGCCGCCATCTGATCTGCGCCCAGGTTACGTGCAATATCGGCGTCGCCCTGCTCCAGCAGCAAGCGGCGCGCAGCCGGATCCGGCACGTTCTTGATCAAGACGGTTTTCAGCGTTGGCGCGCCTTCCGGCGAGGTCGGATTGGCATCCAGCACCACCACTTCATGCGGTACATAGGTGCGAATTTTATACGGGCCGCTGCCGGCCGAATGGCTGTTCAGCCACTGGTGCCCCAAATCATCGCCCTGCTGGTGCGCCAGCGCTTCTTTGGCATCGACAATCGACGACACCGGCGCCGACAGCAGGCTGAGCACGAACGCCGGGCTGACGTTTTCACTCCAGCTTATTTTCACCTTGTTGTCATCCACCTTGCTCAGGTGCTGGTCGACGTTTTTAGCGTTCCAACCCAGTTGAGTGAGGATAAACGACGGTTCCAGGTTCAGCTTCACCACCCTTGATAGCGAGAAGATCACGTCCTCCGGACGCAGCGGGTTACCGCTGGAGAATTTGGCGTCCGGGCGCAGACTGAAGGTCAGGCTGCGGTTATCGCTGCCCGCCTGCCATTCGCTGGCCAGCGTAGGTTTGAGGTCGATCGGGTTCTGCGGATCCGACTGGATCAGGCGCTGATACAGACTGTTGAACGATTGTACCGTGGTCAATTCAAAGCCCTGGGCAGGGTCAAAGCTGACAACGTCATCAATTGACTGGGCAATCACCAACGTATTCGCCGGGGTCGCAGCCTGCGTGTTGAAACTGGCCGCTACGGCCAAAAATAGCAAAGAAGGAACGAACGCTTTCATCAGAAACTCTCCAAGCGGATGGAATTTATAGTAATTTCGCGAGTGTAAGTGAGTGCATTCGGCAGGCGAAGGTACTTAAATAACTATAGATATTCTTTTTATATCTATAGATGAGATTTTGATTATTAAGCAGGCTAAGTGCTGCGACCTTGTCCGCAATGACGTGTGCAAATTTTGTCGCTAATGACGTGAAAAAACAGCTTTAGGCTCCTCCATTGCCGGGCAACCTGCCCGGCTCTTTATGTTCTTCGCCGAGCTAAATCTGGTAATCGATCACCGCATCCAACTGTGAGGAGAATACCTTGTCCTTGATTTCGGTCAGTGACAGCGTCGGGTTGCACAGCTGGATAAACCGCCAGGCATAGTTACGTTGTAACTGGCTGCGTTTCAATCCCAGCCAAACGGTATTGGGTTCGAACAGGTGTTCGGCATTAAGGCTGACCAGCCCGTGGTCGCGCTCTTTCTCGTACGACATATCCGCCAATACGCCCACCCCCAGCCCCAACTCGACATAGGTTTTAATCACGTCGGAATCCTGCGCGCTCAGAGCGATATCCGGCGTCAGGCCGGCGGCCTTGAAAGCAGCGTCCAGTTTCGAACGGCCGGTGATGCCCTGCCGATAGGTGATCAGCGGCAGCGTGCTGAGCATCTCCAGCGTCACCTGCGGCTGGCGCGTCAACTCGTGCCCTTCCGGCACCAAGATGGTGTGATGCCAGCGGTAGTAGGGAAATGCCGCCAGGGATTCGTCGCTCATCAGCCGCTCGCTGGCAATACCGATATCGGCTTCGCCGGAGGCCAGCATGGCAACAATTTCCTCCGGGCTACCCTGGTTCAGCACCACCCTCACCCGCGGATATAACGCGCGGAACTCTTTAATCACCCCCGGCAGACTATAACGTGCCTGAGTGTGGGTCGTGGCGATATGCAGCTGACCGGAGTCGTTGCTGCTGAATACGTCGGCCAGACGGCGGATATTATTGGCGTCATTCAGGATGCGTTCCGCCACCACCAGCAACTCTTTACCCGGTTCGGTCATGCCCAATAAACGCTTCCCGCGGCGGATAAATATCTCAATGCCCAGCTCTTCTTCCAACTCACGAATATGACGGCTAACCCCAGATTGCGAGGTAAATAACGTGTTGGCGACCTCGGTCAGGTTGTAGTTGCAACGCGCCGATTCACGAATAATTTTTAGTTGTTGAAAGTTCATCCCTTCCCCCTGTCGAGCAATATTGTTAACGACAGTGATACTGAGTCTGGCGGGAGGGAACAAATAAGAAATAACCTTTACTTATGCATTTTCATGCTAAGTGGATTTTTCACGGCCGTGAATTAACCGTTTCTTCAAGATAAAATAACGAACATGTTTAAAATTAATAAGATATAAAACCACTCATTAACTGTGGATTAAATATGTCTGCGAAATAAAGTTATTAAATATAGGCATTGGATATATAAAAAAGGGCCCTGCACGCAGAGCCCGTTTGGAAAGGGTGTTTCGGCCGAGAGATCAGGCGGTCGCTTCGCCGCCAATAGGACCGGACGTGTTCTGTTGCAGCCACTGCTGCACATAGTTGACCAAATCGCCGATGCAGTCATCTTTCATACCGTGATTTTTCAGCTCGTTATCCAGTGCAAACAGGTATTGTGCGTTGGTGCCCAACGGCCCGCTGGCACTGGCGATCAACGGCGCTATCACCTGATGGCTGGTGTCTTCTTCAAACAGGGGGTGCTGAGGGTTCATCACGAATACCAACGCAGTGACCACTTCGCCATCGGCAAGCTGGAGATCGCACCAGGTCGGCAGATAACAGCCGGTCACCATTTCGCGTTTCCACAGCAGCTCCAGCTCTTCACGCAGCTTCTCTTCCGGCAGGCGGAACGCCAGCCCGGTAGTATGGCCGCCCTCTTTCAGCGCCAGCATGCGTCCTGGCTGATGCAGGGTGCCGCGCCCGGCGGTTAACCGCAGGCAAAACGCACGGTGCCATCCCTGCAGCGTGGCCGGACGCACCTCTTCGGATTCGAATACCGGGTTCCACATCAGCGAGCCATAACCGAATACCCACACCGGGCTGTTATCCGGACGACGGGATAAAGTACAATTCAGCGAGGCCGCACGCTGCTCTGATGTCAGTAACAGCGACTCCTCAATGGTGCCGAATGCTGTTTTGCAATCTGCCTTTTGCAGAAAATCTCGCGTTAACACCTTAACAACCTCCTGGGAATAAGCGACTCATACTCCCTCGCCACTGCGGTCTCTGGAATTTTTATTTATTGGATGCGGAATTTTATTAATTCAATATACCCAAAATAATTGGAGTTGCATCAAGGCGGCAAGATCGCAAATCCCCGGGAGCTTAGTAAACTAAGTGACTGGGGTGCGCGGACGCAGCCAACACAGATGCAGTTTCAAGTATGAAGGGTATAGTCACTCCACGATAATAATGACCTTATTCTTTTCTCGATCCGCAATCAAGTTTCAAAACGTAGATAAAGTGAAAAAGTATTTGTACGCGAGAGCAATAATATTAATTGCATGCTTAGCTATGCAGATATTGTGATTTTCCCGGCACCTTATGCCGGGATTTAAGGTTACTTTTTGTGCCAATGATCGTCGTCGCCTTTGCGATAGGTCTGCTTCACCGCCGCCCAGGCGACTTTATGCGCCGTTTCTTCGCGGCTGTCATCGCCGCGACGGTCATCCGGATCCCGATATTGATCCCAGGCGCTGTTAAACGCTTCCTTATAGATCTCTTGTGCATGATCCGGCAGCACATTTTTCACATTGTCGGGTAAGGCACTCTTACTTTTATAAGGCATAACTTTTCTCCCGTAACGACATATGAACTTATAAGCCTAGTCAATACCAACGGTGACCTCAACCAGCAAACGATTCTCATTATCAAATGACATGATATACTCGGCGCCAAACGAACATAAGGAGATCACCGTGAATACCGATGCCCCCCGCTCGCGCGCGCCTTACCTGATTGAAGTCGTCGCTGTCCGTGACATTACGCCACATCTGCGCCGCATCACCTTTAGCGCGCCAGACCTGCGCCATTACCCGGCGCAAGCCGCTGCCGCGCACATCAAGGTTTTCCTGCCGCTCGCAGGCCAACGGCAACCGGACCTCCCAACGTTGACCGCTAACGGCCCGGTTTGGGCGGCGGATGCGGTACGCCCGATTATCCGCACTTATTCGGTGCGCGCCGTGCGCCCGGAACTGGCCGAGATCGACATCGAATTCGCCATCCACGATCATAGCGGCCCGGCGGTCAACTTTGCGCGCCAGGCTAAAGCAGGCGATAAAATTGGCATCAGCAACCCTGGAGGCCCCAAACCGATGCTGCCGCCGGCCGATTTCTACTGCCTGGCCGGAGACCCTTCATCTTTACCCGCGCTGGCCGCGTTGCTGGAACGGCTACCGGCGAGCAGTGAAGGCCATGCTTTTATCCGCGTGGATACTGCCGCCGATGTTATCAGCCTGAAAAAACCGGCCGGCGTCGAGCTGAATTGGATTGTCGGCGGCACGGAGAAAACGCCGGAACTGATAACCCAATTTTGCGCCTTGCCCCTGCCGCAGGCCGCAACCCAGTTCTGGCTGGCGGGTGAAGATCGCCTGGTGGTCGAGCTGCGTCGCTACCTGCGCCGCGATCGTCAATGTGACCGTAATCAGCTTTATGCCGTACCTTACTGGCGTGAAGGGTTAAATGAAGAGGGTTATCATAATAAACGGCATGAAATCATGGATAATATTGACGATTAATGGGAATTTTCTCCTTTATTAACCATGCAATGCGAGGGTAATTGCAATTTACGCGCCATTGATGCGAAAAATCAAACCCACAACGTAAAAGTAAGTAAATAAAACCGCATCAGATGCGGTTTTTTTGTTAACCTTGTCACACATACCCAAAATAATTCGAGTCGCATCGCGGCGGCAAGTGAGCGAGGCCCGATGAGCTTACTCAAGTAAGTGATTCGGGTGAGAAAACGCAGCCAACAAAGATGCTGCTTGAAAGATGAAGGGGATAAAGCAAGCAATTGTTTTTTCGAGTAACACAACATCACATCATTACCCGACACAAGACACAGGGTGTATCCTATTATTATTAAATATAAATATACCCAATGGATTTCAAACTGCGGCCAGCAATGCGGCAGCGTGAAAGGCGTCGGGTAGACATTCTGGATACGCGAGTTGCCGTGCTACGGCAGTCAGCGATGACGGGTCCACGCTGTTTGAGAAGGAGTACCATCAAAATGAAGTCGCAACACGATCCTGGCCGATCCAAATCCCGCCACACCGAATACTCGCTGATTTTCCCCATCGCCGCCCTGGTAGTTCTGAATCTGTGGGGCAGCACCAGCAACTTTCCTTTAATCGTCGGCATTAACCTCATCGCCCTGATCGGTATTCTCAGCAGCGCCTTTAGCGTGGTACGCCATGCGGACGTGCTGGCTCATCGTTTGGGGGAACCCTACGGCTCGCTGATCCTCAGCCTGTCGGTCGTTATTCTCGAAGTGAGCCTGATTTCGGCGCTGATGGCGACCGGCGACGCGGCCCCGGCGCTGATGCGCGATACGCTTTATTCCATCATCATGATCGTTACCGCCGGCTTGGTGGGTGTCGCTTTGCTGCTCGGTGGCCGCAAATTCGCCACCCAGTACGTCAACCTTGGCGGCATCAAACAGTACCTGATGGCGATTTTCCCGCTGGCGATCATCGTTCTGGTGTTCCCGAGCGCGTTGCCGGGCGGCAACTTCAGCACCGGTCAGGCACTGTTGGTCGCGGTGATTTCCGCAGCGATGTATGGCGTGTTCCTGGTGATCCAGACCAAAACCCACCAAAGCCTGTTCGTATACGAGCATGAAGATGACGACGGCGACCCGCACCACGGCAAGCCTTCCTCACACAGCAGCGCCTGGCATGCGGCCTGGCTGATCGTGCATCTGGTTGCGGTAATTGCGGTGACCAAATTCAACGCCAACCCGCTGGAAGGTTTGCTGACCAAAGTGAATGCCCCAGCGCAGTTTACCGGTTTCCTGGTAGCGCTGCTGATCCTGTCGCCGGAAGGTCTGGGTGCCCTGCGGGCAGTGTTGAACAATCAGGTGCAGCGCGCCATGAACCTGTTCTTCGGTTCGGTATTGGCGACCATTTCCCTGACGGTGCCGGCGGTAACCATCATCGCCACCCTCACCGGCCAGACGCTGATCTTCGGCTTGCAAACGCCGCATATCGTGGTGATGCTGACGGTCTTGCTGCTGTGCCAGCTGTCGTTCTCCACCGGCCGCACCAACGTGCTGAACGGTACCGCACACCTGGCGCTGTTTGCCGCCTACATGATGACCATCTTTTCCTGAATGACCGAGGGGCGCACGCTGCGCCCCTCTTCTTATACCGCCTTGCGTCGCCAGGATTTATACCGCGAAGAAAATGCCCGCCGCGATCCCGCCGAACAGAATCCATTTAATGATGTAATAACCGGTGCGGTTCCACGCCTTTAACCGTTTCCCCACTTTGCGCACCGCATAAATATACTTGAACAGCTTGTTAACACCCCCGGTACGATCGCCCTCTTCGTTTGGCGCAGTGGCCGCACTCATCAGGTTACGCCCCAGCCAATGGTTGACGCTCTGCGCCCAGCGATAACGCATCGGCCTCTCGATATCGCAAAACAGAATCAGTCGGTTTTGGCCGCTCTGGTTTTCGGCGTAATGCAGATAGGTTTCATCAAACATCACCCCTTCTCCGTCACGCCAGCTGTAACGTTCGCCGTCGACTTCAATAAAACAGCGATCGTCATTGGGCGTAATCAACCCCAGATGGTAACGCAGCGAACCGGCGTAGGGGTCACGGTGGCGCGGCAGGCGGCTGCCGTCCGGCAGTTCGGCAAACATCGCCGCCTTGACCGAAGGCAGGCTGCGCAGCAGCGCGGTGGTCTGTGGGCACAGGCTCATCGCCGACGGATGGTTGTCTTCATACCATTTCAAATAAAAACGCTTCCAACCGGTTTTGAAAAACGAGTTGAAGCCGGCATCGTTGAATTGATCCGAAGCTTTAATTTGCTGGATCGCCATCAACTGCTGCCCTTCGTCGCGAATGGTTTGCCAATTATCCCGCAGCACCGCCAGTTCGGGAAACTGCTCCGGCTGCAGGTAAGGCGTTATCGGCGCGCGTGAGAACAGATACATAAAAACGTTTAGCGGCGCGGTAAAGGTGGAATGATCGGAAAGTTGCCGCCAGAAGGTATAACGCACCCGGCCGCGATAATGGATATAGACCACACATAAAATAAATAAAATTAAAATAATATATTTCATGACTGAACCACTGTGAGAAGCCCAACACCTGTGCGCCAAACCGGCGCACAACGCCACTATTCCGTTTGCCAGATAAAGACTGGCGCCCATTTGGAACACCACTAATCATTAACGTTAATGCAACGAAAATCCATACAAAAACCGACAATAATTTACATAACGGATTGGCGGGTGGGGATTCGCGGCAGAAAAGAAAAAGGCCGCCGAAGCGGCCTCGTCGTAGCAGGCAGGTTAACTGTAGGCGTTGAGCGTGCGCTGGCACAGGGCGGAGCGGACGCAGTCTTGTTTATCAAAGCGGATGATGCCGATCATTTCATCCTCTTCGAAGCGCTCCATCGCATCGCTGAGGCCGGATTTCACGCCGCGCGGTAAATCGCACTGGGTTACGTCACCATTGACGATTACCGTTACGTTCTCACCCAAACGGGTCAGGAACATCTTCATCTGACTGGCGGTGACGTTCTGGGCTTCATCCAGGATAACGACCGCATTTTCGAAGGTACGCCCGCGCATGTAGGCGAAAGGCGCGATCTCTACCTTGCCGATTTCCGGGCGCAGGCAGTATTGCATAAAGGACGATCCCAAGCGGCGCACCAGAATGTCATACACCGGGCGGAAATAAGGGGCGAACTTCTCAGAAATATCCCCGGGCAAGAAACCGAGGTCTTCATCCGCCTGTAAAACCGGACGCGTAACAATAATCCGATCCACTTCTTTATGTATAAGGGCTTCTGCCGCCTTCGCGGCGCTGATGAATGTTTTGCCGCAACCGGCTTCGCCGGTGGCAAATATCAACTGCTTTTTATCTATGGCGATTAAGTAATGACCCTGAGCTTCGGTTCTAGCCTCGATGGGAGAGCTATCGCGCTTGTCTCGCGCCATGCCGATAGACTCAACTCCACCCATTTGTACCAGCGAGGTTACGGACTCTTCTTCCAGCTGGCGATGACTACGAGCGTCACGACGAATAACGCGTTTCGCTTCACGACGTGCTTTGATCACTGCTTTTTGTCTCATAGTGGCACCTTACAGTTTGTTTCACCTACCGCAGCGGTCTGGCCGCGCGATTATGTTTCACACACGGATTAGGTTTTGGCTTCCTTTCGAGCCAATAAAAGCCAATAGACGAAGTGAATACGCGGGCGTTGTAGCGCACCGTTTTTTCACGGGAGAACGCGGTTGCGTAATTAATTGTGGAGTAAAAAGTGACAAGAATTTGTCATGCCGAGAATGCGGAGTTGCCGGGAAAAGAGAGTCGGAGAGAGAACCCTCGTTACAACGAGAAATCAGAGAAGGTGTATTGTTTTTTCTTTCCAGCCCAACCAAGGACTTTACCATTAGCGATCCCCGCAGTGTTATTTACAGCTTCCGCTGTGCACCTTGTGAAAACTACCGCCAGATGATTACAGTATAATGACATTCAAACCCATCGCGTTACTAAAATGTAAAAATTTTTAATCTTTTTTGTTTTCAGATAGCGCCAGGACACTATATCACGCCGTTTACGCCATTCCAGAGAAATTTTATCACCCAGCCAGATCAAATAGTTATGATTTAAAATGCCGGATGACATTTTGGTTTCCTGATTAAATTTTGCGCAAACAAAAACGCGTTTTTATCCGCAATGTCAGCGCCCCGCCTTCCTCCTGCCGCTGTACTTTATTAATAAAAAAGGCGGGAAATCTCCCGCCCTGAAGTACTGAGTATACTCGCCCAGCGCTGGGCCGAAAATGCCTTTACTCGAAGGAGTAAGAAACACTCACGCCGCCGCCCCAGTTCCTGCCCGGTGCCGGTTCGTAATAACGGCCGTTGCCTTCATTAACGATGACCGAGCCAACGTATTGGCGGTCAAACAGGTTGTCCACGCGGCCGAAAACGTTAAGCATCCAGTTCCCTACCGGGTAGCGGTAGCCGGTATTCAACCCCACGGTGGTATAGGACGGTGCCTGTTCGGTGTTTTCATCATTCACCTGGATATCGCTCATATAACGCACCTCCGCACCGGCATACCAGCCTTCCGGCGGGGCCCAGGCAAAGGAAGCGAACCCCATATTGCGTGCGATGCCCGGCATGCGGTTGCCGCTTGGCACTTTATTGGCCTCCGTACACTGGCTATCGCCGCACACGTCATCACGGTAGCGCGCATCCAGCAGCGTCCAGGCCAATTGCAGCCGCCAATCGTAGGCAAACTGCTGGTCCAGCGCCAACTCCAGCCCGCGCCGACGGGTCTGCCCGGCGTTTTTGTAGCTGGTGCGCCCGTTGCTGCTCTCATCGACGACAATTTCATTCTTGGTGTCGGTCTGGAAAACGGCGGCGGTCAACAACCCGTTGCCGATACGCGTTTTGCTGCCAAACTCCACCGTATCGCTGGTTGCCGGTTTCAGGCCGAAATTGAGCCCGCTTTGGTCGCCGGGGCGATAGGACAACTCGTTGATGGTCGGGGTCTCGAAACCGCGGCCGGCGGACAAGTACAGATTCCAGCCGCTGCTGACGGCATAATTGAGGGAGCCGGCCGGCAACCACTGATGGTAGCTGGCGCTGCCGCTGTCATCGCCATTGCTGCCAGTGACATAGTGATCGTTGGAATCGAAATTGACGGTGCTGTAACGCGCACCGGCATCCAGCGTCAGTCGCGGGGTCAGCTTCCATGAAGTTTGCAGATAAGGGTCCAGATTCCACATCAGGTTGCGCTCGTTGCGGCGCAGAGCGCCCTGGGTGCCCAATTCGGTCACGCCGTTGGACTGGGTAAAGTTTTCATACCCTTTACGCTGTTCGGTCATGGTTTCATAGTCCAGACCGCCGGTCAGGGTGTAAGGCACCGCCACCAGTTCGCCACGGTGGGTCCAGCGCGTATCAATCCCCTGATAATGACGCGTCAGGTCAATCACCCCGCCCGGGTGCTGCGCGCTGCGCTGCTGTACCGCAACCGGGATCGATTGATATTGGGTGGTTTCGCGCTCGCCGGCGTACATCATGACGCTCAGGTCATCATTAGCCCCCATCTGACGCTCATAGTGCAAGCCGGCCTGGGTCTGCGAGGTGGTTTTGCGCGTATTGTATTGATCGGCTCGCGGTGCCTGGCGTGGATTGTCGTGCCATTCGGCAGACGTCAGGCCGCCGGGGTCGTTGGCATGGATATCCACGCTGTTGAACAACAGCGTAAGCGTGCTGACATCGTCGATACGCACGCCCAGCTTGGCGTTGCCGAGGTTTTTTTGCGCGCCGCTGTGGTCGCGGAACCCTTGAGTGGTAAAACGGGTGCCGGAAATGGTGTAGTTGACGTCGCCGGCATGGCTGCCATCCCCGGTCGCCCCGGTGGCTTTAACGCCATAGCGCCAGGTGCCGTAGCTGCCAAAATAGCTGCTCGCCTCAAGGCGATTGGGCTGTTGGCCGGTTTCGGTTTCCACGTTCACCATGCCGCCGGAGGAGTTGCCGTAAAGCGCGGAAAACGGCCCACGCAGCACTTCCACCTTGTCGACCGAGTTCAGGTCGATATTGGAGGTTTGCCCCTGCCCATCCGGCATGGTGGCCGGAATGCCATCCACATAAATCCGCACGCCGCGCACACCATACATAGAACGAGAACCAAAGCCCCGAACCGATAGCTGCAAATCTTGCGCATAATTCTGGCGGTTCTGAATTTGCAGGCCAGGAACGCTGCCCAGGCTTTCAGACAGGTTGATCTGAGGCTTGGCATCACGGATCTGATCGCCGTTCACCACGCTGACGGCGGCGGGCGTCGACAGTTCGGAAAGGCCGCTGCGTTTGGCGGTCACCACCATAATCTGTTCCCCATCTTTGTCCTGCGCATAGCAGAATGACAGGGGCAATAAGGCAGGAATAACGATGGCGGACGCCAGCGTATTTTTACGGGTGTTTTTCATCAGGAGAATGCCGTTAAAGGGATCGGGAAATCTGAACCGTCTGGAACAAAATGGCTGGTATGCTAATACGTTTAACAAACAAATGAAAACAGTTATATCCATCATAATTGAAGCTGCATCTGTGTTGGCTGCGCCCGCGCACCCCAGTCACTTAGTTTACTCAGCTCCAGGGGATGAACGGCCTTGCCGCCGTGATGCAACTCCAATTATTTTGGGTATCGCCATAATTAAAAACCCGGATTCCCGGTTGCGCAAGGCCACAAAATATTTAAATAAGATCGGTTCGGTGCGGAGGGGCGATGAAAAAGGCGGGATGACCCCGCCAGATTGAATATGACTAGGCTTTCAGCAAACCGCTGCCAAGGTAATCATTGCCGTCTTTCACCCCCGGCAGCGCAAAGAAGTACCCGCCGCCAATTGGCTTCACGTACTCTTCCAGCGCCTCACCGTTCAGGCGTTTTTGCACCGTCAGGAAGCCTTTTTCCAGATCGGCCTGATAACAGACGAACAGCAGCCCCATTTCCAGCTGGCCGGAATTGGACACGCCTATCGAATAGCTGTAACCCCGGCGCAGCAACAAATTGCTCTGGGTCTGCGGAGTGCGTGGGTTCGCCAGGCGGATGTGCGCATCCATCGGGATGGTCTTACCCTCGGGATCTTTAGCGTAGTCCGGCTCGTCGTGCTCATGCTTCATGCCGAGCGGCGCGCCGCTGTGCTTTTCACGGCCAAAGATGGTTTGCTGTTCCTGCAACGGCGTCCGGTCCCAGAACTCGACGTGGAAACGGATAATCCGCAGCGCCTGATAGCTGCCGCCTACCGCCCAGGCAGGTTCCCCGACGTTATCCGCCACCCACACCACCTGATCCATCAACGACTTGTCGCTGGTTTTCGGGTTGGCGGTGCCGTCTTTAAAGCCCAACAGGTTGATCGGCGTTTCTTTGCCTTTGCTGCGCGCGGCATGGGCGGAAATAAAACCTTCCCGCTTCCAGCGCACGCTGAGCAAGTCCGGCGAATGCTTGATGATATCGCGCAGCGCGTGAATAACCGTTTCATTGGTGTTGGCGCAAATTTGCAACACCAGATCGCCATGACACAGGCTGGCGTCCAGTGAGTCATTAGGAAAGCGCGTCATCTTTTGCAGCCGCAGCGGTTTTTGCGCCTGCAAGCCAAAACGTTCGTCAAACAGCGAGGTACCCACTGAGACAGTGATGGTCAGGTTGTCCGGGTAAATCTCCGGCCCCATGATGCCCGAATCGAGCGGCGGCAGCTTGGGATCAACCTCCGGCGCTTTGCCGCCGCTGGTAAGAAACGCAATGCGGTTTGTCAGCAAGCGGAACAGGCGTTCCAGATCCTGCTTGTTGCTTGCCAGTACGTCAAAGGCCACCAGCATCATCGCCGCCTGCTGCGCTGTGAGGATCCCGCCCTGATGCACGCCATAGAACGGCTGTTTCTGCCAGCGTTCGTCCTGCGGCGTCGCCAGCGCATCGGCGCCCTTCTCCGTTGCCTGCGTCAAACGGCTGCTGCCCAGCGCCAGAACACCCAGCCCCAACCCCTGCAGCAAACGACGGCGCGACGGTGACGCCGCGCCTGTTGATTGCGGATGCGGCCCGTTGCCCGGGCCGATCTTGTTACTCATAGTGCTTGCCTCAATCCAGACCCAATACGCCACGCAGTTGTGACAGGTCTTCCGCCAGGGTAGTGATCGGCCCTTTCATGGCATTACGATCGGCGTCGGTCAGCTTCTCGTAAGACTCATAGCCGTCTTTGGTTTTGTATTTCGCCAAAATGCCATCAACGGTTTTGAAGTTGGCGTCAATCTTGTCAAGCAAGGGTTTGTTGGCCTTAACCAGCAGCGGACGCAGCAGGTTAACGATTTTTTGCGCACCGTCGACGTTGGCCTGGAAATCCCACAGGTCGGTACGGCTGTAACGGTCTTCTTCACCGCTGATTTTGCTCGCCGCCACTTCCTCGATCAGGCCGGCCGCGCCACCCACTACCTTGCTTGGCGGGAAGGTCAGATCGCTCACGCGCTTTTGCAATTCAACGGTGTCGTTGTACAGGCGATCGGCGTATTTGCTCATGTCCTTGGTGGTGTTGTCGGCAAACAGCGCTTTCTCCAGACGGTGGAAACCGGTGAAATTCGGATCTTCGGCTTTCTTCTCGTAGTCGTCTTCACGGGCGTCAATGCTGCCGTCCAGATCGGAGAACAGTTCGGCGATCGGCTCAATACGCTCGTAGTGTTGGCGGGTCGGCGCATAGAGTTTGCGCGCTTGCGCGACATCGCCGGCTTTGACCGCGTCGGTGAACAGCTTGGTCTGCTTGACCAGCCCTTCCACTTCTTTAGTGACGTAAACCTTGTACTCGGCAATCGGGCCAACCAGATCCAGCGCGTTAGGTTTGCCGTCGGTAGCCGCACCCGCCGTAACGGTCAGTTTGCCTTTCGGGTTGCTGAGCAGCCCGCAGGTCATATCGTATTCACCCGCTTCCAGATTGGCGGTCATCTTCTGGGTGAAGCCCGGCGCGATGTTTTCGCGCTCCTCCACCACCATGACCCCTTTCAGGATTTCCCATTCCACGTTTTTCTGACTGGTGTTGTGCACCACAAACTGGGTTTTGCCGGCCGGCACGGTCAGTTGCATCGGCTCGCACTGCTTGTCGTTAACGGTAATCTTCACCTGCGGCACGTCCGCCGCCAGGGCATCGATGCTCAGCGCGAACGCCGGGATAGCCAGTAATGCTGCGTGCAACGCCTTGCGGCGGAATAACGGAGTAGACATACAAGATTCCCTATTAAAATTAATGATTGATTTTACGTTGCGCCGAAACCGCTGCCGGCTCCGCACGCTGCGGCAGGAAAAAGAAAATCAGCGCCGGGATCAGATACAGGAAATAGACCGCCACTTCGCTCACCGTCGGCGCTTCCTGGTAACCGAAGATGCCTTCGAGCAGGGTGCCAAACAGCGAATGGGTGGACAGATGGTTGCTGAGATCAAACGCGATATCCTGGAAATGGTTCCACAGCCCGGCCTCGTGGAAAGCGCGGATCGCACCGGCAGCCAGGCCGGCGGCAACGAACAGAATAAACAGGCTGGTCCATTTGAAGAATTTGGCCAGATGCAGCTTCACGCCGCCCCAGTAGAGCGCCATGCCGAGCACGATGGCGGCGACCAGGCCGAGCACTGCGCCAATCGGCGCTTCAATACCGACGTCCTGCTGGAAGGCCGCCAGCAGGAAAAACACCGACTCAAGCCCTTCGCGGGCCACGGCGAAGAACACCATCGCCACCAGCGCCCAGCCCTGGCCTTTACCGGAATTGAGCGCGCTGTCGATAGCGCCTTCCAGATGCACCTTGACCGATTTGGAGACCTTACGCATCCAAAACACCATATAGGTGAGGATCAGTACCGCAATCACCGCGACGATGCCTTCGAACAGTTCCTGCTGTTTCTGCGGGAATTCGCCCGTGGTTTCATTAATGAAGATGCCGAGCGCCAGGCACAGGGCAGCGGCGACAATCACCCCTATCCACACCACGCCGAGCCATTGACCGCGCTGGGTGCGTTTCAGGTAGCTGGCGATCAGGCTGACGATCAGCGCAGCCTCCAGCCCCTCACGGAACATGATAAGGAAGGGAACAAACATGAGTAATAACCCCTAAAAAGGCTTCTGCCGCGAAGCGTCCGCACGCCAGGAATGGCCGCGGCGCCAATGTAAAGAAAAGTAAAACACAACGATAGTGATTATCATTCTGCCGAAAAGAAATACAAGGGGAGCAAGGGTGATTTTTTCTAATCAAATGTCGCGAGGTGTTTCCGGCAGATGACAGACAACGACGAAGTGAAAATGACAAAGGGCGCATTAAGCGCCCTTTAAGACTCGTGGTACGAGCGGGTTAAACCGTTTTGAACTCAGCTTCCGCCTTGTCGAAACGTTCGGTCATGGTGGCTGAAGGCTGGCGGCCCATCAGGCTCACCACCACAATAGCGATGCAGCCAAACAGGAAGCCCGGGATGATTTCATACAGATCCAGCCAGGCGAAGTGTTTCCAGACAATCACCGTCGCCGCACCAACCAGCATGCCGGCCAATGCGCCGTTGCGGGTCATGCGTGACCACATTACCGAGATCAGCACTACCGGGCCAAAGGCGGCGCCGAAGCCGGCCCAGGCATAGCTTACCAGGCCCAGTACGCGGTTTTCCGGGTTGGCGGCCAACGCGATCGCCACCAGCGCCACGACCAGCACCATGATGCGGCCGACCCACACTAACTCGCGTTGACTGGCGCCCTTACGCAGGAAAGCTTTGTACAGGTCTTCGGTAATCGCGCTTGAACACACCAGCAATTGGCAGCTCAGAGTACTCATCACCGCCGCCAGGATCGCCGACAGCAGAATGCCCGCCACCCACGGGTTGAACAAAATCATCGCCAGCTCGATAAACACGCGTTCGCCGTTTTGCGACACGTTACCCGCCTGATCCGGGTTGTTGGCGAAGTAGGCAATACCGAAGAAACCGACGGCAATGGTGCCCGCCAGGCACAGGATCATCCAGGTCATACTGATGCGACGTGCGCTGCGGATGGTGCGGTGGGAATCCGCCGCCATGAAACGCGCCAGAATGTGCGGCTGGCCGAAGTAACCCAAGCCCCAACCCAGCAGGGAAAGAATAGCCACAAAGTTCAGGCCTTTCAGCATGTCGATGTTGGCCGGGTTCTTCGCTTCAATCACCAACATCGAGGTGTCGATGCCGCCTACCGCCAGGATCACGAACACCGGCGTCAGGATCAGCGCGAAAATCATCAGACTGGCCTGCACGGTATCGGTCCAGCTCACCGCCAGGAATCCGCCGATAAAGGTATAAATGATCGTGGCTGCCGCACCGGCCCATAACGCCGTGCCGTAACTCATGCCAAAGGTGCTTTCAAACAAGCGCGCGCCGGCCACGATGCCGGATGCACAGTAGATGGTGAAGAACACCAGGATAACAATGGCGGAGATCACCCGCAGCAACTTGCTCTTGTCTTCAAAACGGCTGGTGAAATAATCCGGCAGCGTCAGGGCGTTATTGTTGGCTTCGGTATGCACACGCAGCCGCCCCGCTACCAGCTTCCAGTTGAGGTAAGCGCCGATCGTCAGGCCAATGGCTATCCAGCTTTCCGAGATACCGGACAGAAAGATGGCGCCCGGCAGGCCCATCAGCAACCAGCCACTCATATCCGATGCGCCTGCGGAGAGCGCGGTCACTACGCTGCCCAGGCTGCGACCGCCCAGAATATAGTCGTCGAAGTTATTGGTTGCCCGGTAGGCAAGCAAGCCGATTAACACCATCCCGAAGATATACACCAGGAAGGTCACCAGCATAGGTGTGCTCATTGTCATGAAATTCTCCACTCTCATTATTATTTCGCGCTGTATTGCGATATTTACTACTTGCCGATTCGCCGGAACGAGGCGAAATGGCGAACAGGCCGCGAGTGAAAGTAGTTTCCTCCCGCAATTGTCTGACCGCCGGCTATCCTAGATGACCTGTTCGTTATCCAACAAGACATTTAACAACAAAGTTACACAAAGTTTACCCTGCGTCACATTTAACCGTTTTTACGGTTGCACCACTCGACCTCAAATTCAGTTGCACCTCCTAAAACCCAGCCTTTATCCCTTCCATTACTGAGGATAACGCCCTCAGACATCAAACCTTCGCACTCCCGGCAGAGAACCCAGCAAGAATCGTGCCGGTTGACGATGTTAAAAAATCGATGGAACTCACACTTCACTCATCGGCGTGATTTAACACGGTTGCACAAAGTTGCAACATGCTGGATATTGTCTGCATTCTTCGCACCACATAACGCATGAACCTATCCCAACAGCCTATGTGGCCCGTAGTTTGTATAGCCTGATGGGATAGGTTCTTTAACACAGGAGTTGGATTGGCATGGGCACTACCACAATGGGCGTGAAGCTCGACGAGGCAACACGCGACCGGATTAAAGACGCGGCACAGCGTATCGATCGCACGCCGCACTGGCTCATCAAGCAGGCCATTTTCAATTACCTCGAGCGTCTCGAGAGCGGTTCCGATATTCCTGAAATTCCAGCGCTTGCCGCTGCGACGCAGGCCGAAGCGGACGACATTATGCCGCAAGCGCTGGAAGAGTCACACCAGCCATTCCTTGAATTTGCAGAACAAATTTTACCGCAGTCGGTCAATCGAGCCGCCATTACCGCCGCTTATCGCCGCCCGGAGACTGAAGCGGTGCCGATGTTGCTCGAACAGGCGCGATTGCCTGCCGATCTTGCCAAAGCCACCCATAAGATGGCTTACGACATCGCCGAGAAGCTACGTAACCAAAAGAGTGCAAATGGCCGCGCCGGCATGGTGCAAGGTCTGCTGCAGGAGTTCTCGCTCTCCTCGCAAGAAGGCGTGGCGCTGATGTGCCTGGCGGAAGCCCTGCTGCGCATTCCGGACAAGCCAACTCGCGATGCGCTGATCCGCGACAAAATCAGCAACGGCAACTGGCATTCCCACCTCGGCCGCAGCCCGTCGCTGTTCGTTAACGCCGCTACCTGGGGCCTGCTGTTCACCGGCAAGCTGGTGTCGACCCATAACGAAGCCAATCTGTCCCTGTCGCTGAACCGTATCATCGGCAAAAGCGGCGAACCCTTGATCCGCAAAGGCGTGGATATGGCGATGCGCCTGATGGGCGAGCAGTTCGTTACCGGCGAAACCATCGCCGAAGCGCTGGCCAATGCGCGCAAGCTTGAAGACAAAGGCTTCCGCTATTCCTACGACATGTTGGGTGAAGCCGCGCTGACCGAAGCCGACGCCCAGGCTTATCTGGTGTCCTACCAGCAGGCGATCCACGCCATCGGCAAAGCCTCTAACGGCCGCGGCATCTATGAAGGCCCGGGCATTTCGATCAAACTCTCCGCCCTGCACCCGCGTTACAGCCGCGCGCAGTACGAGCGTGTGATGGAAGAGCTATACCCGCGCCTGCTGTCGTTGACCTTGCAGGCCCGGCAGTATGACATCGGCATTAACATCGACGCCGAAGAAGCCGATCGTCTGGAGATCTCGCTCGATCTGCTGGAGAAGCTGTGCTTTGAGCCGCAGCTGGCCGGCTGGAATGGCATTGGTTTCGTGATTCAGGCTTATCAAAAACGCTGCCCGTTCGCTATCGACGCGGTTATCGACATGGCGCAACGCAGCCGCCGCCGCCTGATGATCCGCCTGGTGAAAGGCGCCTATTGGGACAGCGAGATCAAACGCGCCCAAATGGACGGGCTGGAAGGCTATCCGGTATACACCCGCAAGGTCTACACCGACGTGTCTTACCTGGCCTGCGCCCGCAAATTGCTGGCGGTGCCGAACCTGATTTATCCGCAGTTCGCCACCCATAACGCCCACACATTGAGCGCGATCTATCATCTGGCGGGCAACAACTATTATCCGGGTCAGTATGAGTTCCAATGCCTGCACGGCATGGGCGAACCGCTGTATGAGCAAGTGGTGGGCAAAGTGGCCGACGGCAAACTGAACCGCCCTTGCCGCATCTATGCGCCGGTCGGCACCCATGAAACGCTGCTGGCGTATCTGGTGCGTCGCCTGCTGGAAAACGGCGCCAACACCTCGTTCGTTAACCGCATTGCCGACGCCACGCTGCCGCTCGACGAACTGGTTGCCGATCCGGTCACCGCAGTCGAAGCCCTGGCCGCCACTGAAGGCCAGATTGGCCTGCCGCACCCGCGCATTCCGCTGCCGCGTGAGTTGTATGGCGAGAAACGCACCAACTCCAGCGGCCTGGATCTGTCCAACGAACAACGTCTGGCCTCGCTGTCCAGCGCGCTGTTGACCAGCGCTACCCAGCCATGGCGTGCAGAGCCGATTATCGACGCCGAGCTGGATCAGGGCGTGGAACAACCGGTGATTAACCCGGCCGAGCCGGGCGATGTCGTCGGTTACGTGCGTGAAGCCACCGAAGCGGAAGTCAGCCGGGCGCTCGACGCGGCCGCAGCCGCCGGCCCAATCTGGTTTGCTACCCCTCCTTCCGAACGTGCCGCCATTCTTGAGCGCGCCGCGGAACTGATGGAAGGCCAACTGCAAAGCCTGCTGGGCATTCTGGTGCGCGAAGCGGGTAAAACCTTTAACAACGCCATCGCCGAAGTGCGCGAAGCGGTCGATTTCCTGCATTACTACGCCGGCCAGGTGCGCGATGACTTCGCCAACGACAGCCATCGCCCGCTGGGGCCGGTGGTCTGTATCAGCCCGTGGAACTTCCCGCTGGCGATCTTTACCGGCCAGATTGCCGCGGCATTGGCGGCAGGTAACAGCGTGCTGGCCAAACCGGCAGAGCAAACCCCGCTGATCGCCGCACAAGCGGTGCGCATTCTGCTGGAAGCCGGCATTCCTCAGGGCGTATTGCAACTGCTGCCGGGCCAGGGTGAGAGCGTCGGTTCGGTGCTGGTCAACGACGCCCGCGTACGCGGCGTGATGTTTACCGGTTCCACCGAAGTTGCCGGTATCCTGCAACGCAGCATCGCCGGCCGTCTGGATCCGCAGGGCCGCCCAACACCATTGATCGCCGAAACCGGCGGCCTGAACGCCATGATTGTCGACTCTTCCGCCCTGACCGAACAGGTGGTGACGGACGTAGTCGCTTCAGCCTTCGACAGCGCCGGCCAGCGCTGTTCCGCACTGCGCATCCTGTGCATTCAGGAAGACGTGGCGGACCATACGCTGCAAATGTTGCGCGGCGCGATGGCCGAATGCCGCATGGGTAACCCGGAACGCCTGTCTACCGACATCGGCCCGGTGATCGACGCCGAAGCCAAAACCGGCATCGAACGCCATATCCAGGCGATGCGCGCCAAGGGACGCAAGGTCTATCAGGCGGCGAAAGGCAATGCGCAGGACGAGAAAGAGTGGTCACGCGGTACCTTCATCAAGCCGACGCTGATCGAACTGGACAGCTTCGACGAGCTGCAAAAAGAGATCTTCGGCCCGGTACTGCACGTGGTCCGCTTCCAGCGCGCCAATCTGGAGTCGCTGGTCGATCAGATCAACGCCGCCGGTTATGGCCTGACGCTGGGCATTCACACCCGCATCGATGAAACCATCGCCCGCGTCACCGATCGCGCCAAAGTGGGTAACCTGTACGTTAACCGCAACATGGTTGGCGCGGTCGTCGGCGTGCAACCCTTCGGTGGCGAAGGCCTGTCCGGCACCGGTCCGAAAGCCGGTGGCCCGCTGTATCTGTACCGCCTGCTGGCCAACCGGCCGGACGACGCCGTCCAGCGCACGCTGAACCGCCAGGACGACGAACGCCCGCTGGAGGCCACTGCGCGGCCGCTGCTGCTCAATGCCCACCAGGCACTCGAACAGTGGGCGGTTGCCGAAAAACAAAACGACCTGGCGCAGTTGGCGCAACGCTACGCCGAGCTGGGCCAGGGCGGCACCGTTCGACCGCTGCCGGGCCCGACCGGTGAACGCAACACCTACGCCCTGCTGCCGCGCGAGCGCGTGCTGTGCCTGGCGGACAACGAGGCCGATGCGCTGACGCAACTGGCCGCCGTACTGGCGGTTGGCAGCAGCGTGCTGTGGCCGGAAGCCGAATTGCAGCGCACGCTATACCGCCGCCTGCCGACGGCGGTTCAGGCACAAATCAGCTTCAGCAAGGACTGGCAGCAGGATAAGGTGGAATTCGACGCCGCCATTTACCACGGCGACGCCGATCAACTGCGGACCCTGTGTGAGCAGATCGCCCAACGCAGCGGCGCGATCGTCTCGGTACAGGGCTTTGCCCACGGCGAAACCAACATCCTGTTGGAACGCCTGCTGATCGAACGTTCGCTCAGCGTCAACACCGCCGCCGCCGGCGGTAACGCCAGCCTGATGACCATCGGTTAACGTTTAAAGAGGGATTGCAGCCGTTTGTAATCCACTCTGCTATCACACTGCAAACCCTGCACCCGTGCAGGGTTTTTTATTGTCTGCACAAAAGCGGCACGCGAGCGTATTAAGTTCGATGGTCGGGCGGAACGGATAAATATCACCCTGCCGCACCGCTTGCTGAATCGCATCGATTCCCTGGTGCAACAGCATCCCGGCTATGGAAGCCGCAGCGCCTTTTTGGCCACAGCCGCCCGTAACGAATTATTGAAAGCCGGTTAGTCGAGAGTCAGGGGGCGAAACGCCCCCCTTTCTCATTGATTCAAAAACTTGTCGAGGAATTGCTGAGTGCGCTGGTGTTGCGGGTTGGCGAACAGTTCTTTGGCCGGCCCCTGTTCAACGATGCGCCCGTGGTCCATAAAAATGGCGCGGTCGGCAACGTCTCGGGCAAAGCTCATTTCATGCGTCACGATCACCATGGTGCGCTTCTCTTCTGCCAACGAGCGAATGGTGTTGAGCACCTCGCCCACCAGCTCTGGATCGAGCGCCGAGGTGGGTTCATCAAACAGGATCACTTCCGGTTGCATCGCCAGCGCGCGGGCAATGGCCACACGTTGCTGCTGCCCGCCGGAAAGCCGGCGTGGATACGCGGATTCTTTACCGCTCAACCCGACTTTGGCCAGCAGGGCGCGGGCGCGCTGTTCGGCGGCGGCTTTGTTCTCACCCTTAACGATGACCGGGCCTTCAATAATGTTCTCCAGCACCGAACGGTGCGGGAACAAGTTGAAGTTTTGGAACACGAAGCCCACCTGCTGACGCAACGCCCGCACCTGTTTCTTCTGTTTGCTCAGCGGCTTTGAGCCGTCGATCTGAATATCGCCGACGCGAATGGTGCCGGAATCCGGAACCTCCAGCAGATTAATGCTGCGCAGCAAGGTGGTTTTCCCCGAGCCGCTCGGCCCGATAATCGCCACCACTTCACCGGCGCTAACCTCCAGATCGATCCCGTGCAACACCCTTTGGCCGTTGAACTGCTTGATCAGTTGTTTCACTTCGATGGCACTCATGCGTTACTCCTGATCCTGGCGGTTAACGTGGGCTTCCAGGCGATTTTGCAGTGCCGAAAGCAGGGTCGCCATCACCCAGTAAATCAACGATGCCGCCAGATACAGGGTAAACACTTCCAGCGTACGCGAGGTGATCAGCTGCGCCTGACGGAACAGCTCAGGCACCTGAATGGTGGCCGCCAGCGAGGTGTCTTTCACCAGGCCGATGAAACTGTTACCCAGCGGCGGCAAGGCGGTGCGCGCCGCCTGCGGCAGGATCACCCGGCGCAAGGTTTGCCAGCGCGTCATGCCAATGCTGGCTGCGGCTTCCCACTGCCCTTTTTCAATCGACGAAATCGCCGCGCGCAGCGTTTCCGAGGTATAAGCTGCGGTGTTGAGCGACAGGCCAATCAGCGCCGCCGGGAAGGGATCGAATTCGATGCCGAACTGCGGTAGGCCGTAGTAAATCATGAACAACTGAGCGATCAATGGCGTGCCGCGAAACAGCGACACATAAATGCGCGACAGCCACGACAGCGGCCACAATGGCGAAAGGCGCATCAGCGCCAACAGAAAACCCAGCAGTAAACCGAGCGCCATGCCCCCCAGACTAAGCTGGAGGGTCAGTATCGCGCCCTTCAATAAAAATGGCGCTGAATCCAGCGCCAGTTGAATACTTTCGTGCATTATTTAGTTACGTCCGCGCCAAACCATTTCTCGGAAATCTTCGCCAACGAGCCGTCTTTTTGCATCTCGGCAATCGCCTGGTCAATCGCAGCCAACAGCTCCGGGTTGTTTTTACGTACCGCAACGCCGGACTCCTGACGAGAGAACGCCGGGCCGGCGACCGCCAGCGTATCGCCGGTTTTCTTCACCAGATCCAACGCCGCCAAACGGTCAACCAGAATGGCGTTGATACGGCCAATGCGCAGATCCTGGTACTTGGTCGGGTCATCATCATAGGTACGTACGTCAACGCCCTGCACGTTTTCACGCAGCCATTGCTCGTAGTTGGTGCCCAGGCCAACACCGACCTTTTTGCCCTTCAGATCGTCCGGCTTGGCAATGGTGCTTTCGTTACCCTTCTTCACCAACGCCTGAATACCGGAAACGGTATAAGGCGTTGAGAAATCATATTTCTTCTTGCGCTCGTCGGAGATCGTCACCTGATTGATCACCACGTCGATGCGTTTCGATTCCAGCGATGCCAACATGCCGTCCCATTTGGTCGGGTTCAGCTTGGCCTTCACGCCGAGGTGCTGCGCCAGCGCGTTGGCGAAATCCACTTCGAAACCGGTCAGGTTACCGTCTTCGCCCTGGAAGCTGAATGGCGGATAGGTGCCTTCCAGCCCGACAATCAGCGTACCGCGCTGCTTGACCTGCTGGAGCAGGTTGTCGGCGGCATAGGTTTGTGCGCTCAAACCGGCGGTCAGCGCAACGGTCATCACGCCCAACAGCAATTGACGACGAACTTTGGAAAAGATCATAAACACCCCATATTCTGTTTATCTTTTTTGATATCAGCACTTTACCAGTGCGTTTGACTGCATAAAGGAATATAACTTTATAAATATAGTTCAAAATGGAATAACAAGCCGCCGTCACACCTGCGGGTGATAGGCAAACAGCGCCGGCGCACCGCCGGTGTGAATAAACAGTATCGGGCCGTCGTCGCAAAAACGCTGTTGGGCAATGCCGTCGATCAGGCCGGCCATCGCTTTACCGGTATAGACCGGATCCAGCAACACCCCTTCCTGCTGCGCCAGCAGCTGCACCGCCGCCGTGCCCTCTTCGTTCGGCATGCCATACTGCGGTGCAAAATACTCGTCCCACAGTTGGATCGGCGCCAGAACGTCAATGCCCAACGAGCAGGCCAGCGCGTTTTGAATCAGCTCAACCTTGGGTAATTGGTCGATCACTTTCCGCGAAACCGTAACGCCAATCAGCTCCGTCTCCGGCAGCAGTTGCTGCAGGCCGACCGCCAACCCGGCGTGCGTGCCGGCACTGCCGGAAGCCACCAGCACCGAGCTGAAAGCGACGCCGCTGCGCCGGCTCTGTTCGGCAATTTCCAGTGCGCATTGCACGTAACCCAGCGCGCCCAACGCGTTGGAACCGCCCACCGGCACCACATAAGGCCGGAAACCCTGCGCTTCGAGACGCGTCGCCAGTTCGGCCAATTGCTGCTGCGGATCGTACAGCGCTTCGCACATCACTACCTCGGCGTTGAACAGCCCGAGCAGCAGGCGGTTGCCGTTGGTGAGGTAATTTTCCGCTTGGGTGTCGATCGGATTTTCCAGCAATGCAACGCAATGCAGGCCAAGTTTGGCCGCGACCGCCGCAGTTTGGCGTACGTGGTTGGATTGGATGGCACCGGCCGTCACCAGCGTGTCCGCACCCTGCCGCAGAGCGTCGGCAGCAAGATATTCCAGTTTTCTCAGCTTGTTACCGCCCATCGCCATCGGCGTGACGTCGTCACGTTTGATGTAAATTTCACGGCCAAGGTAGTCTGAAAGGCGAGACAGTTTTTCGAGCGGTGTGGCAGTGCCGACTAAATCGAGGCGCGGGAATTGCGCCAGTTGCTGTTGCAGATTCACAACGTCCCCCAGGGAACAGGTATCAACATCCAAAGCATAGATTTATCAGATGTAAGCTGATTAATCACTCTTTTTGATTAGGCGGGAAACGGTGAATCCCCGGCCGGCAAGCCGGGGAGACGGGATCAGTAGCTCTTTTGCCAGGCGATGTATTGGTCGTATTTACGCAGGGCAATGCGGTAATTATTGTGCGCGGCGCTGGGCAAATCGTCGATAATACGCTGATGGTTATTGCTGCTGGCAAACTTGTCCGCCGGATAATTGCGCGCCACCAGCATTTCGTCCAACCGGCGCAGGCGCACCACGTATTCGCGGATCGTGCTGTGGCTCATCTCGGTTTGCTCAAACAGATACTGTTTGAAGGCCATAATATCGAAATAGCTCGGGTGGCTGTTGCAGGAAATCTCACTGCAAAAACGGCATAGCGCGGCCAGCTCATTTTGCACATTCAACCAGACATTATCGTCAATCGGCTGGTCCATGCGCGCTATGGCGTCTTTGTTGATGATCTTGCCTCGGAACACCAATGCCATGCGATCCAATATCTTACCGCACTGCGAGCAATGGGTTTGGCTGTGTTTGTAATCTTTCAAATAACGGCTCAGCGGCCGCTTTTTCAATAATATTCCTGGCATAAGAGCTGTCCGGTTATCGCAACGGTAATCAGGTTGAAGAATAAGGGTTGATTCGCCTCAGTTTTCGGCCGCCAGACGGGCGCGTAACCGCTTGATCGCCTGGCTGTGCAGCTGGCTGACGCGCGATTCCCCCACGTCCAGCACGGCGCCGATCTCTTTGAGGTTCAACTCTTCCTGGTAATACAGCGTCAGCACCATTTTCTCGCGCTCCGGCAACGCTTCGATTGCGTCGATCACCCGCTGGCGGAGATTGCCCTCCAGCAGATGATGCAACGGGTTGGTCTCTTCGTGCCCTTCCAGCAGCGGTTCCGCGCTTTCGCCATGCTCTTCGCGCCATTCGTCGTAGGAGAAAAGCTGGCTGTTATTGGTGTCCAACAGAATTTGACGGTACTCATCCAATGGGATATTCAGCGTCTGCGCGACCTCCATTTCACTGGCCGGGCGACCGAGCCGCTGTTCCAGTTGCCGCATCACCTGCGCCACTTCTCGCGCATGGCGACGCACGCTGCGCGGCACCCAGTCGCGGCTGCGCAGCTCATCGAGCATTGCGCCACGGATGCGTTGCACCGCGTAAGTGGTGAAGGCGGTTCCCTGCAGGGCGTCATAACGCTCAACGGCATTCAACAACCCGATTCCCCCCGCCTGCAGCAGATCGTCAAGCTCCACGCTGGCGGGCAGCCTGACCTGCAGGCGCAACGCCTCGTGGCGCACTAACGGGACATAGCGCAGCCAGAGAGAATTTTTGTCCATCACGCCTTCGGCGGTATACAGATCGCTCACTATGTCTAAAACCTGCGGATAAGAGAGTCAGCGCTATTATCCGTAGGGGGCAAAATGCCAATCGGCTGAACAGTCGTACAAAATAGGCTTTATTTGCGCCATGCATTAACTTCCGGGCGCGCGACCATAAAAAAACCCCGCCGAGGCGGGGTTCTTTACGACAGGTTAATCGCGGAGAGTCGATTAACGCAGCAGGGTCAACACGTTCTGGGTAGACTGGTTAGCCTGTGCCAGAACAGAGGTGCCGGCCTGTTGCAGGATGTTGGCACGGCTCATGTTGGACACTTCGGTCGCGTAGTCGGCATCCTGAATACGGGACTGGGAAGCGGACAGGTTGTTCACGGTGCTGTTCAGGTTGTTGATAACAGAATCGAAACGGTTCTGTACCGCACCCAGGGAAGAACGCAGCGAGTCAACCTGAGACAGCGCTTTGTCCAGCACCGCCAGCGGATCTTCAGTTTTTGGCGTGGTGCTCATTTCTGCGCCTTTGCTGACTTTACCCGCGCTGTCTACGCTAGCTTTGAAGTATTTGGCGTCTGCGCCGGTGCCTTCCTGGATGACGTAAGATTTGCCGCTGTCATAAGACTTCAGGTTAGCCGCGTCGGCACCGGTTGCAGTCACTTCCTGCTTAACGGTGGTGGTCGCGCTGGTGCCGGTCAAACCGGTGGTTTCAGTTGCGGCGATCGCAGTGATGTCACCGGAAGTCTTGTCGACGGTAGCTTTGTAGTTTTTGCCGTCGGTACCTACCGCGTAAACGTCACCGGTCGCGTCATCTTTGATAAAGCTGGCTGGTGCCGCACCGTTAGCCTGCTTGTTGGTGGTGTTGGTGATGGCGATATCTTTGCCGTTTGGTACCGTCGTTGCCGCACCGCCCACTTTGGTAGGATCGATGGAGGTCGCAACGCTGAACTTGTCCAGACCCAGAGTAGAGGAGTTGATGTTTTTCAGGTCGATATCGATAGTTTCGTTATCGTTGGCACCCACCTGGATGGTCAGTTTCTGGTCGCCGCTCAGCACTTTCACGCCGTTGAAATCGGTTTGTTCAGAGATACGGTTGATCTCGGACAGACGTTGGGTGATTTCGTCCTGGATGGACTGCAGGTCGCTGGAAGAGTTGGAGCCGTTCTGGGACTGTACGGTCAGACGACGGATGTTTTGCAGGTTGTCGTTAACTTCGTTCAGTGCGCCTTCGGTGGTCTGCGACAAAGAGATGCCGTCGTTAGCGTTACGGGAAGCCTGAGTCAGGCCTTTGATGTTGGCGGTGAAGCGGTTAGAGATCGCCTGACCCGCGGCATCATCCTTCGCGCTGTTGATACGCAGGCCGGAAGACAAACGCTCGATCGCAGTGCCCAGAGAAGACTGAGATTTGTTCAGGTTGTTCTGCGCCATCAGCGACAGGCTGTTGGTGTTAATTACTTGTGCCATTGTATGCTTTCCTTACGAATCAGTTGCGATATTCGCATCACGGTTAAAAGGTTCGGGCTTCGTTGCCCACGGCGTCAACCACCGTCCCATCAGGTATCGGCCCTCCCCTTGCAACCTTTAGAAATTTTTTATTTTTTTTTCGCTTTCCGGCAATGGCATAAATAACGCTGTTTTTCCTTCTTCTATTGCGCCATCGGTTTTTTCTTTTTTCGGTAAACTTTTTCTCCACTGGGCCGATAAACGCGTAAAGCGAATAAAGTCATTATCAAGGAGAATTACGAATGGCATCGATCAGTTCCTTAGGCATCGGCTCAGGACTCGACCTCAACGGCTTGCTGGACAAGCTGACCAAAGCGGAGCAGCAACGTCTGACGCCCTACACGACCCAGCAGACCAGCTACAACGCAAAGCTGACCGCTTATGGCACCCTGAAAGGGTCGCTGGAGAAATTCGATACGCTGAGCAAAGACCTGGCCAAACCGGATTTCTTCAATAACACCACCGCCAGCACCCACGATCAGTTCGCCATCACCACCAATGCCAAAGCAGTGCCGGGCAACTATGTGGTCGAAGTTGAACAGCTGGCGCAGTCCCAAACGCTGACGACTCAGGCGAATATCAGCGATCAGACCACCGAACTCGGCACCTCCGGCGCCAGTGGCCGCACCATCAGCATTACCCAGGGCAATCCGCCCAAGACCGTCGATATCCCTTTGAGTGACGATCAAACCTCGCTGCTGGAAATGCGCGATGCCATCAACGGCGCGAAGGCAGGCGTCAGCGCCAGCATCATGCGCGTTGGCGATAACCAATATCAGCTGGCGTTAAGCTCCTCGGCCACCGGCGAAAGCAACAAGCTGTCGGTCAAGGTGAATAATGACGATGCGCTGAACGATATTCTGAATTACGACTCCAGCATCCCCGGCGGCGCCATGAAACAGACGGTTCCCGCCCAGGATGCCAAAATCAAGGTCAACGGCACGGAGATCCAACGCAGCACCAACTCCATCGCCGATGCCTTGCAGGGCGTGACGCTCGATCTGAAAACCAAGACCAAGGCCGGTGAACCGCAAAACCTGGTGATCACCAACGATAAAACCGGCTCCGCCGATAAAATCAAAAGCTGGGTCGACAGCTATAACTCGCTGCTGGACACCTTTAATTCGCTGTCCAAGTTTACCCCGGTGAAAAGCGGCGAAGAACAATCGGCGAAAAACGGCGCGCTGCTGGGCGACAACACCTTGCGCGGCATTCAATCTTCAATCAAAAGCGCGCTCAGCGCGGCGCAGGACAACCCGGAACTGAAGGGGTTGGGCAATCTGGGGATCACCACCAATGTGAAAACCGGCAAGCTCGAGCTCGATAGCGAGAAACTGAAAAAAGCCATCGATGAGAAACCCGCCCAGGTGGCGAATTTCTTTGCCGGTAATGGCACGGATACCGGCATGGCGACCGAAATCCACAATGAAATCCAAAATTATATTAAAGCCGGCGGCGTGCTCGAGAATGCGACCAAGAGTATCAACACCAATCTCGATCGCCTGAATACGCAAATTACCCGCGTGACGGAAAGTATTCAGAGCACCATAGACCGCTATAAACAACAGTTTGTTCAACTCGATACCATGATGTCCAAACTTAATGGCACCAGTAATTATTTAAACCAACAGTTCTCAAGCAAATAAGAACTTTTTAACCAGGTAATAAATCGCATGTATAACCGTAGCGGAACTAAGGCCTACGCCCAGGTCAGTTTGGAAAGTGGCGTAATGAGTGCCAGCCCGCACCAGTTAATCGTGATGCTTTTCGATGGGGCGCTCAGCGCCCTGTTACGCGCACGCATTCTGATGAATCAGGGGGATATCGCCGGCAAAGGGCTGGCTATATCAAAAGCCATCAATATTATTGATAACGGCCTGAAAAGCGGCCTCGACCACCAGCAAGGTGGCGAGATGGCCGATAATCTTGCCGCGCTGTATGACTATATGAAGCGTCGTCTGCTGCAGGCTAATTTGCATAACGACGAAGCGGCGATAGCCGAAGTGGTCAAGCTGCTGGAAAATATTGCTGACGCCTGGCGCCAGATTGGTCCCCATTATCACCCTTCGCAGGACGCCGTCTAATGGAACGTCAACAGCAACTGCTAGCCGCGTATCAGCAAATTTATACCCTGAGCAGCCAAATGATTGCACTGGCGCAAACGGAAAGATGGGAAGACCTGGTCGAGATGGAGCTTGCCTACGTTCAGGCAGTTGAGAAAACCGCCGACTTTACCGGCAACGCAGGGCCATCGATGGCCCTGCAAGAGTTGTTGCGCAATAAGCTGCAGCAAATCCTGGACAACGAAAACGAACTGAAGCGTCTGTTGCAGCGCCGCATGGACCAGTTGAAAGAATTGATTGGCCAATCGACGCGCCAAAGCGTGGTCAACAGCACCTACGGTCAGTTTCACGATCGCGCCCTGCTATTAGGAGAACCGCAAATCAGGTGACCCGGCTATAATAACGACATTTTATGGATAAATAGCACCATACGCTATTTCTCCCTAATTAAGTCAGGATATTAATCCATGATATTAGAATTATTCACACCCATCATATTTTCCACCAGGCCCGTAGGGGTGAATATATTTGCCTCGGCTAACGCGGGCGCAGCATGCAGCGCCCCTGGAATACGGATAAATATCACTCCGACACGGACGTTTTCTGTTCAGCGGGAAATTGATTTTTGATAGATAAAACACGTCGTTGTGCTTCACAACGGATGGAAAAATGTTGCTCCAACGCCCATCAAAGCGTAAAGATATTCCCAGATAATGGCTGCGAAATGAATATCGATGGAACGTACAATTAATCTTTGTCCCGGGATTGGTGCCTCTGCGCACATCATTCAGCATACTGAATTATTATTCCCTTCAGTTTATTTTGAGCAACCCCATCTGTATCTGGTACAGCAAGGCCACAAACGCGTGCGCTGGCAACAGCATGAAGTGGTGGCCCATGCGGGAGAACTGTTGATTATCGACGGGGGGCAAACCGTGGATATTATTAATGGCCTCTCCGATGAAGGCGTATTCAGTTGTCAATTGCTTATCTGCGATCCGCTATTGTTCCACGTGCAGCAAACGCCCGATGAAACCGCCCCGCCGGCCCCGTTCGACCCGGTGTTGGCCTTACGCAACCTTCCCTGCGCACTGATGCACAGTTTTGAGACCACCAGCCTGGCGCTGGCGCTTAAACAGCGTTTCCCTCCCATCATCATCCGCCACAAGATGTTGGAAATCCTGCTCTGGCTAAAGCAATTCAACATCAGCTTTATTCATAACGAGGCGAGGAATTTAACGCAGCGGGTGCGCCGCTGCCTGGCGACCGACCCGCATAACATCTGGACGGCGGCCAAGGTGGCGGAAAGTCTGTCGATGAGCGAAGTCGTGCTGAGGCGCAAGCTTTCGTTAGAAAACACCGCGTTGCGCAATTTGATGATTGACGTGCGCATGAGCAGCGCGCTGACGCTGCTGCAATCTACCGATTGGCCTATATCCGCCATCTCTCAACACGTCGGGTATGAAAGTTCTTCGCGGTTTGCCGAGCGTTTCCGCAAACGTTTCGGCTTTGCGCCAACCGCCATTCGCGGGCATCAGCGGATCATGGAGCCCGGTGCGATCCAACCCTATCGCCTCAGTCTGATGGAGGTGCCGGAGTGATGCCTGTGCCTGTAAATTAAATCGTTGCACAATGAACTCGCCGTTTATGCACCCGGCGTTAGCGGAAAATTGCCCGGTAAGATAGCATCGTTGAACCTTAATACCGCCAGAGGCGAATCAACGGTGCTCAACGAAAAATGGCTGTTTTCCCTTGCCGTGTTGCTGATCGGCCTATGGCTGCTGGGTCTGCTGTACGAAGAAGACGCTATGCGGATGCTCGCGGGGAAATAAGCCGGCAGGGCCACGTACAGTGGCCAACGACGCTTTAACTTTGTTTAATTAACACTACGATTAATACCACCAGAACGATCAGTATTAACACACTGAACAATCGCCATCTATTCTCACTTTTGCTGCTCATTGCACATCCCAAATTATCGTCTTGCAGAAATAGCTATAATAATCCACTGCTCAGCCAATTAATGCGGGTGACAACACATTCATCCCCCTCCAATTCCACTGATTGATTGTGCGTCTGGTACCAACCGGCTACTGGATGTCACCAATGGGTTTACCTTTTGTTTTTATTACCGATGACGTTCATGGTAAGTCAGTCCCAGCAACTGGACCGCACGAAAAATAGCCGTTATAGTGCAGCTTTCCGCATAATGAGAAGGATCTTGAGAATGCAATCTAATAATGTTCAGGTTAAAGAGGGAATTTTACGACAGATGACCCTTGGCGAAATCGCCATGGCTCGTACGGTGTTCGGTAACGCCATTGCTTATAGCCGCGTTTGGGTTCATTGCGATAGCTATTTTCCGTTCGGTTTGCAAAAACCAGGTTATGCCATGGCTCCGAACGGCGAGCTCTGGTTCAGAAAAGAAGGGTATTCGCCAGACTTTTCAGGCGTAACGATATCCCTGGTCGATAAGCATACATTTATTCACGAATTGGGGCATGTTTGGCAGCACCAGCATGGGCAATGGGTGCGGCTGAGGGGCATGTTTAGCTGGGGCGCAAATTATTATTACCGGCTCAATAAGCAAAAACTTACCGACTATCCACTCGAACAGCAGGCTTCAATTATCGCCGACTACTGGTTATTGTTAGTTTACGGCATTTCTACCTGGCGGAACTATCAGGTTGCTGGGAGCATAGGTAAATACCGAGGAAAAGATAACTTGCGTGATATTCCTGCGCTTTATCAGAAAATAGTTGCTGGTCAAGGAGGGATAATAAAATGAAAAAGTTATTTTTTTTAAATTTCATCTTTCTTTTGACCGCTTGCCCCGGCTATCAGGATAAGATAGTTGCAAAGATACCCGCCAATGTTGCCATTAAAGATAACGACGTTTGCATTTGGAGCCATGGGCAAAAAGGCGAAAAAGTCACAGCGATACAGATATACAGTGAGGAAGGAGGCCGTTTGGTTAAAACCTTTAGCGATAATCCTCTATACCCTGATGATAAAGAGTGCCTGCCTACTTTCAGCTATAAATTTAAGCTGGGAGATAACTATAAGATCTACTATGACATTCAAGCTAACGAAGGAAAATTCTATCAGCTAACAGTCAGCTTCACGATTTTATCTGACGACAAAGGTTCTTTACGCATTATCAAGGACGAAAAAAAATAGGTGCTACGCCAATTTATTTACAAGGCGAATAGTGTGAGAACATGCCCTCTGGTTTAACTGACAGGTCGGTCAGGTTCAGCACACAACAAAAAACCCACCATCGGTGTTTTTTCAAGTCAGGCTATTTTCCCCATACATGCCCCATGCTGTAGTTGCAGCATGGATTTTTACTATAAATTCAATAATATGACCCAATCACACCGCCATGTTCATCACTTCCTGATAAGCGGAAACCAGCTTATTGCGCACTTGCACGCCCATTTGCAGTGAGATGGACGATTTTTGCAGATCGACCATCACGTCATTCAGGCTGACGCCCGGCGCGCCCAGCTCGAAGTCTTGCGCCTGTTTGCGCGCTGCCTGTTGGGTATCGCTGATCTTGCCGATAGCCGCTTTCAACTCGCCGGCAAAACTGACGCCCTGCGTCGCTGAACCCTGGTTAATCTGCCCCGCTTGAATCGCCGTGGCCTGCAACTGCTGCAATACCCCTTCAATCCCCTGAATTGCCATTGTGACCTCAATAAAGACTCTGCTGCCGGACGTGTTTTCATCAGGCACTACTTTGATGCTGAGGAGCCTACCACAGCCTTTTAATCCTAAAGCGGCTAATTAACTGCAAAAAACCCGGCTTATCGGGCCATCGAAATCGCCCTTACGGGCAAATAATGGCACGCCCAGAAATGGGAGCGCCGCTATTTATACCCAAAGTCATTGGAGTGGCAGCAATGTGGTTAGAGAGCGAGACCCGATGAACTGACTCAAGTCAGTGATTCGGGTGAGTGAACGCTGCCAAGGCCGCTGCCGCTTCAAGGAAAAAGGGTATAGAAGATATGTGTATCAGGGAGTTTATTTTGTCACCACACAACGCTAACCACACCGTCCGTCAGCCTGGCAGGGAACTACGCCGTGGCTTGCACCGGATCCTGAGCGACATTGAAGGACACGGCATAAAATGAGTGCTTCAATAACCGCCACCGAAAACCGCGAAAATGGTCTGCACGCTTTGTGGAACCGCCTGCGCGCCAACCCGAAAATTCCGCTGCTGGTGGCCGCTTCCGCCGCAATCGCCATCGTGGTCGCGTTGCTGTTATGGGCGAAAAGCCCGGATTACCGCGTGTTGTACAGCAATCTTAACGATCGCGACGGCGGCGCCATCGTGACCCAATTGACGCAGATGAATATCCCCTACCGTTTTGCCGAGAACGGCGCGGCGTTGATGATACCGGCCGATAAGGTCCATGAAACCCGCCTGCGCCTGGCGCAGCAGGGATTGCCGAAAGGCGGTGCGGTGGGTTTCGAATTGCTGGATCAGGAAAAATTCGGCATCAGCCAGTTTAGCGAGCAGATCAACTATCAACGGGCGCTGGAAGGAGAACTGTCGCGCACCATCGAGTCTCTGGGTCCGGTACAGAATGCGCGCGTGCATCTGGCGCTGCCGAAGCCTTCGCTGTTTGTCCGCGAGCAGAAATCCCCTTCCGCCTCCGTCACCCTGACGCTGCAACCCGGCCGCGCGCTGGATGACGGCCAGATCAACGCTATCGTTTATATGGTCTCGAGCAGCGTGGCCGGCCTGCCACCGGGCAACGTCACTGTGGTCGATCAGGCCGGTCGCCTGCTGACCCAGTCTGACGGCGCCGGCCGCGATCTGAATGCGGCGCAGCTGAAATACGCCAACGAAGTGGAAAACCGCTACCAGCGCCGTATCGAAGCGATTCTGGCGCCGATGGTCGGCAGCAATAACGTGCGTGCCCAGGTCACCGCGCAGATCGATTTCGCCACCCGCGAACAAACCGACGAAGAATACCAGCCAAACCAACTGCCGAATCAGGCCGCCGTGCGCTCTCAACAAATGAGCCAAAGCGAGCAGCTTGGCGGGCCACAGGTCGGCGGCGTGCCGGGCGCGCTATCCAATCAACCCAGCGCGCCGGCTACCGCGCCGATCGAAACCGCCAAGCCCAACGCCGCCGGCAGTGCCAAACCGAATGCCGGCACCACCCGCAGTACCGCAGCCAACGGCAGCGGGCCGCAGAATACCCGTCGCGATGAAACCACCAACTATGAGGTCGATCGCACCATCCGCCATACCCAGCAGAAAGCCGGAACGGTACAGCGGCTGTCGGTGGCGGTGGTGGTCAACTATCGTGGTGTCGATAAAAACGGCAAACCGCTGCCGATGAGCAAAGAGCAACTGGCGCAGATCGAATCGCTGGTGCGTGAATCCATGGGCTTCTCCAGCAACCGTGGCGATACCCTGAACGTGGTCAACGCGCCGTTTACCGATACTGAAGTCACCGGTGGCGAACTGCCGTTCTGGCAAACCCAAAACTTTATCGATCGCCTGTTCGACGCCGGCCGCTATCTGCTGGTGTTGCTGGTGGCCTGGCTGCTGTGGCGCAAGCTGGTACGCCCGCAACTGCAAAACCGCCAGGCGGTGCAACAGGCCGCGCTTGCCGCCGCCAACGCGCCGATGGCCAAGCCGGTTGACAGCAATAAACCGAGCAATGAGGAGCTGGCGCAGCACAGGAAATCGCAGCAGCGCGTCAGTGCAGAAGTCCAGAGCCAACGGATCCGCGATCTGGCTGATAAAGACCCGCGCGTGGTCGCTCTGGTAATCCGCCAATGGATGAGTAACGAATTATGAGTCTGACCGGAACCGAAAAAAGCGCCATCCTGCTGATGACGCTGGGCGAAGATCGCGCCGCCGAGGTGTTCAAACACCTCTCCTCACGTGAAGTGCAGCAGCTCAGCGGCACCATGGCCAGCATGAGCCAGGTCTCGCACAAACAGCTGAGCGAAGTCCTGCGCGAGTTCGAGGATGACGCCGAACAATACGCGGCGCTGAGCGTCAACGCCAGCGACTACCTGCGTTCGGTGCTGGTCAAAGCCCTGGGTGAAGAGCGTGCCTCCAGCCTGCTGGAGGACATTCTCGAATCGCGCGAGACCACCACCGGCATGGAAACCCTCAACTTTATGGAGCCGATGAGCGCCGCCGATCTGATCCGCGACGAACATCCGCAGATCATCGCCACCATCCTGGTCCACCTGAAGCGCGGCCAAGCGGCAGACATTCTGGCGCTGTTCGACGAGCGCCTGCGCAACGACGTGATGCTGCGCATCGCCACCTTCGGCGGCGTGCAGCCGGCGGCGTTGGCGGAGCTGACCGAGGTGCTCAACAACCTGCTCGACGGCCAGAATCTCAAGCGCAGCAAAATGGGCGGCGTACGCACCGCAGCCGAAATTATCAACCTGATGAAAACCCAACAGGAAGAGGCCGTTATCGACGCCATGCGCGAATACGACGGCGAGCTGGCGCAGAAGATCATCGACGAGATGTTCCTGTTCGAAAATCTGGTGGAAGTCGACGATCGCAGCATCCAGCGCCTGTTGCAGGAAGTGGAAGGCGAATCGCTGCTGGTCGCGCTCAAGGGCGCGGAACAGCCGCTGCGCGAGAAGTTCCTCAGAAACATGTCGCAACGCGCCGCCGACATTTTGCGCGACGATCTGGCCAACCGCGGGCCGGTGCGCATGTCGCAGGTGGAAAACGAACAGAAGGCCATCCTGCTGATTGTCCGTCGTTTGGCGGAGAGCGGCGAAATGATTATCGGCGGTGGCGAGGACACCTATGTCTGATCGCATTAACACCCTGCCCTGGCAACCCTGGTCACTCAAGGATCTGCTGGAGCCCAAACCGGCAATCGAGCCTTTGCTGCCGGTTGAAACGGGCGCCGCGCCGCTGGACGACAGTGCCGAGCGGCAACAGCAGTTGCTCCAGTTGCGCCTGCAAGCGGAACAGCAAGGCCAACAGCTGGGTTATGCCGACGGCCGGCAAAAAGGCTACGAAGCGGGTTTCCAGGCCGGTATGGAAGAGGGCCGCCAGCAAGGGCTGCAGGAGGCGCAGCAACAGCAACAGCCGCTGACCGCGCATTGGCAACAGTTGATAACCGAGTTTCAGCACACGCTGGATGCGCTCGACAGCGTGATCGCCTCGCGCCTGATGCAGCTGGCGCTGACCGCCGCCAAACAGGTGCTCGGCCAGCCGCCGGTCTGCGACGGCACCGCCCTGCTGGCGCAGATCCAGCAGTTGATCCAACAAGAGCCGATGTTCAGCGGCAAACCGCAGCTGCGCGTGCACCCGGACGACTACCAACGTATCGAACAGCAACTGGGTGCCACGCTCAGCCTGCACGGCTGGCGGCTGTTGGCGGATGGCCAACTGCACCCCGGCGGCTGCAAGGTCAGCGCCGAAGAAGGCGATCTCGATGCCAGCCTGGCCACGCGCTGGCACGAGCTCTGCCGCCTGGCTGCGCCGGGAGAAGTGTAATGACCGCTCGCCTCGGCCGCTGGCTGTCCTCGCTGGATACGCTGGAAAAACGCATCGCTTGCACGCCTGCGGTACGCCGCTACGGCCGCCTGACGCGCGCCACCGGGCTGGTGCTGGAAGCCACCGGGTTGCAATTGCCGATCGGTGCCACCTGCCTGATCGAACGTCACAACGGCGGTGACGTGCAGGAAGTGGAAAGCGAAGTGGTCGGTTTTAACGGCCAGCGGCTGTTCCTGATGCCGCTGGAAGAAGTGGAAGGCATCGTGCCCGGCGCACGGGTTTACGCCCGCATGGCGCCGGAGGGGCAAAACGCCGGCAAGCAACTGCCGCTCGGCCCGGCGTTGCTGGGCCGGGTGCTGGACGGCAGCGCCAAGCCGCTCGACGGCCTGCCCGCACCGGAAACCGGCTATCGTGCGCCGCTGATTACCGCCCCGTTCAACCCGTTGCAACGTACGCCGATCGAACAGGTGCTGGACGTCGGCGTGCGCACCATCAACGGCCTGCTGACCGTCGGGCGCGGCCAGCGCATGGGGTTGTTTGCCGGATCCGGCGTCGGTAAAAGCGTCTTACTAGGCATGATGGCGCGTTACACCCAGGCCGACGTGATTGTCGTCGGTCTGATCGGCGAACGTGGCCGCGAGGTCAAAGACTTTATCGAGAACATCCTCGGTGCCGAGGGGCGAGCGCGCTCGGTGGTGATCGCCGCCCCGGCGGACGTCTCGCCGCTGTTGCGCATGCAAGGTGCAGCCTACGCCACACGCATCGCCGAGGACTTCCGCGATCGCGGTCAGCACGTGCTGCTGATTATGGATTCCCTCACCCGCTACGCCATGGCGCAACGCGAGATCGCGTTGGCTATCGGCGAGCCGCCGGCCACCAAAGGCTATCCGCCCTCCGTGTTCGCCAAGTTGCCGGCGCTGGTGGAACGTGCAGGTAACGGCATCAGCGGCGGCGGTTCGATCACCGCGTTTTATACGGTACTGACCGAAGGCGATGACCAGCAAGATCCGATAGCCGACTCGGCGCGCGCGATTCTCGATGGCCACGTGGTGCTGTCGCGCAGGCTGGCGGAAGCGGGCCATTACCCGGCAATCGACATCGAAGCCTCTATCAGCCGCGCCATGACGTCGCTCATCGACGAAGAGCACTACCGCCGGGTACGCAATTTCAAACAAATGCTGGCCAGCTATCAGCGTAACCGCGATCTGATCAGCGTCGGCGCTTACGTAGCGGGCAGCGATCCGCTGCTGGATAAGGCCATGACGCTGTATCCGCAGATGGAGGCCTATCTGCAACAGGGCATTTTCGAACGCAGCGGTTACGACGACGCCTGCCAACAGCTACAGCAGATGATCGCTTAACGTCACAAAAGGCTGAACCCGATGAAACCACAGTCACCTCTGATTACCCTGCGCGATCTGGCGCAGGATGCGGTGGAACAGGCAACGCAACAGTTGGGCCAGGTGCGCAAGGCGCAACAGGCGGCTGAGCAGCAGCTTTCCATGCTGCTCAATTATCAAGACGAGTACCGTCAGAAGCTGAATCACCAGTTGAGCGACGGCATGGACTCTTCGCACTGGCAAAACTACCAGCAGTTTATCGGTACGCTGGAGCAGGCCATCGAACAACATCGCAACCAACTGATGCAGTGGGGCCAGAAAGTGGACCACGCGATGAAGCAGTGGCAGGACAAACAGCAACGGTTGAACGCCTTCGACACTCTGCATACCCGCGCCCAAAGCGCGGAACGGCAGAGGGAGAACAAACGGGATCAAAAACTGATGGATGAGTTCGCTCAACGCAGTGCACAAAGGAATATCCACCCATGAACCTCAACCTATTGTCAGGTCTGTCGACCCCAGGCGACAGCGGAGTACTGCCGGACGCACAGTTGCCGCTGGATGAATCCTCTCTTTCGTCCGCCTTTGCTCAACTGCTCGGTGCACGTGTGTTGCCGGCCGATAAGGCGACGGGCAAGCTGTCGCCGATGACGCTGAGTGCCGACGAGGACTCCGCGCCGCTGAGCCGCAACCAACTCACCCAGCTACTGGCCACCTTCGGCGAACGAGATGGACTTTTGGCACCCTCGCTATCAAGCAGAGGTCAACAGGCGGCCGTCGCGCCGGATGAAGAGGCGCTGAAAGATCAAACTGCGGAAAAGACGGCCCTGCGCCCCGCCGGTGAAATCGACGCGGCCACCTTACAGGCGCTGTTTGCCATGCTACCGATCGCCGTAACGCCAGTGATGCCGGCCACCGCGCCGGGCGCCGGGGAACTGAGCATTGAAGGCGAACCTGGTACGACACAACCCGCAGCTGTGCTGAGCGCCACGCTGGGCCGCCCCTCGGACGCCTCCGGTAGCCCGATAACGGACACGCAGAAAAACCCGCCGACCCTGAGCAAAGATCCTCTCAGCACGGATAGCGGCAGCGACGCGCCACAAAAGACGGCGGCCACTCAGGATAAGCCGGATGCTACCGCGTTGAAATTCGGCGCCGATATGCCAGCCCCAGTCAATCATCTGATGGCACCGCCTGTCTCCAGCCCGACGGTGACAGCCGCTCCAGCCTCTTCGCTGGTCACCGCCCCGCCAACGCCGCAGCTAAATGCTCAGCTTGGCAGCCCCGAGTGGCAACAGGCGTTGAATCAGCAGGTACTGATGTTCCATCGCAACGGCCAGCAAAGCGCAGAACTGCGCCTGCATCCGCAGGAACTGGGGGCATTGCAGATCACCCTTAAGCTCGATGACAGCCAGGCACAGTTACATATTGCCTCCGCCCACGGTCAGGTACGTTCCGCCGTGGAAGCCGCCATGCCGCAACTGCGCCATACGCTGGCAGAGAGCGGCATCAATCTGGGACAAAGCAGCGTCGGCAGTGAGTCCATGCCGCAGGGGCAACAGGCGCAACAACAAAACGCCGGGCAACAGGGCCAACCAGGTTATCGCGATAGCCGCACCGGCAACGAACCGGGCGCAGAGGCCCTCAGTGCTCCACAGGCATTGCAGGCGATGGCTCGAGCCGTCAGCGGCGTTGATATTTTCGCCTGACTGAGCGCAAACGCCCAAGCTGGCACGCTTTTCCCCGCCTATTCTGGCTATTGCACGCCGGAATAGACGGGATAATACCGCTACATGTCATGCGTGCGGTTTTCATGCACGCAGAAAACAGGAATTTGGCTTAGCAATGTCTCAGAACTCCCTTCCAACAGCCTCAAAAAAACGTCCGCTACTGGCTTACCTGCTGGTGTTGATTACCCTGCTCGCCTGCGGCGCAGCCGGCTACAGCTGGTGGCAGCTTAAACAGCACCAGAATGGCGCGCAGCCCGCAGACAAACCGCAACCGCCGGCCGCGCCAGTGTTTATGCCGTTGGACACCTTTACCGTCAACCTGGTTACGCCGGACAACAACCCCGATCGCGTGTTGTATATCGGCCTGACGCTGCGCTTGCCGGACGAAAATACCCGCCGCCAGTTGAACGATTTTCTGCCGGAAGTGCGCAGCCGCCTGCTGATGCTGCTTTCCCGTCAGGAAGCGGGCCAACTGAGCAGTGAACAAGGAAAACAGCAACTGGTGGCGCAGATTAAGGACGTGCTTAGCCCGCCGCTGGTTAAGGGACAACCGAAGCAGGTGGTCAGCGACGTGCTGTTCACCGCCTTCATATTGCGGTAATCACTATGGGCGACAGCATTCTTTCACAGGCAGAGATCGACGCCTTGCTCAACGGCGACAGCGCGGGTGATGAACCCGAAGCGGTGGTCAGCAACGAGAGCGAGGTCAAGCCGTACGATCCGACCACCCAGCGCCGAGTGGTGCGCGAACGGCTGCACGCGCTGGAAATCATCAATGAACGTTTTGCCCGTCAGTTCCGCATGGGGTTGTTCAACCTGTTGCGCCGCAGCCCGGACATTACCGTCGGCCCGATCAGGATCCAGCCGTATCACGAATTTGCCCGCAACCTGCCGGTGCCCACCAATCTCAATCTGGTGCACCTGAACCCGCTGCGCGGCACCGCGCTGTTCGTGTTCGCGCCGAGCCTGGTGTTTATCGCCGTCGATAACCTGTTCGGCGGCGACGGCCGCTTTCCGACCAAAGTGGAAGGCCGCGAGTTCACGCCGACCGAACAGCGGGTGATCAAACGCATGCTGCGCCTGGCGCTGGATGCCTATGGCGACGCCTGGAGCGCGATTTACAAGATCAATGTGGAATACGTGCGCGCCGAAATGCAGGTGAAATTCACCAATATCACCACCTCGCCGAACGATATCGTGGTCACCACCCCGTTCCAGGTGGAAATCGGTGCGCTGAGCGGTGAATTCAACATCTGCATTCCGTTCGCGATGATCGAACCGCTGCGCGAACTGCTGACCAACCCGCCGCTGGAAAACTCGCGGCAGGAAGACAGCCACTGGCGTGAAACGCTGGTGAAACAGGTACAACATTCCGAGCTGGAGCTGATTGCCAACTTCGTCGATATCCCGATGCGGCTGTCAAAAATCCTGAAGCTGCAGCCGGGTGACGTATTACCGATCGATAAACCGGAACGCCTGATCGCCCACGTGGACGGCGTACCGGTTCTGACCAGCCAATACGGCACGTTAAACGGGCAGTACGCCCTGCGTGTTGAACATTTGATTAACCCTATTTTGAATGCTCTGAGTGAGGAACAGCCCAAATGAGTGATCCTAAGCAACCGTCTGGCGAAGGAAAGGAATCCGTGGACGATCTGTGGGCTGATGCGTTTAACGAGCAGCAAGCGACCGACAACACGTCAACGACCGACGCGGTGTTCAAATCGCTGGAGGCGCAGGATGCCGTCGGTAACCTGCAGGATATCGATCTGATCCTGGATATCCCGGTCAAGCTGACCGTGGAATTGGGTCGCACCAAAATGACCATCAAAGAGCTGCTGCGTCTGTCGCAAGGATCGGTAGTCGCGCTGGATGGGCTGGCGGGTGAACCGCTGGACATTCTGATCAACGGCTATCTGATCGCCCAGGGCGAAGTGGTGGTGGTGGCCGACAAGTTCGGCGTACGCATCACCGACATCATCACCCCGTCCGAACGCATGCGTCGCCTGAGCCGCTGATGAACCCAGGCTCCGCCGTGCCCGGCCAGGGCACACTGCAACCCGCCGCACCGGCGCTGCCGGCCGGCTCGGTGCTGACGCAGGTCAGCACTGCGCTGGGCGGCATTCTGCTGCTGATCCTCTTGGCCGGCTGGTTGTTCCGCCGCCTGGGGTTTGCCCCTCAGGCGCGCAACAGCAAACTGCTCAATCTGCGTGCCAGTTGCCAGGTCGGGCAGCGCGAGCGGGTGGTGGTGATTGAAGTGGATAATACCCTGCTGGTGCTGGGCGTGACCGCGCAGCAAATCACCCCGCTGCACCAGTTGCCGGTTCCCACACAGGACGGTAGCGCAGCCGACGCCGCACCGCCGGCTGATTTTCGCCAGTTGATGCAAAAAGTTCTGAAACGTCCGGAAAAATCGGCATGAAACCCATAGTTCCTTGTGTCGCCCCGCTTTACCGGGGCGGGAAGACTCTTCCCTGGCTGGCTGCCGCCCTGCTGCTCGTCAGCCCGACGGCGTTGGCGCAGTTACCCGGCCTGATCAGCCAACCTCTGGCCAACGGCGGCCAAAGCTGGTCGTTGCCGGTACAGACGCTGGTGCTGCTGACGTCACTCAGCTTCCTGCCCGCCATGTTGCTGATGATGACCAGCTTCACCCGCATCATCATCGTGCTCGGACTACTGCGCAACGCGCTCGGCACCCCCTCGGCGCCGCCGAATCAGGTGATGCTCGGCCTGGCGCTATTCCTGACCTTTTTCATCATGTCGCCGGTCTTCGACAAGGTTTATCAGGACGCCTATCTGCCGTTCAGCCAGGAAAAAATCAGCCTCGACGCGGCGCTGGATAAAGGTTCCCAACCGCTGCGTGAGTTTATGCTGCGCCAGACGCGCGAAACCGATCTGGCGCTGTACGCCAGGCTCGCCAACCAGCCGCCGCTGGCCGGGCCGGAAGCGGTGCCGATGCGCATTCTGCTGCCGGCTTACGTCACCAGCGAGCTGAAAACCGCCTTCCAAATCGGCTTCACGGTGTTCATTCCGTTTCTGATTATCGATCTGGTGGTCGCCAGCGTGCTGATGGCGCTGGGGATGATGATGGTGCCGCCTGCCACCATCTCGTTGCCGTTCAAACTGATGCTGTTTGTGTTGGTGGACGGCTGGCAATTGTTGCTCGGCTCACTGGCTCAGAGTTTCTATTCGTAACCCGCCTCAAAGGAAACATGATGACACCTGAATCGGTCATGGCGCTGGGCACCGAGGCGATGAAAGTGGCGCTGGCTCTGGCCGCCCCGCTGCTGCTCGCCGCGCTTATCAGCGGCCTGGTGGTCAGCCTGTTGCAGGCCGCCACCCAGATCAACGAAATGACGCTGTCGTTCATTCCCAAAATTCTGGCGGTGGTCGCCACCATCGTGATCGCCGGCCCCTGGATGCTGAACCTGCTGCTGGACTATATGCGTACGCTGTTCAGCAACCTGCCGAATCTGATTGGTTAGCCATGCTCACTTTCGACAGCGCGCAGTTCGGCGTTTGGCTCAGCCACTACTTCTGGCCGCTGCTGCGCATCCTGGCGCTGATCAGCACGGCCCCGGTGTTCAGCGAAAAACAAATCGGCAAAAAAGTGAAAATCGGCCTCGGCGGCCTGATCGTCATCCTGATCGCCCCCGGGCTGCCCACCAGCACTGTCCCCATTTTCTCCGCCGCCGGTTTGTGGCTGGCGGCCCAGCAAATCCTGATTGGTGTGGCGCTCGGGCTGACCATGCAGTTCGCCTTTGCGGCGATACGTCTGGCCGGCGAAGTGATCGGCATGCAGATGGGCCTGTCGTTCGCCACCTTCTTCGATCCCAGCGGCGGGCCGAATACGCCGGTGCTGGCACGGTTGCTCAACTTGCTGGCCATGCTGCTGTTCCTGAGTTTTGACGGCCACCTGTGGCTGATTTCCTTGCTGGCGGACAGCTTTCATACTCTGCCGATCCAGCCCGCCCCCCTGAACGGCAACGGTTTTTTGGCATTGACCCAGGTGGGCTCGCTGATTTTTATCAACGGCATGATGCTGGCGCTGCCGCTGATTTGCCTGCTGCTGACGCTGAACATGGCGCTCGGCCTGCTCAACCGCATGACGCCGCAGCTGTCGGTCTTCGTCATCGGTTTCCCGGTCACCATGACCATCGGCATTATGACCCTCGGCATGATGATGCCGATGCTGGCGCCGTTTTGTGAGCACCTGTTCGGTGAATTCTTCGAGCAGTTGGCCAGAGTGATAGGTGGGATGGTGAACTGAAGAAAAAAAGGCACGTCACGCCAACGTGAATGGGGGCAAGCGTGACATGCCAAACGGTGCGCCCGGTTTCAAGAATGACTTACCCCTGCGTACAGCAGCAAGCCTTTCTAAGCACACCCAAATAGATACCCGCTATGGTTTCACGACAGGTATTTGTTATTACCCTATGGATTTCGAGTTGGCCGCTCTGGCGCCCAGCTAACTCATCCCCAGCATTGTAGGGACGCTGAATGAGTCGGAACTTGTTATTGTCATACCCTATGGATTTCGAGTTGGCCGCTCTGGCGCATCCATGCGCTCGCGGCATTCGTACATCCCTGTACAGCACAGCCAGGCGGCAAACGCGTGCATCTCCAGGAGCTTACTCAAGTAAGTGACTGGAGTGCATGCGTGCGGCCAACAACGCTGCAACTTGAAAGACGACGGGTATCGACGGGAATTAGCGGTTCATCTGGAACAGCGACATCCCCTGCATATCACCGAAGGTTTTGTACGATGCCTGCAAGGCCGCTTGTTGCATAAAGTAGTTCGAAATCGACTCGGTCAGATCGGCATCCACCAATGCACTCATTTGCGTTTGGTTGATCATGTCGCGATCCTTGCCGATGTTGTCCAGCGTATCCATTTCCTGCAGTTGGTTACCCAACTCGGCGCGCACGCTGAGCACCTTGTTATAGGAGTTGTCCAGCCCCCGATTGGCTTTGGCCAGCGCGTCGTTGACCTGCTGTTTGGTGGCGTCGTCCGCGCCATCGAGCGGAGTTTTCAACGCCTTCAGCGCGATATCGATACTTTCAAACACGTTGGACACCGGTGCGCTGCCGTCCGGCTCCGGCTTGGGGTTGCTGGTCAACGACATAAATACCGTATCGCCGGTATGGCCGACAGTCATGGTGCGGTTGGCATCCACTTTCTGCTCAACCGGCTTGTTGCCCCCCACATAGCTGACCGAACCGCCGTTGTCCGCAAACGGCGGTTTATCATTTTCGAAGCCGCCAAACATAAAGCGACCGTTGCCGTCGGTGCTGTTGGCCTGATTAAGCAATTGGTCTTTCAACCCCTGCAACTGGGTAGCCAGCGAGTCGCGATCGTTGTCGCTTTTGGTGCCGCCGGCGTTGACGATCAGCGCTTTCATGTCCGCGATGGTGCTGGTCGCCCCGGCCAGCACCGTCTCTTCCATCGACACGCTCTGGCGGGCAAAGGTGCGTGCCAGTGCATATTGGGTATTTTCCGACTGGGACTGGGCCAGCATCACCGCCTGCGACGCCGCCAGCGGATCGTCGGACGGGTTGCTGACCTTTTTGCCGGTGGAAAGCTGTTCTGCCGCTTTCATAAACAACGACTGGTTACCGGTGATGCCGGTCATATTTTGCTGGTACATCATGCTGGTGCTCATGCGCATGGTGCAGGTTCCTCAAAATCAGCGACCGGAGCCGCCAAGGCTCCGGTTCAAGTGAAAATCAACGGATATTCAGCAGCGCATCGAACAGCGAGCTGGCGGTCTGAATGACCTGCGCATTAGCCAGATAATATTGCTGGAAACGCAGTAATTCGCCGTATTCTTCGTCAAGGTTGACGCCTGAAATCGACTGCTGCTGATTTTCCAACTGCTTGACGATGTTGCCCTGCGAGGTGGCGCTCACCTTGGCGGACGCGGTCTGATTGCCGACGCTGCTGACCAGGCTGGCGTAAGCGCCGCTCAGGGTAGCCTTGCCATCGACCAATTTTTGGGTTTGCAGATCAAGCAGCTTTTTGGCGTTTTCATTGTCGCCACGGCCACTGTCATCTTTACCGGCGGCAGCGATGTTGGCGGAATCGGTGATGGCGACCTTCAGGCTGCCCGCCACGTCGCTGACCGGCTTGACGGTAAAGCTGTCATTCTTTTGCGCAGTCCCGTCAATGCCGACTTTCAGGCCGTCAAAACTCAAGGTCGGATTACCGGCGGCGTCAGTGCCCGCCGTGGCGTTAACTTTGACGTTGTCCGGCAGGCGGCTCACCTGCCAGTTGCTGCCGTCAAATTCCACCCGGTAATCATTGGCCTTCACCTTGCCGGTATCGGTGTAGGACACCGACAGCGCGGCATCGCCGGTATTGCGGCTGTTGTCCACTGCGCGGGCACCGCCAAAGCTGAAGAAATCCGTGCCGGCATCGCCGTTGAGATCGAACCCGGCGCGGTGTTGCTGGTTAAAGCTGTCCGCCATCGCCAGCGCGAGCTGCCCCAATTGGTTGCGGGCGCTGTCCAGCGATTCGCTGCGGAATTTCAACACGCCGCTGACGCTGCCGCTGGTGATTTGGCCTTCCGGTATTTCGCTGGCGCCGTTGCCGCGGTCATAGCCCATAGTCAGGCGGGATGGGTCGCCGCTGGTAGGCACCGCCGCAACCTGGTAAGCATTGTTGCCCTGTACCAGCGTCAGACCGTTGGCAAACGAGACGGTGTAGGCATCGCCGTCCTGTTGGGTCACCTGCACACCCACCACTTTGTTCAGGTCGGTAACCAGTTGGTCGCGCTGGTCCAGCAGCGCATTGGGCTCACCGCCGCTGCCGCGCAAACGGGTGATCTCTTCGTTCAGTTTGGCGATCTGCTGGCTGTAGCTGTTGATCTGCTGCGCGCTGTCGCTGAGCTGCTGATTCACGCCGCTGTCCATGTCGCGCAGGTATTTGTCGGTATTGTTGAACTGATTGACCAGGCCATTGGCTTTGCCCAACACCGTTTGCCGCGCGGCGTCATCGCCGGCATTGCTGACCAGGTTTTGCAGGTTACTGAAAAAATCCTGCATGTTGGTCGACAAGGTGTTGGTCTTGCTGGCCAGCAAGTTGTCAATCTGCGAAATTTTTTCGAAATAGGCGTTCTGCGCCCCCGCCTGGCTCTGTGCGCCGCGCAGTTGGTTGGTGATGAACTGGTTATATTCGCGGTTAACGCTGGTGACGGTGACGCCGTTGCCGATAAAACCGCTCATGGTGCTCATGCCGCCGTTTTGCGCCAGGATCGCGGTCTGCCGGTTATAGCCCGCCACATTGTAGTTGGAAATGTTGTTACTGACGGTGCTGAGCGCCACCTGCGCCGCATTCAGCCCGCTCATGGCGGTATTGATTAAGCTATTGGACATAGAAGTTCCTTTTGCTGCGGTGCCGGTGGCCCACAGGAGTCAATTAATCTGCCGGGACGTTCGCCCAGCCTGTCTGTGTTATCGGCAAAAACGGGGGAAACTTGAGAGGAAAAACCGGGTTCAGCATGCTGAATTCCTACGTTTTAATGTTGCTTATCGCGTAGGGGCGTTACATGCCGCACCCGAAAACTAGAACAGATCCTTCAGGTCGTGGGTATAAGCTTTCACGACCTGTTCGCCGGCGTTTTTCATCTGCTGGATCACGCTGACCAGCTTGTTGGCGTATTGCGGATCGGTGGCGTATCCGGCCCGTTGCAGCGCATGCGCCGCCTGCTCCGGGCTGCGGGCTGCTGCCACGTCGGCGTAGCGCGGGTTATTGGTCAGCAGCTTGACGTAGTCGGCAATCGCCTCGACGTAAGAGCCATAAACCCGGAACCGCGCCTTGATCTTCTTCGCCGCCCCCTGCTCAAACTCGGTGGTGGTGATCTCGGTCACCGGGCCGTCCCAGCTGCCGCCGGCCTTGATGCCGAACAGGTTGTAGCTCGGCGAGCCGTCGGCGGTCGGGATCTCGCGCTGGCCCCAGCCGGATTCCAGTGCCGCCTGCGCCACAATCAGCTGATGCGGAATGCCGCTCTGCTGGCTGGCAACGCGCGCCGGGATCGACAAACGGGCGACAAAATTGCCGTTGTTGAGCGACAGCGGCGAGGCCGCCGGCGCCTTCGGCACCGCACGGCGTATCATCTGCTCCAGCGCCTGATTCGGCAGCGTTTGCAACACGTCATTGTCCAACGCCATCGGCGACATCCCCGCCGTTTCGCTCGGAACGACGTTGGCATTGGCCATCTGCTTCACCATCATATCGGCCAGCCCCAGCCCCTTCTGCGACATCTGCTGGGCGATCTGCTGGTCATACATCGAGGTGTAAAGCCGCGACTGATCGCTGCTCAGCACGCCATCCTGCGGTAGCGCGGCACGCATGCTTTTCAGCATCATCTGCACGAACATGCCTTCGACCTGCTGCGCCACCTGCTTCAGGTTGCCCTGCGGATCGGCCGCTGCGTCGCGTTTCAGCCCGTTCAGCGCCTGGGCGTCATAGGCGGCGCCCGACATCGCCATCAGATCGCCGGCCATCAGATGATTTCCAGCTTGGCGCGCAGGCAGCCGGCGCTTTGCATCGCCTGCAGGATCGACATCAGATCGATCGGCGTAGCGCCCAGCGCGTTGAGCGCACGGATCACGTTGTTCAGGTTGGCGCTGGCGTTCACCTTCTGCAGCGAACCGCCCTGCTGCTGCACCGAAATCTGGGTGTTGGGCGTCACCACGGTCTGCCCGCCGCCAAACGGCGTATTCGGCTGGCTGACGGTATTTTGCCGATCGACCACCACCGACAGGTTGCCCTGCGCCACCGCACAGGAATCCAGGATCACGTCGCGGTTCATCACCACCGAGCCGGTGCGTGAATTGATGATCACCTTGGCGTCAATCGCCCCGACGCTGACGTTGATGTTCTGAATCTCCGCCAGGAAACGCACCTGCGAGCTGTTGCCCTGCGGCACCAACACCTGAATGGTGCGGGCATCCAGCGGTGAGGCGGTACCGCCGCCGCGTTGGCGGTTGATGGCGTCGCTGATCTGCTGCGCTAACGTAAAGTCTTCGTCATTCAGTTGCAGGTTAATCACCCCGCCGTTGCCGAAGGTGGTCGGCAACTCGCGCTCAATGGTGGCGCCGTTGCTGATGCGCCCGCCCGCCAGCTGATTGACCTGCACGCTACTGCCCCCCGCCGCCGCACCTGCACCGCCCACCAGCACGTTGCCCTGCGCCAGCGCGTAAACCTGATTATCCACGCCTTTCAGCGGCGTCATCAGCAAGGTACCACCACGCAGACTTTTGGCGTTGCCCATCGAGGAGACCACCACGTCAATGTTCTGCCCGGTGCGCGAGAACGGCGGCAGCTTGGCGGTAACCATAACCGCCGCCACGTTTTTCAACTGCATATTGGTGCCCGGCGGCACGGTAATGCCCAGTTGCGACAGCATGTTGCTCAGGCTCTGAGTGGTGAACGGCGTTTGCATGGTCTGATCGCCGGAGCCGTCCAGCCCCACCACCAACCCATAACCGATCAGGGCGTTGTCACGCACGCCCTGTACCGTCACCAGATCGCGGATGCGTTCCGCCGTCGCCGGCAGGCTCAGCGCACAAAACACCAGCGCCATTAGAAATTTCTTTAACATTGGAACCTCATTCGCCTTACCCACAAGGCGTTATTGTCGCAGGCAGTTTGGGGGCGGGCAGCGCACAGGAGGCGGTGCGTACGCGCAGTACGTAACGCCCCCGAGCACGGCCCAACCTCAAAATGGCAAGTAAAATAGCCTGTACTCAAAACGGGGAGACATTTAAGAAGAAGCGTTGCAACCACCCCATGGTCTGCGCTTCGTTGATATAGCCGTTGCCGACATATTCAATGCGCGCGTCCGCCACCTGGGTGGAGGTGACCGAATTATTGCCGCTGATGGTGCGCGGGTTAACCACCCCGGAAAAACGGATAAATTCGGTGCCCTGATTGATGGCGATCTGTTTTTCCCCCACCACGTGCAGGTTGCCGTTGACCAGCACCTGATTGACCGTGACGGTAATGGTGCCGCTGAAGGTATTGTTGGCGTTGGCCCCGCCCTTGCCGCCGAAGGTGCTGTCGCCGGAGATATCCATGTCGGCGCGCGCGTTGCCCAGCAGGCCGTCGAGATAGCGCGGCGACGTGGCGACGCCGAACTTGCTCGCGCCATTGCGGCTGGCGTTGGCGGAGGAACTTTTGCTGGCGCTGACGTTTTCCTGCAACACGATGGTCAGGGTATCGCCGATATTACGCGGTCGGCGGTCTTCAAACAGCGGCTGATAGCCGTAATTCATCGGCTGCACCGTCTGGAAAATCGAACCGTTCGGCACCGGAGCGCCCGCCGGTGCCGGCTGCGCCGTGGTAGCGCCATCAACCAAGGGTTTATGCGGAATATAGGCGCAGCCGCTCAGCGTCAGCATCGCCATTGCCGCCAGCCAGCGCTTTCCTTGCTGCGGCGCGTTTGCCATCAGATATGTGGTTACCACGGGTATCGCCTTTGTTTCACGAAATAGGGTGACGGGCGCACCGGCGGCGCCCATCAATTACAGTTGCGTCAGTTTTTGCAGCATCTGATCGGACGTTGACACCGCTTTGCTGTTGATCTCGTAGGCGCGCTGGGTCTGGATCATGTTGACCAGCTCTTCCGCCACGTTGACGTTCGAGGTTTCCACGTACCCCTGATAAAGCAGGCCCGCGCCGTTCAGCCCTGGCGTGCTCTCGTTCGGCGCGCCGGAACTCTCGGTTTCCTGGTACAGGTTCTCGCCCACGCTTTCCAGGCCGCTGTCATTGATAAAAGTGGTCAGGGTCAACTGGCCTACCTGCTGGGCGGCGGTCTGCCCCTGCTGGGTAACGCTGACGATGCCGTCACGGCCAACGGTAATGCTCAGGGCGTTGGCCGGAATGGTGATCGCCGGTTGCACCTGGAAACCGCTGGCGGTCACCAGTTGGCCGTTCTGGTCGATCTGGAACGACCCGTCGCGGGTGTAAGCCTGGCTGCCGTCCGGCAACATCACCTGGAAGAACCCCTGGCCTTTAATCGCCACGTCTTTGCTGTTGTTGGTTTGCGACAGGTTGCCCTGGCTGTGCAGGCGCTCGGTCGCTACCGGACGCACGCCGGTGCCGATCTGCAACCCGGACGGCAGCGTAGTCTGCTCGGAAGACTGCGCGCCCGGCTGGCGCATGGTCTGGTACAGCAGATCTTCAAATACCGCTCGCTGGCGTTTGAAGCCGTTGGTGCTGACGTTCGCCAGGTTGTTGGCGATCACGTCCATATTGGTCTGCTGCGCATCCAGACCGGTTTTGGCAATCCATAAAGAGGGGATCATGCGTTTTTCCTTGCTGCTTAACTCAGTGATAACAACGAGTTGGCACGCTGTTCATTTTCATCCACGCTGTGGATGACCTTCATCTGCATTTCAAAGCGACGGGCATTGGCGATCATGTCGACCATGGTTTCCATCGGCTTGACGTTGCTGCCCTCCAGCACACCCGGCATCACCCGCACCAGCGGATCGTTCTGCAACTGATTGCCGCGTTGCTGCTGGGTTTCCGGCGTCAGGCGAAACAGCCCGTCGTCGCCGCGCATCACTTCACGCGCATTGGCCTTCACCCGCTTCAGCCGGCCGATCTGGGCGATGGTGTTCGGCGGATCGCCGGCGTTCAGCGCCGAGATGGTGCCGTCGGCGGCGATGGTGATTTCGGCCGACGGCGGCACCTCAATCGGCCCGCCATCCCCCATCAGCGGCCTCCCCTGCACCGTCAACTGCCCGGCGGACGAGATCTGGATGTTACCGTTGCGGGTGTAGGCTTCCCCGCCGTCCGGCAGGCTCACCGCCAGAAACCCGTCCTGTTGCAGCGCGACGTCCAGCGGGCGCGCGGTGTAGTTCAGCGCTCCCTGGCTCATGTCGGCACCGGGCGTCGAGGCGGTGACCAGCGTACGCGTCGGCAGGCTTGGCCCATCCACCGGCACGGCACGCAGCGCCGACAGTTGAGCACGAAAGCCCGGCGTCGACGCATTGGCCAGATTGTTGGCGGTGACGGATTGCTGCTCCAGCGTCTGTCGCGCCGCGCCCATCGCGGTATAAATCGCGTGATCCATAACTCAATCCTATTAGCGCAGGCTGACCAGCGTCTGCAGGATGGAGTCCTGCGTTTTGATGGTCTGGGCGTTCGACTGGTAGTTACGCTGTGCGACGATCATGTTCACCAGCTCCTGGCTCAGATCGACGTTGGAGGCTTCCAGCGCACCGCTGGTCAGCTTGCCGAAACCGCCGCTGCCCGCCAGCCCGACGCGCGGTTGGCCGGACGCGCCGGTTTCTTGCCATACGTTATCGCCCTGCGAGGACAAGCCTTCCGGGTTGGAGAAATTGGTCAGTACGATTTGACCCAGCAACTGGGTTTGCTGGTTGGAATAGATCCCCACGACGGTACCGTCATTGTTGATCTGGAAGTTGGTGTACTCGCCGGCGGTATACCCGTCCTGCGACACCTTGCTGACCGAGTCGCTGCTGACGCTCTGTTGCATGCTCTTGGCAAAGCTCAGGCTGAAGTTTTGCGCCGGTGCGCCGTTGGTGGCGGACATCGGGATCAGCATGCTGAATTCGCCGGTGGTGCCCTGTTTGCTGGTGGTGCCGACCAGGTTGCCGCTGGTATCGAACGCCATGGTGCCGGCATCCGTCACCGGAGAGCCGGGGATATTGCCTTCCTGGGTGTACACCTGCCAATTGTTGTCGGAGGTCTTCACAAAGTAGGCATTGATGTTGTGCACATTGCCCAGCGAGTCATAGGCGGTGATCGAGTTGACGTAGTTGTAGGAATCCTGCTTGGCGGGATCGAAGGTTTTGTTATCCGGAACCTTATGGGTGGACTTCAGGTTGGCGACCATGGTGCCCGAGGTGGTGGCCTTGGCGTTCATCATTCCTTCGGGAATGCTCAACGGCACCGGGTTGGCGCCCTGCTGAATGGTCGGCGGTGAGCCGGCCGCCGGGAAACCGGTCAGTTGCAGGCCCTGCATGTTGGTCAGATTGCGGTTTTCATCCAGCTTGAACTGGCCGTTGCGGCTGTAGAAAATGCCGCCGTCCTTGTCCTGCATGCGAAAGAAACCGTTGTCGGAAATGGCGACGTCCAGCGCACGGCTGGTGCCTGTCGTGGTGCCGCCCTTGAAGTTCTGAGTGATCCCCGCCACTTTGACGCCTAACCCGACCTGCGAGCCGGCGAACATGTCGGCAAAGGAAACGGTGCCTGATTTAAAGCCGGACGTGGCGGAGTTCGCGATATTGTTACCTATCACGTCCAGGTTGGTTGCTGCTGCGTTCAAACCGCTTACTGCCTGAGAAAAGGCCATCTAACTCTCCAAATAATGCGCAGGCTATCGTCCGATAACGCCCAACGAGTGAAATAAAAAATCGAATTAAAGGATCTGCCGAACGTCTTCCAGCGTCGCACTCCCCGCCAGCCCCAGATCCAGCTTCGCGCCGTCTGAATCGCGGATAACGCCGTTGACCATGCCAAAATGCAGGCTGCGCGCCACCAGCTGTTCGCCATTGCCCTTGGCGTTGATCGCCACGGTGTAGGCGCCGTCGGGTGCGGTGGTGCCGTCAGACAATGAGCCGTCCCAGGTAAATGAGTGCACGCCGGCGGTCAGCCCGCCGATATCGATGGTGCGCACCGCTTTGCCGGTGGCGTCGGTGATGGTGGCGGTTACCGTATCGGCGGCGCGCTCCAGCTCAAGGCCAAACGGCGTGGTGCTGACCTTGCCGTCTTTGCTGCCGACCAGAATGTTGCTGCCGGGCACCATCACGCCGTGACCGATCAATGCGGTCGCCTGCAACGACTGATTGCTGTTGATCTGGCCGGAGATCGACCCCAGCGTGGTATTGAGTTTTTCGATGCCCTGAACGGTGTTGATCTGCGCCAACTGGGTGGTCAGTTCATTGTTCTGCATCGGGTTGGTCGGATCCTGGTTTTTCAACTGCGCCACCAACAGCGTCAGGAAGTTGTTCTGCAGATCCTGGCTGGTGTTGTTTTTGGCGTTGACGCCGGTGACGGTGTTGTCCAGCGATTCATTGGTGGTTGCGGCAATGGCCATGCAAAGCTCCGGTTACTGACCCAGCGTCAGGGTTTTCATCATCATCGACTTGGTGGTGTTGAGCACCTCGACGTTGGCCTGATAGCTGCGGGAGGCGGAAATGGTATTGACCATTTCGCTCACCACATCCACGTTCGGCATGCGTACATAGCCTTTGCCGTCCGCCAGCGGATTACCCGGTTGATACACCAGGCGTTCCGGCGCCGGATCCTCAACCACCTGCGATACGCGCACCCCGCCGGTGGATTGCCCGGCGGCTGCGGCCACTTCAAATACCACTTGTTTGGCGCGGTAGGGTTCGCCGTCCGGGCCGGTGACGCTGTCGGCATTCGCCATGTTGCTGGCGCTGACGTTCATGCGCTGCGACTGGGCGGACAGTGCCGAGCCGGAGATATCGAAAATATTCAGTAGCGACATGCGCCTTATCCTTGTTGTAACACTGACATCATCCCTTTGATCTGACCGTTGATCAGCGTCAGGTCGGTCTGATACTTCAGGCTGTTATCGGCGAAGTTGGTGCGTTCGCGATCCATGTCTACCGTATTGCCGTCCATCGCCGGCTGATCCGGCACGCGAAACAGTAAATCGAGCTGCGGCGGCTGCATGTTTTGCGCCGGGATATGGCGTGCAGACGTCATATTCAGCGCGATGCCGCTGCCGCTGGCGCGGCCCTGTGTCAGCACCTTGTTCAACTGGCCGGCGAAATCGATATCCCGCGCCTGATAACCCGGTGTGTCTGCGTTGGCGATGTTAGCGGCCAAAATTTCTTGCCGCTGGGCGCGCAGATTCAGCGCCTCCTGACCAAAGCGCAGAGCAGCGTCCAGTTTGTCGATCATGCTCCCTCCGCGAGGTTAAAATTTGGAGCCGACAGCATAAACGCCCCTTCCGCCAGCCTATCGCGGGAATAAGGGCAAAATGCGCCGCTATTTGTCTGCTTAGCCTGCGCGCAGTCCGGGTAAACTTACCCGCACCCGATGGTGCTTGAGGAAGCGAAGATGAAAGGTAAAATACTGCTGCTCGCCGCTGTGCTGTGCAGCATGAACGCACGCGCCGACGATCTGGCGGCGCAGATCGATCGCTTCATCAGCAGCCAGTTCAGCGGCAGCCCGGTGCAGGTCAAGGTGTTGGTGCGTACGCCGGCGGCCCAATGGCCACAGTGCGAGTTTCCACAGCTGTCACTCGCGCCGAACGCCCGCCGCTGGGGCAATATCAGCATTTCGGCGCGTTGTGGCCAGGAGCGGCGTTTTATACAAACGCAGGTTCAGGTGATCGGCAACTATCTGGTGTCGGCGCGCGGCATCAGCGCCGGCAGCCGGCTGACGGCAGCTGACGTGAAACTGAAAAGCGGCCGACTCGATACCCTGGCGCCGCGCACTCTTACCGAAGCGGGCAAGGCGATCGGTGCGGTCAGCCTGCGCAATATCAGCCCCGGCCAATCCCTGACCTTCGCCATGCTGCGCCGAGCCTGGGTGATCAAGGCCGGCCAGCCAGTGCAGGTGACGGCGCAAGGCACCGGGTTTAACATCAGCGGCGCAGGCAAAGCCATGAACAACGCCGCCGCCCAGGACAGCGTCCGCGTGCGCATGGCTTCCGGGCAAATCGTCAGCGGTATTGCCGATGATGACGGTACGATTCGCATCACTTTATAAAAAGGTAAAGGTTTATAAAAACCTGCCGATAAGAAAAACATAAGCAGTAATTACCTGGCCGCCAGGGCCGCAAAAAATATCAGCCATTGCCCGTCGGGCAGCGGCATCGATGGAGATTGACCATGAGTATCGATCGCACCCAGCGGCTGCAGCCCGTTCCAACGGTGCAACCGCGTGAAACGCCGGCGGAGAATCAGCTTCAGCCGCGCAAGGCCGCACAGGCGGAAAGCACCGTCAGCGGTACCCAGGTAAAATTGAGCGAGGCCCAGGCGCGCCTGATGCAACCGGGTACGCAAGATATTGATATGAGCCGGGTTGACGCTATCAAGCAGGCAATCCGCAGCGGCGAATTGAAAATGGATGCCGGCAAAATTGCCGATGCGCTGCTGCAAGATGCGCAAAGCGATGCCCAATGGCTGTCAAACGGCAACCGGCCGCCGAAGGCGTAATCAGGTATTGCAACCTGGGCTGTATTGCCCCTACGGCTGCGACGTGGAAAATCTAGGGACACTTTGAAGGTGATGAATCGTAATGGAAAACCTGGCGCAGCTGCTTGATAGTTTGCTGGAAACCCTGAATGCCCTGGATAGGGTGCTGGCGGAAGAACATCATTTGCTCTGTTCCGGCCAATTACCGGGCGTGGCGTTGCAACGCGTTACCGACATCAAAAGCCAGTTGCTGGCTACGGTCAATTACCTGGAACAGCAACGGTTGGAACAAGAGCGCGCGCAAAGGCAACAGGCGCCCTATGCCGCTCACCCGCGTCTGGCCGACGCCTGGCAACAAGTACAGTTGCTCAGCCAAAAGTTGCGCGAGAAAAATCAGCATAACGGCCTGTTGCTCAATCAGCAGCTTGATCACAACGCCCAGGCGCTGGCGATCCTCGGCAAAAACAACAAATCCCTTTATGGCCCGGATGGCCAGTCGCGCAGCGGCAGCCTGCTGGGGCGAAAAATCGGCGTCTAATCAAAGACACTTCACCCGACCAACCTAAAGTCGGGTGCATCTCTTACGCTGCAAACTCACTCGCACTTTGAACACCCCTTGCCTGCACGACAGTTTTTATTTGCACAACACTGCGCATACCCAAAATTGCCCCCTTCGCCCTCCCATTCAACTCCGCCACTCTGTGTTGGTTTTTAAACCACTTGATCTATACCCTCAAAGGGGGTTGGTGGGAGTCATGGCAGGTTAGCCGACCGTTGAGCGCATGGACGCGCGATACGAGCCTCCATGGATGGATTCACTGCGTGTCGGCGTTCTGCATCGCCCCACCTGTAACACTATTCGACGCAGCGACTTAGGTTGTACCCACCCTGTTCCCTGATGCCCTCGCAGCTTATATATCACTGGTAATTCACAATCACCTGATTGCCAATCACCCGCAGCGGCGGATTCAGCCCGCCGCGCGCCTGCACGTAATAGACAAAGCGCAATTCGGCATTGGCCGGTTCCCCGTTCAACCCGTTGCTGCTGCCACTGCCGCCGCCCAATGCAATACAGCGAGTCAGCGTACAGAGCTGCGCTTGCAAGCCGGCCGGTTCGGCGGCCAGCAAGCGGTAGCGCCAGCTGACGCTGGTGATGCGCGCGTTCGGGTCCGGCAACGCGTAAGGGCTGCGCAAGCCAGCCGATTCGCCGCGTACGCCGCCATATTCCAGCGTGGCACCGACGCCGTCGGCTACCCAGGATCCCGACACCGCCTGCGCGCCAAGCGGCACCAACAGGCAGAGCAACGACAAACCGTGTTTCATTATGCGGCTCCGATGGTCGACGTCATGCGGATTTGGCGATCGTCATTGATTTCCAGATTAGACAGAACCACCATCTGCGGCAGGCTGCGGCGCAGGAAGCGCGCCAACAACGCCCGCAGCGCATGGTTCACCAACAGCACCGGTGGCGCGCTGAGCATTTCTTGCCGCTGCAACGCCTGTTTGGCCTGTTCCAGCAGGCGATCCGCCAGCCCCGGCTCCAATCCGCCACCGCCCTGCAACGCCTGTAACAACAAGCGCTCGAGCTGGGTGTCCAGACCAATGACCTGAATTTCGCCGTTGCCCGGGAACCATTGCTGGGTGATCGCCCGCCCCAACGCAACCCGCACCACGGTGGTCAGCTCGTAGGGGTCGGTTTGCGACGGCGCATGCTCCGCCAGCGTTTCGATAATGGTGCGCATATCGCGGATCGAGACCCTTTCCGCCAGCAGGTTCTGCAAGACCTTATGCAAGGTGGTCAGCGACACCACGCCCGGCACGAAATCTTCGGTCAATTTCGGTATATCCTGGGCTACGCGATCGAGCAACTGCTGGGTTTCCTGTCGACCAAACAGCTCACTGGCGAACTGGCCAATCAAATGATTGAGATGGGTCGCCACCACGGTGCTGGCCTCCACCACGGTAAAGCCCTGGATCTGCGCCTGTTCACGCAGCGCGCTGTCAATCCATACCGCTTCCAGTCCAAAGGCCGGATCGACGGTTTTATCCCCCGCCAATTCACCCACCGCGTTGCCGGGGTTAATCGCCAACCAGCGCCCCGGTTGCGCTTCGCCGCTGCCGATTTCTACCCCCTTCATCAGAATGCGGTAGCCGGCCGGGGGCAACTCGAGGTTATCGCGTATATGCACTACCGGCGGCAGATAGCCCATCTCCTGGGCGAATTTTTTACGGATGCTGCGAATGCGCCCGAGCAGTTCGCCGTTCTGCTGGAAATCCACCATCGGGATCAGCCGATAACCCACCTCCATGCCCAGCGGATCTTCCAGTTGTACGTCTGACCAACTGGCCTCCACCGCCTGCGGATTATCCTGCGCCAACGGTGCCTCCTGCACCTTCGGCGCTTGTTGATCGCGCCCGCGCAGCCACCAGGCCAGCCCCAACAGGGCGGCGGTAAACAGCAGGAACACCAGGTTCGGCATGCCCGGCACCAGGCCCAACAGGCCGAGCACCGCCGCGCTGAGCAACATCACGCGCGGGTTGTTGAACAGTTGGCCGACCATCTGCTCGCCCACGTCCTGATCGGTCGCCACGCGGGTCACGATAACGCCGGCGGCAGTCGAAATCACCAACGCCGGTATCTGCGCCACCAGGCCGTCGCCGATAGTCAGCAGGGTGTAAGTTTCCGCCGCCGTACCCAGTTCCATGCCGTGCTGGATCACGCCGACCAGCAGGCCGCCGACCACGTTCAGTATCATGATCATCAGCCCGGCGACCGCATCGCCGCGCACGAACTTGCTGGCGCCGTCCATCGAACCGTAGAAGTCGGCCTCTTGCGTGACCTCGGAACGGCGTTTTTTCGCCTCTTCTTCACCGATCAAACCGGCATTGAGATCGGCGTCGATCGCCATCTGCTTGCCGGGCATGCCGTCCAGCACAAAACGCGCGCCCACTTCGGCGATACGCCCGGCCCCCTTGGTGATGACCATAAAGTTGATCAGCACCAAAATAATGAACACCACGATGCCGATGGCGAAGTTGCCGCCCACCAGGAAGTGGCCGAAGGCCTCCACCACGCGGCCGGCGGCGGCGGAGCCGGTATGCCCTTCCATCAGGATGATGCGCGTCGACGCTACGTTGAGCGACAGACGCAACAGGGTCGAGAACAGCAGTATGGTGGGAAAGGCGGCGAATTCCAGCGTGCGCTGGGTAAACATCGCTACCAGCAATACCATGATCGATAAGGCAATATTGAAGGTGAACAACAGATCGAGGATAAATGCCGGCAACGGCAGCACCATCATCGACAGGATCATCAGGATCAGGATTGGGCCGGCCAGTACCTGCCACTGCGTATCTTTAAAACTGCCCGGCAAACGAAGCAAGGCGGCTAAATTAGCCATTAGAGTTACTCTCTCCAGCAAAATCCAGTGCTTCCGGCACCGGTAAACGTTCAGGTTTTTTCGGGATCAGGCCGCCTTCGCGCCGCCAGCGTCGCAGTTGGTAAACCCAGGCCAACACTTCGGCCACGGCGGCATACAGGGTGGCCGGGATGTGTTGTCCAACCTCACTGTGCCGATACAGCGCCCGCGCCAGCGGCGGCGCTTCCAGCATCGGAATACGGTGTTCCGCACCCAGCTCGCGAATGCGCAACGCAATTTCGCCGGCGCCTTTGGCCAGCACTTTCGGCGCACTCATTTTTTGGTCGTTATACTGCAACGCCACGGCGTAATGCGTCGGGTTGGTGACTATCACATCGGCTTTCGGTACGTCGGCCATCATGCGGCGTCGGGCAATAGCGCGCTGCTGCTGGCGGATGCGGCCTTTAACGTGCGGATCGCCTTCCTGATCCTTGAACTCGTCGCGGATGTCCTGCTTGGTCATTTTCAGCTTTTTAAAATGGCTCCACAGTTGATAAAACACATCGAACGCCACCATCGGCGTCAGCCCGAGCACCACCAGCAGGCCGCAGAAAATGATCATGCGCAGCGCATTGCCGAGCGCATCGAGCGGCTGTTGCGTCACCAGATGCAGCATCTCCGCCCAGTTGTGCCGCAGGTACAACCCGGTGATCCCCCCCACCAGCGTCGCCTTCAAAATCCCCTTAAGCAGTTCCGCCAGCACCTGGCTGGAAAATATTCGCTTCAGCCCCGACAGCGGGTTCATGCGTTTTACATCAAACTTGAGCGATTTGCCGCTTAACAACAGGCCACCCAGCAGCATCGGCGCAGTGATCGCCACCAGTACCAGCCCCGCCATGATCGGCAGCATCGCCCACACCGCCTGCCGCAACAGCATGCCCAGTTGGCGCAGCATCTGTTTGTCGTTGCTGACCATCGCATGATCGAAATTCAGCCCCTGAGTCAGCATCGCCGCCAGTTGCTGCGCCATGTTGCCGCCGGCCACCCAGATGATCGACAGCCCTGCAACCAGCATCAACACCGACGTCAGCTCGCGCGAACGCGGGATCTGGCCATCCTCGCGCGCCTTTTCCACCCGGTGGGGCGTGGGGGCCTCGCTTTTTTCCAGATCGCTGTCTTCAGCCACGGGCGCGCTTCCTGTGCCGGGGGGAATAAAATTGCGGCCAGCATGCCAAAAAAATGCTGATTTCATTGATGGAACAACGGGGGAAAAGACGGGTTATTTGGGGGATGGATCCATTAGGCCAGGCGGCGCTACAGCCAATTTTGCAGACGCAGGCCATCGACCCGTTCAAATTCGCGCAGATTATTAGTCACTAGCACTAAGCCCTCACTGCGCGCATGCCCGGCAATATGCAGGTCATTAACACCTATTGGTGTCCCCTGCTGCTCCAAAGAGGCACGTATATTGCCGTAATGCGCCGCAGCTTTGGCGCTGTAATCAAGGATCTCCAGTCGGGATACGAAATCGTCGACGACCCTGGCGTTTTCTGTGGGCCGCGCGCTTTTCTCAACGCCATGAATCAATTCGGCGTAAGTCACCGACGAAATCACCATTTTACCGGCATGCTGATTAAACTTGCTCAGCACTTCAATCGGCCGACGTTTGATCACATAAATGACTATGTTGGTATCCAACATATGGCTGAACATTAAAAACTTTCCCGCTCAGGTTGGTACTGTTCGGCCCTCTCGGTGAGAAAATCGTCACTGGCATGCTTATCCGTACAGAAAAAGCTGTCCCAGGTGTTTTCTACTGGCGCTAGGATCCGTTCTTTTCCCACCACCCGTACCGTGACTTTTGATACCGAATCGGGAAAACGAACCTCTGCGGGCAAACGTACCGCCTGGGTGCGGTTATTGGTAAATACAGACCCTAATGTCATGGCGACTCTCCTCTGTGGGTAGTTCAAATTATAACCGCAACGGAGTATATAGCAATGCTATATACTCCGTTGTATGCGAGTCGCTACGCAGTTTAGGACAGGACCCTGAGGCCCCCTTCGCGATCAGAAACCGAGGCTGTCGAGCAGGTCATCTACCTGCGCCTGATTGGCGATCACGCCGGCGCCGTTTTGATCGAGCTGCGGGCCATTGAGCAGGCTGTCGTTCGGTTTTTTCTCTTTCGCCGGTTGCTCAGGAATATTTTCCATCAGCACCATCAGCAACTGCTTTTCGATCTCCTGCACCACATCCATCATGCGTTTAATCACCTGGCCGGTCAGATCCTGGAAATCCTGCGCCATCATGATTTCCAGCAGTTGGGCATTGGTGAACGCCGTATGTTCCGGCACCTGATCCAGGTACTGGCGGGTATCGGTAACCAATTCACGGGCGTCGTCCAACTCGATCGGGTTGGCGAACCACTCGTCCCAACGGCCTTTCAATCCTTTGGCTTCGGACTCCAGCTGTGCCTGGCGCGGCTGCGCCGCCTCCACGCAGTTCAACGCCCGTTCCGCCGCCTGCGCCGTCATGGTGACCACGTAATCAAGCCGATCGCGTGCATCCGGGATTGCCTCTGCCGCCTGGGCGATCGCCTGGTCGAGCCCCAGTTCACGCATGCTGTCGCGCAACATGCGCGTCAGTTGACCAATGCGGGAGATTATCTCTCCCGCGGTCGCCGCATCGCTGGCAGGCATTGGAATGTCTCTCATCACCCTCTCCTTACATGCCCAGTTTTTCAAAGATCTTATTGAGCTTCTCTTCCAGCGTCGCCGCCGTGAACGGTTTCACCACATAACCGCTGGCACCGGCCTGCGCCGCCGCGATAATGTTTTCTTTCTTGGCTTCCGCCGTCACCATCAGCACCGGCATCGCCGCCAATGCGCCGTCGGCGCGAATGGTCTGCAGCAGTTCGAGGCCGTCCATATTCGGCATGTTCCAGTCAGACACCACGAAATCGAAACCGCCTGCGCGCAGCTTGTTCAGCGCGTCCGCGCCGTCTTCAGCCTCTTCAACATTGTTAAAGCCCAGCTCTTTCAGCAAATTTCTGACGATGCGACGCATAGTGGAGAAATCGTCCACTACCAGAAATCTGAGGTTCTTATCTGCCATGTTCACTCCCAAGGTGTTAACCGTTCAATTGTGCAAAACCACCACCGCCGTAAGGCGGAAATATAAAATCAAATACGCAGCGCTTGCCCACCGGCAATCTGCGCCAGCATGCGTTGGCTCATGCGATCCAGCTCCACGACCTCATTCACCCCGCCGGCGGCGATAGCCTCGCGCGGCATGCCGAACACCACGCAGCTGGCCTCGTTCTGCGCCAGGGTATAAGCGCCGGCGCGGTGCATTTCCAGCATCCCCGCCGCCCCGTCATTGCCCATGCCGGTCAGGATCACGCCCACCGCATTGCGCCCGGCGTACTGCGCGACAGAACGGAACAACACATCCACCGAAGGCCGATGGCGGTTGACCGGGGGGCCGTCATTCAGCTTCACCTGATAGTTGGCGCCGCTGCGCGACAGTTCCAGATGGCGATCGCCCGGCGCGATATAGGCATGGCCCGGCAGCACGCGCTCACCGTCCTCGGCTTCTTTCACCGTGATCTGGCACAGCTTGTTCAACCGTTCGGCAAACGAACGGGTAAAACCCGGCGGCATATGCTGGGTGATCAACAGCGCCGGGCTGGTGGCCGGCAGCGGTTGCAACACCTGACGGATCGCTTCGGTACCGCCGGTGGAGGCACCGATGGCGATCAGTTTTTCGCTGCTCAGCAGCGGCGTATGGCTCAGGATCGCCGGCGCCGGGCTGTTGGAACGTCGCGGCAGCCGCGCCTTGGCCGCCGTACGAATTTTTTCGGCTATCAGCTCGCTGTAGGCCAACATGCCCTCACGGATGCCAAGCTGCGGTTTGGTGACAAAATCTACCGCCCCCAGCTCCAGCGCGCGCAGCGTAATTTCCGACCCCTGGCCTGTCAGCGACGACACCATCACCACCGGCATCGGCCGCAGACGCATCAGTTTCTCAAGGAAGTCGAGGCCGTCCATGCGCGGCATTTCGACGTCCAGCGTCAGCACCTGCGGGTTAAATTTTTTGATCAGATCGCGTGCGACCAGCGGATCCGGCGCGCTCGCTACCATCTCCATATCGGGATGGCTGTTGACAATTTCGGTCATCAGCTGCCGCATCAGGGCCGAATCGTCTACGCTCAATACTCTGATTTTACTCATTACCTCTCCTTGGTCAGGCCATACACGGTCTGCCCACGCAAGTAGAAATCCCGGCTGATCTGGCTGAAATTCTCGGAGTGGCCGGCAAACATCAGGCCCCCCGGTTTAAGCAAGGGCACGAAGCGGCGCAGGATGCGCTCCTGCGTCGCCTTATCGAAATAGATCATTACGTTGCGGCAAAAAATGGCGTCGAACTGCCCCGGCAGCGCCCATTCCGGCGCCAGCAGGTTGAGCGGTTGGAAATTCACCCGCGCCGCCAGTTCCGGCCGCACCCGCACCAACCCCTGATGCGGCCCGGTACCACGCAGAAAATAGCGCTGCATCTGCGCCGGCGTCAGGGTGCGCAGATCTTCGTGGCGGTAAACGCCGGCTTCGGCCTTTTCCAGCACCTGGGTATCGATATCGCTGGCCCATACCTGGCAACCGCCGGCACGTTGCCCCAGCACTTCACTCAGGGTGATGGCGATCGAGTATGGCTCTTCCCCGGTCGATGCCGCCGTGCTCCACACGCTATAGCCATTAGGCCGTTGGCGCGCATGCTCCGCCAGGATCGGGAAGTGGTGCGCCTCGCGGAAAAATGCCGTCAGGTTGGTGGTCAGCGCATTGATGAATGCCTGCCATTCGGCGCTGTTCGGATCGCTTTCCAGCAGCGCCAGATAATCGCCGAAGTCGTTCAGCCCCAGCAACCGCAAGCGGCGCACCAGGCGGTTGTAGACCATCTCGCGCTTGTGCTCCGCCAGCACAATGCCGGCGCGCTGGTAAATCAGTTGGCTGATACGCCGAAAATGCACGTCCGACAACGGCAGGCGCTGGGCCATCTGCGTCAGCAAGGATCCAGGATCCCGGTTAGAGGTCGACGGCGCCTGTTTCATACCCAATGACTCATAAAAGACGTGCTGCTTATGCGGTTTGACAATCTGGGGCTTCCTTTACCACGGGTGAAATTGCGTCTTGATTGTTGCCCGGCGCGGCGAAGTTATCGTCCGCCAGGCGGAATACCGACACCGCGTCGGCCAGGGTTATCGCCTGTTCTTCCAGCGCGGCGGCTGCCGAAGCGGCTTCTTCCACCAGCGCGGCGTTCTGCTGGGTCACCTGATCCATCTGGGTCACCGCCTGCGTGACCTGTTCGATGCCGCGGCTCTGTTCATCGGACGCCGAAGCGATTTCACCCATGATGTCGGTAACCCGGGTGACCGAACGCACGATGTCCTGCATGGTGGCGCCGGAGTTTTCCACCAGCACCGAGCCCTGTTTCACGCGGCTGACCGACTCGTCGATCAGCCCTTTGATTTCTTTTGCCGCCTGTGCGCTGCGGCTGGCCAGATTGCGCACTTCACCGGCCACCACGGCAAAACCGCGCCCCTGTTCGCCTGCGCGCGCCGCTTCCACCGCCGCGTTCAGCGCCAGAATATTGGTTTGGAAGGCAATGCCGTCGATCACGCTGGTAATGGCACCGATTTTCTGCGAACTGCTGGCGATATCCTGCATGGTGGTCACCACGTCGCCGGCCAACGCGCCGCCCTTGGCCGCCGTGGCGGAGGCATCACGCGCCAGTTGCGACGCCTGGCGTGCGTTGTCGGCATTCTGCTTCACCGTGGCGGTCAACTGTTCCATGCTGGCGGCGGTTTCCTCCAGCGAGGCGGCCTGCTGTTCGGTGCGTGAAGAGAGATCGTTGTTGCCCTCGGAGATTTCCTGCAGGCCAATCAGGATGGATTCCGCGCCATCGCGCACCGCGCCGACGGTGCCAATCAGCGAATGCTGCATGCGCTGCAGGCTGGCGAAAAGCTGGCTGATTTCATTGCGGCCATAGACCTGGATTGGCGTAGCCAGGTCGCCGCCGGCGATGCGGTCAAAATGGCTGCGCATGATATTCAGCGGATGCACCAGCATATTGCGCAGCCACCACAGGGCGCTGCCGGTCACCACGATGAGCATCAGCACCGCACCGCCCACCAACCAGCCGGACAGGGTGAAGGAGCGCTGATTGGCGTCGTTGGCTTCGGCGACGTTGGCGTTCACCAGTTGCAGATACTGGACAAAGTCGGCCTCAAACAGGTCCTGGGTTTTCTGCGTCGGCTGGTCCATAAACGCCTGCAGATTGTTGTTCTCCAGGAAGCCAATCAGCTCACGCAGCGCGCTACGCAGCCGATCATAGCTGGCCTGGGTGGTTTCGGTCAGTTGCTGTTCCTGCTCGCTGTGGCGCGGTACCGCCAGGAACTGGTTGAAATAGAGATCGGCTTTCTGCAATGAACTGCGCGCATTGCCCATCAACGCATTCACCTGATCTTGCGGCAGCTTGAGCGCCGAACGGGTGCCGGCGCGGTTCAGCGTGTTGCGGGCCTGCAATAATGAGACCCAGCTCAGGCTGAGGGCATCGCGCTGCTGGCTGCCGAGCGTGATCAGATTGAGATTGTGGTGATCGGAACGGAAAGCGGTGTACGACAAGCCGCTGGTGGCCAACTGCATAACACAAAAAGTCATCAACAGCAGAAACAGACTGGTAGAGACGCGGATTCGGTTAAACACTGTGAACCTCCTTGCAGCCGGCCGACGGCCAGCTTACGACGGGGAATAAGCCTCCCCCGTAACGGGCGAGGAGGCCCAATGCCGGTTAGAACGTTTCCCAGTTATCCTGCAGATCGCTGGCGTTCGTTTTTTTATGATTGAGTACCGGGGTAACGGCCGTTTTGCCGACGGGCATTTTGAATTCGTCCTGGCCTTCCGCTTTCAGTCGGAATACCGCAACCGACTGGGTCAGCATGCTGGCTTGCTCTTCCAATGCCGCCGCCGCAGAAGCGGACTCCTCGACCAGCGAGGCGTTTTGCTGGGTGACGCGGTCCATTTCCGCCACCGCCTGGCCGACCTGATCGATACCGCGGCTCTGTTCGTCGGACGCCGAGGCGATTTCACCCATGATGTCGGTGACGCGGGTGACCGCGTTGACGATATCGCCCATGGTTTCACCGGCGCTTTCCACCAGCACCGAGCCCATATCGACGCGGCTGACGGAGTCTTCGATCAGGCCCTTGATCTCCTTCGCTGCCTGGGCGCTGCGCTGGGCCAGGTTACGCACTTCACCCGCCACCACCGCAAAGCCACGGCCCTGTTCGCCGGCGCGCGCCGCTTCTACCGCCGCATTCAGCGCCAGAATGTTGGTCTGGAAAGCAATGCCGTCGATCACGCCGGTGATGTCGGCAATTTTCTGCGAACTGCCGGCAATGTCGTGCATGGTCTGCACCACGTTGGCCACCACCTTGCCGCCCTTTTGCGCGGTTTCGGAGGCGCTCAGCGCCAGTTGGCTGGCCTGACGGGCGTTTTCGGCGTTCTGTTTCACCGTGGCGGTCAACTGCTCCATGCTGGCGGCAGTTTCTTCCAGCGAGGCCGCTTGTTGTTCGGTACGGGAAGAGAGATCGTTATTGCCGGCGGCAATTTCGGAGGCGCCGCTGTAGATGGCGTCGGCCCCCTGACGCACGCCGCTGACGGTCTCGATCAGTTCGCTCTGCATGTGTTTGAGGCTGGCGGCCAGCACGCCCATTTCATTGCGGCCGGTCACGGCGATCGGTTGGGTCAGATCGCCGGCGGCAATCATTTTGATGTGATCGATCATGCGATTCAGCGGGCGCACCAGAATGTGGTGAATGCCGCTCCACACCAATACGATCACCGCCAGCACCACCAACAGCACCACCGCCAGCGTCCAGATGGCGAAGCTGAAGGAATCGTTGCTGTCTTCCACTGCGCTCTGGTAGAGCTTGTCGTTTTGCGCCAGGTAGGTGTTGTAGATGTCTTCGAACGCGTTCTGATAGCTTTGCGTCGGCTGGTCAAAGAAGGCGTTGATCTTGCCTTCGCCCAGCAGTTGGACCAACTCGGACAACGCGCCGTGCAAAATGCCGTATTGCTGTTTGAGCTTTTCGGCAGATTGCGCGTCCTGGCGAGGATTTAAAGGGATTTTGTCATAGGCGGCATAATGTTGTTCCGCCACCAGCAGGTTGTTCTTGGCCGCCGCCAGCAGTTCGGTAACGCTGGCGCCGCTGCCAATTTTGTTGGCGTCCATCATGTAGCGAATACCCGCACGGTTCAGCGTGTTGCGGGTTTGCAGCAGGTTAACCCAGCTTTCGTTCAGCTCGGATTGCTGTTGGCGAATGGTCTGCAATACGGTGAAGTTTTCTTTGTCATTCTTCAGTGAGGAGAAAAAGAGCCCGCCCGAAACCAGCTGCAAGGCGCCAAATAACACCAGCACCAGCAACAGGCTGGTGACCACCTTCATACGATTAAACATGTTTTCCCTTGTTGAAAGCCCGCGCGGACAGGCCCGGAGTCTGTTGATTGACAGAGTTATCGGCGCGAGGGAGCAGAACTTTATGCGAGGAAGTAACTATTTTTGGTTGAGGGCAACATGCGGCCTCCTACAGGGGGCTTGGTTCGTACGCCTGCCAGGCGTAATATCCTGTCATCCCAGGGAAGCCTTTGTGAGAACGAGATGGAGAGTCGACGAATCAAACGGGCGGCGTGGGTCTTTGCCGGGTTCTTGGTCGCCAACCTGCTGAGCAGCCTGTTGAGCTCAACGACGCAGACCAGCCTGTTGCGCAGCGCAACGGTTGCGGCGCTGTTCGCTGCCGGCTATTTGCTGGTGACCAGCCGTAGCTGGAAAAAATACGTGCTGCGGTTGAAGGATATCGAGTAGTCGGGCAGCCCTGCCCCGTGCATCATCAGGCGCTGCCCGTTTTTTGGTGCAGCATGCGGCGCAGAACAATTGCCGCATGCTGAACCCGCCTCACAGCCAATCAGGCGCTTTTCGCCACGCTGTCGACCAGCGACATCTCTTCGCTGCTCAGCAGCTTTTCGATATCCACCAAAATCAGCATACGCTCGCCCAGCGATCCCAGGCCGGTCAGGTATTCCGTCGCCAGCGTCACGGCGAATTCCGGTGCCGGGCGGATCTGCTCGGTGGTCAACGACAGTACGTCGGATACGCCGTCAACCACAATCCCCACCACGCGCAGACCAAAGTTCAGCACGATCACCACGGTGTTTTCATCGTAGGACACGTCCTGCTGGGCAAATTTCACCCGCAGATCGATAATCGGCACAATCACGCCACGCAGGTTGGTGACGCCCTTGATAAAGGCCGGCGTATTGGCAATGCGCGTAACCTGATCGTATCCGCGGATCTCCTGCACCTTGAGGATATCGATGCCATATTCCTCATTGCCCAAGGTAAAAATCAGGAACTCCTGCCCTACCGTTTCGCCAGCCAGTTTGCTGACGGTTGCCAGACCTGCCATATCATTCACCTCTACACCAATCGATTAGTTATTATGCAGCCGCGTCCGTCAGACGCTGTTCGCGGTTCAGCGTTTGCAGCGCCGACACATCGACAATCAGCGCCACGCTGCCGTCGCCCAGAATGGTCGCGGCGGAGATCCCCGGCACTTTGCGATAGTTGCTTTCCAGGTTCTTCACCACCACCTGATGCTGGCCGATCAGTTGATCCACCAGCAACGCATAGCGGCGGCCGGCGCTTTGCAGGATCACCACAATGCCCTGAGTGGCGTCGGTTTTGGCACCTGCCACCTCGAACACCCGGAACAGCTCCACCAGCGGCAGATATTCGCCGCGCACCTGCAACACCCGCTCGCCACCGGCCAACGGATGCAGGTCTTCGGCCTGCGGCTGCAGCGATTCCATCACCGCGTTGAGCGGCAGAATAAACACTTCATCGTTCACCTTGACCGACATACCGTCGAGGATCGCCAGCGTCAACGGCAGCAAAATGCGAATGGCAGTACCCTTGCCCGCCTGTGAATGGATTTCTACATGCCCACCCATTTCCTGAATATTTCGCTTCACCACGTCCATGCCGACGCCACGGCCGGACACGTCGGTCACCTGCTCCGCGGTGGAAAAACCCGGTGCGAAGATCAGCATGCCGACCTCTTCATCGCTCATGCTGTCGCTGACCGCCAGCCCCTGCGACGCCGCCTTGGCGAGAATTTTTGCCCGGTTCAGCCCGGCGCCGTCGTCGGTCACCTCAATGCAGATATTGCCGCCCTGATGCTCCGCCGACAGAACCAGATTACCCACTGCCGATTTACCGGCGGCAACGCGCGTGGCCGGGTCTTCAATACCGTGATCCAGACTGTTGCGCACCAGGTGCGTCAGGGGATCGATAATGCGTTCGATCAGGCTCTTGTCCAACTCGGTAGAACTGCCCTGCAACTGCAGCTCCACTTGCTTGTTCAGCTTGCCGGCCAGATCGCGCACCAGGCGCGGGAAGCGGCTGAACACGTACTCCATCGGCATCATGCGGATCGACATCACCGACTCTTGCAGATCGCGCGCGTTACGCTCCAACTGGCTCATGCTGTTGAGCAGATCGCCGTGGTTGACCGGGTCCAGGCTGCCGGAGCGCTGCGCCAGCATCGACTGGGTGATCACCAGTTCCCCCACCAGGTTGATCAATTGGTCGACTTTCTCCACCGCCACGCGGATGCTGGTAGATTCGCCGGCCTTGGCACGTGCCTTCGGCGCTTCCGCAACCGCAGGCACCGGTTTGGCTACCGACGGCTCTGCCGCCTGAACGGCAACGGGCTGGGGCGCCGCCGGCGGCAACTCGACCGGCAGCGGCGTGGCGAAGCTGATTTGCTCCGGCTCCAGCACGAAACACAACACCGCGCTGATATCCTCTTCGCCGGCGGAGGTCAGCAGCGTCACTTCCAGGCTGCTGTCGGTCCGCTGCGGATTTTTCACCTCGCCCAGGTTGCCCAACTCTTCCAGCATCAGCGGGATTTCATTCGGCTTCAGGCCACTCAGGCAAACCCGCATCCCGCCTTCTATCGCCGAAGGCGCGGCGACAGCGGTTTCCGTCGCAAGCGCAGCGGGAGCATCCTGCTGCTGTGCGTCCAGCGCAAGCTGCCGCAACGCCTGACAGATATATTCAAAGCTGTCGGCGTCCGGCTTTTGCGACGTTTTATAGGCGTCCAGTTGCTCCTGCATAATGTCTTTGGTTTCCAGAAACAGGTTGATAATTTCAGTGCTCAGGCTCATCTCCTGACGCCGCGCACCGTCCAGCAAGTTCTCCAGCAGATGGGTGGTTTCCTGCAGTACCGAAAAACCGAAGGTCGCCGCGCCGCCCTTGATCGAGTGCGCTGCGCGGAAAATGGCGTTCAGCGGCTCAATGTCCGGGGCCAGCGGATCCAGCTCCAGCAGGTGTTGCTCCATGTCGGCCAGCAGCTCATCTGCTTCATCAAAAAAGGTCTGATAAAACGCGCTAATATCCATGCTCACGGGGTCACCTCTGCTGTGAGTCGCTGTTAGTCGGTGAAGGGACAGCCACCGGCTGCTCCGGAGTGATAAGGGTGGCCGGAGCCGTCGCCGACGGTGCCAACGGCTTCAGGTCTGCCGGCCGGGCGACGCCCATCGCGTTGCTTTCGGCATTTTCGTGCTCAATGCCCTGCTGGGTTTGCTTGTTCAGTACCAGCACGGTGATGCGGCGGTTGATGGCATCATCGGCGCCGTGCTGTTTCAGGCTCATGGTCGCGGCCATGCCCACCACCCGCAGCACTTTGCCCTCCGACAGCCCACCGGCGATCAGCTCGCGCCGTGAGGCGTTGGCACGATCGGCTGACAACTCCCAGTTGCTGTAACCGCGCTCGCCGGTGGCATAGGGAATATCATCGGTATGGCCAGACAGGCTGATTTTATTCGGCAGGTCATTCAGGATCGGCGCAATCGCCCGCAGGATGTCGCGCATGTAGCTTTCCACCTGCGCGCTGCCGGTTTTGAACATGGGCCGGTTCTGGCTATCGATGATCTGAATGCGCAAACCTTCATCCATCATGTTGATCAGCAGATGCGGACGCAGCGCTTTCAGGCGCGGATCGGACTCAATCAGCTCATCGAGTTTTTCCCGCAGCTTGTTGAGGCGCAGTTCCTCGTCGCGCTTCTCCAGCGTATCGATCTGTTTTTTCACCACCCCCTCCTGCTGGGTGGGATCATCCCCGCCACCCGGGATCGGGCTGCTCTCCGAACTGCTCTTGTCGCCGGTGGTCAGCGCCACCTTCAACGGCGTGCGAAAATATTCGGCGATTTGCGTCAGCTCCTGCGGGCTGGCGATCGCCAACAACCACATCACCAGGAAGAACGCCATCATGGCGGTCATAAAGTCAGCATAAGCAATCTTCCAGGAGCCACCATGGTGCGCCGCCTGATGCGATTTGCGTTTCCTGACCAGCACAACCGGGTGATTCTGCTTCATACCTGTTCTTCTTCCGTCGCCTGTTGCGCCGGCGCTTTCACCCGGCGCACATGCTCTTCCAGCTCAACGAAGGACGGTCGCTCGGTGGTGTACAGCGTTTTACGGCCGAATTCGACCGCAATCTGCGGTGCATAACCGTTCAGGCTCGACAGCAGCGTAACCTTGATGCACTGCATCATTTTGACGTTTTCCGCGCTTTTCTGCCGCAGCAGGGTCGCCAGCGGCGAGATGAAACCGTAGGCCAGCAAAATGCCGAGGAAGGTACCGACCATCGCGTTGGCGATAAGCGCCCCCAACTCCGCCGCCGGGCGATCGGCCGAGGCCAGCGCATGCACCACGCCCATGACCGCCGCCACAATGCCGAACGCCGGCAACGAGTCGCCGACCATCGCCAGGCTGCCTGCCGGAACCTCGCTTTCCTGTTCGAAGGTTTCGATCTCTTCATCCATCAGCGCTTCAATCTCAAACGCATTCATGTTGCCGCTCACCATCAGCCGTAAGTAATCGGTAATAAATTCCACCAGGGTGTTATCGGCAAGGATGCGGGGATAATTAGAGAAAATTTCACTTTCCTGCGGGTTATCGATATCGAACTCGAGGGACAGCATGCCCTGCTGACGGGATTTGGCCAGCAGCCGATACAGCAGCGCCATCAGATCCATATACAGATCCTTGCTGTACTTTGAACGACGCATCAGCTTGGGAATGGCGCGCAGGGTAGATTTGATCGCCTTACCGTTGTTACCTACGATAAAGGCACCGATGCCTGCACCGCCGATAATCAAAAACTCCGCCGGTTGATAAAGCGCACCGAGATGGCCCCCCACAATCAGGTACCCCCCAAAGACCGCCCCCAATACCACGAGATAACCCAAAATAACTAACACACGCATTCCTTAAATTAACAATGTGGATGGAAGGTGGGATAAGCGCGCTGTTGAGCCGCAAGGCCGCAGCAAGGCCAGGCTTGCGCCTGCGGGTTCGGTATGCCGAACCCTGCGTTTCACAAGTCTGTTCAGATCTGGCTGAACCGGCGCTGCCGCCGGCTCAAATTGCGCGTTTAACCTGCTCGTCCAGCAGTTGAGGAATAATATCGGCCAGTTGCGGCGAAAGTTTACGTCTTTTTACTGCGCGGGAAGGGGGTTGGCATAAACTGCAAACAAAACTGTTCAAGGGCTGGTGCGCGTGGGTGATGAAAGTGCCGCCGCAGCAGTTGCAGGCGGAGAGCTGCAACATGCCGCTATCGACGAAGCGTACCAGCGTCCAGGCGCGGGTCAGCGCCAACAGCGGCGCCTCCCCCGGCTGGTGCGGGCACTGCTCCAGATACAGACGATAGGCTTTGATCACCGCCTCAACGCCGGTGCAATGTCCGCTCTTCATCAAGAAACTGTAGGCGTTGTAAAACATGGACGAATGGATGTTCTGTTCCCAGGTCATAAACCAGTCGGTAGAGAACGGCAACATGCCCTTCGGCGGCGGGCTGCCGCGCAATTCCTTATAGAGTTTGATCAACCGCCCGCGGCTGAGCTGGGTTTCGCTTTCCAGCATCTGCAAACGCGCACCCAGCGTTATCAATTCCATAGCCAGCTGAATGTCCCTGGCTTCCTGAACAATACTTTTCTCTACCATCATCAGGCTCTTTTCTTCGTCGCACTACCGTTTTTATCCGATAGTTCTTGCAGTAAATGGCTTGATAGCAAAATGCCCGTATGGATTTGCTGCAGATCGTCCACGCGAGACTCTTTCGTCAGGCGCTCGATGGTATGGCTTTCGTTAAAACGGAAGTGACAGACCAACTGGTTAGTCTCAGCCAGTTTGACCATTTGCGGTAACGTGAGTTGAGCGAGCGCGTCGGCCATGGCTTCGTCGATACCCAGACGGAACATTGCCGATGCTTTTTCATCATTAATCAGACGCTGTGCTAAAAGTAAATATGACAAATTTATGTCATAAATATGCTTAAGTAATTCAGACGTACCCATATTCCCCATCCCGACAGACTATGTTTAAAAACATACGCTGGGTGATAATTTTTATCGCCCGTGACCTGGGTTTGTTCCCGAAGTTGGCAAATGAATCCCTGAATAACGACCGTTATAAATTCTTCAACATCTCTAAATTCGGACCATCATTCAGTATTTGATACGTGCGTAAACCAACGTGTATGGATGTACAGCATTTTGCTTCGATAGTGTGTAGTCACCATGAAACTATTTTTACAAAATTAATAAGATTATTCCTAAAGCAGCGCAACTCTACCCCCGAACCATTAGCACACACAATGTAAGTAAGGGGCAATTTTAAATACAATGTGATGTGGATCACAAAAATAAAAAATAATTAAGCCAAACCCCCGCTTATTCGGCCATTTTTTAGCCGGGTTTTTGCTCAAAAAGCCGCCATAAGTAAAAAAACGTCTTAAAAACAATGTATATAAGCCAAAAATATATCATTTTTAGATCAATTCGAACAAAAGCATTACCAAACCAAAATAACAGAACAAAAATCTGCTCACAGCCAACAAACACAGTATAAATAACCGTTTAATTAACAATAAACTCTCAATACCCACAAAGTAACTTATGGAAACTATAAGGGTATTGGGTTTCGGATTTGACTTAAAAAACGGCGGATTGCCTGTTTTAATTTCAGCGAATGGGGATATTAGGTTAACAACGGCTCGCTTAGGTTGTGAACAAGAAAACAGAGGTAACGATATGTTTCTCGATAAGCGGCGTTAAAGCGACGAACCTGGGTTTATTTTTCTTAAAAATTCCCCCAATACGTTTTATCGGCAGCGATAATTAAAACTTTAATCATTTTTTCTTCATTGGCGGAAAAATCTTAAATCTCAGCGGCACCGCTTTATCGATAAAACTTCCCAACGTATTTTGGGTCGCCCTATAAAAAACGCAGGTTTGTTTTTATTTCTGCTCCACCGAATTATCTGTTTCGTCATTCACGACCGCCGGAGAACCCACGCATATAGCGCCGGTCATGTTGCCATCGTCGGCGGCGAGAGGATTGACGATTCCCAGCGGAAGTTTCAGATGGATGCGGCCGCCCGCCGAAGGGTCTCAACGTACGCAAAAAAACTCCCGCCAAGGGAGGTAACCCAGCATTCGCCCCCGGTTTGCTCGCGGCGCGTTGTCCTCTGTTCCCTTTACGCCCTCCCCCTGCCATCTGAGACTTTCCTTAATTCGCGTCGTTAGCGACAGGATGGCATTGCCGATACCGCGTGAGCATATTATTATTCTTGGCGTAAAGGCGCGGGTAACGCAGCCGATTATTACCCTATTGCAATTTATTTATTTGAAATTAATTCTCAGGTCGCACATCACGCTTTTGGCGCTACCCTGCATGACAGCGTGATGTTTCTTCGTCCGGCTACAACTATTAACAGGTTATATTTTAATCATGACTGATACCTTCGATTACCTGATGACGTTCCGCAAGTGCTCCAGTCTGGACAGCGTGGAAAAAGTGTACGACAAGCTGAACTACTCCATTGATAATGATATTGAAATCAGCAACATGTACCGCGCAGCCGACCACCGTCGCGCCGAGCTGGTTGCCGGTAAATTGTTCGACCTGGGCAAGGTGCCAAAAACGCTGTGGGCGCAGGTGTTTTAATTTTTCTTCATTACGCGCGAACGCCCCTTTATCTTTTATTGCTAAATAACGGCAATAATCTCCGATTTATTGTCGCGCGTGATACAAACCACATTTATCAAATGCATCAGGCTCTACTCTTTACCCTAAGTATGGGGAATGGGGGTGGAAAATGGGATATCAAAACGTTCTGGTTACCGTTGCCGTGGCGGCTGACAGCCACCGCCTGGTTGAAAAAGCCGTCTCCATCGTGCGCCCCTCCAACGGCAAAATCACCCTGCTGAGCACGATTGCCAACCCGGAAATGTACAACAACTTCGCCGGGCCGATGTTGGGCGATCTGCGAGCTCTGATGGAAGAAGAGACGCTGCTGTTTATGGAGGAGTTGCGGCTGCGGGCCGATTATCCCATCATCGAGACGCTGATCGTGCATGGTGAACTGAGCGACAGCCTAAGCTACGCCCGCCAACGCCAACCCTTTGATCTGGTGATCTGCGGTAACCACAGCGACAGCATGATGAACAAGATCTCCTGTTCTGCGGCGCGCTTTATCAATACCAGCCATATCGACGTGCTGATCGTCCCGCTCTGAAACCCGGCGGCTTGATTGCAAGACCGCCGCTACGGCACTTTTATTTCGTCATGATTTCTGTGATAACCCCTGCCGATTTAAAGGGCACCGAAGCACATTAGGCCATTTCCCCTTACCGATGATTGACTAGACTTAGGATTCTGTCCGCATAAGGAGTTCCTGATGTCTCAATCCGAACAACAAAATCGCCGCATCCTGCTGGCCTCACGTCCGCACGGTGAACCTACCGCAGACAATTTCCGCCTGGAAACGACGGATATACCTCAACCCGCCGCCGGCCAGGTGCTTTTGCGCACCGTTTATCTGTCGCTTGATCCCTATATGCGCGGCCGTATGAGCGATGCCCCGTCTTACGCTCCGCCGGTGGAGATCGGCCAGGTCATGGTCGGCGGCACGGTGTCGCGCGTTGTTGCATCGCAACACCCGGATTTTAAAGCCGGAGACTGGGTGCTGGGTTACAACGGCTGGCAAGACTATGCGCTGTCTGACGGCAACGGCTTGCACAACCTCGGTGCGCAACAAACACAACCTTCCCGCCTGCTCGGGGTCTTGGGCATGCCGGGCTTTACTGCTTATATGGGTCTGCTGGATATCGGCCGGCCGCAACCCGGCGAAACTGTGGTGGTTGCCGCAGCCAGCGGTGCCGTCGGCTCGGTCGTCGGCCAGGTCGCCAAACTGAAGGGTTGCCGTGTGGTCGGCGTGGCGGGCGGTGCGGAAAAATGCCGCTATGTGGTGGAGGAACTGGGCTTTGACGCCTGTGTCGATCACCGGGCTGCTGACTTTGCCGAACAGCTGGCCGCAGCCTGCCCGCAGGGTATCGACATTTATTACGAGAACGTCGGCGGTGCCGTGTTCGATGCGGTGATGCCGTTGCTGAACGCCAAGGCGCGTATTCCGGTCTGCGGCATTATCGCCCACTATAACGCTACCGCTTTGCCCGACGGCCCGGATCGCCTGCCGATGCTGCAGGGGCTGATTTTGCGCAAGCGCATCCGCATGCAGGGCTTTATCATTTTCGATGACTATGGTTCAGAGTATGGCGACTTCCTGCAGCAAATGGGCGAATGGGTCGGGCAGGGAAAAATCAAATTCCGCGAGGATGTGGTCGACGGGCTGGAAAATGCGCCGCAGGCATTGATCGGCCTGTTGCAGGGCAAAAACTTCGGCAAGCTGGTGATCCGCGTCGCCGACGAATAACCGAATGCCAGGGCGCAGCGGACCGCTACGCCCTGGCATGACTTCAATCCAACGGCCTCAGTGCAGCGCGCCGCCGCCGATCGCCAAATCCTCTTCAACCGTCAACGTGGTATGCACGATGCTGCGCACCGCGTCGATCATGGTCGCCAGCGCCATGCTCGGTTTGCCCGGATGATTGACCGCCAGCTCATGGCTATATGGAATGTGAATAAACCCGCCTTTTATCGCCAGATGATGGCTGGCAATGTGGTGGCTCAGCCCGTAAAAAAGCTGGTTGCAGTTATAGGTACCGGCAGTATGCGACACCGCTGCCGGAATACCTTGCCGACGTAAATTCTGCACAATCGCCTTCACTGGCAGCGTAGCGAAATAACCGACCGGCCCGCCCTCGACCACCGGCACGTCTATCGGCTGTTTACCGGCGTTATCGGGAATGCGGGCGTCGATAAGATTGACGGCCACCCGCTCAACGGAGATCTCCCCGCGCCCGCCGGCCAGCCCCAGGCAGATCACTGCAACGGGTTGCAGCTCTTCGATCGCCGCAACCAGCTGTTGATTGGACTGCCCCAACACACAGGCAAGTTCGCGCACCACGATTTCCGCACCGGCGATATGTTCCCCTGCCAAAGCCTGCGCAACCTGCCATGACGGGTTTACGTCGTCGCCATCAAACGGCTCGATGCCGGTCACCAATACCCTCTCCATCGTTACACCTTATGCTGTGTTTAAATTCGTAGGGTATCAGCCTAAACGCGACAATATGATTATGGAAATATGTTATCCGCATATGCCGGTGCGCCAGGGCCTGCGGGTAAGGCCCCTGCCCGCTAAGCGCCAATTTCGGTGCGCACGTCCAGCAGTTCGGGGAAGAAGGTCAGATCCAGCGCCTTTTTCAGGAAGCTGACGCCGCTGGAGCCGCCGGTGCCCGATTTGAAGCCGATAATCCGCTCCACCGTCTTCATATGACGGAAACGCCACAGGTGGAAACTTTCTTCTATATCCACCAGTTTCTCGGCCATTTCATAGGCTTCCCAGTACTTTTGCGGATGGTCGTAGATCTCTTTGAACGCCGGCAACAGATTTGGGTTGCGCTGGTACGGCTGCGTCCAGTCGCGGTCGATACACTCCTGCGGGATCGGCAGGCCGTGGCGTGCCAGGTAAAGCAGGTATTCGTCGTACAGGCTTGGCGCCTCGAGGATAGCCTTCAGCGCCGCGTGTTTTTCCGCATCATTACTGAACACCGCCAGCATGGCCGCATTCTTGTTGCCCAGCAAAAACTCGATGGAGCGATACTGATGGGATTGAAAACCCGACGAGTTGCCCAGCACGTCGCGAAACTCTACATACTCCGACGGCGTCAGGGTTTCCAGCACCGCCCATTGTTCAAACAGCAGCCGCTGGATCTGTTTGACCCTGGCCAGGATCTTGAAACAGTGGCTGAGCTTGTCTTGTTGCACCAACGCCCGTGCCGCCTGCAGTTCATGCAGCATCAGCTTCATCCACAGTTCAGAGGTTTGGTGCTGCACCACGAACAACATTTCATCATGATGCTGCGGGTTGGACAGCGGATGCTGGCAATCCAGCAACTGGTCCAGGCACAGGTAATCGCCGTAACTCATGCGCTTGGAAAAATCGGTGACAATCGCGCTTTCTAATTCTCGTTTGTTCATCTGTACTCTCCGCGGAACCACGGCCGGAAGCGGCATGGAACGTGCTGCAAAGAGAAAACAATAGTACAGAACCTTCACGCCCGAAGGACTATAAACGAGAGTTGCCTCGCAGATCTCAGTCTTGCGAGATAACGCCACATCTCAGCCGGCAGTATGAAGATAGACTGCGTTTTAGCTAGCGGCAATAAAAAGGCCGGTTGGCGATAACGCCAACCGGCCTCGGGTTATAACCTCTTCAAGTTAGTTAAAAAATCAACTACGCGACTTCACATAAGACAGGATGCCCTGTCCTTTCAGCGCAACAGTATTAAACCTGGTTGCCTGGAACAGCATCGCAATCTCGCTGTCGCTTGCGATCAACTTCGGATACATGTTCCCGGCTCCCTGCTCGTTAACCCGAAGCTCAGCGTCAATCGCAAAGAAGTTGGTGTCAAAGCGGTTAAAATAAGCGCCTAAAGAACTTGAAGTCCATGCTACATGGAACTCATAGTCCTCCTGCGCGGTTGCCGCTTTATTGATATAAGGGAACGACGGTGAACCGATAGAGGTGCTGCTAAGTTTCGTCGCTGCATAGGTTTCCGCCCCCTCATAAGCAAACACCCGGATCTTGTCGCCATAAATGTCCTGACCCAAAACATAAACCAGCATGATGCTATTGGTAAGTTCATCCAGCACGGCATGGAATTTACCCATTTGGGCCCGAGAGTATGGTGCCATTACCGAGATGGGTGGTGTACCGCCTGAAGGTTTGCCGATGCTCAGGAATTTCAACTCGCCCACTTTTTCCAGATAGCCGATGACAACCTTATCCCCGTGGTTCATAAGAACGATATTTTCAGTTGTCGCAGTACCTAATTCGAGATTCGAATTATTATAGCCAGCGTAGATGTCGGTACTGATATCAAAATCGTAACTCATTTTTTCCAGGGAATCGGGATCCAAAAATACCCCCTGAATCTTTTTCTCGACAGTCGATACCCAGGTCGCCAACAGCAGTTTACTTACCGGATTGTAGATAATCCGCGGGCAGGTGTAGTCACCATTAGCACCGCTGATATCGATTTCCTGGAGTTTGTACGGTTCGATCCCGGTTGACGTGGCTTTCAATTTACGTACATAAATTTTAAACTTACCCGTTGAATTACCTGCCCAAATGGCAACAAAGTCATCTGTACCATCGATAGCTGTGGTATTAGCATCCTTGTTGATACGCGCCTGAATGGCACAAATCGATACTGGCGGCAACAATGCCCCTCGTTCTGTTTGCATCCGCGTCATCAAGCTGTAATTAGTTGTCGTTGCAACTGGGGCATAAAAAGTGGCTAACAGATAGCCCGTTTTTTTAGTCATTTGCAAATCGCGGAGGGAATCATTACTAACATCATCCCAAAAAATGTTTAGGTTCTTTTGCCAATTGGTATTCATACATACTCCATTTAAAGTTTCGTCCAAATCAATTCGTGCCGACCATTCCGATGTGCACGGAAGCTCTTCACCTATATATTCGCCAATAATTGAAAAACTTAATTCTTCATGGCACTTCCCAATACTCTTATCTACAACGACCTGACTTCTCCACACCTCCAACGTTTCATCATATTCAAAATCCTCAAACGGGTAGCGTTTATTGTGCTTCTCATTAATCAGACTCAGTGAAACACCTGGGGAATAATACTTGACCAAGACCTCTACACTGGCCAGATCGCTACCCACATTATCAGTGATGATGTAATCATAAATAGTCGGTTCAATATCCATAAACTGAATATTGCTGTAGAAACTCCCTTCCGTAGTGCCATTAATCAAATTTATGTCAACTTTTATTTGGTAGGCTTTAAAACCCTCCTTGTTAACAATCTTCAGGAATGCTTCTACATTCGTATCAATAGCCAATTCAAATGAGGGCTGCAAGAGAGCGACAACCCCCGTATTCGCCAGCAATAAGGACGTATCGCCATAATAAACGGAGATACCTTTATTTTTAAGATCACTGGCTAATTCAGCAGTAATTTCAATTTCAAATTTCCGCTTATCGACATCGTTAATATAGCTAAAACACTCAGACACTCTAACATCAGTAATGGCCATTACACACCTCAATTATCAACCGATTTAACTTCATCATTTTTGTATTCCAAACCAACAAAACGCGGCTCGCTACAATCGTTTTGGTAACCCACAAAATACTTGCCATCGATATAAGCCATACGATGATTCCCTGGCTTATCCGCGTGATAGTAGGTCTCTGGCGATGTTGCATTAATGTGTTCGTTGAATTGTTTGAAATGCAACGTTTCCGTCCCCTCCCAGGATGCGGCATAACCACTTTCAGCCCTTGTGACCTGTGGCCGGTAATAAATTCCCGGACTACTATTTAGGGGCAAAGCAGCATAAGGAACGTCTTGCTCAACACCCGTTCTGGAGAACACCTTATTGACAACGCCATTAACGTTCCAATTTTTAGAACGCGAATTAAACTGGCAATAACACGTAATTAAGATGTTCTTATCTTTATCGTACAAACCGGCAAATGCCCCGATATCACGCTCAGTGATGACAAAGAGTTTAAAACAAGACAATCCTCCGTCGGTCTCAAACGTCAATTTAAATACCGAGATATTTTCACTGTCATTACTTAACTGCAAGAAACAGCCATGATTGTCATCGCTAAATTGTGCAATAGCCCCCGTCATTTGATCCAGCATCTCATCAAAATAACGGGATGAAAGCGTTTCGCCAATTAACGTAACCGGAGAGAGCTGTTCATAGGTCTCTGAGTCCAACACCACCGTATAGGCACCTTGGGTGTTTTTATCCACCAGGGAAATAAAAATCATGCCATTAAGCCGTGTAGCGCCAGCCCTCACTATCGACATATTGGAAATAAACTCTAGCGATTTTGCATCTGAAAGAGTAATCCTTTCTCCGTCCTGTCCAATCTTTGTAATAAAGACGATATCATTATCATCCTTATCCCGTGAGGTAAAAATAACGTGTGACGCCGTACCATGATAATCCTTAACAAAAACTGATGTTCTTGAATATAAGTGACCCTCAGGCATTTTTAGTGGCGTAGCGTTCCAACCACCATTACTAAATTTGCTGACATAAAGATTACTATTAAACTCTACATCTTTTCCATAAATAAAAACTGACTCATCATTAAATAAAGCTGCGTCATGACTTTTATAAAAAGTCCTTAATGCATAGCTGCCCATATCATTAGTCCTCTTTGGTTGTGAACACGTATATATTTAATTTTTACGTCAGTAGCGTCAATTCATTAAAATTAAAGATGAGTTATAAAGAGATTAAGCGTGAATAATAAATAAATGATCGTTAAGCGTAATATTCTCGCGATAGTTCAAAATGAACGCCATCTTTGAAATTTTTCCAGTCGCCGCCCCAGACAATAGGAATATCAGCCTTCCTGGCGGATGCTTTCATTGCCTCGGCAACCATTTGAAAAAACTCCCAGCGTTCCCATGGAATGACCTTGTCCACAAGAGGTGCAAGATCGACCGCATGCCCGGTTAAATGTCGGCTATCCAGGGTTTGGCTATGCCCCTCCCGCTTTAGCTGCCGTTGCCTGTCCAGCGTCCTGATCCCTTCTATGACGCAAAAATCCACCTCAGAAAGCATTAATGCCGAACGAACCAGCTTTACCAAATCGGGGTGTACCCCCTGAAGATTTTTTTCACTGCGGTGACTAAAAATGAAATCTTGCATTACTTGACTCCGTTTCGAAAAAAAATCCTATTGGCGATCAGATCGATTGCACTGCTGCCCATCGCCCCAAAGGACCCGGCAACTGCACAGGTCATATATATGCTGCTGCCGACTTCAAAGCTCAATAAACCGCCTAAAACGCCGGTAAAACCTGACACGACGATCTGAAAAAAAACGCCAACCCATCGCCATTCTGCCTTGTCATTTTTAACATCCATGATATATCTAACCAACCCTCCCCACGCAGAGACCAAGCCAATGATTGTCCATGTTATTAACTGGGTATCTTCTGGAATTTTAAAGATCACATTCCCTCCAAATTCATCTCAAGGCCCGGTTTAATATAATTGATTAAGGAGTGAGCTTACCGCCAAGATTTCACAGTGTAAAATAAGAAAAGCTTAACGTGTGTTAAGTAATAAACAATTTAAAAAGCATGGAAAACTTGAAATAATCAATAAAAATAAAAATACAGAAAACTCTATTTCCAGGGATATAATTCAACAATCAATAAGGAAATATGATGTTCACGTCAAGAGAGCTTAATACATTCATTAGCGTCGCCGAGAAAATGTCGATAAAACTGGCCGCCGAGGATCTAAATATAACCTCGCCTGCCGTTTGCTCCATGATAAAGAAATTAGAACGGAGAATTGACAATAAACTTTTTATTTTTGAAAACAACAAAATGATTTTAACACAATACGGCAAAAGGATTTACTCACTAACAGAGGGACATTTTCACACGTTAAGATCTCTAGAAATAAAAATGAAAAACAACAAAGATATAATTAAAATATTCATCAGCTCTGAATATTTATTCCTTTCTCCATTCATAACCAATCAATTTAAAAAGAAATCTATTGAGATCATTCTTACCAGCATTGCCGATGACTCTACAGATATAATAATAGACGACAAGACACACAATAATTTAGCATCCGGTGAGTACAATAGCGTTGTATCTGAATTGTTTTTTTACCTGGTCTACGACAAAAAAAACATCTGCAAAGATGTCTTCATGCATAATGATTATACTCACTTGATAAATAGAGTTTTTCTGGAAGATACCATAGCGCTGCTAAAAAAAGAGACAGGTATAGGCGGAAAGTTAACACCGTCGTCGAACATTACCTCTATGATCGAGATGGTGATCTGCGCCTTAGGCTACGCGATACTTCCGCACACCTGTTCAGTATTGAAATGCTTTTTCAACTCCAGATTTGAACTTATAATAAAAAAAATAGATGTTCATATTCCAATTTATATCTACACACACCACAGAATCGATGCAGGAATCATTAAACACATCTTCGATGAGGTAAAGTAAAGCAAGAAGCACGCCTCCCGCATAGGGGGCGTGCGTTGCCAACATCATAATGGGTAAGTTCCATAAAGAAACATTTTCTTTTCTGCCTCACGAAATCGCAACTTATCTTTACCGCAATTAACCCCCCAAAATGAGAAATACTCTCCCGCAGCATCAAACTTTGCATCATTAATGAATGCCAGGATGGGTGATGTATTGCCTGACTTCCAAATTTCAACCCCACTTTTCTTGCCAAAGATGCCGGGGCCGACATCATAATACAATGACAATACGGCATCAAACTGGCTTTGAGCTAACGGAGTCATGATTATCTCATTCAGTTTTTGCTCGCACTCCATAATATCAGACTGCAATAAACTCAGAGCGGTCAACTCAGAGATAACTCTTCCTGGCCCGACGTTTTTATTATAACCGTAGCCAATGGCCCACTCTCCCGATTCGTTTTTATAGGACGACAGGCAACACCTTCTGCTGTTCTTTATGAAATTGAACCCTTTCTCCGACAACACCTGATACATTAATCTCTCCTGAAAATCACTTTCAAAATGAGATTAATAAGATAGTTTTGTCGGCGTCTATTCTCCATTTGATTTTAATTAACGATGAGTAAGTTATGGTGTTAATTTAACTAGTCACTTCTATTTTATTAAGATTATTCTTGCAATACCTTTTCTTAACGGTGCATTTCTTATTAACTCGGTGTTCTCCACACTTACCAGATAACATGACCCAACAGGTTTAACATAAATATCCACACCTGCAATGTCCTCCCCTCTCAAGAAGGTCGCCTTAAGGCGTCTTGGCATCCACCACCCTTAATTCATACACCATAGCGGCATTCGGCGGTATTTTCGGTGGAAAACCCGCTTCACCGTAGGCTAGCTCCGGCGGGACCACAAGAGTCATCGCGCCGTGGTTTTTCAACTGGCCAATCGCCGCGCGAAATAGTGGCGGATAATCTTTCAGCGGCTGTGACAACACCTTGTCGTTGAGATCCATATCCTGAATCACCTGGCCATCGGTCAACATTTCTTTAACCACAACGTCGACCTGCGCGTTAGCGGCGATCTCGCCCGCACCAATATAATCCACCCGGAACCAGAATCCGTCGGGAGACTGTTTCACACCTTTACCACGGGTAAACGCCTCAATATACGCGTTATCCCGTTCGCTCTGGTGTTGCATCCTCTGATGTCGGGCAGCATTCACCCTTGCCTCCGAGTCAGCCAGCGCCTTGGCCAAAACGTCCGTGGTCAACTGATATTGCCCGGCGAAGGCGTCTACCACACCCGCCAGCAAGGTTTGGCGATCGGTCTCGATGCCCCAACCTTTGCGCTCATCCAGCATTTTGAGGATATCGCGCCCCAAGGCGCCACCGGCGGCATACGATTGCTGCCCGGTGACTGTTTTCAACGTTTGCGGCGCAGCCAGCAGTTTCGCCCGTTCACGCAACGCATCTGCATCCTGACGCAACCGTTGCTGTATTCGGGCCAGCTTTTCCTGCTCAGCTTCAGCCTGACTGGCCCGCTCCAACAGGACGCGTTGCTGTGCCTGTAAGTCGGTAATCCGGGCCTTTAGGGCACGGACCTGCGCCAGACTCATGGCAGCCGATTGTTTCTCCCGCGCGGTTTCCTCGCTTGCCTGCCGTATCAATTCCGCCATGCGTCGCTCATCCGGCGAAAGGCTGATCGCTTGCCGCAATCCGCCAATCAATTGCAGCAATCCAGACAGGTCCACCGCTTTTTCTACAGGCGGCGCATCGCGCAATGCCGATAGCGCTCGCTCCAACTCACGGATCTTCTGCTGTTGACGTTCTGTCTGCGTCTTTACTGCGGAGGGTGTAACCTTAATAACGTTGTCGTTTTTTATTTTCGACGGGCGCCGTTCTTTTTCAACCACCACGGGCGGTGATACCGAGTGTTGATGGCTGTATTGTTCAGCGAATTGTAACAAGGCGGGTACCCCGTCTTCCGCGCTCAGAGGGCCTGAAGTCAGCAGCAACGGCATTAGTAACGTCAGTTTACACCGCGTCATTTAAGCCGCTCCCCGCGATCCGCCAACCCTGTCATTACGGCCTGATTTACATCAGCACATAACCGGCTCACCTTATAGCGATATAAGGCATCTACCGTTTCCTGGGTGTCGCCATTCACCTGGGTGCGCAAAGCGGCGTATTGCGCGGCACCGCTCATCAGGCGATCGAACTCCTGTTTATATTTCCGATAACCTGCAGCATCAATGCCCTGTAATGCATCCAATTCTTTTTGGCAGTGTTGCAATCGATCCGCTTCCCGTTGAGCCTGAGTAATTTCAACGGTGGCTTCAGGCGATTTTTTCGCCGCCAGGATCGGCCTTCTGCCGTTCTCGCAGCCACTCAGCACCAACGTCCCGATCAACAATGGCAAGGCCAATGCGCTACGCCGCCACTGCGGCCCGCTCATATTCATTTTTCATACCTCTTTACCGTTTTCAATCCATCCAACCTCAGCCACTGGTATAAGTCTGCATTGCGTTTAAACCCCAGCTTTCTCATCGCAGCCTGTTTGTGGTTACTGACCGTTTTAACGCTAAGGCGTAAATAGTTGGCAATGGCCGTCGGCGGCATTTCCCAGGCCAGATAGCGCATAACATCCCATTCCCGACGGGTAATACGCTGCTGCTCACACCAGTAACAGTGGCTCGCGACAAGACCGGCCTCACTCTCTTCCAAACCATGCTCAACCCGCATCAAGATGCTTTCGATGGGATCATTACGGAGAATCACGCCGGATTCGTTGCGGCAACTCGGTTGATTTTTCCAGCGGGCATCCTCCGGGGCTCTCAATGAAAAATTAAGCTGGCGGCCACCCTGAGCCCTGCGCAGACAAAAGCGCGCCTGCCAGTCCCGCTCAACGGCCTGAAAGACGATATCCGCCTGCCATGCCGCTGAGTCCTGCAATACCTGAACCCGCATGCCTTTATGTTCCAGGTAAGGCAATATCAATTGCTTCAGGCCCTCGATAAAAAATTTATCGCGGTCAATAAAAACCAGCGAAATTATCTTTTCCATTTTTCACTCCCTAAAAAATATTTCATCCATGGCGTGATAAGACGAGAGTTCACTCATCAAAAAATGCGGTATAAAAATCAGTTAAAGAATATTATTTTTTAGGCGCCACAAATCGCGGATCTTCAGGGAAAATAAGCTCGGCATTTTGTCGATAATCTTCCGCCAATTGAATATCTCCGTGATGGCGTAATATTATGATCAAGCTGGCATACACATTATTATCAATGCGGTGTTTGAGATAATCTTTTGCCCACGAGACATATTTCTTCAGCAGGCTCTCATCCTGTGTATGGTTGTAAGTCAGTAACGCATGAGTTTGTTGATCAAACTCCCGACGTTCACGATGCGCTAACGCCGTTAGGGGGGGCATGGCGTCTACTGCCCCCATCTCTTTCATTCCCGAGCGTTCAGCCTGGGTCAAAATCCGGCCCCCCTGAAAAGTCGCCAGCATCACCACTGCACCGAACACCGCAAGCAGCCGCAAAATAGTGCTGAATATCATGCCGCTTGGCCCAGGCAGCGCCCTGCGATGTTGCGCCCCGCAACTCAGGCGATCTACCGTAGCCAATAGCAGCAGGAAAAGCAGCCAGTGAATCGCCGACAGAGAAAAAGGATACTCAAGTTGGCTGTGCACCAACATCGGTATCAGCACCAGGCACAGCGCCGTACCTTCGCCGGCAGAGCGCTCACCCAACGCCTGTGCCTTGCGATCATGCCTTATTGCCTGCACCAGCAGGCGTACGCCGCCCGCCAGCATGATCCCCATGCCGATAAGCGCCACCATGCCGCCTTCAACCCACCACAGTAAAATCTCATTATGCGGATGACGAGCAATCTCCGTCACCACCGTCGGAGGTATTTGTGCAATTCTAAAATGTTGAAAGTGATATTCGAAGCCACCATAGCCCCATCCCATCAAGGGTTTTTCCGCGATCATCGCCAGGGTGTCATGCAGCATGCTAAGCCGCGCCACCGTAGAGCCATCGTGGCTGATGTAGCGTAATATCATGCCTTCATCGCCCGCCGTCCACAGCATTATACCCATGCCCAGCAAAGCGCCGGCCGCCGCCAAAGCGCCCGCAGCCATGCTACGCCGCGGTGCGCGGCGGCCAAACAGGCAGCAAAACAAAATAATGGCAGCCCCTGCGCCCAACCAGGCAGCCCGCGACTGGATCCACACCAACAAAGCAGGAAATATCAGCAAGCCGAAAGCCAACAGAGCAGTACGCAAACGCTCATAACGGCGCCAAACGTAGCCCGGCATCACAAACAGCATTAACAGCGACGCCAGCCCGGTAGCAATAAAGCTCCCCAATACATTAGGTTGCAGGAAACTGCCGAAAACGCGCCCGCCGCGTATCGGCACCCAACTTAGCGCAGGAGCGAAAATTTGCAGTAACGCGATCAATGCCTGGATACCGATCAATAACAGTACCGCGTACAAAGCTCGACGACGCTGCTGAAAGGGCAGCTTCAACTGCAGCCAGGAGAAATAAAACCCCGTGCCTGCCAGCAATGCCAACGCACGCCATAATGCGCTTTCGCGCACTTCCTGGTCAGCATACAGCAGAGGAATATTCAGCACTATTCCACCAACAAGGAAATAGATAAACGGCATAGTAATCATCACCGTTTTTCGCATTGGCAGCCAAATTAAAAATACAATGCCGGCAGTACAAGCATATATCAACGAATTAAACGGCAGATTTAAACCTGTCCCTCCCATACCGGCGAAATAGATCCCCAGCGGTGCACCGATCGCCGTGATCATAAAAAAAGAACGCCAGCACCCGAGCGCAATAAATGGATTTACCTTCACTGAATTTATGCTCACTGGATAATATTAAATACGGATGACGCAGCGTGGATAACCCGATTAAGGCAAAGCCAAAATAGCCACCGACTGCCCCGAATAATCACCGGCCTTTACCGTTCCCGTCACGCCCAGCGTGGAAGTAACGGGTATCGTCACCCCAAGTGCATCCGCAGTGAAAGGATACCCCTTATTCGCCGCCACACCATTGATGCGCAGCGTAGTGTAAACCCCGGAGTTATTACCCAGTTCAAGGCGTCCCTCGTTCTCGGTGCGGATGTACATGACGATATCCATTTTCTGCGAACAGACCACGCGCAAACTGCCATGAGAAGTATTCCCCATCAAATCAGGTTCTTGCAGAACACCGTGACTCAAATCGAGCTGCTGTTCCTCAATGCCGCAGACCCCGACTGGCGGCGGCGCTATTCCGCATACACTGCCGGATATCAACCTTGATGAGGTTGTCGACACCGTGGTCGCTGAATGGGTGTTGTAAAACATTCCGACGCACTCTTGAGTAATGGCGTCTCCCACATGGTTGGTAGATCCCTCGATCGGCAGCGGATAAACGCTCTGATAATACTGACCAAGTTCGCCCATCGTCTCCAACTGGGTAATTTTCGGATGTTGCGCCGAGCCCAAGGTAAAGGGTGAGGGCAACACCGACGCCGTACCGCCGGCGTTGGAGCCGGTATGACGGTGGTTGATCCCCACGGCACACTGTTTCATCCCAAAGCACGGATTAAGGGTCTGATCGTTCCTGTCCCAGCTCTCAATAACAAATTTATAGGTGGCATTCGTGGGCGAACCGATACTTTCGGTGATGTAGGAATAAATTTGGGCCGAACAAAGGCCAGGAGCCAGGCCAAATAGTAAAGACATCCATCTGAAGTGAACACGCTGCATTACATGCTATCCTTTTCTGTCTTACCGGATGCCAGGGCGCAGCGCCCTGACAGGGCTATCATTCATATTCCAGATTAAAGGTCGCGATGGCATTGAAAGGGCCACGACCTATGGTTTTGTCGGTTATCGCAGCAGGCTCCCCCTGGATGTAAGCCTGCAACCGAATGACCGTATTGCCATCCTGCAGAGGGTATTTGCCACTCGCCGCATTAAGCGGCAAAGGTTGGCCCTGCTCGGTTTCCATGCCAATTGCGATCCCGCTGGCCTGGCTCTCCGCAGCCAGGGCCAACAATCCCGGCAGAGCCGTGCTTTCCGGACCATTGAAAGTCATCTTTAGGGTCTTGCCCAAGCCAAGATCGCAATCCGTCAAATTCAGTTGAAAAGGCACGCCGTGCGTCCGATTATTCAGATACAGATACTTGTCGACCACCGAACCGAAATCCACGATGACGTTTTCATTTTCCGGCAACAGGGTGCAAGGTTCCGCCACCAGATTCCCGCTATACAGTACACTGACCTGCGGCGGTGCAGCGGCCAGCGCGGCATGAGCAAAGACACCCATGCAGAAACAGGCCACTACCCCGTACCTCGTTTTTTTCATCTTCATCACTGTCTCCTAGGGATATTCCAGTTGAAGAGTCGCCGCTGCGGTAAAAGCCCCTTCCTGCAAGGTCGCCCCGTTTTTTTTGACCGGTGTGGCAATAAGCTGCGTTGATCCCAGATAGGAGGGTATGGCCAGCGTACCGCCAACTTCAAATGGCTTTACGATCCCATCCCGTTGGTGTTGCAGGCGGATACCGAAGTCCGCAATGTTGGTCTGCACCGCCGTGGTGTCGAATGCGGTGGCGGCTCCTAGATAGCGCAACAGCTTATCCGTGCTGACCCCTTCGCATTCATAGGTTAGAGTGAAGTATTGCTTATAGTTTTCGCCGTCCACTTTGTTGACCCCAACCTGGCCAAAATCAATCTCGACCGCTTTACCGCCGTTAATCGTACAGGGCGGTGCATCAAGCAGGACCCCGCGGAAACTCATGTTGTCCGCCTGCACGGAGCCGCCAAGTAACGTCATGACGAGTGCCGCGGCGTTTCTCAATGTGCGGTTTATTTTCATTGGTAATCCACCTTCAACGTCGCTGAAGCGGCAAACTCACCACCGTTTAGCGTGGCGCCGGCGCGTTTAATAGGCACTGCCTGCAACTGCGGCACATTCGGATAAGTGAAATCAACCCAGTCATTCACCGCCAACGCAGCACCGTTGGCTTTCAGCGCAATCCCCAGGTCCGCCACGCTGGTCTGTAACGCGCCTTGTTCAAATACCGTAGCGTTTCCCTGCACCTGAAGCTTCATGGCATTACTGCTGTTGCCTTTGCATTCCAGCGAGTAATCCACCGTTTGGATATAATTGCTGCCGTCGATTCGGGTGATTATTATTTCATTGCCGAAATCCACTTCAATTACGCGTCCGCCGTTAATGACGCAAGGCGGAGATAACACGGTGACGCTGACGGTGACAGGGGTATTCGCTTGTACCGGCATGCTCGCCAGCGCAAGTCCCCCGCACAACCAGAGAGCTGCCCGGCGTTGTTTCATCGTATGCGTATGAGCCATATCGCCGCCTCAGTCATAACTCAGTCTAAAGTCGACCGCCGCACGATAAGCGCCGGCCATCAGGGGGGCCGCAGTCCGTTCGGGAGTGACGGTGTAAGTCAGCCCATTCTGCCCGGGCGTCAGCAATAGCGGCTCGCCACGGCTACCCAAGCGAACATCATGACCGCGGAAGTCCTGCAGACGCAGCCCAAGCCCGGAGACGCCCTGCGCCTTCACCAACTGAGGGTTATCCTTATCTGAAGGCGCACTGAAACTCACCGCCACCGCAGGTTGGTTATGCGCCCAACTCAACGCACCTGTGCGTTCATCACGTTGACTGGTTGAAGAATGCAGACAATCGCGCAGCCGCAGTTCCACCGCTACCGGCAGGCCGCGATCGCCGGTCTGCTGCAAGCGCCCCGTGCCGGTATCGCCTAGCCAGATATCCTGCCGCGCGCTGGTCATTTCCAACCGACAGGCACTTTCCGTCAGTGCGCCGTACACCAGCAGTACGCCGTTCGCGCCTTCTACCTGGCCGTTATCCGCCGCCCCCGCCGTAGGCAACAGCATCGCCATCGCCCCCAGACTCAAAGGCACCATCAGCGCCAGCCCGCCCATCGAGGTGTAATATCGCCATTCACTGCGAAAAATCTGTGCGTCCTTTTTCTGCTTTCGTTTCATCCATTGCATCTGAGTGACTCCCGTCAGTTACGGCCTGTGAACAGAGGGTTATGAAGCTTTTTTCTTTTCAGGCACCACCTTGCAACTGCCGCCGCTGCAGTTAAAGGTCAGCTGTGGACGGCCACCGTAATCGTTGATGTAGGTGAGCACCGGGCTGTTACCCAGACTCGTCGCATCGACGGCCAGAGCCGACCGCCCCTTCGGTGCGACCATAAAGGGCTCAAACCCTTTCACACCTTCCCCGTTCTTTTTGCTGCCGGCGTCAATAATGGTGATGTAGTACGGCGTCGGGTTATTGACCAGATATTTCCCCCCCTGGAGGGTCAACGTCAGTTGCTCCTGCCAGGGCGTCGCCATGTCTGCGCGACTCGGCATGATCGCCGCCGGACGGTAGAACAGCTTGATGCGCGTCTGTAATGCGATCTGCAGCGTATTCGGCTTATCGCTTCTCGGCGGGATCTCACGCAAGTTGAAGTAGTACAACGTCTCGCGATCCTGCGGCAATTGTTTAGCCGCCGGCAGCGCCTGGACTTTTATCTGACTTGGTTTTCCCGGTTCAATGCGCTGCACCGGCGGCAACACCACCAGAGGGCTCTGAATTTTGTTGCCCTGTTCATCCTCCAGCCAGCCCTGCGCCAGATACGGCAGTTGTTTGTTCTGGTTGCTGAGATTCAGGCTGACTGCGTTCTGGCCGCCGTCGAAAATCACCCGGGTGCGATCCAAAGCTATAGCCGCACAGGCCTGTTGCGATACCGCGACACCCAGCAGCGCAACGGCAATCACCGTCGTTTTTAAGGGAATGTGTTGCATGTTATTGATTACTCCAAAATTCAGGGTGATAGATTTATTCAGCAATGGGGGCCTTTGCCGCAGCCGTTACCGGCTTGCAAGGCAATAGCAGAGTATTCATCAGCATGTTGGCCGGCAGCGGAGACGGCAGTTGCACCTCGCACTGTGCGTCTCCACTCCAGTGAACCACCATGCTTTCGCCAGGGTTGATGCCGCTCAGATAAACGCTGCCGGCATCGTTAATGATGCCGGTTTCCTGTTTACGGCTATTCAATACTGTGGCGCCGAACGGTGGAGCGCTGCCGTCCGCCAGTTTGACGATCGCCATCGCCTTCTCACCGGCGATCACGTCAAATTTGCGATAGCCAATCGCTCCTTCGGTCAGAGTGGCCTGTACCACAGAACGTGTTGCTTCGGCGTTATCGCCCAATTTGTTCAGATCGATGCTGGCTTTATTGCGGTAGTAACTGTTAACGTCCGCCACCACCGCTTTACCAAACCTATTGGTATTAACGGTACTGCCATAGCCGCGAACCGGCACGTCGGCTACGCCGTTGGTATCCAACAGCAAACGGGTACCGCCCATGATGCCGGCTCGATGCAGCGCGCCGCCTTCCTGCGTTAGCGTCATCCCCCCTTGTGCAGACATGCCCACTGCGCTATAACGCCCTTCCTGATAGCTGGCGTTGGCGCTCAAACGAGCCACATCGCTCTCATGGTTGTAATAGCCACCCAAATTGGCCCCGCTACGCGAACTGCCTGCGCTCAGCTGATAATTGTTATGCTCGTCAATTCGATCGTAGTAACCCACCCGATGGGTGTTGTCGTTGCGGTTCACCGTGGTGTTGTAGCTGAGGGTCGCGCCGTTGCCCCATGGCATCGATAGCCCTAGGTAGATGCCATCGTCATTGGTTTCGTTGTAACGGTTGCGGTAAGCCGACAGCGACACGCTCAGATTTTTGAAGCGGCCGATATCGAAGTAACGCGACATCGTCAGGTTGTAACGGTCGTTGGCCGGGCGATCCCAATAGGTCTGGTGGCTGTAGTTGAGATAGGTACTCAGCCCCAAATCACGGAACTGTTTGTTAAAGGTGATGGTGTACATCTCCTTGTTATTGCCGACCCGATTGCCGTCGTAGCGTGCATCCAGATATTCGCTCATGCTCATAAAATCTTCTTCCGAGAAGCGATAACCGGCGAAAGTCACCTGGCTGTCCAGCTCATCAAAGGTTTTCGAATAACTCAGCCGATAAGAGCCACCACTCAGCGTTTCACCCTGCTGCGGCATGCGCGCCCGCGATTGCGTGGCGTCGAACGACAACGCCCCCAGAGCCATCAGATCGCGACCAATCCCCAGAGACAGTGCGTTATAATCGCCCCCCAGCAGCGCTCCGCCATACAACGACCACCCGTTGCTGACACCCCATGAAAACTCTCCGGTGCCAAACAGCGGTCCGCGGGAGTGATGCTCCCAATCCGAAGGTTTACCGGCGGCCAGTTTGAATCGCAGCGAGCCTGGTCGCGTCAGATAAGGGATGCTGGCGGTGTTCATTTTGAACTCCTGCACGCTGCCATCCTGCTCTTCCACCCGCACGTCCAGTTCACCGGAAATGGCGTCGTTAATGTCCTGAATGCGGAATGGCCCCGCCGCCACCTGGGTTTCATACAGTACCCGCCCTTGTTGACTGATTGTCACCTTGGCGTTGGTTTTAGCGACCCCGACCACCTCTGGGGCATAACCTCGCAAGTTTGGCGGCAGCATGTTGTCGTCCGACACCAAACTGGCACCGGAGAAGCGGAAACTATCGAAAATGCCTGAGTCCAGATAATCTTCACCGAACGTCAAGCGCGAACGCAGTGCGGGGATCGCCCGGTAGGCATAATAACGACTCCAATCCAGCGTTTTATCCGTAGGTTGACCAGAACCGGTCTGATGATTGAGTTGACCTTGCCAATCCGCGCGCAGCCGCCAGGCACCCAGGTTGGCGCCGGCGGTACCGTTACCGCTAACGTTGTAGCCCCGGGTGCCATTATTTTGTTGGTGCCGATTCTGAGCATTGATGTTGTAATCGAACAGCAACCCCGGAATACCTTCGTCCCAGCGCGACGGCGGGTCCCAGTCCTCAGAGCTGTATTCCAGATAAGCCTGCGGTACGCTCAAATAAAGCGCCGACGTCGCCAGATCGCCACGAGACTCCATGCCTTTAACGCTGGACTCATCCAGACATTCGCCCTGATGCCACCAGGTGAGGGATTTCATCGTATCCTCCTTCAACCCCAACAGCTCAACCAATGCTTTTGATATGCAGGCCTGGCTACCGTCAGGATCCTTTTCCGACGCGTAAAAAGGGATTTTTTGTTCAGGCAACTCATTTTTATTGATATGCACGACCATGCTGTAGCTTCCCGGCATAATGTAACCGCTGCGGGAAAACTGGCTCAGATCAATATTTTTACGATCGTTAACATCTAATATATCGCTATTAAATTGAATGCCAGCCTCGGCATATACCAACGTTGATGAGTTTCCCAGTGCCAGCGTGATACACAATCCCAGCACCTGAAAACGAAATAGCTTCCCAGCAGGCGATAACTTCATATCCCTAACCTTATATCGTATAATTCTGGTCATGCGACTTGCCGCAGAATATGCTAATCAGTAATAGTCCAATTTAAAACGCACGGCTGAAAAATAACTCCCCGCACGCAGCGGCTTATTATTCGAAACCAGTTTTATTGAATAATTAAGCAGCATGCTGGAGGAGATAATGTCATTAAAAGGTAACGGCATGCCCGGTATAGCGACATTCCCCTGACCATCGGTAATTTTCAGCGCAACGCCTTTGGCTTCGCCGCTGACGCCAAATAGCCCACCCTCATTATCGCCATCAAAGGTAACCTGAAACTGCCTCCAGTCCGGCAAATCCGATTTCGGACGCTCTAGGGTGCAGTTAATTAATTCGATGATGAACGGACGCGTATTTCCTTGTCCGTCTCGTACGATATTCCCTACCGGCACCATGTCCATATCAATAGTCTGTTCACGGCTTCCGGCCGCGATAGCACAGGCGGTATCGATAATGGCTCCTTGCATATTAACGCGCCCCCACCCTTGCGCTTTTTCGCCGGCCTGCGTTACCGGGCCAATAAGCAGGGTCATCAATATGCAAGGAGGCACTAAAGTATGAGTAAATCGATTCATTGGATATCCCTGACAAATACTCTTCCATCCCAGGAAATGCATGCGGGAAATCCCGCATGCAATAGACATCACACCAATGACGGGTGCTTATTGGTAAGCCAGCTTGAAATCGGCTACGGCGGTGAAGTCACCCGGGACTATCGCAGCAGACGCACCGTCACCCTGCAGGTATGCAGCGAAACGCAGGGTGTTATTGCCGTCGTTCAGCGTCTGAGGTGGCGTTGCGGTACCCAGTTTGATCAGGTTGCTCGCCATATCGGTAATTGCGATGCTGGCGCCACTCGCGTTGCCGATAATGCCCAGCAGGTCTGGGTTCGCTAATGAACTGTCGCCGTCAAAAGTTGTGGTTACCGTTTTCATCGTGGTGGTATCACACTGCTCCAGTTTAATTTCAAACTGACGCGGCATTGATTTACCGCCATTTTTCAGAGCGACATTTGAAATCTGACCCATCTCCACGGTTTGATCAACAGATTCAGGAGCGATAGAGCAAGGCGCATCAATAATTGAACCGGTGAAGGTAACTTTGCCATGACCCTGATCGGCGGCGTGCGCCATAGAAGAAGCACCAAACGCCAGAACTGTTGCCAACATGATTTTGTTCAGTTTCATATTTCACTTATTCCTTTAATATTGTGTTAAAGCTCAGGGATGTTCCCGTTTTTTAACAACCGTTATATATTCCAAAATGAATCGGGCCAACGCCCATTACCAAATCAAGCCAAAAGACTTATTAAAACCCCCGGAAAAATCCAAAAAAAACCCACCCATTAAAATTAAGAATGGAGTAAAAACCAGATATCCATAAAAAAATACCAATATATAGAGATACCCGTGGGTATTTATGTAATATTCACAGAAATTAAAATCAACCTCGTCGCAGTCACTTGTTTTGGCCAGAACATTTTTACAAAAACATCGGTAATTTGAAAAGTTATTTAATTCAAAATAAGCAAATACGAAACATAAGCCCAAAAACAGCATGGTAATTATATTTTTGCGAGACAACAGATCGTAAAAATAACAACAACAGAATAATATACTGAATAATATAATTTATACAATATTAATGATCGTCTTTTTAAGTTTTGCGCTATAATAATTTGGAATGATAAATGGATATTTGTCTTGTCCGGGCTGACGAACGTCGGTGCCGAACAATAGAGAAGGAGAAAGATTATGAGACGCAGCCGTTATCAACAGCAGGCTGAACATCTGGCAACGGAGTTGCACATCCTGAAATTTGAACACAGCAGACTGATGCTGCACTCTCAGGCTCAGGAAGCCCTCTGCCAACAGCTCAGAGAACAACTCGCCGGGCACCGGCCCCCTTCTCTGAAGGTATTTTACCGTTATCTCAAAACCCATCTGAAATTTAAGTGAGGCCGCCATGGTAAAGCGCCGGTCAAAACAACAAGAACTTCAAACTTTACAACAGCATTTATTACAAACACTAGACATGCTCAGCCCTCCGATCAGGGGCGCGCAATTGCCGCCGCCTGCCGAATGGCCCAGTACTCGCCAACTGGCTGAGCCCAACGATATTAATATTTATAAGGCACGAGTATTGCTGCTGAACCTGGTCGATAGCGGTAAAATCCTGGTCACCAAGGGCACGATCAATAAATCGTTGCGCTGGTATCCATCAGTTAAACACCTCTGATCTCTTTTACTGCCGCAAACCTAAGCATGCCGGCATTTAACAGATTGTTATCAGGATGTTTTTTCTGAATAAATCCGTCTGGCAGCTTACTCTATCGCGAAGAAATACATAAGTAAATTTTATAATTAATCGATATTTCTGTCAGCACAATGAATGATAGATGTGATTGATTGGAAGCTGGCGCAACAACCCTTACCAGGCAATCTTGCCATACTCAGCCTACGCGAAATGACCACTCGCGGTTAGAATGACTAACCGCGAATACCCCTCCGCACAGTAGATGACACTCTCATCCCTTTCGAGCCGGAGCAAGCTCACCCAGCTCGGCCGCTGATGAAATCGCTAAATTTAGTGGTGAGAGCCGACGAAAACCTCTCACGTTTCCTCTGCCACGCTTTGCGCAAGAAGCCGACCAACAGCGGGAATAAATAAAAAAACCGAGTACAAATATTAATTATACCGACCTTAAGTGTATTATTTAATGTTTAGACTTACCCTAATCAATAACACGATTGGCTTGCCGATTATTTTTTAAAATAACGCTTGATATAACTATTGTTATGAGCCAATAATTAATCACCTTACAGAGGCAGGCATTAAAATAATTCATGTAGTCAAAAGGCGTTGGTTATGGGAATCGTTGATGCAGTTCGGTTAGACTCTATCGCCGGCGGTCATAGTAATAATGGCGGCGATCGTACCGACAAGGATGGGACAAGCTCTGGCGGCAGTTGTTCCTGGTAAGCGTCCACTCTAAAAAATGGTTTTATGTTTTGTGATCACGTTCACTTTTGGAAAATCTCATGTAGAAGATTAATCCGATCATTTTGAATTGTAATGCCTAAACCACCAGGGAATTTATTAATTAAAGGTGGCAGTTAACACCTGCCGCTTATAGATTTAAAAAGAGTTATATATGGATAAAATCATCAGACCCATAATTATATTTTTCGCCATACTTTCCATCTCCCCTTTCCTTAGTGGTGCCGGAGTGATGGCCTCAGGTCTGGGGTTCTCCGCACCCGCGGGCCTATCCAAATTTATGATTACCCTCGCCACCGGCTACTTTTTTGTTTCTTTATCCTTAAAGATTTATGAGTTCTTAAGAAAAAAGTAAATTCATATCACAGCAAATCACTAACTTCTGGTTTTAAGACGCAATCCCCTGCTCGATATTGGGCCGGGTTCAGCCTACCCTGACACTGAGAATATCGCTAAATTTAGTGGTATAGGCCGGTGAGAGCATCTCACGCTTCATCTGCCACGGTTTGGCAATGCCTTGCCCGGCAAACCAGATGCGACCGCGCCCTTCCCGGTTGAGCTTGTCCAGCGTTGCCATCAGTTGGCCGCTGTTGCGCCGCGGCGGGCAGTCGTCGAACAGGTCGATTTGTGCCATGGTGCCTGCGCTGAAATCCCCCAGTATCACGCCGCCTTTCAGGTAACGGTGCCCCTCCCGCCAGATGCTTTCCAGCGCACGCACCGCCATGGCGATAATATCGCGGCTGTCGTTGCTCGGCGTTTGCAGCCGGGCGGTGCCCAGATTGCTGTAGTAACCCTCACCTGCGGAATGCGGGCTGGTCTTGATAAAAACCGACACGCTGCGGCAATAGCGTTCGTCTTGCCGCAGTTTTTCCGCCGCGCGCTCCGCATAGCTGCAAATTGCCTCCCGCATATGCGGGTAATGGGTCAGCCGCTGACCGAACGATCGTGAACAGATGATCTGCTCTCTGGCTGCGGCCTCATCCTCCCGTTGCAGGCAGGATTCCCCGCGCAGTTCACGCACCGTGCGTTCCAGCACCACGCTGAAGGTTTTGCGCACCAGCCGGGTGTCGCAATCCGCCAGTTGCAATGCGTTTTCAATCCCCATCGCCTGCAGTTGCCGGGTCAACCGTCGGCCGACGCCCCACACTTCCTCTATCGGTATCAACGCCAACAGCTTGCGTTGACGGACAGGATCCGAAAGATCCACCACACCTCGGGTACCCGGCCAACGCTTGGCGGCATAATTGGCCAACTTGGCCAGCGTCTTGCTGGGCGCAATACCCACGCCGACGGCCAAATGCGTCTCCTGCAAAATCCTTTGTTGCACCTGGCGGCCAAACTGCGCCAGATCGGCACAGCGGTTAACGCCATCCAGCCACAGAAAGGCTTCGTCCAGCGAATAGATTTCTACCGCCGGCGCCATCTCGTCCAGAATGCTCATCACCCGGTGGGACATATCGGCATACAGCGCGTAGTTGGAAGAGAACACCGCCACGTTGCGGCGGCGCATCTCCTCCTTGATCTTGAAATACGGCGCCCCCATCGGCACACCCAGCGCCTTGGCCTCGGCGCTACGGGCGATCACGCACCCGTCGTTATTGGACAGGACTATCACTGGCTTACCTTTAAGATCTGGCCGAAAAACCGTCTCGCAGGAAGCATAAAAGCTGTTCACGTCCATCAGAGCAAACATCGTCAGGCCACTCCATAGCAAGGGTTCGGCATGATCGCATCGGGTTTTGGGCAACAGGGTTGACGTGTCTTCATAATGCACAACTTAACTGTATATATATACAGTTAATGATAAACAAAAATTACCGCCCTGCAAGCAACTTTGCCGGCAGGATGCGGTGTGAAGCGCTAAGGCAATCATTTTCTGTGAAATTTGGTTGCCTGGCAGCCGTGAGCCGAAACCGCATTCCGCCCAACATAAATGCCCGGTTGGTATGCAGGCTTCGCTACAGACTCCCCCAACATGCGGTTCATCATAAAGGCATGCATAACGTCACGGCGTCATCATTAGCTATTCCCTTCCCCTATTTAGGAATATTTATACTTAAACTATCGATTATATTAATTAATGCCGCACTAAGGTTGCTCATCTGCACTATACCCGTGCGAAATATCATTTATCAATTCCACCAAAATTTAATTTAAACGTATCTTTAATTACAGAAAACAAAATACATCAGATTGTTAAATAACAACTTTATTATTTATTTTTTATTCTGGCACGCTTAATGCTCACACTGATACACCGACAGACACAACACTTATATCTTGGGAGATTTAAATGACCCTGGTCAGCGAGTCAGTAATAGAAAAAAACAATCAGCGGTGGACACAACTCCTGTTGGGGTTGATCTGTATGGCGGCGATTTCCAGCCCACAATATGTTTGGACATTATTGACCAAATCGCTGTCGGCCAAACTGGGCGTTGATCTGCCCGCGTTACAGGTCACCTTTTCGCTGCTCATCATATTGCAAACCTTCTTTTCGCCCTTCCAGGGCAAGCTTATCGATCGCTTTGGGCCACGGATATTAATCTCCATCGGCACGCTGCTGTCGGGATGTAGCTGGATTATTTCATCCCAGGTCAGCAGCCTGACTGAGCTCTATCTGGTGTATGGCTGTCTCGGTGGACTGGGTACCGGCATTGTGTATATCGGCGTTGTTGGGCTGATGGTCAAGTGGTTTCCGCAACAGCGCGGTTTTGCCGCCGGTGCCGTGGCTGCCGGATATGGCATGGGGGCGATTTTAACCACCTTCCCCATCAGCATTTCTCTGGGCAGCTACGGGCTGGATCAGACCATGATGGTCTTCGGCGGCCTCTTTGCCCTGGTGGGCTTTCTGGCCAGCCAAGGGTTGAAAGTACCGGTCAATGTTGACTTACAGCCGACCAGCACCAAGCTGGAGCAGAACAAACGTCAGTTCACGTCAAAAGAAATGCTGCGTCAGCCCCTGTTCTGGCTGATGTTTGTCATGATGGCAATGATGTCCACCTCTGGGTTGATGGTGACGTCACAGATGGCTATTTTCGCGGAAGATTTTGGCATCAGTCAGGCGGTGGTCTTCGGCCTGGCGGCGCTGCCCCTGGCGTTAACCCTCGATCGCTTCACCAATGGGCTGACTCGCCCGTTGTTCGGTTTTATTTCCGATCGCTATGGCCGGGAAAAAACCATGTTTATCGCCTTTGCGCTCGAAGGTGTCGCAATGACGCTGTGGCTGATGTGCCGTGAGGACCCGCTGTTATTCGTTTTACTTTCCGGCGTGGTGTTTTTTGGTTGGGGGGAGATATTTTCTTTGTTCCCTGCAACATTAACCGATACCTTCGGCAGCCAAAACGCCACCGCCAACTATGGCTGGCTGTACATGTCGCAAGGGATCGGTTCTATTTTTGGCGGCCCGTTGGCGGCACTGCTTTATCAGCACACGCAAGGATGGCACGTTGTTTTTGGCATGGCGATTTCCTTTGATTTTATCACCGCCGCACTGGCCCTTTGGGTGCTGAAACCCTGGCGCTCACGCTTTATGCGCCAACACGGCTGATAATACGCAGGGTGATCTGAGCTGCGGTCACCCTGCAAACGGCATGCGAACTATTTACAAGCCACAAGATTGGCCATTTGCTCTTTATCCGGCAGACCGGCGATCTGTTGAAGCGTGTTGGCATGGTTCAGATAATAAATCGCCGGTGTGCCGTTGGCACCCAGATCGTCCATCAATTTCTGGTTGTACTGGATCTGGGAAAAAATCGGTTGCGGCGTTTTTTCCAGGAGTGCCGGCTTGCTTTTGCCGCCAGACAACTCGAAACTCTGCCAGACCTTCGCGGGGTTATCAGCAGACAATATCGCCGCCGCGTAACGGCCGCTGTCGGGCTGCATGACAGCGACCAACTGCGTTTTCATGGCAATTTTATTGTCGTTGATATAGGGCTGCACTTCCTGTCTGAACTTTTTACAATATGGGCAGAAAGGATCGGCAAACACGACAATCTGGCAATTTGCCTTATCGCTGCCTTCCATGATGCCTGGCGCTTTTAAGAGCGTTTGCCACATCTCCCGGCCAGCAGGAAGGTATATCTCCTCTTGTATGACTTTTTCGCTCAGGTTACTGCCGTTCTCATCGTACATATAACCTGATATGGCATGTTTTTTGTCGGGGGTCAGATAAATTGTCACCCCCGTTCCCCGGTATTTTCCCAACCATCCCTGAACGCCACCTGGAGCGGTGAAGGGTTTGATGATTTCAATACCTTGTTTTTCCAGCTGTTTGACCGGTGCGGGAAGCTCAGCAGGCGTTGCAGCCTGAACCTGCGTGCCGATAAGCGCAGCAGATAACGCGAGGAGGTATTTGTTCACTCTTATCTCCCTATAATAGGTACTCGTTACAGGCCTTTATATCACAAACCACCGGATCTCTCGGTCATGCCAGAAATAATTGCAAAAAAGATCCCATTGGCCTTTATCATTGCCCGAGTTATGTGATGCCGAGTGCCGGCTAATACCTAAGGAGAATACATGCAAGATTTCAAAGCACTGCTCGATGCCGCATCGGGTTACAGCGAATTTGTTGCCGGCGGAACAGAAGAAGACAGCAAGGCATTGCGGCATTTTGAGGCGCTTGCCAAAGGGGCATTGCCTGACGATGTCATCGGTAAGCTGTCACGCCTGCCGGGTTCGTACAGCATTCTGGTTGCAGCCGAAATGTGGTGCCCCGACTGCCATAAAAACTTGCCCGTTATCCATGCCGTTGCCGCGTCAGCACCGGCTATTCGTTTGGGCATCGTCACGCGCGATAAGGCGGAAGCCGTCTTTAAAGCACACTTTGGTGTCGATAACGTCAAAATTCCGTTTGCGGTGGTACTGGATGAGAACGCGATTCCGCTGGGGCAGTTTATTGAACGGCCTAAAACCGCTATCGGCAAGAATGGAGAAGTGACCGCGAGTTACAAAAACGGCGAGCTTCTGGCCGATACCGCCCGTGAAGTGGCTTCAATGTTTCCAGGAACATAAGTGTTCGATAAAGTTAAATTAATTAATGGGTCTCAACTTTCAGGTAAAAAGCCTGAAAGTTGAGCAATGCCTTATGCGCCCTCTAAATGTAAGCAGAACTCCAGGCAAGGATAATCCCGGCAACATATTCCGCATCCTGAGTATGGGTCAGAAGATGATCCGCTTCACCCAGTGAGATAAAGCTTTTGGGGTGTTTGGCGGCTTTAAAAATTTTCTCTGCCTGTTCAATCAGCACGGTATCGTCATTGGGAGCATGAAAAATCAACAGCGGCTTATTCATGGTAAATACCTTTTCCGCTATTTTATGCTCCTGAATGTTATCCAGCATTTGCTTTTTGAGGGTGAATACCCGCCCCGCAAGCTCTACCGGGAAAGCGCCATGATTCCTGATATCTTCGATATTGTCTTTGAACAACCGCTGTACATGCGTCAATTCGCCTGGCGAACCTATGGTTACGACCGCTCTGGCCTCAGGCACTTTGCCTGCAATAGAGAGGATTGCCGAACCGCCAAGGCTGTGGCCAATCAGCAGCGAAGGAGCCTCGTATTCCCGACGAAGGTAATCGACTGCGCACAGCAGATCGGAAATATTCGAGGAAAAATTGGTATTGGAAAAGTCGCCTTCGCTGTTGCCTAATCCGGTGAAATCAAAGCGAAGCACCGCGATTGAATTTTCTGTCAGTTTCTTCGCAATGCGTGCAGCCCCTTTTAGATCTTTCCCGCAGGTAAAGCAGTGTGCCAGCAGAGCAAAGGCTTTGGGATTTTCTGGCAATTCAAGCAACCCGGCACGTTCTTCACCCTCTGCATTTTTGAAGGTAAATTTCAATTTTTTCATTATGTTAACTTTCAGCATGGTTGAATTACAAGCTAAATGACTATTAGCCACCCCATGATATGGGGCGGCTTTGCGAGGTTATGACGAGCTTATCTGCGAACGGCCATGATACCGGCATCGACATCCCAGATGGCGCCAGTCACCCAAGAGGTTTTGTCGGACAACAGGAATAAGATGGTATTGGCCACATCTTCCGGCGTGCCGACACGCCCCAGCGGATGGAAAGCGTTCAGCGATTGCATCGCGCCGGCAATGTCTTCTTTCGCCATGAAGCCTTCATAAATCGGGGTATGCACGATCCCAGGGGAGACGGCGTTCACACGGATACCTGCACCGGCCAGCTCAATGGCCAGATTACGCGTAAGCGCGTGCAGGCCGGCTTTGGCCATGGAATACGCGGAAGCCGGTGAGTCGCCGAGTGCAGCTTGCGCCCCAATGGAGCCCACGTTAACAATCGCCCCTTTACGTCCATCGGCCAGCATGTTCTTCACTACATCCTGCGTGATGAAGAAGGTTGCCCGGTTCAACATCAGGTACATGTCGTAATCGGCTTCCAAATGCTCGGTAAAACCTTTCGGTATGAAGATCCCGGCCGCGTTGACCATCAGGTTAATATCGCGATGATTAGCATTAATCTCCTGACGAATGGCGTTCATGCCTTCTTCGGTCATCAGGTTTGCCGCAATCACTGACACGGAACCCAGTGGGCTCAGCTCTTTGCGGACCGCTTCTGCCTTGTCTTTTTTATTGCCCGTCAGTACCACGCTGCCACCGGCTTTCAGCACCCTACGCGCCGTTTCCAGACCCATGCCGCTGGTGCCACCCACGACAAGCAGTTTTTTGCCTTTAAAGTCATCGCTCATTTTGAACTCCGTTATTTGCAGGGTAGATTTGCCGGCAATCATGCAGCCGGCTCGTTCAGATTTCAGATGCTGCAACCGTCAGCGCCGCAGGTCTGGCCGTCGTTTTTTGCCAATTCAGCCGCTTTTTCTTCCCAGACTTGCTTCAACGCGTTCAGGAAGTTGTCCGCAGATTGCGCGCCGCTGATGGCATATTTTTCATTGAGCAGGAACAGCGGCACACCGCTGACCCCGATCGACCGGGCATGGGCTTCATCTTCGGCCACCGATGCACGGAAGGCCTCATTGGCAAGGGCGCTTTCAGCGTCGGCTCTGGACATGCCCACTTCGGTAGCTAACGCAATGAGCTCCTGCGGATCGAAAATGGAACGCCCCTCAGTCACACTGACCCGATAAAACCGCTCTGCCATGGCGTCGCCCATATTGGCGCGACGCGCGGCTGCGAGCAGCGTGTGGGCATCTTCGGTATCGCCAAAGAGCATGGTGTCAAAGTTATACTGGAGCCCTTCCGCCTTACCGGCCGTGCCCACCTGATTCATCATCAGTTCCGCCCCGTGCTCCCCGCCAAACTTCTTGTAAAGGGCTTTGCGGAACGGCACGGCAGGCCGGTCGCCGGAAATACGGAAACTGTGGTGGCGGACCACGACCTGCTCCTTATGTTCAAAGGCGGCAAGGCCCTTTTCAAAACGCTTTTTGGCAATCCAGCACCATGGGCAGACCAGATCTGACCAGATATCTATCGTAATAATCGGCTTAAGGGTTTGCATATTGGCTCCTGAATACCTCATTGATGTCGCTCGGCGGTGCCTCTTTATGTGAGCACCGCAAATACCATCGGCTACGTGCCGTTAGTTGGCTTCCCAGGCGGGATAATCGGTGTAGCCTTTTTCCGGCGACCCCGTCACGCCGTAATACGTCGTGCGATCGCTTTCGGCCAGCCGTTGTGCATTCTTTCGACCAGATCGGGGTTGGCAATATACGGCACGCCAAACGCGACAAGATCCAGTTCGTCTGCCTCAAGTGCGGTTTCGGCAATCTCGCGGGTGAAGCCGCCAGCGGCAATAACGGTGCCCCCCAGAGTTTTACGGAACGCGGCTTTGAAACCGGCTGGAACCGGTGCCTGGGTATAAACAGGCTGATAATAGAGGTGTACATAAGCCAGCTGACGTTGGCCGAGGGCCGCAGCGATACTTGCCCAAATCTCTTCTTCACCTTCATAAGGCGCCAGGTCGTAAATCCGCCCGAACGGTGAAATGCGTAAACCCACCTTATTGCTGCCGATAGCCGCAGAAATGGCATCAACCGTTTCCAGCAGGAACCGCTGACGGTTTTCCACAGAGCCACCGTATTCATCAGTGCGAGGGTTCAGTTCACTGCTGAGGAACTGGTCGAAAATGAAGCCGTTCGCCGCCATGATTTCCACGCCGTCAAACCCGGCCTCCATTGCCAGACGCGCTGAATGGACAAAATCAGCGGTAACGCGGCGGACTTCTGCGGTTTCCAGCGCACGCGGCTGGCTGGGAACGACAGGACCCGGTTCGCCTGACTCGGTCAGCGCAAAGACGGTGGTGTTAACCGCTTGTACGGTACCGGCGGAAACTGGCGCGATGTTGCCCGGCTGAATAGAGGTATGAGACATCCGCCCCACATGCCACAGCTGAGCAAAAATACGGCAACCCTTCGCATGTACCGCATCGGTCACTTTGCGCCAACCCTGAACGTGTGCAGCGTTGTAGATCCCCGGGGTATACAAATAGCCGCGCCCTTCTTCAGAAACAGGCATGCCTTCGGTGATAAGCAGCCCCGCAGAGGCGCGCTGGGCGTAATAAAGTGCAACGACGTCATCCGGCACGTCGTTCATTGTGCGGGTGCGGGTCATGGGGGCCATGACCACGCGGTTTTTTAACTGCATGCCTGACAGATTGTAGGGGGTGAACAACTTACTCATCGTGTACCTCGCAAGGCGAAAGAGAGAAAGCCCCGCAGGGGCCGGAGTTAATGCTTAACGGGCTGAGGATCTGAAGATCGCTTCCTGATCCCGGTTAAGCGTATGGCCGCACTATACCTACCTACTAGTTGATTGGTCAATGAGTGAATGAACAAATCATGCTGTCCTTTTTAATCGTTATCCCCTCGTTGAAGAAGTCAGCCCGCAAAATCAGGATATTACAGAATGCATTCTTGGGCGTTCTGGAGCTAAAATTGGTGGGTTCAGGGCGGCGCGGGTTCTTTCTCTGCCCTTATTGGGATGTTAATCACCCCGATGGAGAAGAGTAAATGTCCAGACTTCACCTTACTGTCATCAGCACATTATGCCTGGCTTTGTCATACCGGGCGTTAAATCGGCAGGGTTTTATCAGCAAGCATTATCAGAACTGAAAAAAGGGCAGTAATGCCCTTTTATATTTTCAACGCGACAACTATTAAGCTCTCAGTTGCTTAATTGCATCCAGCGTACGTGCGGAATAGACCACGGCAGCGCCTGCATTCAGGTTGATTGCCACACCAAGGGCTTCTGCAATTTCCTCTTCTGTTGCGCCGGCTTTGATAGCGGCTTCGGCATGGACGGCAATACAACCATCGCAACGAGTCGTCACCGCACAAGCCAGCGCAATCAGTTCACGCACTTTCGCGCCAAGAAGATTGGTCTTGTTGCCGGCATTACCCAGAGCCATAACGCCCTTTAACGTTTCCGGGGTTAGTTTGCCCAGGTCACCAACACGTTGCATCACTTCTGAGCGATATTCATTCCAATCTAACATGGGAGGTCATCTCCAGAATTATTTTCGTTTAACAATCATTAGGATCTGCTCAAGCGTATCGTTGAAAAGTTCAGGTTTATTAATCGCCCGGGAAACAACGCTAGCGCCTTCGCATAAATTCAAAATAAGCAGCGCCATTTTTGATGGCGACAGGTCGGCTGTCAGCTCCCCTGCATCAACGCCACGGCTGACAATCTTGGTCAGCCAGGCAATCTGCATATCGAAATATTCAGTAGCCCGAACTCTGATATTCGGTGGCAGATTGGCCATTTCCGCAGATAAAGCACAGCACAGCGGCATACGCGACGTGCGATAGCTTTCGATGAAAAGCTCCACGTAGGCGGTAAGCATCTGCGCAACCGTATTCTCCGTCGCTTCAATCTGTTCAAACCGGTTTTTGGTATCGGTATGGGCCTGAATCACCACTTGTTCGCCCAAAACATCTTTGGTTGGGAAGTGGTGATGAATACTGGCCTTGGTGATACCAATGCTTTTTGACAAATCGGCATAGCTGAAGGCAGAGTAACCCCGTTCACGCATCAGATGGTCCGCTTCATTCAGAAGCCTTTCTCGTGTCATGACTGACATATCATCCTCACAATTATAATCTACTAGTTGGTAGATATTATCTGCGCCAGTTGTTCCCTGCAAGGGGACATCAGTTCACAACAGGGATTTAACCTTCTTCTGATAACGCGTTTTTGGCGGGGGTTAATAGCCATAAGGCCGTGGGAAAATGACCGTATTCCATCACTTTCCCCTCTGACTTTTATTACACCAACCGGGTATCAATCTTGACCGGGTTTGCCAGAGTATCGTGGATCGGCGAACTTTCCGGCAGCGCGCGAACCATTTCTTCGAGCTGTTCACGGCGGGCGGTTGGGCTGGAGAGCTTAACGCCAACACGGATCCCTTTCGCCCCTTTACGAATTTTATCGTCAAGACCCAGGAAACCGTTCAGATCGATGTCGAAGTTCAGGTCAAGTTCAATACCATCAAGCTCAATGCCTTTTTCTGCCGCCATCACGGTCAGAGTCGCGGTATAGCAGCCGGCAAGAGCCTGCAAAATGTACTCAGCTGGGCCCATACCGCTATCAGTGCCCGACAACTCAGCGGGTTCATCACCAACATTCGCAAATTTACCGGAGCGGCTGGTATCAACCTGGCCATTCTGGATAGTCGCATGAGTTTCCATCCGGACGGATACCCCACCGTTGGATTTACTCTTCATGTTAAAGGTGAGATTACCCAGTTCTGGCTGCCGGCGAATGGCTTCTCGTGTATCGCGAATAACATTAGCGTCAGCAAAAGGTTTTTTTGAATTAGTCATGTCAACTCCTGAAGATGTAGTGTGATTTCAAATGTAGGGTTCATATATGCCACAACCAACCTACTAGATGGTAGATTAATCCATGACGGGAATTTTGTCTACCCCTACTGCCGCCAACTTCTATTAACGTTCTCTTCTGCTTAGCGTCAACGTATTCAAAAGGCGCATGAAACACCGCCGCGACCGGTGCTAACGTCATCATTTGTCTGGCAACCTGGCCCCCGGGTGACAACATCGTATACCCGGTGTGGGCGTGCAAAAGTGCAAAGTTTAAAGTGTATACTCTGCGGTTTTAAGAAATAGAATCTCTGCAACAAACTTATCTGCCATTCAGGAAAATAATCGCCGCCGCGAATAGGCTGCAGACTATTGCGCAATTTCTCCCGCGACCTGCTGCAATAAACCACGCGCATGTTGATATTGCCCATCAAATTGGCGGTTTTACTGCATGCCATCATTCATGGAAAATAACACCGTACCTTCTTTCATCACAAATACCGGCTCGGCGATACGTGCACTATGGCCAACAGAACTTAAAGAAAAAAACAGCACCATAGCTGCTGCAAATACCAATACGATGCCACCGAACAATTGAATGTTTTTCATAGCTGACAAGCCTCAGTAATTAAGTGATGGAAATTGACGATTCGGCGCGATACCGTAACCTGGAATGAAGTATAAAGAAGCGTTGGAACAACGAGTATCTGACTAGTCAGAAAAGCGATTCGTAGCTAAACCTAGAGAGGGGTTGTTAACATTTTACGCAAAGACGACAAGGGAGATAAACATGGACGCCGGGCGTATCTCACGTCGTTACGGCTTGTTGCGTTGGCTGATATTTGTCGCGGTTTACTTCTTGCTCGCCACCATCAGTCTCGAAACACGCGATCCCTGGAGCCTGTCCAGTACCATTTGGTTGCCGGCGGGCCTGTTGCTGGGCGTGTTGTGCACCCGCTCCCCGGCACAGTGGCCGATGTGGGCGATCAGCGCCGGCGTACTGCATTTTTCGGTCAGCCTGCTGCACGATCGCCCCTGGGATATTGCGCTGGCGTTCGCCCTGCTCGATTTAGCGATCATTTGCCCGCTGGCGTTAATCTGGAATGGGCTGCACCGCTATTCAAACGGCTTGTCGCACCCGGGAGAAACGTTGCTTTTGCTGGCCGGCGTGTACCTTGCCAGCGCCGTGGGCGGTCTGTTTAGTGATTTAATTCTTAAAGCTCTCGGCTATCCGACGCGGGTTTCGCATTTCATCAGCTGGGGAATTTCCAATGCTACCGGCTGCCTGGCGATCGCGCCGCTATTTATTATTCATCGTTTGAATCGTGGGCAGTGGCAGTGGCCCACCCGTCAACAAGCCGTTATTGCAGCGTGGGTTTTTCCGTTAGCTATAGCCGTTTTTTTTCTGCCTTCCAGTCTGTTAAGCAACGACCTGCTGAATAACGCCTTATTGTATTCCGTGCTGGCGCTATCGCTGTTGCTGTCCGCTTTGTTGCCCCTGTTGCCGCTGGCGCTGTACTTTATTCTGCTCACGCTGCTGGTGAGCCTGGCCACTCTCTATGGCTATGGCCCATTTCGCCCAGCGTTGGCCGGCATGCAGGCGGTCGAAGCTTCACAGTTGTACTTGCTGATGATCATTTCACTAGGCTTGTTAGTGGCAACGCGGGAACAACGACATCGCTCCCGGCGCCAACAGACGCAACAACAGCAGCTATTGCTGAACGCGTTGCTGCAAACGCGCCACCCAGCCTTTTTTCGTCTGTCGGCGGAGGCTGAACTGTTGGATTGGCAGCCACACGACGCCGTTTTCGGCATGCCGCCACGTCAGTTAGCCAATCTGACGCTGCTGTTGGCCCATGTTCACCCCGACGATCGCGAGGTGCTGAAAACATTGCTGCGCACCGCAAGCGAATCACGGAATACACCGCAACATTGCTCATTACGCCTGCTGCTGCCCGATGCACATTATCATCATGTCGAATGCCGTTTGTTGCACCATCCGCAACAAGGGGTAGCCGGCGTATTGGCACTGGCGAAAACGGATTCACTATACTGATTGCATTGCCTGTTCCGAGGAGTCATTTGTGCAAAAAACCGTGGTAATAGCCGATGATCACCCCGTATTCCTGATTGGTCTGCGAACCGTGGTGACCACGGCCTTTGGCGATAATTTTACGATCGTCGGTGAAGCGCAAACGGTGGATCAACTGTTGGCCTTACTGGCGGAAAAATTGCCGGATGTGCTGCTCACTGATTTCAATATGCCGGGTGAACAGCAGTCCGACGGTCTGCGGCTGATTAGCACGCTACGCCGCAAATACCCACAGTTGCCGATTGTAGTCATTACCGTGATGACCAACCCCGGGCTGGTCAACTCCATTCTGGCTACCGGCGTGTTAGCGGTGATCAATAAGCAGAGCCTGACCACTGAGCTGACCGCTTGTCTGAAAGCGTTACAGCTGGGGCGTCGACCGCCGGGCAACGCCGTATCATCGCCCTCCACAGTGGCGATGAGCCCACGCGAGCTGGAGGTCGTGCGCCTGTTGGCCCAGGGCCACAGCGTTAACCATATCGCCGCCATGCTCAGCCGAACCAAACAAACCATCAGCGCACAAAAGAAAAGCGCCATGTTAAAAATTGGCGTCAGCTCCGATGTCGATTTGTTCGCCTATTTGCGCGAAGCCGGGCTGTGAAGATGAGACGGCCTTGGCTGGTGCTGCTCACCCTACTGCCTGCGTGGGCCTGGGCAACCGGGGACATCCACGTCGGTCTGCTCGACGATCGTCCGCCCTACAGCGATTTTGATGCGAACCATCAACTGCAGGGTGCGGCGACAGATTTGCTGAGCGCCCTTGCGGCTCAAAATGGGTTGCACTTCACCACACAGGCCGCATCCAGCCACAGTCAACTGGCGCAGATGTTGAATACGCAAAGTATCCAGGTAGCCTTGCCGCCGCCGCAAAGTTCAGCGCCACCGCCGGGGATACTGGTTTCGCATCCGCTGTTGCAACAGCGCTGGGCGCTGGTGGTTCGCCAGGATCGGTTGCCGTTACAGCACGATGCGTCGCTGGATCTGCGTCATCAGCGGGTGCTGATATTACGTCACAGCCCGGCGCAGCCGGGATTACTGGCGGCTTACTCCGGCGTGGAACTCGTTGAGGCGGCGTCATTGCATGAAGCGATCCGGCTGCTGAATGCCGGCGCCGCGCAGGGCATCGTCTGCGATGCCACACAGGCGGCGTTGTTAGCCAGCAATCTTTACCCCGGCAGGCTGAGCGTACGCCCACTGCCGGCAATCGTCAGCAACCAGCCACTGTGGCTGGCACCGGGTCAGGACGCGCTGTTGCAGCGTATTAATCACGCCATCGACGCCCTGCCCGCAGGCGTTGCACAATCGATCAATGAACGCTGGCTGTTGAACTCAACGCTAAGTGCGATGCAACCGAGCGGCACCGCCGGCGATCGCTGGTTCAAGCCGCTGACGGCGGTCAGCGCCGCGCTGTCGCTGTTCCTGATCGGTTTTCTGTCGACTGAAATTTTCCGCCGCCGCCGTGCCGAACGCGGTTTGCGCGATGCGTTGAAATACTGGCAAACGCTGCTCAACAGTATCCCAACGCCACTGTTGGTATGTGATCCGCTCGGTAACATCACCCATTGCAATCAGGCCTTGCTAAAGTCACTGACGCTAACGCAGCAGCAAGTGATTGGGCATTCTCTGGAGCAATTTACCGCGCGAAATCCGATTATTCCCGCCATCAGCCAACAAGAGCGCATAGCGGCCATCGGCAATATGCAACCGCAGTTTTCCGACCGTGCAATGGTGATACAGGGAGCGCAACGGGAAATCGCCCAATGGCTGGCGGCTTACAGTGACAGCCGTATGACGCCGCAAGGGCTGCTGCTCGGTTGGTATGACATCAGCGAGCGCAAACGCCTGGAGCGCGATCTCGCCGATGCCTTGCAACAGGCCACCGACGCCAGCCGCGAAAAAAGTCATTTCCTGGCACGTATGAGTCATGAAATTCGCTCACCGATGAACGCTATCCTCGGAATCCTTGAGTTGGAAACCCAGCGCCCCGAAGCCGCTGGGACGTCGCTACCGATAGCCTATGCGGCCTCACGCCAGTTGCTGCAAATTGTCGGGGATGTGTTGGATATTTCCAAGATTGAGGCCGGTGAAATGCACTTGCAGGCTCACCCCACAGAGCTGCATCTCTTGCTGACGCAGGCGCTGGATACCTACGCCGCGCTGGCGGCGCAAAAAGCGCTGCGGCTGGACAGCGATATCGAAGCCGTCTGGCAGCATCAGTATCTGCTGGATGGCGCCAAGCTGACGCAAATTCTCAATAATTTGCTCAGCAACGCCATCAAATATACCGAACGGGGTTTTGTGGCATTGCAGGTCGATGTACAGCCACAGGATCCCCATCACGACAATCTAACGTTCAGTATCAGCGACAGTGGCATCGGTATCGCACCGCCCCTGCAACAGAAGATTTTGCAACCCTATGCTCAGGTTGATGCCAACGCGCCGGCCAGTACGGGGCTAGGGCTGGCGATTTGTACCCAACTGGTGCAACTGATGGGCAGCGAGTTACGGATTGACTCCACGCCGCAGCAGGGTTCACGGTTCTCTTTCACGCTAACGCTACCTCGCACCGCCGCAGGCGATGAGGCGCAAGAGATGCTCACCGTCCCCCTCGTTGAACACTCGCTGCGGGTGCTGGTTGTGGATGATTTGCCCGCAAACCTGACGGTGATGAAACTTCAACTGGAAAAGCTCGGACATCAGGTCACCACCTGTGACAATGGTCACCAGGCGCTGCAATGGCTGGAGCAATCCCCCTTCGATTTGGTGCTGACCGATTGTCAGATGCCGGTTTTCACCGGTTATCAACTGGCGCAATGGCAAAGAGAGCGAGAACAAGGCTACCGTCGATATCTGCCGATCGTCGGCTGTACCGCCAATGCGTTTAACGATGAGCAATACCGCTGTCTGGCGGCGGGTATGGACGCCGTGCTGATCAAACCGCTAACCCAGCAGGATTTGCGCACCTTAGTGTCGGAGCAACAGGCCATTCGTGTGGACATGCGGGAAATCCAATTGATGGCCGCCGGGCAGCCGCAGGTCATGACCACCTTGATTGACGAATTGCAACGCAGCAGCGACGCTGACCGCCAACAGCTGCTCGCCGCCACCGCACAGCCGGACGTATTCGCCGCGCTGTTGCATCGGCAGAAAGGCAGTTTTGCGCTGGCGGGCTACCAAAGCGGGGTCAATCTTTGCCAACAGTTGGAACAACATCCCCCTGCTTCGGCAGAACCGACGGTGGCTCTGCTGCGTATGAATGCCCTAATTCTGCGTTTTATCGCTTTACTGGAACAACAGCGTGCGGCGGTAAACGTTGACGATTGAAATGCACGCTTCTCCCTTCATTAAGGAGCATCAGCTGATATCCTGTTGGCGTAACGCCAAAGACTTTCCTATTATTAGATGAAAATTTCTCAACTTAAGGATATTAAAATATGCGAATGTGTATTGTCGCCCTTCCATTGATTTTCTCAGCCTTTTTTTCAACCAGTGTGCTGGCAGCGGATAAATCTGAAAGCAACTGTTTGCAGACAGCTCAAAGTCAGGCTGAACTGAATGATTGCGCTGCTCAGACTTACAAAAATGCAGATGGGGAGATGAATAAAGCCTATAAAAAAGTCATGGACACGTTAAAATCATCCCCTGAAAAAAGTAAGGCGCTACTTCAGGCGCAGCGCGCCTGGCTAAAATTCAGAGATGCGGATTGTGCGTTTTTGAGTTCAAACTCTGCAGGCGGGAGTATTAACGCGATGAATAACGCATTATGTTTGAGTGAGCGAACAACGGAACGCACAAACTCTCTGAATAAAATAAAAAAATGCGACATAGGCGATCCTGAGTGTCAATAACTGATATTTAGCTTGAAGCCTTTAATAATGGAGAAGAATGATGCGAACAGTATTACTTGCAGTTTCAATGGTACTTTTATCAGGGTGTGGGATCAGTGATGAGCTTGATGCGATGACTCTGGAAAACCATAAAAAAGTTTGTGATGGTTATGGTTTTACCAAAGGGACCGATGCCTATGCCAATTGCCTGATGCGACAAGACGAACTTGAAGATGCGGATGAGCAAAAGATGATGGATAGAGAGGCCAAAAAGAAAAAATAACGGCAGGAATCATCCTGCCTTCAGAATCACAAGCAGGGAAAGTGAGCCACTCAACTTTCCCTCTTAACGCCCTCCCGAATCAAACGCGAAAAATCCTCATTGATCACGGCATCGTCCGGCCTCTTGATGAGGCATCGTTTTTTCAACTGTTCAAAAGGCAGGCTAGTATCCAATAAGCCAAGCTCATAGATGTATTTATCTGCATAGCCGCTGACCAAGACTTTCCAGCTATAGCGAATGTCGGCAGAAACCGCAGTCGCATGATGCAAGATATTGCTCGTGCAGTTATTAAATACCGTGTGATAAAACTCGGGTTGGTGGCTCAGTTGATCGATACGTTGCAAATAGCTCAGGAAAAGAGCCTGGGCCGTATCTGGCGAAATCTGAAGGGGATAAAGATAAACCCGCTCTTTGCGAACATCGGTTCTGACGCCAATCAAGTCCCGCTCATCGGCAAGCACATAGGTCAACATGTAATGTTTAAAAAATCCGCGCCAGGTCGAATATCGCTGGTCGCGGCTACGCCGCGTTTCTATCGAGACCGCCAAATGGCGGCCATCGTCGAAACCGAAGCTCAAAAACAGATGCGCAATAGCCTTGCCTGACCAGTAAGAGGAGACCACATCTACCGTTTTTAACTGGCTAATATCGATATCTGCATCGTACCAATCGGGCACATAATCGTCGCGGGTAGGTTGATATCTGAAATTGCGAATATTGCTCAGTACAATTTTACCCTGCTCCCCCCATTCCACCTGCGGTAACCGCGCGTATTCCAACACCCAGTCTTGTTCGTTGCTTGCCGCTGGTGAGGTCAACCACGAAAACATGGCCATATAACTAGTTGCCTTTGTCATTTGAGGGTTCGTTGCTCGCAGTTGACGCCATCGTGCCCTGCGATTTTTCATCGCGCCATTGCTTGCGCAAAGAAAACATTTTCTTTAGAGCGCGGCGTATGGTGGTTATCCAGCCTGCCGGCCGGGGATCCGCCAACATGCTTAATGCACGTGCGTAGTCGAGCGTCAGCCCTGGTGTCCAGGCCATCGTTTTTGCGCGTTTACGTATTTGTACCGCCACCCATAACTCCGGCGTCGTGAGAATTTTACTCAACACCCACCAGTGGCCACGCTGCCCCCATATCTTGCCCACCACGCCTTCCAGCGCCGCTTCAAGGCCCCGCGCCACACTGCTTGAGCAGTTACGATGCGTAAGGTTATAGGTGTTGTCTTCCCGATAGATTTCCCAGAAGCGTTTCAAACGTTCAGCATCGTAGTTCCTGATCCGCACCTGCATTGTGGAAGGGCACCATTTTTCTGATTCAGTCACATAATCCGGTTGAAACTGCCCTTCGACGTTATTATCTGCCGTTGCTCGCAGCAAGCGGGTAAATTGATCGGGCGACCGGTCAATATCGACTGCCGGATACAGGCTGATATACACGCCCTCCGGAGATTCCAGCGCAGCATGGCCGGTGGAAATCACCCCATTTTTATCCACCGCAGCAATATAACGATCAATGACAGGATGCGGCACTACTGCACTTTTCGAGGATCCCACAGGTGTCCAGACATGTATGGTCAGTGCCGGTTCATCGGCAGCCGGAGGGCCGTCCCATTCCGTGACCAACGGCGCCGTTTCTGCACTGCTGGCTTCCTCAGCGGCCGTATTGCCCAACACCGCGGGGTTGACCTCCAGTTTTTTGACGCGCATCGCCAACATAACCATATTCCACCCGCCGAATATCAATCCCAGCCCTAAACAATAAGGTACGGTGCCGACATAATGGGTCGGATAGGGTTGAAAGAAGAAAATGGCCAACATGACTTCTATTACGCCGCCGGCTACCACAAACTTCCAGTTTTTATAGCGTACAACCCCAGCAGTGACGATTTGCAATAACCCGTCGGTCAAAAACAAAATGCCAAAAATCATCGATAAAATAAAATGACCATGATGATGCCCGCTCAAGATCAATACCGCAGCCAGTGAAAATGCCCCTCCTTTTACGTAACGCAAGGTGCGTTGCCCGCCGATGCCGGTATGCGCAACCATCAACGTTGCCAGGCCTTCGACCAACAACAGGAAAGCAAAGGGATGCAAGGGGAAATAAATCGCGTTATCCAACGCATCGATGAAGATGATTAAGCCAGCCAACACACCTAACCAACCGGCAATCATCAACCCACGCCAGCGGTTACGCAAATAATCGACCCCCAGCAAAATCATGACCAACTGAACCATGCCTATCACCTCTGCCCATAGTTTTTAATTATAAGATAACCAGCACCCCAGCAGACGAGCCTTAGAGTAAACGACCAAAACTGCCCTCTTGAGATCCAAGGATAAATGGAAGTTTTTAATTCCATTAAACCTAGCAGATGATTTATGAATGTGCTGTCGCAGGCGTTCACTTCAGATAAAACCGAGGATGGAATTGCATAACCCATTGAAAATCAATAACAAGCTTACTTAAGGGGCGAGAATCCAAATGCGGCACGCCTTTTTAAAGCGTCCGCAGGTAACGCCGGCCTGCAGCCCTACAACCCAGCCCGGAATACGTTGCCGCCACCCATTTCGCCCTTTAAACCCCGATAGATTTATCCAATAATCGCCCACCGAGCCGCAAAAAAAAATGGGTAAAAAAATCATAAAAACAATACGTTACGTATAATTATCAACAAATTCAAAATCAACAAACTCAATTAATCATCATAATCTATAATCATATTCACCCTGCATTAAGCCAGAGACATTCAGATGAATAAAAGCGCATTAACCTTAACCCTGTCATTATTTTTCATGGCTAAAATGGCAATATCCTCTCAAGATTGCGGGTCTTTAAAGAAAGACATCAATACTGGCAACATGGGTTTCTACCAGGAGTTGGTGCAAAAATCCCTTACCCAAAAAATAAAACTAAACACCATAGAAGTCTCTCAGGTTTTGGCCGAAAGCGAATGGCTTGCCATTTCTGCCGCAACAGACATCTCCGACCCTGGCGTATTATTCTTTAAAAACAATAAATTTATCGATGTCTGGGGCGGTGATGTGTCGCCGGAAGAAAAAAACAATGTATTAAAATGGACACGAGACATTCATGTTCCCGATAAATTAGCGCAATGCTTTTTCGATTCCATCGTTATTCGATAAACACGAACATGCAACACCACCGCCAAAACAATAAAATAAAGCCAATTTCCATCATCAGAATGACGGACTGCATTTTTACCAGACAATTTGAAATATTTTTCCCACTTACCTTTTACTTTCAATCAATTGCAACTATGGGGTATGGAAATGATAAAAAAAGTCAAACCATTGAAGTTCGTAGTCAGTTCGCTATTACTTTTACATCCGGTATCTTATGTTCTGGCGGCACCGGCTCCAGTCAACATTCCCCTTGGGCATTTAGATAACCGCCTCACTATCAATGTCGGTGTGAACGGCGGCCCTGCACAAAAATATATCTTTGATACGGGTTCGGATCAGTTCAACGCCGTTCTCGGGCAACAAGATACCTCGCGCTGGCCGAATGTGCATCAGGCATACGAATATCTCTATGGCAACAATGGCTGGGGGGGATACTGGTTACAGCGCAAGCAAATAACGGACCTGACCTATTACACCGATGATGCAACCCCGATACCGGTAGCGACGCCTGGCAGCAACAATAAAGGCTACGTTATTGGCCAGGTTGAACATCTGTTGCTCGACCACCCCCAGCAAGCAGATCAAAAGCCTTTTAAAGTCATAGGGGACAAAACTTACTATATTGATTTGGCTGCGGAAAAAAACATTACCACAGGAAAACCGACAGAAGAAAAGCACTTCTACGGCACCTTTGGCGTAGGGGATTTTCTTTTTACGGATGAAAAAGGTAATCCCAATGGCGGCAGCCCCTTTAGCACCATCACGAAAACCGGTTTTATCGTCGCCGGTAATGACAATGCCAATGAAAATGGGACAACGCGTTCACCGGGTTGCGCGCCTTGCGCCATCCTCAATTTGACCCCCAGCCTGCGGGCGCAGTTTGATACCCTGGTCCCTTGGGCACCGACGCGCAGTGAAGGCGACATTACCCATTTCCCCAACTCTGGCGCACCGGCGTCATCGCAACATGAAGGCCGCTTCAAATACGCCTTCACACTCAATATCAATGGTCAGTCGAGCACCGTTGAGCTTCCCGCAGAGGCACTGAGCGGCGCAATTTTATTCGATACGGGCAATCCTACTCACGCAACGATAGACAGCAAAAAATTCGGCGACATCCTCGAACAGCATGGCGTGAAATTTGATAAGGAGGGAGAAAACAACACATCGGTGACCGCCCTGACGCTTCAGCCTGTCGACGCCAATGGACAGAAAGTCGGCAACGGGATCACTCTGCAGGGAGGCCGTGATGATCGCCTGGTTATCGATCGTGACGGCAGTGACACCGAAACCTGGAACATTACGTTGGGTTTAGGTTTTTTCGCTCAATATTCAGTGATGTATGATTTACAAAATCAGCTTACGGCGTTTACCCCTTTCGTGGTCAATGCCGATAATTTCTCTACGGATGCCAACGGCGGCGGATTGCACCTTAACCGCGTGACCAGGCAAATGGGAAATCTGATGAGTGCCCCTGCCGGCGATCCCTCGGGGGATCCTAACGGAGGAAAAGGTTATCTGGGGTTGGCGGGTGCCATCTCCGGCGCCGGCGACTTAACGCTCATGCCGAATGTGGTGGTCAACATGACCGGCATCAACACCTATACCGGCGTGACCCGGGTGAATAAGGGCGCGGTGTTATACCTTACCGGCCCCGGCAGCCTCGCCCACTCCGCATCGCTGGAAAATAACGGTTGGTTTGACATCACTGAACACGGTAATTTCAATCCGCTGTGGGGCGTTCCAGACAGCATGAACAACGTCACCCTCCGCAGCTTAAGCGGCAATGGCGTAGTCACGTTGGGGGACAGAACGCTGGTGTTGAGTCAGGCGAAGGATAATTTCTCGGGCCGTATCACGGACGTTGATCTCGGCAATCCTGACGGAACGCACTATAAAGGCGGCCTGACAATAGCGGGCGGTAGCCAAACGCTCAGCGGGAATAATGACTATGCCGGCCAGACGCGGATTGCCAAAGGCGCTGCGTTGCAACTGGCCAAAACCGGCACGTTAGCCAGCGATGTCGCGGCTGACGGGCTCTTTATCGCCAACGGTAAAGCCGCCGGCGCTACTGTGGTGCGCGAAGGCGGGCTGGTAAGCGGCAATGGGCATATCGGCACGCTGACGGCAAATAAAGGGGGTTCGGTAGCACCCGGCAATTCCATCGGCACCTTGACGATTGATAACGATCTGACGCTGGAGAATGGCTCCCGTTATCTGGCTGACATTGAGGCCGGCCGCAGCGATTTGCTGCAGGTCAATGGCCAGGCGACACTGAACGGTGGCGAGATTGCGGTGGTGCCGCAAGCGGGGCAAAACCTGCTGGCTTCACCATCCTCCGCCGGCAATATCCTGGCACAGCGTTATACCTTGCTCACTGCCGCGCAAGGTATTACCGGGCAATTTGGCCCTGCCGATGCCGGGCTGTTTTTAACGCCCGACCTGGCCTATCAGCCCACCAGCCTCTCATTGGGTTTACAACGTAACGCCACCCGTTTTGCGGATGTCGCCGTCACGGCCAATCAACGTAACCTCGCGACCGCAATTGAACGCTTACCGGCCGATCACCCCGTGTATCAAAGCTTGCTGATAGCCCCTTCTGTGGAACTGGCGCGTCAAGCCTATCGTCAATTATCCGGGCAGATACATGCGGATACTGCCTCCGCGCTGGTGAATAACAGCCGTTATGTTCGGGATACGCTTAACGGCCGTTTGCGCCAGACTCAGGGCGCAGCGGACAACAGCGACATCAAACAAGACGAGGACGGCGCATGGGTCAGTTTGTTGGGCAACTGGGAGCACGCCAGCGGCAACGATAATGCCACGGGCTTCCACGACTCTACCTTTGGGGTATTGCTCGGGGCGGATAATGAGCTGGCCGATCGTTGGCGTCTGGGCTTGGCCACCGGTTACACCCGCACCTCATTGCACGGAGACGGCGCATCTGCCGACAGTGATAACTATCATCTGGCGGTCTATGCCGGCAAAACCTATGACAACCTGAACCTGCGCGCGGGTACCGCCTATACCTGGCACCGGATTGAAACCTCTCGGGGTATCGGGTATTACGGCCAGTCCGATAACGCCAAGGCGCGCTATAACGCGGGAACGGGCCAGATCTTCGCAGAAGCGGGTTACCGTCTGGACAATGCCTGGTTCAATCTGGAGCCGTTCGCCAACCTGGCGTGGGTGAATTACCGTAGCGATGATATGACGGAAAATGGCGGTGCCGCCGCATTGAAAGCGGACAGCCAGAGCACCAGCGCAACATTATCCACCCTGGGTATGCGCGCGGACAAACGCTGGAGTACCGGTAAAGACAGCGCCGTTACCCTGCGGGGTGAACTGGGTTGGCAACATCAGTACAACGCGACTGAGCGCGAAGTCGGCTTGCGTTTTGCCGGCACTGACGCCACCTTCAATACCGCCACGGTCGCAGCCTCACGCGACGGCATGGTGATGAAGGCGGGGGCAGAAATCAACGTCACAAAATCGGTTGCCGTTTCCCTCAACTACACCGGTTTGTTATCTCAGAACTATCAGGATAACGGTATGAATGCCGGCGTGGTATGGCATTTCTGACAGTTTTTTCCTGAACAGGCAGGGATGCCCGCAGTCACTTCCGGGAGGCGGCTCAGCAGCCAAAAACGCCTCCCGGGGTTAGGCGTTATATGGCTTACCCCGCCCTCACAGCGCAGCATAAACAATAAAGGTGACCACGCCGAAGATCTCCAGCGCGTCGTCGTCACCGAAGACGATCGGCGAATAGGCCGGGTTCATCGGCAGCAGGCGCAGATCGGGATGGCGCTGCAGTTTCTTCACCGTGAACTCGCCGTCGATGGCGGCGATGACAATGTTCCCGTGCTCCGCCCGCAGTGAACTGTCGACGATCAGCAGATCGCCATCCTTGATGTTGCCTTCGACCATCGAATCGCCGCTGGCGCGCACAAAGTAAGTGGCGTTGGGGTGCCGCACCAGCAGTTTGCCGATATCCAGCCGGGCCTCCACATAATCCTGCGCCGGAGAAGGGAAACCGCAAGCCACGGGATCGGCAAACAGCGGCAATGCCGGCGTGGTTTTATTTTCTTCGCAAGCGGAAATATGCAGCATAATGAACAACCCTATTTAACTGTATTTTTATACAGTATCGCATAGGGTTTATAGCGTTCAAGTGGTTTCCCGGAGGGGCCAAGGAACCGATTGATGCCGTGGAGAATTTACCTGCCCTGGCTGGCCGACAGCTTATCTGCATTTTCGCTCTCAGGTATCAGTAAACACCTTTACGGCAAGAACACACTATAGCTATAATGACATGATTTTTCACAGAAAAACGGTCATTTTATTCTCAATTGGCCTATCGTTTCAGCCGGTCTGCTTACCGATGAGCAGACCTTCGCACTGAGATGATCGCTCTGTGTTCATCGTCTAAACTTCAATTCTTTATCTTTTTCGTTGGGGTGTGAACCCAGCCTGAATGGCCTGCGGGCGCAGAGCAGCCTGATTATCCTCCGCGATGTCTTCATTTTGACATCCGGATCGGGTTAATTAGGGGGTAGCATGAGCGCATTTGCCGGCCGAAGAACCGGCGGGCTGCGTGGGGTTCCCTTGGGTACATGCCCGGTTTCAGGGCGTAATTGCAGAGGCAAACTATGGAACATGTCGTTTATGTCGTCGATGATGACCATTCGGTCAGGCAATCTATTGTCAGGCTATTAAACTCTGCCGGCTACAATGCCGTTGATTTTGACTGCGCAGAGGCCTTTCTTGCACATACCTTTCCCGCCGTGCCCGGCTGCATCATTCTGGATATGCGCATGCCGAGCGGTGATGGTTTCGCGGTAACCGATGCGCTGAAAGCGAGCGGTCGGGAAATGCCGGTGATATTCCTTACCGGCTACGGCACCATCCCGCTGTCGGTGCAGGCGATGAAAGCCGGCGCGCATGAGTTTTTGACCAAACCCGTCGCTTCTGCCGACCTGCTGAAGGCGGTTCAGGAAGCCCTCAATCTGGCCGCGGAAAATTCAGATCAGTTGCGCGAGCATTATGAACTGAAACAGCGGCACCTCACGCTGACGCCGCGCGAACAGGAAGTGCTGGAGCTGACGATTAAAGGCTTGATGAATAAACAGATTGCCGCGGAACTGGGCGTCAGTGAAATTACGGTCAAGGTACATCGGCGCAGGGTGATGGATAAGATGCAGGTGCGTTCTCTCGCGGATTTGGTGCGTCATGCCGAGCGGTTAAATCTCAGTAAGTCCAAAGCATCCTGACAAATCGGCTCATGTGCAGGCATACAGGGATCCCCGCACATGAGCCATTTTGCTTAGCGAGCCTGCAAGAACGCCAGCAGATCGTCGTTTAACCGGTCCTGATGCGTTACGGCAAAGCCGTGAGGCGCATTGTCATACACCTTCAGTTCAGCGCCGGGGATCGTTTCGGCGGCCACTCTACCGGTGACATCAATAGGAACGATTTGATCGTTGCTGCCGTGGATCACCAGCGTAGGTACATCAATCTTCAGCATATCGTCACGGAAGTCGGTTTCCGAGAACGCAGTCACGCACTCAATGGTCCCCTTCAGCGATGCCAGCAGAGCAATGTTCAGGGTCTGGGTCAATACGCCTTCAGAGATCGTCTGGCCGGCATTGATGCCGTAAAAGGGCACGTTGAAATCGCTGATGAACTGGGCGCGATCTTTACGTAACCCATCGCGGATCCCTTCGAAAACGGACAACTCCACGCCTTGCGGATGCGTTTCGCTTTTGCCAAACATCGGCGTAACCGCGCCTAACAGCACCAGGCCAGCCACGCGCGCGCTGCCGTAGCGGCCGATATAGCGGGCCACATCGCCACCGCCCATGGAAAAGCCCACCAACGTGACGTCCTGCAGATCAAGCTGCGTGATCAGTTCATTGATGTCCGATGCGAAAGTGTCGTAGTCATAGCCGGTCCAGGGCTGTTCCGAACGGCCAAAACCGCGGCGGTCGAACGCAATGGCGCGGTAACCGCGTTCAGCCAGAAAGTTTAGCTGGCTGTCCCACATATCCGCGTCCAGCGGCCAGCCGTGACTGAACAGCACCGGCTTCCCCTTTCCCCAGTCTTTGTAGTAAATCTGCGTACCGTCGTTCGTTTTAATCGTGCTCATAACAGACCTCTTGGCAGTGGGTTTAATAAACTCAGAGACTGACGGCCCCGGTTACACCGGCGCCACCAGGTAACGGATCAGCGGCAGTGTTTCGCCCTGATGAAAGGCACAAATACGGTTTTGTATTTTCTGGTCATTGATGGTGTAACGCTCCTGCTGGCGCAGGTACTCCATCCAGGAACCGACCACAAACGTCTCGACGAAAACGCCGGGCTGAAGAACGTCCTCATACACCGACCAGTTGATGGCGCCACCGCGCCGCCTGACGCGCCGCATGTCCTGCATGCATACCGTGAAGGCGCGCGTATCCTCTGCTGCAATCAAATATTCATAGCTCACCATCACCGGCCCACGGTCATGACGCACATCCAGCTCGGGCGTGGCGCCATGTTCCGTACTGCTGTCCAGGTTCAGGTCGGGATCCTGATCCAGGCGCCAGCGGTAAACCGTGGTGCTGGCCAAAACCATGCCCAACGCGGCCACGCACAACGAGACAGGAATGCCATAATGCGAAGCCAACTGCCCCCAAATGGCGCTACCGGCGGTCATGGAGCCGAAGAAGACGGTCAGATACACCGCCAACGCGCGCGCTTTCACCCATTTCGCCGCGCTGCGCTGTGCGCCGAGGTTCAGCGTAGACAGCACCGCTATCCAGGAAAAGCCGGTGAAAAATTCAAACGCGTTGAGCAGCCAGACGTGACGGACAAACGCCAGCGCCAGCATCGTGACGGCAAACATCAGGCTTGCCAGCACCATCAGCCGATCCGGGTTGAAGGACTTACGCAAGCGGGGCAGCAACACGGCACCGAAAATCGCCCCTACGCCGATAAAGGCCAGCATGATCCCGTAACCGCCCGGGCCAAGCCCAAGTTCACGCCGCGCGACCAGCGGCAGCAACGCCCAGCCCGCACTGCCGAACGTGAAAAAGGCCACCGTACGGACCAGCACATTGCGCAAAACCGGTGCGGCATGCACATAGCGAAACCCGGCGCGCACGGCGGAGAAAAAGTGCTCTGGCGGCAGGCGCTGAACGCTCGGTTCCGCCTTCCAGCGGTAGAGCACCCAGGCCACGCCCAACACCGAGATGGCGTTGAGCAAAAACACCATCCAGGGGCCGGCGAAGGAAAGAATCAGCCCGCCCAACGCCGGGCCGATGGCGCGGCTGATGTTGATGCCCAATGAATTGAGCGCAATGGCCGGCCCCATCTCATCTTTGCTGACCAAATCAGGCACGATGGCCTGGAACGGCGGCGAGCTCATGGCCGCGCCGGCGCTCAGCAGGAAGGCCGCAACCAACAACACCCCAGGGGTGACGTGGCCCGTGACCGACAAGAGGGTCAGCCCGGCCGCGGCGATAAACACCCAGACCTGCGAAAACAGCAGGTATTTACGGCGATCGACAATATCCGCCATCACCCCGGAAGGCAGCGCAAACAGAAACATCGGCAAGCTGCTGGCCACCTGGACCATGGCGACGGACAGCGGATCGGCACTGAGCGTCAGCATGGTCCAGTTCACCCCAATATCGTTCATCCATGAACCGATATTGGAGACGACGGTGGCTATCCACAGCATGCGAAACACGCGTTGGCGCAGCGGTTGCCACGGCGATGCATTCCCCCCCGGCGGCTCTTTCAGCGCTTCAGCTGTGACGCTGTGAATATCATTAATCTGCGTCATAACGCCTTCTCCAGCGGCCTGCCTGCGCCGAGACGCCATTTACCCGGCCCGGTTATCGCCAGCGTGGTAAAGATGATCAGCAGCATCCAGCCGAACTGCCCTTCAGCGATGGACCAACCTGGGTGCACGAACAGCATCGCCACCAGCAGCACGCCGATAATGGGCAGACAGGCGAGACGCGTACCTACCCCCAGAATGATGAACACCGGGCAGACCACTTCCGCCAAAATGGCGGGCAACAGGCTCATGTAGGGCCCTAAGCCAAAAGGATCTTCGATGCGTGTCAGTTCTTCGCTGAAATTAAACACCTTCGGCAAACCGTGCACATGCAGCAAGAGCAGGCTGCCGGTCAGGCGCAGGAAGAACAGCCCCAGATCGATCCGGGGCGCGATGAAAAATGCAGATGACGTTTTCATGGGATTAAAACGCAAAGCAGCTGCAGCCGAGCGTGCCCCAGAATGCATTGTCATCTGCAACGGGTACGCTGGAACCGCGGGCAATATCATGATTGTGGGTATGCACCCCACAAGGGCCGCTGCAGTGATGCGCCTGTGACATCATGCCGACGCGCGCGTTCGCAACCGGCGGTGCGCTGCGATAGTGACCCGGCACCTTCACCACCGGCGACCAATCCGGCAACACCGGAATGGACGGCGGTGCGAGCGGCCCGAACGCGCCGGCGGCATAAACGATGTCGCCTCCGACCACCGTCAGCACGGATTCGATGCCCTTGATCTCCTCTTCAGGCACGCAGAAGTAGTCCTTGCTGAGCACGGCCATATCCGCCAGTTGGCCCGCTTTGATCTGCCCTTTCTTGCCCTGCTCGCTGGAGAACCAGGCGCTGCCCTGCGTCCACAGCATCAACGCGGTGTCGCGATCCAGACGCGCATTGGCGTCATACATCTGCATGCCGCCCACGGTGCGGCCGGAAACCAGCCAGTAAAGCGCCGTCCACGGGTTGTAGCTGGCCACGCGGGTCGCGTCCGTCCCCAGCCCCACCGGCACGCCGGTTTCCAACATGCGGGCCACCGGTGGCGTGTGGCGGGTAGCCTCAATGCCGTAACGCTCGGCGAAGTATTCGCCCTGGAAGGCCATGCGGTGCTGCACGGCGATGCCGCCGCCAAGCTCCTTGATACGATCGATGTTTTTCTGGGTCACGGTTTCTGCATGGTCAAAGAACCAGTGCAAGCCATTGAACGGGATCTCGCGGTTGACCTTTTCAAACACGTCCAGCATGCGGCTGATGGATTCGTTGTAGGTCGCATGCAGGCGGAACGGCCAGCGATGCTCGACCAGGTGGCGTACGACACGCTCCAGCTCGTCTTCCATGCCCGGCGCCAGATCCGGGCGCGGTTCCAGGAAGTCTTCGAAGTCCGCGGCGGAAAACACCAGCATTTCACCTGCGCCATTATGGCGGAAGAAGTCACTGCCCTGGCCTGGCGTCAGCATGTCGGTCCATTTTTCGAAATCTTCCAGTTCATGCCCCGGCCGCTGGGTAAACAGGTTGTAAGCGATGCGCAGCGTCATCTGCTTTTTCTCGTGCAGCTCGGCGATCACTTGATAGTCTTCCGGGTAATTTTGGAAGCCGCCGCCCGCATCGATGGCGCTGGTCAGGCCCAGACGGTTCAGTTCGCGCATGAACTGACGGGTCGAGTTCACCTGCTGTTCCAGCGGCAACTTCGGCCCTTTGGCCAGTGTGGCATAGAGGATCATGGCGTTAGGGCGCGCAATCAGCATGCCGGTCGGGTTGCCGTTGCTGTCGCGCTGAATTTCGCCGCCTGGCGGGTTGGGCGTATCTTTGGTATAGCCCACCACTCTCAGTGCGGCGCGATTGAGCAGCGCGCGATCGTAAAGATGAAGAATAAACACCGGCGTGTCCGGCGCGGCTTCGTTAATCTCATCCAGCGTCGGCATGCGGCGTTCGGCAAACTGGAACTCCGTCCAGCCGCCCACCACGCGCACCCATTGTGGCGATGGCGTGCGCAGTGCCTGATCTTTCAACATCCGCAAGGCATCCGCCAGTGACGGCACGCCTTCCCAGCGCAATTCGAGGTTGTAGTTCAGGCCACCGCGGATCAGGTGGAGGTGTGAGTCATTAAGCCCCGGCACCGCGGTGTGCCCCTTCAGATCCACCACTTTCGTGCCTTCGCAGTGGTGCTGCATCACGTCGGCGACGGTACCGACCTCGAGGAATTTGCCCTCGCGGATCGCCACGGCTTCCGCCAGTGGATTCTCGCGATCGACAGTATGAAACTGCCCGTTAACCAGTATCAAATCAGCTTTGCCCAGCGAAACCATAGATCCTCCTGTCTGTGACGTCCGGTTCAGGCGGAAAGCCGCCGGACACAACGTACGCGGCCCTTCAGAGCGACGCGAATTGAAAGGATTATGGAATAGGAATGAGAAAAGACCAGTTATACAAAGGGATAGATATACCAAAGTATAGGTATACGAAAGGTTAGTTATACCAACAGATAATAGTTTTGCCCCCGCCTCCCGCCTAACATTCAATCCGTTGATAGCGTTTACCACCCGGTAGCTTTCGGCTCTGTCGCTGCGCCAACGGCGTGACGACCTTGTTACTTTTAACCTCATCCCAAGGGTATTTTTATGACAACCTCTAAGCTCGAAGTCCTTACGCCTGCCAACTGTCAGATGATTTTTATCGACCACCAACCTCAGATGGCTTTTGGCGTGCAGTCGATTGACCGCCAGGTGCTGAAAAACAACACCGTTGCCCTGGCGAAAGCCGCAAAGGTATTCAACATTCCAACCCTCATCACAACCGTTGAAACCGAGAGCTTCTCTGGCAACACTTATCCGGAACTGCTGGACGTGTTCCCCGGCAAGGACATCCTAGAGCGGACCTCAATGAACTCGTGGGACGATCAGAAAGTGCGTGACGCGCTGGCCGCCAACGGCAAGAAAAAAGTGGTGGTTGCCGGCCTGTGGACCGAGGTCTGCAACAACAGCTTTGCTCTGTGCGCCATGCTGGAAGGCGACTATGAAATCTATATGGTGGCTGACGCATCGGGCGGCACCTCTAAAGAAGCGCACGATTATGCCATGCAGCGCATGATTCAGGCAGGCGTGATCCCGGTAACCTGGCAGCAGGTGATGCTGGAATGGCAGCGTGACTGGGCGCACAAAGAGACCTACAACGCGGTCATGGATATCGTGAAAGAGCATTCAGGCGCTTACGGCATGGGTGTGGATTATGCCTATACCATGGTGCACAAAGCGCCTTCTCGTCAGAAGAGCGAGCACCGCACTCTGGCACCGGTCGCCGCCCGCTAACCGCGGGAAGCCGGCCGGCGCAAAGCCCGGTCGGCTTCTTCACTGGAGATAATGATGAGCGCAGGATTGATTTCCCTTGCCGCCGGCGTGCTTATTGGCCTGATCTATGGGCTGCTTAAGGCCCGATCGCCGGCTCCCCCGGCACTGGCTCTGGTAGGGCTGCTGGGAATGCTGGCTGGAGAAAGTTTGATGGGACAGGTGCTGCAACCTGAACAGACCGCCAACGCTCAGCGTTGTCAGGCACAGCCCGGCGCGGCGGCCTCTTCCCCTGTAACCTGCTCTGCGAAAGGGGACTGATGAAATGAAAGCATGGTTTGTTTCGCTGGCAATCGGTCTTCTGGCCGGTATTATCTATGCTGCGTTGGATATTCATTCACCGGCTCCACCGGTTATTGCCCTGCTGGGCCTGTTGGGGATGCTGATCGGCGAACAGATCATCCCGGTCACCCGGCGGCTCATAAACCGACAGCCGCTGACGCTGACGTGGTTTCGCCATGAATGCGTCCCCAAAATATGCGGAACGCCACCGGCCAAGACTCAGACGACAACAGAGGACCCTCCGCTTTAGTAATGATTTGTCAGAGGAATTTCAGCATGATGCTGCCGCAGCGCATTGCCATTGTCGATGATGAACGTTCTGTCCGCAGCGGGTTGATCAACCTGCTGCAGTCGGACGGTTACACGACATACGCCTTTGAATCCGCAGAGGCGTTTTTAAACGAGAAAACCGCGCTGTCAGACGCTTCGTTGGTCATTATCGACATCAAGCTAAAAGGAATGGGTGGATTCGAGCTTTATGAAAAAATAAAGACTTACGCAACGCCGCCACCGGTGATATTTATATCCGGCCACGGTGATGAGAATATGCAACGGTTTGCCCTTAAACTCGGCGCCGTTGCTTTTTTGCGTAAGCCTATCGACATCGATACGCTCCTGGGCCTGATACAACACGCATTGAGAGGCGATAAAAACGCCTGATGACAAGACCGCTTCCTGCGAGAGACCCGAATGAATGACCCGCTGATACCGCCAGACCGGGCTGCCCTTCCTGATTTTCAGGATGGGCAGTTTTTTGCATTTAAGGACGATGTCATTTTTACCCCCTTGGTTCAGGAGGGTTGCATCGTCTGGATGAACGGGCGGCACCCATTTTCGAGCGGGGCTTTCATCCTCGCCACGGCGGTCAGCGATGAGGCGGAAGCGGACGCGACCCGGCTGCTGAAAAATGAATTCATCCTGCGCCCCTATCTGTCCGACGCCTGGGCGGTGAAACCCGCCGCCTGCACGCAGTATCGTGGCCGGTACGCGCTGGTTTATCCGTCTTTTGCCTTTGACTCCCTGGCCCGCATAACGGGGCAGCCGATGGCCTGCATTGCCGGCTTCCTGGAGCTGGCCATTCGGATATGCGCTCCGTTGCGTCAAATGCACAGGCACAATCTGATCCACGGCGATATCAAGCCGGGCAATATCTTTATCCAGGAAGATGCCTCATGCCGCCTTGCCGGGTTTGGTCTGACGACGGGCACTGCGGAAGAGTTAAAACAGACCCGCCTGCCGTTTTTTGGCGGCACGCTCGCCTATATGTCACCCGAACATACCTCGCGCACGCAAAGATCGGTGGACAGCCGCAGCGATCTCTACAGCCTTGGCATCGTCTTTTATGAGCTGCTGACCGGCTCTTTGCCCTTCGACCTCAGCGAAGGCGGCCTGGAAGAGTGGACGCATCACCATATCGCTTCAGAGCCACGTCCGCCTCATCTGCTGCGCGAACAGGTACCGGCCATGCTTTCAACCCTGGTCCTGCGGCTGTTGGCCAAGTCGCCCGATAACCGTTACCAGACGGTCGACGGGCTGGTCGCAGACCTGCGTCGCTGTCAGGCCACCTTGACCAGTGACAATGCCATCTTGCCCTTTCCGCCCGGGTTGCAGGATCGCGCACCTGAGTTTCATCTCGCCGATACGTTGTACACCCCACATCCGCAGGGTCGCGAGCTTATCGCCGCGTTCGACAAGGTTAATCAGAGCGGAACCCACACGCTTGCGGTCATCAGCGGGCCTTCTGGCATCGGTAAATCTTCGCTGATCGCCTCGGCGTTAAAAGAGCTGAAAAACCGGCGTACGCTGCTGGCCGTGGGTAAAGTCGACCAGTTCTCGTCGTCGCTGCCTTATGGCGCGCTGACCTCCGCCTTCCGGACGCTGACCCTGAAGTTGCTGGGGTTGCCGGCAGAAGATGTCGCGCTCTGGAAAACCCGCCTGGCGCGCACGCTGGACGGTTACGAAGGGTTGGCCATTAACCTGGTGCCGGAACTGGGTCTGTTGCTGGAGCGGAAATCCCGGCAGGCCCCCGACTCGCTGTCGACCGATGCCCGGGCCCGCTTTAATCTCATGATAGTCAGCCTGGTCAATACCTTTGCCACCCCCGGCTGTCCGCTGGTGTTGCTGATTGACGATATTCACTGGATCGATGCCGCCAGCTTGCAGGTGCTGGAATATCTGCTTAAAAACAGCGATGCGCTGCCGTTGTTGTTGGTGGTTGCCCTGCGCGATCCCTCTTCAACGGACAACCTTTCGGTGTCTGAGGCGCTGGGCAGGCTTCGCGATGCGGCTCAACGTAAAATCGACATCATACCGGCGCCGCTCTCGGTTAAAGCCGTCGCTCGCTGGCTGGCCGACGTCTTCCAGCGGCGCTCGACCGACACCCTCGACCTGGCTCGTCTGATACATGAAAAAACCGGCGGCAATCCGCTGTTCGTGCATGAGTTTTTCAAACGTATCGTCGATGACGGCCTGGTGACGCACAACAAGTATCAAGGCAAGTGGTATTACGACGTGCCGACCATTCAGGCACGCCATTACACCGAAAACGTCGTCGGCCTGGTATTGCAGCAACTGGAGAAAATGCCCGAAGAAACCCGCAAGCTGTTAGGCAGCCTGGCCTGCCTGGGTAGCAGCGGTGAGCTTGGCACCATCAGCCGCGTCCTGAACCTCTCCGATACGGATATCCGCTATCAATTGCACCCTGCGGTTATCGCCCAGTTGATTACCCTGTCCGCCGACACCTATACGTTCCCCCACGATCGCGTGCAGGAAGCGGCCTTCGCCCTGCTGGATGCCGGCGAGCGCGGGCATCTGCACCTCACGACGGCAAGCCTGCTGGCCGAAGCTTCACGCCAGGCAGCGGGCAATGAGATGCTGTTCCGCGCCATTCACCATGTGTCCGCAGCCATTGACTGCGTACAGCCGCCGCCACAGCGCAAAATGTTCCGTGAATTGAGCATGCTGGCGGCCCGGCGCGCGAAACGTTCCGGAGACTACCTCTCCGCACAGCGCTATCTGCAGACCGCCCGCGCGCTCGGCGGCCCCGCGTCTGATAGTGCGTCCGATTTCGCGCTGGAGCTGGAAGAGGCCGAATGCGCGTTTTTACTGGGTAACCTGGTCGCGGCGCGGCATTTGAGCGACCGGTTGCTGGGTTCGCCAGGCGGGTTGGCGGAAAAGATCTCCGCCGCCAATTTGCTGGCGGAAGTGCATATGCGCCAGTCGGATAACCCGCTGGCGCTGGAAACCGCATTATGCTGGCTGACGGTATCCGGCATTACGCTTAACCGGCACCCCGACGATGCGGAATGCGAGGCGGCCTGGAAAATGCTCCACGCCCGCATCGGTGAGAGCCCGGCCGCGATGTTCAATCAATTGCCGCTCATGGCTAACCTTGAAACGGAAGCCGTGATGAATTTGCTGGCCAATGCCAGCCTGTCCGCCAGCTTCATCAGCCCACGCCTGCACTTCATGTTGCTGTGCCAGATGCTGCATCTGACGCTGGAACACGGCATTACCGGTGCCTCAACGTCGGCGATGGGCTGGTTTGGCGTACTGATTGGTCACCGCTATGCCGAATATCGGTTGGGCTTCAAATACGCGGTGCTGGCCCGTGAACTCGTGACGCGCCACGGTTACAGCGTGTACGAAGCGAAAACGCTGCTGCCGCTCGATCAGTTGAGCGTCTGGACCCAGCCGCTCTCCTACACCACCGAATGCGCCAAAGCCTGCTTCACGGCGGCGGTGACGCACGGCGATCTGACCGTCGCCTCTTTTGCCGCCTGCCATCAGATCATTAACTTTTTAAGCCGCGGCGATCATCTCGATAACGTGCTGACCAGCATCGAACGGGGGCTGGCTTTCGTGCGGAAATCCCATTTTCCGGACGTTGAACGCATTATGTTGATCCAGCGGCATTATGTTGAGAATTTACGCACCGTATCCCCCGGATATTGGGGTGGCATTGATGCGCTGCCCGACTCGCTGCTGCCAACCGCGCCGGAACAGGCGCCGCAGCAAATGTCCACCATGATGTTCTGGTTCTGGCTGTATCGGGGGATGACGCATTTTGTCGCCGGCGAATATCCGCAGGCGGAAGAGTCGCTGGTGCAGGCCGAATTCTTTGCCTGGTCTGCGCCGGGGCATATCCACCTGCTGGATTTGCATCTGTACAGCGCGCTGACGTTAACCGCTCAACTGACGCCGGATACCTTCTCCGTCGAGCACCGGCGCAGGCTGCAAAAACACTACGACAACATCGCGCTTTGGGCGCGCATTAACCCAGGGACATTCGCCGACAAAGAGGCCCTGGTGTATGCGGAGATTGTCCGCCTTGACGGCATGAACAGCATTGCGCTCGAGCAGTATGAAAAAGCGGTGAGGCTCTCGCGGGACTCGGGGTTCAATCCCAGCAATGCGCTGGCTCATGAACTCGCGGGGCGCTTCGCGCTCAGTTGCGGCTATCATACGGCCGCAGATGCGCACGTTAGGGGCGCAATGGCGGCATGGGGGCGCGCAGGGGCGCAGGCCAAGGTAAATCAGCTGAAACAGGCTTATCCCCATCTGGTGTCCCCCGGCCAGGCAACGCCTTACGACACCATCGCCTTTGCCCAGAATGAAGAAATCCGCGATCTGCAAAGCGTCATCAAAGCATCGCGTGCCCTGTCTGAAGAGATCAATCTGGAACGGCTTATTCAGATACTGATGACGATGCTGCTGGAACGTGCCGGCGCCCAACGCGGCCTGTTGATTCGCGTATTGGATAACAACATTCCTGAAATCGAGGCAAGTGCCTATACCGGCAGCGACGGCGTCAGGGTACGGATTATAAAAGATGTGCCGATGGCCACCGACATGCCGCTGTCGGTACTGTCGGCCGTGATCCGCACCGGGCAAGAGATACGCACCGGAAAACCGGAAGAGTTCAGCCCCTTCTCGCAGGATCCTTACCTCGTGACTTCCGGCGCTGCCGTATTGTGCGTGCCGATGTTCAAGCAGGCGCGGCTGGTCGGCGTGTTGTATCTCGAAAACCGTTTAATGCCTGAAATCTTCACCGCCGAGCATTCGAAAGTGGTTAACCTGCTCGGCGCGCATGCTGCCGTGTCGCTTGAAACCGCAAGGCTGTATGCCGAATTGCTTGAAGAGAACATTCAGCGCCGGCGGGTGGAGAAAGAGCTCAGGTCAAGCCAGACCTCGCTGATGCTGGGCGAGCAGATCAGCCATACCGGCAGTTGGCGTTGGGAGCTGGAGCAGGACCTGATGTTCATGTCCGAAGAATATGCCCGTATTCTCGGCCTGCCCGAGAAGCAGAAAATGATTTCTATGGCCGAGTTCCTTACCTTCGTCCATCCGGACGACTATGCGCGAGTCAGCACCGTCGTCACCGACGGGGTGAGAGACGGGCTGCCCCTGCGGGCCGAGTTTCGCATCATGAGCGCGGATGGCGTTTGCCGCTACATATTGGGCATCGGCAACCCGGTCGGCGTGGGCACCGAGGTCTACGAATACTACGGCACCATCACCGACATCACCGCCCAGCGGCAGACGGAGGACGCCGTCAGGGTCGCCCAGGCCGAGCTGGCCCGCGTTTCCCGCGCGACCACCGTCGGCCAGTTGACCTCGTCCATTGCGCACGAGATCAATCAACCGCTGATGTCGATTGTTTCGAACGCCGGAGCAAGCCTGCGCTGGCTGAACCACGACCCTGTCCGGCATGACAATATTCGTACCGGGCTGGAGGAGATCATTGCGGAAGGCCAGCGCGCCGGTGAAATCATTCGCAGCCTGCAAACCCTGACGCGCAAGCAGGAACCGGTCTTTTCCCGTATCGATCTGCACTATCTTGTCCGCCATATCATGACCCTGTCACGTAGCGAAATCGAGCAGCGCCGCGTGGCGGTGGAGTATGAACTGAAAGCCGACGACAGCTTCATCTTTGGCGATAGCGTTCAGATTCAACAGGTATTGATTAACCTGGTGATGAACGCGATCGAGGCTCTGTCTGAAGTGAGCGATCGTACGCGAACGCTGAGGATAACCACGCTAAATCCCGACGACAAAACGGTCGAATTGCGTATCGCAGACAACGGAATCGGGCTGGATCCTGACGTCATGGAACGGGTTTTCGATTCTTTCTACACCACAAAAGCGCAGGGAATGGGCATGGGGTTGACCATCAGCCACGCCATTATTGAACGTCATCGGGGCACGCTGAAAGCGCAAGTGGCGGAACCCTGCGGCAGTTGCTTCAGTTTTGTGGTGCCAACTGCCGGCAATAATGAAGGTGCCATCAAGCCGCAATGATCACAGGAATTTGCGTGATCATCGGGTGACATCCCGGCGACCCGTCTCAGCCAAACACTGCCCCGGCTGAGGCGGGCCACCGCATTAGCGGCTACAGCACAACGCCAACTCCATCGCCGCGCGTTGCAGCTGTGGCAGCACCCGTTCACGCAGCTCCGCCGAGGAAATTTGCGAAGCATTGACCCCCACGTTCATTGCCGCCACCACGCCGCCGCCCTTGCGCGAATGCATCGGCACCGCGATCGACCGCAGGCCAATCTCCAACTGCTGATCGTTGATGGCATATCCCTGCCTGCGCACTTTAGCCAACTGTTCACGCAACTGTTCCGCACTGGTCACGGTGTGCTCGGTCAGCGGTTCGAACCTCACCCGCGACAGATAATCCTCCAGTTGTTCCTCGTCCAGCGCGCTGAGCAAAACCAGCCCCATTGACGTGGCGTAAGCCGGCAAGCGGCTGCCGCGCCCCAGATCGATCGTCATGATGCGCTTCACCGAGGCGCGGGCGATATACAGTATGTTGTCGCCGTCCAGCGTCGCCACCGAGCAGGATTCATTGAGCAGCTTGCTGAGGTAATCCAGCGAGTTCTGCGCCGCCTTCGCCAGCTCGGAAGAAGAAAGATAAGCATGGCCGATGGTAAGCACCCGCGGCAACAGCCGGTAATGTCGGCCATCGGGGCAATGCACGAAACCCAGCGCCCGCAGGGTATAGAGGCAACGACGTACCGCGGCGCGCGGAATGCCGGTAATCTGGCTGATTTCGGAAACCGACATCTGCGAATACTGCGGTTGGAACGCCTGCAACACCTCTAACCCTCTGGCCAACGACGCCATAAAGTTGGGATCGCCCTTGTACCTGTCGTTGCTTAGGTCGCCGATCTCCTGCAGCCGACGCAGCTCCCCGCCGCCAAACTCTGAAACATCATCCATCCTGATCCCCTTCTTTCGACAACACCTGAATTTATACGTCCGCAGTGCCGGAACGACGCCAAATAGCGATTTAGTTACCTGCATCACAAAACGAATAGCCAAACCATTAATGCTTCGATAATCGCACAACACGCTGATATTCGCACTTGTCGCTGTATTTTTCATCATTTAACTTAGATCAGAACCACTCGTATGACGCTGGAATAACCGCAGCCTACTCAGGAGAGCAGATGATCGATAAAAACGTGGCGTCCGCAGACGCCGCCGTCGCAGATATACCGGATGGCGCCACCATTATGGTCGGTGGTTTTGGCCCTGCCGGCCAACCCTGCGCCCTGTTGGATGCGCTGATCCGCCACCGCCCGCGCGAATTGACGCTGATCAGCAATAACGCCGGCAACGGGGATTTCGGCCTGGCGGCGTTACTGAAGGCCGGCTGCGTGCGCAAAGTGGTGTGCTCTTTTCCGCGCCAGTCCGACTCCTGGGTGTTTGACGATTTGTATCGCCGCGGCGAACTGGAGTTGGAGCTGATCCCGCAGGGCAATCTGGCAGCCCGCATTCAGGCCGGCGGTGCCGGCCTCGGCGGCTTCTATACGCCGACCGGTTATGGCACCAAACTGGCGGAAGGCAAGGAAACCCGTGAAATAGACGGCCGCCACTATGTGTTTGAGCTGCCGCTGAAAGCCGATTTTGCCCTGATCAAGGCTGAAAAAGGCGACCGCTGGGGCAACCTGCTGTATTACAAAACCGGGCGCAACTTCGGGCCGATCATGGCGATGGCGGCCCATTGCACCATTGCTGAAATCAATCAGTTAGTGCCGCTGGGCGAACTGGATCCCGAAACCATCATCACGCCGGGGATTTTCGTGCAACGCCTGGTGACCACCCCGGCAAGCGCCGCGCAGCTGTCGGCTTAAGGAACGAATTTATGTCAAAACTCACTCATCAGCAGTTGGCCGAGCGCATTGCGCGCGACATCCCGGAAGGCGCCTATGTGAACCTGGGCATCGGCATCCCGACGCAAATCGCCAACTACCTGCCGGCGGACAAAGAAATTTTCCTGCACAGCGAAAACGGCATTCTCGGCATGGGGCCGGCACCGGCCGAAGGAGAGGAAGATCCCGATCTGATCAACGCCGGCAAACAGCCGGTCACCCTGCTGAAAGGCGGTTGCTTTTTCCATCACGGCGACTCCTTCGCCATGATGCGCGGCGGCCACCTGGATATCTGCGTGCTGGGTGCCTATCAGGTCTCCGAACGCGGCGATTTGGCCAACTGGAGCACCGGTGCGCCAGGGGCGATACCGGCGGTCGGCGGTGCGATGGATTTGGCGATTGGCGCGCGTCAGGTCTTTGTGATGACCGAACACCTAACCAAAAAAGGCGAATGCAAGATTGTCCGCCACTGCACCTATCCTCTGACCGGCGTCGGCTGCATTGATCGCATCTACAGCGATCTGGCGGTCATGGACGTCACGCCTCAGGGCCTGGTGGTGCGCGAAATATTCGGCGGGCTGAGCCCGCAACAATTGCAGGAAATCACCCCGGTCGAGTTGACCTTTGCCCTTCAGCACGGAGAACCAACGCATGAATCCAGCTTATCTGTGTGACGCCGTCCGCACGCCTTTTGGCCGCCTGAACGGCAGTCTCGCCACCGTCCGCGCCGACGATCTGGCCGCCCTGCCGCTGAAAGCGTTGCAGGCGCGCCACCCGCAGCTTGACTGGGGCGCGGTAGACGACGTGCTGTTCGGTTGCGCCAATCAGGCCGGGGAAGATAACCGCAACGTGGCGCGTATGGCGCTGCTGCTGGCCGGCCTGCCGGTGCAGATCCCCGGTTGCACCCTCAACCGCCTGTGCGGCTCCAGCCTGGATGCGGTGGCGATGGCGGCCCGCACCATCAAAACCGGTGAAAGCGAGTTAATGATTGCCGGCGGCGTGGAAAGCATGTCGCGGGCGCCGTTTGTGATGGGCAAGGCGGAAAGCGCCTTCAGCCGGGCGATGAAAATAGAAGACACCACCATGGGTTGGCGGTTTATCAACCCGCAGATGCAAGCGCAATATGGCGTGGACTCTATGCCGCAAACCGCCGAAAACGTGGCCCTGAAGTTTGGCATCAGCCGCCAGGATCAGGATGCGTTCGCCCTGCGCAGCCAGCAACGCACCGCGGCGGCCCAGGAAAGCGGTTTCTTCGCCGAACAACTGATTGACGTCAGCCTGGCGCAGAAAAAAGGCGACCCGCTGCTGTTCCGTCAGGATGAACACCCGCGCGCCACGACGCTCGACGCGCTGGCGAAGTTGAAACCGGTGGTTAATCCGCAAGGTACCGTCACCGCCGGTAATGCCTCCGGGCTGAACGATGGCGCCTGCGCGCTGTTGCTGGCCGGTGAACGCGGGGTGGCCCGCCATGGCTTGCAACCTATGGCACGTATCGTCGCCAGCGCCGTGACCGGCATTGAGCCTGCCATTATGGGCTTTGCCCCGGCGGAGGCGGTGCGCAAGGTGCTGAAGAGCGCCGGCCTGACGCTCGATCAAATGGACGTTATCGAACTTAACGAAGCCTTTGCGGCGCAGGCGCTGGCCGTGACGCGCGAACTGGGGCTGAAGGACGATGCCGCGCAGGTGAATCCGAACGGCGGCGCCATTGCGCTGGGCCATCCGTTGGGCGCTTCCGGCGGCAGACTGGTGATGAATGCCGCCTGGCAATTGCAGAAAACCCGGGGCCGTTACGGGTTGTGCACCATGTGTATCGGCGTTGGCCAAGGCATTGCGCTGATCATCGAGCGGGTATGAATATGGACATCGAATATCGTCTTGATGGCCGTGCCGGTGCGCCGCTGTTGGTCCTGTCCAACTCGCTCGGCACCACCTTCGACATGTGGCAGGCGCAATTGCCGACCTGGTATGAACACTTTCGCGTGTTGCGTTACAACCAACGCGGCCACGGTGCTACGCCGCCGCCGAGAACCCCGCTGCGGCTGGAAACGCTCGGCAACGACGTTATCGCCCTGCTCGACAGGCTGGATGCGCCAAGCGCCCATTTTTGCGGCATCTCGATGGGCGGGCTGACCGGGTTGTGGCTCAACCGCTATCACCCGCAACGCATCGATCGCCTGGTGGTAGCGAATACCGCCGCACGCATCGGCAGCGCCGAAGGCTGGCAGCAGCGTGCGCAGCAAGTACGCGACGAGGGGTTGACGGCAGTGGCTGCCGCCTCCCCTTCCCGCTGGTTTACCGAGGCCTTTTTGCAGCGCTCGCCGCAGCGGGTTGCGGCGCTGGTTGACGGGCTGGCGGCCGGCAACGCCGCCGGTTACGCCGCCTGCTGCGACGCGCTGGCGCAGGCCGACCTTCGTGGCCAAACCCACCAGATGACGCGGCCGATGCTGGTCATCGCCGGGGAGCATGATCCGGTCACCACCGTGGCAGACGCCGAATTTTTGGTCGCCAATGCGCCGTGCGCCAAATTAAAAGTGTTGCCGGCCTCGCATATCTCCAACGTGGCCTGTGCGGAGTTGTTCGGCCAAAGCGTTGTTGATTTCCTCACCGAAAAGGAATGACTGTGGGTTATTTGGGCCGACGATACCGTCGGCCCTGATGTTTTCAGTGCACAAAAACCTCGACGATCGCATTATATTTCCATTATTCTGGAAATATAGTTTATAAGAGGTGCGCCAATGGAATTGAACGACGTCGCAGATGCCCTGAAAGAACTGGGTCACCCCACCCGATTGAGCATCTACAAACAGCTGGTTCGCGCGGGTCATGGCGGCCTGCCGGTGGGCGAACTGCAAAAAAGACTGGATATCCCCCACTCAACGCTCAGCCACCATATCGCCGCGTTGGTTTCTGTCGGTCTGGTGCATCAGCAACGTGAAGGCCGCACGCTGTTTTGCCTGCCGCAATATGACGTACTCAAGGGTATCGTCGCTTTCCTGATTGAAGAGTGCTGCGCCGATCAACCACAGCGCTGCTGACCCCTGACCAAGAGAATGCATCATGACCGATAAATTATCCGACCTGCCGCAGATTGACCCGCTACTGTTTGACCGCGCCATTAGCCATGAAAAGTTACAATCGGTGCCGCCGACGCACCCACCGCGCATTCTGATGCTTTACGGTTCGGTACGTGAACGCTCCTACAGCCGCCTGGCAACGGAAGAAGCCGCACGCCTATTGGCAGCCATGGGCGCGGAAGTGCGTATCTTCAACCCGTCCGGTTTGCCCCTGCCGGATGACGCGCCGGAATCGCACCCCAAAGTTCAGGAATTGCGTGAACTGGTGTTGTGGTCGGAAGGCATGGTGTGGTGTTCTCCGGAACGCCACGGTGCCATGACCGGCATCATGAAGAGCCAAATCGACTGGATCCCGTTAAGCGTCGGCGCGGTACGCCCATCACAGGGAAAAACCCTGGCGGTGATGCAGGTCAGCGGAGGTTCGCAGTCATTCAATGCAGTCAATCAAATGCGCATTTTGGGGCGCTGGATGCGGATGCTCACTATCCCCAATCAGTCTTCGGTCGCCAAGGCCTGGCAGGAATTTGAAGAGGATGGGCGCATGAAACCCTCCGCTTACTACGATCGTATTGTCGATGTCATGGAAGAACTGATGAAGTTCACCCTGCTGACGCGGAGCAATGCCGATTATCTGGTCGACCGCTACAGCGAGAGGAAAGAAAGTGCGGCTGAGCTGTCTGCGCGGGTCAATCAACGCAGCATCTGACAAAGCAGGCCCGCGCTGCGGGCCTGCGACGTTCATTTACCCGTGATGCGTTGCCCCTGCGCGTCAATCACCGGCTCGCCGTCTTCTTTGCTGAACGCGCCTTGCTGAGGCTCCGGCAGGATATCCAGCACCGCTTCCGACGGACGGCACAGCCGCGTGCCCAGCGGCGTCACCACGATCGGCCGGTTAATCAAAATAGGCTGCTGCAGCATAAAGTCGATCAGTTTATCGTCGCTCCACTGCGCATCCGCCAGCCCCAGTTGTTGATAAGGTTCGACATTTTTGCGCAGCAACTCACGCACGGAAATGCCCATATCGGCAATCAGTTTGACCAGTTGCTCACGGCTGGGCGGCGTCTCCAGATACAGAATCACCGTTGGCTCCACGCCGCTGTTGCGGATCAGTGCCAGCGTATTGCGCGAAGTGCCGCAGGCCGGGTTATGGTAAATGGTTATGTGGCTCATGGGGTTCTCTCTTGTAAGCACTAAAGCGACAGGCGCAGGGCCAGAGCGGCCAACGCGACGAACAACACCGGAAGTGTCATCACTATCCCCACCCGGAAGTAATATCCCCAGGTGATGACGATATTTTTCTGCGACAGCACATGCAGCCACAGCAACGTAGCCAGGCTGCCGATTGGCGTAATTTTCGGCCCCAGATCGCTGCCTATTACGTTGGCGTAAATCATCGCCTGCTTGATCACACCCTCTGCACTGCTGCCGTCGATCGACAGCGCGCCCACCAGCACGGTCGGCATGTTGTTCATGATCGAAGACAGGAACGCCGTCAGGAACCCGGTGCCGAACGTGGCCACCCACAACCCCCGTTCGGCCAGGCCATCCAGCATACCGGACAGCACATCGGTCAGCCCCGCATTGCGCAGCCCATAGACCACCAGGTACATGCCCAACGAGAACACCACGATCTGCCAGGGCGCGCCGCGCAACACTTTGCCGGTGTCAATCGCATGGCCCCTTTTCGCCACCGCCAGCAGGATCAGCGCACCCACGGCGGCGACCAGGCTGACCGGTACGCCGAGCGGCTCCAGGCCAAAGAACCCCACCAGCAGCAAGGCCAGCACGCCCCAACCGGCTTTAAACGTCGGCAAGTCGCGGATAGCCTCGCGCGGCGATCGCAGCAGCGCCAGGTCATAGCTCACCGGAATGTCCTTGCGAAAATACAGGTGCAGCATCACCAACGTCGCGACGATGGCGGCAATGTCCACCGGCACCATCACCGCGGCATATTGAGTAAAGCCCAGCTTGAAAAAATCTGCCGAGACAATGTTCACCAGATTAGAAACCACCAGCGGCAGGCTGGCAGTGTCGGCAATAAAGCCCGCCGCCATGACGAACGCCAGCGTGGCACCCGCGCTGAATCCCAGGGCCAGCAGCATCGCAATCACAATCGGCGTCAGGATCAGCGCCGCGCCGTCGTTGGCGAACAGCGCCGCCACGGTAGCTCCCAACAGCACGATATAAGTGAACAGCCAGCGCCCTTTCCCCTTGCCCCAGCGCGCCACGTGCAGCGCCGCCCACTCAAAGAAGCCGGATTCATCCAGCAGCAGACTGATAACGATCACCGCGATAAAGGTCGCCGTGGCGTTCCAGACAATGTGCCAAACCAGAGGGATATCACCGGGGTGCACCACACCGGTCAGCAGCGCCAGTACCGCCCCGAGCGAAGCGCTCCAGCCAATACCCAACCCTTTTGGCTGCCAGATCACCAAAATGAGCGTCAGAATAAAAATTGCTCCAGCCAGTACCATTATCGCTCCCTGGCGCGTTACGCCATAAATACATATGATTTTTCGAATATATTGAAACAAATTTTTTAACGTTACCGGCAAAGCACCCGGCCACCCGCTGCGGCTTGCTGCGCCAGTTCGCCGAACCGTTGCTGCTGGCTGAGCCAGGCTTGCTCGATAATCGCCGCAGCCCAGGCCGGCATATGCGGTGACAACCGGTAATAGATCCATTTACCTTCACGGCGATCGAGCAACAGGCCGCTTTCACGCAGCATAGCGAGATGCCGCGAGATTTTGGGTTGCGATTCGCCCAACGCGCCGGACAGCTCGCATACGCACAGCTCCCCCGCCTGGCGCAACAACAACACCAGGTTCAACCGGGTATCGTCCGACAGATTTTTAAACAGTTTCAGCGGCGTCAGTGATGGCATAGATTTCTCTCCGAATGATAACCGCCATCATAATTCGCAACCGGGCGATGTCAACAACACATATGGATAATCAAATGTAATAGCCGTTTTCCCCGGCATCCACAAACGCTAAAAACCCACTGAGGCACTATACTGAATGCACCGCCGTAGATCTGGAGATGTGTGATGCCGCTACCCTTCAAACGTTCGGAAAGGCTTACTCTTGGCACGGAAATAGAGCTGCAACTGGTGGATAACGAAAACTACGATCTGTCGCACAAGGCCGATCGGTTGGTTGAAGACATCGACGACAAAAAACGCGTCAAGCACGAGTTGACTAAATCGATGGTGGAGTTAAACAGCTCGGTGCATACCAATCTCGGTGAACTGTTAGCCGAACTGAACGAATTGACCGGGAAGATACGCGCCGGCGCGCAGCGCATTGATTGCGACGTCTGCGGTGGAGGCCGCCATCTGAGCAACGACTGGCGCCAGCAGGTCATTACCGACTCCGAACGCTACAAAGTGCTGGCCAGCCGCTTTGGCTACCTTTCCAAGCTGGCCTGCGTGTTCGGCCAGCATATTCATATCGGCGTCAACGACGGTGATGAGGCTATGTATCTGTGCCATGCCATGACACCCTATTTGCCCCATCTGATTGCCCTGAGCGCCTCTTCGCCGATCTACCAGGGTGTCGATACCCTGTTTGCCAGTTCCCGCTTCAGCGCGCAAAACTCTTTCCCCAACTACGGCTGCCTTGAGCAAATCTATAATTGGGACGAGTTCACCCTGTATTATGAACGACTTACCAGCGCAGGGGTGATTGAAAGCATCAAGGATATTTATTGGGACGCGCGGCCAAAACCGGAGTTGGGTACGGTGGAAATCCGGGTCTGCGATACGCCGTTGCATATCCATCATGCGGTGACATTGGCCGGCTATTGTCGTCTGCTGGCCAGATACCTGTTGGATAACCGACAAAAGGTGGTGGCGGAATACGCCGCCTTTACCAACTACAACAAGATCAACGCCTGTCGCCACGGCTTTGGCGCCGACTATGTGGATCCCGCCACGTTACGCCGTTACAGCCTGACGTCGCATATGCTGGCCACCTTCGCCGCACTGCGGCCCGGCGTGCAAAATAGCGAAGAAAACGCCCTGCTCGACGATATTGAGCATTACGTCAAAATCGCGGTGAACGATGCGGACCACATACGCCGCCTGCGGCATAACGGCCTGCAGCAAGAGGAAGTGATCAAACAACTCTGCCACGAGCTGTTGCAGCCGCAGCATTAAAACGGCTCACCGCAGCGAAGAGGCCACACAGGTTTCAGCTATCGATTCCATACGCCAAAGCGACTGTTCATTACGTGCTATTCCCCTACAATCAGCCTTAACAAAACACCACTTATTCTCACCGGGGGCACGATGTACAATTTCTCACGCTATCAGGCAAAAGAGCTGGCGCTGGCTTATATGAGCGGCAAAAAACACGATCTGTCGCCGCAAGAATTTCTGCAGCAGTTAAAAAGCAGCGAAAGATCTTTTGAATACTTGCTGAAGCACGGCACCGAGCAGCCGCGCGAAATGTTGGTCAAAAGTTTTTAAACCCCACCGCAGCCTTCGCCGGTGGCATGCCGAACAGGCGTACGTTTTCCCGGTTGAATGGCAACGCGCTTTCATGAATCACGCATAACGTCCCAATAAGGCCGTTCCCCACCCAACTGCGCCAGCAGGAAATCGACAAAGGCCATGACCTTCGCCGGCACGTGTTTGCGTTCCGGGTACACAGCATAAATCGCGTGTTCCGGCAGGCGGTAATCCGGCAACACTTCGACCAACCGCCCCTGCGCGAGATCCTCACCGACGATAAAGGTCGGCATCTGACAAATCCCCAGGCCGGCGATCAGGGCTTCGCGCAGCGCCTCACTGTTATTCACCTGGTAATTCCCCCGCGGTTGAAAACGCACCGCTCCTTCGGGCCCCTGAAACTGCCATTCGCTGCCGGCACGGTAGTAGCTGTAAAACAGGCAGTTATGCTGCGCCAACTGCGCCAGCTCCTTTGGCGTGCCGCTGCGCGCCAGATAAGCTGGCGCGGCGCACAATACGCTGTAGCAGGGTGCGATGCGCCGGGCGATCAGGCTCGAATCGGCAAGCCGACCAATGCGGATCGCCAGGTCATAGCCTCCTTCCACCAGATCGACCAGCTTATCGTCCATCATCATGGTGATTTCCACCTCCGGGCAGGCGGCCAAAAAAACCGGAATCAACGGCGCAATGTGCAAACGGCCGAACACCATCGGCACGCTGAGCCGCAAAATGCCCTGCGGCTGCCCCTGCAAACGGGTGATGGCGTCTTCCCCTTCTTGCGCCACCGCACAGGCGTTACGGGCATAACCGAAATACTGCTCGCCCGCTTCGGTCAGGCTCAGGCTGCGGGTGGTGCGATGCAGCAACTGCACGCCCAGCGAGCCTTCCAACTGGGCAATGCGTTTGCTTACCGCAGACTTGGTAATACCCAGCCGCTGGCCGGCCGCTGAAAAGCTGCCACATTCCACTACCGCCACAAACAGCGGGATCGCCGCAAAGTTATCGGTCATTTATCGTCAACTTTTACTCAACAATGAGTTTCCATTGTAGTGGATTATGGCGATAACAAAAACAATGTACGCTACTCGCCACAGTAAAAATGGAACCTGAGATGATGATACGCAGACGTTTTTCCGATCCTTTGCTGGCGTTAACCGCCGGTGCTTTGCTGGCCCTGATGATCAGTGTCAACAGCGGGCTGGCGAGCTATAACAGCCCGCTATTCGCTTCGTGGGTAGCTCACGGCGTTGGCGCGATCGCCGCCTGGTTGTTGTTGCAGCTGCTGCCGTTCCACCGTACGCCCCTCTCCTCTGCGGCGGCTGTGGCGACCCCCCGTTGGGCCTATTTGGGCGGTATTCCCGGCGCCCTGACGGTGGTAGTGGCCGCCATCACCGTCAATAGCCCGCTGGCGCTTTCCGGCAGCCTGGCGCTCATGCTTACCGGCCAGGTGTTGTTCGGCATGCTTTCCGACAGTTGCGGTTGGTTTGGCGTCATTAAACGCCGCCTGTGCGCCAACGACATTATCGCCACGCTGCTGATCCTCTTCGGCTGCGCCCTGCTTATTTTTGTGAGATAACCCCATGCTAACCCTGATACTCCTCGCATTGTTCAATGGCGTCTGCATCAGCATCAGCCGTGCGGTCAATGGCCGCCTGGCGTTGAGCCACGGCGCCTTCCACGCCTCGCTCTGCAATCACATCCTCGGCTTTTTGTTCCTTAGCCTGCTGCTGGGGGCCGGCGGGGGGGTCAATGGCCTCGCCCTTGGTCACGCCCCGTGGGGAGCCTATTTTGGCGGGGTCATCGGCGCGCTGTTCGTGGCGCTGAACAGTTATGTGCTGCCGCGCCTTGGCACGCTGCGCGCCGCACTGCTGATTATCAGCGGCCAAATGTTGGCGGGCGTCGTCATCGATCGCCTGCGCGACAGCGGCGGTTCCGCCGTCGCGCAGATCCTGGGAGTTGGGGTGATCCTGCTCGGCGTCTATCTGGCGCGGAGGGAAAAACCCCTTATTACGCTGCCCCAGCACCCTTAAATTGCGCGCATAATTCGCCTATGGAAGCGAATAAGCCAAAAATTCGCATTCAGATACGAATAATTGACATATTCGTATTTAGATGCGAATTTTAACGGTGAGTTATCGCTTCAAAGCAGAGAAAAACATGCAAACACGACTCAGCGTGATCACCGGCGATCTGGTCAACTCGCGGCAGCTCGACACCGCAAATTACATTACCGGCCTAAACGCCCTGCTCAACCGGCTGCAACGGGCTAAGCTTATCCAACGGTTCGAGATTTTCCGCGGCGACAGCTTCCAGGCGGTGGCCGAACCGCAATCCGGCCTGCTGCTGGCGGCGTATATCCGCATCGCACTCAAAGCGATGGACGCCGGCCAGTGGGATGCCCGTATCGCTGTCGGGCTGGGTGACGGCCAGCCGCAAGCGGCCGGTTATGCCAGCGCCTTTGTCAATTCCGGCCACGCGCTGGACAGCCTGGAGAAAAATTGCAGGCTGGCTCTGAAAAATGATCATGCCGAGACGAATGCCATTGTCAGCGATCTGCTGCCGATGTTAGATCATGTGATTGGTCGCCTGTCGCAAGCCGAGGCGCAGATAGTACAGGCGAGAATGTTTGCCGCCACCAACCTGGAGGTGGCCGAGAAACTGCATAAAGCCGCGTCCACGGTCTCCGCAACGCTAAAACGAGCGGCCTATGAGGAGATCATGCGATTTATTCACGCGATTAACAGGATCACCTGAATATGGATTTGACCTACGCGCCGTTACTGACCTGGTTGCTGATTGCCCATTTACTGGCTGATTTCCCGCTGCAACCGCTCAGTTGGGTGGAGGATAAAACCCGCCGGCGCGCGCGGTCGCCTTTGCTGCTGTTGCACGCCTTGCTGCACGGTGTACTGGCCGCCTGTGCGGTGGCGGGTTTCAGTCTGCTGCACGGCGGGCTCTCCGCCGCCGGGGCGCTGGCTACTTTGCTGGTTATCGCCATCAGCCACTATATTATCGACCTGCTGAAAGTCACGCTCCTGGCTCGCCTAAGCCGGGCCGGCGGTTTTCTGCTCGATCAATGCCTGCATCTGGCGGTGATCGTTTTGCTGTGGCTGTGCCTGATGCCGGAACCCCGCAGCCTGCTGGCCGCGCTTGGCACCGCCGTTACCGGGGCACAGTTTGGGCTGCTGCTGCTGGCGTATTTAATGATTTACATGCCGATGGGCGTACTGATTGGGCAACTGCTGGCGCACTGGACGCCGCAAATGCCGCTCTCGGCCAAAGCCGACAACGACTCGCTGTTGCGCGCGGGCAAACAGATTGGTTATCTGGAAAGAACGCTGATCCTGACGTTTGTGTTGATCGGCCAAATTCCGGCGATCGGCTTTTTGCTGGCCGCAAAGTCTATTTTTCGCTTTGGCGATCTGCGGCAGAGCGATGACAAAATGCGTACCGAGTATGTCCTGCTCGGCACGCTGTTTTCCTTTACGCTGACCATCGTACTCGGCCTGCTGGTGAAAAAATTGTTATAACCGCCGGGCATCGCACCCGGCGGTTAGGCTAATTACAGCCACTCACCGAAGCGGCGAATATAGAAACGCTTCATCATCTGCGCCACGGCGCAATAGCCGATCAGCGTGCCGGCCAGCCACGGGAAGTATTCCCACGGCAAGGGCTGCAATCCAACCCAGGCACCGAGCGGCGAGAACGGCAGATAAATGCCCAACGCCATGACCAGCGCCGTGGTCAGCAGAACCGGCAATGCGGCGGTGCTTTGGATGAACGGGATCTTCTGGGTGCGCAGCATATGCACCACCAGCGTTTGCGACAGCAACCCTTCAATAAACCAACCGGACTGGAACAATGCCTGATGTTCGACGCTGTTGGCGGCGAAGACGAACCACATCAGCGCATAGGTGGTGATATCAAAAATGGATGAGGTTGGCCCAATCCACAGCATAAAGCGGCCGATGTTTTTCGCATCCCACTTACGCGGCTTGCGCAGGAACTCTTTGTCCATCTTGTCCCACGGCAGCGACAGCTGGGAAATATCGTACATCAGGTTCTGAATCAACAGATGGATCGCCAGCATCGGCAAGAACGGGATAAACGCGCTGGCCACCAGCACCGAAAACACGTTGCCGAAGTTGGAGCTGGCGGTCATGTTCAGGTATTTGATGATATTGCCGAAAGTTTCCCGACCTTTGATCACCCCCTCTTCCAGCACCATCAGGTTTTTTTCCAGCAGAATGATATCCGCCGACTCCTTGGCAATGTCGGTACCGGTATCTACCGAGATACCGACGTCCGCATCGCGCAGCGCCGGGGCATCGTTAATGCCATCGCCGAGGAAGCCAACGGTATGGCCATTCGCCTGCAACATTTGCAATACCCGCGATTTCTGCAGCGGCGTCAGTTTGGTAAAGACCGTGCGTTGTTCCACTTCGCGCGCCAGCGTTTCATCGTCCATCTGTTCGATTTGCGGGCCCGAGAGCGGCTCGCCCGGCTCCAGCCCCACATCGCGGCAAATCTTGCAGGTGATCACCGGGTTATCGCCGGTCAGCACTTTCACCGTCACGCCGTTTTCCTGCAGTGCGGCTATCGCTTCCTGCGCGCTCTCTTTTGGCGGATCGAGGAAGGTCAGCACGCCCTGGATCACCATATCGCGCTCGTCGGCCACGCTCAGCGGCAAGGATGTTTTCCGTTCGCCCAGTTCCCGCGTCGCCAGCACCAGCACGCGGAACCCGTCCTCATTATACTGGGCCGCGAGCGCCTGCAGCGCCGCACGCCGCGCCTCATCCAGCACCAGCGTCTGCTGCCCTTCACGTACGTGGGTGGCGATGTCCAGCATCTCCTCCACCGCCCCTTTGCAGATCAGCCGCTGTTGGCCATTTTCATCCGCCACCACGATCGACAAACGACGGCGCACAAAATCGAACGGCAGCTCATCCACCTTGCTAAAACGCCCCAGCGCCTCGATGCCCGGCTTGCCGCGCCCGAAGCGGATCACCGCCTGATCCATCAGGTTTTTCATGCCGCTTTGATGGGCGCTGTTCAACCACGCCAGATGCAACACCTGATTGTCTTTGGTGCCGCTGGCGTCCAGATGATGTTCGAGGATGATGCGATCCTGGGTCAGGGTGCCGGTTTTATCCGTACAAAGCACGTCCATCGCACCGAAGTTCTGAATGGCGTTCAGGCGCTTGACCACCACTTTGCGCCGCGACATGGCGATTGCGCCCTTCGCCAGGTTGGAGCTGACGATCATCGGCAGCATCTCCGGCGTCAAACCCACCGCCACCGCCAAAGCAAACAGCGCCGCTTCGCTCCAGTCGCCTTTGGTAAAGCCGTTGATCAGCAATACAATCGGCACCATCACCAGCATAAAGCGGATCAGCAGCCAACTGACGCTGTTCACCCCACGATCGAAGGCAGTTTGCGAACGGGAACCGACGATCGACTTGGCCAGCGAACCAAAATAGGTACGCCCCCCGGTCGCCACCACAACCGCCGTGGCGGTGCCGCTGGCAACATTGGTGCCCATCAGGCAGACGTTCGGCAGTTCCAACAGCGCATGCTCGCTGGAAACTTCTTCCTCGCTCGATTTTTGGCTGACGTTGCCCATCGCATCGTATTTCTCGATCGGGATCGCCTCCCCGGTGAGAATCGCCTGGCTGATGAACAGATCGCGTGAGGCAAGCAGGCGTACATCCGCCGGCACCATGTCTCCGGCGGAAAGCTGGATAATATCGCCCGGCACCAGTTCGCGGATGGGAACTTCCAACGTCAAGGGTTGCGCGCTGAAGCTGCTGCGACGCAAGACCGTTGCGGTGGTACGCACCATCGATTTCAGCGTTTCCGCCGCCTTGTTGGTACGGTATTCCTGCCAGAAACGCAGCAGCCCACTGAGTGCAACCATCACCAGTATGATGATAACGCCAATGAGATCGGTTTCTTCACCGCGCCGGAGAGGCAACCAGTAGTCGGTAAAGAAACTGATCGCAGCCAGCACCATCAGAACAAAGATAAACGGGTTATTAAACGCGCCAATCAGTTGCACCAGCGCGTGCGGCGCTTTCTCATGGGCAACCTGGTTAACGCCAAATTGCTCCAGACGTTCATCGGCATCCTCTTGGGTCAGGCCGGTGCGGTTGCATTTTAAATTTGCCAGCGTCTGATCGACGCTGTTTTTCGCCTCTTGCGCGATGGCGTAAGGTGCCGTTTTTTTATCGCGGCGGCGTAGGTTTTCATTGATATAGGTCATAACGCTATTCTCTTATCTTATTCTGCACACAGGGTTACCCCGCCTGATTAACAGGTGAATAGGCGCAGAGTGGAATTTATTTAATTAGCGTGATTACCGCTGTTTATAATCCTAGGCAATCACGCCGAATAATTAATATTATGGGGTCACCGTCCATGACACCTCCTTACCACCCAAAATAAAGTGAATATTAATAAAAGTTAAACCGGCAATTCAGAAACTACGCGCCAACGTACGGCGCTAACGCTTTTTTCCAGACTGACGCGGCAGACAATACCTTCAATTTCTTTCTGCGCTGCAGGATTGGCCGTTATCTCCGCACAAACCTCAAGCTGGCCAGGGAGGGATATATCGGCGCTGCGCAGGGATTGCAATCTTAATGCCACGCCGTTCAGCGCCTGCAATATCAGGGTACGTACCAGTATTTCATCTTGTTCGCCGCAGGTAACCTGAATGCGATAACACAGTTCCAGATCGGTCGCTTGCTGTTGCGGTTGCAAATTGATGCGCTGGGCCGCTTCGCGCAACAGAATATTCGCGCACAGGATCACCAGCGTCGCCAGGACCGCATTCCAGTACTGTCCCAGGCCGCACAGCACGCCAATCGCCGCCGAACACCACAGCGTGGCGGCGGTATTGAGACCGCGGATGTTCAGCCCTTCTCGCATGATCACCCCGGCCCCCAGAAAGCCGATACCGGAAACAATCTGCGCGGCAACCCGTCCGGCGCTGGAAGGATCGGTGGACATGGAGCTAAGAATAAACACCGCCGCACCGGTGGCCACCAGCGCATTGGTACGCAGGCCGGCCATACGCTGACGCCACTGCCGTTCGGCGCCAATAACCGCGCCCAGGCTCATCGCCAGTAATAAATTTAAAACAAAAGGAGTCATAGCCATGACTGTCCCCTTAATAAACAGCAGGAGATAAAATCATGTGCTTTTTAGCACACGCGAAACTGCGCCAATAATATATTAGCGAACGAGCGCGTCAGTGCCTGGAGGGAAAAGGCTGTGGTTGAAAACTACCATAATAACGTCCAAATCAATTCGCCTGATGCCATTGGGCCTCAGGTACAACAATGAGATTCGGGTTTGCACAGCTCGGAATAACAAGAGAGGGGTGCTGCCCGCCATTTTCGGCAAGCAACAAATCAGAAGAGGATTGGTCAGCTTGCCTTATTTATATCGCTACAACTAAAACTGTCCAATTTTGTTTCCCCATTGAAATTTTGGCTGAGTATAATGACGCAGGGTAATGATGTAAAGGCGAATTTATTAAACAGAAATTAAACTGAATAGCGCCATTTATTTGACCTGCAACGTAATCTGCCGCATTGGCTTTGGGTGATTCCCCTATTATCTCCAGGCTGGCGCTTCAACAATCCCCGCAGGCCAGGCAAACCCTGGCCGATCGCCACGCTAGCGGATGGCCGCACCCTGAACACCAAGCAATAGCAACTCCGGCCGGGGTGAACTACGCTAGGCTCAGTCCCCCGCTCGGCAACGATGGAGTTTACTGATGCCTACCCTTACCCAAAAGTTACTCGAAGAGATCTGGCAAAGCCTGGGTCACCGCGCCACGCCAGAGGACCCATTGGCGGTCAGCGGTGAAGGCGAACTGGCCAGCGCATTCCCGGTGAGCGAACTGGCTACGGCTTGCTGGGGAGCTGCCGGTCTGGCCTGCGCAGGGTTGTTGCAACAAAGCAAAGGCGGTATGCCGAAGGTATTTGTCGATCGTCGGTTGGCTTCGCTGTGGTTCGGCTGGACCTTGCGACCGCTGGGGTGGCAACTGCCTGCCGCTTGGGACGCGCTGGCCGGCGATTATGCCACGCGTGACGGCTGGATCCGCCTGCATACCAATGCGCCGCATCACCGCAAAGCGGTGGAGCAGGTACTGGGTCCGCATCAGGATAAAGGCACATTGGCGCAAAAAGTACTGGAGTGGAAAAAAAGCGAATTGGAACAGGCGGTGATCGAGGCTGGCGGCTGCGCGGCGGAAATGCGCCCGGTCGAGGCATGGCGACAGCATATTCAAGGCAAAAGCGTCGCGCTGGAACCGTTAATCCACCAAACGCTGCAACCGGAAGCCCCCCCGCCTGACTGGGTGCTGCCTGCCGCCAGACCGCTGCACGGCGTGCGAGTGCTGGATCTGACGCGGATTATCGCCGGGCCGATCGCCACCCGCTTTCTGGCCGGGCTGGGTGCGGACGTCTTGCGTATCGATCCCTACGGTTGGGATGAGCCAGGCGTCGAGCATGAAGTGATCCTCGGTAAACGCTGTGCACGCCTGAACCTGCATAACGCTCACGATCGCCACACCTTTGAGCATCTGCTGAAAAATGCCGATGTCATCGTTCATGGCTACCGCGCAGGCGCCCTGGAAAAATTAGGCTATGGCGCAGAACAACGTCGCGCGCTGTCGCCAGGGTTGATCGACGTCTGTCTGAACGCTTACGGCTGGAGCGGCCCGTGGCGCGGACGGCGCGGTTTCGATAGCCTGGTGCAAATGAGTTGCGGGCTGGCGTCCTCAGGCATGGCGTGGAAAAACGCCGCCATGCCGCTGCCCCTACCGGTACAGGCGCTGGATCACGCTACCGGTTACCTGATGGCGACGGCGGTGCTGCATGGCATGCGCGAGCGGCTGACGCGCGGCACCGGTTACAGCGCACGGCTTTCCCTGGCCCGCACCGCGCAGTTGCTGTTCGATAATCCTTATCCGCAGGGGCATCTGTCAAAGCCGCTGATGCCTGCAACCGCCGCCGATGAAAACCCGGAAACCGAGTTGACCCACTGGGGTCCTGCGCTGCGCCTGTGCGCCCCGTTGCATTTGAAGGGTACGGCGCTGCTCTGGGCGTTGCCCGCCACCACGCTTGGCACTTCCCAGCCGGAATGGCTGCGCCGCTGATCTCAGGCCAATTGGCGCTGCAACCAGTGCAATAACTCTTCGACCGCCGGCGTCAATCCGGCGGTCTGTGGCCAAACCAGGTAAAAATCGCCCTTATCCAGATGCTTGGCCTCGGCCAGTGCCACCAAACGTCCCTCCGCCAGGGCATCGCTCACCAGCAGCCTTTTCACCAGCGCAATACCGAACCCCTGCTCGGCGGCGCGGATCAGCAAACCAGCGTCATTGAACAGCGCCATTTGCTGGCCGCACTCCCCCCGTTGGTGCGCCGCGAACCACCTGCGCCACGGCGTAACATCATGCTCCAGCAAAGGCATGCGCGGTGAACCCTTGTCGAATGCCGCCTGCCACTGCTGGGCCAACTCTTGGGTAGCCACCGGCACCACATCCCCGGAAGCGATACGCCGTGCCTGCACGTTCGGCCATTGCCCCTCGCCAATCCGAATAGCCGCATCGAAGCCTTTACGCGCCAGATCTTGCAACACCAACGAAGCATCAATATCCAGTGCAATACCGGCGCAGGCCTCGCGGAAAGCCGGCAGGCGCGGCATTAACCAATAGTGTGCGAAAGAAGGCAGCACGCTGATGCGCAACGTGTGGCTTTGCGCAACGCGCCTGACGCGGCCAATCCCCTGTTGCAGCGCCTGCAGCGCCGGTTCCGCCACCGCCAGCAGTTCGTGCCCGGCGGCATTCAGACGAACCCCGCGCCCATGCCGTTCAAACAGCGCGCAACCGATCGCCTGTTCGAGCTGCTGGATCTGTTGGCTGACCGCGCCGTGGGTAAGATGCACCTGCTGCGCGGTGGCACGCAAATTCTCCAGTTTGGCGGCAATCACAAAAGTCGGCAGGGTATGCAAGGGAACACGCTCATTGAACATTGGTTAGTCCAGCTATCCAAAAGGGTCATTTTTCATCGATTTTCGCACTAAAGCAAATGGTCTATGGTGTAACCCTTATCCTCTTCTCTCCGGAGCCACAGATGCACCCTCGTTTACAACAGGACCTTGACCAATTTCCACAGATACTCGAACGGACCCGCCAGTTGGCAGACGGATTTTTGGCCGGGTTGAAGCAGCGCCCGGTTTACCCTCCCCTTGAGGCCCAGCAGCTGCAGTTGGGCGACGACCAACTGGCGGACAGTGGCAACGGCGCTTTGGCGACGCTGGAAGATTTCTGGTTGCGCTATGCCGAGGGTCTCTCAGGCAGCGCCGGACCACGTTATTTTGGCTTTGTCACCGGCGGCGCGACCCCGGCGGCGCTGGCGGCGGATTGGCTGGTTAGTGCCGTAGACCAAAACAGTCTACTGAGCCACGACACCGTTGCCGCAGCGATTGAGTTGGCGACTATTGAGCAATTGAAGTCGTTGCTGGGTTTACCGAAAGCATTTAGCGGCAGCTTTGTCAGCGGGGCGACCATGGCCAACTTTGTCGGCATCGCTATTGGCCGCCAGTGGCTGGGGCAACAGCGTGGGATCGATGTCGCCGAACAGGGACTGGCGGCATTAGGCCCCATTCAGGTGCTGTCGGCAAATGCCCATGCCAGCAGCGTGAAGGCGCTCAGCATGCTCGGGATCGGCCGCGACGCGCTGAAAATCATCGACAGCCTGCCGGATTCCGAAGCCATAGACACCGCCGCGCTGGAGCGGCACCTGGCCGCCAGCAATGGCGCGCCTGTCATCGTGCTGGCCAGCGCCGGCACGGTCAACACCGTGACTTTCGACGATCTTCCTCGCCTGCTGGCACTGCGCGAGCGCTACCCGTTCTGGCTGCACGTCGATGCCGCTTTTGGCGGTGTCGCCGCCTGTTCACCGCACTACTCCCCGCTGTTAACCGGCTGGGAACAAGCGGATTCAATCACCGTTGACGCGCATAAATGGTTGAATGTGCCCTATGACAGCGCCATTCAATTCACCCGTCATTTGGAACTGCAGATGCAGGTTTTCCAAAACCATTCGGTCTATATGGAAGCGCCGACGTTGCGCCCGGACGACTACCTGCACCTGACGCCGGAAAACTCACGGCGTTTCCGCGCCCTCCCGTTATGGATGGCGCTTAAGGCCTATGGCCGCAGCGGCATGCAAGACATGGTGGAGCGTAATATCCAGTTGGCGCACCGGTTGGGCGCAGGGTTGGATGCCAGCGAGGGTTTTCATCTGCTGGCGCCGGTCAACTTGAACGTGGTGTGTTTCGCTCTCAGTAACGTTGAAGGGGATGCCGCGGCCGCACGAGATCGCTTTATTGCCCGGCTCGATCGACATGGCGTCGTGCGTTGTACCCCCACGCGTTTTAACGGGCAACCAGGGATCCGCGCCGCATTGGTCAATTGGATGACAGAAGAAGAAGATATCCGCCTGGCGCTGGAATCGTTGCGACACTGCCTGCCTGAAGCGTTTTAATCGCCGAGTTTAAGGGCGCCCTTGCGGTGCCCGTTTCATGATGGGTTGCGGCCGGCCGCAGGACTGGCATTGTGTAGAACCCCTCCCCTCATCAAAGCCAGACTGGCCAAACGAACGAGAACAGTTCAGAGAAACCAATTAATCACTCTCTGACATTTCTCACATTTTGTGAAATAGCACAGATAGCCACAACAACTCCTTGTTATAGCGTCAGTTTCCGTAACAAAGAACCGGTTCCATGTTAACTCAATGTGATTATTGGATATCACAACTGATAAAAAAAGAAAGGATTCTCATTACTAAAAACGAAAATTAAAAAATTAACAATATGATATATAACGATAATTTTTGTAAATATGAGATTTTTCAGCATTCAACACGCTGAAGAATCAAGCTAAAAAATGTTAAAAAAACAACACATGAATTTTTTTTAAGAATTTTCCTAGCAATCAAAAATTTCATTTCGTGACATGATGCATAGATTCAATCATAACGATGCCTGTAGGCACGCGGTTCAAGCATAAGTTAGCGTTGTTGCTTGCCAGATTGTCGATTAGCAGATTATTCTGACTTAAGCTAAACTTATAGATTCACATGATTAATTAGTTTAGTCAGAAAATATCGTTGAGTGCCGTCGTATTTATTGATAGAACACTCGCTATATGTAAATTTTTGTTCCTTTTTTTTGCCTTTAGGCTTCAGGCTTTTTCTCTTTGTTACCGCAGTAAAACGGATTTAAGTGGGGGTGCGATATGCCAACGATCATTATGGATTCATGCAGCTATACAAGATTGGGTTTAACAGACTACCTGACAGCACACGGAGTAAAAAAACGCCAAATTAATGCCATCAACGACATCGACGATCTGCATGAAAAATGCAGCAAGTTGAAACCTAGCCTGGTGTTTATTAACGAAGATTGCTTTATACACGAAGCCAATGCGACAGAACGTATAAAACGGGTGATTTCACTGCACCCGGATACCTTATTCTTCATCTTTATGGCCATCACCAACGTACATTTTGACGATTATTTATATGTTCGTAAAAATGTCATCATCTCGTCAAAATCCATCAAGCCAGAGACTATGAATCAGCTACTTAGTCACTATCTTGAGAAAAAAGCCACTCGCACGGAAAAGACCTCATTTGACCAGACGCCCGTTACGCTAAGTCAAACAGAATCAAACATGTTGCGGATGTGGATGTCGGGTCAGGGAACTATCCAGATATCCGACCAGATGCAAATTAAAGCCAAGACAGTCTCTTCCCACAAGGGAAATATCAAAAGAAAAATTAAAACGCACAACAAGCAAATTATTTACCATGTTGTCCGTTTAACCGACACCTTAACCAGCGGGATATTTGTCAATAGCCGCTAGGTAAAGAACTTAACCGTGTATTCTGCTTAGATTTGGTTTTAAATGTCTTATCACCCAGTATCCTGGATATAAAACATTTAAATAACCTCAATACCTGCTCGCGACGACATCCTCGGCCGCGGCGGGTATTCCCGTAGCAAAAGATAGAAAATTCCTACCCCTGGGGAATAATGACTTTGCGAATTAACTTAATGCGTTGGAAAGATATTGGCTGTTTGTCGATAGCCTACCTGGCCTGTCGCAACTCAACGAAGGTGCCGTCACGGCTGTCAATCTCGTTGAAGAACCAGACGCCGGCAGGATAGTCGTCCAGAGCGACCAGATACATGATCCCTTCATTAAATTCTTCTACCGCCAGCACTACCCCTTCACGTCGCAGTTCACCGTCAGTTTTTACCGTTACCAGATCGTTAACTTTCATCTTTTCCCCCATCATTTATCATTGATGTCAGTGTATTACAAAATGATGTTTGAAGAACACCGTGCAGCTGCGGCGTCGGCCCGCTACATGCTCGTTTTAGCACTTACCTAAAGCGTAGCAGGTCGGCACGCCCCCATTTTTTCACTTTCTTAACGTTTTGGCCGCAGAATCTTAAAGGCGCAAAGGCTAGTCTGTTCACAGGTGCTTCCCCCCAGAGAGGTGCCTGCAAATGAAGAAGTAACAAGGAACTTTTGCCCGCAGACTTGCGGGCTTTTTTTCGTCTTAGGCAAATTACAGGCATAAAAAAACCCGCCTTGGCGGGTTTTTATTAATCAGCAGAAGCCGATTAGATAGCGGTAACGTTAGCCGCTGACGGACCTTTAGCACCGTTCTCGATAGAGAACTGTACGTTCTGGCCTTCAGCCAGGGTCTTGAAGCCTTGATCCTGGATAGCAGAGAAGTGTACGAACACATCTTTGCTGCCGTCTGCTGGAGTGATGAAACCAAAACCTTTAGACTCGTTGAACCACTTCACTTGACCTTTGATCATGTTAGACATGTCTAATTCCTTCAATATTAAATGTAAGCCACCATGGGCATATGATATAGCCGGTCATCAGTTACTTATGGAGGCACTAGAAAGGAAATTCGTCAGAGAAGAGCTATCTAGGATAACGCTTTAAATTTGAACTACTTTACTCAAAATGTCGTGCATAAATAGGTCTGTACCACAGGCCGAGAAGCATTAACTCATGACAGCGCTTTAATAGCAACTCTTTTTGTTGGCCCCTGGGTGGAATCGGGGCTAAACGCACAGAATTTGACCCATCCCGTTTGATTTATCAGCGTTATTGGCAATATTTACCCAATAACCGGAACCTGAAGCAGCCCGACTTTTTTAAAACTTTACCGCGACCAAGTAGCCACCTTGTTGAGATTGAACACAATTTCGTCTTTTACAGCACCAATGCGTTTGGCCCGAAGTCCGATGAAGTCCGATAAAGAGAAATTTTTCATAGACCACGCCGGAAAGAAGGCGCCAACCCCCACAAATGATAGTCATTCTCGTTGCGCTGTTTTATAGTTGCGGCGCGTAATTATGAAGGGAGATGGACCATGCTTAGAAAGCGCACGCTAAGAGTATCCTGTTGCACCGCCCTGTTGGTGCTGAGCGCTCACTCAGCCCAGGCACTAGATTTATCTTATACCGCACCGGAGCCAAGCCTTGCCCCTGCGCCGGTGCCGCAAACCGCCCTTGGCCCGGCAGCTAAAACGACCAAGCCACCGGTTGTTTGGGCTGAGTCAGAAGACAAAACCGGTTTTCGCGTTGAAATGGAATGCGATCACCCCGGTTGTAGCCGTCCGCGCGCCAAACCCTATTCGACGCTTAACGGCCCGGTGAAAAAAACCGACCGCCGCCGCCAGTCGGATCCTTATTCCACCAATCAGGATGACGATTACAGCCTGAATATGGGCTATCAGTGGTAGCTGCGCTTTAAGAGTTATCCCTATATCTGCCGCCGTAGGGAGTTCATACAATGGCGCCCTGTCCACCACTCCTCCTGGTGCTGGATATGACAAGCTGTGTTGTATATTTTTATGCGCCTTCCTATAGGCGCTTTTTTTATGCCTAAATATCAATAACTTGTATCGTTACAGAATGGTCTTATTGCGCTATAACGTGATAGCTGTCACAAATAGCGGCTCCTTAGCCACTCTATATCGGAGGTTAGTCTCATGGCGACAGAATATATGTCTTTACTGGCAGTTTTAGCCGGCATTGCAGGATATGCACTGTACAAACACTTTAAATCACACAAAAAAAGCACGCTGATACGTCCGCACGATCGTTGATCGAACAGAGGGAGCATAACCTCCGGGTTATGCTCCAGGCCGCACAACCCTTCACTGTCATGTTTTCATCACAAAATTGTCACAATACAGCCATATCATGGTCGTCGATTATCCGCACTGGCTTACACCAAGGATTTCGTTATGACCACCATTAAAGCAACAAACCATCAGGAAGCAGAAAAGCTGATCCGCTATGGCACAGCCAAGAAAATAGAACTGGCTTATGACATCGACAGCGACGACTTTTTCCAGCTCGCCAGCCTCTGGTGTGATAAAGGCGCCAAAATCTCCAAAGGGAAAGAGCACTTTATCGTCTCACTCAAAGGTTTCCGTATCCCACCCAATGACTGATACCATGCCGCCCCTGCGGCGGCGCCTCCTTTCCCCGCCCTGAAAACCGCCCTATGATCCACATTCTCCCATCGGCTTTTCTGTAAGATAAAATATGAATTACAGCAGGTGCTTATCTACACTGTTCACTGCATCTGAACCCCAACCGGAGGAGAATGACCATGTCAGCATACCCACCGCTGCCCAATACCATGAAAGCGATCGAAATCAGCCAGCCAGGCGAACCGGAAGTGCTGATTGTCACCGAGCGGCCATTGCCGACATTGCAACAGGGTGAGATTTTGGTGAAGGTCGCCGCCGCCGGGGTTAACCGGCCTGACGTGATGCAACGCCGTGGCCAGTACGCGCCGCCCCCAGGAGCATCGGATATCCCCGGTCTGGAAATAGCCGGTGAAGTGGTTGCTACCGGCGTTGGGGTACAAAATTATGCCCCAGGCGATCGCGTGTGCGCCCTGATTGCCGGCGGCGGTTATGCCGAATACTGCAAAGTGCATGAGAGCAATGCGCTGCCGGTCCCCCAGAGCATGAGCCTGATTGAGGCGGCAGCCATCCCTGAAACCTTCTTTACCGTTTGGGTCAATGTATTCCAGCGCGGGCATCTAAAGGCCGGTGAAACCGTGCTGATCCACGGAGGTACTTCAGGCATTGGCACCGTCGCCACCCTGCTGGCGAAAGCGTTCTGCGCCCATGTGATCACCACCGTAGGTTCGGAGGAGAAACGTCAGGCCAGCCTGGCGCTGGGCGCCGATGTGGCGATTAACTATCGCAACGAAGACTTTGTCGAGCAAACCAAACGCGCTACCAACGGCAAGGGCGCGGACGTGATTGTCGATCTGATCGCCGGGGATTACGTAGCGAAGAACTATCAGGCGGCGGCGATGGATGGCCGCATTGTGCAAATCGGCACCCAGAATGGCGTGGTCAAGGAATTGAACCTGATGCCGCTGCTGCTCAAGCGTCTGACCCACACCGGCTCTACCCTGCGCGCACGCAGCGTGGAGGATAAGGCGAAAATTGCCGCAGATTTGCAGCAGAAGGTGTGGCCGCTGCTGGAGCGCGGCGCGTTAAAACCGCAGATCTTCAAAACTTTCCCGTTGGAACAGGCCGCCGAAGCGCATGCCTTGATGGAGTCCAGCATGCATATCGGCAAGATTATGCTGACCCTCTGAGATGAATACCCCGCAGCCGATGCCGCGGGGTGATACTTCAAGCGCCCGGCGTATGCACGTCCTCTGGCGAAGAATCGGTATTGGCCAGTTTTTCCTGCGCCAGTGCCTCATCCTCGCCGTCTTTCTCCAGACTTTCCTGTTGAGCGCCCAGCTTAGGTGCGTATACCAGCTCCACCAGAATCGGGAAGTGATCCGAGCCGACGCTGGTTAAACGCCGCAGCGAACCGAGCACAAAATCATCGCTGTGGAACACGTGATCCAGCGGCCAGCGCAAGAACGGGTAACCGGCATGGAAGGTGCTGAACATACCGCGGCCGCGACGCGGATCCAACAGGCCACTGACTTTAAGGAACAAGCGGGTGGTCGTCGACCAGGCCACGTCATTCAGATCGCCGGTCACAATCACCGGGAATGTCGATTCGGCTGCGCTTTTGCCCACCATGACCAGTTCGGCGTCGCGATCCTCCGACTCTTCATTCTCGGTGGGGCTTGGCGGCATCGGATGCACGCAATGCAGGCGCACCTGCTGCCCTTGCGGCAAATGCACCATCATGTGCATCGACGGAATTTCTTTATCCACCAGGTACTGAATTTCCGCATCGCTGAGTTTCAGCCGCGAATAAACATGCATGCCGTAAAGATTATCCTGCGGGCATTTCAAACTGTGGGGATAATCCTGTTCCAGCGGCGCCAATCGGTGCTCCCACCAGCTGTCGGTTTCCACTGCCACCAGCACATCCGGCCGCTCGGTCGCCACCAGCGCCAGCAGTTTATCCGCCTGCCGATTGGGGGTTAACACATTGCACACCAGAATGCGCAAGCGCGGCTTATGCTGATAGCCGGTAAAATCCATTACCTGGGGCTTGCTCAGCCGGGTATAAGGGAAAATCCATACCGCCTGATACGCCGCGCAGGCCAGGTTCATCGCCACCATGCCCCATACCAGCGGCGAGGCCAGGGGCAGAAAAAGCAGGTTAAGCAATAACACCAGTAATGAAAGCGTCAATATTTGCAGGCGTGGAAAATCCCATATCCGAATCCACCAAGCCGCATGCTTTGAGAGTGGCGCAATGGTCACCAGCGCCAGCAAAAGCGTCAGTATGGCGGTAATCCCTGTCACGTTTATGTCCTCATCATCCCCGGACCGGTCAGGCTGACGGCCGCTTTGGCCGCCCGAACGGGCGGCAGTCAAAGAGTGCCACAAAACGCGCTCACCCCGCCAGCAGGCGCTAGGGAATAATCTTTCTCTGACGGAACTCATCAAACAGCGCAAAGAACATCGCTTCGGTTTCGACAAATTGGGTAAAGCCAAAACGTCTCGCCTTGCTGCCATCGGCAAACATGTCGTAGTCCCACGAGAAGACAAAATCGGCAAAGCGCCAGCCGGTCACCGTCTGGTAATCCGTCACCGCCAGGTCATGCTGCTGCGCGAGGGCCTGCCACAATTCGGCTTTGTCCGCCATCATCTGCTCCAGCGGCATAGGCAGCGACGGCGCCGTCTCCAGACCAAAATAATCGGCAATTTTCGGCCACATCTCGCTCCAGCGGAATACATCGCCATTGTTGATGTTAAAGGCCTGATTGGCCGCTGCAGGCTCCGTCGCCGCCCATAGCGTAGCGCGCGCCAGCAGGCCGGCATCGGTCATTTCCAACAGGCTGTGGTAAGCGCCCGGTCTGCCGGGAAAACGCAGCGGCAGCCCCAGCGCCTTGCTGATTGAGGCATAAACGGCAAGGGTCAGCGCCAGATTCATTGGATTACCGAGCGAAAACCCGCCGACCACGCTGGGGCGAATCGCGCTCCAGTGCCAGCGTTTACCCTGCTGGCGCCGCTCAAGGTAGTTTTGTTGATCCACATTAAACTCCGGCGGCATATGCCCGGCGTCGCTTTCCCGCGCCGGGGTTTTAAATGGCCCCAAATGCGCGCCGTATACCTTGTAACCCTGCATCAGGCTGATGTGCTCCAGCCCTTGCGCCACCGGCTCCAACGTTTCCACCACGTTCGCCAGCATCGTCAGGTTCGGTGCCACCAGCCCCGCCCAATCTGGCGCGTCCTGATAGGCGGCATAGAAGATGTGGCTGACCTGCGTGAGGGGTTGCAGTGCGTCGCGCGTCGCCTGCGCATCCAGCAGATCAACCGCCAGATAGCGCACCTGTGGCCGGTCCACGCCTCCGCGGCGCGACAAGCCAACCACTTGCCACCCCTGCACGACCAGTTCCTCAATCAATTTACGACCGATAACGCCGTTAGCGCCGACGACCAGCGCCAGTTTGCCGCTTTGCATGTTGTATCTCCCGTTCATCATGGATGCAGCTACTGTGATCGATTAGCAAAGCTTGCGGTAGACGCCATTTTTAACTAACACTTATAAGTAAATTCTATATGTGGAGGATCGATGGACAAGCTGAGCGCCATGAAGACTTTCGTCCGCGTCGCGGAGCTGGGCAGCCTCTCGGCGGCCGCCCGCGATCTGGGGCTGACGCAGCCGGCGGTCAGCCAGCAAATCGCCGGGCTGGAACGGCAACTGGGCGCACAACTGCTGTTTCGCAACACCCGCGCCGTCTCCCTGACCGATGCCGGCGGTGGCTATTACCGGCAAATCAAGCCGATTTTAGCGGCGCTAAACGAAGCGGAAGAAGATCTGCACGGCCAAAACCAACGGCTGCAAGGGAATTTACGCATTCACGCGCCAACGGGGTTCGGCCAGCAGCATCTGACGCCGTTGGCAATCGCTTTTCAACAATGTCATCCCGAGCTGAATATTGAACTTTTGCTGGACGATCGCCGGGCGGACGTCATTGGCGAAGGCATTGACATAGCGATTCGTTTTGGCGAACTGAGCGCACCGGGCACGGTGGCGCGGCGGTTGGGGGAGTTACAGCGCGTTCTCGTGGCCTCGCCGGTTTATCTGGCGACGCATGGCGCACCGCAAACACCGGCAGCGCTGGCGGCCCATGCGCACATTCGCTATAGCGGCCTTCGCGATGGCGATGCACTGACGTTAATCGGCCCTCAGGGCGCCGAGACGGTGAACGTACGGCCGGTATTCCGCGCCAACAACACTTTTTCGCTGCTGGCAGCCATCGAGTCTGGATTGGGCATCGGCGGTGCGCAACGGCCATTGATTGGCCGACAACTGGCCGCCGGCACGCTGGTGCAGGTACTGCCGGCCTGGCGCTACCCACCGATGGCGCTGCATGCCGTCTACCCCGCGGCGCGGTTTATTCCCGGTAAGGTGCGGGCATGGGTGGATTATTTGCTGGAGGCGTTGACAGAGATGGAAGGCATTAGGTTAAACAATGCCCCCGACCCGATGCCGGGGGCATAAATATTATTTGAACAACTTGCCGACCATATCGCCCAGCTCGTTGCTGTCCTGCTGCACTTCGCCATTTGGCGATGCGGCGTCAGCCACCGTCGGCAGGAACTGCGCGATAGTGCTGGAAGCCTGAGCCGGATCGATCCCCAGCTTTTCGGCCAACTGATTGATGGCATCGCTGCCCAGCACTTGCTGAACGTGATCGCCGCTGATCGGCTGGTTTTCGCCGTTGCCCAGCCACGAACCGACCACATCGCCGAATTGCCCCTGGCGGAACTTGTCCAAAATCGCCTGCAAGCCGCCCTGTTGCTGGACCCATTGCATGATGGCGACATAGTCGATGCCTTTGCCGCCGTTAGCGCCGCCCCCCAGAATACTGCCCAATACGTTATCAAACAGACCCATGGTCATCCCCTTCTGGCCGCCGGCTCAAACCGCACGACCGCTATGATTTAACGAAAAAGGGTCGCCGCGGCGACCCTGTTGATCAGCACCAGATTAGCTTCTGATCTTTCTGTAGACAAAAAGCACCACCAGGGCACCGATGACTGCGACAACGAAGCTGCCCAGGTTAAAGCCATCTACGCGACCCATACCGAAGAAGGTACTGATATAGCCGCCGACCACCGCACCGATGACCCCGAGGATAACAGTTACGATAAAGCCACCGCCGTCCTTGCCCGGCATGATCCATTTAGCCAGGATACCGGCGATTAAACCAAAAATGATCCAGGAAATGATGCCCATTTTTACTCTCCCTATTTACTTTTTGCCTAAAAGAAATCCTATCACCAGGCCCACAACGGCGCCGGCGCCAACCCCAGCCCAGGGATTGTCCTTAATGTAAGAACAGGAGTGCCCGGCCACGTTTTTCAAACCGGCCCGCACTTCACATGCGGCAGATTTTGCACCGTCACACAGCTGTTCAACATTGTTTTTAACGTCATTTTCTACTGACATTTCATATCCTTCAGTTAACACAGCCGAAAAGTTCACACCAAGTTTCGCACTTGCGCCAACCCTGACCGAGACTTTCACACCTATGTTTCCCTATGCTTGCCGTTACCGGCAGCGCGATACAGGGTGATTCGCGACAAACACGCAGCTTCACACTGTTACTATAGACAAATATCAGCAGTTTACACATTTCCGTCTGTCTGAATTTACGTGTACAAAAATCGACCGCATTCATCTGACTGTCATCTGCATAGGCTAAAAAAGACGATAAACGCTTCCGCAGGAGACAGACGATGAGCAATACGCCATTTCTGCTGATACTGGCCGTCATCTACGCCTTTGCCGCTCTCTTGGACGGGTCTGCCGCGCAGCTGTTGATGTAATGTTGCGCCCCGCTCAGCTTTCGCAAAACGGCTTGATTAAACGGCTGAACCACTCGGCAAACGCCGTGAGACGCGCCGAACGCTGTCGCCGATGGGGATAAAGCAGCGCAATGCTCATCGCCGGTGGCCGGGCCTGCGGTAAAATCTCGCGCAGGCTGCCCTCATCCAGATGATGCTGGAGATCAAACTTCGGGTTCTGAATCATTCCCAGCCCCGCCAGGCAGCAGCCGATATAATTCTCTGCATTGTTGACCGTCACCCGGCTGCGCAGCGTTTTTTCAACCGTTCGTCCTTCCTGCTCCCACAGCCAGGTATCCGCGCCCGCCAGATTGGGTTGCGCGTACCCCACCACCCAGTGATCGTCCAACTGTTCGGTATGCTCCGGCGTCCCGTAGCGCCGCAAATAATCCGGGCTGGCGCAGTTGATCATGCTCAAACGGCCAAGCGGTTGGCTGACCAGGCTACTGTCACTGAGGCTACCGACGCGCACCACGCAGTCTACTCCCTCCTGAATCAAATCGATTGAACGGTCGCTGGCGCTCAAAAACAGCTGAATATCGGGGTAGTGCAGGAAAAAATCAGGCAGTGCCGGCACGATTATCCGCCGGGCAATACGGCTGGGCACATCGACGGTCAAGCGGCCGCTAATCGGCCCGTTTTCTTGCTGAAATAGCCTGTCCAGCGCGCTCACGTCGAACAGCAGGCTACGCGCTTTGTCGAGCAGCAGTTCGCCGTCGCTGGTCAACTGCACTTTGCGGGTCGTGCGATGAAACAGGCGGGCACCCATTTCATGTTCCAACTGCTGGATCGCCGCCGATACCGTGGTTTTGGGCATCAACAGAATATGCGAAGCACGGATAAAACTGCCCACCTCGGCAACCTGGATAAAAACCCGTAATCTCCCTATTTTGTCCACCGGCTGTGCATCCTGAAAAAGGGGCTGCGGCGTCGGCCGCAGCAAAAACAAGATTAACGGGTAGTATAGCCACCGTTGGCGAACAGCGTCTGCCCGGTGATCCACCAGCCGTCGGTGACTAAAAATTTGACGATGGGCGCGATGTCTTCAATGTCGGTCAGGCCGGTTTTCGAGAATTTGCTCAGCGCGGCGGCACCGCTGTGGTATTCCACCGCTTCCTTGCTTTCCTGTCCATAGAAGAACGGCGTATCCATCGGGCCGGGGCCGATGGCGTTCACACTGATGCCACGCTCGCCAAACTCCTTGGAAGCCGCGCGGGTGAAATGCTCCACCGGCGCTTTGCTGCCGGGGTACACCGCATAAAACGGCGTATAGGCTGCCAACAGCGAACTGACGATGGTCACGATGCGACCATTATCCACCAAATGCTTGCCTGCTTGCTGAATAAAGAAAAATGCCGCCTTGGCGTTAACGTCAAAACTGGTGTCGTAATCCGCTTCGGTCACTTCGGCAATCGGTTTTTTGATCACCAGGCCGGCGGTATTGATCGCAATATCCACCTTGCCGAACGCCTTAATCGCTTCCTCAAACACCTGCGCTACGTTGGCCGGTCGGGTCAGATCGCCCTGCACCGCTATCGCCTGCGCGCCCGTCGCTTTAACCGCAGCCAGCGTTTCTTCCGCCGCCGCCCGCGTCGCGTCGCTGTTGTAATGCACCACTATGGCCGCCGCGCCGCTGGCTGCCAGATCGCGCGCCACCAGGCCACCCAGGTTCTTCGCGCCACCGGCGATCAACACGACTTTTCCATTCAAAGATTGCTTACTCATGACAATGGCTCCGTTTGTGAAAGGTGCCCTGAGTATAGAAAGCCTGACCGCTCAGATAATCTGTTCAAATCGGGATGAACCATCCCGCTTTTTCGTCCAATCCGTTTGACCACGCACCAAAGCGCCAGAGCGTGATCGCCCACCGGGCATTCACCCCAATTCGCACTACACTTGTAAGTCACCTTCGGCAATAGTTGCCAGGCGAAATCATTTTTCCCGCCCTCAGGCCGGTTTACAGCCTGATGGGCCATAACCGAGGTCAATGTCATGTTGATTCAACCCTATTTATTTTTTAACGGTAATTGCGAACAAGCGGTGAATTTCTACGCGCAGCAACTGGGCGGTAAAATAGAAATGATCATGCGTTACAAAGAGATGCCCGAGGAAGCGAAACAGGGCGGCCCTCAGGATGCCGATCCGGAATCCATCATGCATGCACGGTTGTTGATTGGCGAAAGCGCGCTGATGGCCTCCGACGGCTGCCCGCAGGATGGCGCTGACGCGTCACATAAAGGATTTTCCCTGTCGCTCAATCCGAACGACGTGGAACAAGGGCGTGAACTGTTTGAGAAGCTGTCGCAGGGCGGACAGGTAACCATGCCTTATGGGCCTACTTTTTGGGCCAAGGGGTTTGGCATGTTGACCGACCAGTTTGGCGTCAATTGGATGATTAACGTTGAATAATCCCACCCCACCCCGTCGCGGTGCCCACGGCCTCTGGCGGACACCGCGCCTCCGGCAATCAGCTATAGTGATGCCAGTCGTAGGCCGCCATGGCGAACAGCGCAAACAGCACCGTTAACAGCACCGCCCCCAAACGCCAATAAGGCGATTTACGCCGCCGCCAGGCAAAAAATATCATCAACGCCAACACGCCCAGCGTCACCGGGTAATACACCGCCAGCGTCAGTAAAGTAATGATGATGATGTCAGACACACTCGCAATCCTCTTATTTCTGGGTATTTTCTGGCAAATTGTAACCTCTGCCGAGGGTAACGTGTTTAAGGGAGTAGTGGTCAGCAGAATTAACGAATAAGATGTAAGATAGTTCTTAACTTTATTTAAACATCACATAACAAGGGTGACATGACACAGCAGCAACCGCAGGATGCCGATCTGCCGCACAAGGGTAAAAACTCCCCGTTATTATTTCAGGCTGGCGTGTTTGTCATCATCGTTGCCGCCACGCTGATTCTGTTTAACGTCTGGCAAATCTGGAATGCGCATCAGCGCGATCTGAAAAGTGCCGAATATGAGTCCGCCAATCTGGCACGCTCGCTGGCGCAACATGCCGATGACACTTTCTTGCAAGTGGACAATACGCTGTCCGATCTGACCGAACGCATTCAAACCGACGGCTTGGGCCAACCGCAACAGTTGCGGCTGCAAAGGTTGATGCAGGGACAGGTCGGCAATTTGTCTCAACTGCACGGCCTGTTTATTTATGATTCGCACGGCAGTTGGATAGTCACCTCCTCCGGAAGGTTCGTGCAGAACGCCAACAATGCTGACCGCGAGTATTTTAAATACCACCTTGAGCACAACAGCAACGCGATCTACATCGGCAAAGTGGTGCGCAGCCGTTCGACCGGCGATTTGATCATTCCGGTGTCGCGCCGTTTAAACAATCCGGACGGCAGTTTTGCCGGCGTGGTACTGGCGACGCTATACGTCGATTATTTCCGCCAGTTTTACGACACCTTCGCGCTTAACAGCGACGCCGCGCTCAGCCTGCTGCTGGCGGACGGCACCATTCTCTATCGCCGCCCTTATTCCACCACCTCGATCGGCAAAAATATCTCTCAGGGTGTCTTGTTCCGCGAAATTCTGCCGCATTCCGAATTCGGTAACGCCACCATCACCTCGTTATACGACAAGGTGGAAAGGATTTATGGCTATTCAAGGACCAACCACTATCCGCTGGTGATCACCGCCGGGCTGTCGAAAGAAGACGTGCTGGCCGACTGGCGCAACGATTCCGGGCTGTTTGTGGCCGGCGGCGCTATCCTGCTGGCCATTCTGCTGGCATTGGGGCTGGTGTTGATGCGGCAGATAAACCACAGCATGCGCACCGAGGCCGAGCTGATGCGCACCCGCGATCAACTCACCAGCATCAATCTGCGGCTTGAAGAGCTGGCGCTGCTGGACGGCCTGACCGGGCTGGCCAACCGCCGCCAGTTTGATATCGCCTTAAAGAACGAACTGGCGCGCGCGGCGCGCAACTACCGCAGCGTGGCGCTGCTGATGCTGGATATCGACTATTTCAAGCAGTACAACGATATTTACGGCCACGTCGCCGGTGACCAATGCTTGCAGCAGATCGGGCAAATGCTCAAGGGGCTGGCCAGCCGCAGCAATGACATCATGGCCCGCTACGGCGGCGAAGAAATGAGCATCATATTGCCGGACACCGACGCCCAGGGGGCGATGATTTTCGCCGAACGCGTGATGCAGGCGGTGCGTGAGCTGAAGATACCGCATCAGGGAAATCCGCACGGCGTGATTACCCTCAGCATTGGCATCTGCGCCAAAGTGCCGCATATGTACAACGACACGCCAATCGGTTTTATCAACATGGCGGACAGCGCGCTGTATCAGGCCAAAAAAGAGGGTAAAAACCGCATCGTCTGCAACAGCGCGGCGGTTTAACCCGGTTCCCACGGCGGTGAATGGCCGGCATCGGTTGCCGGTCAGTTTACCTGCCCTCTGTCGCCCTCCTGGCGCGCCACCAGCGTCAAAATGCTGTACAGCGCCACCGCCTGCTGATGCTGATTCAACACCTGAACATCCCACACCACCACGCCATGCGGGCGATCCTCTGCGGTTTTCTGCGGCTTGCGGATTTTCTTTTTGCAGGTCAGGCGCACCTGGAGCGTATCGCCGATTTTCACCGGTTCGATAAAGCGCAGGTTTTCCATGCCATAGTTGGCGATCACCGGACCCACGCCGGGGTCGACAAATAGCCCGGCGGCGGCGGAAACCACAAAGTAGCCGTGCGCTACACGCTCGCCAAACAGCGATTCGGCGGCGCCGATCTTGTCCATATGGGCGTAGAAATGATCGCCGCTCAGACAGGCAAAATTTACGATATCGGCTTCGGTCACGGTGCGGCGGGCGGTCAACAGGCTTTCGCCCAGTTGCAGCTGTTCAAAGTGTTTACGGAACGGATGAACCGGATCCTCAATCACCGTCGCCCCGCGCACCCACTCGCGGCCAATCGCCGCCAGCATCGCCGGGCTGCCCTGGATGGCGGTGCGTTGCATATAGTGTTTCACCGCACGCAATCCCCCCAACTCTTCGCCTCCACCGGCGCGCCCCGGCCCGCCGTGCATCAACATCGGCAGCGGTGAGCCGTGGCCGGTAGATTCCGTTGCTGCGTGGCGATCCAGGATCAGCATGCGGCCATGAGCGCAGGCGGTGGCGCGGATAAAGCGCGTCGCCAGCGCCTCATCGGCGGTGACCAGAGAGCCCACCAGGCTGCCCTGGCCCAGCAGCGCCAGCTCAATCGCCTGGTCGGTCTGATGATACGGCATCAGCGTCGCTACCGGCCCGAACGCTTCGGTGCCATGGACTGCCCGGTGGGAAAACGGATCGGCGCAATACAGCAGCGTGGCCGGATAAAACGCGCCGTTCTGCACCCCTTCACCGACCAGCTCCAGCTTATCGAGCGCCGCGCCGCACAGCGGTTCGCAGCCCTGGTGCAGCAGGAACTCCACCTTTTGCTGCACATCATCGCGCTGCTCGCGGCTGACCAGCGCCCCCATGCGTACCTGTTCCAGCCTGGGATCGCCTACCGTCACCCCGGCCAACCGCTGCAGTAACGCCTGTTGCACCTCAGCCACCCGCTTCGCCGGCACGATAATCCGCCGGATGGCGGTGCATTTCTGCCCGGCCTTGGCGGTCATTTCACGGCATACTTCTTTGATAAACAGCGCAAACTCCGGCATTTGCGGCGTGACGTCCTCCCCCAGCACGCAGCAGTTGAGCGAATCGGCCTCCATCGTGAAAGCGATCGATTTCGCCAGCAGGCGCGGATGTGCGCGCAGCCGCTGACCGGTCTGCGCCGAGCCGGTGAAGGTCACCGCGTCCTGATAATCCAGGTGATCGAACATGTCGCCGATACCGCCGCACACCAGTTGCAAAGCCCCTTCCGGCACCAACCCGCTGTCGATAATCAGCCGGACCATCGCCTGCGTCAGCTGCGCGGTGGCGGTAGCCGGTTTAATGATGGCCGGCATGCCCGCCAGCCAGGTCGGCGCCAGTTTTTCCAGCATCCCCCAGCAGGGGAAGTTAAAGGCATTGATATGCAGCGCCACACCCGGCCGCGAGGTCAACACGTGACGCGCGGCGAACTGCGCCTGTTTGGATAACGAAATCGGCTCGTCCTCCGGCCACAGGGTATCGTCCGGCAGTTCACGCCCCGCCAGGCCGGCATAGGCGAACAGCGTCGCGATGCCGCCTTCGATGTCTACCCAGCCGTCGCTGCGCGTCGCGCCGGTCTGGTATGAAATCTCATACAGCGCCTCTTTGTGCGCCAGCAAATGTTTAGCCACTGCTTTCATCATTTGTGCGCGCTGCTGGAAGGTCATCTGCGCCAACGCCCTGCCGCCTTTATTGCGCGCATAGTCCAGGCTGGCGGCCAGCGGTAAACCGTCGGCGCAAACCTGATACAGCGGTTCGCCGGTAATGGCGTGATGGATGTCGCGGGCTTGCCCCTGGCCGAACACCCAGCCGCCAGAAAGGTAACTGTGTAACTGCTGCATGTGCATCTCCGGAATTCATAAATTTACACTAAATAGCTTAATTACGTATCACATATTGTCCAGTCTCTGCCGAGTCAAAATTTAACAAAAAACATACAAGACAACCCATCCACGAGCCAAACCCCTTGAAAAACACGCTTTACCTAATCCAATAAACCACATAAAAACAAATAACTAACAAAACATCTTGTGAGAGACATCGCAAAACCACATAAAGGCCGTTTGATCTTTTTGTTATCAGTTTGTAGCCTTAAAGTGAATTAACGTGATTCACATTTTTATGTTTAATGTGAAAAATACGAATCACCAAGAGGCAAGCATGACAACTGACGCACAACATCAGCAGCACTTCGACGACAAGATTGCGGCGGATACCGCCATCGAAGCCAAAGACTGGATGCCTGACGCCTATCGCCAAAACCTGATCCGCCAGATTGGCCAGCACGCCCATTCCGAAGTGGTCGGCATGCTGCCGGAAGCCAACTGGCTGACGCGGGCGCCGACACTGCGCCGCAAGGCGGTGCTGCTGGCCAAGGTGCAAGACGAAGCCGGGCACGGTCTGTACCTGTACAGCGCCGCCGAAACCCTGGGCTGCTCGCGTCAGGAGATCTACCAAAAGATGCTCGACGGCAAAATGAAGTATTCCTCCATCTTCAACTACCCGACGCTCAACTGGGCCGATATCGGGGTGATCGGCTGGCTGGTCGACGGCGCAGCCATCGTCAATCAGGTGGCGTTGTGCCGCGCCTCTTACGGCCCCTATGCGCGGGCAATGGTGAAAATTTGCAAAGAAGAAAGCTTCCACCAGCGCCAGGGTTACGAAGCGGCGATGGCGATGGCTAACGGCAGCGAGCAGCAAAAAGCGATGCTGCAGGACGCCATTAACCGGTTTTGGTGGCCGGTGCTGATGATGTTCGGCCCGAGCGACACCGACTCGCCGCACAGCGCGCAAAGCATGGCGTGGAAGATAAAACGCCACAGCAATGACGAACTGCGGCAAAAGTTTGTCGACAATACCGTGCCGCAGCTGGAAGCGTTGGGCATGACCGCACCCGATGCCGAGCTGGCCTGGGATGAGGCCGCCGGTCACTACCGCTTCGGCGCTATCGACTGGAACGAGTTGCACGAGGTGATCAAGGGACGCGGGCAATGCAACCACGAACGCCTGCAGGCCAAGCGTCGCGCCTGGGATGACGGTGCCTGGGTGCGTGAAGGCGCACTGGCCCATGCGAAGAAAAACGCCGCCACCGCCGCATAGATTAAGGAACCGAAAATGACTCACGCTGAATGGCCGCTGTATGAAGTGTTTATCCGCAGCAAACAAGGGTTGGCGCACCGTCATGTCGGCAGCCTGCACGCCGCCGACGACCAAATGGCGCTGGAAAATGCTCGCGACGCCTACACCCGTCGCCAGGAAGGCTGCTCAATCTGGGTGGTGCAATCGAGCCATCTGATCGCTTCGCAGCCGGAAGATCGCGGGGCGTTCTTCGATCCGTCCGATGACAAGATCTACCGTCATCCGACGTTCTACACCATTCCCGACGGCATCAAGAACATGTAGAGGCGGCCATGACCTTTAACGATCCGCGAATTACCTATGTACTGCGTCAGAGCGATACGCCGCTGATCCTCGCGCAGCGGCTGTGTGCCTGGTGTGGTCACGCGCCGGAGCTGGAAATCGACCTGGCGCTGGCGAATATCGGCCTGGATCTGCTCGGACAGGCGCGCCATTTTCTCGGCTATGCCGCCGAACTGGCCGGGCCGCAATACGGCGAAGATCGCCTGGCCTTTGGCCGCGATGAGCGTGAATTCCATAACCTGCTGCTGGCGGAACAGCCGAACGGCGGTTTCAACGACACCCTGGTGCGGCAGTTTTTGCTCGACGCCTACCACGTCCAGTTGCACCAGGCGCTAAGCCACAGCCGCGACCCGCAGCTGGCCGCTATCGCCGCCAAATCGCTGAAGGAGGCGGATTATCACCTGCGCTTCAGCCGCGGCTGGATGATTCGCCTGGGCGACGGCAACGCAGTCAGCCATCAAAAAATTCAGCAATCGCTGGATAACCTGTGGCGCTTTACCGCCGAACTGTTCCATGCCGATGACCTCGAGCTGGCATTGGCGGAACAGGGCATCGCTGCCGATCCACGTCAACTTGAGGCCCCCTGGCGGGCGCTGGTGAACGACACGCTGCACCAGGCCACCCTGACGCCGCCGGCCGAACAGGCGTTTCGCCACGGCGGCAAACAGGGGCGGCACAGCGAACATCTCGGCCCGCTGCTGGCAGAAATGCAATTCCTGCAGCGCGCCTATCCCGACAGCAACTGGTAAAGAGGCCGCCATGAACATCACCCGGCTGCAGGCCGCCGAAATCCCGCAAATCTGGCACTGCCTGCAACAGATCAGCGATCCGGAGCTGCCGGTGCTGTCGATCACCGATCTGGGCATGGTGCGCGATGTGGAGCCGGACGGCGCGGGCTGGCGCATTACTTTTACGCCGACCTACTCCGGCTGCCCCGCCACCGAATTCCTGCTCGACGCCATCGAGCAGCGGCTGGCCGAAGCCGGTTTCAGCCCGGTGAAAGTGACCATTCGCCTCAGCCCGGCCTGGACCACCGACTGGATGAATGCGGCTGCGCGTGCGCGGTTGCGAGAATACGGCGTCGCGCCGCCGCAGGGCCACACCTGCGATAAACCCGAGATCCACGGCCCGGTGCCCTGCCCGCGCTGCGGCAGCACCCGCAGCGAAAAAATCAGCGAGTTCGGCTCTACCGCCTGCAAGGCGCTGTACCGCTGCTGCGAGTGCCGGGAACCCTTCGACTATTTCAAATGTATATAGGCTGCGTCCTGCAACAGGAGAACACCATGACGGTCTTCCACCGCCTTAACGTCGCCGCCATCGAGCGCGAAACGCCGGACGCCGTGGCCATTACGTTGCGCGTACCCGACGAGTTGAAAAACCATTACCGCTATACCCCCGGCCAGCACCTGACGTTAAAGGCGCGGGTCGACGGCGAAGAGCTGCGCCGCTGCTATTCCATTTGCAGCGCCCCGCAGGAAGGGTTGCTGCAGATCGGCGTCAAAGCGATACATCGGGGCCGTTTCTCCGCGTTCGTCAACCAAAGGTTGAAAGTCGGCGACGCGCTGGAGGTCATGGTGCCGCAGGGCCGATTCGGCTATCAGCCGCAGGCGGAAAACTGCGGCAACTACCTGGCGATTGCGGCCGGTTCCGGTATCACACCGATGCTGTCGATCATCAAGGCCACGCTGCAGCTGGAAGCCAACAGCCGCTTCACACTGATCTACGGCAACCGCAGCAGCCGCTCGGTGATGTTCAAAGAGGCGTTGAGCGACCTGAAAAACCGCTATCCGCAGCGCTTCCAGCCGCTGTACCTGTTCAGCCAGGAGAGCCTCGACAGCCCGCTGCTCAGCGGCCGTATCGATCGCGAACGCCTGACGGCTATCGGCAGCGCACTGCTGGATTATCGCGACTACGACCACGCCTTTATCTGCGGGCCGGAGGCGATGATGGACGACGCGCAAACCGTGCTGGAACAGGCCGGCGTACCGGCCGCGCATATCCACAGCGAACGCTTTAACACCAGCGGCATTGCCACCCGCCCGCCCAACGACGGCAGCCGCAACGCCACCCGGGTGGCGATCCTGCTCGATGGCCGCCGTTTGAATATCGAGGTCGGCGCACAGGACGACAGCATTCTGGACGCGGCGCTGCGTCAGGGCGCCGACCTGCCCTACGCCTGCAAGGGCGGAGTGTGCGCCACCTGCAAATGCCGGCTGAAAGCCGGCCAGGTGGAGATGGGCGTCAACTACAGCCTGGAGCCGGATCAGTTGGCGGCGGGCTACGTATTGAGCTGCCAGTCGTGGCCACGCGGTGACGGCGTGGTGTTGGACTTTGACGTATAGGAGCCGGTAATGGAAACCCCTTTGATCCTGCAGCAACAGCGGCAGCGCGTAGTGACCCTGACGCTGCATCGCCCGGAGGCGCGTAACGCCCTGAGCACTCCCTGCCTGGAACAGCTGGTGCATCGGCTGGAACAGGCCGATGCCGACGCAGGCGTGGGCGCGGTGGTGATTGCCGGTGCCGCGCGCTTCTTCGCTGCGGGTGCCGACCTGCGGGAACTGCAACAGCAGGACCTGCCCGCAGCACTGGCGGATCGTCGCCCGTTGCTGTGGCAGCGGCTGGCACAGTTCGGTAAACCACTGCTGGCGGCGGTGAACGGCTACGCGCTCGGTGCAGGCTGCGAACTGGCGCTGGCTTGCGACATCATTATTTGCGGCGAAAGCGCCCGCTTTGGCCTGCCGGAAATCACCCTCGGCCTGATGCCGGGAGCGGGCGGCACTCAACGCTTGATTCGCTGCGTCGGGAAATCCCTGGCCGGCCAGATGGTGTTGACCGGCGAAACCATCAACGCCGCCCGTGCGCTGCAAGCCGGGCTGGTCAGTGAAGTGTGCGTCGATGCGCTGACGCTGGAACGCGCTCAGCAGATCGCCGAACGCATCAGCTTACAGGCCCCGTTGGCGCTGCGTGCCGCCAAGCAGGCGCTGAAACAGGCGGAAGAAATCGGCCTCAGCCAGGGGCTGGCCTTTGAGCGCCAGCAGTTTGTCGCACTGGCCGCCACCGAGGATCGTCGTGAAGGCATCGCCGCCTTTTTCGAAAAACGTACGCCAAACTATCAGGGGCGCTGATTTATGGATAACGCATTGATTCTCACTCACCTCGATGCCGGGGTGCTGACCTTGACCCTCAACCGACCGGACCGGTTGAACAGCTTTAACGACGAGATGCACCGCCAGCTCAGCGAGGCGCTGACCCGCGCCGAACGTGACGACGAGGTCCGCTGCCTGCTGATCACCGGTGCCGGGCGCGGTTTTTGCGCCGGACAAGACCTGAACGATCGCAACGTCAGCGTTGAGCAACAGGCACCGGACCTCGGCCTGTCGGTCGAACGTTTTTATAACCCGTTGATCCGCCGCCTGACCGCCTTGCCCAAACCGATAGTCTGTGCCGTCAACGGCGTGGCGGCGGGTGCCGGGGCCGCGCTGGCGCTGGCCTGCGATATCGTGATCGCCGCCGACAGCGCCAGTTTTATTCAGTCATTCTGCCGCCTGGGGCTGGTGCCGGACTCCGGCGGCAGCTGGTTCCTGCCGCGTCTGGCGGGCCATGCCCGCGCCATGGGCATGGCGCTGCTGGGCGACAAGGTCAGTGCGCAGCAGGCGCTGGAATGGGGCATGATCTGGCAGGTGGTGGCCGCAGGCGAATTAGCCGACCATACCCAAACCCTGGCGCGGCATCTGGCCACCCAGCCAACCTACGGGCTGGGGCTGATTAAAAAAGCCCTCTACAGTTCGGCGACCAACAACCTCGATCAACAGCTCGATCTGGAGCGCGATCTTCAGCGTCTCGGCGGCCGCAGCGACGATTATCGTGAAGGCGTCAGCGCCTTCTTCGCCAAACGCACGCCACATTTCAGCGGGAAATAATCATGAGCCTGCCGACCTTCAACGGAACCGTGGCGGTGATTGGCGCGGGCACCATGGGCATAGGTATTGCCCAGGTGGCGGCCCACGCCGGGCATCAGGTAAAGCTGTTTGATATCGCCGCAAGCGCGGCCCAAAACGCGCTGAGCGCCCTGAGCATGCGGTTGCGCCGGCGCGCCGCGGCCGGCAAGGCCGATGCCGATGCCACCGAGGCATTGCTGGCCCGCATCCAGCCGGTGGATGCGCTTAATCAACTGGCCGACAGTGCGTTGGTGATAGAGGCGGTAGCAGAAAAACTGGCGATCAAACAAAGCCTGTTTCGCGAGCTGGAAGCCCTGTGCTCGCCCGCCGCACTGTTCGCCAGCAATACCTCGTCGCTGTCGATTACCGCCATCGGCGGCGCACTGCGGCATCCGCAACGCCTGGCCGGGCTGCACTTCTTTAACCCGGCACCGCTGATGAAGCTGGTGGAGATCGTCAGCGGGCTGGACACCAGCGCCGACACCGTCGCCACCCTGCAAACGCTGGCCCGGCAATGGGGCAAACAGAGCGTGCTGTGCCGCTCCACGCCGGGGTTTATCGTTAACCGCGTGGCGCGGCCCTTTTACGCCGAAACCCTGCGTGCGCTGGAAGAAGGGGTGGCCGACGTCGCCACGCTCGATGCGGTGATGCGCGATGCCGGCGGTTTCGCCATGGGGCCGCTGCAACTGACCGATCTGATTGGCCAGGATATCAATTACGCCGTCACCGAGTCGGTGTTCCAGGCCTTTTTCCAGGACTCGCGCTTTACGCCGTCGCTGATGCAGCAAGAACTGGTGGCCGCCGGGCGGCTGGGCCGCAAAAGCGGCTGCGGTTTTTATCGTTATGACGGCGAGCCAGCGTCGCCGGCCGCCGTCTGCCTGCCCCTCTCACAGGCGGAGCCGCCACGCCGCATTCAACTGCACGGCGACGAAGCGGGCGTGGCATTTTTGGCCGGATTGCCGACGGGAAATGCGGAGGCGATCATACAACCTGGCCAGACCAGCGCCTTTGCCCGGATCGACGAAGTTACATTTATGTTAACCAATGGTAAAACAGCCAGCCAGATTGCCGAGGAAACCGGAACCCCCGTGGTGCTGTTTGATCTGTCCGCCAACTATTCGCAAGCCCCCTGCGTCGCCATCAGCTGCGCAATGCAAAACGACACACAGCACAACGACAAGGTGGTGCGCCTGCTGCAATCCCTCGGTAAGCAGGTGATTTTACTGCCGGACTACCCTGGCCTGTTGGTGATGCGCACCCTCGCCATGCTGGCCAACGAAGCGCTCGACGTGGTGAACAAAGGCGTTGCCAGCGCCGACGATACCGATTGCGCTCTGCGCTGCGGCGTCAACTACCCGCGCGGCCCGCTGGAATGGGGTGCTGCGCTCGGCTGGGGGCACATTCTCGCCACGCTGGAAAATCTGCATCGCTACTACGGCGAGCCACGCTATCGGCCAATGCCGTTGCTGCGCCACTACGCATCCCTCTCTTCAGGAGCCGAATGATGAACGCCAATACGCCCCATGCGTTGGCGCAACGCTGCGCCGAACGGATGTTTCAACAAGATACCTGCGCGCAGGCGATGGGTATGCAGGTAGATGAAGTCGACGCCGGTTTCGCCAGGGTCAGCATGACCGTCGGCCCGCAGATGCTTAACGGCCACCAAACCTGCCACGGCGGCCAGCTGTTCAGCCTGGCCGATACCGCCTTCGCCTATGCCTGCAACAGCCAGGGGCTGGCGGCGGTGGCGTCCGGTTGCAGCATAGATTTTATCCGCCCGGCGCTGGCGGGCGATCGTCTCACCGCCCGTGCCGAGCTGCGCCATCAGGGCAAAACCACCGGGCTGTATGACGTAGAGATAGTCAACCAACGGGGCAAAACCGTCGCCTGGTTCCGCGGCCGCGCGCACCGGCTCGGCCACCGCATTTTAGAGGAGCAACCATGAGTCAGGCATTTATTTGCGATGGCGTCCGCACGCCGATTGGCCGCTATGGCGGCGCGTTGGCTCAGGTACGTGCCGACGATCTGGCCGCGTTACCGCTGCGCGCCCTGCTGGAGCGTCATCCCCAGGTAGACTGGTCGCAACTGGACGATGTGATCCTCGGGTGCGCCAATCAGGCCGGGGAAGACAACCGCAATCTGGCGCGCATGGCGGCGCTGCTGGCGGGCGTGCCGGTCACGGTTTCCGGCACCACCGTCAACCGCCTGTGCGGCTCGGGGTTGGACGCGCTGGCGATGGCAGCGCGCAGCATCAAGGCCGGTGAAGCCGGGTTGTTACTGGCCGGCGGTGCGGAATCCATGACCCGCGCTCCGCTGGTGATGGGCAAGGCCGACAGCGCCTTCAGCCGCCAGGCGCAGCTGTATGACACCACCCTGGGCTGGCGCTTTATCAACCCGCAAATGCAGACAGAATTCGGCACTGACTCCATGCCGGAAACCGCCGAAAACGTCGCGGCGCAGTTCAAAATCAGCCGCGCAGATCAGGACGCCTTTGCGTTGCGCAGCCAGCAGCGCGCCGCCCGAGCGCAGGCATCGGGAATATTGGCGCAGGAGATCGTACCGGTCAGCCTTCCCGACAAAAAAGGGGCGGTAACGCTGTTCAGCCAGGACGAGCACCCGCGCGCCGATACCCGGCTGGAACAGTTGCAGGCGCTGAAAACCCCGTTCCGCCAGCCCGGTACCGTGACCGCCGGTAACGCCTCCGGCTTGAATGATGGCGCAGCGGCACTGATTGTCGCCTCCGAGGCCATGGCCGTTCGCCAGGGGTTAACGCCGCGCGCGCGCATTGTCGCCACCGCCACCTGCGGCGTTGAGCCGCGCCTGATGGGCATTGGCCCCCTGCCGGCCACCCGCAAGGTGCTGGAAATCGCCGGGCTGAGTCTGGCGCAAATGGATGTGATCGAACTGAACGAGGCGTTTGCCGCACAGGCGTTGGCGGTGCTGCGCCAGCTTGGCCTGCCTGACGACGCCCCACAGGTGAACCCCAACGGCGGCGCGATTGCCCTTGGGCATCCGCTGGGCATGAGCGGCGCGCGTCTGGCGCTGGCCGCCCTGTTTGAACTGGAACGGCGCTCCGGCCGCTACGCGCTTTGCACCCTGTGCATCGGCGTCGGCCAGGGTATTGCTATGATCATTGAACGGGTATGACTCTCCGAGGCTAACTATGACAACCCTTACACGGCCACTCGACACCATTGAGTTCGCCTCGCGCGATGAGATAGAAGCGCTGCAGCTGGAACGCCTGAAATGGACGCTGCATCACGCCTACAACAACGTGCCTATGTATAAACGCAAGTTCGATCGGGCCGGTGTACACCCCGACGATCTCAAACAGCTGAGCGATTTGGCGCGCTTCCCCTATACCACCAAGCAAGATCTGCGCGACAACTACCCGTTTGACACCTTCGCCGTTCCGATGGAACAAGTGGTGCGCATTCACGCCTCGTCGGGCACCACCGGCAGGCCAACGGTGGTCGGTTATACCCAACGGGATATCGATAACTGGGCCGATATCGTCGCCCGCAGCCTGCGCGCCGCCGGCGCCACCGCCAAAGACAAGGTCCATGTGGCCTACGGCTACGGCCTGTTCACCGGTGGTCTGGGCGCCCATTACGGCGCAGAGCGGCTCGGGGCGACGGTGATCCCGGTATCCGGCGGGCAAACCGAAAGGCAGGCGCAGCTGATCCTCGACTTCAAACCCGATGTCATCATGGTGACGCCGTCTTATTGCCTGACGCTGATCGACGAACTGGAACGCAAAATGGGCGGCGATGCCCGCAGCTGTTCGCTGCGTCTCGGTGTGTTCGGTGCCGAACCCTGGACCGAGGCATTGCGCCACGAGATTGAGTCCCGGCTGGGCATCAAGGCGCTGGATATTTATGGACTGTCCGAAGTGATGGGGCCAGGCGTTGCGATGGAGTGCGCCGAAAGCGGCGGCGGCTCGACCATCTGGGAGGATCATTTCCTGCCGGAGATCATCTGCCCGGAGAACGGCGAAGTCCTGCCGGACGGCCAACACGGCGAGCTGGTGTTCACCACCCTGACCAAAGAGGCGCTGCCGGTGATCCGCTACCGCACCCGCGATCTCACCTGCCTGCTGCCGGGCGATGCGCGCCGGATGCGGCGCATGGGGAAAATCACCGGCCGTTCGGACGACATGCTGATCATTCGCGGCGTCAACGTGTTCCCGTCGCAGGTCGAAGAGCAGATTATGCAATTCGAACAGCTGTCGCCGCACTACCAGTTGCAGGTCAGCCGCAGCGGGCATCTGGATACCCTGGCGGTGCGCGTTGAGCTGAAGGAGTCGGCGCTTGGCCTCAGCCACCAGCAGCGCTGCGATATCTGCCACCAGTTGCGTCACCACATCAAATCGATTATCGGCGTCAGTACCGACGTCAGCATCGCCAACTGCGGCGACATTCCGCGTTCGGAAGGCAAGGCCCAACGCGTGGTCGATCTGCGACCGCGCTAATTAAGCCGGCGTCACGGATGACGCCTCAATAATCTGTGTTAATGTTGTGTCTCATCGACGGCTAACCCATGGAAAAATATGGAACATAAACTGGATGAGTTTATCCGCCATGCTGTAGACGCCCAGCCGATCAGCGGTACTTCACTGATTATCTCCCTGTATGGCGATGCACTCAGCCATCGCGGTGGCGAAGTGTGGCTCGGCAGTTTGAGCGCGCTGCTGGAGGCGCTCGGTTTCGGCGATCGCTTCGTGCGTACCTCGGTGTTTCGTCTGCAAAAAGAGGGCTGGCTGGCGGTGGAAAAAATCGGCCGCCGCAGCTTCTATCGGGTGACCGATCAGGGCATGCGCCAGTTCCGCCACGCCGAGTCGAAAATCTATCTCAGCGAACCGCCGGCCTGGGACGGCAAGTGGGATTTATTGCTGCTGGAAAGCGCGGACAAAAACGAGCGGGCGCGGCTGAAAAAAGAGCTGGGCTGGCTGGGGTTCGGCCAGATCGCCAACAACCTGATGGCGGCGCCCACTCACGCGCAAACCGACGTGACGGCGCTGCTCGGCGAGCTTGATGCCGGCGAGCAGGTTATCTACTTCCGCGCCGACTACCCGTACAACCGTTCCGAACCTACCCTGCAACGGCTGGTGGCCACCTGCTGGTCGCTGGCTGACGTGGCGGCGGGTTATCACGAGTTTATCGTCTCTTTCCGCCCGCTGATGCAACTGCTGCGCGAAGCCGACGACGCCCTGTTGACGCCCCAGCGTTGCTTCCAGATTAAGCTATTATTGATCCACTTCTTCCGGCGCGTGGCGCTGAAAGATCCGCTGTTGCCGGACGCCCTGCTGCCGGCGCAGTGGGAGGGGCAGATCGCCCGCAATTTGTGCATCAATATTTATCAGCGGGTAGACCGCGCCGCAACCGACTATGTCAGCGCGCTGGCGGAAACCACTATCGGAACCCTGCCCGCCCCGGCTGCCGGTTATTACCGGCGCTTCGGTGGCCTGCCACGCGATACTCTCAAGGAGATTTAGCTATGCCTGTGTATCAGATTGACGGCCTGACGCCGGTGATAGACCCGAGCAGCTATGTGCACCCGACGGCGGTGCTGATTGGCGACGTGATTATCGGCAAGCAGGTCTACATCGGCCCGAACGCCAGCCTGCGCGGCGATTTTGGTCGGCTGGTTATCTGCGACGGCGCCAACATTCAGGACAACTGCGTGATGCACGGCTTTCCGCAGCAGGACACGGTGGTGGAGGAAGACGGCCACATCGGCCACGGCGCAATCCTGCACGGTTGCCGCATCCGCCGTAACGCCATGGTCGGCATGAACGCGGTGATCATGGACGGCGCAGAGATTGGCGAGAACAGCATCGTCGGCGCAATGGCTTTCGTGAAGGCGGCGGCGGTGATTGAGGCCAACAAACTAGTGGTCGGCAGCCCGGCGCGAGTGCTGCGTGACCTGACCGAACAGGAACTGGCATGGAAAGTGACCGGCACGCGTGAATATCACGATCTGGTGCTGCGCTGCCAATCCACGTTGAAGGAGGTCGAACCCTTGGCCGAAGTGGAGCCAGGCCGCCAGCGCCTGAGCTTTGGCGATCACCTGATCCCGAAAAACCGGCTTTAAACGAGACTCGCTACCGCATTCCGATCAAAAGTGGTTTACAGTTAATGCCTTGTATCGCCACCTGTTCCTGGACCGGAATCCATGCCAAGAACCGCCAAAACCGTTGAAATCCCCGCCATCGGCGAACTTGACCGACATGCGGGGCAGCTCAGTGTCCAGCTTGCCCAAGCGCTGCGGGCCGCCATTCATAAAGGCGAACTGAAAGCGGGCGATCTGTTGCCCTCAACGCGGATCCTGTCGGGCGCATTGCAGCTTGCCAGAGGAACGGTGCTGGCCGCCTTTGAGCAGCTAACCGCCGAAGGGTTTCTGGAAGCGCAGCCCGGTTCGGGCACCCGCGTGGCTATGGCGCTCGACCGCAAAACCCCGCCACCGGCCAAAAACCCGGCGCCCTGCGACATTCCCCTGACCGCCCAGGCGCAGGCGCTGGCGCAATTTGCCGCCCAACGCGCGCCCCTGCCGCCGGTCCCTTTCACCGTCTCGGTACCGATCAATGATACCGCCCCCGATGATGTCTGGCGTCGGCTCGGCAACCGGATCCGCGCACGGGGGCCTGGCGCCCCGTCAGGCTACGGTGACCCTCTCGGCGCGTTGCCGCTGCGCAAAGCGATCTGTGAATATGTACGGAAAGCGCGTTCGGTGCTCTGTACGCCGGAACAGGTGATCATCACCTCCGGCACCCAGCAGGGGCTTTATCTCGCCACGCAAATATTGCTGGACGCCGGCGATGCCGCCTGGGTGGAGAACCCCGCCTATCGCGGTATTACCGCTATCTTTGACAACCTGCTCCGGGACCGGCAGATGGCGCGGATACCTGTCGATGACCAAGGCATCGACGTGGCGGCAGGCCGGGAGATCGCGCCGCAGGCCAGGGCCGCTTTTGTCACCCCGTCCCATCAATACCCGCTGTGCATGCCGATGAGCATGTCGCGCAGGCTTGAGTTGCTGGCGTGGGCGAAAGAGCAAAAAGCCTGGATTGTCGAAGACGATTACGACAGTGAAATGCGCTACGCCGGCCACCCTTTTCCCTCCCTGCAAGGGTTGGATCCCGCCAGAGTCATTTATCTCGGCACCTTCAGCAAAATCCTGTTCCCGTCATTGCGGCTGGGTTACGCCATTGTCCCCGAACCGCTGCGGGATGCCTTCTGCGGCGCGCGAGTGCTGATGGACCGCCACCCGCCCACCGCCGACCAGCACGTACTGGCCGGCTTTATGGCGCAAGGACATCTGGATCGTCATATCCGCAGAATGCGCGCCGTCTATGCGGAAAAGCGGCGCGTGCTGACCGACGCCGTCAACGCGCATATTTCGCCGCATCTGGCTGCCTTGCTCCCCAGTGACCAGGGGATGCATCGGGTATTGTGGTTGAAAGCGGGCCTGGATGACCGGCAGGTGGCCGCCGCTGCCGCCGAAGCCGGGGTGGCGGTCAGTGCGCTGTCGCCGATGTACGCCCCCGGTAGCGGAAAAAGCGGGTTGATCCTGGGGCTGGGAGGTTACGACGACGAGGCTATTCACCGCGCCGCCCAAAAATTGAATCGGGTCATCTTGTCGCTGGCAGGCTGACTCTGCCGGATTTAGCGCGAAAAACGCTTGGCGCCGAACACGCAAACCACGACGCCGGCCATCACCGCAATCATCGCCGGCTGGATGGTTTCATGCAGTACCAGCCCCGCCAACGCCAGGCCAAAGAACGGTTGCAGCAATTGCAGTTGCCCCACCGCGGCAATACCGCCCTGCGCCAGGCCGCGATACCAGAAAATAAAACCTATCCACATGCTGAACAGCGCAATATAGCCCAGCGAGAACCAGGCCCCGGCGCTCACCCCTGTCCAGGTTGTCGGTGCCGCCCAGGCCGCGACCGCCGCCGCCCACGGCAACGCGATCACCAGCGCCCAGGAGATCACCTGCCAGCCGCCAAGCCGGCGGGACAGCACCGCCCCTTCGGCGTAGCCCAATCCGCAAAGCAGCACCGCAGCCACCATCAGCACGTCTCCTGTCCAGGAACCGCCTGAACCCTGGCTCAGTGCGAAAACGCCAACCAACAGACCACCTAGTATCGAAAAGCTCCAGAAGGTCGCCCTCGGGCGCTCCCCGCCGCGCAAAACGCCGAAACAGGCCGTCGCCAGCGGCAGCAGGCCGATGTAAACCAGCGAATGCGCCGAGGTGGTGTGTTGCAAGGCTAACGCCGTCAGCAGCGGAAAACCGATCACTACCCCGATGGCGACAGCAATCAGCGGCGCAATATCGGCGCGCCGGGGCCAATGCTGGCGCATCAACAGCAGCGCGCTCAGGGCCGGTAGCGCGGCAATCGTCGCCCTCATCGCCGTCAGGAATACCGGATCAAACGCCTGCACCGCCACCCGGGTAGCGGGCAAAGAACCGCTGAAAATCAACATGCCCAAAAAGCCGTTGATCCAGCCCTGCGCCGAACGCGTGGCCCCCACCTGCCCCACGCCAACGTTAACCCCGGTTTTTGCTGTCTGACTTGCCATTCCCATAAGGCTCCACACGCATCAAAGAGGATTGATTCTCCGGATAAAGTGGTTTGGTTCCAGAGCCAAATAGACACATTTTCAGCAGACCGGTTTACTCCGCGCTTGTCGTTTCCGCCCGGACCGGCGCTGGCTGGTGACGGCTATAGAGGAAATAGACCGCCACCAGCAGCAAGGTGAACGGAATGCCGAACCACAGCGTCATGTTGAAAAACTCGGTGAACGCGGTGGAGATCAGCAACGCGGCCATCAACCCGGCCCCCGCCAGCGTGGTGTAGGGGAAGCCCCACATGCGGAATTTCAGGTGGGTGTTGCGGTGCCGGCGGCGGAAAAACAGATGAGTGACAAAGATCATCAGCCAGGTGAAGCAGGCGCCATACACCGAGATCGACATCATGGCGGCGAACGATTTTTCCGGATAAACCAGGCTCAGCACGATCGACACCACAATGCCGATGCACGACATCGCCAGCGCGCTCACCGGTATGCCGCGTTGGCTGACGCGGCCCAGCGCCGCGGGAGCCTGCCCGGCGCGGGACAGTGAAAACATCATGCGGGTGGTGATGTACAGTTGGCTGTTCATCGCCGACAGTGCGGCCACCAGCACGATGAAGTTGAAGATACCGGCAGCGGCGGGCAGATGGATCACGTTCATCGCCACCAGGAACGGGCTTTCGCCGGTACCGGATTGCCGCCAGGGTACGATCGCCAGCATCAGAGCAATCGACAGCATGTAAAAGATAAACAACCGCAAAATGGTGCCCTTGAAGGCGGTTTTGACCGCAATCACCGGGTTTTTGGCCTCCCCGGCGGCCACCGCGATCATCTCAATGCTCAGGTAACTGAAAATGGAGACGATCACCGCGAACCACATGCCTTTGACGCCAAAGGGGAAGAAGCCGCCGTTATCGGTAAAGTTTTTAAAGCCGAAGGCCGGGTTGGCGGAAAACGCCAAGATGCCGATGCCAATGGCGATAAAGGCCGCAATCGCCACCACCTTGATGGTCGACAGCGCGTATTCCACCTGGCCGAACGACTTGACGCCAATCACATTGATCGCGATCACCGCCGCAGAAAACAGCAGCACCCAGGGCCAGATCGGCGTGCCGGGGAACCAGAACTGCATGTACATGCCGATGGCGGTGACTTCGGTGCCTACCGCCAGCACCACGCAAGACCAATAGGAATAGCGCACCAAAAAACCGAACAGCGGGCTGATATAAAACTCGGCGTAGTCGCCAAAGGAACCGGGCGTCGGGTGTTCGGAGGTCATCTCCGCCAGGCATCCCATCAGCAATAAAGCCACCACGCCACCGATAAAATAGCTCAGCAATACGCTGGGGCCGGCCATTTGTATGGCGTAGGCACTGCCGAGAAACAGCCCGGTGCCGATCGCACCGCCTATCGCCAGCATCGACATCTGTCCGGCGGTGAGTTGCTTCTTCAACCCGCCCTGCCGCCGGGCTATTTCGTCAAAATCTTTCATCTCTTTCATGGCAATGTCCTACCTTGTTCACACAGCGCGAGTGATGTCCAGAATGGCGGCAGTAACGTAATCGACATTATTTTGGTTCAGGCCAGGCAGGCACATGCGGCCGGGTTCGACCAGATAAATGGCATACTCTTGCCGCAGCCGGGCGAGTTGCTGTTGGTTCAGCCCGGTGTAGCTGAACATGCCTTTCTGATCGCGGATGCGACGGTGATCCAGCCGTGAACCGCCCTGCTCCAGCCCTGCGGCCAGAAGTTGGCGCATCTGCTTAATGCGCCGGCGCATACCGGCCAGTTCACTCTCCCACTGGTGCCGCAGCGCTGCGTCCGCCAACAGGGTCTCAACAATCTGGCTACCGTGGGTCGGCGGGCAGGAGTAACTGCGGCGGATCAGCGTTTTCAAAGCGCCTTTCACGTTCACCGCGCTTTGCGGGCTGCCACAGCGCACCGACAAGCCCCCCAGCCGCTGGCCGTACAGCGCGACATTTTTAGAAAACGAGTTGGCGACCAAAAATTCCAGATCGGTTTTCAGCGCCTCATGCAACGCAAAGCCGTCTTCTGCCAGGCCGTCGCCAAACCCCTGATAAGCGATATCGAAGAACGGCAGCAACCGGCGACGTTGCAGCACCTCGATCGTGGCGCACCACTGCGCCTGAGTGAGGTCGGTGCCGGTCGGGTTGTGGCAACAAGGGTGCAGCAGCACCACGCTGCCTTCCGGCAGGCCGGCGAGCGTATCGAGCATGGCGTCAAAACGCAGGCCGCCGTTGGCCTCATCAAAGTACGGATAGGTGTGAACCTTCAGCCCGGCCCCCTCGAAGATGGCCCAATGGTTGGCCCAGGTCGGGTCAGACATCCAGATATCGCGGCGGGACAAAGAGTGGTGGATAAAGTCCGCCGCCAGCTTCAAGGCACCGGAGCCGCCGAGGGTCTGTACCGTGGCGATAGCGGCGGTATCCTGTTCGCCAAACAGCAAACTTTGCACCTGTCGGGTAAACAGCGGCGAACCTTCTATCGGCGGGTAACCGTGGGGAGTGCGCTGTTCAAGCAAGCGCCGTTCGGCCGCTTCAACCGCCTGCATCAGCGGGATCCTGCCCTGCTGATCATAATAAAGGCCGATCCCCAGATTCACTTTCTGCGTATTTTCATCCTGTAAATAAGCTTCCATCAACGACATAATAGGATCGGGCGCAGACGCGCCGATATGATTAAACATAGCGATTCCTTAATTCATTATTTAATGAATTTACTGGTGAAGGTGATAATTAAATTCGACTCAGGCCGTGGCGCTGACGGTTATTTCTATTTTCATTCCCGGCACTACCAATTTATCGACAATCACGGTTGAGCGATTGGGGTAAGGATAATTAAAGTATTTTTTATAAATCTCATCGAGTAATTTAACGTCATTCACATCGGTGAGATAAACAATCACCTGCAATACGTTATCGCTGTGGCTATTGGCCGCTTTCAATGTTTGCACCAGATTATCGAACGTCAGGGTAATCTGGCTTTCCGGCGCACCGGTTTCAATACTGCCGTCTGGCCTGACCGGGCCGTGGGCAGTGAACAACATGCCCCCTCCTTTGGTGGCCCAGGAAAAGGGTTGCCCAATCTCCGGCAGGCCGGTATCAACGATGCTGCGCATGGTTTATTTCCCCGTGGTGATTAACTGGCGGATCAGCGCCCCGTCAGCGGCGAACAGCTGATCCAGTACGTTGTAATGATTGGCTCCCGCTACGGCAACCAGCTCAGCCGGCAGGTTTTTCTCCCGCAGCGCGGCGTAATAATGAAGAGACTGCCCCACCAGCTCCGGGAGCTCGGCGGCGCCGTAAAACAGCGTCATGGGTTTTAGCTGTTCAGGGATATGGCGCGCCGGACTCAGCTGCGTGATTTGCCGCCGGGTCAGTTGCAATTGCCGGTTTACGTAAGTGCTTAACAGGGGTTCCAGCTCAAAAATGCCGCTGATGGGAAATATCGCGTCAACAACGGCATGCTGTTGCCAATAACTGGCCAGATGCCCGCCGGCGGAATGGCCGCACAAATAGACCGGCGCGTTTTTTTGCGGGGCCAGCCGCAGTGCAATGGCATCCAGCGCCGTGCCGATTTGCCGGCAAATATCGTCCAGTGTCGCCACCGGCGCCAACGTATATTCCAGCAACACCACATCAAAGCCCAGGGCCAACGGCACCTCGGCAATAAAAGCGAAGTCGTCTTTACGGCAAAATTGCCAATAACCGCCGTGGATAAATATTAATGTTCCTTTAGAGGGCGCATCGGAATATAACCAATCAAAAACTTCCCGTTCCGAATAACCATAAGAAATATTAAGTTCGCTGCGTACTTGCTGATAAACGGCCTGACTGCGGGTTTGAAATGAGTTCAGGATCTCATCTTCATTGTCTACCGTCGAACCGTTATCGTAACTTCCCGGCACAAGTTTCATATATTAAACTTCGTTTATTATTTAAGATAAGATATGCGTTAACTATTAGCACCGGCCAAAATATTGTCAAGAAGGGAACCGCAGCAATGCGTGCACGGTAAAATAAATCTTATTTTTGCGCCAAATAAGTTTAACCAGTGAAACTTATCGGTATTGATTCGCCGGTTTATACCGGCTGAATTTGCGCCAACCGGCTTAATTCTTGCCAGGCGTAGTCCCAGAAGGTACGCACCTTCAACGGCATGCGCTGCACGTTCTGCGCCACCAGTTGCACCGGCATCGGCAAGGGTTCATACGCCGGCAGCAAACGCACCAGCGTGCCCGCCGCCAGATCGTCCGCCACCTGATACGACAATAATCGGGCGATGCCCTTGCCCGCCCGCACCGCCAGCAGTTGGGTTTCCACCTCGTTGATCAACAGCCTGGGCGTCAGCCGTACCCGCTCGCCATTTTCCTGCGGGCCAAAACGCCATTCGCGCAGCGACGCGCGTTGGGTACCGACAATCGTATCGTGATCGGTCAACTGCGCCGGGTGTTGCGGTTCACCGCGCCGCGCCAGATAAGCCGGGCTGGCGACCGTGACCCGCGACACCTGCCCCAACCGGCGCGCCACCCGGGAAGAATCCTGCTGATGACCAATGCGCACCGCCACATCCAGCCCTTCGTCGATCAAATCCAGGTTGCGATCGTTGAGCACCATTTCAATCTGCATCTGCGGATAGCGGTCAAGAAACGCCATCACCAGCGGCGCCACGTGTTTGCGCCCGAACTGCACCGGCGAGGTGACGCGCAACATGCCGGAGAGCTGGCTGTCCGCCGTGTCCAGCACCGCCGAGTCATAGTCATGCAGCAGCAGGCGCGCACGCTCCGCCAGCCGCAAACCCGCCTCGGTCGGTGCCAGCCGCCGGGTGGTGCGCTCCACCAAGCGGGCGCCAAAACGCTGCTCCAGCGAGGCAATCGCACGGGTGATCGCCGGCGCGGAACGCCGCAGCTTGCGCCCGGCCGCAGCCAGGCTGCCGTGCTGAATCACCGCTACAAAGATAGCCAGTTCGTCCAACCGATCCATAGATTCTTCCAAAATGTGAAATTATCAATTTCTACATTGCCGGATTCCGCTCGCTGCCCGCAAGAGTATGCTGATAAAAATTATTCAGGAGCCTCATTATGCAAACTCTCAAACTGTACGGCACCCCCCTTTCCGGCCACGTTCATCGCGTGGCGTTGCTGCTGCGCATGCTTGACCTGCCCTACGAATTTATCGAAGCCCCCGCCGGCGTGCGCCAGAGCGAGGCTTTCCGCCGTCTTAACCCTCTGGGCCAAATCCCGGTGCTGGTGGACGGCGATTTGGCACTCGCCGACAGCAACGCCATTTTGGTGTATCTGGTCAAACGCTACGCACCGGGCAGCCACTGGCTGCCGGAAACGCCGCAGGCTTCGGCGCAGGTGCAGGTATGGTTGTCCAAAGCCGCCGGAGAGGTGCGCTACGGCCCGGCCTCCAGCAGGCTGATCGCCCAATTTTCTGCACCTGAGGATTATCAGGCTGCGCTGGCGATCGCGGCGCGCTTCCTGCCGCAGATGGAACAGCATCTGGCGGAACGTGATTTCCTGGCGACGGAACACGCCACCATCGGCGATTTGGCCTGCTACAGTTACGTGGCGGTAGCGCTGGAAGGCGGCATCTCGCTGGCACCCTATCCAGCCATCCGGCGTTGGGTCGCGCGCATCGCCGCGCTGCCCGGTTTCTTCGCCATGCCGGCGCTGCCGGAACCCACCGCGAGGTAACGCTGATGACACAGCCGCTGTTCCACCCCGATGAAGTGCGCGCCCAGGCATTAGCCGGTTTTGACCGCGTGGGCGCGGGTATTTATGCCGCCATGCCCGAGCAGCACCGCGAGTTTTTCGCCGCGCTGCCTTACCTGTTCGTCGCCACGCTCGACGATCAGGGCTGGCCGGTGGCCACGCTGTTCAGCGGTCCGCCCGGTTTTTTGCGCACGCCGGATGATACCCACTTGCGCATCAGCGCGCCGCGCCGCAACGACGATCCGGCGCAGGCCGCATTGCAAAGCGGCAAACGGGTTGGCGCACTGGGGCTGGATTTCAGCAACCGCAGGCGCAACCGGGCCAACGGCGTGATTGGCCGCACCGACAAGAACCGCATTGAAATCGAGGTCCGGCAAAGCTTCGGCAACTGCCCGCAATATATCCAGCGGCGCGAGCTTTACCCGGTTAGCGGCACGCCGGCGCCGATTGAATATCTTCCGGCGCTGGATGCTGCGGCGCAGGCGCTGATCCGCCGGGCGGACACCTTTTTCGTCGCCAGTTACGCCCACCCGGAACTGGCGCAGGGCGGAATGGATATGTCGCACCGTGGCGGCAAACCGGGGTTTATCCATCTGGCGGACAACAGCCTGTGGATCCCGGACTTTCGCGGCAACCGCTATATGAACACGCTGGGTAATCTGTTGGCCCAACCCCGGGCGGCGCTGCTGTTTATCGATTTCGACAACGGCGATATTTTGCATCTGCAAGGGGAAACGCAAATCCTCTGGCAAGCGGATATCGATCATGGGGTGGAAGGCGCGGAACGTTACTGGCGATTCGATATGCGCACTGCGTGGCGCTTCCCGCAGGCGCTGCCGTGGCGCGGCCGCAACCTGGAATACTCCCCGGCCACGCTGAACACCGGGGTATGGCAAGGGTAAACGTCATAAAAAACCCCGCGTTGGCGGGGTCGGTTCAATAAGGATTTATAGGCTGTGTTCCGCCATCGAGGCGGCCTGATAGAACTGCCGAAAATAGCACAGGCGATCAAAAAACAAACGGCTTTGCGATTCCGACATATTGCCGGCCACCTTGCCGGCGTCAATTTCGCGCCCCTGCCACTCCATCAGCGCAATGCTGGAAGCGAGAAAATCCATGTCGCTGCTGTAGGTCGCAAGGTGCCGACTCACTGAATTTACCATTCTGCACACTCCTTTTTGTTATCTCGAAAAGGGTCATATGCTCACTGAGTTCAGTATCGTCCCGGCGACGACTGTTTTTTGTACAGAAGGTGCGCATGGCAGCAAATGGATGCGAAAAAGTTTGCTAGGGTAAAGAGGACTATTTGGGACAGACCACGGTGTTTGAAATTCTGAAAAGGAAGATAACCGATGAGCACGAGCTTCTCCGCCACCCTCAAAGATCCCGCGCTGTTTCGCGAAGCAAACTACATCGATGGGCAATGGCTGCAGGCCAAAGGCGGCCAGACCATCAAGATCCATAACCCGGCCACCGGCGAGTTGGTCGGCCAGGTGCCGGCCTTTGGCGCCGAAGAAACCGCGCAGGCGATAGCCGCCGCCAAAAAAGCCCAGCCGGCCTGGCGTGCGCTGACCGCCAAAGAGCGTGCCGGCAAGCTGCGCCGCCTGTTCGAACTGATGATGGAGCACCAGGAGGATCTGGCACGCATCATGACCGCAGAACAGGGCAAACCCCTGGCCGAAAGCCGCGGTGAGATTGCCTATGCGGCTTCGTTTATCGAGTGGTTCGCCGAAGAGGGAAAACGCGTTTACGGCGACACCATTCCGCAAAACCTGCCCGGCCGGCGCATTATCGTGCAAAAAGAGCCCATCGGGGTCTTCGCCGCCATTACGCCGTGGAATTTCCCGGCGGCGATGATCACCCGCAAGGCCGGCCCCGGTTGGGCCGCGGGCTGCACCGGGGTGATCCGCCCCGCCAGCCAGACCCCGTTCTCGGCACTGGCGATTGCCGTGCTGGCCGAACGCGCCGGTTTACCGGCGGGCGTCTGTAACGTAATTACCGGGCCCAGCAAAGCGATCGGCGGCGAACTCACCGCTAACCCTGACGTACGCAAGCTCTCCTTTACCGGCAGCACCGAGGTGGGCGCGCAGTTGCTGGCCCAGTGTGCGCCCACCATCAAAAAAACCAGCATGGAACTGGGGGGCAATGCGCCCTTTATCGTGTTTGACGATGCCGACCTGGACGCCGCCGTCGCCGGGGCGGTAGCCTCAAAATACCGTAACGCCGGCCAGACCTGCGTGTGCACCAATCGCTTTCTGGTGCAGGACGGCGTCTACGACGCTTTTGCGGAAAAGCTGAAAGTGGCAGTGGCGAAGCTGAAAGTGGGCAATGGCATGGACGAGGGCGTCACTATCGGCCCATTGATTAACCGGGAGGCGGTGGAAAAAGTCAGCGAGCATATCGCCGATGCCGTGAAACGCGGTGCCTCGGTGCTGCTGGGCGGCCAACCCCATGCGTTAGGCAATAACTTCTATACGCCGACCATCCTGACCGACGTACCGAGGCAGGCCAAAATTTTCCATGAGGAAACCTTTGGCCCGGTGGCGCCCTTGATCCGTTTTGAGCACGAAGCCGAAGCCATCGAACTGGCGAACGACACGCCGTTCGGCCTGGCCTCGTACTTCTACAGCCGCGACATCGGCCGGGTGATGCGCGTGGCCGAAGCGCTGGAATACGGTATTGTCGGCATCAATGAAGGGCTGATCTCCACCGAGGTCGCACCCTTTGGCGGGGTGAAAAGCTCCGGCCTGGGGCGCGAAGGATCGAAGTACGGCATCGAAGATTATCTCGAGATCAAATATCTGTGCCTTGGCGGGCTGGGTATCTGAATCTGTCGCCGGCCCCCGCAAGGGGGCCGAACGCTGGCTAATCTGCTGCCGTTTCTGCTACTTTGGAGCGCCCGTCCGGGGACTAACAAGGACTCTCACATGGAATTCTCCGCCGCCATTCCCATTATCCGCATCTTCTCGGTTGAAAAAGCCAAAGAGTTTTATCTGGATTTTCTCGGTTTCACGCTGGATTGGGAGCACCGCTTTAGCGAAGATCTGCCGCTTTATGCCCAGATATCACGCTCCGGTCTGACTCTGCATCTCAGCGAGCATTACGGCGACGCTACGCCCGGTTCAGCGGTGTTTATTCCGACCCGCGATATCGATGCCCTGCATCGGGAGTTAATAGCGAAACAGTACCGTTACGCCCGTCCGGGGGTTGAAACCCTTGACTGGGGAAAACAGGTGAACCTCACCGATCCCTTCGGCAATTGCCTGCGTTTTTGCGAGCAAGCCGACAATGCGTAACCGCCGTTAAACCGGCGATTATCGCTTCAGCACGCAGGCAATCCTCCGCGCTCTCATTGCCGGTATTGCTCGTCGCTGACCTTCTCCATCCAGTCAACCGGGCTGCCGTTGAGAGATTCGGCAATGGCGATGTGGGTCATGGCCGTTTCCGGGGTGGCGCCGTGCCAATGCTTGACACCTTCGGGGATCCAAACGATATCGCCCTGATTCATCTCCTGGATCGGGTCGCCCCACACCTGGATCCAGCCGCGCCCCTGAGTGACGATCAACGTCTGGCCCAGCGGGTGGGTATGCCAGGCGGTGCGGGCACCGGGTTCGAAGGTCACGGTGGCGCCGCCCACGCGGGCCGGTTCGGTGCCGGCAAAAGGCGCATCAATCCGCACCTTACCGGTAAAGTAATCCTCGGGACCCGGCCGGGATGGCAGGGAACCGCTGCGTTGAATTTTCAATTTTTCCTCCGTTTCGGCAATGGCTGCCGGTGGTGACATGGACAAGATAAGGGTAGACGCTGCGCGTCATTTCACTGGGTGCTCCCGTTAAGATAGCGCGATGAGAAAGATAACGCCGCGCCGCCGGGACCAGATAGCAAAATTCACAAGGACCTATGCGTTGAAACGAGGGTGCCTGCCGTCACCCTCATCTGCATCATTATTCGGCGTCAAGCCCCGCTGCTATGTCCTCCGCGCATTGCAGAATGTTGTGGTGGTGGCAGGCCAACGGGATCACCGTCAAATGTTCGCAAGCGGCGCTCAGGCCGTTGTCCGCTACCGCCAGCAGCGGCGCCATCACGCCTTGCGGCAGTTGAGGGTTCGCTTGCATCGCCTTGAACAGCGTTACCCGGGTAGTTTGTAGTTTGCAGTTTGCGGCTCAGCGTTCCCCCCGCCAGGCGCTGTTCAGCCTGCGCTACCGCCGTGGCGCGCCGGGCCGCATCGCCGTCCATGCCCAACGCCGACAGCAATTCCTCAAGCGGTAGCTCTGCCGCCGTTTGCCGATAGAAACTGTCCAGCAGATAAAGGCTGACGTCGCGATACCCGCGCGCCTCCAGCCTGGCGGCGATCTCCAACGCAATGACGCCCCCCAATGACCAGCCCAGGATCCGCACCGCCCCTGCCTGGTTCAGCAGGCCGTTGGCGGTCATTTCACTCAGATACAGCTCGGCGATGTTACCGAGAGAATCTATGGCCGGCCTGTGGTAAAGATTATAATTATCAACACCATAACAGTTTATTTTCCCCTGCAATTCCTGAGCCAGGGAATGAAAGGCTTCCGCGCCCACCAACGCCGGGTGAATCATCCACAGCGCAGGCGCATCGCTGACCGGCCGATTGAGCGGCATCACCAAAGGTTGTTCACCCGCCGCCAGTAAATTTCTCAACGTACGGTGCTGGAACAGCCTGACCACCGGGACCGGCGTGCCCAGCAGCTCAGCCATGCTGAGGCACAGCGAGATCGCCCGGATTGAGGAGCCGCCCAGTTGGAAGAAATCATCCGTCATACCGACCCGATCGCACTGCAATGCCTGCCGCCACAGCGCACACAGCCGTTGTTCCAGCACATTCTCCGGCGCGACATAGTCATTGAGTTCACGTGCCGCCGGCGCAGGCAGCGCTTTACGATCCAGCTTGCCGCTGGAGTTGTACGGCAAGGCCTTCAGGCGCATCAGCGCGGTAGGGATCATGTACAACGGCAGCCGACGGCTCATAAACGCCAGCAGAGCCGGTTCCGCCAGCGGTTCATCGCTGACGTAGTACAGCGCCAGCCGATGCTGTGACGCCTCCTGCAATACAATGGCGCAACAGGATTTTATCGAACCAAACGCCAACGCGCTCTGTTCGACCTCCGCCAGTTCCACCCGATAACCGTTGATTTTGACCTGGAAATCCATCCGCCCAAGAAACTCCAGATTGCCGTCCGGCAGGTAACGGCCGGCATCGCCGGTACGGTACAACCGCTCCCCCAGTTCAGGATGATAAATAAACTTATCGTCGGTCAGCGACGGATTACGGTAATAGCCGCGGGCCACTCCGGCCCCGCCGATGTATTGTTCGCCCGGCAGGCAAGGCGGCAGCAGCCGCAGATGACGATCCAGCACGTAGAAGCGCTGATGCGCCATCGCCTGCCCATAAGGCACGCTGGGCGCGGTTATCGGCGTTTCCGGAATGTCATACAGGATCGACCAAATGGAACTTTCGGTTGCGCCACCGGCGCTGATCACCCGGCAACCCGGTCGCCACTGGCGAATGCGGGCCGGCAACCGCCGGGAAATGACCTCACCCACCAGCACCACATTGCGCAGCGCTGGCCAACACGCCCCTGCCCCCCCGGCTTCACGCTGTTCAACCAGCAAAGTCATCACCGAAGGTGCCGAGTTCCAGAAGGTCACGCCCTGGGTCATCAACAAGCGATGCCAGGCCTGGGGCTGGTAGCGTTCGGCTTCGGACGGCATCACTATAGTCCCGCCCGCCGACAGCAGGCCAAAAATATCGAATACCGAGATGTCGAAGCTCAGGGCGCTAAGCGCCAATCCCCGATCCTCCGCGCCGAGCCCCAATTGCTGCAAGGTATCGACTATGCTGTTCACCGCACCGCGATGCTCTATCGCCACCCCTTTCGGCGCGCCGGTGGAGCCGGAGGTGAAGATCACATAGGCCAGCGCTGAAGGTTCCGGCAGCAGCGGTTCACCCGCAGTTACAGGCGGTAATTCGGCTACCGCGCCTTGCGGATCGACAACCAGCAGTCTGGCCCCGCCGGTTTCCTGCCACGGCCGGCTGCTGAGGATCACCTTGGTCTGCGACTGGTCGATAATGTCCAGGCAACGGCGTTCCGGCCAGGCGCCATCCAACGGCAGATAGGCCTTTCCGGCCATCACCACCGCCAGCACCGCGATAATTTGTGCCCGTCCCTTGTCGATCATTACCGCCAGGGTTTCGGCTGTCATATCCGCGTGCTCACGCAGTTGCAGCGACAGGGTCAGCGCGGCCCGGTACAGTTCGCCATAACTCAGTTCGCCGAGGCTGTCGACGATCGCCACCCGGTGCGGATAGCGGGTAGCCTGCTGGATAAAATCATGGTGGATGGCACGCTCGAAGTCATAGCGCGGCGGGCAGGACTGGCGGAGGGCGCGTTGGCGCGCCACCTCCGCGGCCGGCACCAGCGTCAGTTGGCTGACGCGCAGATCGCCATGTTCGACGATTTGCTGCAGGATCGCCAGATAATAGCCGGATAGCCGCTCCAGCGTGGCTGGGCTGAACAGCGCGGTGGCGTAGTTGAATACCGCTTCCCCGGCGCCCTGCGCCAATTGGATGCTCAACGTCAGGTCAAACTTCGCCGCCTGATAGTGTTCCATCAGGCTTTGCGGCTTCAGCCATTCCGGCGACGGCTGCGCGCCGTCATCCTCCAGCACGAACAGCACCTGGAACAACGGATGCCGTGACAGATCGCGCGGCACCTGCAGCAGATCGATCAAGTGGTCCAGCGGCAAGTGCTGGTATTTCTGCGCCTGTAGAACGCCATCGAACACCTGATGCACATAGTCGGCCAGCGGCTGACCGTCGACGATCTGCGAACGCAGCGGCAGAGTGTTGACAAAAAAGCCGATCGCCGAGCGCGTTTCCTCCGTCGGACGGTTAGCGACCGGCGTGCCGACCAGGATATCCTGCTGACCGCTGAAGCAGCCGAGCAACAGGTTAAACGCCGCCAGATACAATGCAAAAGGCGTTACTCCCTCGCGCTGAGCAAACTGCTCCGCCTGCGCGATCAGCGCTTCAGGCAAGCTGACGGTGTGATGGGCACCACTATGGTCAAACTGGGCCGGGCGCACAAAGTCGAGCGGCATCTCCAGCATTTGCCACCCCGCCAGCCGCTGCTGCCAGTAGGACTTCACCCCTTCGGCCTGCGCCGATCCCAGGTATTCCTGCTGCCAGACGGCATAATCGCCGTATTGCAGCGCCAGCGCCGGCAACGCCGGCGGTCGCCCCTGCCGCTGTGTTTGATACAGGCTGTCCAGTTCCTGCAGAAACAGCCGCTGCGACCAGCCGTCGAACGCCAGATGGTGTACCAGGATCAGGCTGTAACGCTCGCGGCCCCCGTCCGGGTGCATGAGCTCATAGATAATCGCGCGGATCGGCAGCTCGGCATCGAGCGCGAAGGGTCGGTCGATATCCTGCGTCAGCCGATCCCGCCAGCATTGCGTATCAAGCGTCAGTCGCTCCACGCACAGCGTCAGCGCGCAAGATTGGGAAACGGCGGTATGAGACTGCGTCTGGCCAATCAAGCTATGCAGCACCTGATGACGGGCAACAATCGCCTGCAGGCTTTCGGCATAAGCCGCCACGCAGACGTCCTCGTCGAGACGAAACAGCATAGGTACATGATAGAGGTTGCTGCCGCCGTTCAGATTTTCGATAAACCACAGTTGCATTTGCGAAGACGACAACGGGTAAGCCTGCCGTTGCAACGCCGGTATCAACAACGGCGCTTCGCCGTCGCCGATCTGCCGCAGGGCCTGGCACAGGGAACGGATGGTCGGGAACTGCCCCAGTTCGCTCAGCGTGACCTCACGTTGCAACCGCCGGCCGATCTGATAGCAGGCCTGGATCGCCAGAATCGAATTGCCGCCCAGCGAGAAGAAATTGTCTTCCACGCCGACGTCCGATCGTTGCAGCAATTCACGCCAGACCTCAACGCAGGCGCTCTCCCAGGCATTTTCCGCAGCGGCGAACGCAGGCGGTTCCCTCTCTGGCTGCGGCAGCGCCTGGCGGGCGACTTTACCGTTCTCGGTAAGCGGTAACCGCGCCAACTGGATAAACGCCTGCGGCATCATATACTGCGGCAGTTGGCCGCTCAGGTGTTGCGCCAACGCACGAGTATCTGTCGCGTCGTCGGCGACAAAATAGGCGGCCAGGTAGGGCTGCGGCTGAGTCATCAACGCCACGCAGCAAGCGGTGACGGTGGGATAAGACAGTGCGATATTTTCAATTTCGCCCAACTCGATGCGGTAGCCATTGAGTTTGATTTGCTGATCGATGCGCCCCATAAACTCAACATTGCCGTCTTCAAGCAGACGACCGGCGTCACCGGTGCGATAGACGCGATCCTGCAGCTGTTCATGCCAAAAAAAACTGTCTGCGGTTCGCTGCGGGTCACCATAATAACCGCGCGCCAGCCCCGCACCGGCCAGGTAGATCTCTCCCCTGGCGCCAACAGGTGCCGGCCGCAGCCAGGCGTCCAGGATATAGCAGCGCTGGTAAGCCAAGGGTTTGCCGTAGGGGATGCTGGCCGACAAAATGGCTTGATCGCCTGACACCTCGTACAGCATCGAGAATATCGCCGATTCGGTAGCACCGCCGGCGCTGAAAAAGCGGCTGCGCGGCGCCCATTCGCGACAACGCGCCGGCAGTGAAGTGGCGATCCAGTCGCCGCCCACCATCACCGTACGCAGCGCCGGCACAGGGCCGGACATCAGCCCTGCGCCTTTGACATAGTCCAGCAACAGCTCCATTAACGCCGGGGCGCTCAGCCATACCGTAACCCGGTGATCAATCATCAATTGATACCAGGCCTGCGGGCTGACCCGGTCCCGCTCGGCCGGCATGACCACTGCGCCGCCGGTGCTCAACGGGCTGAAAATATCGTATATCGCCAGGTCAAAGCTCAGTGCGCTGATCGCCAGGCTGCGATCCCGCTCGTCGAGGGAAAAATGGCGCCGAGTGGCGTCGAGCGTGCTCACCACGCTGCGGTGCTCGATCGCCACGCCTTTTGGCGTCCCGGTCGAACCCGACGTGAAAATGATATAGGCAAGGCTGCCCGGTTCGGCGTCAATCGCCGACAGCAGCGGCGTGGTCACCGGCAGTTGCCGGGCAAGACCATCGGCGCCCAGTTCGATAACGTTAATCTCGCGGGTCGGCCAGGGCGCGCTGCTCAACAGCGTATTGATGCCGGCCTGCGCCATCACCTTCAACCGCCGCTGCGGCGGCCAGCTCGTATCCATCGGCAAAAACGCCTTGCCGCACATCAGCGTCGCCAATATGGCGACCGGCTGTCGGCGCCCTTTTTCGACCAGGATAGCGATAGCCTCGCCGGTGACAGGCCCCTGTCGACGCAGTTGGGTAGAAAGCGTCAGCGCCGCCTCGTACAGTTCGCCGTAGGTCATTTCGCCCTGCTCGTCGATCACCGCCACCGCCTGGGGATTACGCTGGGCATGGCGGATAAAGTCATGTTGCAGAGTACGTTCGAATGAACCGGCGAGTGCCGGCATCGGTTGCGCTACCGGGCACTGCGGTTGCAGGCTGATGTTTTCCAGCGGCCAGTCGTTATGCTGCGCCATCTGCTGCAAAATGGCGACGTAGTAACCTGCCAGCCGCTTTATCGAGGCTTGGCCGAACAGCGCCACGGCAAAGTTGAAACGGGCGCGCATCCGCGGTTCATCCGGCGTCAGGGTCAGGGTCAGATCGAACTTGGCGGTCCGCTCATGGTCGCTCAGATCGACGACGGACAGCCAATCCGGGCGCTCCGGCGCATTGGCGTCGCTTTCCAGCGCGAACATCACCTGAAACAACGGATGCCGAGAGAAGTCGCGCGGCAGCTTCAGACTGTCGACCAATCGTTCCAGCGACAGTTCCTGATGCTGCTGGGCCTGGAGCGTGGTGGCCGCAACCTTGTGGATAAACGCCGTTACGCTATGCTGATGATCCAGCCGGTGGCGCAGCGGCATCGTATTGACGAAGAACCCTATGATCCCCTCCAGCTCCGGCCGGCCGCGATTAGCCAGCGGCGTCCCCACCATCACGTCATCCTGGCCGGTATAACGCGACAACAACAGGGTGAATCCCGCCAGCAGTACCGCATGCAACGTAACTCCTTCTCTGCGAGCAAGTGCGTCAAGCGAGGCTACCAGTTCCGCCGGTAACACCACTTCAACGTTGTCGCCGCGTACGTCGAAGGCGCCAGGTCGGACGAAATCCAAGGGAATATCGAGCTGTTGGCAACCGTCCAACTCTCGCAGCCAGAAGGCCAGATCGTCCGTTTGCCGGCTTGCGTTCTCCGGAGCATGCTGCCAAAGCGCATAATCGAGGTACTGCAAACCCGGTACCGCAGGCGGGTTGACCGACGGGTGCTGAAAATGACGATAGAGCCTATCCAGCTCCTGCAACAGCACCTCCAGCGACCAGCCATCAAAAGCGATATGGTGGAAAACCAGCAGGCAGGCGGTTGTCTCGTCTCCCGTAGACTCAGGATAGCGGTAAAGCGCCGCCCGCAACGGCAGCTCGCGGGTGAGATCCATCGGCTGTTGTAGCGCCTGCGACAGCGCGGTGGAAAACGCCTCGGCGCTCAACGGGTAGAACGGCACCGGCAATATCTCCTCGCTGACCCATTGGCTGGCCTCTCCCCGCTCATCCTGGCGGATCAGGCTGCGCAGCACCTGATGACGCACCGCCAGCGCTTGCAGACTTTTGATGAAAAGCTCGCAGTCAATGCCGGCGGCCAACCGCAGCAGCACAGGGGAAAGATAGTGCGTAGCGCCCCCCGACAACTGCTGCATAAACCACAGCCGGGATTGCTGGAAGGACAGCGGCGCTTCCAGCAACCCGCTGGCGTTAATCGCCCTGTCCTCCGACGCTTGTTGCTGCCGATTGATATGTTCGCTTAATGCCGCCACCGTCGGGCACTGGTTCAGCGTCAACGCCGAGATCTTCGCCCCCAGCAGCTTATTGACTTCGTGGCAAAGCCTGATGGCCATGATGGAGTTGCCGCCCAGGCGGAAAAAGTGATCGTCTACGCCCGCCTGGCAACCCAGCAGCCGGTTGAACAGCGCCAGCAGTTGGCTTTCCAGCGGAGTGCCAGGCTGGCGGAACGCGGTTTGTCGTTCTCGCGGGGTAGGCTCCGGTAACGCCCGGTAATCCACTTTCCGGCTTACCGTCAGCGGGATCGACGGCAGCGCCATCAGCGCCGTCGGCAGCATATAGTGCGGCAACTGCGCCGCCAGTCGTTGCAGGATATCGTCGGCGGTCAACCGACTGCCGGGCTGCAACACATACCAGGCCACCAGCTGCGTCGCCGTTTCCGGCCGTGCGGCCACCACCGCTTCGGCCACTTCCGCTATGGCGCGCATCTGCATTTCTATTTCGCCCAGTTCAATGCGATAACCGTGGATCTTGACCTGCTGATCGTGGCGGCCAAGGTATTCCAGACCGTTATCGGCCAGGCGGCGCACCCGATCGCCGGTGCGATACAGACGGCGGTACGCCGCCTCTTGGCTGAAAGGGTTGGCAATAAAAACGGATGCCGTCAGTGCCGGCAGGTTCAGATATCCACGAGCCAGGCCGATACCGGCCAGACACAGCTCACCTTCAGCCCCCAGCGGCAGCAGATTGAAATGCTCGTCCACCACGTAACAGCGCATGTTGGCGATAGCCTGGCCGATATTACGCGCGCCGTTGCGGCGATAAAGGTTGAGGCTGACGCTGACCGAGGCTTCGGTCGGCCCATACATATTGGCTACCTGCAGGCCCCTCGCCAGATAATGATCGAGCACGGCCAGTGAGGCCGCTTCTCCCCCCATGGCCAGATGCCGCACCGAGGCCGGCAGCGCCGGTAAGGTGTTAAGCAACGCCGGCGGCAGGAAGCAAAAATGAATCTGCCATGCCGCCATTTGCTCGCACAACAACGCCGGATCCCGGCGTTGCTCTTCACTGGCGATAAACAGACGGTACCCGTTGCCCAGCGCCACGAACACTTCAAACACGTGCGCGTCGAAGGCCAGCGAGGCAAATTGCAAACAGTTGAGCACGCCGGGCTCCCGGTGCAGCAAACGCCGGGTATGCCCCTCAACCATATTCACGGCCCCCTGATGTTCGCACAGCGTACCTTTTGGCCGACCGGTGGTGCCGGAGGTGTAAATCACATAGGCCAACTGCCGGGCACTCACCCTCGGTAACGCGATCGCCCCACTTTCTTCCCGCAGTACATCCGCCAACAGGCAGAGGCTGCCCGGCGACAAGTGCTGAGCGGCGGCATGCAGCGCGGTATCGGTCATGATAATCGGGCTGTTCACGTCCTGCAGGATATAAGCCAGCCGCTGCGCCGGTGCGTCAGGATCCAACGGCACATAGGCGCCGCCCGCCTTCATGACGGCCAACATCGCCACCACCGCATCCGCGCTGCGCGGCAAATACAATGGGATCGGCGTATCCGGAAGCATCTCCTCGCCGTGCAGCCTCAGGTACTCAGTGCGCAGCCGCTGCGCCAGTTGATCGCTGCGCTGCGCCAACTGCCCGTAGCTGAGTTCAACGCGAGCGTCGGTCAGCGCGATGCGTTCAGGATGAAGACGGGCATGCCTTTCGACGTCGCCGAACAAGCTCGCTGTCTGCTCCGGCGACGCATCCTGGCCGCTGGCCCAGTGATCGTTCAAACGCCGGGTCTGTGGCGGCGTCAACTGAGGCAGCGAAGCGATCGGCAGATCCGGGTCACTCAGCGCGCTGCGCAACAGATGGCCGTACTGTTCCGCCATTTCAACCATTTGCGTCTCATCGAACAAATCCCGCCGGTAGCGTAATCTGAATTCAAAGGCCCGTTCGGAAGGCTGGTACTCCAGAAGCAGCTCAGAACCGGCCAGATCGACGTTGAAACGGTGATTAACGCCAACCCGGCACCCCGCGAGACTCAGCGGCGCATCTTTGAGATAGGCTTGCGTAAAGTTGACGTTCAACTGGCGGATCGGGCTTTGATCCAAAATGTCGTAAATCGGCAGTTTGCTGTGCCGCAGTTTGCCCGTGGCTTTTAGCGCTTTGCTGTAGCCCAGGCTCGCCCGATAGAGCTGGCTGAAGGTGGCCCCCGGCGACAGCGTCAGCGGAAAAACGGCAGTATTGACCTGTGCGCCGTAGTACAGCGCATCGCCTCCCTCTGCGGCGACGGGATAGCCGATATACACCCTCTCTTGCGGCGACTGGCGGGCAATCAGCAAGGCCCACAGCGTTTTGAATATCAGGAAAGGATTGGCGTATTTAACGCCGGATTTCAGATTTTGCCATTCGGAAAAAGGCAGCGCGAAACGGACTTCTCCGGCGCTGTCCGCTGAAAGGGACGGGTCGGTGAGATAAGGCAGTTCTACGCGTGGCGGGCAGTCAGCCAGCAGATCGCGCCAGAAGGTGCGCGACATGAATGTTTGTTTGAGCCTTGAAATATCGTCCTCATATTGTCGATACAACACATTGAGGTCATCGATATTGCCGGCCGGCAACTCCGTCGCCTTCGGATTATTGTAATAAGTGGAAATGATATTATAAAACTCTTGGCCCGCCAGGCCATCGATCAGGACGTGGTGGACAACAGTAATAAAATTATAGCGTTGCGGCGCCAGTTCCATTAGATAAAACCGGCACAGCGGCCCTTCTCTGAGATCGAAAGGCGTATTGATCAATGTGCTGACGTCACAATCTGCAGCGATGATTTCAAGGGTGATGTTCTTTGTCGTTTTTACCCACCGCAGTTGCGGGTATTTATCATCCAGCACATGGTGAAAAAGAAGATAGTTTCGACTCAATTCCTCCACCGCAACACGCAGACGGTTGATATCCAGATCACCCTCGATGGTTTGGTCAAGCACCAGATTATATTCACAGGATTGAGGATTAAGTACATACTCATTCCAGAAAGTCTGGGTATAAGGCGATGCGAAAATCACTTTCATTAATTTAACCCCTTTTTATCATCATCCATATTTATATGTTTTTTTGGTATTGACGCAGCACGACAGCGCCTCCGCTGCAAAATAGGCGACCTGTTAATGCAAACTATTAAGAAAAGTACGGGATCGAATGTTATTTTATTTTTAACGGAAATTACACGCAAAATAAAAATAAATAAAAGACAATGAAAACAATGAATAAAATAAAATATTGCAGATAAAAACCAGATTCACACCACAATATAACGACAAGAAAAATAATAACAATGCAGAACAAATAGAATTTCAAAATAATAAAAATAAAAGTATTTGTTATTTATATTTAAATTGACGAATTAAAGCAACGCATCCTTTAATAAGTAAATTCCTGGAGGATGACCGCATCATTGACGGCCTCCCGCGAACACGATCGCGGCACGGCCAAATATCCCCTGTGTCTGTGCGGCAATAGTGTTGGAAATAAATATCGGGGCATTGACACCCGCTGGAAGCATCCGGATACTCTCGCACCGTTACCGGTAACAACGATCGGTTGACCAATGATAAAACCAAGACCGGGCGGCAACCAAGGCTATCACCCGTGCCAGCGTCTCTCTTTGGAGAAAGCAAAGCACCCTAAGGTTAAAACGCGGGACAGGGTTTGTGTCACCCTGGTTTTTTAAGGAGAAACCGAGTGTTTTTTTTGATTTGGCTTAATCTCTAAATCGGGGACTTTTCATTTTTGGTAAGGATAATACTATGCAAAATAAAGCGTCATTGTCGCCGCTCGTCATCATAACGGCGCTGTTCGCCGTGTTGAGCGGGCTCTATCTGCTGGCCGGGGGCATCTGGTTGGCGAAGCTCGGCGGTTCGTTGTACTACATCATCGCCGGCGCGGTCTTGTTGGTAACCGCCTGGTTGCTGTTGCGCCGCCGCGCCACCGCGCTGTTGGTGTACGCCCTCTTTCTGCTCGGTACCACGGTCTGGGCGCTGTGGGAAGTCGGCCCGGATTTCTGGGCGCTGACGCCGCGTCTGGACGTCACCTTCTTCTTCGGCCTGTGGCTGGTGTTGCCCTTTATCTATCGTCGGCTTATCGCCAACGGCAAGCTGGCGTACGCTGCGTTAAGCATTGTGCTGGTGTTCACCGTGGGCGTTCTGGCCTATGCGGTGTTTAACGATCCGCAAGAGATTCACGGCACCCTTGAACCGGCGCAGGTCAAGGCCGAAACCGACGCGTCTGCCGCCGACTGGCCGGCTTATGGCCGCACGCAGGAAGGCACTCGCTATTCCCCGCTGAGCCAAATCAATGACAAAAACGTTGGCCAACTCAAGGAAGCCTGGACCTTCCAGACCGGTGACCTGAAAACCGCCAACGATCCGGGTGAAATCACCAACGAAGTCACCCCGATTAAAATCCGCGACACGCTTTATCTCTGTACGCCTCACCAGAAGTTGTTCGCGCTGGATGCCGCTACCGGTAAAGAGAAGTGGAAGTTCGACCCTCAGTTGAAATTCAACCCGACCTTCCAGCACATCACCTGCCGCGGCGTTTCTTACCATGAAACCACCGCAGCGGCCGCTGCAACGACCGATGCCTCTCCGGCACAGTGCGCACGCCGCATTATTCTGCCGGTGAATGACGGCCGTCTGTTTGCTCTGGATGCGGAAACCGGCAAACCCTGCGCCGATTTCGCCAATAACGGCGAGTTGAATCTGCAAAGCAATATGCCGTATGCGACCCCAGGCCACTATGAGCCGACGTCGCCGCCGGTGATCACCGATAAGGTGATTGTCGTTGCCGGTGCGGTTACCGATAACTACTCCAACCGTGAGCCTTCGGGCGTGATCCGCGGGTTTGACGTCAACAGCGGCAAGCTGCTGTGGGCCTTTGATCCGGGCGCCAAAGATCCGAACGCCATCCCGGCGGACGAGCACCATTTCACGCCGAACTCACCGAACTCCTGGGCGCCTGCCGCCTATGACGCCAAACTGGACATCGTCTATCTGCCGATGGGCGTCACCACCCCGGATATCTGGGGCGGCGACCGCACGCCGGAAATGGAACGTTATGCCAGCGGCCTGTTGGCGCTGAATGCCTCCACCGGCAAGCTGGCCTGGTTCTATCAGACCGTGCACCATGATCTGTGGGATATGGACGTGCCGGCTCAGCCTACTCTGGCGGATATCACCGACAAGAGCGGCAACAAGGTACCGGTGATTTATGTGCCGACCAAAACCGGCAACATCTTCGTGCTGAACCGCACCAACGGCGAATTGGTGGTACCGGCGCCAGAAAAACCGGTTCCGCAAGGCCCGGCCAAGGGCGACCGCCTGTCACCTACCCAGCCGTTCTCCGAGCTGACTTTCCGTCCGGAGAAAAAACTGACCGGCGCGGATATGTGGGGCGCGACCATCTATGACCAATTGGTCTGCCGGGTGATGTTCCACAGCCTGCGTTACGAAGGCACCTTCACCCCGCCTTCCGAGCAGGGTACGCTGGTGTTCCCGGGCAACCTCGGCATGTTCGAATGGGGCGGCCTGTCTGTCGACACCGACCGTCAAATCGCCATCGCCAACCCGATCGCGCTGCCGTTCGTGTCCAAACTGATCCCACGCGGCCCGGGCAACCCGATTGAACCACCGGCCGGCGACAAAGGCGGCAGCGGCACCGAAGCCGGCGTGCAGCCACAGTATGGCGTGCCGTTCGGCGTGACCCTGAACCCGTTCTTGTCGCCGTTTGGCCTGCCTTGCAAACAGCCGGCATGGGGTTATATTTCCGCCGTAGACCTGAAAACCAACGACATCGTGTGGAAAAAACGCATCGGTACCGTGCGCGACAGCTCTCCGTTGCCGCTGCCGTTCAAGATGGGCATGCCGATGTTGGGCGGGCCGGTTTCTACCGCCGGTAATGTGTTCTTCATTGGCGCAACCGCGGACAACTACCTGCGCGCCTTCAGCGTAACCAACGGCGACAAACTGTGGGAAGCGCGTCTGCCGGCCGGTGGCCAGGCAACGCCAATGACCTATGAGGTTAACGGCAAGCAGTTCGTGGTGATTTCCGCAGGCGGGCATGGCTCCTTCGGCACCAAGCTGGGCGACTACATCGTCGCTTACGCTCTGCCGGACGAGAAGAAGTAATCGCCCAAGAGAGTCCTACCCTGGAGCACGCCATCCGGCGTGCTCTATCCCCCTTGCGGACTGCCCTCATCTCCCCCGAATATTCCTTCGCATCAACCGATTAGCATCCGGTGCGTCAGGCCGTGCAAACCGCTGCCCACTTATCGGCGCTGTGCCATAATGCGCCGCCAATGGGAGGGCGATAAATGGACATCATTCTACTGCGTCATGGTCAGCCAGACATCGATACCGACAAGCTTCGGCACGCCCGCGAGATGCGAACCTGGATCGATCAATACAATCGTGCGGGCATCGCCGATACGCCGCCCGAAAACGCCAGGACGCTGTCCGCGCAACCCCGGTATGTCGTCGCCAGTACCCTGCCAAGAGCCTTGGCTTCCCTGACTTTGCTGGGCCTGCAACCCCACGAGAGCGACGCCCTGTTCTGCGAAGCCGAGCTGCCGGTGTTATCCGTACCGCTTTTACGTTTACGCCCCTTGCATTGGGTGGTGATTTTTCGTCTTCTGTGGCTGTGCGGCTACGCGAAAAATGTCGAATCCTTGTCGTCAGCCAAAAAACGCGCCGCGGCCGCCAGCAGCAAGCTGACCGATCTCGCGGCGGCTCAGGGGACAGTACTGCTGTTGGGGCATGGCGTAATGAACAGCCTGATTGCCAATAAATTGAAAAAGGCCGGCTGGCAGCTTCACGGCCAATCAGGCAACAGCTACTGGAACGCCAGGGTGTATCGCCTTGCCGGCCCCTCAACGACATCCGCCTGAATGACGGCCAACAAATGCAGAGCCCCTTCAGCCATAGCAGTTTTGGGGGCCACAGGCACAGCACCCGTTGCAGTTTGCGCTATCTCACCGCCAGCGGCAGCGTGCCTTCCCCCTTCAATACCCGCGCTTTGCCGCTCAGAGCAAAGGCCGAGATAAGGGTAAACAGCAACGCGATGCAGCCAAGGATCAGGTAAGAGGTTTTGAAGCCGTAATTGACGTACATCATCCCCGCCGCATAGGACATGCCGATGGCCGACAGTTGTTTGAAGAAGCAAAAACCCCACAGGTAAATCGACGCGGAGAGGTTAACGTTAAACTGGGTGGTGATGTATTTGAAGATGCCCACCAGCAGGAACGGCACTTCGAACATATGCAGGGTCTTGAGGACAATCACCGCCGTCACCGAGTCCGCCTGCGACGAACCGATGATCCGCACCGACATAATCATCCCGGCAATCAGCAGCGCATTCTTGCCGCCGATGCGGTTGATGATCAACGGCGCAAAGAACATGATAAACGCGTTAAGAAACTCGCCCAGCGTGGTCACATAGCCAAACGCCTGGGTGCCGGCATGCCGATCGCGGAAAAACGAGGTGAAGAAGTTGGCGAACTGCTGGTCGAACACGTCGTACACGCAGGCCACCCCGACGATATACATCACCAGACACCAGAATTTGCGCATTTTCAACAGCCCCAGCGCCGCTTTCAGCTTGATCGGTTTGTGGTTCAGCGCCAGGCCGTCCGCCACTGCCAGCGCGTTGTTCTCTTCCGGCTTGAACAGATAAAGCAACCCCGCCAGCACCAGCGCGAAGCTGGAGGCCAGCCAAAATGCGAATTGATTGTTAATGGTAAACATATAGCCGACGATCGAGGCGCAGATCGCCCAGCCGATACAACCAAACAGCCGGGCGCGGCCATACTCGAACTGGCTGCGGCGGCTCACCTTCTCGATATAGGCTTCAATCGCCGGCGAACCGCCGCTGCACACCAAACCGAGATAAATGCCGCACAGCAGCGCGCCCAGCAAAAAGTTGCTTTGCAGCAGCGGCGAGAACACATAGATAAACAGCGGCGCCAGAAACAGCAGCAGGAAGATAATCATCCACAGCAGGTGTTTCTTCAGACCAAACTTGTCGGTGACGAAGCCGAAAATCGGCTGGAACACCAGGGCAAACAGCGCCATGCCGGCGAACACCAACCCGGTTTGTTGCTGATCGAGATGATTGACGTCATGCAGCCAGATCGGAAAGAACGGCAGCACCGCGCCCATGATAAAGAAATAGAAAAAACAGAAGGCACCGAAGATCCAAAAGTTCTTGTTTTTCAAATAAAACATGGCTCACCATCCCATTTTTAACGGCGCGGGAAGCCCCGCGCCTTGTGCGTTTTGAGGAGGTATAGGAGTAATTCGGCGATTAATGGTAGGCGGGAAGCCAGTTGCCGTGCGCTTCAATCAGTTCGTCGCACAATTTGCGGATGTCATCAATCGAAAGCTCGGCGGAGGTGTGCGGATCCAGCAGCGCCGCATGGTAGATCGCCTCGCGTTTATACGTGACCGCCGCTTCGATGGTCAGCAGTTGGGTATTGATATTGGTACGGTTCAGCGCCGCCAGTTGCTCCGGCAAGTTGCCGACGTAGCATGGCGTGATCCCCTGCCCATCCACTAGGCAAGGCACTTCGACGCAGGCCTCCGCAGGCAGGTTGGTGATCAAACCGGTGTTGAGCACATTGCCGCCAATCTTGTATGGCCGATCGGTTTCCATCGCTTCGATAATGTAAGACGCATATTCATGGGTGCGGCAATGGGTCAGGCTGGCGTCATGGGTCAGCGCCACTTTCTGTTGCTGCCACTGTTCAATCTGCTCAATACATCGGCGCGGGTATTCATCCAGCGGAATATTGAAGCGCTCAATCAGTTCCGGATAATTGCGTTTGATCCAGTAAGGCATGTATTCGGCATTGTGTTCTGAAGATTCGGTCACGTAATAGCCGAAGGTTTTCATGATTTCATGGCGCACCATGTCGTCATGCTTGCCCTGCAAGGCATTGGCGCGGCGCTTGATTTCCGGGTACAAGTCTTCGCCGTGGCGGCGAACGTCCAGCAGCCAGGCCATATGGTTGATGCCCGCGATGTGGAATTGCACATCGTCGGTCGGCATATCCACGCTTTTCAGCAGCGTCTCGGCGCACACCTGAACGCTGTGGCACAACCCCACGGTTTTCACTTCGGTATGGCGCAGCATGGCGCCGGTTATTGCCGCCATCGGGTTGGTATAGTTCAGCAGCCAGGCGTCCGGGCAGACCGCTTCGATGTCCCGGGCGAAATCAAACAGCACCGGAAGGGTGCGCAGCGCGCGGAAGATACCGCCAATCCCCAGCGTATCGGCAATCGTCTGCTGCAAACCGTATTTGCGGGCAATGGTGAAATCGGTAATGGTGCAAGGATCGTAGCCGCCGACCTGAATGGCATTCACCACGTAATTGGCGTTTTTCAAGGCCGCGCGGCGGTTCTCCACGCCGAGGTAAGGGGTGATTTTCGCCCTGCCCGCATTGGTATTGCGGTTGATATTACTCAGCATGGCGAAAGATTCATTGAGACGGGCGCTGTCGATGTCATACAACGCGATATCCACTTCTTTCAATGCCGGCGTCGCCATGATGTCGCCGAGTACGTTCTTGGCGAAGATGGTGCTGCCTGCGCCCATAAATGTCACTTTAATCATCGTATTTCTCCGCTGCTGCCGTTGTCGATACGCTGAAATTACCCTGCAACGCGTGCGCGAGATATGGCTGAATGTGACCTTGTTATGGCGAAAAATGACGCACCGCAAAAAGTGTGAGCCAGGTCGGGATCTGGCCGTATCCGGGCGACTCTGCCGCAACTACGCTGATACAGTGGGCATAAAATGGAGGCCATGACTGATGCACAAGAGTTTTACCCTCAATCGCACCGACAATATTGAGCTGAACCTGTACCAGTACGGGGAGGAGAATTGTGATAAAGGCCACAGTTTTGGCCCCGCCGTGCGCCAGCACTACCTATTTCATTATGTGATAAGCGGGACCGGCGTGCTGCACAGCGAATACGGTTCATTTCCCGTCGTGGCAGGCGAAGGTTTTCTGATCCACCCGCACGACGTAACCACCTACTGCGCCGATAAACGGGATCCCTGGCACTATATGTGGCTGGAGGTCGATGGGCTTATCGCCGGCAAGATTTTCGAAGAATGCCTTCTGAGCCGTCAATTCCCGATTTATCGGCCCACCCGGCGGGACGATAACGCCAGCGCCCTGGGCTACCTGCGGCAGATCGTTGCCCACGGCGATGAACACCGGCTGAAGGTGCTCGGGCTGAGTTACCTGTTCTTTTCTGCGCTGATCGACAATAGGCTGCAGGGCACGGCGGCACATCCTGATGACAAGGCGCAGCATCTGCGTAAAGCGGTCAAACAAATTGAAAACCGCTACCATGAACATTTGACGATTGAGAGCCTGGCCGCCTACTGCAATATCAACCGCAGCTACCTGTGCCGCTTGTTCAAAAACGCCTACGGTATCGGCCCCAAGGCGTATTTGCTTAATTTTCGCATGAGTATCGCCGTCAGCCTGCTGAGCAATGGCCCTACGGCGATCAAGGTGGTGGGTATTTCGGTCGGTTATGAAAACCAACTGCACTTTTCCAAAGCCTTCAAGCAGGTACACGGCGTATCGCCGGCCAGGTGGCGGCAAGAAAACGTCCGGGCCCCCTAGCCAGGCACGCCACCTTCAGCCCCCCGTTCGCTTGGTGCGGGCGATTGTTTTTCCCGCAACCTCTGCCTGTTTTATACGCGGGTATTTCCACAACCAGCGTCCGCTGACCATGCGCCAGTAGAAGAGCGCGCCGCGCACCGCCCAATCCATAAACATGCCGAGCCAAACGCCGACCACGCCCATCCCCAATACAATGCCCAGCGTGTAACCGGCCACCACGCGGCAGCCCCACATGCCCAGCATCGACACCCACATGGCAAAGCGGGCGTCGCGCGCGCCTTTCAACCCGGCGGGCAGCACCCAGGAGGCGGCCCAGATCGGCATAAAGGCGGCGTTGAGCCAGATAAGCACTTTCACCACCTCCTTAACATCGTCCTGTTGGCTATAAAACGAGGCGAACATCCCGGCCAGCGGCGCCGTTCCCCAGGCGATCACCGTCAGCCCAATCGTCGCCAGCCAGAAAACGTGGCGCAGTTGCCGCTCCGCCTGGGCTATCTGCCCTTTTCCCAGACGTTTCCCCACGATAATCGTCGATGCAGAACCCAGGGCGTTACCCGGCAGGTTAATTAACGAGGCGATGGAAAAGGCGATAAAATTACCGGCAATGACGTTGGTCCCCATGCCGGCGACGAACATCTGGGTCAGCAATTTGCCGCCGTTGAACAACACCGATTCGATGCTGGCGGGGATGCCGATCCCCAGCACTTCCCAGAGGATGTTCAGTTTTAACGGTGTAAAGTAGCTTTTCAGCGTGATGTGCAGCGCCGGATTAAACCCAATCATCAGCACGTAAATAATGGCGATGGCACCGATATAGCGGGAAAGGGTCAGCCCCAGCCCTGCACCGACAAAGCCCAGCCCCTGCCAGCCCAGCATGCCGTAAATCAGAATGCTGCTGATGATGATGTTGAGGATATTCATGCCGCCGTTGATCAGCAGCGGGATCTTGGTATTGCCCGCCCCGCGCAGCGCGCCGCTGCCGATCAGCGCAATGGCGGCGGCCGGGTAGCTCCACACCGTGGTTTGCAGATAAGAAAGCGCCAGCGCCTTGACCTCCGGCGTGGCGGCACCGGCGATCACGTCAATGATCTGCTCGCCCGCCAGGTGGATGCCCACCGCCAATATCAGGGCGACCAACGTCATCAACACCAACGACTGGCGCGCCGCCGAGCGCGCTCTTTTGCGATCCCGCTTGCCGAGGCTGAAGGCCACTACCACCGTAGTGCCCAGATCCACTGCGGCGAAGAAGGCGATAATCACCATATTGAAGCTGTCCGCCAGCCCCACGCCGGCCATCGCTTCCTTACCGATCCAGCTCACCAGGAAGGTGCTTAGCACCCCCATCAGCAAGACGCAGGCGTTCTCCATGAAGATCGGTACCGCCAGCGGCGTGATCTCACGCCAGAACAGCACGCGGTAACTTTTTCGTTTGGCGTACCAGGGCGTTTTTTCCACACGCTGGCGCAGGGCGGCATATAAATTCAAGATGGACTCAGATAAAAGTAAAACAACATTTCAAAGGATGAATGACAGATCGTTATCCTGCAAAGAATTTTTTGCAAAGGTGGATTTCCGCCAGGCGGGCTAGTCCATGTCATCTTCCTGATCCGCCTGCAACACCGTGATATGGAAGGCCCTGCAATGAGAAGGAAGGTTCAATTGATCTTAGGGGGCGACAGCCAATTAAAGTAGCAATCAACCACTGGCGTTTTTGACAGCAATAATAATCATTTTCGGTAATAGAAATAACAATCATTTCCGGTAAAGATGAAGACGGGATTCTTACCTTTTACGGAAATGATAATGAAGATAAAGACATGGACTGTCTTGCTGATGTCAGCGTACCTGACAACATGCACCCCGCCTAAAGTCGCTAAATATCCGACCATTATGGACGGTGTCACAGCGGAAAAAGTTAACGCGATTATCCGGACGGAAGTCATCCCTTCAGCAGGGGAAAATCATGGGGAAGTCATCAGCCGCGTGTCGTCTGCTTTTCTCGGAACGCCTTATCAGGCAGATACGCTTATCGGTGGACCTGACACCCCCGAAGCTCTTGTCGCGAATTTTAACGGCGTGGATTGCTTTACCCTGGTAGATTACGTCGAAGCCCTGGCCCGGAGCCGTGATCAGAAAACATTTCTGCATAATCTTGCCAGAACCCGCTATACCGAAGGCAAGGTTGACTACCTCAACCGCCGGCACTTTTTCTCTGAATGGTTCACCACCGCGCCGCGTAATGCCCGGGACGTCACGCCGGATATCAGCCCTGATTATGCCATTGCTGACAAGCAGCTGAACCGTAAACCGGATGGCGGCGAGTACATTCCTGGCCTGGGCATTAATCCGCGTAAAATAAATTACATTCCCGGTAAGGCTATCAACGAACAGGTCCTGGGCCGTCTGAAAACCGGCGATTATGTCGGCGTTTACTCCCCACTCAACGGGTTGGATGTTTCGCATGTGGGTATAGTGGTCCGCCACGACGAACAGGTGTGGTTCAGAAATGCCTCCTCGCTGGCCGCTAACAGAAAAGTGGTGGACTCACTCTTTATGGAATACATGCAGCCAAAACCGGGCATCGTTGTGTTGCGGGCTGAGTGACAAAATCATTACCGGAGATCTCCTATGAAAAAAAGTCAGCCACCAGAAAGAATAAAGCCTCTTTTCCTGATTGTTCCGCTGCTGTTATCGGCGTGCCACACTGCGCCACTCAGACCGGAAGTCAACGACACGGCTTCTCCCGGTTATGTCGCAGCGGACTATATCGACCCGACCAAAACGATCTTCCCACTGGGGAATTATTCGCAGTCTGTCGATAAATGGATCCCCCTCGGCCCGGATAGGCACGTCCCCATTATCGATGCCGCCACGCAGCAAAGGTTTTTTTCTGTTCTAAAATCTCGCTATTTTGGTATGGGGCAAGACGAACAGTCGCCCTGGAACCCTCATTACATCGCCACCATCCTGAACAAGGGCGCTGAGAGCGCTCGCGATGCCAGCCTTAAGAAGTACCTTGGGAATAACAGTGTTTCGTGGGGAGAAAACTTCAGGACTCATTCTGCCGGCTGGAAGCAAGAGGTAAGACGTAATGCGGATACCGGCATTGACGATGTTTATCACCCCTCCGGTCGGGGTATTGCCGTCAGGGAAACGCTGGTCAGGGTTATCCCGACTGCGGACCCGGCTTATGACGATCCCCGTCAGGCCGGACAAGGATACCCCTTTGACAATTTGCAGGATTCCTCCATCCATCCCGGCACCCCTGTATACGTACTTGCAAACAGCCGCGACGAACGCTGGAAATACGTAGTCTCCCCCACTGTAACCGGGTGGGTTCACAGCGAAGATATCGCGGGAGTGAATCAGCAATTTGTGACCGAATGGCTGGCGCTGACCAGAAACAACCTGGGCGCGTTTATTAAAGAGTCGGTCTCCGTCCATGAAAACGAGCAGTATTATTTTACCGCACGCCCCGGAACCATTTTGCCCTTCAGGCATAAACAGCCCAACCTTTTTCTGGCCGCAGCGCCTGTGCGTAACGATGACGGCCGCGCGCAAATTCGCTGGGTCAGCCTGAAGGCGGAGGCGTTCGCCGCCATGCCATGGGAAATGACGCCCGATAATATGGCGACACTGATGAAATCGATGAACGGCAGACCCTATGGCTGGGGAAATTATAATTTTTATAATGACTGTTCTGCCGAAATGCTAAGCCTGCTGATGCCCTTCGGTATATTTCTTCCCAGAGACTCTGCGGCTCAGATACAGGCAGCAACCAGGGTTGTCGACCTCAGCCATGAGGATACGAGCGCGCGAATACGTTACCTCGCGGAACACGGCAGACCCTTCACCACACTGGTCTACATTCCGGGACATATTATGCTGTACATCGGTAACACAGAAATTAACGGGAAGAGTGTCCCGATGACATACCAGAATATATGGGGACTGCGGCCGGCAGATTCGAAAAGCCGGAGTATTATTGGCGGTTCTGTGTTTTTCCCTTTGCTAACCGCTTACCCGGAAAACCCCAAACTGATGTCGCTGGCAGGCAAGGCGCAGTTTAAGCTGGGGTTTATTGAATGATTAGCAAGCGTCACTATGCATTTTTAGCCATCTTAAAAAATCGATATTATTATGGATATTCAACTTTCGCATTGCAGAGCGCTTATGAATACTGACGGTTTTTGGGCTAATGCCAAGTAGCATCGCCATTTGATTTTGCGAATAACCGCACTTGATCAGACGACATACCTTGCCTTCACTGAAGGTCAACTGAGTGCGGCAACGTGGGCAATGATCTGAAGTAAACGGCGCTTTGCCCCTATAACATGCCATTACCTTGGCAATGACTTTTTCTACCCCCTCTTTACGCGTGATGCTCCCCGCCTCTAAATTGCAATGAATCTTCGGCATACTGGCATTATGTTCCAATATCGAAAAATAGAGTGGGATAGAATAAAATTCTCCCTGTAGTAATTGCGCATGGCAAAAATTTATAGACACCCGGTCATCAGGTGCTCTGAAGATCACATTCGCATTTTTCTCTGAGGTAAAATTAACCCGAACCCCATGCTCAGCAAACCCCTGTTTCATTGCAAGGCTCAGGCCCAACTTAAAGAATTGATTCTGATCGACTATAGCAATATTCACCTGTTCCATTTGAATGTTCTCCTTCATTAACCGGAATTTCTATATTTTTCCCAAGCGGGATCCTTACGGTTGCTGTGAAAAAACAATGCAAGCATTGATGCTTGCAGAAAAAGGTTCAGATAAAATACATCAAATATTTTTTAGACTCTAAAGATATAAATCAGGATATCTTTATGAGTACATTTTAGCGTAGTGATAGCGTAAGAAACCGCCGCGTTTAACGCAGAACATTAACCTCAGATCAAAATCTAACTTCACGAATTAAAATAACCCCAAAAAAGCCTCCAGGGAAATTACCTATAGAATTATAGTTTACCGCAAGAACTCAGCATATCCAGATAAATATAAAAACAAAATACAATAGAGGGCATTAAATTGACAAGGGCATCTTTTTAAGCATCGTCATCCAGCCATTAGTAACTTCCTTAGGCGGCATCCAATATCCTTAACTTTTCTTAACTTCCTTATTTAAAAAAAATAATAAAAAATAATTTAAAATATCGTTATAAAACATTCCAAAAAACCACATTCTGCGTTATTTAGGCGGGAGTGAGACAGGTCCTGATACCAAGGCATACTCTTTAACTGTAGCGCAGGGGTGATTAACTGTAGCGCAGGGGTGATTTTTGAAATCGGCAATAAGATCGGAAGATGACAACGGTGCATGAGATAAATGGTACGCCATGATCGACTCAGCGACAAAGACAGGAGGAGAAGCAATCTAAATGCGAGTGAATAAATAGGGTTATTTGAGCCGCACTCTTTTTCTCTCGACAATTGAGACTAAACTGACATGATCTTTCTTCATCTGAGAACCTTTGCCCACAGGCAGTTCCTCGCCTCAACCATGATTTTCTCCGCCAGTTCATCATAACTCAAAGACCTTTCCGAGGCCGTACCCCCTCATGACGTAGCTTCCCTGGCTGAGATTATAGAAATAAATGAAAAAATAAAATTCGATTTAAAAATTCAATAAAATCTCGATTACGTCAGAAAATAACAAACAAGGTGGTTGGTGATAATTATAACAGCGCGAAGTTAAAAAAACAAATATCAGCATATAATCAATAATGTTTCTTGCGCATTAAACCACCCTGATAATATTATAAAAACCCGTCCAAACCTTATTGACAATATATCGTGATTTGCAATAATCAAATAGCCTGAAGTTAAGGGCTAACTGAAAAAGGAGTTTCAAATCATGAAAGTATTATCTCCAAGTGAAATTGAGCAAGTAAGCGGCGCCGCTTTCTTTGGCGATGTCGGCACACTTATTGGCAGCGCTATTGGAACCGGTATTGATACTATATCAGCCATTGCCGGTGTTGATCCTGATGCCAAAACGGTAGTCGGTACTTTGGGTAAAGGTATCGGCCTGGCCGTCGACTCGGTTATTTCCACTGGCTTGCAGATCCTCTCAAAACTGTAATATCGAACAACCCCCCTTTAATTCCCTTTTATGTATATTGTTTCATTTGCCAGTGTCCCTGCGGACGCTGGTTTTTTTTGCAGGCTAAAAATAAATAAGCGCCAGAAGGATACAGACCCAAAAGAACAAACTGGAACATACCGCGAGTAAAAATCCCGTCAGTGTGTTGGCATTTCTTAACATCCAGTTATATATCATGGCATACATCCCTGTTTATAAGGCCAGGGAACAAATTCATCCCCTGGCACTCTTAATGATTAACGCGCATAGCCTTCACGTTACAGTTTGGGTACCTTCGTGAAAAAGTTTGCCATTTCATTCGGAAAACCTTTAGCAATCGTTGGGCGAAGGTCGTCCATGGGCACATTAAAGTCCTTCGGCTGTTCGGACGTTTGCATTTTTTGGTGCGCCGTCACATTTGATTGCAGCCCGTTAAAAATGCCTTTCATATTACCAAACATATCGTCACAGGATTTTGTCACGTTGCTCATCACGGACTTTGCCGCATCAGGGCCCGACATCTGAATATTACTCACCCCATCCATAAAAGGTTGGCTAAGGGAAGATTGAGAATTCTGTCCCAGGCTGCCGCCCGCCTTCATGGTTTCAAAGATTTTTGCTGGATCTAACATAGTCATTACCTCTTCTCGGTTGTGTTTACATCGCTTTTGGGCACGAGAATCCTCTCAACGCCCGTGACCAGAGTGGGAAATCCTTCATGGTGGAACGCAATTCCAGTTTCAGCACGCCAACGACGGAAGACATTGACATCGTTAACTCACGTCTATCGCTGGCGAGAGGAACTGGGTTACTGGCATCAAACATGCGGAACAAGGCCCAGGGGCCGTCAAAACTGGACACCTGAATCTGGCCGGTACCCGTTCTGAAGGTCAGGCGAACATAGCTGCCGCCTTTGGGGCCGGGCCAATCAATGCGGGTTGGCTGACTGTAACCGTGGCTGTAGGTAATCACCTGGCCATCAATATCCAAAGTGGCTTCGGTAATGGTAGGCGTCAGTGATAATGGCCTGATAAACATTGAGAAAGAGAGCTTCTCGCCCGAGGTGAAGAAAGTGTCGCGAATCAATCGGGCATTTTCGAAAGCACCCAGGGTACTCGCATTGACAATACCTTCGGATCCCGGCTTGGCATTCCATTTTTTGGCGTTCACATCCACGTAGGGGGCCAGGTTTTCGTCAAAGAACTGCTGCATGGCACCATCGCGGCCGAACATACGCGAGAAATCTTCGATCCCGACCTCTGCCCTGGCGTTGCGGGCAAACGGATAACGCCCGCTGATGCTCCCCTTGCACAATCCTGAGGCCAGCGACGAAGCCCCTTTGCTCAGATTTTTTTGGCTCTGCTGCACCGTCTGGCTATCCCCAACCTGCAGGAGATCCATCATGACGCTGTACACCGGCTCCGGCTGCCGCGCCGCATCCAATTGCAAGCGCTTCAAGGTGCCGCCGGCCGGTACCACTTGCCCGCCGCGCAGCGAGGTAGACAACGTGGTCAACTGGCTATAGAGCGCCTCAAAACTGCGGCTCAAGGGATCATTGCTGGCATTGGTGGTTTGCAGTAGCTGGTAGCCCAGGCGACGAAGCAGCTCAAAGCGATCTTCAACCGCCCGTTCCGGCGTCAGACGAAAACGCGCACGCTCGCCGGAGATTTCGCCGAGAATATCGCGCCGTTGCTGTTCAATTCGGTTGCGCTGACGATCGAACCAGCTGGCCGCATCCCCTTGGTTGGTACCCGTCATGCTGGTTTCCCGAGCGGCAAACCGCACCAAGTTAGCCAATGGCGAAGACGGATCCGACAGTTGACGCGCCAAAATTGCCGCATCCTCAAGCCCATTAACCGGCCGGGCCCGAACGTCGCGAACAAAGGCGTCCCATTTGTCCGCATACTCAATCAGATAAAGTTTCCTCGCCTCATCGGCCAGCTTCTGCGCGGAAGCCAGTGTGGTGACTTTCGAGCCATCCTCTTTGCTGTCGCGCAGCACCCAAGACTCCTCTTCGATCATGTCCTTGGCGGCGTCGTCCAGCTGCGGCAGAAACACATCCCGATAACTGGCTCGGGTGTAGAACCCCGGCACGGCGCTATCGGTAACCGTTGCCTGGCTCTTGCGCCGTAACATCAAAGAGACATTTGGCCCCGCAGCATCGGCCAACGAAATGTCGCCGATGGCGGCCGGCAAGGGTTTTTCTTCGATACGGCGCACAACCCTGAGCTGCATCGGAATATTCATCGCCTTCACTCGCGCCAGGCGCAACAGATCGCCGTTCATTTTCATCACCGGCGCATCGGGCAACGAGAACATTTCGCGCAAGTGGTAAGCGAAAATATCCTTGTTCATATCGGTGTAGCCTTGCGGCATAAAGTTTTCCCACCGCGCCATAAACCAATCGATCAGCGCCTGCGCAGAACGATGCGAAGGTTGCCCCATCATCAGATAAACCTTCAGGGTGCTATACACATCTTTATTGGAGGCCGATACGTCGTTCTTCAGCTCACTGGCTATGTAGTTCTCTACCGCCGGCCAGAAAATCTGCAGCAAATGGCGCTGGTAGGTTTTTTGCGCCGCGTTGTTGATCAGCTTGTGTTCGAAGTAGGGATTCGGCAAAGGTGATACCTCGCCTCCCAGTTGGGCGTTCATATAGCCCATTTGTTCATACGCAGAAATAACGTCATCGCTGATGCGATTAGTGACAGGTATCTCACGCACGATGCGTTTTGTTTCATCGAAACGCGCGGCAATGTAGGAAATATAATCGCTCTCCCACAGGTAACGCATCGCCAGCAGGTTGAAAGACACCGCCAAGAGGATCAACACCAGGGAATAGCGCCCAATCACGCCCATTCGGCTGCCCAGCGGCCGCCCATGCGACGACTGCTGCAATACCCCGCGCTCCTGTCTGGCGCAGTTCAGTTCAGGGTGATATATGCGCCCGGTTGGACGGGCTTCATACATGTCCGCCGCCTGCGCATTATAAATAGCGCCCTGCGGCGGCAGCGCGATGGTGCTGCCCAACCAAACCTGCTGCAGATGGCAGGAATAGCCCACCGGGGTCTGCGGGAAGATCTGCTCCAACAGCGAATAAAGCGGATTGCCCAGCGAGCCGAGCGCCTCAGTGAAAAACAGCAGCTGCTGACGATTTTGGCCGTCCGGCACATCGTGCAACAGTTCAAGAACGTGATGGCTGACTCGCGCCACCATTTCACGGTAAAGGGTTTCGTACTGCTCGAAGGGGGTTCCCCCCTGTTTGGCACGATTGAGACTAAAACCCATGCCTTTTTGCAATAAATCGTCGCCCAGCATCGACAGGAAGGTGGCCCCGCCGACAATCTGATCGATATGGCTAATGGTAAAGTACACCGGCAGATCGCTGCGAAACCAGGCCGCGAGTTCCAACAAACGCACCCGCAATGCATCGGCCACGGATTTTCTTTCCGTCAGCGACGCATGCAGCAGCCAACGTGCATCCAGGCATAATATGATGCCGTCGACGCCCGGATGGCGGCGATGGCGCTTAATCAGTTTGAACAGGGTGTCGCGCGCTTTGCTTCCTTCTTCGCCCAAGCCGTTCAACTGCAACCATTCGCCAGAGGTGTCTATATATACCGAGTTTTCCGCCAGCCACCAGTTGCAGTCCTGCGTCGGCCCGATATCCACCGTCTGTTGCAGACCATAATGCTCCGCCATCAGAAAACGTTCCCCGCTTTCTCCGATTAGCGACGTTTTCCCGCTGTTCGGCGGCCCAATAACCAGAAACCAGGGCTTTTCACCGATGTGATGGCGGTTAAAGCGGTATTTGAAGCGCTGCCAATGGGTGCGCTGCTTCGCTAATCCCACGTACTGCAATGTGCGCATCGCATCGTAAAAACGCGAGGTCACGCGATCGCGCTGGGCCGACTTTTTCTTGACCGGTGCAGGTGCGCGGGCGTGGCGGAATACCCAAGACAAAAATGTCGCGACGAATGGCCACAGCGCCCAGCACAGAATCAGAGCGATGATGATGCCGCGCACCCACACGGCGAACAACGGCCTGTAGGTGCCGATGGCAATCAGCGGCCCAATCCACCACACCACCGCACAAAGCAATAGGGCCAGCACTAAGATGAATGATCTACGTATCATATAACTTCCTTATCCCGACGCAGGTGAGTTCCTTCAGTTTTCCCCAGGGGCAGCCGCAACATCGGCTTTGTTTAAATCCGCTGGCGGATCGGATATCTCTCGTTCGCCAATCTTCCAAAGAATGTCTACCCGGCGGTTACGGCGGCGCCCTTCTTCGGTCGCATTGTCATCCAGCGGTTCGGCATCCCCTTTGCCGACCGACGTCACGGTTCGGTTGTATTTGCTGTTGGCCAGCGACTCTCGCAGCTTTTCCGCCACCGTCTGCGCACGCGCTTCGGAAAGCTTCAGGTTGGAGTTGTTGGACGTTTTGCGATACTGAGTGTTGTCCGTATGGCCGATCACTTCCAGGTCACCCGGCCACGGGGCCAAGGCTTCCCCCAGGCGCTCAATATTGCGTTTCTGTTTAAACTCCTCCGACAGGGTGGACTTGCCGTTGGCGAATGCGCCATCGGAAGTAAAGATTAACAACCAGCCACGCGGATCCGCCCTGACCTCAAGCCAGCCTTCGCTAAGTATTTGAGGCAGCGGCTGCGGAAGGGTTTCCATTATATTGATTTTTCTAGGTATTGGTGGCGTCCATGCCAAGATGGCATTACGCAACGCCCGTGATTGTTCGTGTAGATACCAGGCTGCTGAACCATATGTCAGCAATGCCAGCAACATGCCGTAGCCCAATAACTTCATAGGGGTGACTCGGCTCACTCTGTGCGTCACCCCCACCGGTTTGGCATCGGCCAGCGTTTGCGTCGGAGCCTGGCTATATAAGTAACTATCAAGATGATTGCGTACGTCAGCCAACAACACTGCCCCACGCTCCATCACATGGAATTTCCCCTCAAACCCCAGTGACAGGACAAGATCGTAGAAAGCCAGGATGTCCTTATCCCGCGGTGTGGCAGCCAGATAGCCCTGCAGATGGTCAAAGCATTTTTCGCCGCCCCAGGCGTCGCGATAAAACTCGACCAGCAGGCTGAGATTCAGCGCGCCCGCTTCCAGAGTGCTCATGCAGCACTCGTCAACATAAGAGCAAAGCAGGTACGCCAGCTTGTCCACATCATCCGGCGTAATATGTTCCTTCAGTAAACTCTGCTGAAACTGCTGTATCTCCCGTACCATTTGGGCGCGCACTGCCGCCGGATTCAGTTGCCCCTGATCGCGCACCCGCTCCACCTGCAGTAAAACCGGTATCGCCGCCGCAATCAGCGCATTATCCCAATGCCCCATCATCACGCCGGGCCTGCTCAACGCCGCCCGGCCAAATAGGCCGTTGAAACTACCTGACGCGGCCTCGCCAGCCTGTGCTGCCGCGTGAGGTTCACCGGTTGCCGCTGTGACAAATTCAGTCTCACCCGCGGCTGGCTCGGCATGCGCGGTTGCCGCCGGATTTCCCTGACTGCCAGGACGCATTTTCGCGGCCAAGGCGCGCGCACCCAGGGAAAACCCGGCCATTTCCGCTGCAGTTTTCCCCGCCTCCGCAGAGGGAAGCTGTGGATAAGCTTTGTTGCGCGTGGCCGCCATCGCCTCGCGCATTTTTCTCTCGAACTCGTTCATCCTACTCTTCCTTGCCTTAGCCCCCAGACGTCAAAACGCAAGTCCGGGAAGTCGCCAACGATACTGAGCGCCAGCGCCGATCCAGCCATCATTTCCTTATAAATAGGGTCTGAGTGATCGACCTCGAAATACATGCTGTTCGGGTAATAAGGGATATGCCGCGGCGGTGATGCCATAGGAAGCAGTCGCGCTCCCGGCAATTGCAAATCGATCAGTTGAATGATTTTCTCCACCGACCCCAACTTGACCTGAGCGGGGAAGTACGAGCGCAAATGCTCGATGGATAAACCACAACTGACGGCAAATACCAGCTTTTCCAACCGCAGTTGGGTATCGTTTTGACACAGATAGATGCCGTCCCCCCGATCAATGAACGAGAGTGCTACTGCAGGCGCTTCGATAACCAATGACAATGCGCGGCGAATCGAGGCGAACAGCTGAAAATAGCTGTTGTGCGGCTCGTTGTGCAGATACACCAGATCCGCACGATCCCACAGGCGTTCTCCGCCGGGGATTATGCTCAACCGCCCCAACAGGCTCAGCAAGGTTTCGAACAACTTTTCCGGATGCACCTGCGGACAGGCCAACAGTTGGCTGATACGCAAGTTAAACTCGCTCAACGTCTGCAACAGCAGCAATTCCAACAGTTCAGAAAGCCCGCCAATGGTCATATGCACATCGGGCCGGAATACCGACTCCAGGCGCTGACTGATCAGGCCGAGCAGTTCACTGGTAAAGCCGGGCAACCAGCCGATGGCGCGGAAATCGAGCATCGGCGGCAATGCACGTTCATCCAACACAATTCGGCGATCGCTGGTTATTTCGCGAATAAAGCCGACCGGCAAGGCGCTTTCCGCGCTGCTGACGGTTTCCTCCAGGCTCAGCCGGGTAACCAAACTCCCTAACTGCATGGTGCACACGCGCGGCGTGCCTTCCAGGCTAACGCCATGGTTGCGATCCGGCACCTCGGCATCCACCGTGCGAAACCGGCTGTTCTTGCGCTCATCCTGAACCAGGTCAATCTGCGCGTTGCCCGTAATATCCATCAGCACCGACAGGCAAACCACCTTCCCTTGACAATCCTCGCCCATCACCAACGGCAAAGGCAGCGGCAGCGGCACATCTTCCGGCATGCTGAAAGGCGTGCCGTCCGGAAAGACCCCTTTGGCTTTTTTCAGCGCGAACTTGCCCTGTTCCAATAGCCCGCGATCGATCTCCAGCGTGATAAAACCCCAGGTAAAGGCCTCGACACTGCGCAGCCTCGTATCAATCAAGTGTTCGAAAAACCGTTCCTGTTGCTGGAAGTGCTGCGGTTCCATCAACATGCCTTCTACCCAGGCGACGCGTTGTTTAGGTAACATGTCATTCATCCATTTTGTCGTTAGCCACTACTGAGAGTGACGTCATTCCCACCATGACCTTTATTTGCGAATAAACCAGCGCTGGTGATTTTTGTTCGGCTAAAGGCAATACCCCACTGATTCGCTGAAACTCCGCGCCGATAACGATCCACCGTTCCTGTCCGGCGGGAACCTCAAAGCGATAACGCCGCGTCTCTTTCGGTTGCAGAATGCTCTGATTGCGGCTCAATACGCCCTCAGCCAAAGGCGCATCGCGACAAGGCGCGCCATCGCCAACCCCTTCCGGTACCCAGCCGGGCCGGGTGGTTTCGATCACGCACACCTTGACAGGCTGCGCCTGACCGGCGGCATTGGGATTCGCATCGGCGCCGGCGGTAACCTCAACGTCAATCGCGCGCATTCGCTTGGCCATCTCCTGTGACGAATCCTGTGACGGATCCTGAGAGAACCAGCTGCACCCGCTCAGCAACCCTGCCGCCAGAACCCCCGATGCGGCATACCCCCGGAGCATCCTCACCATGGTGACTCCTATGCGTTGATAAAATACTTGGTCTGACTTGGCGCAATTTGATTCGCGACCATGTTGTTGTTATTGGTCATGCTCATATCTCCCAAACGCGTTGCCGGCATGCCCTGGATAAAATATTTCCCCGAGCCCTGCATCGGCTGCATTTGGGCTGAATGGGTACCTGAGGCGGCACCGATAACGCCCCCGGAATCGATAGTCGTCACCCGGATAGTGGCTATATTCTGTTCATTGCCACCGCAACAGAAATAGTTGGCGACGTTCGGTATGCCGGTATTGTTCGGCGCGGTATTCGGGCCCGGCGCCGGTATCATCGGATCACAGCCGGCAAAGCTGATCCCCCCCATGTTGGTATTGGCCGCTGTCATTTCGATTACCCCACGTGTACCTGGCCGCCATCGATCTTCAGCACCGCCGAAGACTTCAAAGAACCTATTTCGCTTTTCATGACAAAGCTTTGATCGGCATCCTGCACAATGTGCTTGGCCTGAACTTCGTCGGTTTGATCCACCTTGCGACTGGCATATCCGCTGCGGACGAACAAGCGCTGGGAAATCTGGTGCAGGGTGTCGGCAATCCAGCGGCTGCTGCGCGTCAGTAGCGTGAAATCCGGGCTATGCAGCTTCAGTCGCTTGGCGCCATGCAGTTCAATTTCCGGCGCCACAATGCGCAAACTGGCGCATCGGCTATCGAGCGTCATCACGGTGTTTTCCCGACGGCGCGACAAAATCTCGGTAATGACCAATTTTGTGCCGTCGACAATGACGCAAACGCGATCGCCCTCCAAAGGCCGCACCAGGCAACTGGTGGCCACCGCCAGGCAATAAGCGCGCATGCCATCGACATACAGCCCCCCATTGGCATCAGCCTCCACCGTCACCACCTTGCGGCTGCCCTGTTCTGCCCGTGGGGATCGGCTCACCAATCGCAACGGAGCAACCCTGGTGTTGGCGCCCCCTTTTTGATGCTGTTCTCTTCTGGATTTATACATATCTGCTCGCTCCTGTAGGTCGCTGAGAGGTTGGTTGTCGCGGTCCGGGTTGTTGATGTGCGTACCATCCATCAATGGCAATTAAAAAAGGGTCGGCGTTGAGGGGGGCGGTCTCAGTGCGGCAGCGTTTTGCGCCGTGCAACTGGGCCGTTTGCTGCTGTGCGGTGGACAAAGGTTGTTCCAGCAAATTCATCTCTCGCATATCGGCCTGATTGAGGTTGGCCTGTGCCAACTCGCACCGGTGGAACTCCGCCCGCGGCAGCACGGCCTTCTCCCAATTGGCGCCGTTCATTGCGCACTCGCTGAAACGCGCATCCTGACCTTGCGCCATCAGCAAAACCGCCTGGTTAAAATCGCAGCGCAGCAGCCGCGCTTCGGTAAAAATCGCCAGCGACAGATCGCTGCCGGCGAAGGAACACGCCTCCAGCTCAGAGCGGTGAAAGCTGGCGCCCAGAAGCGGCAGCTCAGCCAAAATACACGCCGTCAGCCGGCTGGCGAACCAAATGCGACCTAGCCCGGTGATGGCCTGCCAGCGGCTATTCTCGATCTGGCAACTCCCCACCACCTGCCGTTCCAAAGACAAGGCTTGCCAGACGCAACCCTTGATTTGGCAGGCGTACCAATTGACGTCATGCAACAATCCCTGATGCATCATCACGTCCTCCACCACGCAGGCCTGTGCGGCAAAGTGGCTTAAACGGCTGTGTTCAACCTCCGCGCCCTGCACTTTGCTGCGGTTCAGGCTGAGATCGTCAAACAGGCAATTAACGACAAAACACCCCTGTAAGTCGCCTTCGTTGTACGCCAAATTCCAGACGCTGACCCCATTCAGACTCAGGCTGTCTTGCCGGCATTCGCTAAATGTCAGACGCGCCAACCGGCCGCCGGCAATACCGATATCTTTCATCGTGCAGCGTTCGAAATGCAGTTGGCGAAGATCGCAGTCTTTAAAGACCACCCGTTCAAAGCGGCAGTCGATGAAAAAGCAGTCGCTCAGCGTCAGCGCCTGCAACTCACGATCGTGAAAGTACCGTTTTTTGAACACCCGGGATTTGGGCGATACCTGAGCCAGCGAACCCTCGACCTCTTTTTTGATCGCCTCTGCGTCAGGCAATGCCTGTTGAATAACGCGGCTGTCAGTTGTCATGCGGATACCCTCCCTGCAGGGCTCTGCGAGGCACCCAGCACGCGCGTTCAAACAGGCAGCCGCTAAACTGGGTGGCCGCATCCTGCCAGGACATCGCCAGGTTTGCCGATGCCAGATTGCACTGGTCAAATCCCGCATCGCGCAAATCGGCGTTATACAACATGCCTTGCTGCAGGCTGGTGTTTTGCCAACGCGAATGAGCCAGTACGCTATCTTTGAAACGCGCCCCCGCCATATCGCAGGCGGCGATTGACGAAGAGGTCAAATCCGCCTGATCGAAGTTGCTTTCGATGAAAGAGCAGTGCAGTAAGCGGCAACCCGCCAGGTCGGCCTGTTTCAACCCGACTTTGGTGAAACTGCAATCACTGAACGTCGCGCCGGCAAAATCCACCTGCATCCCCGCCGTCATGCTTTCAATGCTGCTGCGTTCAAAGCGGGCTTTTCGCCAGACACCGCCAAGCAGGGAGTTCTTGGTCATCACCATGTCGAGGCTCTCCGCCTCCTCGGCCAAACAGCGATTGAATATGCAGGCGTCCAATTGGCCCTGCAGAAAGCGGACACCGCTCAGCACTGTCCCATTGAACATGCCATTGCCGATCGTGCAGGCGTCGAAGCAGCTCGCACTCAACGTCCCTTGATTAAATACGCAGTAGGTGAGCGTTGACTTCCCAACCTGCAAGCGCTGGCCTTGCGGCGCCTCCAGCGTCACGTTGTCGAACGTCACTTCACGCAGATGGCTTTCCGTCAGCACCGCGTCTTGTAGTGTGCAGTGGCTCATTCGAACGTTGCGCAAGGTAGTCCGGGTGAGATCCGCAGCGACAAAAACGCATTTTTCGAATGCGCAGTTTTCCAGCGTCGCTTGCGAAAAATCACACGCCACAAAGCGGCAGCGGAGGAAGGTTTTACCCGCCAGGTGGCCGCTAAAACGCACACCGCTAAAGTTTTTTTCCTCCAATGTCGCGATATCCTGATAGAGCAGATCGGCCTCGTTATCATCAGGCACCTCCGGCAACGCTTCCGACTCCGCCGGCTCAGCCTGTTGCTGCTGGTGTGCTGCAATGGTCTCGCGGATGCGCTGATAAAAAGCGGCCGACGCCCCCGCTGCGGTGGGCGTAGGGTCGTAACGCAGAGAACTGGGGTGATCTGCGGCGGACTCGATGATGTTCAGCCCCATCTCCGCCGGCATCAGGTCCGGGTCGAACAAAAACTCAAAGGGAGAGGCGTCGTCATCGCTGCGCTTATGCAACACCTGCCGGAAATGGTCGAGGGAACGGGGAGCATCGCAACGATCCAGCGCCACCATCATCAGCTCGATAGACTCATCCAAAAGATGCTCAACCGGCACACTGCCGGTAAAGATCATCAGAGCGATATCGCTGTCCGGCAGGAACCACAGCGTCTTGCGCTGCAAAGCGACGGCTTCCAATTGGCCGCTCCCGTGACGGCGAACAAATGCCCGGCCGCGCACCGCAGGCAATACGCCGTGAATCGCCTCACCTTGCGCATGAAATCCCTGCAGTCCAAACGGTACCTGATCCGGCCACTCCGCCTCCGACAGCCACTGCGCGGGCGGCGCCATCTGGAAATAGCGTCTATCGATCGCGGCCGGCAACCCCGGGAACACGGTTTCCAGGTATTCCGTGCCCGACATCTGGCTCGCCACCTTGTCGATATGCGCTTTGCGCAGCAGGAACTCCTGCGGCACCGGCGTTGGCGCCGCCAATGGCGAGCGCTCCTGCGCGGAACCGTCGGCGGCCAGGCTCATCAGCAAAGGCCGCAGGCCATCGTCGCTGCCGCGCCCCAACGGGTTTTCCTTGACCTCTGTTCCTCCCCAAGCTGAAGGATGATCCATCGGCATTCTGAGAAAAGGCTCTACGCCAAGGGTACCGCGCCGCCCTTCCCCCTCAATGCGCCAGCGGCGCGAGAGGCCGCCGATATCCGCGCTGACGTTCAGCGTTTTAACCGGCCGGCCAATACCGGCATGCCCGGCGATCAGATACTCGGCGAACGGCTTGGGTTCCGCAGCGTCCAACACCGGAAAACTGACAGGCGCGCTTTTCCACGCCTCCCAAATCTGGGCCTCGCTCACCCAGTGTGCCGGCTGGGACAGATAACAGCCGGCAATGACGCTGACGCCAAGCCTGCTTTCTCGTCCGAGCTGATAGCCCCCTTTGATAACAACCAACTGCTGCGGTCGTATGATTCTCATTGCGGTTCCTCGTTAGTTCTTGCTTTGCATCCCAACCGTTTTCAGGTCAACGCCGGTTTCAGACAGTGACGCGCCGGTGTAACTGATGGAAACCCCCGTCGTACTGTTGCTGCTGCCGGTGCTGCTGACGCTGCTGCCGGTCGTGCTGACGCTGCTGCCGGTCGTGCTGATGCTGCTACCGGTCGTGTTGATGCTGCTGCCGACAGTGCCGATGCTGCTGCCGACAGTGCTGATACTGCTGCCGGTGGTGCTGGTCGAGACGCCGGTAGTGCTCAGGCTAACGCCAGTCGTACTGGTTGAAGAGCCTACGGTGCTCACGCTGACGCCGGTAAAGCTGGTGCTCGAGCCGGTTTGGCTGGTGCTGACCGTGGTAAAGCTGTTGCTTTCACCCACCATGCTGTTGCTGAGGCTGATAAAAGAGTGGCTTTCGCCCGTCATGGAATTGGACACGCCGGTGCAACTGGTGCTCTGCCCGGTGTATGAGTTGCTCAATCCGGTAAATGACGTGCCGACGCCGGTGAACGAGGTGCTGACGCCGGTGAACGAGGTGTTGACACCGGTAAACGAGGTGTTGACGCCGGTAGCACTTGTGCCGATCCCCGTCAGGGTGACATCAACCCCCCTTATGGTTGCGGAAAAGCCGATAATGCTGAAGATGTAATCCTTATAAGAAACGTGATTGCTGAACCAGTCGGTAAAGGTGCGGCGGATGATGTCGAATTTGTCCATGCCCACATCGGTGGCCTGATTGCGTTCCACGGTGGTCTGCAGATCGCGCTCGGCATGCAGCATGACGCGTTCATTATCACGGTTGTCATCGAAGGTCAGTTGGCTGGCGTGCTGCGGTTTGCCAAAGCGCAGCGAGCGCGATACCAGGCCGGTATAGTTGATGTACTCCGGCAATTGATAGGGTGGCGGGTTGTCGCCGTTATAGACAATGCCGGTGACCAAAGGACGATCCAAATCACCATCAACGTAGGTGATCAGCACTTCCTGCCCAACGCGCGGCATGGCCAGCACGCCCCAGCCTTTCCCAGCCCAGGCTTGCACGACGCGGATCCAACAGGAACTGTCTTCCTCGGTGGTTTTGTAGCGATCCCAATGGAAATGGACGCGAATACGCGCAAATTTGTCGGTGTGAACTTCGGAGTTGGGCGCCCCCACCACGGTCGCACTTTGGATGCCCGGCATCTGCGGCCTGGGGGTCAGGCGCAATGGGCGAAACGCCACGTCATCATTCAGGGCGCTGAAATGGCATGTGACATTGCGCCCTTCACTGCTACTGTCAGGGCCATCCTGCACGAAGATATAGTCACAGCGAATCAATTTAAAACGGCGGTTGCGGTTGCCGTCCGGATGCAGCGTCAGGGTAAAATCTTTACCGGCCATCAGCCCGACGGCGTTGCTTTCGCCGAACAGCAAATGGCCGTCGCTCTGCATTTCTTCCAGACGCAGCCGCGCCAAATATTCACCGCGCTCGGTATCGACATAGCCCGCCGCGTAGTCATACCATTCCAGCGGGGTATTCTGCAGGCCAAGGCTGCTTTCCTCGACCTTGGTTTGCAGATTTTTGCGCGGGTTCAGATAATCGAAATCACGCAGCACAATCTCGTTCGGGCGTACCTTGCGCGAACGCTGAATGCGTTGGATCCCCTCGCGGATTGCCCGGTTCTCTTCGCTGTCCGGCATAAATGGCAGCACCGCATAGCCCAGGTCCAAATCATCGAAGTTCTGACGATCCGTGATAACCAGCGTATGCTTATCCGACTCATGATCGAAGTAATATCCTATGCCTTCGTCTTCAAGCAGTCGGCTAATAAACGCAAAATCCGTTTCTGCAAACTGCACGCAGTATTCCCGCTGCGGATAGGTTCCCTGAATATCCAGGCGATAATCGGCAAAGCTATAGCGAGCAAATATTTGCTCGATAATATCGAGTATATTCAGATCCTGAAAAATACGGCAGTTGCGGTTTTGCATCAAAAACCATAACCAGGTGCTCAATTCGAGCTTATAAACAAATTTATCTTGATGCTGCCCCGTATCCGAGGCGCCAATAACGTAGGCATAGAAGGGGCGCGAACCAAAGTCCGGCCTTTCGATACGAATATTCACCCCCTCGCCCAGCAGGGTTTCATAATCGACGTCGGCCTGTTCGCACTCAAATTCGAGCGTATATTGAGAATTACTCGACAGCCCTTCCTTCGTGGTGAAGCTGAGCGGAAATGCGTTCAAACCTGATAAAACAGGGTTATCAATTTCGATTAAAGGCATAGCGACCTCTCTGACACCGGATTTCCCCACCAGGCCGCTAACGGCCGACGGGAAAAATTAAAAATCAGTCGAAATAAACGCTCAAACTTTCGTTCTCGACCATGAGTTGGATATTTTTCAGTTCCTGTCCCGTACGTTTGCGCTGCAGCACTTCATTACTGATCGGCGGTAAAATCGCCTGTTGCAATAGCGACTCAACCGCTCTGCCGCGCGATGGGTGCGTGCTGACTCGCTGGGCTATCCAACCGGAAATATCGCCTTCCAGCACCAAAGACACGCCCACTTCTTTTTGCAAACGCTGTTGTAAACGGGAAATCTGTTTCGCGGCGATATGGGTAATCGCTTCGATGGAAAGCGGCACATAAGGGATCATATTCATGCGCGCCAGCAGAGCCGGTGGGAAAACACGCACCAAAGCGTCATGTAGCATCGGGCGTAACGCTTCGGTTTTCAGCTCCGGCGTTTCTGACAGCGTGGCTTCTATTTCGGCGGCGCCGACATTGCACGTCATCAAAATAAAGCACTGACGGAAGCTGATCATGCGGCCTTCGCCGTCCTCCATTACGCCCTTGTCGAAGACCTGATAGAACACTTCGTGTATATCGGGGTGCGCCTTGTCGAACTCATCGAGCAACACGATGGAGTAAGGTTTTCGCCGCACCGCCTCCGTCAACTTGCCGCCTTTGCCGTAGCCGACATAGCCGGGCGGCGCGCCCTTCAAGGTGGAAACGGTATGAGATTCCTGAAACTCGCTCATATTGAACACGATCAGGTTATGCGCCCCGCCATACATCGCTTCGGCCAAAGCGAAAGCCGTTTCGGTCTTGCCGACACCGCTCGGACCGGACAACATGAAAACGCCCAGTGGCCGATCGTGCGCCTGAATGCCGGCGCGAGAAATGCGCACCGCCTGCGCGATCTCATTGATCGCCGTTGTCTGGCCGAATATCTGTCGCTCAAGCAATTGGTCAAGATTGAGCGCGTTGTCCAGATCGTTTTGCAACATGCGCCCCGTGGGAATGCCGGTCCAGTCCGAAAGCACCTCCGCCACGACGCGATCGTCCACCCAGGGGTAAACCAATGGCAGATCGCCCGCCTGCAGTTCACCCAATTGCTCCGCCAACAACGGCAATCGGTCAGGTTGCCGCTGCTCCGCCTCCCGCAGTTGCGTCACCGCCAGCCGCTCCTGTTCCTGCCGTCGGCGTAACCCGGCCAGCAGTTGCTCCTTGGCGAAAATCGCGTTCTGCAACTCACTCATGCGGTTAGGCGCCTGGCCAGCAAACCTGACCTCGTCCTGCAAACTGTTCACCTCGGTTTGCATGACCGCCAGGCCGGCTTCCAGAGACTCAATCTTTTCCGGCTGGGCGTGCTGGCTCAGTGCCACGCGCGCGCAGGCGGTATCCAACAGGCTGATGGCTTTATCCGGCAACTGGCGCGACGGTAAGTGACGCAGCGACAGATGCACCGCGGCCTGCAACGCCGATTCGCGAATAATGACGTTATGGTGCCGTGCAAAATGCGGTGAAATGGCACGCATCATGTTGACCGCGTTTTCTTCGTCAGGCTCGGAAACCAGCACATATTGGAAACGACGCGTGAGAGCGGCATCGGGTTCAATGAATTGTTTGTATTCCGACCAGGTTGTCGCCGCCACCATACGCAGCGTTCCCCTCGCCAACATCGGTTTAAGCAGGTTGACGGCATCGCCCGTACCGGTTTGGCCGCCTGCGCCCACCAGCGTATGCGCCTCATCACAGAACAGGATCACCGGCACGCCGGAACGGGTAATCGCATCAATCAGCGCTTTGAGACGCGATTCAAATTCGCCTCTCATGCTGGCACCCGCCTGCATTCGCCCCAGATCCAGTGACAGCAAACGCGCGCCTTGCAGCAACGGCGGCACCTGGCCTGCGGCGATCTTGCAGGCCAGCGCCTCGGCGACGGCGGTTTTCCCCACCCCCGCTTCCCCGACCAAAATAGGGTTGTTTTGCCTGCGACGGAGCAAGATATCGATCACCTGGCGCAGCTCCGCTTCGCGGCCGATAACCGGATCGATCTCGCCGGCGCGCGCTTGGCGAGTCAAATCGGCGCACCATTGATCGAGAATGTCTTCACCGTCTGCGGAACCTGAAGCATCGCCGCGATATTCCCCCTCGGCGATCTCTTCCATCTCTTCATACTCGACCGAATTGGCCAACAGAGACGGGTAATCATCAAAAACCTGCGGAATGGGGATCTTTTTAAATTCATCGCTCAGCCGGTATAACCCGCGCTGCAGCGTGGCGTCCTGCAAAATGCCGACCAGGATATGGATAGTGCGCACCCCGCCGCCCGGGAACTCGGCAAGTTGGCTCATTAACAGCCCCCTTTCCACTACCGTTTCTAACTGCGCGGACAGGTCCACTACCGCATTGGTGCGGTTAGGCAGGGTATGGAGGATACGATCCAGCGCATCGCTGATGCGCTGGATATTGACTTCGTAATGCGCCAATATCAGCGGAAGATCGCCGCGCTCCTTATCCACCAGCACCTTCAGCCAATGTTCGAGCTCCACATACTCATGCCGAAAAGTACGGCACAGTTTGGTTGCCTCAACAAAAGACTGATAAGCAAAATGTCCTAATCGCGAGAAAAGACGTTCACGTTGATACACCTTAATCATCCTTATATTAAGTTGGTGATTGATAGACCAGTTGCCTAAACGTCCCTGCTTTAGGTTTCAACCAGCCATCTTTGCTCAGAGATTTGCCGCCCAACTGCGCCGCCATTCCCGGTTCAGTGGTGATGAGCAGACTGATATCGAGCATCAGCTGATGGCTCATAAAGTCATGGCAAATGCTCACTAGCGCCTGAAGCCGTCGGCTGCCGCGCTGATACTGCTGATATTGCGGCGCCGGCAATGGGCCAATCTGGATATGCGCACCATATTGCGCATCAAAAAAACGGCTGCCGACGCGCGTTTTCCCCAGGCAACCCATCTTCTGGCTGTCGGCCTTTTTGCCGTCGTCAATCCATTTGGCGTAGCGCGGCGTGACCTCGATCGGCACGGAAAAATAGGCCGCCAACATCTGGTTAAGCTGTTTCAGAGAACGACGCCCCGGCAGATACGCGCCAGGATAAGCCTCGCGCAGCCGTTGAATATGCGTATTCACCACCAGGCCCGGGTTCACCCCGCAGGTTTGCCGCAAATGAAACAAGAACGGATTTTGGTGATCGGCATGGTCATGGCCGATCATCGCGTTCAACTGCGACCAGGCGCGATAGTGCAGCACGGCGAAACGCTGGCTCATAATGCCGACGAACTGTTGGAATGCCTGATTTCGCCTGGCGATGACCTCGGTGCGCGCATGTTCAGTCATATGGATCGGCAAAGGCCCATAGGGTGCAAACATGCCGAAGTGACGGGCTTTGATCAGTACTTGCGGCGGACGCTGCTCAATATCGACTATCTCGCGCGAAGCGAAGGCCATGTCGGCAGGCTGCGTGATGCTCAGGCGTTCGCGGCTGCGATCGTTAGTCATACCCAGGCGTGGCGCATCCTGTTGCGCACGCTCTATCCGCCGCAATAACTCGAAGAAATCCTGCCGCTTGGACAACCCCTTGATTTCCGCGGCCCCCACCTTTTCGCGCAGGTGATTCGGCGGCGACGGCTGTGCCGACGTCAGCACCGTTTTTTGCGCCAGCGGCATATCAGCCATGATAGATAGCCCCCCAATTGGCGTGAGTTTCCCCATCAAGCATCAGCGTCATGCTTAACGTTTGATTCAAATCGCCATAGTGGCTCAACGCATGGTGCAGTACCTTGCCGAACAGATAAGCGCCGTGGTCGGCGTGGTGGTTGACGCTCAGGTTGACGCTGATTTCAGCGCCGCGGATCCATGCCAACGGCCCTCGCCCCTGGTAGCGTTCAAAATGGTGCTCGACCGAAGCGTTCTTGATACTGGCGATGCGCCTGCGCTGGCTGGCGTCGTCTTGGTGGCAAAACAGCGATAGCCAGTCGCGCAACAACGTCGAACAGTCCTGCACTTCGGGGCGCGCATAGCGCAAGGGGTTCATCGCCAGCATCTGAACGGCCTGCCAAGCCTGGCTTATGCTCGGCACCGCAATGGGATTGGTCGGATGGCGCACAATCTCGACCTGGTGCACGGGCATCGCTGTTTCCAGCATAAAATGCGGCTGTTGAAGATGGGCCGGTATAAGGTGGCGCTCGCACACCAGCGCCTCAACGCTCAACGAGCCCAGGGCGTCGATATCAATACCGCTTTTGCCTGGCGAGATGGAGATGAACGTATCCTCGTTAGGCAAATGCAGATTGTTATATTTGGATGGCGAAGGCTCACGCCGGCGACGCAGCTGGTATCCGGCAGGCTCGCGTTCACAGTCAAAATGCCTGTCTGCCTGCAACGATGAAAAAATCACCGGATTGCCGTCCGGCATCATGCCCTTGACTTGCTTGACGCTATGGATCTCGTACAAGGAAGTATTCAGGCGATCGACGACCAGCTGATGTTCCGTTTGTTCCCCCGTCAGTTGCAGCGGCGAGCAGTAACGACGGTAAAGGTTGATGACCGGAGTCGCAAAAAGATGAAAATCCCTGGCATTGACGCGACCAATCAAAGGGAGCGGGCGCTGCTCAAGCACGAACAACACCTCAAACTCATGCACCCGTTCGCATTGCAGCAGGAAATCCCGAACGCCACACAGCTCCAGGCTGAAGAAACGGCTTGGGGCAGCGAAATATTCACGCATCAGCCGACTGCCCGGCAGCTCCCCCACCGCCACCGGCAGCAGCGCCTCATCGTCGCTTACGCCGCCCAGGCGCAAACTCGCCGGCGAAAGCACGCTAATCACCGGTTGATCATCCGTTTTCGCCCACAAAACTATACGTAAAGTATGGTTAAGCAACGTTGCCATAAGCTGATTCACTCGCACCGTGTCTTCCGCCAACGTCAGGTGCAACGGCTCGAGGTCGAGCGCAGAGAGGGAAAGTACGCCGTGAGTCGTCAGGCGCAGCCGCACATGTGCAGAACCGTCTTTCAAATGCCGAGCCACGCCGGCTGGCAAATGATGCGGCGGTAAAACTTCGCATTCGGCCAACGCAATCTCAACCGGCTGTACTTTGATGTGGCGTGCGGTGGTAAACGTGGCCGGCTTATTGTTCAGCGACGCATCGTTAAGCGTGAGCTTGCTTCCCCGCGGCAATTCAACCTGACTGTGCCACTGAGGGAAAGACAGATCGGGCTTGATGGCGATGGTCGCAATAGAGGGAACCGGCGTATACCAGAGAGGCGCCAAACGAGAAAGCATCTGCAATGCAAACTCAGGCTGCTCATTGTTCAGCTTTTCTTGGACTCGCGTGCAGAGAAAAGCCGAGCCTTCCAGCAGGCGTTCGACGAAGGGATCAAGCACACCGTCGATATGCATTCCCAGATGCTGGGCTACCTGCGGATGAGACAGCGCAAATTGACGCCCGGCCTCGCGAAAGTAACGCAGTTCATCATTATATAATTGAAGAAAGCGCTCACTGAACATAATTCCCCCTACTATTCGAACACACGAACAGCACCACATGAATAATCAAGCGCAATGCGCAAATTAACTAACATCTCATCGCCCGGTAATGAGCAGGTACCGTATATGTCGAATAAAATGGCCAGAACATAAGATTGACGTTCGTTAACCACCGGCACGACACGAATCGTTTTCGGATCCAAACGAGGTTCAAAAGAGGTGATAATTTTTTGTATATGCTTCGCTAAGGTTAAAGGATCGGTGCTAATAGGTATCCGTTGGCTCAGCGAAGGCAAACCATAATTGAGCACTGAATTTTCGCAGTGCCTGTATTCATGAAGTTTCAGATCGGCGCTGCGCGACGCATCATTGAGCAAAAACTCTATATCGCGCACTATAACCTTCCGCCATTTATCCGGACCCGTGCTCTGAGTTTTCGTGCTGAGTTTATCGAATAACATTGGCAATGACGCTTTCATCTGCCGCCTCATTATATTTGGCTATGTCTGCCCGCAATAATGCGGGCAGACGCCCTACAATTAATGTTATTTCATCGATAATTAGATACGGGCATTAAGCTTAAGATCATAACCCGTCTTGATTACCGCCCCCATGGAGCCATCATTATTCTGCTCTTTATACTCAACTTCGATACGGGCAAAGTTGAGTTTGATAACGTCTGTCGGAAGCACGGTATCAATTTCGGCGCCAACCGTAGAGTTCAGCGGCATATTGCCAACGGTTTTGAAAGACGAAACCAGGCAGTTGCTGAAGGTGACGGCCATAAAGTCCTGCTGCCCCTGACCTGATTTACGGCAGACCAGTTTCGCCTGAGGAATATGCTCACCCGTAGCACACATAAGGAAAAGCTTCGGCGAGGCCTTGTTGCTAACCATGCGAAACTCAAAGTCTTTCATCTCCACTTTGCCAGAACCGCCACCGCTGCCATATCCCCAGCGCCCCGCATTTTCTTCAGCCCATTGCCAAGCCTGCAGCTGAATCCATCCTGGATAGGTTTGATCAGGTGATTCACCATCAACACCTTCAATCTTCAAAAAATAGTCTACTAAAGCTTTAGTACTCATTTTTGTCTCCTTGACTGATAGGTCTAATTCATTAATTTAAACGTTGACTCAGATAAGTTCAGACATCGCCTCCGCTATCATCACAATAGCAAGGTTAACGTTTATTTAAATATTAAGGTAAAGATGCTCGCAGCAAATAAACTCACCACGCCCACAAATCTTAATATGATATTAAAACACACTAGCCGCCGTAATAATTGGCGTTGGCAATATCCTAATCAATGACCAGCCGTAACTTATCTGCTCCCATCTTTTTTAGCTGACGGAAGTTTGGACACCAGTCGCAAGGATACGGTCATGCCTTCCAACTGGTAATGAGGGCGTAAATAGAAATGTGCGCGGTAATATCCAGGATCGTCTTCGACATCCTCGACGCGAACTTCCGCTGCAGCTAATGGACGGCGCGCTTTTGTTGCCTCTGTGGATACCGAAGGATCCCCATCGACATAATTCATCAACCAGTCATTCAGCCAAAGCTGCATGTCGTCTCGGGAACGAAACGAACCGATTTTATCTCGCACGATACATTTTAAATAATGCGCGAAGCGACACGTGGCAAAAATATAAGGCAATCTAGATGAAAGTTTAGCGTTAGCCGTTGCATCGGGATCCTCATATTTCGCCGGAGCATGCATCGTGCATGAGCCGATAAAAGCCGCAAAGTCCGAATGTTTACGATACACCAGGGGTAAAAAGCCCGCGTCGGACAGCTCCTGTTCCCTTCGGTCGGAAATCGCCACCTCAGTCGGACAGGTGAGCTCATAACCGCCTTCGTCGGAAGGAAACGCATAGGCAGGCAATTCCTCAACCGAACCGCCGGACTCGATCCCCCTGATTTTGGAACACCAACCATACTCGTGAAAAGCGCGGTTGATATTCAACCCCATGGCATACGCTGAATTCGCCCAGGAAAAATCGTCATCCACACCAGGCCGGACAGACTCTTCAAAAGCAAATTCCTCCACCGGGTTGGTTTTAGCCCCGTAGGGTAAACGCGAGAGGAAACGCGGCATGGTCAAAACCAAATAACGCGAGTCATTACTTTCCCGCAGACGCCGCCATGAAGCGTATTCCGGCGTCGTGAAGATTTTGCCAATATCACGCGGATTCCCCAGCTCGTTCCACTTGCTCATTTGCAATAGCGACGGCGACGCAGCGGAAATGAATGGACAATGCGATGCGGCGGAGATTTTCGCCAACTCCGTCAGCAAGGTTACGCTCATCGGGCTGTGGTCGAACTCGAAGTCGCCGATGATGCAGCCGAAAGGCTCACCGCCGAACTGGCCATATTCTTGCTCATAAATCTGCTTGAAGATTGGGCTTTGATCCCATGCCGCACCACGGTAACGGCGCAAATTGCGCGTCAACTCATCCTGATTGATGTTAAGCACGCGAATTTTAAGCGTTTCGCTAACGTTGGTATTGTCCACCAGATAACTCAGGCCCTGCCATGCAGATTCCAGCTTCTGGAATTCCGGATGATGCAAAATATTGTTCATCTGATCTGAAAGCTGTTCGTCGATCTGGGCAATCAGCGACTCGATGGTCAATACCACATCGTGGCTCACCTTTACCTTGCCGCGATTGGCATATTCCGACAGCGTGCCGATGGCACGGCGCACCGCCTCCGAAGCTTCATTGGTTCTCGGGCGAAAAGAGCGTTTAAGCAAGCCGTCCAGCTCATTTTCCACCTCGCTCTTTTCTATCTCGGCAACAGCGGTAGCCTGCTGCTTTGCCGTATAGCGTCGTTGCCTCGCTCCCATTACACCTCTCCTTTATTGCCGGTGTCCTGTGCATCCTGCTCTGCGTCTGCCACCGTTTTGCGTGCATCCATCACCAGGCGATGCAGGAAATCCGGCTTCTCAAGCAGGCTTTTCACCACTTCTTCCGCGCTTGATTTCCCGTCCATATAAGTAATTAATTCAGTAAGATGCTCTCTGGCCTCCAGAAGCCGCTGCATTTGAGGAACCCTTTTGGCAATCGCCCCCGGAGAAAAATCATCCATGGACTCGAACTCCAGCTCAACATCCAGCAATGAATCATCTTCACTTAAGGTATTCTCAACGTAAAACTGCAGGTGAGGTCTAATTGCGCGCATGCGATCGTTGAAGTTATCCTGATCGAAAGTCAGAAACTTCCGTTCCTCAATGGGCGGCAAAGGTTTTTTCCGATGTCCGGAGAGGTCGGACATAACCCCAGTCACAAAAGGCAACTCAACCTTCTTTTGTGAACCATAAAGTTCAACGTCATATTCAATTTGCACACGAGGCGCATTATTCTTGCCAATAAACTTTTGAGAGCTTGAGTCCTTAGCCATTGGAAAACTCCTTTGTAAAAAATCACTTCCCAGCCAATTGGTTTAACGATGTCAGAGATTCAGGCAAAAGTTCCTCAACTATCGTTGCGAAATCCATGCCAATCATTTTTTGCGAACGTCTGATAAGAATAGGAGCGGGATGGCTTGGCTCATAATTCTGGAAGTAATCCAGCACCTGGTCCAACAATAAAATGACATCCTGCCTGGAACGAATATATTTATTCCCGTTAGCTATATTTACTTGTTCACCCGCTATATCGGACGACGGTTCCTCGTCAGCAAGCGGTAATTCCTGTTGTTCAAGAGAACTCAGCAAACGGATAAGCGTCTGAAAATAATCCCGGACCTGGCGACAATCCAATCGATAGTCTTCCGCTTGTAAATTGGCGTAATTTTCCACCCGCTCCAACGCCTCCAGCTGCAACGCCAATTGTTGCTGCAACGAGGGTAAACTACGCGAGGAAAAGTAGGTATTGGCCTGGCCAATCAATTTAACCGCGTCAGAGAAATGTTGATATTTTCCCTCTTGCTCAACAAGGCGAAGGTTGAGAAACTCATCTATTGTTAGCGAGTTGTCGGGATAAATGCGGCTATTTTTAATTTCGTGCAGGCAGGATGACGTGGCGAGCCAACCTAATGCAGCGGCATGATTGCTGTCCGCGGATTGGTCGATATCGGCCTGTGGGAAAATAGTTACCCCTTCATCGGAATATTGCTTATCGATTTGCGCAATTCCCAGATAAAAGGCTGAAAAACCATCGATATGAAGATTTGCACGCATAAGCCAAAGTACAACGCGCAAATCAAAACACTGCTCAAGCAGCACTGCTGCCTGCTCGCGAATGGCATGCCAATTAACATCACGGGCGCTATCCAAAGCATTCAGCGGATCGGTTTCACTATCATATTCTGACAGGGTAAACTCAATCTCACTATATCTAGGGTCAAACTCGACGCCATTTATTTCAGTATCAGTAAATATGACTTCATTCATTGCCTGACATCCTTTTCATTCAATCAGTTGTTGCAACTGTACGAAGTGAATCTGTTATGTTCACTAATCCTTCCTAGATTGACTTCAGAGTAATTGTTAACCACTCCGCTAACAAATTGTTTAGACATATTAATTATTGTCACACCAATAGATGATACCTATCAAGTGATGGAAAGTGATCGGTTTTAACGATAAAAATGCAGATTTATCTATTTTTTACTAAAAAAATCAAATAAATAAAAAAAATCAATACAATATTAAAAATCAGGATCGCGCCTATAAAAGCGATAAAAAAATAACTCCTCATTCCTATTAGGATTAGTATTGTAAAAGCAATCAATTGCAATAATTAAGCAAAAAAATAATAACAAAATGAAATAAATAAACAAAACTTTAGTGTTTCTTGTGTTTTTTTGAGCACAAGCAAAAGAGATTCTCGTCAACCAAGGCACGGCCGACTGGTTATCATTTAAACAGCCCGTACCTTTTTAACTGCAGGTTGTGGTGCAAAAAATATAAGATGGTGCAGCTTTGATTATTTACTTTAAGATAACTAAATCTTGATAAATGCAGAAAATACTGCAAGTTACTGCGATCAGCTTTATAGATAAATTGATTAATCAATTTATTTTATCTTCTTATAAGAAGATAAAAAATCATCAGTTAATAATTTAACGCAGTAACTAAATAGTGAATTGACGACCTCTCCCCCGCTGGCGAATGGGTTTTACTTAGCCCGTATAAATCTGACGTTACGTATCAGTGCAACCCAAAAGTCGCAAAAAATAAAAAATCATATTGTTACTGCCATTTAATAAAAAAACTCAATTAACACTCTTATATTAGTCAACTAAGGATGGCAAGGTTACTCTCTGAAAACCCTGAAAATAAAATGACATCACAGCATCGCGCAAACAAGAAATATGATAAAAAACCTTTTAAAGGGTCACAATAAAACCTTAATAAATACACTATTAAAATCAAATCTTCATTAATCCGACAAAGTTTATGACGCCAAATAATCAAGACTATTCCTAGACAAAATCCAGAGGGTATTTTTACATTTAATACGAAAGAAGATAATAACACACACGTTAAAATAGAGATGAAAGTATCGCCTTTTATCGACACGCCTATTTATTTATCAGTGCATATTGTCGACTCCAGACAGGCCAGGGAGGCACAAGCGCATTAATCAGGGGATAAATCCTGTACGAGTCCCAGGCTTGCTCTTGGTAGGGATGAAGGCTTTCCCTACAGGCTTTGGGGTGAGGATAAGTTATCTGTGACGGGGATCGTTGAAAGAATTTAACGTAAGTGATTGAATAATGGCGGAGAGAGGGGGATTTGAACCCCCGGTAGAGTTGCCCCTACTCCAGTTTTCGAGACTGGTCCGTTCAGCCGCTCCGGCATCTCTCCTGATAGTGCTTGTCATCATGCCCCTTTTTGCGGCATTTTTACAGAGTTAGCCTCCAGCCGAACGTTCAAGTGACCACTTTACGAGCAACGCGATGATTAAATGGCCGTGGAAAACGCAACAACCGCAAGCGGAAACGCTTGCCCAGTGGCAGGACGCGCTGGCAATCCCCCTGCTCTCTCCGCTGGATGAGCAGGAACAACAGCGCCTGATCGTCGTTGCCGGGCAGATTTTGCAGCAAAAGCGCATCGTCCCGCTGCAGGGGCTTGAGCTCACGTCGCAAATGCAGGCGCGTATCGCCCTGCTGTTCGCTCTGCCGGTGCTTGAACTGGGGGCGGAATGTCTGGACGGCTTCAATGAGATCCTGCTCTACCCTTCTCCGTTCGTGGTGGAGGATGAATGGCAGGACGACTTCGGCCTGGTCCACTCAGGGCCGGTGGTGCAGTCCGGGCAGAGCTGGGAACAGGGGCCGATTGTGCTCAACTGGCAGGACGTGCAGGACTCTTTCGATCTCTCCGGCTTTAACCTGGTGATCCACGAAGCGGTGCACAAACTGGATATGCGCAACGGCGGCAGCGCCACCGGAATACCGCCGCTCCCGCTGCGCGATATTGCCGCCTGGGAGCATGATCTGCACGCCGCAATGGAAAACCTGCAAGACGAGATCGACATGGTCGGCGAAGAGGCCGCCAGTATGGACGCCTACGCCGCCACCGATCCGGCCGAGTGTTTTGCCGTGCTGTCGGAGTATTTTTTCAGCGCGCCCGAACTGCTGGCCCACCGTTTTCCGGTGTTATATCAGCATTTTTGCCGTTTCTATAAACAAGATACCTTGGCGCGCTTGCAGCGTTGGCAAGCAGAAAACGGCGCAGAAACGCCATAACCGACCGCGCATTGCTCGCATACTGAGCAGTCGCGCCGAATCGGCGAATTTAGCGTTGACACACTCTGGGTGGCTGGATATGATGCGCCCCGTTCGCACGATTCCTCTGTAGTTCAGTCGGTAGAACGGCGGACTGTTAATCCGTATGTCACTGGTTCGAGTCCAGTCAGAGGAGCCATATTAGAGAAGCCCGCTTAAGGAAACTTAAGCGGGCTTTTTGCTTTTGCGGTTTTTAAGAACGGACATGTCGGTGCATCTTGCCTACGGGCACTGCTTCAGTCGCTTTAATGACCTGGATTTATCGAACACACCTGTGGCGAGTCCGGCTGTCGTTGCCTTACAAATACCCTGCCGTTAACGGCCTCACCCCGGCCCCTCACTTCCTGCCGCCAGCAGCGGTACCAGCACCTCGCTGATGGGCGTAGGAATACCCAGTGAGTGCCCATAACGCTGCACCACACCGTTGCGGATATCCCACTCCAGTGGGCGATTGGCCTGGCGGTCGGCGAGAATGGAGGTGCCTAAATCCGCAGGGGCCCGATGAAAACCGTCAAGGATCTCCTGCGGAACCTTATCGCTCAGTAACGCCCCCTTTGCACGCGCTACGGTCAGACACTCGCGCAAATAAGCCAGAGCCAGTGCAGTGATATCCCCCCGCGCGAACATCCCGGCACGGCGATTCGCCAGCACCATCAAACCAGCGACCGCGTTCTGCAACAGTTTGCGCCATGCGATGGAGGTAAAGTCGGTTGACAGTTCAACCGCGCAGCCTGTGCCTTTGAGCACATCGGCTATCCTTTTCGCTTCGGGTACATCCGGCAGCGTAAGGCGCGGTTTGGCACGCAACCAGACGGAGGCATCCGGCTCGCGCTGTGCCGGGAACCACACTACCGAAGGCAGCACCTTTGCGCCGTTGACGTAGGGTTCCAGCAGGCTTTCCTGTTCGACGCCATTTTGCAGCGCACATACCACGGTATTTTCATCGCACAAGGCGGCCAGCCAGTTGGCGCTGTCAGCGACCTGGGTGGTTTTCACCGCGACAAAAACCAGATCGAACGGATGACTGATCGCCGCCGGATCGGTCAATACCGGGCCTGGCACCACGACTTCCCCCTCATCGTGACGTAAAATCAACTGCGGATGCGCGGTACGGCCGCAAAGGACTGGCGTTCGGTCAACTTCATGCAATACAGCGGCGATGGTGGTCCCGATAGCACCCGGGCCAATAAGAGCAAGTGTGGGATGGTCAGACATCTTGTGTTCTCCTGATTCGATTAACCCATCATCAGCGTACCGGCGGCGATGACCGTGCACGCCAGCACTTTTCTCAGCGTTAACGTTTCGCCGAGAAACAGATAACCCAGTACCGCGGCAAACAGCACGCTGGTTTCGCGCAACGCTGAGACTACTCCCATGGGTGCGCCCATCATGGCATAAATGATGATGCCGTAAGCGAGTAGCGAAACCAGACCACCCGCCGCCGCCTGGAGTACACCGGGTCGCCGGCGCAGTAGACTTTTACTGTCCCGCAGCACGATATAGAGTGCCGGCATCAGCACACCCCATAATGCGCTCATCCACAGGGTATAGGAGAGCGCGTTGCCGGACACGCGCACGCCCATACCATCCACCACGCTATACGCGGCGATAAAAGCGCCCGTTGCCAGGGTATATGGCAGACCCGGCAACGCCAGTTTTCCCCCTTTCACGGCAAGCATCAAAATACCCGCGGAAACCAGCGTGATGCCGCCAAGCGCGTTAAATGCAATGTTTTCCCCGGCGAATACTGCCGCCGCACAGGTCACCATCAGCGGCGAAGAACCGCGCGCAATCGGATAGGTTTGCCCGAGATCACCGCATTGATAACTGCGTACCAGACACAGGTTATAGCCAACGTGCAGCACAGCTGAAAGCAGCGCATACTGCCAACTGGCGCCGGCAGGCAGTGGCAGAAACGGCACGATTACGGCGCAGACAAGAGCAATCGTCAGACACATAATGGTCATCGACCACAACCGGTCAGTACCGCTGCGTAATAAGGTATTCCAGCCGGCATGCAGCAGGGCGGCGAATAACGTAAGCAAAATAAGGTGTCCAGGCATGTGCGGATACTAAACAGCGCACGCCCGGATTAAAAGTGAAGTGTCGTCATCGAGGCATGAGCAAATACTCATGCTTAACGATAACTGAGCTGCGCCTGTTGTGATTCCGCCAGGAGCCAGCTACGGAATTTTATGATGTGTGGCTGCGTTTCGATGCCTCTCGGGCAGACCAGGTAATAGGCGGCCGGAGAAGGAAAAGGAACGTCAAAGAGCCGCACCAGGCTGCCATCGCCGATCTCTTTTTCAACGTGTCCGCTGCGCGCCAATGCAATGCCCTGCCCCAATAACGCGGCCTCTATCGTCATATTGGTGTCGGCGAAGCGTACGCTTTCGTGCAACACATCCGTCTTTATGCCGTTCAGCTTAAACCAGACGTCCCATTTGGGCACCAGATCGGCGCCGTCACGCGTCAAAAGCGGATAGCGCAACAGTTCGGCAGGCTCAGCCGGTGTACCAAAGCGCCGTAATAGTGCCGGGCTGGCAACCGGAAATAGCTGCTCGCGGAACATGAACTCCGTGTGCAGCGCGGGATAATTACCGTGACCAAAACGGATCGCCACATCGGCATCTGTGCCGGCAAAGTTAATGGCTTTATCCGTGCTTTCCAGGCTCACCAGAATCTCCGGATGCAAACGCGCCAAATCTGGCAGGCGTGGCAGCAGCCACTTCAGCGCAAAAGAATAGGTGGTGTTAACGCGCAATCGTACCCGGCCATTTTGCTCGCGAAGATCGGCAAGCGTTGTTTCCAGCTTGCTAAAGAATTCGCGCACAAGGGGGGCGAGCGCAGCGCCTGCAGGCGTCAGGCTGAGGGTTTTACCGCGCTCAAAAAGCGGCAGGCCCCAGATTTCCTCCAGATTTTTCAACTGATGGCTGACCGCGCTTTGCGTAATAAAAAGCTCCGCCGCGGCTGAAGTAAAGGTAGTGTGGCGGGTGGCGACTTCAAAAGTGCGCAGCGTGGCTGTTGGGGGGAGATCGCGCATCATTCCGTTCCTGTTAATGAGCTAATGCTCATAACAGGATATGTCGCCCCCTCGGCAAAAGATACGGCGACGACGCGATAAGTGACGTAAGCCGGAATATGGCGGCAATCGCCATAGGAAAGCTATTCGCTCTCAAGGCGTGATAGATACGCTTGCAGACAGCCCTGCCACTAATTCGATCCCCGCCAAAACTGGGGTATGAGTCCGTTAATGCCTTCATAACAATGTTCAGGAAGGCGATGGGCAGCACGCCAGCGCACTATTTTTCCGAGCGAAAAACAGGGGCTCACTGACCGGCTCGCGCTAAACCGGCAGGCGAATAGCCGGATTCGCCAGCCGGTTTAAAATTGGTTATCATCCGCTCCCACTCTTCATCCGGGTTGCCTGATGTCCAAGATTATCGATACCTTTATTGCCCCGCCGTGCCATGACAAGATCGAAAATCTCTATCAGGACGATCACCTGGTACTGATCAACAAACCCGCCGGGCTGCTCAGCCTCTCGGGCAAAAATCCGCAAAATCTGGATTCGGTGCATCATCGGCTGGTACAAATATACCCCGGCTGCACCCTGGTCCACCGCCTGGATTTCGGTACTTCCGGGCTGATGGTGATCGCCCGCGATAAGACGATAAATGCCGCCCTCTGCCGACAGTTCAGCCAACGCACTGTGACCAAAGTGTATAGCGCACTGCTCTGCGGGCATCTGGACAACGACGAAGGGGTGATAGACGCGGCGATTGCCAAAGACCCGGCACTGTTCCCGCTGATGTCGATTTGCGCAACCCACGGCAAACCCGCGCGTTCCCGCTATCGGGTCGTTGAACGCTTTTATCACGAGCTGGAAGACGGGAGGTTACTGCCATTGACGCGGGTTCGGTTAATCCCGGAAACCGGGCGCACTCATCAACTTCGCATCCACTGCCAGCTGTTGGGCCACCCTATTTTGGGCTGCGATCTGTATGGCGGCCGCCTGTTGCCAGGCACCGAACGGACTCCGCGGCTGATGTTGCACGCCAGCGAGCTGCACTTCGTTCATCCCATTGGCGAAGAGCGGATCAAAGCCCATAATGCCAGCCCGTTCTGAACGCGAAAGTTTTATCACGATACCGCCGCGAAAACGCCCCGGCGTGGCGCCAAAGCGTATCCGCAAACACTTAATCAGATGACGTTATTCGTAAACCCCGACAGCGGCAACGTGTTAATTACCACATCAAATCATCGGGCACTTTAAAATCGGCATACGGATCTTCTTCATCCTGCTCTTCCTGACTCAGCGCACTGTTTAATACGATACTGTTCGCATCTCGCTGCGCAATTTTATCGGCGACGCTCGCGGGGATAATCGCGTATTCACTCCGGCTACCGTTATCAACAACCAAACGAGCGATGGCGAGACGGCCACTAATCAGCTGAGCTTGAGTAAGCTTATCCACCATGATTTTTTTAATTAAATTATTATCGGTGAAGTTAAAACCAATATCGCCTTTTGAAATGTCGATTCTGTTCATTTCAATAAGCTGCTTCACCTGCGCTTTATACTCTTTAGATAAAGCCGCTTGTTTTTGCTGTTCGCTTAGTTGTTTGTCACGCTCAAGCTGCGCTTTTTTATTTTCTTCCACGGCCTCTCTGGCCTCACGCGCCTGCACGCGTGATTTCTTAGCCGTTTTTTGGACTTTGGCCACTTTTTTGCTGGTCACCAATCCCGCTTTTAGCATCTGCTCTTGTAAGGTAAGTTTTGTCATCTTCGTTTCTAAACCCGTTGAATAATTTACGGGATTATACCTGTAATTCGGTCGCCCGAAACTGTTGGTGGTATTGGCGGCCTCAGAACCTGCCGTTCATCCCCACTATCGGTCCCTGCTGTACCACGTCATACACAAAACCGTTATGACGATAATCGACCCCCATGGCCCGGTATCCCGCCACGGCTGAGAAACCGGGTGTAAACTCCCAACTCACCAGCGCCGCCGCATCCCAGTCCAATCGGGACTGCCCGCCACCGGCCAATCCCCAGGCCGAAAGCCTGACGCTTGGCGTCAGCGCATAGTGGCCGCGCAGGCCCGCAACGCCATCCACCCAGGTAGCCCGGTCACTGCCCGACGCCCCATCGATCACCCCGCCCTGAAAATGCAAGCTGGTGCTGCTGTACCACACCCGAACTCCGCCGGTGGCATCAAGGCGAGCGTCGCCCTCCTCCAGCAAGGTATATCCGCCGCCGAGGAAGCCGGACACCGTCCGGCTATCCACTTTCAACCGTGACGCCGGCGCCCCATCCGGCAGGCCGTTACGCGCCGTGGTGTCGATGAACATCAGGTCCACCAGCAGGCTATAAGGCCCTTTGCGGGCTTCCCCCATCCCCATCACCGCGATATCGAGGTCACGGGCAAGGGCAGAGAAATCCGTTTTCATAAATTGCGTGCCCGTTGACCGATGGCCGACATCTCCGCGAATACCTGCCGCCCACAGATAAGGAGAGAGGGTGAACTGCCACTCCTCCGCCGGCTGATAGGCCGGTGGCGCCGCTTGGGCCGCCACAGCCGGGAGACCCAAAACGCCAGACGCCAAAAGCGCCGCAGGCAGAGCCCGCCAGGCGAGTCTGTTTTGCACCTTGTCACTGTTCATCATGCCATGCTCTTCTCAGTGCATACTCAAGGAGAGTGCGACACGTTCAGCCGCGCACTCCTCGGTGGGTTTCGGGTTCGCTTTGCTGGCGTCCTGCACTTCACGCTTGGCGGCGGCCAAATCTGCCAGGAAAGCCGGGTTATCATGCAGCACGGCGACCGTGGCAGCCCCCATGATGCGCCCTGCATCCACATCGCTCTGCCAATGCGCATTGCAGACCACACGGCTCTGACCAAACGCCAGACCGCGCGCCAGCAACTCGGTCGCCCGCGCAGGCTGCACCTCGGCCAGCACCAATCCCCAGGCCCAGCCTGCCGCCGAGTGGCCGGACGGCCAGGAGCCGTCGGTACGCAGCACCGGCTCCATGTCTTTGCGACAGGTTCCCTCGTCATGCTGCACAAACGGGCGAGTCCGGTTATACGCGTTCTTTCCCGCATAGGTTGAGCCACCCGCATCCGTCAAAACGTGTTGCATCAGAGCGTAAAGGTGCGGCGTCGTTTTCTCGTTAATATCGGTGCCCAACGCGCACGAGAACGATGTTGCCGGTGCCGGGAAGGTCAACTCGGCATCCGTTGCCGCCAGTTTTTCACGGGCAGACCCACGTAATGCCAATGCCGTCCGCCGCGCCTCTTCATCGCGTGCGAATGCCGCAGAGTCCGATTTTGGCGGTGCTCCGAGCAGGGCCAAGCGCACCGGCAGGCTGGCCGGTTCAAGGTAACCCGGCGCCAGCTTGAAATGCGGGTCCGTTACCGTCGGCCCGGTATCGCTCGCCACCGCCAGGCAGGAAGCCAACAGCCCGGCCAACGGCGTTATCAGGTACAGAGGGTGGCATGATTTTTTCATTTAATGATGGTCTCCAGAGTCGGTTGCTGCCGCAGAGGGCAAAGCGCTATCGAGGCACTCAGAATTGGTACAGCGCATTCAGGTAGAAGCCCGCCCCTACCGTCTCATCCGTCAGCGGGCTGCGACGTGCATCCGCCGTCAAGGCGTACAGCTTCATCCCACCCTGCAGGGCGATATGGGGCTGTAACTGGACGGTCAGACCGGTTTTTAACGTCACATTCCGCATGCCGCCGCCGGCATGATATTCGCTGAAGCCACTGCGCTCTGCCTGCTCTCTCGTCACCCCAAAACGCGCCATCATGTCGTCTCTGTCGCTCCAGGTCCCGTACAGCGCGGAATCCAGCGTCAGCGAGGAAGACAGCGGCAGCGAGTAATCGGCCCCGGCTTCAAGGTATGCCGTGTGCCCCAGATCCTCGCCGCCGTAGTCGCGGCTGCGGGTCGCCTGCCAGCCGCGGACGAACAACCGGCCGGCCGGCAGGCGCCAATAGGCTTCCGCACCGATCATCGCGGTGCCGTCCAGATCGCCCATTCCCTTCAGGTGGCTATTGCTGCCCCCCAGGGTACGGATTTTTTCCTTGCGGCCCATGTCATAACCCGCCAGCAGCGCCAGCCCCAGGGAAGAAGACCCCGGCAGGTCCCAGCGCAACCCCTCAGGAAAGCCCGCCGTGAAGGTTCCCCAGCTCTGCGTCGGCATCACCGCCTTCGCCGCCAGAGAGGGGAAAGCGGCATAACGCGAGGAGCCTTCATACAGCGGGCTCACCGCCACCCCACCGCCCAGTGTCATACTCGGGCTCGCATCGGAAGCGGCCTGTACGGACAACGGCAGCGTGGCCATCAGCGCAAAGGCGGGAAACCCGAGCGCTTTATACATCCTGTTTTTTTTGCTTGTCATCTCTCTTTGTTCCTTTCTCAATTGTCGTTTTTATCCTGATTCATCGGCATGCTTAACCTCTATCCGGGATATATTCCCGTCATCCATTCCCTTGACCGGAAATAGGTTTTGGCTAATTACTTTTTTATTTTTTCAGTCATGGCATAGCCAATCCTATGGCTGCGAATAATCCCCCTGCCCGGAAAAGGGCGCAAAAAACCCCGGTGCGCGAGAGCCTGTTTAAAAGCCCCGCACAGCTGGAAAAATGTGTTATGTCTCGCACCGCTTGCCGAAAAGTGCATTTCGACAAGCCAAAGGGTCGATTGAAACAGAAAAGCGGGTGAAAATACGCCTCACTTCCCGCGCCCATCATTACCGAACCTCATGTCCAGAGACGGCTTTATCCCTGCTGCCCATCTCTGTTTCTCCCTGAGGTATTTTTAATACAGATTTTTCTTACCTCTAATTGTGTCAAACGACACAATTGGGTGAGAAAAAGTAAAAAAACATGTCAGGGAAAGCGCCGGGCGGATCACTGCGGCTGTGGGAAGCGCCATTGCCCCTTCAGGATTTCGTCGCCAGGCTGATAAAGCCTGACCGTGTAGTTCCAACCGGGCATCGTCGGCAGACAATTCGCAATCTTGCCGTCGCACCCCCCAAATTGGATCACAATCGAACCATCATCGCTTTTTTTGGCGGTAAGGTTATTTAGCGAATAGGCGTCATACGGGTTTTTCTCGAAGTAACCCTCGGCGTTATACACGCTCACGGACCAGAAACTCTTAACCGGAACATGCCCGACCTTGAGCCGATAAAGGGTTTTCCCGTCATTTTTCGGCATCACGCCGCCGAGATAAATGGCGTCCTTGCTCGGATTCCCTCCCCATCCGGATGCCGTCGCAATCAGGTGCTGAATGGGATCGACCGCGCTCTTGGTACCAAAGGCCTGGTTGTAGTCGGGGAGCGTCGCACCGAGAACCAGCAGGGCATCGCGCATCTTTTTCTGGCTCGCCGGATCCCATTTCGGTACGACGAATTCCCCTACCCGATCCTGGCTGACCTTGATGGCATCCTGTAGCGCATGCACCTGCTCAACGTCTTTGCGATCGGCAGGATCGACCAGTGTACGGATAGCGACAAAAACGTAACGCGTGCCGACCTCCTCCTTCGTCAACCTATGGCGACCGGCACCGTAAAAAACGGCGGGCACGTAGTGGTCTTCGTTGACCACCAGCATCGACATGAATCGGTTACCGGCCTCCGGCAAGGTGATCGTAACCGGACCGGCATCGAGATCGAACACCGCACTCGAATACAGCGTGTCCCGATTCATGCGGATGACGCTCTGCGCGTTTATGGGAATCGGTTCGCGGCTATGCACAAACCGCCCCAATCCGCCGTCCGCCACCGTATTGCCCATGTACAGATCGGACTCGGCACGGACAAAATTATCGACACCGACCGGTACCGCCTCACCGGAAGATGATTGCGCACTTGCGCTCCCCAAGGTTGCCAACGCAAGTGCAACGCTACTGGCCGTGGATAGATATGACATTTAACCCCCTGATGATATGAAAATTGATGCAGTTTCCCAGTTTCAAACTTTTCTTATTCGTGGCTCGATTTCTACCCGCTGGCAGGTCTTGGAATGACCTTTGCTGAGGGTTACCGTGGGATAACCCCAACCAGGCGAACGCCATGCCCGGCGACGGCTTTATCTCTGTTATCCATCGCTATTTTTCCCGAGCCACTTTTAATACAGATTTTTCTTATATAAAATTGTGTCAAACGGCACTATTGGGTGAGAAAAAGTGAAATACATGACCCGTGCAAACGCTGAACGCATCATCTGTGAACGCGGTTGGCTGGCGCAGATGCCCGAAAATTTCAGGGAAGGTTTGCTGCAAAAGGCGCAGCTTCTGAAGTTCGAACCGGGACAAGTCATCTTTCGTCCTGGCGACCCGGCGGGCGGTATCTATGGGCTTGTCGCGGGAACGGTGATCGTGAACACCGCTCCGCTCGATTCGACACCGCGTCTGATCCACATTGCCGTGCCGGGTGGGTGGACGGGCGAGGACTGCTTCATGACGGGGCAACCCCGGCGGATAGAGTTGGTGGTGAAAAGTGAAACCTGGTTGATGCACGTCCCGCTGAAAACCATGGAGCAGATGGCGCTCGCGGATCCGAGCTATATTCGCGCGTTCGGCGTTATTTCGATTATCGCGTCCGATTCGCTGCTGAAAATTGTGCATAGCCTGCAAAAAAAGAATGTCAGCGCCAGGATCGCCTCCGCGCTGCATCGCATGACCTGGTCGACCACCGCCCCCATGCCCGTATCGCAAGAAAATCTCAGCATCATCACCAATACCTCCCGGAAACAGGTCAACAACGCGCTTCAACGCTTTGTCGAGGCTGGCTGGGTTGAAATCGGCTATCGCGCCATCACCGTCATCGACCCTGCCGGGTTGCGACAATTTGCCGAACAGGACCAGACGGACTGACAGGCTTTCTCTCCGCCTGGCGGGGGGTGACGGCCATCAGCGATGACCTGACGCCGAAAGCCCGAGCATCGCAAAACATGTCTGGAACCCAAGCCGAGCGGGGGCGTCATAGCGCCGCTCTCAGCCGCCGCGAAGGGTGCCGCGCCAAATAAAGTCGGCATGGTACAACCGCGTTTCGCCCGGGACTTCCTGCCCCAGCGCGGGCGCCATGCTCTCTTCGCTCTCCTCTTCCGCCGCCAGCCACGCCACCGCATCCCGGGCGAACTGTTCCACCGGTTGGGTAAAGGTGGTGAGGTTGTAGGATGACCAGCCCGCTTGCGGGATATCATCGAACCCGGCCACGCAAAGATCTTCCGGAATACGCAATGCAAAGCGATGGCGCGCTTCATCCATAAAACCGCAGGCCAGCAGATCGGTGACGCAGAACACCGCATCGGGCCGCTCCCGGCGGGTTAACAGCCGGTGCGCTAAAATTTGCCCGCTCTCATACGACGTGGTGCCAAAGCGCTCGACGCTCACCGCCAGCCCCGCAGCTTCCGCCGCCCGGAGAAAACCGCGCTCGCGCGCCATCAGGCTTGGCGTGCCCGCCAGCGAGTTGGCAAAGGCGATCCGCCGGCAACCGGCGCGGGCAAACGCCATCACCACCATGCCGGCCGCCTCTTCGTTATCCAGGTTGATGCTGAGCGAACCCGGTAGCACGTCGTTACGGTTAATCAGCACCAACCGCTGGCCATGCCGGTGGCACAGGCGGGCGATGGCGCTGTCCGGCATGCCGGAGAGCACAAAAGACGCATCGGCGCGGAAGTTGATCGCCTGCTGCAACGCCTGGGATACGCTGTCGTCGGAACGATCGGTGTTAATCAACATGGCGATTTTTCCCGCCTCCTGCAAATGCTGGGTCAGCAATCGCACCAGGCTGGCCCGGTAAGGCGTCGCCAGTTCGGACACGATCAGGCAGACAATGCCGCTGCGATTGCGCACCAATCCCCGCGCCAAATGATTGACGTGATAGCCCAGCTGTTCCGCCGCCCGCATCACCCTTTCGCGGGTCGCCGCCGAGACGCTGGCCCCGGGCGTATAGGTGCGCGACACCGCCGATCGGGACACCCCGGCCAACTCCGCTACATCTTTGGCACTGATCATTGCCTTGTCTACCGCCATGGTTACATCCATCCGTTACGCATTGCGAGAAAGTTTGCCGCACTTTGCAAAGCTGTGCAAATTTATTGCAGAAAATTTGTTTCATTTTTGTGACGAATAGGTTGAATTGTTCTATATCGCAATTGACAGCACAATTTTTATCCTCTAGTTATTTGCACACACGTGCAAAAAAATGGCGACAACGTATCGCCACCCTACACAAACCAGGAGAATACCATGCATCGAGTCACCCTGATGGCGGTCCTCGCCGCCGGCTCCGCGCTCTCGGCCCTGCCGGCCCACGCCGCCGGCAAACTGAACATGATCTGCTCCGCCGATGTCGTGGTCTGCGAACAGATGACCACGCTCTTCGAGAAACAGCACCCGGATGTCAACGTCAGCATGGTGCGCCTGTCCGCCGGGGAAGCCTATGCACGCATCCGAACCGAAGCGCGTAACCCGCGCACCGACATTTGGTGGGCGGGCACCGGCGATCCCCATATGCAGGCCGCCAACGAAGGCTTGACCCAGCCGTATAAATCGCCGCTGCTTGACCAACAGCACGACTGGGCGCGCAAGCAGGCGGAAAGCGCCGACTACCGCACCGTGGGCGTTTACGCCGGTGCGCTGGGCTGGGGCTACAACACCAAGCTGCTGGCAGAGAAAAAACTCAAGGTCCCCGCCTGCTGGGCCGATCTGCTGGATCCGGCATACAAAGGCGAGATCCAGATGGCCAACCCGAACTCCTCCGGTACCGCTTACAACACCCTCGCCACGCTGGTGCAGATCATGGGGGAAGACAAGGCCTTCGATTACCTGAAAAAACTCAACGCCAATATTTCGCAGTACACCAAATCGGGCTCCGCGCCGGTTAAAGCGGCGGCCCGCGGCGAAACGACGGTAGGCATCGTCTTTATGCACGATGCGGTGGCGATGCAGGTCGATGGTTTCCCGGTGAAGGCCATCGCCCCCTGCGAGGGTACCGGGTTTGAAATCGGCTCCATGTCGATTGTCAAAGGCGCACGCAACCTCGCCAATGCCAAGCTGTGGTACGACTGGGCGCTCGGCGCCGAAGCTCAGTCACACATGAAAGACGCCAAATCCTTCCAGCTGCCGTCAAACCGCGAAGCGGCGATCTCGGAATATGCACCGCGCTTCGAGAACATCAAACTGATCGACTACGACTTTAAAACCTACGGCGCCACGGAAAAACGCAAAGAGCTGCTCAGCCGCTGGGATAAAGAGATCGGCGCCGGCGCGCAGTAATTCCCGCCCATTCCCTCTCGCACTTTCTGCAGTTGTCGGTAAACCGGGCGTGGCAAACCGCGCCCGCACGGCATGCAGAGAAGGAATCATGAACGATCGAGGTTACGATGAATGCTCAAAACCGCCGCGTAGACGTGGCTCTTGTGCTGGGCGCGCTCGCATTGCTGCTGCTGCCCTGGTACAGCCAGGAAGCCGGATTCTTCGACTTCAGTTGGCTGAATACGCTGTGGCAGGATCGCGAAAGCGCCCCCGCGCTGTGGCAAATCCTGGTTTTTCAACGCCCGTGGCTGGCTATTGCCCTGCTGTTGCTGCTGGTTTGTTCGCTGGGCCGCCTGTTGCCGGTGGGCCGGCTGCGCTCGCAATTACTGATGTCCGCCGCCGCCACCGGCATCCTCTTCCTGCTGTTTGAAGGCCACGCCATCGGTTACGGCGGCTGGAACTGGCAATGGAGCGAGCAGCTGTTTGGCGCGCTCGGCGATGGCCAACCCGCCTTTGGCGCCGGCGCCATTGCATTGCTCACCGCGTTTTTGCTGCTGTTCTCTTTTGGGCTGGCCGAGCGCGGCGTACTGAAAGGCGACGCCTTTGTGGTGTCCTCGATTGTGCTGCTGGTCGCGTTGGTCAGCACCTTCGTGCTTTATCCGGTACTGAGCATGTTCGTCGCCTCGGTGCAGGACGCAGACGGCGCGTTTAAACCGGACGGCCTGATCGCCAATATGCAAGATCCGGCGATCTGGAGCCTCGGTTGCCTGAACGGCGGCAGTTGCGGCACCGCCTGGCGCACCCTGTGGCTGGCGTTGATGACCGCCGGCGGATCGACGCTGCTCGGCCTGGCCTTTGCGCTGGCCGCTACCCGCACGCCGCTGCCGTTCAAGAAAGGGCTGCGCCTGCTCAGCGTGCTGCCGATCATCACGCCGCCGTTCGTCATTGGCCTGGCGCTGATGCTGCTGTTTGGCCGCTCCGGCATCGTCACCGAGCTGCTTTCCACCCTGTTCGGCATCGAGCCGGGGCGTTGGCTGTATGGCCTGACCGGGATCTGGATTGCCCAGGTACTTTCTTTTACCCCCATCGCCTTTTTGGTGCTGATTGGCGTGGTGGAAGGCGTCAGCCCTTCGCTGGAAGAAGCCTCGCAAACGCTGCGCGCCAACCGCTGGCGCACCTTCCGTTACGTTTCGCTGCCGCTGATGGCACCCGGTCTGGCCAATGCTTTCCTGATCAGTTTTATCGAAAGCATGGCGGATTTCGGCAACCCTATGGTGCTCGGCGGCAGCCACGGCGTGCTCTCTACCGAGATCTTCTTCTCGGTGGTGGGGGCGCAAAACGATCCGAGCCGCGCGGCGGTGCTGGCGATCATCCTGCTGTGCTTTACCCTCAGCGCCTTTGTGTTGCAGCGCCTGTGGCTGGCAGGCAAAAGCTTCGCCACCGTGACCGGCAAAGGCGATTCCGGCATGCACTGCGGCCTGCCGCGCGGGCTGCGCTATGGCGTCTACGGGCTGGTGATCCCTTGGGGCCTGTTCACGCTGGTGGTTTACGGCATGATTTTAATCGGCGGTTTTGTTCAGTCGTGGGGGCTGGACAACAGCCTGACCCTGGCGCATTACACCCGCGCATTCGGCTTCCAGTGGAGCGGCGGCCAGATCCTCTGGACCGGCGTCGCCTGGAACTCGTTCTGGACCACCCTGGAAATCGCGCTGATCGCCGCGCCGCTCACGGCCATCGTCGGCCTGCTCACCGCCTGGCTGATCGTGCGGCAGAAGTTTGCCGGCCGCCAGACCTTCGAGTTTATGTTGATGCTCAGCTTTGCCATTCCCGGCACGGTGATCGGCGTCAGTTACATCATGGCGTATAACCTGCCGCCGCTGGAAATCACCGGCACCGCCCTGATCCTGGTTGCCTGCTTTGTGTTCCGCAACATGCCGGTGGGCGTGCGCGGCGGCATCGCCGCCATGAGTCAACTGGACCGCAGCCTGGATGAGGCGTCGCTGACGCTGCGCGCCGGCAGCTTCCGCACCCTGCGCAAGGTGATTTTACCGTTGTTGAAACCCGCCATCAGCGCAGCCCTGGTCTATGCCTTCGTGCGGGCGATTACCTCCATCAGCGCGGTGATTTTTCTGGTCAGCGCCCAGTACAACATGGCCACCTCCTACATCGTCGGGCTGGTCGAAAACGGGGAATACGGCGTGGCTATCGCCTACTCCTCCGTGCTTATCGTGGTGATGCTGGCGGTGATCCTCACTTTCCAACTGCTGGTCGGCGAACGTCGCCTGCGCCGCGTATCCCGTATCGCCACACCGCCGGTGGCCTCGCCGCCGGCTTTACAACAGGAGACTGCCGTATGACTGCCATTCGTTCCGGGTCGGTGGTGTTTGAAAACGTCACCAAACAGTTTGCCGACTTCACCGCCCTGCCCGGCCTCTCGCTTACCGTCGAACCAGGCACGCTGGTGACGCTGCTCGGCCCCTCGGGCTGCGGCAAAACCACCACCCTGCGCCTGCTGGCCGGCCTGGAGCACCCGACCACCGGGCGTATCCTGATCGGCGGCAAAGAGGTGACCCATCTGCCCGCCAACGAGCGCGACGTGGCGATGGTGTTTCAATCCTATGCGCTGTTCCCGCATATGAACGCGCTGGACAACGTCATGTACGGCCTGCTCGCCAGCAAGCTGCCGCGTAAAGAGGCGCAGGATCGGGCGCATGAAGGGCTCAAATTAGTCGGGCTGGAAAACATGGGCAAGCGCCTGCCCGCCGAGCTGTCCGGTGGCCAGCAGCAACGCATCGCGGTGGCGCGCGCGCTGGTGCTGGAACCGCAGGTGCTGCTGCTCGATGAGCCCTTATCCAATCTTGACGAGCGGCTGCGGCGCCGCGTGCGCACCGAGATCCGCGATTTGCAACAGCGCCTCGGGTTCACTGCGGTGTACGTGACCCACGATCAGGAAGAGGCACTGGCGGTGTCCGATAAGATTATCGTCATGAAAGAAGGGCATATTGCCCAGCAGGGGGCGCCGCAAGAGCTTTATCACTCGCCCGCGTCGGTGTTTATCGCCGATTTCATGGGCGAGGCCAATATCCTGCCCTGCGACATTGAACGGGTAGACGGCGGCGAGGCGTTGATCAGTCTCGGCAGCCGCCAGTATCGGGTACCGGGTGCCAAAGCGCGCCCCGGCGCCGCGCAACTGTCCGTGCGGCCGCAATTCATTACTTTGCATGCGGAGCAGAGCGGTGCATTGAACGGCGAGGTGACCCACAGCACCTGGCTCGGTGACCATATCGAGTATGAAGTGAAAACCGACCTCGGCGCCCTGTTTATCGTCGATGTGCAGATGGAACGCCAACTGGCGCCGGCCACGCGCGTGGCCATTGATTTCAAACCTCAGGGGCTGGCGCTGATTGCCCAGTGACGGCCCGCAACGTTAAGGATCAGCTATGAACGAACAAATCTCCCGGCGCCTGGCGCTGGCCGAACGGGTGGCGCGCGAGGCGGGAGCCAAGGCGCTGGACTATTTCAACCGTCGCGAAAGCCTGGTGATCGAAACCAAACGCGATGCGCAAGATGTGGTGTCGATCGCCGATCGTGAAGTCGAGCTACTGATCCGCGGGCAGATCGCCCAAGAGTTCCCGGACGACGGTTTTCTCGGTGAAGAGTTCGGCCTGCAACCCGGCGGCTCGGGCTATCATTGGGTGGTCGATCCGATTGACGGCACCAGCCCCTTCGTCAACGGCATGCCGAACTGGTGCGTGTCCATTGCCGTCATTTGTCAGGGCGAGCCGGTGATCGGCGTGATCATGGCGCCCTGCCAACAGGAATGCTTCGTCGCGGCGCAAGGCGCGGGCGCCACGCTCAATGGCAAAGCGCTGCACGTGGATCCGGCGCGCACCTTGCAAAACCACATCACCGGGTTTGGTGCCAACAGCTATGTGGCGCCCGAACGCGTCGGTGAAATCGCCGCCGAGATCACGGCGGTCGGCGGCAATTTCTTCCGCAACGGTTCCGGCGCCATGATGCTGGCATGGGTGGCCGCCGGGCGGTTGGTCGGTTATTACGAACCTTATATGCACGCCTGGGACTGTCTGGCGGGTTATTGTCTGGTGAACGAAGCCGGCGGCTGGACGCATCCGTTTAACGCTCAAGGGGAACAGCTGTTGCGCGGCGCGCCGGTGCTGGCGGTGGCCCCTGGGGCCAAAGACGAGTTAATGCGTATCGCGCGGTTATGATACTGCGCTGAAAAAAATCGTCCCCTGAGGGGACGATTTTCTGGCATCTGACATAGCGGGCGCAACATGCTGCGCCCCTGCTCCGGCAACCGGCTACAATCCGCGTTTTTCCATCAGCAGCGCGAGATCGACCAGGCGGTTGGAGAACCCCCATTCATTGTCGTACCAGGCGAGGATCTTGACCAGCTTGCCGCCGATAACCAAGGTAGACAGCCCGTCGATAATGGACGAACGCGGGTCGCCTTTATAATCGCTCGACACCAAAGGTTCGTCGCTGTAGCCAAGGATCCCCTTGAGCTGCCCCGACTCCGCCGCCTGGCGGAAGGCGGCGTTGATTTCTTCGCTCGTCGCTTCGCGTTTCAAGGTCACCGTTAAATCAACGATAGACACCACCGGGACCGGCACCCGCAGCGAGTAGCCGGTCAGGCGGCCATCCAGCTCCGGGATCACCTTGCCGAGCGCTTTGGCCGCGCCGCTGGAGTAAGGCACAATCGACTGAGCGGCAGCGCGCGCGCCACGTAAATCTTTTTCCGGCTGATCGTGCAGCGCCTGGCTATTGGTGTAGGCGTGGGTGGTGTTCATCAGGCCGTATTCAATGCCGAAGCTTTGATGCAACACCTGCGCGGCAGGCGCCAGCCCGTTGGTGGTGCAACTGCCGTTACTGACCACCCGATGCCTGGCCGGATCGTAATCCTGGTGGTTAACGCCCATCACGATGGTGATGTCGTCGTTTTTTGCCGGCGCCGAGATGATAACGCGCTTGGCGCCGCCTTTCGTGATGTGCACTTCGGCCTGGCTTTTGTCGGTAAAAAAGCCCGTCGCTTCGATCACGATGTCGACGCCGACGCTGTTCCACGGAATTGCGCCCGGATCTCTTTCAGAGAAAACGTGAATCGGTCTGCCATCCAGCAGCAGCTGGTTTTCACCGGCCTCGACGCTGGCGGCCAAGGTGCCTGACAGCGAGTCGTATTTCAGCAGATGCGCCAGGGTTTTGCTGTCGGTCAAATCGTTGATCGCGACTACCTGAAAGTCACTGCGCCCTAACGCCGCACGTAAAACATTGCGCCCGATTCTGCCGAAACCGTTAATGCCTACTTTGACCATGATCTACTCCTTCGTTATTGTCTCTGCCTGCCAATCTAGCCGGGAGAGACGCTTGGCGTAAATGACGTTTACAGATCAATTTACGCCAAATTGCGGGAATGAAAACGATCGCGGTACTCGGTAGGCGTCAGCTGCAGGTTTCTTTCGAACACGCGCCTCAGGTTGAGGCCATTGCCGAAGCCGGTGGTCACGGCGATATGCTCGATACCTTCCGCACTCTGCTCCAGACGCTGCCTGGCGGTATGCAAACGCCCTTCTTCGACGAATTTGGCGGGGGAAATACCGGTCTCGCGGGTGAACACGCGCGTAAAGTTTCGCGGGCTCATGGCGACCCTTTCGGCCAGTTTCTCAACGGAAAGATCGCCGTCCAGGTTTTCCAGGATCCAGGACTGGAGATCGCGGATCGGGCCAGGCGTTTTGGCCTGATTCAACGGATAGCGGCTGAACTGCAACTGGCCGCCGGGGCGGCGAAGAAACATCACCAGATCTTGCGCCACTTCGCGCGCCTGAATAAAACCGTAATCGTCTTCAACCAGCGCCAGGGTGAGATCGAAACCGGAGCTGACGCCGCCGGAGGTCCAGACCGGCCCGTCCTGAACGTAGATCGGCCCGTTTTCGACCTTCACCTTCGGGAAACGAGATTGCAGGGTATCCAGCAAGCGCCAGTGCGTCGTCGCCCGGCGTCCTTCGAGCAAACCGGCTTCGGCAAGCAGCAAGGCCCCGCCGCAAACGGAAGCGATGCGGCGTGCGTTGGGGGCGGCGCGGCGGAGCCAGCCTGCAACAAACGCGCCTTCTTCCTCGGTCGCCCCTTTTCCGGTGACAATGACAGTGTCACGTTTCTGTTCAGGGTCGAGATCGGCAAGGCGATGATCGGCCAGCAAATTCAATCCGGACGACCCATGCACCACCCGATGAGATTGCGTGGTAGCGACTTCGATCCGATAAAGCGGAGCGTCGTTGGGCCTCAAGCGGTTGGCTTGCATCAGGATGTCGGCGATACCCGCCGACTCAAACAGCATGCCCCCTTCGGGGACGATAATCAGAAATGTATGCATGGCCTTAAAATACAATTTGAGCAAAATAAGTCAACAACGCGCATTTCATGCCACCCTGGCCGCCATCGATTTTCCGCTCAGGATATCGCCAGAGCAACGCCGGTAACGCGTTCGAGTACCGCCAACAGCGCATCCTGAAAAGCCGGATCGCGCGCGGCGGCATGCGGCTCCAGGCGGCGCTGGTGATGCCAATAACCGCCGGAAACGCCGGCCTGCGCATCTGCGCGGGTCACCAACCACTCCTGCGTCAGGTGCCCCAGGCGCAGATCGTCGGGGGCGTTTTCGCCGCCCATCTTGGTCGGCACCCAACCGGGATCGACCGCACTGCTGACCACGTCCGGCCAGCGGCGGGCCACGGCGGCGGCGAGCGCCGTCACCCACAGTTTGCTGTCCGAATAGGAGACGGGGGTGCGCCCACTCCAGTCCACTTTTTCGAGCGCCGCGCGACCGTCGAAATGCATGCTGCTGCTCAGATATACCAACCGCGCCGGGCGAGCGATAAGCGCCGTCAACAGATAAGGCGCGATCACGTTGACCGCCAGCACCTGCGGCCCGGTGAAAACGCCGGCATTGTGAATGACCGCATCCGGACGTCCGATGCGGTTCACCTGTTCGGCCACCTCTCGGGTCTGCTGCAGATCAGACAAATCGCCGGTGACCGCCAGCGCGCCGCGGTCCAGCAAATCGCGCACGCCGTGGAGCCGGCCCGGCTCACGCGCATGAACGATCACCTGATGGCCTTCGCCCAGCAGGGTTGCCGCCGCCGCGCGCCCCAACCCGTCCGCCGAGCCGGTAATGAAAATACGAGACATGGCCTGCCTCCTTTATTGTTGAGACATCAACGCCAGCCCAGCGCCGGGGCGACATGGGTGAGGATCGACTCAATCACGTGCGCGTTGTAATCGACGCCCAACTGGTTAGGCACGGTTAACAGCAAGGTGTCCGCTTCGGCAATGGCTTCGTCCTGCGCCAGCTGTTTGATCAGTTCTTCCGGCTCGGCGGCGTAGCTGCGGCCGAAAATCGCCCGGGTTTGCTGGTCGATATACCCGACCTGATCGCCTTCCTTGCCGCTGCCGCCGAAGTAGCTGCGATCCTGCTGGTTCATCAGCGCAAAGATGCTGCGGCTGACCGACACGCGCGGCTCGCGCGGGTGGCCCGCTTCTTTCCAGGCGGCGCGGTAAGCGCGGATCTGCTTGGCCTGCTGAATGTGGAAAGGCTCGCCGGTTTCGTCGTTTTTCAGCGTCGAGCTTTGCAGGTTCATCCCCAGTTTTGCCGCCCACACCGCGGTGGCGTTGGAGCTGGCGCCCCACCAGATGCGGTCGCGCAGGCCGGCGGAAAAGGGTTCGATGCGCAGCAGCCCCGGCGGATTGGGGAACATCGGCTGCGGGTTCGGCTCGGCGAAGCCCTCACCGCGCAGCGCATCGAGCAGCACCTCGGTGTGGCGACGGGCCATATCGGCCTCGGTCTCGCCCTCTGCGGGCGTATAGCCAAAATAGCGCCAGCCTTCGATAACCTGCTCGGGCGAACCGCGGCTGATGCCGAGTTGCAGCCGTCCGCCTGAAATCAGATCGGCGGCTCCGGCGTCTTCCACCATATAAAGCGGGTTTTCATAGCGCATATCAATCACGCCGGTACCGATCTCAATGCGTTGGGTTTTGGCGCCGACGGCGGCCAGCAGCGGGAACGGGGAGCTGAGCTGGCGGGCGAAGTGATGCACGCGGAAATAGGCACCGTCCGCCCCGAGCGCCTCTGCAGCGACTGCAAGATCGATGGATTGCAGCAGCGCATCCGCCGCAGAACGAGTACCGGACTGTGCCGAAGGCGTCCAGTGACCAAAAGAGAGAAAGCCGATCTTCTTCATGGGAGTGTTCCTCAGAGTCAACGTTACCGGATTACAGTGCAAAAATGCCGCCGCCGGTGCCAGAAAAATCGTCGCGAATCGCACTAAACGAACCAATTGCCGCCCCCGCCGATCCCCCTCGCCCGAGCATTGTAATCAAAAAGCAAATATCGTATAACAGGCTCCTCCGAGGGGTGTCCTGTTACGGGCTGAGATGGCGCAAGCCGAACCCTTTGAACCTGATCTGGGTCATGCCAGCGAAGGGACGGGTCGGCAATCACGCTCTCGGTCATTGCCTGTTCATACCTCAGCGCGCCCGGATCTCCACTCACTTTTGGAGGTCCCATGTTTACTCCCCTTTTCGATAACGGTCTTTACGGACGGCTGCGCCAACAGGCAGGCGCGGACTGGCAGGACTACGTTGCCCACCCTTTTATTCGGCAACTGGCCGCCGGCACGCTGCCTGAATCCGCATTCCGCCGCTATCTGACCCAGGATTACCTGTTCCTGATCCATTTCGCCCGCGCCTACGCCCTGCTGGTCAGCAAGCTACGCACGCTGCCGGAGATGCGCGCGGCCACCGCTTCGCTCAATGCCATCGTCGCCGAACTGCCTTTGCACCTGGCTTACTGCGCCGGTTGGGGGCTGGGCGAACCCGAGATTGCCGCCGAACCCGAGGCGACGGAAACCCTGAACTACACCCGCTATGTGCTCGATATCGGCCACTCCGGCGATGCGCTGGATCTGCTGGCCGCGCTGATGCCTTGCGTCGCAGGCTATGCCGAGATTGGTCTGCGCCTGCTTGACGACCCGGCGACGGTGATGGAGGGCAATCCTTACGCCTCGTGGATCCGCAACTATGGCGATAAAAACTATCTGGCCGGCGTGCAGGCGGCTCTCGATCTGCTGGAGAGCGTGGGCCACCAGCGTGGCGCAGAAAGCCGCTTTGCCGAGCTTGCGGAGATTTTCACCACCGCCACCCGGCTGGAGTCCGCCTTCTGGCAGATGGGGTTGAACGCCTCATGAGTGACCGCATCGCGCCGCCCGGCATTCAGGTGCGGGATCTCAGCCTGCGCTTTGGCCGGCAGGTGATTTTCGATCGGCTGAGTTTCGATATTGCCGGCGGCAGCGTTGTCGCCCTGCTCGGCGCCAGCGGCACGGGCAAAACCAGCCTGCTGAAGATTATCGCCGGGCTGATGCTGCCCACCGCCGGTGAAGTGACCGGCAGCGATGGCCTGCCGATAGCCGGCCGCATCGCCTATATGGGGCAAAAAGACCTGCTCTATCCGTGGCTGACCGTCGCCGAAAATATCAGCCTCGGTGCGCGGCTGCGCGGCGAAAAAGCCGACCGGGAATGGGCCGGGCATCTGCTCGAGCGCGTGGGGCTGAGCGGTTACGCCAAAGCCCTGCCCTCGGCCTTGTCCGGCGGTATGCGCCAGCGCGCCGCCATCGCACGCACGCTGTATGAACGCCAGCCGATTGTACTGATGGACGAGCCCTTCTCGGCGCTGGACGCCATCACCCGCGCCATGATCCAAACCCTGGCGGCCGAGCTGCTGGCGCAGCATACCGTACTGTTGATTACCCATGACCCGATGGAAGCCTGCCGTCTGAGCCATCGCCTGCTGGTGCTTTCCCGCTACCCCGCCGGCATTGACGATACGCATGTCATCGGCGGCCTGCCGCCGCGCGCGCCGGACAATCCCCATCTGCTGAAAAGCCAGGGCGAACTGTTGGCGCAACTGATGAGGGCCGCCGAATGACGCTACGGGTTGAAAACCGCCTGCCGCGGGTGCGCCGCAGCCTGACGGTGTTCGCTGGTTTGTTGCTGCTGTGGTGGCTCATCACGTTGGGAGATATTCCCGCTTTTTTGCTGCCTTCGCCTTCTGCGGTAGCGCAGGCGCTGTGGAGCGGGCGCGCCTATCTCGCTTATCACACGCTGATCACCGCCTCGGAGATTGCCTGCGGGCTGGGGATTGGGGTGTTGCTCGGCGCGGCGCTGGCGCTGTGCATGATCTATTCACCCCGGCTGCAACGCTGGCTGATGCCACTGGTACTGACCAGCCAGGCGATACCGGTGTTTGCGCTGGCACCGCTGCTGGTGCTGTGGTTCGGCTTCGGCATGAGCGCCAAAGTGGCGATGGCGGTACTGGTGATCTTCTTCCCGGTCACCTCCGCGTTCTTTGATGGGCTGCGCCGGGTCAATAACGATTATCTCGATCTGGCCCGCACCATGGGCGCTTCCCCCTGGGCACAACTGCGGCATGTGCGGCTGATGGCGGCGCTGCCGGCCTTTGGTTCCGGGTTGCGCATGGCCGCCGCCGTCGCCCCCATCGGCGCGATTATCGGCGAATGGGTCGGCTCGGCGGAAGGGTTGGGCTACGTGATGCTGAACGCCAACGCGCGCATGCAGACCGACGTCTGCTTTGCCGCGCTGTTTATTCTGGTGCTGATGACCGTCTTGCTGTGGATGACGGTGGATGCGCTGCTGCTGCGCCTGATCGCCTGGGCGCCGGAAAACGACTGATAACTTTTTAACGACTGGGGTAAGAAATGATCAAGCAAACCTTCTGCGGGCTGATGCTCAGCGCCGCTCTGGCCGGCAATGCTGCCGCCGCCGAAAAACTGACGCTGGTGCTCGACTGGTATATCAATCCCGATCACGCACCCATCATGGTGGCCGAGCAAATTGGCGCCTTCAAGGCCGAAGGCCTCGAGGTCAAGATTGTGTCCCCTTCCGATCCTGCGCTGCCGCCGCGCCTGGTGGCGGCAAAACAGGCCGATCTTGCCATCACCTATCAGCCGCAATTGCACTTCTTCGCCGATCAGGGCCTGCCGTTGGTGCGTGTAGGCACCCTGATTAACTCGCCGCTCAATACCCTGATGACACTGGATAAAAGCATCACCTCGCCGGCGGATCTCAAGGGCAAAAAAATCGGCTATTCCGTCAGCGGCATCGAGCAGGCCACGCTGGCCACCATGGCCAAACATGCGCATCTTGACCCGAACGACATGAAGCTGATTAACGTCAATTTCCAACTGACCAGCGCCCTGCTAGCGGGCCAGGTCGATGCGGTGATCGGCGGTTATCGCAACATTGAAGCGCTGGAGCTGAAACTGCAGGGGAAAAATCCGGTGGTGTTCAACGTCGAGGACTACGGCGTGCCGGCCTATGACGAACTGATCATCGTCGCCAACCGCGACGCGGTAGCCGAGCCGAAGATCAGGAAATTCCTCGCCGCGCTGAAAAAAGGCAACGATTACCTGCAGGCTCACCCACAGGAAACCTGGCTGGCCTTCGCCAAAACCCATCCGGAGCTGAACACCGAACTGAACAAGCAGGCGTGGCAGACAACTTTGCCGCTGTTCGCCACCGATCCGGCCAGGCTGGACACCGCGCGCTACCAGGCTTACGAACAGTTCCTGTTCGACAATAAGCTGATCAAGAAAATCACCCCGGTGGCGCAATACGCCGTGGAACTGCATTAAGGGTTATTCGCGGGGGGGGCTGTCTGCAGCGCCCCTCCCCTTGAACCACAAAAACCCGTTGCCAACCGCCTCACGCCGCTGGCGCCACCGTCACATCGCCCTGGCCGCTGCGCTTGAGCGCCTGCTGCACCAACCCGCTGGCCTTGCATCTTTCCACAAAACAGCGCACATAGGCTGCCCCCTGCTCTTTACCACGCGGCACCGCCATCGCCTGGTGAATCGCGGTAAAGTGCCCGTCCAGCACCCGGTAGCCCGGGTTCGCGGCAGCGGCGGCAAGCAGCGGTTGACGCACGCCCGCAGCGGCGTCCAACGCTTGCTCGAAGAATAAGGTGATCGCGGCCGGCGAGGTCTCCGCACGCACCAGCTGCGCCTGCTTTAAGGTGCGCGACAGGTACAGGTCATAGGCCGCGCCCTGGCCCACCGCAATGCGTATGCCAGGCCTGTCGAGCTCGGCAACCTGCCGATAAGGCGCCTCCTGCGCCACCAGATAGGTGCCTTCAATAATGACGTAAGGCGCACTGAAAGCGATTTGCTCCGCCCGCACCGGTTCGATGGCCATAAAGGCGACATCCCAGGCGGCGGTTTCCAGCGCGGCGAAAACCTTGCCCGCCGCATCATAGGTCACCAGCTCCAGCGCCACGCCCAGCTCATGCGCCAACGCACCGGCCAGCGTGACCGACACGCCTTGCGGTTCCCCCTCCGGCCCCCGTTGCGCCAGCACCGGATTGCCTAAATTGATCGCCGCGCGCAGCACGCCCTGCGGCGCCAAATCATCCAGTACGGTGGCGGAAATGCTCTGCATGTTTTCTCCTGAACAGGTTAATGCGCCTCGCCGGTCTGCAATCAGCGCCATTCATTAAGGGTAGAGCCAAATGCCCGGCGAGCAATATTTCAGCGCCCCACGCCTCTCAGAAGTGACTATGGTCACAATATTGTCACAAAATTGTTCATTCACCCCTGGCCGCCACCCCGCGGTGCAAACGCGCATTGACCCTGGCGCGTTCAATGCGCTATACCCGTCATACTTCGAGCCGCAGGGGCGTTGGCTGCCTTCACTCACCCGAATCACTTACCTGAGTAAGCTCATCGGGACTCGTTCAGTGACCGCCTTCCTGCAACTCGAATTATTTAGGGTGTATACCCTTCCTTTTTCGCGCTGCGACAGGGCCAGCAGCCTTTGCCAGGGCAGTTAAGATTTTCTTTTTCATCAGACAGGGTACGGTGGATGGTTTCAGCATTAGTTTCGTTTGCACTTTTTTTAGCCTCAATCTTGATCTACCGGAACAAGGCCGCCGCCAACCGCTGGTGGCTTTCCATTTTGCTGATCCTGCTGGGCAGCTATCTGATCCTCAACGTTATTCTTATCGCCAGTAACTATTTTACCGGCGACGGCATCACCGATGCGGTGATCTACACCCTCACCAGCAGCCTGAAAGGAGCCGGGGTCAGCAAATACGTGCTGCCGTTTATCGGCCTGCTGGCGGTACTGGCGCTGATTTTTGCCGTGCTGGCCTGGAGCCTGGTGCGGCACAAAGCGAAAAGCAGCAGCGTGGTTTACAGCGTGATCGCCGTGTTGTTGGCGCTGTTCTCCGTCGGCACCACCCCGGCTTTTCAGGATATTTCGCTGCTGCTCAGAAGCCAGATTACCGGCGACACCGCCGATTTTTACACCTACTACAAAGCGCCGAAAAAGAGCCTGCAGGGCAAAGCGCCGAACCTGGTGTACATCTATGCGGAGAGCCTTGAGCGTACCTATTTCGACCCGGAAATCTTCCCCGACCTCGCCGACGAGCTGAATCGGCACCGTGAAAACGGTATCGACTTCAGCAATACCCAGCAGTTGCCCGGCACCGGCTATACCATTGCCGGCATGGTGGCTTCGCAGTGCGGCATTCCGCTGTTCGCCCCGTTCGACGGCAACGCTTCCAGCGCCGTTTCCACCTTCTACCCGGAAAACGTCTGCCTGGGCGACGTGCTAAAAGCCGCCGGCTACGACAATTATTTCTATCAGGGGGCCGAACTGGCCTTCGCCGGCAAAGACACCTTCCTGAAATCGCACGGTTTTGACCATGCCTACGGCTACAAGGAATTGCGCGAGCAGGTCCGCGATGCGGGTTACAAGAATGACTGGGGCTGGTACGACGATACCGTGCTGGACGTGGTTTTCGACAAGTTCGTCGAGCTGTCGCAGCAGAACAAGAAGTTCTCGCTGTTTGCGCTGACCGTGGACACCCACCATCCGGATGGCTTTATCTCCGCCGGGTGCAGTAAAAAATCCTACCGTTGGCAGAACAAAGAGAACCGTTCGCTGAGCGCGGTGGCCTGTAGCCAGCAGCATATCGCGGCCCTGATCGACAAAATCAAAGGGTCGGCGTATTTCAAAAACACCGTCATCGTGGTGTCCTCCGATCATCTGGCGATGAACAACACCGCCTACGACATTCTGACCAAACAAAAACGCCGTAACCTGTTCTTTATTATCGACGGCAGGCAGCCGCAAAGCGCGCAGCATAACGAAAAGCGCAGCACGCTGGACAACGGCGCCACTGTGCTGGACGTGATGGGCGGCGACAACTATATCGGCCTCGGCCGCAGCAGCCTGTCCAGCCCTACGCTGGCTACCGTCTTCCTGAATATCGAAGAAAAAATCAACGGTTGGAAACCGGCGGTGGTGAAGCAATGGGGCTTCCCGAACAGCATCTCCGACTACCAGTTGGATACCCAGCGCAACAGCTTCACCTTCTCCGGCATTACCTTCAAGGTGCCGTTTATCCTCAAGGTGACGGACAATAAAATCGAACCCATGTTTAACGTCTATCTTTCCACGCCGCTGAAAAAGCAGCTCGCCGGCCTGGGGGCGGGTGAAAAGTTTGTCTGGGTAGATAAATGCTATGAGATTGGCCGGGTGTGGGCGCCCGAACTGGCGCTTAGCACCGACACCTGCGTGGCCTCCGGCAATCTGGCCGCTCCGCCGCATATCGTGCAGGCCAAGGGCGGCAGCTACCGCGGTAAAGTCAGCTTTACCGAGCCCGCAGCGGACAGCGTTGCCGCCTACCAAAGCGCCGTCGACAAACTGAAAGTGGACGACGCCGCCGTTAAATATCAGGCGGACGCCATTGCCTTTATGCTGCCGGGCATGCCGCAGCAGGTGAAGGCCATTACCGGCGTTTCCAGCGTCGAGGATTGGGGCCGTTGGTCGGACGCCAACCTCGCGCCGGCGGTGAACATCGACTATGTCGCCCCGCTGCCGCCGACCTTCGATCTGGTGCTGCGCGCCCGCGCCTACGGCAAAAACGTCGGCGCGCCGATCTCGGTGCGCGTGGGCGACGAAGAGCAGTTCGTGTCGCTCGGCGAGCAGGACACCACCGTCACCCTGCGCTTCAACAACCCCGCCGGCGCGCAAAACATCAGCATCACGCCACCGTCCCCGACCGAACCGCAGGAAGGTGCCAGCGGTGGCTTTACCCCGAAAAAACGCGGCATTGGCCTGGTTTCGCTAAAGGTGGAACAGGCCGAACCGGCCTCCTGATCTCAACGCCGCAGCGGCAGCCCTGCCGCTGCGCTTTGAAAAAGATCCGAGATATTTTGGCAAAGCTTTTGCGCTCATCTTCGGCTAACCTGTTGCGGTGAATTGCTATAACCAAAATAGTTGGCGTTACCTCAAGGCAGCAAGAGCGTGAATCCCCAAGAGCTTACTCAAGTCAGTGACTGGGGTGAACGCGCGCAGCTAACGCGGATGTAACGTCAAATATGAAGGGTATACCCGCATGTATCCCGCCGCAGGGCCGGGAGAATCCAGGAGAGAGAATGAGTAGTCACCAATCCGGCACCGGCCTCACCCCCGCTCAGGCGATCGACCAGTTGGAAGCGCTGTATGACGCCTCTGTTACCGCGCTGCGCCAGGCGGTGGGCGATTTTATCAGCCACGGCCACGTGCCCGACATACAAACCCGCGCCGCTGGGCTGTTCGTCTACCCCGAGCTGCGCGTAAGTTGGGACGGCCAAAAAACCGGCCAGAGCAAAACCCGCGCTTTCGGCCGTTTTACCCATACCGGCCGCTACACCACCACCATTACCCGCCCGCAGCTGTTTCGCAGCTATTTGGCCGAGCAACTGGCGATGCTGGAGCACGACTACGCCGCCCATATCGAAGTGGCGCCTTCGCAGCAGGAGATCCCTTTTCCGTATGTGATTGACGGCTCTAACCTGATGCTGGATCGCTCGATGAGCGCCAGCCTCGCACAGCATTTCCCCACCACCGAGCTGGCGCAAATCGGCGATGAAACCGCCGACGGCCTGTTCAACGCCACCAGCACCTTCCCGCTGTCGCACTTCGACGCACTGCGGGCCGATTTTTCGCTGGCGCGGCTGCGGCACTATACCGGCACCCCGGTGGAGCATTTCCAGCCCTTCGTGCTGTTCACCAACTACACCCGCTATGTGGATGAATTTGTCCGCTGGGCCTGCGCCGAGATAGCCAACCCGGACAGCCCTTATATTGCGCTGTCCAGCGCCGGCGGCATCTACATCACGCCGGAAACCACCGCGCCGGAACAGGCGGTGTCCGATCTGGCCTGGAAAAACCACCAGATGCCGGCCTACCACCTGATTTCACGCAACGGCCAGGGCATTACGCTGATCAACATCGGTGTCGGCCCGTCCAACGCCAAAACCATTTGCGACCATCTGGCAGTGCTGCGCCCCAGCGCCTGGCTGATGATTGGCCACTGCGGCGGGCTGCGCGAAAGCCAGTCGATTGGCGATTACGTGCTGGCCCACGCCTACCTGCGTGACGATCACGTGCTGGACGCGGTGCTGCCGCCGGATATCCCGATACCGAGCATCGCCGAAGTGCAACGCGCGCTGTATGACGCCACCAAAATGGTCAGCGGCATGCCGGGCGAAGAGGTGAAACAGCGCCTGCGTACCGGCACCGTGGTGACCACGGACGATCGCAACTGGGAGCTGCGCTACTCCGCTTCGGCGCTGCGCTTTAACCTCAGCCGCGCGGTGGCGGTGGATATGGAAAGCGCCACCATCGCGGCGCAGGGTTATCGCTTCCGGGTGCCTTACGGCACGCTGCTGTGCGTTTCCGACAAGCCGCTGCACGGTGAGATCAAGCTGCCGGGCCAGGCCAACCGCTTCTATGAGGGGGCGATCTCGGAACACCTGCAGATAGGCATTTGCGCCATCGATCTGTTGCGCGCCGAAGGCGACAAGCTGCATTCGCGCAAGCTGCGCACCTTCAACGAGCCGCCGTTCCGCTAACCTGCCTTTCAGGCCCACCGCGCGTGGGCCTTTTTAAATGCCTTATTGCACCAACGCCAGCGTGCGTTTTTCCTGGCTGCGGTCAACGGCAATCGACAGCAAGATATCCTTCACCACCAACGCCGGTGCGGAAAGCGATTGCTGGCTGGAAATGCACAATGAAAGCGGCACGCTCAGCGCCGGGGCGGCGATACGCGCCATCCATGCCTTGGCCGGGCCAATCATCGCCCGTGCAACGGATTCCGGCAGAATGGTCGCGCCCAGCCCGCTGGCGATGGCCGCGCTCAGCGTACTTGGGGATTCGATTTCGCCAATCACGTTGGCGGCCAATTTGCGCAGCGCCATCGCTTCGTCGACCTGCGTGCGTACCACATCGCCTTCGCGCGGCAGGAACAGATTCAGCCGTGCCACGTCCAATAGATCGACGCTGTTACCGGGGCTTGGTACCGCACGCGTCGCCACCAGATACAGATCTTCCTTCATCAGCGCCGTGGCCTGCAGGCCGTCGGGCATTTTAGCGCCGTAGATCACCGCCATATCCAGACTCTGGCTCGCCACCTGCCCGGCCAGCATCGAACCTATGTTCTCGTTCAGGCTGAGTACAATCCCGGGATGACGGTCACGCACCGCCTGCAACAACGGCAACGCCAGTTGCGCAGCCATGCTGCCCGGCGCCAGCCCGACGGAAACCTGCCCGCTCACCGCCTGGCCTGCGCCGATGACCGCGCTTTGCGCCTGTTCGCACTGGCGCAGAATGGTTTGGGCGTGGGCATAAAGAATATTGCCGGCCTCGGTGGGCAGCACGCCGCGCTTGGTGCGGATCAGCAATTGTTGCTTCAGCTCCCCTTCCAGCGTCGCCAACTGTTGGCTGAGTGCGGGCTGCGCGATATGCAGCACCTCCGCCGCCTGGGTCAGGCTGCCGATATCGACGATTTTCACGAAATATTTTAGACGTCTGAGATTCATATTGCCTCCGTCGAGCCGCTGAACTGCGTATGGCAAAGCCATGTTGACAACAGATTTGCAAAATCCGGGCCAGCGTAACGGAATAAGAGAAAGCGCTTACTAATAGGCGGAAAAATAAGAAAAAATGATATTTGCGCGACCTGACGCCGCCCTGCAACCGGCGGCCGGTGACGCAGGTTTGCACCACCATAAGGCATCTCGCGGCCCGCCGTGGGCCGTTGTGCAGCGCTGCACCCATAAAAGCGATAAAAAGCAGCAGGTTGAATAATCTTGCAGCAAACGGAACGGCGAGACGTTTTCACGCTTTACAAGCCCGGGCCGCGCCGCTATTATTCGCCCCGTTCACACGATTCCTCTGTAGTTCAGTCGGTAGAACGGCGGACTGTTAATCCGTATGTCACTGGTTCGAGTCCAGTCAGAGGAGCCAAATTAAAGAAGCCCGCTCAGGGAAACCCGAGCGGGCTTTTTGCTTTTTGGCGTTTTTGACCGGCGGTTATGAGCGAAGATCGGACCTTAAAAGGTTGAAATACGCTAGGCAAAGTCGCTACTTTTAGACGCATCAATAATTCAGGATTTCCTTTTGCCCCACCCCTGACATCTGAACTTAGCCTTGATACCAGAACCCAGTAATTAGCCCAGCGCACTCATACTGGTCAAACGCGCCTCATGGCTTCATAACGATGCGGCCAAGCGGTTTCGCTGTCTCGGCGAATTCGTGGGCCGCGGCAGCGTTGGTCAGGGAGAAGATGCGGTCAATGACAACCCTGATGCGCCCTGCCGCCACAGCCTGCAACATGTCGTCCACACTTGCCCGAACTCCGGGCCTTTCAAAAAGGGGCCCCATAAATACCCCCATGAGTGTTTGGTTAGACTGCATTGGCGGCCACAAGTCGACAGTCAGGCTACCACCGCCCGAATTACCGACGAAGACGAGACGTCCTTCCGGAGCGAGTGCAGAAAGCGACGCAGGCAACGTCGTCCCCACCGGATCGATGACGAGGTCAACACCGGTGCCATCGGTGTACTGTCGGACACTGTCCACGACGTTATTCTCTGCACGATCCACGACATGATCGGCACCCAGTTCAAGCAACCGGCCTCTTCGCTGCGTTCCGCTTGCCACGGCGATGACCGTCGCGCCTGCTTGTGAGGCAAGCTGAACGGCTGCGAGCCCCACGCCACCCGCTGCTGCCTGAATAAGGACGGCTTCTCCCTGCCGGAGCATGCCTCGTGTGAAAAGGCAATGATGCGCGGTTCCAAAAGAAATCGGCAACACAGCCGCTTCTGCCATATCCACCCCATCGGGTATAAGCCAGGTTCGTTCCGCGGGCACAGCCCAACGTTCCGCATGTGATCCCTGCATGTTAAAAGCGGCGACTCTGTCCCCAACCCTACGGCTACTGACTTTCGATCCGACCGCAATAACTGTGCCCGCGGCCGCGTAGCCGACGATCCATGAAGGATGAGGCGGCGGAGTTGAACGGCGGTTGATCAGATCCCCACCTTCAATCGAGATAGCCTCGACAGAAATCAGGATGTCGTCAGCCCCTGTGACCGGATCTGGGATATCGACATATTTCAGGACGCCGGGAGCGCCTTCCACGTCATAAACCGCTGCTTTCATAAATTTTCCTTTGTCTCATCAGTAAATCCGGCCCCGTCCGGCAAACCATCCCGATCCGGCATATAGCACGTCAGAAATCTCTCTGTTGCCTCTACAGGCAGCGCGGGCTGCCCCGTTGAATTTTCGACGGGCGGAAAGACCCGTAACGCTTAGGGCAGCCTGGCAATCACCTTAATCTCAAACTTGAATCCGTAAAGCCACGTCACGCCGATCCCGGTCAACGTAGGGTAAGGCGCTTCCCCCCAATATTCTGGCAGGATACTCCAGATAGCATCGAGGTTTGACTCGGGATCGACGACAAAGAGGGTAACGTCAACCACGTCACCGAACGTGCAGCCCGCAGCCGTGAGAACAGCATTAAGGTTATCGAATGCCAGCCTGATCTGCGCTTTTAGATCGTGCTCAGGCGAACCATCCTCGCGGCTACCCACCTGCCCCGAAACAAACAAGAAGCCGTTAGATTTGATGGCCGGTGAATACCGATTGCGCTCATAGAGCGCCTGCCGACCGAAGGGAAAAACTGCTTCGCGTGCTGTCATGTTTGTACCTTTGCAATGGGGCGAAATCTACCCGGTGAACATCAAGACACTTTACAGGTGCCAGATCGGGTGGATAAACAAGCGACTTTGTTCATCATTGTTTGTAAAATCCAAACAATCGGTGAAAAGAGAGGATAAGGAATGGATCGTTTCGATGCGATGCGCGCCTTTGCTCGCGTGGTGGAGGCAGGTAGCTTCACAAAGGCTGCCCAAACGCTTCATATGAGCAAAACTACGGTGACACAGCTCATTCAGCAGTTGGAAGCGCGGCTGCGCGTCAAGTTACTCCACCGCACCACCCGCAAGCTCGGTGTGACTCCCGATGGCGCGGTCTACTACGAACGCGTCATCCGCCTGCTGGCGGACATGGAAGATGCTGAAAACAGCCTGTCCAGTGCGGCGATTACGCCCAGGGGACGGCTACGGGTGGATGTGCCCAGTCCGTTGGCCCGCTTTGTGCTGGTGCCGGCGCTACCGGCGTTCCACGCGCGCTACCCTGATATCCAGTTCGACATGGGCGTGAGTGACCGGGTGGTGGATCTGATCGGCGACAATGTGGATTGCGTCCTGCGCGGTGGCGAAATCAACGACCTGTCCCTAATCGCACGCCATGTCGGCGATTTGCAAATCGGCGTCTACGTCGCCCCCAGTTATGTGGAACGCCTTGGCGTCCCTGCGCACCCGCGAGAGCTGGAAAACACTGACCATCGCATAGTGGGATTCATGTCCTCACGCACCGGCAAGGTTGATCCTCTGGTGCTGCGTAGTGAAAGTGAACATATTGAAATCACGGGCAACTATGTACTTGCCGTGGATGATGGCAATGCTTACCTCGAAGCTGGGCTAGCCGGGTTAGGCGTGATTGCGCTGCCAGTCTATATGGCGGCAGCACATCAGGCTTGTGGCTCCTTGATTCCGCTGTTTGAACATTGGCGTATTAATCCAATGCCCCTGTACCTGGCATTTCCGCCGAACCGCCATGTCAACGCCAAACTGCGAGTTTTTATTGATTGGATCGTTGACTTGATGCGGCAGCATGTCCCCCATTCCAACAATAAGTAACCACATCCCAGCCATTCGCTCATCAGCGTCGATTGGTGGTCATTCTGGTGGTCTTGACAGCAAGGAGACTCCGATTTGGCTTAAATATTAGCCAGCCACTGGCAAAGGCGATCCCAGTCAGTACAGCCAAATTAGAGAAGCCCGCTCAGGGAAACCCGAGCGGGCTTTTTGCTTTGGTGTGATTGGTGAATCTCTGACAGACTCAAATTTGTTCCGGTAACCAAGTTAGTCATGTCGGCTTCTGGCACTAAGCCGACCAGTTGAACTCACAGCGAGAAGCGAACTTACAGCTCATGAGGTTCCCGGTGGTTGTCGGTGCTTAATTAACATCGGACTTAAGCCTGGTGTAGAATTAGACATCGATAAACCCGTTCTTGGTCATCAGTGAGCCAACTTTATGTCTACCGGATTTACAGCAGAATCCCTGAGGGGAATCACCAATTTTGTTATCACGGCAAAATCGAACAGTTTTACTGAAGCAGCAGAACAGCTGGGCATTACAAAATCTGCCGTGGGCAAAAGCGTGGCGCGGCTTGAGGAACGACTGGGAACCCGTCTGTTTCATCGCTCCACTCGTAAACTCAGCCTGACCAGTGACGGAGAAGCTTATCTCACGAGTTGCTTGTCGGCGCTTGAGATTCTCGACTCTGCCGAAAACACCCTCAGCAGGCGTCAGGACAACCCGGCAGGCACGGTCCGTATCGATATGCCGGCCTCATTTGGCCGTAATCTTATGATGCCGGTACTGCTTGATATTACGCGTCGCTTTCCGGCCCTGCGTCTGGCCCTGACCTTTAACGATCGGCTGATTGACCCGGTCGAGGAAGGCGTTGATCTGGTTCTGCGCCTGGGAGAGTTGCAGAGCACAGATGAGCTGATTGCCCGTCGCCTGAGCCATCAGCGGCTTTTGTTGTGCGCAGCACCCGCCTACCTTGAGCAACATGGGGTACCGACCGACACCGAGATGCTGAAAAAACACTGCTGTATTATGGGCTACAGGCGAGGAGCCCCGCTTGCCTGGCGGTTCAGGCCAGCCGATGAGCGAGAAATACGCTTCATATCCGCCGCCGCGCATCAGATCAGCGACGGCGACGCCATGCTAATGGCCTGCCTGGCAGGCGCGGGGATTGCACAGTTTCCGGAATCAATGGTGAACGGCCACCTGGATGCAGGCACTCTGGTGACGTTGATGGCAGATCATACCCCCGTGCCGGTTGAACTGAACGTCGTCTGGCCCCGCACAAGGCACCTCATTCCCAAAGTCCGACTTATTGTTGACGAACTGCTCAGAAAAGCCGCAGAAGGACATTTCGGCCCATTGAGGTAGAATTTTTGTCAACATTGAGACGATATTCGGGATGTTTATCTCCTCTCAGTAAACAACTACCCTGTCCGAAATGCTGATATTGTGGTTTGTGAGCCGGCTCTTTTATCGGTGCCGGCTTACATTCCAGAGCAGCTTAAACGTAAAAACACGCTTTTACTGACAGGATATAAGTTATGCCATTCGCTCTCTGGGCGCTGGCGATAGGTGCATTCGGTATCGGTACAACCGAATTCATCATCGCCGGCCTGCTTCCCGTTATTGCCGCTGATTTCAACATCACTATTCCCGTTGCCGGTAATCTGGCTACCGCCTATGCACTGGGTGTCTTCGTTGGTGCCCCCGCCCTTATTATTCTGGGGGCCAGGGTGCCGCGTAAGGCTATGTTGGTTTTTCTGATGTTACTGTTTATAGCCGGTAATCTCGTTACCGCCTTCGCCCCGACGCTGGGCATGGCGATTATGGGCAGAATAATCACATCCATGACCCACGGCGCATTTTTTGGAATCGGTTCGATCATCGCGGCCGATATGGTTACGCCATCTAAACGCGTAAGGGCAATTGCGTTCATGTTTATGGGGCTGACGGTAGCCAACCTTATCGGCGTACCAGCCGGCACCTGGGTTGGGCAGCATCTTTCATGGCGTGATGCCTTTATAGCGATTGCTGCAATTGGGGTCATTACAGTGATCAGTATCGGCATGCTAATTCCGCATCAGCCGCGCCCACAGAATCACGACTTCGAACATGAGTTTAACGCCTTCAGAAACGTTAACGTGCTGCTGGCAATGGGCATTACCGTTTTCGGCCCCGGCGCTTTCTTCACGTCCATCACTTATATCGCCCCGATGATGACGGAGCTTGCCGGGTACAGCGAAAGCAGCCTCGCCTGGCTGATGCTGCTTTTCGGGTTGGGGCTTTTTGTTGGTAATCAGTTGGGCGGACGCTATGCTGACCGCGCCCTTATGCCAATGCTTTACATCACGCTGGCTGCTCAGGCCGTGGTGTTACTGGTATTTAATTTTACTGCTCATAGCCAGATAATGTCGGCAATCTGCATTTTCCTGATGGCAGCATTTGGATTTGCGACAGTATCGCCGATTCAGAAACTGGTGATGGATAAAGCGCGAGCGGCAGGTGCGCCAACGCTGGCCGCTGCCGTTAACATCGGCCTTTTCAACCTCGGCAATGCTGTCGGTGCCTGGCTTGGCGGAGTGGTGATCACCGCAGGCTTTGGCCTTCAATCACCTAACTGGGCTGGCGCGGTGCTTTCAGTTATTGCGCTGATATTGGCCGTATTATCCGGTCTGACTGACAAGACCGGGCATGCGGCGGAAGTGCATTATTAGAAAAGCCCGCTCAGGGAAACCTGAGCGGGCTTTTTGCTTTTCCGTTTGGGAAAAGTGACATGTTCTTCAGCTTGGCGTTTCGGCTCGAAAGCCTGATGGCAGGCACCCCAGCGTCGCTTTCACGTTGTCCGTTCTGCACGTGACAGGGCACGCTTGCCATCTTGCTCATTGCTTGCCATCGGGAAACATGCATCCGCCATTGCGAACCAGCGCCTTCACCTCTTCGCTCACTTCCACAGGGTTTCGGCTTAATCGATCAACCCACTCCTTGCGGTGCAGCACGTACGACTTCGAATCGTGCTTCGCGCTCCAAAGGACGATGTGGCCCAGACGCTAGAGTCGCTCGGTCTGATGATGATTGGCCTGGCAAAGAATGGAGCCGGCAGTTGGGACATCGCCATGAAAGTCGATATCGGCTGAACCAGACACCGGATCTTCACCAACAGATCAACAACGTATCCGATGAGATCGAACCCGATCCCATGTAAGGGAAATGGAGAGATTTCGATGAGCACACAAGAGAATATCCAGATTGTGAGGATGCATTTACAGCAATCGGCCGCGCGATATACAAGGTCTGCTGGCGTTGTCTGCCGAAGGTATTGAGTGAATCATTCCGGAAGAGATGTATATCCAGACATTCGCAGCAATGACTGCTGCATATTTTGGGAATATTTCGTGCGCCATGTGCGCACGAAATTACCAGCGAATACGGCTCTATACGCCAACCGCCCAGCCGGCAATGCCATTGAACAGCATGCTATCGCTGTATCGCACAGCCGATTCGCTTTGCGACGAACGCCCCTCAGTCCGGGGCCTTCCACGCAGAAAGCATTTCAAGGGCGTTGTCGTAGTTACCGGTAGCCTCGGCAGTGCGTAAAAATTTGGCGCGTTCAACAATGATTTCATTAGGCGCGAGTTCTGCATGCAAAAGGTCGAGCGTCTCATTAAGGAAGTCTTCCAGCGGCATGGCATGCTCGTCACTTTCCTGACCAAACAACGTGGTTTGCACACCCGGGGGCGCTAACTCAATTACGCGTACGGAAGTGTCGGCGAGTTGAACACGCAAGCCTTCGGTGAAAGCATGAACAGCCGCCTTGGTGGCGCTGTAGGTCATGGCTATCGGGAACGGAACAAACGCTAATGAGGAGCTGACGTTGATGATGACGCTATCGTTCTTTTGAGTGAGTTGAGGCAAAAACGCATAAGTCATGCGGATAGTGCCCAAAAGATTAATCTCTATAGTCTCTTGCGCAATCTTCACAGAATCCGGATCCAAAACATTTTCGCTCAACATAATGCCTGCGTTGTTGATGACGACGTTCAGGTTAGGGTAACGTGCTGCCACGAGTTCGCTCGCCTGGATAATAGACTTGGCATCGGCAACGTCGAGTTCAATGGCCTCTATACCGGGATAATCGATTGTGATCTGCTCAAGTAAAGCCTTGCGTCGGCCTGCTACAATGACCTTATTGCCTGCCTGATGAAAGCGCACCGCAAGGCCCAGCCCTATACCCGAGGTGGAACCGGTGATGAGGATCGTATTACCTGAGGTTTTCATATGTTTCTCCGGGTTGGTGAAAAAGGTAGAATGCTAAACGGACAACTATCCGTTAAAACCAAACTTAACGGACAACTATCCGTTTAGCAAGTTTTAAACTTTTGGACAGGAGGACTGGTGACACAGCAACAAAAGATGGAGCGCCCTGCACGCGCTGACGCACAGCAAAATCGCGAACGTATTCTGTCGGTTGCGCTTCAGGAGTTGACCCTTTCCGCAGACGTGCCACTCAGCGCGATCGCGAAGAAGGCAGGCGTAGGGCAAGCCACTTTTTATCGTCACTTTCCGTCACGGGAGATTTTAGTGATGGAGGTTTATCGCCATGAGATGTTGCAGGTCACAAAGTTTGCAGAGCACTTGCTTCAGACCCTCCCGCCCGACCAGGCATTACGGGAGTGGATAAATCGCCTTGCCGAGTACGCGATAACCAAAGCTGGCCTGGCAAATGCCATTCGCGAGGTGTCACTCACGCGGGACTGTCAGGAAAAAGCGGGCTATGCCCCTGTGATCGCTGCGGCTCAATTGCTACTCGATGCAAATAAGGAAGCCGGAACCCTCCACACCGGGGTTACCACTGACGACTTCTTCCTTGCCATTGCGGGTATATGGCAGCTTGATTTTAATGACGAGTGGCAACCGCAGCTAACCTGGCTCATAGACATCGTTATGGCGGGACTGCGCGCGGAGGCGCCGCGACGCACGGTTTCTAAGTAGAGAACAATCAAAGCGTACATGCAGGATAGTGGTGAAACCGCCGAAGTATCCCGGGGTGTTTGAACAATAATTGCCTCGCCTTTTCATTATTTTTTAAGCCTGGTATTGATTGATATTTGCAATACGTGGATCTGGTTAAAAACATCAGGCGCAAAGGCGTTCTTATTTGCCGGGATTACTGCATGCTCCTCACGGCAGGGTAGTCTTTGTAGTTAAGTCCTGGTCGCACATAGCGCTGGCTAAGAGCTGTGAGTTCAACCGATGGATGCAACCGCTCTGCGGGTGATTCATAGTCTAGCGTTTTTCTCGGCCTTTCGTTGAGCTGCCTGGCAACACTGTTAAGTCTTTGCTGGTTGTGAACCTTGGTTCCTTTTGGAAAATATTGTCTGAGCAATCTGTTCGTATTTTCATTTGAGCCACGTTGCCAGGGAGATTGGGGATCACAGAAATAAATCTGAATGTCTGTCGCTACAGTAAATCGGGTGTGGCTGGTCATTTCAGCCCCACGCTCCCATGTTAATGTTTTATAAAGCTCAACAAGTAATCCCCGGGCTTGTTTGATGAGTGTAGATATAACAGTTATGGTCTTGTTGTCCCTGATTTTGGCCAGCATAACAAAGCGGGAATGGTGTTCTACGAGGGTGACGATATAGGAGTTTTTCGAGCCCTGGATCAGGGCTACCGCACAAATTCACCAGCGCTCGTACTTCCCCTAGCCGATAAAGTAATTTAGTATTTTATCTGTTGCACTAGATAATCAACAACAAGATAACTGGACGGGTATGAAAACACAGGCACGCCGAGAAATCGGCACACAGCTTTCGTTTGCACTCTATGGTGCGGCCAGCCGGATGAACCGAATGCATAAACCTTTTCTGGATCCGCTGGGTCTCACCTTCCCTCAGTACCTGGTGATGCTGGAGTTGTTTAATGAAACGCCCCGCACCGTCGGCGAGCTCGGAAGCAAACTCGGCATGGACACAGGAACCATCACCCCGGTACTTAAGCGTCTCGAGGCCGCCGGGCGGATCCGCCGTACCCGTGACCACACTGATGAAAGACGGGTGCTGATTACCCTGACGGATGAAGGCAAGGCGCTGCAGGACGATCTCTGGCGCACCACCGATAACATCAAATCAGCCTGCCAGTTATCGGACTCCAAGCTGGAAGAACTTCGTGACACCCTGAATGATTTTGCACATCCGGCTAACCGTTAATCGTCTACGACTCAGATACGGAGGTATTAAATGAAAATTGGCATCATTGGCGCCGGGAATATAGGCGCAACGCTAGCGCGTAAACTTTCAAGCCAGGGGCACGCGGTCAAACTGACCAACTCAAGAGGCCCGGACACGATTGCGGATCTGGCTCAAGAAGTGGGTGCGATTGCGGTTGAACGTCAGGAAGCGGTTAACGATGTGGACGTCATCATCCTCTCCACGCCGTTTGACAAACATGCAGAATTGGCGGGGCTGTTAACTGGCGTACCTGAAAACGTGGTTGTCATCGATACCTCTAATTACTATCCCTTCCGCGATGGCGATATCGCCGACATCAATAATGGAAAACCGGAGAGCGTCTTTGCCAGTGAAGTGCTTAAACGGCCTCTGATTAAGGCCTGGAATGCCGTTCTGGCGGCCACTCTGGCAGAAAAAGGTGTCGCCGCCGGTTCTGAATCCCGTTTCGCTATTCCGGTTGCCGGCGACAGCCTTAGCGCAAAAGCCATTGCGCTGGCGCTGGTTAATCAGACTGGCTTCGATGCCGTTGATGCCGGCACCCTGAACGAATCATGGCGGCAGCAACCCGGCACACCGGCGTACTGCACAGAGCTGAAAACCGATGAGCTTAACCTTGCCTTGCAGGCGGCAGATAAAGCGCGAGCGCCTCTGAACCGGGACGCATTAATCAATGAGTTCATGGCTGCCGGCGATCAACTCACGCACGATGTCATCATTGCGCGCAACCGGGCAGTAACGGCTTAACTCTTCACCACAGGAGTTTGGTATCACTCAGCAGTCATGCTGAGAATCGCCCAAGACTTCATAGAAAAGCCGCTTTCGCGGCTTTGAGTTCCTGGTTCTGCCCCCTTTATTCTGGGGTGTTGCCGACCTATCTTCAGGTACCCTGTTCGCTACCCGACATGAGCCGTTCAAGATACAGGGTTACACCGTCGGGATAGTGCCGCCCCCGCCCTTTTTCACTTCATCCCGGCAGCCTGGTCAAACTGCAGTCTGGCTGCTTCGACTTCAGGCAATTTATCGAGCGTCCATAGGTGCAGTTCACGAAAGGGTTTCTGCAAGGTTCGGCCCAATTGCGTAATTTCGTATTGCACGGCCACAGGCGAGAAAGAGATAACCTGTCGCGAGATCAGCCCATTACGCTCCAGCCGTCGCAAGCATTGCGTCAGCGCCTTTTGTGAAACCCCCTCAAGACGACGTCTGATGGCGTTGAAGCGCTGTGGTTCTTCATCAACTACAGCCAGAACCATCATCGACCATTTGTCTGCGATTTGATCGAACAATGCCCGACTTGGGCAGTCCGACGAGAAGCACTGTGGGTGTAAAGTCAGCATGCGGGGTTTCCTTTGGTATACCTAGGCTACTCAAGGTGCCTAATTGACATCAGGTATACAAAATATACCTAATATAGCTCCCAACACAATGGAGTTAATTCGTATGTCTCAAAATACATCCAGTATTCTTTTCAGTCCTTTTTCCGTGCGTTCTCTTCAAGTGAAAAACCGGATCGTAATGGCACCCATGACACGACTTTTCGCACCGGACGGCATACCGGGAGAAGCAAATGCGGCCTACTACCGGCGTCGTGCGGAGGGAGGCGTAGGTCTGATCCTTTCGGAGGGCACCGTCGTTGATCGCCCGGCGTCACGAAACGATTCCGGCATCCCTTTTTTCCACGGAGAAACGGCACTGGCTGGCTGGAAAAACGTGATTGACGCCGTACATCATGCGGGTGGCCGCATGGCACCACAGATCTGGCACACAGGTGCAGCGCGTTATATCAACGGCTGGGAACCGGATGCCCCAGTGGAAAGCCCGTCAGGTTTTGATGCGCCCGGAGACCCGCGCGGCGTGGCAATGAATGAAGAAGATATCGCTGATACCGTTTCGGCGTTCGTAAAGGCGGCGGCAGATGCCAAACGTCTGGGCTTCGACACGGTAGAAATCCATGGCGCTCATGGATTTTTGATCGACCAGTTCTTCTGGGCCGGTACTAACCTGCGTACCGATCGCTACGGTGGCCCCACCATCAAAGAACGTACGCGCTTTGCCAGTGAGATTGTCTCTGCTGTACGTCATGCCGTCGGTCCTGATTTTCCGATTATCATGCGTGTTAGCCAATGGAAGCAGCAGGACTACGGGGTACGCATTGCCGAAACCCCGGCGATGATGGAAGCATGGTTATTGCCGCTGGTTGAGGCCGGCGTCGACATTCTGCACTGTTCGCAACGCCGCTTCTGGGAGCCGGAATTCCCTGAGATTGACGGTGAAAACGGCCTGAACTGTGCGGGTTGGGCGAAAAAAGTGACCGGAGCCGCGACGATTAGCGTGGGTTCAGTTGGCCTGGATAACGATGTTACCCATGCTTTCGCCGGAAAGGGATCGGCTCCTGCGAGCCTGGAGCGACTCATTGAGCGCATGGAGCGTGAAGAGTTTGATCTCATCGCTGTAGGTCGCGCCCTGCTGAGCGATCCGGACTGGGTGACGAAAGTGGAAGATGACAACTACGCCGCGTTGAACGGGTTTAATCCGGCATCGCTGGCTGAATTGGCTTAAGGCTGCACGGCGGGCGTTTCAAGTCTATGCATAAGGCGGCCCCTGTAAATCGGGGCCGTCTGGAGAATGATAATATCGGTTTGTAAGCGATACAGGATTACACCGTCGGGATGGTGCCGCCATCTATCACATATTCGGTACCGGTGATGGTGGCTGCATAAGATGACGCGAGGAAGGCAATGAGATTCGCCACCTCAATGGGCTTTGACGGACGCCCCAGCGGAATGCCACCGAGGGCATTCATGATGATCTGCTTGCCGCCTTCGTAATCCGTTCCCGCCTGCTGCGCCAGCCGTTCCGCCAGTGCCACCGAAGCTTCGGTTTCGATCCAGCCGGGCGCAACGCGCACCACCCGAACCCCTTTCGGCGAGACCTCTTTCGACAGGCTTTTGCTGTACGCTGACAGCGCCGCTTTAGCCGCCGCATAGCCGGTGGTCGATTCCGGTAACGGCAGTTCACGCTGGATAGAAGTGACGTGAATGATCACCCCGCTCCCCTGCGCCAGCATCCCTGGCAACAGCGCACGATCCAGGCGTACTGCGGGCAACAGATTGAGATTGAGTTCCTGCTGCCACTCCTCTTCGCCCAACGCCGCAAAGCCACCGCCGGGTGCGGTAGAACCGCCCGCCACATGAACGATGACGTCGACCCCGCCCAGGTGCGCCTGAACGGCTTCCGCCACTGAGGCACAGCCTTTGACCGTGGTCAGGTCCGCCGCCACGAAGGCATCTGCGATACATTCCGTGGGCGCGTGTCGCGCAGTGGTTAACACCCGGGCGCCCTGCTGTTTTAACAGCCCGACGACCGCCTTACCGACGCCTTTGGTACCCGCGGTAACCAGCACGCGTTTACCCTGGAAATCAAGATCCAACGACATCATAGAATCTCCAGGGTGTTGATCTTGTCGCCGACCAGGCCGAAAGCATGCTTAAGCACTACCGGGCTGCCGGGAAAGTTACCGACGACGTTCGAAATGACCGTCACCCGGCCGCCTTCGGCAAGAACCTGAATCGGCTCAACGCTGTAGTCAAACGTGGCCTGCGCGGCACGTTGCCATGCCTCGATCGCTGCGTGCCCCTGATGGGTTTTACCTTCGTCGATCACGACGGCATCGGCGGTAAAACACTGCTTAACGCCGGCGATATCGGCACCATTACTGATCGAGAAATAGGTAGAAATAGCCTGCGGTAGTGATAATGACATGGCTCTGTACTCCCGTTATTTACAGTACGGATATCTTCAACATAGACTGTGAAATTGACAAGTACGCACGAAAAAGTGAGTGACTGAATGGTGAGTAAGTTACATAGCCCGGAATCGGCCGCAAGCGGCGTGGAGCAGGTCCTGCGGCTGCTGGAAGGCCGCTGGAAATTAATCATTCTTTTTCATCTGTTCGACGGGAAAGTACAGCGCTATTCCGATTTTGAAAAACTGATCCCCGGCATTTCGCAAAAAATGCTGGCGCAGCAACTGCGACAGTTGGAAGCCGACGAGATCGTGTCGCGGACGGTGTATCCCCAGGTGCCGCCGAAAGTGGAATATCGGCTCACTGAATGGGGGCAAGCGCTGTGCCCTGCTCTCGATGCCATGCTGAAATGGGCGGAAAAACGCGAGGTTTAACCGGCCCGAAAGCTGAGCCGATGGAGTACAGAGATTGCCGAGGTCGCCAGAGTGAGCTGTACCCCGTTGACTGGCTTTGTCGACGTCCGCTCCTGGCACTAAGCGGGCACGCATGTCAGGTCCACTATGAGCAACTACCACTAGTGGACAACAAATAGAGCGGAAAGGGGGTAGGAAATCTCGCTGTTTTTTCAGGCCAGCCATCTGGTTCAGCTGGCCTTCATTTGAAACCTTGTTATATGGGAAGTGGTCAGGTCAGTGCGACCCTCACCTTTAGTCCAATAACGAGCGTGGCAAAAAGCATTATGCAACCAGCGGTGATGAAAACACCTGTTACACCGCTGAAACCAAAGAGTAAACCTCCCAACGCAGCACCAGCAGCAATCGAGGACTGAACGGCTGCGACTACCATGCCACCAGCGGTTTCAGCCTGATCGGGAACGGAACGCGCTACCCAGTTTGACCACGCAACGGGTACGCCACCAAATGCCATCCCCCACAACGCGACGAATAACATCAATCCCTTTTCCTCTAGTGGCAGCAAAATCATGCTTAATGCCGCTAAACCGACAAGCGCTGGCATGAGTATCAGGGTAAGACGCAGGCTTCTCTCCATCAGCCACCCGGCCAGCAACGTACCGATAAAATTAGCGCCGCCAAATCCAAGCAGTATCAAAGACAAACGATCCACATCAAGTTGGACAATATTTTCAAGAGCCGGACGAATATAGGTGAACAGCGCATACTGACCAGTATGGGCAATCACACACCCCGTCATTCCCATCGCAATGCCTGGGCGGCGGAGTAAATCCATGACAGATGCTGTTATCATCATTCTACGCGGAGCCATTCCAGGAAGGGTAAACAACTGGAAGAGCAGTGTCAGCACGCCTACTGCGGTTGCAGCGATAAAAGCACTACGCCAGCCATAAAGCCCACCTAAATAGCTCCCCAGCGGGATCGAAACCACGGTACCGACAGCAATACCGCTAAAAATAACGGAGAGAGCACGCGGGACGCTTTTAGCAGGGACCAGCCGCATAGCTACGGCAGCAGCCATACTCCAGAAGCCTCCCAGCGCGATGCCTAGCAAAATGCGCATGACTAACAGAACAGCCAGACTGGATGAAAGTGCGACAAGCAGGTTGGAGGCAATCATCAGCACGGTAAAACCGAGCAAAACATTTCGGCGATCATAATTACGCGTCAGATGGGGAACCATCAGACCAGCAAACAGGGCCACCACAGCCGTTACCGTCACTGCCTGACCAGCAAGAGCTTCTGTCACACCGAGATCGGCGGCCATGGGTGTCAACAGGCTGGCAGGAAGATATTCTGCAGTCAGCAAGCCAAACACGCCCATAGTCAGTGAAATAACGGCCATCCATGCGGATTCTTTGGGTTCTGAACTATTCAAACTAGCGGATACAGCTTCAGTTGCTTCATTTCTCATAACACACTCTTCTTGGAGAAAAAATTACAACGCCAAGTCTAGGGTTGAGCAGCTGGACGATCTATGATGCCATATCCTGATTTTTTACCCGAAACTCCGATTATGCATGTGAATAAACATTTTGCCCTGTCATCCGAGCTCATCAGTGAACTGCTGCTGGAAATGCGCCTGCGTGGCGTGCAGTATCGCCGTTTACAGACTGGCTCTGAGTTTGGCATAGGTTTTAGCAACAGACCGGGACATGCCTATTTTCATTACATCGCTGTGGGTACTGCTCTGCTGCGCGCGCACGACGGTACGTTGCACGAACTGAAAGCCGGAAGCATGGTATTCATGCCGCAGGGTGAGGAGCATCAGCTTTTATCGGAGGCCAGCTGTTCATTTCAACATATCGACACGTTAGGCTCTGCTCCTTTAGGCGAGGCCGTCAGCGGAATCAATACTTGCCCGAGTTCGCATCCGACACCCAGCACGGTTCTGTTTTATGGCTGTATGGAGTTCGATCTCGGTGGAATGCAGGGGCTTGGTAAACTGATGCCGCAAGCCATAGTGGTTGAGGCAAATGAACAGATCTATCCGGGGCTGGTTCCCATTCTGGGCGCGATGAAATTTGAAATCTGTTCCGGACGCGCTGGCTTCGCGGGCATTCTGGCACGCCTCGCCGAAGTGGCGGCTGCCATGATTGTGCGTGGATGGATCGAAAACGGCAGCGAGAACGCCGCTGGCCTGATCGCTGCGTTACGTGATCCACGACTTGCCCGTGCTATTCTGGCCATTCATCGCGATACGAGTCGGGAGTGGTCTGTTGCTGAGCTTGCTGCCCAGTCGCATGTGTCACGTTCTGTTTTTGCTGAACGCTTCAAATCAATCATCGGCATATCTCCCCTGCGCTATGCAAGGGAGGTGCGAATGCGCATCGCAAGTCAATGGATTATTCACGATAAGATCTCAATTGATACCGTTGCTCTACGCCTCGGGTATGCCTCACAGGCAGCGTTTAGCAGAGCTTTTAAGCGCATCAATGGATATCCGCCGGGCGCTTTGCGTCAGCGACCCGCGAGAGGCGTTAATACAGTAAATGAGTGAATGTAATCTTTATCATTTGCTGGATTCACTGGAGGCCGCTCTCAACATTAAAAACTGAGCGGAAACGGGTTTCATCACCAAAGTATCGCAATTTCCGTAATGTCCGCTCCTGGCACGAAGCGGACAGACTCGAGGCCGCATGACGTCTGCCAAGAGAGAAGTGGATCTCGCTAACATCCGGTTGGATTAGTAAAAAAGTAGAGGTAAATCTCTACAATGTGAGTGAAATTCAAGCCACGCCCTTCTGAGCCATGAAGGTGCCCCCCCATATCTTTGAACCTTACCACCCGGTCTGTTCAGTTAGCCGCTTCCGCCCCCATGCATCCCCGCTGTAAATCTTGCAGGCCAGGGCTTCTGCAACAAGGCCGCGCAGGACGATCGGTCACATCATGAAGATGACTCATGTTGTAATGAAATTAAGTCGCTTTCACTCATCCAATGGCTCTGGCATAAAAGATGCATTGTTAACTTATTGACAACATGAAGACTGCCGAAAGAGAAAACCAGTAACCTCTGGAAAATCAAGAAATAAATTCAGTTTTCATGTCAGAACTCAGGATGCAGAACACGATGAATAAAGATTTTACATTTACTCTTAAGAGCAGTGTTTTCGATGAAAATTATAACCCTTCCGAAAATACGCGTATCACGACCAACTTTGCCAATTTGGCCAGAGGGAAGAACCGCCAGGAGAACTTGCGCAACACCTTGGTGATGATTGACAATCGCTTCAATGCATTGGCGCATTGGGACAACCCCAAAGGCGATCGTTATTCTGTCGAACTTGAAATCATTTCTGTCGAGATGAAGATTGAAGGCAACGGCGACAGCTTCCCAGTGATTGAAATATTGAAAACCAATATCGTCGATAAAAAAACCAACCAACGCATTGCAGGTATTGTTGGCAATAATTTCTCCTCTTATGTGCGCGATTATGATTTTAGCGTATTGCTGTCAGCGCACAATAAGAACCAACCAAACTTCAGCACGCCAGAGAACTTTGGTGATTTACACGGGAATATATTCAAATACTTTGTCAATTCAGCGGCGTACCGAGACAACTTTAATAAATCGCCTGTTATATGCCTGAGCGTTTCAAGTAAAAACACCTATTACCGGACGGGCAATGAGCACCCTGTATTGGGCGTAGAATATCAGCAAGACGAACCTTCATTGACCGATGCATATTTCAATAAAATGGGGTTACAGGCTCGCTACTTTATGCCGAAAAATAGTGTTGCGCCTTTGGCTTTTTATTTTAGTGGCGACTTGCTCAGCGATTACACTAATCTTGAACTTATCAGTACCATCAGCACGATGGAAACGTTCCAAAAAATTTATCGGCCTGAGATTTACAATGCTAATTCTACCGCAGGGCAATACTATCAGCCAAGCTTGAATCAGCAGGATTATTCTTTAACACGGATTCTTTATGATCGAGAAGAACGTAGCCAGTTGGCTATTGAGCAGGGAAAGTTTACTGAAGAGAACTTTATTAAACCCTACCAAACTCTTCTTGAGCAATGGTCTGCTAGCTACGCCGCTTGATTAACCAAAAAACAGGGTCATCTATTATGAAAAAGTTATTACCGACGTCGACTGCCGGCAGTTTACCTAAGCCCTCTTGGCTGGCGCAACCCGAGACACTTTGGTCCCCCTGGAAATTGCAAGACCAGGAATTAATCGACGGCAAACAAGATGCTCTGCGTTTGTGCCTGGAAGATCAGCAGCAGGCAGGTATCGATATCGTCAGCGACGGCGAGCAAACGCGCCAACATTTCGTCACGACCTTTATTGAGCACCTCAACGGCGTTGATTTTGAGAAGCGCGAGATCGTTAAAATCCGTAATCGCTATGATGCGAGTGTACCGACAGTCGTTGGCCCCGTGAGTCGCCAAAAATCGGTCTTTGTCGAAGATGCCAAATTTTTGCGCCAGCAAACCGACCAACCGATTAAATGGGCCCTGCCAGGCCCGATGACCATGATAGATACGCTGTACGATAACCACTATAAAAGCCGCGAAAAGCTGGCCTGGGAATTCGCTAAAATTCTCAACGAAGAAGCCAAAGAATTAGAAGCTGTTGGCGTCGATATTATCCAGTTTGATGAGCCCGCCTTTAATGTTTTCTTTGATGAAGTGAACGATTGGGGCATTGCCACGTTAGAAAGAGCCATTGAAGGGCTTAAATGCGAAACGGCTGTACACATTTGCTACGGTTATGGCATCAAAGCCAATACCGATTGGAAAAAGACGCTGGGAACAGAGTGGCGGCAATATGAAGAGATTTTTCCAAAACTGCAAAAATCCAATATCGATATCATCTCGCTGGAATGTCAGAACTCCCATGTTCCCATGGAGCTGATGGAACTCATTCGAGGTAAAAAGGTGATGGTGGGGGCCATTGACGTGGCGACCAATACCATTGAAACACCGGAGGAAGTCGCCGCTACGCTTCGAAAAGCGCTTCAGTTTGTAGACGCCGACAAGCTCTATCCTTGCACCAACTGCGGCATGATCCCTTTGCCTCGCGGAGTCGCAAGAGGCAAGCTGGATGCGTTAAGTGCAGGCGCAGAAATCGTCCGCAAAGAACTCTTGGCCAAATAATTTCGCCAAATTAGAAAAGCAGACTTCCCCGGAAGTCTGCTTTTTGCATTTTAATCAGGCGTTACTGCTCAGGCTTCACTGGTTTCTCTCAGAGAACTTACAACCCCACGCGCTTTGGCGAACAGTTTATGGTAGTGGGCCTCGCCGTCGGTAATCCCCTCCTCCACGCCAATCGTGTTATAGAGAAAATCGATCCTCGCATCCTCCACACCCAGATACGCCATGCTGCCTTTAATGTAATCGGTCATGTTCTTTTCCCAGCCGTACTTAATGAATCCTGACTGTGAACCGCCTACCAAAGCCAGCCAGCGAATCTTTTTATCCTTCAGGCCACTCCCTTCGCCGTAGGCCAGACCATAGTTCCAGACGCGTTCCAGATAACCTTTAAGTATTGCCGGAAAGGCATACCACCATACAGGGAACACCAGAACCAATATGTCCTTATCCTCCAGCTCATTGAAAAGCCGATGCACTTCCTCCGAATAGGTTTTCTGCGGATTATCCCAGTCCGGCTCATCTTCCACCCTGAGTATCGGATCAAAATGGCTGCGGTAGAGATCAAGACTGGAAGCATTGTAGCCCTGACGCGCCGCCTCGCTCTGCATCTCATCCACCACCTGCGCGGTTAAAGAGTCGGGACGCGGATGGGCCCAGATAAAGTAAATGTTTTTTAATTTCATATGATTACCATTAAATTTCATGAAAGAACTATTACTTTACGACCGCTGGATAGTTGTGTAAAACGTAGTATTTGAGATGGGATATTGAGGGAAATTCACTAATGCAGCCGAACTTTTCAGACTTTGCTTCGTTTATTGCCGTCGCACGCTACAAAAGTTTTCGGGAGGCGGGCGATGAACTGGGGCTATCTCCCTCCGCCATGAGCCATTCCATCAAGCAGCTGGAGCAGAGATTAAAGGTCCGTTTATTTAATCGCACCACTCGCAGCGTGGCGCTAACTGAAGCGGGGTTAACCCTTTTTGAACGCCTGCGCCCGGTATTTGATGAAATCAATACCATACTCGACGAAATGAATTGCTTTCGCGATGCGCCAATGGGTACTCTCAAAATCAATACTTCACGCCTGGCCTCACGTCTCTTTCTGTTGCCGATAATCGCCGGGTTTAGCCGCAAATATCCGGAAATAAAAGTGGAGATCACCACCGATGACAAACTGGTGGACATTGTCCGACAGGAGTTCGATGCCGGGATCCGCCTGAATAACCGGGTAGAAAAAGACATGATTACCGTCCCTATCGGGCCGAAAATCAAACTGGTGGTGGTCGCCACGCCTGAATACCTTAAGCATTATCCCGCACCGACGCATCCGTGCGAGCTGATTCATCACCAAAGTGTCGTTTTTCGTTTCCAGAGCGGTCGCCCGTATCTCTGGGAATTTGAAAACCCATCAGGGAAACTTGAAGTGGCTCCGGTTGGGAATATCATGCTCGACGATATGGATTCAGCGCTTGAGGCGGTTCTGTGCGGAGCCGGGCTAGGCTATCTCTATTACGAACAGGTGAAAGAACATCTGCAAAGCGGCAAGCTGATCAAGGTCCTGGACGACTGGCTCCCCGAACGCCCATCCCTGCAACTCTATTATCCTAATCGCCAATATATGCCCGGCCCATTACGCGCCTTTATTGACTACATGAAACAGACGCAGAGATCGGCTGAAAATAGTAATCAGGATAATCAAATCTGATCGCGGTAGTGAGTTTGCCAACCAATGAACTCCCCCCGGCGTCCCCCGCTCAGCATTTTTCTGCCCCTTCACCCTGTATGAACCCTGTCACAAAACGCGCATGAAGTTTTTAGCCTGTAACGAACCAGGCAGTACAGGGCAATGTTGTTAATGGCCCGTTACAGCTTATCGCCGCCAATTGTTAACAATAATTGATGCGCCAAACGCATCGGTTCATGAGTTTATTGCGCTTATTTACTTTATTTTCATGGTCCAGTCTGCAGAAACAGATGCGGTTAAAAGCGTCAATGACAAACTGGAGATAAAGATGCATTCACCTAACGCACCCATGACGACTCGGGCAAGAATCGGCGCGATACTGCGCGTGACCTCTGGCAACTTTCTGGAGCAATTTGATTTTTTCCTGTTCGGGTTTTATGCCACCTACATCGCCCACACCTTTTTCCCGGCCAGCAGTGAATTTGCCTCGCTGATGATGACCTTCGCGGTCTTTGGCGCAGGCTTCCTGATGCGCCCTATCGGCGCAATCGTGCTGGGCGCGTACATCGATAAAGTCGGCAGACGCAAGGGGCTGATCGTTACCCTGTCGATCATGGCCGCCGGGACCTTCCTGATTGTACTCATCCCGTCCTATCAAACGATCGGGCTTTGGGCGCCGTTGCTGGTGCTGGCCGGCCGTTTATTGCAAGGCTTCTCCGCGGGTGCTGAGCTGGGCGGCGTATCGGTTTACCTGGCCGAGATTGCCACGCCAGGCCGCAAAGGCTTTTACACCAGCTGGCAGTCCGGCAGCCAGCAAGTGGCCATTATGGTGGCTGCGGCGATGGGCTTCGCACTGAATGCCTTCATGGAAGAAAGCGCCATTCGCGAATGGGGCTGGCGCCTGCCTTTCCTGTTCGGCTGCCTGATTGTGCCTTTCATCTTTTTCCTGCGCCGCAAACTGGAAGAGACCCAGGAGTTCGCCGCCCGCCGCAACCACCTGGCGATGCGCGACGTGTTTAAAACCCTGTTGGCGAACTGGCAGGTGGTTATCGCCGGCATGCTGATGGTCGCCATGACCACCACCGCATTTTATCTGATCACCGTCTATGCGCCGACCTTCGGTAAAAAAGTGCTGATGCTCAGCGCCTCCGACAGCCTGCTGGTGACCTTGCTGGTCGCGATCTCCAACTTCCTCTGGCTGCCGGTAGGCGGCGCGCTGTCGGACCGTTTTGGCCGCAAGCCGGTCCTGGTGACCATGGCGCTGCTGGCGCTGATCACTGCCTATCCGGCACTTAGCCTGCTTGCGGAAGCCCCCAGCTTTTCGATGATGCTGACGGTACTGTTGTGGCTGTCCTTCCTCTACGGCCTCTACAACGGCGCCATGATCCCGGCGTTAACGGAGATCATGCCGACGGAGGTCCGGGTTGCCGGTTTCTCGCTGGCCTACAGCCTGGCGACCGCGGTCTTTGGCGGGTTTACGCCGGTAATATCTACCGCACTGATTGAGTACACCGGCGATAAAGCCTCCCCCGGCTACTGGATGAGTTTTGCTGCCGTATGCGCATTGCTGGCGACGCTTTATCTGTACCGTCGCAGCGCGTTGTCACTCCAAACCGCACGTTAAATCAGGGATTACGTCATGCAAAAAATTTATCGTTCACTCCTCGCCACGCTGGTGCTTTCCTCAGTCAGCACCGGGGTTCTGGCCAAAGACGTGACCGTCATGATTTCCGGCGGGTTTAAAGCCGCACTGGAAAAACTGGCCCCGCAGTATGAAGCCAAGAGCGGCGACCACATCATTTTGGTGTCCGGCCCTTCTATGGGTAAAACGCCCCAGGCGATCCCCGCGCGCCTGGCTCGCGGAGAAAAGGCCGATGTGGTGATCATGGTGGGTGATGCGCTGAAAAATCTGGAACAGGATAACTGGATCCAACCGGGTTCGCGTGTGGAGCTGGCCGACTCGCCGATTGGCATGGTGGTCAAGCAAGGCGACCCTAAACCCACCATCCAAAAGGATACCGATCTGCGCACTACCCTGCTGCAGGCCCAATCCATTGCCTATTCGGACAGTGCCAGCGGCCGCTATGTCAGCGGCCAGCTGTTCAAAAAACTGGGGATCGAAGACCAGGTGAAAGAGAAAGCGCACATGATTGAGCGCACCCCGGTGGCATCCGAGGTGGCGAAAGGCAAATATGCGATAGGGTTCCAGCAAGTGAGTGAACTGCTGCCGGTGCCGGGCGTCACCTTTATCGGCGAACTGCCTGAGGATGTGCAGTACATTACCCGTTTTGCCGGCGCGGTCGTCGCCAAAGCGGAACACCGCCAGGAAGGTAAAGCGCTACTGGATTTCCTGTCTTCCGCCGAGGCGCAAAACACCATTCGCGCCACCGGGATGAGAACCGTGAAAGCTGAACAGCCGGTTAAACAGCCTGATACTGTTCAGTGATCAACTTTTCCAACTCGGCGGCAACGTAGGACTGCATGCGCCCGCTGCGCCGGATCAGGCCAACCGTGCGCTTCACCACCGGGTCGGTCAGCGGCAGGTGTGTCAGCACCGAATGCTCTGACGCCGGCATCGACATCGCGGGTACGGCGGCAATGCCGACACCCGCTTCAACCATACCCAACATGGTCGTCACATGGCGGGTTTCGCAGATGCTGGGGCGCTCAGGGATGATGTGCTCCAGCTTCTGATCGAGCAGATTGCGATTACCGGACGTCTTGTCCAGCCCCACATAATCCTGCTGATAAAACTCGCGCCAGGTCAGGCTTTTTTTACTGGCGATGGGATGATCGCGCCTGCAGGCCGCCACGTAAACATCCCCCACCAGCGGCAGAAATTCGATATTGGGTTGCAGGTTTGTCGCGAAACAGATGCCGAAATCCGCCTGGCCGCTGGCAACCGCTTCGATGACGTTACCTGCACTGCTATCGATAAGCTTGACGCGTACCCGTGGGTAGCGGGCCTGGAAACGGCGGATCACGTCGGGCATGAAATAGTAGGCCGCCGAAGGCACCGTGGCGACGGTGACCAGCCCCACGCGATCCTGGCTGACCTTATTGATATCCGCCAATACCGACTCGACATTCGCCAGTAGCTGGTCTGAACGCTCGGCAAAGGTCTGCCCATACAGCGTCAGCGTGACGCGCCGGGTGGTTCTGTCGAACAGCTTGATGCCCAGCGCGGATTCCAGCTTCTCTATCCTGCGGCTCAATGCGGACTGCGAAAGGCAGATGGACTCTGCGGCAAGCCGAAAATTACCGTATTCAACCAGCGCGCGGAAGGCATAAAGATCGTTGAGATCAAAATTCACGGGCATAGCGGCAGACAATCCTTTCAGAGGCGGCAAGGGCGTAAAGGAGAGATGATAGCCGCTTATTGGGCAACGGCAACCTTTTAGACACCGATCGACAGCCTCCTCTGAACCCAGGCGCGGGTTGCATTGGAAAGTGAAGACACTGACAAATCCCCCGTCCCAATGCCATTCAACATGCCGTTCGTCGGTAATAAAACCCCCACGGCTGAACTCACGCGTTTAACGGGGGCCAAAAGTGAAATCCGCTATTTAAAGCGGATTGAAATTCACTGCCATGCAGAAATAGCGAATGTCCCTTCGGGTTTAACCGGCAGATACTTAGCATAGTAATCCAGGTAATTCTTTACCGGATCCACATCTTTAAACTGCTCTGGGTAAAGTGATTTGGCGATAAACTGAATCATGGCGAAATCGGAAAGCGTTCTGGATGCACCTTGATAGACACCGAAGAGCTGTTTATTTTTTATCGCCGGCAGCGAGGCCCAGCCATTACGCGCAGAGAAACCGATAAGCTGCTGAGTGGCCATGTTTTTATCAACGCCAACTCCCATGGACAGTGCCGACGAAACCTTGTTGTTTTCTCTTCCCGAGATAAAGATCGCATCTGGCATCGCAACCAGAACCTGCTCCGGATTAATGACACCCCACCACTCAAAAAGTGATGCGGCGATATTATCCGCGCCGGCGAGTTTCAGCATCGCGCCCCACATGTTCTCGCCATAGGTAAATGAATATTCACCAGGCCCTTTGTTCCCAAACTCAATATAAACCTTGGGTTTTTTCAGCCCTGAACTCTTCACCCTGCGTTGCACATCTGCAATGTTATTGGCGTAAAGATCCGAGAGTTCCTGCGCCCGTTTTTCTTGCCCCGTCAGTATTCCAAATATTTTGGTAGAGCTGACATGTTTTTCTACCGTTTGAGCATTGTAGTCGATCACAACTACCGGTATTTTCAACGCTTCAAGGCGAGACACTTCATATTTTAAAGCGACATACTGCCACTGAGCCAAAATAACCACGTCAGGCTTTAACGATATGATATTTTCAAGCGAGATATTATGGAGATCGACTTCACCAATATCGGCGATACGGGCAAGGGACGGCATTTGTTTAACATACATATTCCAATTGGCGGGTACTTTCCCCCGCCATGCTTCACGCGAAATACCGATGACGTGATCGAATGCGGCTTCCCCGCCCACAGCCATGTAATCTTCGAAGTTAAAGCCCAAGATAGCCCGCTTTACCGGCGTATCAACAGTAACCTGCCGCCCCATAACGTCTGTTAAAGTCGTGGTGGCGGCATTAGCGATGCTGGCCCCAGTCAAAAAAACAATGAACATCAAAAAGGTGATTAAATTGCGAACGCCCATAAAATGAAAATCCTCGGGATTTGGGTTCAATCTTAGAATAATTAATTCTATTTTCTTGAAATCAAGATGCAAATGATAATAATTTCTATTAAAATTAACGGCAACTGTAATCGTTGCCCCCTTTGAAGTTTGTATAAAAAAACCAGCCGCCGCATAAAACCCAGCATCAATAACCATCTTCAAAAACAAAGCCAGCACAGAAAACCGCAGTAAAACAAAAATCCGAGATTCCCATTTAGCATCGGCAAGGGATCGCATTTACGCCGTTACATTGTTTTTAAATGGCCATGGCGAAAATATCACCATGGCCAGATACTGCCTCGCCTGGTTAACTGAGCGCTTTCTTTTCAGCCATTCGCGCAATGGCAGAATGCCCCTGATAACCTTGCAATCGACGCGGGCCTTAGGCCGGTACGGGGTCGAGAAACACGTAAAGTTTGGTGATCTTGCCGTCGAGGATCTCGACAATATCGAGCCCGGTTAACGCCGCTGGCCCTTCTTGCGGCCCGAAATGCCAGCGCAGGCGGCCGACGCCGTGGTGCCCGACTGCCGGCCCGAAGGTGCCGAACACAAAGCCCGGCGGTGCCTGCGATAACACCTCGTTGACGACCTGTTCGATACCTTCATACCCGCGCGCTTCGACGCCAGGTTCGTAGACCTGGACGTTTTCGGCATAGATCTCCCGGATCGCCGCACGGCGCTTCTGCGTATCTGGCTCGGCGAACACGCGATGAATGGGCGCCTGCATCACGGCGTCGTAATCGATTAACGTTTCCTGGGATATGCTCATGATTGACCTTTTGGTTAAGTGAGTACTGCGCTTGAAAGTTCAGGGTTGGGGTCGATTCAGTTCGGCTTGATGCGCGCCCCCGGCGGCATGCGCGTTGGGGCGGGTCTTCACGCTCATGAGGACAGCGCCGGACGGGTTAAATGCGTTGGCTGCAATGACTGCCTCTTTGCGTTTAACGTTAAGGTTCTTCAAAACCGGCCCTGCATCTGCCCCGAATAGCCATCGGCCAGCCCTTCTGGCTCCCGGAGAGGTGACTATGCGCCATTCTATTTTTGTCATAAAGTATGCCAATCGAAACCCATAGTTATCGCGAAACGACACAATGCAAGATCTCGACTCTTTGGCCATTTTTGTACGTATCGCGGAAATGGCGAGCTTCACCCATGCGGCGGAAAGTCTCGGCATTCAAAAAGGCCGGGCCTCGAACGTGGTGCGCCGCCTCGAAGCGACCATGGGGGTGCGGTTGCTGCACCGCTCGACGCGGACCGTGCAGTTGACTGAAGATGGACGCGCTTTTTACAACCGCGCACGCGCGTTGCTGGCGGATGCCGAAGAATTAAATAGCATGTTCGCAAGCAGCAAAACGCCGCTGCGCGGGCGGCTGCGCATTGACCTGCCCACCGAACTGGCCCGCACCCCGATCGTGCCCGCGCTCCCTTCGTTTATGGCCACATATCCTGAAATTCAGTTAGAGATATCCAGTACCGACCGGCGCGTGGATCTGATTCAGGAAGGCATAGATTGCGCGCTGCGCATCGGAGAGATTGTCGACGAAACGCTGGTCGCGCAGAAGCTGGGCGCTTTAAGCATGGTGAACGTGGCAAGCCCCGCTTACCTGAAAAACCACGGCGTGCCCCAGACGCTTGAGGATTTATCGGCGCAGGAACACCGCATGATTCACTACGCGCCAATACTGGGGAGCCGGCCGTTTGGATGGGAATACCCTAAGGGTGACGGCTACGCCACGCTGATGCTGGCAGGCTCTATCAGCGTCAATAGCGTGCAGACCTACCATGCCGCAGGGCTGGCCGGTTTGGGGCTGATCCAGGCGGGTCGCTCGAGCCTGATCGAATATATCGAGAACGGCGAACTCATAGAGATACTGCCGGATTTGCGCCCCGAGCCCTTGACCGTGTCATTCGTCGTCGCGCACCGGCAAAACTTGTCGCGCCGCGTACGCAGTTTCATGGCGTGGTCGCAGCAGGTATTGGCGCCGTATTTGGATAAGTAACCGCCCCATGAGTTTATCAATCAGCCAGTTACCGGCAATAGCGCCCCCAATCAGAGCTATATTAGGAGAAGCCCTGAGGTTTCCAATTCGGCATTGAACTGTTTTCGGAGAAAGGAAGCTTTAATATTGCAAGGCATAAAGTAAGCACCTTGTTTATTTCTTGCTTTTAGGCTCTGTATATTCATGCAATCGGTTAGAACGGCATGCGAAATCCATTGGAGTGAACTATAGTTTTACATGGCAATGCGCCAAATAAACAATCTTATCTTTTAATGACCAAATATTCCGTAAACATTAAATACGGAGAAATAATCATGAACAGCGTAAAAAGAAATGAACAAGACAGCCGTACAATACCCGTAAAAGAGCACATAATTATATTGCGTATTACATGGTGGATAGAAAAACTGGGTTATTTATTAATGTTCGCCGTGGTGCTGCTCGCGCTGTTAGGCGTATTCTCAAATGGCGTTCTCAGCAGTAAGCAAGAGACAGATGAAGACCACCTCTTGAGTATAAATTATGAGCGATTCGCCAGAAATGGTACGCAGACGGAATGGATTGTAAGGATTAAGGATAATAACGATCACCCCATTACTCTGGAAGTTTCCGATACAATAGACAAATTTTACGTTATCGAGAACATACAGCCTCAATCGGTACAAGTAAGCCATCAAGGAGAACGTTTGTTTTTTATTATACCGGACAATAAAGAACAACAATGGCATACATTTACTTTTACTCTTCGGCCTAAAGAATGGGGGAGCTTTAATGCAAACATCAGTATAGCCGGGGAAAAACCAATTACCATTAACCAGTGGATATATCCATAAGGAATTAATATGGAAATAGTCATTCGCACTCTCGCCATTTACTTTACGTTATACATCGTGCTGAAAATCGCCGGCAATCGCACATTGCTACGCATGACCTCTTTTGATTTCATTCTGTTACTTATTATCAGCGAGGCAACTCAGCAAGCCATGCTGCCTGATGATTTATCGGTCACGTCCGCAATTATTGCGATTGTAACTTTATTTAGCATTGATATCGTTTTTTCTTTAATCAAGACCTATATTCCTATTGCCGATAAATTCCTGGATGGCTCACCAGTAATTCTGGTTGAAAATGGCAAACTACTTCAATGGCGCTTGAAAAAAGTTCATTTAACATTTGATGACATCATGGAGATCGCCAGGAATAAGCAAGGGATTGAGCATCTCAGCCAGATTAAATTTGCTATAATGGAAAAAAATGGTGATATATCAATAATTAAAAGTGAAAACTAAATAACCACAAATCACATCAACTAAGATTAATCTTATTTTCACTTAAATCGCCGAAATAAATCAGCGTAAAAGCATAAAAATAAACCATTCGGCTATAATTATATATGGAACATGCAAGGATGTTCGTTGAATCACTTGATATCGATACACATACAGGAGGGTCATTATGACTATCAAGTCTTTGAACGATCTTTTTATTCATGCACTTTCTGATGTTTACAGTGCCGAAAAGCAGCTCACCAGAGCATTACCCAAATTAGCTCGAGCTGCCGAACAGGAAGATCTGGTTAATGCTTTCAAAACACACCTTGAAGAAACGCAAGGGCAGATCGAGAGGCTGGATAAACTGGTCGAAAGCACCCCGGAGGTGCGGATAAAACGTATAAAATGTTTGGCTATGGAAGGACTGATTGAAGAAGGTCAGGAAGTGATTGATGCTATTGAGTCCGGGCCAGTGCGTGATGCGGGATTAATCGCCGCCGCGCAAAAGGTAGAGCATTACGAAATTGCCACTTATGGCACTCTTTGCGCGTTAGCCGAAAAATTAGGTTATACAAAAGCTAAAAAACTTTTGGGTGAAACGCTGGAAGAAGAAAAAAATACGGATAATAAACTTACGCTAATCGCAGAACAAAAGGTTAATGCTAAGGCAGCGGCTTAAATTTCCCCTGGTTGATGTATTGGCCGGTTTACACCGGCCTTTTTTAAATTTTCTCTGACGAGGTAATGCGATGACCAGGCAGAATAATAAACCAACACGAGATCCCGCTTCAAAATCAAATATCAAAGGTCCTCGCCCCTATCAGGGGTATATCATTGCGCTGATCATTTTAATCATAGCCATTTTTTACTGTGTAATGTATTGGTAATTTTTTAACAGGTAGAACAATACCCCCCAACGGGCCCGGACTAATCCTCCTTTTTTATTTTAATTATCAATCTCCCATTTTTTATTGCTGGGGGAAATTGGCCAATCTGACTTTAACGCCATGTCACTGCAGCGCGAGTTGAAAGGAAATGACATTCCCCCAAAATTAAAAGACCCGATAAAATCTTACCGGGCCTTGGCTCTTTATCAGCCGTTGATGATGATGCCGCCATTGATATGCAGAGTTTGCCCTGTCATATACGAGGAGTCGTTGCATGCCAAATAAACATAGGCTGCCGCCAGTTCGCAGGGTTGACCCGGCCGCTTCATTGGCGTGTCCTTGCCGAACTCGGCGACTTTGTCTGCGCTGAATGTTGAAGGGATCAGCGGAGTCCAGATCGGCCCGGGGGCAACGGCGTTGACCCGAATCTTGCGCTCGCTGAGCTTGATCGCCATAGAGCGGGTAAACGCCGCGATTGCCCCTTTAGTTGAGGAGTAATCGATCAAGACCGGGTTACCGTGATAAGCAGTAACCGATGAAGTGTTGATGATGGCCCCCTCCTCCGGCAAATGTTCCAGTGCTGCCAGCGACAGCGCGACCATGCTGAAAAAATTGGTTTGGAAAGTCTTTTCCAATTGCCGTTCGGTGATCATCTCCGGTTCTTCGACCGGATGTTGTTCCCCGGCGTTGTTCACCAAAATATCCAGGCGGCCGAAAGTTTCCAGGGTTTTATTCATGATTTCACGGACAAAAGCGTTATCTCCGATGTCCCCCCTCAGCAACAGGACCTCCCCGCCGTATTTCTCCGCATTTTTTTGCGTCTCTTTAGCGTCATGATCCTCGTCGAGGTAAACGACCACGACTTTTGCGCCTTCTTTGACAAACGCCAGAGTAACGGCGCGCCCGATACCGCTATCGCCGCCAGTGACAATCGCCACTTTGCCGGTGAGTTTCCCACCGGGCCGATAAAGCGGATCGTCGTATTTAGGTGCGGGGGTCATGTCACTTTCCAGGCCAGGTTGTCGATCCTGATGTTGCGCTGGTTGTTGTGTCTGTTCCATGTTTCCTCCGTTTAAATATCAAAGGTACATTTATTACAGAATATAGGTTTACTGTTGATACGGAATATCAGCACCGCTTTGCTCTTGCTCGGTTTTCAGCATGATGACATTGCGTTGCCGATCGAATTTTTCCACCTGACAACGTACTTTTTCGCCATTGACGTCGAAAACGATCTCTTCCCATTCGCCAAGCGCTTGCAAAGTTTTGCTGAGTTCAGGCTCCCGATCGCAATATATCAGGATGCTGCTTTTGCAACTGCCGTCCATGGGATGAGGTGGCGGTATCAGTTCGGCTCCTTTCACCACATTGTTCTGGTACTTCACTATGTCAGCCATGATCTTTCCTCTGTCTAACGCAATGAGTTGAACGCATGAACTAAAACATTCTCCTGAATGAGAGACATTGCAGGAAAAGGCGACATTATTTTTTATTTAAATATGCCAGGGTGATAGCCGACATATTTTCCATTAGCCAGTCGGCCATCGCCTGTTCCTGCTGCAGAATACCTTCCAGCACATGTTGGGTTTCGGCATCCCCCACTCGCCCGGCGGCCGCTATCAGCGTTTTATAAGACGCGATTTCCATGTGTTCAAATACATAAGCACTGATTACGCCCTTAACAATTTCATCTTCGACAAACATACCGCTTAAGGTTTGCCCCAAGGCAACGGCTTTACCGGCCAAGTCTTTTATATCGGAGGTTGAGGCGTCTAATCTTTTTATGCACGCCTTGAGCTGCACTTGCTGCTGCCTGGTCTCTTCCAGGTGCTGTATTATTCGCGTTTGCAATTGCGGATAATCTTCTGTGCGATCCTTCATCCCATTCAGCATGGTTTCCGCTTGCTCCTCCATGGCATGCGCATCGCGCAGCCAGTCAATAAAGTGCTCTCTGAAGTCGCTCATCTTTTACTCCTCATCTGTTAGTGTCAGGTTTTTTCGAAAATACCTTTTCCCTACATTGATGATGACGGTGACCGCTCCCTGCTCCCGGGGGACAATACATCCCCCTGATTGCGAAACTCGATAGTGACTCTATGCCGGTACGGCGGCGGCTTTCTCGCTGCGGCTCCAAATACGGTGGCCGGCCAGGGCTTCGATAAAACGTTCCATCATTACGCCTTTCACCGTTGGCGATTCGATGATCCCTTCCTCGGCGGCGGATTCGTTCTGCCACAGAGTTTTTAAACGACTCGCATCGCCGCTGAGCCCGATGACCTTCAGATGTTTGTACGCTTCCAGCAGGTAATGCTTCGCTTCGCCACTGCCTAATAAGGCCTCCGCCACGCCGTCCGGCACGATGACGGCATCAAGCGTTATCGATGGCGTGCCGGCGAAGGTCGCGTCAACCGGGATCGTCGAGCCATCGTCTGCCGTTATTCGGCTCTGGGTTTGCGCCAGCAATTTGGCATGAACGCCGCGTTTTTTGAGATCTTTCAGGATCGTCAACACATCTGCCGACATAACATTATCCGCCAGCAGGATGGCGACAATGCGACCTTTAACGCTCCCCCCCGGCAAAGCGTACAGGCTAAGACTTGCATCGCGCTCCAGTCCGTTAACCGGTTTGGGCGGCAAGGTATTCAATACCTCGGCAGACAAGGTGATACCCAGGTTGGCGGCAACCTGGCCGGCCAGAGTGGTATCAATATGCGCCAGTTGCTCCACCACCCGTTCGCGAATATAGGGCCGCGCCACTTTACCGAGCTCGAAAGAGAAGGCGTCCACGATATGCCGTTGTTCAACCGGCGTTTGGCTCAGCCAAAATAGCCTTGGATGGGCATAATGCTCGAGGAAAGAGTCGCTTCTTTCGCGAATTTTATGGGCATCAACGCGCTCCGGGTAGCTGGAGAAGCCACCGCCACTGGCCGCCGCCGGCGTCTCTCTCGGCCAATTATTGTTGAGCGAGTTGGGGCTGTAGTTGGCCGGATTGGTATCAATCTCGACACGGTGCATACCGTCACGCTGCAGGTTGTGGTACGGGCAGGTTGGACGATTGATGGGGATCTCGTGAAAATTGGGCCCGCCCAAACGGCTGATCTGCGTATCCGTGTAAGAGAATAATCGGCCTTGCAGAAGAGGATCGTTGGTGAAATCGATACCGGGTACAATATGCCCCGGGTGAAACGCCGCCTGCTCGGTTTCGGCGAAGAAGTTATCGGGATTGCGATTCAACACCATTTTCCCGACCAGCTGCACCGGCACCAGCTCTTCCGGGATAAGTTTTGTCGCATCCAACAGATCAAAATCGAATTTAAACTCATCTTCTTCCGGTATCAGTTGCAGGCCTAACTGATATTCCGGATAGTCGCCGGCCTCGATCGCTTCCCAGAGATCCCGGCGGTGAAAGTCTGCGTCTTTGCCCGCCAGTTTCTGCGCCTCATCCCAGAGCAGAGAGGCTTTCCCGGCGACCGGCTTCCAGTGGAAACGCACAAAGGTGGCCTTGCCTTGCGCATTGATTAAACGAAACGTGTGGATGCCAAAGCCTTCCATGGTTCGATAACTGCGCGGGATCCCACGGTCGGACATCGCCCACATGACGTTATGCAAGGTTTCCGGTTGCAGTGACACATAATCCCAGAAGCTGTCGTGGGCACTTGCCCCCTGCGGAATCTCATTGTGAGGCTCCGGTTTAACCGCATGGACAAAATCAGGGAATTTGATCGCGTCCTGAATAAAAAATACCGGGGTATTGTTGCCAACGAGATCGAAAATGCCTTCGTCGGTATAAAATTTGGTGGCCCACCCGCGAATGTCACGCACCGTATCGGCGGAGCCGCGCGAACCTTGCACGGTGGAGAATCGCACGAACACCGGGGTCCGTTGGCCTTCGTGTTGCAAAAAATCTGCCTTGGTGATCGATGCCAGGCTTTTATACAACTCAAAATAGCCGTGTGCTGCCGAGCCGCGCGCATGAACGATGCGTTCCGGTATGCGCTCATGGTCGAAATGCGTGATTTTCTCGCGCATGATGAAATCTTCGAGCAAAGTCGGCCCCCGCGTCCCCAGCTTAAGCGAGTTCTGATCATCGGAAACTTTAGTGCCCTGATTGGTCGTTAGCGGCTGGTTTTTATCATATTTTCTGTTGTGTTCGAGTTGGCGAATTTTATCGGTTACAACACCACCGGTTTTTTTCATGCTGCCGGGTGCAGTAGGCTGTTTACCGGGTGGCGTAGGTTTACTGTCCGGCAAATGCGAGTTGTCGGCAGGTGCAGTGTCTTTCAGATGCAGCGCATCATTTAATAGCGGCAAATTTTCTTTTGCTAATGAATTAGTTGCCTTCCCTTTTTTGGATTGTTTATTTTTGTCAATCATCAATGCTACCTCATGTAATTTACGTGAAATTAGATTGATAAGTTTTGTCGCATTAAAGCATAGGACAAATATTAACCACTGACAAACAACTATATATTTTATTGTTTTTATTATTTTTTTATAAACTCGCACTGATAACCTATTATTCGCTAATCATTTTTTATTTTGTCATTACCCTTCACTTTCAAACCCCTCAGTAAAAACGTTGTTTTTCAGTAAATTAAACATTACGTATCTCCAGGCACAAAAATGTCGTTAAGAATATGTTATCAATATATTTCAAAGTGTTTTAATACGTGTTTTTATGTTTTGTTTTTCGCGTTCGCTCTTGAGATAAGCGTAATTTTGGCTAAAACTTAACAGTTAAGATAGCCATTACATCACAGACTAAAAATTAAGTTAAATACTCATTTTAAATCAATAAGTTAAATTGAAATATATTATTTTATCACTATTTTTTGATAATACTTAACATCCCTGAAAAATTAAATTTAAACAGAGATTTAACTCATTACAATGGCACCACTGATGGCGGAAAAGTTAACCACGGGAAATTAAAGAGATACGACACCATTAGCTATGTAACACTTTGATTAAAAATATTTCCAACCCTCGTCAGAGCCCCTTTTCTCTGCACGGAAATATTCATCTTATTTATCCTTTAAAAATGAGGCCACGTTATGTTAGATATCCCTTTTAAATTTTCACCTACGCACAGTATAGGCGTGGAACTTGAACTGCAACTTATTGACTTGGACAGCAACGATCTTTCGGATAAGGGCATGGAAATAATCAGTAAATGTAACGATGAACGCCATGTTAAAAAAGAAATCACGTTATCGACCATTGAAATTAACTCTTCTATTCATGAAACACCCTTTACACTTTACGAAGAGCTTAATGGTATTGCACGAAAACTTTCGGATGCGGCCGCATGCAAAAACTGCGGTATTTGCGGTGGTGGGCGTCATTTTAGCAATAACTGGAAAAATCAGATCGTTACTCCTACGGAGCGCTATCAAGAAGTGCATCAGCATTTGGGTTTTCTTGCCAAGTTATCCTGCGTTTTTGGACAACACATTCATATTGGCGTAAAAACAGGCGACGACGCGATTTATCTGTGCCATGCGCTGATCCCTTACCTGCCACACTTTATCGCACTGAGCGCTTCCTCACCCTATTATCAATCGGAAGACACTTTTTTCGCCAGCTCAAGGTTCAGCGCCTTAAATTCATTTCATACCTTTGGTTATATTGAGCATGGCATTGCTACCTGGGCTGACTTTACCGAGTATGTTGAGCAAAGCGTTCAATTGGGCGTCATACAGTGCCTTAAGGATATTTACTGGGAAATACGGCCAAAACCTGAGTTCGGTACTATCGAAATCCGTGTTTGCGATACGCCGTTAACCCTGTTTCACGCTGCCATGTTAAGTGGCTATGCGCAACTGCTGGTTAAGTATCTATTGAATGAAAGAGAACCTCTGGCGGAGATTTATGATTCGGTGAGGCACACGAATACCTTCCACGCGCAGCGTTACGGCTTTGATGCAGATTATATTGATATGCGCAATGCTGCAAAAATCTCCCTAAAAACGCATATGCAACAAACATTGAGTAAGTTAAAAAACCAGGCGGATCCCAACGAAACCAAAGTGCTGCGCTACCTTGAAGGTTATATCAAGCAAGGCATCAACGACGCCGAACAATTACGCAGAATGGTGCAGGCTGGAATGAGCGAGTCCAGTATCATCAGAACCATGATGAATTTACTGGTGCCTGCGGAACACATTTCTTATCGCGGTTCTCACTCTCTTCAGGAGGCCCATTTATGAAACTTTTTGAAGTGTTGGTGGGGAATTACTCTCTTTATATAGTGGCCAATAATGAGGAGCATGCAAGAGAGCAACTGGCAACAATGGAAAGCGAATGCTTCAAACGCTTGGCCGAACCTCAGATCACCGGCTCCGTACTTTGCGAGGCGGACCTGATTCGGTTTGAAGAACATTATCATTAACAGACGGGCAGAGGGGGTGCCTATGGCACGCCCCCTGCTCCGGCTGGGCGAAAGGGGTATTCTTGATATTGACGCTAAATAAAAACATTATCTGGGTGATGGTATTACCATCATTGACCAGAGCACCTATTACTCTTTGGCAGAATTAATTATTTTAACACGCTCTGAAATAGATAAATTTTTAGGTCGCTGTTTTTTGGTCCGCGGCAACCTCATCGTTTTCGGTTGCTTCTGCCGCCTCATCGGCTCTCGCTGCCGTATAACCGGCAAGATGCCCCACGATATTGGCGTAAATACTGATAATGATCACCCATAGCACACTGTCTTTCCACCAAATCACAGAGGGTATTGCCAGTGCTGCCCATAGCAATGTCATGAAAAGATGTGCTTTTTTGATAAATGAAGGAGTGATGTGTTTCATATTTATCTCCTCTCAGGACAAATCACTCATAATTTTAGTCCGTCATTCAAAAAATAAAATCCCACAGACGCCACTTGCCGTTTTATTTATGTAAAAAAGTGTAAGCGATAGAACTTGGCATTTTATTGCGATAAAAAATGATAAATAACTATTTTTATGACCGCTCAAGCGCGGGGTAAAAGGGAGAGCTGGTTAATAAGACCACTTAAATTTTATTATGCTACCCGTCAAAGAAATACGGGTTAGCTTACAACTTGCCCAAGCGACCTACTTCCGCCCCGCCCCTTTAAGCCCGCGATTTAAATCCTGAATGCGTTTCATGGTTTTCATCGTGCGTGCAGAGGTGGCCGAGGCGACGGAAAGAATCAGCATTTCCAGGCACACCAATACGGTGCCGTGCAGCGGTAAGCGGCCATTCTCGCCGCCACGGGGAACGTTGATCACGACGTGCGCCTCCCCGGCAAAAAACGAGTCGCTGGCGTTGGTCAGCAAAATAATCGGGATGCCGAGGCGCTTCGCTTCGCGAATAGTTGTCCTCCCTTCCCTGTGCGCCGATTTCTGCGCCATCATAATCAACACGTCGCCGCGCTGGAGGCTGATCAACTGTTCGGCGAGGGCAATACCGGCGCGGTTAAGCGATACCGCAGGAATGCCGATGCGGTTAAACAGCCGGGTGCTGTAGTCGGCCAAAATCCCGGAGGCATTAATGCCGAATAGCGCCACCTGGCGTGCCTCAATCAGCAAGCTCACCGCTTGCGAGATGGCCTGGCGGTTGTGCGGTTGAGATAACACGTCGCAGGCGCGCTTGTGCCCGCCCAACACGAAGTCGATGCCGGAATTGATGTCACAGGCCAGATCGCTCACGGTAGCATTCATCTTTACTTCAGAGTTAATCGCGGTACCGAACCAGGCTTCCAGCGTGCTTTTCATGTCGCGCAAGCCGGCAAAACCCAATGCCTGCACCGCCCGCACCACGGTGGCATCCGAGGTGCCCGTCGCTGCGGCAATCTCCATGGCGCTCGCTTCCATTACGGACTCGCGATGCTCATGGATGTAGCGCACCACCGCTTGTAATCGTGGAGAAAGGCCCGCCGCCCGCGCGCGGTAACGTTCGCCAAAAACATCGACACGTTTTTTTATTTCATTTCCCGCCATAATCTTTGCTCAATCCGTTTGTTTTTATACCCGTCATACTTGAAGCTGCATCTGTGTTGGCTGCACGCAGTCCCCCCAGTCACTTACCTGAGTAAGCTCCTGGGGATGCCTGCCCTTGCCGCCTGGATGCAACTCCAATTATTTAGGGTATAGATCAGTTTATTGACCGGGCCGTGCTGCAAAGGCCGCCTCGCTCGCGCTAAATGTAGTAGCTATCAGGCTTTGAAAACAATCATATCGCGGCCTACCGACGGAAAACCGTCGCCAAATCGCAACCAAAAATCAAGAAAAATACTTTAAATACAAATAACTAAGAGAAAACAATCACCCAAATAAAACGCGCCATCTTTTTGCACGCGGTTGTAGTGGACGGTTGAATTTTCATATTTACTACTACATTGCCTTATGATTGAATGATTATCAATTACATTGATGCAAAAACTCCCCTCACCCTGGCGGTTTCACTTAAAAACAGCCGGGTTTTTATTGGCAAAAAGAAAATAACAACATCATTAACACCGGGTTCCATTAGATGAATAACAATAAATCGTTTTACTTTAAACGCAGCTGCCATCCGGCCATTCTTGCCGCAATCTATGGCGCCGCGTTTTTCACCTCAGGCACCAGCTATGCCGCATGGGACGACAATACCCTCACCGTTACCGGGCAAGCGGCAGACGAACAGGGTTACAGCGCCAGCAGCAGCTCCGTTGCCGGCAAAACGCCAACCGCCAGGCTGAATGAAGCGCAATCCGTCAGCGTCGTCACCCAACAGCAGTTAGAAGACTATCAGGCCGAAAGCCTGGCCGATGCGATGCGTTTTGTCAGCGGCGTAGCCGAAGGCAACACGCTGGCGGGCACCGAAGACGGCTTTGTGCGCCGCGGTTTCGGTTCCAACTCGGACGGCTCCATTTACCGTGACGGCGTGCGCAGCAGTCAGGGACTGAATTTCGATGCCACCACCGAACGCGTTGAAGTGCTGAAAGGCTCGGCTTCGCTGCTGTACGGCATCCAGAACCCGGGCGGCGTGATCAACGTCGTCAGCAAAAAACCGCAATACGACTGGCACACCCGGGTCAGTGGCCGCTACGCCAGCGAAGGCGGCGGTGCCGGCACGGTAGACGTCACCGGCCCGCTCGGTAACGGTTTTGCATTCCGGCTGATTGCCGAGAAGCAAAATCAGGATTATTGGCGCAATTATGGCAGCGACGAACACACCTTGATCGCTCCGTCGCTGCAATGGTTCGGCGAAAAAGCCAACTTCCTGATCAGCTATTCCGAATATCGCTACGACATTCCTTACGATCGCGGCACCGCCTTTATCGACGGCAAACCGGTCGATATCGGCTATAAAAACCGCCTGGACGACAAGGCCAACCATGCCTGGGGCCACAACAAAACGCTGAATGCCCAGTACGGCTGGCAGTTCAACGAAGACTGGAGCACCCGCGTGACGCTGGGCTGGAACCAACGCCGCTACGACAACAACGAAGTGCGGGTGACCGGCGTCAACACCACCACCGGCGCAGTTACGCGCCGCGCCGATGCCAACCGTGGCTTCAACCATAAAACCAAATACCTCTCCTGGGACCTGATCGGCTCGCAGAACATCTTCGGCATGACGCACGATATCGTTCTGGGTACCGATTATGAGATGAACCAGACCTATCGCGCGCATCAATACCAGGGCAAAGCCAACAGCAACTTTAACCTCAACGATCCGCAATACGACATGCTGTCGCCCGTGACGGACAGCAGCACGGAAAACGTCGCCAACAGCAATAACCTGAACCGCATTCACAGCCGTTCGGTGTACGCCAAAGACAGCATTTCGCTGACGCCGGACTGGATCGCCGTGTTGGGCGGGCGCTATCAGCATTACGAGCAGCGTGCTTCCAAAGGCTTCAACCCGGTGGTGGAAACGCTGGATGACGAAGGCAACAAGTTCCTGCCGCAGGCTGGGCTGATTTATAAACTGACGCCGGATGTCTCGCTTTACGGCAGCGTCAGCAAATCCTTTACGCCGTCCACCAACGTCGACGATGACGGTGACGTCGGCAAGCCGGAACAGGGCACCACCTGGGAGATGGGCAGCAAGTGGCAGGTTTCGCCGCGCCTGTTCGCCAGCGTGGCATTGTTTAATATTGACGAGCGCGACATGTCGCTCAGCATCAACGGCACGACGCGCGCTATCAATAAAGCGCGCTCACGCGGTGCGGAATTCGAACTGAATGGCGAGATCTTGCCGGACTGGGAGCTGAGCGCCAATTACAGCTACACCAACGCCAAAATCATTGACGACGGCGAGAATTCCGCGAATAACGGCAACCGTCTGCAGAATGCGCCACGCCATTCAGGCGCGCTCTATCTGAGCCATAATCTGGCGATCAGCGGTATTCCAGGCGACTTCCGCGTCGGTGGCGGTGCACGTTACATCGGCACGCGGGCGGGCGATCCGGAGAACAGTTTCACCCTGCCGAATTATGTGGTGGCCGACAGTTTCATCGCCTGGAACAACCGCCTGTTTGGCGAGAAAACGCAGTTGAGGCTGAACCTGAACAACCTGTTTAATGAGCACTACTACACCTCCAGCGGCGGCAATCTGCGCGTGCGTGAAGGGGAAACCCGTAATCTGATGGTACAGGCGAGCGTGGAATTCTAACCCTGGTCTCCGTCTAATGCGGGCCAGTTGGCGTTTTTTTGAAGGTGTTCGTGACGTTTTCGGTCGATAAAAGGTGAGATGCACCATGAGGCTCACGCGCCTCGACCGAGCAAGAGGCCGTAAGCGCGGCCCCTTGCAACCCGCGCCTTTGCCCTGTCAGACGGTTGGCTACGCCAACGACTCTCACTTCGTCACATCGCATCACGGCCGGCTACGACAGGCGTCCCTGCCTGTCTCGCCTGAAACCGCCGTCCATGGCGGTTTCGCCTATGCGCCGCTCCTGCGTTCGACGTCTTCAAGGGCACTCAACACTGTGCTCACCTCACTGTTTTCATTGTCTTTCATAACGCACTATCAGACGGCGGGGACACGTTGTCCGGTAGCTACAAATTCGGGTGTTAAACGAAAGCGTCGTCGGGCCATTCCCTGAGCTTGCGTTAAGGCGTTACGGCGTGGCGGTGTCAGCCTCCGCCGTTGTACGCAGGCCGCGCCCTGTCAGCGTGAAATAGGAAATGACGGTAAAGGTGGTGGTGATCAGGCCGAGGATCAGATAGGCCTGATGGAACCCCACAGAGTCATACATTCTGCCCACCCAGGCGGAAAGCACCACGCCCGAAAGCTGTTTGGACAAATTAAAACCAATCAGGAACAAGGTTGCCGACACCCGCGGATCAAACACCGAGGAGATATATTTAAAGGTGCCCACCAGCAGGAACGGCAACTCAAACATATGCAGCGTTTTCAGTAAAATCACTTCAATGCCGCTGCTGGCGAAGGACGAGCCGATAATCCTCACCGACATGATGGCGCCGGCCACCAGCAGCGCATTTTTGGCGCCGATGCGGTTAATGATAAACGGGGCGCAGAACATAATGCAGGCATTCAATAACTCCCCGCCGGTGGTAACGAAACCGAAGATCTCGGTGCCTCTTTGCGGCGATGAAAAGAAGCCTTTAAAAAAGTTGGCGAATTGCTGGTCGAACACGTCGTAAATACTGGCGACGCCGATCACGTATAACAAGAAGGCCCAGAAGCGCGGCATTTTTAACAGCTCCAGCGCCATGGCCAGCGAGAACTCGCGCTGATTCGCCCCCAGCTTGTCCATCACCTGCGCCGTCTGATTCGGTTGCGGGCGGGAAACAATCAACAAGACGGCCAGCACCACCCCGAACCCGGAGGCGATCCAGAACGTAATGTTAGGGTTAATGCTGAACAGCAGCCCGGTTATCGACGCGCAAATGGCCCAGCCCACGCAGCCGGAAACCCGAACCTTGCCGTATTCGAAACGGTTGGTGCGGCTGACGCGCTCAATATAGGCCTCCACGGCACCCGCGCCGCCGGAGAACACAAACCCCAGGTAAAGGCCCCCCGCCAGCGCGCCGGCATAAATATTGTATTGCAGCAAAGGCGCCAGCACGTAAATAAAGAACGGCGCGAATAAAATCAACAGAATGACAATCGCCCACAGCAGGTGTTTGCGCAGGCCCAGCTTGTCGGAGATTAAACCGAAAGCCACCTGGAAGATAATGGCAAACAAGGCAATAAATGAAAACACCATCCCGGTTTCAGTTTTGGTGAGGTGATTGACATCCGAAAGCCATATCGGGAAAAAAGGGAAATACGCCGACATGATGAAATAGTAGAAAAAGAAGAAGAGCATAAAATAAATAAAGTTATGCCGTTCCTGTGCCGAGAGCTGAGTCAATTTCATAGTGTCACCTGGATTATTATTTTTTAATGGGAAAAATATACCCAAAATAATTGGAGTTGCATCACGGCGGCAAAGGAGCGCAGCCAACACAGAGGCAGCTTCAAGTATGACGGGTATATCCCCCTCCACGCTTACTGATGCTTAACACTGACCTGATAACGCCACTGCGTTTCCTTTAACAACCATTTTTCATGCACGCTCGGCGTCCAGGAGTCATCGCCCCCCACGCCCATGTGCTGCGCGTCCAGGGTGATCCAGATACCGGGTTCGGCGCGCAACAGATGCCAATGGTCGACGTCCATCAACTGCTTGCTGCCGTAAGGCATGATGGAGAAATTGAATAATCCGTCGACGCGCCAGCGTCCCCAATTGAGCTCCTGGGTGTGGCAACGCAAGCCATTCTCCGTGGGGAAGACGTACGGGGTGACCATCTCGCTCAACGGCAGGCGCCAGCGTGAGAAGCAGGCGCTTTTTTGGCGGTCGGGGTAGTTCTCATGCGGCCCCAACCCTAACCACTCGACCTCTGCCGCTGCCGGTGTGGCCTGGAAAACCATGCCGATGCGCGCCAGCGGCGGCAAGTGGCTTGCACGCTCCCCTTCGACGTTGATCTTCAGCGCGCCGTGGCCATCAATCATCATCTGCCAGTGGCTGACGATCAGCACCTCATCGCCATAGCGGTAATGGAAGGTGCTGCGGATCTCCACGCGGTCTTCGTAAGCCGCCGCCGTGCACTGGGCGCAGGTTCTCTGCATGTCATAAAGCCCGGCTTTTTTCCAGCGCTCTACCCAGGCGTTAGGGTCGCATCGTTCGACTTCACTGACCCCAATGTCGTTATCCAGCGGCGCACGAACAAACTGGTCGGTGAACGGGCTTATCAGTTGGTTTTCACCCGCCACCGTCCACTGCGTCAACAAACCGCTCTTCCGGTCGATAAACCATTGCTGTTCGCCATGCCGCACCCGATAGCCGTCTTCATCCATCTGCAGTTCGGGGCGAACGCCGGGTTTTGGCGTATCCGGCAACGCCAGCGCCGTCGGCAAGCGGAATTGTTGCCATGCAACGCGGTGCCCGGCCGATGACCAGGCGGTGGCTTCCGGCTGGATAACTTCAAGGATCAACGTGACATGGCGGGCATTCGCCGGCAAATCGATGCATTCCGCCAGGGTGACGACGGCATTGCCCTGCGGCGGGAGGTCCAACGCCACCTCTCCGGAGCGCCATTCGCGCCCATCCTGTTCAATCCGCCAGTGCAGCCTTTCATTGTCGGTGCGGCGGAACAGGTATTCACTGCCGACGGCCACCTCGAGCGGCGCATGGCCCACCAACGAAAACTGGAAGAACTGCTGCGCCTGTTTGGCTTCATGGAGCGAAGGGTGTGGCGTGCGGTCGGCAAACACCAGGCCGTTCAGGCAGAACTGCCGGTCATTGGGCTTATCGTTGAAGTCGCCGCCATAGGCCGGTGCGGGCAAGCCATTCTCATCGGCTTTCAGCAGCGATTGATCGGCCCAGTCCCAGACAAACCCGCCCTGCAGCCGCGGATACTGACGAAACGCCCGCCAGTACTCGTCAAAATTCCCCAGGCTGTTGCCCATCGCGTGGGCGTATTCGCACAGTATCAGCGGGCGGTTTTCGCCCGGCATGCCGACCCATTTTTTTATCGACCATTTTGGCACCCCAGGAATGAGTTGATCTTCATCCACCCGGGCATACATCGGGCAAAGGATATCCGTTGCCGCGCTGTTGGCCCCGCCGCCTTCGTACTGAACCGGCCGCGTGGGATCGCTGCTTTTGATCCAGCGATAAAGCGCATCATGCAAACTGCCATGCCCGGACTCATTGCCCAACGACCAGATAATGATGGAAGGGTGATTGCGGTTACACTGCACCATGCGGGTCACGCGGGCGCTGTATGCCGGGAACCAGCTCGGATCGTCGCTCAACCGCGCCATCGGCACCATGCCGTGCGTTTCGATATTGGCCTCATCCACCACGTAAAGGCCGTAGCGGTCACAGAGTTCGTACCAGCGCGGATTATTGGGGTAATGCGAACAGCGCACGGCATTAAAGTTGTTCTGCTTCATCAGCAGAATGTCCTGAATCATGTCCTCTTCGTTGATCGCCTGGCCGCGTTGCGGGTGGTGCTCATGCCGGTTTACGCCACGGATCAGCAGCGGCTTGCCGTTCACTTTCAGCAACCCGTCCGTTATCTCTACGCGGCGAAAACCGGTGTCCGCCGCCTCGGCTTCAATCAGCTCCCCATCAGCGCCGTAAAGCGCAATGACGGCGCGATAACAATGGGGTAACTCGGCGCTCCATAAATCCGGCGCCTGCACCGGCAACGCAAAGGTCACCCGATCGGCATAAGCCCCCCGCTCGTCAATCGCCTCGGTGCCCAACGGCTTGCGTTGGCCGGCGATTTTTTCGTCGCCTCGCCACAGGGATAACTCCACCTGCAGCCCCGCCGGCTGGGCTTTCCCCGCCGCGACCTGCACCAAGGCCTGCAAGGTGCCGTGCCGATACTCCGTATCCAGCCCGGCGGTCAATTGAAAATCGGTAAGGTGGGTGTCCGGCTTGTGCAGCAGTGACACCGAGCGATAAATGCCGCTCATGCGCCACATGTCCTGATCCTCAAGCCAGGTGCCCGAGCTCCAGCGCATTACCATCGCGCAAATACGGTTGTCGCCGGCATGCAGCGCGTCGGTTAAATCGAACTCGGCCGGTAAGCGGCTGTCCTGCGAATAGCCAATCCACACCCCATTGCAAAAAAGGTGGAACGCCGAGTTCACCCCGTTGAAGATGATTCGGGTTTTGCCTGCCTTCAGCCAGGCTTCCGGGATGTCAATCGTGCGCGAATAGCACCCCGTCGGGTTCTCCTGCGGCACAAAAGGCGGCTCAGTCGAGATCGGGTAGCGGACGTTGGTGTAGATCGGCGCATCATAGCCGTCCATCTGCCAGTTGGAAGGCACAGTTACCGGTCGGCTGTCCGGGCCGTCCTCCACCAACCAGCGCGGGTCCACCGCTTCGGGCTGCGCCAGATAAACGAACCGCCATTCGCCATCCAGCGACACGCGCCGATCCGAGCGCCGGTCATCCCTGGCCTCTTCCACCGCGCGCCAACTGCGAAATTGCGGATGGGCGGGCAATCTGTTGAGGTGGGTGACGGCCGGGTTCTGCCAGTCCTGCCGGGCCAGCACCTGAGGGAGAACGCTGTCCGGCGAGTTATCGTTTACCGAATAAAGAGGCTGCTTCATACCAATCCTTACCTGCTGTCAGAGGGATGTCTAGCGCTATACATTTTCAGTCGAGTAAATACGATACACGCCCTGGCGGGCAATAAATTTGGTGGGTATATTTGAGGTCAATCACGCTATTTATCGATTGTTTCCTATAATGTATTGCGCATGACATAAAATGTTTTTTAATACATTTTCAAACAAAATGGCACATTGCGGGCTAAATAAATGCGTTTAATACCGCGACACCCAAACTTGAGACGGGTGGGGAGCATGCAGGTTAGCCGACCGTTGAACGCATGGACGCGCGATACGAGCCTCCATGGACGGATTCACGGCGTGTCGGCGCTCTGCATGTTCCTCACCGGTAGCATTATTTAACGCTGCACGTTATTGCGAGATTGAATGGATGAATAAACGGCAGGCAACGCTGGAAGACGTAGCCAAAGAGGCGGGAGTTTCCCAGCAAACCGTGTCACGGGTGTTGAACAACCCGGATATCGTCTCCGAGCGCACGCGCAATAAGGTGCTGGGCGCGATGAATACGCTCAATTATGTGCCTAACCGCTCCGCGCAGATCCTGGCCGGCAAAACCTTGCCGACGTTTGGCTTGATCACCACCTCCCTTGCGCTGCACGCCCCTTCGCAAATCGCCTCATCGTTCAAGCACCATGCGGAATCGGTGGGGTATCAGGTGGCGATATCGATGTTGAAAACCGGGCAGCTGAGCGCCCTGCAATCAGCGCTGAATGAGTTTCGGGCGCAGAAGATCAACAGCGTGGTCATGAGTCTGCCGCTGGAAAAAGCGGATGCGGAAACGCTGGCGCGGGATAACCCGGACATACGGCAACTGTTTCTGGACGTGCCGCCCGCCGCAGAGGTCTGTCACCTTGGCTTTCTTCACAGCGACGGCACCGCCAGCAGCGTTAATCTGCTTCTGGAACTGGGGCACCGGAAATTCGGTTTGCTGGCCGGCCCGGAAAGCTCCATTTCGGCACGGCTGCGTCTGGCCTGTTGGCGCGACACTCTATATCAGGCTGGCATTGCGGAGACGGATACCGAATACGGCGACTGGAGCGCCAACAGCGGCTGGGTAAAAACCGTGGAACTCTTCAGCCGGCACCCGGACATCACGGCGATGCTGGTCGCCAGCGATCAGATGGCGTTAGGGGTCATCAGCGCCTTGCGGCAACTTAACAAGCGCATACCGCAGGATGTGTCCGTGATCGGCTATGACGACACCCCCGACAGCCAATATTTCCACCCGGCCCTGACCACGGTGAGGCAGGACTTTGACCTTATCGGCAAACGTGCGGTCACCCATTTGTTGAGCATGGCGGATCAGCCGCAAGAGGCGTTTAACGATCTGTTGCCGACTACCCTGGTTATCCGGCAATCCACCGGCAAACCGGATGCCGCAGGCTCGGAGAATGCGCTTATCAGGCAACTGAAAGCGCTGGTGCAGCAGTTGTAATCGCCGCAACCTGACGCTGCGGGAACAAAGGCATTAAGGCACGTTCAGCGCACTGCCCGACGGCCCCACATTGTCGGTCAGGATCTGGAGTATTGCGCGGACTTTAGGCTGCGCCTGACGGCTTTTAAGCCAGGCGAGATTGATCGGCAAGCCGTCGGTAGCCAAATGGGGGAGCACTTCAACCAAAGTGCCGTCCTCAAGCTGGCGGTTGACCAACCAGGTCGGCAATTGAGCGATGCCGTACCCCGCCAGTACGGCGGTGAGTTGCCCTTGCGCATCACCGATCGCGACCCGTGCCGGTAATACTCTTTTTTCCGCGGTACTGCGTTGCGCCCTCGCAAAATGCCAGGGGGTAAGCATGCCGTTCTCCTCGCCGTAAACCACGCAGCTATGATTTTCCAAATCATCTTCGCTGTTCGGCTCCCCTCGTTTATTCAAATAGGCGGGCGAAGCGCAAAAAATATGTCGCTGGGTTCCCAGGTAACGGTGTCCCACCGCATTGGGCCAAATATCGGGGCCACCAATGCGCACGAGGATATCGATGCCTTCTATCGCAGGATCGACGAAGCGGTCGGAAAAAGAAATATGCGGTATCAGCAACGGATAATGCTCAATAAATTTGAGAATAACCGGTAAAACATGCAGGCGGCCATAGGAGGCAGGCAGGTCGATACGCACCTTTCCCCGTGGTTCTGAATCTTCTGCCTGCATCGATAACTCAGCCTCTTCCAGCTCGGCCAAGACCCCGGTGCAAGTGCGGTAGAACGTCACCCCGGCATCCGTCAGCGACAGACGCCGCGTGGTCCGGTTAAACAGTCGTACCTGCAACCGGCTCTCCAGACGAGCGATCCCTTTGCTGATGGCGGAACTCGTCAGATTCATGCGTTCTGCGGCGGCGGTAAAGCTGCCCATATCCGCCACGCAGACAAATAAATCGATTCCCTTAAGCCGTTCGGAAGAAAACATAGCCCACCCAATTAATGAATTTAATTCCATAAATTTGATAATTTATAGCGTAAATAGGAAATTTTTTCTCCGTAAACTCCTTACTGTCGAGCGTTATTGATTCAATGGCTCATTCAGCAACAGATAACAAAGGGGTTTATTCATGACCGCCATAAAGAAACCAACCATTCTGATTACCGGCGCGACCGGCCAGATCGGGGGGGCTGTACTGCGCAACCTTCAGGCGGACGATGCCATCACCTTGGTCGCTGCCGTGCGTTCTCCGCAAAAAGCGAAACCCTTCGCGGCACTTGGCATTCGCACCGTCCTGCTTGATTTCGATAAAGAAGAAACCCTGTCACCTGCGTTGCAGGGCATAGACCGCGTATTTCTGGCGACCGGCTACGGGGTAGATATGCTGCGGCAAAGTAAGGTGTTCCTGGATAAAGCCAGGCAAGCCGGCGTGCAGCATATTGTGCACCTGGGCGCCTGCGGCCGCGACGATACTACCGTGGCGCACTGGGCCTGGCACCAGCTCGTCGAGCGCTACATTGAATGGTCAGGATTTTCCTTTACGCATTTGCGGCCGGAATGCTTTATGCAGAACCTGCTCGGCTACGCTGGCGTGCCGGCGGTCGTTGAAGGCGTTATTCAGCAATACACCGGCGATGCCCCCTTCAGTTGGGTGGATGGTGATGACGTCGCGCTGGTCGCCGCGCAGGCCCTGCTGCAACCTGAAAAACACGCCGGTAAAACCTATCGCCTGGGCTATGAAGCCAAATCCTATCATGACATCGCGGCGATAATGGCCGAAACGCTTGGCCAGCCGTTTCGCTATGAAGCGCTGGATCCCAAGATCTTCTTGGAAAACATGCGCAAAGCGGGGGCCGACATGGCTTACATGAGTTGCGTTTATGACAACTTCCGCCGTATCGCCGCACGCGATATTCCCGGGGTCGAGGATACTTTTGACAACTTCCCCGAAATTACCGGCCAAGAGCCGATGCGTTGGAAAGCGTTTATTCAGAAACACCGGGACGCTTTCGTTTATTGATTTCTCACCCGGTCAGGTTTTAAACAAGCTCGCCTGGGGGCGCCCCGGCGGGCTTTTTACCGTTTTAAAAACTTCTTCTGGCCACCAAAAAAGCGCCCACGACCAACAGTACCGCGCCGAGTAGCGCAGGCAGGTTGTCGCGCAGCGCAGCAGGCCCGGCCTTGTAAATATCCACCGCCAATCCCGCCACCAGTTGGCTGGCGATCAGCACCGAAATGGTGGTCGCTGCCCCCAGCTTTTGGTAGCCCAAAATACCGGAAAAGACGAAGAACGAGCCCAGCAAGCCGGGCAACAGCATCCAACCCCTGAAATTGCCGGTCACCTCCGCCAGGGCACCGGCGCCGTTTTTGGCGAACAGCAGCGCCATCAACAGCAACAGGCCGACGCTGGAATTGATCACCAGAGCGATCAGGATCGTCGATGCGCTTTCGCTGATGCGCACCATCAGCAGGTTCTGGGCAACCAGGCTGACACCCGCCGCCACCAGCAGCAATAGCATGATATTCATAGGATTAGCGGGCCGGCGGTGATTTTTCGTGATCAAGCTGCAACTGCAAAAAGGTCAAATCCAGCCATTTGCCGAATTTGGCGCCCACTTCGCTCATCCGCCCCACGTTCTGGAACCCCAGATTAAGGTGCAGCTGTATCGATGCGGTATTGCCGGATTCGATGCCCGCCACCATCACATGTTTGCCGATAGCTCTCGCCTGTTCGATCAGGGCCAGCAGCAGGGTTTTCCCCACCCCGCCGCCACGGCTGTCGCGCCGCACATACACCGAATGCTCCACGGTGTGGCGATAGCCGTCCCACGCCCGCCAGTCGCCGAACGAGGCATAACCCATCACCTCGCCCGCCTCATTGCTGGCCACCAGCACCGGATACCCTGCCGCCTGGCGCTCCGCCATCCATGCCGCACGGTTCGCCGCATCGACGGTGAGTTCATTCCAGATTGCCGTGGTGTTAAGCACGGCGTCGTTATAGATAGCGGCAATGCCTTCGCTATCGGTTATAGTCGCGTTACGGATAAGCATGTTGACCCCCTGGTTGACTGTCCACTATCATACTACGATATGAACAATAAATTAGACAACCTAAATCAGCGCATCGGCGCACGTATCCGCATCGAACGCGAAGCCCGCCATTGGTCCTTGTCCGATCTGGCCGAACGGGCCGGCGTTTCGCGGGCCATGGTGCATAAAATTGAACGCGGCGACAGCAGCCCCACCGCCATGCTGCTGGCCAGGCTCTCCGGCGCCTTCGGCCTGAGCATGTCCAAACTGATCGCCCGGGCGGAAACGCAGGAAGGCCGGCTGCTGCGCCGGGAGGATCAACCGGTCTGGGTCGATCCCGAAAGCGGTTACGTCCGCCGTCATGTGTCCCCGCGCTCGGACATTCCGCTCGATCTGGTGCGCGTTGAACTGCCCGCTGGGGCGGAGATCCCGATGCCGGCCTCCGTCTATGCGTTCAAACGCCAGTTAATCTGGCTGCTGTCCGGCGAGCTGGTGTTCCTGGAAGGGGAAAATCGCCATGAAATGGCCGCAGGGGATTGCCTGGAACTTGGCCCACCGGCGGACTGCGTGTTCAAAAACGAGAGCGGCGAGCCCTGTATTTATCTGGTCGTGGTGATGAGCAAGGCCTGAAGAAAGCAAAAAGCCCGCAAAGTTATCCTCTGCGGGCTTTTTCACGTCAGGCGGCACGATTACAGGGTGAAGTTCAGCCCTTCGACCACCGTCTGCTCCAGCGGCAAGCGCCCTGAAGGGATCTCCTTTTGCTGCAGGAACTCCGGCAACTGGGATTTATCCCCCGCTTTGCCGATCGCCACCATGCCGTGCACCACATAGTTATCCGGCAGGTTCAGCGCCGCCTTGATTTTGTCGTGGTGGACACCGCCCATGCAGTGGGTCAGCCAGCCTTTCAAGTGCGCCTGCAACGCCAGGTTCGCCCAGGCGGCGCCGGCATCAAACGCATGGCTTGGGTTAGCGACTTCCTTCTCGCCGTTCAGGCTGGTGGTTTTGGAGATCACCACCACCAGCGCCGAGGCGTGCTGCGCCCAACCACGGTTGAACTCAATCAGGAAATCCAGATAGCTGTCCCAGCTGGCCGAGCCGTGCTTGCTGTAAGCGAAACGCCAGGGCTGGATGTTATACGCCGAAGGCGACCAGCGTGCCGCTTCAAAGAAGCTCAACAGGGTTTCGTCGTCGATAGAATCATTGGCCAGCGCGCGCGGCGACCAGCGTTCAATAAACTGCGCATCAATCGGGTAATCAGACGTTCTTGGCTGGCTCATGGACATCTCTCTCATGGGAATGGAATACCGAATTTACCCAATATTCCCACGGCCCACACCAGAAAAATTTTTATTTTGTGCTTTATTCGCTAGCGCAATTCCTGCTGCAACCAGCCCAGAAACGCCCGCACCGGCGGGTGCCGTTCGCGCCCAGGCACGCACAGCGCAGTATAAGCGGCGCCCGGCACGCCAATTTCCGGCCGGTAAGCCGCCAACAGGCCGTTACGCACCAGATCGGACACCATCACCGAACTGGCCAGCACCAGCCCCTGCCCGGCCACCGCCGCCTGCAGCGCATAATGCTCCTCGTCATAACCCCGCAGCGATGAGTGCCGCTGCCACCAGTCGACCCCGGCGGCCTGGCACCAGTCACGCCAGCCGTTTTCATACAGCGTTGAATCGCGCCAGCGAACGGTGATCAGCGCCGGCGTTTGCAGCTGTGCGGCAGGCAGCCCCGGCGCGCCGTAAACGCCAAAACGCTCCTCCATCCGCGCGGCCTGGTGCAACTGGGGGTAATTGGCGCTGCTGTAGCGTATGGCAATGTCCACGCTGGCGTCCTGCTGCAGGTCAATCACCTCAGCGCAAGCCTCCAGGCGAACCAGATAATGCGGATAGGCCTGATAAAAACGCCCCAGGCGCGGCACCAGCCACAGCGCCGCAAAAGAATGGGTAACGGAAACGCACAGCGAACCGGCACTGGGCACCGGCCGCAGTGCATCCAGCGTATTTGCCACATCGAGTAGCGCGGTGTGCACTCCGGCGAACAAACGTTCCCCTTTCTCCGTCAGCCGCACGCCGCGCGGCACCCGGTCGAACAGGGCAAAACCCAACTGCTGCTCCAGCGCCTTGATCTGGTGCGAAACGGCGGTCGGCGTCACCGCCAGTTCCAGCGCAGCCTGTTTAAAACTGCGCAAACGGGCGGCGGATTCAAAGGTGCGCAATGCGGTAACCGGAAGTGTGGCAAACATGGTCGATAATCCGTAGAGATGAATTCAATTCATCCTGGCAGAGAACGCGTCATTTGTCGCCTGTACCTTGTTCCTCATAGAGTGGCGATGACAATTTCACGCTCGAAAAACGGAGAATGACATGAATTCAACTCATCAACCCAAACGCCTTATCGTGCTGGTCGGCAGCCCGCGCCGTGACGGTAACAGCGCCGCGTTGGCGCAAGCCGTCATGGCGGGTGCCGCCGAGGCGGGTACCGTGGCCAGTCTGCATTTTCTGGATGATTATATCGGCGGATTTCTGACGGATGAGCGCCACAGCCCACCGCCGGCCGATCGCTATGGCGAACTGTTCCTGGAGCATTTTCTGCCGGCCGATGCGGCGGTGTTTTGCACCCCCATTTACTGGTACGGCATGTCGGCGCAGACCAAAGCCTTTTTCGATCGCTCTTTCAGCTATTACGCCGACGCCTACCCGGAGGCGAAGCAGGTGCATCAGCGCATGAGCGGCAAACGCATCGGGCTGGCGGTCGCCTCGGAAGAAACCTATCCCGGAGCCGCAATGGGCATCGCGCATCAGATCCAGGAGTTCAGCCGCTACTCGCATTCCGAGTTTGTCGGGGTGGTGCACGGCGCGGGCAACAGCCGGGGCGAAATCGGCCGCGATCCGCGCAACCCACTGTTGGCCGCCCGCGATCTGGGCCGCGAGATGTTCACGCGCCCCTATTCGGATTACCGGATGGACACGCCGCGCAGCTCGCAGGTTTGGCAAAGTTGATGCAGCAAAGGGGCAGCTCTTGCTGCCTTTTATTAAGGTTACGCAAGCATATGTAGCAATATATTGCCGCCCATTGGCCCGTTAAGGCAAACGTCATATGATGCACCTGTCCGCCCGGCGCGCCAATCAACCCAAAGTGAATCAAGATGTCGAAACAGTGGAAAATAACGGCGGCCAACGCTGGTCTACAGCTTTACACCCGGCTGGGGGGGCATTTCAAAGACAAAGCCACTTTTAAACCGGACCTGGTTTTCGACAGCATCGTTATTTTTTCCACCACCGCCCTCGGCGATCTGATGTTCAATACGCCGGCCATTCGCGCGCTGCGAGAACGTTACCCGGCGGCCGGCATCACTCTCATTTCCAGCTACAAAAACAAGCAGTTGGTCGCGACCAGCCGTTACTTTGATCATGTCATCTATTGGGACCATAAAGCGAAAGACATGCTTGGCGTAATTTGCCAACTGCGAAAACGCCGGCCCCAGTTGGCCGTCATCCTGCACTCAAAATCCCCTTATGACGTGATCACCGCGATTGCCGCCGGTTGCCATTACGTATTCAAAGACGTCTACGGCAATAAAGCCACCGGCATGGAGCGCTGGCTGAGTGGCGTAAGCCGCAGCACCGGGGGGCATTTAATTCAGCGCAAGCTGGATCTGGTGGCTCAATTGGGTTGCGAGACTCAAAATACCGAGATGTTTATACCCATCGCCTTCCCGCCCACAAACAAGACCCTGGGGAAAACCGTTATCGGCTTTCAGATGGGCGCGTCTGAACCGTTGCGCTGCTGGCCCGTAGGCCACTTTATCCGTCTGGCGAAGCTGTTGCTGGCGCAGTCGGTGCATAATCAAATTGAATTAATCGGCACCCCTAAAGAGATGGCTATCGAGCAGACGTTTATGGCGGGTTTGACGGCAGCCGAACGGCAACGCGTTGTCAGCCATATCGGCAAAACCACGCTGCCGCAATTGCTGGCTGTCATGGCGAACATGCAGGTTCTGGTGACCGGCGACACCGGCCCGTTACACCTGGCCATTGCCCTGAAAACGCCAACCGTCAGCCTGTTTGTCACGGCAAATCCGCAACACACCGGCCCCTATCAAAATAGCGAACTGCATCAGGTGATGTACGTGCCGGTCAATGCCGAAAAACTTGGCGTAGCGCAACGCCGTCAACCGCTCAGTATCATCACCGAGAACCAGGTGTTTGAAAAAGTGGCGAATGCATTGGCACTCGCCGCCCCTCACGGCTGATTATTTTTCGGCAGGCGGTGGCGATGTCAACACCATCGCTACCGGGAACCAAAACAGGTACCAAAACTCGGCCGGGTTAGCGATAACAAACATGCCCTGCGAACAATAGAAGATCAGCATAAACAGGTATAAGGCGGCCTCCAGGCGGCGACCGGCCTTGAGATGTCTCAGCGCAAGCCGTGCGCCAAACGCCAGCAACGCGGCGAATAAACAGAATCCGACCAGCCCCCCCTTGAGCAAAGCGCCCAGATACAGGCTGTGGGTCGTGTGAATAAACTCGCCGGTATAGTTGGTAAAGGCCAGTTCTTTATCAAAGCCATAGCCAAAAAACGGTGCCTGACCTATCAGCCACAGGCTGTGTCGCCAAATGCTCATCCGCACAAAACTCTGTTGATACAACGCTTCAAAGCGCGTAATCAGCATCTCGCCGATGTCAGAAAACAGAACGACGATGGCGGCAAACAGTATCGTGGCCGCAATGCCCATAGCCGTTTTTTTATTGAGCGTAACGAATGACGTCGTCAACGCCAGTGCCGCCAATAATGCAATCAGCGGGCCACGGCTTTGCGTCAGCACCATAAAGGCAAACAGCGGCGGGATCGCCAGCAGCGCTTTCTTTTGCCGGGTATCGCGCAATACCATCAGGCTTAAAATAATGCCCACGGCAGCATAACCGGCGAGATCGATCACATTGCGCGGGCCCGGATTGAGGGCCGAGGTTTCCCTGAGGGTATAAATGGCCTGATAATCGCTTATAGCCAGATACATGCACAGCAACACAATACCGGCCATCACCGCACAGAGTAAGAGATTACGCCAGGGGCCGGCCAGCAAGGTGACCCACAGGGCAAGGTAAATCAAAATATAAGCGCTGTGGGTAAAGGCCGACCCTGTATTATCCGGCGTTCCCCCCCAAAGATTGCTGGCGGAGTAATAGGCCAAAAAACACGCCGCCAATGCCAGCCCTTGTACCGCCTTGCGCTGCGTTAGCCATGCCGAACGGAGTTCCGGACGGGTAACCAACGCCATTAGGTAAAAAAAAGCGGCAATATGGAATAAATTATTGACCCGGGTATGTCCGCAAAAAACGGCGCTGAAAAATGAAAAGGCCAGGAATGAGTAAACATAGAGAGCCGTAGTAACATCAGCCTTTTTTGAAAAAATCATGATAATCGACCTTTTCAAAAATATTACTGTCAATGGCGCTGCTCAACGAAAAATTCTTGATGGCAATATTGTTGTTTTTCATTCTTTCACCGGCATGGCGAAAGGCAGGCATGATGATATCGTCAATCTTTTCAGCTAAAAAAGTGGGCAGTTTACTTTCCTTCGTTTCATAAAAACGCGGCAAATGGAAATTATTCATATCCAACCCGGCGATAAACAGCTGTTTGAACCCCAGAAATGAAATGATCTGGAAAGCCCAATAAACCACCGTACCGGCATCGAAAATCCCGCGCCGGATATCGTGAGTAAAAGCGATGGCTTTATTGGCCGATGAAAAAGAGACGCTGCGGTCGTTTCGATAATGCTCCCACAGCTCAAGGGGTTTTATTTTGGGGCCGTAAATTTTAAAGGCCGCATCTTCCACCGCGGCAAACCGGCACTTCACGCCTGCCAGCGTAAACCTGTCTATTATTTTGGCAATACCGTGCACCGTGGTAAAAAGAATTAACTCCTGCATCAGGATAATGTTTTCTATAATATCCGGTCGTTGATCAATAAACCCCATATCGACGATAACGTAAAAGTGGAAACCGACCTGTGGATGCAAAAAATAGGCGCCATTAACCCCCATTGCCGGCATCGCGGGAATATGGTTAAAACGAATATCCTTGACCGAAGGCCCGGTGGCGGTAAGCAGCAGCGCCCCCTGGCAACTGTCTTTCAACGCGGACAGCGCTACTAACGGAACAGGCTGTTTTTTATAATGCAATACGGCAATCTCACCGCTTTTGGCTCGCTCAATCCTCACATAGGGCCAGAGATTTTCATTGTGCCGATAAGGGCGAGAATGAGAATACCGATATACCTGCTTAAAAAAACTGCCCATCTGGCCCATTTCCCCTGGTAAATGCATTGGCATCTGAGCTGATTGCTCTTATTTTAATTAAGCCAACGCAAAGCCTGAGTATCTGAGCATTTATTACGGTGGGCAATTTTATCAATTTGAATTATTCGTCACGATATAGATAAGAGATGTGTACGTTTGTAACCCACGTTAAAAAAATGCAGGGAAACGTAATTATTCTCTTTTTGAAGAATAAAACTGCGGCAGAAAGCGCTGCCGCAGAATGAGATGGGAAGTTTAAGCCTGGGGGAAAAAGAGTATTAGCCGTCTTTTAAGGCGGCCGCCCGCCTTAGTCGTCGAAAGGTTCGCCCAGCGTCAGCATCAGCCGGTTGGCCCAGGCAAAGAACGCCGTCGACTGCACCAGATCCAACAGCGCCAGTTCGTCCAGCCCCTGCTCGCGCAGCGCTGCCAGATGCCGGGCGTTAGCCTGCGGCGGGGTGGCGGACAGCGCGGCGGCAAAATCAATCTGCGCCCGCCAGCGATCCCCTTGCCCCTCACTCAGTACGCCGCCCGGCGCTACGTCCAGCAGACGCTGCACCTCTTCCGTTTGTTTCGACAGTTGCGCCGCCTTGCGTGCGTGTACCGAGGCACAATAGATACAGCCGTTGACCTTGCTGGCCACCGTCGCCGCCAGTTCGCGATCTTTACGCTCCAGCCCGCCGGGGGTGTAGAAAATTGCCCTGTCCGCCAGCGTGCGCTGTTCCAGCACCGGATGATTGCGCGCCAGCAGGCGGAAATAATCCGAATCGCTATGGCCAAAACGCGTCAACAACGCCTGGCCCGGCTCATCAAACTCCGCCAGCGGCTTGGCGGCGATCCACGGCTCCCACCCCAGTTCCTGGCGGGTAAACGCCGGCGGCGCATGGCGGCCGCTCAACGTGACGGGGTCGGTACGCCAGGCACCGGCCCTGACCGGGGTGCCGGCCACCTCAACCGGTTTATCGCCCAGCAACCGGTAACCGGTCAGCAGGCGGCTTTGGAAGCTGACAAAGGCGATCAGTTGCGACAGGGTTACGATGTCGTCCAGCGACCAACCGGCCTGCTGCAACCCTTGCAAATGCTGCGCGTCGGCGCTGGCGGGCTTGAACGCCAGCCGCTCGGCATGGTCCAGCGCCGCCTGCCAACGCGGGCCGGCCGGTGCGCCGCCCTGCCGTTCCAGCAACGCCGCGTAGTGTGCGGCCAATGGCTGGTCGGCCTGCCATTCGCTGATGCGCTGCGCGATCAGCAGCCGCTGCACCAGCGGGAAATCCCCGGCGTCGGCGGGAGCAAACAGCGCCTGATAGCTGGCCTGAATGGCGTCTGTCGCCGCCTGGCGTGTCGCTCTGGCCTGCTCCAGGGCCGAACCGGGCGCGATCTCCGCCAGCGTCGCCAGCAGATCCTCAGTGTTCAATGTGGTTGTCATACCTTTTCCTCAGCGTGGTGTTCGTGGGAGACGGAAGCGGGATTGCGGCGTTGCCAGCCCAGTTCCGGAGCAACATGGCGGGCGATCAGCTCGATCGAACGCAGCACATGGGCGTGCGGCGGGTCGATCGAATGCACCTGAAACGCCAGATCGGTCACCCGTGCCAGCGCGCTGTCTTTTTGCAGCGAGGCAATAACCTGATCCGGCGTGCCCAGGTGCACGTCAAAGGCGCGGATCAATCCGTCGAGCGATTCATCGGACGGCCGGTGGCCGCTGGCGCGCAGGCGTTCCAGCCCCCGGCCAAGCCCCTGCGCGGCGAAGTCCCGCGCCTGTTGGCTATGGTCGGTGACAAACGCCGTACGCGACCCCATGATGCGCGGCGCGATACCGGGCGGCAACGCCGCCAGATAGGCGTCGATAATTGGGTTCTGCAATGCGTCCAGCGGCAAATCCGGCGCATCCGCCGGGCGGGGTTGAGTGCGCGACAGCATCAGGCCGTCACCGGCCCGCCCTGCGCGCTCGCCGCCTTCCACCGAGAAAGTGGCTTGCCAGACGCGCTGCGCCAGCTGCGGCGCCGCCGGATACAAGCGGTTATCCTCGCCGCCCAACGCCTCGCCGCGCCAGGCCCGCAGCAGGGTATCGAAGTTATCGGCAAACACCGCGTTGCGCTGTTGGGCATCGAACCCGAAGGCGCTGAACGAGGACGGGGTGCCGCCGGCGGCAATGCCAATCTCCAGCCGGCCGTCGGACAACAGATCAAGCACCGCGGTGTCTTCCGCCACGCGAATGGCCGATTCCATCGGCAGCGTGATTACCCCGGTGCCCAGCCGAATATGGCGGGTGCGCGCCGCCACCTGCGCCAGAAACACCAGCGGCGAAGGCAGGCCACCCTCATCCTCATGGAAATGGTGCTGCGCCACCCAGGCGGTATCAAACCCGGCCCGTTCGGCATGCACAATCTGTTCGGTCGCCAGCCGGTAACGCTGTTGCGCGCTGCCCTGATCCAACAAGCGGGTGAAAAAACCAAGTCTCTTACTGCTCATGGAACGCGTCCTCACTCTTTGGCTGTGCGGCATGCCAGTGGCGGCCTGGAATGGCCTCAATCAGCTGACGGGTATAATCGCTGCCCGGCATGGCGAACAGGTCGCGGGTCGCGCCACCGTCTACCTGCTGCCCACGGTGCAACACCGATACGCTGTGCGAAATCTGCCGCACCGTCGCCAGGTCATGCGAGATAAACAAATAGGTCAGCCCCAACGCTTGCTGCAAATCCTGAAGCAAGCGCAGGATCTGCGCCTGCACCGTCACATCCAGCGCCGAAGTGGCTTCGTCCAACACCAGTACTCTTGGCTGCAACACCAGTGCACGGGCGATGGCCACCCGCTGGCGTTGGCCGCCGGACAACTCGCGCGGCTTGCGGCCAAGCAGATCGTCCGGCAGCGCCACCCGTTCAAACAGTTCGCGCACCCGGCGATAGCGCTCGGCTTTGCCCAAGGGTTCGAAGTTCAGCAACGGCTCTTCGATGACCTGATACAGCGTCTGCGATGGGTCGAGCGAACCGAAGGGGTTTTGGTACACCAACTGAATGCGGCGGCGGAATTGGCGCAGCGCTTCCCCCTTCAACCGGGTGAAATCGGTGCCGTCGATAATGATTTGCCCGGCGTCCGGCCGCTGAAAACCGAGCAGGCAGCGCGCCAACGTGGTCTTGCCGGAGCCGGATTCCCCCACCAGCGCATGGGTAGTGCCGCCGGGTACGCTGAAGGAAACCTGATCCAGCGCGCGGTAGCTTTTGCCGCCGGAGCCGGCCAGGCGAAAATCTTTTACCAACCCGTTAACCTGGATCACCGGCGCTTGCGTGCCAAGGTTGAGCCGTGGCGCAGCGGCACCGGTCAGCGACGGCACATCGGCAAACAGCCGGCGGGTGTAGTCGCTGGCGGGAGCGCGCAGCACCTCGGCGGTTACGCCCTGCTCCTGCACCCGGCCGTGGCGGAACACCAGCAGCCGATCGGCGCGCTCCGCCGCCACCGCCAAATCGTGGGTGACCAGTAATACCGCAGTGCCAAATTCCTGCCGCAGCTCGTCGATCAGATCAAGGATGCGTTTCTGCACCGTGACGTCCAGCGCGCTGGTGGGCTCATCGGCGATGATCAGCGCCGGCTGCAACGCAATGGCGATAGCGATCAGCACCCGCTGTTTCATGCCACCGGACAGCTCGTGCGGGTATTGGCGCGCCCGCAGCTCCGGGTGCGTCAGGCCAACCCGGGTCAACAGTTCCACCACCCGCTGTTGCACCTGCTTGCGCGGCAAGCGGCGGTGAATATTGACGATCTCCGCCACCTGCTCGCCGATGGTTTTTACCGGGTTAAGCGAGCTGGAAGGGTCTTGCGGGATCAGGCTGATTTGCGCGCCGCGCACCGCATCCAGTCGGCGTGACGACCAGTGGGCAATGTCGGTGCCGTTGAGGCGGATTGCCCCCTGCTCCAGGCGGCCGTTTTCCGTCAGCAGGCCAATGATCGCCTGCGCGGTGGTGGTTTTGCCCGAACCGGACTCGCCGACCAGCGCCACTACCTCACCCGGTTGGATCGAGAACGAGACGTCGTGTACCACCCGGCGGCTGCCGGTCGCCTCCTGATAGGCGATGGAAACCTTGTCCAGCTCCAGCACCGGCGTGGCGGCGGCCCGTTGCAATGCGGTTTGAATGCTCATCAATGCGTCCTCGCCAGCGCGCGGCTGATGCGGTTAGCCGCCAGCACCACCGCCACCACCGCCAAACCGGGGAACGTGGTCAGCCACCAGGCGGTGGAAATGTAGTTGCGCCCTTCGGCGATCAATAGCCCCCATTCCGGCGTTGGCGGCGGCGTGCCGTAGCCGAGGAAGCTCAGGGTAGCGATCGCCAGAATGGCACTGCCGAATTGCAGCGCCGAGAAGGCAATCACCGAGGTCAGCGAGTTCGGCAGAATGTGCCGCCACAGCACCGCCCAAAAGGTGCCGCCGCTGCCATAGGCCGCCTCGACGTAATCGCTGTGCCGCACCCGCACCACTTCCGCGCGCGCCAGGCGGGCGAAATTGGCGACCGAGGTGATGCCGACGGCGATGGCGGCGTTCACCGTGCCAAACCCCAGCAGGATAATGATGCTTAGCGACAGCAGCAGGCCGGGAATCGACAACAGCACATCGACCAGACGCATGACCGCATCGTCCGCCACGCCGCCCACCGCACCGGCAATCAGCCCGAGCGCGGTGCCCAGCAGCAAGCCCAGCGCCACCGCCACCAGCGCGGCGGACAGCGTTTGCGAAGCGCCATAAACCATGCGCGCGTAAAGATCGCGCCCCAGTTGATCTGTGCCCAGCCAGTGTGCCCCGCCCGGCGCCAGCCGCTGCGCGCCGGCAATGCCCTCGGTGCCGCTGTAGGCGGTAAACAGCTGCGGCGCCAGCGCCCACAGCACCGCAATGGCGATCACCGCCCAGGCCAGCAGCAGCGTCACCGGCACGCGCCTGCGGCGGCGCGGGCGGCTGGCCGGCAAGGTGCCTTCGCTTTCCAATCCGGCCAGATCGCGTTCCGGCACGGTCGCTTTTTCAAAGGAGATACTGCTCATACGGCGGCTCCTGTCTGCGTTTTCAACCGGGGATCCAGCAGCGGGAACAGCAGATCCACCAGCAGGTTGATGGTGACGAAGGCGGCGGCGGAAATCACCACAATCGCCTGCAACACCGCCACGTCTTGATTAAGCACCGCCTGCAGGGTCAGTTGCCCCAGCCCGCTGCGGCCAAACACGGTTTCGGTGATCAGCGCACCGGCGATCAGTTCGCCGAACAAAATGCCGGCGATGGTCAGCGCGGGCAGCATGGCGTTGCGTGCCACATGCCGCCACAACACCCCGCTGCGGCTGGCGCCTTTGGCGCGCGCCACGGCGACAAACGGCTGGGTCTGGACCTGGTCGATGCTGCGGATCAGGATCTGCGCCAGCGGGGCGGAGATGGGGACCGCCAGCGTCACGATCGGCAATATCAACCCTTCCCACTCGCCCGGGTTGATCACCGGGATCAACTTAAGCTGGAATGAAAAGACCTGGATCAGCACGATGCCCAGCCAGAAGGTAGGCACCGAGACAAACAACGAGGGTAGCGATTGCAACGCCGATCTCAGCCCGCCGAAACCGCTCAAATTGGAGAGAAAGGCCATCGCCAGCGCCAGGATCAACGCCAGCGAGAAGCCCAGTACCGCCAGTTGCAGCGTGGCGGGCAGGTTGGTGGCCAGCAGATCGGTGACCGGCACGCCGGCCTGAATCGAGTAACCCAGATCGCCGCGCAGCACGTTGCCCAACGTGTGTAAATACTGCTGCCACAGCGAGACGTTGGCCCCATAAGCGGCGCGCATGTCGGCGATTTGCGCCGGGCTTAGCCCCATGTCCGGGTTCTGGAACTTAATCAGAATCGCATCGCCGGGCAGCACCTGCAGCAGGATAAACGACAGGGTAAAGGTCGCCCACAGCACCAGCGCCGCCTGCCCAATGCGCCTCGCCAGATATCGGGTCATCGTGGCCTCCTTAATGTTTCTCTAACCAGGCGCCATAGAAACTCGGGCGGCCGACCGCTTCAAAACTGACGCCCTTCAGATAAGGCGCGCCGGCAAACACCTGCGGCTCCTCAAAGAACGGGATCACATAGGCCTGATCGAGCAGGTAGTTTTGCGCCTCGCCGGCGATTTGCAGGCGTTTTTGCGCATCGACCTCGGAGGCGATGCCCAGCAGCAGCGCGTTCAGCTTGTCATCGCTGAATTGGCTGTTCTTGCCGCTGCCGCCCTTTTGCAACAGCGCATCGCGGTTGGTCGGGTAGAACTGGCTTTTAATCACGTCGGGATCGGCGCGGCCCACTTCCACCACCGTCGCCGGGGTTTTCTGCGGATCGAGGTTATCCGCCACCCGGCTTCCGGCGTCGCCGGCCAGGATGTTCAGCCGCGCACCCACCTTGCCCCACTGTTGCGACACCAGCTGCAGCACCGCCTTGTTCTGGGGCTGCGGCAGGGATTCATACACATTCAGCAGCAGTTTTTTACCTTCTTTCTCGCGCAGGCCGTCGCTGCCCTTTTTCCAGCCGGCTTCATCCAGCAGGCGGTTGGCTAACTGCGGATCGAACTTGAGCTTGTCGGACAGATCGACAAAACCGGCGGCGGACGAGGCGATGACCGATTTGGCCTGCGGGTAATTGGCCGAGAACAGCGTATCGACGATTTGCTTGCTGTCGGTGGCATGCAGCAGCGCCTGGCGCACCCGCAGGTCGCTCACCAGCGGATTGTCCGGCCGGAAAGCAACGCTGTCGTTAACGCCACGCGTCGGGGCAGCGTAAATCGTGAACCCCTGATCCTGCGTCTGCTTCTCGTCATAAGCCTGAATTTGGCGAATAAAGTCCGCCTGGCCGGCCTGCAACGCGCCAATGCGCACGCTGTCTTCCCCGGTGACGATCACCTTGATGCCGTCGAGATTGGCGCGCCCCTGCTGCGCCAGTTTGGCCGGCCCCCAGGCGTAATCCTTGCGTACGCTAAGATCCACTTCGCGCCCCAGCGTTTCGCCGCTGACCACGAACGGGCCGGAGCCGATGATATGGCGCGCGTCGCCGAGTTCATCGTAACTGCGATTCAGGGTGCTGAGGGACACCAGCCCCGAGCCGATGGTGGCGGTGCCCTGCAGGAAGCCCGGCGATGAACGTTTGAAGTAAAATTTGACGGTCAGCGGATCTATCACTTCGCTGCGGTCGTAGTTGTTGATCACCTCCGACACCGGCAGGCGTTTGTCTTTATTGCCCAGGCCGTAGGTATCGAAATTCTTCGCCACCGCGTTGGCATCCAGCGGCGTGCCATCGGAGAAGGTCACACCCGGGCGCAGTTTGAAGGTGTATTCGGTTTTGTCGGCGTTGCTGCTCCAGGATTCGGCGATCCACGGCTCAATCTCCAGCGTTTTCGGGTTCTGATAGGTCAGTTTGTCGGTGATCTGGTTGAGGATGCCGCCGTTGGGGTAGAAACCGCCGGAAGGCGGGTAAAGGTTGGTGTGCGCCTGCTGCTCCAGGTAAACCAACGTGCCGCCCTGCACCGCCGCCAGCGCCGGATGAACGCTCGCCGCCAAGCCCAATGCCACTGCTATCCCACCGGTTAATGTGTTGAAAGAGAACTTAAACATAGATTTGCCACGCCTTCTTTATTTCTGAACGTTATGGGTGAGATAACAAACCAAATCGGCGGGGAGTTGAACGAACTAATTTCGCTAACCAAGGGTGGAAAACGCACAAGGCGCTCTGTCTTGGCAGAATCGAGGTAATGTTATAGTGTAGCAAAAACCAAAATCAGGAGAGCCAGGATGAAAATTCAACTCTCGCTGCTGTTCCTTGGCCTGCTGGCCGGGCGGGCTGCCGCGTTTCAGTCGAAGGTGCCGGAACCGCAGCCAGAACAGGCGCGTGCGGCGGAAACTACCCTCGAGACTATGTTCTATGGTTTTCACGCGATGGATGCGCAGGCGGTCAACATCGGCACCTGCGCAGCATTGCCGCAGGCCGGATGCCAGTGCGCTTTCTGCACCCAGCTGCGACAGGCCGGGCCGGCGAAATGACCGCCCGGCCTGACCTTATCGGCAGGCCGCGGCGTCAGGCGCGCCAATCCGCGGCGCCGGGTTGGAGAAACGGGTCAGCGCCGTCAGCGCCACCGCGATTATCAGCGACGAGCCCATAAAGACGTAAGACGCCTGCGGCCCCTGCGTAATGCCATTGAGATAGCCGACAATCCAGGCGCCAACAAATGATCCCAATGCGCCGAAACTGACGATGAATGCCATCGCCCCCGCCATCACGTTCCGCGGCAGCAACTCCGGGATCGCCGCAAAGAACGGGCCATACGGCGTATACATCGCCCCGCCGGCTATCATCAGCAGCACATAAGACAGCCAGAAATGATGGGCACCGAGCGTGAAGGACGCGCAAAAACATACTGCGCCCAATCCCAGAAACAGCAGCACTACCGGTTTGCGTTGCTGATATTTATCAGAGAAGTAGGATGCACTGAGCATGAGCGGCACCGCCAGCAGATAGGGCGCGGCGGACAACCAGCCGGTAGCGACGATGCCCATGCCGGAGGCCGTTTTCAACATCGACGGCAACCACATGATGAAACCGTACATGCCGATATTCCAGAAGAAATGAATAAACGACAGCGCCAAAACTTTGCGGGAACGGAATGCCTCACCGTAATTTTTAATCGGTTGCATGCCAGTCTGTTCAGCGGCCAGCGCAGCCTCGAGGTCGGCTTTTTCCTGCTTGCTGAGCCAAGTGGCATCTTTTGGCCGATCGACAAATATTACCCACCAGATTGCCGCCCAGATAATCGCCGGCACCCCTTCAATGATGAACATGCCGCGCCAGCCGAAGGCATCGACCAAATAACCGGACAGGATCGACATCCACAGCACGGTGATTGGATTCCCCAGGAACAGGAAGGTATTGGCTTTCGACCTCTCCTGCTTGGTGAACCAATGGCTGAGGAATACCAACATCGCCGGCATCACGACACTCTCCGCCACCCCGAGCAGGAAGCGGATAACGGCCAAAGTCGCCACATTGCTGACCAAGCCGGTGGCCGTGGCCAAAATCCCCCACAGCACCAGGCTCCAAAAAATCAGCGCCTTAGCGCTGCGTTTCTCGGCGTAAATGCCGCCAGGCACCTGGAAAAAGAAATAACCGAGGAAGAACAAGGCTCCCAGCAGTGACGACATGCCGGGCGTAATATTGAGATCCTGTGCCAGCCCTGCCGCTGCGCCAAAACCGTAGTTGGCGCGATCGAGGTAGGCCAGGCTATAGGTGATAAAAGCCAGTGGGATAAGCTTTCGCCAGCGGATTGGCGCCAGTTTGACGGGTAAATTGATGTTCATGTGAGTTTTCCCAAGGGAGGTTTAATGAATACCGGTCCATACGGCAGACAGGGTTTTTCTGTTTATCATTTTAAAAAACCACATGTCACACCACTACTTGTATGACATCCTTCAAGATCAAAAATGAATCACTGTTGCGCCACAATCAATCGCCAGTGCCGTAAATTGAAATGGCGATCACAAAATAAATTTATGACGCCTTGGCGGGGTCCAGCCACGCAAAAATGCGGTGAAAAACTTCACACCTGTAGCGCGGCGTGCTATACCACAGGCATGTTGTAGGACAACTTATGCGACGGATATCATGAGTCTTCAATCAATCCAAAAACACAACGTGGTCAACGCGGTTTACGAACAAATTAAAGAAAAACTGTTGGACGGCAGTTGGCCGCCGGGGAGCAAACTGCCTTCGGAAGCCGAACTGACCGCCTCTTTCAACGTCAGCCGGGTCAGCATTCGCAGCGCGGTGCAGCGGCTGCGCGATCTGGGCATTGTGGTGACCCATCAAGGCAAAGGCAGCTTCGTCGCCAAACACCTTAATCCGCAGAACCTGTTCAACGAACAACAACCCATCATGCACCTCAGCCGTGAAGAGTTTCACGACATGATGGTGTTCCGCCAAACGGTAGAGTTCAAATGCATGGAGCTGGCGGTATTAAACGCCACACCGGAAGACATCACCGCGCTGGAACAGGCGCTGAACCGCATGCTGGTCAACAAGGACGATTACAAGAAGTACTCCCAGGCCGATTTCGAGTTTCATCTCGCGATCGCCAAAGCGTCGCAGAACAAAGTGTTCTACAACGTGATGCACTCTATCAAAGACACCTATTACTACTATCTGGAAGAACTGAACCGGGCACTGGGCATCTCGCTGGAAAGCGTCGAGGCGCACATCAAGGTGTTTATGGCGATTAAAAACCGCGACTCTTCTACCGCCGTTGCGGTACTCAATGAAGCGATGGCGGAGAACGTCATCGCCATCGAAAAACTCAAACAGACAGCATCGGGTGCCGAGTGACTCGCTTGAGGGCGTAATAAATGCGCCCTCAAGCGATGTTAAGGCCGGGATGCCGTGCCGTCCGGCGTGCGCGCCAGCGTCCAGGACGGAATGCCGCCAATGCACGGATACTGCGCCGCTTTTTTCTCATCGATATCGATGCCCAACCCTGGGCGATCGCTCAGGTAGGCGTAACCCCGCTCAATGTCCGGGCAACCGGTGAACACCTCGCGCAGCGCGTCATTCATCGGCGTGTACTCTTGAATACCGAAATTGGTGAGGCTCATGTCCAGGTGCAGGTTAGCCGCTACGCCGACCGGCGAAATATCCCCCGGCCCGTGCCATGCGGTACGTACCCCGTGGATTTCACTCAACGTCGCCAATTTTTTGGCCGGGGTTATGCCGCCGATGGTGCTGACGTGACAGCGGATGTAATCGATCAGATTGTGGGTAATCAGCGTCCTCCAGTCATTGACGTTGGTAAACAACTCCCCCATTGAGATCGGCGTAGAGGACTGTTGACGCAGCATTTTCAACCAATCGATATTTTCCGGCGCCACCGGATCTTCCAGATAAAACAGCTGGTACTGTTCCAGCGTTTTAGCCAGTTGAATGGCCGCGATCGGCGTCACCCGCTCATGCACATCGTGGATAAACTCGATGCCGAACCCCAGCTTGTCGCGCAAATGTTCAAACAGACGCGGCACACTTCGCACGTAGGCGTCCGGATCAAAATAAATGCCCGGCGTGCTGCTGCGCGGCGAGCGTTTGGGTTGAATGTTTTTTGCCCGCGCCAACTGAGTGGCGATCAGCTTCAGGTCATCCGTCCCCGCCCCGCCGTACATCCCCATCTGGCAACGCACGTATTGGTAACCCTCTTCCATACGCGCACGAATGTTGTCTTCCACCTCGAACTCATCGCTGCCGTCGGTGTGGCAATACAGCGGAATGCCATCGCGACACTGCCCCCCCAGCAATTCATACACCGGTAAACCGGCGACCTTGCCTTTGATATCCCACAGCGCCATGTCGACGCCGGACAGCGCATTATTCATGATCGGCCCGCTGCGCCAGTAGCCGCTTACGCAGGCGGAGTGCCAGATATCCTCGATCCGCGCCGGATCCTTACCGATTAAAAACGGCGCCATGTAGTCGTCTATTGCCGTTTTCACCGCATGTATACGTTGAGTGAAAGTCGCGCACCCCAGCCCATACAGCCCAGGTTGGTTGGTCTCTACCTTCACTACCGCCAGATCGATGCCGCCCGGGGCGGTGAGAATGGTTTTCACGCCGGTGATTTTTAGATTGCCCACTGGAAACTCCTTTGATCGCAAACTTATAAGTTGTCCTACAAGGTAAAGGACTTATATCACCGATGGCGCAAGCCCTAAAGCGCCAATTAAAAATTATGTGCGCTGCGTCATACTGTAAAATACAGACAAAATAACTAATTGTTTTATATGCAATTTAAAAACACACCTTCCCACAATGAAATTTTCTTTTGTGATCGAAGTTTCAAAAACCGTTTAACCGCATTGATTTCCATCAAGGCTTACCGCAATTTTAATATGAATGATGTCATACAAGCTGTTGGTGCAACATTTCGCATAATGCCCCAACGGCCCGGCAGGCATCAGGATCATTTAACCAACCATAAGGGGTTGATATGTCTGCTCTGTTTGATTTAACGGGGAAAACGGCGCTGGTGACCGGTTCCACCCGCGGATTAGGTTTTTCCTACGCTGAGGGGCTGGCTGCGGCCGGTGCCGGCGTTATCCTCAACGGCACCCAACCCGCGACGGTGCAGGCTGCGGTCGAACGCTTGCAATCGCAAGGCCATCGGGCACGCGGTTTTGCTTTTGACGTGACCGATGAACAAGCCATCGAAGCGGTGTTCAACCAGCTCGATCGGGAGCACGTCGAAGTCGACATCGTGATCAACAATGCCGGCATTCAATATCGTAAACCGCTGGTCGATCTGGAGCTGGCACAGTGGCAACGCGTGCTCGATACCAACCTGACCAGCGCCTTTATCGTTGCCCGTGCCGCCGCAAAGCGGATGATCGCCCGCGGCAAGGGCGGAAAAATCATTAATATCGGCTCGCTGACCAGCCAGGCGGCCCGCGCGACGGTAGCGCCTTATACCGCCGCCAAGGGCGGCATCAAGATGCTGACCTGCTCAATGGCGGCCGAATGGGCCGAATTTAACATTCAGTCCAATGCCATTGGCCCAGGTTATATTCTGACCGATATGAATGCCGCGTTGGTTGACAACCCAGCCTTCGACAGCTGGGTGAAAGCCAGCAATCCCTCAAAGCGCTGGGGCAAGCCGGAGGAGTTGATCGGCACCGCCGTCTATCTGGCTTCCGATGCGTCCAATTACGTTAACGGGCAAATCATTTACGTCGATGGCGGTTGGCTTGCCGTGTTGTAATTTTCCGCACAACCTCTGACTGCGCATTGACTCACGGCACTTATATCGCCCTGCACCCAATAAAACCTATAAAAACCAGCCCACTGACCAGGACAAAAAAATGAAAGCAACAAAGTCGCGATTCTTTATTCTGTCGCTGTTGTTTATCGTCACGGCAATAAATTATATGGACCGGGCCAACCTGTCCGTCGCCGGCAGCAAGATTCAGTCCGAATTCGATCTCAGCGCCACCCAGTTGGGGTTGCTGTTTTCCATGTTTACCTGGTTTTACGCCGCCAGCCAGATCCCGGTCGGTTACGTGCTGGATCGCATCGGCTCGCGCATTCTGTACGGCAGCGCCATTATTTTATGGAGCCTGTTTACCTTCATGATGGGGTTTGCCTCGCACCATTTATTCGCCACCGCGACCGCGTCATTCCTGATGTTGCTGGCCTGCCGGGCGCTGATTGGCGTTGCCGAAGCCCCTTCCTTCCCGTCCAACACCAAGATCATCGCCAGTTGGTTTCCCGACCATGAGCGTGCGCGCGCCACGGCCATTTACTCCAGTGCGCAGTATATCGGTCTGGCGCTGTTGACCCCGGCGCTCTCCTACATAGTGGCGGAATACGGTTGGGAGATGTCGTTCTATCTGTCCGGCGGCGTCGGCATTCTGTTCGGCATCTATTGGCTGATCGCCTACCGCGATCCGCAGCACAGCCGCAAAACCAATCAGCGGGAGCTGGATTACATTCGCGAAGGTGGCGGTTACGGCTCCAAAAACCAGGCTAACGTCAGCGAAAAAGTGCGCTGGAGCGATATCGCCTTCTTCCTGAAACAGCGCACCATTTGGGGATTGTTCATCGCCCAGTTCGCTTGTTCCTCCACGCTCTATTTCTTCCTGACCTGGTTTATCGTCTATCTGGAAAAAGGGCTGCACCTGCCGATCGCCAAAGCCGGGCTGGGCGCGTCCTTCCCCTACCTGATGGCGATGGCCGGCGTGCTGTGCGGCGGAACGCTGAGCGATATGTTGCTGAAAAAAGGCAAATCCCGCACCTTCGCCCGTAAACTGCCGGTCATGTCGGGTCTGTTCCTGACCATGATTATCTGCCTGGTCAACTTTTTCGAGAACCAACCGGTGATCGCCATCGCCATTTTGTCCATCGCCTTCTTCGCCAACGCCTTCTCCAATTTGGGCTGGGTGGTCTGGAGCGACGTGATCCCGCGCAATTTCATCGGCACCATGGGCGGCTGTCTGAACATCTGCGGCAACCTTTCCGGCATCGTCAGCCCGATCGTCATTGGCGTCATTTTGCAACGCACCAATAACTTCCACTACGCGATGTGGTATATCGCCGCCGTCGCGCTAATGGGCCTGCTGGCGTATACCTTCCTGGTCGGCAAGATTGAGGTGATCGTTCCCCCGAAACCGGAGACACCTTTACCGCCGCAATCCAACGCGGACCTTCACAACATTGAGGCAAAATAATGAGCAAAAAGACCCTAAGCTGCAAAGCCTGCTTCGCCTACGGTGAAAAAGACGTGCGCGTTGAGCTGCGCGAGCTGGAATACGATGAGAATGACGTGTTGGTGAAGGTGGAACGCGGCGGCATCTGCGGCTCCGATATCCATTATTACCAGCACGGCCGCGCCGGCATGTCGGTCCTCAAACAGCCTATGGTGGTCGGGCATGAATTCGTCGGCACCATCAGCCAGGCCCCCGCCGGATCGGCACTGCGGGTGGGGCAGCGAGTGGCGGTCAACCCATCGCAACCCTGCAATCATTGCGAATACTGCCTGGCGGGCAAACAAAACCTGTGCGCTACCATGCGCTTTATGGGCAGTGCGCAGTTTAATCCGCACGTTAACGGCGGTTTTTCCGAATACGTGGTGGCAACGGAACAACAATGCATTCCTTACCGCGATAACGTCGCGCCACAGGTGATGGCCTTTGCCGAACCGCTGGCGGTTGCCATTCATGCAGTCAACGTTGCCGGTACGCTGGTGGGGAAACGCGTGCTGGTGATAGGCGCAGGCCCCATCGGCTGCCTGATCTTGGCCGCTGCGCGCAGTGCCGGCGCGTCCGAGCTGGTCGCCTCCGATGTCAGTGACCGTTGCCTGACGCTGGCCCGGCAAATGGGCGCCACCGCCACCTTCAACCCGCTGAATGAGGGCAGTGCTGCGCCTTATCAGGACAACAAAGGCTATTTCGACGTGGTGTTTGAAGCCTCCGGCAGCCCGGCGGCCATAGCCTCAACCGTGGCCCTGGCCCGCCCCGCCGGCACCGTGGTGCAAGTGGGCATGGGCGCCAACAGCGTCGATTATCCGGTCATGCCGATGCTGGTGAAGGAGATCCGTTGGATCGGTTCGTTCCGCTTTATCGACGAGTTCGCTACCGCCGTTAAATGGTTGCAGGACGGCCGCATCGATCCGCTGCCCCTGCTCAGCGGCGAATACCCACCGGAAGCGATTGAAAATGCGCTGATCGCCGCCGCCGACAAAAATCTGTCTTCCAAGGTGCAAATTCGATTCTGACCGAGTTATCGCCAGGGCTGAGCCTGCTCAGCCCATTTCATACTGCACAATCAACTGCCCTTTTTTCATCTTCACCGCCGTGATGGTCACCGCGCCCAGCTCGCTCAACGAGGCCACGTGGGTACCGCCGCAGCCGTAAACGGGCAGATCGCCGAAACCCACCTGACGCACACCGTCAACGTCCAGTTGCCTGCGCGGCAAATTGGCCGCGATCAGCCGTTGCAGTTCCGCCTGCAGGGCACCTTGCTCCAGCGTTTGCGGGTCTGCGCCCGGCGCAAAGGTGATGCGCCCTTCGCCCGGCCAATGGTGCGCCTTCACCGGTTGCCAGCCGTGGTTTTCGCCTACCCAGCCAATCAGGTGGCCGGCGGAATGCCAGCGGGCGTGCAACCGGCGGCGCTCGCCATCCACCTGTTGGTTCACCGGCCCGGCGCTCACGGGTTCGGCGGTGAAATGCAGCACCTTATCGCCCTGCTGCGCCACGCGCAGTACCGGGATGGCGCCGAGAGCGCCGGTATCGGCCTGTTGCCCGCCGCCCTGCGGGTGGAACAGCGTCGCGCTCAGTTCCACGGCATAGCCGCCGTCTTCGACCGGGGTACAGGCCAACACCTGCGTTTCGCCCCGTAGCTCGTCGCTGTAATAATAAAGTCGTTCGGTCATGGCTTTCTCCTGGTTACGGAACTCTGCCTAGTATATTCATGCCATAATCAAAGGATAATCCGTCTTCTTTACAATGGACCTTTGCGTTGTGAGCACAAATCTATCCCATTCTCTGCTGGCCGAAATGGCCGTTTTCGTTCAGGTGGTAGAGAGCGGCAGTTTCTCCGCCGCCGCCCGCCTGCTGGGCACCTCGCCCTCAGCCACCAGCCGCAGCGTGGCGAATCTCGAACAAGCGCTGGCGCTGCAACTGCTGCACCGCACTACCCGCAAGTTGCGCCTGAGCGAACAGGGCGAAGAAGCCTTCCTGCGCTGCCGCAACATGCTGGAGGCCGCGCATTCGGTGATGGAAATCAGCGGCCAGGGCGCCGCAGAACCGGAAGGCTTGATCAGCGTCAGCGTCCCCAAAGCGGTGGGCCGCTTCGTGCTGCACCCGCATATCCCGGCATTCTTGCGCCGCTACCCCAAGGTGGACGTGCGTCTGCGGCTGGAAGACCGCTATATGGACCTGATTGACGATAGGGTCGATCTGGCGTTACGCATTACCGATCGCCCGTCGCCTGGGCTTATCGGCCGCCAGCTGATGACGATAGAACACCTGTTGTGCGCCACGCCGGAGTATCTGGCGCAGCACGGCACACCGCAGCAGCCGCAGGATTTGGCGCAGCACAGCTGCATTTATCTGGGGGAAACGCCCAATGACGCCCGCTGGAAATTCCGCCGCAGCGGCAAAGCGGTCACGGTGAACGTGCGCGGGCGCTATGCCGCCAACCATACCGGCGTGCGGCTGGATGCGGTGAAACAACACCTCGGCATCGGCAGCCTGCCCTATTTTACCGCCCGGCAGGCGCTGGGCAGCGGGGAAGTGGTGCAGGTGTTGCCGGAGTGGGATTTCCTCAGCAGCTACCACGGCGGCCTGTGGCTGCTGTATGCCCCCAACCAGCATCTGCCGCCGAAACTGCGGGTGTTTATCGATTATCTGGTCGCCTGCCTGGCCAAAGAGCCGCAGCTAAAGCGCCTTGCGTAAGGTGATGTTGATCCTGTGCGGCCCCACCAGCGAATGGTAACCCTCTTTGATCGGCATAATGCCGTGAAAGCACAACCGCGACGGACCGCCCCACACGACGACGTCGCCGTGCGCCAGTGGAATGCGCTGGGCTCGGTCACTGCGCTGCATGCCGCCGAACTGAAACACCGCCGGTAATCCCAGTGAGACCGACACGATCGGTGAGCCAAAATCATGCTCGTCTTTATCCTGATGCAACGACAGCTTGCTGCCGGGATCGTAGCGGTTTATCAGGCATGAATCCGGCACGAACGACGCAAAGCCTGCCTGTTGCGCCGCTTCGTCCGCCAGCGCCATAAAAATAGCCGGGATGGGCGGCCAACGTTTGCCGCTGCGCGAATCGCGCTCGGAGTAACGGTAGCCGCGGCTGTCGCTGCTCCAGCCGTTGCCGCACCAGCTCATCGCCACCGACATCACATGGCCGCCCGGCGTGGTCATGTGCCGCCACGGCACCTGCGCGATCACCCCCTTTACCGCCGCCAGCAGCTCCGGCCCGTGGTCGCGCACAAAACCGTGCATCACCACCGCGCCCGGAGCGATCTGCTCGCGCCACGGCGGCGGCACGGCGTCTTCGAAAAGATCCAGAGTCATTGCTCAATGCCTGTATGAATACCCAGTATTTATTTTAACTCGCCGCCGCCGATTGTCCAGCGTGATGCGCGCCATTGTTGTCGGCACCAAACTTCTCTAGAGTACCCGCAATGAAATCAATAACCTTTCAGGATCGCACGTGATTAAAGGGATCGTTCTTTCGGTTGTCGCCTCGGTATTGTTCGGCGTGATGTATTACTACACCTCCACGCTGGCCCCGCTCGACGGCGAGCAGGTCTTCGGCTGGCGTACCCTGCTGACGGTGCCTTTCCTGACGCTATTCATGATTTTTTCCGCCGACTGGCGCCGGGTGAGCGAGACGCTGCGCTGGGTTAAGCAGCGGCCGCATCGCCTGCTGTTTCTGCCGTTGAGTTCCGCGCTGCTGGGGGTTCAGCTGTGGCTGTTCCTGTGGGCGCCGCTGCACGGCAAGGCGCTGGAGGTGTCGCTCGGTTATTTCCTGCTGCCGCTGACCATGGTGCTGGCGGGGCGAGTGATTTTCCTCGATCGTCTTTCACTGCTGCAAAAGCTGGCGGTGGGTTGCGCCATTATCGGCGTCGGCAACGCGCTGTATCAGGTGGGCGGCGTCTCCTGGGCGACGCTGGTGGTGGCGTTGGGATACCCGGTTTACTTTATTCTGCGTCGGCGTTGCGGCACCGATAACCTCGGCGGGCTGTGGTGCGAACTGGCGCTGATGCTGCCGGTCGCCGGCTGGTTCGCCTTTGGCGGAAGCGGTCCGCAGGCCGCATTGGCCACTCATCCGCTGCTGTATGTGCAGATCCCGCTGTTGGGGATTCTCAGTGCCTCGGCGTTGGTGTGTTATATCCTGGCCAGCCGCCTGCTGCCGTTCAGCCTGTTTGGCCTGCTGAGCTACGTGGAGCCGGTGCTGTTGGTGGTGGTGGCGTTGCTGCTTGGCGAGAGTATCGGCCGCGACGAATGGCTGACCTATATTCCGATCTGGCTGGCGGTGCTGTTATTGGTGGCGGAAGGTACGCGTCATCTGTTGCATCGCCGACAGAGACCGTGACGGCGTCACGTGAATCATTTATTTGATTTATAAATAGATAAATGTAGTTACGGCGTCACCTTCATGCCAGTAACGCCCGCTGAAACGGCGGCCGACGTGGCAATGCGCCGTGAGTGTTTTAAGCAGTTGCAGTTCAAAGGTCTGTTGTTGCGTATCTATCGCCACCATCCGCGCATCGAGAAAATCAAAGTAGCAGCGCACCTGCGGATAAAGGGTTTTGAACAGGCTCTCTTTGGCGGAGAACGCCAGCGTCAGCAGTTGGTTAAACGCCTGCGGCCGCTGGCGCAGCGTTGCGCACTCTTCTTCGCCGACGATGGCGGTCCACAGTTCTTCGGCCCGTTCAGCCGGGATCAGCGTTTCAACGTCCAGCCCCACGCCACCCAGCCCGCTTTCCCGATGCACCGCGCACAGCGCGGTATCCGCATTATGGCTGAGCGCACCGGCAATTCCCTGCGGCCACTGCGGCGCACGGTCTTCTCCTCGCTGCAGGGTAAAATCCGCAAACCCCAACGGCGCCAGCAATGCCCGCGCCAGGTAGCGCCCGGCCAGATACTCCGCCCGCCGCTTCGGTACCGCACGCGCCAGATGATCGGGGAGAGCCATGCCGACGTCGCCGAAACAGCGGTCCTGATAGTCCGCCAGGGAAAAGCGGCAACGGGCGACCTGCCCCGGATATCCGTCCAGGTTCAGCCATTCGAGTGTGGAGATAAAAGAAGAGAACACTTGTCGTCCAGGGTGAGTGTGCAGGCCGCTAATTTTAGACGCCAGATGGACCGGCAACAACGATTATTCCTCTCCCCCCCAACCGGAGGGAGAGGAACGGAAGGGTTACAGAATATCTTTCATGGTTTTTTCGAAATCGCTCCAGGCACAGAAGCCCTGTTTATCCACCGGGCAACCTTCCAGCGCCAGCGTCACGCGCTGCGGCGGGGTTTTCAGCGTAAGCTTATCGGCATTGCGCAGTTGGTCCGCGGACTGGTAGACATACTCAATCTTCAGCAGGTCGCGATCGTTTTTCTTATCGTGCCAGCGCTGGAACACCAGTTTGCCGCCAATCGGCGTTTTCTCATACTGATGCGGCAGTTGATAAGGCTTGAAGCGCATCGCCGACAACAGCGAAGCGATGTTGGAGTCATGGCCCACCAGCACCGTGAGCTTCGGCGCATCCGGTTTGCGTTCGCCAATCAAGGCGCCGTTGATGTAGGTCAGCAGCGGTTTGGCGACGTTCTGCGCCACCACCGGCGAGGTGAACAGCGAGTCCTGGTAGCCGTCTTTCAACTGTGCCAGCTGTTTCCACTGTTGCGGCGTGGTGATTTTGCCCCAGGCCACGTCCTTCATCGGGAAGCCTTCGTAATATTGCAGCATGAAGGCGTCCACCAGCGAGTTCCCCACCCGCAGCGGGCCGGCGACGCCCGGCTCTTTGCCCGGCACCGCGCTCATCTTGCTGGCTTCTTTGGTCAGATCGCAGTGCTTGTCGGTCTTGCAGGCGCTGGAATCTTTGTAATCGATGATTTTCGCCAGTTGCTTGTAGGCCGCATCCAGCTTCAGCGAAGCCAGCTCGGTGTTCATCGCCCCCAGCGCCTGTTGGTTGAAGGCTTCGCTGTTGTCGGTGATGATCGGGTTGAAGGTAGGGTCCATTTCCCCCATTTTGTCCTGGTGATGCACGCTGATGTCGCAGCCGGGGAACGCACCGTTGGTAAAGAACTGCGCGGTCGCGACCGTGCGTTGCAGGCTATTGGCGTAAACGTAAACGCTGCCGGCGGTCGGGCAACCTTCCTGCGGCAATACGCCGGCCTGCTTGAGCCACTCGTTGAAATAGTGGCCCATATACACTTCCAGCACCCCGCCCTTGGTGGTCAACAGGCCACCCGGCGTGTCCCAGGCCGGCCAGGCTTTGGGGGTGGATTGCGCCAGCACGCTGCCGTTATTGGCCAGCGGCGCGCGCAGGTTGTGGCGGCTCATCATCAGCACCTGTTCCAGCTGATAGTCGTTGGTTTCCGCCAGGGCATTCCCAGTCAACAATAAGGGCAAACACAGCAATAACGTTTTTCTTCTCATCCGCAGAGGCTCCCGGAAAGTGATTATTTTGAATATGTTAGCTTTCGCCTCGCTATGATGGAGAGGTTATCCGGTGAAGTGTGTGATGGGTATCACGGGGAGAGGATCCAACAAGCGGCCATCCGCAGATGGCCGCAGGCAACTCAGTACCACAATCGCAGGATAGGCCATCCGATTAACAGCAGCGCGGCGATATACACCACGCCCAGAATGCCGCCCATCCGCCAGTAATCTTTCGATTTCACATAACCGCAGCCGTAGATAATCACCCCCGGCCCGGTGGCGTACGGCGTCAACACGCCCATGATGCCGATCGACAACACCAGCAGCATCGAAAGTTGCTCCATCGGTACGCCAGGCAGCCCTTTGCCGACCGCCAGGATCACCGGCAGCAGGGTGGCGGTATGCGCCGACAGGCTGGCGAACAGGTAGTGGGCAAAGTAGAACACCAGCACCAGCGCCACCACCGTCATGTTCGGCGAGAAACCGTCCAGGTGGGTGCTCATGGTCTGGGCGAACCAGTCGATAAAGCCGGAGCGCGTCAGGCCATTGGCCATCACCACCAACGTCGCCAGGTTAACCAGCGTGTTCCAGGCGCTGGAGTATTTGGTGATATCCTTCCACGACACCACGTGCAGCGCCAGCATCAGCGAGACCGCCAGCAGGCAGACCGTGGTGGCGTCCAGCCACTTGCCGCCGAACACCCACAGGCTAAGGCTGAACAACACCAGGCCAATCAGGGTGCACTCCTTGCGCGTCAGCTTGCCCATTTCACCCAGCGCGGTGTTGGCCCAGGTAGCCACTTCGCTGCTGTGGGTCACGCCCGGTTTGTACAGGTAATAGGAAATCAACGGCGCGACAATCAGCAGCAATAGCCCGACCGGCAGGAAGGCCAGGAACCACTGCATCCAACTGATGTGCACCCCGGCGATTTTGCCGACAAACTCAATCCCCAATACGTTGGGCGCCGCACCGGTGACGAACATCGACGAGCTGATGCTGGTGCCGACCACCATCATCCACATCAGGTAGCCGCCAATACGCCGCGATGAAGGGTCGTTGGGGAAGGAGTCGAACAGCGGCGGCAGGTTTTTTACTACCGGGAACACCGTGCCGCCGGTGCGTGCGGTGTTGGACGGGGTAAACGGCGCCAGCAGGATATCGATGATCACCACCGCGTAGCCGAGCGTCAGGGTGCGCTTGCCCATAAACTTCACCAGGAACAGTGCGATACGCCGCCCCAGCCCGGTGGCCTCGTAGCCCAGCGCAAAGATGAACGCACCGAATACCAGCCAGACGGTGGTGCTGGAGAAGCCCGCCAACCCCCATTTCAACGCCTCTTTACCGGCCTTGAAACCCGGCTCCGCCAGCTCCTGCGCGCCAAACAGCACCCAGTTGGCGCTGAGTACGCTGAGAGTCACGGCGATAAAGCTGATGGCGGTCGCCGGGATCGGCTCCAGGATCATGCCGACAATCATCGCCACAAAGATGGCGAAATAGCGCCAGGCCTGCGGCGGCATGCCGTCGGGCGTGGGTATCAATAGCAGGATCGCGAGCACCAGCAGCGGCGCTATCGCTTTCCAGATTTTTTCCTGGGTTTGAGACATAAGACTCTCCTGAAGACGGGTTATTTTTTTGGCTATACCCGGTGGATTTCACGTTGCCGCTTGAATGGCCACAGGGATATCGGAATGCGGTAATTGCGCCAGCAGCCAGGTGACGATCAACAGATCGGCGCTGCCGCCAGGGCTGAGGTGGCGACGGATGCAGTCGGCGTCGAACTGCCGCAGCCGTTGTCTGCCCCGTGCGCCCTCTGCCCCGCCCTGCGCCAGCAGCCCGCCGGCATGCCGCTGCAACCAGCGCAGCCCGGCCAGGCCGCCGCGCGAGGCGACGTTGGTGTCCTGGTTGTGGGCCATCAGCCACAACAGGCTGTCCATCAGCGCCGTTTGCTCATCGCAGCCCGCCTTCAGCCGTTGTCGGTAGAACGGCAACGCGCCGTTGATCACCAGCCTAAAACCGGACTCCGCCTCGCCGCGTGCGCCGCTCAGGCCATGTTCGGCAAACAACCGCTGGCCGGCGGTCTGCAATGTGTTGCGGGTCTGCAGCTCGCGTGCCACCAGCCCACGACACATGGCCGCCACCTCGACGCACAGCGTTGCGGCATCGATCTTCTTTTGCTGCTGATAACGGCGGCCAAAAGCGGCGCACAGCAGGCCGAGGGAAAACACGCTGCCTTTATGGGTGTTGACGCCGCCGGTGGCCTTGAACATATGGTTTTCGCAGGCCAGGCCCAGCGGACGCAGCCGCAAAAGCTGTTCGACGGCCGGGCGGGCGGCATCGTCGCAGCCCTGCTGAATAAAACGCGGCAGCCAAATGCCGATAGCGCGGGCACTGCGATAAAAGTGACCGAGGTTCATATCCCGGTGAGCGCCATTGTTATGCCGATCCACCAGCCCCGGTTTGGGCGTGAGGTTCACTTCCACCAGCAGTGCGCGGTAGGCGGTGCGGGCGAAATCCTGTACCGCCGTTGGCGGCGCGCACATGACAGGCTTAACGGACTGAGAGCGCATCATTGAGCATCCTTTCCATTTGCTGCAGCAATTGTTCGCTGCCGTGCCGCCGTTGGCGGGCGCACAGTTTGGCCGACTGGCCGCACAACAGGCAGCGACGTTCCGCCAGCCCCAGATCGCGCCGCGACAAAATACGCCCCTGGGTGTCCAACACGTCGATATCCCACAGCCGGCCAATCGGCTGTTGCACTTCTAACTGCATGGCGCAGTCTTTCACCCGCTGGGCATCGGCCTGCAACGCCAGAAAACCTTCGCAGCCGGTGGCGAGTGCCAGCGTTTCGGCCTGCAGACAGCGCCAACCTTGCTCGCGCCATAGCTGTTGCAGTGCCTGCCAGCCGAGGTTGAAGATGTTGCGCGTCAGCGCACTGTCTTTTCGCGCACCGGGCACGACCAGCGTCAGTACCAGCAGCGTAGATTGATGGCGCGTCAGCCATGCCTGTTGGCGCGCCTGGCGGCAATCGCGGCTGGTGAGCAGCTCCGGCAGGCTTACGGCGCGGTTGGCGGCCAGTTCGGGGGCAACGTAAGCCATAGGGTTACTCCGCCACCTGATGCACCACATCGATCACCGAACCGTCGCGGTAGCGCACCACCGCCACCACCTTATCGGTAAAAGCGATCGGCTCAGGCTCGCCGGTCAGCAGCAAAGCGCGGCGGCGCAGCCCGTCGATACCGACCACCGGCAAACCGGCCTCCTGCAACCGCTGCGCCAGCTCCGGGCGCGCCGGGTTGACGGCAATACCGTGATCGGTAACCAAAATGTCGATGCTGGAGCCTGGGGTCACGCAGGTAGTCACCTGCTCCACCAGCGTCGGAATGCGCCCACGCACCAGCGGCGCCACGATAATCGCCAGCCGCGCCGCCGCTGCGGTGTCGCAGTGGCCGCCGGAAGCGCCGCGCAGCAGCCCATCGGAGCCGGTCAGCACGTTGACGTTAAAACCGGTGTCGATTTCCAGCGCGCTCAGCACCACCACGTCGAGCCTGTCGACCGAAGCGCCCTTCGAGCTGAAGTTGGCGTACTGGTTGGCGCTGATCTCAATGTGGTGGGGATTGCGCGCCAAAGACATCGCCGCCGCGCGGTCAAAGCTCTGCACGTCCAGCAGCCGGGCAATCAGCCCCTTTTCATGCAGCTCCACCATGGTCGAGGTGATGCCGCCGAGGGCGAAACCGGCGCGAACGCCGCGTGCACGCATTTTGTCTTCCAGGAAGCGCGTGACCGCCAACGAAGCGCCGCCGGTACCGGTTTGCAGCGAAAAACCTTCGGTAAAGTAGCCGGACCCGGCAATCACCTCGGCGGCGCGACGGGCGATCAGCAACTCACGCGGGTTGGAAGTCATGCGCGTGGCGTCGGCACCGATCTTGTCGGCGTCCCCCACTCGCTCCAGTTGAACAATCAGATCCACCCGATCCTGCGCCAGGCTGGCCGGATGGTGCGGGTAAGGCACTATCGATTCGGTTAACAGCACCACGGTGCCCGCCGCTTCGGCATCCACTTTGGCATAACCGAGCGAGCCGCAGCAGGCTTCGCCGCTGTAGCCGTTGGCATTGCCAAACTCGTCGCAGGCCGGCACGCCGAGGAAGGCGACGTCAATCTTCAGTTCGCCGGACTCGATCAGGTTGACCCGGCCACCGTGGGAATGGATTTGTACCGGTTCGGCCAGCAGGCCGCGTGAAATCGCTTCCGCCAACGGGCCGCGCAGGCCCGACGTGTAGAGGCGGCTCACCACCCCGTGACGAATGTGGCCGACCAGCGGCGCGTGGCATTCGCTCAGCGAACTGGAAGCCAGCGTCAGATTGCGAAACCCCATCGCCGCCAGCGTCTCCATCACCTGATTCAGCGCCAGATCGCCGCCGCGAAACGCATGGTGGAAGGAGATGGTCATACCGTCCTGTAACCCGCTGCGGCGCACCGCCTGTTCCAGCGTGTCGCAGCGTTTACCGTCACGCGGTTTGCGCGCCTGTTGATTGGCCTTGGAGGCATCCTGATAGCAACGCAGGTCCGCCAGGTTGTTCAGGGTCATCAGTCGTTGTTGACGTTTCATTATGCTTCCTCTTTCTGCTGAACCGACGCTTCGCGGATGCCGGAAAGCGCCGCACGTTTCAGCACCAACCGAGCGCGTTCAATCACCGGGCTGTCGACCATTTTGCCGTTGAGCGACACCACCCCGCGCCCTTCCCGCTCTGCCGCTGCGGCGGCGTCCACCACCCGCTGGGCTTGGGCCACCTCTTTGGCGGTCGGCGCATACAGGTTGTGCAGCAGCTCGATCTGTCGGGGGTTGATCAGGGATTTACCGTCGAAACCGAGCTGTTTGATCAATGCCGCTTCCTGGAGGAATCCGGCTTCGTTGTTGGCGTCGGAATACACGGTGTCGAACGCCTGAATGCCGGCGGCTCGCGCCGCCTGCAACAACGAGCAACGTGCAAACAGCAGTTCGATACCCTCTGGCGAACGCTCGGTGCGCAGGTTGCGCACGTAGTCCTCCGCGCCCAGGGCAATGCCGATCAGGCGCGGCGAGGCATGGGCAATCGCCACCGCGTGGGTGATGCCCGCCGCCGATTCAATCGCCGCCAGCAGGCCGGTGCTGCCGACCGGGCGGCCGCAGTCGGCTTCGATGGCGGCAATTTCGCGTTCCATCTCCACGACGTCCTGCGCGCTGTCGGTTTTCGGCAGGCGCACGATATCCACCCCGCCGCGCACCACCGCCTGGAGATCCGCCAGCCCGTAGGCGGAATCCAGCGCGTTGACCCGCACTATGGTTTCCACTTCCCGGTACAAAGGATGTTGCAGCGCGTGGTACACCAGCCGCCGCGCCGCGTCTTTTTCACGCAGGATCACCGAGTCTTCCAGATCGAACATCAGTGCATCGGCCTGATAGATAAAGGCGTTGCTCACCATGGCCGCGTTGGCGCCGGGAACGAACAGCATGCTGCGGCGCAGGCGGTGTTTATTCAGCGTTTTCATCACAGGCCCCCCACGGCAGTTGGCCATTGTCGCTGGCGCGCATCAGCGCGGTTTCCAACCGGGCGCGCAGCACGCAGTCGAGCGCGCCTTTGTCGTCCACCATCACCTGCGCCGGCTCCACCTGATAACGCAACAGCACCTCAAGCAACGTTTGGCGGATGGCTTGGCCGAACTGTTTTTCCACGCTGCTGGCGATCAGCAGATCGTGATCCGGCCCCTCGGCGGGTGCGATGCGCACCATGACATCGCTGGATTCCAGCGTGCCGGCCACTGCTTCTCGGATAATTTTCATCGTTCACCTGATTATGCGGATTCAAAGGGTTTGGCCGCCGGTTTGGCCCGGCGCTGCGTTTGCAAATCTTGCAGGTAATAAAGGGTATCTGGCGGTACCAGCGGCGCGGCGGCGTGGAAATCACCCGCCGCCAGCAACTTGCGCACCCAGGAGGCGGAGATCGCCGTGCCCTGATATTGCAAACGCTCAATTTCCACCAGGGCGATCGGCGGGCTGGGCAGCTCTGGCGTTTCCAGCCAATAGCGCATATCGCGGTTGTACTTGGCCGTGACCGCGCAGAACGGCTCGTTGCCGACAAAACGGTGGGTAATGCCCAGCGCGGGCGCCAGGTACTGCCGAAAGATCTTCAGATCGATCTCGGTGTAACAGTCATCGGCAATACCCTGATCTTTAATGAAGTAACAAGGGAAAGTGGCGCGGGATATGACGTATTGCGATCCTTCGTGCACCTTCAGGTTGGCGATATCAGCAGTGCCCGCCAGCACCAGCCGCCGCCGGTCCTCATAGCTGAAACGCGAGGTGTCTTCTTTCACCAGAAACAGGTGCAGCCAGTCGCATTTCGCCGCCGCCTGGCGCACCAGATATTGATGGCCGCGGGTAAAAGGATTGGCATTCATCACGATGCTGCCGATGCGCTTGCCTGGCCGCCGCTGGCCCGCCAACTGGGCCGCGTAGCGTTTCAGGCGGCATGGGCTGTTTTCCATCAGCACCACGATGCCCGGCACGCGGGCTATCGGGTAGAAGCCGCACTGGCGGAACAACGGCTCATTTTGCAGTTTGGTGTAGATAAACAGTTGGGTGTAATGACGTTCATAGGCCAGGTTCACCAGTTCGGTCGCCAGCGTAAGCGCCAGCCCTTCGCCACGCATTTGCGGGCTGATGGCGACGCATTTGATAATATTCTCTGCGATGCCGCCGCAGGCGACCAACTTATCGTCCTGAGTCACGGTAATAAAAACCTCTACCGTAGTATCAATATTCAGATCGTTACTGCGCAGAAAAGCATTAATCTGCGCAATCTCTTTATGATCTGATCTTTTCACCCGATGAAATACAGCGCCGCCCAACATAATTGTCTCTCTGGAATAACCAATAAATAACAAAAAACCATTTTAATTAACATTAACAAGCATAAATAAAACCTTTAAAACCATAAAGTTGAAATTAAAAATGGCGATAGATTTATTTAATGACGCTATGGTAAACAGAAAAAAAACGTGAATTATTGACCTATTTCACAAACACTCATTCGTGAATAAGTTATTTAATGTTTTTTATTTACTTAATTATTTTTATGGTGTTTATTCATAAAGCGCCGTTTATTTTCAGACGCGACTAACTTACATTAATTTTGCATCTTTATTGCAAGTATGGGTTTAATTATGGAATGGTTAAATATTCTGATCGTCGAAGATGAAACACCGCTGGCGGAGATGCACGCAGAGTTCATCAAGCAGAACGGCGGCGGCCGGCAAATCTGGTTGGCCGGCACGCTGGGGCAGGCGCGCATGATGGTGGAGCGGTTCAGGCCGGATCTGATCCTGCTGGACAATTTCCTGCCTGACGGCCAGGGCATTGAACTGTTGCGCGAGTTGACCCTGAACGGCTACACGGGCGGCATCGTGTTTATCACCGCCGCCAGTGACATGGATACGGTAGCCGAAGCGCTGCGTTACGGGGTGTTCGATTACCTGATCAAACCCCTGGCCTATGACCGGTTGGCCGGTACCCTGTTGCGGTTCAGCCAGCGGCGCCAGGCGCTGAAAGATAACGCACGCCTTAACCAGCGCCGTATTGACGATATGTTCAATACCTATTCGCGCAGTGAACAACAAGCAGCTTTGCCGGCGGGGATTGATGAACTCACGCTGGAAAAAATACGTACCTTGTTCGACCCACCTTCAGCCCATCACACCGCCGAAAGCGTGGCGAAAAATATGGGGTTAAGCCGCACCACCGCACGCCGTTATCTGGAGTTTGCCACTGCCGCCCAGCAGCTCCGCGCCGAGATCATTTACGGCAAGGTTGGCCGTCCACAGCGGATTTACCGCGCCAAAACCGAGGATTAAGCGATTATTCGGCTCGCCACGCAGGATTGAAGGTAACCCATTTATTTCTCTTCGCCCGCACCGATTCGGGCATTAATGCAGAGACCGCGTGAAGTATGACGGGAAAAATCTGCCAAAAGCTCAACGGGTTGCGCATTCTGTAAGCAAACAGTCACAGAATGTGTAATCCGCCTTTGACATGCCGCCGACACCCCGTTAAGATTGCGGCCGTTCACACAATTCCTCTGTAGTTCAGTCGGTAGAACGGCGGACTGTTAATCCGTATGTCACTGGTTCGAGTCCAGTCAGAGGAGCCATATTAGAGAAGCCCGCTCAGGGAAACCCGAGCGGGCTTTTTGCTTTTCAGCTCTATTTATCCTTTCGCAAAGTTCGCCTGAATGCGCTGTTGCAGATAGTCTTCGGCGCTGATGGCCGGATATTTCGCCTGCGGGCCCAGAATTTCGACGTCTTTGTTAGCCTGGCAGAAAAATGCCAGGCTGTAGCGCGCACCCTGATATTCGCCGGGCAGAGGGCTTCTGACACGATGGAAATTTGACGGCAGCCTATCGTCGCTCCAGCGCATCAGCATGTCGCCGATATTGCAGGTGATCACGTCTTCACGCGGTTCGATGCTGGTCCACTGCTGGCTTTCGCGATCCTTACCCGGACAAACCTGCAATCCGCCCTGGCCTGGACGCTGGAAAAGCAGCGTCAGGCAGTCGAAATCCGTATGCGCACCCGCGCGCCACATCCCCTGCTCCGACTGTTCAGTGGCATAGTAGTGCAGCATGCGCAGCGTACTCTGGTAGGTTTGCTGGTCCGGATTATGTGCCTGTTCGAAAAAGTGCTCAGGGAAGCCCAGTTTGAGCGCAAAACAGGAAAGCAATTTCATGCCCAACTGCCAGCACTGGGATTCAAAGCCCAGCATGGTCTGTTTAAACGCCGGCAGTTCCTGTTCACTCGGCCACAGCGGCTGCATCAGCGGACGGGTGATCTGGTAAGACTCTTTCTGGTCCGGCGTTCTGGTTGACGGACGCACCTGAGACTTATTCTCCCAGCCGGCGTTACGAGCCAGCGGATATTGCGCTTTTACCTCGTCGGGCAGCGAGAAGAAATCTTCTGTCATACTGAAGGCCAGACGGATATCGCTCAGCGCAATGCCGTGATTACTGACCTGAAAGAAGCCAATTTCCACGGCTGCACTCCAGAGCTCGTCGGCAATCTCACTTTTACGGTTTTCGAAATCTGACAAGTCTATGCAACGAACTTCACGGGCAAACGTCTCTTCACCCATTGCGCCCATTCCCGCTTCTTTTTCCAGCTCCTGCAATGCATAGCCTTCTGTTTGTGTAGATTGAGTCATTTTTCTTATCCTTCTTAACCATAGGGTTAGCGCGCAGCTCGTTGTTGCAGGGTACGGACGGCGGACATCGCCTCATGGCGCATGGTGTCCAGGTCGAGACCGGGGATGACATCGTTTTCGACGATAACGCGCCCCTTGACCATCAGCGCCTTCAGCGACGCGCGCCCCCCGCAAGCCACCGGGCCGATCGCCATGTCATGCAGGCCGAAGTAGCGCGGGTCATCCAGCCGGTAAATGGCGATATCTGCCAGCATGCCCACCTGCATGGTGCCGCTTTGTTGCAGGCCGAGGATCTGCGCCCCGCCTGCGCTGCCCCAACGCACCACGTCTTCGATGGATGCTGCATCGCCGCCGCCTTCAAAAGTGCCGCCGTCATAGTGCGGTTTCGCCAGCATGCCTTTTCGGGCGCGCTGCAAAAGCCATGCGGCATGCGCTTCACTTTGCATATCAGCAGCTTCGTTCGATGCCGCACCGTCTACGCCCAATGAAACCGGCACACCCGCCTGTTCCAGCGCCAGCAAGTCGGCGATACCGCTGCCCAGACGCCCGTTACTTTGCGGACAGTGCGCAATGCCGGTGCGGGTTTGGCCTAGCATCGCGATTTCCTGCGGCAACAGTTTCACCAGATGCGCAAACCATACGTCGTCCCCCAACCAGTCGTGTTCCGCGCAAAACTGCACCGGCGTCATATCAAATTTGGCGCGTGCCGCATCAAGATAATCCACAGTTTCCGACAGATGGCTGTGCAGCCGGATGCCCAAACTGCGAGCCAGTTTCGCCATTTCGCGCAACTGCGCACCGGGCGCAGAATGCAGCAAGGTGGTCGGTGCCATCACCACGCGGCGCAGCGACGTCGGTTTCGGATCGTGATAACGGCCAACCAACCGCTCCATATCCGCCATGTAATCATCGAAGTTTTCCGGGCGCAGTGCCTGCGGCACATCTTTCTCAATCGTTCGCCCCTGCGTTGCACCGCCCCGGCACAGCACAATGCGCATTCCCAGCGCTTCCCCTTCGCTGAAAAGGATTTCCGAGGTATCGAACGGCATATCCGGCCAGTAAAGGTAGTTGTGATCCGCCACCGTAGCACAGCCGGAACGCAGCAGTTCGGTCAGGCCGATACGCACCGCGAGGCGAAAGGTGGATTCATCGAACGTGGCGCGAAAGCGATAAGGCGTGGCACTTAACCACGCGGTCAGGCTTTTGTTCAGCCCCTGAGGTTCACCTTTTAACAATGACTGAAACAGATGATGGTGCGTATTAACCCAGGCGGGATAGACCACGCAATCGCGGGCATCGATCAGCCGCTCGTCGGGTATTGCCGTCAGGGAACCTATCGCCTCAATGACACCCTCACGCACACGAATGTCCGGCCCGGCGTGGCGCGCCGCGTCTCCCGGCAAGCCGGTCAGGATCGCGTGCGCATTTTTAATCAGTAAAGAGTCAGATGACATCGCACGCTCCTCAGGGTTTAACCTGCATTTTGTCGACAAATTCGGTGGTATACGCCTGCTTCCAGTCGGTATCCGCGTTCAGCAGTTTGGCGTTCACCATGAAATCACGGGTTTTCTGCCAGCGGGCTTCCGTCATGGTGCCCCAACCCTTCGTCGCCGCATCGCCGCCGTCGATCAGGTGATGCTCTTTGATTTGCTGAACGCCCCAGGCCAACAGGTCGTCCGTCATTTTCGGATTGTCCTTTTTGATCAGCGCGTTGCCCGCCGCCGGATTGTGCAGATAACTCACCCAGCCTTCCATCGATGCCTGTACAAACTTAGCCATCGCCTCGTTCCGGCTGCTGATAAGGTCCGGACGGGTGATCAGAATTCCACCGTAAGGGGGATAGCCGTGCTCCGAAAAGAGGAAGAAATTCGATTTCACCCCGGCCTTTTGCGCCTGAAAAACTTCAGAACTGACATAGGCTTGCTGCGCCACATTGTCGTCAGCCACAAAGGGCTGGATGTTGAAGGTGTAAGGACGAACCTGCGAATCGCTGAGCTGATAGCGTGCCTTCAGCCACGGCCACCAGGTCGATTGCCCGGAGCTGGAGACTAAAATGGTTTTGTCTTTCAGACCGTCGAGGGAAGTGACTGAATCATGCGTCAGCAAACCCTGAGGATCAAACTGGAAAGGGGCTGCAATGGCTTTGGCCTGAAAACCGCGTTGCACTGATTCGAGTAGCTGGAGATCATAACCGATAATCACGTCGGCGCGCTTTGCCAGCAGCAACTGCATGCCATTGACCTGCGGGCCGCCGGATTGAATGCTGACATCCAGCCCGTAACGTTTGTAAATGCCTGTCGCCAGCGCCTGATAATATCCGCCCTGCTCCGCCTGCGCGTACCAGGATGTCAACAATGCAATTTTCTCATCAGCATGTACTGCCAGTGAAAATGCTGCTGGAATCAGCGCGCTCAGCACGCAGCAAGACAGGGGAATGCGGGAAATAGACTTCATTGCTCCTCTCCTAATCATCGCCGGAGGGAGGATGAGCGAATGCGGCTCAGCCCCCTGACCGGCTCAAAATGAACCGCGAAATGGTTGCTGAGCAATGTCCCGCGCAGCTGCCTGCACTGACCGCTTCTACTCACTCTTGGCTATACAAGAAAGATGCCAACTTCACGGATGCGCTTTCCATGCGCTTTATCGGGGAATTTATCGCCTCACGCTCTGCAACCTTTGATTCATGACAGAGCATTAAGCACCAGAACAGTGCAAATCAGTACCGGTCATGCCCCGGCGTCTGGATCTGGCTGAACAACATCTCCAGCTGTTTGAGCATCATCGAGGCGGCCAGTGAAAGCTGTCTTGCAGGGGCGACGCACAACGAGAGCGTGAAGGTTTTTAACTGCGGATCGGTCAGCGGAATAAATTGCAGCTCATCGCTTTCCACCTCATCCATGATGTCGAGCCAGCATAGAATACCGATGCCCATTTTCTCTTTTATCAGCGAGCGGATCATGTGGATGTTATTGGATACCGCAACTTCGTTAATCATGTCGCCGTTGATATTCATCAGCGCCTGGACGGGTTCGGCCAGCATCAGCGGCGCAGCGGGCAGGATAAACGGATATTCCATGCACTGGTTAAAACGCACGCCGCTTCTGCCGCCGAGCGGATGCCCTTTCGGCACCACAATCCCCAGCTCGATTTCTGCAAAAGCGCGCACCTGCAACTCACGCGAACTTTGCGGATTCAGCATCAGCCCGAAATCGGCATCGCCGGACATTAGCGCCTGCTGAATATCCACGTTGTTCATGGTGGTCAGCGTGAAGGAGATATTCGGGTAGTCGGCATGCACCTTCCTGAGCATCGCCGAGAAAAACTGCCGGTTGATGGCGTCGATGGTGGCAATCCGCACGTGCCCGCGCCGCAAACCGCGCAGGTCGTCGAGCTGCTCGCAGACGCGGGAGAAATCCTTTTTCCAGTTGTTGGCCGAGTGCAATAACAGTTCGCCCGCTGCGGTCAGCCGCAGCCCGGTGGGGCGCCGTTCAAACAGCGGCATCGCCAGTTCTTTTTCCACCCGCAGGATCTGCCGGTCAATCGACGAAGCGGCGACATGCAGGGTTTCGGACGCCTTGCGAAACGAACCCTGGCGGGCAACCTCAGTGAAGTACAGCAGAAACCGGGAAAATGCGAACATGATGGAGTGCTCTCTTTTATGCAACGGGATGTGCGAATCAAAGCGCTGGACGCAACAGTTTTATAACAATAACGTAGCTTTCATTGCAACGGGAACAATCGTTTCATCGCTCCTAAAGCCCGCCCAGCGCTGTTTCAGGCCGGATGACAACGGGTTATGCGGTGAATAGATGCCCCTTTTTATGAATGACTCATCAAAATGAATACGGTAAATGACGATGAAAGATGCCGGATTAATTCCTGTCACGATCAAGGTGATCGGTGAAAATGGTAAAGGGAATATTTCACTGCAACTTATTGCGCAGCAAGGCGGATTATTACCTGCCTATTTACCCGGTGCGCACATTGACGTTTTCATTCCTGAACTGGGCCCTCGCCAATATTCTCTCTGCACCGAAAATAACGGCGGAGAATATTATGAGATCTGCGTAAAACTGGCGGAAAACTCCAGTGGCGGATCGCACTTTATTCATCATCGTTTCAGCGTTGGCGACACGCTAAGCATATCGATGCCACGTAATCATTTTCCGTTGCCATTTGCCGGTCGTTATCTGCTGTTTGCCGGAGGGATTGGCATCACGCCTCTGCTGGCTATGGCGGAACAAATGGCGCAGCAAGAAATTGATTTTGAACTGCATTACTACATTGCAGACCTGGATAAAGCGGCGTTTACATCGCGTCTGAATGCGCCCGCGCTGGCAAAATACGTCTTTTTGCATGACAGCGGCGCAAACGACTCCCTGCGACACAATACGCCGCTGAGTTTGCGTCAGCCGGATGAAAATACGCGGGTGATGGCCTGTGGTCCGGATGGATTTATTCAGCGCCTTGAAGACATTATGCAAACGCACCACTGGCAGAAAAATCAATTATCTTTTGAGCGATTCAGCAATGAAAATATAAACAATGACACCGACGATCAGGAATTTCATATCCAGCTGAACTCCAGCGGAAAACGTTATTTAGTCGGCCCGAACCAGAGCATTGCAGAAGTCTTATTAAGCGCCAAAGTCGATATTATGCTGTCGTGCGAACAGGGTATTTGCGGCTCGTGTATTACTGATGTCATCGACGGTATTCCCGACCACCGGGACTGTGTGCTGACAGAAGAAGAGAAAGCGGAGAACACGCAGATTACGCTGTGCTGTTCGCGCTCCAAAAGTCCCGTTCTGGTCCTCGACCTGTAATGCCAACGCGGAGCCTCAAGATGAACTTTCCACCCCCCGCCTCACCGCTTAGCGGCATTGCCAACGTTCGCCTCCCCGCGTGGCTGCTTCCTGCCGGGTGGCCTGTGCATACAGGCGAACCGGTGACGGCGGATCTGCGCTTTGATGCAGGCAAAATTGCCTCGGTGACGCCTTGTCAGCCAGGACAAGATGATTTGTGGGACGCACACGGCGCGCTGGCGCTGCCGGGTCTGGCCGAACCTCATGCACACCTCGATAAAACCTTCACCATCGGCCGCAGCCGTCCGTCAAAGCCCGGTCTGCTGGCCGCTATCGAAACAATGCATCAGGATCGCCGGCACTGGACCACGGCAGATCTTCATCAGCGTGCCAGACAGGGAATGGCATGGGCCGCCGCCAATGGCGTGACCCGTTTGCGCACCCATATTGACTGGTTCGATGTCACCCCGCCGCTGGCCTGGACGGAGCTGGCCAATATCACGCAACCGGGCGTCGCGCTGGAGCAGGTCGCACTGGCCCCGCTAAGCTTCTTCGCGGATGCCGAAGCGGCTGACCGCATCGCCCGGACGGTTGCGCTAAGCGGAAACCACTGCCTGCTGGGCGGATTTATCCACTCGTCAAACTGGGATCCGGCAGCGATGACCAACCTGATGCGCAGCGCCTCGCGCTGGCAACTGAATCTGGATTTGCATATCGACGAGGAGCTTTCGCCGGTGGCACAGGGTCTGAGCTGGCTGGCGCATTACCTTTCAGAAAATAAATTCAGCGGCCACATCTGTTGCAGCCACGGCTGCGCGCTGGCCTCCGGCAGTGAACAACAGGCGCAGGAGGTGCTGAGTTTACTGGCGGCACAGCGCGTCACGCTGATTGCGCTGCCGATGACCAACCTGCTGTTGCAGGACGCTGTCACCCACCGCACGCCACGCCGGCGGGGGATCACCCTGCTGAAAGAGGCGCAGACGGCGGGCATTCCGGTGCTGCTCGGCTGCGACAACGTGCAGGACGCTTTTTGTCCGACTGGCAGTTATGACCCGCTGGATACGTTGGCCTGCGCCCTGTTCGCACTTCAGCTGGATAACGTTTTTGATCGGCAGTCGCGACTCATCTGCGATGTCGCCGCGCTGACCGGTGAGGCGCAGTCCGGCCTGCCGCTCGCCCCCGGCAGCGATGCCAGTCTGATTCTCTTTCCGGGCAGCGACAGCCTGACCTGGCCTTTAAACAGCGCAGCCCGTCTGGTTTTCCACCACGGCAGGCTGACCCACCAACGCACCTGGAATCGGGAGTTATCCCATGAGTCTTGAAGCCGGAGCGGGTAAACCGCTCGCCAAATATGCCCCCTGGCGTCGTGCCGGTGATTTCGTTTTTCTCTCCGGCATTATTCCCGTCAATCCGCAGAGCGCGACAATTGTGCGCGGTTTTCAGGATATCCCCGCCGAAGCACGTCTGCTGCTGGGCGAAACCGGCGAATTCTCCACCGACGCCAAACAGGGGCCGATCCTCGCCCAAAGCTGGTATGTACTCGAAAGTATCCGCCACACCATCGAAGAAGCCGGCGGGCAGATGAGCGATGTGATCAAGCTGGTGCAGTACTTTCGCAATCTCGATCACTTCCCGTATTACAGCCGGGTCAGAAAGCTTTTTTATGCCGGGCAACCGCCGGTTTCTACCGTGGTTCAGGTCAGTGAAATGTTGCCCTGCGCCGAGGTGCTGATTGAAGTGGAAGCTACCGCCTGGTTACCGCAATCCCGCTTAACCCAATAATGTCCGACCACGAGGCACAGCATGATTAACGGCTATATTCCCGCAGAACGTTTTCTTCCTTTCCTTAGCTGGACGGCCATCGCTGCCCTGCCCGACAAGGCCAACACCGTGATCGTATTGCCGACCGGCGCGATTGAGCAACACGGCCCGCATCTGCCGTGTTCGGTGGACAGCGTGATCTCCTCCGGCGTGGCGGGTCACGCGCTGGCGCGGCTTTCAAAAGACATTCCGGCCTACGGTATTCCCCCTATCACTTACGGCAAATCTGACGAGCATCTGAATTTCCCCGGCACGCTGACCTTAACCGGCGACACGCTGCTGCAAACTGTTTTGGAAATTGCCGAATCCCTGTACCGCGCCGGGTTCCGCAAGCTGCTGATGATCAACGGGCACGGCGGACAACCGCAGGTGCTGCAAATGGCATCGCGGGAAATGCGTCTGCGTCACGGCGACATGATCATGATCCCGCACGACGTGTTCCGCGTGCCTAATGTCGAAAACCAGTTCCTGAGCGCGCAAGAACAAAAAATGGCGATGCACGCCGGTCACAGCGAAACGGCGGTGATGCTGGCACTGGCACCGGAATGCGTCCACATCGAACACGCAGTCGCCAACTACCCGCCGGAATTCCCATGCCCGACACTGTCATCAAGCCGCCCTGCCGCTGCCTGGGCTTCCTATGATTTTGGTCCGAGTGGCGTCATCGGCGATCCGACCGGCGCGACCGCCGAACAGGGCCACGCGATCCTCGATTCGCTGGCGGCAAGCTGGGCGCAGGCCATCACTGAAATTCACCTCATGGAATGGAAAGTCCGCAGCGAACCGACCTGGGGCAAACACCACTGGAACGGTTTTGTACAAACCAGCTTCACTCCTCCTTCGTCTTCTTTTGTCTCTAAATAAAGGAGTTTTTACGATGAAAATACGGCGTTTACCGACTTACACCCTGCCGGCCCTGCTGCTGGCCGGGGTTTCCACCACCAGCATGGCGGAAGAGAAATTTACCTTCCTGACCAACTGGTACGCGCAGGCGGAGCATGGCGGATTTTACCAAGCACAGGCCAAAGGGTTGTACAAAAACGCCGGTCTGGATGTCAGCATCAAAATGGGTGGCCCGCAGGTTAACGTGATGCAACTGATGGCCGCCGGTCAGGCTGACTGTACGCTCGGCGACAACGGTCAGGCGCTGGAAACCTGGCAGGCTGGCGTGCATGCGGTGACCGTGGCGACGGTATTCCAGCATTCGCCGACGGTGTTTATCAGCCATGACAAAGTGGAGAAAGGACAGGAGCTGAAAGACAAAACCTTCCTGCTGGCGACCGAGGCTTACACCTCTTTCTGGCCGTGGGCGAAGAGTGAACTGGGGCTGGCGGGCGCCAAAATCCGTCCGTACACCTTCAGCGTGCAGCCGTTCCTCGTGGACAATAATCTGGTGCAGCAGGGTTATGTGACTTCCGAGCCTTTCTCAATCGAAAAAGGCGGCAAACCGTTCTACGTCTACATGCTCAGCGACTGGGGTTACCCGCCGTACGGCAACTCGATTATCTGCATGGCCGACACCGTCAAAAAACGCCCGGTGGCGGTGACGGCGTTCGTGAAAGCGTCCATGCAGGGCTGGAAAGAATATTTGCAGGATCCGACCGCAGGCAACCAGCTTATCACCAAAGACAATCCGCGTATGGGCGCCGACCAGATTGCCTTCGGCATCGCGCAGATGAAGAAGTATGAACTGGTGACCGGCGGCGACGCGCAAACAGGGGGTATCGGCATCATCACTGAACCGCGTCTGAAAAAGACCTGGGACATGCTGGTGAAAAACAAACTGATCGACGCGGAGAAAGTGCCGTTTGAGCAGACCTATACCCTCGATATGATCAAAGACGCGAAGGTCATGCCATGAATTCAGCCCCGAAACTGACCGTGATGAGCGATGTCCGCTCAGCCAATCCTCCGCCGGTTCCGGCTATCGAAGTGTTGTCGGCGGAGAAAATTTACAGCAACGGCACCCGCGCCCTTCTGCCGGTCAATCTGACCATCAATCAGGGTGAATTCGTCACCCTGCTCGGCCCGTCGGGCTGTGGCAAAAGTACGCTGTTAAAAATGGTCGCCGGTCTGGTGGAACCCAGCGACGGCAAGCTGGTGCTGTGGCGGCGCGACCGTCGCGAAAAGGCGCAGGTGCCGCTGTCTTTTGTGTTTCAGGAGGCCACGCTGATGCCGTGGAGCAATGTGCAAAATAACGTCCGTCTGCCGCTGGATCTGGCGGGCGTACCGCGTGCCGAAGCCAATACCCGCGTCAGTGAAGCGCTGGAACTGGTGGGGCTTGGCAAATTTGCCAACGTCCTGCCGCGCGAACTGTCAGGCGGCATGCAGATGCGCGTTTCTATTGCCCGCGGGCTGGTGACGCGCCCGAAGCTGTTGCTGATGGATGAACCTTTCGGCGCGCTCGACGAAATCACCCGCAACAAACTCGACAGTGACCTGCTGCGCCTGTGGCGGGAACAGGGGCTGACGGTGGTGTTCGTCACCCACTCGATCCACGAAGCGGTATTTCTGTCGCAGCGGGTGATCATGATGGCCGCACGTCCGGGGCGGGTGGTGGAAGATATCGCCATCACCGAACCCTTCCCGCGCAGCGAAGATTTCCGCGTCAGTCCGGTATTTTCACGCTATGCGAAGCAGTTGCAGGACAGCCTGCTGCAAGCCAGCCAATCGGGTATGGAGTAACGGTATGCAAACTCAAAAAGCTTCTCCGTGGATCAATAACCCCACGTTTCGCAAAGTGCTTTATCCGTCCGTGGTCGCGGTGGTGGTGATCCTGCTCTGGCAGGGATCGGTGAGCTATTTCAACATCCCCCAGTTTCTGGTGCCGTCGCCGGTGGTGATGCTGCAAAGTCTGTGGACCCATTTCGGTTCGCTGACGATGTCGCTGCTGTTCACGCTGAAAATCACCCTGATCTCATTTTTACTGTCGATTGTCATCGGTGCAGCCGTGGCGTTCGTGCTGGTGCAGAATCGCTTTGTTGAAACCGCGCTGTTCCCGTACATCGTGTTCCTGCAAGTGACGCCGATTGTAGCCATCGCGCCGCTGATCATCATCTGGGTCAAAGACACCACGCTGTCGCTGGTGGTGTGTTCTACGCTGATGGCGGTGTTCCCGATTATTTCCAATACCACGCAGGGGCTTCGCAGCGTGTCGCCGGGCCTGCTGAGCTATTTTCAACTGAACCACGCCAGCCGCCTGCAGATTCTCATCCGCCTGCGCATTCCTTCTGCCCTGCCGTATTTTTTCGGTGCGCTGCGCATTTCCAGCGGCCTGTCGCTGATAGGTGCCGTGGTCGCTGAATTTGTTGCCGGTACCGGCGGCAATAATACCGGTCTGGCCTACCAGATATTGCAGGCAGGATACCAGTTGGACATCCCCCTGATGTTTGCCGCTCTGCTGCTCATTTCACTCACCGGTATTGCGCTGTTTGGCGTGATGTCGTGGATGTCGAGACGCGTCCTGAGCGCCTGGCATGAAAGCGAAGCCGCGCCATCTCATTAACTTCAACTTCATTGATCTTTAGGCAGGAAGAATATGGACAGTGAACAACGTCAGCACGCGCTTGCCCTGATACAGCAGGCGCTTCCCGACCTCGACTGGACCTTGCAGGCAACCAAGGTCAAACGCCTTTCACGCGATTTTCACTGGTTCAGTCCGGTGCTCAAACAGCAGTTGGAAGATAAACGGGCTGATGCCGTGGTCAGGCCGCGCAACGAAGAAGAGCTGAGTCTGGTGGTTAAAGCCTGCGTTCGGCACCAGTTACCGCTAATCCTGCGCGGCGGCGCGACCGGCAACTACGGCCAGTTGGTGCCGCTGGAAGGCGGAATTCTGGTCGATATGACCGGATTCAATCAGGTATGCGAACTGGGTAACGGCGTGGTACGAGCGCAGGCGGGGATCCGGCTGGCCGAAATTGAAACGCTGACCCGACCCGCAGGATGGGAACTGCGCTGCATGCCTTCCACCTACCGGCTCGCCAGTCTGGGCGGCCTTTACGGCGGCGGCTTTGGCGGCATTGGTTCCATCAACTACGGTCCTCTGGGCGCGCCGGGCAATGTGCTCAGCGTCAAAGTCATGACCATGGAGGCCGAACCGCGCATTTTGCAGGTTCCTGCCCCGCAGGCATTGCTGCTGCATCACGCCTACGGCAGCAACGGCATTGTGCTCGAGGTTGAGCTGGCGCTGGCACCGGTTCATCAGTGGATTGAACGGCTGGACGTGTTCGATGATTTCGCCGCCGCGCTGGATTACGCCAACGCCTTTGCCCGTTCGCCAGGGCTGGTAAAACGCCAGCTGGCGCTGTTCGCCGCACCGATCCCATCCTGGTTCAGCCATCTGAACAGGCATTATCAGGCCAGCCAGCACGCGGTGATAAGCGTGATTGCGCAGGAAAGCGAAGGGTTTTGTCCCCATCTGCTGGAAAAATATCGCGGGCACAGCGCCATACGTCAACCGGCCGACGAAGCACGCGAAGCCAATGCGTCACTGATGGAATATTGCTGGAATCACACCACGTTGCATGCGCTGAAAATCGACAGCTCCCTGACTTATTTACAGACGGCGTTTAATTATACGCGTTATCGTCAGCAGATTATCGACATGGCAAATTTATTCGGCGATGAAGTTATTTCGCATATTGAATTCCTGCGTGACAATGACGGAAACATCACCGCCAGCGGTTTACAATTAGTCCGTTACTCCACCGAAGAAAGATTGAAAGAAATAATGGCCACCTTCAGTGATAATGACGTAAAAATAAATAACCCTCATGTCTTTCAGATTGAAGATGGCAAACAAGGGGAAATCAAGCCTGACGTGGTTTCCGTTAAAAAACACCTTGATCCCCATGGGTTACTGAACCCCGGCAAGCTACGCGGCTGGGAAGTACGCGACACCCTGATCTTGGATAACGATCCTCTTTTATTGACTGACAAATAAAAATAACCATTATCCGCCTCGCTTCTTAGCGACAGAAAAAAAGCGAGGCGGCAACCCTTTACGTGTGCCCTCATAAAAACAATTACCGGCAGTTTTACCGCCGGGCAGAACTTATTACATTTTAACAGGATGGTATTAATGAAAAATAATACATTCAGCTTTGCGCTGAAGTTGAGCGCTATTGTCGTTTCACACACATTATTAATCAACCACGCACAGGCGGCCACTCCGGGGGCGAGCGGTTGCTCCGCCGACGTGGCAGATTCTCTCACCGAAATGTTCACCTGCGGGTCGGTCAGCGGCAGCCTGCGCACCCTGTATTATTCCACCCATAATGCGTATTTCGTGCCGGGCTATTCTCAGGACACGGTCAGTTATGGCGGTAGCGTGAAATATGCCACGGCAGAATATTACGGCCTGAGCCTGGGCGTCAGCGGCATTCTCCAGCGCGGTATTTCACACAACGACGACCACCTGATTACCGAGCTGGGCCCGAACGAGACCGGCGTGGGCGAAGCCTATGCAAGCTGGCATTATCAGGACTTCCGCATCACTGCCGGCGATCAGCGCATTAATATTCCGTTCATCGGCGACTATGACTGGCGCATCACGCCCATTCTGTTCCGTGGTATCGACACGAACTATGGCGACGGCGATAACTTCCTGCACGCCACCAAAATCACCCGTTACAAACCATGGGGCGACGACCGGTTCCTCAACACCACGGCCTATACCGACGCCGACGGCACGACCAACGGCATGTGGAGTGCCGGTGGCGGGCGCGCCATCAAGCTGGATAATAAAAAATTGAACGGCCAGCTGTGGTATGAGGATTACGACAACTACACCAAGATGGTGTACGCCGACAGTTTCCTGTCGTGGACAGACAGCCCTTCCCAGCCGAAGATCGGCATTCAGTTTATTCGCGGTGTGAGCGAAGGCAAAGCGCTGGCGGGCAATGTGAACAGCACCAGTTACGGCGCGCAGTTTGCGATGAACTTCACACAGGCATTGAAATGGTCGCTCAATTACAACCATATCGCCGCCAACGGTGATGCTTACGGCAACGGCGCGCTGGTGACGCCTTACGCGCACAACACCTCCTCCGGCCCGTACTTTGCCCAGCCGTTCTTCACCAGTACGCAGGATCTGGGCAGCGGCAACGCCTACTCCACCGATCTGAACTGGAACGCGACCGAAAGCATCTCACTGGGCAGCCGTTACTCGTTTATGGATTTAACGCCGAGCAAAGGTGCATCCAGCAGCAACCAATCTGAATATCTGGTGTACGGTACCTACAACTTTGGCGGCGTACTCAAAGGCCTGAGCATCACCGACTTTGCCGGCGTGCAGACCACCTCGACGTCCGACAAAAACTTCTGGCAGAACCGTCTGGCACTGGAATATGATTTCTAAATAAACATCAGCTTTCGCATAAAGAAAAGCCCGTCTGAGTTTCCTCAAGCGGGCTTTTTGCTTTCAAACCGTCAGTTCAGATCAGCGTTCGACTCTGTCCAGATTCATCTCCTTGGTCCACGCCGCCACGGACGGTATTTAGGCTTCACACATCCAACCGCCCTCCCAGACAACTCAGATGCCAGCGTTTTCCGTTACTGCGCAGCGTCGTTACACTTAACGGCAGGATATCGATCAGTTGAAAGGCGCTAACGGGCGCATCGAGCAGTTGAATCACTATCGCCCGAATAACTGCAGAGGAAACAATTGCGCACTGACATTCCCGATCCGCCGCTCGCTGCGGCAACCATGTTCCCGTGCGCGCCATAACGTGCGCCATGCTTTCGCCTCCCGGCGGGGCCTCACCCGAAAGCCAGCGCTGAAATGCCCCCTCATCCTGCTCAATAACCGTTTTAATCGGGATGCCCGCCCAACGGCCGTATCCGGGTTCGGCAAGTTCCCGAACGGGCTCGCCGCGCAGGCCCAATTCAAGTTGCGTCTGCCGTGCTGCCAACGCCGGGGCGGTCCAGATTTTATTGAATGGCCCAACGCATTCCTTCAACTGATGGGCCTGCTTCAGGGAAGTTTCGGTCAGGGGATCGTCAGAGGGGAACCGCGACTGTCTGTTTGCCAGGGTTTCCCCCTGGCAAATCAGTTGCATGATGGCGGTCATGCCTTCAGCATCCTTCCGTCCGGTAGCTGTGCACCGGCTTTCGCAGCGTTCTTTCCGCAAATGCCCCAAACAGCAGCCCCGTTGCGCACCACATCGTCAGTTGAGTGCCGAAAGCGCTCAGGCGAAAACGCCACAGAACATCGGCAGAAAATCCGTCCGGGATCTCATTCACTTCGGGCATCAGCGTGCAGACGGCAATCAACATCGCCAACCCCGCTACCCCGCCCCACAGCGCAGCATTCCAGCCGCCCAGTCTCGGTCTGAGTTGATGAGCGCTCCAGGCGGCGGTCACCACAATCACCGCTGAAACCAACAACATCGCGAAGTAGAGCGCAGTCCGGTAGCCTATCGTCGAAGGATCGCCCACCGCCGGCGGATTAGGAGGATATTTAAGCGCCGGCATCATGCTCATGATCAAGAATCCGCCCAACGACAGTGCCAACGCCAGCGCTCTGGCACCGCCCGGCCCGGTGCGTTGCCAGCACAGCGACCAGACCAGCGCCAGAGCGCCGCCCATGGCCGCACTGAACAGGATCATTCCGCTCAGCAGGCCTGCGCCGGACTGCGTCTTCCGGCTAAAAACTTCGCCGTCAGCCTCATGATCGTGATGATACTACCTTACCCTAACTCTTTGACGTGAAACAAAACGGTTATCGCTGGCATTGAGAAAAGCCAGGCTTTGAGAGACAAAACTGTGTTGTCCTTTTTAGGCTAATTATTCATTGTGACGGAATAGGTTGCCGTAATTACTGGCGGCATGCGGCGGAAGCTCTGCCCGCAAAACCGATGCCTGTGGGGCATCCAAGCACTCTGTAGATCTCAGCAATCACCTGCATCGTTGCGTCTTCGAGAGTTCCTTCATTACGGCATAACACCCAGCCGTGATTTGCAATTTCTCGCTCGAATGCCTTGGTACAAGCAACATGCTCTTCCAGTTTATAAATCACCGTGCTACTTAGCCCACGCGGTCGGGCCGCGGCTCTCGCCCATGAAGTCTCAGGCGCAGTAACAACCCCGACATGCAGGTCTGGCATTCGCACGTTTCGTTCAATATTAAGCTGTAAAATCTCTGCAAATGGAACCATCCGGCGAAACGCGGCATCCGACGGGTACCAGCGATCCATCAAGATAATGCTGTCCGGTGGCTGTTTAGTCAGCACGTGCCGGGAAATCCAGGCACGGCTATCAGCAAAGCGCTCACACACTTCCAATTCCAAAGCCTGGGAGGGATTTCTGGCGAGCTTGTTAACGAGAGCCATTGTTTCCCCCCTGTAGGGATCGCTTTTTTTCTCGCAAAGCCGGACCACCTTCTTGTTGTCTGCCCTTAGTACTTTTGTAATGGCCTCCAACAGTGTGGTTTTACCGGCTCCCTTGGGCCCATCCAGAGAAACAAACAGTTGACGACTCATTCTTGAAATGACGATTGATATACGGTTTTTGTAAAGCTCAAATCTGGCAAAAGCATCTTACTTCCTTCGTATGAACAGCTCCCCCCTCTTCGCTCGTCGGTGCCACTCAGCACGTCAGCGCGAACCAAATGGAAGGCTCTTATAAACAGACACTGATGAACATTCTGGCAATGGTTCTAACTCACGGGTCTAAAAGCCCAGGATTACAGCCGTTTATGGTCATTGCTCATATGCTGTGACCTGCGCGGTGTAGTTTAAGGGATCCGCTTAGAAAACGGAAAACATCCCACACCAAGCCTATTTTTTAAGCAGATAGGCGTTGGCGGGCAGCTTTGAGCGAATAGCGGACATACCTGTCCAGAGTAAAGGCTGTCATATCATAATTAAGACGCTACGAACTGTAAGGTATCATTAGCTACCGTAATGGTTTACTTCATGGCTAAAACGAGAGATTTTATCTTTTCTGCCTTTTCAAAGTGATCCAGTTTCATCTCCATAATCCACCAATGCGCAACCTCCATCAGCAGTTCCGGGTCATCATTTTTATTTGCAAAAAAAGCATAAAAAGACAGCCCCACGTTACTGCCCTTGGTCACAATTTTTGCCTCACACGTCCTGATGATCTTTTCCTTCATTCCTACCCGCATGTTCGCTCCTTTTTGTTCGCTGGGCTTAAGCCTATTAACCATAACATCTGTACGTGCAACACCCGAACGCCTCTCAGGGCTTTTCTGCGAGCCACGGGCTCAAAACCCATATTTTTACCCGGCTGAATACCTAAAAACGCACCTGTATTACTGTGGTAACTGGCAATAGCCGGAGGACTGACACTCATTATTTTTTCTCTATCCAGCCTGATACCATAAGTTCGAGCAACTGACCGAATATCTCGTAAGAATCATAATATCTCTTCGACTCATCGTCCGTGTGAGTTCAAAGTACCAACGTCCGCTGCTGGCACAAAGCCGACCGTCAGAGTAACAAAGCCCCACTACCGTATCGCCATAATTGGGTTGGGTGGTCATTCCGGTTACCATGGCAGATTAATATTATTTATATTGTTATTTATCATAAAGTTAATATTAAATAAAATCCCTATCAGAAACCCCATCCAGAAAATCCCGCGCAGGGAAACCGAGCGGGATTTTTGCTTTGGCGTCATTAGATTGTCTACCCTCCTCCGCCAAAACTGCACGAAATAAATCGCCACTGCGGGTAGGCACCTGAAATGCCCTTTAGGAGGGCTTAAAAGAGCGGTGGCGGTTAGCGATAAACCAGCCCGCCGTCGGTCAAAATCGACTGACCGGTGATATAGGCAGCGTCGTCGCTGGAAAGAAAAGCGACAAGTGCCGCGACGTCAGCCGGGGTTTGTGCGCGCCCCAAGGCAATGCCATCAACGTACTTCTTATAGGTTTCGCCTTTCGGCGCACCGGTAATCTCCGAGAAACGCTGGTCTATTTCCACCCACATATCGGTGCCGACCACCCCAGGGCAATAGGCGTTGACGGTAATGTTGTCGCTGGCGTATTCCTTGGCCGCAACCTGGGTCAATGCGCGTACGGCGAATTTGGTGGCGGAGTACACGCCCAGCAATGCAAAACCCTCATGGCCGGCGATGGAACAAGCATTGATGATCTTGCCGTTTTTGTTGAGCTGTTTAAATTTCGCCGCGGCGGCCTGGATCCCCCAGGTCACTCCCCCGATATTGATGTTCAGGATCTTCGCAAGATCTTCCGGTACCACGTCTGCGATGGGTTTTACCTGCGAAATGCCGGCATTATTAATCATCACATCCAAGGTACCCAGCGTACTCACAACGTGCTCGATGGCCGCATACACCTCCTCGCGCTTGCTGATATCGGCAACGTAGGTTGTCGCTTTTACCCCGAAAGACTCCACCTCATTCCTGACTGCACCAAGCTGATCTGCAGATAAATCCAACAGCGCAAGGTTTACCCCCTCTTGTGCCAGGCGCAATGCGATGCCCCGGCCAATGCCACGCGCTGCGCCAGTGATAATGGCTACCTTTCCGTTCAAACCTGTCGACATGATTATTCCTGTTTCGTTTTGTACTACGGCTAATGGAGAGTTTTTTGTTGGTTTCCGCTAGCGAAAACGCAATCGGATCAGTCTATTATCCTTTCCCGTATGGTCCTACTGATGCAGCGGTCGGCCAGCGGCCGCGAGGATCGATTCATGCATGGCTTCGGAAAGCGTCGGATGCGCAAAAATGACCGACAGCAGGCTCTCGTCCGTGGCCTCCAGATGATGGGCGATACCGAAGCCCTGGATCTGTTCCGTGACCTGTGCGCCAACCATGTGCGCCCCCAGCAGCTCGCCGGTTTCGGCATCGAAAATCGTCTTGACGAAGCCCTCCGCCTCACCGGCGGCCAGCGCCTTGCCATTGCCCTGATAGGCGAACTTACCGATCTTGAGTGGCCGTCCACTGGCACGCGCCGCCGCCTCGGTCAGGCCCAGACTGGCAACCTGCGGCCGGGCATAGGTACAACCGGGCACATAACTACGGTCAAGCTTGTGCACGCCTTCGACGCCGGCCAGCGTCTCGACGCAGATCGTTCCTTCGTGGCTGGCCTTGTGCGCCAGGCACGGCGGCCCGGCGACGTCGCCGATTGCGTAAAGGCCGAAGACGTTGGTGTGGCAGGCGTCATCCGTCTTGATAAAACCGCGATCCAGCTCGACGCCCAGCGCCTCCAGCCCGAGGCCTTCGACATTGGGCTGGACGCCAGCCGCCAACAGCACATGTTCGACCTCCAGCGCCCGTTCGGCACTGGCGTTTTTCAACGTGCAACGCCCGCCCGCGTCCGTGAGCTGCACCTGCGTCACCTGCGTCTGGGTATGCACCTGAATGCCGCGCCGTTCGAACGACTTGCGCACCGCCGCCGAGACTTCTGCGTCCTCAATCGGCAGTATCTGTGCCGCCACCTCCACCAGCGTCACTTCGCTGCCGAGATCGTTATAGAGGCTGGCGAACTCGACGCCGATGGCGCCGGAGCCGATGATCAACAAGGATTTCGGCAATTTTTTGGGTTGCAGCGCCTCGAAGTAGGTCCAGATCCGCTCGCCATCCGGCACGATCCCCGGCAACGCACGCGGGCGGGCGCCGGTCGCAAGAATTACGTGGTCGGCCCGGTAGTCGCGCTCGCCCCCCTTGGCATCGACCACCGTCACCTGCCCCTTGCCCCGCAGGCGGGCAGTGCCGTCGAACACCGTTACGCCATTCTTCTTCAACAGGTACTCGACCCCACCGGTCAACTGTTGCGACACCGAGCGGCTAAACTGCACCAGTTTCTGGAGATCGAAACTCACCTCGCCGACACTGAAACCCAGTTGGTCGGCATGGGCGATGCTGTGCGCCACCTCGGCACCGTGCAGCAGCGCCTTGGTTGGGATGCACCCCCAGTTCAGACAGATGCCTCCCAAATGCTGTTTTTCCACCAGTGCCGTACGCAGCCCGAGCTGGCCGGCGCGGATGGCGGCAACATAGCCTCCCGGCCCGCCGCCGATCACCAGTACATCGTATTTGTCGTGCATAGCTCGTCTCCTAGACAAACATCAGGGTCGGTGTTTCAACCAGTCGCTTGAGTTCCTGGAGAAAAGCCGCGCCCAGCGCCCCATCGATGACCCGGTGATCGCAGGACAGCGACACCGTCAGTTGATGGCGCGCTACGATCTGCCCATCGCGAGCCACCGCCCGCACCTCGCCGGCGCCGATCGCGAGGATCGCGCCCTGGGGCGGGTTAATGATGGCGTCAAACTGACGCACGCCGAGCATGCCCAGGTTCGACAAGCTAAAAGTGCCGCCCTGGAACTCTTCGGGCTTGAGCGTGCCGGCTTTCGCCCGGGTCACCAGGGAATGAATTTCGTGCGAGATCTCGCAGACCGACTTACGGTTGGCGGCGCGCACTATGGGGGTAATCAGCCCGGCCGGCAGCGCAACGGCCACCGAGATGTCGGCATCGGCAAAGCGGCGGATGCTCTGGCTGGCTTCGTCGAACTGTACGTTGACATCCGGCACCGCCACCAGCGCTTGAGCGCAGGCCTTAACCAGCAGGTCGTTAACCGAAATCTTGACGCCGGGCGCGCCGAGGTTGATTTCCTTGCGCAACGCCAACAGGCGCTCCAGATCGAGATCGGCGATCAGGCGGAAGTGCGGCGAATGTTGCTTGGAAGCCTGCAAGCGGGTGGCAATCGCCCTGCGCATGCCCGACAGGGGCAAGTTCTCGAAGGCCGCCGGCGCCGCATTCGGTGCAGTCGCTGTCTGCGGCTGCCCGTCGAGCAGCAGAGCCGCCGCCTGCACATCATCACGAGTAACTCGCCCGCGTGAACCGCTGCTGCGGCAGTCGTGCAGGTTGATCCCCTGTTTACCGGCCAGACGGCGCGCCAGCGGGGTTGCCGGTACCTGACTGTCGTCGGCGTGCGAACGTGGCGCTTTGCCTGAACGCGATGGCAACGTCGGCGATGCGATGCGGCCCCCTGCGGCAAGGATAGCGTTCTCGAGATCGGCCACCGAGATACGTGCTTCACGTCCGCTGCCGCGCACCTTGCTCAGGTCGGCCCCCAGCCTGGCGGCCAGGCGCAACGCGTGTGGCGTGGCATTGACCTGTGCGGCATCGGTGCTTCCCTGCAGGCCGGGCGGCACCTCGGTCTGCCCACTGGCGGCCACCGGTTGGGTGGATGGGGCCGATGCTGTGGGAAGTGCGTTGTCGAGTGTCGGGGCCGCCGCAGGGCGTGCGGGAGGCGGTGCGACAGACGCTGCCGGCCCCGTCGCGGCCAAACTGGCCGTGAAGGCGTCCAGTTCGGCATCGCTGATCGAAGCCTCAGCCACCAGCGCCAGCGCCGCCCCCACCTTAAGGGTATCGCCCTGCCGGGCGAGTATCCGCCGCAGGGTCCCGGCGAAGGGGGCCTCAAGCACGTTGACGATTTTGCTGGTCTCGATCTCGCAGATTTCCTGCCCCTTGGTGAAGCTGTCGCCTTCCCGGATAGACCACTGCGCGAGCAACCCTTCCTCCATCGAAAGGCCCCACTTGGGCATTTCAAGCGTTTTGATATCACTCATGGCTCAATCCTCCAGCACTTGGCGGACGGCGGCCTCGATCCGCTCGACGCTGGGGATCCAAAGCTTTTCGAGGGCGGGAGAGAACGGCACCGGGGTGTGCGGCGGTGTGACCAGCACAATCGGCGCTTTGAGGAAACGGAACGCCTGGGAAGCGATCAATGCCGCGACATCATGGGCAAAGCCGAAACGCGCCGCCGATTCGTCGACGATCACCACGCGGCCGGTGGACGCCACCGACTCCAGAATGCCTTCCTCGTCCAGCGGAGAAATCGTACGCGGATCGACCACTTCCACCGAGATGCCCTCTTTGGCCAGTTTGTCGGCCACCTCGTTGGCTTTATGCACCATCGCCGACAGCGCGATGATGGTGACGTCCTCCCCTTCGCGGGTGTAGTTGGCCACGCCCAGCGGAATGGTATAAATGCCTTCCGGCACTTCGCCCTTGAGGTCATAAAGCATTTTATGTTCGCAGAACACCACCGGATCGTCGTCGCGGATCGACTGGATCAGCAGGCCCTTGACGTCATAAGGCGTGGACGGCACCACCACCTTGAGGCCCGGCGTAGTGGCAAAGATATTGTAGGGCGACTGCGAATGCTGGGCCGCCGCAGAGAAGCCGGCGCCAATCATGCCACGCATCACTAACGGCGCCTTAGCCTTGCCGCCAAACATGTAGCGGAACTTGGCGGCCTGGTTGTACAGCGCATCATGGCTGACGCCGAAAAAGTCCATGAACATCAGCTCGGCCACCGGCCGCAGACCGGTCGCCGCAGCGCCGGCCGCCATGCCGATGATCGCCGACTCGGTAATCGGCGTGTCGATCACGCGGCCGGAGCCGAACTGCGTCCACAACCCTTTGGTCACGCCGAGCACGCCGCCAAAGGCCTCTATCCTTGCCTCCTCCGGCGCATTGCCGCCATGGCCGCCGCGCAAGTCTTCGCCGATCAGCACCACGCGTTCGTCACGCTCCATTTCCTGGGCCAACGCTTCCTTGACCGCTTCACGATAGGTTTTTATCGCCATTGTTATCACCCTCAGTAGGAAACGTAGACGTCGGTCAGCAGGTCTTCCGGGGCCGGATAAGCGGCCGCGCGGGCTTTCGTTACGGCATCCTCGACCAGCGCTTCAACTTCCGCGTCGATCGCCGCCAGTTCCTCCGGGGTGATCTGTTTTTGGATCTTGTCGGTAAAGATCTTCAGCGGATCGTGCTGTTCACGCAGACGTTGGACCTCCCCCTCGGCGCGGTACAATGCCGGATCGCCCTCGAAGTGGCCGTGCCAGCGGAAGGCCTTGGCCTCAATCACGCTGGGGCCGCCCCCCTCGCGAGCGCGCTTGACCGCCTCGGCGGTGGCTTCGTAAACGGCAAAGAAATCGGTGCCGTCGACCGTCACCGCCGGAAGGCCGAAGCCAGCCGCACGTTTGGCGATATCGCGGCCGCCGACGGCGTAGTCATGGCCGGTTCCTTCGCCATAGCCGTTGTTCTCGAAAATGAAGACGGCCGGCAATTGCAGCACCACGGCCATGTTCATGGCTTCAAATACCAGGCCCTGGTTGGACCCGCCATCGCCGGTGAAAGACACGCCGACCTTGCCGGTTTTCAGGGTCTTGGCCGTCAGCGCGGCACCGATGGCCAACGGAGGGGCTCCGCCCACGATAGCATTCGCGCCCAGCATGCCTTTCGACAGGTCGGCGATGTGCATAGAGCCGCCCTTGCCACGACACAAACCGCTGTCCTTACCGAAAATCTCGGCCATCATGCCGTGAATATCGCAGCCTTTGGCAATGCAGTGGCCATGCCCACGGTGCGTGGAACCGATGAAATCGGCGTCGGTCAAATTTTCGCAGACCCCCACCGCAATGGCCTCCTCACCGGTATAAAGGTGAATGAAGCCCGGAATGTCACCGCTGGTATTTTCCTGATGCAGGCGCTCCTCGAAGGTCCTGATCTCGCGCATCTTACGGTAAGCCTGCAGCAAAGCCTGTTTGCTCAGCGTCATCTGATTCTCCTCAATAAGGGGCGGACAGGCGGGGCTATTTGACAGGGTGAACACACCCTAACCACACCGATACAAAAAATGTACGGGCGTTTCGGGAAGCTGCGAAGCCACCCTAATGGGGGGGTAAGTGGGGGTTTTCATGCTCGAGGTCAAAGTTTATGAATTTTGTTTATCTATCCAGAACGACGGCTCCGTTTCATCCCGGGCTCTGACGTACAATTGAAAAAACAAAATACGGGCAGGCAACCACGGATGAAGCAATCGGATTTTGCAGGTTCCCAATCTACATCGTTGGTCTCGGGGCCTTTGCGGCTGACGAGAGGCTTGCCGCTTATCCTGACCAAATTCGTCCCGCCGCGCTCCTCTATCCTGTTGCTGCAGCGCCCGCGCCTGCTCAAGCGCCTTGATCAAGTGCGCCTGCGGCGTCTGGCCGTCGTTTGTGCGGGCGCGGGATTCGGCAAAACCACGCTGTTGGCGCAATGGCACCAGCAGTTGATCGGCCAGGGTGAACGCGTTGCCTGGCTCAGCCTTGATGAGGACGACGATGACGTCTGGCAGTTCATCCCTTATCTGCTGCATGCTTTGCGCCCGCTCTATGCCGACTGGGACGCCGATTTTTGGCAGAACATGGAAGAGCAAGCGCCCTCGAGCTCGCTGCAGTTGCTGGCTGGGCTGATTAACCAATTGCATTATTGTCCGCACGACCTGTATCTGATCATCGACGACTTCCATATGATCAATGACGCCGGCATACATGAAGCCCTGAGCTATCTGCTCAGGCATGCGCCTGCGGCGCTGCATCTGATCATCGGCAGCCGGTTCCACCCGAGCCTGTCGCTGAGCCGCCTGCAGGCCCAGGATCAGTTGGTGGAAATCTATGATCAGGACCTGCAGTTCACGCTCGAAGAAACCCGGAACTATTTCAGCCAGACGGTCGCCGTGCCGCTCAGCAATCAGGATGCCCTTCGGCTGCTGTCCGCGACGGAGGGCTGGATCGCGGGCATGAAGATCGCCTCGTTGTCCCCCGAATTGCGTGAAGACCCTGGGCACCTGATCCACAATCTGCGCGGGGGAACGCGGTCCATCGCCCGTTATCTGAAAGAAGTGGTGCTCGATCCGTTGCCGGCGGAAGTGCTCGACTTCCTGATGCAAACGGCGTTTCTCAATCGTTTAAATGCCGGGCTGTGCAACGCCGTCACCGGGCGTGACGACAGCGAGGCGATGCTGGAATGGATTGAACGGCACAACCTGTTCCTGTCGGCCCTTGACGAACAAGGCTATTGGTTCCGCTATCATCCTCTCTTGCAGGAAACCCTGTGCGTGGCATTGCGCCATCGCGCCGATATCAACCTCAAACAGTTGCACGAACGCGCCAGTCATTGGTTCGCCGAACAGCTGTTGTGGGCTGAGGCGGTACGCCATGCGCTGGCCGCCGGCAAGCCGGTTCATAGCCCCGGCCAGGATGGCGCGAGCGCGCAATCCCTGGCTGAAGAGGGAGATATCGATACTCTGGTTTCCTGGATGCGTCACTTGCCGGCGAGCGTCGATCCGTCGCGCATTGACCTTCAAATCAATTTGGCCTGGGCGCTGGCGCACTATTTCCGCTTCGATGAATCGCGACAGTTGCTCGACAGTCTCGACCAAATGGTGGCGGATCACCGTGACGGGATGGCCCGCAGCGCCTGGATCAAGTTGCGGGTAGTGCGCGCCATCTGCGAAGCCTTTGCCGAAAACATCCCCGAGAGCCTGGCGATTGTCGAGCCTCTGCTGGCCGAAGTGCCGTGCGGCGATACCTGGGTCGATGGCCTGATCTGCAATATTCTCAGCTACTGCCACGTGGTTAACCAGCGCTATGCCGAGGCCCTGGCGGTCCAACGCCATATGCCCAGCCCGGACAGCCCGCTGGACAATCTGTTCGTCTCGGTTTATCGCGCTTTCATCATCGCCCAATGCCATCTTTGCCAAGGCGATTTGGAGAACGCCGAGCGGTATGCCGGCAATGCCTTACGCCAGGCCGAGCGTTATACCGGCCCCCAGTCGACCAGCGGAGCGACACTCGCGCCGCTGCTGGCGGAAATCGCCTACGAGCGCAGGCCCCTTGAGTCGCTCGCTCCTCTGCTGGCGGATAGGCTCGAACTCATCGACCGTTTCAGCCCACCCGACGCGCTGAGCCGTTGCTACGCCTACCTTGCGCGGCAGGCCCTGCATGACGGCATGCCGCAGGAGGCAGAACGGCTGCTGGAACATGCGCAGCAGTTGGCGGTGTCTCGCGGGTGGCGCCGGTTGCAGGCTCTGTTGTTGGCCGAGCAAGTTAGAGTGCGTCTGCAACGTGCGGATCGCCCCGGTGCGGAGCAGTTGCAACGGCAGTTGGAACAGCTGGCGCGCCATGCCAGGATTGATGCCGAACATCCTTGTCAACGTGCGATCGCACAGCATGCGGCACTCAGCCGCAGCCGCCTGTTGCTGGCCGCCGGCCAGATGCCGCAAGCCTGCAAACTGCTGGCCGAGCTGGTTACCGAACAGGAAAACCGACGCGACTGGCTCACCGCTGCGCGCCTACGTGCGCTCTGGTCATTAGCCTTGTGGAAAGCCGGTAAAAACGCGGCTGCCTGCACTGCGCTGCAACCTGTTCTGCCACTGGCTGAACACCCGCATCTCATGCGAAGCTTTCTTGATGCCGGCGACACCTTGCAACCTTTGCTTCTCCATATGCACGAAGGCCCTGCTGCCTGCAAAGAGCAAGGTGCGCAGCGTCGCCTGGCAGATAAGGGCGCGCAGACCGGGGAAAGGCAGCTTCAGAGCAGCCATGACGTCTATTGGGGGCTCAGTGAACGCGAACTTCAGGTATTACGCCTGATCGCCGAGGGCCAGACGAACAAAGACATCGCTCGTTCCCTGGCTATTTCTGCACAGACCGTGAAATGGCACCTCAAGAACACTTACGCCAAGCTCAACGTCAACAGCCGTACCCAAGCCATGAGCCGTGCACTTGAAATGAAATTGCTGGATTAACAGGGCGTTAAAGAATTTCCCAGGGCAAGGCCCCGGCATGAGAACGATAATCAACGAGAAGGAAAAGCCCTGTACATTCAGGGCTTTTATGCCTATCGCGTTGACTTAACGGAAGGGTGAGCTGAGAGGAACTTCCGCATCCGGCTGGTGCGTTATTCTGTTGCGCAGGTCACGCCGAACAAGTTCGATCGCCCAGAACCAGAATGCATGCCCCAGTATTTCTGAAACATACTCCTCGACGGGTAGCATGGATAAAGGCGGCGTTAAGCCAAGCAGCGGGAAACTGATGCCGTGAACGCACACCGTGGCAATTAAGCCGGCGAGCACGCCCTGCCAGAGTTTTACTTTCGGGAAGACTTCGGCAACCACGCAGTAGCCGATGGCAAACACCAACGAGAAAATAATGTGCGTCACCATAACCGGATTGATCACATGCTCCGAAAAGGTGTAAACCGTTGCCGTCGGATCTATGCCCAAATAATCTCTCAGGAAAAGATAGGGTGGATTAAACTCCGCACGCCCATCCAGAATGGTCCTTGGCGGAAGCGGCACTTCTGCGCCCCACTTAACGAAGGCAGACAGCAGCCCGGCGATAACGCCGACAAAAAGCGCGACGCCATAGCGGCGCCTTTCCCGCGGCGTTTGCACAAAAAAATCCCTAATTTTCATATCCATCCCCTAAAAGCCATGAGTATTTATCGTTCAGCAATCAGGTTATATCCTCACCAAAGCGTGATATTGATCACGATCATTTTTTGTTACCTTTGGTCGTACATTTTCAAGAGAAGGGGAACAGGTTTAGTTAATCAGTAGCGGAAACCCGAGCGCTTTTTACTTTTGGTGGCCATGGTTTCCCGGTAATGCCTATCAATCCAATCAACCCCAATAGCCTGTAACTATTACAGAATTCAACCATTCCTATTTTATCTCGCGCCAACCACTGTCTAAGCTTACTACTGAGTTTCCTTCCACCTACTTGCAGGTTCAGGCTGTGAAACCCAATAACGATCAGATTGACTCAGAGGTTCCCCCATTGGCGCAACATCCGACACAAGCAGAGAGCGCATCATGACAACTGAAAGCAAATGCCCATTTTCGGGCGGCGGCAACAAGACCCTTCCCCAGCGTGGCAATTCGAACCAGGACTGGTGGCCAAACCAACTTAGTCTGCAGCACCTGCACCAACACTCTTCCCTGTCCGACCCGATGGACAAAGACTTCAACTACGCCGACGCTTTCAACAGCCTGGATCTGGCGGCGGTCAAACAAGATTTGCATGCCCTGATGACCGACTCGCAGGAATGGTGGCCGGCGGACTTCGGTCACTACGGCGGCCTGTTCATTCGCATGGCCTGGCACAGCGCCGGCACCTACCGCATCGGCGACGGCCGGGGCGGCGCAGGCTCCGGCCAGCAGCGTTTTGCCCCGCTCAACAGCTGGCCCGACAACGTGAGCCTCGACAAGGCGCGCCGGTTGCTGTGGCCTATCAAACAAAAGTACGGCCGCAAAATTTCCTGGGCCGACCTGTTGATCCTGACCGGCAATGTGGCGCTGGAATCGATGGGCTTCAAAACCTTTGGTTATGCGGGCGGCCGCGCCGACGTTTGGGAGCCGGACGACGTTTACTGGGGGGCGGAGAAGATCTGGCTGGAAACGAGCGGCGGCGAGAACAGCCGTTATTCAGGTGACCGTGATCTCGAGAACCCTTTGGCGGCAGTGCAAATGGGCCTGATCTACGTGAACCCGGAAGGCCCGGACGGCAATCCCGACCCGATCGCCGCAGCGCGCGACATCCGCGAGACCTTCGCCAGAATGGCGATGAATGACGAGGAAACCGTCGCGCTGATCGCCGGCGGCCATACCTTCGGCAAAACCCACGGCGCAGGCCCCGCTTCGCACATCGGCCCCGACCCGGAAAGTGCAGGTTTGGAGCAGCAGGGCCTCGGCTGGCAAAGCACCTTCGGCACCGGCAAAGGGAAAGACGCCATTACCAGTGGCCTTGAGGTCACCTGGACCACCACCCCGACCCAGTGGAACCACGACTTCTTCCGGCACCTGTTCGAATATGAGTGGGAGCTGTCGCAAAGCCCGGCCGGCGCGCACCAGTGGGTGGCCAAAGACGTCGGCGAGACCATTCCCGACGCGTTCGATCCGGCGAAGAAACATCGCCCTACCATGCTGACCACCGACCTGTCGCTGCGCTTCGATCCGGCGTACGAGCAGATTTCACGCCGCTTCTTCCAGAATCCGGATGAGTTCGCCGACGCCTTCGCCCGCGCCTGGTTCAAACTGACCCATCGCGATATGGGCCCACGCGCACGCTATCTCGGCCCGGAAGTCCCGGCGGAGGAGCTGATTTGGCAGGATCCGGTTCCGGCGATTAATCATAAGCTGATTAATCAGCAGGATATCGCCGATCTCAAAGGCAAAATCCTGGCCTCCGGCCTGCCGATTTCACAGCTGGTTTCCACCGCCTGGGCTTCAGCTTCCACCTTCCGCGGTTCCGACAAACGCGGCGGCGCCAACGGTGCCCGTATTCGTCTGGCTCCGCAGAAAGATTGGGCGGTGAATCAGCCCGCGCAACTGGCGCAAACGCTGGCCACGCTGGAAGGTATTCAGCGCACCTTCAACGATGCACAGACCGACGGCAAAAAGGTCTCGCTGGCGGATTTGATCGTGTTGGCAGGCTGTGCGGGCGTTGAGCAGGCGGCGAGCAATGCCGGCCACCCGGTAACCGTTCCTTTCACGCCGGGGCGCATGGACGCTTCGCAAGAGCAAACCGATATCGAATCGTTCGCGGCCATGGAGCCGGTGGGCGACGGTTTCCGCAACTACCTCGATACCCGCTACCGCATTTCCCCCGAGGCGTTACTGGTGGACAAGGCGCAGTTGCTCACCCTGAGCGCGCCGGAAATGTCGGTGCTGCTGGGCGGGTTGCGGGTGTTGAACGCCAACGTCGGCCAAAGCCGGCACGGCGTGCTGACCCAGCGGCCAGAAACGCTCACCAACGACTTCTTCGTTAACCTGCTGGACATGGGCACAATCTGGAAAAAGGCGGATGAGGACGGCGTGTATGAAGGTCACGACCGCCAGACCGGTGCGCTGAAATGGACGGCAACCCGCGCCGATCTGATCTTCGGTTCGCACGCGCAACTGCGCGCGCTGGCGGAAGTTTATGGCAGTGCAGATGCTCAGGAGAGTTTTGTTCGGGACTTTGTCGCCGCCTGGAACAAGGTCATGAACCTCGATCGCTTCGATATCGCTTAAGCATCGTTTAAAGATCGCTAAAACAGCCCGCTTGAGGCCACTCAGGCGGGTTTTTTGTCTCTATCCCCCGCACTTGTCAGCCCTGGACAGGCAACGTTCGGCATACTCCGGCGGGTTTATCGTGGCCGTGTGAGCGCAGTACAAATGCGGATATCAGCCGGCCTCGCGTATCCGTTTGATATCGCGTAACGGAGGCGCGCCAAACAGACGGGTATATTCACGGCTGAACTGCGAGGCGCTCTCATACCCGACCCGCACCGCCGCGCTGCCGGCATCCAACCCTTCATTCATCATCACCTGCCGAGCCTCCTGCAAACGCAGGTTCTTCAAATATTGCAGAGGGCTCATGCCGGTCAAAGCGCGGAAGTGCAGCCTGAATGTCGATGGACTCATGCAGGCTTTGGCAGCCAAGGCCTCCATCGACAAATCCTGCGTAAAGTTGAGTTTGAGCCACGACAACACCCGGGCGATTTGCTGGCTTGGCGATCCCTGCGCGACCAAACTCCGTAATGTCGGCCCATATTGCCCGTTCAGCAACCGAATGGTGATCTCCTGCAAGATCAGCGGGTAAATCGACGCCATCAACGCCGGTTCATCCAACAGGCTAACCAAGCGACTCACCGCCTCCAGCAAGCCATCGTCCAGTTCAACTACCGATACCCCCCTGCCGCCGGACGCTTTCGCTCCCGCGACGACATCCGGGTCGGCCGCCAGCTGCGAGATAAGCCGGGCATCCAGTTCCAGGCGCAGCCCCAGGTAGGGCTCGGCGACGCTGGCCTGGGTAACATAAGACACCACCGGCAGATCAACCGAGGTAATCAGCGACTGGCCAGGCCCGTAGTCGAAGATCTCATTGCCGAGCGTGACCCGCTTTCCTCCCTGAACGGTTAACCCCAACCCCAGCCCGTAGATACAGGGCATCGGCGTCGTGACGGCATTTCTGCGGTAAATCGTCAGTGCAGGTATGCCGGTAGGGTAATCTCCATCGGCATCGGCAATCTTCGCCACCAGACTGGCCAGCGTCGCGTTGTTCGCTCTGGTGAGGGTCAGCATTGGGTTCGCTCTCGCAACGAAAAAGGGTCAGCAAAAAGTCTATCATCTCGCCGTCCCCTTATTGCAGGTATCAATGCCAATCCGTTGAATCAGGCAAGAATTGAATCGAATCCGGCAAGCGCTTCGTACCTTGTTCCGGCGATACTGTTCGCCATCGAGACATCCTCTTGGCCCTTCCCATCACACAGGTTCAATTATGAAAAACGTTCTGATAATCAACACGCACCAGTTATACGAAGGTATCTCGTCAGGCGGTTTAAATGCGACCCTGCTCGGCGTGATCCGCGACGAGATGGAAACGCGCGGCCATAAAGTGCAGCAGACCGCTATCGAGCAAGGTTACGATATTGCCGAAGAGGTGAGAAAGCACCTCTGGGCCGATATCATTATCCTGCAATCGCCGGTCTACTGGTTCGGCACGCCCTGGATCTACAAAAAATATGTCGACGAGGTCTTTACCGCCGGGTTGATGCAACAGAGCATGCTGATCGATGACGGCAGAACCCGCCAGGACCCGGACCGGCAATACGGCAGCGGCGGAAAAATGCAGGGCAAAAAATACATGCTGTCGTTAACCTGGAACGCCCCGCAGCAGGCCTTTGACGATAATAATCAGCAGCTCTTCGCCGGCAAATCCGTCGATGACATCTTCGTCAGCAATACCGCCAATTATAAATTCTGCGGCGTCGATATCCTTCCCGCCTTCTCCTGTTTCGACGTGATCAAATCCCCGGACATCAGCAATGACATAGAACGGCTGAAACAGCACCTGACGAACGCATTCGGCTAAGCAGCGCCGCATTTCCCGCTTCATCATTTTCGACCGCCGGCGATCTCTGCCGCAATCCCCGCTTAAGGCAACTTAAGCGGGCTTTTTGTTTTCAGGCCCGATGCTGCAATAAACGCTCGCTGCGATAGAAGCTGAACAGGCACCAGCCCAGAGCAATCAGCGCCAGCGGCGCGCCGACAAAGCCGATATTGCCCATGCCCAGGTGCAGGCTGACCTGATTGCCCAGCAGCGCACCGGCGCCGATACCGAAATTGTACAACCCGGAGTAGATTGACATCGCGACGTCGGTGGCATCCGGCGCCAGGTTCAACACCTTGGCCTGCATCGACAGGCCAATCGCCATGATCGCCACGCCCCATACCGCAAACAGCAGCGTCAGGTGGGTTTCGTCACCGGAGGCCGGCAGCAGCAGTAACAGGCTCAACATCAACAATGCGATGGCACCGATGAAAAAGCCCGACGGGAAACGTTCGCTGAAGCGGCTGAACAACAGGCTGCCGAAAATGCCGGCGGCCCCGAACAACAACAGCATCAGGGTGGTGAAGTTTTCCGACAGCCCGGCCACGGTCTGGATAAAGGGTTCGATATAGCTGTAGGCGGTAAAATGCGCCGTCACCACGATAATGGTCAGCATATACAGGCGAACCAGCGCCGGGCGCTTAAACAGCACCGGCACGCTGGCCAGGGAGCCGGAATGCTCGCTTTTCAGTACCGGCAACAGGCGCCACAGCAGCGCCAGCGCGAAGGTGGCGCAGACCGCGATGCCGATAAAGGTCATGCGCCACCCCAGCAACTGGCCGACGATGCGCCCCAACGGCAGGCCAAGCACCATCGCCAGCGCGGTGCCGCCCGCCAGCATGCTCAACGCGTGCGCTTTCTTGCCTGCCGGCGCTACACGAATCGCCAGCGAGGCGGTGATCGACCAGAAGACCGAGTGGGCCAGCGCGACCCCGGCACGGGAAATCACCAGCGTGGTGAAGTTCCATGCCACGGCGGTCAACACATGGCTGGCGATAAACAGAACAAACACCCCGATCAGCAGTTTGCGGCGCTCAATCTTGCTGGTCAGCAGCATGCACACCAATGAGGCGGCGGCGACGATCCAGGCGTAAATCGTGATGATCAGCCCGACCTGCTCGGTTTGCATCGAGAAGCTTTGGGCGATATCGCTCAATAGCCCGACCGGAATAAACTCGGTGGTATTGAAGATAAAGGCCGAAATGGCGAGGACAACCACGCGCAACCAGGCGGTCGAGCGCGAGACGTGGGTGTGTTCCATATTTAACGGGGTCCGAACAGGTGCGAGCAGTAGCGATATTTTAACCAACTGCCGATTAAAATGCGATATGCGTCACATTTTTATTGTGCTGTATTTTTCGACAACGGGCTCAGGCCGGTACCTGGTTTGCTGCCGGACAGGAACGCCTGTTGCCGGTAAATCTGTCGGGCCGATCCCCTGTTTCCCCCTTCCGGTCTCATCGCTGGCCACTGCCACTCCCGCATGGCGAAAGGCTGTGCTAATCTGTTGAACCTATACCCTTTTTCTCACCGTTGTTGATCTCCCGGCAGTCGCATCTTATTTAACGAGGACACCATGTCATTTATCTATGATTGGGCAGTGCTGCGGTTACGCGATATTTACGATCGCCGCATCACCGGCGCGCCGGTGCTCGACAGCGATCGCCTGTTCCCCGACGCACAACGTTTTACCGCCGCCTGGCCGCAGATACGTGACGAGGCACTGAGCGTTGCCCAGGATCTGCGCAATATCCCGCGTTTTCACGAAATCATGAGCGAACAGGCGTCGATCTCCGCCAACGATGCGCGCGACTGGCGGATGTTTATCATGCAGGCCTATGGCCAGCCGATAACCCGCAATCTTGAACGCTGCCCGACGCTGGCCGGGTTGATCGCCACCTCGCCGGACGTGCTTTCCGCCTCGCTGTCCTTCCTGGCACCCGGCAAGCAGGTGCCGGCGCACCGTGGCCCGTTTCGCGGCATTCTGCGCGGTTATCTGGTGCTGTCGATGCCCAAACGGGCCGACGGCGTTCCCGCAGCGGTGCTGAAAGTCGATGGGCGCGAATACCGGTTGAACGAGGGGGAATTTATGCTGTGGGATGACACCTTCGAACACGAAGTGTGGAATGACAGCGAGGACGTGCGCACCGTGCTGCTGCTGGATATTCGCCGCCGCGATTTGCCTGCCGGCCTGCGCATGTTGTCCAGCGGCATCATCGCGCTGGTGCGGCTGAACGTGCGCTGGATCCAGCGCCAGTTCTAAATCGATGGCCGGGAGCTTCCCTGCCCCGGCCCGACGGTTCAAACCCCGCCCAGATAGGCTTTCCTCACCTCCTGATTGCTCAACAACTCCGCACCGCTGCCGGTCAGGCGAATTTGGCCGTTGACCATCACATAGCCGCGATCGGACAGTTTCAGCGCATGGTTGGCATTTTGTTCCACCAGAAACAGCGTCATGCCGCCACGGGTCAGTTCGCGCAGAATACTGAAGATCTGTTTGACGATAATCGGCGCCAGCCCCAGGCTCGGCTCGTCCAGCAGCAACAGCTTCGGCCGGCTCATCAGCGCGCGGGCGATGGCCAACATCTGCTGCTCGCCGCCGGACATGGTCATCGCACGCTGGTTGCGCCGTTCTTTCAGGCGCGGGAACAGATCGAACATGCGCTGCAAATCTTCATCCACATAGCGGTTGCCAAGGGTAATGGTGCCCATCAGCAGGTTTTCCTCCACGCTCATATCCGGGAAAATACGCCGCCCTTCGGGTGCCTGGGCGATGCCGCTACTGGCCACGTAATGGGTGGAACGCCGGCTGATATCCTCGCCGCGAAACAAGATCTGCCCGCCGCTGATCCGCGGCTGGCCGAAAATCGACATCAGCAGCGTGGATTTCCCCGCGCCGTTGGCGCCGATCAGCGCGACGGTTTCCCCTTCGTTCACCTGCAACGACACCTGCTGCAACGCCTGAATCGGGCCATAAAACACGTCTACGTCGCGAAACTCCAACATCGCGTTGCTCATCCCGCCAGCTCCTCTTCATCCGCACCAAGGTAAGCGGCTATCACCGTATCGTTATGCTGAATTTCTTTCGGCGTGCCTTCGGCGATCACGTCACCGTGATCGAGCACGATCACCCGATCGGAGATCTCCATCACCATGCCCATATCGTGTTCGATCAGCAGCACCGTAATGCCGTGATGCTGGCGCAGAAAACGGATAATGCGGCTCAGCGTCGCCGTCTCCACCGGGTTCAGCCCGGCGGCCGGTTCATCGAGACAAATCATCTCCGGCGTGGTGCACATGGCGCGGGCGATTTCCAGCCGCCGCTGCTGGCCGTAAGACATCTCCCCCGCCAGCCGGTTGGCGCAGTCCGTCAGCTCCACCACCTCCAGCCAGTAGAAGGCGCGGTTCAGCGCGTCGTTTTCCGCCCGGCGATAACCGGGCGTATTGAGCACGCCGGCGATCAAATTGCGGTTGCTCAGCATGTGCTGGGCCACCAGCAGATTCTCCACCACCGACATCTCGCGGAACAGCCGGATATTCTGGAAGGTACGCGCCAGCCCGGCGCGATTGACCAGATGGGTGCCGCCGAACATTTTATAGTAGACGCGCGACCCAAGCCGCTTTGGGTTAACCCAGTCGCCGGCGCGGAACTTCTGCCCCAACACCTGGATAACGTCGGTCGGCCGCTTATGGGTATTGAGCAGAATCGCACCGCCGGTGGCGCGGTAGAAACCGGTCAGGCAGTTGAACACCGTGGTTTTTCCAGCACCGTTAGGGCCAATCAATGCGGTGATGGAACCGCGTTCAACCGACAGATTCACGTCGTTCAGCGCCTTGATGCCGCCAAAATGCATCATCAGGTGCTCAACCCGCAAGATAGCGTCGTTCATGGCGCCACCCCCTTGCGCGGCGCAAAGCTGGTGCGGCTGATCCTTACCAGCCCGCGCGGCCGCCAGATCATCATCGCTACCATCAGCACGCCGAACAGCAGCACCCGGTATTCGGCAAAGCTGCGCAGCAGTTCCGGTGCAACCGTGAGCACAAACGCCGCCAGCACCACGCCGATGGTTGATCCCATGCCGCCCAGCACCACGATCGCCAGGATCAACGCCGACTCAAAGAAAGTGAACGACGTGGGATTGACGAACCCCTGATAGGTGGCGAAAAACACCCCGGCCAGCCCGGCGGTGGAAGCGCCCATCATAAAGGCCGACAGCTTCACCAGCACGTGGTTCAGGCCCAACGAACGGCAGGCGATTTCATCCTCGCGCAACGCCTCCCAGGCGCGGCCGATCGGCATGCGCGTCAGCCGGTGTTTGATGTACAGCACCAGCAACACCACCAGGAACAGCACCGTATAGATAAAAATAAACTTCAGATTGGGGTTGTAGGTAATACCGAGGAATTCGTGGATCGGCACGCCGCCGTCCTTCGCCCGCCGGCCAAACTCCAGGCCGAAGAGGGTCGGGGCCGGCACCGAAACGCCGTTCGGCCCGCCGGTCAGCGACATCCAGTTATTCAGCACCAGCCGGATGATTTCACCGAACCCCAACGTGACGATCGCCAGATAGTCGCCGTGCATGCGCAACACCGGGAACCCCAGCAACGCCCCCGCCAGCGCCGCCATCAGCGCCCCCAGCGGCAGCATCGCCCAAAACCCCAGCCCAAGATACTGGTAGCCCAGCGCCAACCCGTAGGCGCCGATGGCGTAAAACGCCACATAGCCCAGATCCAGTAGCCCGGCCAGCCCAACCACAATGTTCAGACCCAGCCCAAGCAACACGTAAATCAACCCCAGTATCGCCACCGTCAGCAGGTATTTGGTGGCGACGAACGGGAACAGCAACGCAATCACCGCCATCAGCGGCATAATCCAGCGCAGGCTGGTCTTGGCCCCTATCGGCCGGACATACACCCCGTCATTGCCGCCGTCAAAGCGCGTCAGCAGTTTGCGCCCCGGCGCAGTTTGCAGGAACAGGCTCAGTAGCAACCGCCCGGCCATCACTGCGGCAATAATCCACACCAGCCGGCGCGGCTCAAAGTTAAAGCTGTAGCCGTTCAGCACGATGCCAACGATCGGCCCAAACACGATCAAAGCAATCAGCCCCGCCAGCACGGCATCCAGCAGGCTGCGTTTCACGTTCAGCCCTTGGTGAACCACTGTTTGCGACATAGTTTTCCCCTCAAACCTTAGCGACCATTGGCCGTCCGAGCAGGCCCTGCGGGCGGAAAATCAGGATCGCTACCAGCAGCCCGAAGGAGAAAACGTCTTTATAATCCGAGTTCACCATACCGGCGAACTGCGCCTCCGCCACCCCCAGCAGCAGGCCGCCCAGCATGGCGCCGGGCAACGAGCCGATACCGCCCAGCACCGCAGCGGTAAAGGCTTTGATGCCGATGATAAAGCCGACGTAGAAATCGAAGGTGCCGTAGTTCATGGTGATCAACACCCCCGCCAGCCCGGCCATCGCAGCGCCAATCACGAACACCAGGGAAATCACCCGGTCGGTGTTGATGCCGAGAATCGACGCCATCTTGCGGTCTTGCTGAGTGGCGCGGCAGATGCGCCCCAGCCGGGTGTGCTGGATCACGTAGGTAAGAATGGCCATACCCAGCAGGGACGCGACCAGAATAAACACCTTGGTGTAGGTAATCTGGAGAGCCCCGCCGTCGAAATCGATGCGGAACACGCCATTCAGCAGCGTCGGGATCCCCTGCTGACGTGGCCCCTGGCTGATTTGCGCGTAGTTTTGCAGGATCAGTGACATGCCGATGGCGGAGATCAAGGGTGCCAGGCGGGTGGAATTGCGCAGCGGTTTGTAGGCGATGCGCTCGATCACCCAGCCGTACACGCCGGTGATCACGATAGTAAACACCAGCGTGCCGAGGATCAGCAGCGGGAACGAGTGCAAACCGAAGAAGGACAGCAGCGCCAACCCGATGGCGCACAGATAGGCGGAGATCATATACACCTCGCCGTGGGCGAAGTTGATCATGCCGATGATGCCGTAAACCATGGTATAGCCGATGGCGATCAGGCCATAAACCGCACCGAGCGTCAGGCCGTTAATCAGCTGTTGCAGGAAGAAAACATCCATAATTTGCAGTCTCGCCTGGAGGGGCCGCAAACGAAGTCCGACGCGGCCCAAGGAAGTATCGGAACGGATCCGCCCAACGTGCGGATCCGTAACCCGTATTTATCCAATGAATTTCAAGTTGCAGCCAACAAGGCTGCCGCTTGAAAGACGCAGGAGAAAATTAGAGTTGGTGGTATTTGCCCTTGTCGTCCCACTGATAGACCACATAGTCCGATACTTTCAGGTCGCCTTTCTTATCCCAGGCCTTTTTGCCCATCACGGTATCCACGTCGTGCGATTTCAGCCATTCGCTGGCCTTGGCGCTGTCTTTGCCACCGGTCGCGCTGAAGGCGGCGGCAATCGCCTGGATGGAAGCGTAGGAATAGAGGGTGTAACCTTCCGGCTCAAAACCGCTGGCGCGGAACTTGGCGATGACCGCCTTGCCTTCCGGGATTTGACGCGGATCGTTGCCAAAGGTCATCAGCACGCCGTTGGTGTACTGCGGCCCGCCGGCAGCGGTCACCAGCTCTTCGGTCACCACGCAGTCACCGGAGAAGAATTTGGCGGTCACGCCCTGCTCGCGCATCTGGCGCACCAGCGGCCCGGCTTCCGGATGGCAGCCGCCGAAGTAGACCACGTCCGGTTTGACCGACGCGATTTTGGTCACTAACGCGTTAAAGTCTTTTTCGCCGCGCGACAGCCCTTCATACAGCACCTCTTTCACGCCGCGCTTGTTCATCTCCGCCCTAGCGGCGTCCGCCAGCCCCTGGCCGTAGGTGTCCTTGTCGTGGATAACCGCAATGCGTTTGGCCTTCAGAGTGTTCAGCATGTAGTCGGTGGCGATCACCCCCTGCTGATCGTCACGGCCGCACATGCGGAACATGCTGGCCATGCCGCGTTCGGTAATTTGCGGGTTGGTAGAACCGGGGGTAATGGCGATGATGCCCGCCTCGTCATACACCTCGGAGGCAGGCATGGTGGAGGATGAGCAGAAGTGGCCGACTACCGCCGAAACCTTGTCCTGATCGACCAGACGGTTGGCGACCGAGACTGCCTGTTTCGGTTCACAGGCGTCGTCGCCCTGCACCAGTTTGATTTTTTCCCCTTTAATCCCACCGGCAGCGTTGATATCCGCCGCCGCCTGCGAAGCGCCGCGCCAGTACTGATCGCCATAAGTCGCATTCGGCCCGGAGAACGGCCCGGCGACGCCGATAACGATATCGGCCTGAGCATAAAAAGCAGAACCTAAACAACCGATAAGCAGAGCAGCGAGCGGACTTTTAATGAATTTCGATGACATTGTTGTTTTCCTCAGCACTGTTTTTATACCCTAAATAATTGGAGCTGCATCAAGGCGGCAAGAACATGAGTCCCCAGGAGCTTACTGAAGTAAGTGACTGGGGCGAGCGTTCACAGCCAACACGGATGTGGCTTCAAGTATGACGGGTATGCAGAACGCCCAAAGGCGCGGAGCAATCACTTTATGTGTAGACGGGGAAAATAATTTGCGCGAGAGCGCAGTCGCATTACCCGCATTTAGGTAAGCAAAAATCCAGCCATTGTGACGGCCAATACATATTTTCTGATTATTCATCCTACATATCAGTGGGAAAATGGGGACGATCGCTGCTATCAGGAGGCTGAGCGGAGACCTGCGCGCTAACCGCGCAGAAGAATTTATTTGCCATTCCGGTTCGTCGGGCGTGGCCTTTCAGACACTCGCACCATAAACGTGCAATGGCCGGTGCAAGGACAATGGCAGGAATTTTCTGATGGCAAACCCCGCGAATGAACGGGATGAGTGCTGAAAAACGACGCAACATGCTCATTCTGACAGCAAACGCGCTTTTTCCTCACTTTAGTGCTTTGACAAAGCCACGGCACCCCGCTATTATTCGCCCCGTTCACACGATTCCTCTGTAGTTCAGTCGGTAGAACGGCGGACTGTTAATCCGTATGTCACTGGTTCGAGTCCAGTCAGAGGAGCCAAATTAGAGAAGCCCGCTTAAGGAAACTTAAGCGGGCTTTTTGCTTTTGATGCCGCGCTGGCGACGTTGGAAATACAGCGTTTGTCGTTCTTCAAATGCTTTCAGCCAGGAAGCTCTGTAACTTTCATGTTGCCCCTCTGCCTTGTATTTTACATGCCGCGCAGTGCCGGTGTTTACTCGCCGGTAAACGTTGCCGGCTCTTTCGCCGCCAGCGCCCGCATGCCTTCGTTGCGGTCTTCGCTGGCCGCAATCAGGGCCGAAAGCGAACGTTCATAACTCACGCCCGCCGTTAAGCCCATATCGAAACTCGCCAGCACGGCTTTTTTGGCCATCTTAACGGCGAGCGGTGCAGCGCGGGAAATATTCTGTGCGATCTTTAACGCCTGTTCCGTTAACGCTTCCGGCGAGGTGATCCGGCTGATCAGCCCGGCGGCCAGCGCTTCTGCGGCGGTGATTTTTCGCCCGGCGAGGATCATCTCCATCGCCAGTGATTTCCCCACCGATTTGACCAGCCGTTGCGTTCCCCCCGCGCCGGGGATAATTCCGATGTGCGTTTCCGGCAGTCCGAGAATGGCCGTTTCATCGGCAATCACGATGTCACACAACAACGCCAGTTCCAGCCCGCCACCCAGCGCATAACCGGATAAGGCCGCGATCACCGGCTTTTCGATGGCGGAAATCTGATCCCATTTCTCACTGAAACCGCTGGTGTAAAGGGCTATTGCGGAGGCGGTTGCCAGCGTGCCGGTGTCAGCACCGGCGGCAAACGCCCGCGCCGAACCGGAAATGACTATTGCGCGGATCTGTTTATCGCCATCCAGTTCGCGCATTTTTTCCAGCAACTGCGTCAGCATTTCTGCACTTAGCGCGTTGAGTTTTTCCGGCCGGTTCAGAGTGATATGCGCCACGCTTTGATGGCGTTCGCAGCCAATAAGTTCGTCGCCATGACGTTGACAATGAAGAGGTTCACTCATGGTTTTTGCATCCCGCTGATGGCACGGATCGTGTCGTTACGGTACGCAAGACCTTCGGCAATCTCCTGCGCCGTCCACGGATAAAACCCCGCGCCGGTTTTGGTGCCCAGATTGCCCTGCTCAATTTGCGCCAACAACCACGGTGGCAGCACATCGTCGCTGGACAAATCCGGCAGTAATATCGCGGCGACATTTTTCACCGTATCCAGCCCGGCAAAATCCATGAGCTTGAGCGGCCCCATCGCCGACCAGCGCGGTGCCAGCGTGCTTTGCACCGCAAAATCCACGTCTTCGATACTGGCAATTCCGGCCGTCACCAGATGCAACGCCTCACGCAACATGGCGTACTGCAGCCGGTTGACGATAAATCCGGGGGCTTCTTTATGAATGGTCACGGTTTGTTTGCCCAGTTGCTGACAAAGCGCAGCGGCCTGCCGGCGCGTGTTCTCCTGGGTTTGCGGCCCGCAGACGATTTCCACCATCGGCATCACATCCGCCGGATTAAACCAATGCAGGCCAATAAAACGCGACGGCACCGCCAGCACGCTGGCAATCTGTCCGATAGGCACGCTGGACGTGTTAGTGGTCAGCAGACACTCGTCGCTGACATGCTTTTCAATCTCCTGAAAAATCTGCTGTTTGAGCGCCAGTACTTCGGCGATATTTTCCGAAACAATCTTCGCGTCTTGCAGGCATTGCGCCAGTGACGTGGTGAAGGTAACGGAAGACGCCAGCCCGGCTCCGATGCTTTCAATCAGCTTCGCCGCGTTATGCAGCGAGTTTTCGGTACGTGAATAAAGCGCCACCCTGAAACCGCTGGCGGCAAATACCGCGGCGATCCGCGCGCCCATGGTGCCTGCGCCAATCACGGCAACCTGCGTTAATTCCATGTTTTCTGCCTCCGGTTAAATGACGCCCTGTTGCGAAAGTGTGTCCAGTTCCTGCGCAGACAGCCCCAGTTGAGCGCTGAGAATTGTGCGGGTGTGCTCGCCAAGCTGCGGCGGCATTAAATCGGGTAACTGGCTCATGCCGCTGAGCTTCACCGGCTGCGGCAAAATGCTGATTTCACCGGCGACCGGATGCATGACCTGATGCAATAATCCGCGCGCCGCAGCATGCGGGCTTTGCAGCAGTTGATCCAGCCCCCAGACCGGCGCGGCGGGAATACCGCCGGTATCGAGCAGATCTAGCGCCTCCACCACGGTTTTGGGGTGCAGCCATTTTTCAATCAGCACGCGTAATTCGTACTGATGTTTCAGGCGCTGCGGATCCGTCGCAAAGCGCGCATCCTGCAAGATTTCCGGCATGCCGAGGGTGTCGGCCAGACGACGGAACAGGCTGTCATTGGCGACGGCGATCACCAGATAACCGTCGGCCGCGCGGTAGCTGTCCATCGGTGCGCTGATCGGGTGCGCATTGCCCAGCCGTCCGGCCAGCGGCATGCCGCCGAGCAGCTGCGTCAGCGACACCATTTGCATCGACACCATGGCATCCAGCATGGCGACATCCACGTGCTGGCCGAGGCCGGTAATGCCCCGTTGCAACAAGGCCGCCAGAATCCCCCACGAGCAGTAGAGGCCGGATACGACATCACCGATGGCATCGCCCACCCGCGTTGGTTCGCCATTCGCCCAGCCGGTGACCTGCATAATGCCGCCCATAGCCTGAATAACGTGGTCGTAAGCCGCTTTGTGCGCAAGCGGCCCCTGCTGACCAAAGCCGGAAATACTGGCGTAAATCAGCTTTGGATTGATCTTCTTCACCGCTTCATAATCAATGCCTAAACGTGCGGTCACACCGGGGCGAAAGTTTTCCACCAGCACATCCGCACCTTCAATCAACTGCTCCAGCATTGCCCGCCCTTGCGGGGATTTCAGGTTCAGCGTCAGGCTTTTTTTGCCGTGATTGAGCAGCATGAAATAGGTACTTTCTCCGTTGAGATGCGGAGTGAAATCACGCGAATCGTCACCTTTTCCCGGCATTTCAATTTTGATCACTTCCGCGCCCAGATCATTGAGCAACGAAGCACAATAAGGCCCGGCCAGCACACGGGACAGGTCAAGCACTTTGATCCCTTCAAGTGGCCGGGATGCAGCTGATGCACTCATGCGGTTTCTCCCTCAGCGGTGTCTGCAAAAATCAGTGGCGTCAGTGCGCGGTAAATATCGCCCTGTCTAATGAGCTGCCGGATGGCCAGCATATCCGGATACATTTCTTCATCGCTTTGTCTGAACGCCACCCGCTGACGCACCAACGAAAGCACCCTTTCGGTGCCCGTGGACGCCCGCAACGGCCGGTGAAACTCCACCGCCTGCGTGGCGCACAATATTTCTATCGCCACGATATCGATGGCATTTTCGACGGCATCGATAGCATTACGCGCCGCCGTGACGCCCATAGAAATGTGATCTTCCTGTCCCGCGCAGGTGGACACGGTATGCACGCTGGCCGGTGCCGCCAAGGCTCGGTTTTCCCCTGCCAGCGCGGCCGCGGCGTAAGGCGGGATCATCATTCCTGAGTACGCCCCACCGTCCGCCACTAAAAAGGCCGGTAAGCCACTGAGATGGCTGTTGGTCAGCCGGTCGGAACGCGCCTGCGAACCGGTACTGAGTTGGGCAATGGCGATCGCCAGCGCATCGAGACACAACGCAACCGGGGCGCCATGGCCGTTGCCGCCCGGCAGCACATTCAGCTCGCCCTCTTCAACCATAAACACCGGATTGTCGGTGACAGAATTGATTTCGGTGGTCAGGGTTTTCTGGCAATAACTCAGCACATCACGCACCGCGCCATGCATTTGCGGGATGCAGCGCAGGCTCAGGGCATCCTGAACGCGGAAATCTCGGTATCTGTCCAGGATCTCGCTGTCACGCAGCAGGCAGCGTAAAATCCGCGCGGTTTCCTGCTGCCCGTCATGCGGCCTCAGGGCATGCAAGCGGGCGTCATAACCACGGATATTCCCTTTGAGCACCTCCAGGCTCATGCCGCCGGCGGCGTCCGCCACCGGGATGAGTTCCCGGAAAGCGTCCGCTGCCAGACACCCGAGCGCCGTAATTTCGTAGGTGCCGCTGACCAACGCATGGCCTTCGCGCGGGCCGGGAATGCGCAGGGCAATGCCCGCCCGCTTCAGCGCTTCGCGGGCAGGCAACAGCTCGCCCTGATAGTACGATTTTCCGTAGCCAAACACCGACAGTCCGATGTGTGCCGTAGCAATCAGATACCCGACCGACCCCTTGCCGGGCGACCACGGGATCACGCCCTTATTGAGCATATCCGCCATGGTCAGCACCAATGCCGGGCTGACGCCGCTGAAACCCTGTAACAGGGATTTGATCATCACCGCCATCATCGCGCGCACTTCATGCTGTGCCAGTTCTGGTCCCACCCCGCAAGCATGACTTTTCAGCATATTGAGTTGCACATCGGAGATTTGTTCCGGCGATAACCGCTGCGTGACCAGATCGCCCACGCCGGTGGTCAACCCATAAATCACTTTGTTTTCGACTATCGCCTGTCTGATTTTCTCGTGCACCATCTGCATGCCGTCTAACGCAGGCGGTGAGAGCAACACCTGTGCGCCGTAAGCAATATCGACGATGTCGCGGATCGACGTTTCAGCCGTGCCTAAGGTGACCGGTTGCGCCCTCATTTATTCAGACCGTGCTGAGTCAGCCATTCTTTCGCTACCGCATCGACGCTTTCAAAATTCGCCAGTTTGCCGTTCATCACGATCAAATCGCTGGTCGTCAGCTGTGCGGACACGGCTTTGAGCGTGGTTTCGACCACTTCGCTGGCTTTGTCTTTCGCAATCAACGGCACGATATTTTGCGCAGGGAACAAGTGTTTGGAATCTTCCAGCGCCACCAGATTTTTGGTTTTAATGGCCGGATCGGTTGAGGTCATATCCGCAACCTGGATCTGATTGTTGGTCAGCGCAGACAGCGTCAGCGGGCCGGCAACATCAAGCACCTTAAAGTTTTTGAAGGTTAATCCGTACACTTCGCTCAACCCTCTCACGCCCTCACGGCGGGTTTTCCATTCTGCCGGGCCGCCCAGCACCAGCGTTTTGGCGATCGGAGCCAGATCGCTGATGTCTTTCAGGTTGTATTTTTTCGCGGTTTTTTCCGTTACTGCCAGTACATCGCGGTCCTGCGCGGCCGAAATATCCAGCATCTTGATTTTTTCCGGCAACGCTTTGGCCAGCGCCGCCGCCACATCTTCGGAAGAGTGAGCCTGCGTTTTTTCGTCGAGGTAACTCAGCGTGGCGCCGCTGTATTCCGGGATCAGACTGATGGAACCGTCGAGCAGCGCAGGCATGTACACCTCACGGCTGCCGATATTGAGTTTGGTTTCCACTTTGACGTTTTTAGCGGCCAGCGCCTGCTCGTAAATAGTGGCAAGCAGTTGGCTTTCCGGGAAGTCTGCGGAACCGATGATAAGGGTTTCACCGGCATCAGCAGAGAGGGCCACAGGTGCATGCACCACGGCGGCAGAAAACAGGGCAACGGCAAGCAGATTTTTCAATTTCATTTTTATCAGACTCCGGAATGAATGAGTAGATGATTCAGCTATTCGATAAAGGCAATGTTTTTTTACGGCGGCGTTCACGCTGCCGTATTCCTGGTGATACCGTGAAACGAATTAAAAAAGAGAAAAACACATCGACCAGCAAGGCTAATATTCCGACCATAAAAGCCCCCGCGACCATCTGCGGATAATCGTTCTGCGCGCGGCCATCAATAATAAGACGCCCTAATCCGCCGAGAGAAACATAAGCCGCAATGGTGGCGGTCGAAACGATTTGTAATGCCGAGCTCCGGATACCGGATAATATCAACGCCAGCGCACAGGGGATCTCAACGGTGAGCAGTAATTTCCACGGCGAATACCCCATACCTATGGCTGCGTCAATAATTGCCGGATTAATTGCCCGAATACCGGAATAAACGCCCATCATGATCGGCGGCAATGCCAGGATAATAAGCACTATCAGGCAAGGCACAATAAAGGCCAGATCGGATTCAAATACCGGCCCGAAAAGAATGACCAGTAAGATGATCAACCCGAAAGATGGCAGCGCACGCATGGCATTCGCGCTGCCGATTAATAACGTCGCGCCTTTGCCGGTATGCCCGACATAACACCCCACCGGAAACGCGATAATCACCGCAACAAACAAGGCTTCGACGCTGTAAACCAGATGCTGGAAAATCAACATCAGCAGTCCGTCGTCATTGAGCCAATGAGCTGGGTCGAGCAACCAGTTAATCATTTCGCATTCCTTTTCGGTTGCCAGGCGGTGATTTTATTGCCGGTGCGCAGCACAAGATTATCCAGCAGCAGCGCCAGCGCGATGCACAAGAAAATACCGGCGATAATCGGCGTCAGAAAATGCAGTTGGAAACCCTGGGTAAATAACGCCCCCAGCTGCGGCATCCCGACCAGCGCCGAGATGGAAACAATACTGACATTCGACACCACCACCACGCGCATGCCGGCGGCGATCACCGGCACCGCCAGCGGCAGTTCGACACTCAGAAATCGCTGTAGCGGCCGATACCCCATAGCCACGGCGGCCTGATGCGTTTCTTGCGGGACAGAATCCAGCCCGTCGCAAACCGTGCGAATCAACAGCGCGAAGGCATACAGCGTCAACGCCACAACGACATTGACGGCATCCAGAATTTTGGTGCCGAGCAGCCCCGGTAACAAGACAAACAAGGCCAGCGAGGGAATGGTATAAAGCAGCCCCAACAGATTAAGAATGCCGTCCTTAAACTTTCCGCAACGGTGAAGTAAACCGCCCACCGGAATGGCCAATGCCAGCCCGATCAAGACAGGAATGATGGACAGATAAACGTGCCAGCCGAGTAACGTCGCTATATTTTCCCGCTGCTGAAACAACCAGTCAAAGCGCATGGCATTACCTCTCGGCACGGGAGTGAGAAAGCGAAAATACCTGTTCGATATTCGCCGTGCCGATAAAGCGTTGTCGTTCATCGACAACAATGCCGCGCTGACAGGGGGAACTTAATACAGAATCCATTAACTGCCGCAGCGTGCCATTTCTTGGCGCAAAGGTGCTGCCAAGATTAATGTCTTCTGCCTCTACCGTGGTTTTGTTTTGCTGCACATCATACCAGCCGACCGGGCAATCATTTTCCACCACCAGCACCCAGGGATCATGCCCTGCCACTAAGCGGGCTTCGCTGACCGACATTCCCGGCGCAATGACTTTCTCTTTAGCCAACGCCATATCTTCAGGGATCATCTCAAAAGAAAGCTTACGGTATCCGCGATCGCGGCCGATAAAATCGGCGACGAAAGCGTCTTCAGGTTCATTCAATAATTTGACCGGCGAGGCGATTTGCGCCAGACGCCCCCCGGGACGAAAAACCGCCACCTGATCGCCTAATTTCATCGCCTCGTCAATATCATGGGTAACCATGATGATCGTCTTGCCGATTTCACGCTGTAAACGTAAAAACTCCTCCTGCAACTGTTCGCGAACCACCGGATCGACGGCGCTGAAAGGTTCATCCATCAGCATGAATTCAGGATCGGAAGCCAGTGCGCGGGCGACGCCGACCCGCTGTTGCTGGCCGCCGGACAACTGCCACGGATAACGTTCCGCCATCGCCAGCGACAGCCCGACCAGTTCCAGAAGTTCCAATGACTTTTTACGCGCCGCCGTGCGCGTTGCCCCGTTAAGCAGCGCAGTGACGGCGATGTTGTCCTGCACCGTTTTATGCGGAAACAGACCGGCATTCTGGATCACATAACCAATCTTGCGGCGCAGTTTGACCAGGTCCATCCCTGCCGTCGGTTGTCCGTTGAGCAAAATACTCCCCGAAGAAGGCTCGATTAACCGGTTGATCATGCGCAGCGACGTGGTTTTTCCGCAGCCCGAAGGCCCGACCAGCATGGTGATTTTGCCTGTCGGCGCACTGAACGACAGCCTGTCTACGGCCACCGTACCATCGGGGTAAAATTTGCTTATGCTCTCAAATGAAATCATTACGTTTCCTGCCCCATTACGGACTGTTGTTAACCGTCGCCTGCCTTTTAGCTATTCGCAGACCCGATATGTACTAACCTGTATGTACAACCTAGCAAGCAGGATGCCAACTTACCAAAGCAGGGTAATACCGGCGGTTTTAGGGAGATGGGCTGTACAGAGAGGAAAAAATGAACAAAAGAGGGCATCTCTTGCCCCAAAAAAAACCACTCGCACCATTAAGGTGCTTGCAGGGGTAGAGAGAAGCACTGCACCCGGATTACCCTTGAGGATCCTTGTCGATGCAGGCTCGCCAAAAATGACGGGGTTTTTACGAAGACGATACCGTTAATTTTCCCCGCAGCAGGAACAATAACAGTGCGATCAGACAGGCCGTCGCCTGTATGCCCCCCAGCGTGGTGACGGCGGGGAACGTCAGCACCGAGCCGAGCCAGGTTGTGATTGCAGCCGCCCCCATTGTAAGAAAACCCAGTAATGCGGATGCCAGGCCGGCCTGTTTCCCGAAGGGCCCCATTGTGATTGCCGTTCCCAATGGATTGGCCAACCCCATTCCCCAGAGGTACAGACTCATGGACAAGGTATACCAAGCCAAGCCTGGAGTTTCCGGCCCAATCAGCAGCAGGCTCCCCCCCAATAATGCGGTGAGAATACCTCCCGAGGTAATGAGTTGCGCGCCATAGCGGTGCGCCAGGCGCGGTGCCGCCATCCCTGCGGCAAAGACCACGAACACGGTGGCGGCAAAATACAGCCCGGCCTGTAGCGACGACAAGCCTATCCCGTTCATCAAAATGGCGGGCGCGGCACCGAAAGAGGCAAACAATCCGCTCATCAACAGGCTCATCGACAGTGCCGGAAGTATGAATTTCCCCTCCATTAGCAGCCTGCCGTACGCGAATATCACACTCGGTATCGAGTGCGGTGTGCGACGCTCAGCAGGATGGGTTTCCCCCAGCACGTTGACGTAAAATACGGCGACAACGAAGGCGGCAATGCCCACCAGTATGAAGATCGCACGCCAGCCCAACGCCGTAGTCAGCACGCTCCCCACCAACGGCGAGAAGCCCGGTGCGGCAGCCGCTGCGATCATGGTCAGCGACAACGCGCGCGCCAGCGTTTCGCCTTCAAACAAATCACGCGCAATGGCGCGGGCTAAAACCGCTGCCGCGCATACGCCCAGCGCCTGGATGATGCGCCCGACGATCAGCGTTTCCAGCGAACCGGCGAGACCGCCTACCACCGTACCCACGATGAATATTGAGAGTCCCCCCAACACCAGCTTCTTGCGTCCGTATCGGTCAGCCAGCGGGCCGACGACCAACTGAGCCAGCGCGAAGGTGATGAAAAAGCTGGAGAGCGTCAGACCAAGCTCACGCGCTGACACCCCAAGCTGCTCTCCGATATCCGGAAACGCGGGAAGGATAATGTTGGTGGACAGTATGCTAATGGCAGAAAGGCCGGCCAGTAACGCGACGATTTTACCTGTTAGTTGCGGGCCTTCGGCCGAAGGGATAGCCGCCCTCACTTCAGTGGGCGTGTTTTCTGTACTCATGGTAATCCCTCGCCGGGAGTGGCCGGCGCGTAAACACCCTCAGCCTTCATCATCGGACCCTTTCGTTTTGCGGTAAACGTCTACCGACACATCAATGTGTCGGTAGATTAGTAGGGGATCGCGCTCCCCCGTTATGACTTATGCCAATGCCGGCTTGTCGGTTTGCGGCTTATTGTCCGGGCGTATCTTGAACCAGATGGCGTACATCGCCGGCAGGAATACCAGCGTAACTATGGTTCCGCCGAAAGTGCCGCCAATCAGGGTGTAAGCCAGGGTGCCCCAGAACACCGAGTGGGTCAGCGGGATAAACGCCAGAATGGCCGCCATCGCCGTGAGCAACACCGGTCGGGCGCGCTGAACCGTCGCCTCGACGACCGCATGGAACGGATCCAGCCCTTCCTGCACGTTGTGATGGATCTGCCCTATCAGGATCAAGGTATTACGCATCAGGATGCCCGACAGCGCGATCAATCCCACCAGCGCATTGATGCCAAACGGCTGGTTGAACAGCAGCAACGTTGGCACCACCCCAATCAGCCCCAGCGGCGCGGTGAGGAAGACCATTACCATCGCCGACATCGAACGCACCTGCAAGATGATGATCAGCAGCGTCATGGCGATCATGATAGGGAACAGCGGCGCCATCGCCTTGGTCGCTTTGCCCGATTCTTCAATCGAACCCGCCTGCTCAATGTGATACCCGGCCGGGAGCTGGTCGATAACCGGCTGCAACGCTTTCGTGATCGCCGTGGACACATCCGGCGGTTGCAGATTTTCGGCTATGTCGCCCCGCACCGTAATGGTCGGGGTACGATCGCGCCGACGGAGAACGGGATCTTCCATGCGCACATCGACATCCCCTATTTGCGACAGCGGAATGCGCTGACCGGCAGCCCCCACCAACGTAAAGCCGGCAATTTTTGCCGGGTCAAGCCGGATATCCCCGGCGGCACGGCCCATCACCTGCACCGAACGGATATCTTCACGCACTGAGGTGATTGGCACCCCCGAGAGCAGGAACTGAAGTTGCTGAGCGACCGCGGTTGACGTCAACCCCACCGCCTGCAAGCGGTCCTGATCGAGCGTGAAATGCAGCGTCGGCACCGGCGGGCCCCAATCGGTGTTGACGGTTCTCATCATCGGGCTGGCTTGCATTACCGCTTCCACCTGATCGGCGATCGCGCGCAATAGATCGGGGTCCGGCCCCGTCACGCGATAGGCAACGGGGAATGGCGAGTACGGGCCAAATACCAGTTGCGTGACCCGGACACGCGCTTCGGGTGCCAGCCCATCGGCCACCGCCTGGCGAAGGCGGAATTTGAGCGCCTCACGCGCTTCCGGACTGTCCGTCAGCACGACAACCTTCGCGAATGACGAGTCGGGCAGCTCCGGCGCCATCGCCAGATAAAAACGCGGTGAACCCTGCCCGATATAGGACGTGACGATTTTTGCCTCTTTCTGCTTTTTCAGCCAAGCCTCGATCTTCGCCGTTGCGGCGCTGGTCTGTTCAATGGCGGTGCCATAGGGCATCTGCACTTCTACCAGCACTTCCGGGCGGTCGGAGGTCGGGAAGAACTGTTTTTTCACCAGTCCCATGCCGAAAATCGCCAGGGTAAACACGACAATAACCGTACCCGCTACAATCCATTTCCGGGCGATGACGCGCGTCAGCAATCGACGAAAGCGGTTGTAATTGCGGGTGTTGTAGATGGCCGCGTGCCCACCCTCAACCGTTTTGATTTTCGGCAGCATTTTCACGCCCAGATAAGGCGTAAATACCACCGCCACCACCCAGGAAGCAATCAGCGCGATGCCCACGATCCAGAACATGTTGCTGGTGTACTCGCCGGCGGTAGACTGCGCGAAACCGTTGGGCATAAAGCCGACGGCCGTCACCAGCGTACCGGCCAGCATCGGGGCCGCCGTGTGGCTCCAGGCATAGGCCGAGGCTTTGATGCGGTCGTAGCCCTCTTCCATTTTCACCACCATCATTTCGATGGCGATGATGGCGTCATCCACCAGCAGCCCGAGAGCCAGGATCAGCGAGCCGAGGGTGATGCGGTCAAAGTTCTTGCCGGTGGCTTCCATCACCACGAAGACGATAGCCAGCGTCAACGGCACCGCCGCCGCAACCACCACGCCCACGCGCCAACCCATGCTGACGAAACAGACCACCATCACCACGAGCAACGCGACGAAGAACTTGATCATGAACTCGTCAACGGATGAGCTGATGTTCACCGACTGATCGGTGACTTTCGTCAATGTCATGCCCAACGGCATGCCTTCATTGATTTTTGCCGTCTCCGCATCCAACGCCTTGCCCAGATCCAGGCCGTTCCAGCCCTCACGCATCACGATGCCCAGCAACAGCGCCGGCTCACCCTGATTGCGCACCAGGAAGGTCGCAGGATCTTCGTAGCCACGTTCGACCTTCGCCACGTCCGAGAGTTTTAACGTCCTTCCCTGAACCACAATCGGCGTATCGCGGATCTTCTCCAGCTTGTCGAAGGCGCCATCCAGGCGCAAAAAGACCTGCGGCCCATGGGTTTCAATCGAACCGGCCGGCGTAAGCACGTTCTGGTTGTTGAGCGCGGAGAAAATGTCCTGCGGGGAGATGCCCAGCGTGGCCAGTCGGTCATGCGAGAAAGAGACGAAGATACGCTCAGCCTGCTCCCCGACGATATTGACCTTCTTTACTCCTGGGACATGCAATAAACGCTGGCGCAACGATTCGGCATCGCGCACCAGCAGGCGTTGCGGTTCCCCTTTGGCTTTCAATGCAAAGAGCGCAAAGGTCACGTCCGAGAATTCATCGTTGACCATCGGGCCGATCACGCCCGCCGGCAGATTCTTGGCTTCGTCGCCGAGTTTCTTGCGTGCCTGATAAAACTCCTCCTGCACCTGTGAAGGCGGCGTGCTGTCCTGCAGCGACATCATGGTAAAAGCCAGACCGGGCCGCGTGTAGGTCTCGCTGCGGTCGTACCATTTAAGCTCCTGCATGCGCTTTTCAAGCGGCTCGGCCACCTGATCCTGCATTTCCTGCGCGGTGGCGCCCGGCCAGGCAGAAATGATCGTCATCTGCTTGACCGTAAACGGCGGATCTTCCGCACGCCCCAGCTCGAAGAACGAAAGAATGCCGGCCAGGGTAATCAGGATGATAAGGAACAACGTGATTGAGCGCTCGCGAACGGCGAGCGCCGAAAGGTTGAACCGCCCTCCGCTCATGGCCGGCTCCCGGCGACGCTGGCATCGCTCTGATTACTAAGACGGACGGCTTCGCCTTCGTGCAGCAAATGCGCGCCCAAAGCCACCACCCGTTCACCGGGCTTGAGGCCGCCGGTCACCCTGGCCGCATCGTCGCCCAGGCCAAGCACCTGAACCGGCCGCCACGACACTTTGGCGGGCTGGCCGGAAATGCCCCAGACGCCCGGCCCTTTGCCCGGATCATAGAGGGCGGCGATAGGCACCTGCAGTACCTGCTCGGTTAGCCTGCCTTCAGCAATGGCGAGCGTCACGGTGGCACCCAACGGTGCGCTCGCCAGCGCCCCCTCCAGCACGTATCTCGCTTCAAAGGTACGCGTCAAAGGATCGGCCGCATCGGAGAGCAGACGCAATTTCGCGGGAACCGCCGCCGTATCTTTACCGTATAACGTCGCCATGGCCTCGCTCCCGATCGCCGGGCGCAGCGTTTCAGGCAAATGTACGATGGCTTCTCGCTGCCCCGCCCGTGCCAGCCGCACCACCGGTTGCCCGGCGCTGACGACCTGCCCAGGCTCGGCCAGGGTGTCCACCACCACACCGTCTGCGTCGGCCAGCAAGACGGCATAACCCGTCGCATTGCGCGCCACGTCGGCCTGCGCCTGCGCAGCTTTTAGCTCCGCTTTGGCCGTATCGGCAGCGGCCTTGATCTGATCGTAAGCCGAAGCCGATATGGCCCCTGAGGCAACCAGGCCACGATAACGGGCTTCGTCATCGATGGCCTGCCTGGCGCGTGCCCGTGCGGCGGCGACCGCCTGCTGTTGGGCTTGCGCCTGCAGGCCAAGATCGACGGGATCCAGACGCATCAGCGGCTGACCGCGTTTGACGCTTTGACCGGTATCGACCAGACGTTCAAGTATTTTACCCTGCACCCGAAAACCGAGATCGCTTTGAACGCGGGCGACGACGACGCCGGTGAAGGCGCGGGAGGCATCGACGGCGCTCTTCACGGTAGCCGCCCTCACCAGAGGAGGTTGGCTACGTGGATCGTCGACGCTGGCAGCGTCGCCGCACGCCACCAGGGCGAAAGATAACAGGCAAACAGCAAGGGGGGCAGATTTTAGCCGGGGCATGGGTTCCCTTAATTAATGAACAGGACGGTAACCGCATTCTCCGACCAGTGACCAATAATGTCAATGGTCACAAATTTTAAGGTGCCATGCTGCGCAGTATCAATGCCGACAGAAGCACCGCTGCCGTCGGCGCATCCTCCAGGTTATTTTGCAATTGGACAGGGCAGATATAGGGCCGCAGGACCAGGGAGATCGCCTGTGTCGCTTCATCCAGCGGCGTTTTGCGCTCGAACTCCCCCGACTGCCTGCCCTCGAGCAGGATGTGCTGGATCACCTGGCACAGACGTTCTTCATACGCCACCACCGAAGGCCAGCGTTCGCGGGCCGCGACGGCAGCGATGTCGTAAAGCTTGCGATCGTGAAAAAACAGGTCGCTGCCTGCTTCCGTCAACGCTTTGAAAAGACGCCTTAATTTTTCCGAGGCCGTCGGCGCATCTGTGAGCGCCGCATTGACAATCTCCATGATCATGGCCAGCCGATTGGCACAGATCACCTCACCAATTGCTTGTTTGGAATCGAAAAATTTATAGATGTAGGCTTTGGAAAAACCAATCGCCTTGGCCAAATCGGACACGGTGGTTTTCTCATACCCAAAGTGCCCGAAGTGCTCTGTGGCGGCTTCCACGATCTGATCGCGAACGCTGTGATCCAATGGCCCTCGCGGGGATAGTGCATTCATGTGTTTAGTCATTTTTCTAGCTTAGCTCGATGAGCACCGATTGACAACAAGTGACCATTTGGTAATGTAGTCACAATTCTGCTTTGATTCAAGGAATCCCCATGTTTCCCCTGCGTACTCTTGCTCTGGTTGTGAGCACCGGCTTACTGACGGGTTGCGCGGTTGGACCGGATTACCATCGCCCGGACGCTCCCCTTTCGGATCGTTATCAGGCTCAATCCGCCGTCCAACAGAGAAGCGCTGCCCGGCCGGCCAGTTTTGCGGTCTGGTGGGAAGGCTTCGACGATCCCTTATTGAGTGACCTCGTTGCAAGCGCACTTGCGCAAAATCTCGATCTGGCCCAGGCAACCGCCCGGATGACGCAGGCCCGTGCCGGACTTGGCGCGGCGACAGCGGCGTTGCTGCCGTCGGGTAACATCAGCGGCCAGGCCACTCGCGCCTATCAGTCGGTCGAAACCCCGCTGGGCCAGGTTCTCAGTTCAACGCCCGATTATAATCGCTACGGCAATGCCTATGAAGCCGACCTCAACGCAAGCTGGGAGATCGACCTATTCGGTGGCCTGCGACGCGGTCGCCAGGCCGCACTGGCCGATTATCAGGCTTCCGAGGCGGGCGTCGCCGCGACACGCCTTGCCGTCGCCGCCCAGACGGCCGATATCTATATCACCCTGCGCGGTTTGCAAACCCGGTTGGCTATCGCAAACAAGCAGGTCACTACGCAACAAGAGCTGCTGGAAAAAGTGCGGCTCCTTCACAGCAAAGGGCTGGCCGCCGAGTACCAGGTCCGCCAGACCGAAGGGGCTCTGGCGCAGGTTCAGGCTACGGTGCCGGTTCTCCAGACCGGGCTCGACGCCGCCATGAACGCGCTGGACGTCATGCTCGGCACCCCGCCCGGCACCCATCGCGCTCAACTGACCACGCCGGGCGCCATCCCGCAGGCTCCGCAGATCGCCTCTACGGGCACCCCTGCCGATCTGCTGCGCCGCCGCCCCGACATTATCGTGGCCGAACGCCATCTTGCCGCATCCAGCGCGCGTATCGGAGTGGCCGTCAGCGAGTACTACCCGAAGTTTTCGCTCAGCGCATTACTCGGCAGCGCGACGTCGGTGGCGAGCGGCAACCTGTTCTCCAGCGGTGCCAGCCAATCGGCAGGCGTACTGGGGCTGCGTTGGCGGCTCTTCGATTTCGGCCGCATCAACGCGCAGATCGATCAGGCGAAAGGCCAGGAGGCCGAAGCGCTCGCAGCTTACCGCCTGTCGGTGCTGCGCGCCACCGAAGACGTCGAAAACGCCTTCTCCGCACTGATCAATCGTGAAACGCAAACAGCGATACTGACCGGGGGAGAAACGGCCCTGGCCAGCGCCAGACAATCGTCTTTCGTCGCCTATCGGCAAGGGACAGCCAGCCTGATTGACGTCCTGCGCAACGATGAAACCCTGCTGCAGGCCTCCGACGCCAGGGCGCAGGCCCAAACGGAATCGGCACGCGCGGCCGTCGCCGCGTTCAGGGCGCTCGGGGGCGGTTGGCAGCCTCCGCAAGCCAATGCAATGACCCAATAAATGCTAGCAATCCTCGTCCGCAATAAGTGCGGTAATTTCTCCGCACCGCAAATGCGGCGACAGAACAGAAACTGATCACCGGAGAGTTAATGAAAAGGGTGGGTATTCTGGACGTTGACGAGCTGACCGAAAAACTGGTCAGAGGAATATTTCTCGCCGTTCCTGAGGCGCAGGTATTTCTTGTCTCTGGCAACAATGAACGGGCGCGCAGGCTGGAGAGAGCGCTTCCCTGCTGGACTCTGGATCATTACCAGGATGTCGTCGATGAAGCTGACGTGATTATTACCGGCGTGGACTGCCATGCCATGAATGAAATCGCAAACCAGGTGCAGCTGCGCAGCTCGCAAACGCTGGTTTCGCTGGTCCCGGGAGTTAACTCTCAGCGCCTGCGAGATCTGTTCGGGCACGCTGACTGTGTCAGATTGATGCTCACTTTCGCCGCTGAAATCAACCAATCGAACGTGATCCTGACGGCCGCTGACAAAGAGGTTCAGGACCTGTTTTCCCGATTAGGCCAACTGACAGTGCTGCCCGACGAATCGGACTTTGACTTGGCGACGGTAAGCCTTTGCATGAACGGGTGGTTCTACTTCTTCGCCGAGGGTTTGCAATGCTGGCTTGCCGAGAAAGGCATGGCGGATGAGGTTGCTCGCCGGCTGGTACTCGGCGGATTGAGAGACTGCGCGGAATATGCGAACCATAACGCCGCCATCGCCCTGAGCGATCTGGGCAATGGTATACCTGAGCACTTAACCCTCCAGGGGCTGGAAGTGCTGGCCAAAATGCAGGCGCTCAATCCTTGGCGCGCTGCGTCAGAAACGGTGTTATCAATCATGCAGAAAACCACGCAGCCCCAATAAAGCGGAGCATTCTTTTTTACGGTCGGGGGAAATGGAAACGGGGGGATTGCGTCATGAAACTGCCGCGGCCCACTTACATCTGGCATACTTTAAGGCGCTTCCCTACAATAAGAGATCTGTTGACGAATAAAGCAAGGAATGACGGTGTCGAAAGCGAATTCAAACGCCACCATTGTGGATATTGCCCGCCGTGCCAACGTGACCAACATCACTGTTTCCCGTGCTTTTAATAAACCTGAACTGGTGAAACCCGAAACGCGTGAAAAGATCCACGCCATCGCCAAAGAGCTTAATTATGTGCCCAACGCCTTTGCTCAGGGGTTGAAAAACAGCAGCAGCCAAATCATTGGTATTGTAACCAGCAGTATGTATAACCCCTTTTATTCAGGGCTAATTAAAACCGTGTCGCGTATTGCGCGCATGCAGGGTTATCAGATTATGCTGTTCGATACCGATGGCAGCGAAGAAGCCGAAATGCAGGCCATTCAGGCACTGTTCGGCTATAAGGCTCGCGGCATTTTGTTGTCGGCGGTGCGCGACGACAAAGCGTATCGACCGGCCTATCTGGAATTGGCTCAGGTTTATCGCATCCCGTTGATTCTTATCGATAGAGACCTTTACAACCAACAGCTTAGCGGCGTGTTTCTCAATAACCGTGAAATCGGTGCGCTGGCCGGTCAATATCTTTCCGAGCAGCCCGAGAGAAAAATTCTGATTATCGGCGGGCCGGCTGATTCCGAAATAACGCTGACGCGAACCGAAGGCATTGTTCAGGCGTTGGCATGCGGGAAAAATGAAATTCACATTATTAATGGCGATTACGATTTCATTTCGCAAGAATCTGAGGTCAGAGATTATCTTTCCGCACCGGAAAACCGACCGGAATATATTGTCGGGCTAAACGGAATTATTACCCTTGGCGCTATCTCTCTGTGCCATGAGCTGAATATCTACCACAGCGTCAAATTTTTCTCGATTGACGAACCGCCCAAAGCGGGGAATTACGGTCTCCACATTGCGGGGGTTTATCACGATACCCAAATGCTGGGGGAAATAGCGGCGGAACTGCTGTTCACTGCGATTAAAAAACCCCGCAGCGATCCGCCCTTCAGACGCGAGTTTTTTACCGGCTCCCTGCTTAACCGATAAATCGGCACCGGCCACCGCCGGCGCCTGCCCTGATTACTGCCCATAGTAGGCGTGTTTGCCGTGCTTGCGTAAAAAGTGCTTATCCAGCAGTTGCGGCTGCATGGGTGCAATCGCCGGGGCCAACTGCCGCGTCGCCATCGCCATCACCGCCACCTCTTCCATGACCACCGCGTTGTGCACCGCATCGACCGCACTTTTCCCCCAGGCGAAGGGGCCGTGCGAATACACCAGTACCCCAGGCACCTGCTGCGGATCTCGCCCGGTATTATGAAAAGCTTCGATAATCACCTTGCCCGTTTCATACTCGTATTCCCCGGCAATTTCCGCCTCGCTCATCGGGCGGGTACAAGGGATCTCGCCATAAAAATAGTCGGCATGGGTGGTGCCGAGCGCAGGGATCGCCTGGCCGGCCTGCGCCCAAATGGTGGCATTGCGGCTATGGGTATGCACCACGCCGCCAATCTCGGGAAAGGCCCGGTACAGGGCAAGGTGCGTGGCCGTGTCAGAGGAGGGTTTGCGCTGCCCTTCACGCACCACGCCGTCCAAATCCACTACCACCAAATCCTCCAGCCGCATATCCTCATAAGCGATGCCCGAGGGTTTGATCACCACCAGCCCCCTGCTGCGATCTATCGCCGATACGTTACCCCAGGTGAAGGTCACCAGGCCATAGACAGGCAGGCTACGGTTGGCGGCCAGCACTTGCCGCTTCAGTTCGGTTAACATGCGATCCCTCCCAGTTTCATCTGTTGTTCAATCCAGGCTTTGGCCTGACGAATGCGGTTGATGTCTTCATCATCGTTTTTCGCCCACATCTCCAGAAGAAAAGGCCCGCGATAATTGAGCGTTTTTAACGTCGAGAAGGCGTGGGCGAAATCCACGCAGCCTGAGCCAAACGCCACGTCGCGGAACTGCCCCGGCGTACCCGGCGTAACCGCCAGCGTATCTTTCAGGTGAATGGCGGTGATGTGATCGATCCCCTGCTCCAGCTCAAAAGCCACGTCGTTGCCCCAGGCGCTGAGGTTGCCGATATCGGGGTAGAGGGTGAACCACGGGCTGGCGATCTGCCGTGAGAACTCACGCCATTTGCTGATGCTGTTGATAAAGGTGGTATCCATGACCTCCACCGATAACATCACCTGTGCCTTCGCCGCCTGCTCTACCGCCCACTGCATACCCTCGATAAATCGCTGGCGCGTATGACGATCTGAGGTTTCGTAATACACGTCATAGCCCGCCAGTTGAATGTTGCGTACCCCAACGTCCACCGCGAAATTCAGCGCTTTGTCCATCAATAACCGGGCCTGACGACGGGTCGCGACATCATGGCTGCCGAACGGATAACGCCGGTGCGCCGACAGACACATGCTGGGCACAGCTACCCCGCTGTCAAACCTGGCGTTGATAAACGCCAACCGCTGTTGGCGATCCCAATCCAACCGTTGCTGGCGTTCAGGCTGTTCGTCGATAGAAATCTCCATAAACTGAAAACCCAATTCAGCAGCGATATCCAGCCGTTGCGCCCACCCCAAATCCAGCGGCAACGCTTTCTCATACAACCCCAGACAAACGGCATTAGTGGCTTGCATAGTTGACCTCACTCAGCGCTCGCGCAACGTCCAGATAACGCGCCTGCTGGTCCCGCAAACGCCGGTTGGCCGCCGCTTCCGGCAGATAGGTATGCAGTTGAGGCTGGACCGCCCGCGCGGCTTCGGTAAAACCGGCATATTCTCCGGCGCCCACGGCGGCGCAAATCGCCGCAGCGCGACATCCGCTTTGTTGAATATCCACCACCTCCAGGGGAAGATTGCCGGCATCGGCAAACATCTGCATCCATACGGCAGATTGTGTCGGCCCGCCGGTCATGCGGATTCGCTCCACCTGCGAATTCAGCGTTAACATGCGGTCCTGATGCACCAGGTGCGAGAAAACAATGCCCTGATAAATCGCCTGAACCACATCGCCCATCTCGTGGTGCGCGCTCATGCCGATCAGCCCGCCCGACAGATTGACGCTGAGGTTTGAGCCATACAAATAAGGCAGGAAAACGATATCGCACGCCCGGTCGCGGCGATCGGCGACCCACCGATTAAATTGCGCATAGCGTTGGCGATCGTTCTCGCAGAACTGGCGCAGGAACCAGGCCAGATTGCCGGCCGACGTCGGGCTGCCTTCGTGTACAAAATAACGATCGGCCATGCAATAACGCCCCCAGGCAAACGGGTAATCTGAGGGGAGCACCCGTTGGGTCACGCAGGTGGCTATCGACCAGGTGCCCGCCACGGCGCTCAGGGTGCGCTCGTCGACCACGCCCGAACACAGCGCCGCGCCCACCACGTCAAACAACCCACCGTACACCGCCGTACCGGCGCGTAAGCCGCATTGCGCCGCAGCCACGGCGGTTACCCGGCCGGCCAACTGAGCGGAGTCAATGATCGGCACGGTTTTATCCGCCACTTCATCAATGCCGAAAGCCGCCAGCAACGCAGGATCGTAGCCGCCGACAGCTTGATTAAACAGGTTGCTGCCGGAGATGTTGGTCACCTCGGCCGCCGCCTCGCCGGTCAACCGAAAACGCACATAGTCGTGCGCCATCAAGACGCTATCGATGCGGTCATAGCATGCCGGTTCCTGCAGCTTCAACCAGCGCAATAACACCGCCGGATGACTGCTCCACACGGGTTGCAGGCTGCGGGGATAGGTCAGCCGTTCGATGCCGTCACGCTGCAACTCCGCCACCGTCGCCAACGCGCGGGTATCCGAAGAGATAATGCCGTTGCGCACCGGTTTGCCGTGCCGGTCCAGGGCATACAACCCTTTGCCGTGCGATGAAAAACTGACGCCGCCCACCTGCTCGCCGCTTACCGCCGCGCTGCTCAGCACCTGTTGGATAGCCGAACACACATCCTGCCATAACGCTTCCATGTCGCGCTCGCTGAAACCGGGCTGGGGTGAAAGTGCGTCGCCGTAGCGCTCGGCCACGGCCAGTTCATGGCCGTCAGCGCGGTATAATCCAGCCTTGATGACCGTGCCGCCGATATCCACTCCGAGAAAATATCCCATAATCTGCTCTCCCTGCCTTACTTGCGACGAGCGGAACTGAGGTAAATGGCCGCGAGAATAATCGCGCCTTTCACCACGTTCTGGATGTAGGGCGATACGCTCATCAGGTTCAGGCCATTGTTGAGCACGCCCAGCATCATCGCACCGACCAGCGTACCGATAATCGCCCCTTTGCCGCCGGAGATCGCCGCGCCGCCCAACACGACGGCGGCGATGGCATCCAGTTCGAACCCTGTCCCGGCGTTCGGCTGGCCGCTCATCAATCTTGACGTCAGCACCAACCCGGCTAACGAGGCGGTGAGGCCGCTAACCACGTACACCAGCATTTTGTAACGCGGCACGCGGATGCCGCTCAAACGGGCCGCCTCTTCATTACCGCCAATGGCGTAAACGTAACGGCCAAACGACAAATGGTTGAGCATGATCCAGGCGAGCACATAGACACCCGCCATGATCAGGATTGGCACCTGAATACCCAGCAACGTGCCACGGCCAAAGAACGAAAAGAGGTCAGGAAGCCCCGAAATCGGGTAACCGCCGGTGTATAGCAACGCCAAACCGCGAGCGATGCCCATCGAGGCCAGAGTCACGATGATCGGCGGCATCCGCAGATAAGCGATGCAGGCACCATTGGCCAGGCCAAACAGCGCGCCGATCAGTAAAGCGGCCACCATCGCCACCGGGATGGGAATGCCGGCCAGCATCAGCCCGGCGGCTATAGAGCCGGACAGCGCCATGACAGGACCAACGGAGAGATCTATCCCGCCCGTCAGGATCGCGCAGGTCATGCCGACGGCGATAATGGCGTTGATCGAGACCTGGCGCCCGACGTTGGACAAGTTGTTCACTGTCAGGAAGCTGTCATTCAATCCGCTCATCAGCGCGAACAGGATCACAAAACCGATAAACGGCAGCACCGCCGGATGATGAAGCCGCTTTTCCCAGCGTTTATTGAGGCTGAGGCCCGCGGCGCGGCGCGAGGAGGAAGGCTGTTCAATGCCGATCATAATGCACTCCCGGTAGCATGAAGCATGATGTTATTGGACTCGATTTCATCTGCGGCCAGTTCGGCGACGATGTGACCACCGCGAAACACCAATACGCGATCGCAAACCCCGATGATTTCCGGCAATTCGGACGAAATCATGATGATAGAAATGCCTTTTTGCGTGAGTTGCCGCATCAGCTGATAGATTTCCGCCTTGGCGCCCACGTCGATTCCGCGCGTAGGTTCATCAAAAATAAGCATGTTGCAGTCGTTGTTGAGCCAACGGGCAATCACCACTTTTTGCTGGTTGCCGCCGCTGAGGGTGCTGACGGCGGTATCGGCGTCCGGCGTTTTCACGCCTACGGCGCGAATCAACCGCTGTACGATGTCCCGATCTTTGCGCGCATCGACGAAAATCTTGCCGCGTTTGTGGTGGCGATTGAGGGTGATGTTTTGCGCCACGGAAAACGGCAGCACCAGCCCTTCGGTTTTACGGCTTTCCGGCAGCAGACCGATGCCTTTGGCCAGTGCCTGTGCCGGATCGTGCAGCGTAGCCGGTTGCCCGTGCAGGATGACGCTTTTGCGATAACAGCCGCTGGCGCCAATCAGCGCGGAAATTGTCTCGGTACGGCCCGAGCCCACCAGCCCGGCAAACCCCAGGATCTCGCCTTTAAACAGGTGAAACCGGTCTTCCACGTCGTATTTGGTGCGCTGGATGCTGGCCTCCAGCAGGCGCGCCGAGGTGTCTATCTTGTGCGTTTTCACCGGGAAGGTGTTTTCGATCTGGCGCCCGACCATCAGCTTCACCAACTCTGCCACATCGGTATCGGCGACCGGCAGCGTCTGGATATAGCAACCGTCACGCAGCACCGTGATCCGATCGCAGACGGTGAAAATTTCATCCAGATGGTGCGAGATAAACACCATACCGACCCCCAATAATTTCAGGTCGTTCATCACGCTGAACAAATGCTCGGCTTCGCCCGGCGTCAACGTGGCCGTCGGTTCATCCAGCACCAGGATGCGGGCATCCAGCGACAAGGCTTTGGCAATCTCGACAAACTGCTGCTGGGCCACGCTGAGCTGCTCCACCGGGCAATCGAGATCAATCTCTACGGTCAGCCGCTTAAAAATAGCCAGGGCTTTTCTCCGCATTTGTTTGCGATCCAATAACCCCCAGCGATTTTTCATTTCTCTGTTCAGAAATATATTGTCAATCGCGCTCATATAAGGAATAAGGGAAAACTCCTGAAATATAATCCCCACACCAGCCTTGATTGCCTCACGGTAATTAGAAAAGTTGCAAACCTCTCCCTCCAGCATTATTTCCCCTGAATCCGGCTGATAAATACCGCACATTATTTTTACCAATGTGGATTTACCCGCCCCATTCTCGCCAAGCAAGGCGTGAATTTCTCCGCGCTGAATACTGAGATTAATGCCGTCCAGCGCCTTGACGCCCGGAAAGGATTTCTTAATCTGCTTTAATTCCAATAATGGTGTCATGATTTTGTCTCCGGAGTTCTCGCCCTGCACGCCCTGGGGATGAGCGAGAATCGTCGCGCTTACCAGCTGAAGCCTGTCGCATTGTTGCGGTCGATCAGTTTCACTTTCACCGGAATGGTTTTCGGGATATTGGCGCCCCAGTAACGAGCCAGCGCGATGCCCAACGCAATGCGCATTTGATCGCGCGGGAACTGCGCGGAGGTGGCAATAAACGGCGAATTGGGTTTCAGGATCTCTTTGATGGCTTCCGGCTGCCCGTCAACGCTGACCAGCTTCACCTGCGCACCATTGCTTTCAATCGCCGCCAGTGCGCCCAGCGCGCCGATATCGTTCACGCTGAAGATACCGGCCAGATCCGGTACCGATTGCAGCATGTTTTCGGTTACCGTCAGGGCGGTATCCCGCTCTTGCTTGCCATTTTGCCTGGTGACGATCTTGATATCCGGATACTTTTTCATTGCATCTTCAAAACCGCGCACGCGCTCGAGGATCGGTACCACCGGGATACCGTCGAGGATCGCCACTTTCCCTTTGCCGCCCAGCGATTTCGCCAAATACTCGCCCGCCTGGACGCCGGCGTCATAGTTTTCTGAGCCGACAAACGAGTCCAGCGGGCCTTCGGCCTGTGCGTCTATCGCCACCACCACCGCGCCGGCCTTATGGGCGGAAATGACCGCCGATTGCACGCCGACCGAATCCGTCGGGTTGATCAGCAGAATATCGACTTTCTTTTGCAACATATCTTCGACGTCGCTGATTTGTTTCGACACGTCATGATGCGCATCGGCGATATATACCTTGGCACCGATATCATTCGCCGCATTTTCCAGCGACTCTTTCATCGTAACGAAATAATCGTTATTCATTTCCTGGAATGAAACGCCAATCGTAATTTGTTTAGCCATCAGACTTTGACTGGCCACCAACATTCCGCCGGCGATAATAAAGGGAAGCGTTTTTCTGACAAATGAAAACATATCTTATGCTCCTATAGGGAAGAGTATTTTTGGTTATCAGAACAACAACGGGTGTTAACTTTATTGCTTTTTTAACGGCTTATTTTCAAGAAATCCTAAGCCGTCGGAGAGTACTCAGGGAACCAGAATAACCTTGATGGAGTCGGTGGAATCCGCCAACGCGAATGCCTCCTCCCATTCGTTCAATGAATAACTGTGGGTCACCACCCCGGTTGAGGTCACAAGACCGCGCTCGAACAAATCGATGGCAATCTCATAGCTGTAAGGCGCCAAATGTGCGCCGCGGATATCCAGCTCTTTACGATCGCCGATGATTGACCAATCGACGGTGGTTTCTTTGCCAAACACGCTGAACTCCACAAACCGCCCCAGCTTGCGAATCATCTGCAATCCCTGAGTCACGCCAATGGGGGCGCCGGTGGCTTCGATGTAGACATCGCAACCGTAGCCGCCGGTCAGCGATTTGACGATCTTGTCGGCATCCTCTTTCAACGGGTTGATCACCACATCGGCGCCAAAGGCTTTCGCCAGCGCCAGTCGTTCATCGATGGCGTCGATGACGATCAGCTTCTTCGGGGTTTTCAGGCGGGCAATTTGCACCATACACAGTCCCAATGGTCCGGCCCCGGCCAGCACCACCACGTCGTCCAATTGGATATCACCCCGCGCCACGGTATGAATGGCGCAGGCCATAGGCTCGATCAGCACCGCATCCTCATGGCTCAGGCTTTCCGGGATTCTGTGAACGATGGCATTTTCAGAAAAACGCATGTATTCCGCCATGCCGCCTTCGGCCACGTCTTTTTGGAAGCCATAAATATTGTGCGTTTCGCACATCCAGTAACTGCCGGATTTGCAGTAGCGGCAGTCCCAGCAAGGAACTATCTGTTCGGCAATGACCCTTTCGCCAATCTTGTATTTCGCCTCGGTTCCCTCACCCAGCGCGGCAATGCGGCCATAGAATTCGTGCCCCGGCACCACCGGCGGTTTCACCCACGGGTTTTCGCCCCAGAACATTTGCGCACCGTTTTTGCACTTACAGTCGCCGGCACAAATGCCGCAGCCCTCCACTTTGATCACCAACTCTTTAACCTTCGGCAGTGGCGTCGGCACTTGCTCAAAACGATAATCCTGCGGGCCGTGGCACACTACGGCCCGCATTTTCTCAGGTAACTGACTCATTTATCCCTCCAATTGCAATATTACCGGGTTTAAAGTGAACATGTTGACGTTGTCATTTTTAATTAAATAAAAAGATAAAAATAAAATTAAACCTTTAAATTCATATAAATAATAATAAAACCGCTCATAAAAGTTAAAATGACAACGTAAACATTGATCATCATATAACCAAAGTCGTGAAAATAAATATTTGAACAACGTCACATATCGTTAACATCGAGGCTAAAAAAGCTACAAAATCCGATCCCGATCCCACAGTGAATCACCGGGATCTTTGCCGTTTGGGGGAGGGAGTAATTTCAATCAATTGATAATTAAAGATAAAAATGCGCGCAAAATGACATCCAGGCGTGCGACAGGCTTAAATCAGGATCCGCACCCGTTCGAAAATCCGGCGGTCTTCCTGTCGCGCCGAACGGGTTTGCAGACGCAATTGGCGCACCAGAGAGTCAATCAGAGCATTCGCCGCCGCGCTCAGGATGCTGTTGCGGCGGGTAACGATATTCAACCGCACCGGGTCGCAGCTTTCCCGCAGCGTCAGCGGCATCAGGCGCCCGGCAAGCTGCGGCAACCCGGCCAGCGGCACCGGGCACCAGGTGCACATGCCCGCCGATTCCACCATTGCCTGTAGCATGCCAAGGGAATGGGCGTGGATGATGCGATGGGGATCAAGCTGGGCGCCATGGCGGCTGAACAGTTGGCGGACCAAATCGTCGTAGTTTTCCGGCGTGTAATTCAGCACCCAGTCCTGTTCCAGCAGTTGGTGGATAGAGGTGCTTTCGCTTAACGGATGCCCGTGCCGGACCATCACCGCCGTTTCATAGTCCAGCAACGGTTCGCAATGAAACTCCTGCGGCGCTATAGAGGCCGGCAGCGGCGTGATGGCGAAGTCCATCGTGCCCTCCCGCAGTTGCGATTGCGCGTTAGCCATCAGGCTTTCAAACAGCTCAAGCTTGACCTTGGGCATCTTTTTGCGAAAAGCCACTACCGCCGGCGGCAGCACCGTCAGCATCAGCCAGGGCGTTATCGCCGCCTTTACCTGATCTTCCGCCAGCCCGCGCAACCCCGCCATCTCCATGTTTGCCTGTTCAAGCTGGTTCAACACCAGCCGGGCGTGGGCCAACAGCGTTTTGCCGTAAGGGGTAAAGCCTAACCCGGCCGGCGTGCGGATCAGCAACGGCAGTTCCTGCTCCTGTTCCAGTTCGCGCAAGGCCCGCGTAACCGCCGCCTGCGAAAGCCCCAGTTGCCGTGCGGCGCCGCGAATGCTGCCGCTGTCGGCGCTGGCGACCAAGGCTTGTAACTGATGCAGTTTCATTGCGCCCCCTGACAACCAAAGATTGTCAGCATAACCGAACGACGGCTCCCCGGCAAAAAGGTTGTTTGCTAGTCTCGAAGACACCCTGCTTTCCGGCTGTCGACCCGCCGAAAATCGGAAATTCACTCTGGAGACGGTGATGCCAAACCCGCTTGTTTTACCTGAAATAGCCGCTGTTAAGCACGAAATGGTCGCCATTCGCCGCCATATTCACGCGCATCCCGAATTGGGCTTCAACGAGTTCGCCACCAGCGATCTGGTGGCGAAGCTGCTGGCCGAATGGGGTTATCAGGTTACGCGCCATGTAGGACAAACCGGTGTTGTCGCCACGCTGCAACGCGGCACGGGGAAAACGCTCGGTTTGCGTGCCGACATGGACGCACTGCCGATCGAAGAAGCCACCGGGTTGCCCTATGCCAGCACCCACAGCGGCGTGATGCACGCCTGCGGTCATGACGGCCACACCACCATGCTGCTGGCGGCGGCGCGCTATCTGGCGCAACATCCTTCGTTTACCGGCACCCTGCACCTGATTTTCCAACCGGCGGAAGAAGGCGGCGGCGGCGCACGCGTGATGATTGAAGACGGGCTTTTCGAGCGTTTTCCCTGCGATGCCGTGTTCGCCATGCATAACGTTCCCGGCTTCCCGGTCGGTCAACTGGGTTTTGCCAGCGGCCCCTTCATGTGCTCGGCCGATACGGTCACCATTACCCTGCATGGCCAGGGCGGTCACGGCGCAGTGCCGCAACACACGGTCGACCCGGTGGTCGTCTGCGCCGCCATAGTGATGAGCCTGCAAACCATCGTCTCGCGCAATATCGATCCGCAGGAGACGGCGATCGTCACGGTTGGCGCGATCCAGGCAGGCCTTGCCGCCAACGTGATCCCCGCCAGCGCCAAAATGACGCTGAGCGTGCGCGCACTCGATGCCGGCGTGCGCCAACGCTTGGAAAGCCGCATTACCGCATTGGTCACGGCGCAGGCAACCAGTTTCGGCGCCACAGCCGACATTGACTACCAGCATGGCTATCCGGTGTTGGTGAATCATGAGGAGGAAACCGAACTGGCGCGCCGCGTGGCGCTGGACTGGGCGGGCGAACCTCAGCTTATCCCGTCACTGCGGCCGTTTACCGCCAGCGAAGATTTTGCCTTTATGTTGGAAAAATGCCCCGGTAGCTATATCTCAATCGGCAATGGTGAAAGCAGCCCAGGCAATGCCCTGCATCATCCCGCTTACGATTTTAACGATGAGTGCCTGCCCATTGGCGCCACTTACTGGGTCAAGCTGGTTGAGCGCTTTTTGGCTTAATGTCCTGACTTGACCGCCACAACGCTGAGGAAAATGAAATGAAGACAACGATGAGTCTGGTTTTAGTCTTGCCACTGGCGTTAAGTTTTGCGGCCTTTGGCGGGGAGTTTAGCGGCAAAGTGATTAAGTTGGGCGTAGACCCGACCTACCCGCCGCTGGAATATAAAACCCCGCAGGGTACGCTGACCGGTTTCGGCGTCGATATCGCGCAGGCGATGTGCGATCAGATGCAGGCCAAATGCGTCTGGGTCGAAAGCAGTTGGGACGGGATGATCCCGGGGTTACTGGCGAAAAAGTTCGATGCCATCGCCTCGTCGATGACCATCACGCCGCAACGGCAGACGCAGATTGCGTTTTCAAACAAGGTTTCCAACGCCCCGGCGCGCCTGGTGGCCCGTAAAGGCAGCGTTCTGCAACCCACCGCGGCTTCGCTGAAAGGGAAATCGGTTGGCGTGCAGCAAGGTTCCAGCCAGGAAGTTTACGCCACCGCCCTGTGGCGGCCGGCCGGCGTCAACGTGGTGTCCTATCAGAGCCAGCAGGAAGCCAATGAAGATCTGATCAATGGCCGTTTGGATGCCTCGCTGCTGGCCAGCGTCAGCGCCGGCGAGTTCTTCCATACTCCGGCGGGAAAAGACTTTGCGTTTGTCGGTGCCGAACTCAATGACAGCAAGTATTTTGGCATCGGCGACGGTATTGGGCTGCGCAAGGAGGATACCGCACTGCGCGAGGCGTTCAATTCGGCGCTGCAAACCATCATTGCCAACGGCACTTACAAAAAAGTGAATGATAAATATTTTGATTTTGACGTCTACGGCGCGGGCCAATAACGCGCAAAAATGGCGCAGGATACGGCGTAATAACGGAGACGGGTGGGGGAAACTAAAAGGGCCAGGTGAATACCTGGCCCGATAAAACCTGTTACTTCACTTCGCCCATAGCCTTCAGCTTTTTGGACAAATCACGGCGCTCTTTAGACAGATCGGCATTTTTGATGATGTAGTCATCAACGCGATCTTCATAGTCGCTGCGCATGTTGGCAATGATGCCCTGAACGTCTTCAATGCTCATGCCAGGCTTGATGTACTCACTCAGGTTGTCGAGCAGCAGCACACGCTTTTGGTTATCACGAACTTTCTTCTCGTTGTCGATAATTTCGCGCTGCAGCTTATTTTTACGGCGGAACATACGCACAAACTCCAGAACGTCCTGGAAACTCGGCTTATTTGCATTATCCATCTTCATACCCTTGCTTTAGTAATACACAGATTCATTTGCTTACGGCCACAATGACACCAAGATACAGGTTTGTGGCGGTCCGGCACAACTCTCATTGCCTTATCTTACCCACTTTAGCGGCCTGACAAAAACCCGATGCGCCCGCTTCATGATCTGGTCACCTATTCGTGCCCGGCGACAGTGCACACCTTGAGCAGATCGCCCAGCTCTTCCAACTGCTGCGTCAGCTCCATGCTCAGCCAAACATAGCCGTAGATAGGCGCTTCGCCGTGCTGACCGATGCTGATCTCCTGCATCAGGGTTTTCAGTTCAGCGGCAATTTCGCTTAATTGCCCCACCGCCGCCTGCTGATGCTCCTGCGGCCCGTTGCGCATCATTTCCGCCAGCGACTCAAGCGAACGCAACGTCAACAGCTGCGCGCTGCGCAGCGTTTTGGCGTTCAGCATAATAAAATGAGTTTCGCGCGAGGCCCAGTAAGCGTCCGCCAGCAACTCGAGCGTACACACCAGATTGCGGCTCAGCGTTTGCACCGCTTCAAATACCGTTGTGGGGATACGGGTTTCTTTGCTGCTGGGGGCGATCAGGCCACGCAGCCTGACTACCTGGTTCAGCAGATCTTTCAACTGCGGTTCCAGCCGTGGCCGCTCAATCATGTTGGGCGAGAGATAAGCACCGTAAATTTTGCCGGCGTTCTGCAGGCAATCCGCCAGTTGCATTCGCCACAGGATATAAGCGCGCTGCGGGTAGATGCTGCTGAACAACAGCGCCAACAACGAGCCAAAAATCACGTCGCCGCTGCGCCACAGCGCGGTATGCATATCGCCGGCGCCCGCGCCACAGACTACCGCCAACGTGATGCCCACCAGCAAGGCCATATAGGGCCGTTTGCCGAGCGTCAGATAACCGCAAAAAAACATCACCACCCCACACCACGCCAGTATTAGCGGCAGCGAGTAGAGTTCAAGATACAGGGCAATCAGGCCGGAGACTGCGCCAAATACCGTGCCTGCGATGCGCTGCAGCGCCCGCTGCAACACGTTGCCCCAGAACGAAATCGGCCCCATCACCACCACCAGAGTGATGAGCGGCCAGGTGCCTTCCGGTACCTCCAGCAGGCGGATCAGCAGGAAGGTCAGGATAAATGCCAGCCCGATGCGCAAACCATGCACAACGCGGTAATGCCGGTAGGTCAGCCGTTCAAAAGACGATATTTTTCTGTCGAGGCGCACAATGCATCCCGTTACCGATGACGAGGAAGACGCTTAGTTTAGCGGAGGAAAGCGGGTGGAGAAAAGGCGGATGAGGCGTCCCCCACCCGCAAAACCTTAAGCGGCATACTTATCCACCAGCGCACGCAGAATGGCGGCAGTTTCCACATCCATTACGCCGTCATACCGCTGCTGGCGGAAATGCAGCTGGAAGGCGCGCACCAGTTGGCGATAGCCTTCGGCGTTGGTCGCCGCTGAGGTGTCGTAACCGTATTTTGCGAACAACGCCAGCAGCTCTTGCTGAGCGGGAATGCCCTGACAGTGGTATTCACGCTGGTGTTGCCGTTTAACCGCTTCGTCATACCAGGCGCCAACGCCGGCCTGATACAGCTGATGCCACGGAAATTGCGGGCCGGGATCGCTCTTGCGGCCCGGCGCTATGTCCGAATGCGCCACCACGTTGATCGGCGTGATGTCCGGATAGCGCTGCAGAATATTTTGCGCCAGCTGCGTTACCGCCGCGATCTGCTGCGGGTTAAACGGCGGGAAAGTAATGTCTTCGCCATCGCCGCTCGCCAGATTCACGATCTCGACACCAATCGCCGTATCGTTGAGATTATTGCGGTTGCCCCATTTGCTGACCCCGGCATGCCAGGCCCGTTCATCTTCATCTACCAGGTTGAAAATACGCACGCCGCTAAAGCCGGCTGCCTGATAGGTTTGATCTTCCGGATCCGGCACCAGGTAATGGGCGCTGACCGATTTACCGGTCAGCGATTGCACCGAATCGGCAAAATTCTGCGCCGTGTAATGCAACACCAGAAAACGCACGCGGTGGCCAAAACCGGCTACCGAACGGTAGCTATTGTAATCAATACTGAACATCGTAGATTCCTTCTTCTCTGTTGGTCTTCATTATCAACTTATCGTCATGTAGGGGACGAACATATTCGCCCAATTAATGCGGGCGCGACATGCTGCGCCCCGACACTCTCTGCGTGAACACAGTCCACCTTTTTAGATTTAGCTAATTGCTAAATAAAACGCAAGACATTTTTAGCAAAACGGATATTTACCTTTTTGCTAAAGAGTGCGATCATCCAACGATGGAAACCAAAGAAATAAGACGCAATAATTTGCGCGACCTGATGGCCCGCTACGCCCGGAAGGGGGTTAACCAGAATGAGTTTGCGATACTGGTTGAATCCTCCGCGCCAACGCTCAGCCAAATCACCGGTGAAAAGTCCTCCCGCAACTTGGGCGACAACCTCGCCAGGCGGATCGAAGCCAAACTGAACCTGCCCAAGGGCTGGTTTGACGTTTTCCATGAAAAACAGCTGGTGCGTCCTTTCGATAACGTGGCGGCAGAGTCGGATTTTCAACCTGCCCGTCTGAAGCCGGTGGTGTGGGAAGATACCGAACAAGACAAGGAAGAGTTTGTGGAAATTCCCCTGCTGGATATCGATTTCTCAGCCGGTGATGGCTGTTATGAAATCGTCGACCGTGAAGAGTTCTCGCTGATCTTCCGCCGCTATTATCTGCACAAAATGGGGGTGGCGGTGAATGCCGCGCGGATCATCCGCATCTCCGGTTCCAGCATGGAGCCACGCCTGCAGGACGGCGACGTGGTCGGCATCAACACGGATGACACCCGCATCCGCGAAGGTAAAACCTACGCTATCCGCCACGGCAACCTGCTGCGGGTGAAGGTCTTGATCGAGCAGCCTGACGGCGGCGTGACCATTCGTTCCCTGAACCGGGAAGAATACCAGGATGAGCACCTGAGTTATGCGCAGCGCAAAGACCAACTTGTGGTGCTGGGCCGCGTTTTCTGGTCGTCTTCATCCTGGTAAGGGCAAGGATATCCCCGTGGATTTCACCGGGTAGCTCGCCCTGGCACTATTTGAAATCCACCACCATTTGCTGCTGAATGGACAATCCCCGGGTCGACTGCACGCAGTTGCCGATGTAATCGGTAAAACGTGGCGGTTTGGGCATACCCAACTTGAGGATCTTGTCGTTGCTGAAACGAACGTTGAGCATGGCAAACGACCCGTACAAACGCATCGCCTTCAGCATTAGCCGCTCGTTGCATGGCCCGAAAATATCTTTCAGCTGCCTGCGCATCTTCACCAGAACGTCGTAATTGACCTGGGCATAGGCATCGCCGACCGGCGCTTTCTCTAGCGCAACGGCCATCGCGCGATCGATATCCGCAAAACTGACGCTGCACTCTTCACCGGCAGAAATGTGATAAACGTCATTATCCAGCGTTTCTCTGTTCAGCAGCATCACCATCGCATCGGCACAGTAATCCACCGGGATCACATCAATATTGTCCTGCAACGAACACATAAATTGGCGCAACATCAGCGCCATGCTGAACACCCAAAAAATACTGCTGGAAGGTTGGCAGCCAAGACGGGTATGCCCCACCACAATGGAAGGACGGGCGATCACCAGCGGCAGTTGCGGGCAACGTTGACGCATCAACTGTTCAATGGTGGATTTGGAGCGAGTATATTCCACCAGATGTTCGGCGGTTTCTTCAAACTCCGCGCTTTCCGCCACCAGTGAACCCGGCTCCGGCGCACAAGACATTGCGGTGCCCACATGCAGAAAACGTTTTAATCCTTCCACTTGCGCCATTCTCTCGGCAAAGGCCAGCGTTCCTTCAACGTTAACCTTCCAGATAAGCGGATTATTGCCAAACGAGGCTACCGCGGCACAATTGATAACGTGCGTTACTTTATTAATGCGCGTGTCCGATAAAAAGCCTTCAGGCTCACTTAAATCACCCAACAATATATTTTCTATCGTAATTTTAGAAAATAAATCGGCATCAATATTGAATTTTTCCATATTCATCCGAATACGGTCCAATCCCTGCGCCGCATTTTCAGCACGCACGAGAAAAAGATAGTTAATCGCCTGATTTTCATTAAGTAACTTCTCAAGGACCGCACCACCCAGAAAGCCGGTAGCGCCCGTCAACAGTAGCGTTTTCATAATATGTACCCACATTGGCATTGAATGTTGCTGATTGTATGCGGGGATAATTAAACAAATATTAAATGGAACTCAGTGGTATTTATTTATCTTTTCTTAATATTATCTTAAGGAATATTCTGACACATCGTTGCGGTATTTGGTAACACATTCAATAAAAAATGGGCGTATTAAACACCGTCGTTTATCGACCATTGATACAAGCTCTGATTTAATTTATCGGTCAATGTCATCCTCTTTTATCGTCAGGAGTTTTTATGAGCTATAACCAAAAAGCCTGGTTGGGCGTACTGGTCCTGTGCAGCGTTTTCTGGCTGGTAGTGATCGGCAGTATTTTTTCAGTCGATCGCGTCTTCGAACGCACCCACCAGCAAAACCCGGAGGCGTTCACGGCGCAAGCCTCTCATCGCTATCATGCCAACGCGGCGTCTGGCAACAGCCTTCAGGCACGATCGCCGACCTTGCGAGGGTCCCCCCTGAATGGGGTAGGGACAAGCGCAGCTAACGATCCTATGATGCCCTTAGGTTCACAGGGAGAAGAATATGGGTCGAAAGCTGGATAGCTTACCGCAGGCAGAACGCGAAAAAATTGAAGCCGATTTACTCGCACTTAGCGTCATTTATAACGAGCGTTATGGCATTGCTTCCAACGCAATCAGCGCCGAAGATCAGGTCCCCGAACACTTACGCCCCTACTTTCATCAGCGTCTTAACTACTACCGCAATGCGTAATCCTTCGCATTTGGGCGATTAACGGTAACGACCGCTTGGCATCGTGCATCCCGCCGTTACAATAGAGGCATATTCCCTACGCCAAGTGAGAGATGCGATTTTGAGCAGCAAGGCACCGGCCACATTCTACATTCACGACTACGAGACCTTCGGCAAAAGCCCATCGATGGACCGCCCGGCGCAATTTGCCGGCGTGCGTACCGATATGGATTTCAATATCATCGAAGAGCCGTTGGTCATCTACTGCAAACCGGCCGACGACTACCTGCCCGATCCTGAAGCGGTGATGATCACCGGCATCACGCCACAGGTGGCGCTGGCCAAAGGGATTAACGAGGCCGACTTCGCGCACCAAATCCATCAGGCGTTCAGCGTGCCGGGCACCTGTATTCTGGGTTACAACAATATCCGCTTCGATGACGAAGTCAGCCGTAATATTTTCTATCGCAGCTTCTATGATCCCTACGCCTACAGTTGGCAAAACGGCAACTCTCGTTGGGATTTGCTTGACGTGATGCGGGCCTGCTATGCGCTGCGTCCGGAAGGTATCGTTTGGCCGGAAAACGAAGACGGGTTCCCCAGCTTCCGCCTGGAACATCTGACTCGCGCCAACGGCGTCGAACACGAACATGCCCATGACGCCATGTCGGACGTTTACGCCACCATCGCCATGGCCAAGCTCGTGAAGCAGGCGCAACCGCGGCTGTTCGACTTCCTGCTGCAACACCGTAACAAGCATAAGCTGAACGCCTTGATCGATATCGCTGAAATGACGCCGCTGGTGCATGTTTCCGGTATGTTCGGCGCCGCGCGCGGCAATACCAGTTGGGTATCGCCGCTGGCCTGGCACCCGGACAACAAGAACGCGGTGATCATGTGCGATTTGGCCGGCGATATGACCCCGCTGCTGACGCTGAGCGCCGACGAACTGCGTGAACGCTTGTATACCCGCCGTGAGGATTTGGCGGCCGGGCAATCCCCGGTGCCGCTCAAACTGGTGCATATCAATAAATGCCCGGTGCTGGCACCTGCCAAGACGCTGCTGCCGGAAAACGCCGAACGGCTGGGTATTGACCGCCAGGCCTGCCTGCAAAATTTGCAATTACTGCGCCAGAATCCGCAAATCCGCGAGAAAGTGGTCGCGTTGTTCGCCGATGCGGAGCCTTTCAAAGCCGTCGACGACGTGGACGCCAGGCTGTACGACGGTTTCTTCAGCGATGCCGACAAGGCGGCGATGAGAATCATCCAGCAAACCAAGCCGCAGAACCTGCCGGCGCTGGATCTGACTTTCAGCGATGGACGCATGAAAGAGCTGCTATTCCGCTTCCGTGCCCGCAACTATCCGAATACGCTGGATGACGCCGAACAACGCCGCTGGTTGCGGCATCGCCAGGAAATGCTGAGCGCCGAACGGGTGCAGAGTTACGTGCTGCAACTGGAGTCGCTGTATAACCTGCACGAGGGCGATAAAGAAAAGACCGCGCTGCTGAAAGCGCTGTTTGAATACGGCAAAGAGTTGGTGGGCTAATAAAAACAACAAAGGGCGCAATGCGCCCTTTTTTAATGATGTCCGATTAAGGTTTATGCCACGTCTTCACTGGCCTGCGGCACCGGCAGACGGAAGCTGCGGGTCACGAAAGCCAGATAAATCAGGCCAATCGCCGCCCATACCAGCCCCAGCGTCATAGAGCTGGTTTCCAGATTGAGCCACAGCGCACCCACGGTCAGAGCACCCAATACCGGCAGAATCAGGTAGTTGATGGTGTCTTTAACGGTACGGTTCAATTTGTCGCGGATATAGAACTGCGAAATCACCGACAGGTTCACAAAGGTGAACGCCACCAGCGCACCGAAGTTAATCAGCGCCGTCGCCGTCACCAGGTCAAATGACACCGCAGACAGAGCGATCGCGCCAACCAGCAGCACGTTCAGCGCCGGAGTACGCCATTTCGGGTGTACATAACCGAAGAAACGCTCCGGGAATACGCCGTCGCGGCCCATCACATACATCAGGCGCGAAACACCGGCGTGCGATGCCATACCGGAAGCCAGTACGGTTACGCAAGAAAACACCAGGATCACGGACTGGAAGAACTTGCCGGCCACGTACAGCATGATTTCCGGCTGCGACGCGTCAGGATCTTTGAAACGCGAGATGTCCGGGAAATACAGCTGCACGAAGTAAGACACCACAATGAAGATGATGCCGCCGATCAACGCCGTCAGGAAGATGGCTTTCGGGATCACTTTCTCTGCGTCTTTGGTTTCTTCAGACAACGAGCTGATGCCGTCAAACCCGAGGAACGAGAAGCACAGAATGGTCGCGCCGGTAATCATCGGCACCACGTGCGCATTCTCAGACCAGAACGGACGGCTGCTGATCAGCGTGCCTGCACCTTCGCCGTGGGAAATACCGTTCACCACCAGGCAGAGGAACACGATCATGATCGCCACCTGCACGACCACGATGATGGAGTTCAGGTTCGCTACCAGCTTAATGCCGCGCAGGTTGAAAATCGTCATCAGCCCAACCAGCGCTGCCACGAAGATCCATGAAGGCACGCCCGGGAAGATGGCTTCCAGGTAAATTTTGGCCAGCAGAATGTTGATCATCGGCATGAACAGGTAGTCCAGCAACGACGACCAACCCACCATAAAGCCGACGTGCGGGCTGATGGCTTTTTGGGCATAGGTATAGGCAGAACCGGCAGACGGGAATTTCCGCACCAGTTTGCCGTAGCTCAATGCGGTAAACAGGACCGCCAGCAGAGCAAAGGCGTACGCAGTGGCGACGTGACCATCGGTCAGGCCGGATACGATGCCGAAGGTATCGAAGATGGTCATTGGCTGCAGGTAAGCCAGCCCCATCATCACTACCGGAACTAAAGTCAGGGTTTTACGCAGTTGCGCGCGTTGGGCTGGAGCAGCGCTGATGATGTTATCGGACATGACGCAGCCCCCCCTTACCTTCTGCCTTGCGGAGCGTAGACACGCCAAGACTTAAGGTTGCGGGGAAACTTCGCAACGTGCGACTGAATTCAAAAAGAAGGGGATTGGAAGCTGGATAACGGGTCAAGGTGGCCTTGACTGCTCCATAATCGCTGCGACCGCAGCGGAAACCGGCGGGCACCGGCGCTAAAGTGAAAAATTGCCCCATCTTTCTTATCCTCATGAGTCACGACCATAAAGTTTTGTTTGATCGCGCACGAAACTATTTATCTATCCGGATCGGTGTCCGGCCTCGCTTGGTGTATGAAACGCACAGTTGTTAGAACACAAATGCAAAAAAAATAACCGACGCTTTAAAACGTCGGCTATCTGCATTAACTATATTTTGCACCAGAAAGCAGCCGGATGACAAGATCCTGAAACCTTCTTAAACAAATTCTTTTGGCGATCATGCGGAAAACCCGCCTGCAAGGCGAATTATTCCGCTATCAAAACGCTTATCGCCAGAAGATTAACATTCAGTTTACCCAGCCTCAGGCGTTTTTCAACATCCAGTCAATCTCGGTTTCCGTCACCAGCCGCTCAAACTGCATCAGCTCATCCATCTTGCAAGCATGGTAAACCTGCGCAAAGCGCTCGCCCAGATACTGCGTCAGCTCATGCTGATGTTCAAATTCATACAACGCATCGCTTTGGCGGATCGGGAACGGCAGCCCTTCCTGCTCCAGCCCGTTGCCGGTCACCGGCTCAGGCAGCGGCAGTTCGTTGTCCAGCCCATACAAAATCCCGGCCAGGATCGCCGCCACCACCAGATAGGGATTGGCATCGGCACCGGCGACGCGGTATTCCACCCGGTGATTCTCCGGCTCGCTGCAGGGAATGCGCAGCGCGACGGTGCGGTTATTGTGCCCCCAGGAAGCCTGGGTAGGCACATACATCCCCGGTTGGAAACGGCGGAAGGCGTTAATGTTCGGTGCCAGCAGCGCCATGGAGGCCGGCATCAAGGTGATCATTCCGGCCAGCGCACGGTGTAACAGCGGCGAGTCTTCGCCATCGGCATCCGTGAACAGATTCTTGCCGTCGCCGTCCAGCATGCTGATATGCACGTGCATGCCGCTACCGGCGTATTCCTCATAGGGTTTCGCCATAAAGGTCGCGTGCAGATGATGATTTTCCGCCACCAGCCGCACCAGGCGTTTCAGCGACAACGCGTGATCGCAAGCCAACAACACGTTATCGGTGTGGTTCAGGTTCACCTCGAACTGGCCGGGCGACGCCTCCGCCACCGCGCCGTCCGCCGGCAACCCCTGCATCTGCGCCAGGGTATCGATATCGTTCAACACCTCCGCGAAATGATTCAGGTTATCCAGCGAGTAGACCTGGCTTTGCATGTTTCGCTCCTGGGTGCCGGGCGAACAAGGGGGCTGCAAATACCCTTCAGAGTCTCGCTGTCGATCAATGAGATAGAACTCCAACTCTACCGCTACCACCGGGAACATGCCGCGCTGGCGTAACGCCTGCCACACTCGATTCAGGACATTACGGGGTTCAACGTCAAAGGGAGTACCATCTTCATCCAGCATGGTCAGCAATACCTGACCGATATTGTCCGGGTCCGCCGCCGACGGGGTCAGCGATCCGGCCACCGGCATGCACACGCGATCCGGCTCGCCCAGTTCCTGGCCCAGGCCCGCCTCTTCCACCACATTGCCCAGAATATCCATAGCAAATACCGAGGCGGGGAAGTAACAGCCTTTTTCCAATTTTTTCAGCCCGGAGACGGGAATACGTTTACCGCGGAAGGAACCATTCAGGTCTGTGAGAAGAATATCGATATACTGCGTTGAGGGGTGGCGTTCCAGATAGTGAGCAACCTCACGTTGGAACGCGCTACTTCGCCTCTCTTCATTATGTTGTGCAAAATTTTCAACTGCTGCGATATTGGTTTGCATACATCACCCGCCATTATGCTCTAAGGACGCTTGCGCATCCGTCTGCCGATCGGTTCAACACATGGTCTGATTTCTCTGTAGACTGCGCCCTGACTGGCGCTCAAAATAACATCCATAATATGAAACATAGCCTTAACAGAAATGGTTTGCAAATGTTACAATCCCGTTTGATTATTCGCCACCGGCTGCTAAATTGATAAAATATTGACCGAAAAGGCGTTAGTTGCCTTTTAACATACAGAATTTCGTCCGCCAGAACGGGGGAGACGATGGGCAATATATTTTCCAAAACCACCTTAACTACCGATATCATGCTGTGCCGATATCCCCCAGACAGGCACCCGACTCTGCCGTTCATTTCTGCCTGTCGCCCCTACCAGAAGGAAGTACCGCTATGAGCGAAGTCAGCTTGGCGCCGGGTAAGCGCCTGTCACAGATCCGTCTGCAATTGGGTTTGTCGCAGCGCCGGGTCGCCGAACTGTCCGGGTTAACCCACAGCGCAATCAGCACCATCGAACAGGACAAGGTCAGTCCGGCCATCAGTACGCTGCAAAAGCTGCTGAAGGTGTATGGGCTGTCGCTGTCCGCCTTTTTTGCCGAACCGGAAGCCGCCAACGAGCCCAAAGTAGTGATCGAGGCGGATGACCTGATCGAAATCGGCAGTCAGGGCGTGTCGATGAAGTTGGTGCACAACGGTAATCCGGCGCGCAATCTGGCAATGATGCTGGAAACCTATCAACCCGGCACCACCACCGGCGAGAAGATCAAACATCAGGGCGAGGAGATCGGCACTTTGCTTGAAGGCGAAATAATGCTGACCATCAATGGCCAGACTTACTGCCTGACCGCCGGCCAGAGTTACGCCATCAACACCGGCATTCCCCACAGTTTTAGCAATACGTCGGCGCGCGTCTGCCGAATCGTCAGCGCGCATACGCCCACCACCTTCTGACCGATTTTGGCGGAGAAGTTATGAAGGATAAGTTATGACGGATAAGTTATGACGGAACACGTTGCCAGCTATTATGCCGCCACCGCCAATCCGTTCGCGCCCTACCCGGCGCTGAACGAAGATATCCGCTGCGACGTCTGCATCGTGGGCGGCGGTTTTACCGGCCTGTCGTCGGCGTTGCATCTGGTCGAGGCCGGTTTTGATGTGGTGGTGCTGGAGGCCGCTCGCATCGGTTGGGGCGCCAGCGGCCGCAACGGCGGTCAGGTCGTCAACTCCTACAGTCGCGATATCGATGTGATCGAGGCGCGTTACGGCACCGATACCGCAGCCATGCTTGGCGGCATGATGTTCGAAGGCGCAGAGATTATCCGCAGCCGCATCGAACAATACGCCATCGCCTGCGATTACCGCCCCGGCGGCATCTTCGCCGCGCTGAACCCCAAACAACTGCGTACGCTGGAGCACCAGCAGGCCAACTGGCGGCGCTATGGCAATGCCCGGCTGGAACTGCTGGACCAGGGGGCCATCCGGCGCGAGATAGCCAGCGATCGCTACGTGGGCGGTTTGTTGGACCGCAACGGCGGCCACTTGCACCCGCTCAATCTGGCATTGGGCGAAGCCGACGCGATACGCCGTCACGGCGGGCGATTGTACGAACAGTCAGCGGCCACGCGCATTGATTACCGCCAACCGGCCCGAGTACACACGGCACAGGGTTCGGTCACCGCCGGGTTTGTGATTATTGCCGGTAATGCCTATCTGGGCGACAAACTGGAGCCGCGCCTCAGCCGGCTGAGCATGCCGTGCGGCTCGCAAATTCTCACCACCGAGCCGCTGTCAAAAGACATGGCGCTGTCGTTGCTGCCCAATAATTTTTGCGTCGAAGACGGCAATTACCTGCTGGATTACTTTCGCCTGACCGCCGATAACCGGCTACTGTACGGCGGTGGCGTGGTTTACGGCGCGCGCGATCCGGCCGATATCGATCCCTTGATCCTGCCCAAGCTATTAAAAACCTTTCCGCAATTGAAACAGGTACGGATCGATTACCGCTGGAGCGGCAATTTCCTGCTGACGCTGTCGCGTATGCCGCAGTTCGGCCGGCTGGAGAATAACGTTTATTACATGCAGGGCGACAGCGGCCATGGCGTCACCTGCACCCATCTGGCGGGCAAGCTGATTGCCGAAGTGCTGCGCGGCGATGCCGAACGTTTTGACGCCTTCGCCCGGCTGCCGCACCTGCCCTTTTTCGGCGGACGTCAGTTCCGCGTTCCCTTCACCGCCCTTGGCGCGGCGTACTATGCGCTGCGGGACCGTTTGGGATTCTAGCGCCTCTCCAGGAATTTTTTCGTCTCAGTTATGCCATTTAGTTTGTTGCCAAAATCGCAATCTGTGTTACAAAAGAAGTTCTTTAGCCATCTAAACACCTAAACGTCTTTTTAATCACACTATGCCAACCGCAACGCCCTCACGCCTCGAGATGCGCAATATCTCGATCGCCTTTGCCGGATTCAATGCGCTGCAAAACGTCGACTTCACCTTGCAGGGCGGCTCCACGCATGCGCTGGTCGGTGCCAACGGCGCAGGAAAATCAACGCTGATGGCGATCCTTTCCGGCGCGCATGATCATTACCGCGGCGAGATCTTTATCGACGGCCAAAAAGTCGATATTCATTCGCCGCTGCAGGCCCGCCGACACGGCATCCATGTGGTGCAGCAGGAGGTGGACGTGGCGTTGATCCCCACGCTGTCGGTGGCGGAAAACATCATGCTGGACTGGCTGAACGAACCGGGCCATCTGCTCAACTGGGCACAGATGTACCGCCAGGCCGCACAATTGCTTCAGCAACTGGATTTACCCCTCAACCTGCGCCAACGCCTGGCAGAATGCACGCTGGCGGAGAAACAGCAGGTGCTGCTGGCGCGCGCGCTGTCGCATCGCTGCCGCTTCCTGGTACTCGATGAACCCACAGCCCCGCTCGATCGCGCTGAAAGCGAGCGCCTGTTCCGCGTAGTTCGCCGCTTGCAGTCCGAAGGCATCGGCATTGTGTTTATCTCCCACCGCATTCACGAGCTGAGTGAAATTTGCGATCGGTTGACGGTGCTGCGCGATGGCCGCCACGTCAGCGAAGATGCCATGCAGGGGCTGGCCGGCGAGCAGATTGTCGAGAAAATGCTTGGCCACCGGCTGGACGATATCTTCCCGCCGCCGCGGCCACCGCACGGCTCGCGCACGCTGCTGCAGGTAGAAGGTCTGCACGATCGTCACAAACTGCGCGACGTCTCCCTGCGGCTGCATCAGGGGGAGATTTTGGGTATCGCCGGGTTGGCCGGCGCGGGCAAAACCGAACTGTGCAAGGCGCTGTTCGGCGCCTCAGCGGCTCAGGTGGAACGCGGCGAACTGCGCGGCAAACCCTGGGCTCCGCGCGCACCGCATCTTTCCGTTGAACAGGGGCTGGCGCTGGTGCCGGAAGAGCGCCGCAAAGAAGGCATATTTATTGATGAAGCCATCCCGATGAACCTGAGCGTCAGCGCCGACGACAGTTTCTCGCGCTGGAGCCTGTTCAGTCGCCGACAAGAGCTGCGCTGGGCGCGCGATATCATGCAGCGTCTGAATATTCGCGCCTCCGGCCCGCAGCAGCGGCTAAAAAGGCTTTCCGGCGGCAACCAGCAAAAAGTGGCCATCGGCAAATGGCTGCGCGGCGATGCCGATGTGCTGATTTTCGATGAGCCGACCAAGGGGGTGGATATCAAGGCCAAACAGGAACTGTTCACCTTGATCGATGGCCTAGCGCGCGACGGCAAAGGCATTATCTACGCCTCCGGCGAGTTCTCGGAGCTGCTCGGCCTGTGCGATCGCATCTGCGTCCTGTGGGACGGGCGAGTGGTGGCGGAGCTGAACGCCGCCGATATTGACGAAGAAACCCTATTATTGTATTCCACCGGAGGAATCCCTGCGTGAGTAAAGAATTATCCCTGCCCAATGCACAGCCCTGGCGTCATCAGCTGTTTGAGTTTCTCTACAAATGGGGGATGTTACTCACCGTTGTGGCGCTGATCGCCCTGTTCGGGATGGCGTCGGACAATTTCCTCGATCCCAACAATATCATCAACATCCTGCGTTCCATCGCCATCGTGACGGTGATCGCCATCGGGGTGTCTATCTCGCTGTCGGTGGGCGGTTTCGATCTTTCCGTCGGTTCCACCGCCTCGCTGGCTAACGCGCTGGTGGTTTCGCTGTTCGTTTGGTACGGTTTCGGCACCACCGGCGCGATTGTGCTGACGCTGCTGATTTGTACGCTGGTTGGCCTGTTCAACGCCTTCCTGATTGTGGTGTTGAAGATCCCCGACATGCTGGCAACGCTGGCCAGCCTGTTTGTGATCCAGGGCGTTGCCATGACCTACAGCTACGGCGGGTCGATCACCCAAAATATGCTGTTGCCGAATGGCGATATGGCCGAAGGGCTCATCCCGGACATTTTCTCCGCACTGGGCCAGGTGCCGGTGATTGTGCTGATTATGCTGGCGGTGACAATTGTGGTGCAATTGTTCCTGTCGCTGACCAAACACGGTCGCCGTATGTACGCCATCGGCGGCAACCCGGAGGCGGCGCGCCTTTCGGGGATCCGCACGGTACGTTACAAGGTCGCCGCGTATGTGATTTCCTCGCTGCTGGCCTCGCTTGGCGGCATATTGCTGGCGTCACGTATCGGCTCTTCGCAGGTTAACGCCGGTGGCGGTTATCTGATGGATGCCGTCGCCGCCGCCTACATCGGTTTCTCTCTGGCCGGCTCCGGCAAACCCAACGCGCTAGGCACGCTGGTCGGTGCGGTGATCCTCGGCGTATTGCAAAATGGGCTGGTGATGCTTTCAGTCCCCTACTATGCGATGGATATTATCAAAGGGCTGGTACTGGCTTTGGCGCTGGCTATCACCTACATCCAAAAACGCTGACTTTCCCCGGCGCGCCCTGCCGCGCCGGTTTTCCCTTTAATTCATCCGGTTACCTCTCCCTACCTCTTTTTAAGCATACAAATGATACGAATTATCATTTGCGTTTACATTCAGTTTTAAATCCTTACAATGGCCTGACGAAATACTGCCGGAATGATGTCCCCTGCCAAGACAGGGAACCGTTTCTACCTATTCTTCAACCCGTTAAATCGACGCCTTTGTCGATTTACAGCAAACCAGGAAAGGTTGCCCATGGAAAAGCCACGCTATAACAAGCTCACCGCACTGATTATCGCCTCACTCGCCAGCACCGGCGCACTGGCGGCGCAAGAGGATACCCCGGACACCATGGTGGTGACCGCCTCCGGTTTCCAGCAAAAAATCCAGGATTCAGCCGCCTCTATCTCGGTGATCCCGCGCCAGCAGATCGAAGACAAAGCCTACCGAGACATCACCGACGCCCTGAAAGACGTGCCGGGCGTGGTGGTCACCGGCGGTGCCAGCAGCAGCGATATCAGCATCCGTGGCATGTCCTCCAAATACACCCTGATTCTGGTGGACGGCAAACGCGTGGACACCCGCGGCACCCGCCCGAACAGCGACAACTCAGGTATCGAACAAGGCTGGTTACCGCCGCTGGAAGCGATTGAACGCATCGAAGTGGTACGTGGGCCGATGTCTTCGCTGTACGGCTCCGACGCCATGGGCGGCGTAATCAACGTCATCACCCGCAAAACCTCCAGAACCGAGTGGAAAGGCTCGCTGCACGGCGACGCCACCTTCCAGGAACGCAGCGATTCCGGCGATATTTTCCAGACCAACGCCTACGCCTCCGGTCCGCTGATTGAAGGCCTGCTTGGCCTGCGGGTCAATGGCCTGCTGTCGCGCCGCGCCGAGGACCAAATCCTTAACGGCTTCAATGAACAGCGCATGCGCAGCGGCACCGCCGTGTTCAGCCTGACGCCGAACGAGCAGAATGATTTTGATTTCGAAATCGGCCGCTCCTTGCAAGACCGCAACAGCACGCCGGGCAAATCCATGGCGACCGAGAACTGCCGCAACGGCAAGTGCACGCAAAACAGCGCCAGCGATAGCCTCTACACCCGCACCAACTACGCCCTGACGCACAACGGTTATTACGATTTCGGCAATACCACCAGCTACATTCAGCGCGAAGAGACGAATAACCCGGGCCGCGACATGAAGATGTATAACACCATCTTCAATACCCAGACCCAGTTTGATCTCGGTGCTCATATGCTGAGCCTGGGGGGCAGTACCGTTACGAAAAACTGAGCGATCAGGGCAACCAGTTGGATGCGGCCGACGGTTTGAACAAATTGACCCGCTGGAGCTGGGCGCTGTTTGCCGAAGACGAATGGGCGCTGACCAACGACTTCAGCCTGACCAGCGGTATCCGTATGGACCAGGATCAGAATTACGGCAATCACTGGACGCCACGCATGTACGGCGTCTGGCACCTGACCGAACAGTGGACGCTGAAAGGCGGCGTATCCGCCGGCTACCGCTCGCCGGATCTGCGCCAATCTTCCGCCAACTGGGGGCAAATTACCGGTGGCGGGCGCAAATCGATCATCATCGGTAATCCGGATCTGCAGCCGGAGAAGAGCCTGAGCGAAGAGATCGGCGTGATGTGGGATAACCAGAAAAACCTGAACGCCGGCGTGACCTTGTTCAACACCGATTTCAAAGACAAGATCACCGAGGTGCGCCGCTGCGACAGCGGGGATGGCGATGCGCAATGCATGATTGGCAACACGGCCTATTACTTTATCAGCGATCGCATCAACGTCGATAAAGCCAATATGCGCGGTGTAGAAGCCACTTTCGGCTGGCAGATCAGCAAAGACTGGAAGTGGAACACCAACTACACCTTTACTTCATCCGAACAGAAAAGCGGCGATAACCAGGGCAAACCGCTGAACCAGATGCCGAAGCACATGCTCAATACCGTACTGGACTGGCAGGCTACCCATGACGTCAGCTTGTGGTCACGCGTCAACTTCCGCAGCAAGACATCGGAATACCTGAGCCGCACCTCGATGGCCAAGAGTACGCCTTCGTATACCTTTGTTGACGCAGGCCTCAGCTACCAGGCGAATAAAGACCTGACGGTCACCGGCGGGGTTTACAACATTCTCGACAAAACCGTCGATTACGACAACTACAACACCACGCTGGACGGCCGCCGCTACACCGTCGGCATGACGTACAACTTCTGATGCCAATAAGGGCGCGCACGCTGCGCGCTCAAAACGCTGAAACAGAAAGGCCCGGTATCTGTATGACACCGGGCCTTTCTGTTTTCAAAATGCCTTACTTTCAAAACGCAGTAATCTGTCAGATCGCCGGCTGAGTAACCAAACCGTCGATCAGCACCTGCGGCGTTCCCTGCGAACAGCGCTCGATGCGCCCACGCACGCCGTAGACCCGTGCCAGGCTCTGCGGCGTAATCACCTCTTCCGGCGAACCGTCGGCAATCAATTCGCCGTCCTGCAACATCAGCACGTGGTCGCCATGCCGCAGAGCAATATTGATGTCATGCACCACCACCACCGTGATGATATTGCGTTTACGCGTCTCTTTACGCACCAAATCCATCACGTGGAATTGGTAATTGAGATCGAGCGCGCTCAGCGGTTCGTCCAGCAGCAACAGCGAAGGCTGGCGGATCAGCGATTGCGCCAACCCCACCAGCTGTTTCTGGCCGCCGGAAAGTTGATCGAGATAACTCAACGCCAAATGGGCGATACCGAGCTGCGCCAGCAGGGCCATAACCTCCGCCTCGCTGCCGGCATTGCTGCGACCGCCCGAAGCGCGTTGCGCCACGATGATCGACTCCAGCACGTGCAGATGCACCCCCGCAGGTAGCGACTGTGGCAGATACACCACCTTTTCCGCGCGACGGGCAAAGGGCATCTGCATCAAATCGACGTCATCCAGCCACAAGTGACCCTGCGCCGGGTTCAGCCCGGCCAGCGAGCGCAACAGCGTCGATTTGCCGCTGCCGTTCGGCCCCAGCAGCACGGTGATTTGCCCGCGCGGCAGCATCGGCACGGCCAGATCGCGGATAACCTGGCGCTTTGGATAACCGGCGGAAAAATGTTCAATACGCAGTCCCTGACTCATACATTCCCCCGATGACGCAGAATAATGCTCAGGAAGAACGGCACGCCCACCAGTGACGTCACTATACCGACCGGAATGATGATGCCCGGGATCAGGTTTTTCGAAGCGACTGAAGCCATCGACAGCACCAGCGCGCCGATCAAGGCGCTGGCCGGCAGATAGAAGCGGTGATCCTCGCCGAAAATCATGCGAGCGATGTGCGGCGCCACCAGGCCGATAAAACCGATAGGGCCGACAAAGGCCACCGCCAGCGCGGAAAGGATACTGATGCGCAGCAGGGTCGTCAGGCGCAGGCGACGCACGTCGATACCGAAGCTCACCGCCCGATCCTCGCCCAACCGCAGCGCGGTCAACTTCCAGGAGCTCATCATCGACAACGGCAACAGCACGGCGAATACGCCGAGCAGGATACCCAATTTGTCCCATGAAGCGCGCGCCAGGCTGCCCATGGTCCAGAACACCAGCCCCTGCAGCGTGTCTTCACTGGCGATAAACTGCATCATTGAAACCAGTGCGTTAAAGGTGAACACCAGTGCAATACCGAACAGCACCACGCCGGAGGTGGCAACCCGTGTCCAGCGCGTGATGCCGTCCAGCATCAGTGCGGCAAACAGGGCGAAAATAAAGGCGTTGGCGGAAATAAACCACTGGTCCGGGATACCCGGCACGCCAATGCCCAGCACGATGGCCAACGCCGCGCCGAAAGCCGCTGCGGAAGAAACGCCGAGGGTAAACGGGCTGGCAAGCGGGTTATTCAGGATGGTCTGCATTTCTGCGCCGGCCAACCCAAGCGCAAACCCCACCACCACCGCCATCAGCGCGTAAGGCAGACGGATATCCCACACGATCACTCGCGTTCCGGCATCTGCCGCCGCAGGGTCAATCAGCGTTTGCCACAGGGAAGACAAAGAGAGGCCGGATGGCCCCATGGTAAAATCCAGCAGCAGCGAACCAATAATCGCCAGTGCCAACACCCCCATCATCAATAAACGGTGGCGAAGAATATGTTGATAACGCCCCATGACGTTGACGTCGGGTTGCCCCTTGGCGTCAGACATGGGATCGGTGGATACGCTCATTATTTCGGATACCTGTTACGACGATGACCATAGCGGCATGCAAACGGCCGCGTTACCCTGGCAAGCAGCCGCCAACAATAAAGCAAACGATAATACTTATCAATCATATCAATAGCTATTACCCGCCATGTTGAGATGTAACACTTTATTTTTAAAGATTATTCGCTAAACACGCCCCCTGGCTTCAGCCTGCCGGACAGGGTTAATAATTCCGAAAGTTTCTTCGCTCCACGCAGCACTGTGACAAATTGCGACAAAACCACCTAGAATCCAAATCCTGACCGGCAAACGGCGCGCCAACCACGCCTGGCCGGATATTTGGGGCCTACTGTTTAGGCTCTTATTGAAGAGGCAGCCATGAGAAGTCGACCATCCACGTTAACGCCTAAAAGACCCGCCCTGCTCCATTGGCTGGTGCAAGGCCCACAACAGGCTGATGACGCCCAGTTTCAACGTCAGCTCCGGCTTACGCTTGTTCCTTCTCCCCGAACACCTTGGCTGAACGCCGCCGGTGTGACAGTGCTGCTGCTGGCCTACGCCTGGCTGAGCCATATGGCAATCGGCATCGCTCTTCTGGGGCTGCTGTTGGCGCTGACCGGCATACGTTGGTGGCTGGCTCGCGTCACTCCGCCCGTCTGGCCGAACGCCATGTTGGTAGCGGTGCTGCTGTGGTCGGGGCTGGTCGGTGCCATTGCGCTGCTGGCCATGCTCTCGGGCCGTATGGTGTTGATCCTGTTCGCCGGTCTGCTGATTACTGCGCTGGCCTTCTGGTTGATGCAGCGCCACGCTGCGGCACCGCGCTTCGCCCTGTTGGAAATCATGCTGCTGACGCTGCCCTTCCTGCTGGCCGCGCCGCTGTCGCGCGTGCAAAATCTGTTTTTACTGGCGAATATCATCCCGCTGTGGCTGCTGCTGGCGCATGGGCTGATCGCGTTTTATCATCGCCAGTTGGTGCAGTACGTCACGCTGGCAGGAGAAAAACAAAAGGCGGCTCATCGCGATCATCTGACCGGTTTTCTCAACCGCGCAGGCGGCGAAGCCGTAATGCAAGACATCTGCCGGCCCTCGGCAACGGTACACCCGCTTTCGCACCTGTTTATTATTGAATTTACCCCGCTGGCGGCGCTGTATCAAAGCCACGGCGTGCTGATCGGCGATGACGTGCTGCGTACCATCGGCGAACGCCTGAAAATGCTGGTTCGTCCAAGCGATTTTGTCTGCCGTTACGCCGGTGGCCAGTTTCTGATCCTGGTGCACGATTTGCCTTACGGTTCCGAAGGGGAGTTTCTGGCGCGCATCATGCCGCCGCTGGAGGCGCCGTATGTCTTTGGCGTTTTCGGTGAGGTGACGCTGCAACTGAATGCCGGGGTGCTGGCGTTAACCCAGGATTTTCAAACGGTGGACAGCCTGATGGCGGCAGCGCAACATGCACTGGCGATAAATACGAAGGAATAACGCAGCAAGAGTGCGCCGCGTTTCATATCCACTGAATGTCCGATTGCAGCGCTGTTGGCCGCAACCGGACATTCATCAAGCATCGACAGGCGTTACTTCACGTCCATTTTCGGGAATTCCATCTCGCTGTATTTCACGACACGGGTGCCACGCGTCAGCTTGTAGCCGAACCAGATCATCAGGAACAGCGGAAGGCCGATATAGGTGGCGGTCACGCCGTACCAGTCGATCCGGTCTTGCAGGAACGCCTGGTAGTTCTGCCCCAGCGTAATGATCAGACACAGGACAAACGCAAAGATCGGGCCCAGCGGGAAGAAGCCGGAACGGTAAGGCAGATCGTTCAGATCACGCCCCTGAATCATATAGCCGCGGCGGAACCGGTAGTGGCTGATGGCAATCCCCAGCCAGGCGATAAAGCCGGTCATGCCCGAGGTGTTCAGCAACCACAGATAAACCGACTGGTTACCGAACATCGAGCTCAGGAAGCACAGCCCCGCCACCACGGTGGTCGCGTACAGCGCATTGCGCGGCACCCCGCCCTTCGACAGTTTGGCGAAGATGCGCGGCGCTTTGCCTTCCGATGCCAGAGTAAACAACATGCGGGTGGAGGCATACATCCCGGAGTTACCGGCGGACAACACCGCCGTCAAGATCACCGCGTTCATCACCGCCGCCGCCGACAACAGGCCGGCATGCTGGAATACCAGCGTGAACGGGCTGACGCTGATGTCTTTCACATCGTTGCGCAGCAGGCTTGGATCAGTATAAGGAATGATCAGGCTGATAATCAGGATCGCGAAGATATAGAACAGCAGGATACGCCAGAACACCTGGCGCACTGCGCGCGGGATGTTTTTACCCGGGTTTTCCGATTCGCCGGCCGCGATGCCGATAAGCTCGGTCCCCTGGAACGAGAAGCCGACGATCATCGCCACGCCTATCATCGCAGAGAAACCGCCGGCAAACGGCGCATCGCCGATGGTCCAGTTCTGCCAACCCGCGTGCTCGCCGCCCTTGAGGATGCCGAAGATCATCAGCACGCCAATGCCGATAAAGATAATGACGGTGGTGACTTTGATCAGGGAGAACCAGTATTCCGCTTCGCCGAATCCTTTGACCGAAATGTAGTTCAACAGGAACATCAGGCCGAGGAACAGCGCGCTCCAGATCCAACCCGGCGCATCCGGGAACCAGTAGGTCATCACCAACTGCGAGGCCACCAGGTCAACGGCGATGGTCACCGCCCAGTTGTACCAGTAGTTCCAGCCCAGCGCGAAACCAAAGCCTTCTTCTACGTATTTGGCGCCATAGGTGGAGAACGAGCCGGACACCGGCATAAAGGCCGCCAGCTCGCCCAGGCTGGTCATCAGGAAGTAGACCATCAGACCGATCAACGCATAAGACAGCAAAGCCCCGCCCGGGCCGGCCTGAGAGACAGTGGCGCCGGAGGCGACGAACAGGCCGGTGCCGATAGAACCACCAATAGCGATCATGGTTAAGTGCCGCGCTTTCAACTCGCGACGCAATCCGGGTGCTTGCTGCCCCGATGTTTTTATATCCTGCTGAGCCATTCTTACCCTATCTGCTCGTCAAAAAATGAGGGCGGATTGTAACAAATACCCACCGGCGAACTAGTAACATTGCGCTGATATAAGATAGCTTCATAACTCAGCGCTAATTATTAGCGGCAGCCTAATTTTCATTACTTACTGTCATTAATGTGACAGGGTGCAGATTTTTATGCTTCATTTCCACGTGCAGAGACGTTATTGGCGCACTGCACCTCCTCAGACCGGCAACGTACAGTAACTGAGGAAGCGCTGCAGGGCGTTGGAGATGTGTTTTTGCCGATGGTGGATCAGATACAAGGTGCGCATCAGCGGCGGCAGCGGAATGTTTAACTCCACCAGCACACCGCTCGCCAGTTGTTCTTCAATCACCCGCCGCGACAGGCAACTGATGCCGATACCGTGGCGCACCGCGTGTTTGATCGCCTCCGAGTTGCCCAACTCCATCACCAGTTGGAAGTGCGGCAGATGCGCCAACAACAGGTGATCCAGCACCTCTCGCGTGCCCGACCCGCGCTCACGCAGGATCCAGGGCGCATTGGCCAGCAGTTCCAGCGTCAGCGGCTGCCGGGCCAGCGGGTTTTCCGGCGCGGCAAACACCACCAGCTCATCCTCCAGCCACGGCTGGGTGACCAGCGTCGGCATATGGCAAGGCCCTTCAATCAGCCCCAAGTCGACGCGAAAATCCGCCACCGCCCCAATCACGTCCTGGCTGTTGCCGACGTTCAGCTCCAGCGGCGTGGCCGGGAAATCATGGCGGTAACGGGCGATCATTTCCGGCAGCATATAGTTGCCGATGGTGCTGCTGGCGGCGATGCGCAACGCACCGCCGTCATGGCGGAACAGCTGTTCAATCTCCCCCGCCTGCTCCAGCAGCGCCAGCGCCTTCGGGTATAGCAGCCGGCCATGTTCATTGATAACCAGGCGCTTGCCGACGCGATCGAACAGTTGCACGCTCAACTGCCCCTCCAGATCAGCCAGCGCGGCACTGACCGCCGATTGTGATAACGCCAGGACTACCGAGGCCTGCGTGGTCGAACCGCTTTTCAGCACTTCGGTAAAGACTTCCAGTTGACGTAAGGTGATATGCATAACTATCTCGGTATTGAAAAGCGGCCTGAGCGTAAAGCCACTGAAATTAATGCTAAATCTGCGCCGCTGTCCGGCAGCGACGCACAGGGTGTCTATCCATTAAGATTACCACGTTTGCAGAAATCGGCATGGCGGCGCACCCCGCCCACCACTTTCTCAACCCACTCGCTTTCAGGTTGCCACCGACAACGTCGTGGCTGGAAAGGTGATGCGAACTACCACTTATTCAGATAGGTTATAAATATATAATCAATTTCATTTTTATGCTGCCAAAACGTAGTCTTGTGCCCAAGGAATTCGATTAAAAGGGCTGACTTATGGCGACCGATACCGCACCTGCTTTTCCATCACGACACTTTCCATTGCACGGCTTACCTCGGCTGGCACCGGGCTTGGTGCTGGCCGGCGCGCTCACCGCGCTGGCCATCTGGGCAGGTGATATCCCGTGGGTTGCCGGCCTGGGGCTGGGGGCGCTGACGCTGGCGATTCTGTTCGGTATTCTGGTGGGCAATACGCTGTATCCGTGGCTGCAACCGAGCTGCCACAGCGGCGTTCAGCTCGCCAAACAGCGTCTGCTGCGATTGGGCATCATTCTTTACGGCTTCCGCCTGACGTTTCAACAAATTGCCGACGTCGGCGCTACCGGCATCATCATCGATGCGCTGACGCTGAGCAGCACCTTCCTGCTTGCCTGCTGGCTGGGTAAAAAAGTGTTCGGTATCGACAGCCAGACGGCAATGTTGATCGGCGCCGGCAGCAGCATCTGCGGCGCAGCGGCGGTGATGGCGACCGAACCGGTGCTGAAGGCCGACTCCAGCAAGGTGGCGGTAGCGGTGAGTACCGTGGTGGTGTTCGGTACGCTGGCGATCTTCGCCTACCCGTGGCTGTTCCAGTTGAATGAACATTATCGGTGGTTGCCGCTGAGCCAGGAAACCTTTGGTATCTACGCCGGTTCAACCATTCATGAAGTGGCGCAGGTCGTGGCCGCCGGGCATGCCGTGGGGCCGGATGCCGAGAACGCCGCAGTGATCGCCAAAATGATCCGCGTGATGATGCTGGCGCCGTTCTTGCTGCTGCTTTCCGGTTATATCAGCCGCAGCCGCGATGCCGGGAGCAAAGCGGACAAATCTGCCATCACCATTCCGTGGTTTGCGGTGCTGTTTATCGCCGTCGCCGGGCTGAACTCGTTCAACCTGATCCCGGCCACCTGGGTGAAACACCTGATTACCGCCGACACCTGGATGCTGGCGATGGCGATGGCGGCACTGGGGTTGACCACCCACATCAGCGCGGTGCGCGAGGCGGGCGTCAAACCCATTCTGCTGGCCACCCTGCTGTTTATCTGGCTGATTGTCGGCGGCGGCGCGATGAACCTGCTGGTGCAACATTTCTTCTGATGAGCCTTGAGCTTTCCCTGGCCCGCGATTTATCGCGGGCCTTTTTGTCGCCATTCAAACCTGCCGCCATCAATGCCATAATGACGACGATTACACAGGAGAATGAAAATGAAGTTTGTCGGTGCACATGTCAGCGCGTCAGGCGGCGTGGATCAGGCGGTTATCCGCGCGCACGAACTAGAGGCGACCGCATTCGCCCTGTTCACCAAAAATCAGCGTCAATGGAAGGCTGCACCGCTGCCGGCAGAGGTGATTGATAAATTCAAAAGCGCCTGCGCGCAGTACGGTTACGGCCCGGGGCAAATTCTGCCGCACGACAGCTATCTGATTAATCTCGGCCACCCGGTCGCCGAAGCGCTGGAAAAATCTCGCGAAGCGTTTCTGGATGAAATGCAGCGCTGCGAACAACTCGGGTTGACGCTGCTGAACTTCCACCCCGGCAGCCACCTGATGCAAATTGATGAAGACAAATGCCTGGCGCTCATCGCCGAATCCATCAACATCGTGCTGGATAAAACCGTCGGCGTGACGGCAGTGATTGAAAATACCGCCGGTCAGGGCAGCAATCTGGGTTTCAGGTTCGAACATCTGGCGGCGATCATTGACGGCGTGGAAGACAAAAGCCGTGTCGGCGTGTGTATCGATACCTGCCATGCCTTTGCCGCCGGTTACGATCTGCGCACCGAGGAGACCTGCGAGCAGACCTTTAAAACCTTGGGTGACGTGGTGGGCTTCAACTACCTGCGCGGCATGCATCTGAACGACGCCAAGAGCGCGTTCGGCAGCCGCGTCGATCGCCATCACAGCCTGGGCGAAGGCAATATCGGCAAAACGGTCTTCAGCTACATCATGAGCGACTCGCGCTTCGACAATATCCCGCTGATTCTGGAAACCGTGAACCCGGATATCTGGGCGGAAGAAATCGCCTGGCTGAAAGCGCAACAATAAGCCTTAAAAACGAAAAAACCGGAGCCTGACAGCTCCGGTTTTTTTATGCCTGCGATTGCGTTAAGCCACGGTAGCCGCAGGGACGTCAGCACGTTTCAGCAGCGCATAAGACACGCCCGCCAGCAAGGTACCGGCGATGATCGCCACCAGATACAGCAGCACCGGAGTGATCGCGCCCGGGATCAGCAGCACGAACAGGCCACCGTGCGGTGCCATCAGCTTGGCGCCGAAGGCCATCGACAGCGCACCGGTCAGCGCGCCGCCGGCAATGCAGCATGGCAGCACGCGCATCGGGTCACGGGCGGCGAACGGAATCGCGCCTTCAGAAATAAAGCACAGGCCCAACACCAACGCCGCTTTACCGCCTTCCTGCTCGGACTTCTCGAATTTGCGGCGCGCCAGCAGCGTCGCCAATCCCATCGCCAACGGCGGCACCATACCGGCGGCCATAATGGCGGCCATTGGGGCATATACCGAAGAACTCAGCAACGCTACGCCGAAGGCGTAAGCCGCTTTGTTAACCGGGCCACCCATATCGGTACACATCATGGCACCGAGGATCGCACCCAGCAGCACCGCGTTGGCGGTCCCCAGCGATTGCAACCAGTGAGTCAGACCTTCCATGATTTTCGCCACCGGCGTACCGACGATGTAAATCATGATCAGACCGACGACCAGGCTGGCGACCAGCGGAATGATCAGAATCGGCTTCAGCGCTTCCATACTCTGCGGCAGCCGCAGCTTGGTACTGATAAATTTGGCGACGTAACCCGCCAGGAAACCGGCAATGATACCGCCGAGGAAACCGGCACCGGTGCTCACCGCCAGCATGCCGCCGATCAGACCCGGCGTCAGGCCCGGACGATCAGCGATGGAGAAGGCGATAAAGCCTGCCAGCACCGGCACCATCAGCGCGAAGGCTGAACCGCCGCCAATCTGCATCAGCGCAGCCGCCAGCGTGCCCTTGACTTCAAACGCCTTGATACCGAACACGAACGACAGCGCGATACACAAACCGCCCGCCACCACCATCGGCAGCATATACGACACGCCGGTCAACAGGTGGCGATACGGCCCTGCGCTCTCTTTCTTCTTGCCGGCCGTGGCCGGACCGCCGCTTTTCTGCGGTTGGAAAACTTCGGCTTCGGCCTGCGCCTTGTCCAGTTCCTGCGCAGTTTTCTTCAGCGCCAGACCGGTAGAGGTGCGGTACATAGGTTTGCCGGCGAACTTGTCCAGATCCACTTCAATGTCGGCCGCCACAATCACCAGATCGGCTGCCGCCACTTCTTCAGGCGTAATGGCATTGCCGGCCCCCACGGAGCCACGGGTTTCCACTTTCACCCACCAGCCGCGTTTTTTAGCTTCGCTTTCAATGGCTTCAGCAGCCATAAAGGTATGCGCCACGCCGGTTGGGCAGGCGGTGATCGCCACAATGCGTTTTTGACCGGTCGCTTTTGCCGGCACGGCAACCGCAGCCGGTGCCTGCCAGGCTTTCGCCTCGGCTTTGGCCAGTGCGAGGAAGGCTTCCGGCTCGCGTACCGCCAACTCCACATCGCCCACATAAACCCGTTTGCCGGTCAGCGCGGCATCGGCAGGCACAGCCTGCCCCGCTACCACCACCAGTTCGGCCTCGGCAGGCGACTCAACCAGCGTCAGGCCGGTTTTCGCCGCAGCAGCGCCGAGCATGCGTTTCGCCAGGTGGCCACGGGCCTGCCCCAACGAACTGTCTATCATCAGCAGCGTTTTCATTACGCCTCCTGCTATTGGTTAAAAGGTTTCAGATCGACGCGCGCCATCATCGCGGCCAACTGTGGACGGTCGGTCACGCCAACGTTGCTCTGGCTTACCGCCAGCGCAGCCACGGCGGTGGCCAAACGCAGAGTGTGTTCACTGGATTCGCGCATCAGCAGGCCATAAATCAGGCCGCCAACCATCGAATCGCCGGCGCCCACGGTGCTGACGACTTCGCAGGCCGGCGGCTTGGCAATCCAGGCGCCGGAGGCGTTAACCCACAGCGCCCCTTCGGCACCGAGAGAAATCACTACGTGGGCAATGCCCTGATCGCGCAGCGCATGCGCGGCTTCAACCACGTCCTCCAACTGCGGCAACGGACGACCGGCCCAGATTTCCAGCTCGCGGCGGTTCGGTTTCACCAGCCATGGCGCCGCTTTCAATCCGGCGACCAGCGCTTCGCGGCTGCTGTCGAAAATGATGCATGGGCATTGTGCGCGCAGGCGGATCATCCAATCGGTAAAGGCATCGGGATCAACGCCGGCCGGCAGGCTGCCACTCACCGCCACCATGTCGAACTGGCCCAGCCAGCTCAGCGAATCGGTCACGAAACGGTCCCAATCCTGCGATGTCACTTCAAAACCGGAGAAGTTGAAATCGGTCACTTCGCCGTCTTTTTCCGTCAGCTTGACGTTAATGCGGGTGCGGCCAGGCACCACCTGGAAGCGGTTGGCGATGCCCAGATCGCTGAACAGCAGCTGGAAGCCGTCCTGGTTGTCTTTCCCCAGGAAACCGCCCACCGTCACATCAATCCCCAGATCTTTCAGCACTTTGGCGACGTTAATGCCTTTACCGGCGGCGTGCAGGCCAGCGGTTTTCACCAGGTTCACTTCCCCGCGCTCGATCTCCGGGCAAAAGCCCACCAAATCGTAAGCCGGATTCAGGGTTATGGTGGCTACTCTTCTGGTCATGCTGCGCCCTCGCCCAGTCCTTCGTTAATCGCATCACCGATCGCCTTCAGCGCCGCTTCAGCATCTTCACCCTTGGCGGTAAAGCGCAGGTGATGTCCTTTTTTCACGCCCAACGCCACGACCTTCATCAGGCTGCGTCCGTTGGCCGGTTTGCCACTGCCATCCAGGTTAGTGACGGTAATTTCACTGTTGAACTGCTTGATCACGTTAACCAGCGCGGTGCCGGGACGGGCATGCAGGCCGTGTTCATTGCGGATCACGTACTCGGCGCTCAGCGTGGTGCTTTCTTCTTCCACCTCGCTGGTCAGCAATGCCAGCACGGTGGCGGCATCGGCGTTCAGCAGGCGTTCACCTTTGTTCGCGAGCAGCAGGTCGCCCAGGTAGTTCAGCACCGCCAGCGGTTGCTGGTCAGCCACGGACAGCGTCAACAACAGGGCGACTTGCTCACCGTCTTCGTCAAACGCCTGTGCCGGGCGGCTCAGGGTCGCTGCGCTGGTCAGATTGCCTTCGGTGCTGTCGCTCAGCCAGATGCCCTGCCCAAGATTCAACGGCCGGCGGGTAATGACGTCGCTGACGAACTGTGCGTTGACCGCGCCGATTTTCTGCAGGCGGCCCGCGTTCAGCGCTTGCAACGTCATCAGGTTATCTGCGGCTACGTCGAGTGCGATCAGCGAAGCATCGAACTGGAATTCAGCCGCCTGCTTTTCGCCCATCAGCAGGCTGCGCAACTCTTCCGATGATGTGGTTTTCGCCATCTGCTCGGCCACGCTGTCATCGCTCAGGACGTGCGTCAGCTGACGCAGCAGCGCCAGGTGTTCATCGGAACGCGCGGCAATGCCGATCACCACATACGCAGTTTGGCCTTCGCCCCATTCGATGCCCTGAGGGAACTGGAAGACCTGTACGCCGGTATTCAGCACCAGATCTCGGGTATCGGTAGTGCCGTGCGGAATGGCAATGCCGTTACCGAGGTAGGTGGAGGTTTGCAGCTCACGCTGCAGCATGCCGTCTACGTAAGCGGCGCTGACGCAGCCGGCCTCGGTTAACGCTGCGGCTACCTGACGGATAGCGTCCTGCTTGCTGCCGGCGGCGGCGCCCAGGTGAATGTCTTGCGGTGATAACTGGAACATGATTCTCCTCTCCTGCTGAATTGAATCGTTTCAGCTTCATTGAGAAAAAGGAGCGTCACCGACACGCAATCAATGCGCCGATAACGCTGAAACGTTTCAATCAGTGTGTGAGCAGCCCCGACTGAAAGCAAGTTTTCTCAATTTTGATGTGATAAATTTTTGACCTTACGCACACTTTGGCCTATGGGTTATCCGCAGAGGCGCGAAAATGACATACTGTGCTGAAACTTTGCTGACGGAGAGAAGCATGACTGTAGTCGCGGGCGTAGGCGTCATTATCGTTAATGCGCAGGGAGAGATATTGCTGGGAAAACGCTGCGGTAAACACGCCCCTTTCTGGTCAATTCCCGGTGGGCATCTGGATGCCGGCGAGACGTTTGAACAGTGCGCACAACGCGAGATCGCCGAAGAAACCGGGTTGGTCATCGCCCCGCCGCGTTTTATTGGTATCAGTAACAATCTGCAGACCTGGCGCGCCGAAGGAAAACACACGGTGTCGGTATGCTTACTGACGCAGCATCCTGGCGGTGAGGCGGAACTGAAAGAACCGGATAAATGCGCGGAATGGCGCTGGTGTTTACCTGACGCGCTGCCGGAACCGCATTTTGAAGCCAGCCGCAACGCCATTCATCTGTGGCTGACCGGCCAATCCTATTTACCCTCAGCATCAGTGGCGAATAAGCAACCACTTTAGATTCAAAGTTTTCATCCCCTGTCCGTGATGGCGTTTGCAAAATCAACATCCCCTTCTAAAAACGCGTTATGAAATGCAAAACATAACGCTGAAAAATCCCTCAAATGGCCTTTTTTCCACTAAAAATAACCCCATAGTGTTAGATGTTTTTACCGATAAACCTTATACTTAATCCGGTTAATTGGCCTTTGGCCAACACCTTTTTGGGAAAGGTTTTCCTTGGTATTTCATAATTCTAAGTGGGTTCAATATGAACAAAAAGCTAACTGGCTGGGCAACCAAGCGTCGCTGGGGATGGCTATGGCTGCTGCTGCTCGGCATTATCCTCGGCGCTGCGCTATTGGCGGGGACCGCCACCGTGTTCCATAAAACCAGCGACACCGCCTTCTGCGTTTCCTGCCACACCATGCAACAACCCCTGGCTGAATATCAGGGCAGCGTTCACTTCCAGAACACCAAAGGCATCCGTGCCGAATGCGCCGACTGCCACGTCCCGCACGAGCCGCTCGATTACCTGTGGACCAAAATCCGCGCGGTCAAAGACATTTACGGCGAAATGGTCGGTACCATCGACACGCCGGAAAAATACGAGGCGCACAAGCTGGCGATGGCCCAGTCGGTGTGGAAAACGTTGAAAGAAAACGACTCCGCCACCTGCCGCTCGTGCCACAGCTATGACGCCATGGACATCACCGCCCAGCGGCCTGAAGCGCGCCTTCAGCACCCGGTCGCCATCAAACAGGGCGAAACCTGCATCGACTGTCATAAAGGCGTGGCGCATATCCTGCCGGACATGAGCGGTGAAACTCAGGCCGGCGCAGCCGAACTGGCGAAAGCGGCCGCGGAAACCTCGCCAACGGCCACTACGCTATACACCATCGCCACCGAGCCGTTCTTCCTGAAGCCGGACGACAGCCACAACGCCGGTAACCTGATGCCCTCCACCGAAGTTCTGGTAGTGAAACAAGACGGCGACAAGGTGCTGGCCAACGTCTCCGGCTGGCAACAAGACGGCGTGAGCGAGGTGTTCTATGCCGCGCAGGGCAAGCGCATCCTCAGCGTGCTGTTGGGAGAAGACGCTCGTAAGCTATTGAAAACAAGCAATACACTCACCGATGCCGAAACCGGCTTGGTGTGGCATCAGGTTTCACTGCAGGTCTGGCTACCGCGCAAACAGCTGATCGACGATCAGCAAAAAATCTGGCGCTACACGGCGGATATGATGTCGGCCAACTGCACCGGCTGTCATGGCCTGACCGCCCTCGATCGCTTCAATGCCAACCAGTGGATCGGCGTGATTAAAGGTATGGCTCCACGCACCTCGCTGACGCAGGAACAACTGCGCGTTCTGACGCAGTATGTGCAAAAACACGCCAGCGACATGACGCCTGCCGCACCAGCCAAGCTTTAAGGGAGAAGCGCAATGAGCAACCATCAACGACAAGCGTTACAAATGAGCCGCCGCCGCTTCCTGACCGGTGCCACCGCACTGGCCGCCGCACCTCTGCTGGCGGGCCTGTGGCCCAAATCTGCGTTGGCGCAAGCCATCAGCCAGGCGCTACCGCAATTTGTGGTACTGCGTCAGGCGCAAAAAGGCATTCTGACCGGCGCACACTGGGGCGCTTTCGAAGCCATAGTACAGGACGGCAAAATGGTCGGTGTACAGCCGGTGAAAGACGATCCTTATCCGAACGAATTGATCACCATGGCGCCCTTCCAGGTGCATGCCGAAAACCGCGTCAAATATCCCATGGTGCGTAAAAGCTGGCTGGAAGGCGGCCCCGGCAGCCGCACAGAACTGCGCGGGCGCGACGAATGGGTCCGTGTCAGTTGGGACAAGGCGATTGAACTGGTCTGCAATGAAATCACCCGTTTACAGAAAGAGCACGGCCCGCAGTCCATCTATGCCGGTTCCTATGGCTGGAAAAGCGTCGGCATGTTGCACAACAGCCGCACGCTGCTGCAACGCCTGATGAACCTGACCGGCGGCTTCCTCGGCTATGCCGGCGACTATTCTACCGGTGCGGCGCAGGTGATCATGTCGCACGTAGTGGGTTCGATGGAAGTTTACGAACAGCAAACCGCCTGGCCCAACGTGATTGAAAACAGTCAACTGGTGGTGATGTGGGGCTGTAACCCGATGATCACGCTGAAAAACAGCTGGAACGTGCCGGATCACTACGGCCAGACCGGTTTCGAGGCATTGAAGAAAAAAGGCACGCGCGTCATCAGCATCGATCCGGTGCACAATGACAGCGCCAAATTTGTCGGCGCACAGTGGATCGCCCCACGTCCTTATACGGACGGCGCCATGCTGATCGGCATCGCCCATACGTTACTGACCGAGAAACTGCATAACCCGGATTTCCTGAAAACCTACACCGTCGGTTTTGACAAGTTCCAGGCCTATCTGCTGGGCGAAGACGACGGTACGCCGAAAACCGCCGAATGGGCTGCGGACATTTGCGGCGTAGATGCCGAAGTACTGCGCCAACTGGCGCGCGACATGGCAAAAAACCGTACCATGATCATGGGTGGCTGGGGCATTCAGCGCCAGCATCATGGCGAGCAGCAGCACTGGCTGTTGGTCACGGTAGCGGCCATGCTCGGCCAGGTTGGCCTGCCGGGCGGCGGCTTTGGTTTCAGCTATCACTACTCCTCCGGCGGCAGCCCGACGGCGAAAGGCGGCATTATTGCCGGTATTTCCGCCGGCAGTTCACCGAAGAATTCCCCTTCACCCATTCCGGTGGCGCGCATCGCCGAATGTCTGGCCAACCCCGGCAAGACCATTAACTTCAATGGTGCGCAGGTTACCTATCCTGAGGTGAAAATGGTGTACGTGGCGGGCGGCAACACCTTCCACCAGCATCAGGACACCAATAACCTGGTCAAGGCCTGGCAGCGGCCGGAGACCATAGTGGTGAATGAACCCTACTGGACCGCCACCGCCAAGCACGCTGATATCGTGCTGCCGGCCACCACCAGCTATGAACGCAACGATCTGGAAATGGGCGGCGATTATTCGCAGCTGTACGTGTTCCCGATGCACCAGTGCGTGCCGCCGCAGCACGAGTCGCGCAGCGATTTCGATATCTTCGCGGCGATGGCCGCCAGGCTGGGGGTTCAGGATGCCTTTACCGAAGGCAAAGATGAAACCCAGTGGCTCAAAGGCATGTACGACGACATGAAAACCCAGGCGCGCGCCGCCCGGGTGGCCCTGCCGCCGTTCGACATGTTCTGGCAGTCCAACAATTATGTGCGTTTCCCGGTGCCCGAGGCCAATACCCAATGGGTCCGCTTCGCCGACTACCGCGAAAATCCACTGCTTAATCCGCTGGGCACGCCCTCCGGCAAAATCGAGATCTACTCCGACGCCATCGCCAAAATGAAGTATCGGGACTGCCCGGGCATCCCGACCTGGATGCCGCCTCACGAATGGTATCGCGGACCGGAAGCGGAGAAGTACCCGCTGTCGCTGAACACCGCGCACCCGATCAACCGACTCCATTCGCAACTCGACAACACGCCGTTGCGTAAAAAATACGCGGTGGCGGATCGGGAAGCGATTGTGATCCACCCGCAGGATGCTCAATCGCGTGGTATCGCCAATGGCGATTTGGTACGGGCGTTTAACGATCGCGGCCAGATCCTGGTCGGTGCGGTGGTCAGCGAAGACGTGCGCCCCGGCGTGGTGCGCATCAGCGAAGGGGCCTGGTTCGATCCGGCCGACCCTTCCCAACCGGGATCGCTGTGCAAAAACGGTAACGTCAACTGCCTGACCTTCGACGTGGGTTCCTCCAGCCTCGCGCAGGGTAATTGCGGGCAGATGGCGCAGTTGCAGATTGAGAAATATCAGGGCCCAGTGCTGAAAAACACCGCGCACGACGTGCCTGCCGGCGCGTAACCCCCCATCTGGGCGGCGGCAACGTCGCCCTTTTTGACTGAGCCTTATCCAGATAAACGTTTTTTATTGCCAGAAAAAATGAAACTGCTTTTTGTTTTTTTTTCTTTCTTGAAAAATGGGCGTATTATTCACCCGACCTCCTTATTCCGACCCTTTGCTGACCTTTATGCCTACATCTACTGCGGTAACGCGACGCTCGCCCGATCTCACTTCGCTGGCCTTTCTCGTCGTGGCTTTTCTCACCGGGATTGCCGGGGCTTTACAGACGCCCACGCTCAGCCTGTTTCTGGCGACGGAAGTGCAGGTGCGGCCTTCGATGGTGGGCCTGTTTTTCACCGGCAGCGCCGTCATCGGCATTCTGGTCAGCCAGTTTCTCGCCCGCCGCTCCGATCAAAAAGGCGACCGCAAATCGCTGATTTTCCTCTGCTGCATGCTCGGCGCGCTGGGTTGCGTGCTGTTCGCCTGGAACCGCAATTATTACCTGTTGCTGATCGTGGGCGTGATGCTGACCAGTTTCGGCTCCACCGCCAACCCGCAAATGTTTGCCCTGGCACGCGAACACGCCGATCGCACCGGCCGTGAGGCGGTGATGTTCAGTTCGATTCTGCGCGCCCAGGTTTCCCTCGCCTGGGTCATCGGCCCCCCTATCGCCTTCGCGCTGGCATTGGGTTTTGGCTTTAAGGTGATGTATTTGGCGGCAGCGGCTGCATTTATCCTGTGCGGCGTACTGGTATGGAAAATGCTGCCGTCGATGCGCAAAACGCAGATGACAGCCCGTGCCACGCTGGAGGCGCCACGCCAGAACCGCCGCGATACGCTGCTGCTGTTTATGGCCTGCACATTTATGTGGACCGCAAATGGCATGTATTTGATTAATATGCCGTTGTATATGGTGCACGAACTGCAACTGTCGGAAAGGCTGGCTGGGATCCTGATGGGGACGGCGGCCGGGCTGGAGATACCGACCATGCTGCTTGCCGGTATGGTGGCCAAACGCTTCGGCAAGCGTTTCTTGATGCGCTGCGCGGTGGTGGCGGGCCTGCTGTTTTATGTCGGGCTGTTGTTTCTCACCGGCACCGGGCAATTGATTGCCTTGCAACTGCTTAACGCGGCGTTTATCGGCGTGCTGGCGGGGATTGGCATGCTCTATTTCCAGGATTTGATGCCCGGACAGGCGGGTGCAGCCACCACCTTGTTTACCAACACCACGCGCGTGGGCTGGATTATTGCCGGTTCTGTCGCCGGCGTGGTGGCGGAGATCTGGAGCTATCACGCGGTGTTTTATTCCGCGCTGGCGATGGTTGTCGGCGCGGTGCTGTGTTTGTGGAAGCTTAAAGACGCTTAACGGTGTTTATGGCGCGGTATCCGCTTCCAGCTTGATCAGGTAGATCAATGCCTGGTCGCGATGGTCATGACACATCTCGCGGCTGGCCTGCAGGCTGCCGCACACCTTTGGCCGCAGCGGCGAGTGGAACAGGCCGCAGCGCAGTTGCTCACTCAGATGAATACAGCGAGTATTGGCGGGCTTGCCGTTGGGCATGCCGGGAATGGGGCTGGATATTGAAGGCGCGATACAACAGGCGCCACAGTCGGCACGACAGTCCATCAGCGAAGTCTCCCGGTGGGCTGGCGGAATTGAAGCGCGACAATATCAGCACGGCTCATCCGCCGCCAGCATAATCCGGCTTTACCCGACAATCTTTACACCCCATTTCCATAGCCATAAACCCGTCATTCGCGCACAGGCCAAAAATACGCCACAAATGGGCCAATTAACGCCAATTAATGCATGAAACAGGCATATTCACGGCTTTACATGCGCCAACCGCACATGTACCATTGCGCTAGTACAAAAGAACCCAAGGCCGACGCGGCCAATCAGGAGCAAAAATGTCCACGGACACCGTCCAGAAGCTAGCCCGCCCTTCGGTACTCGGCGGCGCGATGATCATTGCAGGCACCGCCGTCGGCGCCGGCATGTTCTCCATTCCTATCGTCACTTCTGGCGTGTGGTTCAGCGGTTCCGTGGCGCTGTTGATTTATACCTGGGCCTGCATGCTGATTTCCGGCCTGATGATCCTGGAAGCCACGCTGCATTACCCCAGCGGCGCCAGCTTCCATACCATCGTCAAAGATCTGCTGGGCAAAGGCTGGAACGCCATTAACGGCATTTCCATTACCTTTGTGCTGTACATCCTGACCTACGCCTACATTTCCGCCGGCGGTTCTATCATCGCCCATACGCTGGAAGGCATCGTCGGCGTCGGCCAAACCACCGCCGGGCTGGTGTTTGCCATCGTGGTGGCGTTTATCGTTTGGTTGTCCACCCGCGCCGTCGATCGCCTGAGTACCATTCTGATCGGCGGGATGGTGATCACCTTTGTGATGTCGGTAGGCGATATGTTCACCCACGTGCAACCGGCGGTGCTGTTCAACCGCGGCGATGACCAGGCCAGTTACCTGCCTTATGCACTGGCGGCGTTGCCCTACCTGTTGACGTCGTTCGGCTACCACGGCAACGTGCCGGGGCTGGTGAAGTACTACCAGAAAGACAGCCGTGCGGTGGTGCGCAGCCTGGTGTACGGCACGCTGCTGGCGCTGGCGATCTATATCCTGTGGCAGTATGTGATTCAGGGCAACATCGCCCGCGACGCCTTCAAACAGGTGATTGCCGAAGGCGGCAATATCGGCAGCCTGCTCAAGCAAATGGGCAATGTCTCCAGCAGCCAGGCCGTGGGCCAGTTGCTGAACGCCTTCTCTTATATGGCGCTGGCCAGTTCATTCCTTGGGGTATCTCTTGGCCTGTTCGATTATCTGGCGGACTTCTTTACATTCAGCGATGACGCTGCCGGGCGCAGCAAAACCGCGCTGGTGACTTTCGCACCGCCAACGCTGGCCGCCCTGCTGTTCCCGAACGGCTTCCTGTACGCCATCGGCTTCGCCGGGCTGGCGGCCACCGTTTGGGCGGTGATCGTGCCGGCGATGCTGGCGCGCGCCAGCCGCCGCCGCTTCCCGCAGGCGCAATACCGCGCGCCTGGCGGCCACGGCATGATCCTGTTCATCATTCTGTTCGGGGTGATCAACGCCGTCGCTCATCTGCTGGCATTGCTCGGTCTGCTGCCGGTATTCCAGTAAATCCGCTCGGGGGATGGCGTTCGTCATCCCCTTTCCGTCACTGTTTTTGCGCGATCCGCTTGCCTGAAATCGGCGGCGCGAGTAACTTGTCGCAACTTCTCAAATACTCTTCATTGCAGGTTACTTTATATGGCAAAGGCTAACGAAATTAAGCGCGGCATGGCGATCAATTACAACGGCAAACTGCTGCTGGTGAAAGACATCGATGTGCAAAGCCCAAGCGCGCGCGGCGCCAGCACTTTATACAAAATGCGTTTTTCCGACGTCCGTACCGGGTTGAAGGTAGAAGAGCGCTTTAAGGGCGACGATATTCTGGACACCATCACGCTCTCGCGCCGCAAGGTGAACTTCTCTTATATCGACGGGGAAGAATACGTGTTCATGGATGACGAGGATTTCACTCCGTACATCTTCAAGAAAGACCAGATCGAAGACGAGTTGCTGTTTATTCCTGAAGCCGGCCTGCCGGGGATGCAGGTGCTGACGCTGGAAGGCCAGGTGCTGGCGCTGGAACTGCCGCAGACCGTGGATATGGAGATTGTCGACACCGCGCCGGGCATCAAAGGTGCTTCCGCCAGCGCCCGCAACAAGCCGGCCACCATGGCGACCGGCCTGACCATTCATGTGCCGGAATACCTCAGCGCCGGAGACAAAATCCGCATTCATATCGCAGAGCGTCGCTATATGAGCCGGGCTGAATAAGCTATCTTGCTTGCCACTTTCCGCCCGGGCAGTGCTCGGATCCTCACGTACTGCGTGTACGCTCCGGGCCCTGCGCGCTGGCCGGGCGAAAATTGGCCGCGCCGATAACGCTTATTCCAGATTTCGGCGCAACTTTTCGCCGTTACGGCAATTCAGGGAAGAAACGGCGCTTAAGCGCCAGCTCAACGCCACGCAGCTCCGCCAACCCTTTCAGCCGACCAATCGCCGAGTAGCCAGGATTGGTTTTTTTCTTCAAATCATCCAGCATCTGGTGCCCGTGATCGGGACGCATCGGGATCGGCCGGCGATCGCCCGCCTGATGACGCCGCTGCTCCTCGCTGAGGATCGCCTCAATCACCGCGACCATATCCACGTCACCCTGCAGATGGGCCCCTTCATGGAAACTCTTCGGGTTCTCTTCGCGGCAGGTGGCGCGCAGGTGGGTGAAATGGATGCGATCGCCGAAGGTATCAATCATCCGCACCAGGTCATTATCCGCACGCACGCCGTAGGAACCGGTACACATAGTAAAACCGTTATAAAGGCTGTCGACGGTCTGCTTCAGCCACTGCATGTCCTCAATGGTGGACACGATGCGCGGCAGGCCGAGGATCGGCCGCGGCGGATCGTCAGGATGCACCGCCAGGCGCACGCCAACCTCTTCCGCCACCGGCACAATGGCGCGCAGGAACACCGCCATATTTTCGCGCAGTTGCGCCTTGTCGATCGCGTCGTACTCCGCCAGACGGGCACGGAACTGATCGAGCGTGTATCCCTCTTCGGCACCCGGCAGCCCGGCGATGATATTGCCGGTCAATGTGTTTTTTTCCGCTTCGCTCATGGCAGCAAAATGGGCCGCCGCCTGCGTTTGTTCTTCCGGTGTGTAATCCTGCTGTGCGCCGGCGCGTTGCAGGATGTGCAGATCAAAGGCGGCAAAGGCAATGTGATCGAAACGCAGCGCTTTCGAACCGTCGGGCAGCAGATACTCCAGATCGGTACGTGTCCAGTCGAGGATCGGCATAAAGTTGTAGCACACGGTATCGATGCCACAGGCCGCCAGATTACGCAGCGACTGCTGGTAATTGGCAATATGCCGCGGGTAATTGCCGCTGTGGGTTTTGATCTCTTCATGCACCGGAATGCTTTCCACTACCGACCACACCAGGCCTTTCTCCGCCAACAGCGCCTGACGCGCCTTGATCTCATCGATCGGCCAGACTTCGCCATTGGGAATATGGTGCAGTGCGGTGACAACGCCGGTGGCGCCGGCCTGACGCACATCGTCAAGAGAGACAGGATCGTTCGGCCCATACCAACGCCATGTTTGTTCCATTGTTTATCCTTGTAAAAATCGCCGGAGGTTGCGGTGATCAAGATCGCTCAAACCTGACAATCTTGTTATACCAACTGAGATAGATATCATTTATCTTTTACCTTACTCCTTCATGGCCTGCTGTCAAAACAGAAATCGCAGTGGGTTGATCCACTTCACGAATCTGGCTTATTTTGGACTGACCAATTTCATTGATGCGCCGACAGCCTTACACTGGCGGCAGAGAGCCAGTACGATAAACACGGGAAAAAACCTCACTTGTCGTCTGTAAAACTGGTCTGATAGCTTTTGAAAAGTTACCGGCCAGCACCTTTTACTCAGCTTTGGAGCCTTGAATGAAGACTATCGCCAACTCACCGCTGCCTGATGCGGTCCAGCAGCCGCGCTACGATCGCAGCGCATTGCAAAGCCGTATGGTGCATATCGGATTTGGCGCTTTCCACCGCGCCCACCAGGCGCTGCTTACCGATCGGGTGCTGAACCGCCAGGGCGGCGACTGGGGTATTTGCGAAATCAGCCTGTCTGGCGGCGTGCCATTGTTCCAGAGCCTGCGTTTGCAGGATCATCTGTACAGCGTGCTGGAGAAAGGTGCGACGGGTAATCAAGCCATCGTGATAGGCGCAGTGAATGAAAGCGTGCATCGCAAACTGGAAGGGATCGGCGCGGTGCTGGAAAAGCTGGCGGAGCCTCAGGTGGCGATAGTGTCGATGACCATTACCGAAAAAGGCTACTGCATCGAACCGGGCAGCGGAAAGTTGGATCTGCAACATAAGGCGATCCGCGCCGATCTGGCCAATCCTGGTCAGCCGGCCACCGTTCCCGGCATTCTGGTGGAGGCGCTTCGCCTGCGCCTTGAACGCGGCCTGCCCGCCTTCACCCTGCTCTCCTGCGATAACATTCCGGAAAACGGCCATGTGCTGCGGAATGCAATAATCGGGTTGGCGCAGGAGCGTGACGGCGCACTGGCCGAATGGATTGCCCGGCAGGCCAGCTTCCCCAGCACCATGGTCGACCGCATTGTTCCGGCCGCCACGCCGGAAACGCTGGATGACATTGCCGCCGCGCTCGGCGGCGTCCACGATGAATGCGCCATCGCATGCGAACCCTTCATTCAATGGGTGGTGGAAGATAATTTCGTCGCCGGCCGCCCGGCCTGGGAACTCGCCGGGGCGCAGTTGGTCGACGACGTGCTGCCGTTTGAACAGATGAAGCTGCGCATGCTGAACGGCAGCCATTCGTTCCTGGCCTATCTCGGTTATCTGGGTGGCTATCAATACATAAACGACTGCATGACCGACGAGTCTTATCGCCGCGCCGCCCACCACCTGATGTTGGCCGAGCAGGCGCCGACACTCAGCGTCAGCGGTATCGATCTGGCCGCCTATGCCGCACAACTGATTGAGCGCTACAGCAACCCTGCGCTGCAACACCGCACCTGGCAAATCGCCATGGACGGCACGCAAAAACTGCCGCAACGCATGCTGGATTCGGTCCGCTGGCACCTGCAGCACGGCGGCAGCTATGCCGGCCTGGCGTTGGGCGTCGCCGCTTGGATGCGCTATGTCAGCGGCGTGGATGACGCCGGCCAGCCTATCGACATCCGCGACCCGTTGCTGCCTGCGTTGCAGCAAAAGGTGGCCGCTACGCCGGATGATGAGCAGCGGGTTAAGGCGCTATTGGGGCTGAAGACCGTTTTCGGCGAACAACTGCCGGCCGAGGGTGAATTTGTGGCGGCGGTCACTCGCGCTTACCTGTCGCTGCGCGATCGCGGGGCATGCCAAACGGTGAAAGAGTGGGTTGCGACTCAACTGGCCTAAGGAAATGAAAGCCATGCCGGGCAAGCGGTGTCCGGCATGGTCGGATAACTTAACGATAAACCACGGTCATGACGGCCAATTTTTTCTGTTGATCCACCCACTGCATTTCCGTCGTGCCTAAATTCAGTGGAAGCTCTTTGCGTGAAACATCGAAGTGCGACAAGGTCTGTTGCCCTTGATAGTGCTGCCCATTGCGATAACATTGCGTACTGGCCGTTGAACCGGCAACCTCCACCGAGCAGGGGCTTTCTACGACCGAACCGACAAAATGAATAACCCCGCCAGTGGTTTCGGCATGGCCTGCCGCCGTCCATGAAAACAACATTCCTGCGATCAAAAATAACCGAGAGATATTCATGGCACCCTCACTTTCTGTTAACTCAATTTAAACATAGAGGATCTTCTTAGGAATAATCGCAAGGTAAGGCCATTTATTTGGCGGGTAATCGGGCCATTAACAGAGTAAAAACAAGCTACTAATCACCAGTTCTTCTGCCTAATAGTGGGTTTTTGTTAGGAATTTTCCGAATGCCGGGCATGGATTTCGCCGGTTAAATAACGCATCTTAACGTCGTGAATTTGTGACCTGGCGCAGGTAAACACCCGCACAGGGTCAGGCATCACGGATTCACGGATTAATGCTTGCCCCATGGACTTTATCAACATCAGGAATCATCAATGACCAAAACCAACCTGATCACCGGTTTTCTCGGCAGCGGTAAAACCACCACCATCCGTCATCTGCTGGCCAACAAGCCGGAACATGAGCGCTGGGCGGTGCTGGTGAATGAATTCGGTGAAATCGGCATCGACGGCGCGCTGCTGGCAGACAGCGGCGCAGTGCTGAAGGAGATCCCCGGCGGTTGCATGTGCTGCGTAAACGGCCTGCCGATGCAGGTCGGATTGAATATGCTGTTGCAGCAAAGCAAGCCCGATCGGTTGCTCATCGAACCCACCGGACTGGGCCATCCGAAGCAAATCCTGTCGTTGCTGACACAAGACAGCTACGCCGGCTGGATCGATCTGCAGGCCACGCTGTGCCTGCTGGACGCCCGCCAACTCAGCGAGCCCCGCTATCGCGAAAATGAAAACTTTCGCGATCAGTTGGCGGCAGCCGACATTATTTTGGCCAGTAAAAGCGACACCTATCAACCGCAGGATCTATTGGCTTTGCAGCAATGGACGGCGCAAGACCCCAACCAGCGGCCGCTTTATCCCATAGAACAAGGCCGGGCGAATGTGGATTGGCTCAACCTGCCTCGCACGAATCGCACAGAATTACCGGATGCGCAGCAGCATCATAGCCATGCCAAAACTCAGGGTCTGGCCGCATTACGGCTGCCGGAAACGTCGCGTTGGCGACGGGCGCTCAATCAGGGCCAAGGGTTTACCAGCTGCGGCTGGATTTTTGATGCAGACACGGTGTTCGATACCCTTGGCATTATGGAGTGGGTGCGGCTGGCGCCGGTCGAACGCGCCAAAGGCGTGGTCCGCATTGCGGAAGGCACATTGCTGATTAACCGCCAGGGGCAGGATCTTAATATCGAAACGCGCCCTGTCGCACCTCTGGATAGCCGTATTGAACTGATCCACAGCGAAAATGCTGACTGGAACGCCTTGCAATCCCAGCTGTTTAATATTCGTTTAAGTTAAAATCTTTATCGTTAGCATCATTTTATTTTCAGACTTACAACAGGTTATGTCATGACTCGCCGCAATTTACCCTTCATCATTTTCTTCAATTTACTGGGCATTGCGCTGTTTCTGTCCTGGTTCCTGCCGGCTAACCACGGTTACTGGTTTACTTTGGATTCAGCGATTTTCTTTTTCTTCAATCGCCATCTGGCAACCGACCCCGGTTTTCTGCATTTGGTGGCGATCACCAACAATCGCGCCTTTGACGTGATTTCACTGATCGCCATGGGGCTGCTGTACCTGTCTTTTTATCTCAAACAGGATGCCGCCGGCCGCCGCCGTTTACTGATCACCGGCGTTGTCATGTTGCTGACCGCCGTCGTGCTGAACCAGCTTGGGCACCTGCTGCCGGTGAAACACCCCAGCCCGTCACTCAGCTTCGAGAATATCAACCGGGTCAGTACGCTGACCGGCATCCCCACCAAAGATGCCTCCAGCGACAGCTTCCCCGGCGACCACGGCATGATGCTGATGATTTTCACCTGTTTTATGCTGCGCTATTTTAACCGCCGAGCCTTTGCCATAGCGCTGCTGATCACCCTGGTTTTTTCACTGCCGCGCGTGATGATTGGCGCCCACTGGTTCACCGACATCGCCGTCGGCTCCCTGTCTGTGGTGTTGGTTGGCGCCAGTTGGTGTCTGATGACCCCCTTCAGCGACAGACTGATTGACAGGTTGAACCTGATGTTGCCCGGTAAACACCGCCCCGCCCAGCCATAACAAATCGCTATGCCCCACAGGAGGCCCGCTCGCCTCCTGATTATTTCAGCGCCGCTTTTTGTTTATTTCTACATCATCGCGTTAACGCTTTCGTCACCTGATTTCACGTAAAACCAACACAACGGACAATCAGCGTTTTTTATATGAAGTTTTACATTATGTTACATCACAAATTCATATAAAAAAGGGCGGAAAAAGACTCGCAATCCCTTATTCGTTGCGGTAACCTCGGATGCGTTTGTGCCTGGTTTACCCCGTTTCCGCATTAAATCCATGAAAAATGTGCGTTCCAGCACGTTTTCACCGGTAAACGATTGTCGGGGCAGCAGGTGCAGACTAGGCTCATTCCGTTTGGCATTTTTCAGGTAGCGACTTTCGTCGTTAAGGACTTCAAGGGAAAACAACAACAATGGTCAAATCTCAACCGTTTCTGAGATATTTTTTGCGGGTAGTACCTGCAATTGCCGCAGCGGTAATGCTCTCCGCATGCAGCTCGACTCACACTTCGAACTTGAATAACGCACAAACTGAGATGCATGCAGTTAATGACAAAAACGGTCTTTTACTGCAAGCCTCTCAGGATGAATTCGAAGCAATGGTCCGTAACGTTGACGTTAAGTCAAAAATCATGGATCAGTATGCAGACTGGAAAGGCGTTCGCTACCGTTTAGGCGGCGAAACCAAACGCGGCATTGATTGCTCGGCGTTTGTACAGCGCACCTTCCGCGAACAGTTTGGTATGGATTTACCGCGCTCTACCTATGAACAGGAAGACCTCGGCAAGAAAATCGTACGTACCAAACTGCGTCCTGGCGATCTGGTGCTGTTCCGCGCCGGCTCTACCGGGCGCCATGTCGGCATCTATTTAGGTAACGATCAGTTCGTTCATGCCTCTACCAGCAGCGGCGTGATGATTTCGAAATTGAGCGATAACTACTGGAATAAACGTTATCGCGAAGCCCGCAGAGTGCTGACCAGCAGCTGACGGCGCAAACCCCTGATTGTCCTGAATACCAAACGAGCAATAAAACGCTGCCTCCGGGCAGCGTTTTTTTTATCCGAAACCTTACGCTGATAAAAAACTCACCTATTATCATCAAACACACTACTTAAACGTTTGTCAGCGGATTAGCTTGCGTAAATAAACGATGAATAATGACTGTAACACCGCCATTGGGATATATTAGGCGATCACGTGATAACAAAAACAGATTGATACGCCGCGCTCAGGGGGCACAGGTTTATGGGCTTGAAAAGGGCATTTGCACGCCATGTTTCGCACAGACGACGCAGCCTGGCTAAAAGCAGCATTGTAGCTCTGGTCTTTTTTATCCTGTTTACAGGTATTACGCTCTTCCTGATTAATCACCAACGCACGCAATATCAACGCATGGTCGAACAACGCACAGAAAAATTCACCCTCGAAAATCTGGATAGTCTGACGGAAATCATGCAGCAACTGATGCCGTTGACGGAACGCCCTTGCGCTTCCAGCCAGCCGGATATTACCTATCAGGCAGCGTTTAATTCCGGAGTGCGTAGTTTCCTGCTGGTGAAAAACGGTTTTGCCTATTGCTCCTCGGCTACCGGCAGCATGATGCTGGCACTGAAAAATATTTATCCGGAAATCGATCCTCGCCAGACGCGGGATCTCAAATTGCAACAGGGCACGCCACTGGTGCCGGGAAAACCCGCAGTGGCCGTCTGGTTACGTCACCCCGGAGAGGAAAACACCGGTGTGTTGGCAACCCTGGACATCAATCTGATGCCCTATCTGCTGTTCGCTTCGCGTGACGCCCGCACACCTGACATTGCCATCATTCTGGGCGATCGCGCCCTGACATCCTTCAGCCCGAATCTGATGCCGGTGAGTCAGTTGCCGAACGACCAGGCCGCTCGCTTAGCCATCCCCGGCACGCCGATGACGATTCTGTTTTATAACGAAACGCTGACGCCCAACGATATCCGCCTGACCCTGCTGGGCAGCCTGGTGCTGTCATTAATGATCGGCATCCTGTGCTACTACATGCTGTTGCTGCGCCAAAGCCCCGAGCGTGCGTTGATGCGCGGCATCAAGCGCAATGAATTCTTTATCGAATACCAGCCGGTGTTTCATACCCGCAAAGATGCCATCGCCGGGCTGGAGGCGTTGATCCGCTGGCAGCATCCGATTGAAGGGCGTATCCCACCAGACCTGTTTATCCCCTACGCCGAAACTGAAGGACTGATTGTGCCGTTAACGCGACACCTGTTTCGCCTGATTGCCGAAGACGCGCCACGGTTGGCGACGGTGTTGCCAAAAGGCGCCAAACTGGGGCTGAACATCTCCCCTTCCCATCTTAGCGCGCCGTCCTTCCATCAGGACGTGTACGAACTGTTGGCGCAACTGCCCGGCGACTACTTTACGCTGGTCTTTGAGATCACCGAGCGCGGCATGGTGGAAGAGGCCAATGCGTTGGCGGAGTTTGACTGGCTGCACCAGCAAGGCATTGAAATCGCCGTCGACGATTTCGGCACCGGCCACAGCGCGCTGATTTATCTGGAGCGCTTTACCATGGACTACCTGAAAATAGACCGCGGCTTCGTCAATACCATCGGCCAGGATACGGTTACCGCACCGGTGCTGGACGCGGTGATCTCACTGGCTAAAAAGCTGAAAATGCAAACCGTGGCGGAAGGCGTGGAAACCGCAGAACAATTGCATTTCCTGCAGGAACGGGACGTTAACTTTATGCAGGGATATTATTTCAGCAAACCCTTGAGCATCGACAACTTCGTGACATTCTGCAATAGCCAGCAGGTCTTTGATTATCAGGCGCAAAAAGCCTGATCTTTACATTACTTCACCCTGCGGCGCGGCAGTGAATGTTATGCTGGCCGCAGACTTAACCGACTTATCAGCAGGAGCTTACCGTCAAGATGTCCGTGCGCGTTTTTGCTGCCCTGGTGCTCTCAGCACTGAGTTTTGGCCTGCAGGCCGAACCCCTCAATGAAAGCTACGCTTTCGCCCTACTCGGTGAGCCGAAATACGCCACCGACTTCAGCCATTACGACTACGTCAATCCGGCCGCGCCGAAAGGCGGCGACGTGCGAATGGCGGCGATCGGCACTTACGATAACTTTAACCGTTACGCCTCGCGCGGCGTGGCCGGCGAACGCACCGACGCGCTGTATGACTCGCTGTTCACCACCTCGGACGACGAAATAGGCAGTTATTACCCGCTGATTGCCGAATCCGCCCGCTTCCCGGCCGATATGCGCTGGGTAGAGCTGGATATTAACGCCCGCGCCCGCTTCCACGATGGCAGCCCCATCACCGCCGCCGACGTAGCTTTCACCTTTAACAAGTTTATGACCGAAGGCGTGCCGCAATTTCGCGTGGCGTACAAAGGTATCAAGGTAAAAGCCATCTCCCGCCTGACGGTACGCATCGAGTTCCCTCAGCCGGATAAAGACAAGCTGCTTGGGCTGTTCGGGTTGCCGGTGCTGCCGGAGAGTTTCTGGAAAAATCATAAGCTGAACGAACCGCTGGCCGCGCCGCCGCTTGGCAGCGGACCGTATAAAGTCGGCAGTTACCGCCTCGGCCAATACATTGCCTATCAACGGGTACGCGACTACTGGGCGGCCAACCTGCCGGTCAATCGCGGCCGCTTCAACTTCGACAGCATCCGCTACGACTACTATCTGGATGACAAAGTGGCGCTGGAGGCCTTCAAGGCCGGTGCCTACGATTTCCGCGTCGAGGGTTCGCCCAAAAGCTGGGCCACCCAGTATCAGGGCGGCAACTTCGCCCGCAACTACATAGTCAAACAGGATGAAACCAACCAGTCGGCGCAAAATACCCGCTGGATGGCGTTCAATATGAAACGCCCTCTGTTTGCCGATCGGCGCGTGCGCGAGGCGATCACGTTGGCCTTCGATTTCGACTGGATGAACAAGGCGCTGTATTACAACGCTTATCAACGTACCAACAGCTATTTCCAGAATACCCCCTACGCCGCCAGCGGCTATCCGGATGCTGCCGAACTGGCGCTGCTGGCGCCACTGAAGGACAAGGTGCCGCCGGAAGTGTTCACCAGCATCTACCAGCCGCCAACCTCTGACGGCAGCGGCAACGATCGCCAGAACCTGCTGAAAGCCACCCAGTTGCTCAAGCAAGCCGGTTGGGAAGTGAAAAACCAGCAGTTGGTGAACAGCAAAACCGGCAAGCCCTTTACCTTCGAGCTGATGTTGCTGAGCGGCAGCAACTTCCAGTACGTCTTGCCGTTCCAGCACAACCTCAAGCGGCTGGGGATCGAGATGCAGATCCGTGAAATTGACGTCACTCAATTCACCAAACGCATGCGTGACGGCGATTTCGACATGATGCCGACGGTCTATCTGGCAATGCCGTTCCCGAGTTCTTCGCTCCAGACGATCTGGGACTCCGAATACATCAATTCCAGTTGGAATACTCCCCGCGTCACCGATCCGGCCGTCGATAGCCTGGTGCGCAACATCCTGCGGCACCAGGGCGACGAAAAAGCCCTGCTGCCGTTGGGGCGCGCACTGGATCGGGTGCTGACCTGGAACAGGTTCATGCTGCCGATGTGGTATTCCAATCACGATCGCTATGCCTACTGGGACAAGTTCTCCATGCCGGCGATCCGTCCAGCTTACGTGATTGGCTTCGACAACTGGTGGTTTGACGTCAACAAGGCGGCGCGTTTGCCGGCCCAACAACAATAAGGGGTCGGCGATGGCGGCTTATTTGATTCGCAGACTGTTGCTGATTATTCCCACCCTGTGGGCGATCATCACCATTAACTTTTTCATCGTGCAGATCGCGCCCGGCGGCCCGGTCGATCAGGCAATTGCCAACATCGAGATGGGCCAGAGCAGCGGTTTTGGCGGCGGTGGCGCAGGTGAAGGCCTGGGACATGCGCAGATCGGCGTCGGCAGCGCGACGGATAGCCAGTACCGAGGGTCTCGCGGGCTGGATCCGGAAGTGATTGCCGAAATCACCAAGCGCTATGGTTTCGACAAACCGCTGCATGAACGCTATTTCACCATGCTATGGAATTACATGCGTCTCGACTTTGGCGACAGCCTGTTCCGCGGCGCGTCGGTGATGCAACTGATTGGCCATAGCCTGCCGGTTTCCATCACTCTGGGCCTGTGGAGCACGCTGATTATCTATCTGGTGTCGATCCCGCTCGGTATTCGCAAAGCGGTGCATAACGGCAGTGCCTTCGATACCTGGAGCAGCACCCTGATTATCATCGGCTACGCCATTCCGGCCTTCCTGTTCGCCATTTTGATGATCGTGCTGTTCGCCGGCGGCAGCTACCTGGATTGGTTCCCATTGCGCGGCCTGGTATCCAGTAACTTCGATAGCCTGTCGTGGTACGGCAAAATTGCCGATTATCTCTGGCATATCACGCTGCCGGTGCTGGCGACGGTGATTGGCGGTTTCGCCACCCTGACCATGCTGACCAAAAACGCATTCCTTGACGAGATCCGCAAACAGTACGTGGTGACCGCGCGCGCCAAGGGGCTGGACGAGAACAAGATCCTTTATCGTCACGTATTTCGCAATGCCATGCTGCTGGTGATCGCCGGCTTCCCGGCGACTTTCGTCAGCATGTTTTTCACCGGTTCATTGCTGATTGAAGTGATGTTCTCGCTTAATGGGCTGGGGCTGCTGGGGTATGATGCCACCCTGCAGCGCGACTATCCGGTGATGTTCGGCACGCTGTATATTTTTACCCTGATTGGCCTGTTGTTGAATATCCTCAGCGATATCACCTATACCCTGGTCGATCCGCGCATTGATTTCGAGGCCCGCCAATGAGCCGCTTAAGCCCGATCAACCAGGCGCGTTGGGCGCGCTTTCGCAGTAATCGCCGCGGTTACTGGTCGCTGTGGATTTTCCTGGTGTTGTTTATTCTCAGCCTGGCCGCCAATCTGATTGCCAACGACCGCCCGCTGCTGGTGCGCTACGAAGGCCGCCTGTACCTGCCGTTCATGATAAATTACAGCGAGACCACCTTTGGCGGTGAGCTGAATACCGCCACCGATTACCAGGATCCGTTCGTAAAACAGCAGATCGACCGCCACGGCTGGGCAGTTTGGCCACCGATTCGCTTTAGTTACGACACTATCAACTTCGCCACTGAGGTGCCCTTCCCCTCAGCCCCCTCGCGCCAAAACCTGTTAGGCACCGACGGCAACGGCAGCGACGTTCTGGCGCGCGTGCTGTACGGTTTTCGCATTTCGATGCTGTTCGGATTGGCGCTGACGCTGTTTTCCAGCGTGATTGGCGTTTGCGTCGGCGCGATGCAAGGGTATTACGGCGGCCGTTTTGACCTGTGGGGCCAACGCTTTATCGAGGTGTGGTCGGGCATGCCGACGCTGTTTTTGATCATTTTACTGTCGAGTATCGTACAACCCAATTTCTGGTGGCTGCTCGGCATCACCATTCTGTTTGGTTGGATGAGCCTGGTCGGCGTGGTGCGCGCCGAGTTTCTGCGCACCCGCAACTATGATTACATCCGCGCCGCACGCGCTATGGGAGTGCCGGATCGGGTCATTATGTACCGACATATGCTGCCCAATGCGATGGTGGCGATGCTGACCTTTTTGCCGTTTATCCTCTGTGGTTCCATCACCACACTGACCTCCCTCGATTTCCTGGGCTTCGGCCTGCCGATCGGCTCTCCGTCGCTCGGTGAACTGTTGCTGCAGGGCAAGAACAACCTGCAAGCGCCGTGGCTCGGCATCACTGCATTCCTGGTGTTGGCGGTGCTGCTGTCTTTACTCATTTTTATCGGCGAAGCCATACGCGACGCCTTTGACCCCAGTAAGGCGCATTGATATGGCTAGCACTCCACTGCTTTCAATTCAGGATCTCAGCGTCGCTTTCCGTCAGGGAGACCAGCTGAATCAGGTGGTCAACGGCATCTCGTTGCAGATAGAAAAGGCGGAAACTCTGGCCTTGGTGGGTGAGTCCGGCTCCGGCAAAAGCGTAACCGCGCTGTCGGTGCTGCGCCTGCTGCCTTCGCCGCCGGTGGTCTATACCGGTGGGGATATTCGGTTCAATGGCAACTCGTTGCTGCATGCGCCGGAAGCCGAACTGCGTAAAGTGCGCGGCAACCAGATTTCGATGATTTTTCAGGAACCTATGGTGTCGCTCAATCCCTTGCACACCATTGAGAAACAGTTGGCGGAAGTGTTGGCCCTGCACCGTGGCATGCGGCGCGACGTAGCGCGCGGGGAAATTATTCAATGCCTGGATCGCGTCGGCATTCGCAACGCCAAAGGCCGGTTGAAAGACTATCCGCATCAGCTCTCCGGCGGCGAACGCCAGCGGGTCATGATCGCCATGGCGGTATTGACCCAGCCCAAACTGCTGATTGCCGACGAACCCACCACCGCGCTCGATGTGACCATTCAGGCGCAGATCCTGCTGCTGCTGAAAGAACTCAAGCAAGAAATGGGCATGGGGCTGCTGTTTATCACTCATAACCTGAATATCGTCCGTCGTCTGGCGGACAATGTGGCGGTGATGCGCAACGGCCAGTGCGTAGAGCAGAACAGCCGGGCAGGCCTGTTCAGCCAGCCGCAACATCCCTATACCCGGCAACTGCTGGCAGCAGAGAATGTCGGCGATCCTCTGCCGTTGCCGGCGGATGCAGTACCGCTGCTGAAAGTGGAAAACTTGCAGGTCAGCTTCCCGATCAAGCGCGGCTTGTTGCGCCGCACGGTTGATCATCATTACGCGCTGAAGGGGCTGAGTTTTGAGCTTAAGGCCGGAGAAAGCGTTGGATTGGTGGGGGAGTCAGGGTCAGGTAAAAGCACGACCGGGCTGGCGCTGCTGCGCCTGTTGACCGCCAGCGGCGCTATCTGGTTTAACGGCCAGCCGCTGCACCAGTTCAGCCTGAAACAGATGCTGCCGTACCGCAGCCGGATACAAATCGTGTTTCAGGATCCCTACTCTGCGCTTAACCCACGGCTGAGCGTGCTGCAAATTATCGCCGAGGGGCTTGAGGTTCACCAAAAACTGAGCGCAGAACAGCGTGAACAACGGGTGATTGACGCTTTACAGGAGGTGGGGCTGGATCCTGCCTTGCGCCACCGCTACCCTACCGAATTTTCCGGTGGCCAGCGCCAGCGTATCGCCATCGCGCGGGCGCTGATTCTGCAACCGCAGCTGCTGATACTGGATGAACCAACCTCCTCGCTGGATAAATCGGTGCAGGCTCAAATCCTGGCGCTACTGAAGTCGCTGCAACAGCGCCACCGGCTGGCTTATCTGTTTATCAGCCATGATTTACAGGTAGTGCGCTCGCTGTGCCATCAGGTGATCGTACTGCGACAAGGAGAAGTGGTTGAACAGGGTGACTGCCAGACGATCTTTAACTCGCCGGCCGCCGCTTATACGCAGCAGCTGTTACAGTTGGCAGACTAGTAGCAGGCTCAGAAAGGATATTGTGCGCTCAGTGGCTCGGCGATAGCGGCACCCACGTTTTTTAACCGGCATAAGGTGGCGCTTTCATCACTGCGGTGCACAAACAGGCAAGCTTCCCCTTCCCATTCCACGATGGCGCAATCGACCTGAATCTCCTGCAAAGACAGCTTGAGCTGTTGCATCACCTGCCAGGCGTCCGCCCCTTCGTGGCTAAGCAGTTTCAAGCCAATCAGGTTGTTATCTTCGTCTATCCCGCTAAGCGGAATCGGTTCAACCTTGATGCCGGTAAAACCTGATAGCCAACGATAACTTTGCGGCAAGCGATGCACTACCGAAAGTTGGATACTATCCACATGAAATCCCTAGTTTGAAAAGTGAAACAGTTTTTACCTGACAGGGTAACTAAGTTATAGCCGTTGAGAACCGACTCCGCCGCGCACATATGTTATTTAAATGTAAAATATGTGACAACCTATTAACCAGCCCCTGCGCTTGCTGATGTCGTGCTGTTTTGGTGCTCCGCGCAATGTCATTTCACGCCATTTTGCGACTCAGCTCGCATTTTTGCGTTATATGTAACCCTTTCCCGGTGTGATCTCAACTCTTTTTTCTTGCAATATGGTTACTTTTCACTCTTCATAATTTTACATTGAAGAAACATTTAACTTCGACAACTCACGCCCAAACATCAATTAACCCATTGATTTTAAATAGCCATAAAATAAATTACAGGCCACATTCAGGCAAAGATAATACGGTGAGGCCCTATAATTGCCTGAGCACGCCCTGCGCTTTTTTTAACAAAAAGCACACAGAGTGCACGCCGCCCATTTAATTAGCGCGCTTATATTTAGCAACAAAATTCCCATTGTCAGCAGAACGGCCGGAAGGTTCGGAAAAATGGCATAACAAAGGCTCAGCGCCAGGCTGGCCTTTGTTATGCAGGATAAAATCGCAGGAGGATCAGGCTAGGTTGTTGCGTGGACGGCTGGCATACAAATAGAACAGCACCGCGACGATGCTGCACAGCGCCATGGAGGAGACCATCGGCCAAGCGCTCTTGCCTGGTGCCATCGACAGTATCGCCCCCACCAGAGCACCGATACTGAAGCGCAGTGTACCGGCCAGCGAGGATGCAGTACCCGCCATATGCGGGAAATCATCCAGGATCACCGCCATGGCGTTGGACGAAATCATGGCGATACAGCCCAGATAAACCGCCACGCCGAGCACCAGCGCCCAGAACCCCAGGCCAATGGCGCTTACCGCCAGCAACCACAGCCCCATCGCCAACTGAACCAGCAGCCCCAGGCGGAACATGTTGATCGCGCCACGCCGCCGAACGTTGCGGCTGTTGATCAGGGTGGTCAGGAACAGAAACACGATATTCAGCGCAAAGTAATAACCAAAATGCTGCGGAGAAACGTTATTCAATTCGATGTACACGAAAGGCCCGGCGCTGAGGAACGAGAACATGCCGGCGAACGAGAAGGCGCTGGCCAACATATAGCTCAGCACGCGCTTGTGGCGGAACAGCGAAGCGAAATTGCCCAACGTGGTGCGCAAATGGAATTTCTGCCGCCGCTCTTTCGGCAGCGTCTCTTTAATAAAGAACGCCACCAGCAGAGAGCCGATCAGCGCCGCTGCGCCCATGGTCCAGAAAATCGCATGCCAGCTGAACCACAGCAGCAGCGCACCGCCGATCATCGGCGCCAGCAAGGGCGCAATGGTCATCACCAGGATGACAAACGACATCATGCGCGAAAACTCGTCCTTGGTGAACATATCGCGCATCAGGGCGTTAATCACCACGCTGGCCGCCGCCGCCGACAGGCCGTGCAGGAAACGCAGGTTGATCAATTGCTCGATCGACTGCGCCATGGCGCAGGCACCTCCGGCGATGGCGAAGATCAGCGTTCCCCAGAGGATCACCGGTTTGCGCCCTATGCTGTCAGACATCGGCCCATAGAACAGCTGCCCCAAGGCAAAACCGAGCATATAGGCGCTGAGCGTCATCTGCACGCTACCCGACTCGACGCCGAACTGCTCGGCTATCACCGGCATACTGGGCAGATACATGTCGATGGCCAGTGGCATCAGCATGGAAAGCAGGCCCAGAATGAAAATCAAACCGAGGTGAGATGACCGGTTCTGTTGCACGTTCAACGATTCCTTAATCAGCCGCAGCCGTTAGTCCTGCAAATGTGGCGCGCCCACGCTGGCGATTTCTTCTTCAGTCAGCGGGCGATATTCGCCCGGAGCCAAATCTTCATCCATCACGATGGCGCCAATCCGCTCGCGGTGCAGCTCAATAACCCGGTTGCCGACCGCCGCGAACATGCGTTTCACCTGGTGGTAACGCCCTTCGCTGATGGTCAGACGCACCAGAGTGTCTTCAATTTTTTCCAGCTGCGCCGGACGGGTCAGATCTTTTTCATTATGCAACTGCACGCCTTCGGCAAACCGCTGCGCAGTATCTTCCGCCAGCGGATGCTCCAGCGTAACCAGATAGGTTTTCTCACAATGATGTTTCGGTGAGGTGACGCGGTGCGACCACTGCCCGTCGTCGGTCATCAGTACCAGGCCGGTGGTGTCGATATCCAACCGACCGGCGGCATGCAGTTTATAAGCGACCGGCTCATCGAGGAAATACAGCACCGTCGGGTGATCGGGATCGTCCGTAGAGCAAACGTAACCCTGAGGCTTGTTGAGCATGAAATAACGTGGGCCGCTCAGCTGTTGCAGTGGGTTGCCGTCAAACGCCACCTCCTGTTCCGGGGTCAGTTTGACAGCCCCGCTCTTCACCACTTCACCGTCCACGGTGACGCGCTTTGCCCGAAGTTCACGCGCTACCAGCGCGCGGCTAACACCTAACTGCTGAGATAAAAACTTGTCCAGTCGCATTGAATCTGCTTTGCCTGTCGTTGTTATGATCGCATTGATCGTATTGCTAAAATATGACGCCCGCCGTTGCACCAGGCGCAACAGGGCAGGTTCGGAGAGGGGGAAACAGCGATTACTGTCACAGGAGTATAGCGGCGGAAACGGCCCCCTGACAGAGGTAATTTCCGCACTTCTCGCACCTCATGCGCTCAGAAGGCATAATAATAGAAATTTTTTAGCCGCCTGAGGAGTAAAATGTCACTGTTTCTATGGGATCAAAGGTTGCAAAACCTGTTCCCGGCGGCCCATTTCAACCAACGGCGTTAATTCATGGCCTTTACTCTACGCCCCTACCAATTGGAAGCGGTCGAAGCCACCATCAAACATTTCCGCCAGCATTCGCAACCGGCGCTGATTGTGCTGCCGACCGGCGCAGGCAAAAGCCTGGTGATCGCCGAACTGGCAAAACGTGCGCGCGGCCGGGTATTGGTGCTGGCCCACGTGAAGGAGCTGGTGGCGCAAAACCACGCCAAATACTGCGCCTATGGGCTGGAGGCGGATATCTTTGCCGCCGGGCTGCAGCAAAAAGACAGCGCCGGTAAAGTGGTGTTCGGCAGCGTACAGTCCGTGGCACGTAATCTGCCGCTGTTCGACGGCGCATTTTCCCTGCTGATTATCGACGAGTGCCACCGCATCAGCGACGACGATGACAGCCAGTATCAGCAAATTATTCAGCACCTGCAAAAATCCAATCCGCAGCTGCGGTTGTTGGGGCTGACCGCCACGCCTTATCGGCTGGGCAAGGGTTGGATTTATCAGTATCACTATCACGGCTTTACCCGCGGCGATGCCGGCAGCCTGTTTCGCGACTGCATTTATGAACTGCCGCTGCGCTACATGATCAAGAACGGCTATCTGGTGCCGCCGGAACGGCTCGACATGCCCATTGTGCAGTACGATTTCAGCCGCCTGGAGGCCAGAAGCAACGGCTTGTTCAGTGAGGCAGACCTCAACCGCGAGCTGAAACAGCAAAATCGCATCACGCCGCATATCATCAGCCAGATCGTCGAATATGCCGAAACGCGCAAAGGGGTGATGATTTTCGCCTCCACCGTTGAACATGCGCGTGAGATCCACGGCCTGCTGCCGGCCGGTGAGGCCGCGCTGGTCAGCGCCGAAACGCCGGCCGCCGAGCGGGATGCGTTGATTGAGGCGTTCAAACAACAGCGGCTGCGTTATCTGGTCAACGTAGCGGTGCTGACCACCGGCTTTGACGCGCCGCATGTCGATCTGATCGCCATTTTGCGCCCCACCGAATCCGTCAGCCTTTATCAGCAAATCGTCGGCCGCGGGCTGCGGCTGGCTCCGGGCAAAGAGGATTGCCTGATCCTCGATTACGCCGGTAATCCGCACGATCTGTTCACACCTGAGGTCGGCGTCAGCAAACCGCACAGCGACAGCCAGCCGGTACAGGTATTTTGCCCCGGCTGCGGCTTCGCCAACCTGTTCTGGGGAAAATGCACCGAAAATGGCGACGTCATCGAGCATTACGGCCGCCGCTGCCAGGGCTGGCTAGAAGACGATGATGGGCATCGCGAACAGTGCGACTATCGCTTTCGTTTCAAGAGTTGCCCGCACTGCGGCGCAGAAAACGACATTGCCGCACGCCGCTGCCACCAATGCCAGGAAGTACTGGTCGATCCCGACGACATGCTGAAAGAGGCGCTGAAACTGAAGGACGCCTTGGTTCTGCGCTGCGGCGGCATGGAACTGCAAAGCGGGCGCGATGAAAAAGGCGAGTGGCTGAAGGCCACCTATTACGATGAAGACGGCACCAGCACCAGCGAGCGTTTCCGCCTGCAAACGCCGGCGCAGCGCAAAGCCTTCGAGATGCTGTTTCTGCGCCCGCATCAACGCGCGCCGGGGGTGCCGTTCAGTTGGCAAACCGCCGCCGACGTGCTGGCCCAACAGACACTGTTGCGTCATCCGGATTTTGTCGTGGCGCGCAAACGTGGGCAATTCTGGCAGATTCGGGAAAAAGTGTTCGATTATCAGGGCCGCTTCCGCCGGGCCAACGAGCTGTATTGATGCCCGCATCGCGCAGATTCGGGAGGTTTCCATTGCCCTGCCGACGGCTTTCCGTTAAAATGCCGCCCGCTTTAGCTGGGTTCGCCCGGTGCTAAAGTGGTTTATCGAACCTGTTACTGGGTCGCCTTAACAGGGTAAATTTTCTTTTAAGAGAAAAAACAATGTTCACTATCAATGTAGAAGTACGTAAAGACCAGGGTAAGGGTGCGAGCCGCCGCCTGCGTGCAGCTAACAAATTCCCAGCTATCGTTTACGGTGGCGAAGAAGCTGCAGTTTCCATCGAATTAGACCATGATTCTGTAAAGAACATGGAAGTTAAACCAGAATTCTACAGCGAAGCAGTAACTCTGGTTATCGACGGTAAAGAAACCAAAGTTAAGGTTCAGGCTGTACAGCGTCACCCGTTCAAGCCAAAACTGACCCACATCGACTTCGTTCGCGCGTAATCGCAACGTCTTCGAGCTTTTCGGGACGCCGAAGTAGAAAACGCCGCAATTGCGGCGTTTTTTATTGTCTGCGATTCGGCAAACGTTACTTGTTGCCGCCGTTTAACCGGCGTTGCAGCTGATCGCGCAAATTCGGCGGCGTGCCTTTAATGGTCAACGTATCCGTTGCCGCATCCCAAAACACCCGCTCCCCCAACAGCATGGCGTCAAAGTTCATGCTGATGCCGCCGCCGCTGCCGGCGAACTTGGTCAACTGGCGCAAAGTGCCACGATCTGCCGGGAAGCTGTCTTCCAGTTGATAGCCCTGTTCGCTGGAAAATTGCAGAAAATCTTTCTCGCCCACCGGCGCGATCTCTTTCGACAGTTCCTGCAGCTCGATTTCCTCGCCGGCTTGCAGCTGTTCGTTGCAGTAGCTGTAAACCTGCTGGCGCACCGATTGGCGCTCATTTTTATCCAACTGGGCGTCGGCACAGTAGTCGTCAACCGCCTGCAGCAAGCCCCGGTTCTGCGCTTTGGTATCCAGCCCTTCGGCCGCCGCCAGAAAATCCATAAAGAAATCGGACACCTTGCGGCCCACTCGGCCTTTCAGGAAGGTCAGGTAACGGGTGGATTCCGGGTTGGTTTCCCACTCGGTCAAATCGATGCGCGCCACGATATCGGCGTGGTTGATGTCCAGATAATGGGTGGTGTTGATATCCAGCTCTTCATTGACGCGCGAACTGTTGCGGCTGTTGAGTACCGCGATCAACAAATACTCCGTCGATAGGTAGCGATACTGGCCAAAAAGCACCACGCCGCCTTCGGCAAAGGGGTATTTGCCCAGTTCATCGCGCAGGCGACCTGTCGCCGCACGGCTGAAGGCCAGAAAGTCCTTATCGTCCTTGCGGCAGGTGCGCAGCGCATCCGCCAGCTCACTGCCTTCATTGAACAGGCCATAAGCCTTGCTCTTGGCACTGTAGACACGATGCAGCTCCTCCATCATCTCTTCCACCGCCGCATTGGTGGGAAGCAGAGAGTCGCGCAGCACCACGTCCAGCGTTTGTTCATCGCGTTTTACCAACTGGTGCAGAGCGATCTGGTCGATATCCAGACTCATGATAAATCCTCCTGTTCTTTGAGCGCGTATTCAAGCACTGAAGGCTTCGCCCTGCAACTGGAAAGCAGGATCGGCAAACGATCGTTACCTTAACGAGTACCACGCTATAAAAGAGCGGAAAATCACGGCTCTATACGGTAAGATATGGGACTTTGTCAGGCTTTGAGCGCAATTTTTATGCCACAATCATCCCGTTACAGTGACGAACACGTTGAACAACTGCTCTCTGAGCTGGTCAATGTTTTGGAAAAACACCATACTCCCACCGATCTTTCTCTGATGGTGCTGGGCAACATGGTAACTAATCTGATCAACACCAGCGTCGCTCCCGCGCAGCGGAAGACGTTGGCAAGATCGTTTGCAGAAGCTCTGCAAGCTTCTATTCGTGAAGACAAAGCGCATTAATAATTACTTATGGTGACAAACCGTCAGCGTTATCGTGAAAAAGTCTCCCAGATGATTAGCTGGGGGCACTGGTTCGCCTTATTCAATATTCTGCTCGCCCTCGGGCTGGGTAGCCGCTACCTGTTTGTCACCGACTGGCCCGCCTCCCTGTTGGGCCGGGTTTATGCCCTGGTCAGCTTGCTGGGGCATTTCAGCTTTATCGTTTTCGCCGGCTATCTGCTGGTGATATTCCCGCTCACCTTTGTGGTGATGTCGCAGCGGCTGCTGCGGTTTATTTCCGCCGCGCTGGCCACTACAGGGCTAACACTGTTGCTGGTAGACAGCGAAGTGTTCACGCATTTCCACCTGCATCTTAACCCGGTGGTGTGGGAGCTGGTGGTTAATCCGGATCAAAGCGAGCTGGCTCGCGACTGGCAGCTGATGTTCATCTGCGTGCCGGTTATCTTCCTGGTGGAGATGCTGTTTGGCACCTGGAGCTGGCAAAAGCTTCGCAGCCTGAACCGCCAACACTTTGGCAAGCCGCTGGCCGTACTGTTCATCAGCGCCTTTTTTGCCTCGCACCTGATTTATATCTGGGCCGACGCCAATTTCTATCGCCCAATTACCATGCAGCGGGCCAACCTGCCGCTTTCCTACCCGATGACTGCGCGTAAATTCCTTGAGAAACACGGCCTGCTCGATCCGCAAGAGTATGAGCGCCGTCTGGTGCAACAGGGCAATCCGGAGGCCGTAGCGGTGGAATACCCGCTCAACGATCTCAGTTACAGCGACAAAGGCAGCGGTTATAACCTGCTGATGATCGTCGTGGATGGCGTTCGCACCCAGGATATGACAAAGGATATGCCTGCCCTCGCCCGCTTCGCACAGGAAAACATTCGCTTCAGCGATCACTACAGTTCGGGCAATCATGCGGATACCGGCTTGTTTGGCCTGTTTTACGGTATTTCACCGACCTATCTGGACAGCATTCTCGCCGCGCGCAAACCTTCTGCCCTGGTGAACGCGCTCAGCGCCCAAGGTTATCAATTTGGCCTGTTCTCGTCAGACGGCTTTAATGCCAGCCTGTACCGTCAGGCGCTCTTGACCGACTTCTCGCTGCCGGCACCGGCCAGGCAAGACGATGCGGTAACCACACAGCAATGGCAGCGTTGGCTGAACGATCAGAACAACAAGGCTCCGTGGTTCTCCTATATCAACTTCCGTGGCGCTGAACCTGCGGCCAATGAAAAAACACCGGCCCCAGCCGACTTTATTCAACGTTACCGCACCGGCGCGCAGGAAGTGGATACCCAGATTGCCGAAGTGCTCGGCACGCTGAAAGCACGTGGCGTTCTGGATAAAACAGTGGTGGTGATTACCGCAGAGCACGGTGTTGAATTCAATGATACTGGTAAAGGCTACTGGGGCGCGGGCACCAGTTATAACCAACAACAGTTGCAGGTGCCGCTGGTAATCCATTGGCCGGGTACGCCGACCCAGACCATCAATAAGCTGACCGGCCATAACGATGTGATGCGCACGCTGATGCAGCGTTTACTGCACGTTAAAACGGCGCCTAATGACTACTCGCAGGGTGAAGACCTGTTCACCGCACAGCGCAGGAATAACTGGGTCGCCACCGGTGATAACAACCTGTTGATCATCACTACGCCAACACAAACCATGGTGCTGGACGGCAATGGCACTTATCGGGCGTACGATAAAAACGACAAAGAAATAAAAGACGAGAAACCGCAGCTTACCCTGCTGTTGCAGGTGCTGACTGACGTTAAACGCTTCATTGCCAACTAACTGCTTAAAATACAAGCAATCAGACGCTGCTACTCTTGCATTGATCTTGGTTAAGGGTAGTATAATTTGCCATAGCGTCGGCATGTAGCGCAGCTTGGTAGCGCACCGTCATGGGGTGTCGGGGGTCGGAGGTTCAAATCCTCTCATGCCGACCAAACATCCTTAGAGAAACCAACCCTTTGCGGTTGGTTTTTTTATGTCTCCATGAGGGCTGAAAAAATTAAAGGGAAATAATTAAAAGGATCAATAATATAAATATCACCCTAATTGTATCTCAATAAACCTATTCCCTCTTTATATCAACATTCCCAAAATAAGGATATTCTTAAATACCGTCTCCTTTCTCGCCGATGAAAAATAAAAATCAATAACAATCAAACACTAATAAAATAAAAAACAGTATAAATAAAAAAGGGTTTTACCCTGGGAATAAACACAAATATTAACCGGCCGCGGGCAAACACAGCCCCCTCTTTTGTACTATATTTTTTAGGATTTATTCATACTTAAGGGAACTGTATTTATGAACGTTTTATTATATCAACAACATGCCGCCGGGATTTTTTTCGCCACACTGGGCCGTAAACCTGCGTTTAAAGACGTCGAGTACTTTGCCAAAAAACTGATGGCCGGAATGAGCTCCGCTGAATTAGCCACCTGGATTATCAAAGGTCCGGAAGGCCAAAAACACTATGGCACAATGAATAACGAACAAAAAATAACGTTTATTTATCAGAATGTTAATTCAGTTCCCCCAACTCAAGAACAGTTACAACCGCTACTGACACAGCTCAATGGCGGGAAAGCGCTCGGCAATATTGCACAAGATGTGTTTAACACGCTTGATAGCTATAAGGGCACTGACAGCACCACACTGGAACATCAGCACGCTCAACAAGAAACTATCAACCAGTCGCTCTACCCGGCGTTTAATGGCACTCCGCAGCAGCACTCCGGAGCAGAGGACGTTTCTGCACTGTTTTATGCCCTGGGCTCCATCGCCAGCAGCAGCGGCATCAACTACTGGGGAAGTGTCATCAGCACTGGCAAAAATACCTTTGCTGAAGTTGCTCAGAAATTCGTTAATGTCAAAGCGGACAAATTCGGCGGGCTTAATGACAGCGACTTTATCAAAACCATCTACGCGCAAACCCACAAACGACCGCCTGCAGAGGGCGACATTAATCATTATCTCGACATTATCAATAATAACAGCGGCACCCGGGGTGATGTAGTCGCCGCCATCATCAATGATCTACGGTCTTCCACCGCACCTGCAGATAGCGTGGCCCAGCAGCAACTGGCCAAAATTGAGCATGTATATTCCCCTGGGGAACTACCCGCAGCCGAATACCAGGAGCACGTCGCTTCAATCTACATGACTCTGGCAGGCCGCGGGATCGATGCTTCTGGCTTGGAAACCTGGAGCAAAATGTTAGCCAGCGGTACCAGCAATTATGATTTACTGAAGCTTCTGTCTAAAAATGCAGAGTTCAGCCATGCATCCAACTATGAAAAAGTCTATTACCAACTGCATGGCACACAACATAAACTCACCACCGTGGAATCTCAGGCCATCTTACTGCGGGCTGGTAATGACAAGTTAAAGGCTACGCTGCTGGTGATCGACTACTTCCGCAATGGCGAAAGCCTGATTGGCAGCAATTACCCGGTTTCTAGCCAAAAAGTGTTTGAGTATGAAAACGCGCTGGGCACATCCCTTGGTTATAAAACTGCGCCAATGTTGGACACCAGCGCAAACGGGGGGAATCCATCGGGGACGGTGAACTCCGGTCATTACCACCAGCTGACTAATGCTGAACTGTCGATGTTCAGCACCTTGACGCTCAATGTGATACATGACGCCACCGTTGATCTAAGCCTGGCTGCGAATGTCAAAGTCATCACGCTAACCGGGAGTCACGCGGGAAACAGCATTACTCTGAGTTCTCTGGCCAACCATGGCAAAGATATTGTTCTGTCCATCGATCAGACCAACCTGTCCAGCTTCAGCGGCAATATCCTGCTGGGTAATGAGAATGACACCATTGTTTTCGCCAAAGGCCTCGATCTCAGCACGCTAAATGCAAAAATCACACTGGGAGGCGGCACCGATCGGCTTGATTGGCAAGGTAACTCGGTGGATGGCAGCTCAAATAAAGTCAGCAACGATTTATATGCCGTCTTTTCCGAGGGAATCCTCAACGCCAATTTCATTACCAAAACGGTCCACCTGACTACAGCCGGGGACGGCAGCCTCTCCGGCGTCATCAGCACCAACCTGAAAAACTTCAGCAACTATGCCTATATCGATTTAACCAACTACCGCGGTACCGGCGATATTTATCTTGATGGCTCACTGGCCGGCACCGATGGCACAAATGTCTTCGATTCCGGGCTCCTTGTGGGCAGAGCCACCATCCACAACCCGAATTTCTCGCAGGTGAAAAACCTGACGCAGGCGGATGTGTACGCCAACCCCAACCTGCTGCTGTCGGAAAAAGTGGATAATCTGCATATTATTAATACATTGACTGACGGCACGCTGATCATCGACAAGGATCTGACCGCAGCCAGTAATCTGATGCTCGAATCAGAACACCGTTCTTATGAAGTACGTCAAATTAATGCCTATACCATTGATATTATGCGGGATCTTAATGTCGGAACCGGGGCTGCACCCAACTATGGTTTTACCTATAACGTTGGCACCATCGGTTATATCACCAATTACGGCAATAAAGAGCAGCAAGTCAAGTTTACCCTCTCGGTCCACTCGGTTAATACCATCGTCACCCTATCGGGTGGCCATAATAATGTGACGGATATTGATGTCAGCAGCATAGGTGCGTTTTGGCATAACTTTACTATCGACCTGCATGTGAAAGCAGATTTCAGCGACTCGCTGGAAACGGTCGGCCACTCGCTTCAAAACGAACTTAATTTCCCGCAAATGAGCCTCAAGCTAACAATGGATATCGGTGGCTCAGGTGGTGGAGATTTTTACGCTAACCTCAAATCGTTACAAAACGGCGGACGTTTCGACAGTTTGACCACCCAGTTGGCGGGCAAGCAGTTGACGGCGAATGGGGGAAATGGCGACGACATATTCAACGTCGTTGGCAATACCACGGTGAACGGGGTCGGGGGTAGCGATAAAGTCGTTTTCGCCCATAGTACTGTCGACAGTATGGTAAAAATCGCTACCCAATATATTGGCAGCACCAAGATTGACGCTGGGGATGCGAACCAGCATTGGAGCTTCTCCAAACTGGCGGAAAAACAGATGGCCGTTTATGGAGATTACGGCAACAGTACGGCGTTGAATACCCTGTTTAACTCTGTCGACACCGCTGCCGGCAGCTCGGCTCAATCACTGTTCAGCGCCCTGCTCAGCAAAGCTACTGGCGGTACCAGTGAAAATGCACTGTCAGAAGTTGGCGCCCTGAAGTTGGGTAATAGCCTGTACGTAGTGATAGACAAGAACAACAACCACACTTTTGACGATCAGGATATCGTGTTCTCACTCGGCAACCACGATCTCTACCAGACGGTAGTCGAGACACACTACTCCTCTCCACAAGTGATTCTGAACGCCGTCTCTGCTCCTGCAGAAGAAGCATTTGCTTGATGTCTTTATCTGGACGGGCAATTAACCCCCGCAAGTCGTTACGCAGATTAATAGGGATAATTAACCAATGAATGAGATCATTTTGCATTTGGATCCGGAAACGGAAACGGAATCTGTAAGGTTAACCGACATTGATAATACCAAGGTCATCGTCAGCCAAGATTCAGATCTGAGTATTTCCAAAGCCTATATCAAAATTGGCGCCGGCTTCAATATACTCACCTGGAGCGGCAACGCCATAGCCGGTGGGAGCAATAACGTGAGCGGTAACTTCCGCGCCGTCGGCTCGGCGGAGTATGGCTCAGGAAACACCTCAATACTTTCCGCCAACTTTATTACCAAAGACATCTATATTACGACGGGCGCAGGCGGCAACCAGTCTGCATCCATCACGACCAACGCCAGTAACTTTGAGTTTTTTAACTACATCGATCTGGCGGGATATACCGGTAGTGGGCGTATATTTGTTGATGGGCAGCAGGAGGCAACAGAAGGTGAGCACGCCTTTGATTTTGGCGTGATGCAAAGTAACGCCATTATCTACAACGCGGCTTATAGCAATCTAAGCAACATCACGCAACCCTCGACAACATTGACTACCCCAACCGGTTTTGCACTGACGGGATATGCAGACAACGTCCATTTGTACAACGCAAACAATTATCTCGGTGCGGGAGGTTATTTACCGACCAGCGTCCGGGTATTTAATGACACCACTGCGGCCAGTAAGGTTCATGTCGAGCTGGCAACGTTTCGCGGAGCAAACACCGTAACCGACCTCAACATCGATATTGGCAGGGAGTTCAACCCTTATACCGATGCGGTACCAACGCAATACAATACGCAGGCAATCAACGCAGGGACGTTCGCTCTGACCAGCCACTATACTAACCGGCCGGTTAAAGAAACCCTCAAGATTTCATCCTCTTTCACCAACGCCGAATTGACGCTGTCTGGAGGTAACAATCACGTTACGGATATCAGTCTGAACGGCTTTGCTCTTGGCGGGCAAAACAACTATGTTCTGAAGCTCAATATCAGATCGGACTTCAGTGATTCACTGACGCATATCTACATTGACGAGCTAAATAACCCCAATGGCAATATTGCTCCTGTCAGCGTTGATATTCATTCAGAACAAGGTGGAACTGGCGGCGGTGATTTTTACAGCACACTGGGCACCTTACAAAATAGTGGCCAATTCAGTGGCATCATCAGTGCGCTAGCCGGCAAGCAATTGTTTATCGAGGGCCAATCGCAGGATGACAGTTTCAGCGTGGTTGGCAACACGACAATCGCTGGACATGGGTCTGGGTATCAGGGAGATACTTTCAGTTTTACGCAAAGCACCATTGCCGGGTCGGTCAAAATCACCGATTACAACGCGTCTGTCGATCGTATCAATGCTGGAGCTGACGGTCAGCAATGGACGTTTTCATCAACCGGTGACAAATCGTTGGTTTCCTACGGTGACTACGGTAGCTCAGCTAATCTCAATGCCTTGTTCTCCACTCTCGGAGGGGCGGCTGATGCCCAATCATTATTCACCGCAGCTCTCAGTAAAGCGACCGGGAGTGCCAGTGAAAGCTCGCTGGCTGAAGTTGGTGCGATAAAATTGGGTAATTCTCTCTATGTGATTATCGATAACAACGGCAATCACAGCTTTGACAGCCAGGATATTGTCTTCTCACTGGGCAACCGTGATCTAAGCCAAACGCTCGCAGACCTGCACTATACCGCACCGCAAATAGCATTGAGCGGTTCCACGTCAGCTACGCTACTGGACACAGTCGTTTAGCCGATAAAGAAAAAGCCCCAGCATTTCTGCTGGGGCTTCTTTTATGGTGCCGGCTACCGGAATCGAACTGGTGACCTACTGATTACAAGTCAGTTGCTCTACCAACTGAGCTAAGCCGGCTAAATTTGGCGGAAGGACAGAGATTCGAACTCTGGGAGCTGTTACACTCGACGGTTTTCAAGACCGTTGCCTTAAACCACTCGGCCATCCTTCCAATGGGCGCAGATATTAGCGATACCGTTATGAAATGTCTACTGTTTCATGAAAAAAAATGCAGTAAAAAGCGCATTTGCTTAAACTTCATGCGGCTGGCGGTTAAAAAATGAAAAACCTCGCCAAAGCGAGGTTTTATTGTTCAGCGCAGTAAGGCTTATTTAGGCTGAGAGTCATAGTCTGAACAGGTCTGATATCCCTTGTTCATCACATGACCGGTATCGCTATAACTGACAAAATAGGTTTGCACTTTACCGTCGCGTGGAGCCACCGCATAAGTGTCGCAAGTCCCCTGCGCATTCACCAGCGTTGCAGAGGTTGACGGTGGGCCGGCAATTGCCCGCACCTGTTGTTTAGTCATCCCTACCTTTACATCGCTTACCACAGGCTCCTTCACGTAACTGGCGGCCCTGTCATAAGCGGTACAGCCGGCAAGAATGGAAAATGTCGCTGCAGTGCAAACGGCTAAAACCAGCTTATTAGTCATGGTTTGTCCTCTTGACGTACGTTTGTTGTTCTCTAAGTGTAGAAGAGGAAAGGCTTTTCTACAAACTTCACTTTGTCGATAGGTGCGGTTCATTCCGCCGTACTGTCAGAAACCACAGTAGATCGCACAGTAAAAAGGCCAACAGACTAACGCCCATTACCGGCAGGCAGAATCCCAATAGCAGCGTGAAGCCGACAATCAGCAACAGCGGCCCTTTGGGTGTTTTGCGCAGCAACATAAAGGGTGAGCGCAGCGGTTTACGCACTGCTCGTGTGGGCCGGCCGCGCCACCACATCAAATACCCCATCACTACCATCGCTACCAGCCCGGCGGCGAAGGCCACCAGCACCAGTTCATTTGCCAGGCCGAACAGGATACCCATATGCAGATCAATGCCCCAGCGCGTCAACTTTGCCGCGAGCGGGTATTGTTCGAACCTGACCAGATCAACGATTGCCATCGTCGCGGGGTCGATTGCCACGGCATCAACCTGCGTCGGCCAACTGCGATCGATCTCCATCATCGCCCAGGCCTGGCCTGCGGAGGCCGGTTGCTTGATTTCAACCCTGGCGGCATCAATGCCTGCCCCACGCGCGACTGCCAGCGCTCTGTCATACATGGCAGGATCATGAGGCAGCTGAGCCATTGGCATGTGCATCTTGTGGCCACGGTGTTCGGCATGCTCGTCAGCAGGCTGCGCACGCTGCCCGCCAAGTGTCATAGACAACGAGGGTGTCGCCCAGCCCAGTTGCTGACGCAGCGCGCCGATATTCTCACCGGCCCACTGTGACCAGGTCAGCCCGGTGGCGGAAAAGAACAACAGGCCGATGAGCAGCAACAGACCGCTTTTCTCATGCAACCAACGTAAACCTTTGCGCCTATGCCGCGTTTCCTTGTTCTTGCGCTTGCGCGCGCCCCAGAGGATCAAACCGCCCAGCGCCGCAATCCACAGCCAGGAAGCGGCCAGCTCGCTATAATTGCGGCCCAAATCCCCCAGCAACAAGCTGCGATGAAATTGATCCAACCAGGTGCGCAGCGGTAATATGCCACTGGTGCCATAAACCGCCATCGCGCCATGCGTTTGCGCCGTCACCGGGTCAACAAACACCGCCAGCCGTTCCGAGGCTTTTAATCCCGCAACGTTAAACAACACTCGAGTATTTTCGCCTTCACCAGGTGACGGCCTTACCGCCGACAGCGAAGCCTGCTGCGGTGCTACCGCCTGAGCGGCGGTTATCTGCCGTTCTAACGGCAGTGTCGGCCCGGAGCTGTCGTTAAACAGCTGCTCGGCATACAGGCGAGATTCAATTTGCGGCGTCAATGCGTAAAATATTCCGCTTAATGCGGCAATAAGTAAAAACGGCCCTACAAAAAGACCAATATAGAAATGAATCCGCATCATCAACGGAATAAACCAACTGCGGGTGGTTACCTGCTGATTAATATTCTGCGCAGCAGCAGGCAACGCAGAGGTGCGTTCAGACATAAGGGTTATCCGTGCTTAAATGGAATAATTCGAAATCTACCCGAATTATTTTCATTTAACAAACAGTTTTCTTCGCTGTTTAGCTTAATTCTCATTAATGTTACAATACTGGCACAATTACCGTCATCATCATTCATTTACCCTCTGGCTCTGGAAGACTTTCCTGGTGAAATTGTCCACTCAACATATGCGCACGCTGGCCTGGCTGGGCTTATTCGCTATGTTGATGATTTTCATCGCACCGTTCATCTCCTCGCAAATATCAAAAAACAACATTAATAACAAAGAGATGAACATGGGCATGTTCCTGAGCGGGGAGCATGCCGAGCATATGGCGATGATGAGCCCTATGCCTGAAGAAAGCCCGCCTGCGGGCCACGACATGGCGGATACGGCCTCTGGCGCCTGTTTCGAACTCTGCGGCTATTGCAGCCTGTTACACCACAACCCGCCGCTGATGGCCCTGATACCTGCGGCGCCGCCACTGTCTGTTCAATGCGCGCCCCGTATTATTTCAGCTATTTACCTCGTTATCACTCTGGCCACTTTCCCATTTTACCAAACACGCGCCCCGCCGTTATTTACTCGCTCAGCACAATCATTTTAATTTACATGTCTTATTTATTAAGGCAGGGTTTATTACGTCTAAAATAAACCCGCCTAAAGCATAATTAATTTTCACTCTCCCGTCTGAAATACTCCCCTTTATTCCCAAGCGTCATACGGAGCTGCTGCTTATTATCCGTAACCGCGATCAGAAGCCAAAATCACTCAAGGCCGGGATATCATCCGGCCGGCGACCAAGCGGCCAATGGAATTGGCGATCTTGCTCACGGATCGGCATATCGTTGATGCAGGCATGCCGGTTTATCATCTGGCCTTCCGGGTTAAACTCCCAGTTCTCGTTGCCAAAGCTGCGGTACCAGTTACCGGAATCATCGCGCCATTCATAGGCAAACCGCACTGCGATACGCGCGCCGTCGAACGCCCACAGTTCCTTAATCAACCGGTACTCCAGCTCTTTAGCCCACTTGCGCTGCAAGAATTCGCAGACCGCCTCCCGGCCATCAACGAACTCAGCCCGATTGCGCCAATGGGTATCTACAGAATAAACCTGAGATACACGTTCAGGATCGCGGCTGTTCCAGGCGTCCTCCGCCAAACGGACTTTCTCGATGGCTGATTCACGGGTAAATGGCGGTAGTGGGGGTTTAATGCTCATTGCTCACCTCTGGGTTTAATGTTAAGTAGACAGACCTGTCTACTCAATTAAGCTAGCGCATGTAGACAGAGTTGTCTACAATCAATCCGGCAAATATTTTATGAGGTGTTCTGATGTCTGTTACCGCCAACACTCTTCCTGCACGCCAGCGCATCCTGCTGAAAGCGCACGATCTGTTTTACCGTGAAGGAGTGCGCGCCACTGGCATCGATCGCATCATCAACGAGTCTGGCGTGACCAAGGTGACGTTTTATCGGCACTTCCCCAGCAAGAACGATCTGATTACGGCCTTTCTGGCCTACCGCCATGAACAATGGCTAGCCTGGTTTAGCCAGTCTCTGACGCGGCATGTTGCAACCCGAGGGAATGTGCTGTCGGCTTTAGTGCCCTGTCTTGAGGAATGGTTCAACGACCCGCACTACCGCGGTTGCGCTTTTATCAATACGGCGGTGGAGCTGGCGGATATGCTGCCGGAAAGCCTGAACATTGCACGACGGCACAAGGAGCAGATGGCTGAAGAAATTGCACGACATTTACCCGCCGGCCCGGAGCGTGAACAGCGCGCGGCAATGCTGGGGATGCTGATCGATGGGGCAATCGTCAAAGTACAAATCGAGCAGCAGACACAAAATACACTGCTGCTGCTGAGTGGAATGCTTGAAGCGTTGGCACTAGCCTGGTGCGATCAGTAATTGGCCCAGATCCCCGGCGTCACCAGTTCCAACAGGTGGCCGTCGGGATCGCGGAAATAAATACTCTCCCCGCCATGTTCCCAGGTCATCCGCCCTTCTATCTCTACGTTGTGCGCCGTAAGATGCCGTTCCCAATGCGGTAACTGTTCTTTCGCCACTGCCAGCCCGATATGCAATGGCCCGTTGCCGTCATGCGGGGGGATATACCCCCCTGGATAATGTGCCCCTTTAAGCGAATCGCCCTCAATAAACAGCAGCAATACGCTTTGTTCGCCCACGTTGTAAGCGCGAAAGCGCTCGTTGGCCACCATCGCCGGCAGCTGTAACACCTGTTGGTAAAAGGCATCGGCGCGTTCGATATCGCACACGTACAGGACCGTTTCAATCACCCGATCTACGCTGAGCTTCATAATAACCTCCTGATTTATTTATACAGGTAGAGCTTAGGTAAACAAGGCGGCGTTGGAATAGCAATCCGTGCCAGGCACATCACTCTTTGTGCCTAATCGCAGGCAAAAAAAACGCGGCCCGAAGGCCGCGCGCTCACATTCACAGTCTGTTGCTTAGAACTGGTAAACCAGGCCCACTGCAACGACATCGTCGGTGTTGATGCCGGCGGCTTTGGTGAAGTTGTTGTCATCCAGCAGGTTGATTTTGTAGTCAACGTAGGTGGACATATTTTTGTTGAAGTAGTAAGTCGCTCCCACATCAACATACTTCATCAGATCCTGATCGCCGTAACCGCGGTCAATGTCTTTGCCTCTTGACTGCAGGTAAGCCACGGACGGACGCAGGCCGAAGTCAAACTGGTACTGTGCAACAACTTCAACGTTCTGCGCTTTGTTGGCATAGCCGTAAACAGAGCTGTCGCTGCTGCCGAAACGCGTGGCGTTATAAGATTGGGTGTACATCGCCGCCAGGTAAACGTTGTTGGCGTCATATTTCAGACCGCCGCTGTAGGCTTCGGCTTTATCGCCACGGCCAAGAATACCGGTGTAGTTGCCGTTCACGCCATTTTGGTCGTTAGTGCGATCGGAAGAGAAGTAAGCGGCCGCCGCGCTGATGCCATAACCCAGATCGTAAGACGCGGACATACCGTAGCCGTCGCCGTTCTGCGCCAGCACGTCACGGCCATTGTTGGATTCAGTCGCGCTGTCATTTTTGCCCTGGTATTGCAGGGCGAAGTTCAGGCCATCGACCAAACCGAAGAAGCCGGTATTACGGTAAGTCAGGACGCCGTTGGTACGCTGGAACATGAAGTTGTCTGCACCGTAAGTGTCACCGCCGAACTCCGGCAGAACGTCGGTCCATGCGCCGATGTCATACAGCACGCCGTAGTTGCGGCCGTAATCCAGCGAGCCGTAGTCGCCAAATTTCAGACCGGCGAAACCGACACGGGTAAAGTTATTGTTATCTTCACTTTCCGCACGGTTAAGGTTCGCCTGATATTCCCACTCGCCATAACCGGTCAGTTGATCGCTGATTTGGGTTTCGCCACGCAGGCCAAAACGCATATAAGACTGGTCGCCATCGGAACTTTTGTCGTCGGAGAAATAGTGAAGACCATCGATTTTACCGAACAAATCCAGCTTATTGCCGTCTTTGTTGTAGATTTCCGCCGCACCTGCTGTGCCTGCAACCAGCAACGCGGGTACTATCAGAGAGAGTACTCGAAGTTTCATCGTTATTATCCTCATTAATTATGTCGAGCTATGGCCACTGCCCTTCTGAGCATTATTAGCGCGACTGTGCATTACCATTCTGGTAACAGGGATTATATTAATCCAGAAAGAAAATGATACCAAGTATCCGATAGTGTTTCATTGTAATTAATAAATGATTCAAAATGTAAATATGCGCGAACTTCCACAAAACATTACAGACAAAACAAATACAGCACGTAATGATAAAAAATACATTAATATATTAAAAATCATTCAGTTATACAAAAATACAAGAAAAAATAGATAGCCATACAAAACTCATCGACAATAAGCACATTGTGCCAAAAGCACCTCATCATTCTGGCGTTATAATTGCCCCGCTATCATCATTATTTTCATTATTACCTTCATTATCTGTAAGATAATTTTCGTACACTTCGACCGGCTTCTGGCCGGTTTTTTATTTCTTCACATTTTCATCACGATTCTCCAGTAAGCGCACTTTTCGCCAAGAAATAATAACCCACCGATATCATTCCCTTAATTAACTGCAGCACAAATTGCTAACACTCCTATTTTGACTGTCGTTTAATCCCATGACTTAAAAAGTGCTTAAATAGCGCTCTATTCCGGACTGAATGCGCTCAGGCTGTATTCTGATAGCCTGCCAAAATGCCCCGCAACGGAAGATAACCGATGCACTATAGCGGGAGCACCGGCCCGGCTTCCCCCCAACAGCAGCGCGAATCCTTTCGACCCGGATCGCGTATTGTGATAAAAACAGTCCATTACTTTCAGCCAGCACTTTTTACAACAGATCCTGATGCCCACATGACTTCTACCCTGTGCAATGAGCAGCAAAAACCTGGCGTCCCGGCTCAGATAGCCACGCGTCTGGCCTTTTTTATCGCCGGTTTCGGCATGGCCGCCTGGGCGCCGTTGGTACCTTTTGCCAAAGCGCGGATCGGTATTGATGATGGGTCGCTGGGTTTGTTGTTGCTGTGCATCGGCGCCGGTTCCATGCTGGCCATGCCGCTGACCGGCTATCTGACCGGAAGATTGGGTTGCCGCCCGGTGATCCTGCTCGCCGGCCTGGCATTGTGCATTGATCTCCCCTTGCTGGCACTGATGGATAGCACCGCCGGCATGGCGCTGGCCCTGTTGCTGTTCGGCGCCGCTATCGGCATGATCGATGTTGCAATGAATGTGCAGGCGGTGGTGGTAGAGCGCGCCAGCGGCAAGGCAATGATGTCCGGCTTCCATGGTTTCTTCAGCGTCGGCGGCATAGCCGGTGCCGGTGGTGTCAGCGTAATGCTGTGGCTGGGGTTGCCGCCCTTGCCGGCAACGCTGATTACCGTGTTGACCATCGCAGCTCTGCTGGCGCTTGCCAGCCGCAATTTACTGCGTGAGAGCGGCGGCGAAGAAGGTGGGCCCATGTTCGTACTGCCGCGCGGCTGGGTGATGTTTATCGGTATCTTGTGCTTTATCATGTTCCTGGCGGAAGGCTCAATGCTCGACTGGAGCGCCCTGTTCCTCACCACCCTGCGCGGCGTCGAGCACAGCCAGGCCGGTTTAGGCTATGCACTGTTCTCCATCACCATGACCATCGGCAGGCTGAATGGCGATCGGGTGGTGAACGCCCTGGGCAGATATAAGGTACTGTTGCTCGGCAGTCTGTGCGCGGCTATTGGGCTGAGCCTGGCCATTGTCTTCAACAACGCGATGGTTTCGCTGGTTGGCTTTATGCTGGTTGGGCTGGGGGCCTCCAACGTGGTGCCGATCCTGTTCAGCGCGGCAGGCAACCAACAGGATATGCCGGCGAACCTGGCCATCGCCTCAGTGACGACCGTAGGCTATGCCGGCATTCTCGCCGGGCCGGCGTTGATCGGCTTCATCGCCCAGTTCTCCAGCCTGACGGTGGCTTTTGCCTGCGTCGCCGTATTACTCCTGGCGGTAACCGCCAGCGCCAGAGCCGTAACCCGTTGATTCAGGAATGTGCAGTTAACTATGCAAAACAAACAACTGACGATTAGCTCGAGCAATATCACCCGCTTCTTCCTGTTATTTACCGTTCTGCTGACGATTGCCATCGGCCTGTACGGCTACAACTATACCAACGCCTGGCTGGCGGAAAAAAAATATGCCTTGAACGGCATCGCTAACGGTCTGCAAAAGCGCATAGACAGCTATCGTTATATCACCTACCAGATCTACGATAAATTCGGCAATACCTCTTCTTTAAGCAGCGATCCCAGCCTGCAGGAAACCCGCCTGCGCCCGGACGTTTATTATGTAGAGAAACCGCACAAAAAAACCGATGCGGTTATTTTTGGTAGCCATGACGACAGCACGCTGGCGATGATCGCCAGGATTTCAGATTATCTGGATACCCGTTGGGGTGCCAAGTCTGAAAACTATGCCATGTATTATCTTAACGGCCAGGATAACAGCCTGAGCCTGATCACTACTCAACCGTTGAAAGAATTGGCTTCACGTTTTAGAGAAAGCTACCTGACAACATCGGCCGAGGATCGCCGGGCAGAAATGCTGCAACAGGCCAACATGCTGGACGAACGGGAAAGTTTCTCCAGCTTGCGTAAACAGCGCTTCCAGAACGCCTATTCATTTTCGATTCGCACCACCTTTAACCAACCGGGGCATCTGGCTACGGTCATTGCTTTCGATCTGCCGATTAATGACATCATTCCGTTCAATATGGCGCGCTCCAACTTTATGCTGCTGCCTGATGAAACCGATTTGGACGACAGCACTCTGCCGGTGGAAACGACCACCAATGCCAGCGTATCGCTGAGCGCCAGTTGGGTAGAGTTCAGCGCTCCGCTGCCGAATGCGCCGCTGAAAGTGGTGTACCGCGTCTCTGCCCTCAACCTGGCCATTGACTTGCTGCGCAACAATGTCTGGCTGATCGCCATTAATCTGCTGCTGTTGGCGCTGTCGATGATCGGTATTTATTCCATTCGCCGTCAGTACATCCGGCCGAGCGAAAGCATGGCGGTTGAACTGGAGGCCGAACGCGCGCTGAATCAGGAAATCATTGCCAGCCTGCCCTCCGGCCTGCTGGTGTACAGCTTCGCCAGCAATTCGGTGATCGCCAGCAATAAGATTGCGCAACATCTGCTGCCCCACCTCAGCCTGCAAAAAATCGCCCATATGGCCGAACAGCATCACGGCGTCATTCAGGCAACGGTCAATAATGAGGTGTACGAAATTCGCATCTTCCGCAGCCAACTGTCACCGGAAACCTACCTTTTCCTGCTCAACGATCAAGACAAGGAAGTGATGGTAAATAAAAGGCTGCAGCAGGCGCGGCGCGAATACGATAAAAACGTGCAGGCGCGAAAACTGATGCTGCATAACCTGGGTATCGAACTGAACCAACCGGTGCGCCAGATGCACGATTTGGCCGATCGACTGCGCACCCAGCCGGATGAGGAACAGCAACAGACGCTGCTGAACCAATTGGTCGCGGAATCGGCGTCGGTACTGGGATTGATTGAAAACATTACCTTGCTTACCCGTCTGGAAACGCAAGACTGGCAGCCTTCTCGCCAACCTTTCAGCCCTGCCGCTCTGATAGATGAGTTGCTGCTGGAGGCTCTGCCGGCCATCAATCAAAAAGGTCTGTCGTTGTTCAACCATGTCAATCTTGACGTCGAACAGCACTATATCGGAGACGCCAATGCGCTGCGCAAGGTGATCTCACTGCTGGTGCACTACGCCATCATCACTACCGCCTACGGCAAGATCTCGCTGGTGATCGATCATGAGCCGGAACACCAGGATCGCCTGGTATTCCATATCAATGACACCGGCTCGGGCATTTCCAACGAGGAAATCAGCAACCTGAACTATCCGTTCCTCAGCCAAACGTTGGTGGATCGCTTTAATCATGGATCGGGTCTCACCTTCTTCCTGTGCAACCAATTGTGCAAAAAGCTCAACGGACAGTTGGACATTCGCAGCAAGGTGGACATTGGCACTCGCTATACCATCCGTGTGCCGATGGAAATGGAGAGAAAGGACACCGAAGCACAAGAGAAACTGCTCGACGGCGTGACCGCGCTGCTGGACGTCACTTCTGAAGAGGTGCGCGGCATCGTCACCACGCTGCTGCACGCTTACGGCGCGAGCTGCATCATTGCCGACGATCGCCAGGTTAATCGCGACTACGACGTGCTGCTGACCGACAATCCGCAAAGGGCCGACGACTACACGCTGTTGTTGACCACTGATGAAACGGGTTGGCAACAGCTTGAAAAGCGTTATATTCGGGTAAACTATAACCTGAGTGGCGCAATGATCGACGCGGTGCTCATGCTGATCGAACAGCAAATGGCCGCGCTGGATCAGGAAGAAATCGCGCTATCGCTGACTGCCGATGATATCCAACTCTATGAAAAACAATTGAAATCAAGTGATTACTATGGCCTATTCGTCGATACAGTACCCGATGATGTCAAAAAACTGTATACTGAGGCGGGCAGCAGTGATTTCGACGCTCTGTCACAGACCGCACACCGCCTGAAAGGCGTGTTTGCCATGTTAAATCTGCTTCCCGGCAAGCAACTGTGTGAATCGTTAGAACAGCACATCGCAGACGGTGATGCGCTCAAGATCGAGAATAACATCAGTCAGATTGATTTTTTCGTCAGTAGACTGCTGCAGCAAGGTAGCCAACAACATGAATAACCTGAACGTAATTATTGCTGATGACCATCCTATCGTACTGTTTGGCATCCGGAAGTCACTTGAGCAAATTGAATGGGTAAATGTCGTTGGGGAGTTTGAAGACTCAACAGCACTGATCAACAATCTGTCCAAACTGGACGCTAACGTCCTGATCACAGACCTTTCGATGCCGGGTGATAAATATGGCGACGGCATTACGCTGATCAAATACATCAAACGCCATTACCCGCAACTGTCGATCATCGTTCTCACCATGAACAACAACCCGGCAATCTTAAGCGCCGTGTTGGATCTGGATATCGAAGGCATCGTGCTGAAACAGGGTGCGCCAACCGACCTGCCGAAAGCGCTGGCCGCGTTGCAAAAAGGCAAAAAATTCACGCCGGAAAGCGTCTCCAAATTGCTGGAGAGAATCAGCGCCAGCGGCTACGGTGATAAACGTCTGTCGCCGAAAGAGAGCGAAGTTTTGCGCCTGTTCGCCGAAGGTTTCCTGGTGACCGAGATCGCCAAGAAGCTCAACCGCAGCATCAAAACCATCAGCAGCCAGAAGAAATCGGCGATGATGAAGCTGGGCGTCGAGAACGATATCGCGCTGCTCAACTACCTCTCTTCCGTCAGCATGGCACCGCTGGATAAAGAGTAAATCTTCACGGTTAACCGAGGGCGCGGCATTTTATGCTGCGCCCTTTTGCTTTCTAGGCCTCCTTCGACTCTGCGCGTAGCCGACGCACCTGCTGGCTGTAATACGCCAGCGTCTGTTCCAGGGTTTCCAGCGTGACCGGTTTCGACAGACAGTTATCCATTCCCGCCTCCATACAGCGCTGTTTTTCCTCTGCCAGGGCATTCGCCGTCACGCCAATCACCGGCAAGGTAAAGTGCTGTTGACGCAGGCTCTGGGTCAGGCGATAACCGTCCATGTTTGGCATGTTGACGTCGGTGAGCACGATATCGACGGTATTGCGACTCAACACGTCAAGCGCATCGATCCCATCGTTGGCGGTAACCACCTGATAACCCAGCGAGCCGAGCTGGTCGGAAAGCAATCTACGGTTAATCGGATGATCATCCACCACCAACAGATGAATATCGCCGTTGTCCACCGTACTGGCCTTGGTTGGCAACGGCAATTGCATCAGAGTGCTGCCGCTTTCGGTACTGGTGCCAAACAGCCGGTTGAGCAACGCGAGGGTTTCACGCGGCGTTGAGGTGCTATGCATCCAGTAACCCGGCCGGGTTTCCTGCGACGGGCCAATATGCTCGATAGAAAACTGGATTTGCGCCAGCAGCGGCGAATTGACCATCAGCGGGTGGTCGCTGAGCATAACCTCCCCGGCCACCGTGTCCTGCCCCTGATGACGCAGCACCGTAGCGCCATAGCCGCCCAGGATCTCCATCAGATAGCCTTCCAGCCGCTGGTTGCGAATACTCAGCCACAGCGTTTTGCCTTGCCAGGTATCGCTGGCCTGCGGGATCGGGAACTGAGCGTTAAACAGCGGAATACGAATGGTAAACTGGCTGCCCAACCCCGGCTCTGATTCAACGGCGATATCGCCATCCATCATATTGATCAGTTTTTCACAAATCGCCAGCCCCAGCCCGGTCCCCTGGAAGTGACGCTGCACGCCGCTGCCCACCTGGAAGAAGGGGTCAAACAGACGGGTAATCTCTTTTTCCGGAATGCCGACACCGGTATCGCGGACGCTAAACTCCAGATAGCTGCCGCGTGTGCAGACTTGCAAAATGATGCAGCCGGTGTCGGTAAACTTAATCGCGTTGTTCAACAGGTTGGACAAAACCTGCTGCAACCGCACGGGATCGCCGGAAATGCGCTCCGGCACGTTTTGTTCGATAAAACAGTACAGCCCCAGCCGTTTCTTCACCACCAGCGGCAAATAGTTGCCTGCAATATGGGTGATCACCTCCAGGCAGGAAAACTCGCGCGGCTCAATCTTCAACTGCTCGGATTCAATTTTGGAGAAGTCCAGAATGTCACTGATGATCTTCAACAGTAACCCGGACGAGTTGTTCATGGCATTCACCAGGCGATCAACACCCTGCGGCAGTGCCTTGGTTTGCAATAAATCGAGGTTACCTATGATGCCGTACAACGGGGTGCGCAGTTCGTGGCTAACGGTCGCCAGGAACATCGACTTGGATTGGCTGGCCTGTTCCGCCGCCGCCGCCATCTCCTGCAGCGACTCCTCCATTTTTACGCGTGCGCTGACGTCCACCAGCACGCAGATCGCCACATCCTCGTTACGGTAGCGGGAGTGAACGAAGCTGATTTGCAGATTGTTGTTATTGCTGGTCAACACATCGACAAAATTCACCTGCTGTTCGCAGATGATGCGCGTAATGCGGTCACGGTCTTCGTGGGTCAGCAAATTGATGTAGTTGTGCGCCAGCTCATTGCTCAGAATATTGGTACCGTCGCTGATGCGCAGAATAAGGATCCCCACCGGTGCGGAGGCGACGATCTTGCGGTTGAACTGTTCATGTTCTTCCAGCCTGAAGGCGTTATTCTCCGCCGGCAGGAACATTTTACGTTCAAACAGCCAGGCCAGGGTGAACAGTACAATGGCCGAGAGCAGGTTCAGCAACAGCGCATTGAGGATCAGCACCTTGAAACGCTCGACCACACTTTTTACCGGCAGAGCATAAACAATGCTGAGCGAGGAAGGCGGAAGCACCTTCTTCATAATCAGATGGCGGTAATTATCATCATAACCAAAATAGGTGTGTGCATCCGGGTAGCTACCGAGCGTCGCGGCAGAGCGTTCCCCTTCCGCCAGGCGCAGTATCGGTGCGTTATTCTCATCCAGCAGGGTCACGCCAATCGGCAGGTTGCCCGCCGAGACGAAATCTTCCAGCCTTATGGTCTGCTCGATGCCCAGCAACGCCTCCAGCTTGTTGCCAATATAAATTGGCGTCAGCACATACAGATAACCGATATCCGGTCGCTGTTGGCTTGGGCTGATCCAATACAGGTTATTGTCTTTATCCTGATTTTTGGCGTTGCGGTATTTAAGGATGCGCTCGTGCAGCGATTTCAACACGTTCTCACGGTTAGGCGCGGCATTGCCGCCACCGAACTCCGCCATGCACAGGCTGTCGCCGCCGATGAAAAACACCCGGTTGAGATCGTAGGCCGCGACGAAATTCTCTTTCCAATACTGGATCAGCCCACTCAGCGAATTGAGCGAACTGCGGTAAGTGGTGTTAAGCGAACAGTTGGATTCCGGATACAGCGGAAGAAACTCCGGCGTACTGTTCTTGCCGGGGAATATCCCACTGAACATATCCAGACTGCTGACCGAGCCGTTAAGACGATTTTCCGCCATATATTTGATATCGCGAATAATATCGGCAGAGTGACGGATGTAACTCTGCGCCTGATCGAAATCCAGGCTGTATTCTTGCCGGATGTCAGTTTCTTTATCGTTCAGGATATTCAGGATATAGAAGGTCGTGAGCAGCGCGCCCAGCGACCACAACATAATCGCCAGCACCCGGAACAGATAGCGGGATATTTTTAACGTGGTGCGAAAAGAAGCTAAATATTTCAATCGGATACCATGAAAAATTGAGTGACGGCCAGCGCATTCGCGTCCGAACCGGGCTTGCTGACTTTGGCACGGCAATTAAACCATAGAACTGAAAAAGGGCCTAGCATCGCTGCCAGGCCCTGTTTTCGACTGCAGGATCCGGGGTCAGCATCACGCTGCCCCCTTACCGCTTAAGCGTTGTCGTCTTCCGCATCATCTGCGGCTTCAGAATCGTCGTCAGCGTCGTCCAGCGGTGCAGCGTCTTCTTCTGCGTCTTCCGCGCCCGGCTCGAGGCTGTCCAACTCTTCATCTTCCACCGGCTCGGCAACGCGCTGCAGACCGACGACGTTCTCGTCTTCCGCAGTACGGATCAACGTAACACCCTGGGTGTTACGGCCAACCACGCTGACTTCCGACACGCGAGTACGCACCAACGTACCGGCATCGGTGATCATCATGATCTGATCGGTGGTTTCCACCTGTACAGCACCGACAACCTGGCCATTACGCTCACTCACCTTGATGGAGATAACCCCTTGGGTAGCGCGCGATTTGGTCGGGTATTCCGTGACTGCGGTACGTTTACCGTAACCATTCTGAGTCACGGTCAGGATATCGCCTTCACCGCGCGGGACGATCAGGGAAATAACGCCGTCGCCTTCACCCAGGTTGATACCGCGAACGCCGGTGGCGGTACGGCCCATTGAACGCACCTGCGTTTCCGGGAAGCGCACCACTTTACCGTTGGCGGAGAACAACATGACTTCGTTGCTGCCATCGGTCAGGTCAACACCAATCAGCTCATCACCCTCGTTGAGGTTGACTGCAATGATGCCGGCACTGCGCGGACGGCTAAACTCGGTCAACGCGGTTTTCTTCACGGTGCCGCTGGCGGTTGCCATAAACACGTGACGCCCTTCTTCATACTCACGCACCGGCAGAATGGCGGTGATACGCTCATTGGCTTCCAGCGGCAGCAAGTTGACGATTGGACGACCGCGAGCGCCGCGGCTGGCTTCAGGCAGTTGGTACACCTTCATCCAATACAGGCGGCCACGGCTGGAGAAGCACAGGATCGTATCGTGGGTGTTGGCCACCAGCAGACGATCGATAAAGTCTTCTTCTTTAATACGCGCGGCTGACTTGCCTTTACCGCCACGGCGTTGCGCTTCATAGTCGCTCAACGGCTGATATTTCACATAGCCCTGGTGCGACAGCGTAACGACCACGTCTTCCTGGTTGATCAGGTCTTCGATATTGATATCTGACGTGTTGGCGGTGATCTCGGTGCGGCGGCCGTCGTTGTACAGCTCTTTGACCGCCACCAGCTCTTCGCGAATCACTTCCATCAGACGATCCGGGTTTTCCAGGATAAAGATCAGCTCAGCGATGAAGGTCAGCAGCTCTTTATATTCGTCCAGCAGCTTTTCATGCTCCAGGCCCGTCAGTTTCTGCAAGCGCAGATCCAGAATCGCCTGAGCTTGTTGCTCGGTCAGGTAGTATTTGCCGTCACGGATGCCAAACTCCGGCTCCAGCCACTCGGGGCGGGCCGCGTCGTCACCGGCGCGTTCCAGCATCGCGCCCACATTGCCCAGATCCCAGGCTTGCGCAACCAACGCGGCTTTAGCTTCCGCAGGCGTCGGCGCACGGCGGATCAGTTCAATGATCGGATCGATGTTTGCCAGCGCGATGGCCAACGCTTCCAGAATATGGGCGCGATCGCGAGCTTTACGCAGTTCGAAGATGGTACGGCGGGTCACCACTTCACGGCGGTGACGGACAAACGCCTGCAAAATGTCTTTCAGGTTCAGTAGTTTCGGCTGGCCCTGATGCAATGCCACCATGTTGATGCCGAAGGTAACCTGCAGCTGAGTCAGCGAGTACAAATTGTTCAGTACCACTTCACCAACCGCATCGCGTTTGATTTCAACCACGATGCGCATGCCGTCTTTGTCGGACTCGTCACGCAGCGCGCTGATCCCTTCCACGCGTTTTTCTTTTACCAGCTCGGCGATCTTCTCGATCAAACGCGCTTTGTTCACCTGATACGGGATTTCGTGAACAATAATGGTTTCGCGGCCGGTTTTGGCGTCGGTTTCTACTTCGGCGCGCGCGCGCAGGTAGATTTTACCGCGCCCGGTGCGGTAGGCCTCTTCAATGCCGCGGCGACCGTTGATGATCGCCGCAGTCGGGAAGTCCGGCCCCGGGATGTGTTCCATCAGGCCTTCGATGCTGATGTTTTCATCATCGATGTAAGCCAGACAGCCGTTGATAACCTCAGACAGGTTATGCGGCGGAATGTTGGTGGCCATGCCGACAGCGATACCCGACGAGCCGTTAACCAGCAGGTTCGGGATCTTGGTTGGCATGACGGCCGGGATCTGCTCGGTGCCATCATAGTTAGGCACGAAGTCGACGGTTTCCTTTTCCAGATCCGCCAGCAATTCGTGAGCAATTTTGGACATGCGCACTTCGGTATAACGCATCGCCGCGGCGGAGTCGCCATCGACGGAACCGAAGTTACCCTGACCGTCCACCAGCATATAGCGCAGTGAAAACGGCTGAGCCATACGCACGATGGTGTCGTATACCGCGCTGTCACCGTGTGGGTGGTATTTACCGATCACGTCCCCGACGACACGGGCCGATTTCTTGTATGGTTTATTCCAGTCGTTACCCAATACACTCATCGCGTACAGAACGCGGCGGTGCACCGGCTTCAGTCCATCACGAACATCTGGCAGCGCACGTCCGACAATGACGGACATCGCGTAATCCAGATACGAGTTTTTCAACTCGTCTTCGATGTTTACCGGTGTGATTTCTCTGGCAAGGTCGCTCATGGAGCTGCTATCCCTCTACTAATGATTCATCTGCCCGCTGCCATAGTGGCAAAGGTGTAAAACTATATCACAAAGCACGCTTTACGGGAAAATAACCGCCGCTGTTTCGCTGAAATTGTGCATATATGTGCGGTAAAAATGTATCGGCGCAGACGGCGCTGCGCCGATACATGTATAATCCGCGCAACGAGAACAAGGAGCCAAACACGCCCATGAATGCAGAATCATCCAACCCAACGCAAAACGTTGACCATCAGGAAATCGCCAAGTTCGAGGCAGTGGCCTCACGATGGTGGGATTTGGAAGGTGAATTCAAACCCTTGCACCGTATCAACCCGCTGCGGTTGAACTATATCCTGCAGCGCGCCGGCGGCATTTTTGGCAAAACGGTGCTCGACGTGGGCTGCGGCGGAGGCATTTTGGCGGAAAGCATGGCGTGCGAAGGCGCGCAGGTGACCGGGCTGGACATGGGCGCGGAGCCGCTGCAAGTCGCCCGACTGCACGCGCTGGAAAGTGGCGTGAATGTCACTTATATACAAGAAACGGTGGAGAGCCACGCACAGGCCAACCCGCAAGGGTATGACGTGGTGACCTGCATGGAAATGCTGGAGCACGTTCCCGATCCGGCTTCGGTGGTGCGCGCCTGCGCTCACCTGGTGAAACCGGGTGGCCACGTGTTTTTTTCCACCATTAACCGCAACACCAAAGCCTGGCTGATGGCGGTGATCGGCGCGGAATATATTCTTAAGATGGTACCTCAGGGTACGCATGACCATAAGAAGTTCATCCGCCCTTCAGAACTGATCGGCTGGGTCGATGGTACGCCGCTGCGCGAAAAACACATGATTGGCCTGCATTACAATCCCATCACCGACCATTTCAAACTGGGTCGCAACGTTGATGTGAACTATATGGTACATACTCAACACGAAGGGTAAGTATTACAACCCGCGCCGGAACTGGCTCCGCCGGATCCGGTGCGCATCTCCATCCGAATAAATGCCCGATTTGCGCCCTTCGATCAAAATCGCCGTTGCAAACAGTTTTTAAGAAAATTAAATCAGATCAATATCACGTTTTTTTCTAACGTTTAATAAAGCGGCAAACGATCACGTTTTTGCAAATCTAAGGAAATTCTTATCATGCTTATTGACAAGCTTGCCGCCCCAGTCGCAGCGCGCACTCACAGCCGAAAGCCAAATTTCACCCCCAAGTTATCCACAAAATAGGCCGGTTTTGTTCACTTGCAAACGCCCTATTTTCTCACTATCTTGTTACCTCACCGACATACAACCCCTATATGTAGTGTTTACATACTGAACAGAGCGACTACACTTCTGTTTGGGGGAATCATACGGACAACCACATGAACCAAAGTCTGCTTGTAACTAAACGCGATGGCCGTAAAGAGCGCATCAACCTCGACAAAATCCACCGGGTCATCGACTGGGCCGCGGAAGGTTTGCATAACGTCTCGGTATCTCAAGTAGAGTTGCGTTCCCATATTCAGTTTTATGACGGCATCAAAACCGCCGATATTCATGAAACCATTATCAAAGCTGCAGCCGACCTGATTTCCCGCGACGCGCCGGACTATCAGTACCTGGCAGCACGCCTGGCCATCTTCCACCTGCGCAAAAAAGCTTACGGTCAATTCGAGCCGCCAAAGCTGCTCGCTCACGTGGCGCGCATGGTAGAAATGGGCAAGTACGATAAGCATCTGCTGGAAGACTACAGCGCTGAAGAGTTCGAGCAGATGGACTCCTTTATCGATCACTGGCGTGATATGAACTTCTCCTACGCCGCCGTCAAGCAGCTGGAAGGGAAGTATCTGGTGCAGAACCGCGTCAGCGGCGAGATCTACGAGAGCGCTCAGTTCCTGTATATCCTGGTCGCCGCGTGCCTGTTCTCCAACTATCCGCGCGAAACCCGTCTGGACTACGTTAAACGTTTCTACGACGCCATTTCCACCTTCAAGATTTCGCTGCCTACGCCAATTATGTCCGGCGTGCGCACCCCAACCCGCCAGTTCAGCTCTTGCGTGCTGATCGAGTGCGGCGACAGCCTGGATTCCATCAACGCCACCTCCAGCGCCATTGTGAAATACGTTTCGCAACGTGCCGGTATCGGCATCAACGCCGGTCGCATCCGTGCGCTGGGCAGCCCGATCCGTGGGGGCGAAGCTTTCCATACCGGCTGTATCCCGTTCTACAAACACTTCCAGACCGCGGTGAAATCCTGCTCTCAGGGCGGCGTGCGTGGCGGTGCAGCCACCTTGTTCTACCCGATGTGGCATCTGGAAGTGGAAAGCCTGTTGGTGCTGAAGAACAACCGTGGCGTTGAAGGCAACCGCGTACGTCACATGGACTACGGCGTGCAGTTGAACCGCCTGATGTACCAGCGCCTGATCAAGGGCGAAGACATCACCCTGTTCAGCCCGTCTGACGTGCCGGGCCTGTATGACGCGTTCTTCGCCAATCAGGACGAATTCGAACGTCTGTACACCCAGTACGAAAAAGACGACAGCATCCGCCAGAAACGCGTGAAAGCGGTTGAACTGTTCTCACTGATGATGCAGGAACGCGCCTCTACCGGCCGTATCTACATCCAGAACGTTGACCACTGCAACACCCACAGCCCGTTTGATCCGCAGATCGCACCAGTGCGCCAGTCCAACCTGTGCCTGGAAATCGCCCTGCCGACCAAACCGCTGGATGACGTCAACGACGAAAACGGCGAAATCGCGCTGTGTACGCTGTCCGCCTTCAACCTGGGTGCCATCGAAAGCCTCGACGATCTGGAAGAGCTGGCTACCCTGGCAGTGCGCGCGCTTGACGCCCTGCTGGATTACCAGGACTACCCGATAAAAGCCGCTTACCGTGGCGCCATGGGCCGCCGTACTCTGGGTATCGGTGTGATCAACTACGCCTACTATCTGGCGAAGAATGGCGTGCGCTACTCTGACGGCAGCGCCAACAGCCTGACCCATAAAACCTTCGAAGCCATCCAGTATTACCTGCTGAAGGCGTCGAACCGTTTGGCTCAGGAACAAGGTGCCTGCCCGTGGTTCAATGAAACCACCTATTCGCAGGGCATCTTGCCGATCGACACCTACAAGAAAGATCTGGATACCATCTGTGACGAGCCACTGCATTACGACTGGGAAACCCTGCGTAAAGAGATCAAGGAAACCGGTCTGCGCAACTCCACCCTGTCTGCGCTGATGCCTTCGGAAACCTCGTCGCAGATTTCCAACGCTACCAACGGCATCGAGCCGCCGCGCGGCCACATCAGCATCAAAGCGTCGAAAGACGGCATTTTGCGCCAGGTGGTTCCGGAGTATGAGCGTCTGAAAAACGAGTACGAGCTGCTGTGGGAAATGCCGAACAACGACGGTTACCTGCAACTGGTCGGTCTGATGCAGAAGTTTATCGACCAGTCGATCTCTGCCAACACCAACTATGACCCAAGCCGTTTCCCGGCCGGCAAGGTGCCGATGAAGCAGCTGTTGAAAGACCTGCTCACCACCTACAAGTTTGGCGTCAAGACGCTGTACTATCAGAACACCCGTGACGGTGCAGACGATGTGCAGGAAGATATGTTGCCGGCCAAGAGCGGCGATGACGACTGCGAAAGCGGCGCCTGCAAGATCTAATGTTTGACACAGCGGGCCGGAACTCTTCCGGCCCCTTCATTTAGCCACGTTACGATGGATTCAGGCTTATGGCTTACACCACATTTTCTCAGAAAAAAAACAACCAGTTGCTGGAACCGATGTTCTTCGGCCAGTCGGTTAACGTCGCGCGTTTCGATCAGCAAAAACATGAAATCTTCGAAAAACTGATTGAGAAGCAGCTGTCCTTCTTCTGGCGCCCGGAAGAAGTTGACGTGTCCCGCGACCGTATCGACTATCAGGCGCTGCCGGAACATGAAAAACACATTTTCATCAGCAACCTGAAATATCAAACGCTGCTGGATTCCATTCAGGGCCGTAGCCCGAACGTGGCCCTGCTGCCGCTGATTTCAATCCCGGAGCTGGAAACCTGGGTGGAAACCTGGTCATTCTCCGAGACCATCCACTCGCGTTCTTATACCCACATCATCCGTAACATCGTCAACGATCCGGCGCTGGTGTTTGATGACATCGTCACCAACGAAGAGATCCTCAAGCGCGCGAAAGACATTTCCGGCTATTACGACGATCTGATCGAGATGACGGGCTACTATCACCTGTTGGGTGAAGGCACTCATCAGGTCAACGGCAAAACCGTCACCGTTAACCTGCGGGCGCTGAAAAAGCAGCTGTACATCTGCCTGATGAGCGTGAACGCGCTGGAAGCCATCCGCTTCTACGTCAGCTTCGCCTGTTCGTTCGCCTTTGCGGAACGCGAGCTGATGGAAGGCAACGCCAAAATCATCAAGCTGATCGCCCGTGACGAAGCGCTGCACCTGACCGGTACCCAGCACATACTGAACCTGATGCGTTCCGGCGCCGATGACCCGGAAATGGCGGAAATCGCCGTCGAGTGTCAGCAGCAGTGCTACGATCTGTTCGTGCTGGCCGCCCAGCAGGAGAAAGAGTGGGCGGAATACCTGTTCCGCGACGGCTCGATGATCGGCCTGAACAAAGACATTCTGTGCCAGTATGTGGAATACATCACCAATATCCGCATGCAGGCGGTTGGCCTTGGCCTGCCGTTCGAAACCCGCTCTAACCCGATCCCGTGGATCAACGCCTGGCTGGTATCCGACAACGTTCAGGTTGCGCCGCAGGAAGTGGAAGTCAGCTCTTATCTGGTTGGTCAGATCGACTCGGAAGTGCATGCCGACGACCTGAGCGACTTCGAACTGTAAGCGATGGCATCACCTCTCATCACACTGCGTGCCACAGGTACGCAGTTATCCTGCCCGAAAAGTGAAAGCTGCCTGCTCGACGTACTGGAACTGCACGACGTGCAGGTAGAATACCAATGCCGCTCCGGCTATTGCGGCGCCTGCCGCCTGACATTGGTAAAAGGCGAAGTGGCCTATCACCAACAGCCGCTGGCGTTTATCAATGACGGGGAGATCCTGCCCTGCTGCTGCATGCCGCTGACGGACATCGAGCTGGAAATTTGACGTTGGGTGCCTGAAACCGCGCCTGGTCACCAGAAGGCGGGGTTTCCCCCGCCCGATGATTACCGCTTCACCTCACAAGCTAACCTGATCAAAATCGTGATATTTTCCTGGTAGATGGCCAGCTCACACAGTGAGTCTCTTATCATCCAGATAAATAACAAAATAGTAATACATACAACAGTTAACGAGTGAAACACATGCTTTAACCGCATGCTTGCCTCCTTGCTGTGAAGGGGCTACCATAACGGTGTCTAGGCGTTAGGGCAGCCCCATTCTGATTGAGAGTCAGTTTGGGGCTTTCACTTATCCGCCTTGCCACACAATGCTCAAGACGAACAGTCTCAAGCACCCGCAGCGATTGTAACAGCCTGTCCCAACCAAGATAACCCCTTATAATATTATGATTAATAAGGGATATATCATTAAATCTAACGAGTCCTTACTCGATAATCTCCACGATCTCCAGCCAGCCGTTCTTGCCGCAGACCTGTTCGCCGTTGAGCCAGCGCCGCAGCATGTCGAGCGCCAGCATCGCCACCGACTCCTGTCGCAGGCGCAAACCATGGCGCGCCGCCCGGTAGCGTACCGTTTGGCCGATCCCCCCCTTCGGCGTGTGCAACGCAACGCTTACCCGATCCTCACTCATCGCGCTGACCGCCAGCGCCAATTGCGCCCCTGCCAGCTCTGCCAACGAACGGGCGCGAGCCAAGGTGGTTTCCAGGGTTTCCACACAGTGCGACGGCAACAGCTCGCCGCCGGCCAGCGGTGCGCCTTCGCTCTGCAATTGCAGATTGATCAACCCGGCGCTGAACTGTTCGCTCAGCGCCAACTTCAACCCTTGTTGGGTTAACCGCTGCGCCAGCGTTGCCGGCAAGCCAAGGGTGCCTTCAAAAATGGTGTTTTCACCCGCCACCTGGCGCACTCGCTCCCACGCCTGTTCCATCGCCGCACGCTGGCTCTCCGGGCCGGTCAATTTCAGTTCAATGATCGGGCTGGAAGAGCGGTAGCCGAGCACCACATCCGGCGGCAGCGGCATGCCGTCCAGCTCGGCGGCCAGATCGCTCTCCGAGGTGCCGAAAGTGGTTAAGCGCAGGCACAGCGGCGGCGCAGGCAAGGGAAAACGTTGGCGCAGGCGCGGAACGATTTGCTGCTCGACCATCACTTTGAATTCGGAAGGTACCCCGGGAGTGAAAAACATCGTGCACTTGTTCAGCTTGAGCGCAAAACCGCAGGCGGTGCCAACCGGGTTATCGAGCATTTCGGCGTTAGCCGGGATCTGCGCCTGTTTGCGGTTTGAAGCCGCCATCGGCCGGCCACGCTCGGCAAAATAGGCCTCGATGCGCGCCATCCATTCAGCATGCTCAACCAGCTCGACGCCGCAGGCGGTAGCCGCCGCCAGCGCACTGAGGTCATCGCTGGTCGGCCCCAGGCCACCGTTAACGATCAGAACATCCGCGATATGGCTGCGTTCCTGCAACGTTTCGATCAGAGAGGAGAGACTGTCCCCCACCGTTTCACGGCCGCTCATCGGCATGCCCTGCTGGAACAGATAGTCTGCCAGCCAGGCGGCGTTGGTATCTATAATTTGCCCGTGCAGCACCTCATCGCCGGTGCTGAGCATCTCCACTCTTAACATTGATCTCTCCCTTATTTTCCCGATCGTTCCACTATAGAAGCCTGTAAATAAGTTTTCACTATGCATCACAGGTTAATTTCTGCTGAGGGCATTTTGCGGTGTCCTGGGGCTTCAATCATTGTAAATATTTCATTACACCATCCGTAACGCCTGTTTGACACGAAATAGTCAATCAACTATCCTGCCGCCCTCGGAATCAGTTACCTATAATTTCCCCAAATCTTTGACGGGTAGAGAAAAAAGTGAAGAATCGCACTCTGGGCAGTGTTTTTATCGTGGCGGGCACCACCATTGGTGCCGGAATGCTGGCGATGCCACTGGCGGCGGCCGGCGTAGGTTTCGGCGTCACGCTGGCCATGCTGGTCGGGCTGTGGCTCTTGATGTGTTACACCGCGCTGTTGCTGGTGGAAGTTTATCAGCATGAACAGGCGGACACCGGTCTGGGCACCCTGGCGAAACGCTACCTTGGCGGTGGCGGCCAATGGCTGACCAGCTTCAGCATGATGTTCCTGATGTACGCGCTGACCGCCGCCTATATCAGCGGCGCGGGTGAACTGCTGGCAGCCAGCATCAGCCAATGGACCTCACGGGATTTCCCCACCACGCTCGGCGTATTGCTGTTTACCCTGATTGCTGGCGGCGTAGTCTGCATCGGCACCCATTCGGTCGATCTGTTTAACCGCATTTTGTTTACCGCTAAAGTGGTGTTTCTGATCGTCATGCTGGGCCTGATGCTACCGAACATTCACCGCACCAATCTGATGACGTTGCCACTGGAACAAGGGCTGGCGCTGTCGGCCATTCCGGTCATCTTTACCTCCTTTGGCTTCCACGGCAGCGTACCCAGCATCGTTAACTACATGGGCGGCAACATCCGCAAGCTGCGCTGGGTGTTTATTATCGGCAGCGCCATTCCGCTAGTGGCCTACATCTTCTGGCAATTGGCCACGCTGGGGAGCATTAGCTCAACCACTTTCGTCGGCATTCTGGCGCAACAAGCGGGGCTGAACGGCCTGTTGCAGGCGGTACGCGACGTGGTGGCGTCACCGCATGTAGAGTTGGCGGTACATCTGTTTGCCGATCTGGCGCTGGCCACGTCGTTTCTCGGCGTGGCGCTCGGATTGTTCGATTTCCTGGCCGATTTATGCAAACGTCAGAACAACGTACGCGGCCGTCTGCAAACCGGAGCCATCACTTTCCTGCCGCCGCTGGCGTTCGCTCTGTTCTATCCGCGCGGCTTTGTATTGGCACTGGGATTCGCCGCCATTGCGTTGGCGGTGCTGGCGCTGTTGCTGCCGTCATTGCTGGCATGGAAGACGCGTCAACGGCATCAGGCGCAATACCGCGTCTGGGGCGGCACGCCGGCGCTGGCGCTGGTGTTTGTTTGCGGGATTACGGTGATTGCCATTCAGTTGGGCATTGCCAGCGGCATCCTGCCGGCGGTTGGGTAATAGATTTATCGGTAACGCAAGGGGGCCAGTTGGCCCCCTTTTTGTTTCTATCAGAAGCTCAGACCCACTCCAACATACGGGCCATCGGCAAGCGTGTTGTCACGATGCCCGTCTTTCCCTTCCATCTTTATGTAGCGATAACCCACATCTACGCTGAGCGGGCGGAAAACGTTCCAACGCAGGCCGCCGCTGGCCTCGTTATACGCCTTCACGCCGCTGGTCAGCGAATCCGGTGCAAAATAACCTTCGCCATGCAGGCTAAAGTAACGGCTGATAGCCCAGTCCAGGCCGCCGCCCACCGCCAACGCGCCACCGTTATCGCCGTCTTTCGGGCTCAGGTACAGCGCCTTGCCACCTACAGTCGCGGTCAATGGCCCCAGCGGCAGACCGAAATTCAACCCCAGGCTACCGACGTTGCCGTTATGATCGCTGCGCGCCCAGTTGCCCGACAACCCCAGCCCGGTGCTACCGGTGTCTTGGCCGAAGCCGAGGTTGGTGTAATGCTCCCCAGCCTCGCCCGACAGGCTGAGAGCGCTCGCCGTACCGGTCACAAACAGCATACCCGCTGCGCACGCGACCAAAGTTTTTTTCATCATATTTCCCTCTCGTTTTTCATCCGTTCAGAATGATGTGAACCAACCCGTAATAATACGTCCCCGAGTTTATACCAAAGTACAACGAGCCTTTTAGGGATAACGGCTGAAAAATCCTTCTGATATCAGATAATTGTAAAGTTATGCAAGTAAAAGGCAAATCTGCGCTGACGACGTCAACGATAACTCAGACCTATTTGCCGTCATCGCCCAATAGATCTACAAATAGTAATGGCATTAATCAAAATCAGGGGAGAACCCCAGCAAAACTATCATGATGAACGTTTAAGCCACCCGAGCATTAACTCAATGGCAATACGATAAGGAGCAAGTGATGAGCAAGAAAGGATTGACCACCGCAGCCGGCGCCCCGGTTGTCGATAACAATAATGTGATCACCGCGGGAAAACGCGGGCCGATGTTGCTGCAAGACGTCTGGTTCCTGGAGAAACTGGCCCATTTCGATCGCGAAGTGATCCCCGAGCGCCGCATGCACGCCAAAGGTTCCGGCGCTTACGGCACTTTCACCGTCACCCATGATATTACCCAATACACCCGCGCAAAAATCTTCGCTGAAATCGGCAAGCAAACCGACATGTTCATTCGCTTCTCCACCGTAGCCGGTGAGCGCGGTGCAGCAGACGCCGAACGCGACATTCGCGGCTTTGCCATGAAGTTTTACACCGATGAGGGCAACTGGGATCTGGTCGGCAACGACACACCGGTATTCTATCTGCGCGATCCGCTGAAGTTCCCCGATCTTAACCACGTAGTAAAACGCGATCCGCACACCAACCTGCGCAACCCGGTATACAAATGGGATTTCTTCTCCCATCTGCCGGAGTCCCTGCACCAATTGACCATCGATTTCAGCGATCGCGGCATCCCGAAGTCCTATCGCCACATGCACGGTTTCGGTAGCCACACCTACAGCTTTATCAATGCCAATAACGAACGTTTCTGGGTGAAATTCCACTTCCGCTGCGAACAGGGTATTGAAAACCTGATGGATGACGAAGCGGAAGCGATCATCGCCAAGGATCGCGAAAGCTCGCAGCGCGACTTGTTCGACGCAATCAAGCGCGGTGATTTCCCTCGCTGGAAACTGCAAATCCAAATCATGCCTGAACACGAAGCCTCGCAGACGCCCTACAACCCGTTCGATCTGACCAAGGTATGGCCGCATGGCGACTACCCGTTGATCGACGTCGGCTTCTTCGAACTGAACCGCAACCCGGACAATTATTTCTCGGAAGTCGAACAGGTAGCGATGAACCCGGCCAACGTGGTGCCGGGCGTCAGCTTCTCGCCGGACAAAATGCTGCAGGGGCGCCTGTTCTCTTACGGGGATGCGCACCGCTACCGCCTGGGCGTTAACCATCACCAAATCCCGGTTAACGGCGCCAAATGCCCATTCCACAACTATCACCGCGACGGCGCGATGCGCGTGGACGGCAACAGCGGCAACGGAGCGACCTACGAGCCGAACAGTTTCGGCCTGTTCCAGGAACAACCGGACTTCAGCGAACCGCCGTTAAGCCTCGAAGGTGCGGCCGATCACTGGAATCACCGCGAGGATAAGGATTATTTCAGTCAGCCGCGCGCGCTGTTCAACCTGCTGAGCGCCGAAGAACACCAGCGTATGTTCACCCGTATCGCCGGTGAGCTGTCGCAGGTGCCGGAACAGATCCAACGCCGTCAGGTCGATCTGTTTACCCAGGTGCACCCGGACTACGGTGCCGGCGTGGCCAGAGCGCTGGGCCTGATGTAATCGGCCCTGTTTACCGCCACGGCCGCCTTCGGGCGGCTTTTTATGTCGTTGAAAGTTGCTCCGCCACCCATTGCTGCAACAAACGGCGCGACATCTTGATGCCGCCGTTTTTCAGCTCGTCGGGTAAAGCGAACAGCGCCGCCGGGCGCTGGAAGTTGGCCAGCTTGCCCCGTGACCACGTCAGCAGTGCGTCCAACACCAGGGGCGATTCGCTGTCGATCACCGCCACCGGCCGCTGTCCGAATTCCGCATCTTCCACCGGCACCACAAACGCCTGCGTAATCTGCGGATGCTCCGTCAGCACGCGTTCAATATCCTCCGGTTGCACACCTTCCCCCCCGCTGAAAAACAGGTTATCCAGCCGTCCGATAATTCGCAGCTCCCCCTGTTCCATCACGCCGCGATCGCGGGTATGAAACCAGCCTTGCTCGTCGGCCAGCGGCTGCAAAGCGCCGCGATGCCAATACCCCAACGCCAGGCTCTGCGCGCGGATCCATACTTCCTCATCCACCAGTCGAATTTCACGGCCGACCAGCGGTAACCCAACGCCCGGCCGCGCGTCGGCGCGCTTGGCACAGACCGTAGAAGCCAGTTCTGTCAAACCGTAGCCGCACCAGCAACGAATACCCGCCGCCTCCGCCTGTTCGGTCAGCGCAACCGGGATCATCGCCCCGCCCAGCAGCACCTCTTTTAGCGTCAGATCGTCCAGCGGCTGCGCCAACAGCCGCCACAGCTGCGTCGGCACCAGCGAGGCATGAGTGCAGCCCGCCAATGCGTCGGCCAAGGAAGACATATCGCGCACCACCAGCGAGGCCCCCGCTGCCAGCCAGCGCCAGACAATGCCCTGGCCGGATACGTGAAACAGCGGCAGAGAAAGCAACCAACGATCCTGCGGCTGAAAATCCATCAGCCGCAGCACCCCTTCCGCACTGGCTAAATGCCCGGCGCCGTTATGCCCGGCGGCCTTTGGCATACCGCTGGAGCCGGAGGTCAGCGTCAGCGTCGCCAGCTGCTGCGGATCCCAGACGGGCAAAGCCAGCCAACGCGGCTCGGTAGAGGGCGGGGTCAACGGAATCAGAGCGGTCGACAACGCCGGCAAAGGATCCGGGCTGAAGACAAACGCCATATCCAGGTCGGGCAATAGCCTGTCCAGCAGAGAAACGGGCAAGGCCGGATTCAACGGCAACAACCGCGCACCGCACTGCAGCAGCGCCAGATAGGCCAGCAGCAGCGGATAGCTGTTCTTGCCGTACAGCGCAACACCACTGCCGGGTTCAACACCCTGATGCTGAAAATCGGCCGCCAGCTCATCCACCTGGCGTTGCAGTTCCATCCAGTTGACCGGCTGCCGGCCGACAATCACCGCCGTCGCCTGCGGTTGCCGCTGCGCCCAGTGCCGCCACGGCCAATCGTTCAACTGCGCCATAGGCATTCCATCGTTTGCGGATCCCGCAATGGCAGGCGGCTGCCCGGCCAACGCCGCAGCAACTGTGCCTGCATCAAATCGAGCGTATCCAACCCGGGAATCGTGGCCGGCGTCAGCCAGTGCGCGATGCGCGCCAGTTGGGTCAGCCCCAGGCTGGATTCGAGGCTGGAGCTGATCACCGCCGTCAACCCGGCCGCCTGGGCCTGCTCCACCAGAGCCTGACAATGGCTCAGGCTGCCGACCAGCGTGGGTTTGATCACTATCGCCGCCACGCCCGGTTCCGCCTGCACCACAAAATCCGCCTCGCGCACGCTCTCGTCCCAGGCGATGGCAATGCCGGTCGCCAGGGCGAAATCCCGTGATTCATCGCGGGTTTTGCAGGGTTCTTCGAGAAAGGCGATGCGATCGCGCAGCGCCGGGTTGACGTATTTGGCGAAACCCTCGGCTTTGGCACGGGTCCAACTGCGGTTGGCGTCCAGCCGCAAGCGCAAATCCGGCAGCGCTTCCAGCAGCACGTTAACGATCATGCCGTCACGCACCGCCTCATACAGCCCCACCTTCACCTTGGCGACCTTCTCGCCCGGCAGCGCGCTCAATACCTCGAACAGTTCATCGGGATCGCCGGTGCAGAGCGGTGCTTTGCGATAATCGGCCTGCTGCGGCAGGCGCTGTTCCAGCTCGGCCAGCGCGCAGCTGGTGCCGAACGCCACCGAAGGCAGCGGGCTGTCTGCCGGCAACAACCCCGCCTGCCAGCCTTGCAGCCAGGCCAGCACAGCCTGTTCGGCTTCGGCCAGCGTTTCCTGGCTGAACGCCGGCAGCGGCGCAATCTCGCCCCAGCCTTCCTGCTCGCCCTGCTGCAGATGAATCAGCAGGCCATCACGGGTTTTCAGCCGCTGGTTACGCAGCACCACTCCCGCCTCCATCGGCAGGCGGTAACGATAAACCGCGGCGTTGCGGATCGGCGCGTTCATTACGGGTTACGCTTGAATTTGCTGAAGTCCGGCCGGCGCTTTTCGTTAAACGCGTTGCGCCCTTCCTGGCCTTCGTCGGTCATGTAGAACAGCATGGTGGCGTTGCCCGCCAACTCTTGCAGGCCCGCCTGGCCGTCACAATCGGCATTCAGCGCCGCTTTCAGGCAGCGCAGCGCCATCGGGCTGTTCTGCAGCATTTCGCGGCACCAGCGCACGGTTTCTTTTTCCAGGTCAGCCAGTGGCACTACGGTGTTGACCAGGCCCATATCCAGCGCGGCGGCAGCGTCATACTGGCGGCACAGGAACCAAATCTCACGCGCTTTCTTCTGGCCGACGATGCGCGCCATGTAAGAGGCCCCCCAGCCGCCGTCGAACGAACCGACTTTCGGGCCGGTCTGGCCAAAGATGGCGTTGTCCGCCGCGATGGTCAGATCGCACATCATGTGCAGCACATGGCCACCGCCGATCGAATAACCGGCCACCATCGCCACCACCGGTTTCGGGCAGGTGCGGATCTGGCGCTGGAAGTCGAGCACGTTCAGGTGATGTACGCCGCTGTCGTCCTGATAGCCGCCGTAGTCGCCGCGCACTTTCTGATCGCCGCCGGAACAGAAGGCTTTATCGCCGGCACCGGTGAGAATAATGGTGCCGATACCCTCGTCATAACGGGCATTAGCCAGCGCTTCCAGCATCTCTTTCACCGTATGCGGACGGAACGCGTTGCGCACTTGCGGGCGGTTGATGGTGATTTTAGCGATGCCGTCGATGGATTTGTGATACAGGATATCGTCGAAATCACCGGAGCAATCCTGCCAGTCGATGGCGGCATACAGGTGTTCTTCATTCGGATAAAGCATGATCGGTTCCTTTAACCAGGGTTAACGAGAAAGGACTGCAGCTCGGCGACGAAATCCTGCGGGTTAGCCAGGTGCGCATTGTGTCCGGCCTGCGGCACGGTGCGTAACGGCAACCCGGCGTCGCGCGCCAGCCGTTGAAATTTGGGGTCATTTTCGCCGCACAGCACCATCAGCGGCACGGTCAATTGCTGCAACTGCGGTGCCAGATAAGGCTGTTGGCCGAGCGAGGTGGCTTGCAGCATGTCAGCCACCGCCGGGCCGCTGTTGTCGGATCGCGCGGCAATCAACGCATCGCGATGCACCCCGCTGAGTTCGGTGAATACCGGCTGCTGATACCAGTCCGCCAGCACCTCGGCGATCGGCTGATGCCGGAATCGTTCTGCCCAGGCGGCGTCCTGCGTACGGCGTTGGCCGCGCAGCTCTTCGCTGTCCAACCCCGGATTGCCGCCCTCGACAATCACCCCCAGCAGGCCGTCAGTTTGGCCATGGCAAGCGTGATACATGGCAATGCGCCCGCCCAGCGAATAGCCCACCAGCCAATAGCGTTCGATGTCATGCATCTGCAGAGTGGCGCTGATTTGCGCGCTGATATCGTCAAAACCGCGGCACGCCACGGCAACCGAATCGCCGTGGCCGGGCAGATCAATGGCCAGCGACGGCCACTCCGGGCAATGCGCGGCGATCACCCGCCACTCATTATTGTTACCCAGCAGGCCATGCAGCCAAACCAGCCAAGGGCGGCCCGGTTCGCCCCGTTGTAAAACACGTGTCGCCAGCATCATTGCCCCGCCATTTGTTGCACCAGATGCCGCAATGTCTCGGCGCCGTCGCTCGGCGGCACCTGCAGCTCAATCAAGGTAGCGCCGCCGTGGCGCCAACCTTGTTCAACCGCCTGCCGCAGTTGCCCCCAGTTTTCCGGCCGCGCATAGTTCAGTTGGAACATCGCCGCGGCATGGCTGAAATCCACGTCCTGCGGCATGCAGTAGAAACGCTGGCGATCTTCTTCCGGCGTCGGCAACAGTGAAAAAATCTGGCCACCGTTGTTATTCACCACAATCAGCACCGTAGGCGCAGAACACTGCCGCAGCAGCGCCAACGCATTCAGATCGTAAAGTGCGGAGAGATCCCCCACCACCGCCAGCGTCGGTTTGGCCGTTGCCCGTTGTACACCGGCTGCGGTAGAGATAAGGCCGTCGATACCGCTGGCGCCGCGATTGCTGAACACGGGGTAACCGGCCGGCAATCGGGTCAAGGCGTCAATCAGCCGCACAATCAGGCTGTTGCCGAGGAACAGTTGGCCGTTTTCCGTCAGCAACTCCGGCAGACGGTGCGCCAACTGCGCCTCGCCAAAACGGTTCACCAGATAGCCGGAGACGGCGTCCAGAGCGCGCTCCGCCAGTGACGCCAGCGCTTCGGCCCAGGCGGAACGCGGCTGCGCCGGATGCAGCTCGAGCCATTGCGCCACGCCGGAGCGGATGCGGCGGCCACGGTGATGAGCCGGGTCGAGTCGGCCCGGCAACTCATCGATCAGCCAATATTCTTGCGGCCGGCACTGCGCCTGCCATTGCAACAGGCGTTTGCCGGTCAGGCTACTGCCAAATTGCACCACCAACTGCGCGTCTTGCAAAATGCGCTGCGCCTGAGGCTGATCCAGCCATAAATCGGCGCAGGGCAGCGGCTGGCCGGTCTGGGACAGCACATCGCCAATCAGCGGCCAGCCAAGCGTTGCGGCCCAGTGAGCCAGCTGCTCACCCTCTTGGGCGCTCATGCGCCCCGCCACCACCACGCCGCGTTTTTGCCGCCAGAAGAACCAATCCGGCTGTTTCAGCACCTCATGGGGATCCATTTCCCGCAGCCAGGGCTGGTTGCCTTGCCACCAGTCGCCAAGCGCCGCCGACCAGTCGGCGTAATGTTGTTCGTCGCCGCCGTACAGCGGTTCGGCAAAGGGGCAGTTGATATGCAAAGCGCCGTGCTGCAAGCGCGCCATGGCACTGTCGACAGTGGAGGCCAACCAACGGGCGGGGATATCCGGCGTCGGGCGCGGCAGTTCAATGCTCAGCGCCGGGTGACTGGCATAAAGGCCGGTTTGGCGGATTGCCTGATTGGCGCCGCAGTCGATCAGCTCTGGCGGCCGATCGGCGGTGAGAAACACCAGCCGTTCACCGGTCAGCCCGGCTTCAATCAGAGAAGGATAGAGATTTGCGGCGGCGGTGCCGGAAGTGACGATCACCGCCACCGGTTCACGCGACGCCTTCGCCAGGCCAAGCGCCAGATGGCCCAGCCCGCGTTCATCGAAATGGGTATGGCAGACAAAAGATCTGTTAGCCGCCGCAGCCAGTGTCAACGGCGTAGAGCGCGATCCCGGAGCGATACAAACATGCCGTACTCCATGCCGGGCCAGCGCTTCCAACAACAACGCCGCCCATCGGCGATTAAAAACACTTGTCGACATAATTCGCTCACAAGTCGGTTAACAGAATCATCCTTCGGCACCCGCTATTTAACGGCATGCCAAAAATCATGTTCTGTATTATATGAGCAGTTATCTCCACGACTTTTGCGCCAGCGCAAAAACGCCGCATATCCCTGTGACTTTACGGCAGACAATCCTTTGATTTAGCACAATTAAAAAACAAAATATTCACAAGTACCTTACATCTTCCGCGTTTGCCGCCCAGCAAACCCTGACAAGAAACAGGGGTATTCAACCCAGGTTGCCGGGCTGCAACAAGGTCAACAGCCCGGCAACCTTGTTTTCGACTTCCTGCCACTCTTCGGCGGCATCGGAACCGGCCACGATACCGGCACCGGCGTAGAGCCTTAGCCCTTCCCCCTCTAACTGCGCGCAGCGTAGTGCAACGCAAAACTCACTGAGGGAAGAGGAAAGATAGCCGGCCGATCCGGCATACCAGCCGCGGGAGAAAGGTTCATGTTGCAGAATAAATTCGCGCGCCGCCTGGCGCGGCAACCCGGCCACCGCCGCCGTCGGTTGCAGCCGCTGCAGGCAATCGGCATCGTCACCCTGATTGAGTTGCCCTTCGATGCGGCGCCTCAAATGCTGCACCTTACGCAAGCGCACCACTTCCGGCGGCAGCACGTCAAGCGAACCGGCCCCCCCTTGCAGACGTTGGCAGATATCGTCCACCACCAGCAGGTTCTCGTGCCGGTTCTTGGCGTCGCCCTGTAACCACTGCGCCAGCGCCTGCGCCCGTTGTTTATCGGGATGATTGGCTACGGTACCCGCCAGCGCTTCGGTCAGCAGTTGCAGGCCATTTCGGCGATACAGCCTTTCCGGGCTGGAACCGAGAAATGCGGAATGTGCATCAAATCTCAGCATAAAGTGGTAGCATCGGTGATTCACCCTACGGCTGGCGTCCATCATCGCCGGCGCGGACAGCGGGCCATCCAGCGTCAGCAACGTGCTGCGCGCCAACACCACCTTCTCCATCTGTTGCCGCTCGATCGCTTTCAGCGCCTCGTGCAACATGATTTCCCATCCGGCACGGGCCGGTTGATGCTGCACCTTGTTCACTTCAGCCTTCAATGGCGCGATTGGCCGGGCAGCCACTACATTTTCCAACCAGCGGCCGGCTGCGTCCGCATCGTCACGCAGCGAGCTTTCGGAAAACAAATTAAGCGTTAGCTGGGCTTCACCTTCGCGGCTCAGAATTTCCAGGCGCGGCAAAAATAAATGCGCCAGGCCGTCAAAGGCGTTCAGCCCCCATATACGCGCGCCCTGATGCGCCCTGATAAACGCCTGAGCCTGTTCCGGCTGCGTAAACAGACGCAGCTCGCCACAGGCCGCCGCCTCTTCATGACCGTCGCGATGGCGCCAGTAAAACTGCGGGAATGCCGGCTGCGCCGCCAGCCATTCCAGTAAGGTAGCGGCCAGCGATGCAGGCACGGGAAGTGAAATCTGGCGGAAACCGCCTCCAACGGAAATAGGGGATTCAAGCTGCCGGCGCAAGCGCCTCAGCAATCCCGAAAGTTGCTCCACGGGCACCTCAATAACCAAACTTAATGTAGGGGATTATACGGTAAATGAAGACTGAACGGCGGAAAAATACCGGCGTTCAGTCAAAGTTCATACTCAAAAATTGTTTATAAAATCTAAACAATTAGTTCAAAAAACGGCCGACCGGGCATTATGCGACTATACTGAGAAAGCATGTTCCTGCCTGCTGCGAACCCACGCCAGATCTGCCCGGCGTTAAAAACAGGATGTTCACGATCTCCCAGCGGTTTCACCGGCTGTCCTTTGGGTCAGATGTAAGGAGCTTTTGTGTGAAAGAAATACTAATCAATTGGTTAAAAAAACAACGTAAAAATGCAAAAATAAAAACGTTGCCGTTACGGCGTAATCAAAACGCCCCCGAGACCAACGGCAACGCCATCAAGGCAGAACTGTTTTCTGTCGACCAAATGGAACGCTATGGCCAGCGCCTGGCTCGCTCGCACAAATTGGCGACGCGCAAAACCCCCTACTTTTTGCTGAAGCGGCTGGACGAAAACGAGCGCATTCTGGCGGAAAGTTGCCATCAGTTGAGCAACGGCAAAAAATCCAGCATGACCCCGGCCGGCGAATGGCTGCTCGATAACTACTATCTGATCGAAGAACAAATCCGCGTCGTGCGTCATCATCTGCCGAAAACCTTCGGCCGCGGCCTGCCGCAGCTGGCTGCGCCGCATAATTGCCCGCGAATCTATGACGTGGCCGCCGAAGCCATTGCGCACGGCGACGGCCACTGGGACGCGGAGAGCCTGACGCGGTATATCGCCGCCTATCAAAAAGAAGCCAATCTGACGTTGGGCGAACTCTGGGCGCTGCCCGGCATGCTGCGCCTGGCGCTGATCGAGAATCTGCGGCGCGTCAGCGTCGAAGTAGCGCAGGCCCAGCGAGAACGCAATCTGGCCGACAGCTGGGTGACCAAAATGCTGGAGTCGGCCGAAAACGATCCTGCTAACCTGATCGTGGTCATTGCCGACATGGCACGCTCCAACCCCCCGCGCACCAGCGCCTTCGTCGCCGAATTGGTGCGGCGTTTACAGGGGCACGGCACCATGCTCGCATTGCCGCTCACCTGGGTAGAGCAGCGGTTGGCGGAGGTGAGCCTGAGCTCGGCTGAATTGATCCACCGCTTTAACCAACAGTTGGCCGTCAGCCAACTGTCGGTCAGCAACAGTATTTCCGGCCTGCGCCAGCTCAGTGAAATGGACTGGGCCGAGTTTGTCGAAACCATGAGCCAGGTCGATCAGACCCTGCGCGACGATCCGGCGGGAGTTTACCCGTTGATGCACTTCGACACCCGCGACAACTACCGTCATGTGATCGAAATGCTGGCGCGTCACTGCTCGCGCAATGAGGTTCAGGTCGCCCAGCACGTGCTGAATATGGCGCGGGTGGCGGCCGAAGATCCGTCCAGCGATCCGCGACGCAACCACGTTGGCTACTACCTGATTGACGATGGCAGGCCGGAGCTGGAACAGCAACTGGAGGTTCAGCTCGGGCGCATTACCCGCTTGCGCCATGCGTTAAATCAGGCGCCGCTGCTTTCCTGGTTAGGCAGCCTTAGCCTGATCACCACCGCCATCTGTGCGGAATTGCTGCGCCATGCCTACAGCACCGGCATCAGTTGGGGGTTGGCGCTGCTGTTCTTCCCGATGGCGGCGGTAGTCAGTCAATTCGTGCTGAACCTGCTTAGCGAGGTCACCACCCGCAGCCGCACGCCGCAGCCGTTGCCGAGGCTCGATTTCTCCTGCGGCATTCCCGCCGAGTTCCGTACCCTGGTGGTGATACCGACGTTGATCGGCAGCAAAAGCGGCGTCGATAAGCTGATCAACGCGCTTGAGGTCTGTTATCTGGGCAACGCGATGAAGCATCTGCACTTTGCCCTGCTCACCGACTTCAACGATGCGCCGCAAAAGCAGCAAGCGGAGGATGCCACTCTACTGGCCTATGCCTGCCAGCAAATGGAAGCGCTTAACGGCCGTTATCCCTGTGAAGGCCCCAGCCACTTTTTCCTGTTTCACCGCGATCGCGAATGGAATGAAAAACAGGGCGTATGGATGGGGCTGGAGCGCAAACGCGGCAAGCTGAATGCACTGAACGACTGGCTGCGTAACCGTGGCAACGCCTTCTGCACCCAGGTTGGCGCCGGCCTGGAAGTGCTAAAAAACGTGAAATACGTTATCACCCTCGACAGCGATACCGTATTGCCGCGCGAAAGCGCCCACCAGTTGATCGCCGCCATGGCGCACCCGCTTAATCAACCGCAGTACGACGCGCGTCAACAGCGGGTGGTGGAAGGCTACGCCATCTTGCAACCGCGCATGGCGGAGGAAATACCGAGCTACGGCCAGGGTCGCTACGCGGCACTGTGCAGCAGCACGCCGGGCAACGATCCCTATACGTTGATGGCCTCGGACATTTACCAGGATCTGTTTGGCGAAGGCTCCTTTATCGGCAAGGGCATCTACGATGTCGATGTGTTCTCGCACAGCCTCAAGGGCACCTGCCCACCGAACCTGGTGCTGAGCCACGATCTGCTGGAGGGCTGCTACGCCCGCTCCGGCCTGCTGAGCGACGTGTTGTTGTACGAACAGTATCCCAGCAATTATCTGGTGGACGTGGCACGCCGCACGCGCTGGATCCGCGGCGACTGGCAACTGCTCAACTGGCTGCTGCCACGAGTAAAAACCGAAGACGGCACCCGCACCGCCAACCCATTGAGCACCCTGTCGCGCTGGAAGCTGTTCGATAACCTGCGCCGCAGTCTGACATCGCCCAGCCTGCTGTTGCTGCTGTTTTGCGGTTTTGTCTGGCTGCCGAACACCCGTTACTGGCTGGCGGTCTTCACCATCATTCTGCTGTTGCCTACCCTGCTGGCGCTGTTGCAGGACGTTGCGCGCAAACCGCCGCGCAGGCCCTTCCTGCAGCATCTGCGGCTGGCGATGAACGGCTCGCTGCATCGGCTGGCTCAGGTCGGCCTGCGGCTGGCGACGCTGCCGCATGAAGCGCTGTATAGCCTCAAGGCGATCGCCATTACCCTTTGGCGACTGCTGATCAGCAAACGTAACCTGCAAGAGTGGACCAGCTACGCTCAATCCAGCGCCCGTCAGCAGGTGACTCTAAGAAACTTTTATCGGGCGATGTGGATCAATCCGGTAGCCGGCGCGGCGTTATTGCTGTTTAGCTTCCTGCACAACCCGATGGCGCTGTTTATCACGCTGCCTTTCGCCACCCTGTGGTGCCTGGCTCCGTTCCTGCTGTGTTATCTCAGCCACCAACCGCAGCGCAGTAAAACCGCGCTCGACGATGAACAGCGCCGCTTCCTGCGCCACACCAGCCGTCAAACCTGGGACTTCTTCAATACCTTCGTCAATCAGCAGGAAAACTGGCTGCCGCCGGATAACTATCAGGAGATACCGGAACCGGTGGTGGCGCACCGCACTTCACCGACCAATATCGGGCTGTCGTTGCTGGCCAACCTCACCGCCTATGATTTCGGCTACCTGACGCTCAGCGAGGCGCTGCGGCGCATTGAACTGACGCTTAACACGCTGGACCGCATGGAACACTATCGCGGCCACCTGTACAACTGGTACGACACCCGGACTTTGGAGCCGCTGAACCCGCGCTACATCTCCAGCGTGGACAGCGGTAACCTGGCCGGTCACCTGCTGACGCTCAGCGCCGGTCTGCCCGCGCTGGCCCATCAGCCGGTCATCAGCCCGCAATTAGTGCTGGCCGGGCTTGGAGACAGCCTGCAACTGCTGGAACAGCACTGGGGGGATGCCGCCCACAAAAACCTGCCGAAGCTGCGAAATCATTTCGAACAAGCGTTAAATAGCCATCCCGCCGCGTTGCAGGCCGAGCTGAATGCGATGCGCAATTACAGCAACGGGTTGCAGGAACCGGCGCTGAATCACGACGAAGAAGCCAAACGCTGGGCCGGCGCGCTGCATCAGCAACTCAACGAACTTTGCGCGGAATGGGCGCTGTGGTTCGGCTGGCTGGGCGACGACGTACCCGAGTTGACACAGGTGCCAAGCCTGCACTGGCTGGCCAATCCGCCGGCCCTGTTGACGTTGTCCGCAGAGCAGCAAAACCTGCTTGACGCCGCCGGCGCATTGGCGCAGGAACGGCTGGCGCAGTTGTACAGCCTGCAACAGCGGCTGGAAAAAATGGCGCAGATGGACTTCAACTTCCTGTATGACGAGTCGACCCATTTCCTGACCGTCGGTTTTAATTGCGATCAGAACCGAATGGACAGCAGTAAATACGATCTGCTGGCATCGGAAATCCGCCTGACCAACTACGTCGCCATCGCCACTAACCAGGTGCCTCAGCGCAGTTGGTTTGCGCTCGGCAGACTGTTTACCGTGATCGAAAATGAGCCGGCATTGATGTCGTGGAGCGGCTCGATGTTCGAATACCTGATGCCGCAGTTGGTGATGCCGGCCTACCCCGACTCCCTGCTGGTACAAATGTGCCGTGCAGCGGTGGAACGGCAAATCGCCTGGGGCAAGGAGCGCGGCGTGCCCTGGGGCATCTCCGAATCCGGCTATTTCGGCTTCGATGCCGATCAAAACTACCAGTATCACGCCTTTGGCGTACCGGGGCTGGGCCTGCGTCGCGGGCTGGGCGACGATATGGTGGTCGCGCCTTACGCGACGGTGATGGCGTTGATTGTCGATCCGGATGCCGCTTGCAGCAACCTCGTCGCCCTGGAAAAAAATGGCGCCAAAGGCCGCTACGGTTTTTACGAGGCGCTGGATTACACCACCGCACGCCTCAGCCGTGGCCAGCTGTACGTGATTATCCGTTCCTATATGGCGCACCATCAGGGCATGAGCTTCCTTGCCCTGTCCCATCTGCTGCTGGATGCCCCCATGGTGTCGCGCTTCGCCGATTATCCTGCATTCCAGTCGGCGCGCTTGCTGCTGCAAGAACGGGTACCGGATGCGGTTGAGCTGTACAGCACCCGTCGTCACTTCGAAACCCATGAGGGCACCATTACCCCGGCCAGCTTCATTGCGCGTGAGTTCAACCGGGTAGATTCGCCGATCCCGGAAGTGCAATTGCTGTCGAACGCCAACTACCACCTGATGCTAACCCAGGCCGGCGGCAGCTACAGCCGCTGGCAGAACCTGGCCCTGACCCGCTGGCGTGAAGACGCCACCTGCGACAACTGGGGCGCCTTCTGTTACCTGCGCGATCCGCAAACCGGTGAGGTATGGAGCAACACCTGGCAACCGATCGGCGGCGCAGCCAAGGGGTACAGTGCGGTGTTCAACGATGCCGGCGCCGAATATCAACGCCGGCAGGGCTCGCTGTCGGTCAAAACGCAGGTTGTGGTGTCGCCAGAGGACGATATCGAACTGCGGCGCATCACCCTGGTGAACCGCAGTAAGCAGCCGCGCATCATCGAAATCACCAGCTATGCGGAAGTGGTGCTGGCACCGGCCGGCAACGATCTGGCTCACCCGGCGTTCAGCAATTTGTTCGTTCAGACCGAATTGCTGCCGGATCAGGACGCCATTTTGTGTCACCGCCGCCCGCGCGAACCAAAAGAGAAATGTCCGTGGCTGCTGCATATGATGACGGTGCAGGGCCGCTCCAGCCAGACCTCGTTCGAAACCGATCGCGCCAAATTTATCGGCCGTGGCCGCACCCCGGCCAATCCGCAGGCGCTGTATCAAAATACGCCGTTGTCCAACAGCGCCGGGCCGGTCATCGATCCTATTATCTCCATCCGCCAGCGTGTGGTGCTGGAGCCCAACGTGCCATTGACGCTGGATATTTTCTACGGTGTTTGCGAAGACCGCGTCAGCAGCCTGGCCATGCTGGAAAAATACCGCGATCGCCATCTGGCGGACCGCGTGTTTGAACTGGCCTGGTCGCACAGTCAGGTGGTATTGCGCCAGCTGAACGCCAATGAGGAAGATGCCAACCTGTTCAACCGCCTGGCAAGTGCCGTCGTGTTCCCGGCGCAGGAGATGCGTGCCGCCAGCAGCGAAATCATCCAAAATCGCCGCGGCCAGTCGGGGCTATGGGGGCATTCGATCTCCGGCGATCTGCCGATCGTGCTGTTGACGGTGACCGATGGCGAGAACATCGGGCTGGTGCAGCAGCTGATTCAGGCGCACAACTACTGGCGACTGAAAGGGCTGCAGGTGGATCTGGTGATCCTTAACGAGGACGCCGGAGGCTACCGTCAGGAGTTGCAAAACCAGATAATGGGCCTGATCGCCGCCGGTATGGAATCGACCCAAACCGATAAACCGGGCGGCATTTTTGTGCGCACCAGCGAACATATGTCACCGGAAGATCACCGTCTGCTGCTTAGCGTGGCGCGTATCTACCTCGACGACCGACGCGGCGGATTGAATGAACAGCTGAACCAACGCCTGCAACTGCCGCAGATCCTGCAGCAGCCGCTGTCACCGGTTACCGCCTCGTCGAAACTGGCGACGGTAGACAATCTGCCGCGCAACCTGCATTCGCCGCAGCTGCCCGCCATTGACGCATTGCAGTTCTATAACGGCCTCGGCGGCTTCTCGGAGGATGGTCGTGAATATGTGATCGCCATGAACGAGAGCAAAATCACCCCTGCGCCCTGGTCAAACGTCATGGCCAACCCGATGTTCGGCTCGGTGGTCTCGGAAAGCGGCCAGGCGTACACCTGGTACGAAAACGCCCACGAATACCGCCTTACGCCTTGGGAAAACGATCCCATCTGCGACCGCAGCGGCGAAGCCTTCTATTTGCGTGACGAAGAAAGCGGCCACTTCTGGTCGCCGACGCCGCTGCCCGCCCGGGGACGCGGCCACTATCTGACGCGCCACGGCTTCGGTTACAGCGTGTTCGATCATCGCGAAAGCGGCATCGACAGCCAGTTCACCGTATTGGTCGCCAAAGAGGCGCCGGTGAAACTGTTCCTGTTGACGCTGACCAATACCTCCGGACGCACGCGCAAGCTGTCGGCTACCGGCTATGTGGAGTTCATTCTCGGCGATCTGCGGCAAAAAACGGCCATGCACATCGTCACGCAGGCGGCAACGCCCGAAAGCGGGTGCGGCATCCTGGCCACCAACCACTACGGTGGCAGCGGCTCGGAACGCACCGCCTTCTTCGGCGTCTCCGGCGCGCATTGTTCAGTCAGCGGCGATCGGCGCGAATTCATTGGCCGCAACGGCTCGTTGGCCGGCCCGGCAGTGCTGAAGCTGCGCAGGTTGTCCGACAAAGTGGGCGCCGGCATGGATCCCTGCGGCGCGGTACAGTCGGCGATCAGCCTGATCGATGGCGATCAGCGCAGCTTCGTGTTCGCCCTCGGCCTGGGGCAAAATGCCGATGAGGCCGAAGCGCTGCTGCAAAAATACCTGCAAGAAGAGAGCCTGCAGGAGGAGTTGCAACAGGTGGCGGCGCATTGGGACGGTATTCTCAACAAAGTGCAGATCAGTACGCCGCAACCGGCGGTCGATCTACTGGCCAATGGCTGGCTGCTGTACCAGACCCTCTCCTGCCGCATTCAGGCACGCAGCGGCTACTACCAATCCGGTGGCGCCTTTGGCTTCCGCGATCAGCTGCAGGATACGCTGGCGTTGACCCACGCCGCACCTGAACGGCTGCGCCAACAGATCCTGCTGTGCGCATCGCGCCAGTTTGTCGAAGGCGATGTGCAGCACTGGTGGCATCCGCCGCAGGGCAATGGCGTTCGCACACTCTGTTCGGATGATTATCTGTGGTTGCCGCTGGCGATTTGCCACTACCTGGACGCCACCGACGATCAAAGCATTCTGGAGGAGCAGGTCGGTTATCTGGAGGCGCGCAAGCTGGCACCGGGCGAAGAATCGTCCTACGAACAGCCGGCGCTGAGCGCGACGCAGGAAACCCTGTATCAGCACGGCGTGCGCGCGTTGAAACACGGGCTGAATTTCGGCGAGCATGGCCTGCCGCTGATGGGCGCCGGGGACTGGAACGACGGCATGAACATGGTCGGCCTGGAGGGGCGCGGCGAAAGCGTGTGGTTGGGTTTCTTCCTGTTCCACATTCTGCAGCGTTATGGCGATCTGGCGACCGCCCGCAGCGACACGGAACTGGCGACGCTCTGCCGTCAACAGGCCGCCACCCTGCGCGACAATCTGCGTGACCACGCCTGGGACGGCGAATGGTATCGCCGGGGTTACTTTGACAGCGGGGAGCCACTGGGCTCCCATGAATCGGCGGAGTGTCGCATCGATGCCATCGCCCAAAGCTGGTCGGTGCTGTCCGGTGCCGGGGATAAACCGCGCAGCCTGCAGGCGATGCAGTCGCTGGATAAACACCTGGTCGACAATCAGGCCGGCTTGATCAAACTGCTGACGCCGCCGTTCGACGGCAACGGCCCTAACCCGGGCTATATTCGCGGCTATCTGCCCGGCGTGCGCGAGAACGGGGGCCAATATACCCACGGAGCGGTCTGGGCGGTGATGGCCTTCGCCGAAATGGGCAATTTCGAACGCGCCTGGGAATTGATGGCGCTGATTAACCCCATCAACCATAGCCTGGACAGCACCGCCACCGAACGTTACAAGGTCGAGCCTTACGTGGTCACCGCCGATATCTACGCGGTGGCGCCGCATGTCGGCCGTGGCGGCTGGAGTTGGTATACCGGCTCCGCCGGCTGGATGTATCGGTTGATCGTCGAATCCTTGCTGGGGCTGAAACGCCACGGCGATCGGCTGACCATCAACACCCGGTTGCCCGCAGACTGGCCGCAGGTGACGCTTAACTACCGCGAAGGCGGCAGCGAGTATCGATTGACGATCCGTCAGGGTCAGGGCGAGACGCGGGTCACCGTGGACGGCGAACAACAACCTGAGGCGGCGATAATGCTGGTTGACGATGGGAAGATCCATCAGGTGGAGGTCATGCTGGGGCAGTAAACATCGGGGCGCGGCGATTGCCGCGCCCAATCTCAACAGGCCGTTATTTGCGTGCCAGCAACAAGCCCAGCACCAAACCGACCGTGGCGCCAATGCCTACGCTGTGCCAAGGTTTTTCGCGCACGTAGCCGTCTGTGCGGCAAACGACATCCTTGGCCCGAGCATAATAGGACTCGGTGGCGTCAGTCAGCCGCGACTTAACCTCGCTCAAGGCTTGTTCCGCGTTGGCCTTGATATCGATATAGGCCTGATCGGCGCGATCGCCGGAGTATTTCAACACTTCTTCCAGCGTGTCGCTCAGCATTCTCAGATCGTCATCCAGCGTGGTTTGATCCGCATCCGTATTTCTCGCCATGTTAAATTCTCCGTGGTTAAAAAATTAAACGGTTCTTAACTATAGACAAGGATCGTCGGTCCACGCCATCAGACTATTGGCTAAAATCAGAACACTAACTGCACCTTGGCAGCCAGGCTCTTGTCACCGGCAAACGCCAGCGCCTGCGCCAATTGCCGGCTATCGAACTCGGCAGAAAGCAGCGGTAGCGGATCGACTGTCCCGTCGGCCAGCCAGGCCACCGCCAACGCGAACTCCTCAACAAAACGAAACGATCCCAGCAGGTTCAGCTCTTTGGCAATCAGCAGCATCAGCGGGAAATCCGGGAAACTGCCGCCCATGCCCACCTGCACCACCGTCCCTTTGGCACGGGTGATTTCCAGACAACGCTGTAAAGACGCCGGGTGGCCGGAAACTTCAAAGGCGATATCAAAATACCCTTTGTCCTGCAGATAACCGCTGAAATCGTCGTCGGCGGCGTGCAAACGGACATCGGCCCCCATTTCCCCGGCAATATCCAGGCAGCGCGCGCTGAGATCGGCGCAGACAATTTCACCTGCCCCCAGCGCCTTCAGCGCCGCGACCAGTAAGCAGCCTATCGGGCCGACACCGGACACGAACACCTTTTTCCCTTTGACCTCGCCGGGCTGCTTCGCGGCGTGGATCGCCACCGCCAAGGGTTCGGCAAACACCATCACCTTTTCATCGCGATCGGCGTCGAACGCAATGCACTGCGCGCTATCGACCACCTTGTATTGGGTGAAAGCGCCGTCAACATGCGGGAAATACATCGCGCTGCCGAAAAAACGCATTTGGGTACATTGGTTTTGCTGATTCGCCAGGCAATACTTGCACTGCCCGCATGGCTTGCTGGGGTTCAGCGCCACCTTCCGGCCCGGCGCCAGCAGCGCCGAATCGCTGGCCACCACTTCGCCGATCACCTCATGGCCAAGCACCATCGGCTGACGCACCTGAAAGCTGCCGACCTTACCTTCCTGGTAATAATGCAGATCTGAACCGCAGATCCCGCCACGGGTGATTTTCACCAGCGTGCCGTTTCCCTGATATTCCACCTCCTGCTCCACCACCGCCACGTCATATTTGCCGTTGACTACACAGGACCGGGTTTGAATTTTCATCATGATTTTCCGTTGAACAGATCGTTATACCGCAGCGGACATGCCGCCATCGACAAACAGCAAATGGCCATTAACAAAGTCCGAAGCCTTGGACGACAGAAACACCGCGGCGCCAATCAGCTCCTGCGGATCGCCCCAACGGGCGGCCGGGGTGCGCTTGGTCAGCCAGGCGGTAAACTCCGGATTGTCCGCCAGCGCCTGGGTCATTTCGGTTTTGAAATATCCCGGCGCGATGCCGTTGACCTGAATGTTGTAACGCGCCAGCTCCACGCACATGCCGCGCGTCAGCATTTTTACCGCTCCCTTGGAGGCGGCATACGGCGTAATGGTGTCGCGCCCCAGTTCGCTCTGCATCGAACCGATGTTGATAATTTTGCCGCTTTGGCGTTGCACCATATGGCGCGCCACGGTTTGCGACACCATAAACACCGCTTTCTGATTGACGGCGATAATGTCGTCCCAGTCTTTTTCCGGGAATTCGGTAAAGGGATGGCGCCGCTGGATACCCGCGTTGTTAATCAGCACATCAATCCCGCCCATTTCCGCCTCAATCTGCTCAATGGCAGCGTGAATGGCCTGCGAGTCGGTCACGTCAAAAGGGGCAGCATCGGCACTGAAGCCTTCACGCCGCAGGATATCCACCGCGCGTTGCGCATTTTCCCGGCTGGTGGCATTGACCAGAATATGGGCACCGTACTGCGCCAGCCCACGCGCCAGCAGAAAACCAATGCCCCGTGAAGCGCCGGTAATCAGTATTTTTTTATTATCCAGCGAAAACAAGTTGTTCATAAGGTTCCCCGATCCCTGTCATTCAGTTAGAACAGGTGCCTATCTCACCGGATTGCCGCCGGCAAAAACGTGATCTTCATCACTTAAAATCATGTTACTAAAAGCTGTTACCTTTAACGTGAAGCCGCGCATCCACACAGATCGAAAATTAATATATTTCATTGAAAAATAGTGTTTTTATGCTTTTTAACATCGATTGTTATCGCCAAATCGATTTGCTAACATGGGCTTATCCGCGATGTCTCCGCCCGCACCCTGTTAAGGCCCCAGAATGAAGAACCAACGCGTTACGCTGCAAGATATCGCGCTGCTCGCCGGCGTGACCAAAATGACCGTCAGCCGCTATCTGCGTACGCCGGAAAAGGTGGCGGCCGACACCGCCGCGCGCATTGCCGACGTGATGAAAGAGGTTAACTTCACCGACACGGATGAAGCGCGTGCGAACCAAAAACCGCGCATCGGCGTGTTAGTCCCCTCCTTCAACAACCAGATTTTTGCCGATCTGTTGGCCGGCATAGAATCCGTCGCTCTGGAGCAGGGTTATCAAACGCTGGTGGTGAACTATGACTACAGCCGCGAGCGGGAGGAAGAGCACATCGTCCAGTTGCTGGCCTACCCGATCGCCGGGCTGATCCTGACCGATTCGCAGCACACGCTGCGGGCGGAAAAGTATCTGGCGGCGGCAAAAATCCCGGTGGCGCAGGTGATGGATCTGGAAGGGCCGGCGGGGCGAATTGCCGTGGGGTTCGATAACTATCAGGCGGGTTATGACATGACCGAAGCGCTGCTTGCCAGCGGCAAACGCCAGGTGGTCTATTTCGGCGCCATGTCCGATGCGCGCGACTTGAAACGTTTTCAGGGCTACTGCCGGGCGATGGAAAATCAGGGGCTGACGCCGCGCCAAATCACACCGCATAAGGTTTCATCGGTCTCGGTCGGCTCCGATATGCTGGCGATGGCGCGCCGGCTTTATCCTGAGCTGGACGGCATACTGTGCACTAACGACGATCTGGCGGTGGGCGTGTTGCAGGAGTGCCTGCGGCTCGGGTTGAATATCCCGCAGGACATCGCTCTGTCAGGTTTTCACGGTCTGGATATCGGTAAAGCGACCACGCCGGGCATCGCCAGCGTGATTACCCCACGATTTGATATCGGCAAGGTCGCCACCGAGATCCTGCTAAAACGTATCAAAGGAGTGCCATGCATCGAGCGCGTTGACCTGCACTACCGTATCTCACTCGGTGGCACTATTTGAATGACCGTTAGCCGCAACCGGCATTTTTGCCTTCTCGCCGCGCATCGCCAACCACAACCCGCTGTTTTTCATCGCGTAACCAAACACCAGCCCCACCAATAAAGACGTCGTTACCAGCGGCCAGTCGCCCCCGCCGGCAAAGGTAGCGCAAGCGCCGATAAAGGTGCCGGGCACAAATCCCAGCCATTGCTGTTTTGCCTGAATGCACATCAGGAAGGCCACAATGCCGGTCAGCAGGTAGCCAAGCATGCTCCAACCCGGTGCCAGCTCGCTGCCATGAATGATTGCCATAGCCCAAAACACCCCGCTACAGCTGGTCAGAGTACTGATCAACAACCCTTTCAGACCACCCTGCGGACAGGCGAAATAAGCGGTGCAACCGAGAAAACCGGCCCAGCCGATCAACCCCAGGCTGACGGCAACCCATCCCCAGACGCCGGACAGAATTCCGGTAGTGACGGCAATGGCGAAAATAACGTTCATAAATCGACCCGGCAGAAAAGAAAGCGCGCAGTGTACTCGAAAACCGGTAAATTTATGTGAATTAAGTCACAAAAATTATGCAATAAGAGAAATGGAAATTACAGATTTGCTGAATTTGTCACAAAAAAAACCAGCGTGGCAAGCACGCTGGAAATGACACACAACAACACCAGGGAAATCGTTCGCCACATTGCGTGGCTAAAGTATTCTTTCTTATACCCTATGAATATCAAGCTGCAGCCAACCAGGCTACGGCTTGATAAGCCGGGGTATCAGCGCGGGAAACCCGCGCGGGCCACCATGAAGCTCAAAACCAAGCACACCACGGCACTGACCACAAATAACAGGTTGACCGCCAGATGCAGGCTGGCATGGTCGATCACTGCTCCCAACAGGATGGGCACCCAGTTGGCGATATAAGCGATAACGTAAAACAGCGAAATCAGTCTGGCATGGCTGGCCTTCGGTGAAATCAGGTTCACCAGCGTGGCGCTGCCGACAAAAATCGCGCCGTAGGCATAACCGGCAATCACCATCCCTGCGGCGGCCAGGCCCAACGAGTGGATCTGGATCGCCTCGGCGAACACCACCACCGACAACGCCTGCGCCAGGCAACCAAACATCAGCGAGTGCCGCGCATTAATGCGACGACTGAGGATCTGGCTGATGCCGGCAATCACCAGGTAAACGGCAATCACGTAACCGTAAACGCCACGGCTGTGCATGCCCAGCAGCTTTTCCGATACGCTCGGGCCAATCGCCAGAATACTGGCAGCGACCGCCCAGCAGATGAACAGCGCACCGGCACACAGGAAGAACTTGCCGCCCGTGGCGCGCAGGCCGTCACCTAGCGAACTCTTTTCCGTTGCGGCCGCCACCGGCGCTCCGCTTACCGGCACCACCACCACTTCACTCGGCCATTTCAGCATCACGCCCAATGCCGCTACCGCCGCCACCGCCATGATGATAATGAAGGGCAATGAAGTGGTATGGAATCCGGTTTGCAGCGCCACACCGCTGAAAATAGGCCCCAACGCCAGGCCGAGGGTAAATGACAGCGTAGCGATCAGCGCCGCATTCTTACCGCCATCTTTCGGCCCAAAACGCACCAGCGCAATGTTGGCCGCCCCGGTTAGCGCACCGGTCCCAATCCCGGCCAACAGCCGTGCCATAAACATCATCAAAAACGAATCGGCCATCGAAAACAGCAGCGCGCCGGCCAAAACCACCAGCAGCGCCGGCACAATCATGCTGCGCAGGTCTTTCACCTTGCCGGCCATGTTGCCGACGCCAAACAGTGAAATCAACACACCTGCAGCATAAGCGCCATAAATAATTGTCAGGCTGACCGAGCTTAAACCCAATTCATGTTGATAAAGCGGATAAAGCGGCGTCGGCGCACTGCTATTGAGCAATGCAGACATTAATGCCAGCGCTAAAAACAGCAGAATGGCAAAATGCGACGTGCCCGAATTCGCTTTAGCTGCGTCATCAACAGCGACACCTTCAGACATTTTTCTCTCCCGAAACAAGCTGGATAAACATTCTGTCCTGAAAACCAAACTCAATCAGGAAACGCGTTCATCATACCGTTTGGGTATAACAGCAAAAATAGCCAAGAATGCATCACAGTGATTCATTAATGCATGAGCGGAGCAAATATGACCGTTTTAATGCAGCACGCAAACCGCCTGCCTACGTGGCCAAATACCGAAAATGCCTAATAAAAAACCATATACGGCGTGGTTAACCAGACTGGCCACCAGCAAACCGATGCCGCTAACGGCGCTGCCGAAAAAACCTAATCCAACAGAGGGATAAATTAAGCATAACGATATAAGCGAACAAACCAGGCCATAAATAACGGCCCGGCACAAAGCGCCGCGGCGCGGATGATAAACGGAAAAGATAAAATAATAAAAAAGAAGTGCCAGGACGATGCCTGCAAAATAATGCGCACCGTAGCCCAATAATAATGCGTACGGCACCTGAGGAATATCGCCGGGCCGCAGGAACAGAAATTGCCCCTGCCCCCACTGATTAACCAAATTGCCGATAAAAACCAGATTCAGTTTACCGATAACCCCGGCGGACGAGGCAATAAAATTGACCAGGTCCATGCCGAGGGTCGCCACAATGCCAAACAGTCCATAGCGCGCCAGTTCCCTGGCTGGGCAAAAGTCCATTAGCCCTCTCCTTTGTTGTTATACCGCAGCAGCCTTCGAGGCCTTCGCCGGATTGCGTTTCAAAATGGCCAATGCGCCGGAAAGAATAATCAGCGCCATGCCGGCCGCAGCAATGTAAGACAGCTTTTCGCCAAACAGCAGATAGCCGAGCAGCGTGGAAAAAATGATGGTGCTGTAGGACAGGATGCTGACAATCACCGCATTGCCGCTGCCATAAGCACGGGTCATGGTGATTTGCCCCAGGCTGCCGAATACGCCAATGGCGCCTACGCACAGCATCATGGCGCTGTCCAGGGCCGTAAAGCCCATCGCCGCCGTCATCACACCGCCAATCACCGTGCCCACCAGCGAGAAATAAAACACCACCCGCAACTCCGGCTCGCCGCTGCGCACCAGCTTACCGACATTGAAGTAAGCCAGTGCGGTCAACAGCCCGGATAACAGACCAATCAGGGTGGCGACATACTCGCCATTCGGCGTATCCGGGCGCAGCAACACCAGGATGCCGATAAACCCCAACAGCACGGAAAACAGCAATTTGCCGGTCAATTGGCCTTTGGAGGTTACGAAGGCGATCGCCGACTGAAAGATCGGGTTGGTGTAACCCAGCGTGGTGGCGGTGGCGATCGGCAGATGGATCAGCGAATAAAAGCCGCAGTACATCGCCGCATTGCCGATGGCGGCGCGCTTCATATGCAAACCGAGGTGCTGCGTGCGGAAACCGAGATTTTTAACCTTAATCAGCGCGGCGACGATCAGTACGTTAATGAAAGAGCGATAAAAAATGATATCGAAAAAGCCAACTTTGGCCGAGGCCAGTTTGACACTTGCCCCCATCAGCGCAAAGAACCCGCTGGCGACAACCATCCACAAAGCAACCATGATTTCCTCGGAATACACCCCGAAAACGGGCTGTAAAAAATAATCTATACCCTATGGGGCCAAGTTGCAGCCAGGCTGCCCCAGATTGGGCCAGTGCCTGTGTATACTGCCCCCTGTCAAACGGGGCGAACATCTTCGCCCCCTACGGGCAGTGCAGTCAACAACGCCGCAGTTTGAAAGACACTATTATTCGGCGGTTTTCACCGTCAGCGGTTTGTTGTCGGCACAAGCGAAGAACACCAGCATCTCCGCCCCTTTCTCGCCAGAAACGCCCTGATGAACGATATCTACCGTGTCGGTAAAGGAATCCCCTTGCTTAAAGGTGTGCTTCAAGCCGGTTTTTTTTACCGTGAGAGAAACGCTGCCGCCGGTCATATACACCGCACTGATGCACGGGTGGGTATGCCAGGCAAGCACCTTATTCGGCTCCACCGTCACTTTCAACATGGTGATCTGAGGCGCGCCGGCCGGATACTGTCCGTACGGCGTGCCCTCCCACGAGGTTTCGGTTTTCAGCAAGGTTTCTTTACTGATCCCTTCGCCGTGATCTTCGGCAGCCTGCGCGTTCCCCTGAAATGCCATCGTTAATGCCAGAAGTACCAATTTATACATTGTTATCGCTCCATGACCTGTGAATAAGAACAGAAATGGCGTGACACAAAGGATAATTAACGACGGCCTCCAGAGACAGCCCCCTTACAACCCTTTGATACGCTGTTCGTATTCTACGATGCTCTCGGCATAGTATCGATTAGGCGCCACATGATTTCCTACTATCACTTCTATCAGGAACGGGCCATCGTACGCGGCCGCAGCGGCCAGCGCCTCATCCAGTTCCTCCAGCGTCGCCGCCTTCGCAGAGGCGACGCCCAGGCTGTTGGCGAAAGCCTTCCAGTCGTGATTCGGCAGGGCGGTGTAATCGGCCGATACGCCACGGTTCTGAAGCGTGTCGATATGCATGGCACCGTGAGCGCTGTTGTTCATCACGACAAAGGTCATTTTAACCTGATAGCGAGCGGCGGTCTGGATCTCGATGCCGTGCATCAGCATGCAGCCGTCGCCGGTGACCACTACGCAGTCACGGTGCGGCGCCGCCAACTTGATGCCGATACCGGCGCATATCGCCCACCCCATCGGCGCCAGGGAGCTTGAGGTGTGATAGTCACCCCGCCCGCTGGCCAGCCAGTGGTGGGCCATAAAGATACGGTGCGCACCGGAGTCGACCACAACGTTGGTGTCCTCGTCCATACGGCTGCGAATGCGTTTGATGACATCACCGGGGTACATGTTGGCTTCGCCCGCCGCCTGCCGCGCCTGCAGATCCGGTTGCTGTTGTTCAAGCGGCAGTTGACGCACCTGCACAAGCCAGCCATCCCGTAGCGTCTTGATACCGGCCAGGCGGATGTCGCCGTCGCCGACCGCGTCCAGCAGGTGCTGCAACCCGCCGGTCAGGCTGGAGAAAATCTGCATGTCCGGTTGATAGTGCGAGCTGACCTTATCAAAATCTTCGTCGATCACCACCAGCGTTTTGGTGCCATGCAGCCGCGGGTTCCAGTTCAGGCTATCGCGTTGGCTAAGGTCACATCCCAGCACCAGCAGCACGTCCACTTCATCGCCGTTGATGGTTTCTACCGCGCGGGTGTGGCCGGCGAACCCATACAGGCCAAGCGCCAACTCGTGCCCTTCAGGGAACGCCCCCTTACCGGACAGCGTGGTGGCGACCGGCAAACGATATTTCTCCGCCAGGCGCAGCAGCAGTTCGGCGTCCTGCGGGTTATTCATGCGGTTGCCCACCAGACAGGCCACGTTCAAACCGCGCAGCAGGTAATCGTTCAGCACCTGATCCAGCCCCTGCTGATCGATCGCCGCCTCGCGGCACTGCGGCATGCGCTGCGGATCCGCAGCATGATTGCCGGCCACCACTTTCTTTTGCATGTCGACCGGCACGCTCAAATACGCACGGCCTTTGCGCTGGGTATTCAGGCAAGACAAACTGCGCCGCAGCTCGTGCTGCAACGTGAGATTATTTTTTACTTCGATAGCGGCGGAAAGTAGAGGTTTGACGATGGTCAGTTCGTCGATACCGCTGTTGCTGCCGTCCTGAAAAGCGCCCTGCGCTTCATGATAGGTGGCGATGCCACCGGCCAGATACAGCACCGGGATTTTATCGGCCTGCGCCGCAGCCATCGCCGGCAGGAAATTCATGGTACCCGGGCCGGAGATACCGAGGCAAACGCCGAACTTGCGGCTGGCACGGGCGTAGCCATCGGCCATAAAGCCGCAGGCTGTCTCATGAGCGCCAACGATGCCGGTAATGCCAGAATGTTCAATGGATTTAATCAGCGGATACACGAGCTTGCCGGGTACCAGGAATATATATTGAATGCCGCGTGCTTCAAGACCCTGAATAATCACATCAGCGTTACTTTTATCTGCCGCTTTCGCGCCAGGCGTTGCAATAACCCTGATACCGTCGGCAGTTGCCAGCGCTACGGGGGTGTATAACTTCTCTGCGTGAGACTCCATTTTTCATGTCCAGTCGTGGTGGGCCAACCTGATTCAGAGTCAATCCCACCAGGCGGTTAGCCCACAGAGACAGGCTCTCATGCGCATCTGCTTACGCGTTCGGGTAACATTGATACAAAAATGTGCGCCAGATCACAGCATAAACGTTGATAAGCATAAAGATTGTTTAGTAAAAATAAAGATGCAAAACTGCTTCACATTGATGCATTTATTCATATCCTGAAACATAATAAATAATTATGATACGTGGGCTTCATTTGCAGCCAAATCCAGAGCCAAAGCGGCTGCGCAAGAATGAGCACGGATAAAACCGATAAGCCTGTACAAAGGAAATGGCATGATGAATTGGGATGATGCACGTTTCTTCCTGGCAGTAGCACGCTGCGGCACTTTACGAAAAGCCGCCAATGAACTACACGTCGACCAGGCCACCGTGGGCCGCCGCATTACCGCTTTTGAAGAGAGCCTGGGGTCAAAGCTGTTTATCCGCACGCCGAAATCATTTTCCCTCAGCCCGCTGGGTGAGGAAATGCTGGCGGACGTAATGAATATTGAAAACTCGGTGCAGGCGATTGGCCGCAAAGCCACCAGCGGCGACGACAGCCTGTGCGGCAACGTACGCATCGCCACCACCGACACTATGGCCGAGGCTTTTGTCATTCCGGCGCTAAAGGATCTACGAGAACAGCACCCATTAATCACCGTCACGCTCCTGACGGCGATTAATATCTCCGATATTTCTTATCGCGGCGCCGATCTGGCGATCCGCGGCGCGCGACCCGATTCCGATGAGCTGATTATCAAACGCATGGCGACCATCGAAATGGGGTTGTACGCTACGCAAGACTATCTGGATAAGCACGGTCTGCCGACCAAAGGCGACCATCTGCGCGGCCACGATTTGCTGATGTTTCCGCGTGAACTGGTACCGCGCCACTGGAATGATTTCTGTGGCGAGGCGCTGATCGATCCCAACGTCGTTTTGCAGTGCAACTCGCAGTTGCTGCTGCGTTCGGCGACGCGGAGCGGTTTGGGTATTGGCCTGCTATCCTCCTTCCTGGCGGATAAGGATCCGGACCTGGTACGCATCTTCCCGGAAAACAAGGACTGGGTGGATATCTGGCTGGTGCTGCACCCCGACCTGCAGCGCGCTGCACGGGTGCGTGCCGTCGTACAGGCGCTGGAGGCATCGTTTAAAAATAACCCAGGCTGATTCTCTCACGCGTCCCCTGCCCCACCCCAATAAAAAAGGTCGCCGAAGCGACCTTTTTTACTGCCTTGATACCAATCAGAACATCGGTTGTGCCATCTGCACCAGCGTAATCAGCGGCTGCGGATAGACGCCCAACAGCAGCACCAACGCGGCAGAAATCAGCACGACCACACCGCCGGCGGTCAACGCCCAGTTGTTCGGGGTATCGCGTTGCAGAGCTTCCGGCGCGTTGAGGAACAGGCTGATGGTCACACGCAGGTAGTAGTACAAACCGATGGCGCTGCCGAGTACCACAGCACCGGTCAGCCACCACAGGTGAGCGCTGACGCCCATCGCGATAACGAAGAACTTACCGATAAAGCCCAGCGTCATCGGGATACCGGCCAGAGACAGCATCATCACCGTCATGACCGCAGACAGAATCGGCTTATGCCAGAACAGACCACGGTAGGAGAACAGCGAATCGGCATCCGGGCCACGGTACGGGCTGGACATCAGGCTGACCACGCCGAACGCGCCCAGGCTGCTGAACAGGTAACCGGCCAGGTAAACACCGGCGGTTTCCAGCGACAGTTGATGGGTTTGCACCGCAATCAATGCCACCAGCAGATAACCCAGGTGGGCGATCGACGAGTAACCCAACAGACGCTTGATGTTGGTCTGGCTGATCGCCATCAGGTTGCCGAACAGGATTGAACAGACGGCAATGATCGACAGCACCAGACGCAGCGCTTCGCTGTCTGCGGCCGGCGCATACAGGAACAGACGCATCACTACGGCGAAGATCGCAATCTTGCTGGCGGTGGCCAGGAAGGTAGAGACCGGCGCAGGCGCCCCCTGATACACATCCGGCGTCCACAGCTGGAACGGCACCAGAGACAGTTTGAAGCCCAGGCCGACAATCATCATGCCCATACCGGCCAGGATCAGCGGCTGGTGCATCATGTTTTCGTGCAGGCTCTTGCCCAGACCGGCCAGCGACAGATCGCCGGACTCGGCATACAGCAGCGCCATACCGAACAGCAGGAATGACGAAGCCGCAGCGGACAGCAGCATGTACTTGATCGCGGCTTCCAACGGACGCTTCTGGCGGTAGGCGTAACCCACCAGACCGAACAGCGGCAGCGAGATCAGTTCAATACCGATGAACAACGACGCCAGGTGATTGGCGCTCGCCAACAGAATGCCACCCAGCGTGGCAATCAGCACCAGCAGGTAGAACTCTTCGCGGTTGTCCGGGTAGCCCACCAGCCATGGATAGGCGAAGGTACAGGTCGCCAGGCTCGCCAGTATCACCAGCCCGGTATAGAACATCGAGTACCCGTCAACCCGCAGCAGCGGAGTGACGTCCATTGGGCCTGCCTGGCCGACAAAATACAGCGAAAGCAGCGCCAGGTTTAGACCGATCACGGTCAGTGTGGCGTTGATAAAGTGGTCGCGTCGCCACGCAATGCCTAGCATCACAACCACCACCGTCAATCCGACGATCAACAGCGGTAGCAGTGCGATCAGTTGTTGAGGAGTTATTGTCATGGCGAATTACGGCCTTGTTGTTGAAATTGCTGAAACTGACGAACCAAACCAGTGTTGCACGTTGCTCATCGCCGCATTAGACGTGTCCAGAATCGGCTGCGGGTAAACCCCCAGCAGAACCAGCAACACCACCAACAGCAGAATGATGAACAGTTCGCGCGCGGTCATGCCCGGCAACGGTTGTTCTGATTTAGCTTTGCCGTAGTATGCGCGCTGCATCATGATCAACGAGTAAACCGAAGCAAACACCAGACCGAAGGTAGAAATCACGGTGATCACCGGCACCACCTGGAAGCTGCCGAACAGGATCATGAATTCGCCGACGAAGTTACCGGTACCCGGCATCCCCAAGGTGGCTACCGCGAAGAACAGCGACAGCGCAGGGATGTACTTGATACGCCCCCACAGGCCGCCCATCTCACGCATGTCACGGGTATGCAGACGTTCGTACAACTGGCCGCAGATGATGAACATGCCGGCCGCAGACAGGCCGTGCGCAATCATCTGAATCACCGCGCCCTGGTAAGCCAGTTGGCTGCCGGTGTAGATGGCGATCAGCACGAAGCCCATGTGCGATACCGAGGTGTAAGCGATCAGACGCTTGATGTCGGTCTGCGCGAACGCCATCCAGGCACCGTAGAAGATACCGACCACACCCAACCACATGGCGATTGGCGCAAACTCGTGCGACGCTTCAGGGAACAACGGCAGGCTGAAACGCAGCATGCCGTAGGCCGCGGTCTTCAGCAAGATCCCCGCCAGGTCAACGGAACCTGCGGTTGGCGCCTGGCTATGCGCATCAGGCAGCCAGCCATGCAACGGCACCACCGGCATTTTCACTGCGAAGGCGATGAAGAAGCCCAGCATCAGCAGATATTGCACATTGTGCGACATTGGCGTTTGCAGCAGATCTTCGTAATCGAAGGTCCACACGCCGGTCGCATTGTAGTGCACGAACACCAGGCCCATAATCGCAATCAGCATCACCAGACCGCTGGCCTGGGTATAGATGAAGAATTTGGTGGCCGCGGTGATACGGGTTTTACCGTCCGACGCCTTGTGACCCCACAACGCAATCAGGAAGTACATCGGCACCAACATCATTTCCCAGAAGAAGAAGAACAGGAACATGTCGATGGCGAGGAACACGCCGATTACCCCACCCAGGATCCACAGCAGGTTCAGGTGGAAGAAGCCCTGGTATTTCTGGATTTCACGCCAGGAACAGAGGATCGCCAACACGCCCAGCAGGCCGGTCAGCACCACCATCAGCAGTGAGAGGCCGTCCAGCGCCAGGTGGATGGAAATGCCAAAGCGCGGGATCCACGGCAGCAGGAATTCAGACTGCCATTGCGGGATGCCTTTCGGCGTAGTCAACGTGTAGCCACCCTGCATCCACAAATGCAGAGAAAGCGCCAATGTCAGCCCCATTGCGATCAACGCAATCCAGCGCGGCACCTTAGTACCGAAGCGCTCAAACTGCCAGCACAGCAGACCGCCAATAAAGGGGATAAGAATTAGCCAAGGTAATAGCATGGCGTTTTGTGTCCCTTATTCTACCGTTGTCTTTCACGCTGTAGCGTTGTTGGCTGCGGGCGTTTCCCCCGTCACTTACCTCAGTAAGCTCCAGGGGATGCTCGCACTTGCCGCCTAGCTACAACGCGAAATCCACACGGTATAAAACATTGTACATAGCACAGCGCTATGCCCGATAAATGCTTTAAATTATTATCAACAGCGCCAATACGACCACTGCACCCACACCCATAGACGCTATATACCAACGCACCTGACCGTTCTCGCTCACCGTCAGGCCACGGTTCCCCCAGCGGGAGAAGATGGCCGGCAGATTCATCATCGAGTCCAGCGGATCGCGCTGCAGCAGCTTCGCAATGCCCAGGTACGGCTTGACGAAGACTTTGTCATACAGCCAGTCGAAGCCCCAGGCATGGAACCACCAGGTCGAGAAGAAACGCCCCGGTGCGCTGTTAGCGATGCGGGTGACCAGGCTGCGTTTACCCAGCCACAGCGCTGCCGCCAACAGGATGCCGGCGATAGCCACCACGCCGGAGGTAATCTCCAGCTGCAGCACGCTACCGTGCGCCAGCTCGGTGGTATCCGGCAGTACACCCTGCAATGGCGGAACGATCATCGCGCCAACGAAGGTGGACAGCACCAGCAGAACCAACAGCGGCAGGTGGTGAGTGATGCCTTTACCGGCATGCGCTTTGATTTTCTCTTCGCCATGGAACACGATGAAAATCATACGGAAGGTGTATAGCGAGGTCATGAACGCACCGACCAGACCGGCAATCATCAGGTTGATGTGGCCGTTCGCCATCGCGCCCGCCAGGATTTCATCCTTACTGAAGAAGCCTGCGGTGATCAGCGGCAATGCCGACAGCGCGGCGCCCCCCACCAGGAAGCAGACGTAAACCAGCGGAATGCTCTTGCGCAGGCCACCCATCTTGAAGATGTTCTGCTCGTGATGGCAGGCCAGGATCACCGAACCGGAAGACAGGAACAACAGCGCCTTGAAGAACGCATGGGTCATCAGGTGGAAGATCGCCGCATCCCATGCCTGCACGCCCAACGCCAGGAACATGTAGCCAATCTGGCTCATGGTGGAGTAGGCAAGCACGCGTTTGATGTCGGTCTGCACCAGCGCGGCAAAGCCGGCCAGCACCAGGGTCACCGCCCCGACGATACCCACCAGATGCAGCACTTCCGGCGCCATCAGGAACAGGCCGTGAGTGCGGGCAATCAGGTAGACGCCGGCGGTCACCATGGTCGCGGCGTGGATCAGCGCTGAAACCGGAGTTGGACCCGCCATCGCGTCAGCCAGCCAGGTCTGCAACGGCAGCTGCGCCGATTTACCGACCGCGCCGCCCAGCAACATCAGGGTAGCCCAGGTGATAGCGGTATCGCCGACGGCCAGCTTCTGCGGTGCCAGGATCATCAGCTCGCGGATGTTCAGCGTGCCCAGCTCGTTGTAGAGAATGAACAGCGCGAACGCCAGGAACACGTCGCCGACGCGGGTCACGATAAAGGCTTTCATCGCCGCCGCGCCGTTGGCCGGATCCTTGTAGTAGAAACCGATCAACAGGTAGCTGCACAAGCCCACGCCTTCCCAGCCCAGGTACATCAGCAACAGGTTGTCTGCCAGCACCAATATCACCATGCTGGCGATAAACAGGTTGGTGTAAGCGAAGAAGCGCGAGTAGCCCTCTTCACCGCGCATGTACCAGGAAGCGAACATGTGGATGAAGAAACCGACGCCTGTGACCACCGACAGCATGGTCAGCGACAGGCCATCCAGCGTCAGCGTCACGCCGATATTGAAGTTGCCGACGGACATCCAGTTCCACAGGCTTTGCTCAAACAGCTGCACGCCGGTGGCTTTCTGGGCGAAGAAATCCATCGCCACATACACCGTAACCAGTGCAGCCAGGCCGATAGAGCCTACCCCGACGGTCGCCGACGTGTTTTCAGACCAGCGGCCACGGGAAAATGCCAATAGCAGGAACCCGATCAGCGGTAGCAGAATAGTTAAATATAATAGGTTCATCCGCGCATCTCACTGACAGTATCGATATTCAGGGTATGACGACGACGGTAGAGCTGCAGCAGCAATGCCAGACCGATACTGGCCTCGGCTGCCGCCAGGCTGATCGCCAGGATATACATCACCTGCCCATCCGCCTGACCCCAGTAGCTTCCCGCCACGATAAACGCCAACGCCGCAGCGTTGATCATCACTTCCAGACTGATCAGCATAAATAGCAGGTTGCGACGCACCAGTAACCCGGTCAGCCCGAGCACGAAGAGGATTGCCGCCAGGATCAGGCCGTGTTGAAGAGGGATCATGCTTGCTCCTCCGATTTTCTTCTCGCCATTTCGTTACCGGCCGGAGCGCTGCTCATCACTTCGCCCGGTTTGTGCTCGCGGCCAATGTGGAAGGCAACGACCAGGCCTGCCAACAACAGCATTGAAGCCAGCTCAACCGCCAGAACGTAAGGACCGAACAGGCTGATCCCCACCGCTTTCGCGTCAACCATCTCACCGCTGATGCCCTGATCGGACACGCTGCGGATCGCGAAGATCAGCACCGCCAGCAATGCCAGTGACATCAAGCCAGGCCCGATCCACACCGACGGCTTCATCCATTCGCGCTCCTGCTGCTGCACCGCATTGCCGAGGTTCAGCATCATCACCACGAACACGAACAGCACCATGATGGCGCCGGCGTACACGATGATTTCCAGCGCAGCGGCGAAGTACGCGCCGAGTGAGAAAAAGACTGCAGAGATCGCCAGTAACGAGACGATCAGATACAGCAACGCATGCACAGGGTTGGTATGCGATATCACGCGAATCGTCGCGACAATCGCAATCAAACCTGCCAGATAAAAGGCAATTTCCATGCTTGCTGGCTCCTTAAGGCAACAGACCTTTGACGTCGATCGGCTTGGCTTCGTTTTCGGCTTCGCCCTTGGCTTTGCCGTCAATCGCCATACCGGCCATCCGGTAGAAGTTATATTCCGGATATTTACCCGGCCCCGAGATCAACAGATCTTCTTTTTCGTACACCAGATCCTGGCGCTTGAACTCACCCATTTCGAAATCCGGCGTCAACTGGATTGCGGTGGTCGGGCAAGCTTCTTCGCACAGGCCGCAGAAAATGCAGCGCGAGAAGTTGATGCGGAAGAATTCCGGATACCAACGGCCGTCTTTCTGTTCTGCTTTTTGCAGCGAGATACAGCCGACCGGGCAGGCAACCGCACACAGGTTACAGGCCACGCAGCGCTCTTCGCCGTCCGGATCGCGCGTCAGCACGATGCGGCCACGGTAGCGCGGCGGCAGGTAAACCGGTTCTTCCGGATACATCTGGGTTTCGCGCTTGGCGAAGGCATGCATGCCTATCATCCAAATGCTGCGCACCTGGGTGCCGAAACCAACCAATAACTCTTTCAATGTCATGGTTTATTCACCCCTTATTGAGCGTTGTACAAAATGACGGCGGCGGTCGCCAGCAGGTTCAGCAGCGTCAGCGGCAGGCACACTTTCCAGCCGAAAGACATCACCTGGTCATAGCGCGGACGCGGCAGAGCAGCACGAATCAGAATGAACATCATCATGAAGAAAGCCGTTTTCAGCGCGAACCAGATAAATGGCGGCAGGAACGGCCCCTGCCAGCCGCCGAAGAACAACGTCACAATCAGGGCGGAAACGGTGACGATACCGATGTATTCACCCACGAAGAACAGACCGAATTTCATACCGGAATATTCAATGTGGTAACCGTCGGCCAGTTCCTGCTCGGCTTCCGGTTGGTCAAACGGGTGGCGGTGGCACACCGCAACCCCGGCAATAGCAAAGGTAACAAAACCAAAGAATTGCGGAATGACGTTCCAGACGTGAGCCTGGGATTCAACGATAGCCTGCATGTTGAACGAATCAGCCTGCATCACAACGCCCATCAGCGACAGGCCGATAAACACTTCGTAACTCAGGGTTTGCGCGGAAGCACGCATCGCCCCCAACAGCGAGTATTTGTTGTTGCTCGACCAGCCGGCGAACAGCACGGCGTAAACCGCCAGGCCGGCCATCATCAGGAAGAACAGAATACCGATGTTGAGGTCGGACACCGCCCAGGTCGGGCTGACCGGGACGATGGCAAATGCCAGCAACAGGGAAGTAAAGGCGATCATCGGCGCCAGAGTGAAGATCACCCGGTCGGAGAATCTCGGTACCCAGTCTTCCTTGAAGAACATTTTGATCATGTCGGCAACCAGCTGCAGCGAGCCGCCCCAGCCGACACGGTTTGGTCCATAACGGTTCTGGAACAGGCCAAGCAGACGGCGTTCGCCGAAGCTCATGAATGCCCCACAGCTCACTACGACCAGCAGGATCACTACCGCTTTAAGAATGGAGATCAGAATTTCGATCACCTCAGGGGTAAACCAGCTCATCGTGTTGCCTCCCGCAGATTTTCAACCGTTGCGCCCACCAGTACCGGCGAGATCCCTGGCAAGCCAAGCGGCAAACCGACCTGGCCCTGGGTCAGAGTTTCACTCAGACGCACCGGCAGACGAAGCTGCTGGCCCGCACAGCTGAACTCCACCAGCGCACCGGCATTGACGCCAAGCGCAGCGGCATCGGCCGGGTTCACCATCACGTAGGCTTCTGGCATACGCTGCTGGATCACGCCGGAACGCTGTGACATTTCATCACTGCCGAACAGGTGGTAATACGGCGCGACACGCCAGCCTTCCGCATGATTAAAGGCGGCAGGCACGTTGGTGAAGTAACCCAGGTTACCCTCCCCTGCTTCGATCAGGCGGATGCCCGGATCGCCATGGCGCAGCTTGCCGCCCACTTCGGCCTGGAATTTGTTCCATGCCTGCGGTGAGTTCCAGCCTGGTGCCCAAGCGAACGGGATCTGCTGACGATCGGCCAGCGGGCTGTTGTTCCCTTCCATCGAGAAGGAGAACATGGTGTCTTTATCCTGCGGCTGACGCGGTTCGTGCACGCTGATGTTGGCGCGCATAGCGGTACGGCCGCTGGAGCGATGCGGAGAACGCGCCAGTTTCTGGCCACGAATGCGGAAACTCGCATCCGGCGCAGCGTCCACAATGCCCTGCAACTGCGGCAGCGCAGTGACGCAGGCTTCGATCACGTCGTCAAGTTGCGTCCAGTCCACGTGGCGGCTGGTGTAGGTGGAGTGCAGCGAGTGCATCCAACGCCAGCTTTCCAGCATCACGGTGTAAACGTCTTTCTTCGCATCATCGTAATAAGCCGGATCGTAAACCTGGAAGAAGCGCTGGGCGCGGCCTTCCTGGTTGACCAGCGTACCGTCGCTTTCAGCGAAGCTGGCCGCTGACAGGATAAGGTTGGCCTTATCCATGATCGCGGTGCGCTGGTGATCAGCCACGATCAGGTTGCTGATCTTCGCCAGTGCAGCGTCTACTTTCGCCGCCGGTGCGTGACGGTAGAGATCGTTTTCCATCACGATGGCGGTATCGGCTTCGCCGCTTTCCAGCTGCGCCAAGGCTTCATTGAGCGAACCGCCGCCGATCATCGACAAACCGACGCTGTTGGCGGCGCTGGCGACGAAGGTTATGCCAACGTCAGAGCCGCGATCCTTCAGCGCCTTGGCGATGTTGGCCGCCGCTTCGATGATGGCTTCGCTGCCGGCGTTGCTGCCGGTAACGATCAGCGGTTTGCGCGCGTCGGTCAGTGCCTGCACGATGATGTCGACTTTCTTGCTCAGGTCGGCTGCCAAATCGTTGACCGCCGGTGCCGCATTATCCAGCGCATGAGCAATGGCAAAGCCAAAGCGCGCCTGGTCGTCCACCGGTGCGCTGTAGTTCCACGCCGCGATGTCGTCCAAACGGGTATCATCCACGTTGGTGACGAACAGCGGATATTTGGCGCGTTGGCCGATGTTCTGTATCGCCGCAATCTGCCAGTCGGCAACGCGCTGGGCCGCAGCCATCGCACGTGCCTTGCCTTTCACGGCCTGACGTACCGACAGCGCGATGCGTGCGCCGGTCTGGGTCAAATCTTCACCCAGAACCAGAACGGCATCGTAGTCTTCGATTTCGCGCAGCGCCGGGGTGTAAACGCCGCTGTTTTGCAGCACGTTCAGCATCAGGTTCAGACGTGCCTGCTCAGACTGGGCAATACCGGTATAGAAGTTCTCGGCACCAACCAATTCACGCAGCGCAAAGTTGCTTTCCAGGCTGGCGCGCGGCGAGCCGATACCGATGGTTTTCTTTGCCTGACGCAGAATGTCCGCCGCGCCCTGCATCGCCTGTTCGGCGTTCAGGGTGATCCAGTCATTGCCGCGCAGTTGCTGCGGCTGACGCGGACGATCTTTCTGGTTCACGTAGCCATAGCCAAAGCGGCCGCGGTCACACAGGAAATAGTGGTTCACGCTGCCGTTGTAGCGGTTTTCGATACGACGCAGTTCGCCATAGCGCTCGCCCGGGCTGGTGTTACAACCGATGCTGCACTGCTGACAGATGCTTGGCGCAAACTGCATATCCCACTTACGGTTATACCGCTCGGAGTGAGTTTTGTCGGTGAACACGCCGGTCGGACACACTTCCACCAGGTTGCCGGAGAACTCGCTTTCCAGCGTGCCGCTTTCCGTGCGCCCGAAGTAGACGTTGTCGTGCGCGCCGTACACGCCGAAGTCGGTGCCATCCGCGTAATCTTTGTAGTAGCGTACGCAACGGTAACAGGCGATACAGCGGTTCATCTCATGCGAGATAAACGGCCCCAGTTCCTGATTGTTGTGAGTACGCTTACTGAAACGGTATTTACGGAAGCTGTGGCCGGTCATTACCGTCATATCCTGCAGGTGACAGTTACCGCCTTCTTCGCATACCGGACAGTCGTGCGGGTGGTTGGTCATCAACCACTCGACCACGCTTTCGCGGAACTGCTTGGCTTCGGAATCGTCGATGGAAATAAAGGTTCCATCCGATGCCGGTGTCATACAAGACATCACCAAACGGCCACGCGTATCTTCCGCGTTTTGGTATTGCTTTACCGCACATTGGCGGCAAGCGCCGACGCTTCCCAGCGCCGGATGCCAGCAAAAGTAAGGAATATCGAGCCCGAGGGAGAGACAAGCCTGCAGCAGGTTGTCAGCGCCATCTACGTCGTATTCTTTGCCGTCTACATGAATCGTAGCCATAGTCAGCATGCTTCCAAGTGGCCTGCCTTACGGCAGGCGTTAATCAAAAATTCTGGCCGTGTTGTGGCAACGAGCCGGCTTACCAGCGTTGCTTCAGCAGATTGTTCGGCTGGATGCCGCCAATCGCATGCGCATTGCTGAAGTGCTTAACGGCTATGCCCGCTTCAAACTCTTCACGGAAATATTTAATCGCGCTTTGCAGTGGCTCTACGGCACCTGGCGCATGAGCGCAGAAGGTTTTACCTGGGCCAAGGAAACGGCACAGCTGCTCGAGGGTTTCGATATCCCCCGGCTGCCCTTCGCCATTCTCCAGGGCACGCAGGATCTTCACGCTCCACGGCAGGCCATCGCGGCACGGCGTACACCAGCCGCAAGACTCGCGTGCGAAGAACTCTTCCAGGTTGCGCACCAGCGGGACCATACCGATTTCGTGATCCACCGCCATCGCCAGCGCGGTGCCGAGACGGCTACCGGCTTTGCCGATGCTCTCGAAATCCATCGGCAGATCGAGGTGATCGGCGGTCAGAAAGTCGGTGCCCGCGCCGCCTGGCTGCCAGGCTTTGAAGCGCAGACCGTCACGCATGCCGCCGGCGTAATCTTCCAGAATTTCACGCGCGGTGATGCCAAACGGCAGTTCCCAAACGCCCGGATTTTTCACCCGACCCGAGAACCCCATCAGCTTGGTGCCGGCATCCTTGCTTTTACCACCGTTGATCCCCTGGTACCACTCAATGCCGTTCGCCAGGATAGCCGGAACGTTGCACAGGGTTTCTACGTTGTTGACGCAGGTTGGCTTGCCCCAAACGCCGGAAGAAGCCGGGAAAGGCGGTTTGGAACGCGGGTTGGCGCGGCGGCCTTCCAGCGAGTTGATCAGAGCGGTTTCTTCGCCGCAGATGTAACGGCCGGCGCCGGTATGGACGATCAGCTCGAAATCGAAGCCGCTGCCCATGATATTTTTGCCCAGCAGGCCCGCTTCGGTCGCTTCAGCGATGGCGCGGCGCAGATGCACCGCCGCCTCGATGTACTCGCCACGCAGGAAGATATAGCCGCGATAGGCTTTCAGCGCGAACGCGGAGATCAACATGCCTTCCACCAACAGGTGCGGCAGTTGCTCCATCAGCAGGCGGTCTTTATAGGTGCCCGGTTCCATTTCATCGGCGTTACACAGCAGGTAACGGATGTTCATGGATTCGTCTTTCGGCATCAGGCTCCACTTCAAACCGGTGGAGAAACCCGCGCCGCCGCGGCCTTTCAGCCCGGCGTCTTTCACCAGGTTGACGATCTCGTCCGGGGCCAGGCCCTTGATGGCTTTCTCAGCACCTGCATAACCGTTTTTGCTGCGGTATTCATCCAGCCAGACCGGCTGTTTGTCATCGCGCAACCGCCAGGTCAGCGGGTGCATCTCGGGAGTGCGTACAATGTCTTTAATCATTGATACTGCTCCAGTAGCGTCTCGATATCTTCCGGCTTCAGCTGACTGTGAGTATCCTCATCAATCATCATGGTTGGCCCTTTATCGCAGTTGCCCAGGCAGCAGGTCGGCAGCAAAGTGAAACGACCATCAAAGGTGGTTTGACCCGGTTTGATGCTCAACTTCTTCTCGATAGCGGCCTGAATGCCCTGGTAACCGGTGATGTGACAGACAACGCTGTCACAATAACGGATCACGTGACGCCCTACTGGCTGACGGAAAATCTGGCTGTAGAACGTGGCCACGCCTTCTACGTCGCTGGCAGGAATGCCCAGCACTTCCGCGATGGCGTAAATCGCACCGTCCGGAACCCAGCCGCGCTGCTTCTGCACAATTTTCAGTGCTTCGATGGAAGCGGCGCGTGGATCCTCGTAATGGTGCTTTTCGTGCTCGATCGCATCACGTTCTTCCGCGCTCAGTACAAATGCATCAGCGCCGCTCTGGGGAGCGGCTGCATTGATTGGCTCAAGCGCATCGTTGACTGCGTGATTGTCTTTTTGATCATGCATAGTTAGCGGTCCACATCTGACATTACAAAATCGATACTACCCAGATAGACGATCAGGTCGGAGACCAGGCTGCCACGGATTACCGCTGGGATTTGCTGCAGGTGAGCAAAACTTGGCGTACGTACCCGGGTGCGGTAGCTCATAGTGCTGCCGTCGCTGGTCAGGTAGTAGCTGTTGATCCCTTTAGTGGCTTCAATCATCTGGAATGATTCGTTGGCTGGCATCACCGGGCCCCAGGAAACCTGCAGGAAGTGGGTGATCAGCGTTTCAATATGCTGCAGCGTGCGCTCTTTCGGCGGCGGCGTGGTCAGCGGGTGGTCGGCCTTGAACGGACCTTCCGGCATATTGTTCAGGCACTGTTCGAGGATGCGCAGGCTCTGACGCAGCTCTTCCACCTTCAACATTACGCGGGTGTAGCAGTCGCTGTTGCCGTCGCCGACCGGGATTTCGAAGTCGAAATTCTCATAGCCGGAATACGGGCGCCATTTGCGCACGTCGAACTCGATGCCGGTGGCACGCAGGCCGGCACCGGTCACGCCCCACTCCAGCGCTTCTTTGGCATTGTAGGATGCTACGCCGACAGAACGGCCCTTCAGAATGCTGTTCTTCAGTGCAGCCTTGACGTAGGAGTCCAGGCGTTTCGGCATCCACTCGAGGAACTCACGCAGCAGGCGATCCCAACCGCGCGGCAGATCATGCGCGACGCCGCCGATGCGGAACCAGGCTGGGTGCATACGGAAACCGGTGATCGCTTCAACCAGATCGTAGATTTTCTGACGATCGGTAAAGGCGAAGAACACCGGGGTCATGGCGCCGACGTCCTGAATGAAGGTACTGATGTACAGCAGATGGCTGTTGATGCGGAACAGTTCAGACAGCATCACGCGGATAGTATCGACGCGCTCCGGCACCTTGATCCCGGCCAGTTTTTCAACCGCCAGCACGTAAGGCATTTCATTCACGCAGCCGCCGAGGTATTCGATACGGTCGGTGTACGGAATGTAGCTGTGCCAGGACTGACGTTCGCCCATCTTCTCGGCGCCACGGTGGTGGTAACCGATGTCCGGCACGCAATCGACGATCTCTTCGCCGTCCAACTGCAGAATAATGCGGAACGCACCGTGCGCAGAGGGGTGGTTCGGGCCGAGGTTGAGAAACATGAAGTCCTCGTTTTCGGTGCCGCGCTTCATGCCCCACTCTTCCGGTTTGAAGGTCAGCGATTCCATTTCCAGATCTTCTTTCTGTTTGGTCAACACAAAGGGATCGAACTCGGTGGCGCGTGCCGGGTAATCTTTACGCAGTGGGTGGCCTTCCCAGGTCTGCGGCATCATGATGCGCGTCAGGTGCGGGTGGCCGTCGAAGGTAATACCGAACATTTCCCAGGTTTCACGCTCATACCAGTTGGCATTCGGGAATACCCTGGTCGCTGTGGGCACGTGCAGGTCTTTTTCAGACAGCGCCACTTTCAGCATGATGTCGCGGTTACGTTCGATGGAAATCAGATGGTAGAAAACAGAAAAATCCGCGGCAGGCAAACCGTCGCGGTGGGTGCGAAGACGCTCGTCTACGCCATGCAGATCGAACAGCATGACATAAGGCTTCGGCTGTTTTCTCAGGAACGTCATTACTTCCAGCAGCTGGTCAGGTTTGACCCATACCACGGGCATTCCGGTACGGGTGGACTGAACAGTAAAGGCTTCCGGCCCAAAGCGGTTGCGCAGTTCGCCAATCACCGGATCGTCTTGGTGATCCCTGGTTTGCCATGATGGCAGGGCGTCGTGCGTCGTTGAATCTGTCATAATTTTTTTCACCACACTAAAGGGTTATTTCGCCGCAAGTTCACTTTTCGCTGTGTTAACCAATAGCGCACTAAGATGGACGTTAAATGAACGTCTTAAATCTCGTCAGGCGTCCGAAGGTTGGTCACCGCGATACGCTCGCCGTGTTTACGCTCTCTTTCAGACTGCATGTTGGCGCGGTACACGCCCTGATCGCCGACAACCCACGACAGCGGGCGGCGCTCCTTACCGATAGATTCCTGTAACAGCATCAGCGCTTGCATGTAGGCTTCCGGGCGTGGTGGGCAGCCAGGAATGTACACGTCGACCGGCAGGAATTTATCCACGCCCTGAACCACGGAATAGATATCGTACATGCCGCCGGAGTTGGCGCAGGCTCCCATCGAAATAACCCATTTTGGCTCCAGCATCTGTTCATACAGGCGCTGAATAACCGGGGCCATCTTGGTGAAGCAGGTACCGGCTACGACCATCAGGTCAGCCTGGCGTGGCGATGCACGCAACACTTCGGCACCGAAACGCGCAACGTCGTGAACGGCGGTAAACGACGTCACCATCTCCACGTAACAGCACGAAAGGCCGAAGTTGTATGGCCAAATAGAGTTCTTACGCCCCCAGTTCACCATATCATGCAGTGCATGCTCGAGTTTACCCATGTAAACCGTGCGGTGAACCTGTTGGTCCAGGGGATCGGCGACGATCTCCTGTTTTTGCAGGGGGTAACGGTCATTCTCACCGTTCGGGTCTATGCGGGTGAGCGTATAGTCCATCTTAATGCCTCGTTTTTAACCACAAATGACTACTGCGGATGACGGTTGGTGTTAGTGATTGTGCCTGGTTTACTGAGACGTTTGGAACGCGAAGGCGTCCAGTCCAATGCGCCGATACGCACCAGATAAACCAAACCGGACAATAGCACCAAAATGAAAATGGCGGCTTCGATAAAGCCCACCCAACCACTCTCGCGAACGGAGACCGACCAGGCATACAGGTACAAGGCTTCAACATCGAAAATGACGAAGAACATGGCGACCAGGTAAAACTTGGCGGACAGGCGCATGCGCGCCGAACCGACCGAGTCGATCCCGGATTCAAACGGGGTGTGTTTGGCGCGCGCACGGGCTCTCCCGCCCAGGAAAAACGCGCCCAGCAGCATAAGACCGCAAAGCCCGATAGCCACGACAAGAAATACGGCGAACGCCCAGTGATGAGCGATAACTTCAGTGGTTGTTGACATACTCTATGCTTACTCATCAAAAGTGGCGTCGATCGCACTGCTCTTGTAACCGGCAGTTAGTGCACCACATCGATTTAAGGGAAGGATAAATTAACCACACAAACAAACTGCTTTTACAGAGAGTTAGGCAGCGTTTTACTGTGGGCTTTTTACTCCTTTCTATAACCTTTTGTCAACTTTGACAAAAGTACCTACACACTAGTTTACATACCCATCATTTTATTAACATTTGATGCGACTGGCTTAGGCTAAATCGTGTCAGTCAATTGCCGTGTAGAAACAGATAGATATAAACCAACATGCTTATTTCAGTTTCACTATACCATTGTCTCAGGAATCTCCTGTTCTTCCACTCACTACCTAGGGGTATTTTTTTGATCCAGGACACGTTTTCAGCATAATTCCTCAAAAAAAGTGTGGGCCTTTAACAAATTTTGTCAAATTCAGACGTAAAAATACCCGCAATAAATTACCAAAATAACCATATCAATTCCAGGCCTTTACGCATATTCCTCCAAGTTCAAAAAACAAGCAAAACCATTTCTTTACCATCTGACAACGGTTCTCATTACCGAGAATAGTTAATTAAATAGCCACTTCGTAATCAAAAAAATCGCTAACCTCCATAAACAGACCTTTAGCCAAATTACGGCCAAAAAAAACCTCCGCCGAAGCAGAGGTTTTAGTATGCAGCTTTTAACGCGTCAGGAGGTTATTCCTCACCGTCGGCCAGGCAAGTGTCACCCTGCTGGGATGAACTCCCGCCACTGAAGCTGTAACTGTCGTTGCCATTTTGCACCGCGCTGAAAATCGCCATCGCCAGCTCGTTGCCGCACTGCGTGTCCTTGCACAGGGCATACTGGGTGTCTGGCAATGGCGGCAACCCTTCTACCGCGCCCAGCACCCGCAAGTCAGGACTCATCATCTCGATCGGCCGGACCGTGATCCCCAAACCGGCCTTGCAGGCAGCACGAACGGCCGAAAGCGTCGAGGCTACATAAGCGATACGCCATGGGATCCCGGCGTCATCAAGATGCTTGATCGCCATCGAGCGAAACGGGCTGGGTTCGTCCATCACCACCAATGGGATCGGCTCACCGGCCTGATACCGGTAATCTGCGGAGCAATACCACAGGGTCGGCGAAGTACGCAGCACAATGTGCGGATGTCCCTCGGCTTCCACCGTCGTAATCGCCAGATCGACTTCGCCGTTTTCCAGCATGTCGAGCATGAACGGGCTGCGTTTCACCCGCACATCAATCGCCAACTTGGGGTAAACGGACGTGACGCGATTAAGTAGGAAAGGCAGTATGGTATCGGCGGTATCATCAGAAGCACCGATAGTCAGAACACCGTTTATATTGTTGTACATCAGAGAGGTACAGGCTTCGTCGTTGAAGCGCAGGATTTTCCTGGCGTAGCCGAGAAGCTGAATACCGTGTTCGGTCAATAATTTGTTGCGCCCGTGACGAGCAAACAACTCTTTGTCAACCAATTGCTCTAACCGCTGCATTTGTTGACTGACGGCTGATTGGGTACGACAAACGGCAACTGCCGCAGCCGCAAAGGTGTTCAAATCAGCAACAGCCACAAAAGTTCTTAGCAGATCGAGGTCGAGATTAAGTATCGGACGATTTGCAGTTGTCATAGTGTTTTCTTCACTTTTTGAATTCTAATTTACAAACTACCCTGGTGTGTTTCTAAGACATCGTTTAAAAGGGACGATGCCTGACATGACAGTACCCCACTCATTAGTGGAGGGCAAAAAAATTACTTATATTTCGTTACCTCTATCGCCTTTTAAAATGCGATCTATCGCGGATGCTTATAGAACGCAGTGCTCTATTACTAGTGAAAGTGTTTAATTTTTACCGAACCGAAGATTTTACTCATTCACAATGCTGGATTGCCACACCAATCGTGCTGCGTAATTTCCGCGTCCTGACAGGCTTCAGCTCCCCTTCCCCGAGAAAAAGTAAGGTATTTGCTGCGTTATACAGGGTTCATCTCTTAATGAATTTAATGAATTCAATTAGTAACATTTACCCTGTGAATAATATGGGAATAACTGCTTAAATGTTGCTTAAGAAAGAGACTGAAATATTACTAATGTAATATACCCAGTGTACTCAGTTTGGGTTGCCGATTGGCGACCCGCTATCAGACTACTCCGGTATTATCATTTCTTTACAGTTTATCCGGAGCAATCCTCCCCTCCGGCTTATCAGTGCCCGGCGGGCCGCAGCACCCACCTTTCTTTTAAGGGGCAATCATGTGAACACAACGCCATAAAATCAGCATAAAAAACCAAAAAACAAAATCAATTAAACATAATAACCCAAACAAACCCTCAAGCTCTGCCCATCATCACTAATATTAGCCTTTGGACCCTTCATTTGCACCAAAGGCGTGCATAACCCTTCAAAAGCGCCAGCGCCAGGAGTACATTGAGCGGGTTGCGGTGTTCCACGGTAGGAACGCCCCCATTCCAGCAAAAGGCCCAACTTTCTATGTCCCCCATTGAGAAATCCCACAAACTGGACAACGTCTGTTATGACATTCGCGGCCCGGTGCTCAAAGAAGCTAAACGTCTTGAAGAAGAAGGCAACAAAGTCCTCAAACTGAACATCGGCAACCCTGCCCCGTTTGGTTTTGACGCCCCTGATGAAATCCTGGTCGACGTGATCCGCAATCTGCCCACGGCGCAAGGCTATTCCGACTCCAAAGGACTCTTCTCGGCGCGTAAGGCGATCATGCAGCACTACCAGGCGCGTAACATCCGTGACGTGACCGTAGAGGATATCTACATCGGCAATGGGGTTTCCGAGCTGATCGTGCAATCCATGCAGGCGCTGCTTAACAGCGGCGACGAAATGCTGGTACCGGCGCCGGATTACCCGCTGTGGACCGCCGCTGTGTCACTGTCCGGCGGCAAGGCCGTGCATTACCTGTGCGATGAACAGGCAGGCTGGTTCCCGGATCTGGACGACATAATCAGTAAAATCACTCCGCGCACCCGCGGCATTGTGATCATCAACCCGAACAACCCGACCGGCGCGGTATACAGCAAAGAATTGCTGGAGCAGATTGTCGAGATCGCCCGCCAGCACAACCTCATCATCTTCTCGGACGAAATTTACGACAAAATTCTGTATGACGAAGCCGAACACCATTCGATCGCCGCGCTGGCACCGGATCTGCTGACCGTCACTTTCAACGGGCTGTCCAAAACCTATCGAGTTGCGGGTTTCCGTCAGGGCTGGATGGTGCTGAACGGGCCGAAAAAACACGCCAAGGGCTATATCGAAGGGCTGGAGATGCTGGCCTCCATGCGCCTGTGCGCCAACGTGCCGATGCAGCACGCGATCCAAACGGCATTGGGCGGCTACCAGAGCATCAGCGAATTTATTCAACCTGGCGGCCGTCTGTATGAACAACGCAACCGTACCTGGGAACTGCTGAATGATATTCCCGGCGTTTCCTGCGTGAAGCCTCAAGGTGCGTTGTATATGTTCCCGCGCATCGACGCCAAACGCTTTAACATTCACGATGACCAGAAAATGGTGCTGGATCTGCTGCTGCAGGAAAAAGTGCTGCTGGTGCAAGGCAGCGCATTCAACTGGCCGTATCCCGACCACGTGCGCATCGTTACCCTGCCGCGCGTTGATGAACTGGAAATGGCAGTGGGCAAACTGGGCCGCTTCCTGGAAGGCTACCGCCAGTAAAAATTAACGACACTCTCGTAATGTCCGAAATGCTTCGCGTTGCATCAAGGCGGCAACCGAGCACATCTCCAGGAGCATAGATAGCTATGTGACCGGAGTGGGCGAAGGCAGCCAACAAAGAGGCTGCGTGAAGCATGAAGGATATTTGCATAACCCGTCGTCACTGCTCACAATGGAACCCTCACTTGCCGTTGTAGAAGAGAGCACCATGAGCCAAAGCCATTTCTTTGCCCACCTGTCCCGCTTGAAACTGATCAACCGCTGGCCGCTGATGCGCAACGTGCGTACCGAGAACGTTTCCGAACACAGCCTGCAAGTGGCGTTTGTCGCCCATGCGTTGGCGGTGATCAAAAACCGAAAATTCAATGGCAACCTGAGCGCCGAGCGCGTCGCCCTGCTGGCGATGTACCACGATGCCAGCGAAGTGATTACCGGTGATATGCCAACACCAATCAAGTACTACAATCCGCAGATCGCCCACGAATATAAAAAAATCGAAAAAATCGCCCAACAGAAGCTGCTGGATATGATCCCAGCGGAATTACGTAACGATTTCCGGTCGATTCTCGATGAGCATTACTACACCGAAGACGAAAAACTGGTGGTAAAACAGGCCGATGCTCTGTGTGCCTACCTGAAATGCCTGGAAGAGTTGTCTGCCGGCAACAACGAATTCAAGCTGGCGAAAGCCCGGCTTGAAAAGACCCTGCAGCAGCGCAGCAGCCCGGAAATGGATTATTTCATGAACGTGTTTATCCCCAGCTTCAGCCTGTCTCTGGATGAAATCAGCCTGGACTATTCCCTGTAATGTTAACGGCGCAGCCCGCTGCGCCGTTAAAATGCATACAGCCACGGCACAATAATCACGCTGACCAGCATCACCAACAGCGTGAACGGCACGCCGATCCGCACGAAATCCCCGAACTTATAGTTCCCCGGCCCCAGCACCAGTGTGTTCACCGGTGAAGAAACCGGCGTCATAAACGCTGCGGAAGCGGCAACGGCGATAATCATGGCGAACGGGTATGGTGAAACGCCCATCTCACGCGCAGCGGCAATGGCGATAGGTGCCATCAGCACGGCGGTGGCGGTGTTGGAGATAAACAGGCCTATCGTGGCGCATAGCGCAAACAGGCACACCAGCATCACGCGCGGCCCCTCCTCTCCGGCAACGTCCATCAGCCCGCGCACGATCAAGTCCACCCCACCGGTTTTCTGCAGCGCCTGGGCAAACGGCATCATGCCGGCAATCAAGATAATACTCGGCCAGTGAATAGACTTATAGGCGCTTGCCATATCGATGCAACGGAATTTACCCATCAGCAAGCAGGCAATCAGCGCAGCGATCGGATTGGGGATTTCATCGGTCAACATCATCGCCACCATCAGCGCCAGGCAAAACAGCGCGTGCGGCGCCTGGGTGATGGCCGGCGCTACCTCATCCACCTCGGCCGGCAAATTAAGGACGATAAAATCATGGGTTTTTGCCTGCAACTGGCGAATCGCCTTCCAGTCACCGATCACCAACAGGATATCGCCCAGCGCCAGCAGTTCATCCACCAACTTGCCCGCCAGGGTTTCGCCATTGCGGCGAATGCCGACCACGTTCAAATCGTAGCGACTGCGGAACGTCGATTCGCGCAGGCTCTTGCCCAGTAGCGTCGAATCCGGAATCAACGACACCTCCGCCATGCCGACGTTGCGCGCCTGTTCGGAGAAATAGTCGCCCCGCAGCACCATCGGCTCCAGTTGCTGCTCGCTGCAAAACTCGCGCAAGTCGATCTGGCTGTCCGACATGTCAATCAGCAGTACGTCTCCTTCTCGCAGTTCGGTGCTGCCGGATGCGCTGACCATCACCCGTCGGAAGCGCTTCCAGCGTTCGATCCCCACCACGTTGGCACCGTAGCGGGCGCGCAGATGCAATTCATCCAACGAACGGCCTACTAACGATGATCCGCTGCGGATCGCCAGCCGGCGCGCCCTGCCGGTCAGTTTATAGTCGCGGATCAGATCGCGGAAGGTGCGGCGCTGCCAGGTTTCCCGGCTTTTATCACCGTCGTTATTGCCCAGCCAACGCCGCGCCACCAGCATGTATCCCACGCCCAACACCAATACCGCCAGGCCAACCGGCGTCACGCCAAAGAAACCGAAACCGCCGATACCCTCGCGCACCAATTCGCTGTTCACCACCATGTTCGGCGGTGTTGCCACCAGCGTCATCATGCCGCTGATGAGGCCGGCAAAACTCAGAGGCATCATCAGCCTGCCCGGCGTAATTTTCATCCGTGCCGCCACGCTGAGTACCACCGGGATAAAGATCGCCACCACCCCGGTAGAGCTCATAAACGCCCCCAACCCGGCCACGGTAACCATCAGCAACGTCAGCATTTTGGTTTCGCTGCTGCCGGCGACCCTCACCAGCCAGTCGCCCACCTGATAGGCTACGCCGGTACGCACCAGCCCCTCGCCAATCACAAACAGCGCGGCAATCAGGAGCACATTGGGATCGCTGAACCCCACCGTCGCTTCCTGCAGGGTCAGCGTGCCGCTCAAAACAAAAGCGATGATCACCAGTAGCGCCACCACGTCCATACGCAGTTTGTTGGTGGTAAACAGCACGATGGCAATTAACAGTAAACTCAGCACCCACAGTAATTCGCTGTTCAAAACGGCCTCATCCGGCAGACATAGTCAAGGGCTTAAAAACTAGCATAAAAAAACCCCGCCGATGCGCTGAGAGATCCCCACAAAACTCAGCGCTAATAAACCAGCACCATACTTCGGTAGGCTCTGGCGAGGTGGTTAAGAACGATATCCAGTACTGTTCGGGTTAAAATTAGCGGAGAGTGTCGCAAGATATTCTCCGCTAATGTCAAAAATGATATGACTCGCCGTGATTTAATACTGCTTGCCTGATATCTAAGATGTAATCCTTTACTTTCAGCATGATAGCCAATCAACCACAAAACTACTGTGGCCAGCGTAGCAAGCAAACTCAGCACCTGCATCCGTCCTTCCGAGCCGCTGTGACTGGCACCAAGCCCAAAACCAAAGCGCTCACTTTTCTCATCACGGAAATTCTGTTCAATCTGCATTCTACGACTATATAACTTCATGATCTCACGTGGTTTAAATTCATCGCTACTGCTAAAGATAAGCCACGGCTCATTCGCGGCTGCACGTCCATCACGTTCTTGCGAGTGGCGGGAAATTCGACAGCGCCCTCGTTTGCTTTTTCTCCCTTTAGATGCCTTTTTATGGAGATAAAAGTGACCGTTACACTGGGCATATTCTGTACGTGCCAATGTACCGGGACCTAAATATTCTGATTCACTGCTGGCGTACAGTTCCTGTCTTCTGACCCAGCACTCGCCGTTTGTATTCAATCGGAGCTGGATATTCCCTCTGACTCGCCCGATAAAATCCCAACCTAATGATTGAATATGGCGGAAGCAGGCATTTTGAAAACCCGCATCGGTGATGATAATCACCCTGGTTTTTGGTGTAATTGCCCGAGCAAGAGAATTAAGAAACGCCTTCTGTATCTCTGCATTCTGCTGCTTTTTAGAGGGGACTATCTGACTTAAAAGAGGAATGGAACGCCCGTCGCAAATCAGGCTGGTCCTTAAAACATGGTACTCCTGAGAAGGATAACCACTCCAGTCAACGGCGATCACACACCACGATAGCCGCTGGGTCAGCAGAGAAATAATATTGTTGAATATGAGGGGAATATCTTTTTGCAGAGCGGTATTACCGAGCAGACGGTCAACGCGTTTTATCTTGTTTTTTACTTGTGCCGGACCTGAAAGATGGCGCCCAATGCTGGTCAATGTAAGCGAAGCACCACGAGTTAGGGCAACGGTGGCATCCAAAAGCGCGTTCTGGCGATATTGATGAAACGGGGCTAAGGCATCATGAAAAAAGTTCTGGCATACTTTACGTGCAGGCATAGAGGTGCTCTCACTTAATTGGTCGCACAATAAGTAGATCACATATCTCTATGCCTGTCTTTTTTTACCCGCCCATTACTGGGGATTCCTCAGCGCCGATGCGGGGTCTAATCAACTTGAGTGAAGATAGGGCTTCTCAGGCGACCCGATCAATCGCAGCGCCCTGCGCTGTCTTCCTGACCGCGATTTGCTCCAGGGACGACAACAGCAGATCGACCTGATCCAGCTTGGGCGCATCGGCCGGCGCATTCACCGCAATCACCTGGCAGCCCGCCGCCAACCCGGAAAGGATCCCGGCGGCCGCGTCCTCAACCACCACGCAATCTTGCGGTGCCAACCCCAGGCGCTCGGCCCCCAGCAGATAGGCATCCGGCTGAGGCTTGCCATGTTTTACCTGCTCGGCGGTGATAAATACCTCCGGCTGCGGCAAGCCGCCTGCGTTACGGCGAGCGGTAGCGACCGGAATAGAGCCGGAGGTGACGATCGCCCACGGAATGTCGAGCGCATTCAACCGCGCCAGCAAGGCAGCGGCCCCCGGCAATGCGGTGACGCCGTCGGTGTCCTGCGCTTCTACCTGCTCCAGCAGCAAAAACTCCTGCTGAATGGCAGCCTCGCTTTCACCGGGCATAAAGTGACGCAACGAGGTAATGGCCTGTTTACCGTGAATAAAATCCAGTACGTCCTGCGGATTAATACCGCGGCGTTTGGCCCAGTTAATCCAGGCACGTTCTACCGCCGGCAGAGAATCAACCAACGTCCCATCAAGATCGAACAGAAAACCCTTACACTCCACAGGAAACCTCTTTTAATCAGGCATTGATAATTTGCGCAATCTCAACGGCGCTCAAGTGATACTGACGTGGGCATGACAGCCAAATAGCCAACATACGCTGGTATTTTTCCCACATTTTGGTTTGGGCGTTAAAGCCGTGGCTGCCGGAATCGAAATGAGTATAGCGCCCCTCGGTGGTAACAAGGAAACGCACATAGCTCAGATAGCGCGCTTCAGTGGCGGCATCAAAGCCGAGAAATGCCAGGCGGCGCGCCTCAATCCCCTGTTTTTCTTTCAGATTATCCCAGGATACCTGCAACGCGTGGTGCATCTCCATCACGTTGATGATAGTGCGGCACACCTCTTCGCTCATTTCGCCGAAATCGCGATCCAGCTCGCGCATCTGCAAACCAAAGCCACGCTCGACGATAGTCTGCAAACGGCGGTAACGTTCGGTGTTATCCGGGTCGAGCAGCGTCATCATCTTGTACTGGTTCGACAGGATCAGTCGTTGGGCATGGGTCATTTCCATCATAATTTCCTCGGTAAATTGCTTATGACGAAAGCATCGCACAGCGCAATATTGCAGGAAATCACAACTCGCAGGTTCTTTGATTTAAACCGGGGTTATTGGCCTGAAGGGTAAAAAGGCCGCAATCCATGCGGCCATTTCGCGGTTAAAGATCGTCGAGGAAGGTTTTATCCAACTGCTTGAAAGCACGTTTCAGCAGATCCGCCAGCGTTTGATAGGTCGGGGTCCCTTCCACCGGCGCGATCGCCTGGCCGGCTTCCGCCAGCCTGTTGCGCACCTCATGGAACCACTGCAACAGCGTTGGCGGCAAAGGTGTGACAGAACGACGACCCAGCCACCACAGGCCTTGCATCGGCATGCTGCAGGCGAACAACGCGGTGGCGATAGCCGGACCGAGCTGGCCGCCCAACGCAATTTGCCAGGTCAAGGTAAACACCGCCAGCGGCGGCATAAAGCGGACGGCAAAACGGGTGACGCTCGCAACGCGATTCTCCGGAAAGACCGGAGCCAGACGTTTGTCTGACGGCCAGGTTTTCATATAATGCTGCCCGCGCTGGAAGACCTGAAACCAGCTTACGGAACCGGACGGTTTGCTCGTCATCGCGTACCTCAACGTCACGTAGTAAAAATGGGGGTACTGCAAACACAATACTAAAAAATTTGAAGCTTTAAATTTATTTTGTGTTTGCTGCAGGCTATCGGTATCCTAGGCCGGCCTTTTGGCCGGTAGAAGATGACAATAATTCTGTCAACTTTTAGCCCTATAAAAATGAAGATTATTTAAACCGCAGAGAAATCATCGGTTTTTTCATCGTCATGTGATTTATGCACTTCACATGATGTTAATCATAAATGTCAACGGCATTATGCGCTACGCTTGTTGTCTGATTGACGATTAATTCACCACGTGTTTGGTTTTTCCTTTAACAACACGAACTATTTAAGTAGGTACTTCCATGTCGAGTAAGCTAGTACTGGTTCTTAACTGCGGCAGTTCTTCCCTGAAATTCGCTATCATCGATGCTGTCAACGGTGAAGAACACCTCTCCGGCCTGGCCGAATGTTTCCACCTGCCTGAGGCTCGCCTCAAGTGGAAGATGGACGGCGCCAAACACGAAGCGGCTCTGGGTGCCGGCGCTGCGCACAGCGAAGCACTGAACTACATTGTTAATACTATTCTGGCACAGAAACCGGAGCTTTCCGCACAGCTGACCGCTATCGGCCACCGCATTGTACACGGCGGCGAGAAGTTTACCGCTTCTGCCGTGATCAATGACGAAGTCTTGCAGGGTATCAAAGATTCGGTGCCATTTGCACCACTGCATAACCCGGCGCATCTGATCGGTATCGCCGAGGCACTGAAATCATTCCCTAACCTGGCGGATAAAAACGTTGCCGTGTTCGACACCGCGTTCCACCAGACCATGCCGGAAGAATCTTACCTGTACGCCCTGCCGTACAGCCTGTATCGCGATCACGGCGTTCGCCGCTATGGCGCACACGGCACCAGCCACTTCTACGTGACCCAAGAAGCCGCGAAGATGCTGAACAAGCCGGTTGAAGAAGTGAACGTGATCACCTGCCACTTGGGCAACGGCGGTTCCGTTACCGCAGTGCGCAACGGCAAATGCGTCGACACTTCCATGGGTCTGACCCCACTGGAAGGCCTGGTGATGGGCACCCGCAGCGGTGACATCGATCCGGCGATCATCTTCCACCTGCACGACTCCCTGGGCATGAGCGTTGATCAAATCAACAAAATGCTGACCAAAGAATCCGGCCTGCTGGGCCTGACCGAAGTCACCAGCGACTGCCGTTATGTTGAAGACAACTACGCCAGCAAAGCCGACGCCAAGCGTGCAATGGACGTATTCTGCCACCGTCTGGCCAAATACATCGGTGCTTACAGCGCACTGATGGACGGCCGCCTGGACGCGGTGATCTTCACCGGCGGCATCGGCGAGAACGCCGGCATGGTGCGTGAACTGACCCTGAATAAACTGGGCCTGCTGGGCTTCGAGATCGACCACGAGCGCAATATGGCCGCCCGTTTCGGTAAATCCGGCGCCATCACCAAAGACGGCAGCCGCCTGGCGCTGGTTATCCCGACCAACGAAGAATTGGTCATCGCGCAAGACGCATCCCGTCTGACCGCGTAACGCTCTCCGACACCGTCAGCCAAGGCTGGCGGTGCTGTTTTAGCCTTCATACTTGAAGCCGCAGCCACGTTGACTGCACGCGTTCACCCAGGTCATTTAGTTATCTAAACTCCCAGGGCCTCACGCGTTTGCCGCCTAGCTGCAACTTCAGTTATTTTGGCTATAGCCTCATGTTAATCGTGAAGAGGACTATTCTGTGTCACGTACAATTATGTTGATCCCCACTGGCACCAGCGTCGGTCTGACCAGCGTCAGCCTGGGTGTCATCCGCTCCATGGAGCAGCAAGGCGTTCGTCTGAGCGTGTTCAAACCTATCGCCCAGCCACGCACCGGCGGCGACTCTCTCGACCAGACCACCACCATCATCCGCAGCAACTCCACCATTCCGGCGGCCGAACCGCTGCGCATGAGCTACGTTGAGGGCCTGCTGAGCTCCAACCAGCAAGACGTGCTGATGGAAGAGATCGTGGCTCGCTACCATGAGAACACCAAAAACGCGGAAGTGGTGCTGATCGAAGGCCTGGTACCGACCCGTAAACACCAGTTCGCCAACGCGCTGAACTATGAAATCGCCAAAACCCTGAATGCGGAAATCGTCTTCGTGCTGGCCCTGGGCAACGATTCCCCGGCACAGCTGAAAGAACGCATTGAGCTGGCTCGCAGCAGCTTCGGCGGCAGCAAAAACAAGAACATCACCGGCGTCATCATCAACAAATTGAACGCGCCGGTTGACGAACAGGGCCGCACCCGTCCTGACCTGTCCGAGATCTTCGACGACTCCACCAAAGCCAGCGTGACTAACATTGATCCTGCGCAACTGTTTGCCAACAGCCCGCTGCCGGTGCTGGGCTGCGTGCCCTGGAGCTTTGATCTGATCGCCACTCGCGCCATCGACATGGCCCGCCACCTGAAGGCTACCGTGATCAACGAAGGCGATATCATGACTCGCCGCGTGAAGTCCGTAACCTTCTGTGCGCGCAGCATTCCGCACATGCTGGAACACTTCCGCCCAGGCTCACTGCTGGTCACCTCCGCAGACCGTCCTGACGTGCTGGTTTCCGCCTGTCTGGCGGCGATGAACGGCGTGGAAATCGGCGCCATTCTGCTGACCGGCGGCTATGCCATCGACGCGCCGATCAAAAAGCTGTGTGAACGCGCCTTCCAGACCGGCCTGCCGGTATTTAGGGTCGACACCAACACCTGGCAGACTTCGCTCAGCCTGCAAAGCTTCAACCTCGAAGTGCCGTCGGACGACCATCAGCGCATCGAGAAAGTGCAGAACTACGTGGCCAGCCACATCAACGCAGAGTGGATCGAGTCGCTGACCGCCACCTCCGAGCGTTCACGTCGCCTATCTCCACCGGCATTCCGCTACGAGCTGACCGAGTTGGCGCGTAAAGCCGGCAAACGTATCGTCCTGCCGGAAGGCGACGAGCCACGCACCGTGAAAGCGGCAGCCATCTGTGCCGAACGCGGTATCGCGGAATGCGTCCTACTGGGCAACTCGGAAGAGATCCAGCGCGTAGCTGCGGCTCAAGGCGTTGAACTGGGCAAAGGCATCGAAATCGTTGATCCGGTCGTCGTGCGCGAGCAATACGTGCCGCGCCTGGTTGAGCTGCGCAAGAGCAAGGGCATGACCGAAGTGGTTGCGCGCGAGCAGTTGGAAGATAACGTGGTTCTCGGCACCCTAATGCTGGAGAAAGGCGAAGTCGACGGTCTGGTTTCCGGCGCGGTTCACACCACCGCCAACACCATCCGCCCACCGCTGCAGCTGATCAAAACCGCACCGGGCAGCTCGCTGGTGTCCTCCGTGTTCTTCATGCTGCTGCCTGACCAGGTTCTGGTGTACGGCGACTGCGCGATCAACCCGGATCCGACCGCCGAGCAGCTGTCAGAAATCGCGATTCAGTCGGCAGACTCCGCCGCTGCCTTCGGTATCGAGCCGCGCGTGGCGATGATCTCCTACTCTACCGGCAACTCCGGTGCGGGCAGCGACGTCGAGAAAGTGCGTGAAGCGACCCGCCTGGCTCAGGAAAAACGCCCTGACTTGATCATCGACGGCCCGCTGCAGTATGACGCCGCCATCATGGCTGACGTAGCGAAATCCAAAGCGCCGAACTCGCCGGTTGCCGGCCAGGCTACCGTGTTCATCTTCCCGGATCTGAACACCGGTAACACTACCTATAAAGCGGTACAGCGTTCTGCTGACCTGGTATCCATCGGGCCAATGCTGCAAGGCATGCGCAAGCCGGTGAACGACCTGTCACGCGGCGCCTTGGTAGACGATATCGTTTACACCGTGGCGCTGACCGCCATTCAGTCTGCACAGGCTGATGCGGCTGCCAAAGCTTGATAACCCCAGCGTTATCGGATAAAAAAAGCCGGTCAATTGATTGACCGGCTTTTTCATGTTGGCAACCTGCCGACTAATCAGGCACTTTCGTCGGTGTCGCGTAGCGGTTTACCGTAAGCCTGCTCGTTGTTGCGCGTCAGCCACAACGACAGCGCCTTCAGCGAATCCGGGGTGAATTCGTCGCAGCGGGCGGTGATCTCTTCCGGCGTCAGCCAACTCACCTCAACCACTTCTTCTTCCTGCAGGGCGAACGGCCCGTGGGACACGCAGCTAAACAGTGCGCCCCATACCCGGCATTGCTCTTCTTCAAAATAGAACAGGCCATGTTCGGCAAAGGGCACGCCGGCAATACCCAGTTCCTCTTCCGCCTCGCGGCGTGCGGAATCAAGCACATTCTCGCCGCTTTGCACTACTCCGCCCGCGGTGGCGTCCAGCCAGCCCGGATAGAAATCTTTAATGTCGGTGCGACGCTGCACCAGAATTTTACCCATTCCATCATGCACCACAATATAGGTAGCACGATGACGCAGCCGTTGAGCACGCATCTGTTGGCGACTTGATTGAGCAATCACTTCGTTTTGCTCGTTGACGATATCAACCCACTCGGTATCTGCAGCCTGACCCTGTTCCGCCATCCTCTAAAACCTTCTATTTTGGCGCGTTGCATCCCGCGCACTGGTTAATCAATGAGTGTTTTTCAAAGATTTTTATTGTGTGTGTATAAATTAGTGTGTTTGGTGCGTTAACGCCACCTCTGCAATAGCCTTGCCGCTCTGCAGTGCAACCACACTTAAAATACCGTCCTCCAGTATGCCATAACTGGCGGGAAAGCCCCCTTTCGGAATGCTGACCGAGCCTGGATTAAAGCAATAAATCTCTCCCTGCCACTCCGCCTGCGGTAGATGACTGTGGCCATAGACCAGGACATCGCCGGAAGATAATGGCGGCAGTGTCGAGGGATGATAAAGGTGACCGTGGGTTAAAAACAATCGTCTTTTTTGCAGCAACACCTGCTGCCAGGATGCGGTGATGGGAAACGTCAACAACATTTGATCAACTTCACTGTCACAATTGCCGCGAACGGCGATGATCTTGTCGCTATAGCGATTCAATTGCTCAGCAACCTGAGTGGGTTGATAACCTGCCAGCAGCGCATTTCGCGGCCCATGATTCAGCAAATCGCCCAGAAGAATCAGCCAGTCGGCACCGCTTTGTTCAAATCGATCCAATACGCTTTCGGTGGCGGGGAGTGAGCCGTGTATATCAGAGGCGAATATCAGCTTCATAACCATTCCTTTAGCATGGATATATGCGCTATTTTATCGCAGTGGCCAAGGACGGCAAGGCTGACAAAAGGTTAAACCCCATTGGCCTGAAATTGTGATGTCTCTTGCGGTTATAGCATCAGACGAATCTCACATAGCCTGCTATTCTTAGCTGCTATTGTTGGTAACCCTAATGCCCGCTGCCTTCCAAGCTGCAGCTTGGAATTCATGGGTATAGTTGAAACTCTGATGTACCTTTGTGCGGCGAAGACCGCGACAACGTGTAATGACTTACAGATCACTTTACCGCAGGAGGCACCATGATTGACCTGTATTACGCGCCTACTCCCAACGGTCACAAAATTACCCTGTTTCTGGAGGAGGTTGGCTTACCTTACCGTATCCACCGCGTAAATATCAGCGCCGGCGACCAGTTCAAGCCGGACTTTCTGAGCATTTCACCCAACAACAAAATCCCGGCGATTGTCGATAAACAACCGGTTGACGGCGGTGCGCCCATCAGCCTGTTCGAATCCGGCGAAATCCTGCTGTATCTGGCGGAGAAAACCGGCAAATTGCTGAGCAAAGGGCTGCGCGAGCGCGCCGCCACGCTACAGTGGCTGTTCTGGCAGGTGGCGGGTTTTGGCCCCATGCTCGGGCAGAATCACCATTTCAACCATTACGCGCCGCAGCCGGTGCCTTACGCCATCGAGCGTTACCATCTGGAAACCAAGCGCCTGTATGGCGTGCTGGAAGCCGAGCTGCAAAAACACCCGTATCTGGGCGGCGACAACTACAGCATTGCCGATATCGCCACCTATCCCTGGGTGGTTTCGCATCCGCGCCAGCGCATCGATCTGGCGGATTATCCGGCGGTGCGCAACTGGTTCGAACGCATCAGCAACCGCCCGGCGACCGGGCGCGCCTATAAATTGGCCGAGCAGGGTTAACCGCCCGACTCCCCGGCCTCCGGGGAGTTTCTCCCGGCTCGTTATCTTTTCCCTACTTTCCGTGTATTCTGAGCGCCAATAATCAGACCTGTGGAGACTCTCTGATGTCATTCAGTCAACCCGACGCCATTATTCGTATCAAAAATCTGCGGTTGCGTACTTTCATCGGTATCAAGGAAGAAGAAATCAACAATCGTCAGGACATCCTGATTAACGTGGCAATCCACTACCCGGCGGATAAGGCGCGCAATAGCGAAAACATCGACGACGCGCTCAACTACCGCACCATCACCAAAGCGATCATCCGCCACGTTGAAGATAACCGCTTCGCCCTGCTGGAAAAATTAACTCAGGATGTGCTCGATATCGTGAAAGAACATGTCTGGGTAACCTATGCTGAAGTAGAGATCGATAAACTACTGGCCCTGCGTTATGCCGACTCGGTTTCCATGACCATGAGTTATCGCCGGGGCTGAAACAATAGCGTATCAGGGAGGTTGACCATGCGGATCCTGATCACCGGCGCCACAGGATTGATAGGAAGCAGCCTGACGCAGCGGCTGCTGAGTTTGTCCCACTCCATCACGGTACTGACCCGTGACGTACAACGTGCGCGTGAACGGTTTGGCGAACAAGTCAGCTACTGGTCAACGTTGCAGGACCAAACGTCGCTGGATGGCTTTGACGCCGTGATCAACCTGGCCGGTGAGCCTATCGCCGACAAACGCTGGAGCAAGGCGCATAAAGAGCGCCTGTGTCACAGCCGTTGGGATCTGACCGAGCGGTTAGCGGCGTTGATTAACGCCGGCAGTTCACCCCCCGGCGTGCTGATTTCCGGGTCCGCCGCCGGCTACTATGGCGATCAAGGCCAGGCGGTGGTCACCGAAGATGAAGCTCCGCATGACGAATTCACCCATCAACTCTGCCAACGGTGGGAATCCCTGGCACTGCAAGCGCAAAGCGACGCAACCCGTGTCTGCCTGCTGCGCACCGGCGTGGTGCTGGCAAACAAAGGCGGAGCGCTGGCGAAAATGCTGCCGCCGTTCCGTCTGGGGCTGGGCGGGCCGATAGGCAATGGCCGCCAATATCTGCCCTGGATACATCTGGACGACATGGTCAACGGCATTCTCTATTTGCTGGAACACGCTACCCTGCAGGGCCCCTTCAATATGGTCGCCCCCTACCCGGTGCATAATGAACAGTTCGCGGCCCAACTCGCCAACGTGCTCGATCGTCCGGCATTTTTGCGTGTGCCGGCATTTGCCATGCGTTTACTGATGGGGGAAGCGGCGGTGTTGGTCCTGGGCGGTCAACGGGCGGTGCCGAAGCGGCTGGAGGAGGCGGGTTTCAGTTTCCGGTTTCTGGAGCTGGAACAGGCGCTGGATGACGTTATCAATCAACGGATCGACAAGCGCTGAGGGGAATGCCGGGGCCAGGCAGAACCGGCCCCAGGCAAGGGGTTATTTTAAAGCGCCGGAAAGGAACTGCTGCAGGCGCGGGCTTTTTGGATTGCCGAACAGCTCAGCCGGTGGCCCCTGCTCTTCAATAAGCCCCTTATGCAGGAAAATCACGTGGCTTGAAACATGGCGCGCAAACTCCATCTCGTGCGTCACCACCACCATGGTTTTCCCCTCTTCGGCCAGCTTCTGCATGATACGCAGCACTTCGCCCACCAGCTCCGGATCCAGTGCCGACGTAGGTTCATCAAACAACAGCACTTCCGGCTCCATCGCCAACGCGCGGGCGATGGAAACACGCTGCTGCTGGCCACCCGACAGATGCACCGGGTATTTGCCGCGCGCGCGTTCGTCGATGCCCACCTTGTCCAGATAGCGCGCTGCGCGCTCGCGCGCTTCGGCCTTGCTCAACCCCAGCACCTGCACCGGCGCTTCCATCACGTTCTCCAGCACCGTCATGTGGCTCCACAGGTTAAAGTGCTGGAATACCATGGTTAGACGAGTACGCAGCAATTGCAGCTGTTTCTTGTCAAAAACCTTCAGTTGGCCGTCTTTGTCGCGCACCATGCGGATATCTTCATTGTTCAAGCTGATGGAGCCTTCGCTTGGCTTCTCCAGGAAGTTAATGCAGCGCAAAAAGGTGCTTTTACCGGACCCCGAAGATCCAATGATGCTAATCACATCCCCTGCATTCGCCGCCAGCGACACGCCTTTCAGTACTTCGTGTTCGCCATAACGCTTATGCAGTTCAGTGACGGCTAATTTATTTTCAGACATGGTTTTTCCCCGTCATTATCAGTGATTAACGTGCGGCATCCAGCGTTTTTCGGCCTTGCGGAACAGGCTGATCAACACGTAGGAGATCGCCAGATACAGCGCCGCCGCAATGCCAAAGGCATAGAACGGCTGATAGGTCGCCGCGTTGATATCTCGCGCTATCTTCAACAGATCCGGCACGGTGGCGGTAAATGCCAGCGCGGTGGAGTGCAGCATCAGGATCACTTCGTTGCTGTAAGCCGGCAGTGCGGTACGCAGCGCCGAAGGCAGAATGATGCAGCGGTACATTTTGAAACGAGAGAAACCATAGGCACTGCCCGCCTCAATTTCACCGTGCGGCACCGCGCGGATCGCCCCGGCGAAGATCTCGGTGGTGTAGGCGCAGGTGTTCAGCGTCAGCGCCAGAATGGTGCAATTAAGCCCGCTGCGGAAGAACGCATTGAGGAAATCCGTACCCCGCACGATCTCCAGGCTGTACATCCCCGAATAAAACACCAACAGCTGCACATACAGCGGCGTGCCGCGGAATATGTAGGTGTAGAGCCACACCGGAAAACGTACCCAGGAGATTGAGGAAACGCGCGCCACCGCCATCGGTATCGCCAGCAAGCCGCCCATCACCACCGATGAGATCAGCAGCCACAGCGTGACCGCCACACCGGTGAAACGGTAACCGTCGCTCCACAGCAGCGATTGCCAATACTGTTGCAAAATCTCAATCATAATTCGGCCCTCTTGACGCCCAATGAATAACGCCGTTCAAGCCACAACAACACGCCATTGGAAACGGTGGTAAAAACCAGATAAACCACACCGGCCACTATCGCAAAGAAGAAGGGTTGATAGGTGCCTTTGCCGGCCAGTTGAGTGGCTTTCACCACGTCGTTCAAACCCAGAATCGACACCAGCGCCGTCGCCTTGAGGATCACCTGCCAGTTGTTGCCGATGCCCGGCAGGGCAAAACGCATCATCGCAGGGAACAAGATGCGGCGGAAAATCTGCGAGCCGGAGAAACCGTAAGCGGTAGCCGCCTCGATTTGCCCCTTCGGCACCGCCATATAAGCGCCGCGAAAGGTTTCCGTGAAATAGGCACCATAGATAAAGCCGAGGGTGATAATCCCCGCGCTGAGCGGATCGATATCAATTTGCGAAAAACCGAGCAGTTCTGTGAGGTTATTCAGCGCAATCTGCAAGCCATAGAAAATCAGCAGCATCAGCACCAAATCAGGCACGCCGCGGATCAGCGTGGTATAGGCACCAAACAGCGTAGAAAGCAGGCGGTTATGGGAAAGTTTGCCGCCGGCACCGATCAAACCAATCACCAGCGCCAGCAGTACGGAACTGAGGGCCAGTTCCAGCGTCACCAGAGCGCCCTCAAATATCAGTTGGGAATAGCCTTGCAGCATCTACTTCACCCTGTCGTCATTGGAGCCCGAACCATCGGGGCCAGCGAACTGACCCCGTAGTCACACCATGGAACGGTACGTGGCATTAACCGCCGTAGACGTCAAAATCGAAGTATTTTTTCGCAAACTTGTCGTAAGTGCCGTCTTTGCGCATGTCGGCAAAGGCTTTATCCAGCGCCGCCTTCAGCTCGGTATCGGTCTTGCGCAACCCCATGCCGGTGCCCACGCCAAAGAACTTGTCATCTTTCACCGATTCGCCGGCGAAAGCGTAATCCTTGCCCGGAGGCTGCTTCAGGAAACCGTCGCTGCCCGCCACTTCATCCTGGAAGGCGGCATCAATGCGGCCGGACGCCAGGTCGGCATACACCAGGTCCTGGTTCTGGTACGGCACCACGGTGATGCCCTTAGGCTGCCACATGGCGTTCGCATAGGCTTCCTGGGTGGTGCCCTGCAGCACGCCCACGCTCTTGCCTTTCAGCGCGTCCACGGTTGGCAGCAGCTTCGAACCTTTCGGCGCGATCAGGCGGGCGTTGGCGGCGTACAGCTTGTCGGTAAAGGCAATTTCCTGCTGGCGTTTTTCGGTGATCGACAATGAAGAGATGATGGCGTCAATTTTCTTCGCCTTCAGAGAAGGGATCAGCGCGTCAAAATCGCTTTCCACAAAGGTACATTGGGTATTTATGCGTTTGCACAGCTCTTTGGCCAGATCGATATCAAAGCCGACCAACTCACCTTTGGCATTTTTGGATTCAAATGGTGCATAGGTCGGATCGGTACCTATCTTCAGCGTTGATGGTACTGCGGCAAATGCGCTGCTTACCGCGCTCAAAGCCAAGACTAAAGGAAGAACCTTAACCAGCTTTTTCATAAATTACCCTCAAATTGATTTTTTTGATGCCACTGCGGGCATTACTTTCCCACCAAATCAATTTGCAGTAATCGTGCCATATTTGTTGCTGTAGGCGGAGGGAGCGGCTCCGGCCTTCACAAAACTGTTTCCTGGGACGATAACCGCAAAAATAAATCGGCCAGTCAGGGCCGCGTCACGGGCAATGGCAAAATGCCAGAGCCTTGAAACAGTGAGCGTGATGGAGTGGGATCATTATGGTGCATGTGCCGCCCTAATTCAGTGCTGTGTTGCACAAATGTGCCAAATTGGGGATAAATTTGTTAATTTGAGCCTTGCCAACGGGTGAACAAATCTTTCGGTAATTCAATGTCGAACTGATCGACCACCCGATTCACGGTTTGATCGATGATCTCATCGACGCTTTTCGGTTGGTGATAAAACGCCGGTACCGGCGGCATGATCACCGCGCCCATTTCCGCCGCCTGCGTCATCAGGCGCAAATGGCCTATATGCAACGGGGTTTCACGCACGCACAGCACCAGCCGGCGGCGTTCTTTCAGTACCACATCGGCGGCGCGCGTCAGCAGGCCGTCGCTATAACTGTTGGCAATACCGGATAACGTCTTGATTGAACAAGGTAAAATCACCATGCCCAGGGTTTTGAACGAACCGGAAGAAATGCTGGCACCGATGTCGCGCGCATCATGCACCACGTCGGCCAGCGCCTGCACTTCACGCAGGCTGAGCTCGGTTTCCAGCGACAGCGTCTGCCGCGCCGCGTTGCTCATCACCAAATGGGTTTCCACCTCTGCGACGTCACGCAATGCATGCAACAGACGCACGCCGTAGATTGCGCCGCTGGCACCGGAAATACCGATGATGAGTCGTTTCATAAAGCTGGCCTCTGCCGAAGAGAAAGTAGGATCAGGCAGACTTTGCCGGAATGGCGGAGCATAAGCAAGTCAGGGGGAGGATAATGCACCGCGAAACGCCGCGGTGCACTTTTTTGGCTAGCGCCGAGGCTTAACCTTCGTTATGCATTTCCAGATTTTCTGCTTCGGTCTGGCCACGCATCGCCTTGGCGTCGTCGTTACGCAGCGATTCCAGATACTCGAGGTAACTTTGGTCTACGTCTTTGGTGACATAGATACCGTTAAACACCGAGCATTCGAACTGGGTAATGTCCGGGTTCTCTTCACGCACCGCTTCGATCAGATCGTTCAAATCCTGGAAGATCAAACCGTCGACACCGATGATCTGGCGGATTTCATCCACTTCGCGGCCGTGGGCAATCAGTTCGTTGGCGCTTGGCATATCAATGCCGTACACGTTCGGGAAACGAATTTCCGGCGCAGCGGAAGCCAAATAAACGCGTTTCGCCCCGGCGTCACGCGCCATCTCAACAATCTGCTCGGACGTGGTGCCGCGCACGATGGAGTCATCCACCAGCAGCACGTTCTTGTCGCGGAACTCGGCGCGGTTGGCGTTCAGCTTGCGACGTACCGACTTACGGCGCGCCTGCTGGCCCGGCATGATGAAGGTACGGCCAACATAGCGGTTCTTCACAAAGCCCTGGCGATACGGCTTATCCAGGATACGCGCGATTTCCAATGCGATATCGCAGGACGTTTCCGGGATCGGGATCACCACGTCGATGTCCAAATCTTCCCACTCGCGGGCAATCTTCTCGCCCAGCTTCTGCCCCATGCGTACACGGGCGCTGTAGACCGAAATCTTGTCCATAAAGGAGTCTGGACGAGCGAAATAGACGTATTCGAACAGGCACGGATTGGTTTTCGGGTTCTCTGCGCACTGGCGGGTGAACAGTTGGCCCTTCTCGGTGATGTACACCGCTTCGCCCGGCGCCACGTCGCGCAGGAACTCAAAGCCCAGGGTATCCAGCGCCACGCTCTCGGAGGCCACCATATACTCGCAGCGACCGTCTTCAAGCTGGCGTTTGCCGATCACCAGCGGGCGAATGCCGTTCGGGTCGCGGAACGCCAGCAGACCGTGGCCGATGATCATCGCCACGCAGGCGTAGGCACCGCGCAGTTGCTGATGCATGGCGGCAACGGCGGTAAAGATGTTGTCTGACTCCAGCGGATAGTCCGGGAAGCGGTCCAGCTCACTGGCCAGAACGTTCAGCAGGATCTCGGAATCGGAGGTGGTGTTGACATGGCGGCGGCCGCTTTCAAACAGCTTTTGGCGCAGCTCATGGGCGTTGGTCAGGTTGCCGTTGTGGGCCAGCGTAAGGCCGAACGGAGAGTTTACATAAAATGGTTGAGCCTCTGAGGCACTGGAGCTGCCAGCCGTCGGGTAGCGCACATGGCCAATACCCATGTTGCCCTGCAAGCGCTGCATATGGCGTGCCTCAAACACATCCTTCACCAGACCATTTGCTTTACGCAGACGGAACCCGTTATGGGCATCTATGGTGACGATGCCTGCGGCATCCTGGCCACGGTGCTGAAGCACCATCAACGCATCATAAATCGACTGGTTTACCGGCATAAAACCGGCGATACCGACAATACCGCACATGTTGTCTTTTCCTCATCAGCGCTACCGCCCCGGTAAATGGATCGGTAAGAAACTCGACGTGCTCTGCAGGTAGTCAAAGAACCACCTGATGATATAACTGAACTGGGGAATAAGCTGTGACTGTTTCCAGTCGTCACTTTGCGAGAAGCCGGTAAAGGTATCCAGGAAAAACAGTATCGCCGAAACGATCAACACCCCGCGCAGTGCGCCGAAACAGACGCCCAGCACCCGGTCGGTGCCTGATAACCCGGTTTTTTCTACCAATGAGCTAATCACATAGTTGGCAATGGCTCCTACGATCAGGGTCGCGATAAACAAGATGGCAATCGCGATGCCGTTTCGCACCAGTTCATCTTCAAAACGAGTGAAGTAGACCGCAAGGTAAGAGTAGAAATGGCTGGCAACAAAAAACGCACATCCCCATGTCACAAGTGACAATGCTTCGCGAACAAACCCTCGGATCAGGCTCACCAGAGCCGAAAATCCAATCACCGCTATAATGACGTAATCAATCCAGACCATGAACTATTCCAATGATGAATCGCCCCTGCATCCAATTCGCGGCGAATTCTAACAGAAAAAGAAAACGTTTGCGTAGGGGATTTCCCAGCGCACAACAAATAAAAAACGGCGATAAAAAAATTCTCAATCGCCGCGCCTACATAGGCCATTTTGCCTGTGAAAGGCACATTTTCAATAGTGATTACACCAGCACTCATCGATTCAGGGGCACAGCATGCTGTGCCCCTGTCCTGTCAACGAGCGCCGTAGGGCTTCACCTGGCCGCTCAAACCGCTGATGGAATTCAGCGCAGACAGCGAAGACTGCAGCTTCTGTTTTGACGCGTCCGGACCCACGTAGATCCGGGTGATTTGCCCCTGTACCGGCGTTGACGGCACGGTGAAGGCGCGATAGCCGGACAGCCTGAGTGACGCCACGACCTCATTCACCTTGGCGGCGTTCTTCAGCGCACCCAGTTGCACCACATAAGCCTGCCCTGCCGGCGCTTTCTCTTCCGCAGCCGACTTAGGTTCTGGCTTCGGCTCAGGTTTGGGTTCCGATTTAACTTCCGGGACAACCTCAGGCTTCGGCTGAACGACCGGTTTCGGCTGCTGCACCGGTTTTGGTTTCACTTCCACCGGTTTGGTTTCGACCGGCTTCGGCTTAGGTTGCTGTACCGGGCGAGTTTCGACCGGCGGCGCGACCTGAACCGGCTGTTGCGCCGTCTGGCGTGCGGCCTGCTGCGAGGCCGCTTCGTTCGCCGCCTGCTGCTCAACCAAGGCGCCCGCCCCTTCCGGCGGCTGCGCCGGCAAAGACTGGGTTACCGGCGGCACCGCGTCGTTCTCTTCCACGTCTCCCGGTTTTGGCACCAGGGGAATGGCCGCGAACTCATCCTCGTAATGTTTCTTTTTTCCATCCAGCAGCCCTGGCAGGATAATGACCCCCAGCGCGACCAGAATAACGGTTCCTACCAATCGGTTTTGAAATTTGCTTGCCACTCACACTCCCCGCATCTCGTCTAACGCCGCCATCACATGCGCAACGGTGTGGAACGATCCACAGACGATCACAATATCCTGAATATCAGCGTCCTGCATAGCCTGACGCCAGGCAGTTTCGACATCGGCAAACTGCCGCGGTTCCGTCAAATGTTGCGCCAGCGATTCAACGCTGGCACCACGCGGCCCTTCCAGCGGCGCGCAATACCATTCATCCACCTGTTCGCTCAGGCAAGCCAGCGTGCCGGCAATGTCTTTATCCGACAGCATACCCACCACGGCGCGCACTTTGCCGCCCTTGCGCGGCAACTTCGCCAGACGCCCGGCCAGATAGCCTGCGGCGTGCGGGTTATGTGCCACGTCGAGGATCAGCATCGGATCCTGTCGCACAATCTGGAAGCGCCCAGGCAGCGTCGCCTGCTGCAGACCGGCGAAGATCGCCCGCTCATCGATTTCCAACGCGGAATAGTGCAACGCCGCCAGCGCGGTCGCAGCATTGGCTAGCGGGACGTTGGGCATCGGCAGTTCAGTCAGCTGCGTGCCGCCGCCTTCCCACTGCCAGCGTTCGCCCTGTTCGCTGAAAGTCCAGGCTTCGCCACGACGATACAGCGTCGCGCCCAGTTTTTCCGCCACCTCGCGGATGGTGGCAGGCATACCCGGTTCGCCTACCACTGCCGGCTTGCCGCCGCGGAAAATTCCGGCCTTCTCGCGACCGATACTTTCGCGATCGTTGCCCAGCCAGTCGGTATGATCCAGCGCGATGCTGGTGACCACAGCCACGCTCGGATCGACGATGTTAGTCGCATCCAGGCGGCCGCCAAGGCCAACTTCCAGGATCACCACGTCAAGCTTAGCCTGTTTGAACAGGTGCAGCGCCGACAGGGTGCCAAATTCGAAATAGGTCAGTGAGGTTTCACCCCGACCCGCCTCAATGGCGGCGAACGAGCGGCTGTGCTCCGCCTCGCTCAGCTCATCGCCCTGAATGCGTACCCGCTCGGTATAACGCACCAGATGCGGCGAGCTGTAAACGCCAACGCGCAGGCCGGCCGCCATCAAAATGGCTTCCAGAGTCCGGCAGGTCGTGCCTTTGCCGTTGGTGCCGGCAACGGTGAACACCGTCGGTGCAGGGGTGAGTAAATCAAGATGCGCCGCAACGCGCTGTACGCGTTCCAGGCCAAGCTCGATCGCCTGGCTGTGCAGACGTTCAAGATAATAAAGCCACGAGCTCAATGGCGACGTGGCTTGGGGAATTTGGTGGTTTTGCATGAGTCCCATCACTGATTGGGTTCATTGATCCATCAGGGCACCCCCCTCACCGCGGTAAAGGCGATGCTCTCCGTAACACCCGTCACCTTTCAAGCCACAGCGGGTTGACTGCAACGTGAAATTCATAGGGCATATCAGCCGGCACTTAGCCACAAAATGGCGGCTGAACCCCGCGCGGGCTTGTGCCTGCACGGGGGACTTTTCTGCCTCAGGCGTCGGCCTGATTTTCCGGTGCGACTACCGGCTCTGCCTCATCGAAATGCGGCTGCGGCTGGTGGGTCAGCTTGGAAAGGATGCTCGCCAGAGTGCGGCGCATTTCCGGGCGACGCACGATCATGTCGATTGCGCCTTTTTCAATCAGGAACTCGCTGCGCTGGAAGCCCGGCGGCAGTTTTTCACGCACGGTCTGCTCGATAACGCGCGGGCCGGCAAAGCCGATCAACGCTTTCGGCTCGGCGATATTGATATCGCCCAGCATCGCCAGACTGGCGGAAACGCCGCCCATGGTCGGATCGGTCAGCACCGAAATGTACGGCAACCCGCGTTCCTGCAGTTTCGCCAGCGCTGCGCTGGTCTTCGCCATCTGCATCAGCGACATCAGCGCTTCCTGCATACGCGCACCGCCACTGGCTGAGAAACACACCAGCGGGCAGTTGTCTTCCAACGCCTGTTCAACCGCGCGTACGAAACGCGCACCGACCACGGAAGACATGGAACCGCCGATAAAGGCGAATTCGAAAGAAGCGGCGACAATAGGCATGCCGTACAGCGTGCCTTTCATGACGACCAACGCATCTTTCTCGCCGGTCGCTTTCTGTGCGGCAACCAGGCGATCTTTATACTTTTTGGAATCCTTGAACTTCAGAACGTCTTTCGGCTCCAGTTCGCTGCCCAGTTCTACCTCACTGCCCTCGTCAAGCAGGGTATGCAGGCGCATGCGCGCAGTCATGCGCATGTGGTGGTCGCACTTAGGACACACTTCCAGATTACGTTCCAGCTCGGCGCGATAGAGAACCTGACCGCAGCTGTCACATTTGGTCCAGACCCCTTCAGGAATGCTCGCCTTACGGGTTTGTGTAATATTGCTCTTGTTAAGAATTCGTTCAATCCAGCTCATCGATGACCTTTCTGTTTGAACCTGACGGACACCCGTCCGCTGTTCATGCTTTAACAATCCCCCCGCAGACAGACCCAATGAAAAAGTGCCTGAGCAAAACGCGACAAACGCGTGACCGAGGCACTGGCTTCAGGGCTTGTTCGCGAGAACAGACCATAAATGTCGCTCATTAAACCATATCGACCCGACACTGTGGATAAAAAACTGGTCGAACCGACAGGTTAAGCGATGTTTTTACTGTTTTTGCTGGCGGGCAGCCGCGCGCTTATGGCGCCAGATTTCAATGATGCCCGGCAAAATTGAAACCAGGATGATCGCCACGATCAACAGTTTCAGGTTTTCCTGCACGATCGGCAAATCACCGAAAAGGTAGCCAGCATAAGTGAAGAGCAGCACCCAAACCAGCGCGCCAATCACGTTGTAGGCAGCAAAATGACGGTAGGACATTTTCCCCATACCGGCGACGAACGGCGCAAATGTGCGCACGATCGGCACAAAACGCGCCAGAACAATCGTTTTCCCACCATGTTTTTCATAAAACTGATGGGTTTTATCCAGATAGCTGCGGCGGAAAATTTTCGAATTCGGGTTACTGAACAGCTTATCGCCAAACAGCCGGCCAATAGTATAATTCACCGCGTCACCGAGGATCGCAGCCCCTACCATCAGCGCAACCATGGTATGCACATTCAGATCGTTAGTCGGCAGTGCCGCCAGCGCGCCGGCGACAAACAGCAGAGAATCCCCCGGCAGGAAAGGCGTGACCACCAGCCCGGTTTCGCAAAACAGGATCAGGAACAAAATGGCATAGACCCACATACCGTATTGCGCGACCAACTCGGCCAAATGCACGTCAATATGCAGAATAAAATCAATCACAAACTTGATGATGTCCATAGGTTCTCTCTTTTTACCGGGTGTCTCACCCACCCGGCAGATGCACAAGGGAGCAACGCGTCAGGCGCGCCGGCGTTTAATCGTCGGGTAAAAACAGCGGCCCCATCGGCGGCCGGGGCAGATCAAAATGCTCAGGGTAATCGACGGAAACCAGATACAAGCCTTCGGCCCGCGCCGTCGCCGCAGCCAGATTCCGATCCTTCAGCGCCAGCAGTTCGGCCATCCAGTTCTCATCCTGATTGCCGCAGCCGATTTCCATCAGGCTGCCGACAATATTGCGCACCATATGGTGCACAAAGGCATTCGCCTTAATATCTACCACGATATACTCGCCGTAGCGCGTAACCTTAACGTGTTTTACGTTACGCCATGGCGTGCGCGACTGACATTGCACGGCGCGGAACGACGTAAAATCGTTCTCGCCCAGCAGTGCCTGCGCCGCCCTTTCCATCCGTTCGGCATCCAGCGGGTGATAAAAATGGGTCATCCCCTGCTGCAACACCGCCGGGCGGTAGCGGTGGTTATAAATAACGTATCGGTAACGGCGCGCAGTGGCGCTGAAACGCGCATGGAAATCTTCAGGCACACCGGTTACCCAGCGCACGGCGATATCCGGCGGCAGATGGGTGTTGACCCCCAACGTCCAGGCCGCGTCCTTGCGTTGCGCGGTGGTTTCAAAATGCACCACCTGACCGGTAGCGTGCACGCCGGCGTCGGTACGCCCGGCGCACAGTACCGCGATCGGCGCATTTGCCACCTTGCTCAACGCCTGTTCCAGGCAGGCCTGCACGCTGGCGACCTCTTGCTGACGCTGCCAACCGTAGTAACGGCTGCCGTCATATTCAATCCCCAGCGCGATTTTTAACTTCGGCTGGGTGGGCAAGACAACGTCAGACATCAGTACATCTGCTCCTGCACCAGACGCTCTGCGGTTTCGATCGCCATCAGCGCGCCGCCGAAGCTCACGTTGTCCGCCACCGACCAGAACTGCAGGATTTCAGGAATGCCGTAGTCATTGCGCAAACAACCGACGCTCAACGCATCGCTGCCGGACGCTTCCGTTACCTGAGTCGGGTAGTCGTCTTCTTCACTCAGCTGGATATCATCCACCTGCTCCAGTTCGCTGCGCGCCTCTTCGGCAGACATCGGGCGCAGCGCTTCCAGGTGAACCACTTGCGCGTGGCCGTAGAATACCGGCGACTGCACGCAACTCACGGAAATCGGCAGCCCTTCGTCCTGCAAGACTTTGCGCACCTGATCGACAATCAAACGTTCTTCGCGCACGCTGCCCTGTTCGTCGGCCAGCAACGGCAGCAGATTGAACGCCAACTGCTTGGCGAAAACGCCCGGCTCAGCCGGAATGCCGTTCAGCAGGCGAGCGCTTTGGCCGGCCAGATCGTCGACCGCCGCTTTGCCGCGTGCCGATACCGACATCAGGGTGGTGACGTGCAGACGGGAAAGCCCGGCCTGTTCGGTCAAGGGTTTGATCGCCGTCAGCAGTTGGCTGACCATGCTGTCGGCCACGGCGACGATATTGCGATTGCGATAATCCGCCAGCACCTGCGAGTTCACGCCAGGCACCACCAGAGGGATGTCCGGCTCCAGTGCAAACAGGCCGCTGGTGTCGATCACCAGGCAGCCCATGTTGCCGGCTTCTTCCGCATAGCGGGCCGCCGCCTCGGTCCCGGCGACAAAGAACGCCAGTTGTGCCTGCGACCAGTCGAATTCTTCCGCTTTTTGCACCAGCACCGACTTGCCGTTGAAGCGTACCGTTGCCCCGGCACCGCGTTCACTGGCCAAAGGATAGAGCTCGCCCACCGGGAACTGGCGTTCCTGTAATAATTCCAGCAACGCTTCACCTACCGCGCCAGTGGCGCCAAGCAGAGCGATATTCCAGCCGTCAGACATTGGGTTTCTCCAGAGTATTCATTTAAAAGCAGACGGGCAGTGTTGCCACCGCCCGATAATCCTTTGCCGCTTACTGTAGCGGCGATTGCTTAAGGCAACCTTACGTTTGGGTGCAACGCCTTTCTTGCAGGGCGCCGGCATGCCGGCCTCTACAGCACGCCGAAACCCAGCTTGTGCAGCAGCTCCGCGCTGGCGCTGTCATTGCACTGAACGCGCAATGAAGACCATTCACGGCGCTCCTGATAATGCTTGCGCAGGCGATCAAACTCGCCCGGTTGCCCAGCCACTTTGCGCAACGGCGCATCATCGCGGCGCACATCATACACCAAGTGCATCAATCGTTTTAATTTGCCTTCATCCAGCGTTCCGTTCAGCTGGATCTGGCTGAATTCAGGCACCGGCAGCAGCGAGGCCAGCTCAATCTGCTGTGGCCGCCCCAGATGGCGGCTGAAGGCCTCGAACACCTGAGTGGTGCCACGCGCCTTGCCTTCCAACGTGTAACCGGCGATATGCGCGGTGCCGATATCTACCCGCGCCAGCAACGGCAATGAAAGCTCCGGTTCCGGCTCCCAAACGTCCAGCACCGTACTCAGCTTTTTGCCTTTTTCCAGCGCCTGCAGCAGCGCGGCGTTATCCACCACTTCGCCACGGCAGGCATTGATCAGAATACGGTTGTCGGGCAGCGCCGCCAGCAACTCGGCATCAACCAAATGCAGCGAGTGATAGGGGCCGGATTTATTCAGCGGTGTATGGAACGTCAGCACGTCGGCTTCCGCCACCAGTTTTTCCAGTGGCCAGAACTCCCCGGCGTCACCCCGTTCGGCGCGCGGCGGATCGCACAGCAGCGTGCGTACGCCCATGGCTTTAAGACGGGCATCCAGGCGCGAACCTACGTTGCCCACGCCGACAATACCGACGGTTTTGTCGCGCAACTGAAAACCGTCGCGTTCGGCCAGCAGCATCAGTGCAGAGAACACATATTCCACTACCGCAATGGCGTTACAACCTGGCGCCGCGGAAAAACCTATGCCCTGCCGTTTCAGCCAGGCATCATCCACGTGGTCAGTGCCGGCGGTGGCGGTGCCGACAAAACCGATGCGGGTACCGGCCAGCAAATCTTCATTCACTTTAGTCACCGAGCGCACCATCAGCGCGTCGGCATCCGCCAGCGCATCACGCGGGATCGGGCGGCCAGGCACCGCCTGCACGTCCCCCAAACGACTGAACAATTCAGCCGCGTACGGCATATTTTCATCAACCAGGATTTTCACTTGTTACTCCGACGGGTTACGGCTATTTATACCCCAAATAATTGGCGTTGCATCACAACAAAGCCACGACTTTGTTGAACAGCGCTTGCGCTGGCCCCAACGGGGCGAGGCTTTGCCGAGTCACGCGGCAAGAACAGGAGTCCCCAGCAGCTTACTCAGGTAAGTGACTGGGGTAAATGCTCGCAGCCAACACGGAGGCGACGTCAAGTATGAAGAGGTTATCTGGGAAAGAGTGTGCCACCGAATCAGGCCCGACGAAAGCGTTCGGGGGTGCTGCCGGCGATTTGCTGAAACATGACGATAAACGCCGAGGCCGAGCTGTATCCCACCTCCAGCGCGACGTTCTGCACGGTTTTGCCCTGTTCAAGCAGCGAAACGGCATGCAGAAAACGCAACCGCTGGCGCCATTCGCTGAATGACATGCCCAGCTCTTGCCGACAGCGGCGTGACAGGGTGCGTTCGGTGGTATAAACCCGGGCGGCCCAGACGGCGAGCGAGGTGTTGTCCGACGGGCAATGCTCCAGCGCCTCCAGCACCGGTGCCAAAAATTTATCTTCGGACGACGGCAAATAAGCTTGCTGGACTGGCGACAGATGCAATTGATCGATCAGCGCCCGGCACAGCCGCAAATCCTGCTTGCCGTGCGGGATATATTGTTTGCGTGCGTAAAAATCTTCGGCGATGGCGCGGAAAACCGGCGTCACGTTCACCAGGCAGGGGCCGGCCGGCAGCCCGACGCACAGCGACTGCATGATATCCACCATGCGGCACTGCGCCAGCCGCTGGTTGTAGCAAGAGTGCTCTATCCCCGCCGGTGCCCACAGCACAAATTCCGGCGGCGCCAGGAAACGTTGATTGCCGACCTTCATCACCATCACCCCGGCTTTCACCCACATCAGTTGTCCCCAGCGGTGACTGTGCGGCTGGAATTCCGTGCGGGCATTAAACTCCTCGCAACGAAACTGCACCGGGCGCGGTGCCGGGATCAAGGCTTCAGGAAAGTGACGAATTTCTGACATGGTTGCACACCGTGATTTGTCTTGTTGACATAAAATATTGTCTGGATATCGCTATATATAATAAACCGGACACGCGTAGACTAACCAGCATGTCCGTCGTTATTGAGAATAATCATCGTGAATATGTTCTTCCCGCTGTTGGCGGTGTTGATCTGGTCAGTCAACGCCGTCGTCAGCAAACTCTCCGCTACCGCTATCGATCCGGCCGCCATCTCGTTTTACCGTTGGCTGCTGGCGCTGATCGTCCTGACCCCCTTCGTATTACCCGGCGTAATCCGCAATTGGCGGGAAGTGCGCGCCAACGGGTGGAAATTGCTGACCCTTGGCCTGCTCGGCATGGTGCTGTACCAAAGCCTGGCCTACTATGCGGCGCACAGCGTCAGCGCGCTGTTTATGGGTATCATTGTGTCGCTGATCCCGTTGCTGACCATCCTGATCAGCATCGTGCTGTTGCGCATTGCGCCGACCGTCGGCGTGGCGATCGGCAGCGTGCTGTCATTCGGCGGATTGATCTGGCTGGTCAGCGCCGGTCATCCAGGCGAGCTGCTGCAACATGGCATCGGCAAGGGAGAACTGATGATGTTCGCCGCCGCCGCTTCCTATGCGCTGTACGGCGTGCTGACCAAACGCTGGATGATTGCTCTGCCTAATTGGCAGTCACTGTATGTGCAAATCCTGTTCGGCGTGGTGCTGTTGCTGCCCAACTTTCTGATGGCGCAGGATGTCGGGCTGAACAGCCAGAATATCCCACTGGTACTGTTCGCCGGTATCCCGGCGTCGATCATCGCGCCTTTCTTGTGGATCCAGGGCGTAATTCGCCTCGGCGCCAATACCGCGTCGATATTTATGAACCTGTCACCGGTATTTACCGCCGTCATCGCCGTGCTGTTTCTGCATGAACAGCTGCACAGCTATCATCTGATCGGCGGTGGCGTCACGTTGCTGGGTGTTATTTTGTCGCAACGCCTGCGCACGCCGTTAGGGCGCAAGGCAAAAGCTTCAGCGCCCGGCGTGGAGTCCTAAGAAGGCAGCAGTTGAAAACGCACCCGCACCAGCAGGCCGCCAAGCGCTGGACGCCTTTGTCACCATCGGCCGCTATGACAAACAGCTGCGGCGCGCCGGGCGGATCTACCGCCAGCACCGCGATGCCATGGTCACGGCATTGCAGCAGCATCTGCCGCACGGCTGCCACTTTGAAACGCCCGAGGACGGGTTATTTATCTGGCTAACGCTGCCCGCTGCGGTTAACAACGAAGCGCTGATGCCGGTGGCCTGGCGCCACGGCGTCACCTTCGCACGCGGAGAGTGTTTTTATGCCCGGGAACAGCATGGCGCGCATGGCCTGCGGCTGAATTTCGCCGCCAACACGCCGCCGCTGATTGAGGAAGGTATCGCCCGACTCTGCCGGGCGATTAATGAGGTCATCGCCGCCGAATAGACCGGGGCTTACAGCCCGGCCCACCACAGGCGCAGTTTCATCCCCCAGTAGCTGGTCCAGCCGGTGGTGCTTTGCACCACCTTGCCCTGGGAAATGACCACCAGCGTCGGGGTGACGCCCACCTGCCACTGCGCCGACAGCTCGCCGCGCGGATCGTTAACCACCGGCAGCGTCAGCCGTTTGCGCGCCAGCCACTGTTCGACCTGCATATCGTCACCGGAACGCAGCGCCACAGTCAGCACATTGCCGCCCTCCTCCGCCAGCCTGGTAACATACGGCGTGGTAAAGCGGCACACGCCGCACCAGCTGGCCCAGAAATAGACCAGCAGCGGCTTGTCCCGGCTGAGCTGCGCGAGTGAAATCGTCTCGCCGCTCAGTGTGGTCAATGCCTGTGAATCGAAAGCCGTCGGCGCCTGCGGTGCGCGCAGCCAGTCCATCGCCATCACCACCGCCAGCACAATCAGCAGCAGGATCAAGAGTTCGCGCCCCCAGCGCCGCAGCCTAGCCATTTTTGACCTTCGCGAGTTGCTGTTTCACTATCGCCTCCAACTCCTCGTAAGACACCGCACCCGGCAGCATCTGATCGCCAATCAGCGTCGCAGGCGTTCCCTGCACATCCAGTTTTTCCGCCAGTTCCATGTTGGTGCGCAGCGTGGCCATGCTCAACTCACTCGGCGCCACTGCTTTCACCCCAGTTTTCTGCTGAGCGGCGGCGATGCTGGCACTGTCGTGGAAGCCCTTTTTCGCCATCAGTCGCTGGTGCAATGCCCAAAACCGGTCCGGATGTTGCTGCCAGGCAGTTAAAGCGACACGCGCCGAGCTGACCGAGCTTTCGCCCTTGAACGGCAGCAGTTTCACCACCAGCGCTACCTCCGGATTTTGTTTGACGATTTTTTCCAGCATCGGATCAAAACGTTTGCAGTACGGGCAGTTGTAATCCGTGAACACCACCAGCGTCAGCCTGGCGTTATCGGCACCCAGTCGCGGGCTGGCTGGGTCTTCATACAAGGCTTTGGCGTTTTGCTTAATCGCCTGATCAATCTGCTGGCCGGCGGTCTGCTGCTGCCAGGCATCAACCGCCTGCGCCAGAATATCCGGGTTCGACACCAGGGTTTCACGGATCAGTTCCTTAATGCGCACCTCCTGCTCCGGGGTAAAGGGCGCGGCAGCCCAGACTGGAGCGGCAATCAGCATCAATAACATCAGTAACTTTTTCATTGTGGGTTTCCTTTGGCGGCGGACAGGGTTTGCAATACGGCATCGCGGGTTAACAACGGGGACAACACCACACCGTCAGGGCTGCCGGGGCCATAAATCTGGTTAAAAGGCACGGCTACGCTGCCGCGCCGTTGCAGGAAGGCGCTGATTTCGGCAGAAGGACGGCTCCAGTCTCCCCGCAGAGCGACCACGTCTTCGGCATTCAGCGCTTTTTGCACATCGCCACGCAACAGTACGTTGAATTTGTTGGCTTTACAGGTGACGCACCAGTCGGCAGTGACGTCGATAAACACCCGTTTTCGCTCGGCCAGCGCCTGGGTGATCGCCTGCTCGCTCAGCGGTTGCCAGCGTACCTTGTCCTGCAACGGCTGACGCCACAACCCGGCGGTGAGCGAACCGGCCAACAACGCCACGCCGAACAGCACCAGCGTGGCGGCAACCAACCCGGCAGCAAGGCGCACGCCATGCCGTCGCCATACCGCCAACAGCAGAGCCAGCAGCGCTATGCCGCCCACGGCCAGCGTCGGGGTTGCGCCAATATGATTCACCATCAGGCTCAGCAGCCATAGCGAAGAGGCCAGCATCAGCAGCCCCATTGCCCAGCGTAACGCGTTCATCCAACGTCCCGGACGCGGCAAACGCAACGCCAGCGCCGGCCAGGTGGCAATCAGCAGCCACGGCAGGCTCATGCCGATCCCCAACGCGACAAACATGCCCCACAGCACCGGCAGCGGCGCGGCCAGGGCAAAAGCCACGGCGGTGCCAAGAAAGGGCGCCGAACAGGGCGTCGCCAGCAAGGTGGCAAAAGCGCCCTGCCAGAAATGCCCGCTCAGGCCGTGCCCGTTATGGGTCGCCAGTTTGGTATTCAGCGAAGAGGAAAGCTGCACGTGGAACAGGCCGAACAGGTTGGCGCTGAACAACAGCGTTACCCACACCATAAAGCCGATAAACCACGGGTTTTGAAACTGAATGCCCCAACCGAGCGCCTGATTGCTCAGCCGCAGCGCCGTCATCAGCAAAGCCAATGCCATAAAGGAGGCGACTATGCCCAATGACGAAGCCATAAACTGCAGCCGGATGCTGCGCCGATCCCGCAGTTCCACCTGCAAAATCGAGCCCAGTTTAATGCCGATCACCGGCAGCACGCAGGGCATCAGGTTGAGGATCAGGCCACCGGCCAACGCCATCAGCACCGCCTGCCACAGCGGGAAAGCCGCCGCAGCCGATGAGGCCAGCGGCCCGCCAATCGGCAGTTGAACCTGCTGCGCGATACCGCCGTCGCTGATGACCAACGTCAGGGTTTTGCCGCGCAAGTCCGGTGCGGTATCCCCCCAGCCATCACTGACCGGTACCCGCGCCAACATCAGGTTGCCGTCGGAGCTAACCTGCGGTTTGCCGAGATCGGCATCCTCCAGCGTATCGAAGAACAACTCCGGCTGCCGCCAACCGGCGGTGCGCTCGGCGCTGATCTGCAGTTCCCCGCGCTGATAACCGGCTTTAATGCCATCAACCAGGCCACCGGCAATCGGCACCTTTCCCATCGCCTGAGCAAAGTCGTGATCAAACTGCGCGTCTGGCGAAGCGCCGAGATCGAGACTGAAGGGATAATCGGTCAAAATACAGACGTTACTGCAGGTAGACAGCGTCAGCGTGCCCGCCAGTTGAGGCGGTGCGGCTCCCTTTATCACTATCGGCAGTTCAACCCGATCGTGATATCCCTGGGTGGAAATGCCGGCTACGTCAAAACGCTGCGGCGTCGGCCAAAACCAGGTGGCCGGCGGCGGGTTGCCTTGCCAGCTTATCGCCGGCGCAATACCGCCTTCGCCGGGTGAGCGCCAGTAGGTTTTCCAGCCTTGTTGCAACTCTATTGCCAGCAGCAGCCGGGTCTCCCCAGGGTGCGACGTGTCGGCGCGCAGCCGCACTTTGGCGTGATCGTTAGCCGGGCTTTGCAGCCAGCCGCTGTCTGCCGCCTGCAAGGCGGGCAGCCACAGCATTAACAGGCAGGCAAGCGCCGACCTGATGATATTCAACATGTTTTTTCTCCATAAATGAGTCAATCACCAAAAAGGACGGGCGATTAACTCATTCACGGAATACGCATAATCGGAGGTGTACCCTGAGGGTCGTGGGAGAAATCACTCTGGGAGGGGGAATACGCAGACGCGCGGCCACGGTCGGTGCCAACAGCACCAACAGCAGGCCAAGGCCGAACAGCAGGGTTTCGAACATCACCGGCGGCGCAGCCAACAGAGATTTTGCGCTCAGTTCGCAGGGCTTGGGCTGAAGTGCAGCGTCGTCATCGGTGGCGGAGAGTGCAACGCCGGCAACGGGCAGGCCCATCGCCTGCTGCAACGCATGCATGCCCGCCATGCGTTGAGTCATGCAGGTCAGCACCACCAGGCAAGCCAGGCATAAAAACCATTTTGCAATCCGCTGCTGTTTAACCATGCTGCCCTCAATGCCAAGTCTGGGCTTATCTTAGCGGCGCAGACGTGATTAGCAATCATTTTGCCTGTAAAGAAATGTCTGAGGGCGGTATTGATGGCGGCCATTTACAGGTATCATGGGGGCACACCTGCGCTTTTCGCCGGGTACGACGATTCTTTTCTCCCCAAAGTAATTGGGGTTGCGGCAAGCAAGCAAGTGAATCCCGATGAGCTACTCAGGTAAGAGATTCGGATGAAATTGCACAGTCAACGCAGCTGCAACGTCAAATAATAAGGGGATACACAGCGAAGGACTGGTGATATGCAACCTTTGAGTGGACCGGGCACCCCGATCGCCAGCGATCGCCCTCCGAACCCGGGCAAAACCACAACCACCGACGACAGCCCGCTCTCTCCGGCTCAGCGCACTACGCTGGAGAAATTGGTCGTGAAGATCATGGCGCTCAGTCCGGCCAAGTCCGCAGAAATCTGGGCCACGCTGCGTCACGATCTCGGGGCAGACCATAGTAGCAGCGAACTGCAGGCGCGCCATTTCCAGCCAGCCGAGCAGCTGTTGCAAAACCGCCTGACCCAGGTGCAGCAAAGCCATGCCAGCCGCCAGTTGCTGCAGCAGCTCACCGAACTGTTGCCGCAGGGCAATAATCGCCAGGCCGTCAGCGATTTTATTCGCCAGCAGTTTGGTCACACGGTACTGAGCCAATTGAGTCACCCGCAATTGCAGCAGGTGTTGAACCTGTTGCAGACCGGCAGCCTGGCCATTCCGCACCCGCAGCAAACCGCCACCAGCGATCGTCCACTGCTGCCTGCCGAACATCAAAGCCTGCAACAGCAGGTGACCAAGCTAAGCGCCGCTACCGGCGAGTCACCGATCAAGATCTGGCAAAGGCTGTTTGATCTGGCCGGGGTAAAAACCAATGATCCGCTGCCGGCTCGCCACTTCCAGCTGCTCAACCAGTTTTTGCAGGTCAAAGTCGCGCTTAGTCCGCAGACCGCACCGACGCTGAACAACCTGTTGGCCGCACTAAAACAACCGGCCGACCCGCAGGAACAGCAACAGTTGAATGACTACTGCCAGTCACGTTTCAACTGCAGTGCCAACGCACCGCTGACCCACCCGCAGATGAGCGATGCCGTCAATCAGCTGTTCGCCCGTCGTCTGGAAAAAACCGGCCCAGCTCAGCCCATAACCGAGAGCTATACCGAGCCGCAGCCGTTGCTTAATCCGCTGATTGCCGCCTTGCCCCAACCGCTGAAAAATGCGCTGACCAAGCCGGCGGTGGCGTTTATCCTGTTGATTCTGGTGCTGGCCGTGGTATTGGCACTGGTATTTTAAACCTTCAGGCGCAGCCGCAATCGTCTCCTGCCGCACTGCCCTGCAACGAACCCGGTTGTTCACCGCTGGCCAACGGATGGCCATCGCGTTTCCAGAAATCCAGCCCGCCAATCAGTTCCTTCACCCTGAACCCCAGTTGCGCCAGCTTGTACGCCCCCTTGGTTGAACCGTTGCAGCCGATGCCGTCGCAATAGGTGACATAGACTTTGTCGCGAGCCAGATGCGCCGTGCCGGCCTCATCCATCAGCCGATGCGGCAAACTGATAGCGCCGGGAATATGCCCGGCCGCATACAAGGCCTGCGCGCGGGTATCTATCACCAGGATCTCACTGCCGCCGTTGCGCAGATCTTCCGCCACGTCCCATGCATCCGCGTAATAACTCAATTTCGCCGCCAGATAATCCAGGCTTTGCGCCGCCGGCCCTGGGGGAAATGCCAAAACCAATGAAGATACCGCCATAAAATTCACTCCTATTGATGAGACTGATGACAATATTGCCTGATTTTGGTCTTATGATTGATACCCATTATCGCCATAAGATAAGACCCATTATGACCAGTGCGCTCATCTCGCTTTTCCAACGGCCGGAACACGGCGAAGGTACCTTGCGTGAACGCGTTTGCGGCACGTTACGCCGCGCTATTCATAGCGGGACATTGAACCGGGGGCAACGGTTGCCCTCATCCCGAGTTCTGGCAGAGGATTTGGGCGTCTCGCGGGTGACCGCCGAGGCGGCGTACAGCCAGCTGGAGGCTGAGGGATATCTGCAGCGACGGGTTGGCCAGGGCACCTTTGTGGCGATAGACATCGTTAAATCCCCTCTGGGCACCAAAGCCATCGGCGAGCCGCGCCTGTCATCACGCGGCCGGCTGATCGTGCAAACCGGGGGCTGCCGCGATCCGCAGCAACCGCTGCCGTTTGCCGCCGGCTCGCCGGACCTGCGCGCCTTCCCGCTAAAACTGTGGCAACAGCTCACCGCTCAACAATTGTGCCTGCGGGGTGAAACCCTGATGCGCTATGGCGACCCTCAAGGCTATTTGCCGTTGCGCGAAGCCATTGCCGGTTACGTCAGCCAGGCGCGCGGGGTCAATTGCGACGCGCAACAGGTCATGGTGCTGACCAGTTCGCAACAGGCACTACAGCTGATCGCCACCCTGCTATTGAACAGCGGCGACAAGGTATGGATGGAAGAACCCGGTTATGCCGGCGCCAGAAACGCCTTTACCAGCGCAGGTGCCGAGCTGGTGCCGGTCAGCGTGGACGACGCCGGTATGCGGCCGCACGAGCAGTTACCCAGGCCGCAGCTGATTTACCTGACGCCGTCACACCACTACCCAACGGGCGTGGCGCTTAGCCTGGCACGGCGGCTCGAACTGTTGGCATTGGCCCAGCGGCAGCGGGCATGGATTATTGAAGACGATTACGACAGTGAATTTCATTATGACGGCCAACCGATGCCGGCGATGCAGGGGCTGGATAGTCAGGGCAACGTACTGTATTTAGGCACTTTTTCCAAAGCGCTATTCCCCTCTCTGCGGCTGGCCTATCTGGTGGTACCGCCCGCGCTGGTGGAACCTTTTACCCTCGCACGCACGGTTTACGACGGTCACAGCGCCCAACTGATGCAAGCGGTGACCGCCGAATTTATCCATCAGGGGCATTTTGCCGCCCACATCCGCTACATGCGCCAGCTGTACCGCAGCCGGCGTGACCACTTGCGGCAGGAAGTGCAGGAAAAGCTTGGGCACTATGCCACCCCACAGCAGGCAGGTGGCGGGTTGCAACTCAGTGTCTGGCTGCCGCCGGGCCAGGAAACGGCCCTCAGCCGCCAGGCGCAGCAACTGGGCGTGGTCACGCCCGGTTTGGCGACTCAGTATCAAACGGCACAGGCGCGGCGCGACGGCTGGCTGTTGGGTTTCGCCGCCCTGACGCCGGGGGAGATCCGCACCGGCGTCGAACGGCTGGCGCGCATTATTCCCGTTTAGCGTTGCTGCGCGCAAACAGCAGCGTGAAAGCCACGCCGATCAACGCGCACACCACTCCGGCCATAAACACCGACGAATAGCCCAACGACGTGGCCAACAGCCCGGTCAACGGGCCGGTAATGGCGTAAGAGACATCCTGAAATGCCGAGTAACCGCCGACGGCCGTGCCGCGCACCTGGGGTGGCACGCGTTTCACCACCTCCACGCCCAGCGCGGGGAAGATCAATGAACACCCTAAACCGGTGAAAGCCGCCCCAATCAACGCCATCAGCGGCGTAGCGGCCGAGAACAGCAGCAGCAGGCCAAAGGCTTCAATCAGCAATGAAACCAGCGCCACGCGGATGCCGCCAAACTTGTCGGGGTAATGGCCGAACAGCAGGCGCATCACCACAAATGCCACACCGAACATCGTTAACGCCAGACCGGCATGCCCCCAGCCGTTCTCGGTAAAATACAGGGAAACAAAGGTGCCAATCACCGCAAAACCTACGCCCTGTAATGCCAGAGCCACTCCCGGCTGCCAAATGCTGCCCACCATTTTCCACAATGAAGGACGTTCACCGTGCGTTGGCGCCACCGCCGCGACACGCATATTCAACAGCATGGCGATCAACGGCAACAGCAAGGTAGAGAGGCCAAGCGCCGTAAAACCCCAGTGCTGATGCAACATCAGGCCTATCGGCGCACCGGCCGCCAGCGAGCCATAGATCGCCATGCCGGTCCAGGACATGACCTTGCCGGAACGGGCGGTCCCCATCAGACCAAAACCCCAGGTCAGGGTGCCGGTCAGCAGCAGGCTTTCGCCGTAGCCTAAAATCAGGCGCCCGAGGATCAGCAGGGCGAACTTGATCTCTGGCACCGCCGGCAGCAGCGCTGACGCCAGATAGGCGACGCCGGCCAGCGCACAGGCAATCATCCCCTGTCGCGCCGAGCGTTTGCCGCCAAAGCGGTCAGCCAGCCTACCGGCGTAACCGCGGGTCAGGACCGTCGCCAGAAACTGAATACCCACCGCTACCCCCACCATCAGGTTGCTCATGCCCAGTTCAAAATGCACGTACAGCGGGATCACCGGCAACGGCAAAGCTACAGTCAAATAGGTGAGGAAGATCGCGCAGGTCAGCGAAAGCAGCGCTTTATTAGCGGAAGGCTCCGCATGTGAAATCGTAGATGACATAGATTGCTCACTCAAAAGGGGAAATACAGAGAGAGCCAGATGACTCCAACGCTCTCTTGACTCGTTGCCAAAGGCAACAAGAACGAGCGCGTTGGATTACGTGAACGCTTACGCAACCCAGACCCCTAGGTTGTATCGCCAGATAGTAACCAGCGGGTTCTGCGGCTGTCAATCGCCAACCCGCGTTTACCCAGGCCCTTTACTGCTCGGTCAGCCGCAGCTCGGCGACCACCGGCAGGTGATCGCTGACCGCCGGCCAGTGAATGCCATTCCAGTCGCCGCTGGCGTTAGGCACCGTCAGGCTGTCGAGATGCCAGCGTTGGGCATTGCCGCTAAAGATATAATCGACTTTGATTTCAGCATTTTCCGCCGGCCAGCTGCGGCCATCTTGCGTCGCGGGCATGATGTCGTTCCAATAACGGCTCAGTTCGGTCCAGGTGACGCTGCCCGGCACATCGTTCATGTCGCCGAACAGCAGCTTGATGCCGCGCATTTCAATGGTGCGATCGTTTAATTCACGCACCTGATCCAGGCGCATGGCCGGATCTTCCTTGGTATCCAGATGAGTATTGATCAGGGTGATCGGCGCCGGGAACTCGGGCACGTCAGTCTGAGCGCTAAAGGCAATGCGCTGTTCACGCTGGCCGGAGGGCAATGGATAAATCTTGCTGTCATGCAGTGGGTATTTTGACAGAAACGCCAGGCCATATTCGCCGCCGTCAAAGTCTATCGCCCGACCAAAGGCTACGTGCATGCCGGTCAGCTTGGCCAGCTCCGCCGCCTGATCGAGTTTCCCGCTGCGGCCGGTGAGCTTGTCCACTTCCTGCAACGCCACCACGTCGACGTTCATCGCCTTGATCGCCTTGGCGATGGCGGTCATGTCGCTGACTTTTCCGGCGGCAATATTGAAGCTGGCAACGCGAATTTTCGGTGCCTGCTCCAGGTCATAGGTTTTGTTCTTCAGGCCGCCGAGTGCGCTGGCCACTTCGCGGCTGTTGGCGTTGCTGTTGGCATTGCCGGCAGCGATGGATGACCAGGCGGCGTGAGACATTCCCAGGGATAACAGAGTAATAAGCAAAGCATTACGTGAGCGCATAAGTTCTCCTTTAACGATCAGATTTTTGTTGAGGCACCCTTTCCCCCACAGCTAACAACGATTTTGCCGCAGATACCTGCGACTATTTCCTAGTTGCGCCGCTATTTTTTTATTCTGCGCGGCGTCTCGCATTCCAACGGCGAAAACATCGCAGCAATGGACAACCGGCTGATTTAGCATTAAAACCGATAGACAGCTTATCGAGAGGAACCCGCATGACCAGCGCTATTGCAGAACAGCTTACCGAACGCTTCTTTCGTTATCTGGCGGTCACCAGCCAGAGCGATGCCGCCGCCAGCGCGCTGCCCAGCACGCCTGGCCAACATGATATGGCAAAGCTGCTGGCGGCCGAATTGCGTCAACTGGGGCTAAAGGATGTACAAATCGACGAGCACGCTACCGTAACCGCCCGCAAACCCGGCAACCAACCCGGTGCGCCGCGTATCGGTTTCATTACCCACATCGATACCGTCGACGTCGGCCTGTCGGCGCATATTCATCCGCAGCGCCTGCACTTTAGCGGCGAAGATCTCTGTCTGAACGCGGAGCACGACATTTGGCTGCGCACCGCCGAACATCCGGAGATCCTGGCCTATCCGAACGAAGACATTATTTTCAGCGACGGTACCAGCGTGCTCGGCGCCGATAACAAAGCGGCGGTGACGGTCGTGATGACCCTGCTGGCAAACCTCAGTGCCGCGGACCGCCACGGCGATATCCTGGTGGCCTTTGTGCCGGATGAGGAGATCGGCCTGCGCGGTGCCAAGGCGCTGGATTTGGCGCGCTTTGACGTGGATTTCGCCTACACCATCGACTGCTGCGAACTGGGCGAAGTGGTTTATGAAAACTTCAATGCGGCGGCGGCGGAGATCCGTATCGAAGGCGTGACTGCGCACCCGATGTCGGCGAAGAATGTGCTGATCAACCCGATTCGTATCGCCAACGACATCATCAATCAGTTCGATATCCTGGATACGCCGGAGCATACCGAGGGGCGCGAAGGTTATTTCTGGTTCAACGACATTACCGCCAATGCCAACCTCGCCACGCTGAAAGTGTCGATTCGCGATTTCGATCTGGCGGCGTTCAATGCGCGCAAAGAGCATATTCAGGAGGTGGTGCGGCAGGTGGCGGCGAACTACCCGCGCGCCAGGGTGAGCTGCAGCGTTACGGATATCTACAGTAATATCAGTAACTCGATCGGTGAAGACAAGCGCGCCATCGAGCTGATTTTCGGCGCCCTGGCCGCACACGGCATTCCGCCGAAGGTGATCCCGATGCGCGGTGGCACCGACGGTGCAGCGCTTTCCAGCCGTGGCGTAGTGACACCAAACTACTTCACCGGCGCGCACAATTTCCATTCGCGTTTTGAGTTTCTGCCGGTCAGTTCCTTTGTGAAATCGTATCAGGTGACCCGCAGCATTTGTTTACTGGCGGCACGCGGCTAGGGGATAGCCGGCCGCGCAGCAAAGCGCGGCCGCTGTCAGACCAAGAGCCAACCGAGCAGCGCCCCCCAGGCCAGCAATGGCAGCGAGTAGTAATGAAACTTCAGCCAGATCTTGCGCTCCCCTGCCATACGCAACGCAATCAGGTTCGCCAGCGAGCCAATCGCCAGCCCAAAGCCCCCGGCATTCACCGCATAGGCCACCAGCTGGCTGGAAGGCACGTAATTGAGCAGCAAAATGGTCGCCGGTACATTGCTGATGATCTGCGACAAGCCAATCCCCAAAGCGTAAATACCGCCGTCACCAAGCCGGGCGATATCGGCGAACCAGGGTTGAATCGCCTGCAATTGGGTAAACAGGCCAACGTCGATAAACATGGCGATGAAGACAAAAATCAGGCTCCAGTCGATCTGCAACAGCACCCGGCGCGCCAGCAACAAGAAACCGGCAAACACCGCCAACAGCCCGTACAGCGGCAAGCCGACATCCAGGCACAGCAGAAAAATCGCGTACAGCGCCACACAGCTCAGCAACAGCGGCCGCTGATAGGGATAGCCCTCGGTATGCGGTGCCTTTACGATATCCCGCGCCGGGAAGCTAAACCAGGTCAGGGCCAGCAGACTGACCATCATCGCCGCACCAAAGGGTGCCATCTGAATAATAAAACCCAGGAAAGAGAGCGACGACTTGCTCCACAGCAGAATATTTTGCGGGTTGCCTATCGGCGTTAACAGCGAGCCGGCGTTGACCGCCAGCGCCTGGAAGATAATCAGCCGACTGATCGGCAGCGAAGAAAGTTTTTTTAGCGTAATGGTCAACGGAATGACGATAAACAGCGCGACGTCATTAGTCAGGAACGAAGACAACAGCGCGGCGGAAAACACCAAAAACATCGCCAGCCATCGTTCACTGCGCAAGGTGTTGATGATTTTACGGCCAACAAAATCAAAATAACCGCTGACCTCAACGCCCTTGGTCAACAACATCAGCCCCAGCAGGGTAATAATGGTGCGCCAGTCGATAAAACCGGATAACGCAGGCAGCTGTTGCGGGTTAAGGGCGGCCATCACCACACCGGCCAACAGCAGGATGTGCAGGAAACGATCTTTCAGGAACGGCTGGAGCAACCGGGTAACGGCGTTTGAACTCATGGTTATCGCTTCAAAAATCAATCTGGAATCTGGAGCCAGACGTTAGCCGAAGCGCGACGTCAACGCCAGCAAAATGCTATTTTACCTTTCTGCGCTTTTCATTTGCCGCGCTTTACTTTATTTGTAGCGCCTTTCTACGTTTCAAAGGACTTTTCATGGCCAACGCTATCGCCAAAGGGCTATTGCTGAGCGCAGCGCTCAGTCTGCTTGCCGCCTGTAACGATCGGGAAACCCGCACGCAGATCGACCTCGAAGGCAAAACCATGGGCACCTTCTACAGCGTCAAAATCAGCGGTGACGTCAGAGTCAGCAAACCGTTGCTGCAACAGCAGGTCGACGCCTTGCTCGAACAGGCCAACGATGATATTTCCACCTACCGCTCCGGCTCGGTACTGTCGCGCTTCAATCAATCGCACAGTACAGACCCGCAACCCATCCCCCGGGGTATGGCGGATATTATCCTGATGGCCCAGCGCATCGGCCGCGATACGCAGGGTGCGATGGATATTACCGTCGGCCCACTGGTGAATCTGTGGGGTTTTGGCCCGGACAAACGCGCCGTCAAGGTGCCGGATCGGCAGCAGATTGACGCCGCGCAAAAAAATATTGGCCTGCAGCATCTCAAATTGCTCAGCGATAGCCGCGGCGAGTGGCTGCAAAAAGATCTGCCGAACATGTATGTCGATCTCTCGACCCTGGGTGAAGGCTACGGCGTTGACCAACTGGTTAAACTGATGGCGCGCAACGGTATCACCAACTATCTGGTGTCGGTCGGCGGCGCGGTGTCCTCACGCGGCGTCAACGGTCAGGGCAAACCGTGGCGGGTAGCGATCCAAAAACCGACCGACAGGGAAAATGCGGTGCAAGCGCTGGTCGATCTGCAAGGCTACGGCATCAGTACCGCCGGCAGCTATCGCAACTACTTCGAACAGAATGGCCAGCGCTATTCGCACGTTATCGATCCCGTTACCGGCCGACCCATTACCCACCGGCTGGTCTCCGCCACGGTGATCGCGCCAACGGCACTGGAAGCCGACGGCTGGGATACCGGGTTGATGGTGCTCGGCACGGAAAAAGCGCTGAAACTGGCGGAAGAGAAAGGGTTGGCGGTATACCTGATCAGCAAAACCGATGACGGTTTCAGTGCCGTGATGACACCGCAGTTCAAAGCGTTTCTGGTGAAGTGATGTGAAAAAGCCCGGCAATGCCAATGCCGGGCTTTTTTATTACTTTCGGATTTGGCGCGAAGGTTATTTCGTCAGTGCGATGATACCCAGCGTCAGACCGGCAACCGCAGCTGCACCACCGGCGATAGCGCCCGCAGTTTCCCAGTTATCCTGCGTCGTGCCTTTCATGCAGGTGTTGGTGTGCACCAGACGCCCCTGGTCATCATAAACCGGGACACAAGGTGACTCAGTCGCGCACCCCGCCAGAAACACTGACAGCAACCCAACCGCAATTAATTTTTTCATACTCATGCCTCAAGGTTCGATCACTCTGAAACGCTACGCCGAGTGATAATCGCGTTATCGGGCTATTGTATGCGTAAAAGGCTGAACGAGGCGTTAATGATCTGCCAAAAGATGTAATTTGGGATAACTCTGAACGGCCGGCGGCAGGCAGTAAAAAGCCCGCTGCGAAGCGGGCTTGTTCAACTGGCATGGAGTGCGGCTAAATTACTTTTGCAGCTTGCGCATGACCAGCGTGGCGTTGGTGCCGCCGAAACCGAAGCTGTTGGACATCACGGTAGTCAGCTCGCGTTTGGTCGGCTCAGTCACGATGTTCATGCCTGCGGCTTTCTCATCCAGGTTGTCGATGTTGATGCTCGGCGCGATAAAGCCGTGCTCAACCATCAACAGGCTGTAGATCGCTTCCTGTACGCCGGCGGCACCCAGAGAGTGACCGGTCATGGCCTTGGTGGAAGAGATGGCCGGGGTGTTGTCGCCAAACACTTCGCGGATTGCGCCCAGTTCTTTCACGTCGCCAACCGGCGTGGAAGTCCCGTGCACGTTCATGTAATCGATTGGGGTATCAACGCCTTGCAGCGCCATCTTCATGCAACGCACTGCGCCTTCGCCCGAAGGGGCTACCATGTCGGCACCGTCGGAAGTCGCACCGTAACCGATAATTTCAGCATAGATGTGCGCGCCGCGAGCCAGAGCGTGTTCCAGCTCTTCAACCACCACCATACCGCCGCCGCCGGCGATGACGAAGCCGTCACGCGCTGCGTCATAGGTACGGGACGCTTTTTCCGGGGTTTCGTTGTAGCTGGTGGACAGTGCACCCATCGCATCGAACTCGCAGGCCATTTCCCAGCACAGTTCTTCACCGCCGCCGGCAAATACCACGTCCTGCTTGCCCAGTTGGATCAATTCGACCGCGTGACCGATGCAGTGAGCAGAGGTTGCGCAGGCAGAGCTGATGGAGTAGTTAACGCCACGAATTTTGAACGGGGTTGCCAGGCAAGCGGAAACGCCTGAAGCCATGGCCTTGGTCACCATGTAAGGACCAACGCCGCGCAGACCTTTGGCGCGCATGCCGTCGGAACCGGCAACCTGGTTGCGCGGAGAGCCGCCACCGGAGCCCACCACCAGACCGGTGCGGTCGTTGGAAACCTGATCGGCCGTCAGGCCGGAATCCTTGATGGCTTCTTCCATGGAAAGATAGGCATAAACGGACGCGTCGCTCATGAAGCGCATCACTTTACGGTCGATCAGACCGGTAGTGTCCAATTTAACATCGCCCCATACGTGACTACGCATGCCGGAATCTTTCAGCTCCTGGGAGAAAGTGATCCCAGAACGTCCTTCCTGCAGGCTCGCCAGGACCTCCTGCTGGTTGTTACCAATGCTGGAGACGATTCCCAGGCCAGTAATCACTGCACGTTTCATTCAGTACCTCTTCCACAATTTTACATTCGGGATTTTGCATCGCACTTTAGCGTACAGATGTACGCCGAACAAGTCCGATCAGCGTTTTTCAGCTTTATTCTTATCCAGTTTGCGCCATTTCGCCAGCCCCGTTAGAATCCCGTCACCCCTTGAGTTACGAGCAACTAACCGTGAGCCACGCCCCGATCCAAACCGCAGCGTTATCCTGGAACGAACAGGGTACACCTGTTTCGAAACAGTTTGATGACGTCTACTTTTCCAATCAGGATGGGCTGGAAGAAACCCGTTACGTGTTTCTCAAGGGCAACCGGCTGCCGCCGCGTTTTAACGAGCACCCTCGCCCCTTGTTTATCGTGGCGGAAACCGGCTTCGGTACCGGGCTCAACTTTTTAACCCTGTGGCAGGCGTTTGCCGGTTTTCGTGCGGCGATGCCCGACGCCCCGCTGCAGCGGCTGCATTTCATCAGTTTTGAAAAATTTCCGCTGCTGCACGACGATCTGGCGGCCGCGCACGCGCGCTGGCCGGAACTGGCCCCCTATGCCGACGAGCTTCGCGCCCAGTGGCCGCTGCCGTTGCCGGGCTGCCACCGCCTGCTGCTGGCGCAGGGTCGCATTACGCTGGATCTGTGGTTCGGCGACGTCAACGCGCTGCTGCCGCACTTTGATCCCAGCATGCATAGCCAGGTCGATGCCTGGTTCCTCGATGGCTTCGCGCCGGCGAAAAACCCGGATATGTGGACTGAGCAGCTGTTCGCCGCCATGGCGCGCTTCGCCCGGCCCGGAGGCACCCTCGCCACCTTTACCGCCGCGGGTTTTGTACGGCGCGGATTGCAGCAAGCCGGTTTTGAGGTGACGAAAAGCAAAGGTTTCGGTCAGAAACGCGAAATGCTGATCGGCGAGTTGCCCGCCGATGCACCGACAGTCCCGCACCCCGCCCCCTGGTTCCTGCGCCCGGCGGCGGAAAATACTGACGATATCGCCATCGTCGGCGGCGGCGTCGCCAGCGCGCTTACCGCCCTCGCCCTGCTGCGGCGCGGCGCGAAAGTAACGCTGTACTGCGCCGATCCGCAGCCGGCCGAAGGCGCATCGGGCAACCGTCAGGGCGCGCTCTATCCGTTGCTCAACGGCCGCGGTGACGCGCTGGAAACTTTTTTCAGCGCCGCCTTCCCGTTTGCCCGCCGCCAGTATGATGCGCTGTTGCAACAGGGCGTGGCGTTCGATCATCAATGGTGCGGCGTCAGCCAGTTGGCCTTTGATGAGAAGAGTGCCGGAAAAATTGCCAAAATAGTGGCGATAGAATGGCCTTCTGCATTGGCGTCTCCGGCCGATCGCGCCACGCTCAGCGCGCTGTGCGGCGTAGACAGCGGTTTTGGCGGCGTCAGCTACCCGCAAGGCGGTTGGCTGTGCCCGGCAGAGCTGACGCGGGGTGCCATTGCGTTGGCGCAGCGCCAGGGAATGAGTTGCCATTATGAGTACGACATAAGCAGCCTCACTCACACAGACGGCAATTGGCAGCTCAGCGCCAGCAATGGAGAAACCCGTCGGCATGCCACGGTGATTCTGGCCAATGGCCATCGCCTTTCCGAGCTGCCGCAAAGCGAAGCCTTGCCGGTGTACGCGGTGCGCGGCCAGGTTTCCCATATACCCACCACGCCGGCGCTGAGTGAATTGAAGCAGGTACTGTGTTACGACGGCTATCTGACGCCGGTCAATGCCCACAATCAGCAGCACTGCATCGGCGCCAGCTATCAGCGCGGCGATACCGCCATTGAATACCGCGAGGAAGAGCAGCAGGAGAACCGTGCACGGCTGTTGCGCTGCCTACCGGAACAGGCGTGGCCGCGGGAGGTTAACGTCAGCGCTCACCACGCCCGTTGCGGCGTGCGCAGCGCCACCCGCGATCACCTGCCGATGATTGGCGCAGTGCCGGACTATCAGGCCACGCTGACGCAGTATCAGGATTTGCAACGCCGCCATCAGCTTGGCGAAACCGTGGCGGATGCTCCGCTTTATCCCAACCTGTTTGTTCTTGGCGCACTGGGTTCGCGCGGGCTGTGTTCGGCACCGCTGGCGGCAGAGATCCTGGCGGCGCAACTGTTTGGCGAACCCTTGCCGGGCGACGCAGAGATGCTGGCAGCGTTGAATCCGAACCGGATGTGGGTGAGAAAATTGCTAAAGGGGCGTGCGGTGTAATGCTCTGATAACAGGGCGCTTTGGGGGCGCCCCGTTATGGAGATCAGGTCATCGGCAGTGCGGTTTGGTACAGGTTTTCCCACATGCCGCGCACCAGCACCTGGTCCGGCGGCGACAACTCACCGGCGGTAATGGCTTTGTGCAGGCTGTTTTCCACCCGCGCTTTCAGCGCTTCGGCGGTGTGTTCGCCGTGCTCTTCCGCTTCGGCCACCGCCAGCGTCAGATGACCACGCAGGTAGCCACCGGCAAACAGTTCATCATCGCTGGCGTGCTCTACCATGTCATCAATCAGCGCCAAAATGCGCGCTTCGAATTCTGCGATCATCAAATTTCCTCATTAAATAGCAAGCTGTGGCGTTAACGGAAATCTTCCGGATAGGGAAAATGCCCGGCAGCCAGCGGTGGCGTATTGTAGAACGATTGTAACGCCTGAATAAAGCGCGCGGGCCTTGTGGGTATTCCCCGTTCCAGCAGCGACAGCACTCGGTCGCGCACCTTGCGCTGGAAGGCGATGCGATCCGGTTCGCAATCACCGTTGAGATTGTCGCAGCTGACGTTAAACGGGAAACCGGCAGCCACGCAGAACATCCACTCCAGCGCCTGCGGCTTGATTTCTACCGCTTCGAATTCGCTTTGTGTTTGCGCGTCGCGCCCGTCCGGGCAGTACCAGTAACCGAAATCCACCAACTTGCGACGTTCTTCGCCGGCAATGCACCAGTGCGAGATCTCATGCAGGCCGCTGGCGTAAAAGCCATGGGCAAAAACGATGCGATGGTACGGCAGTTCATCGTCGGCCGGCAGGTAAATCGGCTCATCATCGCCCTTGACCAGCCGCGTGTTGTAGTCTTCGCTAAAGCATTGATTAAATATATCAATCAGCTGATCGTATTTATGGGTAGTCTGTGTGTCTGACATAAATAAAAACTCTATAACCATAAAAATAAAGTGGTGATTATTCCACTTTAGTGCTCTCCCGGCATGCTAAATATGCAGCGCCAGCCACTGCTGAATTTCCGCGCCGTGGTTGTCGTACAACAGCTTGCAACTCATCACCAGCGAGACGATGACGATCATCGGCCGAATCAGCTTCTGCCCGCGGGTCATCACCATATGTGCGCCCAGGCGAGCGCCGAGCACCTGCCCTATCAGCATCACCAGACCAATGCCCCACACCACTTTGCCGCCGATGATAAAAAACGTCAGGCCGCCAACGTTGGAGGTGAAGTTCAGCACCTTGGCGTGCGCGGTGGATTTGGCCAGATTGAAGCCGCACAACGTCACGTAGGCCAGCGCATAGAACGAACCGGCGCCAGGGCCAAAGAAACCGTCGTAAAAACCGACGCAGCCGCCGGCTACCAGCCCGAACGGCAACGCACTCAGGCGGCGCTGCCGATCGTTCTCCCCCAGACGCGGGGTCAGCAAAAAATACAGACCTATGCCAATCACCAGCAGCGGCAGCATTTGTCGCAGCAGATCGGCGCGCATATGCTGCACCAGAATCGCCCCGGCGATGGAGCCGATCAACGCCAACAGGATCGTCAGTTTCTGATCGTTAAGATCCACCGCACGTCGGCGGATAAAGTACAGGCTGGCGGAAAACGAACCGCCCACCGACTGCAGCTTGTTGGTTGCCAGCGCCTGCGCCGGGGAAACGCCCACCGCCAGCAGCGCCGGCACGGTCAGCAGACCGCCGCCACCGGCAATGGAATCGATAAAACCCGCCAGCAACGCCACCACAAACAAAACCCCGAGCATCTCGGGGCCAACGACGAACCAATCCATTTATACCCCTCTTACTTGAAGCTGCATCTGTGTTGGTTGCACTCACTCACCCGAATCACTTACTCGTGTAAGCTCATCGGGATTCCTTCCCTTACCGCCTTGATGCAACTCCAATTACTTTGGGTATATTATTCCGCAGCGAAATGGTTATCCAACAAAGCCTGACAGGAAGGCGGCAATGGCGGGGGTACCGGTTTACCCGGCTTGGCGCTGGGTTGATGCGGCACGAACCAGCTCGCCAGCTCCGCCCCACAGCCATCGCCCGGCGGCGGGGTATCCTGTTCTTTACACTCCAGGCTGCCAGCCGGACAACGCAAACGCACGTGCATGTGCGCGCGGTGGCCGAACCACGGACGAACCTTGTGCAACCAGTCGCGGTCGGCGCCGGCATCCAGACACAGACGTTGCTTGATCGCCGGGTTGACGAAGATGCGCGTCACTTCGGCATCCTGCGCCGCCATTTTGATCAGAGATTCAATCTGCGGTTGCCATTGACGCGCCACTACCTGTTTGCCGTCGCCGGAAACCAGATCGATCGGCTGCGGTTTCAGCAGTTGCTGCGCGCTCCAACGCTGGCGCGGCAGCTGCAGCCAGATGTCGACATCAAGCCCGGACTGATGGCTGGCGTGACCGCTGCTAAAGCGCCCGCCGGCCGGCATCGCCATATCGCCGATCAGCACCGTGCCCAGCGCTTTTTGGTTGGCTTTGCTGCTCAGGCGCTGAATGAACGCCAGCAGATCGGGATGGCCGAAATAGCGGCGCTGATCGGGGCGCATCACCTGATAATCCGGTGAGTTCAGCGGCAACGGCTGGGCACCGACGATACAACCATTGGCAAAACCGCCAATCGCCTGTGGCGCGCCGGCCACCGGGTGATCAATTTTCTGCCACGGCGTCAACGCCATCGCGGAACCTGAAGCCATCAGGGCAACGATGCCTAACATCCAGTTTTTCATCGCAATTACCAGCGTGGGACGTTAGAAACCACATCACCGTTTTGCGCACGCTGGCGCAGCAGGTGATCCATCAGCACAATCGCCATCATCGCTTCGGCGATTGGAACCGCTCGAATGCCTACGCAGGGATCGTGACGGCCACGGGTCACCATTTCTACCGCTTCGCCCTGGCGATTGATGGTACGGCCCGGCACCATGATGCTGGAGGTCGGTTTCAACGCCAGATGAGCGACCACCGGTTGGCCGCTGCTGATGCCGCCGAGAATGCCGCCCGCATGGTTGCTCTGGAAACCTTCGGGCGTGATTTCGTCGCGGTTTTCGCTGCCGCGCTTGGTCACCACGGCAAAACCGTCGCCGATTTCCACGCCTTTTACCGCGTTAATGCTCATTAATGCATGCGCCAGATCGGCGTCCAGACGGTCAAACACCGGCTCACCGAGGCCCACCGGCACATTGTCGGCAACTACGCTGACCTTGGCGCCGATCGAATCGCCCTCTTTTTTCAGCGCGCGCATCAGCTCGTCCAGCGCTTCCAGCTTGTCCGGATCCGGGCAGAAGAACGGGTTCTGTTCGACCTGATCCCAATCTTTCAATTCGCAGACCACGTCGCCGATTTGCGCCAGATAGCCGCGCACCTGTACGCCGAATTTCTGCTGCAGGTATTTCTTGGCTATCGCCCCCGCCGCCACGCGCATCGCGGTTTCACGCGCCGAAGAACGGCCGCCGCCACGGTAATCGCGTACGCCGTATTTTTGCTCGTAGGTATAATCGGCGTGGCCCGGACGGAACACGTCTTTGATGGCGCCGTAATCCTGCGAACGCTGGTCGGTGTTTTCAATCATCAGCCCGATGCTGGTGCCGGTCGTCACGCCTTCGAACACGCCGGAAAGAATGCGCACCTGATCCGGTTCGCGGCGTTGAGTGGTATAGCGCGAAGTCCCCGGACGGCGGCGGTCCAGATCGTGCTGCAAATCGGCTTCGGTAAGCGGGATGCCCGGCGGCACTCCGTCTACGATACATCCCAACGCCACACCGTGAGATTCACCAAATGTGGTGACGCGGAAAATCTGCCCAATACTGTTTCCTGCCATCACGGCTCCTTACCGTTAATGATTATCTTTGTAGGCCTGTCAGAGCAGGCCCGAAGAAGGCTTAGCTGCGGTAGATGCTGAAATGCTCTTTGCAATCGACCAATTGCTGTTTGGTCAGCATGAACACGCCGTCACCGCCGTTTTCAAACTCCAGCCAGGTGAACGGAATATCCGGATATTGTTCCATCAGATGTACCATGCTGTTGCCCACTTCACAAATCAGCACGCCGTCGTCGCTCAGGTAATCCGGTGCGCAGGCCAGAATGCGGCGCACCAGCTTCAGGCCGTCGCTGCCCGCCGCCAAGCCCAGTTCCGGCTCAAAGCGGAACTCCTGCGGCAGATCGGACATGTCTTCCGCATCCACATACGGCGGGTTGGTGACGATAAGATCGTACTGGATCGCCGGAACGTCGCGGAACAGATCGGAGCGGATCGGGATAACCTGATGCTCGACGCCATGCGCCTGGATGTTGCGCTCGGTCACCGCCAGCACGTCGCTGGAGATATCCACCGCGTCCACTTCCGCTTCCGGGAAAGCGTAGCCGCAGGCGATGGCGATGCAGCCGCTGCCGGTGCACATGTCCAGAATATGACGCGGCGGGTGCGGGATCAGTGCGCTGAAGCGATCGTTGATCAGTTCGCCAATCGGCGAACGCGGCACCAGCACGCGTTCATCGACATAAAACTCCATGCCGCAGAACCAGGCTTTGTTGGTCAGGTAAGCCACCGGAATACGCTCATTGACGCGGCGGATCACGCGTTCAACGATGCGATGGCGCTCGCTGGAGGTCAAACGTGCGGTGTGCATGTCCTCTGGAATATCCAGCGGCAGGAACAGGCTCGGCAGCACCAATTGCACCGCTTCGTCCCACGGATTATCAGTTCCGTGACCATAGTAGATATTGGCGGCGTTGAAGCGGCTCACCGCCCAGCGCAGCATATCCTGAATGGTGTGCAGTTCATTCACTGCTTCGTCGACGAAAATTTTGTCCAATTTGCCCTCCGGCAGGCACTGTGATTCATGATTTAGCCGCATAGTTTGCCATGAAGCCCGCGACAAATCAGCAGCAATAGTCGCGTTAAGACATTCTCATTTTCATTCCGACGGGAGTTTTGCGTCGACAGATACCCGCGACACGGTAAACTGTCGTGATAAATGATTTCCGGTGAATAAAAAATGAAGAACAAGCACCCTCTGAGCAAAGATGAATTGCAGCTCTTCAGAGAGTCGATAGCAGGCGCAAAAAAGCTGCGCCAGGATACCGTTGTCCACCCCAAGCCCAAGCCAAAAACCCGACAAATGGCACCGCAGCGCCTGCTGCAGGAGCAGGTGGACGCCAGCTATTATTTCTCGGACGAATATCAACCGCAGTTGGAAGAGGAAGGGCCGACCCGCTATGTGCGCCCCGGCTACAGCGCGTATGAGTTGAAGAAACTGCGACGCGGCGATTATTCACCGGACCTGTTTCTCGACTTGCACGGCCTGACCCAGATGCAGGCTAAACAAGAGTTGGGCGCGCTGATTGCCGCCTGCAAGCGTGAACACGTGCACTGCGCCTGCGTCATGCATGGCCACGGCAAGCATATCCTCAAACAGCAGACGCCGCTGTGGCTGGCGCAACACCCCGACGTATTGGCGTTCCACCAGGCCCCCAAAGAATGGGGCGGCAACGCGGCGATTCTGTTGCTGGTCGAACTGGCCGAGTAAACCGCAGATATGACAAAGGGCGATGTTAAACATCGCCCTTTCCTGCCTGGACCCGATAGAGGGTGCCCTAGACTTTAGCCATCACCTGCGACGGACTGACCTGCCATTCAAACTTGCCGTAGCTGCCGTCGGTTGCCAGATCGACATTGGCGATCGCGGAGGTCGCGAACATCGGCGGGCATTCGCCTGGACACAGCTCAGCGACCAAATAACCCACCAGCGGCAGGTGAGATACGATCAGCACAGAGTTGACCCCCTGCTGCGCCAGCGCCTGCAGATAGCTGCCGACCAGGCTGGCATCACCACCCGGCGTCAGCTCAGGCAGCACTTCTTCGCTTTCCGGCAGCGCCAAAGCTTCGCGCACCGTTTCCAGCGTCTGTTCGGCCCGCAGATAGGGGCTGACCAGCACTCGTTCAATATCCACAGACTTGGTGTTTAACCAGGCCGCCATCTGACGTGACTCATCACGGCCACAAAGGGTAAGAGGTCTTACCGAATCGCTGGCCGCATCAAGTGCCGCCTCTCCGTGACGCATAATCAAAACTTGCATATTGCACCGCTGTTGTTGACAAAATAACGCTATACAGAAACGCCGAGCGTGCTGTATCGCCGAGTTTTACAACCCCAAAGCAAAAGCTTTGAAACGATAACGCGCCGTCTCTTTTATGGCGGCCGGGCATTTTGCCTGAAAGTTCACGTAAAGAAAATGCTGTTTTTTACATCAACATCGTCCCGCCGTGAACATGACGCTCACATAACAACCAATTCAACAGGTTAAATTTCAACCTTTCCATCATGAAAGTTATTGATGGCGATCGGGTTTCAGCGTCATCGGGTTACGTTACTCCGTCACTATCTCCCTGTATAGCACCCGGGATTGCAGGTATTGCAAGGAGTGATGGCGATCACACTGCGGCCCTGATCCAACTCTAGTACAAATCAGGGCGCCATGCCGCTCACTCCCCTGGCGGATAAAAGCGTTCGCCCTGCTGCGCCATGCGCTGCAAGCGTTCGCAAGGGGCAAAGTTTTCGCCGTATTGCTGCTGCAGGTAGTGCAGCGTTTTAACCACCTTCTCAGCGCCGAGTTCGTCCATATAACGGAACGGCCCCCCGAGGAATGGCGGGAAACCAATGCCGAATACCGCGCCGATATCCCCATCACGCGCGCTGCGGATCACACCTTCGTCCAGGCAACGCGCCGCTTCATTCAACATCATCATTACGCAGCGCTGGGCGATGACCGCCGGCTGCAAATGCGACTTCGGCGTAATGCCCAGCAGAAGATAGACCGAGGTATCGGCGCGCTTGCCCCGCTGGCGTTGCTGACCTTCGCTTGGGTACAGGTAGAAACCCCGGCCGTTTTTGCGCCCCTTGCGCCCGTCTTTCAGCACCGCATCGAAGGCGGCCGGCGCGGCGAAACGCGGCCCGAGCTGTTCCACCAATACCGGGATAATCTTGGTGCCTACATCAATGCCCACTTCATCAAGCAGGGTAATCGGCCCCACCGGGAAGCCAAAATCCACCAGCGCCTTGTCCAGCGATTCAACGGGCTCGCCTTCCAGCAGGCAACGCGCCGCTTCATTTATATAAGGAGCCAGAATGCGGTTGACGTAGAAACCGGCGCGATCGGCGACCACAATCGCCGTCTTGCCCTGTTTGTGCGCCAGCGCCACGGTGGTGGCAATGGTTTCCTCACTGGTGGAAGCATGGGGGATCACCTCTACCAACGGCATTTTGTCTACCGGGCTGAAATAATGCAGGCCGATCACCTGCTGCGGCCGCTGCGCGTTGGCGGCAATCTGGCCAATCGGCAACGACGAGGTATTGGAGGCGAAAATAGTATGAGGTGCGGCGTGCTGTTCAATCTCGGCCACCATTTTCTGCTTCAGGGCCAGATCCTCAAACACCGCTTCCACCACGATATCCACGCGCTCGAAACCGGTGTAATCGGTCGAACCGGAGATCAGCATCATCTGTTTTTGCCGTTCCGCCGGGCGCATGCGTTTGCTGCGCACGCGCTTGCCGAGCACATCCCAGCTGTATTTCAGCGCGTGGTTGATGCCGGTTTCATTGACATCTTTAATACGCACCGGCAGGCCGCCGCGCGTGGCGGTCACGCAGGCAATTCCGCCGCCCATCAGGCCCCCGCCCAGAATACCGACGCGGTGCAGAGCATGGGGCTGTGCATTGCCGCCGCGCTCTTTCTTCAGGGCGGTAGAGGCAAAGAACAGGCTGCGCAACGCCGCCGACTGCGGCGTCATGGCCAGTTCGCCAAAGGCTCGCGCCTCGGCTTCATAACCGCTGGTGCTGCCGCTATCCAAGCCGGTACGCACCACCTGAATGATTTTTTCCGCCGCCGGATAGTTGCCGTGGGTTTTCTCCAGCGTTTTTTTGCGCACAATGCTGAACAACAGACTTTTCCCCAGAGGGCCGTTGAGCAAGCGCTCCTGCCACGGCAGTTCACGCCGACTCTGCCACCCCTGCTTGACCCGTTCAATGGCGGTCTGCAATAAAATCGCCTGCGGCACCGCATCATCCACCAACCCCATCCGCAACGCCTGACGCGCGCGGATATGTTTGCCGGTCAGCATCATGTCCAGCGCCTTGCTGGCGCCGATCAAGCGCGGCAATCGCTGGGTACCACCGGAGCCAGGCAACAAGCCAAGCTGCACTTCCGGCAGGCCGAGAGCGGTTTTGTCATCCAGCGAACAGATGCGGCCATGGCAGGCCAGAGCCAGTTCCAGCCCGCCCCCCAGGCAAGCGCCGTGAATAGCCGCCACCACCGGCACCGGGAAAGCGGCGATCTGCGCCAGCGTGCTTTGCCCTTTTTTCGCCAGCGTTTCGGCCTCTTTGGCGCTGGTGCAGGCGGCGATCATGGTGATGTCCGCCCCAGCAATAAACGAATCCGGCTTACCGGAAATAATCACCAGCCCTTCCAGCGCGGTATGTTGCTGCGCACGGATCAGCACGTCATTCACCTGCTCGACGAACTCGGCTTTCAGCGTGTTCACCTTGTCGCCCGGGACGTCGATGGTAATCACGCCGATGTTGTCCGGACGCAGCGTCAGTTGAAAAGCCGAGGGTTTGGCCCGCTGTTCATGCAATGCGTTTTCAAAGCTCATTATTCCACCTCTACAATCATTGCGGCCCCTAACCCTCCGGCCGCGCAGGCAGTAGTCAGCCCCAGCCCGCCGCCACGGCGTTTCAGCTCGTGCAACGTCTGGGTGATCATGCGCGCGCCGGTAGCGGCAAACGGGTGGCCATAGGCGATCGAGCCACCCAAGACGTTAAATTTATCCATATCCACTGTGCCAATCGCCCTGCTGCGGCCCAGTTTTTGTTGGGCGAACTCATCGCTGGCGAACATCTTCAGGTTGGCCAGCGTCTGCGCGGCGAAAGCTTCATGCATGTCGATCAGGGTCAGGTCGGCCAGGCCAATGCCGGCGCGATCCAGCGCCAGCGGCGTGGCGTAGGATGGCCCCAACAGCATGTCTTCCCACACGTCGATGGCGGAAAAAGCAAAGCTGCGCAGGTAACCCAGCGGCTGCAACCCCAGTTCTTTCGCGCGCGATTCGCTCATCATCAGCACCGCCGCCGCACCGTCGGTCAGCGGCGTACTATTGGCCGCGGTGACGCTGCCATGTTTGCGGTCAAATGCCGGTTTCAGTTTAGCGTATGACGCCAGGCTGGAGTCTTTGCGAACGTTGTTGTCTTCGGTAATTTGCGCACGGTACGGCGGGACGTAAGCGGTCATGACTTCATCGTGCAGCAGCCCCTGTTCCCAGGCCTTGGCCGCCAACTGGTGAGAGCGGTGCGCCAGCGCATCCTGCTCTTCGCGGGTGATGCCGTGGCTTTTCGCCATTTGTTCGGCGGTATCGCCCATACGCAGGCCGGTCGAGTATTCCGCCACCGCCGGCGGCACCGGCAGCAGATCACGGAGTTTCAGCCGGCTAAAAAGTTTAAGGCGTTGCGACAGGGTACGTGCCTTGTTGACATCGACCAACGTCCGCGCCAGCGCTTTGCTGACGCCGATCGGCAACACCGAGGAGGAATCGGCGCCGCCGGCAATGCCGATACCGATGCTGCCCGCCATGATGCTTTCCGCCACGTTGGCGATCGCCTGGAAGCTGGTGGCACAGGCGCGCGACACGCTGTACGCATCGGTATGTACGCTCATGCCGGTGCCCAACACAATTTCACGCGCAATATTCGGTGCCTCTGGCATTTGCACTACCTGGCCAAATACCAGCTGTTCGATAAGCGCCGGATCAATGCCGCTGCGGGCCAAGAGTTCGCTCACCGCCGTTTTCCCCAGATCCACCGCAGGAATACCGTGATAAGCGGTTGCCTGTTTGGCAAAAGGGGTACGCAGTCCATTTACAATCGCGATACGGTCACCGTGACGGGTCACCAACGGCAGTGCCTTACTCATAAACGCTCCTGAAAAAAATAACGTCAGCGCAACGGCCAAAAGAGGTCTGACCTGATGAGGTCATTGTTAACCAAATGTTTACATTTGGCAAACCGTCAGAAGTGAAAACTGAGAGCAGGAGCAACTTTCTATCGGGGGGAAAACGGCGAGGCAGCGGCGCGGGTTTGGCCCGCACCGTTTTGGGCAGGAATTAACGCAGGCCGAGCTGGAAAATCAGGGTTTCCGCCTGGCAGGCAAAGGTGAAATCCGCCACCAGTTGCACGCCACCGTCAACCGGTTTAATGCTACTGCTGATGTCACAAGGGTCAGACTCCACGTCTCGGGCTTTTTTCGTCAGTGCCGCCAGCGTTTGCTCGGCTTCCTGTTGATTGGCAAACACCTGGCTGTAGGATGCGGTGCAATCGGTGTTATCCATCACGGTACCGACATCGACACAGCAACAAGCTGCAGTTTCCTGGGCGCTGCATTTATTAATTGCATCTGACATGATTAATTCTCCTCAGGGACCGCCATTACGCGAGTCCAAACTGCCATTAACTTTCTGGCGCAAAGACGCAAGATTCTGCGTTTATTTTACCCCGCAGCGAAACCCATCGCTAGCACTTACTTTTTATAGGTGTTTTAAGTGATGGAAATCACAAATAAAAATCGATGTCTGCTAAGGAATGGTAAGAAGTTTGTTATTCACTGCTGGTTTTTTGTTAAGCAGATCTCTTTTTTGATATCAACCTTGAAATATCTCAAAAACAAAGTTGCAACATTCTCACAGGTCGGACCTATAATTCAGCCACTGGTCTGATTTGTCTGAATGATAACGGACCCTACAATCCCGCGCTCCTTGTTACCTTGTGTAACATAGTTTAAATAATAAACACATAATGAGGTTTTGGTCATGAGCCAGAAAAACCTATTTACTAAATCAGCTCTCGCAGCTGCAGTGGCAATTATTTCTTCAAACGTGTCTGCCGCAGGATTCCAGCTGAATGAATTTTCATCAGCGGGTTTAGGACGTTCGTATTCTGGCGAAGGCGCCATCGCGGATACTGCAGCATCCGCCAGCCGTAACCCGGCCCTTCTCATGATGTACACCCGACCAGAATTCTCGATCGGTGCCGTATTTATCGATCCAGATGTAGACATCACCGGCAAGTCCCCTTCAGGCGCCAGCCTGGACTCAAAAAATATCGCGCCAACCGCCTGGGTGCCGAATCTGCACTATGTTCACCCGATTAACGATCAATTTGCCGTGGGCGGCTCGGTCACCAGCAACTACGGTCTGGCCACCGAATTCAACGACGGTTACACCGCAGGCGCTTACGGCGGCAAAACCGACCTCGAAACCCTGAACCTGAACCTGAGCGCCGCTTATCGCCTGAACCAACAATTCAGCTTCGGCCTGGGCTTCGACGCGGTTTACGCTAAAGCCAAACTTGAGCGTTATGCAGGTGAATTGCCGAAACTGATTGCAGGCTCGGGCCAATTGCCGCCTCAGTTAGCCGGCCCGGTGTCACAAATCCCGGCCGATACCCAGATCTCTCACCTGAAAGGTGACGAATGGGGTTTTGGCTGGAACGCCGGTATTCTGTATGAAGTCGACGAAAACAACCGTTATGGTCTGAGCTACCGTTCCGAAGTGAAAATCGACTTCGACGGCGATTACAAAAGCAGCCTGCCATCCGCTTATAACCCGATTCTGAGCGCGGCCGGCCTGCCTTACGGCACCAACGGCAACACCATTCCAGGCTCTCTGACCCTGAACCTGCCGGAAATGTGGGAAATCTCGGGCTACAACAAGGTGGCGCCGCAGTGGGCAGTCCACTACAGCCTGGCTTATACCAGCTGGAGCCAGTTCCAGGAGCTGAAAGCCACCGGCAACAACGGCCAAACGCTGTTCGAGAAGCACGAAGGCTTTAAAGACGCTTACCGCATCGCGCTGGGTACCACTTACTTCTACGATGATAACTGGACCTTCCGCACCGGTATCGCATTCGATGACAGCCCGGTACCTGCCCAGAACCGCTCTATTTCGATCCCGGATCAGGACCGTTTCTGGCTGAGCGCCGGTACCACCTATGCGTTCAACAAAGACGCTTCGGTTGACGTCGGTGTTTCCTACATGCACGGCCAGAAAGTCACCGTCAAAGAAGGCCCTTACACCTTCGAATCGGTGGGCAAAGCCTGGCTGTACGGCGCCAACTTCAACTACCGCTTCTAATCTTGTTTTTCAAGAAGCTCAAGCGCCCCACGGGGCGCTTTTTCGTTCATCATCGTTAGATATAAACCCGCAGATACTCGGCCAGGCACAAGATCGCCATCGCCTGGCCATAGGGCATAGAGGTCCGGGGGATTTGGCGGTAATACTCCAGTTCGCTGCCCATGGCAGTACCGAATGAGACACCGGTCAGTTCGCCTTCCGGGGTAATATGTTCAATCACCCCTTTCACCGCCCTTTCCGCCATCGCGGCGTAGCTGCCGCCGATATAGCGTTTGCGCACCGCTTTCAAAATACCGTAGGCAAAACCGGCCGTGGCAGACGCTTCCAGATAGGAATGCGGGTCGTCCAGCAGCGTATGCCATAATCCGCTGTCGTCCTGGCAACGGGCCAGGGCCGCCACCTGGTTCTCCAACACTTGCTGCATAAAACGCCGCGTCGCATCCTGTTCGGGCAATTCCAGCAATTCCAGCAGCTCTGGAATGACCATGGTCAGCCAGCTGTTGCCGCGCGCCCAACGTGCCCTGGCAAAATTGTGGCTCCCGTCGAAGGTCCAGCCGTGAAACCACAGGCCGCTATCGCGGTCCATCAGGTGCTGCGCATGCACCAGGAACTGATATTTAGCTTCCTCCAGATAGTCCGGCCGGTTGAGCAACATACCGATCTTGGCCAAGGGCAGCACGCTCATCATCAGGGTGTCGTCCCACAGCTGCTGGTGATTCTCTTCCGCCAGCGTAACATGCTGCATACCGCCGCAGCGGGTGCGCGGCATCTCGTACATGACCCACTCCGCCCAGCGCTCCAGATACGGCAACCAACGCGGGTCGCGGGTTTCCTCATAACGGTAGGCCAGCGTCAGGAACGGGCATACCGTGTTGACGTTCTTGGTCGGCGTGCCTTCCGCCAACCGTGCGGCAAACCAATCATCGATAATTTCCCGCAACCCGGCATCGCCGGTTTGTCGATAGTACTGATAAATGCCATACAACCCGATGCCGTGCGTCCACTCCCAACCTGCCCAGCCTTTAGTGTCAATCACCCTGCCGTCGTCCAGCCGCAACAGAAACTCGCCGCTCTCATCGGTGATATTGACCAGATTCTCCACCACATCGTCGAGGGTGCGCTGCAACTGTTCGCGGGAGATGAAACGTTCCGGCTGGCGCAGCAACGGGCTGTGTTTGACGGGGTATACCACCATGAGCAACTCCTTATTATTCAGATTTAGCGAAGTGAATCAGAGAATTATTGCCTTCTTGCCATCCACCTCTTTCGGCAGCGGCGGCGCGGCGGATTTGTGGCGGTTGGCATAACCAATATTGTTGTTGCCCCACAGGCAGTCGTACGGCATACCCGCCAGCATTTCGACGGTCGCTCGCGCCTCCGGCAGGATTTTTTCCGGCACTGTACCGCCCGCCGCCCGCATCTTTTCGGTTTCTGCGCGCAGCACGCCGTGGGTGGCGAGATTCAATTTGAAACGCAGCGAGATAAAGAAGCCCAGGCTCAGGACCGCGACCGTGCCCAGGCACAGAATCAGCAAAATGGTGTGGCTCACCGCAGGCAGTTGTTCGCTTTTGCCGGAAACGAAGCCGGAGAACTGCATCATCAACCCCACCAGTATCACCGCCCCGGCCTGCGAAGCCTTGCGTGTCAGCGTCATGATACCGGCAAAAATCCCTTCACGGCGCTGACCGGTGATGGCCTCATCCACGTCGGCGATATAGGTATAGATATTCCAGGGCACGTAGTTGATCCCGCCGCGCCCCAGCCCGGCGATAGCGGAAATCAGCAGCAACAGCGAAAACGCGTCGTTCATGCCGGCGTAATACAGTGCGCCGTACGACAGCGCGCTCAGGCCAAACAACGCCACCACCAGGCGGTAGGAGGGTGCAGGCCCAAAACGAATACACAACGGGATCATGCCAATCACCGCGATAAATTGCAGGATGGCCATCCAGCCCATCAGGGTTGAGGCAACGGTGGCGCTTTGCATCAGCACAAACACCACGTAATAGGTGAACACCGCGTTGAATACGTCCTGAGCAATATAGCCGCCGAGGTACATGCCCAGATGCTGGCGGAAAATCCTTACCCGCAGGGTGGAAGCCAGTTCTACGTACAGGCGCTTGATGCTTTGGCCCAGCGTCAGCTTCTGTTGCTCCCCTAAGGTACCCGGCCCCGGCTGGCGCTCCCAGCTAAAGCGATACACCAGCGTCAACACCAGCGCGCAAATCACCGAGAACACCAGGCTGGCGTAGAAAAAAGAAACCGCATTGTCTTTGCCAAAATAGCCCAGCAGTATCCCCGGCAGAAAGGCGGCCAGAATCGCCGAAAGCTGCGCCAGCGAGATGCGGGCGCCGGAAAACTTGGTTTTCTGCTTGAAGTCATCGGTCATTTCCGGCACCAGGGTTTCATAAGGCACCAGCACCATGGTATAAACCATGTCGAAGAACAGGTAGGTCAGCAGGTAATACCAAAAGCTCATCTCCCCCACCCACATCAGGCTGTAGCTGAACACCAGCGGGATACCGAGCAAGATGAAGAACTTGCGTCGCCCGAAACGTTTGCCGAGCCGAGTAGCGCCGAAGTTGTCGGTCAGGTAACCCATCAACGGGCTGATCACCGCATCCAGCAGCCTGGCAAGGGCAAAAATGGCCGTCGCCTCGATCGGGCTGAGGCCGCAGAACGTGGTGTAGAAGTAGAGCAGCCAGGCCGCCGTCAGCGCCGTGGTGCCTGCACCGAGAAAATCCCCGGAGCCGTAGGCCAGGTAATTGATCACCCCGATTTTACGCGTTTTCATAGCTCCCCTCCTGATGACGCTGACTGTGGTAGTCCGATGCGTTATAGAAAACTTTGGGTAAAAGTAGATTTCCGACGATCAAAAAACCTTGGTTCTTTTGCCACCCTCCGGCGGATGTTGGCGTCAACAGGAAGAATGTGCCGATCAATCATTCAATTTAATAAAACACTATTTTAATTTTAAAGAAAAATGTGACCATTTTTATTAGATCGGAATCCACGTCACACGTTCGACGCGGATTAACGGAGGAAGAAGGCGCTTGCCGGGAGGTAAAAACAAAAATGCCAGTCAGCTTAACTGACTGGCATTCACGCCACAGGGCGGTTTGAGATGTTTGCGTGCGGGGCTTATTTCGCCGAGTCGATATCGTCCAGATCGCCCTGGATCGCCTGGGCATTCGGATTCTCTTCCGGCTTCAGCGAGCCGCCGCGCGCCAGGAAGTCATGACGCTGGAAATAGGCTTCACGCATCATCAAGTAAGGATCGGAGGAGTTGCGCAGCAGGCCGTCGGAATCCAACAGCTGAGCGCGGGTTTCAATCCCCTCAACCACCCATTTACCCGCCGACATCCAGAAGGTCAGGTAGCTCAGCACCGGATAGACCGTATCCGCCCAGTCGCCGCCGTCTTCACGCAGGGTGAAGCTGCCATAACCCGGTAACATGACATAAGGGCCGTAGCCGACATCGTAATGCCCCAGCGTGCTGCCGAAACGGTTCGGTTCTTCGCGCGCCAGTTTCGGGTTCGCCATTCCCGCCACGTCGATCAGGCCTCCCATCCCCAGCAGGGTATTAAGGAAGAAGCGGTTGAAGTGAATCATCCCGCGATACGGGTCGCCCTTCAGGAAGGCGTTGACCATGCTGGCCGGTTCTTCCAGGTTCGACGTGAAGTTACTTAAACCGTTACGCGCCGGCATGGGCACATAGTCGCGCCAGGCCACGGCCACCGGGCGTAATACGTACGGATCCAGGACGTTATAGTTAAAGTCGAACATCGTCCGGTTAAACCCTTCCAGAGGATCGGATCGCCCTTGTGGTTCATCTTGCGGCGCGCTGGCACAGCCCACCAATAACACAGTTGCGAAAGCCAGCCCAGTCAGGCGAAAGTTCATATTTTTCTCCATGAAAACACGTTCGGTCTTTTTATTCAGGGAACCTGCTTGTTAATCTGAACGCTAACCTGCCCTTTACCGCTGAAATTCTGCAGTTCGCTCTCACCAAACCAGTCGCCCGCCTGCGGCGTGGCCAAACCGTCGTGAGAAATCCGTACCCTCACCTTCACCTGATGCTGCGCCGAAAGCAGGCGTTCAGGCATCATGGCGTTGCTGTCATCCAAAGAGAATGACAGGGGGAAACGACTTAAGGGCAGTTGTTTTACCGCAACCGGCACCGGGTTGGCGCCATCGGTCACCGAAATTACCAGCGTCCCCTGCTGCGGTAAAGCGTTAGTCGCCTCGGGCGATAACGTCACGTTTACATTCAGTTTAACAGTTTCTTCGCCCGCCTGTGATTTTGCTTGTGCAATGCTGCGCTTTAACACCTCGGTACGCTGGTCGTTGGCCGGCAGCAGTTTCAACATCACCTGCCAGGCACCGATCGCCTGTTTGAAATCTCCCTGTTCAAAGGCATTGAACGCCAGCAAGCTCAGTACGCGCAGGTTGGTATGATCCTCGGCGATCATCTTGCGCAGCATCTGCGTGGCCTGCTTGTTATCCTCCGGATCGTTGGAACGCGTCAACACCTCCGCATAGCCGAGGCGCACTTCCAGATTATTCGGATCCAATTGATAAGCATGAGCAAATGCCTGCGTTGCGGTGGTCGCGTTATTCAGCGCCATACCTACGCGGCCCAGCATCATCCAGTCGTTGATGTTGCGATCGTCTTGTTGCAGCGCGGTACGCAGCCCCAGCCCAAGGCGAGCGATCTCCTCCATGCTCAGCGGCTGGGCGCGCTCATTGGCGACGCGCGCGCGCAGCTCCGGCATTTGGGCTTGCACCTGCTGCCAGTCCATTACCTGCGCCAACCCGCCGGTTTTCAGATAAAACCCCAGGGTGACCACCACCAGCAACAGCACGCCGGGCACCAGCATCCAACGGTTGATCGGTTTCGTCTGCACGTCCTGTTGGCCGGGAATGTCGTTCAGCAGGTTCTGTTGCAGTTCTTTCACCAGTTCCGGACGTTCGGCAACCACGCCCTGCGCTTCATCTTGCTCCAGCTCGTTCAGGCGATCTTGATAAAACGCCTTGTTCAACGCGTCGCGGCTGGTGGCCGCACCCTGCTTGCCCTGGCGCATCGCAGGCACCACCAGCAGCGCCGCAGCGCCGGCCAACAGCACAATAATAATCAGCCAAAATGCCATTAGGGTTTCTTCCTGTCAGTCTCTTTCAACAGCGCCGCCAAGCGCTGTTGCTCCTGCTCGGAGAATTCATCGTTAACAGTGCCGGCGCGGTGGCGGCGAGTGCGCAATATCACCACCGCTCCGCCGATCAGCACAAACAACAACGGGCCAACCCACAGGATCAACGTCGCCGGGGTCACCGGCGGTTCATAAGTGACGAAATTGCCGTAGCGCGCCACCATATAATCAATGATCTGCTGTTTGTTCTGCCCCTGCATCATCAGCTCGTACACCTTGGTGCGCATGTCGGCGGCAATGATGGCGTTAGAATCGGCGATGCTGTTGTTCTGGCATTTCGGGCAACGCAGCTGTTCGGTCAACTCGCGGTATTGCTGTTCCTGCTCAACCGAGTTGAACTTATAGGTATCGATGGCCGCCGCCGCGCTCCAGCTCAGCAGCGCGGCGAACATCAGGGCAATCAACCTCATGCTTCACCCCCGTACTTTTTGTACAGCGGCAACACTTCCTGCTGCCAGACGCGCTCGTTCATATCCCCGGCATGGCGGTAACGAATAATGCCCTGACCGTCGATCAGAAACGTCTCCGGCGCGCCGTACACGCCAAGATCCAGCCCCAACATGCCATCGCCGTCATACAGGCTGAGGGCGTAGGGATTGCCCAATGAATTCAGCCAGGTGACCGCTTTGCTGCGGTCGTCCTTATAGTTCAGCCCCACCACGCGAATGCCTCGCGCCGCCAGGGTATTGAGGTACTGATGCTCGGCACGGCAGGTTGGGCACCAGGTCGCCCAAACGTTCAACAACATCGGCTTGCCGGTCCGCAGCACCGCCTGATCGAACGTTTTCCCGGGTTGGTCAAGCGACTCCAGCTTAAAAGTCGGTACCGGTTTGCCGATCAATGCCGATTCCAGCAGAGTCGGATCCTCGCCACCGGCATTGCGCGTCAGTTGCACCATAAAGGCCGCCACCAGCAGCAGGAACAGGATTAACGGGATAAACAGCAACTTACGCTTCATGCCTGCTCCTCCAGCTTGCCTTCGCGTTTGAGCTTTTTGCTCATCCGATAGCGCGGATCGAGAATGCACAGGATGCCGCCAATCGCCATAAATACCCCGCCGAACCAGATCCAGCGCACGAAGGGTTTGTAATACAGCCGCACCGCCCAAGAGCCGTCGTCCAGCTCTTCCCCCAGCGCCGCATAGAGGTCGCGGCTGAAACCGCCGTCGATAGCCGCTTCGGTCATCATGCTGCGCGCCACGCTGTAGTAACGTTTCTCCGCGTGCAGCGTGGCTTCCGGCTTGCCGTTGCGCGTGACGTCGATAATGCCGACGCCGCCGCTGTAGTTCGGCCCGCGAATATCGTGCACGTCGCGGAACACAAAGTGGTAGCTGTGAATGTCCACGCTGTCGCCGGCCTTCATGCGCACATCGCGCTCCACGCTGTAGTTCTGGCTGAACGCAATGCCGATCACCGTCACCGCGACCCCGAGGTGGCCCAGCACCATACCCCAATGGCTGCGGGAAAGGTGGCGCAGGCCGCGCCAAAAACCGTGGCGATGGGTAGCGCGCTCATGCAACTCCATCAGCGTCAGGATAATCACCCACACCGCCATGATCAGCCCGACCACCGTCATGCCGGCGATGCTGTCCTGCAACAGCCACGGCAGCAGGATCGACAGCACCAGCGTGATCGCCAGCGCCACGCTCAAACGGCGCCACAGCTTGGTCGGTTCATCGCGACGCCAGCGCACCAGCGGGCCAATGCCCATCAGCAGCGCCATCGGCGCCATCAGCCAGGTGAACATGGTATTGAAGAACGGCTCGCCGATAGAAATGCTGCCCAGACCCAGCTGTTTGTGCACCAACGGCAGCAGCGTACCCAGCAGCACCACCAGCATGGCGGCAATCAACAACACGTTATTGCCCAGCAGGAAAGTTTCGCGCGAGAAGGTTTCATGCTGCACCCGGCTGCGCACCTGCCCGCCCTTGACCGCATACAGCAGCAAAGAACCGCCGATCACGATCACCAGATAGGCGAGGATAAACATGCCGCGCGCCGGGTCGGAAGCAAAAGAGTGCACCGAAACCAGCACGCCGGAGCGCACCAGGAAGGTGCCCAACAGGCACAGCGAGAAGGCGGTAATGGCCAGCAGCACCGTCCAGGCCTTGAAGGTGCCGCGTTTTTCGGTCACCGCCAACGAGTGCATCAGCGCCGTACCGGCCAGCCAGGGCATAAAGGATGCATTTTCCACCGGATCCCAGAACCACCAGCCGCCCCAACCCAGTTCGTAATAGGCCCAGGCGGAACCCAGCACGATACCCAGGGTGAGGAACACCCAGGCCGCCGTGGTCCAGGGACGCGACCAGCGCGCCCAGGCGGTATCCAGCCGGCCGGCCATCAGTGAGGCGATGGCGAAGGCAAACGCCACCGAGAAACCGACATAACCCATGTACAGCAGCGGCGGATGGAAAATCAGGCCGATATCCTGCAGCAACGGGTTGAGATCGCTGCCGTCGATCGGGAAGTTCGGCAGCGTGCGGGTGAACGGGTTGGAGGTCATGATGATGAACAGCAGGAAGCCTGCGGTGATCATGCCCATTACCGACAGCACGCGCGCCACCGCATCCTGCGGCATTGAACGGCTGCACAGCGCCACCGCCAATGACCAGCAACTGAGCAACAGCACCCACAGCAGCAGCGATCCTTCGTGCGCCCCCCAGGTGGCGGCGATGCGGTAATACACCGGCAGCTGGCTGTTGGAGTTGGCGGCCACATAGGCCACGGTAAAATCATTCACGACGAAGGCGTGCACCAGGCAGATGAACGCCAGTGCAATGGTGGCGAACATGCCGTAGGTCAGCGGGCGCGCCACCGCCATCATGCGGCGATCCTGACGCGCTGCGCCCCACTGTGGATAAATGCTCAGCAGCAGCGAAATCGCCAATGCCAGGCACAGCAGAAAACTTCCCGTTTCCGGCATCATGACTTGCCGCCCTCATTTTGCGGGGCGGTGTAGGCCGAAGCCGGCCCCTTATGGTTTTCTTTCATCGCGTCTGCCACTTCCGGCGGGGTGTATTTTTCATCGTGTTTCGCCAGCACTTCACGCGCGTTGACCACGTTGCCTTCACCCAGTACGCCTTGCGCCACCACGCCCTGCCCTTCACGGAACAGATCCGGCAGAATGCCGGTATAGGTGACGTCAATCACGCCGCGCGCATCATAAATCTTGAAGTTGACCTGCAGCGTTTTCTGATCGCGTTTCACCGAGCCAGGCATCACCATGCCGCCAATGCGCAGGCGTTGGCCCACCTCCGGTTTTTCGTGATCCTCCCCCTTGCCCTGCAGAATTTCACTCGGGGTATAAAACAGATCGATGTTGGAGCGCAGCGCGTACAGCGTCAGGGTCGCGGTCAGCGCCACGCCGATCAGCACGACAATCGCCAGATACAGGCGGCTTTTACGACGTGGATTCACAATGATTTCTCCCGCGGTTCGGCGGATTTTTGTTTCGACTGCTGCGACTGACGAATGCGTCGTTCGCGCGCCTGACGACGGCTGACTTCATCCAGCAGTTGCCTGCGCTGCCAGCAGGTGTGGGCCACCAGGCCCAACAACGACAACAGCGTGACGGCCACCGCCAGCCAAACGTAAAAGGCGTAGCCGCCCATGGCGAAAAACGCCGACCAGGAGGTAAATGCGGCATTCATGGTTGACGCTCCTTGTTGACCAGCCCGGCAACCCACGGGCGCTGACGCTCCTGGGCCAGGATCAGATTGCGCAACCGCATCAGGGTCAGCGTGATAAAGAACAGCAGATAGCCGAGGATCGCCCAACGCAACGGGGTGCGCATGCTGGGCGCGATACTCTGTTGCATATTGGTGGAGCCCTGGTGCAGCGTATTCCACCATTCGACAGAGAAATGAATAATCGGGATGTTCACTACCCCTACCAGCACCAAAATGCCGGCGGCGCGGCCGGCCAGGCGGCGGTCTTCAAAGGCGTTATACAGCGCAATAATGCCCATATAAAGGAATAGCAGCACCAGTTCAGAGGTCAGCCGCGCGTCCCACACCCACCAGGTGCCCCACATAGGTTTCCCCCAGGCGGCCCCCGTGACCAGCGCGATAAAGGTAAACACCGCACCGACCGGCGCCATCGCCGCCACCACGGAATCGGACATTTTCATCTGCCACACCAGGCCGATAAACGCCGCCACCGCCATCGAGGCGTAGATGCCCATTGACCACATGGCGGCCGGCACGTGGATATACATGATGCGGAAGCTGTCGCCCTGTTGATAATCCTTCGGCGCAAAACCAAAGCCCCATACCCAGCCGATCGCCAGGCAGAGGGCACCAGCCAGCCCCAACCACGGGACAAAACGGCCGCAGACACGATACAGCCGTTCAGGCTGGGCGAATTGATGTAACCATTTCCACATTGTCGTCATTGCTCACGGTAAATGTTTTCAGGTGGCCCCCCTATCGTGGGGCGACGAAAATAGCTTTCGCGGTGGAACACGCTCTTAACGGCGTTAACCCGCATGTTAATCAGTGATGCTAGTGCACGCTCACTCGCAGAGCAGCGGCGGTGGCAAAGGGGGCCAGCGTTATGCTGCCCGCCAGCATTGCGCCCAGAATCGCCAAATACCCCGCTATCGGCATGCCCATGGAAGCGGCGTCGATAGCGGCGGTGGAAAATATCAGCACCGGGATGTACAGCGGCAGCACCAGCAGGCTGAGCAGCACGCCTCCTTTGCGCAACCCGACGATCAGCGCCACCCCGATGGCACCGATCAGGCTCAGCGTCGGGGTGCCCAACAGCAGCGTAAACGCCACCGCCAGCCAGGTCTGCATATCCAGCGACAGCAACAGCGCCACCAACGGCGACAGGATTAACAACGGCAACCCCGTCACGACCCAGTGAGCACACACTTTGCCTAACACCGTCATCGGCAGCGGCGTCGGCAACAGCAGCAGTTGCTCCAGCGAGCCATCGAGAAAATCGTCGCGAAACAAACGCTCCAGCGACAACAGCGAAGCCAGCAGCGCCGCCACCCAGATAATCCCCGGCGCAATGCGCGCCAGCAACTGCGGTTCTGGCCCAATGCCCAACGGAAACAACGTGATAACGATCAGGAAGAACCACAGCGGGTTAACGATTTCCGACCCTTTGCGAAAGGCAATTTTCAGTTCGCGGCGCAATACAGTCAAAAACATCAAAAATTCTCCGCCAGGCTGATTTTACCTACCGCCTGCGTCGTGCCGGCCAGATCCTGGTGCGTGGTCAACAATACCATGCCGCCTTGCTGCGCATGTTGCTCAAAAAGGCTAATCAATTCAGCCACACCCTGTTTATCGATCGCCGTCAGCGGTTCATCCAGGATCCACAGCGGGCACTCACTTAACCATAAACGCGCCAGCGCCACCCGGCGCTGCTGGCCGGCGGAAAGCTGCGCCACCGGCAAATCCTCGTAACCGACCAACCCCACCTGCTCCAGCGCCCGCCAGATGGCCTGACGATCGGGCGCGGCGCGTACCGCCTGGTAAAATTGCAGGTTCTCGAAGGGCGTCAGCATGGCTTTAATGCCCGGCTGATGGCCGAGGAACAGCAGGTCCTGATAATAATTCTCACGGTGACGCTGCGTATTTTGCCCGCGCCAACACACTTCGCCGTTTTCCGGCTGCGCCAGCCCGGCCAGAATGCGCAACAGGCTGGTCTTGCCCGCGCCGTTCGGCCCTTCCACCTGAATAATCTCGCCCGGCTTCACCGTAAAGCTTAATGCGCTAAACAGGATGCGTTCATCACGAACGCAGCTCAGACTTTTAGCTTCCAGCATCGGGAGAACTCATATTTTTCTTTGGGATAGCGAATCATAGCATAAGGCAGTTGCGGCACGCAGCCCGCCTCCGGCCGCTCGGCTACTCCAACAAGGGTAATATGACGACCCAGATCAATAATGCGTAGAAAAAACCGACGGCGTTAAACTCTTGTTACTTTTTTCCGCCATTTTCCGCATTTCTGTCGCACCGCCCGCGAGCCAACTACGCTTGATGAGTGGCCCTGGCAATATTTGATGGAGAGTAAACAATGAGCGACGAACAACCACGCACAACAGCGGATGCCGATGATCCTCTAAAAGTGGAGAGCAAAGAGCACGAACAGGGCAAGTCAGAAATAGAAGTAAAGGAAGAGAACCTGCCCTCACGCGCTGCGGCGGTGCATGAGCTGATCCGTATGGAAGGCGAAAAAGAGCTGGAACGCGACTGGGTAGCCCTGCTGTGGTCCGCCGTGGCCGCCGGGCTGTCGATGGGCGCTTCACTGGCGGCGAAAGGTATTTTTCACGCCCGCCTGCCGGACGATCCCAGCCGCTTCTTTATTGAGAATATCGGCTACACCTTCGGTTTTATCATTGTGATTATGGCCCGCCAGCAGCTGTTTACCGAAAACACCGTCACCGCCGTGCTGCCGATCATGCACAAACCGACGCCGAAAAACTTTCTGATCCTGTTCCGCCTGTGGGGCGTGGTGCTGCTCGGTAACCTGATTGGCACCGGGCTGGCATCATTGGCGTTTATCCATATGCCGATTTTCGACGACAATACCCGCCGCGCCTTCGTCAGCCTGTCGGAAGAGGTGATGAAAAACTCGCCGTCAGAAATGTTCGCCAACGGCATTCTGGCGGGCTGGATCATTGCCACCATGGTGTGGATGTTCCCTTCCGCCGGGGCGGCCAAGATTTGGATCATTGTACTGATGACCTACCTGGTGGCGATTTGCGACCTGACCCATATCGTGGTCGGTTCGGTCGAGATCCTGTATCTGGTGTTTAGCGGCGCTCTTCCCTGGCAGGAGTTTTTCTATCCGTTCGCCATTCCGACGCTGGCGGGCAACATTATCGGCGGCACCTTTATCTTCGCACTCATCAGCCACGCGCAGATCCGTAACGATATGAGCATTAAAAACAAGGCGGCGAAGCTGGAGGCGGAAAAAGAGGCTACCAAGGCGAAAAAACCGTGATCGCAACCAGCGCTGCGTACAAAATTCACCGCATATTGGCGAGGGAATGAGCAAACGCACCGCTAAGCGCTTATTCTGCGGGTAAAAAAAGGTATACTGCCCCGGCAGCTCAGGTTGCCGGCCCGCAGGGTCCCCGTAGTTAAACGGATATAACAAGCCCCTCCTAAGGGCTAGTTACTGGTTCGATTCCAGTCGGGGACACCATCACCACGCGAAAAACAGCTTTACGACAGCGCCCCCTTCCCTCGGTACTCAGCAAGCTATCTTGCCCATATTTAATAGCGAATCCTACACTCCAGCCTAATTACCTGATCGGTCAGGTAGATAACACCATTGTTCAAACCCGTTATTTGTAAATAAGAGAAATCGCGTTTTAGCCCCGTTAAATAAAATGCTAACATTGTTTAATTATAAGCATGGAGGCATGACATGTTCCCCGACAAAAAATATTTTCAACGCGCAAGCCCGCTGACCAGCTATCAATTTTCACGCCTGCATACTTTTGAATGCGTCGCCCGCAACTTATCCTTTTCACTGGCGGCGGAAGAACTGTCTATTACGCCCAGCGCCGTGAGCCACAGAATTAATTTATTGGAAAAAGAGTTGGGTTTTCTTTTATTTCAACGCTTCCACCGCAGAATTACGCTGACACCGGAAGGCGAGCGCATGCAATGGGCATTAAGCCGCTCCTTCAATACGCTGAATCAGGAAATTCTTGATATTAAAAGCCGTGAGTTGACGGGCAACCTGACTATTTATTCGCACCCTTCCATCGTGCAGTGCTTGTTGATACCGCGGATCGGCGATTTTATTGCCCGGCACCCCACCATTCATTTGAGCATAGTCACCGGGCAGGAAATCATCAGCCTGGCCAATCGGGGGGTTGATTTAGCCATGTACTTTGGCAAGCTGCCGTCCGGGAAACAAATAGACGAAGCTTTTATGCAGGAATCTATAGTCCCGATCTGTACTCCGCAGTACGCCAAGACACATAACCTCTACGACGCACCGGAAAATCTGGCACATTGCACCCTGCTGCATGACAGGTACAACTCTGGCGAGGACGAATGGTTGACCTGGTCGCAACATTTTGATTTGGCTCTGGATACCGAGAGCAAAAGCATGGAGTTCGATCGCTCGGATCTGGCCGTGCTGGCGGCGACCAAACACCTTGGCGTCGCCATGGGGCGGCTAAATCTGGTGCAAGACTGGATCAACAGCGGCGAACTGATTATCCCGTTCAGCAACATGACCCTGCCTTGCGAACACTGCTATTTTATGTCGACCATCTCCGAACGCCAGTGGCCGAAGATCATCGCTTTCAAAGAGTGGCTGATGAAGATAGCGCCTCTGGCCTGATGGCCGGAGGCATTGGCAGATTTTCTTGAAATCAGCGCCATTTCTTTGGGGTATAAGAGAAATCAAGCGCGCAGTTATATAACTTTCCGGCCTTTGAATAATAAATATGCTTGCGGCTATTATCCCAGGCAACAGCATAGTTATTAGCAAAGGTGATGACTTCAACCGGTATCTGGTTGGATAATCGTATCCGTTTGGTGCTTTTCACCACGGAAAAATCACCATTATCATAGAGCGTTATCAAAGGATACCCCCAGGCATATCTGGATATTTGCACGGTGAGGGTGAATTGGCTTTCACAGCTTATTTGATAGTTATGAATATTAACATCCATGGGTTATATTTTTGGTGCTACTCCTTTATTGAAATAAAACAAATAAGAACAGCTTACGACAATAAGCCCGAAGACGATCAATACAGAACCCAGTACAAATTCAATTTGCAGCGGCTCACCCAAAATCACCACACCGGCTAAAATGCCAAAAATGGGGGTCATAAAGGTCAGAATGCCCAACGAAGAGGCCTGATAGTGACGCAGCAGAGAAAACCAAATCAGATAGCTGAGAAAAGAGACGATAACCGTTTGGAATATCAGGCTGGTCCAGGCCACAGAACTCAGGTTGAAATGAAGGTTTTCCATGGTCATCGCCAGCAGTGATAACAGCAGGCAGGCCCCTGTAAGCTGGAACAACAGCGTCTGTTTGGACGAACAGTTCGCCAGGCGCGTGGTGCGAATGACTATCGTCGAGCCGCCCCAGGACATGCCCGCCAACAGACCATAAATATCGCCACGCAGTTGCGCCTCACCGCCCGCGCCGTCGCTCATCCCCGAGATGGCAAGCACCACGCCGCCAAAGGCCAGGGCGATGCCGGCCCACTGCACGACCGACAAGCGCTCGTTCCTGATAAAAAAATGCAGCCCTATGGCGGAAAATAAGGGAGCGGTGTACAAGAAAACCGCCATATGCGACGCGCTGGTATAGCGTAAACCTTCAGAGACGAAAAAGAACTCTAACGCGAACAATAAGCCAACGCCCAAACCGGCTAACAGCGTGGGACGATCGAATAAAAACCTTTCCCTTTTGTAACGCGCCAAAAGGTAGACCGCCAACGCGGCTACGCCTGATCTGATGGCGATTTGCAGTACGGCGGAAATGTCCGGCTCGGCGGCCTTGATCGCGACCTGTTGCAGCCCCCATATGGCGCATATCAGCGTCATGGCGGTAGCCGCTTTGCTGTCTATGTTATTTCTGGAAATCATCGCACCTCCTGCAAACCGCTCTGCTCAAAATACAATTACCCCTCACCGAAAATATGCGCGGCGATAGAAAATAAAATCGCAGAAATATCTAAAGGCTACTCTTTATAAACCACTATTTCTTGGTACATTTTAATCTCTTCATTATCGCTATCGGTGTCACCGGTATATTCAGTTTGTTGCGCCACATGAATAACCTTCCACCCCCGCTTCGCCAATTCAGGAATAGTGACGCGGCCAACGTCACGGCAGGTAAATACGGTATCGTCACTCAATCTCAGTTTACCAATACTAGCGTAATCATAAGCTTGAGACTGACATACGTGCGACTCTGCCGCCATCAGCGGCAATGAAAAAAGACCAATAAATAACGCCAAAAAAGCTTTCATAATCATCTCCCGTTCCCTTATTAATCCAATCCATCTTACCGATATCGGCAAAATTTGATTCCGCTATCCATCGGATAATTTAATGTCGTCATGTCGATTAAATTACACGGCATCTGCCATTCACTGACAAGTGAAAAATATAAGGCTATGCGTTAGATGAGTTCATCCGAGTATTGTCGTCATGGATCTGCCACTCCCTTGAGTAAGACCCCACGTCAGGCTCCGCCGCCCTCTTCCCTGCCAACGCTTAAGATCCAATCAAATAATTAGCAAGAAAAGTAACTTTTTGTGACGCACATCGTGTTACATATGCGTTTCGCTTCAACCACGCCAAAAAACAATGAAAACGCTCAGAAAAAATCTGAGCAAATCACTGATGCCGGTGCATCGGTGATGTTGGCCATCAATAACAGGGATAAAACACATGACTTTCACATTGCGCACATTGACTCAGGCGGTCGCTTTGGGGCTGGTGATGGGCACTGCCTCTTTCGCTGCCCAGGCTGAGATCACTCTGCTGAAGCAGGATCCGCAGGCGGGCGATCCGCTGAGCCGCCTCAACTTTACCGTCGGCGGCAGCATCCGCCCGCAGTTCAACAACATGACCGGCGATGGCGATAAAGGCTCCTATAAACGCAACGGCTTCGACGGCGGTACCCGTTTCCGCTTTGCCGCGGATTACTATCTGTTCGACGACATCAGTTGGATCAGCTACTACGAGCTGGGGGTGAATATCCCTGCCCTGTTCGACTGGGATCACCACTATGCCGACGGCGCCAATAACACCAGCCGCCGCATGCTGTACACCGGCCTGAAAAGCAAAACCTGGGGGCAACTGACCTTTGGTCAGCAAAACAGCGTGTATTACGACGTGGTGGGGGCCAAAACCGATATCTGGGATTACGACATGCTGGCCCAGGCGCCGGGCAACGGCATTAACGGTGACTACGACGGCTCTTACCGCTCGCGCAAAATGCTGAAGTATAAAAACACCTTTGGCGATGCGGACGTTTACGCCTCTTACCTGTTCAGCGATAACGACTATCTGCCGGGCAATGGCCTGCGCTACAAGCGCAAAGGCGGCGGCTCGCTGGGCGTGGATTACCACCTGACGCCGGATCTGACCTGGGGCAGCGCGTGGAACTATACCCGCGCCGAAATGCGTAACCCTTCCACCAGCGGCTCGAAAGACTACGATCAGAACATTGTGGGCACCGCGCTGAGCTGGAAGCCGGACAACTGGACCCTGACCTTTGGCGGCGGTTGGTACAACAACTTCCTGACTACCAAAAAAGCCGACGTTGACAACTACTTCGCCGGCGACGCCTGGGGTATCGAGTATCTGGCCGGTTACACCGTGCCGGTGGGCCAATATGCGGTGAAATCCGTGATGCCTTACTTTATGGGCGATCGTCTGGAGTACGTGAGCGGCCGCAATTATCAGCGTATCGATAACGGCCTGGGGGTTACGGTGCAGTTTGATTACGGTTTCCGCGTCGATGTGGAACACGTGCTGACTTCAAGCACCGATAACCTCGGCGATATGACATTGGTGCGTCTGCGCTACGATTTCTGATCGGTATAGACGTAAAAAAGGCCGTTTTCACGGCCTGAGGTTGATGACAAAGTTGTCTTTGAGTCCGAGATACCCGGGCCTAGCGCACCGAGGGGCGCTCCGACGGCCAAGGCCGTTACGACCCCTTCGGCACGCTCTCCCTAATAACAAGCTTTGTCAGCAGTCTGAGGCCGTTTTCACGGCCTTTTTCATTATCATCAGCGCATCAGAACCCGCCGCGCGCTGAACGGCCCACCGCTTCGCCCAATTGCCACACCGCCATGGCGTAATGGGTGCTGTGGTTGTAACGGGTAATGGCGTAGAAGTTCGGCAACCCGTACCAGTACTGGTAGCTGGTGCCCATATCCAGCCGCAGCAGACTGGCTTCCTGCTCATTGCCGAGCGAGCCTTGCGGGGTCAGCCCGGCCGCCGTGAGGGTGGCAATCGGGTAGCGAGTTTTGAAGCCGTTATCCAGCCCCGGCGCCTGACCGCTGGCCGGTACCGCGACAGCCTCGCCACTGATCCAGCCATGTTCTTTAAAGTAGTTGGCGACGCTGCCGATCGCATCCACCGGATCCCACAGGTTGATGTGGCCGTCACCGTTGAAATCAACCGCGTAGCTCTTGAACGAAGAAGGCATAAACTGGCCGTAACCCATGGCACCGGCAAAGGAGCCGCGCAGCTCCAGCGGGTCATCCCCTTCGGAGCGCGACATCAACAGAAAGGTTTCAAGCTCGCCGGCAAAGTAATCGGCGCGGCGCGGATAGTTAAAGGCCAGCGTGGACAAGGCATCGATAATGCGGGTTTTCCCCATCACGCGGCCCCAGCGGGTTTCAACGCCGATAATACCGACAATGATCTCCGGCGGCACACCGTATACCTGCTGGGCGCGCTGCAGGGCTTCCTGATACTGGTTCCAGAACTGCACGCCGTTTTGCACGTTATCCGGCGTAATGAACTTGTTGCGATAACGCAACCAGGAACCGTTCGGCACGGACGGTGCCTGAGTGGTGGGGGTCGGCGCCTGACGATCCATCAACCGCAGCACCGAATCCAACCGTTTTGCCTGGGCCAGCACGTCATGCAATTGCTGACGATCGAATCCGTGTTCCTGCACCATTTTATCGATAAAACGGGCAGTGTTGGGGTTGAAAGCAAAATCACCGCCCAACGGCTGGCCGCTATGTGCCGGCGTCAGCAGGAAACCGCCTTTTACGGCGCTAGCCAGAGGAGCTGCTGGGGTAGGCTTCGGCCCGCTGCTACAGGCTGTAAGTAAGGTAAGCAGAGGGAGAAGAGCAACTAAAGGACGCATTGGATATCCATATAAGCCAGGCCAGTGATAAGTGAGCGTTATGTTAATCCATTGTCAGGTGCGAACAAACTGGATTATGCCGCTCATCTCAGTGCCGGAAGCTAAAATGTTGCAAATCGTGATAAGTCGCACAGAAAACCGAACCTACTTAGGGTAGGCAACCCCATCCAGCAGGATCCTAAACCTGAATTAAATGAAACTGGGTTAGCCTATTGCCACACCGCCAGATGCCACTAGAATAACTTCCCCCTTGGCTGAGGGTTCAGCCAGAGATGATTGCTGCAACGGAATGTTATTTTGGACTCCCTCGGACAGATCGCTAAAAACGCCTTTAAACGTCGAATTCAGCGCAAAGCCTATGTTTTCTCGCTGATTATTTTCGCCGGTAGCCTGACGGCGCTGTCATTCCTGTCGCCCTATCTGGATAAAAACCTGTTCCGCGCCTATGCGCACAGCGACATCGCCGCGTTTTTTTCGGTGTTCGTTTACCTGTTGTGCATCATGCTGTGGTCGCTGTGTTGGATCGGCCTGACGCTGTGGTTTGTCGCCCGCACCGCATTCCGGCTCAATGACGTCGGCACGCCCGGCTGGCCGCTGGCGTTGGTGCTGTATGCGCTCAGCGTGGTGAATAACTACCACCCCGGCCCGGTTGAACGTTGGCTGATCGTCATCAGCCTGATTGGCGTCCTGTGTGCGCTGGCGCTGCCATCGAATGGCCGAGCGGGCAAGCCCGAGCAGGCCGGCTAGCAAAACCCGGCACTGGCTATCTGCAGGCCAAGCGGTCACAATGCCGCATACTCCACGCGCCATACAGGAAACATCATGTCTTGCCACTACCCCGCCCATTACGCCTTTGATAACGAAAGCGACGCCTGGCAGATTCATTTTCGCGATTTTCCTGAACAGCAGGCCGCCTGCTATAAACGTGAAGATATCGAGCTGGAAGCGCAGGAAAGCCTACTGATCGCCATCGCCACGGAAATGGAAGAAGGCCGCCCGGTGCCACCGCCCTCCCGCGCCCTGCCGGAAGATCTGGAAATCCACGTGCCGGTGCTGGTCAACCTCAAGATCGCGTTGCATAACATCATGCTGGCAGGCGCAACATCCAAAGCCGATTTGGCGCGTAAACTGGGCTTTAACGGCGGCCAAATGGATCGCCTGCTGGACGTTGCCTATGCCTCAAAAGTGGAAGCACTGGAACAGGCTCTTTACCTGCTGGGATACGAGGTGCAAGTCTCGGTAGCAGAGAGTCGGCAACAGTAAGAAAAATATTATCGCCGGGGGCTAAATATTCTCCCTTTTTTGCCGATGTGTTCGTTACCGAATCACCAAAAGCAAAAAGTGAAGGCTAAAAATGGAGTGGAGTCGCCGTAATATCTGGACCGTTATTCTGCTGTCGTGCCTTGTCTTCTGGGCGATCCTGTTGACGGGCGCAAACGCCGTCGTCTGATCCCTTTTCATAACATCACAGCAAACATAATTATAAAGCCCGCACCAGCGGGCGATTCCGCTTTGTTCCCGCTAAAAACGTAAATAAAAATCGTTTAAAAACAGTCAGGGCTGAGTAAAAAACAGCCAAAAAGTGTGATCAAAAACACAGTATTGTAATCAGGCTCGCATTGGGAGTACATTAGCGCCGATCCTGTCGTGGTTCATGCTTTACCTCACGGACGTTGAAGCACGACAACCGGATAATCTGTGGTCAAGGACGTTGTTCTTCCTGATTGAAGAACCCGCCAATAAACCGCAGGTTAACCACAAAATACTCAGCACAACAATCGGGATCATTGGCTTGCGAGAAACTCCAGACGGGAGTTGTTCAATGAAATATTTTGTTATGGGCGTTTCGTTCATGCTGGTAGCGTGGATTGGCACCTTTATGCTGATGGTTGCATAACCCTCAGCATGACCGGGAACACAGATAAAGGGGCGCAGAAGCGCCCCTTTGTTGTTTCTGAAGGTGGTTATTTGCCCGGCATCATACGACGCAAGGTGTCATCCTTGCGCAGATAATGGTGATACAGCGCCGCCAGCGCGTGACCGCCGATGATAAAGTAGCCGGTATTGGCGAGCGTTTCATGCGTGCTCTTGATAATGCGGCGCAGCGCCGGGTCCGGCGTGACAAACTGCGGCACCTGCCAGCCCAGCAACACCCACTCCTTTCCCCCGTAGGCCAAGGTCAGCACACCCAGCACCGGCAACGCCAGAAACATCACATAGAGCAGCATGTGGAACACCCTGGCGCCCCATTCCTGCCATTCTTCCAGCGGTGGTGTGGTAGCCGGCGTGGCATGACGATGACGCAGCCCCAGCCGGATAAACATCAGCAAAAATACCGACAGGCCAACGTTAAAATGCAGATTTTTCACCAGTGACACCATGTCATCCGGCACCGAATCCTTCAGCAGCATTGCCGCATAAGTCAGGATCACCATCAGCAGCGTCAGCCAGTGCAAAACAATTTGCGATATCGCGTAGCGGTTGCCCATACACTCTTCCTGATTAATTAAAAAACTTTAATCGAGCATAGTGGGGAAATGATGAAGAAAACCTTAGCGTTGCGAAAAAAACCGGCGCGAATGCGCCGGCCTGAAGCGATTATTTTGCGGCGGGGGCCGTGCTCTTGGCGGGGGTGATCAACCCGTCGGCACGGAACATGGCTTTGATGCCGCGCACCGCCTGGCGGATGCGATCCTGATTTTCTATCAGTGCAAAACGCACGTGGGTGTCGCCGTAGTCGCCGAAACCAATGCCCGGCGATACGCAGACCTTGGCTTCCGCCAACAGGCGTTTGGCGAATTCCAGCGAGCCGAGATGCGCATAAGGCTCCGGTATTTTGGCCCATACGTACATCGCCGCTTTCGGGTTGTCGACCATCCAGCCGGCTTCATGCAGCCCTTTCACCAACACATTGCGGCGCTGGCGGTACTGCTCTGCGATATCGCGCACGCACTGCTGGTCGCCTTCCAGCGCGGCGATGGCCGCCACCTGCAACGGGGTGAAGGTACCGTAATCGTGGTAGCTCTTGATGCGCGCCAGCGCGCTGACCAGTTCCGCATTGCCGACCATAAAGCCGATGCGCCAACCCGCCATGTTGTAGCTTTTCGACAGGGTGAAGAACTCCACCGCAATGTCCTTGGCGCCCGGCACCTGCATAATCGACGGCGCTTTCCAGCCGTCATATACGATGTCGGCATAAGCCAGATCGTGGATCACCAGCACGTTGTACTGTTTGGCCAGCGCCACCACCCGTTCGAAGAAATCCAGCTCAACGCATTGAGCGGTCGGGTTGGAAGGGAAGCCGAGGATCATCATTTTCGGACGCGGGATGGTTTCACGAATGGCGCGCTCCAGCTCACCAAAGAAATCCACGCCGTCCACCAGCGGCACTGAACGCACCTGCGCGCCGGCAATCACCGCACCGTAAATATGGATCGGGTAACTTGGGTTAGGCACCAATACGGTGTCGCCGTGATCGAGCGTCGCCAGCATCAGGTGCGCCAGCCCTTCTTTCGACCCTATGGTGACAATGGCTTCGCTTTCGGGATCAATCTCCACCTGGTAGCGATCGGCGTACCAGCGTGAAATGGCTCGGCGCAAACGCGGGATGCCGCGCGAGGTAGAGTAACCGTGGGTATCGTCACGCTGCGCAACGGCACAGAGTTTTTCCACAATGTGCGGCGGCGTTGGGCCATCCGGGTTACCCATGCTGAAATCGATAATATCTTCACCGCGACGGCGAGCGGCCATCTTCAGTTCGGCGGTGATGTTGAATACGTAAGGGGGAAGACGTTCAATACGCGTAAAACGGCGTTGTGGACTGTTATCAGCCATAGATTCCTCGAAGAGACGTTAGCGCCCGGACCGTCCGAGCGACGCTGACCAGCTTTGTGGTCGGATATTGAACATATCGCAGCGGCGGCGGGATTGTCGATACCCGCCGTAATATTTTTATTTCTCCGCCTGAAACTCCGCCGCCAACAGCCCGAACATCCAGTCGGCGTGCCACTGCCCGGCCAGGCGGAAATTATCGCGCAATGTGCCCTCCAGCTGAAAACCGCACGACTCCAGCAATCGGCGCGAAGCGATATTGCCTGCGGTGACGGTGGCCGTCAGCTTGTGGAAGCCGCAGGCGTTGAAGCCAAAATCCAGCACCGCCCGCAGCGACTCCTTGCCGTAGCCCTTGCCATGTCCGGACGGCAAAATGCCGTATCCCACCTCCGCCTGCCGGCAAGGTAGCCACATCGGGAGAAAACCGGTGATGCCCACCGCCTCACCTCCGGCCTTTTCACGCATCACCAGGCACAGCCATTGCTCCCCATGCTTATCCCAGGCCGGCAGCCGTATCTCAAAGCGCGCGCGTATTTCCGCTTCGGTCAAAGGATCGGCGATATAGCGAATCACTTCCGGGTCCTGATACAGACGTAAAAACAGCGGCCAATCGTCGGCGGTTATCGACTGCAGGGTCAAACGCTCAGTGATCAATTTCATTGCGCCAATCTCCGAAAAACGAAAACAGGGAACTTACGAATGAAAGTTATCCCTTTATTTTCCTCTATTGAATCCAGATAATCGTTAACGTCAAAACAACAAAACCATAACGTCTTACTCAGCCCTCTACAACCGTCCATCGTTGCCCACAGGCAGCGTGAGGAGAACACCATGGCTTCATTACTCATCGACGACATCCCTACCGCGATTAAAACCGTCAAACAACAGCTACGTCAGGCCCTGCCCAACTACCGCGAGGTATTTCTGGCACTGGAAGACAACATTCGCCGACAGGTCGAACAAATCCGCCGGGAGTTGGCCGCCGGTCAAAACCCGGTGCCGCAAATCGATGCGGAGGATATTTTGCAGCAGCGGGTCAGCGAGCAGCAAAAGGCCTTGATCAAACAGCGCGGTGCCTGCGCCATTCGCGGCGTATTCCCCCGCAGCAAGGCCGAAGCCTGGAACCGGGAAATCGGCAGCTATCTTGAGCGCAACAACTTCGTCGAACGCCTGAAAAATGCCGCCGAAGACAACTACTTCGGCAAACTGGCCGCCGGCAAACCGCAAATTTACGGTATTTACTGGTCAAAACCGCAGGTGGAAGCCCGTCAGGACGCCCGCATGCACGCCGTGCAGGTGTTTCTCAACAGCCTGTGGGAAACCGAGAGTAACGGCAAACAGCATTTTGACCCGACCCGGGTCGCCACCTATGCCGATCGCACCCGCCGTCGCCCGCCGAATTCGTCTTCGCTGGGCCTGTCGCCGCACGTGGACAGCGGCACCATTGAACGCTGGCTGGATGAAAATTTCCGCTATGTCTACCGCCACGTGTTCTCCGGCGACTGGCAAGCTTACGATCCGTTCGCCGCCGATGGCCGCACCGAAGTGCGCGAAATCGCATCGCCGGCAGTCTGCTCTATGTTCCGAACCTTCCAGGGTTGGACGGCGCTGACGCCGCAACGCACCAACGCCGGTACGCTGAACCTGGTGCCGATAGCCAACGCCATGGCCTACGTTCTGTTGCGCGCACTGCAAGATGACGTCGCCGAAGACGATTTGTGCGATGCCGCCCCAGGACGCGCGCTGTCAATCTCGGAAAAATGGCATCCCCTTTTACTCAGTGGGATTTCCCCTATTCCCGATTTAGAACCGGGCGACACGGTGTTCTGGCACTGCGATGTGATTCACGCGGTGGAAAATGAGCATAACGGCGAGTTCGACAGCAACGTGATGTACATCGCTGCGGCGCCGGGCTGCGAGAAGAACGATGCTTATCTGCAACGCCAACTGCCCAGTTTTATCGCCGGCAAAACGCCGCCGGATTTCGCGCCCGACGATTTCGAAGTGGATTTCAACGGCCGCGCCACTGTCGATCTGCTGACGCCACTCGGCAAGCAACAACTCGGCATTAAATAGCCCCGAGTCCCGTGGTACGCCGCCCGGCCGCCACGGGGCCACGACGCTGTGGTATACTCCTGCGCATCTGTCCGCCGCAGCGAGAGCCCGTCGTGCACCCTTTTTTTGAAATGCTGTTAGCGGTGTTTGATCGCGCCGCACTGATGTTAATCTGCCTGTTTTTCCTCACCCGTACCCGGTTGTTCCGCCAACTGCTGCAAAAAGAGGACCACACGCCGCTCGAGCTGGGCATGGTCACGGCGATCTTCTCGCTGTTCGCGCTGTTCAGCACCTATTCCGGTATCAACGTCGAAGGTTCGCTGGTCAACGTGCGGGTCATTGCCATTATGGCCGGCGGCATTCTGTTCGGCCCCTGGGTGGGTATCATCACCGGCATCATCGCCGGGACGCACCGCTACCTGATTGATATCGATGGCATTACCTCCGTTCCCTGCCTGATCACCAGCATCATTGCCGGCATCGGCGCCGGTTATATCAATCTTAAAGTGAAAAAAGAGCAGCGCTGGCGCGCCGGCATCCTCGGCGGCATGTTGTGCGAGTCCCTGACCATGCTGTTGATCGTGCTGTGGGCCAAGCCGACCGCGTTGGGGCTGGATATCGTCTCCAAGATTGCGCTGCCGATGATCCTCGGCACGGTGTGTATCGGTTTGATTGTGCTGCTGGTGCAAAGCGTAGAAGACGAAAAAGAAGTGATTGCCGCCCGGCAGGCCAAGCTCGCGCTGGATATTGCCCGCAAAACCCTGCCCTACTTTCGCAATATCAACAGCGAAACCCTGGCAACCATCTGCGACATCATCCGCCAGGACATCCAGGCCGACGCGGTGGCGATCACCGATACTCACCAGGTGATGGCCTATGTCGGCGTGGGGGAAGAGGCTTATCCGATTGGCCGCGAAGGCTTGAGCCGCGTGACCCGCGAAAGCATCCGCCACGGCAAGATCATCATCAAAAACAACCTGGAAAATCCGGCCACGCCGCAAATTCACTCGCAGTTGGTGATCCCGCTGTGGGAAAAAGGCGAAGTGACCGGCGCGCTGAAAATTTACTACTGCCATGCCCATCAGATCACCAATACGCTAAAGGTCATGGCGGTGGGCCTGTCGCAGATTATCTCCACCCAAATGGAGGTCTCGCGCATTGAGCACCTGCGCCAAATGGCGGACAAAGCGGAAATGCGCGCGCTGCAGAGCAAGATCAACCCGCATTTCCTGTTCAATGCCCTGAATGCCATTTCTTCGTCGATCCGCATCAATCCGGACACCGCGCGCCAGCTGATTATCAACCTGTCACGCTACCTGCGCTATAACCTGGAGCTGAACGACGAACTGATCGATATCCGCAAGGAACTGCACCAAATCCAGGATTATATCGCCATCGAACAGGCACGCTTTGGGGCCAAACTGACGGTAATTTACGACATCGACGACGATATCTCGGTGCGTATTCCCAGCCTGTTGATCCAACCGCTGGTGGAGAATGCCATCGTACATGGCATTCAGCCGTGCAAAGGCAAAGGCGTGGTGGTCATTGCGGTGAAGGATCAGGGCGATCGGGTCAAGATTTCGGTCAAAGACACCGGTAACGGCATCAATCAGGAGGTCATCGATCGGGTGGCGCGCAACGAAATGCCGGGCCACAATATCGGTCTGTTGAACGTGCATCACCGGGTGTCGTTGCTGTATGGCGAAGGGTTGCGCATCCGTCGGCTGGAGCCGGGCACCGAAATTGCCTTTTACATCAGCAAAAACGGCGGCAAACTGCAGATGGAAAACAGCGTACTGCCGGCCGGGGAGCCATCATGAAAGCCATTATCGTTGAAGACGAGTTCCTCGCCCAGGAGGAGCTCAGTTACCTGATCAAAAAGCACAGCAACATCGTTATCGAAGCTACCTTCGAAGATGGGCTGGACGTACTGAAATACCTGCAGAACCATCAGGTCGACGCCATTTTTCTCGATATCAACATCCCGTCGCTGGACGGCGTGCTGCTGGCGCAGAACATCAGCAAGTTTGCGCACCGGCCTTCGATTATTTTCATCACCGCTTATAAAGAACATGCGGTGGAAGCGTTCGAAATCGAAGCCTTTGACTACATCCTCAAGCCCTACCACGAAGCGCGCATCGTCACCATGTTGCAAAAACTGGAGGCGCTGCATAACCGGCCCGCCAACGCCCCGGAACAAGCCAGCGCGCCAAACCGCAGCAGCCACAACATTAACCTGATCAAAGACGAGCGGATTATCGTCACCGATATCAACGACATCTACTATGCCGCTGCCGATGAAAAAGTGACGCGGGTCTATACCCGCCGTGAAGAATTTGTGATGTCGATGAACCTCACCGAGTTTTACGGCCGCCTGCCGGAGGAGCATTTCTTCCGCTGCCACCGGTCTTACTGCGTCAATCTGTCGAAAATCCGCGAGATCGTACCCTGGTTCAACAACACCTATATTTTGCGGCTGAGCGACCTGGAGTTTGAAGTGCCGGTCAGCCGCAGCAAGGTTAAAGAGTTCCGCAAATTAATGCGTTTATAACCGCGCCGCATTACCAGCGTGGCCCGGGGCCGTAGTAATACCCCGGCGGCGGAGGTGGCGGCATGCGACGATAATGCGGGCGATCGCGCCATTCGCGCCGTGGCGCTTCGTAGTAAACCACCCGTGGCGGCGGCCCGTAGTAATAACCGCGTGGCCGCTCATAGGCGCGGTGTTCAGACCACCAGCGCGGATCGCGCCAGCGGCCACCGTCCCAGTAATGGCCGCGATCATCGCGGTCGCCAATGTGCAATGAAATCCCCGGCACGTTCACGCCAATGGATACGTCCGCCTGGCTTACCAACGGCATCGACAGTAGCGCGGCCAACAACAACAGTGTTTTTTTCATCTCATGACTCCTGCAGAGCGGAACCCGTCCGTTCGCAGATAACATAGTCCCCCCGCGATCGCCGCTCTATAGGAACAATGCTCATTTACCCATTCCAGACGTTTCCTTCACAATTTGCGCACAATCCTGGACACCGGGCCGACGAAAAATCGTGGCTATCTTTGATGTAGATCACGTGGCGCCAGCGGCATTTCATCCCCTTTTAACCGCTAAAACGGCAACTCATGCGCCACCAGATGCATTTCATTCCTTCCCCCGTGCAACTCATTCCCGATCCGCCGCCGGCTGGTATTACCAGCTTTATACTAGGCCCATACCGCGGGGGCCGCAGAGGGTCTCCGCAAATTTCCGCCAACGGCTGACCGCCCGGCAACGCATATACAGGAAGGAGACCGGCCATGAACACCAAACCGGCAAATCGCAGCTTAATCGTTCTGGGCACCATCATCTGCCAGATGGGGCTAGGCACTATCTATACCTGGAGCCTGTTCAACCAGCCGCTGGTCGACAAATTCCATTGGGGCCTCGGCGACGTCGCCACCACCTTCTCCATCACCAGTTTCTTCCTGGCCTTCGCCACGCTGTTTGCCGGCAAACTGCAGGAACGCTTCGGCATCCGCAACCTGACGCTGTGCTCGGGCATTCTGGTCGGTCTGGGCCTGATCGCCAGCGCCCACGTCAGCTCATTGGATATGATTTATCTGTTGGCCGGCGTCGTGGTTGGGTTCGCGGTGGGTATCGCCTACATCTCCACCCTGTCCAACCTGATCAAGTGGTTCCCGGCCAATAAAGGGCTGATCTCCGGCATCTCGGTGGGCGCTTTCGGCAGCGGCAGCCTGCTGTTCAAATACGTTAACGCCGCTCTGATTGCCGACGTCGGCGTGTCCGCCGCCTTCTTCTACTGGGGTGCGATTGTGATGGCGCTGATTGTGCTGGGTTCGCTGCTGTTGAAAGAGCCGGTGCTGGCCAGCCAGTCTGCGCAGCAAAAGGCCGGTACTTTGGGTAACGACTTCAGCGTGCGCCAGATGCTGGCGACCAAAGAGGCCTACCTGTTGTTCATCGTTTTTTTCGCCGCCTGCATGAGTGGCCTGTATCTGATTGGTATCGTGAAGGACATGGGCGTACAACTGGCCGGGATGGATGTAGCCACCGCCGCCAACACCGTTTCCGCCGTAGCGATTTTCAACACCGCAGGCCGCATCATTCTGGGTACGCTGTCGGATAAAGTGGGCCGCATGCGCGTCATCAGTTTCACCATGCTGGTTACCGTGCTGGCGATTGTATCGCTGAGCTTCCTCACCCTGAACCATACGCTGTTCTTTATCTGCGTCGGTGCGGTTGCCTTCTGCTTCGGTGGCAACATCACCGTGTTCCCGGCGATTGTCGGCGACTTCTTCGGCCTGAAAAACCACAGCAAAAACTACGGCATCATCTATCAGGGCTTCGGTCTGGGCGCGCTGGCCGGTTCGTTCGTCGCCAAATATTTCGGCGGTTTCCATGCCACTTTCATGGTCATCGGCGTACTGTCCATCGCTTCCCTGCTGATCACCCTGTTCATCAAGGCACCAAAAGCGGTCGAACAGGAAGAAGAGAGCCGCGAGCCGGCAGACTTGGTCAAAGCCTGATGTTTAAATAGCAAAAAGGGGCGCAACCCATTGGGTTGCGCCCCTTTTTTGTTGCGGATGCGGGTTACAAATGCATACCCAACGTCTGGCGCAGGTGGGCACCGGCGCCCAGCAACCCCGGCTGCCCATGGGTGATCATAAAGACCGGAATCTCATGCACGTAATCCTTGAAACGCCCTTTATCTTCAAACGCCGCACGGAAACCGGACGCCTTGAAGAACTCCATAAAGCGCGGCACGATGCCGCCGGCGATGTAAACGCCGCCGAAAGTGCCGAGATTCAATGCCAGGTTGCCGCCAAAGCGCCCTAAAATAACGCAGAACAGCGACAAGGCGCGGCGGCAGTCAATGCAGCTGTCGGCCAGCGCGCGCTCGGTGATGTCCTTTGGCGCGAGCTTTTCCGGCAGGCGTTGATCGGACTTGACGATAGCGCGGTAGAGATTGACCAACCCCGGGCCGGACAGCACGCGCTCGGCAGACACATGCCCCACTTCTGCCCGTAGCACCTCCAGGATGCTATCTTCTTCTTCGCTGTTCGGCGCAAAATCAACGTGGCCACCCTCACCCGGCAAGCTCACCCAGCGGCGGTTAACGTGCACCAGGTGCGCCACCCCCAGGCCGGTGCCGGCGCCGTACACCGCAATAGGTTTGTCTTTCTGCGCGCTGCCGCCGCCGAACTGCAGCACATCGTCTTGCGACAGCATCGGGATCGCCATCGACACGGCGGTAAAGTCGTTGATCACTTCCAGATGACTGAGCCCCAGGTTGGCCTGCATCTCCTTGATCGAGAACGCCCAGGTATGGTTGGTCATCGCCACCCAATCTTCGGTGACCGGGCAGGCAATCGCGATGCAGGCGTCCTGCACCTGGATATCTTGCTCCAGCAGATATTGGCGGATCACCGCCTCCAGACTGTCAAACTCCAGGCCGGAATAGGTTTTTGCCTGGGTAATTTCACCCGTCGCCACAGTGCACAACGCCAGGCGGGCATTCGTCCCGCCAACATCACCTACGAGGGCATAGGTCATCAGTATCTTCTCCGCAAAATGAATAATAGAAAGCTGCCCACACTGTAAAATCCCGCCGCAAAAACAACAATCACCATCCTTCGCGCTGCCATCCATTAGCGATCCAGATCACAAAAAACGTTTCAGCTCGATGGTTATGCCGCAGTTTGAAACAAATTGCGGCAAAAAAACGTGCCGTGGCGGCTGTTAACCGTCATAACTGAGAGGCACTATTAATCGGCCGGCGCCCTTTGCCTGTCGGTAATGTCTTGGCATGCCGGCATACTTATCGTCCGGCAAACCGGGGCCACAGCCCAATCACCCGTTCTCCCTGCCGCTCAGGGGGCCATTGACAAGGGATCCTTGCATGCTGCACCCGCGCGCCAATACCATGTTGGCTTTCGCCCTGCCCGCTCTCGTTATCGGTTCAGCCTCAAGCCTGGTGCTCATTCTGGTGATGAAATTCGCCGACGCGCTGCAACGGTTGCTGTGGGTGAACATTCCCGCAGCCTTGAATATCGATACCCACTCGCCCTGGTGGCTGCTCAGCATCCTGACGCTGGCCGGTATCGCCGTCGGGCTGATTATCCGTTACATGCCCGGTCACGCAGGACCGGACCCGGCGACCGAATCGCTGATCGGCATGCCGTTGCCGCTTTCTGCCGTGCCCGGCCTCGGGCTGGCGTTAATCATTGGTCTGGCGGGCGGGGTCAGCCTGGGGCCGGAAAATCCTATCACCGCCATCAATATTGCGCTGGTGGTCGCTGCAGGTTCGCGGCTGTTGCCGAGAGTGCCGCGCATGGACTGGATTATTCTCGCCGCCGCCGGCACCATCGGCGCACTGTTCGGTACCCCGGTTGCCGCCGCGCTGATCTTTTCGCAAACGCTGGCCGGCAATAACGACGTACCGCTGTGGGATCGGTTGTTTGCCCCGCTGATGGCGGCAGCGGCCGGCGCGGTGACCACTCAGCTGTTTTTCACACCGAACTTCGCGCTGCAAATTGACGCCTATGCCGCCACCCGGCTGACGGATATTTTCAGTGGCTCCATCGTCGCCCTGATCGCCATCGCGCTGGGTATGGTAGCGCTGTGGAGCTTCCCCCATCTCCACCGTCTGTTCCATTCGCTGAAAAACCCGGTGCTGATGCTGGGGCTGGGCGGCTTTGCGCTCGGTGTGCTGGCGCTCATCGGCGGGGAAATCACGCTATTTAAGGGATTGGATGAAATGAAGCGGCTGGCTGTCGGGGAAAACTTCTCGGTCACGGAGCTGTTGCTGATTACGCTGACCAAGCTGGCGGCGTTGGTGATTGCCGCCGCCAGCGGTTTTCGCGGCGGGCGGATCTTCCCGGCGGTGTTTGTCGGCGTGGCGCTGGGCCTGATGCTGCATCAGCACGTCCCGGCGGTGCCGGCGGCCATCACCGTCTCCTGCGCCATTATGGGGCTGGTGCTGGTGGTTACGCGTGACGGCTGGCTCAGCCTGTTTATGGCCGTCGCGGTGGTGCCGGAGCTGCACTTGCTGCCGGTGCTGTGCATTGTGATGCTGCCCGCCTGGCTGGTGCTGGCGGGCAAACCCTTGATGCTGGTGGGCAAACACCAACCGCCGCACGACGATTAGGCCAGCGCATATTCCGCGGCGGCGCGCGCATGGATAGCGGTGGTGTCGAATACCGGTACCGAAGCATCCTGCGCGCTGACCAGCAGGCCAATCTCGGTACAACCGAAAATAATGCCCTGCGCGCCCTGCTGTTCCAGATCACCGATAATGCGACGATACTCATCGCGTGATGCATCGCGGATTTTCCCCAGACACAGCTCTTCATAAATAATGCGATGCACGATATCGCGATCGGCCGCGGTGGGGGTAACTACCTCGATGCCGTGCCGCTCTTGCAACCGCCCGCGATAAAAATCCTGCTCCATGGTAAAACGCGTGCCGAGCAGCCCGACGCGGCGGATCCCCTGTTGGCGCACCTGCAATGCCGTGGCGTCGGCGATGTGGATCAGCGGCAAACCGCTGGCCTTCTCAATCGCATCCGCCACCTTGTGCATGGTGTTGGTGCAGATCACGATGGCCTCCGCACCGGCGGCCCGCAACGAGGCGGCAGCGGCGGCCAGCAGGTGCGCCGCGCCGTCCCAATCGCCCTGATGCTGCAGGCGTTCAATTTCGTGAAAATCGACGCTGTAGAGGACGATCTTGGCCGAATGCAGCCCGCCAAGACGCGCCTTCACCTGTTCATTGATCATGCGATAATAAGGGATAGTTGATTCCCAGCTCATGCCGCCCAACAGACCCAACACTTTCATCGTTTTTCCTCGCCTCATTGCCGTATGTTATCTCTCCGACACTACCGGAGAATCGCAGCGATGACGATGCCTTATTTCGCGCCGGAACCGGCCGGTTGACGCGCGTCGAACCAGCGTTGGCGCAGCATGTCGTACACCCAGTTATAGAGCATGGTGTACGGCAGGAAGAACAGGAAGAAACCTATCTCCAGCATAAAGGCCTGCGCGAAGGAAATATTCAGCATCCAGGCGGCGATCGGCACGCCAATCAGGACAAACCCGGCCTCAAAGCCCAGGGCGTGAAACGCCCGTACCTTGAGATTACGCAGCACACGATCCGCCGGCCACAGACGGTCAAACGCCGTGTTATAAATCATGTTCCACACCATGGCGACGGTCGACAACATCACCGCCAACGCACCGACCTGCACCATCGAACGGTTGAGCAACCAGGCACCCAGCGGGGCGCAAATCATCACGGCAATGGCCTCAAAACCGACGGCATGGACGATACGTTCAATGAAAGACTTGTTTTGCAGTTGCATACATCACCTGTTTTTTTACCCTATGAATCTGTCGGGGAGCGGCAAGCCGCCCCGCATTAATCGGAGCTGATTTATGCGCCCCGACTAAAGCCAGGTGATTATCATCGTTTTTTTGGGTAGATTAAAAATAGGTTCCATCGATAAAGTAGATATATCATGCGCTATTCACCCGAAGCCCTGCAGGCTTTTGTCGAAGCCGCCGCCCTCGGTTCTTTTTCTGCCGCCGCGCGCAAGCTGCGCAAAAGCCAATCGACCATCAGTACCGCCATCGCCAATCTGGAGGCCGATCTCGGCTTGATCTTGTTCGATCGCCAGGCGCGGCAACCGGTATTGACCGACGCCGGCCGTAAAGTGCTCGGCCATGTGCAGGAGATCCTCGCCGCCGGCGAACGGCTTGACGCCTTGAGCATCCGCCTGGCGGACAAGACAGAACCCCGGCTAACTATCGTATTTTCCGATACCTATCAGCCGAACCACCACGACCGGCTGATGCTGCACTTTGAGCGACGCTATCAGGATATTGAACTGGAATGCATGATTGCCGAGGACGGCGACGTGATCGATCTGCTGCAAAGCGGCCGCGCGCACCTTGGCATGGTGGAAGTACAACCCGGTTATCCGCCGGATATCGCCTTTGCGCGGCTGCCGGAACAGACTGAAATGGGGCTGTTCGTCGCCCGTTCGCATCCGCTGGCGCAAACGGCCGCGCCAACGCATGAGCAGTTGTCCAGCACCCGCCAGCTGTATTTGAATACCTACACCGACGCAAGCGCGGCGCGTCCTCAGGGGTTGGTGTGGTCCGCGCCGAGCTATCTGATGCTGCTGGAAATGGCGGAACAAGGTTTTGGCTGGGCCGCTTTGCCAAACTGGCTGGTGAAACAGTATGGCCGCGACAAATTAACCGAACTGAAACCGCGCGGTTGGCCGAAACTGATCTCCGTGGATGCGGTATGGTCCAAGCTCACCCCGCCGGGGCCGGCGGGGTATTGGTTGTTGGAGCGTTTGCTGGAAAGCGCGGAGGATCAGGCCGCCGCATTGCGTGATTGAATGGCGCGCGAAACGGTATCCAGCAATTCGGGGATGTCCATCTTTGGCAGTACCACTTCCACGAAGGCCAACTGCGGACTGTCGCCCACTTCGCGCAACGCCTGACGCAACTGTTCCGGTTCGGTAACCCGCAGCGTTTTCACCTGATGCTCGCCGGCCAGCGCCTGCGGCAGCTGCGTCCAGTTCCACTGGGCGATGTCGTTGTAGCGCTGTTCCGGCCCGTGGATCGCTCGTTCGACGGTGTATCCCTCATTATTCAGCAGGAAGATCACCGGTTTCAGCCCGTCGCGCAGCATCGAACCAATCTCTTGCGCGGTGAGCTGCGCCGCTCCGTCGCCGATCAAAAGCAGCACCCGGCGATCCGGCTCCGCCGTCTGCGCGCCGAACGCCGCCGGCAGGGTGTAGCCGATAGATCCCCACAGCGACTGAACGATAAACCGACAGCCCTGCGGCAGGCTCAACGCCGCGGCGCCAAAACAGGCGGTGCCCTGATCGGCGATCACTGTGTCGCCCGGCCGCAAAAAGTCCTGGAGCTGCTGCCAAAAGCCGTGTTGGTCCAAACCGCTGCCGTTCGGCGACGGCAATTCCGGCCGTTTGATCGTCGGTAACTGCCATTGCATCGCCTGCGACAACGTCAAGCGGTGCAAGGCTTTTACCGCCTCATGCATCGGGATCTGGCTGAATACCTGCTGCCCGACCCGGGCCTCAAAGGGTTGAATATCGATACACTTCTCCGCCGGCAAGTGATGGCTGAAGCCGGCGGTAATGGTATCGGTAAAACGCACGCCGACGTTAATCACCACATCGGCGTTCTCAATCAGCTGCTTCACCTGCGGATCGCTGGCCGCACCGGCATAGGTGCCGGTAAAGCAGGGATGAGTTTCATCAAATACGCTCTTGCCGAGCAGCAGCGTCGAATGCGGCATGTCGACCTCGTTCATCCACTGTTCCAGTACCCTTTCGGCACCAAAGCGTTCAGCCAGAAAATCGGCGAGCAGCGAAACCCGTCGCGCCGGCAACAGCATTTCCTGCGCTGCAACGATAAATGCCTGCAACGACGCCTGTGAAAGATGGGCCTGTCGCAGCATCAGCGGCGCCGGCCGTGACGCCAGCGGCGCCTCCGCCACGTCGCTTGGCAACATCAGGTAAACCGGACGACGTTCAAACAGCGCGGTAGTCAGCAGGCGATCGATTTCCGCCTCGGCGTTGGCCGCGGTGAGGCTGGCCTGGGCGACGGTCACTTCTTTGGCCATACGGGCAAAGTGGCCAAAATCCCCGTCCCCCAGCGAGTGGTGCAATAAATCGCCGGCCCGCTGCGCGCGTAGCGCCGGTGCGCCAACCACGTGGATCACCGGTAAATATTCGGCGTAGCTGCCGGCAATACCATTTACCGCGCTCAGTTCGCCCACGCCAAAAGTGGTCAGTAAAGCGGCTGCCGGTTTGCAGCGTGCGTAACCGTCTGCGGCATAAGCGGCATTGAGTTCGTTGGCACATCCCACCCAGGTGATCTGCGGGTGAGCAATCACGTGATCGAGAAACTGCAGGTTGTAGTCTCCGGGCACGCCAAAGAAGTGCCGGATGCCGATCTGGGCTAAACGATCGAGTAGGTAATCGGCCACCGTGTAGCTTTTACTCATGATCATCACCTGCCAAAGGTTTCGATTGTTAGTTTTAAGTATCAAATATGTTGCGAAAATGTCGAATATTATGTGTAAGGGACGGATGGAAACCCTGCGTTACATCGAAGCGCTCGCCGCAAGCATTCACCCGCCTGTTAGGCAGCATTTAAAAAATTGAAGGTGATTTAGCGTGATCCGGGGCTCTGACAACGGGAGTGAAAACGCATACACTAAAACTCACTATCACCTTGCCGAAAAGGGTTCGTATGCTTTACCAGGCTGATTCTTCGCGTTATCAAAATATGGAATATCGCCGCTGCGGACGCAGCGGGTTGAAATTGCCCGCGGTTTCGCTCGGCTTATGGCACAACTTTGGCGACACCTCGTTGTATGACAATGCACGCAAACTCATTCATTGCGCATTAGATCAGGGGATTACCCACTTTGATCTGGCCAATAACTATGGTCCGCCACCCGGGTCCGCCGAGGAAAACTTTGGCCGTATCCTCAGCACAGATCTGAAACCCTGGCGCGATGAGCTGATCATCGCCTCGAAGGCCGGTTACACCATGTGGCCTGGCCCTTACGGTGATTGGGGGTCGAAGAAGTATCTGGTCGCCAGCCTGGATCAAAGCCTGCAACGCATGGGGCTGGAATATGTGGATATCTTCTATCACCATCGCCCGGATCCGGATACGCCGCTGGAGGAAACCATGGGCGCGCTGGATCTGCTGGTTCGCCAGGGCAAGGCGCTGTACGTCGGGCTGTCCAATTACCCGGCCGACCGCGCGCGCCAGGCGTTCGAGATCCTGCAACGGCTCGGCACGCCTTGCGTGATCCATCAGCCGAAATACTCTTTGTTCGAACGCTGGGTTGAGCCGGAGCTGCTGGATACGCTCGAAGAACATGGTGTCGGCTCCATTGCATTCTCCCCGCTGGCCGGCGGCCTGCTGACCGATCGTTACCTGCACGGCATCCCGCAAGATTCACGCGCAGCCAGCGGCAGCCAGTTCCTGCAACCCAACCAGCTCACAGACGCAAAACTGGAAAAGGTGCGCCGGCTTAATGCTCTGGCCCAACAGCGCGGGCAGAAACTGTCGCAGATGGCGCTGGCTTGGGTATTGCGCGGCGATCGCGTGACGTCGGTGCTGATTGGCGCCAGCAAGACCAGCCAGATTGACGATGCCGTCGGCATGCTGGCCAACCGTACCTTCAGCAGCGACGAAATCGCTCAAATCGAACGAATATTAATGTAATCGCTTACAATTATCGCCGGAGCATGTAGCCGGCGATAGCCTCGGCAGTGCCAGACAAATCTTAAATCCTCATCTCATCACCGCTTTTCAGAATCCCACTAAGATTCAACCCTATCCGCAGGCGCTAATATGCCGATATTGCAGTAAAAAAGATTATAAGGCCGTTTTATAAACTGATGAACGCGCTTCATTAACCGGCCAACCCGCTGCGGCGGAAAGGAGAAGCCATGTTTAAACCTCTGTTATTGGCCGCCTTATTGGTGGCGTCTACGGTACCCGCCATCCAGCAGGCGCAGGCGGAAGGCCTCAGTATCAATCTGATGCCGGGCGTATCATTGCGCATTGGCGAGGAAGATAATCGCGGCCGTTATTGGGACGGCTATGACTGGCGCGACCGCGACTGGTGGCAAGGCCATCAGGGCCGCTACCTGGGCGATCGCAGCCGCCGGGGTTATTACTGGGATGGTTATCGCTGGCGCGATAACGATTACTGGCGCAAAAATTATTACTATCATGATGGTCGCTATCGCAAATTCGATAAGCATTACTACAAGCACCACGAAAAACATCATTGGAAGAAAAAGCACCATGATGACGATCACGGTCGTCGCCATCACGACGATGATTGATGCCAAAAGGCCAGCGTAACGCTGGCCTTTTCGATCACAGCACGCTGCTGACCAGCAGATAACAGTTCAGGCCAACTACCACCAACACAATCAGCTTGCCCAGCGTCTGTATGCTCCGGCTGTTCACCATCTCCCCCATCAGTTCCCGGTTACCGGTGAAGGAGAGCAGCGGCACCAGCGCCAACGCAATGCCGAAGCTCAGCAGTACCTGGCTCAATACCAGAATACGCGTGGCGTCCATTCCCAGCATAATGACGATAAACGACGGCAGCATGGTGACCACCCGGCGTACCCACAGCGGAATGTAAAAGCGTACGAATCCCTGCATCACCACCTGCCCCGCCAGCGTCCCCACTACGGTGGAAGACAGGCCAGCGGCCACCAGGCTCAGCCCGAAGAGCGTCGCAGCCGCCTGGCCCAGCACCGGCTGCAGTGTCAGATAGGCCAGATCAAGATCGGCCACGCCGCTGTGCCCATTGAAGTGGAAGGTTGCGGCGGCGGTAGCCATCATCGCCAGGTTAACAAAACCGGCGATGGTCATGGCAATGGCGACGTCGACCTTGGTGGACGCATAACGATCCGCCTTTGAGTTCTCTCCGGCAGCCTGAGTTAGGGATGAATGCAAGTAAATCACGTGCGGCATGATGGTCGCACCCAGCACGCCGGCGGCCAGATAGACCGCATCGCCATTCGGCAGATCCGGGATCGCCATGCCTTTCAACAGCAGGCCCAACTGCGGCTGGGAAAATGCCAGTTCCACCATATAGGCAGCGGCAACAAACAGCAGCAGCCCGCCGATCGCCATCTCCAGCGGTTTTTGCCCGCGTTTTTGCAGCATCAGGATCAGAAAAGTGGCGATACCTGTCAAGATGGCGCCCTCAAGCAGCGTAACGCCCAACAACAGTTTGAATCCTATTGCCGCGCCGATAAACTCCGCCAGATCCGTGGCCATCGCAATAATTTCCGCCTGTACCCAGTAAGCCCATACGGCCGGGCGCGGAAAGCGGTCGCGAATGTGTTCCGCCAGGTTTTTGCCGGTGGCGATACCGAGTTTGGCGGACAGCAGTTGAATAAGCATGGCCATGACGTTGGCCCAGACCACGACCCACAGCAGGCTGTAACCCAAAGAGGCGCCGGACTGAATGTTGGTGGCGAAATTGCCGGGATCGATATAGCCGATGGCCGCGATAAATGCTGGCCCCATCAGCGACAGTTTGATTTTTCTGGATGGGCGACGGGTGTTCTCAACCACGCGACTGTTTGGCATACCCTTAACCCTTACATCTAATAAACCAAAGGTTATCTTATGCAAATGATAATAATTATCAAGCGCATTTGTAGCGGTAAAACTTATCGCTGTAATCGGGGATAACTCAAGTTTTAACGAAGGGTGTAACGTGCAGATGGCACTTTTCTGCCTTCCATCAAGCCATATTCCAGACGGAATACGCCTGATAATCAAATTAGCACAAGAATAGGAATTTCGTATGGATTCAGTAACTTCTTGATTTTTTATGGTTTAGCCTGATAATTTGGGATGTTTCCCACTATGAATTTCCATATTTGCAATGGACCTCTCGTTTTTAAACGTGGCGTTACATAAAATGACATCCGAAATTCAGCCTGCCTCAAGTTTGGAGCAAACATGTCCCATATTGCGCACTTTGCGTTAGCGTTGGTGGTGGTTGCGATCCTGGCACTGTTAGTGTGCCGTGACCGTAAAAGCATCCGCATTCGCTACGTTATTCAACTGTTGGTTATTGAAGTACTGCTGGCCTACTTTTTCCTGCATTCGGAAGCGGGTTTAGGTTTTGTAAAAGGATTCGCGGCGCTGTTCGACAAGCTGCTCGGGTTTGCTGGGCAAGGGACTGATTTTGTATTCGGCGGTATGGGTGATAAAGGTCTGGCCTTCTTCTTCCTGAAGGTACTGTGCCCGATCGTCTTCATCTCTGCGCTGATCGGTATTCTGCAATACATCAAAGTGTTGCCGTTTATCATCCGGATTATTGGTACCGTGCTGTCAAAAGTAAACGGTATGGGCAAGCTGGAGTCGTTTAACGCCGTCAGCTCGTTGATCCTGGGCCAGTCTGAAAACTTCATTGCCTATAAAGATATTCTGGGCAAGATGTCGGAAAAACGCATGTACACCATGGCGGCAACCGCGATGTCTACGGTTTCCATGTCCATCGTGGGTGCTTACATGACCATGCTGGACGCCAAATTTGTGGTTGCGGCGCTGGTACTGAACATGTTCAGCACCTTTATCGTGCTGTCATTGGTCAACCCGTATGACACCAGTAAAGAAGAAGAACTGCATCTGGGCAATCTGCACGAAGGCCAGAGCTTCTTCGAAATGCTGGGTGAATACATTCTGGCCGGTTTCAAAGTAGCCATTATCGTTGCTGCGATGCTGATCGGTTTCATTGCCCTGATCGCGGCGCTCAACGGCCTGTTCAGTGCTATCTTCGGCCTGAGCTTCCAGGATATTCTGGGCTACTTCTTCTATCCATTCGCCTGGATTATGGGTATTCCTAAGCACGAAGCCTTGCAGGTTGGCAGCATCATGGCGACCAAGCTGGTCTCCAATGAGTTCGTGGCCATGATGGAGCTGCAGAAAGTCTCTGCCGAGCTGTCGCCACGCAGTCTGGGCATTCTGTCGGTCTTCCTGGTTTCCTTCGCCAACTTCTCTTCCATCGGCATTGTGGCCGGTGCGATTAAAGGGCTGAATGAACATCAGGGCAACGTAGTTTCACGCTTTGGTCTGAAGCTGGTTTACGGTTCTACGCTGGTCAGCCTCCTGTCTGCGTCCATCGCGGGCCTGGTTCTGGGCTAAGCCGAAACGGCAACAAAGAAAAGGTCGCTTCGGCGGCCTTTTTTATTGCCCACGGTTTAGACAACAGGAAAGACAGAAAGCAAAAAGCCGACCCTAAGGTCGGCTTTTTAAATGGTGGTGGAGCTAGACGGGATCGAACCGTCGACCTCTTGCATGCCATGCAAGCGCTCTCCCAGCTGAGCTATAGCCCCACAAAAGTGGTACGCTTTAACCGGCGTTACGGTATTCCCCAACCTTACTGAGATAAAGGTTGGTGGAGCTAGACGGGATCGAACCGTCGACCTCTTGCATGCCATGCAAGCGCTCTCCCAGCTGAGCTATAGCCCCAATCCACAATCACAAAATCCTGTGAACGGGGCGCATAATATGAAACCCCCGAAACACTGTCAACGGCTAAATTGAATTACTCGATCAAGCGCTGAAAAAGCCGCCAAATCAGCGCGTTTAGCGCTAAAAAATCGCCATTGCGGATAAAAATCAGCCAGGAATAAAAAAAGCCCTGCGGATCGCTCCACAAGGCTTTATCTGTCATTGCGTCATCTTGTTGCCGGCCCCGCTTACAATCGGAAGGCCGGGGGTAAATCTATCAGGCCTGAGCTTCACGCCCGGCGATGTAGGCCAGCGCCAGGTCGATACGCTGCAAAGAACGCGCCTGGCCGATAGCATGCACGGTCACATCCATACCCGGTGACTGACCGGCGCCGGTGACCGCTACGCGCAGCGGCATGCCCACCTTGCCCATACCTACGCCCAGCTCATCCGCGGTGCCCTGAATGGCGTCATGCACGTTCTCCGGCGTCCAGGTACTGATAGCGGCAAGTTTGGCACGCACCGCTTCCAGCGGCTGACGTGCCACCGGGCGCAGGTGCTTCTTGGCGGCGTCGGCGTCGAATTCGCTGAAATCTTCATAGAAGTAACGGCAGGACTCGGCCATCTCCTTCAGCGTCTTGCAGCGCTCGCCCAGCAGCTTGACGATATCTTTCAGCTCAGGGCCGTTGCGAGTTTCAATGCCAAGCTGCTCAACGTGCCATGCCAGATACACCGCCACTTCTTCCGCCGGCATATGGTTAATGTAATGGTGGTTCAGCCACTGCAACTTCTCGGTATTGAAGGCGCTGGCGGATTTGTTGATCGCTTCCAGGGTGAAGAACTCTTTCATCTCATCAATAGAGAAGATTTCCTGGTCGCCGTGGGACCACCCCAGACGCACCAAGTAGTTCAGCAGCGCCTGCGGCAGGTAACCGTCATCGCGGTACTGCATCACGCCCACTGCGCCGTGGCGTTTTGACAGTTTTTTGCCGTCGTCGCCCAGGATCATGGAAACGTGCGCATATTCCGGCACCGGTGCACCCAGCGCTTTCAGAATGTTGATCTGGCGCGGAGTGTTGTTGATGTGGTCTTCGCCGCGGATCACGTGGCTGATTTCCATATCCCAGTCGTCCACCACGACGCAGAAGTTATAGGTTGGCGAACCGTCGGTACGGCGAATGATCAGATCGTCCAGCTCCTGGTTGCTGAATTCGATCGGGCCGCGGATCTTGTCATCGAAGATAACCGAACCTTCCTGCGGGTTACGGAAACGCACCACGCACGGCTCATCGTCGGTATGGCTGTCCTGGCTGTCGCGGCAGTGGCCGTCGTAACGCGGTTTTTCACCGTTTTCCATCTGCTTTTCACGCAGCGCTTCCAGGCGTTCCTTCGAGCAATAGCATTTATAGGCGGTATCCTGCACCAGCATGTCGTCAATCACCGCGTTATAGCGGTCAAAACGCTTGGTCTGGAAGTACGGACCTTCGTTCCAATCCAGGTTTAACCAGTTCATGCCATCCATAATTGCGTCGATAGCGTCCTGCGAGGAACGTTCCAGATCGGTATCTTCGATACGCAGAACGAACTCACCGCCCGAATGGCGGCTGAACAACCAGGAGTAAAGCGCAGTACGGGCGCCACCGACGTGAAGATAGCCGGTTGGGCTCGGTGCAAAACGGGTTTTGATTTTCATTGGTTTCACTGCCTTATTACGCAACGCGGGTCGGCGGTTGCCGACGATTGCTCGGAATTGAAAAAAGTGGGCAACATTGTACCACCACCCGCTAATTCCTCAACGCCGGCACGATATTGCCGCACCTGTTTTCGTTGTCGCTGCGGCGCATTTCGCATAACAATGTGCAAAGAATCATCATTGGCGGTGATAAATATCGCATCCTGTTTAAATTTGCGGCGAACGATTGAAATCATTTTAAAAACCGTTGACTCACTTTCAACTATCCCTATAATGCGACTCCAACAAGACGGGGCGATTAGCTCAGTTGGTAGAGCATCTCCTTTACACGGAGGGGGTCGGCGGTTCGAGCCCGTCATCGCCCACCATCTTGTTGAGCAGTAAGAAATGAGAAGAATGAGGGTGATTAGCTCAGTTGGTAGAGCATCTCCTTTACACGGAGGGGGTCGGCGGTTCGAGCCCGTCATCACCCACCACTCATTCTCTTGTTTAGCAGTACCCGGAAGTTCTGAAGTGGGTGATTAGCTCAGTTGGTAGAGCATCTCCTTTACACGGAGGGGGTCGGCGGTTCGAGCCCGTCATCACCCACCACTTCTGCGGGTCGTTAGCTCAGTTGGTAGAGCAGTTGACTTTTAATCAATTGGTCGCAGGTTCGAATCCCGCACGACCCACCAATACAGAAAAAAGCGCCTTTTGGCGCTTTTTTCGCATCTGCGCCACAGTAATTATCTCAAACAACTCCGCCACATAACGCACCGCGTCGTGCCGGATGAGAACCTGCGTTCAGGTTCGAGCCGAGCGAAGCGAGACGACAACGCGCAGCGTTGCCCGCAGGGCGAGGCCAAAGGCCGAGTCTATCCCGCACGACCCACCAATACAGAAAAAAGCGCCTTACGGCGCTTTTTTCGCATCTGTAGCATGGAAATCACCACGACCTTATTACCTGGTCCCGCTTTACTTACCGCCCATAAAAAAGGCGCTGCTTGCAGCGCTCTATAGTCATAAATGACAAGTAACCCTGTACCCTAAATAATTCGAGCTGCAGTCAACACACCTGCAGCTTGAAGTATGACGGGTATATCAGGCCGCCAGCGTCGCTCCGCCGTCAATCACGATATCCTGCAGGGTGATATGGCTGGCGCGATCGGAAGCCAGGAACAAAATGGCATCGGCAATTTCCTGCGGCTGGGCGATCTTGCCCAGTGGAATCCCCAGCTTGAACTGCTTCGGGAAGCCGTTAATGGTGTTCTGTTCACCGCTTTCGTCTTGCCACATGCCACGCTGCATCGGCGTGTTGGTCGAGCCGGGCGAAACCAGATTGCAACGCACGCCATAAGGCGCCATTTCCAACCCCACGGTTTGACACAGGCTGCGCAACGCCGCCTTGGAAGCGCAATAGGCCGCCATGCCGACGCGCGGCACATGGGCCGCATTCGAGGCCACACTGACAATCGCGCCGCGCCGCTGGCGACGGAACACCGGCAAGGCATGGCGGAACATATTGAACGCCCCGCCGGCATTGACCGCCATACAGGCCAACCAGTCTGCGGTGCTGGTCTCATCTGCCAACCCCATCCGCAAAATGCCCGCACCGTTCACCAATACGTCCAGTTCTGGCTGCGCTGTCAGCAAACGCCCGCACAAGCTGTCTACCGCATCGCTATCGGCGACATCCAGCACTTCGGTGCGGAACGGGTATTCCGGCTCGTCGAAGCGCAGATCGAAGCCCACCACCTCGGCACCGGCTTTTACAAACGCCAGCGCCGTCTCCAGGCCAATACCGGCACCCGCGCCGGTAACCCAAACCCGCTTACCGGCAAAATCGCCCTCTTTGCCCATCAAGACTTCTCCTGCGACAACATCGCCCACCAGCTGTCAATGGTCGGGTTTTTGGCCAAGGCGATAAAATCAATATCGCTGCGGATTTTACGCCAGCGCGCAGCCAGCTCCATGATGCGCACCGAATCCAGACCGTAGTCGATCAGGTTTTCATCGTCGCCCATGTCTTCGCTGTCCTCATCGAGGAACGGCATGATTTGCCGGCGCAGCTCAGCTTTACCGGCGATGCCCGGCAGCAATTCGGCAGTCGTCACCACGCGTCCACAGCGGCCGGCGGTGTAACGCAGCGCCATCAGGTGTTCGTCGCGGGAGAAATCCGCCAGGCCGTCAGCCACCATAAACGGCTGGATGTTGCGCATAAAGGCATCGATAGCGGTAGTCATGCAGCCGATATGGGCATACACGCCGCAAATGATCAGCTGATCGCGCCCCGATTCCTGCAGAATTTCCTGCAGCGGCGAGCGGTGGAAGGCGCTGTAACGCCACTTCACCAGTACCGTATCGTCGTCTTCCGGCGCCAGTGCTTGCACCACCGCCTGCTGCTCCGGGTGTTTATTCAGCCCTGGCCCCCACATATCGTTCAGCAACGCGCGGTCTTCGTCGCTTTGCTGGTTGGGCTGTGCGGTGTAAAACACCGGAATGCCCTGTGATTTGCAGTAGCGGCGCAGATTGGCAATGTTCTCTACCACCTGTTTAATCAGCGGGCTGTCTTCACCCCAGAAATTCAGGAAATACTGCTGCATATCGTGGATCAGTAACGCGGCCCGCTGCGGTTCTACCGTCCAGCTCACTTTGTTGGTCGGCAGTTCAGCCTGCGTCGGCAGCGCGTAATCATTAAGTTTAGGTATGGCCATGACTTATTCTCCCTGGGCCTGAGTCAGTGATTGCGTCTCCAGGCGTTGACGCAACCGTTTTTTATCCACTTTTCCTACCGGGGTGAGCGGCAGCGTATCGACCTGTATAAAACGGTCCGGCAATTTAAATTCGGCCACGCCCTCTGCACGCAAATGGCGGCGCAGTACCACTGGCTTCAACGCGCTGGTGGCGATAATAAAGGCGCAGCTCTTCTCACCCATCAGTTCATCCGGCATGGAAACCAGTGCCGCATTGATCACCTCCGGGTGGCGCAACAGCAGGTTTTCGATCTCCTCGGCGGCGATCTTCTCCCCACCGCGGTTGATCTGATCTTTCTGACGCCCTTCCACCTTCACATAGCCGTCTTCAGTCAGGCTGATCAGGTCCCCGGAACAGTAAAAACCGTCTTTATCGAAGGCGGCGGCGTTATGTTCCGGGCTTTGGTAATAACCGCGGAAGGTGTAAGGGCCCCGGGTCATCAGGCGTCCGGTTTGCCCCACCGGCAGCGGGTTACCCTCGTCATCGGCCACCCACAGTTCGTCGTCCGGCGACATCGGGCAGCCTTGAGTGGTCAGAATATGCAGGTCGTCATCGTCCAGCCGGGTGTAATTCACCAGGCCTTCCGCCATGCCGAAGACCTGCTGCAACTGGCAGCCGATTTCCGCCGGGATGCGCGCGGCCAGGGTTTCACTCAGCTTGGCGCCCCCCACCTGCAACAGCTTAAGGCTGGCCAATGGTTGACCGCCCCACTCTTCAATCGCCTGTAGCCACAGCGTCACCGCCGGCGGCACCAGCGCCGTCACGTTAATCTGGTGCTGCTCGATCAAACGGAAGCATTGCCCGGCATCCGGATCGCTGGCGAACACCACCAGCCCGGCGCCATAAAACACGCCGAGCACGCCCGGAGAACTCATCGGGTAGTTATGCGCCACCGGCAGCGCGCACAGGTAGCGGGTATGCGCATCGAAATGGCAAATTTCCACGCTGCGACGAATGCTGTAGTAGTAATCATTGTGGGTGCGCGGGATCAGCTTTGGCGTGCCGGTGCTGCCACCGGAAAGCTGGAAGAACGCCACCTGGTCAGCCGGGGTCGGTGTCGCGATAAAATCTTCGGCATCCTCTTCGAGCCAGGCGGCCAGCGACTGCTCGCCTTCCGCCTGGCTGTGCAGCCCCACTACGCGCAATGAAGGATTTTCGGCGCGAAACGCCGTCAGGAATTCGTCGTTGCCGAACAAACCATGCCGGCGATCGGCAATCAGCAGCGCAGGCTTGATTTGTGCGGCATAAGCCTTGAGTTCGTTGCGTTGATGGCTGAACAGCGCATTCACCGGCACCACGCCAATTTTCAACAGCGCAAAGAAGGTCACATAGAACTCGACCACGTTGCCCAACTGCACCAAAGCGGTATCGCCACTTTGCAAGCCCCGGCGTTGCAGCGCAGCGGCCAGCCGGTCAGAAAGTTGATTAAGCCGGCGATAGCTCAGGCTGCGTTGCGGGTCGATCAGCGCCACGGCGTCATTTTTGGCCTGGCGGGTGATAATGTCGGTCAATGGCCGGTCGGTCCAATAACCGCGTTCGCGATAACGACGGGCCAACGCCTCGGGCCAGGGAGTAAAATCAATGCTCATGGGTATGCCTATCCTTGGTTCAGGCCAAACGCCCGCGAAATGGTACTGAGTTTGGTGCCGGTTTCACGCCATTCGGATTCCGGCGAAGAGTCTTGCACAATGCCGGCGCCGGCAAACAGCCGCACCTGATTGCCCTGCACGGTGCCGCAACGAATGGTCACGACCCACTCGCCGTTGCCTTCGGCATCGCACCAGCCGACAATGCCGCCGAACAGGCCGCGATCAAAAGGCTCAAGCTGTTTGATCACCTGATGCGCAAGCCGGGTTGGCGTGCCGCACAATGCCGGAGTCGGGTGCAACAGGCAGGCCAGCGAAAGCGCATTTTCCGCCCGGCTGGCGGCTTCGCCATCAATAGGCGTCGACAGGTGCCACAGCGTGGTGGTGCTCAGCAATTCAGGGGATGACGGGATGTTCAGGTGGCGGCAGCGGTCGGCCAATACCTGACGCATCCCTTCGGTGACGAACTTGTGCTCATAAAGGTCTTTGTCCGACACCAATAGCTGTTGGCTGATTTCACGGTCCCGCTGCGGATCGGCATCGCGGCGGGCAGAGCCGGCCAGCGGATTGGAATGGAACTGCGCGCCGGATTTGCGCAGCAGCAATTCCGGGCTGGCGCCCACCAGCGCCCCCTGCTCCAGCGGCACGTGAAAGTGAAAACCGTTAGGGTTTTGGACGATGATGCGCGCCATCAGCGCCTGGCGATCAACCGGTTCGCGGGTTTCAATCTCCAGCAGGCGCGACAGCACCACTTTATCCAACCGGTCGCCACGGGTCGCCTGCACCGCATCGGCAACCATCTGCATGAAAGGCTGCTGGGCAGGCACTTCGGTTTGCCGGGTAATTTCCGGCAAGGTATCCTGCGGCGGCGTTATGCCGACCAAAAAGGCATCGCGCTCAAACCACTGAGTTTGCTGGGGAATAAACAACGCCGAAGGTTGATGAGTATCAAAAGGAATGGCACCGCAAAGTACCGGGTTCTTCACGCCTGCCAGTTTCGCTTCGGCGAAAGCGTGCCGAACCTCTCGCTGAAACTCCCCATTCACCTGGTCCCCGCCTGCTGCAGGCAACGTGATTTTGGCGAAGCAGCCTTGCGTACTCAGGCTACGGAAAGGAGAGGTAAAGAAGAAGCCCGAGGTGGGCGAAACGCCTGCAGTATTCAGTCCGCTCTCCTTGCTTTGCGATTTCTTTTGGCCGGCACCCTTTACAGTCACGCTCATCGGTACTCCATTTCTCTTCGTGAATGATAACAAACATAATAATGATTATCATTTATGTTTGACCGCGTTAAAGTACCCTTGGAAATTTGCCATGTCAATAATTGTAAACAGCGCTTCTCCTCATCATCGCGGTAGAAAATCAGCAGCATAAATTATATAAATGATAAGTATTACTATTTAAAACCTAAGGACTTTCTTTATGAAGAAGAACCTGATCTTTGGCCTGGCGCTGTTCGGGCTAGCGGCCATCGGTGCCGCTCATGCCGCCGATACCGGCTGGCCACGAGACATCGAAACCTCACACGGCGTGGTAACCCTTACTCAGCCCCCTGCCCGCATCGTTTCTACCAGCGTTACCCTCACAGGCACCCTGTTGGCCATCGACGCACCGGTGGTGGCCAGCGGGGCAACCACGCCCGGCAGCCGTTTGGCGGACAAACAGGGGTTCTTCCGTCAATGGAGCGACATCGCCGCACAGCGCGGCGTTAAACGTCTGTACGTCGGCGAACCCAATGCGGAAGCCATCGCAGGTGCTGCCCCCGATCTGATTATCATGTCAGCCACCGGCGCCGATTCCGCCCTGCGCCTGTACGATCAGCTCTCTGCCATCGCCCCGGTGCTGGTGGTCAATTACGACGACAAAAGCTGGCAAGAACTGGCCGCAGAATTGGGCCAGGCCACCGGGCATGAGGCCCAGGCGCAAAAGGTTATTGGCGATTTTGATGCGCGTGAAAAAGCGCTGAAACAACGGATGACCCTGCCTGAACAGCCAGTCTCCGCGCTGGTGTTTGGTTCTGACGGCAAAACCGCCAATCTGTGGACCGCCGAATCGTCCCAGGGGCAAATGCTTAAACAGCTCGGATTCACCCTGGCGGTGCCGCCCGCCACATTGAACAACAGCCGCAGTCAGGGCGTGCGCAAGGACATTATTCAGTTGAGCGGCGAGAACCTGGCGGAAGGCCTGAACGGCCAGACGCTGATGCTGTTCGCCAACGGCGACGCGGACGCACAACGCCTGCTGGCCAATCCTTTTCTCGCTCACCTGCCGGCGGTGCAGCACAAACGGGTTTACGCGCTGGGCAACGATACCTTCCGGCTGGATTATTACAGCGCCGGCAACTTGCTGACGCTGTTGGAAAAACAGTTTATTTCTCGCTAGTCTCGCCGGCGGGCTGGAGATTTTCTTCCTGCCCGCCGCTGCCCACCTGGCGCAAACCGCGCATGGCGAAAGCCAGTACCACACCCAGCACCGCCACCCCAAAACCAAAGCTGGTCGAGGTCATCGCCGGCAGCATAAATGCCCCCAGCGCCCCCAGCAATAATGCCCCCAGCGCGTCGCCCACGACGTTTTGCGCCGTCCACAAGCCATTGATGCGCCCCAGGAACGCGTCCGGCGTCAGGTTCTGAATCAACCCGTATTGCAGCAACGAGTTCACCGCGCTCAGGTAACCAAAAATCACCAGGAAGAATAGCGCCAAACCGTACCGCGGCATCAGCCCGAACAAACCAATGGTGACGAACGCACCTATCGCCGTCGTCAGCATCATCCAGCCCGGCCGCGCTACGTGAGCGACCCGGCCGCTGGTGAAGGCGCCAATCGCCGCGCCGAGGGGAACTGCTGCATACATAAAGCCCAATTGCGCAGCGCTGACGTGCCACATGCCGGACATCGCCGGATATAACACCCGCACCGCGCTGGCCATGGTCAGCAGCGCGCCGATCAGCGCCACCATGCCGATCACCCGGTTGCGGAACAGAAAACCGAAACCACCGGCCAACGCGCGCAGCGGGTGTTCACGCGGTTGTGGCGGTGGCCGCAACTGCGGCAGGCGCAGCAAGGGGATCAACGTCAGCAAAGTGCCCAACGCCGCCAGGCCGTAGTTCCACATCACGCCGGAGTGAGCGATCACCAGGCCCCCTATCGCCGGCGACAGGATCGAGCCAAAACGCACCGTCAGCATACTGATGGCCCCGGCCTGAACGATGTTTTCACGGCCCACCAACGCCGGGGTGGCGGCCAGCAGCGCCGTCACCCCGACTGCACCGAAGAAACCGTCCCACACGGCCAGCAAATAAATCGCCGTTAACGAAGGGGCCGGCAAGGCAGCGTTCAGGCACAACCCGAGAAAGCCAATACCGCAGGTAGAGCGAGCAAACAGAATCAAACGGCGGCGCTCGTAGCGATCGGCCAACACGCCCCCCATCAGCAAACCGGCAAACATGCCGCTGCCCGCCAGCGTCACGGACAACCCGACCAACAGGGTCGAACCGGTCAATGCCTGGATCTGAACCGGGATCGCAATGGCCATCAATCCCAGCGCCAAAATGGAAATAAAACGCGCGCAAAATACGGCACGAAACGCGCCATTGGTCTTAAGCAGGCCAAAATCAAGCAAAATAGAGGGCTTACTCATCAGCTTTCTCACCACAACGTAGGAAAAGGGACAGCGTCTATAGCCAAAATAATTGGAGTTGAATCAAGGCGGCAACCAAGCGCATCCCCATGAACGTACAGGAAGTACGTGATTGGGGTAAGTGCGGGCAGCCAACACAGAGACAGCTTCAAGAATGAAGGGTATGTGCTGCAATAGCGAAGGGAGTCATGGTAACATAGATGAAAGCAATCAATAATGATAATAAATATCATTTATATTCAATCAAATAATGGATTGTTATGTTACGGATTACACGCAATGGCACCCCCTCCATTCCGCCCCCCAAGAATCGCCTCATTAGCGGCACTCCCCACTCATTTCGTCGCAAACTATTTGGTCTGCTGGTAGCCGTTTGCGCGCTGTTGGCCGTGATGCTGCTCAGCCTGTCGCTCGGCGCCAAGTCCATTCCTTTTGACAGGGTTATCCAGGCGCTGAACGGTCAATGCAGCGGGGCAGACTGCACCATTATTACCGGCGCCAGGCTGCCGCGCACGCTGGTGGGCGTATTGGCCGGCATTGCGCTGGGCCTGTCCGGCGTATTGATGCAAACCCTCACCCGCAACCCCCTGGCCGATCCGGGCATTCTCGGCGTAAACGCCGGAGCGGGATTCGCCGTGGTTCTGGGCATCACCTTCTTTGGTGCCGCCGAGGTTGGCCAATACCTGTGGTTCGCCTTTGCCGGGGCGATGTTCGCCGCATTGCTGGTCGCATTGATAGGCGCGCTGGGCGGCAGCAGCCTGAATCCGGTCCGCCTGACGCTGGCCGGCGTCGCACTGGCGGCAGTGCTGGAGGGAATGACCTCGGGAATTTCTCTGCTGAACCCCCTGGTGTTCGATCAACTGCGTTTTTGGCAGGCCGGTTCTCTGGATATTCAAAATATGCAGGTGGTGCGCACCGTCACTCTGCCGATCCTGCTGGGCACGCTAATCACACTGTGGATGAGCAAATCGCTTAACAGCCTGAGCATGGGCAGCGAATTGGCCACTGCGCTGGGCACCGGCATCGTCCGCACCCAATTGCTGGGCCTGCTGGCGATTACCCTGCTGTGCGGCGGCGCCACCGCCGCCGTCGGGCCGATAGCCTTCGTCGGCCTGATGATGCCGCACATTGCCCGGCGGCTGGCCGGCTCCGAGCTGCACTGGATGCTGCCGTGGACTCTGGTCTTGACCCCCATCCTGCTGCTGAGCGCCGATCTGATTGGCCGCTTCCTGGTGGCCGGCGAGCTGCGCGTTTCCATCGTGACCGCTCTGATTGGCGCACCGCTGCTGATCATGCTGGTGCGCCAGCGCCATATGTTCAGGAGGCAACGCTAATGTCGATGCTCTCTGCCCGTCTGATGACCGATCGAAGGTTGCTTGCCCTGTCGCGACCGGCGCTGACCGCGTCGATGCTGGCACTTGCCTGCGGGGTACTGGCGATTTACGCCCTCGGTTCCGGCGCCCTTTCGCTTAGCGCCACGCAGGTGATCGACGCTCTCCTCGGCAAAGGCCCGGCAAACCTGGCGGTGGTAGTCACCCAATGGCGTTTGCCACGCGTCACTATGGCGTTGCTGTTGGGCGCGGCGCTCGGGATCAGCGGCGCCATTTTCCAGTCGCTGCTGCGCAACCCGCTCGGCAGCCCGGACGTGATCGGCTTCAATACCGGCGCCTACAGCGGCGTATTGGTCGCCATAGTGCTGTTTAACGGCGGCGTCGTCGGCATCACCTCCGGCGCGCTGGCCGGTGGCCTGCTGACCGCCGCGCTGGTTTATCTGCTGGCATGGCGCAACGGCGTCGAGACTTTCCGTTTGATTATCGTCGGCATCGCCGTGCGTGCGTTACTGGTGGCCGGCAATACCTGGCTTATCATCAGCGCCTCGCTGGAGGCCGCCATGACCGCCGGGCTGTGGAGCGCCGGGTCGCTTAACGGCATAAGCTGGGCGAAAAGCCTGCCGGTGCTGGCAGTGATCGCGCTGTGCTGCCTGCTGTTGCTGACACTGTCGCGCCGCATGCGGCTGCTGGAAATGGGTGACGACACCGCTTGCGCCCTCGGTGTGCCGGTGGAACGTTCGCGCGTGCTGCTGCTGCTGATCGGCGTAACGCTGACCGCGGCCGCCACCGCCGTGGCCGGGCCGATCTCCTTTATTGCGCTGGTGGCGCCGCAGATTGCCCGCCGCCTGTGCGCCAACCGTGGCGTCCTGTTGCTGACCGCCCTGACCGGCGCGCTGTTGCTGCTGATCGCCGATGTCGCCGCCCAGCGCCTGTTTATGCCTTATCAATTGCCGGTAGGCGTGCTGACCGTCAGCCTCGGCGGCATTTATCTGATTTGGCTGTTAATCCGTGAGTCACGAAAAAAATGAATGCTGAACCCCTGCTGCCTGCGCCGCTGCGCGCTGAACATCTGACGCTAAGCTATGACAAAAAAATCGTAGCGAGCAATCTTTGCGTCTCTATCCCCCAGGGCGAGCTGACGGTGATTATCGGGCCGAACGCCTGCGGTAAATCTACCCTGCTGCGCACCCTCAGCCGCCTGATGCAACCGCAAGCCGGTACGGTCTGGCTGAACGGCAAGCACATCAGCGAATACGCAACCAAAGAGGTAGCGCGCCAGTTGGGCCTGCTGCCGCAAAGTTCGACCGCTCCCGGCGACATCACCGTCTTTGATCTGGTGGCCCGTGGCCGCTATCCGCACCAACGTCTGTTTAGCCGCTGGCGTGAAGAAGACCAGCAAGCGGTGGAGCAGGCAATGCGTTCCACCGGCGTGTTTGAACTGGCCGAACAGCCGGTGGATACGCTTTCCGGCGGGCAGCGTCAGCGGGTCTGGATTGCGATGGTGCTGGCGCAGCAAACGCCGCTGCTGTTGCTGGATGAACCGACCACCTGGCTGGACATTAGCCATCAGATCGACCTGCTGGAGTTGATGCGTCAGTTAAATCGTGAAAACGGCCACACGCTGGTGGTGGTGCTGCACGATCTCAACCATGCCTGCCGTTACGCCACCCATCTGATCGCCATGCGCGGCGGCAAAGTCGTGGCCGAAGGCGCACCCAAGGATATCGTAACGCCGGAATTGATCGAAGAAGTGTACGGCCTGCGCTGCATGATCATTGACGATCCGGTCTCACACACGCCGCTGGTGGTGCCGTTGGGGAAATAATCAGGGAACCCTGATCTTGTAAGGGCCCAGCAGTTGGGCCCCTGTTAATCGGGCGAATCTCTTCGCCCCTTACCGTCTCTGGGAGTTATAACGCCCTCAGTATTCTGTTCAACAACGGCCCCAGCACCTTGAACGACGCCGGTGAGACGATATCTACGTGCGCACAATCCAGTTCATAAACCTGCAAGGCATCCACGTATTGCGCCCAGGTCTGCTGCACGTCCATCCCTTCCTGCAACGTCTGACGCGCGACAAACAGCGTCGCCTGCCCGCTGAAATTCGCCGTATGGGTCGCGGAAAGCAAACGCACCGAATCGGCATAGTTGGCTTCGATATTATCGAACATCGCCACCCGGGTTTCGCCCAGAGCCGGATCCAGCGTATCTTCCGATACCGCCAGGAACTGCTGACGTTCGCGCTGCACTTCTTTCAGCACGTTGTCATCCAGCATCACGTCCCAGTTTTGCGTTTCCGGCGGATAGGTATCCAGCAGGCCGAGGAAGGCCACCTCTTCGCCCCGCGCCTGTAGCCTGGCGGCGATCCCCTGCGCCAAGGTGCCCCCCAGCGAATAACCGATAAAATGGTACGGACCCTGTGGCTGAACCTGCAATACCGTCGCCAGATGCGCCTCGCAAACCTGATCCATATTCTCGCTGAGCGCCAACGGGCCATCCGGACGTGGCGACTGAATGCCCACCAGTGACCAATGTTGATCGATATAGCGCGGCAGCACGCTGAACTGCCAGGAGAATCCGGAAGCCGGATGCAGGCAGAACAGCGTCGGGCCATCGGTGGTGCGCAGCGGCAATACGCTGTCGAAACCGGTTTGGTCGGCTTCTTCCTGCGTGCGCTCTTGCGTTAGCAGTTGCGCCAGCTGTTCTACCCGGGAAGCGACCATCACCTGCCCTACCGAAACCGCCTTGCCCAACTCACGTCGCAACTCTGCCGCCAGCCGCATCGCTAACAGCGAGTGGCCGCCGAGAGCAAAGAAATCATCGTCGGCAAATACGGTTTCACGTTGCAGCAAGCGCGCGAACACCGCAGCGATCGCCGTCTCCAGACCTGGCTCCGGTTCACGGCCTGCGGCCCTGACGCCATTTTGCGGCTGCGGCAGCGCTTTGCGATCCAGCTTGCCGTTGGCGCTCAGCGGCAGAGAATCCATCTCGACCAACGCCACCGGCACCATGTGTGGCGGCAGGCGATCGCCCAACGCGGCACGCAGGCCGTCGAGATCCAGGCGCACGCCGGGCTGGGCCACCAGATACCCCACCAGTTGGCGGGCATCGCCGCCGCCAGGATCGGTTGGCGTATTGTCCAGCACCAGCGCATGGGTCACCGCCTGCTTAATGCCCGGCAGCGACAACAACGCATGGTCGATTTCGCTCAGCTCAATGCGCTGACCACGAATTTTTAGCTGATCGTCGCTGCGGCCGAGGTATTCCACTTCGCCACCCGGCAGCCAGCGCGCAACGTCGCCAGTACGGTACATCCGCCCGCCGTTGCCTTCGGGATCGGCCACAAAGCGGCTGGCGGTCAGCTCCGGGCGGCCAAGATAGCCCTGCGCCAGCTGCACGCCGGTAAGATACAAATCGCCGGCCACGCCCGGCGGCACCGGCCGCAGACGCGCATCCAGGATGCGCAGCCCGGTGTTCCACACCGGCAGGCCGATCGGCACATTGGCGCCGGTGACCGCCGCCAGCGCCTCGCCCCAGGCCGGGTGCCAACTGACATCCACCGCCGCTTCGGTCGGGCCATAAAGATTATGCAAGGGCACGCCGGTGCGACTTTGCCAAAGACGGCACAGCTCAGCCGGCAGCGCTTCGCCGCTGCAAAACACCTGCCGCAACGGCGCACAGCAGGCCACCGCCGGCGGGTTGTCCAGCGCGCCGACAAAGGCCGCCAACATCGAAGGTACGAAGTGCAACGTGGTAACCCGATGCAGATCAATCAACTCCAACAACTGTTGCGGATCGCGGTGCGCTTCCGGCGGTGCCATCACCAACTGCGCGCCCACCATCAACGGCCAGAAAAACTCCCACACCGAGACGTCAAAGCTGCATGGCGTTTTCTGCAGCACCACATCGTTCGCCGCCAGTGGATACTGATGCTGCATCCACAGCAAACGGTTGACGATCGCCTGATGCCCCACCAGCACGCCTTTTGGCCGCCCGGTAGAACCGGAAGTAAAGATGATGTAAGCCGGATGATGCGGCGTTGGCCCGCTGAGCATCACCTCTGCCGCACAGTCGGCGGCCAGAGGCGCAGCAAACAGCAGGATTTCTCCCTTGCCGGCAAAACGCGCCTGCTGGGTAGGTTCGGTGATGATCAGTCGCGGCGCGGCATCCTCCAGCATCATACCGAGACGTTCGTCAGGGTAGCCGGTATCCAGCGGCAAATAGGCGGCCCCTGCCTCGACAATCGCCATCAGCGCCAGCGACAGAAACACCGAGCGCGGCAGCGCAACGGCAACGATATCGCCGGGCTGTACCCCTTGTGCCGTCAGTTGGCGCGCCAGTGCGGTGACCTGTTCACGGGTTTCGCGATAGCTGAACCGGTATTGCGCGTCCCTCAGCGCCGGGGCGTCCGGGGTTTTCTGCGCCTGTTCGGCCAGCAGGCCGCTGAGGGTTTGCGCCGCCACCGGATGAGCGGTGTCGTTAATCCGGGCCAGCAGTTGACGGTCCTGTTCGGTCAACAAATCGGCTTCGCCAATCGGCATTTGCGGCCGGGCGGCAAACTGACGCAGCAACAGCGGCAGGCGCTGTAAATGCGCCGCCAGCTCATCGCGCTGATAACGTTCGGCATTGGCCAGCAGATCCACCTTCAGCGTGCCGGCCTCGTCGAGATACAGCGCGATCTCCAGATCCCGTACCGGCCCCGAAGCCAGCTCGTGAGTAATGCCTTCGATACCGCCGAAATCCAGCTGGAAATCGAACATTTTAAAGTTGAAAACGGTGCCGTACAGCGGCTGAGCATCGCCAATCCGCCCCAAATCACGCTGGATTTGTTCCGCCTCGTAACGCTGATGACGGCGGACGGTTTTCAATTCGCGACCGATACCGCCGGCTATCTCGCACAGCGTAGCCTGGGGATCGAGGTGCATTTCGATCGGCAATACGTTGATCACCGGCCCGTTGGCGCACAGCGCAGCAGAACCGGTACGGCGCATAAAGATAAAACCGGCGCTGAAGCTGCCGTGGCCGCTCAGGCGAGAGACCCACAGCGCCACCAGCGCCAACGCCATATCCGCCACGCTGAACTGCTGCGGGCTGGCGCTCACCAGTTGAGCAAAATCTTGGCGATCGCACAGCTGCGATAACCGGTGGATGCGGGTGCTGGGTGTCTGCCCGGCCAGCGGCTGCGGGCAAAGCGTGGCCGGCGCAGGCAACTGCTGCGCCTTGTTCAGCCAAAAAGCGGCATCGCGCCGGCAGGTTGGCGACTGTTGGTAGCGCTGGTATTCCGCTACCACCTCGCTGAACGGGGTAAACGGCGTCGGATCGGGCCGTTCATCGTTCAGTATGCGGCTGTAAATATGGGCGATTCTGCGGGCAATGGCGGTAAAACTAAAGCCATCGACCAGAATATGGTGATAACGCTGATACCAGAACCAACGCCGGTCCGACAGGCGGATCAACATATGGCGGTACAGTGCATTGCCGCTGCCGATGCGCAAATCACCGGACATATCCCGCTGCATGACCGCACGCGCCGCCGCCGGAGCATCCGGAGAATCGCGCAGATCGAGATATTCCGTCGGCAGGATCGCCAGTTCGGCGTCATGCCACTGTACCGGCACCCCGTCCCGCTCTTCAAAACGGAGCTGAAGGGTATCGACTTCGGACAACCCCTGCGCAATCGCCTGCAATAGCCGCTCTTCGTTCAGTGGGCCGCTGAGTTCGATATAGTGGGAAACCGCGTAGGCATTGGCGTACGGTGAGATTTGATCGGCCACCCAAATGCCAGGTTGCGCGGCGACCAGCGGCAACTCAGTGGCAAGCTGCTCTTCTGTCGGTAATAAAATAGGGTCTGACAAGGGACTGACTCCTGTTAACGGTAATGGCGCCATCACGCCTTACGCAGTGATGCGGGCCGCATATCCTGCCAATGCTGTTCCAGCCAGCTCACGCACAGCGAACGTGTCGCCGGGCCGAAAACCGGCGTCCACCCCGCCGGTACTGCGCTGAAATCAGGCCACAGGCTGTATTGCCGCTCATCGTTTTGCAGAATCAGGCAGATTTGGTGTTCATCATCGAACGGGTTCAGAGTTTCCATCACGGATTCCTTCGGCTTTGAAAGTTAGCTTGGCGAATGGCGCTGCGGGCTGATCCGCCCACAACGCCTGCAGCCCGTCGATCAACCCACCGCGCCAGCACAGGGCATCGTGCCCGCCTTCCACCACCCGGTATTGCACCTGATGGCCGGCATCACGCAACACACCCGCCATCCGGTCATTCACCCTGCGCGCCACCTGTTCGTGGGTGCCGGCTTCCATAAACACCTTCAATCCACCCTTGCGGCCAACGCCCTGTTCGGCCTGGCGCAGCAACCAACCGGCATCGGCCGGCACGGCAGATTGTTGGTACATGTCGCGACGCGGCCACCAGAAAGAGCCGGACTGAGCAATCACGCCGCCAAAACGCTGCGGCCAGTGAAGGCCGGCATACAGCGAGGAGAGCCCGCCGAAGCTCTGGCCACACACCAGCGTGCTTGCAGGGCTGCCGCTGTGCGGTGCCCATTCAGCCAATTGCGGCAGCAGCTCTTCCTGCACCGCCAGCCAAAAATCTTCATTGCAGGTCAACTCATGCGCACGCTGTTTTTGATCGATGGCGTCAATCAACAGATAAACCGCCTCCGGCAGTTTGCCTTCACGCGTCAGTTGCATCAGCGGATCCCAGACCGGCATGTTGCTCGACCAGAACTGGCCGTCCAGCAGCAGGGCCAGCGGCCGTTGCGCCGGGTTGCCGTCGCCGGTGGTGTAAACCCAAACGTTACGGGTATTGCCCAGCCGCGCACTGTGCCAGCTGTGGCGTTGCAGCCTGGCGGGCGGAGCCGGGGTACAGCGCCCGCAGGCCGACGCATAGCGATCGAAATCCTGCCAGGCCGGTTGCGGCAGCGCCGCCGGCATATGCAAGCCGGACAGGAGGTTACCGTTGGCACCGGGCCAGGAACGATAAGGGTTAAGCAGATCCTGGGTGGCGCTGGCAAACACCTGATGCCACCAGTGGCGAACCGAATGCATGTTGGCATGCGCGTCGTCATCACTGAGCGTCAGCGGTCTATCGTCCATGCAGGGTATAAAGCAGTAGCTGCCACGCCAGTCGGCGCTCAGCTCGGTTTGCCAATACCAGACGTCGGTGCCTGCCAGCCGTTGCAAGCTCTGTGGTGGTGACGCCTGATGATGATCGGTGAGGCAGTTGATGTGGATCCAGACGCGTTGATAGGCTGAAGTGAGCTCACATCCCTGAGGATCGCGCCATAAAAATGTGACCTTCCCTCGCCCATCGCCTTGCAGCTCCACCAGCGGCGTGCCGCGTTTGGCGATATTCAGCCACCATCCATGACGCCCGGCGTGCTTGCTCGATAATAATCTGCTGCTTTCTGACTCGGATTTTGTTTTCAAAACGCCTATTCACTTTTAGCTGGCAGCGGCAGAAACGCCGGCACATTCGCGGCGCGGGGCGCTGCCCAAAAAAACGGTAAACCGAATACTATTGATAATTATTTTCATTTGCAATAGTGTGTTAAGGCTCGTAAACAGAGCAGGTATTTTTCAACAGGGACGGATACCGCTTTTTAGCGCTGAATCCAATGCCGTTGCGTCTCGGCCTGTTGGATTTTTATTTCCGAAAACACAAAAACTACAACCGCCCTTCTCTCTACCGGAGGCCTGTCTTCGGTGCCCCGGGAAGGGCAGCAAGGTAGGAACACTCACATGAACCGCAAACTCTCAGGTTACTCCTTAGCCACACTCATCGGGTTAGGGTTAGGCGCGTCCGCCTTTGCGCACGCCGCACAGCAAACTGATACCACAGCAGAAACCGATACCGCCGCCAAAAGCAAAAAAGAAGCCGCCGAGGACACCATTGTCGTCACCGCAGCCAGGCAGAACCTGCAAGCGCCGGGGGTGTCCACCATCACCGCCGACGAAATCAAAAAACGCCCTCCGGCACGCGATATCAGCGAACTGATCCGCACCATGCCCGGCGTTAACCTGACCGGCAACTCCACCAGCGGCCAGCGCGGCAACAATCGTCAGATCGATATTCGCGGTATGGGCCCGGAAAATACCCTGATTCTGATCGACGGCATCCCGGCCAGCAGCCGCAACTCGGTGCGCCAGGGTTGGCGCGGCGAACGTGACAGCCGCGGCGATACCGCCTGGGTGCCGCCAGAGATGATCGAACGCATCGAAGTGCTGCGCGGCCCTGCGGCAGCGCGCTATGGCAACGGCGCCGCCGGCGGCGTGGTCAATATCATCACCAAGAAAAACACCAAAGATCTGCACGGCTCGCTGAACACCTATTTCAACGTGCCGCAGCATAAGCAGGAAGGCTCCACCAAACGCACCGACTTCAGTTTGTCCGGCCCGCTGAGCGACCAGTTAAGCTTCCGCCTGTTCGGCGGCTACAGCAAAACGCAGGCGGATGCCTGGGATATTAACGAATCGCACAAATCCGAACGCGCAGGCGCTTATGCCAGCAGCATTCCCTCCGGGCGCGAAGGGGTAGTCGACAAAAACATCGACGCCCTGCTGCACTGGGATTTCGCTCACCTGCAGTCGCTGGAGTTTGAATATTCCTATGGCCGCCAGGGCAACCTGTACGCCGGCGATACGCAAAACACCAACACCAACGCACTGGTGCAAAGCAACTACGGCGAGGAAACCAACCGCATCTACCGCGAAACCTTCGGCCTCACCCATCGCGGCGCCTGGGACAACGGCGTCGGCACCAACAATTACATTAGGTTCGAGCGCACGCGCAATACGCGTCTGAACGAAGGTTTGGCCGGCGGCACCGAAGGTATTTTCGACACCAAAAATGAAGGTTTCGGCACCACCAAGCTGGACGATTTTCTGGCGCACAGCGAAGTCAGCGTGCCGTTTGAATTGGGCGTCACGCAAACCGCCACGCTGGGCACCGAGTGGAACCAGCAGCGCATGAAGGATGGCACGTCAACCAGCCAAACGCTGATGGGCGGAACCATCCCTGGCACAGAGACCGGTACTCGCAGCCCTTACGCTTCGGCGAATATCTTCTCGCTGTTCGCCGAAGACAATATCGAGCTGACTGACAGCACCATGCTGACGCCCGGCCTGCGTTACGACCTGCACTCCGAAGCGGGCAACAACTGGAGTCCGGCGTTGAACCTGTCGCAGGAATTGGGCGACAACTTTACGCTGAAAATGGGCATCGCCCGCGCCTATAAAGCGCCGACGCTGTTCCAGACCAACCAAAACTATTTGTTGTACAGCAAGGGGCAAGGTTGTGCGGCCAGCGATACCAAAAATGGCTGCTATCTGCTCGGCAACGACGATCTGAAGGCGGAGAACAGCATCAACAAAGAGATCGGGCTGGAGTTCCATAATGAAGGCTGGCTGGCCGGGGTGACTTACTTCCGCAACGATTACCGCAACAAGATCGAGGCGGGCAACAGCAAAATCGCCACCAGCAGCACAGGTACGGCGGTTTATCAGTGGGAAAACGTGCCGAAAGCGGTCGTACAGGGCCTGGAGGGGACGCTGAACGTACCGGTCAGCGAGACCGTATCCTGGAGCAACAACGCCACCTACATGATCGAGAACAAGAACAAGAGCACCGGCGATTATCTGTCGGTGATCCCTAAATTCACCATCAACTCGACGCTGAGCTGGCAGGCGACCCAGGAACTGTCAATGCAATCGACCCTGACCTGGTACGGCCGTCAGAAGCCGAAAAAGTACAACTATCAGGGTAAACCGGCGACCGGCAGCGAAACCCGCGAGGTCAGCCCTTACGCCATCGTCGGTGCCAGCGCGACCTATGACGTCACCAAAAACGTCAGCGTCACCGCCGGTATCGACAACCTGTTCGACAAACGCCAGTTCCGCGCCGGCAACGCGCAAAACGTTGGCGATCCCAACACCGGCGCCATCAACATCGCCGGAGCGGGCGCTGCCACCTACAACGAACCGGGCCGTACTTACTACATGAGCATCAACACGCATTTCTGATGCCTGTCGAGAAAGATCGGGGGCTGCCACGCAGCCCCTTTTTTATTATTTCCCCAGCGATACCTGCTTGAAAATATGCTTGCCGAACGGATCGATTTCGTAGCCTTTCACTTCCTTGCGCACCGGCTCAAAAATGGTCGAGTGGGCGATCATCAACGCCGGCATCTGCTCATGCATCATCACCTGCGCCTGCTCATACAGCGCCACCCGCTTGGCATGATCGTTCTCTTCACGCGCCTGCAGGATCAACTTATCAAACGGCGGGTAGCACCATTTGGCCGAGTTTGAACCGCCGTTGGCCGAAACACAGGTAAACAACGGGCCGAAGAAGTTATCCGGATCGCCGTTGGCGGTGGTCCACCCCACCAACGCAGTCTGATGCTCGCCATTTTTGAGCCGCTGCAAGTACTCGCCCCATTCGAAAGTGACAATTTTAGCCTTCACGCCAATCTTCGCCCAATCAGACTGGATCATCTCCGCCATGCGTTTGGCGTTAGGGTTGTATGGCCGCTGTACCGGCATCGCCCACAGGTCAATCGCAAAACCCTGGCCCAAACCGGCTTCCTGCAGCAGTTGTCTGGCTTTTTCCGGCGCGTACGGGTAATCCTCAATCTTGTCGTTGCTGCCCCACTGGGTCGGCGGCAGCAGGTTCTTCGCCTGCTGGCCCGCGCCGTGGAACACCGCTTCGATAATCGCCGGTTTATTTACCGCCATCGCCAGCGCCTGGCGCACCTTGACGTTATCCAGCGGTTTTTTCTGGGTGTTAAATGCCAGGAAGCCGATATTCAACCCGGATTTCTCCATCACCCGAATGTTCGGATCCTGCCGCATCCGCACTAAATCCGCCGGGTTGGGGAATGGCATCACCTGGCATTCATTTTTTTGCAGTTTGGCATAGCGCACCGCAGCGTCCGGGGTTATCGAGAACACCAGGCGGTCAATCTTCGGTTTGCCCTCCCAATACTGGTCGAACGCCTTGTAGAGGATCTTCGCGTCTTTTTGGTACTGCATCAGTTGGAACGGCCCGGTGCCTATCGGGTCGTTATCGACCCGCTGCGGCGTGCCGGCCTTCAGCATCGCACCGGCATATTCCGCCGATAAAATGGTGGCGAAATACATGCCGAGATCGGCCACGAACGGCGCTTCGGCGCGCGAAAGCTCAAAGCGCACTGTGTTGTCGTCCACTTTGACAATCTTGTCGATCAGCGTGCCGAATTCCATGGATTCAAAATTGGTGTAAGCGCCGTTGGAGACCTTGTGATACGGATTATTGGCGTCTTTTTGCCGCATGAAGGAGAAGATCACGTCGTCGGCATTGAAGTCGCGGGTTGGCGTAAAGAACTTGTTACTCTGGAATTTCACGCCCTTGCGCAGATGGAAAGTGTACTGCTTGCCGTCCTCGCTCACTTCCCAGCTTTCCGCCAGGCTGGGTTGCAGCTCGACGGTGCCGGTTTTGAAATCCACCAGCCGGTTGTAGATCGTCGCAGAACTGGCGTCTACGGTAGGACCCGAGGTAAACAACTGCGGGTTGAATCCCTCCGGCGAGCTTTCGGAACAATAAACCAGCGTGCCGGCGTGTGCACCGCCCATCATCGCCAGAGCCAACAATCCCAGCGTCGTCGTTATTGCTTTTCTTTTCATCCTGCCATCCCCAGTGGTTATACCCGTCGCCTGGCCGTAACTCGACATTCAGAGGGTATAGAAAACGGACCCGACGGATACCAATAAATCATGCAGTTAGGGTTGTAAAGCACAAATTTCGAGCATAAAAAACGGGGTGCGCCGCAGAAGGCCGCTCCCCGTGGTTAACCGGCATAAATGAAATTAAATCATCTGGCTGAAGTTCATCTGCGCCATCAGTTTGTAGTTGTCGGCATAGTCGACCGGGATCGCCACCACCACCGGTCCCTCAATTTCCATCGCTTTACGCAGCATCGGCCGCAGGTCATCTACCGACTGCACGGCAAACCCCACCGCGCCGCAGGATTCCGCATAGGCTTTAAAATCGATCGGGCCAAATTCCACGCCGGATTTACGTCGGTACTTACTCACCTCCTGCATTTCCACCATGTTGTAGGCGTTATCCACCCAAATCACGTGCACGATGTTATTTTTCAGCCGCACCGCGGTTTCCAGCTCCATGCTCGACTGCATAAAACCGCCGTCGCCGGAGATAGACACCACTTTGTCCCCCGGGCGCACCAGCGCTGCGCCAATCGCCCACGGCAGCGCCACCCCCATGGTCTGCTGGCCGTTGGAGATCAGCAGTTGCCTTGCACGGAAGCTATAGAGATAGCGTGCGATCCAGATGTGAAAACTGCCCATATCCACGCACAGCGTGACGTCGTCGCTGACGATATCCTGCAGCTCTTTCACGATGCGCAGCGGATGGATCGGCATGCCCCCACGGCGTGCGGCGCGTTCGGCCAATTCGGTGCGTTGCCGCCCGAGATCGCTGAGGATCAGTTCAACCTCTGCCGGCACGCTCACCACACTGCTGAAGGCCTCGGTCATCATATCGAGGGTCGCGCTGATATTGCCCACCAGTTCCACGTCCGGACGGTAACAGGTATCGATATCCGCCGGCAACACGTCGATATGCACCAGCTTCAGTTTGCCCTGGCTGTTCCACATGCAGGGATCGTATTCGATCGGGCCGTAGCCGACGCTGACCACCAGATCGGCTTTCTGCAACAGTTGATCGGCCGGCTGGTTGTTGAACAACCCGACGCGGCCGGCAAACCTGGCGAAATGATTGACGTCGATCACCCCCGCCGCCTGATAGGTGCCCACCACCGGCATATGGGTGCGGTGCAGCAGATGACGCACCGCCTCGCTGTTTTCCGGGCGGCTGGCCTGCAAGCCAAGCAGCAGAACCGGGCACTTCGCCTGCTGGATCAAGGTTACCGCCGTGCGAATGTCATCGGCGGCCGCAGCCCCCATGCGTGGCAGGCGGCACCCCGCCAGCACCGGTGCGCTGACCGGTTCATTCACGATGTCCATCGGCAAGCTGATGAACGACGCCCCAGGCCGGCCGAACTCGGCATGGCGGAAGGCATTGGCGATCACTTCGGAAATCGCCACGCCGGCATGCACTTCGGCGCAATACTTGGTCACCGGCCGGAACATGCTGACGGTATCCATGCTCTGGTGGGTCTGTTTGAGGTTATCGGCGCGCTTCACCGCCCCGCCGATCGCTACCACCGCATCCCCTTCCGAGGTGGCGGTCGCCAGCCCGGTGATCAGGTTGGAACTGCCAGGCCCGGAGGTAACCAGCGCCACCCCCGCCTTGCCGGTCAGCCGCCCCACCGCCGCCGCCATAAACGCCGCGTTGGCCTCGTGCCGCACTACCACCGTGTCTATCGACGGCGCGTCCTCCAGCGAATCGAATACCCGGTCGATTTTCGCCCCCGGAATGCCGAACACGTATTTGACGCCCTGCGCCTCCAGATTTTTCACCACCAAATCTGCGCCACAGGCCCAGTTATTGTCTGTTTTTGCCTTGTTCATGGAACACACCTCCTGAAAATACACCAACGGCTGTCGCGGAATTAACCCTCGGCAGAACGAATCGCGCGGTCCAAATCCTCCGGACAGAGGTCGGCGCGCAGAAAATCCGCATCATGCGGCAATTGAAGATTGAGACGGGTGATCACGCCAAATTGCAGGCGACCCTGGTCAAGCTGGTAATCCAGCACATGGCCGCCGCCGCTGCGATCGTCGGTAACAAAGTGTTCGTGATAGCCGGCTACGCCGACTCCCTGCATGTAGTCCGGCGAACGAAAGCCAACCAGGGTTCCCTGCCGTTTGAGAAAGGCAAAGGTCGGTTGCTCCTCGATTGCCTCCAGCATCGGGCGATAGGGCCGCTCCTGACGCGGCACGGTGCGGGTTTCCACATGGCTGAATACGCCGTCGACGCGTACAGCGCAGAACAGGTTCGGCGAAGCCACCTGCTCATCGATGCACTGGTGCAATTGCGCTTTGGTGATAGGACGATCGAAACTTTGGGTCACGCTAGGTTGGAAAAAAGTGACTACGGCAAAAGGGGTTTTCTGATCATGGCTGGCCGGTCGCGCGCTGCCGTCGGCGCGCAACTGATGAATTTCATCATCAAAGGCGATCAATTCGCCATCAAGGTGGTTGAAGGTGCCCAGGCCAAAGTTGCCGTGTCGCAGCAAGTCGGCAATGGTCACGTCACCTTCGTAAACGCCGCTGATTAACGCGCTCATCAGCGAGATTTGATAGATTTCACCCTCCCCGGCACTCACCGACTGCCTGGCGAAACCCTGCACCAAATGGTGCGCACAGGAACAACCCTGCTTTTCGTTCATTACGTACTCCTCCACCAGCGCGGTGCGAAATGCCCCCGCGCGTTCAAAAATGCTCACCTGAAAAGTAAGCAAAGATGTCGCCGACGACGCGTTCAGTTGGAACGATTCAGCCAACGGCGACAAAAAAACCGGCACGGCAGGCCGGCGACGCCCAACCTCAACAACGGTTTAGATTCGCTAACCATTGTTGGCCGGCACGGCGTCAAATTGAACCTTTACTCTGGTGTTGAAGCAGCAATCACTGTCGCAGGCATATGGCGGTGCCTGGGAAAATGGGGTGGTTTTAAGGTCTAAAATCCGCTGAGTTTATCTGTTTTTCTCTTTGCGGCGGGATCTCGGTTCGCTCTTGTCGGCCGTCAGCCCCTAAAAAAGAGTAACCGTAATGCAGTGGGCAGAGAACCCGGTATTCATAAGAAACGCTTTTGCATATAATGCAAAGATGAATGACGCCCGCTATGTTGAACATCTGCCGATATTTCTCGAAGTGGCCCTGTTGGGCAGCTTCTCCGCCGCCGCCCGCAAGCTGGGCATGGTGCCCTCTTCGCTGGTTCGCCACATCGACGCACTGGAAAGCGCCCTTGGCACCACGCTGTTTATCCGCTCGACGCGCGGCCTGATGCTGACGGATGCCGGGGAGATGCTGAAGACACGGGCGGCGGCGCTGCTGTCGGACATTACCGATATCCGCGCCGAACTGGCCTCGCTAAGTGATATGCCGCAGGGAACGTTGCGTATCAGTTGCCTGCCGACCTTTGGCAAAACCTACATCCTGCCGCTGTTGCCGACGCTGGCTGAACGCTATCCGCAGCTGTTTGTCGATCTGGATCTGACCGAACGCCAGACCGATCCGACGCAGGAGTTATTGGACGCCGCCATCCGCATCGGCGAACAAAAAGACAGCGGACTGTATGCCAGCCGAATAGCCACGCAACGCTGGGTCATGTGCGCCAGCCCCGGCTATATCGCCCGCTATGGCCGCCCTGATGACCTGAACGCGCTGCCGGAACATCGGTTGATCGCCCGCTATAATAAACAGCAGCCCGCCTGCTGGACACAAATCCTCAGCGGACAACTGCTGAACCGTTGCCGTATGGTGCTGCGCTGCAATGACTTTACCGCCCAGCGCCAGGCGGCGCTGCTTGGGCTGGGGATCACCTTTTTACCCAACTGGGTAGTTGGCCCGGATATCCAGGCCGGTAGCCTGCAGCAAGTGCTCGAGGATCCGCGCCGGGAACAACAGGGCATCTATCTGTTGCGGCCGGTGGCCAAGATCTCCGCCCGCTTAAACGTCTTCACTACCCTGCTGCAGCAAAGTATCGGTCAGCCCCCCAGTTGGGAATGAAGCGGCAATACCCGGCCATACAACGCCGGGTTATCGCTTTCGTCCTTCAGTTCAATCCCGGTCAGACCCCGCTGAAACGCCTGTTCCAGCAGCCACGCCAGCTTGAACGCCGCCTGCGGATAATCCAGCCCTTCCGGGCGAACGTTGGAGATACAGTTGCGCTCCGACTCGCGCCGCCGGGTGTTCGGCCCCCAGGTCAGGTAAATGCCCAGGCTGTCCGGCGACGACAGACCCGGCCGCTCGCCAATCAATATCGCCACCGCTTTTGCCCGCAGACACTCGCCGATATCATCCCCCAGCGCCACCCGCGACTGATGCGCCAGCACCACGGGTGCCACGGAAAGCCCCAACAGATCGAGATAAGGCCGCAGCGCCTGCAACAGCGGTAATGCCTGACGGTGCACCGCCTTGGAAGACAGACCGTCCGCCACCACCAGCAGCAGATCGGCCGCCTTGTCCGGCAGGCCCAGCAGCAGACTGCGGCTGTCCGCCGCCAAACGACGCCCCAGATCCGGCCGGCTCAGGTAAGCGGTGCGATCAGCGGCCTGGCTGTGCACCGTCAAGGTTTGCCAGCCCCTCTCCTGCAACGCCCCGGCCAGCGTATCGCTGTCGAACGGCTGGTGTACCGCATCGCGCGCCTGCGCATGCGCCAAACCGAATTTAAGCAGCTCACCGGTGGGCAGGCTGGCGCCGGTGCGACCCAACGCGATACGCGCATCGGTAAAGGCGCGCAGCGCATCCCAGCTGTTGACGTGAACCGGTTTGCTCATCAATTCTCTCCCTGCAGCGCCAACAACAGCGGGTGATTGGCGGCGGTGTCACGCAGCCGCCCCAGATCGTCGGTGATATGCATTTTCACCAGCCAGTCGGCAAACTCCGGTGCGTGTTTGAGCCCCAGCAGTTCGCGGATATACAACGCGTCATGGAAGGAGGTGCTCTGATAATTGAGCATGATGTCGTCCGCTCCCGGCACGCCAATCAAAAAGGTTAATCCGGCGGTGGCCAACAGCGTCAGCAACGTGTCCATGTCATCCTGATCCGCCTCCGCATGATTGGTGTAGCACACGTCGCACCCCAGCGGCAGGCCGAGCAGCTTGCCGCAGAAGTGATCCTCCAGCCCGGCGCGAATAATCTGTTTACCGTCATACAGATACTCCGGGCCGATAAACCCGACCACGGTATTGATCAATAACGGGGAGAAATGGCGCGCCACTGCATAAGCACGCGCCTCGCAGGTTTGCTGATCGATGCCGTGATGCGCATTGGCCGACAGGCAACTGCCCTGCCCGGTTTCGAAATACATCACGTTATTGCCCAACGTGCCGCGATTGAGGCTCAGCGCCGCCTGCTGCGCTTCCGCCAGCAGCGCCAGATTAATGCCGAAACCGCTGTTGGCGGCCTCGGTGCCGGCGATCGACTGAAACACCAGATCCACCGGCGCACCGCGTTCCATCAGCCGCAGCGTATTGGTGACGTGCGTCAGCACGCAGGACTGCGTGGGAATGGCGAAACGCTGGATCACGTCATCCAGCATGTAATTGAGCTTTTCCAGCAGCGGCAGGCTGTCGCTGGCCGGGTTGATGCCGACCACCGCGTCCCCGCTGCCGTACAGCAGGCCATCGAGCATGCTGGCGGCGATGCCCTGCAGGCTGTCGGTCGGGTGATTAGGCTGCAAGCGCACGCTGATGCGGCCTGGCAGGCCGAGAGTATTGCGAAATCGCGTCACCACCCGGCACTTCTTCGCCACCAGGATCAGATCCTGATTGCGCATAAGCTTGCTCACCGCCGCCGCCATTTCTGGCGTAATCCCGGGGGCGACCTGCGCCAGCATTGCGCTGTCCGCCTGCTCGCTCAGCAACCAGTCGCGGAAATCCCCCACCGTCAGATGGGAGATCGGCGCGAAGGCCACGGCATCGTGGCTGTCGATAATCAGCCGCGTGACCTCATCTTCTTCGTAAGGCACCAGCAGCTGCTGCAAAAACGTTTTCAGCGGCACCTCCGCCAGCGCAATGCGCGCCGCCATGCGTTCTTCCGCGCTCTCCGCCGCCACCTCCGCCAGAAAATCGCCGGAACGGGCCGGTGACGCCTTTGCCATCAGTTGGCGTAAATCATTGAAACGGTAGCTGCGCCGGCTAAGCGTTGCCTGATACATAGCGCCCCCTGTTTTGCCCGAATTGATCATCTGAAGCTGCAAACCCTGTACCAAGTGTAGCCAGTCGACAGATGAATTTATTTTTTACCGGAAATCATGCGGTTAATGCCTTTTATCGCCAGGCTCCTGGCAGCCTGAGCCTGCACTAAAATCATGCATTGCATTCCGCCGGCGAGCGCTTCGGGTTACAGTAGCCGCAACAAAGGAGAGGTAATGAACCGGCAACAGCAAATTATCCAGTGGTTACAGCAAGATAACGAAAGAATGACGGCATTGCGCACCGTACGACGGCTCGGCCTGAATGACTGGTGCCTGGGCGCCGGATTTGTGCGCAACCTGGTGTGGGATCGGCTCCAGGGTTATGCCTCCCCGACGCCGCTCAACGATATAGACGTGATTCATTTTGATCCGCAACGGGCGGAAGCGGAGCGCGATCGGATGCTGGAGGCACGGCTGCAACAGTGGCTGCCGCAGCCGTGGTCGGTGAAAAATCAGGCCCGCATGCACCTGCGCAGCGGGCGGACGCCCTACCTCAACAGCGAGAACGCCATCAGTTTTTGGCCTGAGCTTGAAACGGCGGTTGGCGCACGTCTGAACGCCGATGACAGCATCCGGTTGGTAGCGCCTTTCGGTCTCGAACGGTTGTTCGATGGCACCATTACCTTCAATGCCAAAAACGGCGATGTCCACGCATTCGACCAACGGGTGGCCGACAAAGGCTGGCTGCAGCGCTGGCCACGGCTGCGGCAAGTTCGCGGGTAAAGTTTTACCCGCCGCTGCCGATACCCTGAGCAGAAACATCAAGACTCAGGGAGAGCACTATGTCCACCAGCATTACCATGATCGTGCCGGTAAAAAACACCGTACCCGGCGTCAGCAACGTCTTCAGTGCCCCCGGAAAACAGGGACAGGTACTGATGGCCAAGCCTGTCAATCAGCAGCCCGAAGGCGGTAAATCGAAAGAAACCGAAGGTGCCGGCGGCAGCGAACAGGTCAATATCTCGGACAGCAGCGCTTCGGCACGCATCAAGGCACTGACTAAACAGATCCAGGATCTGCAACAAAAACTGGTGGATCTCAAAGACTCGGGCGGCGATGCCAAAGAGATCGAAAAACAGAAACAGCTGATCCAGGCGCAGATCAAAATGCTGCAGGCCGAAATCGAACGCATTCAGAAAGAAGAAATGGAAAAGCAGCGACAGGAACAGATGGCGAAAGCCGCCTCCGGCAATACCCCGGTCAAGGGCGACGGCGTCAATCGCCCCACCGCGCTGAATGCCGTGGATGTCTATATCTGATCAATACCCCGTCTGTTGTCGGCGTTGCTGTTGCAGCAACGCCGCCTGCTGCCCAACGACCTGCCAAATGACCTCAGCCGCCGGCGTCAACGAGCGGTTTTTACGCCGCACCAGCATCAGCGCACGATTAATTTCAGGCACCAGCCGACACACTTTCAATTGCCCACCTTCCGGTAGCGGTAACGCCAGCGCCGGGAAAATGCTGATGCCTATACCCGCCGCCACCATCGGAAACAGCGTCGCCGGGTGACCGATTTCCTGCACCACCGACGCTTCCACTCCCTGCTGGCGCAGAGCGCTGTCAATCAACGGTCGGCTGCCCGAAGCATAATCCTGCAACACTAAACGGCTGCCGTTCAGGGCCGACCAGTGCACCTCGGGCAGCGCGGCGAACGGGTGATCGCGGCGGCACAACAGCAGGAAGGGTTCATGCAGAATCGGCTCGCAGTCCAAATCCACCGCCTGGACCGGATCCACCACGATGCCAAAATCCACTTCGGCATTACGGATGCTGTGCAACACCTGCTGTTGCGCCTGATCACGCAGCATGATGCGAATATCCGGATATTGCTGTTCCCCGGCGGCGATGCATTGCGGCATCAGGTGGGCGGAGATGGTCTGGCTGGACGCCACGCGCACCGTGCCGCTGCGCTGCACGCCAAAGCTGCGCGCATCCAGCAGCGAGGTTTGCAGTTCATCCAGCAGGCGTTCAACGCGATTGGCCAGCCGCTGCCCGGCGTCGGTCAGCACTACTTCGCGCGTGGTGCGGTCCAGCAGGCGCACGCCAATCTCCGCTTCCAATTCTTTCACGCTGTGGCTGACCGCCGACTGGGTCAGGCCAATAGCCTCCCCGGCCCTACTGAAGCTGCGGTGCCGGGCAATGGCGACAAAAACTCTGAGCTGTTTGATGGAATAATTCATGTGTTTATTTCATATATAAATTAAATAAATCAATTTAATTATTATATCCCGCAGAGCCACAATAAGCGCATCATTTTTATTCGAGTACGCCACCATGAGATTCTTGCCCGATCGCTTTACCCTGACGCTGATCGCCACCGTATTGCTGGCTTCTTTCCTGCCTGCGCGGGGCGAATTTGTCGGCTGGCTAAACGTGCTGACCATCGCCGCCATCGCCTTGCTGTTTTTTATGCACGGCGCCAAGCTGTCGCGCGAGGCCATTTTGGCCGGCAGCAACAACTGGCGGCTGCATCTGTGGGTAATGTTCAGCACCTTTATCATTTTTCCGGCGCTCGGCGTACTGTTTAAATGGTGGTCGCCGATCGACGTTAGCCCCGAGCTGTATTCCGGCTTTATCTATCTATGCATTCTGCCCGCCACCGTGCAATCGGCCATCGCCTTTACCTCGCTGGCGGGGGGCAACGTCGCCGCCGCGGTATGCAGCGCGTCGGCCTCAAGCCTGCTGGGGATCTTCGTTTCACCGCTGTTGGTCGGGCTGCTGATGAACGTCCACGGTGAAACCGGCAGCCTGCAACAGGTCGGATCTATTGTGCTGCAGCTGTTGGTGCCGTTCGTCGCCGGCCATTTGTCGCGGCCGCTGATCGGCAAGTGGATCGAACGCAACCGCAAGCTTATCGGTAAAACCGACCAGACTTCGATTCTGCTGGTGGTCTATGCCGCCTTCAGCGAGGCGGTTACGCACGGTATCTGGCATCAGGTGGGCATGGGTTCGCTGGTGTTTATCGTGGTGGGCAGCATCGTCTTGCTGACGATCGTGCTGGTGGTGAACACTTACATGGCGCGCTGGATGGGCTTTAGCAAAGCCGACGAAATCACCATCGTGTTCTGCGGCTCGAAGAAAAGCCTGGCAAACGGCATCCCGATGGCCAATATCCTGTTCCCGGCGTCAACCGTGGGGATTATGGTATTGCCGCTGATGGTGTTCCATCAGGTGCAATTGATGACCTGCGCGGTGCTGGCGAGACGCTATCAAAAGAAACAACAGGAAAAACAGTCTGTTATTAACGCAGAGCCGTCGCGGGGATAAGCAAAACGGGCTTTCGCCCGTCCGTTCAACGCTTTTTTAACGGCTTGACCAGATGGTCAAGCCCTTCGATTTTAATCGCCAGCGTCATTTCCATCAGCATGCCGAGTTTGCCGTTGGGGAACTCGCCTTTGCGGGCGAACCACAGCAAATACTCTTCAGGTAGGTCAATCAGCGCCCGCCCCTGATACTTGCCGAACGGCATCAGGGTATTGGCGATCTCGATCAGGTTCTCTTTTTCCATCAGACACCCAGCAGGCGGATCATTTCCGCTTCATCGATCACCGCAATGCCCAGTTCCTGCGCCTTCACCAGCTTGGAGCCGGCCGCTTCACCGGCAATCACCAGATCGGTCTTTTTCGAGACGCTGCCGCTGACCTTGGCACCCAGCGCCGTCAGGCGATCTTTGGCCTCATCGCGTGAAAGTTGGCTCAGCGAACCGGTCAACACCACGGTTTTGCCGGCGAACGGGCTGTCGATCTCTTCAGGCACCACCACCACGTCTGGCCAGCTAATGCCAATCTCGGTGCCAATCAGTTCGTCGATCACCTTCTGGTTCAGCTCTTCATCGAGGAAATGACGCACATGTTTCGCGACTACCTCGCCGACGTCCGGCACTTTTTTCAGCGTGTCGATATCGGCGGCATAGAGTTTTTGCAGCTCGCCGAAGTACGCCGCCAGGTTAGCGGCCGTAGCCTCGCCCACTTCGCGGATGCCGAGCGCGTACAGGAAACGGGCAAAGGTGGTCCGCTTGGATTTCTCCAGTGCGTTGACCAGGTTCTGCGCCGACTTCGGCCCCATGCGATCCAACCCGGTCAGAATACCGGCGGACAGGCGGAATAAATCGGCCGGGTTCTTCACATACTCTTTTTCTACCAGTTGCTCGATGATCTTGTCACCCATGCCGTCCACGTCCATCGCACGGCGGGAAACGAAGTGCTTCAGCGCTTCCTTACGCTGCGCGGCGCAGATCAGCCCGCCGGTGCAGCGCGTTACCGCTTCGCCCTCTACCCGTTCCACATCGGAACCGCACACCGGGCAATGCTGTGGAAACACTATTTCACGCGCGTCCTGCGGGCGGCGATCTTCAATAACCCCAACCACCTGCGGGATCACGTCTCCGGCACGGCGCACGATCACCGTGTCGCCGATGCGCAGGCCCAAACGTTCGATCTCATCGGCGTTGTGCAGCGTGGCGTTACTGACAATCACGCCGGCCACCTGTACCGGCTCCAGCCGCGCCACCGGCGTTATCGCCCCGGTACGCCCAACCTGGAATTCCACCTCACGCACCTGGGTAATCTGCTCCTGCGCCGGAAACTTGAATGCCGTCGCCCAGCGTGGCGCGCGCGCCACAAATCCCAGCGTTTCCTGCAGATCGATATCATCGATTTTGACTACCACGCCGTCGATATCAAACCCGAGTTGCGCGCGGTCCTGCTCGACCTGACGATAGAAAGCCAGTACTTCGTCGCTGCCGGTGCAGCGTTTGGCGCGATCGCTGACCGGCAACCCCCAGTCTTTGAACTGCGTCAGGCGCTGCCAGTGGCTGCGCGGCAGCTCACCGCCTTCCAGCAGGCCAACGCCGTAGCAGAAAAAGGTCAGCGGACGTTTGGCGGTAATGCGCGGATCGAGCTGGCGGATAGAACCGGCGGCGGCGTTGCGCGGGTTGGCAAATATCTTGCCGTCCTTGCGACGCGCTTCTTCGTTCATCTGTTCAAAGCCGGCCTGCGGCATAAACACTTCGCCGCGCACTTCCAGCCTGCGCGGGATATTGTCGCCGGTCAAACGCAGCGGAATAGCGCGGATGGTGCGCACGTTGGAAGTAATGTTCTCGCCGGTGGTGCCGTCGCCGCGCGTGGCCGCCCGCACCAGTTCGCCGTCTTCATACAGCAGGCTGACCGCCAGGCCGTCCAGCTTCAGCTCGCAACAAAAGGTAAGCGGATCGCTGCTCTTCAGGCGATCCTGCACGCGTTTGTAGAACGCCAGGAAGCTTTCTTCGTCGAATACGTTATCCAGCGACAGCATCGGCACTTCATGGCGTACCTGATCGAACGCCGCCAGCGGAGCGGCGCCCACGCGTTGGGTCGGTGAATCGGCGGTGATCAGCTCCGGGTGCGCGCTTTCCAGCTCGCGCAGTTCGCGCATCAGGCGGTCGTATTCCGCATCCGGCACTTCCGGCGCGTCAAGCACATGATATTGGTATTCATGATGGCGCAGTGAGGTTCGTAGTTGATTGATTTGTTGGATTATCGATTCCATGGCTCACCATCAAAGATAAAAAACCCCCGGCAAGCGGGGGCTTTGTTGTTACGGATATTCAGTGCGCGTGGCTACCGGTCAGGCGTTGCTTTCCAACACTTCGCGGATGCGCGCTTTATAGGTTTCCAGCTTCTGTGGGGTCATCATGCGGCGCTCATCGTCCAACACCACACCGCCCACGTCGTCGGCGATTCGCTGTGCCGACTGCAGCATCAGCTTGAAGTTCTGATTAGCGTCGCCATAAGACGGCACCATCATGAACATCGACACACCCGGCGTGGAGAAATCGGACATCATGTCAGGATCGAAAGATCCCGGCTTGACCATATTCGCCAGGCTGAACAGCACAGGGCCGCTGCCTGCCGGGCTGATATGGCGATGGAAAATCCCCATCGCGCCAAACTGGAAGCCCGCTTGCAGCACGCTCTGCAGCAGAACTTCGCCGCCGATCACGCCACCCTGATGTGCGGTCACATGCAACACCAATACGGTTTCTTTCAGTTTTGCCGGTTTAATGGCTGCCGGAGCAGGCTGAGGTTCCACCGCCGCTGGTTTCACTTCCGGCTGCGGCTGGTGCGCAGGTTCGGCGCGGAACGCCGGCTCTGCTGCAGGCGCCACAGGCGGCAGATCGTCAACGCGCGGTTCACGGCGCGGCGCAGGCTGCTGCGGCACGTCGTCTTCTTCGTCCTGCGCGTAGGTGTCCAGCAGGATGTCATCATAATCCGGCCGCTGAGACAGCGGTGGCGGAGACTGATGAGCAGCCGGTTGAACGGCACGTGGCGTTACCTCGGCCGCCGGAGCAGGCTTGGGCGCAACCACGGGTTCTTCGCGTGCGGCATCAAAATGACCAAAAGACGGCTCATCGTGCGGGTTAGCGGCGCGTACACGCACCTCTCCCACGCCTTCATCGAGATCGTCGATCGGGGATTGTTCACGTTCTTTTTTAGAACGCTTGGCTGGGCGATCGCGGAAAAGCGATGAGCGTTCTTTGCGACTGGTCCACAGACCGTGCAATAACAACGCTATTATGGCGATCGCGCCAACAACGATTAATATCAGACGCAAATCCTGCATCATTGCTATCTCTGTTGTTCCAATACATTGCCACCGCGGCAAACATTCACTCTTTAACTCTATTTGCCCGCGCACACAAGTGCAAGTCCGTGCTGAACTTTATGCCAATAAAGATGATTATACTGCCTTTTTTTGCTGTTTTTTCAGCCAATGCTACCCTAGCCAGCAGAAAATCATCCCGATATGATAGCGATGCCTGTTCAGACAAAGAGATAACTTAAGATATGTCCTATACGCAGTCAGCTTCTCACTCCACCAGCGGCTTTCATTATTTCGCCGAAGGTTGGCGCCTGATTTCGCGCCCGGGGATTAAACGCTATGTCGTCCTGCCGTTGCTGGTCAACGTGCTGCTGATGGGCTCCGCTTTCTGGTGGCTGTTCAGCCGGCTTGGCGATTGGATCCCCAGTATGATGAGCCATGTGCCCAACTGGCTGCAGTGGCTGAGCTATCTGCTGTGGCCGCTGGCGGTCGTTTCCGTCCTGCTGGTATTCAGTTATTTGTTCAGCACCATCACCAACCTGATTGCCGCGCCGTTTTGCGGCCTGCTGGCCGAACATCTGGAGGGCAGCCTGACCGGCAAGCCGCTGCCGGACACCGGCATCTTCGGCATCGTGAAAGACCTGCCGCGCATCATGACGCGTGAATGGCGCAAGCTGGCGTACTACCTGCCGCGTGCGCTGCTGTTGCTGATACTTTATTTCATTCCGGGGATTGGCCAAACGGTAGCGCCGGTATTGTGGTTTCTGTTCAGCGCCTGGATGCTGGCGATCCAGTATTGCGACTACCCGTTCGATAACCATAAGGTAAGCTTTGCCGATATGCGCCGTGCGCTGCGTCAGCATAAAACCGATAACCTGCAGTTTGGCGCCATGGTCAGCCTGTTCACCATGATCCCCATCCTTAATCTGGTGATCCTGCCGGTCGCGGTTTGCGGGGCCACCGCCATGTGGGTTGACCGTTATCGCACACAATTCGTTCGTTCCTGAGCCGTTTCATTCCCCGCATTTACGATTAATTCTTCGACAGGGCGCGCAATTTGCGCCCTTATCCTTGTGCTTAAAACTTATTTCCTAATAACATATCGATATACCAATTCTTTACTTCCCTGCCGGTACTGTTAGCGTATGCTTTCGATGTTCCCCACATTTTCATAGAGTTAAAGGACGGGCTATGAGCAAGATATATGAAGACAACTCATTAACGATCGGCCATACGCCGCTGGTTCGTCTGAACCGTATCGGCAACGGACGCATTTTGGCCAAGGTTGAATCACGCAACCCAAGCTTCAGCGTTAAATGCCGCATCGGTGCCAATATGATTTGGGACGCGGAAAAACGCGGCATCCTGGTCGCCGGCAAAGAACTGGTGGAACCGACCAGCGGTAACACCGGTATCGCTCTGGCCTTCGTCGCCGCCGCACGCGGCTACAAACTGACGCTGACCATGCCGGAAACCATGAGCATCGAACGCCGCAAGCTGCTTAAAGCGCTGGGCGCCAATCTGGTGCTGACCGAAGGCGCGAAAGGCATGAAAGGCGCCATCGCCAAGGCGGAAGAAATCGTCGCCACCGATCCTGAGCGTTACCTCATTTTGCAGCAGTTCAGCAACCCGGCTAACCCGGCCATTCATGAGAAAACCACCGGCCCGGAAATCTGGGAAGACACCGATGGCGAGGTCGACGTTTTCATCTCCGGCGTCGGTACCGGTGGTACGCTGACCGGCGTCAGTCGCTATATCAAAAACACCAAAGGCAAAGCGATTACCACCGTGGCGGTAGAACCTACCGATTCCCCGGTGATCACGCAGGCGCTGGCCGGTGAAGAAATCAAACCGGGCCCGCACAAGATTCAGGGCATCGGCGCCGGTTTTATCCCCGGTAACCTGGATCTCGCTCTGGTTGACCGTGTAGAACAGATCACCAACGATGAAGCCATTAGCATGGCGCGCCGTCTGATGGACGAAGAAGGCATTCTGGCGGGCATTTCCTCCGGTGCGGCCGTGGCGGCGGCGGTGAAAATCGCAGAAGAAGCCGACTTCGCCGACAAAACCATCGTTGTGATCCTGCCCTCCTCCGGGGAACGCTATCTGAGTACCGCGCTGTTTGCCGATTTGTTCACCGAGCAAGAATTGCAACAGTAGTGCCACCGCCCTGTGCACAAATAGCTAAAAAAGCACCTTCCGGGGTGCTTTTTTGTGGGCTGGATCAAAGTTTATAGCAGTTGAAGATTGATTTTACCCGCCAGCTTTAGTATTTAACGGTGCATTATTTCGATGCGCAAAATTAATCACCCTCCATCCCTTGTTTAAGCTGAATCGATTTACTCGTTTGTCGCAGCGGCGTTAAACACGGCATAATGGAGAGCTGATTGAAACGACGGCAGAAGCCAAATTTTTTTGATCTGAAGAGCCAAATCCGTCGTTTTCTGTTGCATCAATGCTCGCCCCTGTACCATAGTCAGGCGCTAACCAGACAAGCTAAAGTCATACCCTTGGGCTAAACTTTAGCTCCACAACACACCAATAAGTTGGGGAAACATCAATGTTCCAGCAAGAAGTTACTATTACCGCTCCGAATGGTCTGCACACTCGCCCTGCCGCTCAGTTCGTTAAAGAAGCCAAAGGCTTCACCTCTGACATCACCGTAACTTCCAACGGTAAAAGCGCCAGCGCCAAGAGCCTGTTCAAACTGCAAACTCTGGGGCTGACTCAAGGGACCGTAGTGACCATCTCTGCTGAAGGCGAAGACGACCAGAAAGCCGTTGAGCACTTGGTAAAACTGATGGCAGAGCTTGAGTAATCGGCCCGTCTTTTTAGTTAACACCAGTCAAGAGTAAGGTAGGGTTATGATTTCAGGCATTTTAGTATCACCGGGTATCGCTTTTGGTAAGGCTCTCCTACTGAAAGAAGATGATATTGTCATCAACCGGAAGAAAATCTCTGCAGACCATGTAGAGCAGGAAGTCTCGCGTTTTCTGGCTGGCCGCGCCAAAGCGTCCGAACAGCTGGAAGCGATCAAGACCAAAGCTGGCGAAACCTTCGGCGAAGAAAAAGAAGCTATCTTCGAAGGCCACATCATGCTGCTGGAAGACGAAGAGCTTGAGCAGGAAATCATAGCCCTAATCAAAGACGATCTGGCGTCTGCCGATGCGGCAGCCTACACCATCATCGAAGGCCAGGCGAAAGCGCTGGAAGAGCTGGACGATGAATACCTGAAAGAACGTGCGGCCGACGTACGCGACATCGGTAAGCGCCTGCTGCAGAACATTCTGGGCCTGGCTATCGTCGATCTGAGCTCCATCCAGGACGAAGTGATCCTGGTCGCTACCGATTTGACCCCGTCTGAGACCGCGCAGTTGAACCTGGACAAAGTGCTGGGCTTCATCACCGATCTCGGCGGCCGTACTTCGCACACCTCAATCATGGCACGCTCCCTGGAACTGCCGGCAATCGTAGGCACCAGCGACGTGACCAAGCAGGTGAAGAACGACGACTACCTGATTCTGGACGCGGTTAACAATAAAATTTACGTCAACCCAACCGCTGACGTTATCGATCAGCTGAAAGCCGCCCAGACCCAGTACGTTACCGAGAAAAACGATCTGGCCAAGCTGAAAGATCTGCCGGCGATTACGCTGGACGGTCATCAGGTTGAAGTCTGCGCCAACATCGGCACCGTGCGCGACGTCGCGGGTGCAGAGCGCAACGGCGCTGAAGGTGTCGGCCTGTATCGTACAGAATTCCTGTTCATGGACCGCGACTCGCTGCCAACCGAAGACGAACAGTTCCAGGCCTATAAAGCCGTTGCTGAAGCCGTCGGCGCACAGGCCGTGATCGTCCGTACCATGGACATCGGCGGCGACAAAGACCTGCCGTACATGAACCTGCCGAAAGAAGAGAACCCGTTCCTCGGTTGGCGCGCCATCCGCATCGCCATGGACCGCAGAGAAATCCTGCATGCCCAGCTGCGTGCCATTTTGCGCGCTTCCGCGTTCGGCAAACTGCGCATCATGTTCCCGATGATCATTTCCGTCGAAGAAGTGCGCGATCTGAAAGGCGAAATCGAGACGCTGAAAGCGCAGCTGCGTGAAGAAGGCAAGGCGTTCGACGAAACAATCGAAGTAGGCGTCATGGTGGAAACACCGGCTGCTGCGGTGATCGCTCACCATCTGGCGAAAGAAGTCGACTTCTTTAGTATTGGGACAAACGATCTAACCCAGTATACTCTGGCGGTAGATCGCGGCAACGAGCTGATTTCTCATCTCTATAACCCGATGTCCCCATCAGTGCTTGGCCTGATCAAACAGGTCATTGATGCATCTCACGCAGAAGGCAAGTGGACCGGCATGTGCGGTGAACTGGCTGGCGATGAGCGTGCTACACTGTTGTTATTGGGCATGGGGCTGGATGAGTTCAGCATGAGTGCGATTTCAATCCCGCGCATCAAGAAAATTATTCGTAATACGAATTTCGAAGATGTGAAGGCGTTGGCAGCGCAAGCCTTGGCACAGCCAACGGCGCAAGATCTGATGAATTGCGTGAATAAATTCATCGAAGAAAAAACGCTCTGCTAAACTTCCACGACACTGGAACGCCGCCCAATTTAATGCTTAGGAGAAGATCATGGGTTTGTTCGATAAACTGAAATCTCTGGTTTCTGATGACAAGAAAGACACGGGCACTATCGAGATCGTTGCTCCACTTTCTGGCGAAATCGTTAATATCGAAGATGTACCTGACGTAGTTTTCGCTGAAAAAATCGTTGGCGACGGTATTGCCATCAAACCGACAGGCAACAAAATGGTTGCCCCGGTTGACGGCACTATCGGTAAAATTTTCGAAACCAACCATGCTTTCTCTATCGAATCCGACAGCGGCATCGAGCTGTTTGTCCACTTCGGTATCGACACCGTTGAACTGAAAGGCGAAGGCTTCAAACGCATCGCTGAAGAAGGCCAGCGCGTCAAGAAAGGCGACGTGGTTATCGAGTTCAACCTGGCACTGCTGGAAGAGAAAGCCAAGTCTATCCTGACGCCGGTTGTTATCTCCAACATGGACGAGATCAAAGAACTGATCAAACTGTCCGGCACCGTAATCGTTGGTGAAACCCCGATCATCCGCATCAAGAAGTAATTGCGAAGAGCAAGACAAACGGCGCCCAGGGCGCCGTTTTTTTATGGCTCTAGGCTATCTTACTGGCCATTTTGAACTAGGGCAGTGCTCATCCTCGTCACGTACTACGTGTACGCTCCAAGGCTTGCGCGCTGTCCATGTTCAAACTGCCTGCGCCGATAACGCCTATTGCACAACTGAGAATACCCAACGAATTTCGAATTGCAGCTAGGCGGCAAGCGGGTGAATCCCCAGGAGCTTACTCAAGTAAGTGACTGGGGTAAGCACGAGCAGCCAACAACGCTGCAGTTTGAAAGGCGAAGGGTATTACCCCCAGCGCGGGATCCGGAGGGTAATGATTAGCCCCTCAGGCTCGCCGTTACGCGCATCAACCTGGCCGCCGTGCGCCAGCACCACCTTGCGGGTGATCGCCAGCCCCAGCCCATAGCCTTTGCCCGACATCGCTGATTTCACCCGAACGAACGGATCAAAAATGCTGGAGAGTTTTGACTCTTCCACGCCCGGCCCCTGATCGCTCACCTCGATCTGGAACAGTTGGTCGATACGCGTCAGCACTACCGTCACCCGCTGCCCGTGGCTGGAGAAACGCAATGCGTTACGCACGATGTTATCCACGGCGCGCCGCATCAGCTCGGCATTGCCCTTGACGGTATACTCCACGTCCGAACTGGCCCGCAGCACGATCTCGACGCCAGGGACCTGCGCTTCGTAGCGCGCGTCGTTCACCACCGCATCCACCAGCCCGTAAAGATCGAAATACTCCTCGTCCGGCAGACTGTTGCTCTCGGCGCGCGACAGCGCCAGCAACTCGCCAATCATTTTATCCAGCCGCCCCGCTTCGTGCTCTATGCGCTGCAATGAGTTCTCGACGTTGCCGTCATTCTGCCGCGCCAGGCCAATGGCCAGCTGCAACCGGGCAAGCGGTGAGCGCAATTCATGCGAAACATCGTGCAGCAACTGCTCACGGGCGCTGACCAGCAGTTCCAGCCTTTCGGCCATGGTGTCGAAATCGCGCGCCACTTCAGAAAGTTCATCGTGACGCCGGCGCATCGCTGGGAACAGCCGCACGGACAAATCGCCCTGCGCTACACGATCAAAACCGGCGCTCAATTTGCGCATTGGCCGGGTCAGGTTCCACGCCAGCACGGCGCTGAACAACAGCCCTCCCAGACCGCCCACCCACAGCATCGGCGCCGGAATATTGAAGAAATGCGAACGCTTGTTGGGCCGGTACTGTTCGCGGAGGGTGCGCACGTCATAATTCAACAGGTAACCGCTGTTGTCCCCCGTTTGCACCCATGCCGCGATATTTTCCGGCATGCGGCGAACCTCGAAAGGCCCCTCTGCCGGCGCAGGCGGATGCGCCATCGGGGTTACCGACAAAAAACGACGATCATCGTCCGACCAATCTTTCATCATGGCTTCCAGGGCAGGTACGCCGCCGCTGCGCAGCAAAGTGCCGGCCGTTGCCAACTGCAAATTGATCAGCCGCCGGGTCATGGCGTTTTCCGGTGGCTCATAGCGATCGCCGTACAGCGAAAAAGCGACCCACAGCGCCTGGGTCATGATGATAAACGTGAGCCAGAAACCCAGCAGGATTTTCCAGAATAGTCTTCCGCGCATGGGCATTACCTGATGCGGTAGCCGATGCTGCGCACCGTTTCGATGCTGAGCGCATTGTCGGTCAGCGCGCCCAGCTTCTGGCGGATGTTGCTGATATGAACGTCAACGCTGCGGTCATAGGCCTCACGCGGGCGCCCCAACCCTTTTTCCGACAGCTCGTCCTTGGACACTACGCGCTCCGGCGCGCGCAACAGCAGTTCCAGCAGGTTGAACTCCGAAGCGGTCAGATCAAACGCCTTGCCGCGCCATTCGCTGCTGCGGGTAGAAGGATTAAGCGTCAGTTCACCGAAGCTGATGGCAATCTCGTCGTCCACCTCGTCCGGGCGTTCGTCGAAGCGACGCAACACCGCACGCAGGCGCGCCACCAGTTCGCGCGGGTAGCACGGCTTGGGCATGTAATCGTCGGCGCCCATTTCCAGGCCGATGACCCGATCGATATTGTCGCCTTTGGCCGTCAGCATGATGATCGGCATACGGCTTTTTTTACGCACGTCGCGCAGCACATCAATACCGCTCATGTCCGGCAGCATGATGTCGAGGATCATCGCGGTATACTCGCCCGAGAGCGCGCCTTCCACCCCCGCTTTGCCGGTCAGCACCAGCGTGGCGTTAAACCCTTCGCCGGTCAGGTATTCGCTCAGCATGGTGCCAAGCTCCAGGTCATCATCGACCAATAAAATTTTCATGCCTTGCTCCTTCGCGGATTTTCGCCATTTTCACTCCTATTAGCCTGCTTCGCAGCCTGTTTTACTCAATCCTTACACATTCCTGAACGCCACTTAACCGCAGCCCGGCCGGCGGCGCGCTAAATTAGTGCAAATAGATTTTTTGCCGCGCTTTTATGCCAGGGAACCTCTTCGTCATGCCATCGCTTCAACGCTCAAAACGCTATCTGTTGCCCACTGTCATTGTGGCTGCTATCGCCTTATTTCTCTACTTCAGGGCGCAAGGCACCGCCGAAACGCCCCGTTATATCACTGCGGTAGCGCAAACGCGCGATCTGGAACAAACCGTGCTGGCCGATGGCACCATCGAAGCGCAAAAACAGGTCAGCGTCGGCGCGCAGGTCTCCGGCCAGATAAAGGCCCTGCGCGTGGCGCTGGGCGATAAGGTGCATAAAGGGCAACTGGTGGCCGAGATCGACGATTTAACCCAGCAGAACTCGCTGAGGGACGCAGAAGCGGCATTGAAGAACGTACAGGCGCAACGCGCCTCCAAACTGGCGGCGCTGCGCAACAATCAGCTCGCCTATCAGCGCCAACAGGCCATAGTGGCGCGCGGCGTCGGCGTGCTGGCGGATTTTGACAGCGCCAAAGCCACGCTGGAAGCCACCCGCGCCGACATCAACGCGCTGGACGCGCAGATCGTGCAGGCGCAGATCGCGGTGAATACTGCGCAGGTCAACCTCGGCTATACCAAGATCACTTCACCGATCGACGGCACCATCGTCGCGCTGCCGGTTGAAGAAGGCCAGACGGTGAATGCGGTGCAAAGCGCCCCGACCCTCGTCAAAGTCGCCCGGCTGGACACCATGACCATCGAAGCGCAGATTTCCGAAGCCGACGTGGTGAAGGTGAAAACAGGTATGCCGGTCTATTTCACCATTCTCGGCGAGCCGGGCAAACGCTACCGCGCCACCTTGCGGGCGATAGAACCGGCACCCGACTCGATCAATGACGAGACCACCACATCCAGCTCCAGCAGCGCCAGTTCCAGCAGTTCTTCCACCTCCAGCACCGCGATTTACTACAACGGCCTGTTCGACGTGGCAAACCCCGATGGCGCGCTGCGCATTTCCATGACCGCGCAGGTGTATATCGTGCTGGCCAAGGCGAAAGGCGCAGTCGTGATCCCCGCCACCGCGTTACAGGGCGACTGGGTGCAGGTGGTGGACGAACAGGGCAATATCGCCCGCCGCCCGGTGAAGGTCGGCATCAATAACAACGTCGATGCGCAGATCATCAGCGGTGTGCTGGCCGGCGAAAAAGTGATTGTCAGCCAGGTCAGCGCAGCAACGCAAAGCAGCACGCGGCGCATGGGCCCGCCGCCGATGGGGATGTGATTGATGAACCCACCTCCTCTTTTGCAACTGCGCGGCATCAGCCGCCGTTTTCAGGCCGGCGAACAGAATGTGACGGTGCTGAACGATATCAATCTCACTATCGGCCAGGGCGAAATGGTGGCGATCGTCGGCGCTTCCGGCTCCGGCAAATCGACGCTGATGAACCTTCTCGGCTGCCTGGATCGCCCCAGCGAAGGGGATTATCAGGTCGCCGGGCGCAGTACCGGGCGGTTGGATCGCGATAGCCTGGCCGAACTTCGCCGCGAGCATTTCGGTTTTATCTTCCAGCGCTATCACCTGCTGGCGGAACTCACCGCGCAAGACAATGTCGAGGTGCCGGCGGTCTACGCCGGGCGTCAGCGCACCGCACGCCGCCAGCGTGCCGCCGATCTGTTGCAGCGGCTTGGTCTGGCGGACCGTCTGAACTACCGGCCCAGCCAGCTCTCCGGCGGCCAGCAGCAACGCGTCAGTATCGCCCGGGCGCTGATGAACGGCGGGCAAGTGATCCTGGCGGACGAACCGACCGGCGCGCTGGACAGCCACAGCGGACAAGAAGTGCTGAGCATTCTGAAAGACCTGCATGCGCGTGGTCATACGGTGGTGATCGTCACCCATGACATGCAGATCGCCGAACATGCCCAGCGCATTATTGAGCTGCGCGACGGCGAAGTTGTCGCCGATCGGCAAAAAACCGTCCAAACCAACGCGCTGCTGCCGAAGGTGCCGGAGGGCGTCGGCAGCCGTTGGCAATCGCAGCGCGACCGCTTTTACGAAGCCTTCAAAATGGCGCTGCTGGCGATGGCGTCACAGCGTCTGCGCACCTTATTGACCATGCTCGGCATTATCATCGGCATCGCTTCTGTGGTGTCGGTGGTGGCGCTGGGCAAAGGTTCGCAGCAACAGGTGCTGGCGAACATCAACGCCATGGGCACCAGCACGCTGGAAATCTACCCGGGCAAGGATTTCGGCGATATGCGCTCAGCGGCGATCCAGACGCTGCGCGCCACCGACGCCGACGCGCTGGCGCAGCAGGGATACGTCCACAGCGTGACGCCGACGCTGTCCAGCAGCACCACCTTTCGCTATGGCAATCAGTCGGTCAGCGGTACGGTCAATGGCGTAGGCGAGCAATATTTTTTGGTGCGCGGCTACAGCATCGACAGCGGTATGGCGTTTAACCGCCACAGCGTCGACAACCTGATGCAGGAAGCGGTGATCGACGAAAATACCCGCAATAAGCTGTTCCCCAACGGGGCCAATCCGCTCGGCGAAGTGATCCTGCTCGGTTCGCTGCCGTGCCGGATTATCGGCGTCGCCGCCAAAAAGCAGAGCGGCTTCGGCAGCGATGAAAACCTGAACGTCTGGATCCCCTACACCACCGTCATGAAACGTATGCTGGGCCAGAGTTACCTGAAGAGCATCACCGTGCGGGTCAACGACGATGTCGATCTCGGCAGCGCCGAAGACGGCGTCACCCGTTTGCTGAGCCAACGCCACGGCACCAAGGATTTCTTCGTCATGAACACCGACAGTATCCGCCAAACCATTGAGAAGACCACCGCCACCCTGACGCTGTTGGTGTCGATGATCGCACTGATCTCGCTGGTGGTGGGCGGTATTGGGGTGATGAATATCATGCTGGTGTCGGTCACCGAGCGCACGCGTGAAATCGGCGTGCGCATGGCGGTAGGCGCCCGCGCCGGGGACATCATGCAGCAGTTTTTAATCGAGGCGGTGCTGGTGTGCTTGCTGGGCGGCGCATTGGGGGTGCTGCTGTCGCTGGGGATCGGCGTGTTGTTCAGCCAATTCAGCAGTAACTTCTCCATGATCTATTCCGGAGCCTCGATCGTCGCCGCGTTTGTCTGTTCGACGCTGATCGGGGTGATTTTCGGCTTTTTCCCGGCGAAACGTGCCGCCGGGATGGATCCGATACATGCGCTGGAAAGGGAATAGCCTTCAGTCAAAAACACCGGTGGAGAGATAACGATCACCGCGATCGCAGATAATCGCCACAATCACGCTGCCTGGGTTCGCCGCAGCAATGCGTAATGCGCCGGCCACCGCGCCGCCGGAACTGACGCCGCAGAAAATGCCTTCACGCTGAGCCAACTGGCGCATGGTCTGCTCGGCATCGGTTTGCTGGATATCCAGAACCTGATCCACCAGCTCCGGGCGGAATATGCCCGGCAGATAGGCCGGCGACCAACGGCGGATGCCGGGGATGCTGCTGCCTTCCGCCGGCTGCAGGCCAATGATTTGCACCTGCGGGTTTTGGCTCTTGAGGTAACCGCCCACGCCGGTAATGGTACCGGTGGTGCCCATGCTGGAGACGAAGTGCGTAATGCGCTGCTGGGTCTGTTGCCAGATTTCCGGGCCGGTGGTGGTGAAGTGGGCGTAAGGGTTATCCAGATTATTGAATTGATCCAGTACCTTGCCCTGCCCTTCACGCTGCATTTCCAGCGCCAGATCGCGCGCGCCTTCCATCCCCATTTCACGGCTGACCAGAATCAGTTCAGCGCCATAAGCGCGCATTGCCGCCTGGCGTTCCAGGCTCATATTTTCCGGCATCAGCAGCTTAAGGGAATAGCCTTTCAGCGCCGCGATCATGGCCAGCGCAATGCCGGTGTTGCCGCTGGTGGCTTCGATCAGCTTGTCGCCGGGTTTTATTTCGCCGCGCAGTTCCGCCTGTTGGATCATCGCCAGCGCGGCGCGATCCTTTACCGACCCCGCAGGATTGTTGCCTTCCAGTTTGAGCCAAACCTCGCTGCCCAGTCCTGCGGCCAGACGTTGTACTTTTACCAGCGGGGTATTGCCGATGCATTGTTCGAGCGTTGTCACGATCTTTGCCTGTGTGTTGGACGTAAAATAACAAGGCAACCGCAAGGTCGCCTTTAACGTCAGTTAAAACCTATACCCAAAATATTTCGAGGTGCAGGAAGGCGGCAACTGCACGAGTCCCCAGGAGCTTACATCAGTAAGTGACTGGGGCGAGTAAAGGCAGCCAACACACCTGCAACTTGAAAGATAAAGGGTATATCAGGCGCTTTTGGCTAACGCAACAGGTTGTAGCAGTTGATCGCCGGCGTACAGACGCGCATTCAGGCTGCCGACATAGTAACGGCCACCGCGCACCGGGGGTTGGTTGCCCTCCGGCAGCACCACGCTGATCGGCTCCTGGTGCCAGCCGATCGGTTGTACGGTCAACTGCCAGAAGTGGCCGCGCGGGCTGGCCTCCAGCACCTGTACCGGCAGCGGGCAACGCTCGCTGCTTTCGGTGGCCACTTCCATTTCCCACGGACGCAGGAACAGATCGACGCTGCCTTGATGCATCGGCTGGAACGACAGCGGCCACTGGTGCGCGCCGACAAACAGCTGCGAGCCGCGGATTTCGCCGCTCAGACGGTTCACTTCGCCCATAAACTCCAGCACGAAACGGCTGGCCGGTTCACGCATGATTTCGTTCGGTGAGCCCACCTGTTCAATATTGCCCTGGCTCATCACCACGATGCGATCGGCCACTTCCATCGCCTCTTCCTGATCGTGGGTCACGAACACGCTGGTGAATTTCAGCTCTTCGTGCAGTTGGCGCAACCAGCGGCGCAGCTCTTTGCGCACCTGCGCGTCCAGCGCGCCGAAAGGTTCGTCCAGCAGCAGAATTTGCGGCTCTACCGCCAGCGCACGCGCCAACGCCACACGCTGTTTCTGGCCGCCGGAAAGCTGTGACGGGTAACGGTTGGCCAAATGGCCAAGCTGCACCATTTCCAGCAGTTGGGTCACTTTCTGTTTGATCGCCGCAGCGTTTGGGCGCTCACGACGCGGCAGCACGCTCAGGCCAAAGGCGATATTGTCGAACACCGTCATATGGCGGAACAGCGCGTAATGCTGGAACACGAAGCCCACGCGGCGATCGCGCGCATGCACATGGCTGACGTCGGTACCGTGGAAGCCCAGCTTGCCGCCGCTCTGGCTTTCCAGCCCGGCGATAATACGCAGCAGCGTAGTTTTACCGGAGCCGGACGGCCCCAGCAGCGCGACCATCTCACCGGAGGAAATATCGAGCGAGATATCGTTCAATACCTTGGTACGACCGAAAAATTTGTTGATGCCGCGAATCTCAATGCTCATGATTTTCCTCCCGCTCGAGGCGCGCATTTTGGCGTTCCAAACGCCATTGCAAGCCACTCTTCAAGAATAAGGTAATGATCGCCATCAGGGTCAGCAACCCGGCGGCGGTAAAGGCGCCGACGGTGTTGTAATCCTGTTGCAGCAACTCCACCTGCAGCGGCAGGCTGAAGGTTTCGCCGCGAATAGAACCGGACACGACAGATACCGCACCGAACTCGCCGATGGCGCGCGCGTTGGTCAGCACCACGCCGTACAACAGCGCCCAGCGGATGTTAGGCAAGGTAACGCGGCGGAACATCTGCCAGCCGGACGCACCCAGCAAAATGGCGGCCTCGTCTTCCTGGCTGCCCTGGCTGAGCATCATCGGCACCAGCTCACGCACCACGAACGGGCAGGTCACGAAAATGGTCACCAGCACCATGCCCGGCCAGGAGAACATCACCTGGATATTATGCGTATCCAGCCAACCGCCAAGCAGGCCATTGCTGCCGTAAAACAGCAGATAAATCAGCCCCGCCACCACCGGTGAAACGGCGAACGGAATGTCGACCAAGGTCAGCAACAGCTGGCGGCCCGGAAAGGTGAAACGCGTCACCAGCCACGCCAGCAGCGTGCCGAAAATCAGGTTGAACGGCACGGTAATCAACGCGATCAGTACCGTCAGCCAGATGGCGTGCAGCATGTCGCGATCGACCAGGCTACTCCACATCGCGCCTACGCCTTTGGAAAAGGCCTCGGCGAAAATCGACATTATCGGCACCACCAGCAGCAGCACCGAGAACAGCACGCCGATGCCGATCAGCGTCCATTTGCCCCAGTTGACGCGCGGGCGTTCGACGCCATTGAACTCAGAGATATCAGCCATCAGTGCCCCCCGATGCGTCGGCCGAAGCGGCTCTGCAGAACGTTAATGCTAAACAGCAACAGCAGTGACGCCGCCAGGATCACCGAAGCAATCGCGCTGGCCGCCGGATAGTCGAACTCCTGCAAGCGCACAAAGATCATCAGCGACGTCACTTCGGTCTTCCAGGCGATATTGCCGGCGATAAAAATCACCGCGCCAAACTCACCCAGGCTACGGGTAAAGGAAATCGCCGTGCCGGCCAGCAGCGCCGGCGCAAGCTCAGGGATCACCACGCGGCGGAAACTCTGCCAGCGGGTTGCGCCCAATGTTTCGGCCGCTTCTTCATATTCCGGCCCTAACTCTTCGAGCACCGGTTGAACGGTGCGCACCACGAACGGCAGGCTGGTAAACGCCATCGCCACCGCAATCCCAAGCCAGGTGAAGGTCACCTTGATATCGAAATGCGCCAGCCATTGGCCATACCAACCGGTGGTGGAGAACAACCCCGCCAGCGTCAGGCCGGCCACCGCAGTCGGCAACGCGAACGGCAGATCGATCAGGCCGTCCAGCAACGTGCGGCCGGGAAAGCGGTAGCGGGTCAGGATCCAGGCCATCAGCATGCCGAACACCGCATTAAACAGGCTGGCGACGCCCGCCGACAGCAGCGTCACCTTATAGGCCGCCACCACCTGCGGATTGGAAATCACTTCCCAGTATTGCGCCAGGCTCATCTGCGCCAATTGCATGACCAGCGCGCTGAGCGGCAGCAACAAAACCAGGCAGGTGTAAAACAGGCTGCTCCCCAGGCTGAGGCCGAATCCGGGCAAAACCCGTTTACTGGACAACGACAACATTACTTATGCCCTGCCGCTAACAGTTGATCCAACTCGCCGCCGGTGGAGAAATGCGTTTTCATCGCCTGCGGCCAACCGCCAAACTGATCTTCCACCCGGAACAGCTTGGTGTCCGGGAACTGACCCTTCGCCGCTTCCATCGCCTTTTTGTCGTAAACGCGATAGTAGAAGCTGGTGATTACCTGTTGGGCCGCCGGGCTGTAGAGATAATTGAGGTAGTCTTTGGCTGCCTGTTCGGTGCCGTTTTTATCGACGTTTTTGTCCACCCAGGCCACCGGGAACTCCGCCAGAATATCGACCGGCGGCACTATGACCTGGTATTTGTCTTCACCGTATTGTTTGCGGATGTTGTTCACTTCCGACTCAAAGCTGATCAGCACGTCGCCCAGGCCACGTTCCACAAAGGTGGTGGTCGCGCCGCGGCCGCCGGTGTCAAACACCAACACGTTTTTCAGGAAACGGGTCATGAAGGCGCGGGTTTTGGCCTGATCGTTGCCGTCGGCCTGGCTGGCGGCGCCCCAGGCGGCCAAATAGGTATAACGGCCGTTGCCGGAGGTTTTCGGGTTCGGGAACACCAGCTTCACGTCGTCACGGACCAGATCGTTCCAGCTGTGGATACCCTTAGGGTTGTCCTTGCGTACCAGGAAAGCCATGGTGGAATAGAACGGAGAACTGTTGTTCGGTAACCGGGTTTGCCAGTCGGCCGGGATCAGTTGGCCGCGTTCATGCAGGATCTGCACGTCGGTCACCTGGTTGTAAGTCACGACGTCGGCACGCAGCCCCTGCAGGATCGCCAGCGCCTGCTTGGAAGAACCGGCGTGGGACTGCTTGATGGTCAGCTTGTCGCCCGGGTGCTGCTGGTTCCACTGTTGTTCAAAACCGGGATTCAGCGCGGTAAACAATTCACGGGAAACGTCATAGGAGCTGTTCAGCAATTCAGTTGCCGAGACGGTGCCGCTGGCTAACAGAGCCGCAGCCAACCATCCTTTCAGCACGATATTTTTAACCCGGGTTTGTTTCATTCTGCACCTTAGCTAACTGAGTCAATCCGTCGGGCTTTCGCCCTGATGTTGACCAGTGTATTTATAACTAGGTGCGGAGCTGTAACGCTTTTATATACCGTTTAGTGATTTTCAAGCATCAAACGCTATAAGGCAGGAGCGGAGCGGTTTCGCTGGGGCGGGAAAAGCGTACCGGGGCCGACATGGCCGACCCCGACGAGGGCCTCAAAGCGACAGCAGACGCGTCAGCGAAGGGGCAAAGTAATAACTGCCGGTCACCGCACGGCTAAAACGCAGCATCGCATCGCGTTTGCCGTCCAGATCGCCAAACATGCTCAGCAGCTGTTTTTCGATATTATGCAGACGCGCGCAGTAGGCGATAAAATAAAGCCCGTGCTTGCCGCTGGCGGTGCCGTAAGGCAGGCTTTGGCGCAAAATTTTCAGGCCCTTGCCGTCTTCTTTCAGATCAACCCGGCTGACGTGAGAAGTCTCTGGCCGCTGATCCGACGGCAGCTCTTCACTGTCGTGCTTGGTGCGGCCAATAATCTGCTCTTGCTGCTCGGTGGTAAAACGCTGCCACTGACGCAGATTGTGTTCGTAACGCTGCACCAGCACGTAGCTGCCGCCTGCGTCTTCTTCGCCTTCCGCAATCACCGCCACTTCCGGGCGTTGGTCGCCCTGCGGGTTTTCGGTGCCGTCGATAAAGCCGCTCAGATCGCGCTCTTCCACCCAACGGAAGCCGTGGGTTTCCTCTTCAATTTTGATGGCGTTGCCGAACGCCGCGAGCGCCGCCTGCGCCAGCGAGAAGTTAACGTCATGACGCAGGGATTGGATATGGATCAACAGATCACGCTGGGTGGCCGGTGCCAGTCCTTTACCCAGTGGGGTAAACGGCTTCAGCTCTGTTGCCCCCTGGCCGCTGGACAGGTCGTGCCAGACGTCGTAACCAAAGGCGATGACCGCCCCCAGGCAAGCATCCGGGAATTGCTGCTGCAGCTCGGTAAGCGTCTGGCAAAACTGCTTGCAGCCCTGACGCAAATCAGCGAATTCGCCCTGTACGGTAGCTTCCATAAAAATGGCGAAACGGCAGTGCTCCAGCAAAATGCCGCTCTGAACCTGTGTCATGTCGTTATCCTCAATAGCAAAATAGGGTAACAGGCCGCTGTTTACACTTGGATTTCCTGTTACAAACGCGCGGTATAATAACGCATGCGTGCAAGATTGCCTTAGCGGAACGCAAAGAAAATAGGGTTAATCACGAGCGCCCCGAGCGGGGCGCCCGAAAGCGGCTTACTGCGGTTTGGCGTGCCAGATGATCTTGCTGACCGTCCAGCTTTTCAGCGTGTCGTCCGGCGGAATGATGTCCTGCGGGCCGGCCCACTTACCGCTGAAGATGTAGGTGACGTATTTGCTCTGCTCCGCCACGCACTCTACCTTGCCGGCATCGTCGCCATCGGCCGGTTTGCAAGCGCCAAACGCCTTGCTGTACATCTCGCTGAACGGTGTGCCAAGCTTGTTGCCCCACTCGGTCGCCACTTTATTGTCCATCACGTCCACACGCTGCACGTGGCCCTTCGGCTCGCCGGTGATCACCAGCTTCACGTCATTGCCGTCCATTGCCTGGTAGTAAGAAACGATCTGGCCCTTGTCGGTTGCCATGCCGCCGCGCAGGCGGTAATCGCCGTTCAGCCCGTCGTTGATCGCGCTTTCCGACATCGGCGTGCCGGCGTTGAGATCGCCAACGCCCTTGGCGCTGACCTCAAGGCTGCTGCCGAACCAGTTAAACGGCGACAGGCTCGACCAGGAGAGGTTGGACATCGTCGAACAGCCGGTCAGTAACAGCGGGAGCCCTAACAGCAGTGGGCGAATATTCATTTATAGCTCCTTAACATCAAAGGCATGGGTCAGTCGGGCCGAGTGTCAGCCTCTCACAACTGCCCGTGCTACGCCATCGGTTGCGAGATTGGAGTGCGGAAAATGAGAAAAGTGCCGCTCCGTGCGGCAATTAAGCGGCCTCTTCCTGTGGCGTGAAGCAAGCCTTCAGCCGCGCGTTCAGCAACAGGTAAGCCAGCGCCAAAGCATCGAGCAACGCCAAAACGCTATCCAGCGCCGGCAAATTGCTGTCCTGCTGCCACAGGTTGAGCAGGGAGCCGCCCAACGCCGCCAGCACCGAGGCGCTGAGCACCCAACGCCAGGCCCGCCACAGCCGTGGCCACACATGCCGACGCGGGCCAATCAAAAAGGCCAGCGCCGCCGGCAACCCCAGCAGGATGCCATACCAGAACCTTTGGGTATCCGGGTAAAACAGTTGCAACAACCCTCCCCCCTGCTGCTGCGAGACACCGGCCATCACAAACAGGATCCAGGTGCGGGCCTGCAAAACCAGGACGCCCCAAAACCACAGCGGCAGGCGCAGCACGCCATGATGATCATAATCGTCGGGGGAAAATCGGTGTGGATACGGCTTCAAGGTCGGTTCCTTGCCTGTTTTATCATTACTCCATCAAATGGGAGCCGTAACTCTTGTTTTCAATGCGCCCGCTTAAGAAGCTCTTAAGATCTTTATGTTTTACTTGCCTCATCAACACAGCAGTCCTGATTGGCAGGGCTTTGATTCTCGATTGAGATAAGGAAGCTTCAAATGAAAAAATATACCCTGGCCGCTTTGATCGCACTGTGCAGCGCACCGGTTCTGGCACAACAAGGCGGGTTTCTCGACCCTTCCGCACCGCAGACGCAAACCGCTCCGCAGGGCGGCTTCTCCGGCCCCAGCGCCGCACTGACCACCGTGGAGAAGGTAAAATCGATGAGCGACGACGCCTGGGTCATGCTGCAAGGCAACATTGAGCAGCGCGTCGGCGACGACACCTACACTTTCCGCGACGCCAGCGGCACCTTGACGGTGGAGATCGACAAAAAACGCTGGAACGGCCAGACCATTACCCCGAAAGATAAAGTGCAGTTGGAAGGGAAAGTGGATAAAGACTGGAGCAGCGTGGAAGTCGATGTGAAGAACGTCAAAAAGCTGCCGTAACGCTCAGTAACGGGCGGTGAAGGTTCACCGCCTGATTGACTCAATATTCCTGGTCTTCGATCAGCCGCTTGCCCAGGCTGGTGATGCTCTGGATCTCGTAACCGAGTTTTTCGTACATCTCGATCACAGTGTCGTTGTCTTCGCGCACCATCAGTTGGATCTTCGGGCAACCGCGCGCGACCAACTTTTTCTCCAGACGGCTAATCAACGCATTGGCGATGCCGCGCCCGCGATAATCCGGGTGCACGCCCAGGTAATACGCCGAACCACGGTGGCCATCGTAGCCGCCCATCACCGAACCGACCACTTCGCCGCCCACTTCCGCGACCAGAAACAGGTCCGGATCGTGATTCAGTTTGCGCTCAATATCCATCTCAGGATCGTTCCACGGCCGCAGCAGATCGCAGCGCTCCCACAGGGTAATGACTTCTTCAAAGTCGTCTTGTCGAAATACGCGAATTTCCATCGATGTTCGCCGCTGTTAATTAAAGTGTTTATCTGATTATACCCAAAGTTATTGGAGTTGCATCAAGGCAGCAAGCGAATGAAGCCCGATGAGCTGACTTAAGTCAGTGATTCGGGTGAGCAAGCGCAGCTAACACAGATGCAGCTTCAAGTACGCAGGGTATATCGCGGGATTATTCACTTAAGCAATATCAAACTGCGATTTTCCACGCCAATGGGGCAGAAAACGGCGGTAACTGACGTAATAAATGGACATAGTTAACCGTTCGATTAATGATTATCAATACGATATAACGTCGCAAAATAGAATTTATCGATGGAGCGTCGCGTTATGAAAAAGCAGGTTAAACAATTCCTCAATTTTAAACCGCTCTCCGCCTCCCCCACGCGACGTCGATTACTGCTCTCCGGCCTGGCGCTGGCGCTGGTCGGCTGCAAAAGCCAACCGGCCAAAGCGGAGTCCGGCGGCATGCTGCGCAATCAACACGCCAAACCGGCAGCGAAACCGACCGGCAGCAAAAGGCTGGTGATGATCGATCCCGGCCATGGCGGCATCGATTCCGGCGCGGTCGGCAGCGAAGGTTCGCAAGAGAAACACGTGGTGCTGGAGATCGCCAATCACGTACGCCGCATGCTGCATGAACACGATCACGTCGAAGCCCGACTGACGCGGGAAGAAGACGAATTTATCCCGCTGTTCCAGCGGGTAGAAATTGCCCACCAGCATCAGGCCGACCTGTTTATTTCGATTCACGCCGACGGTTTTACCAGTCCCGACGCCTCAGGCGCCTCGGTATTCGCCCTGTCCAACCGCGGTGCCAGCAGCGCCATGGCACGTTATCTCTCCAACCGCGAGAACGCCGCCGATGACGTAGCCGGCGGCAAATATAAAAATCAGGATAACTATCTGCAGCAGGTACTGTTCGATCTGGTGCAGACCGATACCATCAACAACAGCCTGACGCTCGGCCGCCACGTGCTTGGCCAGATCCGCCCGGTGCATCACCTGCACAGCGACAGCACCGAGCAGGCGGCGTTTGCGGTGCTCAAATCCCCGTCCATTCCTTCGGTGCTGGTAGAAACCTCCTTCATCACCAACCCGGCGGAAGAGCGCCTGCTCGGCACCACCGCGTTTCGCGAGAAAATCGCCCGCGCCATCGCCGACGGCGTGATCAGTTTCTTCAGCTATTACGACGCCCACCAGCGAAAAACCGGCTGATAAGCGGCAGCGAATACGGGTATACTTTGCGCCTTGTTCCGTCAGACGCGTGAATTATCCGTATGAGCTTACCGACCATCGCAGAAGTAAAATCCTTCCTGCTATCGCTGCAGGACAGTATCTGCGCGCAACTGGCACAGGCAGACGGCAGCGCCGTTTTCAACGAAGACCGCTGGACGCGTGAAGAAGGCGGCGGTGGCCGCAGCCGCGTGTTGACCGAGGGTGCGGTGTTTGAACAGGCGGGGGTCAACTTCTCGCACGTCTCCGGCGCCACTCTCCCCGCTTCCGCCACTGCGCACCGCCCCGAGCTGGCCGGGCGCAGCTTCCAGGCGATGGGCGTGTCACTGGTGATCCACCCGCACAGCCCTTATATTCCCACCAGCCACGCCAACGTGCGTTTTTTCATTGCGGAAAAACCGGGCGAAGAGCCGGTGTGGTGGTTTGGCGGCGGCTTTGATCTGACGCCGTTCTACGGTTTCGAAGAAGACGCCGTCCACTGGCACCGTACCGCCGAGCGGCTCTGTGCCCCCTTCGGTGACGCGGTCTACCCCAAATACAAAAAGTGGTGCGACGACTACTTCTTTATCAAGCATCGCAACGAGGCACGCGGCATCGGCGGCCTGTTTTTTGACGATCTCAACACCCCGGACTTTGACAGCTGCTTCGCTTTCACCCGCGCGGTGGGCGAAGGTTTCCTCGACGCCTACCTGCCGATCGTGGCAAAACGCAAAGCGCTGAGCTGGGGCGACAACGAACGCCAGTTCCAACTCTATCGCCGCGGCCGCTATGTCGAATTCAACCTGGTGTGGGATCGGGGCACGCTGTTCGGCCTGCAAACCGGTGGCCGCACCGAATCCATTCTGATGTCGATGCCGCCGCTGGTGCGCTGGGAATACAACTATCAACCGGCAGAAGGCAGCCCGGAAGCGGCGTTGTACCGCGATTTTCTGCCGGTGCGCGACTGGCTGAAGGAGCCTGAGTAATGCAGATTTGGGTCGATGCGGACGCCTGTCCGAACGTGATCAAAGAAGTGCTGTTCCGCGCCGCCGAGCGCACCGCCATGTCGGTGACGCTGGTGGCCAACCAACCGCTGAGAACGCCGCCGTCAAAACACATCCACACCCTGCAGGTGGCGGCCGGTTTTGACGTGGCGGATAACGAAATCGTCCGCCGCTGCGAAAAAGGCGATCTGGTGATCACCGCCGATATTCCGCTGGCGGCCGAAGTGATAGAAAAAGGCGCGGTGGCGCTGAACCCGCGCGGTGAACGCTACACGCCGGACACTATCCGCGAACGCCTGAACATGCGTGACTTTATGGATACCCTGCGCTCCAGCGGCATCCAGACCGGTGGCCCGAATACCCTGAACCAACGCGACCGTCAGCAGTTCGCCAACGAGCTGGACAAGTGGCTGCAGCAGGCGAAGCGGGCGCAGTAACCGCACAGCATTCCCCCGGTGGCGCCGTCATTTTACCGGCGGCGTGATCCACAGGTAATCCGCCATCTGGCCATCAACCTGCGCGCCCTGCTCCGCCAGCATCAGCACCGTCGGCTGCGCGCCCGGTTGCAGATCTTGCACATGCAGCGGCACCCCTACCCATTTTGAGGCGTGATAACCGCCGGCAATCAACAGCGTCGGCGTGGGTGCAGCCAGCAGGCGCTCGGCCATGCGCCGATCGCGCTGCTGTTGGATTGCCAGCATCGCGTGCAGCTGTTGGGGTTCGATTTTTCCGCCGTGCGAAGCGCGAATGGTGTCTTCCAGCGCCTTCTGCACCGCCGGGCGTACCGACAAGCGGCCCTGCGGGAACGCCGGCTGCCGGTAAAACGCCATGATTTCCTCGCGATCCAGGTTGGCCGACCAAAGCGGATACGGCGCACGCATCGCCGCCATCACCACTTCGCCGTACAACGACCATTTCCAGCCTTTCTGCCAGTCAATCAACTGCGCCACGCGCTCATCGCGCACGGCAGGATTTGCCAACAGATCCTGTTTGACCCTGTCCACGTTGGCCTGCTGGTTCGGGGTGATCATCTCCATCAGTACGCTGCCCTGCGGCCGCCGCTGCGGCAGATTTTGCACCAGCCACAGTTCGATTTGATGATGATAGGGATTGTCGTGTTTTTCCCCGACGATCACCCTTGGTTGGGCTGCAAGTCGGGCAAGAAGCCGGTCAGGCGACAAAGTTTCGCCGCTGCGTAAATCGGTAATTTTCCCCAATCCGTCAAGGGTGTTTTTCGGTACGGGCACCGGGGTCTGGCTGCAAGCGCCAAGTGCCAGCGCGGCCAGTAAAATCAGAATTCTCATGCTGCCCCCTGCAATAAAAAGTGAAGGCATTATAGATAATAATTATCATTTGCATATTGATATCCCCCCGCCCCGAGACGCCGCTAACTATTTTTTAGTTTATGACGCCCGGTCTTACATTGATTTCATGAAATATTACGGGTATAACCAATAGCCATTTAGCTGCTTAGACGTCTATACGGATGAAATACCATGCACTCACCTGAACCCGCCGAAGGGCACTTCAAACGCACCATGAAAGCCCGGCATCTGGTGATGCTGTCGCTGGGCGGCGTGATCGGCACCGGGTTGTTCTTCAACACCGGCTATATCATTTCCACGACCGGCGCTCTCGGGACTCTGCTGGCCTATCTGATCGGCGCATTGGTGGTTTATCTGGTGATGCTGTGCCTGGGTGAACTGGCCGTCGCGATGCCGGAAACCGGCGCCTTCCACGTTTATGCCTCACGTTATCTTGGCCCGGCTACCGGCTATACCGTCGCCTGGCTGTATTGGCTGACCTGGACGGTGGCGCTGGGCTCCAGCCTGACCGCCGCCGGTTTCTGCATGCAGTATTGGTTCCCGCAGTCGCCGGTGTGGCTGTGGTGCTTGATCTTCTGCGTGGCGATTTTCCTGCTCAACGTGATCACTACCCGCTTCTTTGCCGAGAGCGAATTCTGGTTCTCGCTGATCAAGGTCGTCACCATTCTGGCCTTTATCATTCTGGGCGGCGCCGCCATGTTCGGCCTGCTGCCGATGAAAGACGGCACGCCCGCGCCCTTCCTGCATAATCTGACCGCCTCCGGCTGGCTGCCGAACGGAACGCTGCCGATCCTGATGACCATGGTGGCGGTGAACTTCGCTTTCTCCGGCACCGAGCTTATCGGCATTGCGGCCGGCGAAACCGAGAACCCGGAAAAGGTGGTGCCCTGGGCGATACGCACCACGGTGATCCGCCTGATGCTGTTCTTTATCGGCACGGTATTTATTCTGGCCGCGCTGATCCCGATGGATCAGGCCGGGATTGTGAAAAGCCCGTTCGTGCTGGTGTTTGAACGCATTGGCATACCTTACGCCGCCGATATCTTTAACTTCGTGATCCTGACCGCCATCTTGTCGGCCGCCAATTCCGGCCTGTACGCCTCGGGCCGCATGCTGTGGTCATTGGCCAACCAGCGCACCCTGCCGGCCTATTTTTCCCGCGTCAATAAACGCGGCATCCCGATCAATGCATTGACCTTCAGCATGCTCGGCGGCGTGCTGGCGTTGCTGACCAGCGTTATCGCGCCGGACACGGTGTTTGTCGCGCTGTCGGCCATTTCCGGTTTTGCGGTGGTGGCGGTCTGGCTGAGCATCTGCGCCGCGCATTACGCCTTCCGCCGCCATTATCTGCGCAGCGGTCAGCCAATCGAGGGCCTGAAATACCGTGCGCCGGGTTACCCCTTGACGCCGATCCTCGGCTTTGTCCTGTGCCTGCTGGCCTGCGTAGGGCTGGCTTTCGATCCGGCGCAGCGCATCGCGCTTTATTGCGGGCTGCCGTTTGTCGCCCTGTGCTACTTCGCCTATTATCTGACCCGCCGCGCCGGGCAAAAATCTTCGTTGGGAGAAAATCATGTCCGTTAACAATACCGTCGCCGCCTTATTGGCCGCTAACCGCACGCTGGTTTTAGACGGTGCGCTGGCCACCGAACTGGAGGCACGCGGCTGCGACCTCAGCGATCCGCTGTGGTCGGCAAAAGTGCTGATTGAAAATCCCGAGCTGATTTATCAGGTTCACCTCGATTATTTCAACGCCGGGGCGCAATGCGCCATCACCGCCAGTTACCAGGCGACGCCGCTGGGCTTCCTGCGCCGCGGTCTGAACCAGCAGCAATCGCTGGCGCTGATCGCCAAAAGCGTGCAACTGGCGCAACAGGCGCGCAGCGACTATCTGACGCAACATCCGCAGGCCGCACCGCTGTTGATCGCAGGCTCTGTGGGGCCGTATGGCGCCTATCTCGCCGACGGTTCCGAATACCGCGGCGATTATTCGCTGCCGCAGGAAGAGATGATCGCCTTCCATCGCCCGCGCATTGCCGCGCTGGCCGAGGCCGGGGTCGATCTGCTGGCCTGTGAGACCCTGCCGTCGTTCAGCGAGTTGCAGGCGTTGTTGGCCTTGTTGCAGGAGTTCCCGACGCTCGGCGCCTGGTTCGCCTTCACCCTGCGCGACAGCCAGCATCTCAGCGACGGTACGCCGCTGACGCAGGTGCTGGCAGCACTGCACGGCAATCCTCAGGTGTTGGCGATCGGCATCAACTGCATTGCGCTGGAAAACGTCACCCCGGCGTTGCGGCAGTTGGCCACACTGACCGACAAACCGCTGTTGGTCTATCCGAACTCCGGCGAACATTACGACGCGGTGAGCAAAACCTGGCATGCCTGCGGGAGCGAGAGTGGCAGCCTGATCGATCAGATTGGGGAATGGCAAAACATCGGCGCCCGGCTGATTGGCGGCTGCTGCCGCACTACGCCGCAGGATATCCGCCAGATCGCCGCACGCTGCAAGGCATAAAAAAAGCCCCCTGCGCCAGAACGCAAGGGGCTTGTCGTCACTCGAGGCTTATAGCGGTTCGGTCTGCGCTTCCACCACCGCCAACGCCACCATGTTGACGATGCGGCGCACCGAGGCGATTGGCGTCAGAATGTGTACCGGTTTCGATACCCCCATCAGCACCGGCCCCACGGTCACCCCTTCCGAAGAGGATACGCGCAGCAGGTTGTAACTGATGCGCGCCGCTTCCATATTCGGCATGATCAACACGTTGGCTGCGCCTTTCAGCGGGCTGTCCGGCATCAGATCGTGACGGATACTCTCAACCAGCGCGGCGTCGCCGTGCATCTCGCCGTCAATCTCCAGTTCAGGCGCCAGCTGGTTCACCAACTCCAGCGTTTTGCGCATTTTGCGCGCCGCCGGGCAGTCAGAGGAACCGAAGCTGGAGTGGGACAGCAGCGCGACTTTCGGCTCAATGCCGAAGCGACGCACGGTTTCCGCCGCCATCAGGGTGATTTCCGCCAGCTGTTCCGGCGTCGGATCATCGTTGACATAGGTGTCGGCAATAAAGGTGTTGCCGCTTGGCAGCAGCAGCGCATTCATCGCCCCGGCGACGTGCGCGCCCTCGCGGAAGCCGAACACGTTTTTCACGACGTCATAGTGCTCGTGGTAGCTGCCGATGGTGCCGCAGATCATCGCGTCCGCCTCGCCGCGATGCAGCATGATGGCGGCGATCAGCGTCGGGTTGCCAATCACCGCACGGCGCGCCTGCTCCTGCGAGACGCCGCGACGCTTCATGATCTGATAATACTCACCCCAGTATTCGTTGAAACGCGGGTCGGACTCGTTGTTCACCACTTCAAAATCTTTGCCCGGCGTCAGTTGCAGGCCAAGCTTTTGCAGCCGCATTTCAATCACGCTCGGGCGGCCGACCAGGATCGGATAGGCCAGGCCCTGCGACACCAGCTCTTGGGTCGCGTGCAACACCCTTTCCTCTTCGCCTTCCGCCAGCACCACACGCTTCATTTCTTTCTTCGCCAGGGCAAAGATCGGCTTCATGAACAGGTTGGTTTTGTAGACGAACTCGGACAGTTTCTCGACGTAGGCGTCAAAGTCTTCGATCGGACGCGTCGCCACGCCGGACTCCATCGCCGCCCTGGCCACCGCCGGGGCAATTTTAACGATCAGGCGCGGGTCGAAAGGTTTCGGAATGATGTATTCCGGGCCAAACGACAGGTCCTGATCGCCATAGGCGGAAGCCACCACGTCGTTCTGTTCCGCCAGCGCCAGATCGGCAATCGCATGCACGCAGGCCAGCTTCATCTCTTCGTTAATGGTGGTGGCACCCACGTCCAGCGCCCCGCGGAAGATGAACGGGAAGCACAGCACGTTGTTCACCTGGTTCGGGTAGTCGGAACGGCCGGTACAGATAATGGCGTCCGGACGCACGGCTTTCGCCAGCGGCGGCAGAATTTCCGGTTCCGGGTTGGCCAACGCCATGATCAACGGATCCCTGGCCATGGTTTTCACCATGTCCTGGGTCAGCACGCCCGGGCCGGAACAGCCGAGGAAGATATCGGCATTGGGGATCGTATCCCCCAGCGTGCGCTGGCCGTTATCTTCGATGGCATAAGCCGCCTTGGTTTGCTCCATGTTGGCGTCGCGTCCCTTGTAGATCACCCCCTTGGAGTCGCAAACGGTAATGTTTTGCTGCCGTAGCCCCAGCGCCACCAACAGGTTCAGACAGGCTATCGACGCCGCACCGGCGCCGGAAACCACCAGCCGCACGTCGGAGATATTCTTTTTCACTACCCGCAGGCCGTTCAGCACTGCGGCGGTGGTAATAATGGCGGTGCCGTGTTGATCATCATGGAACACCGGGATTTTCATGCGCTCGCGCAGTTTTTGCTCGATGTAGAAACACTCCGGCGCCTTGATGTCTTCCAGGTTGATGCCGCCAAAGGTCGGCTCGAGGGAAGCGATGATGTCGATCAGCTTGTCCGGGTTAAGTTCATCCACTTCGATATCGAACACGTCGATACCGGAAAACTTCTTGAACAGAACGCCTTTGCCTTCCATGACCGGCTTACCGGCCAGTGCGCCGATATTGCCCAGCCCCAGTACCGCCGTGCCGTTGGAAATCACCGCAACCAGGTTACCGCGGGCGGTGTATTTGTAGGCCGCCAGCGGATCGGCGGCAATTTCCAGGCAAGGGGCGGCAACGCCCGGTGAATAGGCCAGCGCCAGATCGCGTTGCGTTGCCAGGGGTTTGGTTGGAGAGACCTGGATCTTCCCTGGGACCGGAAACTGATGGAAATCAAGGGCACTCTGTTTGAGCTGTTCGTCCATTATGGGTTCCTTTGCTTTTTTGCTTTTATGTTGAGGTAAGGCTTGTAAACCTTTAAGGCTAGACCAGTATAGTGAGAGAAACGTCACAAACTTTGAAGCGGGCCATAACCTTGATCGAAAAAATTTTATAAAAGTAAAAAAAACAGGTCCCACAGGACGAGAAACAAGAATACTGCCGTCAAGGCAACGGCAGTTTTGCTCGCCAGGCGTTGAGCGTCGCCACCCGACCCGCACAAATTTGCCATGCGGCTTGTAGTGCCAGCGTATAGCTGACGGCATCGCCCCAGGTGTCGCCCTGCAACAGAGGCTGCTCGCAGGGCGTGAAGACGGATTCAGGGGGCAACAGCACCACGGGCGTCGGAACCGCCGGCGGCCGGGCGCAGGAGCTCAAGCACAGCGCCAGGCATAGGCTGCCCAGCGCAGCCATCATTTTTAATCGCTTCACGGTATTTCCTCTGGTAAACGTCGCTTTGCTGCCGCCACTGCTGTTCCTGTTGCTGCTGAGCGGCCATCAACGCACGGTTCTGCGCATCCTGGGTTTGCAGCGTGGCGATAAGCCCAGCCTGCTGCGCCAAGGTCTTTTGCTGTTCGGCCACCTGCTGCCGCGCCAGCTCCAGCCGGTGCGACAGCAGCGAGCTGTAACCGCCAAGGCAAATCGCCACCGCCAACAACAGCAACAATCCGCCCTGCATGATCTTGTTCAGCCAACCGCTCATGCCGGGTAATCCCTGAAGGAGAGCTGGAAATGCGGCCCGTCCTTCAGCGTGCGCCACTCGCCGCCCCACTCGACGCTGACGGCGCATTCACGCGCCGCGCGGCGTACCGCCACGGCAATTTGCGCATAGTAATCCCACTCCCAGGACACCACGCCCGCCGGCATCGCCACCACGTCCACCGCGTGCCCGGTCAGATGCCGGCTCCTCAGCGTCTGGCTTTTGCCGGTGCGCAGCATGTCACGCTGGCGCGCCATACTGCGTACGCCTTCGCTGATGGAAAAAGGCACCAGCGAATAATTCAACGCCAGCCGCATCACCCGTACCAGATCCGGATGCACGCCAATTAAATTGTTCTCACTGCGGGCGGTAAAGCGCATTTCCTGAATTTCATTTAACATTTTTTAACCCCGTTTTCTTGCCAATGATTTTTTTAATTAATGCGCTAATATAATCAGCGCCGAGAAAGCCAATCAGCACGCTGGCAAGATTCGCCCATTTTAATTCCAGGCCTGCCAACGCCAATGCATCACGCACCGTCCAGGCCAATAACGCGCACATGCCTGCATTCAATAACCGACGTCGCATCCCTACGTTGCGATAGGCGCCATGCAAAAGCGCCATGATGCCGGCCAAAATGGCATTCATTACCGGCTGAAGGTATTCACACGCTCGCTGAATAATTAAGCCAACAGCGTCTGGCTCTAAGCTGGACATAGCTACTCTCCTGTTTTTAATTTTAATTAAATGCCAATCATCGCCGGCAGGATATCGGTACAGTCAGAATCTAGTTAAGGATGCTATAACAAAGCAAATGAATAAAAACAGTGTCTATGGTCAAATTCATTCACGATCAACACTGGCACAACAACCCCCTTAAATAACGACGGGCATCGAATAAAAAATTCACCTTTACTGTGATTTATTTCGACTTCTCTTTATCAGATAAATAAACATTTAATAGCGTCGAGAGAATCACTCTCGATGAAAAAACCTTAACTCTGGAGAAATACTATGTCTGTACGTAAAGCGGTGATTGGTTATTATTTCATTCCGACCAACCAAATTAATAACTATACCGAATCCGATACCTCAATCGTGCCTTTCCCGGTGTCCAATATCACGCCGGCCAAGGCCAAACAGCTGACCCACATTAATTTCTCGTTCCTCGACATTAACAGCAATCTGGAATGCGCCTGGGATCCGGCAACGATAGATGCCAAGGCACGCGACGTGGTCGGTCGGTTGACCGCGCTGAAAGCGCACAACCCCAACCTGCGCATCATGTTCTCCATTGGCGGCTGGTATTATTCCAACGATCTGGGCGTTTCCCATGCCAACTACGTCAACGCGGTGAAAACCCCGGCGGCACGTACCAAATTCGCGCAATCCTGCGTACGCATCATGAAAGACTATGGTTTTGACGGCGTAGATATCGATTGGGAATACCCACAGAGCAGCGAGGTGGACGGTTTTGTCGCCGCGTTGCAGGAGATCCGCATCCTGCTGGATCAACAAACCCAGGCCGATGGCCGCCAGGCGCTGCCTTACCAACTGACCATCGCCGGTGCCGGCGGTGCGTTCTTCCTGTCGCGCTACTACAGCAAGCTGCCGCAGATCGTCGCCTCGCTCGATTACATCAACCTGATGACTTACGATCTGGCCGGTCCATGGGAGAAAATCACCAACCATCAGGCGGCGCTGTTTGGCGACAGCGCCGGGCCGACCTTCTATAACGCGCTGCGCGAAGCCAATCTGGGCTGGAGCTGGGAAGAGCTGACTCGCGCCTTCCCTAGCCCATTCAGCCTGACGGTGGACGCCGCCGTACAGCAACACCTGATGCTGGAAGGCGTGCCAAGCAGCAAAATCGTCATGGGCGTGCCGTTCTACGGCCGTGCGTTCAAAGGCGTCAGCGGCAACAGCAGCGGCCAATACAGCAGCCACAGCACGCCGGGGGAAGATCCGTTCCCGGGTACCGATTACTGGCTGGTGGGTTGCGAAGAGTGCGTCCGCGACAAGGACCCGCGCATCGCCTCTTACCGCCAACTGGAACAGATGCTGCTTGGCAACTACGGCTATCAGCGCCTGTGGAACGACAAAACCAAAACGCCGTACCTGTACCACGCGGCCAACGGCCTGTTCGTTACTTATGACGACGTCGAAAGCTTCAAGTACAAGGCGAAATACATCAAGCAGCAGCAACTGGGCGGCGTTATGTTCTGGCACCTGGGGCAGGACAACCGCAACGGCGATCTGCTGGCCTCGTTGGACCGCTATTTCAACGCGGCCGACTATGACGACAGCCAGTTGGATATGGGCACCGGCCTGCGCTATACCGGCGTCGGCCCCGGCAATCTGCCGATCATGAGCGCGCCGGCGTACGTGGCGGGCACCACCTATCCACAGGGCGCGCTGGTGTCTTATCAGGGCTACGTCTGGCAGACCAAGTGGGGCTTTATCACTTCCGTACCGGGCTCCGACAGCGCCTGGCTGAAAGTGGGCCGCGTAGCTTAACGGCATAAAAAAACCCCGTGGCTCGCGCTGCGGGGTTTTTACTGCTTTAAACGTTTAATTTTCGCATCCCTTCGTTGTTATTCCCTCAGTTGTTACACCAAGGGTAACCCCCATCCCGCACCACTTCACGCCCCATCAGGCTGAAAACGTCGCTTTTACGCGTCAGGCGTTCATGCCACCAGGTAAAACCGGTCCCCTTGCTGGCCGGGTGCCAGGCCAGCCAAATCATTTCGTCACCTTTTTGCATATCGACCGGTACCGTCACCAGTTCGCCGCTCGCCAGCTCTTTTTCGATCAGCGAAGGCGGCAGAAAACCGTGGCCGATACCGCGTTTCAACAGCGCCAGCTTGCTCTCGACGTCGCAAACCACCAATTGGCGCTGCAACGGCATCGTACCGTGGTTGCGCTTCGGCAGCTCGTGGCTGCTGTCGGCGATCACCACCACGATGTCATTCAACCGCTGATTTTTATCCACCGGTTTTTTCTGTGCCGCAAAGGGATGCGAAGGCGAAACGCACAGCACGAAATTCAGCTTGCCGAGCATCAGCGTCTTGGCCTGCACGCTGTCCGGGATCTGACCAATGGCGATAATCAAATCCGCCCGATTGTTCTTCAACGCATCCCAGGTGCCGTTCAGCGCTTCCCGCTGTACCGATATGTTGGCGTTCGGGCTGTGCTGAATATAGTCACGTATATCCTGGGTGAGGGTTTCCAACGGAAAGAACTTATCGACGACGATGCGGATATTATTATCGAGTTTCGGGATATTCCTCACCCGGCTCTCGAGATCCTGCACCGCATTTAAAATCCAGCTGCCCTCTTGCAGCAAGAATTCCCCTTCATCCGTTAGGGTAATCATCGGGCCATTGCGATGAAATAATTTCACGCAGAGTTTACTTTCAATATTGGAAACCCGATAAGATATCGCCGAAGGCGTTTTATGTAACGCCTCCGCCGCCATAGAGAAAGAACCGGTACTTTTTATGGTGCTGATTATTTTAATCGCATCCAGGGATAATCTAGTCATACTAATTCCTCTTTGACATAAAATAAGAAAAATTGACACTAAATTCCCAGGTAACTGGCGCGTAAAAAACGTTCAAGTCATACAAGAGTAAGCAAAACCACAAGCAATATACTCCATATCGGAGAGCATCATCTGAAAGAGTATTCATCAATCCATTAAGTAAAATTCATCATGACGCTGCGATTTTAGACAGCAGCGTTTAAATAAATTCAATCAAAAATCAAAAGACATTCATCATAATAATTTCAGTTAATAGCCTATAAAACATTCCATCCTCATCCATGACACGAATGATAAAAATAAAACAAGCCACCCATAATGATGTTTTTTAATTTCGTTAATGACCTCTCATTTCAGTGGTGAAAATACACTCAACTTACAATATAACTTCAGTCAGGAGTGACTCATGAACAATACTTCTCGTACCCTTATGTCTCTCGGTCTGCTGAGCGCCGCCCTGTTTGGCGTATCACAACAGGCTAACGCCCACGGCTATGTCGAAACACCGGCCAGCCGTTCCTACCAATGCAAGCTGCAGCTCAATACCCAGTGCGGCAGCGTGCAATACGAGCCGCAAAGCGTCGAAGGTCTGAAAGGTTTCCCGCAGAACGGTCCGGCGGACGGCCATATCGCCAGCGCCGACAAGAGCACCTTCTTCGAGCTGGATCAACAGACGCCAACCCGCTGGAACAAGCTCAACCTGCACACCGGCGCCAACTCCTTTACCTGGAGGCTGACCGCCCGTCACAGCACCACCGGCTGGCGCTATTTCATTACCCAACCAAACTGGGATGCATCGAAGCCGCTGACCCGCGCCTCCTTTGACCTGACGCCGTTCTGCCAATACAACGACGGCGGCGCGATCCCAGCCGCGCAGGTCACCCACCAGTGCAATATACCGGCAGACCGCAGCGGTTCGCATGTGATCCTCGCCGTGTGGGATATAGCAGACACGGCCAATGCTTTCTATCAGGCGATTGACGTGAATTTGAGTAAATAACCGGAGGAAGTCCCCTGGGGTTCAGCCGGGCGCTGAACCCTTTTTATCGCTGTTGCCCCTACTCTACTCGCCGCGTACCCCCAAGCCAAAAACCCTATTCTCGCAGGTGCAACCCGCAGCCGGCCTGGGTCGGGGCGGGATCCATTGTTCTTATCCATCGCAACAATCAGAAAAAGCGCATTTTATTCATCAGGCTTATGATGCAGTGTGTTCACCCTATGATGAAAAAGGTTCTCATTTCCCTACATGTTTGGCACTGATCAAGGAGCGTATAAATGAACCAATTAGATGCACTCAAGCAGCTGACGACGGTTGTGGCCGACAGCGGCGATATTGAATCCATCCGCCAGTTCGAACCCCAGGACGCTACCACCAACCCTTCGCTGATCCTGAAAGCCGCGGCGCTGCCGCAATATAAGCCACTGATCGTCGAAGCGCTGAACTACGCCCGCCAACAGGGCGGCAGCAAAGAAACCCAGCTGATTAACGCCGGCGACAAACTGGCGGTCAACATTGGCGTCGAGATCCTGAAAAGCGTGCCGGGCCGCATCTCTACCGAAGTGGACGCCCGTTTGTCGTTCGATCGCGGCATGTGCGTGGCCAAAGCGCGCAAACTGATTGGCCTGTATCAGGAACAGGGCATCGACAAGTCCCGCATCCTGATCAAGCTGGCATCAACCTGGGAAGGCATCAAAGCCGCCGAGGAACTGGAAAAAGAAGGCATCAACACCAATCTGACGCTGCTGTTCTCCTTCGCCCAGGCCCGCGCCTGTGCCGAGGCCGGCGTGTTCCTGATTTCGCCTTTCGTCGGCCGCATCTACGACTGGTACCAGGCTAAGCAACCTGCTGCCGAGTACGACGCCGAGCAGGATCCGGGCGTGAAATCGGTGCGCACCATATATGAATACTACAAACAGCACCGTTACCAGACGGTGATCATGGGTGCCAGCTTCCGTAAGGTAGAGCAGATCCTGGCCCTAGCCGGCTGCGATCGCCTGACCATAGCGCCGAACCTGCTGGAGCAGCTCAAACACAGCGAGCAACCGGTCGAGCGCAAACTGACGCCGTCCACCGAAGGTTTCTATCAACCCGCCCCACTGGCCGAAGCCGAATTCCGCTGGCTGCATAATCAAGACGCCATGGCGGTTGAGAAACTGGCCGAAGGTATCCGCCTGTTCGCCGTTGACCAGCAGAAGCTGGAAGACATGCTGGCCGCTGAACTGTAATTATTTTGGAGTTATGAATGTCCTCTCGTAAGCAACTCGCCAACGCCATCCGCGCACTCAGCATGGACGCCGTACAAAAAGCAAATTCCGGCCATCCGGGCGCACCTATGGGCATGGCGGACATCGCCGAAGTCCTGTGGCGCGACTACATGAACCATAACCCGACCAACCCGCACTGGGCTGACCGCGACCGCTTCGTGCTGTCCAATGGCCACGGCTCCATGTTGATTTACAGCCTGCTGCACCTCACCGGCTACGACCTGCCGATGAGCGAGCTGGAAAACTTCCGCCAGCTGCACTCCAAAACCCCGGGCCACCCGGAATACGGCTACACCCCGGGCGTCGAAACCACCACCGGCCCGCTGGGCCAGGGCATCGCCAACGCCGTCGGTTTCGCCATTGCCGAACGCACCCTCGGTGCGCAGTTCAACCGCCCGGGCCATGACATCGTCGACCACCACACCTACGCCTTTATGGGCGACGGCTGCATGATGGAAGGCATCTCCCACGAAGTCTGTTCTCTGGCCGGTACCCTCAAGCTCGGCAAACTGACCGCGTTCTACGATGACAACGGCATCTCCATCGACGGTCACGTGGAAGGCTGGTTCACCGACGACACCGCCGAGCGCTTCGAAGCCTACGGCTGGCACGTGGTGCGCCACGTTGACGGCCACAACCCGGACGCCATCAAGGCGGCGATTGAAGAAGCCCGCAAGGTCACCGACAAGCCGTCCCTGCTGATGTGCAAAACCGTGATTGGTTTCGGCTCCCCGAACAAGGCCGGTACCCACGACGTGCACGGCGCTGCGCTGGGCGCCGCCGAAGTGGCCGCCACCCGCGAAGCCCTGGGCTGGAAATACGCCGCCTTCGAAATCCCGCAGGACATCTATGCCCAGTGGGACGCCAGGGAAGCCGGCCAGGCCAAAGAGTCTGCCTGGAACGACAAGTTCGCCGCCTACGCCAAAGCCTTCCCGGAACTGGCTGCCGAATTCACCCGCCGCGTGAACGGCGAACTGCCGGCCAACTGGAAAGCCGACGCGCAGAAATTCGTTGAGCAGCTGCAGGCCAACCCGGCCAACATCGCCAGCCGCAAGGCGTCGCAGAACGCGCTGGAAGCCTTCGGCAAGGTGCTGCCGGAATTCCTCGGCGGCTCGGCCGACCTGGCACCAAGCAACCTGACGATGTGGTCCGGCTCCAAACCGCTCAATGAAGACCTGGCGGGCAACTACATCCACTACGGCGTGCGCGAGTTCGGCATGACCGCCATCACCAACGGCATCGCGCTGCACGGCGGTTTCCTGCCGTACTCCGCGACCTTCCTGATGTTCGTGGAATACGCCCGCAACGCGGTACGCATGGCGGCGCTGATGAAAATCCGCAATGTGTTCGTTTACACCCACGACTCCATCGGTCTGGGCGAAGACGGCCCGACGCACCAGCCGGTCGAGCAAATCGCCAGCCTGCGCGTGACCCCGAACATGAGCACCTGGCGCCCGTGCGACCAGGTGGAGTCGGCGATTGCCTGGCAGTACGGCATCGAGCGCAACGACGGCCCGACCACGCTGATTTTCTCGCGTCAGAACCTGACGCAGCAGCCACGCACCGCCGAACAGCTGGCGAACGTGTACCGTGGCGGCTACGTGCTGAAAGACTGCGCGGGTACGCCGGACGTTATCCTGATTGCCACCGGTTCGGAAGTGGGCATCACGGTGGAAGCGGCAGACCAGCTGAGTGCAGCGGGCACCAAAGTGCGCGTGGTGTCGATGCCGTCGACCGACGCGTTCGACAAACAGGATGCGGCCTACCGTGAATCGGTACTGCCGTCTTCGGTCACGGCGCGCGTGGCGGTGGAAGCGGGTATCGCGGATTACTGGTACAAGTACGTGGGCCTGAACGGCGCCATCGTGGGCATGACCAGCTTCGGCGAGTCGGCTCCGGCAGAGCAGCTGTTCAAAGAGTTCGGTTTCACCGTGGACAACGTGGTGGCCAAGGCGCAGGCGCTGCTGAAGTAAGTCACGGCAGGGGCGGCTTATTCCGCCCTGAACATGACAACGCCAGGCCCGGCAATTTTGCCGGGCTTTTTTATGCCATAATTCGGTGAATTTGCAGGTATTGCAGCAGCATAATGGTTTTGCCGTCTTTGATCCTGCCGTCGGCGATCATCGCCACCGCCTCGGTGAACGGCAGCTCCACCACTTCGATATCTTCGTCTTCGATACCACCGCCGGCAGCGCGGCGCTCATCGTCATGGTATTCGGCGATAAAGAAATGCACGATCTCGGTCACGCCGCCCGGCGACATGTAGGCTTCGAAAATCTTCTTCACGTCACCGACCTGAAAACCGGTTTCCTCCACCGCTTCACGGCGCGCGCACTGCTCCGGGGAATCGGCGTCCAGCAGACCGGCACAGGCCTCCAGCAGCATGCCGCTGTCGTTGCCGTTGACGTAGGTCGGCATGCGGAACTGATTGGTCAGCACCACCGTGCCCTTGGCGCGGTTATACAGCAATATGGTGGCGCCATTGCCGCGATCGTACACCTCGCGCATCTGCTGGACGGAACCGCCATCCTTGCGTTTCAAATCAAAGGTGTACTTGTGCAGCACATACCAGTTATCCGACAGCAGCTCTTTCTTCACATTCTCAATTTTCGCCGACATGAACCCTTCTTCTTTTCCGTTAGCTGTATCGCAAAAATGATACCGCGATTGGGTCTCCAGGCGACAACGGATTTGCAACAAAATTCGCATCGCCCTGCCGTCAACATTCGGGTTACAGCCGGCGCATCGTTAAAAACGCTTAAAATAATAAAAAGTAAGTAGCAGGAAATAAACAATACCTTCATAAAACTGTCGAGTTTTGTAAATACCTACCGTGAACGACAACATTCATCTTGCTTCTTATGGAGTATTAAATTGAAAGCAGTAAATCGCTATTCCTTATCTTTGGGGTTTATATTCATCGTCGGCACGTCCGCCCAGGCGGCGGAATGTCAAAACATTCCCGATTGGGTCGCCAAAACCTATCCGGAAAAAGGCACCCAAGTCAAAAAAGACAATACGCTGTTTGCCTCCAAATGGTGGGCGGAAAAAAACCATATTCCCGGTGCGGCAGGCTGGGTTGGCGAACCCTGGCAGAACCTGGGCCAATGCGCCGAACAAGCGCGGCCGTGGTGGGAAGCCTACAGTGAGCAAGAAGGTTTTACAGACGCGCTGCGCTACATCCATACCAGTCTGGATGAGCTGCGAAAAAACCCTGAGCGCGCGCAAGCGGATTCGCAAGATGCCCGAACGCCATTGTATTGGCTCAAACGAACGATGCATATGTATCCGTTAACGGAACACAATACTTATAATATGCCGATAGTGCATGAATCCAGTTGGTATAACTCGCGATATGGCAATATGGGGCGCGGAATTTTCTTTTATACTCGAACCCTGGGTCATAAAGGGAACAGCGTTACGATTAAAACCGGCGATATTCCACCCGGTAGCCTTTGTTATGCAGCGACCAGCGCGACGTTTAATAATGTCGACACGCTATTCACTTCAAAGGTAAAACTGGCATCCAATAAAGAAACCCTTTACAACTTTGACCAAACCGGCGTGCTGGCATTAGGGTGCAGCCACCCGGAAAAACAGCAGAACGGCAAATTCGTGCAGTTAAAAATAGAGGGCGGAGCCGAAAGCAATTTGCATATCTTCGGCCAAAATACGCAAGAGGATTGGGAACAGCAAAAACTATCGGCCGACTTATTTGGCGGCGTGGTTTTGTATGACGGTAAGGGCAATCACTTCGTCCCGAAGAAAATCACCGACCGCACACAAGAAATCATCAATAAATCCCTGGGGGAAAGCCTCAGCGTTGCCGCCCTGTATGAAAAAATAAACGGGCTGGACGGCTCCGCCGAGATGTTCACCGCATCTGAAGGGTCACTGTTCCTGAATTACAGCAAGTGCTGCAACGCTGAGTTTCGCGAAGGCTCGGTAAACGTCGGCTTCTTCGACGACAAAACCACTCGCGCCAACGGCGCTCATTGGGGGCTATGGCATGAATTGGCACATCAGAACGAACCCCGGTGGGAGTTCGACGTCTTCCCTGAAATTCAGGTAAATCGCTATTCGGTATTGGCCTGCCGTATGCTGGCCGAGCGAAATGACTTTGACTACGGAAAAAACTGCAAACTCGGCGATAACACCGAATGGGATAAAGACGCGGTACGTAAATTCCTCGCTTCCGAGATTCGTTACGCCGATTTTCCGAAAAATCAGCATGACGTTGCGCTGGGGTTCTTTACCAACCTGCTGCACGCTTACGATGAATCTTTCTATCCCAATATTAATCGACAACGCCTGAAGCAAGTCTTCGCCGCGCCAGGCAAGGAGATGGTAGACAAATATAAATTTGTGCTGGGTACCAAGCAAAAAGTCATCGATTTTAATGTTGTCGCCTACAGCCGGGAAGCCGAGCAAGACCTGCGCGAATACTTTACCCGCTGGGGATTGCATTTCAGCGACGCCGCGTCACGGCAAGTTGCCGACATGAACCTGCCAAAACCCTGATCGTTGCATCTGAACCGAGCCGCCGCCCTGAAAGCGGGCGACGGTTCTCCGTCATGTTGACCGTTCATTCAATAAACTGCATCAACAAGCGGCATTTCTGAGTAACATTTCAGCGTTGCTCCCCATTCATTAGATTACACGACGACAATTATTTTCGTTTCATTGACAACTTTGATACAAAACCCGGCGAATTTTAGTTGCAAAACTTATAATTTTACTTTCGAATGAAACCCGACATTGCACGTCGCCCGTGAGAAAAGGATCCGTGATTGCTTGTTAAACGTTCCGTGACCGGCAGCCTGGCCAAAGCGCTATTTTGCATCGTGATTTTGTCCGTGCTTTCCACCGGGCTGGCGCTGACCGCCGTTGCCGGCAGCCTGCGTGACGCCGAGGCGGTGAATATTGCCGGCTCGCTGCGCATGCAGAGTTATCGGCTGGCTTACGATCTTGCCCGGCAGGCTGTGGGGACGGATCAGCATCTGCGGCAATATCAACAATCCCTGCAAGCCCCGGTGCTGCAAAACCTGGAGCGCTTTTACGTGCCTGCCGACGTCCGGGAGAAATACCTGTCGCTGCAGCAAACCTGGCGGCGGCTGGCGCAGCAGATCCGTACAGGACAGTCGGCAGATTATCAGGCCAACGTCGCCGGCTACGTTGACCAGATCGATCATTTTGTTTTAGCTCTGCAACGCTATTCCGAACTCAAATTGGCCATAGTGGCGACCATCAGCGTGGTGGGCTATATCGCCATTATCGGGCTGGTGCTGTTTTGCATTCGCTTTATGCGCCGCCAGGTGGTAGCGCCGCTGAAACACCTGGTGGACGCCAGCCAGCGCGTGCAACAACGGGATTTTCACCATCCGCAACTGGATGTGGCGCTGCCGAACGAGTTGGGCGTGCTGTCGCAGGCTTTTACCGCCATGTCGGACGATCTGGCCAAACTGTATCAGTCTCTGGAGTTAAAGGTTCAGGAGAAAACCCAGCGTTTGCAACAGGCGAACGAGATGCTCGAAGTGCTCTACAACTGCTCACAGGCGCTGAGCGTGCGGCAAATTGGCCGGCAGGCCTTTGAGCAGGTCCTGCACATCGTGCGCCAGAGCGAGCAGTTGCTCTGCATCCGGCTGAACGTGGCGGACAGCCTCAGCGAATGGCAACTGACCAGCGGCACGCCGTCGCCAACGCAGGCCTGGCAACGGCTTACCATCGTTCAGGACGGCAAGCCGCTGGGGGAACTGTGCTGGCAGCATCAGGATCAACCGCCGCATCCGCATTTGATGCAAAGCGTGGCTAACATGCTGAGCCGCGGCGTTTATTTCAATCGCGCGCAGAAACAGCACATGCAGTTTTTGCTGATGGAAGAGCGTGCCACCATCGCCCGCGAGCTGCACGATTCACTGGCCCAGGCGCTGTCGTTTTTGCGGATTCAGCTTACGTTGCTCAAACGTACGCTGGCAGGCGGCTCACCCCAGGCGCAGGAGATTATTAACGATTTTGACCGTGCGCTGGCCGACGCCTACCGCCAGTTACGCGAACTGCTGACCACCTTCCGCCTGAACATTCAGGAGGCCGATTTGAACGCCGCGTTGCACCAGTTGCTGACACCATTAAAGGTTCTAACCAGCGCGCGGATTCAGTTACACTGTCGGCTTTCCTCCCAGGCGCTCGATGCCCAACAGCAGGTGCATGCATTGCAGATTGTGCGGGAAGCGGTGCTCAATGCCATCAAACATGCCGATGCACAGGAGATAGTGATCCGTTGCGAGGTCACCGCGAGCGGTGATAATGCCATCAGCATTGTTGACGACGGCTGCGGCATCGCCAGCCTGAGTGAGCCGGAAGGACACTATGGGCTGACCATCATGAGCGAACGCGCTGCGCGACTGGGGGGCACGTTGCTCATCCAGCGAGGCGAGCCCAAGGGTACGGAAGTCCGTTTGACATTTCCGCCATAAATCAGGGCCATTCACTCCTCGTTACCTTTTAGGAAGGTATGAAGGCTATTTCAGGATGTTCGTGGCGCCGATTGCCACTATTTTATAAGAGTCTGTCCCACTGTGAAGCGCGCTGCACAACGCGTTTGAGTGGCTTTACTCGCTACAGGGAGCATATGTCATGGTGATGAAGAATTATCGAGTATTGATCGTCGACGACCATCCGCTGATGCGCCGCGGCATCAAACAGCTGCTGGGGCTGGACCCTTGGTTTACCGTGGTGGCCGAAGCCGGCGACGGCAACGAGGCAATTGCCCTGGCGCTGCAACACACACCGGACGTGATCCTGCTCGATCTGAATATGAAAGGGCTGTCCGGCCTGGACACGTTGAAAGCGCTGCGCAATGAAGACGTCGATGCGCGCATCATCGTGCTGACGGTTTCCGATGCGCGCAGCGACGTGTATGCGCTGATCGACGCCGGCGCCGACGGCTATCTGCTGAAAGACAGTGAACCGGAACAGCTGCTGGAACATATTCGCGCGGCGGCGGAAGGCCAGAACGTGATCAGCGATGCGGTGGCGGACTACCTGTCATCCCGCAGCGAACAGCACGATCCCTTCGCCGAACTGACCGAACGCGAGCTGGATGTGTTGCAGGAAGTGGCGCGCGGCATGTCCAACAAACAGGTGGCGGCGCAGCTGCACATTTCCGAAGAGACGGTGAAAGTGCATATCCGCAATATGCTGCGCAAACTGGACGTCCGTTCACGCGTGGCGGCGACGGTGTTGTACCTGGAACACAAGAGTCAATGACACTTCCCCCGGCATGCCGGGGAAAGTTTATTCGATGGCGGCAAACAATGCCTGATGATGTTGGTGGATCCAACTCTTGTTGAGTGGCCCCCAGTTTTCCAACTGGTAAAAACCGTCGTTATTGCGCACACCCTGCTGCACAAACTGCAACTCCACCCCCAGTCCAGGCAAAGCTTTCAGCACGTCTTGCAGCGTACGGCGCGGCCAACCGGTCAATTCCATCAGACGTGGAACGTTTGGCCGTTCACTGTGGCTGATCAGCCAGCACAGATAAAGGCGACGGGCAAATACCGGGTTAATTTCCATGCCAAGCTCCTGCTTTGCGGTGAGTCCTGATGATGTTCCGGGAACCTTGATCGGCCAGGCCCTTGATAGTCATAATATTGTCTTAATGACGTTTTTTACTGGCGCTGAGAGGTCATTACCGGTTTCTACTACCGTTATTTACATTATCTCCTTTTTTTCTCCACGCTTTACTCCCCCTTCGCGAGTAAAGTGCCATAACGCCGGAATCCTTCCCAGCCGCTGGTAAACGCAATCCAGATGCGTCTTAAAGATAGAACAAGTCACAACGAGGTTCGCGCTGCATGGCCAATTTTTTTATTGATCGCCCGATTTTCGCCTGGGTTTTGGCAATTATTCTTTGCCTGACCGGCGCTTTGGCGATTTTTTCCCTACCCGTGGAACAGTATCCGAACCTCGCGCCGCCGAACGTTCGCATTAGCGCCACCTACCCTGGCGCCTCAGCGCAAACGCTGGAAAACACCGTTACCCAGATTATCGAACAGAACATGACCGGCCTGGACAACATGATGTACATGTCGTCGCAGAGCACCAACACCGGACGAGCCACGGTGACGCTGACCTTTGAGGCCGGCACCGATCCCAACGAGGCGATGCAGCAGGTGCAAAACCAGTTGCAGGCGGCGATTAAACGGCTGCCGCAGGCAGTGCAAACTCAGGGCGTGACGGTATCAAAATCCGGTGATACCACGCTGATGATGGTGGCCTTCGTCTCTACCGACGGCAGCATGGACAAACAGGATATCGCCGATTATCTGGTGTCCAATTTGCAAGACCCGCTCAGCCGCATCAATGGCGTGGGCAGTATGGACGTTTACGGTTCGCAGTACGCCATGCGCATCTGGCTCGATCCCAACAAGCTGACCAGTTACCAGCTCACTACCCAGGACGTGGTTACCGCCATCAAGTCCCAGAATGCCCAGGTGGCGGTCGGCCAGCTCGGCGGCACGCCGTCCGTCGACAAACAGGCGCTGAACGCCACCGTCAACGCCCAGTCGCAATTGCAGACGCCGGAACAGTTCAGGCAAATCACCCTGCGGGTCAATCAGGACGGCTCACTGGTGACGCTGGGCGATGTTTCCACCATCGAACTGGGCGGCGAAAACTATGACTACCTCAGCCGCTATAACGGCATGCAGGCCGCCGGCATGAACATCAAACTGGCCTCCGGCGCCAACGAGCTGCAGACCGACCAGTTGGTGAAGGACAAAATCGCCGAGCTGTCGCAGTATTTCCCGCACGGGCTGGAGGCGAAGATCGCCTATGAAACTACCCCGTTCGTTAAAGCCTCAATCAAAGACGTAGTAAAAACGCTGCTGGAAGCCATTGTGCTGGTGTTCCTGGTGATGTACCTGTTCTTGCAGAACTTCCGCGCTACGCTGATCCCCACCATCGCCGTGCCGGTCGTGTTGCTGGGCACCTTCGCCATTCTTTCCGCCTTCGGATTCAGCATCAATACCCTGACCATGTTCGCCATGGTGCTGGCGATCGGCCTGCTGGTGGATGACGCCATCGTGGTGGTGGAAAACGTCGAGCGAGTGATGAGCGAAGAGGGCCTGCCGCCCCGCGAGGCCACGCGCAAATCCATGGGGCAGATTCAGGGCGCACTGGTCGGCATCGCCATGGTGCTGTCGGCGGTGTTTATTCCAATGGCGTTCTTCGGCGGCACCACCGGCGCCATTTATCGCCAGTTCTCGATCACCATCGTGTCCTCCATGGTGCTGTCGGTGCTGGTGGCGATGATCCTGACCCCTGCCCTGTGCGCCACGCTGCTCAAGCCGCTCGCCAAGGGCCATCACCACGGCAAGCGCGGCTTCTTCGGCTGGTTCAACCGCATGTTCAACCGCAATGCCGATCGCTACGAGCGAGGTGTGGCGCGCGTGCTGCATTTCAGCTTGCGCTACATGGTGATTTATCTGCTGCTGCTCGCCGGCATGGCGCTGCTGTTCATCAAGTTGCCGAGCTCGTTTCTGCCGCAGGAAGACCGTGGGATATTCACCGTGCAGGTACAGTTACCGCCGGGTTCGACCCTGCAGCAGACCGCCAAGGTAGTGGAAAAAGTCGAGCACTACTTCCTGACCAAAGAAAAACAGGACGTGCTGTCGGTGTTCTCCACCATCGGTGCCGGGCCGGGCGGCAACGGGCAGAACGTGGCGCGCATGTTTATCCGTTTGAAAGACTGGGATCTGCGCACTTCCGGAGCCAATACCTCTTTCGATATCATCGATCGCGCCACTCATGCGTTCAGCAAAATCAACGAGGCACGGGTCATTGCCAGCAGCCCGCCGGCGATTACCGGCTTGGGCAATTCTTCCGGCTTCGATGCGGAGCTGGAAGACCACGCGGGGCTGGGCCACGCCAAACTGATGGCGGCGCGCGACCAATTGCTGCAACTGGCAGGGGACAACCCGCTGCTGGCCCGCGTTCGCCATAACGGTTTGGACGACAGCCCGCAGCTGCAAATCAATATTGATCAGCGTAAGGCGCAAGCGCTCGGTGTGGCTATCGATGACATCAACAACACGCTGTCTACCGCCTGGGGCTCGACCTACGTCAACGACTTTGTCGATCGCGGCCGAGTGAAAAAGGTGTACGTACAGGCCGCCGCGCCGTTCCGCATGCTGCCTGGCGATATCGACAAATGGTATGTACGCAACAGCGCGGGCGGCATGGTGCCGTTCTCGGCCTTCTCGACCTCACACTGGGAATATGGCTCTCCGCGCCTGGAGCGTTACAACGGCAGCTCGGCGGTGGAGATCGTCGGCGAGGCGGCGGAAGGCGTCAGCACCGGCACCGCCATGGCCGAGATGGAGAAAATCGTCAGCCAGCTGCCGACCGGTTTCGGCCTGGAATGGACGGCGATGTCCTATCAGGAACGGCTGTCCGGCTCGCAGGCACCTGCGCTGTATGCCATTTCGTTGCTGGTGGTGTTCCTGTGCCTCGCGGCGCTGTACGAGAGCTGGTCGATTCCGTTCTCGGTAATGCTGGTGGTGCCGCTCGGGGTAATTGGCGCCGTCGCCGCCACCTGGCTGCGCGGACTGGAGAATGACGTTTATTTCCAGGTTGGTCTGCTGACTATCATCGGCCTGTCGGCGAAGAACGCCATTCTGATCGTCGAATTCGCCAACGAGCTGAATCAGAAAGGGCAGGATTTGATGTCCGCCACGCTGGAAGCCTCACGCATGCGGCTGCGGCCGATTTTGATGACCTCGTTGGCCTTTATCTTCGGCGTATTGCCGATGACCATCAGCAGCGGTGCCGGCTCCGGCAGCCAGCATGCGGTAGGCACCGGGGTGATGGGCGGCATGATTTCCGCCACCCTATTGGCGATCTTCTTCGTGCCGCTGTTCTTTGTACTGGTACGGCGGCGCTTCCCGGGTAAACCCTTGCCGGTAACAAACGCGGAAAACGCCGAATAGCGGGCATAAAAAAGCAGCATCGGCTAACCGATGCTGCTTTATCTTGAACGAGAATGTCGTTCCCAAGGTGTTTTCAAATACCGGCAAATAAACCATACCTTGTTATTAGTTTCAACGCAGTGTCAGTTACCCAACATCTCATCGATGAAGTCTTTCCAGTTTCCTAACTCACGATCAACCATAATACTTTACAACCTCAATGATTAGACGAAGCGAATTCTACGCCTGTTTTTTGAGCAAGTGAAGTATTTCGGGAACGATGCCGGCCGCGGAAACCGGGGTTGGCGCACATTTTCGTATTAATCCTACCCAAGAGTATTTCAGCATATTCCCCGTTGCGATAAGCGTCATCGCTACCGCGTGCAGAAAGCATAAAAGCCGGTGCTGCGCCGAAGCCGCCGCCCACTTAACGGATAAGTTGGCCATGTGTTTCGGGAAGTCATTCAGGGCATAACCCCCTATTGACGCCGTTCTTCTGCTCGCTCTTGTTGAAGGGAGCCTGTTTCTGGTTGGTGTTGTCGCTCACAGAGCGCCCAAGACGGCAAACGTAGAGCGCGGGCGCGGCATCGACAGCCACGGCGCACGGCGCTGTACCCACTTCTGAACGTTGTATTTTTATTTACAGTTCTTAACAAAAGCCGGGCGAATACAGTGGATATCCGTCAACAAGAAAAACACATGAACACCAATGATTAATTAAATGATATTGATATTAATTATCAATATCATTAGCATCTGAAAATCGTAAATTGATGTAAAGGAATGTCTATGCCGATGCACCTGATCGCCCCAACCAAAGGTTTCTCTCTCAGTGCCCTGACTTCTGCCCTGCTGCTGTTGTCTTGCTCAACGCTGGCTGCCGAACTGCCCGAAAGCCATTTTCAGACCAAACCGGTAGGCTATGGCCTGTACGAACTGGCTTTTGACAGCGAAAACAACACCCTGTTTGCTGCCTCTACGCCTTCATTCGCCAAAGGGAAAAACACCGGTATCGTCTATCGGGTCAACCCGACCACACTGGCCACCGACGCCAATATCCTGACCCAGCGCCGCGCCTTCGCTACCGCGTTGGATGAACAGCGGCATCTGCTGTATATCGGCAATACCGTAGACGGCTCGGTGACGGTGATCGACACCCAAACGGGCAAAGAACTCGCCACCATCCAGCTTGATGAAAGCGTGAAAGAAGACCCGTTCACGCCAACCCGCGAGATGGTGCTCGATAAGAAAAACCAGCGTTTGTATGTCTCCGGCACCGCGAAAAAAGGCGTGTTGTGGGTTATCGATACCGCCAATCGGAAAAAAATCGCCACCCTGAGCAACATGGGCGAATACCCGACCGGCATTGCGCTGGACAGCGAACGTGGCCGTCTCTACTGCGTCAACGGCGCCGGCGAACTGATCACCCTGGACACCGCCAGCCACAACATCCTGAAACGCGTGGTGGTTGAACCCGCCAAGAAACACTTCTTCCTCAACATTAGCCTGGACAACAAAACCGGCCGCGCTTTCATCACCGATCCCGATCTGCCGAAGGTGCTGGTTGTTGATGTGAATAGCGGGAAAATCCTACACCAGATTGACGTGATCAATTCCCTGGCGGTGTTGTTCAACCCGGTGCGCAACGAGATCTACATCAGCCACCGTGAAGCCAAGCGCATCAGCATCGTTGACAGCAACAGCTACCAGGTAAAAAACAGCATCACCACCACTGCCTTGCCGAATAGCCTCGCACTGTCCGCAGACGGCAATACGCTGTTTGCCAGCATCAAACAGTCCAAGGAAGAGATGGAGAAGAAGCAGGACTATCTGATTAAGATCAACCTTGGCGGATTGTGAGACTTATCCATGGCTAGTTTCATGATTCGCCTTTCCGGAGGAGCGCTGCTGTGCCTTCCGGTCATGGTTGCACAAGCTGCGGGTACCGAGCAGGCCGCCCGCACTCAGAAAGAAGACACTCTTGAGGTGGTCGCTGCGCCCTTCAGCGATGACGGCAGCACCGAGAACACCGGTTCCTATACCACCAAACAGATGACCACGGCGACCGGGTTGCCGCTGAGCATCAAGGATACGCCGCAGGCGGTCTCGGTGATGACTCGCCAGCAAATGGACGATCTCAACGCGACGTCGCTGAAGGAAATCCTGCGCTGGTCCACCGGCGTCAGCGAAAGCAATTACGATAGCGAACGCTCCTCGTTCAACTACCGTGGTTTCAGCGTTGATAGCTATCAATACGACGGTGTCCCCACCTTCTTTGACTCCGGCTATTCCGGCGGGGAGTCGGAGATTGACGCGATCACGCTGGATCACGTGGAGATCGTTAGGGGTGCTGCAGGTTTGCTGAACGGTAACGGCAATCCGGGCGCCGTCATCAATCTGGTCAGAAAGAAAGCGTCCAGCCTTTCGCCTTTTGCCCGCGCCGAACTTTCCGCCGGTTCCTGGGATCACTATCGCACCACGGTTGATGTCGGGACGCCGCTCAATGACGAAGGCACCGTCAGGGTGCGCATCGCCGCCGCCGGTGAACGCAGCGCTCCTTTATGGAACGGCATCAGGAGCGTAAAGGCACCCTCTACGGTACGCTGGAGGCCGATTTGAGCAGCAATACCCTGCTGCGCCTGGGGGCTGATTATCAGCAAAACAGGCCGAAAGCCTCCACCTGGGGCGGCGCGTTGCCGACCGGCTGGTTCAGCGACGGCAGCGAGATTAACTGGGATCGGCACTATAACGGCGCCTCTGACTGGTCGAGCTGGGATACCACCCTGACCACCCAGTTTGCCACGCTGGAACATGAGTTCGATAACAGTTGGAAAGGCGTGGTCAACTATACCCACAGCCGCCAGGCTTTCGATGCCAAAATGGCGATGAGCCTCGGCGGGCTGATCGATCCGGCAACCTGGGCGGTGCAACCTGCAAACCCTTATGCCGGGCGCTATGAAGGCTACCGGGACCAACATGCGATAGACATGAAGTTGAACGGTGACTTCGCCCTGCTGGGCCGCAGCCACACATTTGTGGTAGGCAGCTCCTCTGCCTGGCAGCACAGCTACAGCACCTATCGCAGCGCCACCTACTCACAGCAGTTCAGCGGTAGCCTGCGGGATTGGAACGGCGGCCAGGGCGAGCCTGAGTGGTCGGATAAAATGCCGCAAATGGATTACCGCACGCGGCAGATCGGCGTTTACGGCAGCGCCGATTTCTCGCTGACGGATCGGCTGGATCTGGTGCTCGGCGCCCGTTTCAACAGCTTTAAAAACACCACGGCCACCATCGCCAACAAAGTCACTCCGTTCGTGGGAACCGTCTATAAGCTGACCGAACAGATCTCTGCCTATGCCAGCTACACCGACATATTCAAGGATCAAAACCTGCTCGACAGCAGCGGCCACTACCTGGCGCCGATTGAAGGGGTGAATAAAGAGGTGGGTATCAAGGCCGCGCTGCTGGATGACCGGCTCAACGTTTCGCTGTCGGCGTTCCGCATCACGCAGGACAATCTCGGGGTGCAGGACGAGAACGCCGGCGATCCGAACTCGCTGCAACAGACCTATCATGAGAGCCAGGGCGCGACTAGCAAAGGTGTCGAGTTCGAACTGAGCGGTGAGCTGGCGCAGGGCTGGAACGCCCAGTTCGGCATCACCCACTTCTCACTGAAAGACAAGGACAAGGTTAATCTCAACACCGAGCAGCCGCGCACCCGCATCAACCTGTTCACCACCTATCAGCTGACGGGCGCCCTGCGTGACCTGACGCTGGGTGGCGGCGCACGCTGGCAGAGCAGCGTTTACGCCAACGTCACCGGGGCCAACAACGGCGAGTTTGTGGATCGCAAGGTCGAGCAAGGATCTTATGTCCTGTTCGATGCGATGGCGCGTTACAAACTCACCCCGCAGACCTCAGTGCAGCTTAATCTGAACAACGTTTTTGATGAAAAATACTACTCGCAGGTGAATTTCTACAGCACCCGCAACTATGGCGAGCCACGTAACCTGATGCTGACGCTGAAGCACGAGTTCTGATCGCCCTGCCATAAAAAACCGGCCCCGGACAACGGGGCCGCGTCTTTCTACGACGTTTCCCCGCTATTGGCCGTTGGCGAAGTTTCTCGCAAACGTGAAACCTTTAAACATAAACCCATTTCATGAGTAACAATCGGATAGTATTTGGGTATCCCCCGCCCTAACGGGAGTCTGTTTTCTATGTCACTAGCTACCCGACTACATGAATAACGTAAAAAGTTAGGGCCTTACTACCGGCCAGAGGATCGAGATGATCACCGAGCCGGTGACAGTTGATTATCCACATTGCGCCAGCCACGGAGGGCACAACATGAACATAACTTTTACCCCGGAACCCATTCCCGAGTTGACGATCACAGGCATTGAGCTGCCCGAACTGGGTTTTGGTATCGGCGAGCCGTTGCAAATTACGCTGCGACCGGATGGGCTGTGGATCACCGTCGTCACCGATGACGCCATCTGGGAGGCACTCTGCGAAGCCAGCCAGCACAGCCCGGATCTTGGCGCAGACTGGGTACGGGAGAACGGCGAGCTGGTAATTGGTGGAGATTGGCTGACCGAGGCGGGGATCACCGAGGCCGGGCAATTGGAAGTCACCTCTGCTCCCGGAGTGATCCGGTTGCAGCGGCGGGAGATTGAGGGATTCGAGGCTTAGAAACACTCACCCCGGCCAAGGCCGGGGTTGGATAAGTGGAGGTTTCGCACCCAAAACCCCTTTTCCTCCTTGCAGCGCGCCCTGCGGGAATAATCCGGCTGCCCCCTTACTGACCTCTATATTTCTTGTAGGATCAATCCTTCCGTAGTAGCGTGCCAAGGGTAGAAAAACCCCACTTTTCTGAGGCCATGACATGTCCCCTACGCTGACGATCGAACAATTGAAACAGCTGGGCCGCTATCAGGAAGCGACCGAACTGGCGCAGCAGCAGTTGCTGCAAAAACCGGAAGATGCCGCGCTGCACTACCAATTAGCCTGCCTGTACGACGTGCAGGGATTTGAGCAGCAGGCGATCCCCTGCTACCTCGCGGCGCTGGCGCGTACTCTGCCGGCGGCGCAGCGGCAGGAAGCCTGGCTTGGCCTGGGCAGCACCTACCGCGCACTCGGGCTGTATCAGCCATCGCTGGCCGCCTTCGATAAAGGGCTGGCCGAGTTCCCGCAAGCCAGGGAACTCACCCTGTTCCGCGCCATGACGCTGTACAACCTGGGGGAAACCAAGCAAGCGGTGGCCGATCTGCTGCTGCTGTTGGCAGAAACCTCCTCGCATCGCGACATCAGCAGCTACCAGCGCGCTATCCGTCAATATGCCGCCGATCTGGACCGCATCGGCTAGGAGACCAGCATGGAGATTGTGACCACCCCAAACCGCTACCGCATCGACTGGCCACAATTGGCCGCGTTGTTGGCCGCCGCCGGGCTGGGCCAGCGTGACCCGCATCAGCTACAGCGCGTTTATCAGCACAGCCAGTTTTGCTATTGGGGATACCTCGACGGCGAACTGGTGGCCACCGCCCACGCCATCAGCGACATGACCTCGGTGGCTTACCTGGCCGACGTGGCTATCCATCCGCACTATCAGGGCCGCGGGCTGGGCAGGCTGCTGATGGACCGGGTCATGCAGGATTTGGCGCCGCTCGGCAAGGTGTTTATCTATTCGGTACCCGACAAACTGGAATTCTACAAAAAGTACCACTTCCACGAACTGACTACCGGCATGGTCTATGCCGAGGGTCCGGCCTTGGCCCGCCTGCAGCAAAGCGGCTACGTACGCTAAAAAAAGGAAACCCAAAGTTGATCATCGAGAACAAGCTCTCTCCGCAAGACTGTGCGGGCATGAGCGATATCCGCGCGGAAATCGATATGCTGGACGAACACATCATTAAACTGATCGCCCAGCGCTTTGCCTACGTGAAGGCCGCCGCAAAATTCAAAACCAGCCCCGATGCGGTACGTGCCAAAGAGCGCTTCGAGGCCATGCTGCAACAACGAAGAGCCTGGGCCGATGAGCAGGGCTTAAGCCCGGAAGTGATAGAAAAAATGTATCGCGATCTGGTTAATTATTTTATTGGCGAAGAGATGAAACACTGGTCGCGTGAAAACGGCGAAAAGTGAATTCGAGGGGGAAATAGCGGCAAATGTCTGACTCATCCTGGCTTATCGAAACCGAGCTGAAAAGCAAAACCGTCAGCCTGATCCCTCTGCGCAAAGATCATGCGGTGGCGCTGGTGCAGGCGGCCGCTGATGGGCGCCTCTGGGAACTTTGGTTTACTTCGGCGCCCAACGAAAACACCGTCGATGATTATGTCGGTTTCGCCCTGAGCGAACAGGCCGCCGGGCGGGCGTTGCCTTTTGTCGTGGTGCATAACGACACGCAAAAGATTGTCGGCACCACCCGCATTTGCAATGCCGATGGGCACAACCGCCGCGTTGAAATTGGCTATACCTGGTATGCCAAAAGCCATCAGAGAACCGCCGTCAACACCGAGTGCAAACGCCTGCTGCTCGGCTATGCATTCGAAGCGCTGGCGGTGATTGCCGTTGAATTTCGCACCCACTGGCACAATCACGCCTCGAGAACGGCTATCGCGCGTTTGGGCGCCAAGCAGGACGGCGTGCTGAGAAACCACCAGAAAAATGCCGATGGCAGCTATCGCGATACGGTGGTTTTCTCGATCATCGACCATGAATGGCCAATGGTTAAAAAAAGCCTGGAGTATAAATTACGCCAGACCAGAGAGTGATTGCCGCGGGTCAAGTTATAAGGTCTTCATCATGAAAATTCGGCTGGTGCCTGCCGGCAGGCAAGGCACTTCGCCAAAGCGCGTCCAACCGTTCAGTTCGTAAAAACTCGGTGCCTGGAAGCTGATGGTGTACAGCACCGCGGAAACGCACCCCCTACGGCGCCCTTCCAGCTCGAAGCGGCGCAGCAGTTCGCTACCCAGGCCGGCCCCCCGCATTGATGCAGGCAGGTAAAACAAATCCACAAACAACAAGCCCAGCGAGGAGCGCCCGGTAATGCCGCCAAGCACCTCACCGCTGCTCGGATCTTTCACCGTCACCGCCAATGGGCGACGATCGCTGCTGCCGGTCACCTCGTCGTTATACTGATTCAGCCCTTCCGCGATCAGCGCTTCTATTTTATCGACGGCGTGCTCGGTAGTTTCGATACGGTATTTTTCCACATTACTCTCTCCGATAGGATGGCAGGTTGCCGCATTCAGATTAGCAAACATTCGCCGCATTGAATGCGCCCGAATTTTTTCGCCCTTTCCCTGGCTTTCGGACCATTGGACGGTGGAACTCGCCGCCATTTTTCGGCATGCTGGGCGCTGGTTTTCATTTACCGCCACGGCGGTTTACCACTGGCGCCATGCCGGTGTTGGGTGCAGAGAAGGTTCTTATTCCATGACGTTGACCATGTACGGCATCAAAAATTGTGACACCATCAAAAAAGCGCGCCGCTGGCTGGAAGAGCAAGGCGTGGCTTATCAATTTCATGACTACCGCGCCGACGGGCTGGATGAACAGCAGTTGCGCGGGTTCGTCGAACGTCTGGGCTGGGAACCGCTGCTGAATACCCGCGGCACCACCTGGCGCAAGCTGGATGAAGCGCAGCGCAACGCCTGCGACAACGCCGATGCGGCCATCGCGCTGATGCTGGCGCAGCCGGCAATCATCAAACGCCCGTTGCTGGACGACGGCAAGGGACACGCCCTGCTCGGCTTCAGCGCCGAAGGCTACCAGCAATTTATTTCTGAGGTAACAGCATGATTTGCCCGGTTATCGAACTGGCTCAACAGCTCATCAAACGCCCGTCCCTCAGCCCGCACGACGAAGGCTGCCAGGCGCTGATGATTGAACGTCTGCAAGCGATTGGTTTTACCGTTGAGCCGATGCCCTTCGGCGACACCCTGAACTTCTGGGCCTGGCGCGGCGAAGGGCAGACTCTGGCGTTTGCCGGCCACACCGACGTGGTGCCGACCGGCGATGAAAAACGCTGGGACAACCCGCCGTTTGAACCCACCATTCGCGACGGCATGCTGTATGGCCGCGGCGCAGCGGACATGAAAGGTTCGCTGGCGGCGATGGTGGTGGCGGCGGAGCGCTTTGTGGCGGCCAACCCGCATCATCAGGGCCGCCTGGCGTTCCTGATCACCTCCGACGAAGAGGCCAGCGCCACCCACGGCACGGTGAAAGTGGTGGAAACGCTGATGGAGCGCAACGAGCGCCTGGATTATTGCCTGGTCGGCGAGCCGTCCAGCACCGAACGCGTCGGCGACGTGGTGAAGAACGGCCGTCGCGGTTCGATCACCGCCAACCTGCACATTCACGGCATTCAGGGCCACGTCGCCTATCCGCACCTGGCGGATAACCCCGTACATCGCGCCATGCCTGCGCTCAATGAGCTGGTGGCGACCGAGTGGGATCGCGGCAATGAATTCTTCCCGCCGACCAGCATGCAGATCGCCAACGTGCAGGCCGGTACCGGCAGCAACAACGTGATCCCGGGCGAGATGTTCGTCCAGTTCAACTTCCGTTTCAGCACCGAGTCAACCGACGCGACGATAAAACAGCGCGTGGAAGAGCTGCTGGAGCGGCATCAGTTGAACTACAGCATCGAATGGCGTTTGTCCGGCCAGCCGTTCCTGACCGCGCGCGGTGCGCTGGTGGACGCGGTAGTTAACGCCGTCGAACACTATTCTGAACTGACGCCGCAGTTGCTGACCACCGGCGGGACCTCGGACGGCCGCTTTATCGCCCAAATGGGGGCGCAGGTGGTTGAACTGGGGCCGGTCAATGCGACCATCCACAAGGTCAATGAATGCGTACACGCCGCCGATTTGCAGCTGCTGAGCCGCATGTATCAGCGCATTATGGAGCAGTTGGTCGCATGATCACGCCGGCAATGCTGACCGGGCTCTCGACCGATCATCTGGCGCCGTTGAGCGGTAACCATCGCCTGCAACCCGCGGCGGTGACCGCGTTCCGCGCCATGCAACAGGCGGCGCGGGCGGCCGGGTTCGATCTGCAGCCCGCCAGCACATTTCGTGATTTCGATCGGCAACTGGCGATCTGGAATGGCAAATTCTGCGGCGAACGACCAGTATTAGATAAAGACAGTCGGCCGCTCGACATCGAGCCGCTGTCCGCCGCCGAGCGCTGCGAAGCGATCCTGCGCTGGTCCGCCCTGCCGGGTGCCAGCCGCCATCACTGGGGCAGCGATCTGGACGTGTACGACCCTTCTTTGTTGCCGGAAGGGCAAAAGCTGCAGTTGGAGCCGTGGGAATATGAGGAAGGCGGTTACTTTTATCCGCTCAATCAGTGGATGACGGAACATATGGCCGAATTTGGTTTTTATCGCCCGTTCACCGAAGACGGCGACGGCGTGGCGGTAGAACCCTGGCATCTGAGCTACCGGCCGCTGGCGCAGCAAGCCGAGCATCTGCTGACGCCTGCGCTGCTGCTGGCCGCCTGGCAAAATAAGGACGTTGCCGGTGCCGACTGGCTTGAACGCCATCTGCCCGCAATATTTTCACGTTTTATACGCAGTGAAGGAAAGGAGTAAACATGCAATGGTTAGCTGACTACTGGTGGATTATCCTGCTGATTTTAGTCGGGATGATCATCAGCGGGATCAAAGAGCTGCGTCGCGTCGACGTAAAACGTTACCTCGCCGATAAGCCGGAATTGCCGCCACACCGCGATAATAATGCCCAGTGGGACGACGAAGACGACAACTGGCCGAAGAAAAAACCCTGACCGCCCGTACGCGCCGCCTTCCGAGGGCGGCGCTTCATTTTGCTCTCTTTCCCGCAGAAAAAAGAATCGACTTCTCAAAAAATTGCCTCTAGATTTAACCCTAATTGGTTAACGTGATGGTCATCACACTCCCAGCAGGTAAAACGGTCTGAATACAGACGGGAGTTAACCAAAGCACCACCCTCCACGGTAACGGCTACAGCATGGCATCAGCAGACTGATGTGACCCGATTTCAGATTCCCCTATTCTGAGGCTCGAGCTTATGGCTATTAATATCGCGCTAAACCACGTTACCGAATACCGCTACGACCGACGCATCAACCTGGGTCCCCAAGTCATACGCCTGCGCCCTGCCGCGCACAGCCGCACCTCCATTCTGGCCTATTCACTGAAAGTGACCCCGGAAAACCACTTTATCAACTGGCAGCAGGATCCTAACGGCAACTACCTGGCCAGGCTGGTGTTCCCGGAAAAAACCGACCACTTCCGCGTGGAAGTGGATATGCGCGTTGAGATGTCGGTGATTAACCCCTTCGATTTCTTCCTGGAGCCGCAGGCGGAACATATTCCCTTTTGCTATTCGGAAGAGCAGAAAATCGAGCTGGCGCCTTATCTGCACTGCCAGCCGCTGACCCCCGAGCTGGAAAGCTACCTGAGCGGCATTCCCGATGAAGCCCGGCGCAGCGCGGAATTCCTGGTGGCGATCAACCAGCAGTTGCAGCAACACATCGGTTACACCATCCGCATGGAACCGGGCGTACAGACGCCGGAAGAGACGCTGACCCTGCGCAGCGGTTCGTGTCGCGACTCCGCCTGGCTGCTGGTACAGATCCTGCGCAACCTCGGGCTGGCCGCACGCTTCGTATCCGGCTATCTGATTCAGTTGACGCCGGACGTCAAATCGCTGGATGGCCCGTCGGGGCCGGAGGAAGATTTTACCGATCTGCACGCCTGGACCGAGGTTTACCTGCCCGGTGCCGGTTGGATTGGCCTGGATCCCACCTCCGGATTGTTTGCCGGTGAAGGTCATATTCCGCTGGCCTGCACGCCGGAACCGTCCAGCGCCGCCCCCATCAGCGGCGCGATTGATGAGTGCGAATGCGAATTTGAGCACCTGATGGCCGTCGTCCGCGTGGACGAAGTGCCGCGCGTGACCAAGCCCTACAGCGAGGAACAATGGCAGACCATCGACGCGCTCGGTTATCGGATTGACAGCGATTTGCAGGCCAACGGCGTTCATCTGACGATGGGCGGCGAACCGACGTTCGTCGCCGTCGACGATCCTGACGGCGATGAATGGAATACCGACGCTTTGGGGCCAACCAAGCGCCTGCGCGCCGCCGACCTGTTCCTGCGCATGCGCGAGCGCTACGCCCCCGCCGGGCTGGTGCATTTTGGCCAGGGTAAATGGTACCCCGGCGAACAACTGCCGCGCTGGTCGCTCAACTGCTTCTGGCGCCGCGACGGCGAGCCGCTGGCCGATCCGGCCATGTTTGCCGACGAACGCGAACCTTCAGCGGTCACCACCGCGCAGGCGGCGGATTTCCTGCAACGCGTCGCGCAGTATCTGGGGGTTTCCGGCCAGCATATCTTCCCGGCTTATGAAGACCCGCTCTACTACCTGTGGCGCGAACGGCGTCTGCCGGACAACGTCGATCCGTCGGATTCCCGGCTGGAAGATCCGCTGGAGCGAGCGCGGTTGCGCAAGGTGTTCGAACAAGGTCTGGGGGCCGTCATCGGCCAGGTTCTGCCGCTGGCCAGAGAAGAGAACCAGCCGTGGCAAAGCGGCTCCTGGTTCCTGCGCAGCGAACACTGCTACCTGCTGCCGGGCGATTCACCGCTGGGTTACCGCCTGCCGCTGGATTCTCAACCCTGGGTACATAAAAGCGACTATCCCTATATTCACAGCGCCGATCCGCATCAACCTTTCCCGACGCTGCCGGCCTACCGGCAGCTGCTGCAATCGCATGCATCTGCGGCCGAAAATGCCCGGCCTCAGCCGGTAACCCAGCGCCCGGAGCAAAAACAGTCCGCGGACTGGATTGCCCGCACCGCGCTGTGCGCCGAGCCGCGCAACGGTATTCTTTATCTGTTCATGCCGCCGACGCGCTCGCTGGAAGATTACCTGCAGGTAGTGGAGGCCATTGAGGCCACGTCATTGTCGCTGGGCATTCCGGTGGTGCTGGAAGGCTACGAACCGCCTTCTGACCCGCGCCTGACCTGTTTTCGCATCACTCCCGATCCCGGCGTCATCGAGGTCAACATTCAGCCGGCGGCCAGTTGGGGCGAACTGGTGGAGCAGACCACCTTCCTGTACGACGCCGCACGCCAGTCGCGCCTGACCACCGAAAAATTCATGGTCGATGGCCGCCATACCGGCACCGGCGGCGGCAACCATATGGTGATGGGCGGCGCCACCCCGGCGGAAAGCCCGTTCCTGCGCCGCCCGGACGTGCTGCGCAGCCTGATCGGCTATTGGCATAACCACCCGTCGCTTTCCTATCTGTTCTCCGGCCTGTTTATCGGCCCGACCAGTCAGGCGCCGCGCATTGACGAGGCGCGTAACGATTCGGTCTATGAAATGGAGATTGCCTTTAGCCGCTTCCCGGAGCCGGGAGAGGAAGCGCAGCCCTGGCTTATCGACCGCCTGCTGCGCAACCTGCTGATCGACTCCAGCGGCAATACCCATAGGGCGGAGTTCTGCATCGACAAACTCTATTCGCCAGATGGCCCCAGCGGCCGTCTGGGGCTGCTGGAACTGCGCGCTTTTGAAATGCCGCCGCATGCCCGGATGTCGCTCACCCAACAGTTATTGTTGCGGGCGTTGCTGGCCCGTTTTTGGCAACAGCCTTATCAACCGGAGCGGCTGCGCCGTTGGGGCACCGAACTGCACGACCGCTTCATGCTGCCGCACTTTGTGCGCCAGGACTTTAACGACGTGCTCGCCGAACTGCGTGAATTTGGCTACCCGTTTGAAGCTACCTGGTTCGACGCACACTTCGCCTTCCGCTTTCCGCAGCATGGCGAATTTTCCGCCGATGGCGTCCAGGTGCAAATCGACCATGCACTGGAACCCTGGCATGTGATGGGCGAAGAAGGTGCAAGCGGCGGAACCGTGCGCTATGTTGACTCATCCGTCGAGCGTCTGCAGATCAGGGTCACCGGGTTTAATGACGATCGCCACCAGGTGACCGTCAATGGCCGCCCGGTACCGCTGCAACCCACCGGCAACGTCGGCGAGGCGGTCGGCGCCGTTCGCTATCGGGCATGGCAACCCGCAGCCAGCCTGCATCCCACCATTGGCGTGCACGCGCCGCTGACCGTTGAGCTGGTGGATACCTGGATGCAACGTTCGCTGGGCGGCTGCCAGTACCACGTCGCCCATCCGGGCGGACGCAGCCACGATACCCATCCGATCAACGCCTATGAGGCCGAAGGACGCAGGCTGGCGCGTTTCTTGCAAATGGGTCATACGCCTGGAAAATTAACCCTCGAACCCCAGACGCGCAATCCGAACTTCCCGTTCACGCTCGATTTGCGCTGGAAATAGGGGGTCGATACCGAGGAGAGCGCAAGTCGGTACCAGGAAGGTGCCGGCCTGCGCCGCAAGGGAGCTGCCGTCGCAGGACCTCATGGAAAACGGGAACGCAAAGCCTATGCCGCAATCACTTTTTGCCCGCTATCGCCACTCGCAAGCGCATTATGACGAGCTGTTTGCCGGCGAGGCGACCTTTCGCCCGCACTGGCAGCGTTTTGCCGCCGAGCTGGCCGCCTATCCGGACGAACAGCTGCAAAGCCGCCTCAACCACGTGGCGCGCCAGATTTTTGAAAATGGCGTCACTTATAACGTCTACGCCGATCCGCAAGGGGTTAAACGCCCCTGGGAACTGGATCTGCTGCCGCAGATTATTCCCCACGACGAATGGCAGCAGATAGAATCCGGCATTGCCCAACGTGCGGAACTGATGAACCGCATCCTGGCCGACGTGTACGGTGAGCAGACCCTGCTGCGCGACGGCCTGCTGCCGCCTGCGCTGGTACATGGGCATGCCGGTTTTCTGCGCCCGGCGCACGGCATTCGCTGCCCGGGCAACGTTTACCTGCATCTGTACGCCGTCGATTTGGCCCGTTCAGCCGATGGCCGCTGGTGGGCGCTGGCCGATCGCGCCCAGGCCCCTTCCGGCGCCGGCTACGCGCTGGAAAACCGTACGGTGATTTCCCGCGCTTTCCCGGAACAGTTCAGGGATCTGAAGGTGCAGCGGCTGAATACCTTTTTCCGCACGCTGCAACAGAGCCTGCGCCACTGGGCACCCTTCGCCGCCGGTGATGGCGAAACCCCGCATATCGTGGTGTTGACCCCCGGCCCTTACAATGAAACCTATTTCGAGCATGCCTATCTGGCGCGGCATCTGGGGTTCCCGCTGGTGGAAGGCCAGGATTTGATGGTGTCCCAGGGGCGCGTCTGGCTGAAAACCCTGGACGGCCTGCAGCGCGTGCATGTGATTTTACGGCGGCAGGATGATGACTTCTGCGATCCGCTGGAGGCGCGTCCCGACTCTTCGCTGGGCATTCCGGGATTGTTCCAGGCGGCACGAGAGGGCCAGGTGCTGATCGCCAATGCGCTCGGTTCCAGCCTGATTGAAACCGGTGCGCTGTACGGCTTTCTGCCAAACCTCAGCCAACAGATCCTCGGGCAGCCGCTGCAGTTGCCTTCCGTCGCTTCCTGGTGGTGCGGTGAAAGCCCCGCGCGGGAAACGGTGCTGGAAAACCTGCCTAACCTGATTATCAAAGGCGCTTTCCCGCAGCTGCGCATCAGAACCTGCATCGCCGGCGATCTGAGCGCCACCGAGCTGGCTCAGCTAAAGGAACGCATCCGCGCGCGCCCTTACAACTATGTCGCCCAAGAGCTGATCGGCCTGTCGCAAGCGCCGGGCCTGTCCTCGCGTCCGCCCTACCAGTTACAAAACCATACCACCTGCCTGCGAGTCTTTGCCGTCGCCACCCCAGACGGCTACCGGGTGATGCCCGGCGGCTTGACCCGCATCTCCGGCCCCAACAGCCGCCGGATCGTGACCATGCAGCAGGGCGGCGGCAGCAAGGATACCTGGGTGCTGGCACCGCCTTCCGCGCCACCGCCACGGCCCGGCGTGATGGCGCAAGAGTTGCCGCCGACCGGCCACAGGCTGTCGACGCGGGTGATTGAAAACTTATTCTGGCTGGGCCGCTATACCGAGCGCTGCGACAACATCGCTCGCCTGCTGCGCACCACCCTCACCCTGCGGCTCGACGAAGACGAAGGCAGCGAACAGCAGCATAAAGCCGTGATGCAGCTTTGCCTCCACTACGGTCTGTTGCCGAACGACGAAGCCTCCCCGCTTGAAGAACTGGCGCCGCAACAGTTGAACACCCTGCTGCTGGAAGCGCTGTTCAATCCGGAGATTCCACAGGGGTTTGCCGGCACCTTGCAGCAACTGCTGCGTATCGGTTTTCAACTGCGTGAGCGGCTTTCGCTGGACAACTGGCATATCCTCAACCGGCTGGCCAAGGATCTGGAACAGCGCCATCAGGCCCAGCGCTGGAACCTGGCGGAGGCGCTGGCGTTTCTCGATCAGGCGATCGGGCATATGATGGCGCTCTCCGGTTTTGCGCTGGACGGCATGACGCGTGACTTGGGCTGGCGCTTCCTCAGTATTGGCCGGCGGCTGGAACGCCTGCAGCAGGTGACGCATATGCTGACGCTGGTGCTGGACGATGACGAAGTGCGCGACGCCGGGCTGGAATGGTGGCTGGAGTTGTGCGACAGCACCATTACCTACCGCTCCAGTTATCCGCAGCGGCCGGATCTGGCCACTGCCCTGCCGCTGTTGTTGACCAGCCCGGAGAATCCGCGCTCGGTGATGTTCCTGCTGAAGGGGCTGGTGGAATACCTGAAAAAACTGACCGATCAGTTCGGGCCTTTTACCGAACAGGCCATTTTCGATCTGCCGGAGAAAATGGCCGCCCTGGGTCATGCCGGGTTTGCCGGCGGCTCGCAACCTTTGTCAGAATCGGTGTCGCAGTTGCAGCTGGCGCTGGACCGGCTGTCCGATCAGATTGGCCTGCGCTTCTTCAACCATGGCCCCCACTACAGCACGGGAAACGACGAATGAGCCAGAGCCAAACTCAAACTGCCGGCCAATCCCTCGCGCCTGCCGGCGGATGCCGCTATAGCGTCAGCCACGTGACCGAATACCAGTACAGCCTGCCGGTGCCGCATTCGCGCCAGTTGCTGCGGCTGTCGCCGCGCGATCTGGCCTGGCAACAGTGCCACGCTTCGCGGATCCAGGTGGATCCACAGCCCGAGGAGTGGTTTGAACTGGGGGATTTTTATGGCAATCGCCTGGTGCAATTCGCCCTGCGGACGCCGCATACCCAACTGACCGTGCGGGTGGATTCGCAGGTGCTGGTCTTGCCGCACGCCGCGCAATGGGTGGCGGAAAACAGCCTGTCCTGGGAGCGGGTGCGCCGGCAGTTGGCCAATGGGGGTACCGAAGTGCTGGACCCCATTCAATACCTCTTTCCCTCCACCTTTATTCCCACCGATAACGCACTGAGCCACTATGCTCTGCCGAGCTTTACCCCGGAGCGGCCGCTGCTGTCGGCGTTGTTGGATTTTACCGGGCGCATTTTCAACGACTTTACCTTTGATCCGACGGCCACCACCATCGCCACGCCGGTAGAAACCCTGTTGCGGGAGAAAAAAGGGGTTTGTCAGGACTTTGCTCATCTGCAAATTGCCTGCCTGCGTTCGCTGGGATTGGCAGCGCGCTATGTCAGCGGCTATATCCTCACGCAGCCGCCGCCGGGAGAGGAACGTATGATTGGCGCCGATGCCTCTCACGCCTGGGTTTCGGTTTATTGCCCGCCGTACGGCTGGGTAGATATCGATCCGACCAACAATGTGTTGGCCGATACCCAGCACATTACCGTGGCCTGGGGCCGCGATTTCGGCGATGTCAGCCCGATGCACGGCATTATTTTTGGCGGGGGCGCTCACCGGTTGGACGTTCAGGTTACGGTGATGCCGCAATGACAGCGGGCGCAGCATAGCCGCGCCCGTCGGGGAGAATATTAACGAAAGGCGATCAAGTCGCCGCGTTTGCCAAACAGCGCTTCATCCCAGTAGCGCTGAGGTACGTAGTAGTGCAACCGCTCAAGGGCACTATTCATCATGCCCTGATTGATGCCGTGCCCGATGCCCTGCTCCACGTCCAGCGTGAAATCCACGCCGACGGCCTGCAACCGTTTCGCCGCCGCTTTGGCGTGCTGCACCGCGATCACCGCATCCTCTTCGCCGTGGATCAAATGCACGACGCTGTCGCCGAAAGCTTGCTCCGGCAGGCCGGCAAAGCGCCCGCTGAAGGCCACCACGCGGCCGGCCAGTTTAGCTTCCGCTTTCAAGGCTTCCAGCGCCATGATCGATCCCTGAGAAAAACCGACCAACGCGGTCCCGGCGTAACCGACGCCGCTCTGCTGTTGCCAGTAGCGCACGATTTCGACGAACTGCGGCATTACCTGTGCAATACGCTCGGCGCGATTCTCTTCAGTCACGCCCTGCACCGAGAACCATTGGCGCCCCTTGCCGTTATCGAAAGCCACCGGGCCGCCGATACTGACGACCTGCGCCTGCGGGAAATCTTTGGCGAAGTAGCTGCCGATCTCGCCCATTGACACCGGGTTATCGCCGACACCGTGAAACAGCAAGATCAGCTGTACCGCCGGTGTTGCCGGGCTTTGGACAACGAAATGCTCATGTTTCATGGTGACTCCTCGTCTTCATCGGATATCGCCCGGAGGTGCCGGGCCGTTGGCGTCTACTATACGCCGCCGAGAAATCAGGAAAATCGGGTTTTATTGAACAACATTGTCGATTTATTGCAATAACTGCGACTGCGCCCAGTTGCGCCAGCGCAGACAGTGCTGCGCATCCACCTGTTCGAGCGCCTGCGCCGCCTCCAGCCGCCAGTGGCGCAGCAAGGCTTTTTGGCCACTGAGGCCAAACTGCGTCACGCACTCTGCCGTCGTCCTTTGCTGTTGCAGATGCCCGCGCAGCGCGGGCAGCGGCAGGCCGCTTGCCAGCAACAAGCGTTGCAACGCCCCCAGGCTGGCCTCCAACGGCCGGTGGGCGAAGGAAAACCCGGCCAGTTCACGCCAATCGTCCTCACTCAGCTGCGTATCGCCGTCATCGCCGGTGATCTCCAGCTGCAGAGCAACCCGTTGCTGCAACCAGCGCCAATCGCGCGCCAGATGCTTATGCGCCGCATACCGCAGCGCTTCCCCCTGCTCGCTCAACGCCAGAATGGCCATGGCGGTATAGCAGCCGCTGCTGGCCTCCGTCTTGCTGCCGATGCGCACCAGCTCAAAACCGCAGGATTGCCAAAAGCGCCACAGCGGCTCGGTGTAGCCAAAACTGACCGAAAGGAAATCCAGCCCCTGTGCCTGTTGGCGTTGCTGCGCGATCAGGCGGCGGGCAATGCCCTGTTGGCGCAAGGCGGGCAGTACCGCAATACGGGTAATACGGCGCGAACGCAGCGTCGGCGCCCACCACTGGCCGCCATGCGCCGCCAGCGACTGAGCCACCAGGTTGCCGCGCGGCCGCCGTCGCCCCGCCCAGACCTCATGCGCCAGTTCGGCGCTCAGCCCCCCTTCATCCACCAGCCACAGCGCGCCAACCACGTCTTCTTCCACCTGCGCCAAACCAAAGTGCATGCCGGGCGCATCCATCAGCCGCCGTAAATCGAGCGGCGAGGTGCGGTAATGGGCACTGCTCAGCAGAGCGTAGAAACGCGCCAATCGTTGGGGATCGGCGCACAGCGCGCTCTGTTCGACCAGGCTGAAACGAACGGCCTGATCGGTCGCCCGCCATGCCGGTTGTTCGTTGAACAACAGAGCATTATCTATCACCCGCTCCAGCGCATCGCCTTCGGCCCAGCGCATGGGTTGCCGCAATCCTAATGGCCGGAAAGAAGGCAGCCCGGCACAGAACTTCAGCAAAAAACCCCGGCCGGTGCCTTCATAGCCCTGCACGGTGGTAGTCAGCAATACACGAGGGAAATAACTGACCAACTGCTGCAACAGCGGGCCAGGAATAGCCGCCGCTTCGTCCACCAGCAACCAGCCCACACCGCTGACGTCATGTTCGCGGCAATGGGCGAGCAGCGTATCCGGTGCCCAGAACTGCGCACGCCCCTGCGCCCATTCGCCGGCGACGTCGGTGGCGGCACGGCTCGGCCCGGTAATCCAGCAGGTTAGCGTCGTGTTCGCTACCAGCATACCAGCCAGCGTCGACTTGCCGCGGCCACGTGCCGCGGTCAGTACCCAGACACCCGCCGAGGCATTCAGCAGTTGTTCCAGCAGCCTTTGTTGTTCGGCGGTGGGGCGGCCGTCGGGCACCTGCCAAGGCGGGCGTTCCGGCAACGCCGCCAACTCAAGCGACTCGTCCTGTCGCCAAAGCGTGACTTCGCTGTCCGCCGCCAGGTGGCGTTGCAGATGATGGATAAAATGCGGGGTGGTGATCGGCTGAGGGCAATCGCTCCAGCGCAGGCTGTCGGCGTCCGGCTGCTGATGCCACTGGCGCCAGGGCGGCGTCAGCAACAACAGCCAACTGCCGGCACGCAGCGTACCCGCCAGCGCCGCCAGGGCTTCAACATCCAGGGCCGTTGTCGCGTCAAACACCGCATGCAACCGCTCTTGCCCCAACAGGGTTCGCACCGCGCCGCTCGCCAGAGGTTGCAGGCCGGCCGGCGGGTTTTCCCCCACCCACGGCCAATCGCCCGCCAGGCTCGCAGCCAGCTGTTGCGCCTGTTGGCGGCACCATTGCGGTTCACCGCTGAGCACCAGCAAGCGCCTGATGCCCTGCTGCTGCATAAGTTGTTGCATTGCCTGTAACAAGGCTGTGTTCCTGCCTAAAAAAATGCCGGAGTCAGGCTCCGGCACGGTATGTTAACGGGATGCGAAGGTGTTGCAGGTATTAGGATCGCCGCTGTCGAAGCCCTGTTTGAACCAGGTATAACGCTGTTGCGAGGTGCCGTGGGTGAAGCTGTCCGGCACTACGCGCCCCTGGCCCTGCTGCTGCAAACGGTCGTCGCCGATCGCCTGCGCGGCGTTCAATGCCGCCTGCAAGTCGCCTTCTTCCAACATCTGCTGTTTCTCGGCATATTTGCCCCAAACGCCGGCAAAGCAGTCCGCCTGCAGTTCCATTTTAACCGACAGGCGGTTCACTTCAGCCTGGCTGGCGCCCTGTTGCATCTGACGCACTTTAGGTTCAATGCCCAGCAGGTTCTGCACGTGGTGGCCGACTTCGTGCGCCACCACATAGGCCTGCGCAAAGTCACCGCCGGCACCCAACTTGGTTTTCATGTCCTGGTAGAACGACAGATCGATATACACCGTTTTGTCACCCGGGCAGTAAAACGGCCCCATCGCCGCCTGACCGGTACCGCAGTTGGTGCGCGTCACGCCGCGATACATCACCAGCTTGGGCGGTTGATAGGTTTTGCCCATACGCTGGAAAACTTCTTTCCAGTTATCTTCGGTAGAAGCCAGCACCACCGAGGTAAATTTGGCCAACTCATCGTCTTTTGGACTGATGCTGGCACTCTGTTGTTGAGTTTGCGGACTCACGTCACCGCCGTTCAACAGCGGTGAGAGATCGATGCCGTAATAGCCGGCCACCAGCACCACCACCAGAATGACGATGCCGCCTTTGCCGCCGATGGGCGCACGAAAACCACCGCCGCCACCCAGACCTGAAGACTGCCCGCGACGATCCTCAACATTGTCACTTTCCCGACGCCCTTGCCAACGCATAAGTAAACTCCAGATTAGGTTTTTAATAATCGTAGGAAACTAGCCCACTGATTGCCATTATAAATGGTTAACGATGCGGGAAATGTAGAATTTTTCTGGAAATGCAGGCAGAGGAGAAAATGAATGACGGGGCGCTCCGGCTGGATGGCCCCGTTATTGCGGCAAGAGCGCTTAGTCCAGCTTCACGCCGATGCGGCGCGCCACTTCTTCGTAGGCCTCGATCAGGCCACCCAGGCTCTGACGGAAACGGTCTTTGTCCATCTTGTCCAGGGTGTTTTTGTCCCACAGGCGGCTGCCGTCCGGCGAGAACTCATCACCCAGCACCACTTCGCCGTTGAACAGACCGAACTCCAGCTTGAAGTCGACCAGGATCAGGCCCGCGTCGTCAAACAGCTTGCTCAGTACGTCGTTCGCCTTGTAGCTCAGCTCACGCATGCGCGCCAGATGCTCTTTGTTCACCCAGCCGAAGGTTTCGCAATAGGATTCGTTGACCATCGGATCGTGCATCGCATCGTTTTTCAGGAACAGGTCGAACAACGGCGGGTTCAGCACCAGGCCTTCTTCAATGCCCAAACGCTTCACCAGCGAACCGGCGGCGCGGTTGCGGATCACGCATTCGACCGGCACCATGTCGAGCTTCTTCACCAGCACTTCGTTGTCTGACAGCAGGCGTTCCATTTGCGTCGGGATGCCGGCTTCTTCCAGTTTGCTCATGATGAAATGGTTGAACTTGTTGTTCACCATGCCTTTACGATCAAACTGCTCAATGCGCTGACCATCCAGTGCTGACGTATCGTTGCGGAACTCTAACACCAGCAGATCGGGGTTTTCGGTGGTGTAGACGGTTTTTGCCTTTCCGCGATACAACTCAGCTAGCTTTTGCATCTTACATACTCCAATAAAGAATTGTTTTAAAAACGCTTCAACACACAGGTGTGATATACCCAAAATAATTGGAGTTACAGCAAGGCGGCAAGGGCAGGAATCCCCGGGAGCTTACTCAAGTAAGTGACTGGGGTGAGTGCACGCAGCCAACACAGCTGTAGCTTCAAGAATGATGGGTATATTGTGCCAAACCTGCGACGCAAACGATACCGTGCCGACAAAACAAAAAGGGGCCGCGGCCCCTTTTTGAGTTATTTAACGCTGGTTTTACTGAACGCAGCCTGGAATGCCGCGACCAATCCGTCGTTTTGCGACTGGGTCAACGGCTTCCCTTTCGGATCGATAAATTGCAGGCTGGTGCGGTTGTTCAAATCCCCCACCTGCAGTTTGTAATCGCCTTCCGTCAGTTCAGGATCTTTGGCGCCCAATGCATCCCAGTCGCTACCGCTCAGGGATTTGTAGGTCACGGCGACGGTGCCCTGCGGACGGCTGCGGTCACCCACTTTCATCCCCAGTTTTTCCAACGCCGCAGGCAGGCGATCCCACACTACGGTGTACGGACCACGCACGACCAGCATCGGCAAGCCGGTGTCATCCGCGCCGCTCTGCACGTCCAGCGCGCCGAAGCGGTTGGCCGTTTGGCTGCTCGCCAGGTTGTCCTGCTTGTCCAGGCCCTCAACGAGAGTGTTCATCATCATGCCGTTGTAGCGCTGCACTTCAGAAGGGTCGGTAATCTGCTCGGTTTTGCCCTGCTGCTGCAAACCAACGGTTTTCACCACCAGCGCCTGCTGGTAGCCCTGCTGCTGCACGCTGATCTGGTAGCGGCCTTCGTACTGGTTGTCTTCATCCAGACGGTTCCACTTCACCCAATCGGTAGTCAGGGTCTGGCCGGCATCCTGACGTGAGGCAATCGCGATATTTTTCGTCTGCAACATGCTGACGACGCGTGACCACAGGTTCTGGTTTTGCGGGCTGTTTTCCAGCAGCAGCGTACCGCTGTCGCCGGCATATTGCGCACGTGAACCGCTCAGCAACGCCAACGGCTGCACCGGCGGACGAATATCCAGTTGCTTGCCAACGCTGCCTTTCAGCGTGGTTGCCGGAACATCATAATTCCCGCTCTGCACCGGCAGGATCATACCGGCCGGCGCGTTCAACGATTTGAGCTCCGACGCGTTGAGGTATGACTCATCGCCGCTGACCTGGCGTTTGTAACGTTGATCGGTGGTACAGGCGGCCAGCATCATAACCAGCGAAATACCCACGACTTTTGCTACCGTCGACTTTTGCAATGAATAAACCATCAAATTTCCCTTAGAGTTACAGCAAACCGGCGCTTTTCAACGCACGCTCAACGATCGGGCGAGCAGCGTCGGTCAACGGCGTCATAGGCAGACGCATCGTATCGGTTGCCATCAATCCCAATGCCTTACAGGCCCATTTCACCGGAATTGGGTTTGCTTCTACAAACAAATCCTGATGCAACGGCATCAAGCGCTGATTCAAGCGGCGGGCTTCAGCAAAGTTGCCCTGTGCTGCCAGCGTGCAAAGCTGCGCCATTTCACGCGCCGCCACGTTGGCCGTCACGGAAATCACCCCTTTGCCGCCCAGTTGCATGAAATCCAGACCGCTGGCGTCATCGCCGCTCAGCAAAATGAAATCTTCATCATCAACCAGCACTTGGATCTGACTTACACGACTTAAGTTCCCTGTTGCCTCTTTAACAGCAACAATATTCTTGATTTTTGCTAAACGCGCAATCACCGGCGGCAGCATGTCACAACCGGTGCGTGAAGGCACGTTATAGAGGATCTGCGGCAGCGCGGTGCTTTCGGCAATCGCCTTGAAGTGCTGGTACAGCCCTTCCTGGGTCGGCTTATTGTAGTAAGGCGTTACCGTCAGGCAACCCACTACGCCGGTATTTTCGAAGCTTTTGGTCAGCGAAATGGCTTCGGCAGTGGCGTTGGAGCCCGTACCGGCGATCACCGGAATGCGGCCTGCGGCCAGCTCCAGCGTCTGCAATACCACTTCAACGTGCTCGTCATGGGCAAGCGTTGCGGACTCGCCGGTCGTCCCTACGGAAACAATGGCCGAGGTCCCACTGGCTACATGATAATCAATCAGTTTTTTTAGGCTCGCACGATCGACAGCACCTTTGTCGTCCATCGGCGTAACCAGTGCAACAATACTTCCCGTAAACATTGGCCGTCCCCTCCACAAACAAGTCACTCATGGTACTTTTGCTGCCTATCCAAAAGCAAGCAAACAACAGCGTTGTAAGCGCTTGGCAGGCGGTTTTTTTTATGTTTACCATGGTAACCCCATTGAGCACGACAGGAAGATCCATTTTGCCTAAGCCAGATGAACACTATCTCGTGATTACCGCGCTCGGCGCCGACCGCCCCGGAATCGTTAATGCCATCACCCGCCACGTCAGCAGCTGCGGGTGCAATATCGAAGATAGCCGTCTGGCCATGCTGGGTGAGGAGTTCACTTTCATCATGCTGCTTTCCGGCAGTTGGAACGCGATTACCCTGATTGAATCCACTCTGCCGCAAAAAGGCGCGGAGCTTGAGCTGCTGATTGTGATGAAACGCACCAACTCGCATGAAAGGCCCCCCATGCCGGCCACGGTGTGGGTGCAGGTTGAGGTGAAAGACTCTCCGCACATCATCGAGCGCTTCACCGATCTGTTCGACTCCAGCCAGATGAACATTGCCGAGCTGGTGTCCAGAACCCAACCGGCGGAAGGTCACCTGCCGCCGCAGCTTTACATTCAGATCACCGCGCACAGCCCCGGCGACGCGGATGCATCAAATATCGAACAAGCCTTTCATCGCCTATGTACAGAATTGAACGCACAAGGCAGTATTAGCGTTGTTAACTATCCACAGCATGATGAGAAAGATGGAGAGTAGTGATGAGCCCATTGAAAGCCGGTGACACAGCGCCGAAATTTAGTTTGCCTGACCAGGACGGTGAGGAAATTAATTTGGCCGACTTCCAGGGACAGCGAGTGCTTGTTTATTTTTATCCCAAAGCGATGACGCCGGGTTGTACCGTTCAGGCCTGTGGCCTGCGGGATAACATGGATGAGTTGAAAAAAGCGGGTGTCGAAGTGCTGGGCATCAGCACGGATAAACCAGAGAAGCTGTCGCGTTTTGCCGAGAAAGAGTTGTTAAACTTCACGCTGTTATCTGATGAGGATCATCAGGTGGCGCAGCAGTTCGGCGTTTGGGGTGAAAAAACCTTCATGGGGAAAACCTATGACGGTATTCACCGCATCAGCTTCCTGATTGATGCCAAAGGTAAAGTCGAGAAAGTGTTCGATGATTTCAAAACCACCAATCATCACGACATCGTTCTGAGTTACCTGCAGCAATAATTCTCACGAAGCGCAGCGGCCTGGCCCGCTGCGCTTCGTCATTCCCGCTTAATCTTGTTCCGTTTCCACCCGCAATTCATCCGGCCAGGCGTGTATCACCGCCTTCACCAGCGTGGCTAATGGGATAGCAAAGAACACCCCCCAAAAGCCCCAAAGCCCGCCAAAGATAATCACCGACAAGATAATCACCAGCGGGTGCAGATTGACCGCCTCGGAAAACAGAATGGGCACCAACAGGTTGCCGTCCAGCGCCTGCACCACCAGATAGGCGACGATCAGCGTCCAGAAATCGGCGCCGACGCCCCACTGGAACATCGCCACCACCACCACCGGAATGGTCACCAACACCGCGCCTATATAGGGGATCAGTACCGAGAAACCGACCAGCACCGCCAGCAACAGCGAATAGCGCATATCCAAAATAACGAACACCAGATAGGTCGCCACGCCGACGATCACCATCTCCAGCACCTTGCCACGGATATAGTTGGTGATCTGCTGATTCATCTCGATCCACACCTGCCCTGCCAACCCGCGATTGCGCGGCAGCACGCGGCGTACCGCGTTGAGCATTTGCTCTTTGTCCTTCAGCAGGAAGAACATCATCATCGGCACCAGAATCAGGTAAATCGCCAGCGTCAGTAGCCCGACCAGTGAAGCCAGCGAGAATTTCACCACCGACTCCCCCATGCCCGACAGCCGCCCGCGCAGGTTCTCCGCCATCATATCGATGATGCCGGCATCGACCAGCGCCGGATAACGCTTCGGCAGCGTCGCCGCAAAGTTATAGAACTGATTGAGCATCCCCGGCAGATCGGTCATCAGGTTGATGCCCTGCTGCCAGGCGGTCGGTGCCACCACAAACACCAGCAGCATCGCGATGCCGGCGAACATGATCATCACCATGCTCGCCGCCCAATTGCGCGAACAGCCGATACGCTGCAACCGTGCGGTCGGCCACTCAAGCAGGTACGCCAGCACGATGGCCACCAGCAGTGGCGTCAGAATGCCGTGCAGAAAATAGAGAATGAGGAACCCGGCGACCAGAATCACCAGCAGCGCGATAGCCTGCGGATCGGTAAAGCGTCGGCGGTACCATTGTAATAACATCTCCAGCATCAAAGAGTGCTCCCAGAGGTTTGACTTGCAGGCATTGCGGTTCCTGGAGTGGGTCATTTTTATGAAATGAATGGGGTACAGGGTTGGGCACACCGACACTCAAAATCCCTGAACGAGCTCGCTGTGCTTCAACACCTGACTGATTGGATTTTCCGCCCGGGGAAACGTCCAACTCACGACATGCTCCATAAGAATACCAGAGCCCAGTGCAAGCGTATCCTTAAACCGGGCCGAATCGCAATCTGCGCATCCCGGCAATGCGCATGGCATTCCGTTGGCAGCAAAGAATAGTTGCTCTCAATTGGCCTCAACGTCTCGGCCATTAAACGCAAACGGGGCGTGCAAACGGCGGGTCATTCAATAACTCTATTTATTTTCACAGCACAAGCCTAATTATTTTTCGGGCGTATTGATTATTGAATAAATAAATCAGATAATTTAATCCACTGACTCAGAGAGTCTGATTAGCATCGCCCTATGTCATACATTAAACATTCACTTGCCGACGGGAAATTTCATACGTTGTTACATATTATCGGCCATAATAATTATTTATCACTAAAAAAATCGCAGCCAAAAGCAAACTACCAGGGAGTAGTAACCCCATGATTATTCGTCCAAACCAGCACTGGTTTCTTCGCCTGTTCGATTGGCACGGTTCGGTGCTGTCAAAAATCACCTTTCGTCTGTTTTTAAATATCCTCATGTCTATTGTCGCCATTATCATTTACCAATGGTATGAACAACTTGGCATCCATCTCACCATTGCCCCCTTTAGCCTGCTGGGGATCGCCATCGCTATTTTTCTGGGTTTTCGCAACAGCGCCAGCTATAGCCGTTTTGTTGAAGCGCGAATGTTGTGGGGAACCTTGCTGATAGCGGAGCGCACATTATTAAGACAATTAAAAAATCTGCTTCCAGAAGATAAAAAGTCTCATGAGGAAATAGCAAAATATCTTATTGCGTTTAGCTGGAGTTTGAATCATCAATTAAGAAACACCGATCCCACCGATGATTTGTATCGCATTTTACCGAGAGAGGCTTTTTCGGAGGTCATCGCCAGCCCAATGCCCACTAACAGAGTCTTGTTGTTATTGGGTAATGAGATTGGCAAACTGCGCCTGGAAGGTAAATTAAGCGATGTCACCTATAGAATGCTCGATAATAAACTGGATGAACTGGCACATGTTCTCGGCGGTTGCGAAAGAATAGCCAACACGCCAGTGCCTTTCGCCTACACGCTGATCCTGCAACGCACCGTTTATTTATTCTGTAGCTTGCTGCCGTTTGCGCTGGTTTCCGATTTGCATTATATGACGCCGTTCGTTTCCGTGTTTATTTCCTATACCTTTTTATCCTGGGACTCACTGGCCGAAGAGTTGGAAGATCCTTTTGGTACCAGCGCCAATGATCTGCCATTGAATGCCATCTGCAATACCATCGAACGGAACCTGATGGAAATGAACAATCAAAAGCCTCTGCCTGCCCCGCTCAAACCCGACTGTTATTTCAATCTGATCTGACGCTACTCTTCGGCACGGTGCCTACCGTGCCGAAGCCCGATGGGAATAAAATGTTCAGATAACTACCAACGTTCAACTGCCGCACAATCTTTATCCCTGGCGGCAACCCATCGTTCGCCCTGCGGCGTTGATTCCCTTTTCCAGAATGGCGCTTTGGTTTTCAAATAATCCATAATAAATTCGGCGGCAAGAAAGGCGTCGGCTCTATGCGCGCTGCTGACGCCGACCAAAACGATGCCATCTCCAGCCTGCATCTCGCCGATGCGGTGAAACACGACCACCCGCCCCAGTGGCCAACGGCGGCGGGCTTCATCAACAATCTGCGCCAACAACTTTTCGGTCATGCCGGGATAATGTTCCAACGTCAGGGAACTGACATCGCTGCCCAGGTTATTATTTCGTACTTTACCGACGAAAGTGACCACGGCGCCCTCGGTCTCGGAGGCTGATAACCATTGATGTTCCCGTGCGATATCAAAATTCTCGGTATCGACGACAATTTTGTTTTGCATCTCAGCCTCCGGTTACCGGCGGATAAAAGGCCACTTCATCACCGGTATTCAAGGGGTGATCGAAAGGCACCAGCGTTTGGTTTACCGCAGCCAAAAGTTTGTCGCCCTCCAGCGCCAGCGCCCAACGGTGGCCTTTTGCCAACAGCGCCTGGCGTAACGTCTCCACCGTGGCGTAGTCGGCAGGGAGTTGCAGATGGTGACAACCGATCAGCTCGCGCACCTGAGCAAAGAATAAAACATCAATCATGATCCACCGCCGTGTAATCGGAGGATTTACCCCCTCGTTTTGCCAGTAAACGCACATTGCCGATGACGATGTCTTTTTGCACGGCCTTGCACATGTCATAAATGGTCAGCGCCGCAACCGAAGCGGCGGTCAGGGCTTCCATCTCAACGCCGGTTTTCCCGTTTAAACGGCACAGCGCCTGAATAACCACCCTATTGTTTTGCTCATCGGCGCGCAGCGTGACTTCAACTTTACTCAGCATTAACGGATGGCACAGCGGGATAAGTTCCCAGGTCCGCTTCGCCGCCTGAATACCGGCAATGCGGGCGGTAGCGAAAACATCGCCTTTATGGTGTTTGCCTTCAACGATCATTTTTAACGTTGTCGGGTTCATCGACACCGCAGCTTCGGCCACGGCTTCACGCTGCGTCTCGGGTTTGGCGGAGACATCCACCATATGGGCCTCGCCCATCGTATTGATATGTGTGAAATGCGCCATGATTACACTTTCTTTAATAAGGAACGGATTGACAAGGAGAGGTGGGTGCTCATGGCAGGCGGCAAGCCCCGGGTGCCGACACTGCCCGGATTGAAAGGACCCATTCAGCCGAAATTTTGGCCATGGTCTTTCTCCAGTCACATTTACCCCCCGATAAACGACAGGTTTTGCGTGATGCCGGTATTTCCCTGATGCAGGAAATGCGTTTGTTTTTTCTGCAATAAACTGTGCGCAATACGCTCCTGCAATTCCTGCTGGCTGCTGTCGGACTGCAACAGGTCACGCAAGGCAATACCGCCGTCACCAAACAGGCACAGGTGCAACTTCCCGGTGGCCGAGACGCGCAGCCGGTTACAACTGGCGCAGAAGTTCTTTTCATACGGCATTATCAGGCCGATTTCCCCCTGGTAATCAGGGTGAAAAAACACCTGTGCCGGGCCTGCGCTGCGCTCTTGCTCCCGGCGCTGCCACCCCATGGCGACCAGACGATCGCGGATCACCTCTCCCGAAATATGATGCTGGCGGAACAGATCTCGCCCTTCCCCCGTTTCCATCAGTTCGATAAAACGCAGCTGAATCGGGCGGTGCTTAATCCAGTCAAGAAACGTCTGCAGGCTATGATGATTGATCCCGCGCATCAAAACGGCATTGACCTTGACCTTGTCAAACCCCGCCGTAAAGGCGGCGTCAATGCCGTCCATAACCTGCCTGAACTTGTCCTGGCCGGTTATGGCATGAAACTGGTTGGCGTCCAGGCTGTCTACGCTGACGTTAATGGACGTCAGCCCCGCGGCCCGCCAACGTGCCACATCACGCGCCATGCGGTAACCATTGGTGGTCATGGCGATATTGCTGATTTCCGGATTTTGTCTGACGGTTTCAATGATCTCGACAAAATCTCTGCGCAGTGACGGTTCACCGCCGGTCAGACGGATCTTTTCCGTACCGCAGGCGGCAAAAGCCCGCGTAACCCGCCGGATTTCATCCAACGTCAGAAAGCTTTTGTTGTTACCCCCGGTGGGACGATACCCATCAGGCAAACAGTAGCTGCAACGGAAGTTACACACATCCGTAATGGAGAGCCGCAAATAATAAAACTTACGTTCCCAGGGATCGGTAAATGTCGACATCTGCAATACCTTCCAAATGAGCGGTAACAAGAAATCATCAGGCACTGATCACTAAAGTGTCAGAGCGGAAAATAATGGCGTTGCTGTTGATTGCCCCGAGGCTGACTGAAAAGCACAGCCAGGCTATCTATTAAGCCCATAGCCTGGCTGCTTGTTTTTTCAGTGAGACTTCATGCCGGCTGCGACCATCAGCAGTTTAAATACCGATGCCACTACGCCGAGGGCCAGCACGCTGGCAGCCCAAATGGCCATCATCCACATCAAGCGCCGCCAAAAGGCTGGGTGGCTGTCTGTTACAGGTTTCATGATATTCGTCTCCTGGTAACGTTATCGATCAATGGTAACCTTCATCCGGTTTGATTTTTCCGCGGAACACGTAATAGCTCCAGCAGGTGTAAGCCAGAATGACCGGAATAATCAGCAACCCGCCGACCAGCATAAAGCCCTGGCTCTGAGGCGGTGATGCCGCCTGCCAGATGGAGATCGACGGCGGGATGATATTCGGCCAAATGCTGATCCCCAGGCCGCTGAAACCAAGGAACATCAAGCCCAGGGTCATCAGGAACGGACCATAGCTGGCCCGGCGGTTGTACGCCGCCCGCACGATGCCCCAGGCAAAGGCCAGAACCAGCAGCGGTACCGGCAGGAACAAGAAGATATTCGGCGTGGTGAACCAGCGCGCAGCAATATCCTGGTGCGCTAACGGCGTCCAGATGCTGATGATGGCAATGGCGGCCAACAGCACCAGCGTCAAGGGGATCGCCAACTCGGACATCTTGCGGTGCAAGGCCCCTTCCGTTTTCATAATCAGCCAGGTGCAGCCCAATAACGCATAGGCGACCACCAGGCCGAGGCCGCAGAACAGCGGGAACGGCGCCAGCCAGCTCAGTGCCGAACCGCTGTAGACGCGGCCGGTGACCTCGAAGCCATTCAATATTGCCCCGACGGCAACCCCCTGGCTGAAGGTCGCCAGGATCGAGCCGACAATAAACGCTTTGTCCCAAAACGGACGATGCTCCGGCGTGGCCTTGAACCGGAATTCAAACGCCACGCCACGAAAGATCAGGCCAATCAGCATCGCAGTCAGCGGAATGGACAACGCATCGGTGATAACGGCATAAGCCAGCGGGAAAGCGCCATACAGCGCCGCACCGCCCAACACCAGCCAGGTTTCGTTGCCGTCCCAGACCGGCGCCACGGTATTGACCATCATGTCGCGTTCGGTGGCGTCCTTATTGAACGGAAACAGGATACCAATCCCGAGATCGAAACCATCCATCACGATGTACATCAAGGTGGCGAATACGATGATGGTGAACCAAATAATTGAAAGATCGATGCCCATGTTAGTTTCTCCCTTCCGGCTTGTTCAAAGGATCCTGAACCGCAGACAGCGGACGAGCCGGCGTACCGTCGACAACGGCGCCATGCGTATCGTCGCTCCCCGGGCCTTTCTTGATCAGACGCATCAGGTACATATAGCCAACGCCGAACACCGAGCAATACACCGCGATAAAGGCCAGCAGGCTAAAGGTCATATGCATATCACCGTGCGCGGAAACGGCGTCGCGGGTCCGTTGCACCCCATAGACCACCCAGGGTTGACGACCGATTTCAGTGGTGAACCACCCGGCCAACAACGCAATCAGGCCTGAAGGCCCCATTAACAAGGCGAACCACAAGAAAGGACGCGACTGATACAAACGGCCTCTCCAACGCAGCCATGCGCTGACGACGCCAAGCAGAATCATCAGCATGCCCAAACCGGCCATCACGCGGAACGACCAAAAGATGATGGTGGAATTCGGGCGATCCTCCTTAGGGAAGCTTTTCAACGCCGGTACTTGCTTGTCGAGACTGTGCGTCAGGATCAGGCTGCCCAGATAAGGAATTTCCAGCTTGTAGCGGGTTTTTTCCTGTTCCATATCCGGCACGCCGAACAGCACCAGCGGCGTGGCTTCACCCGGCTTGTTCTCCCAATGGCCTTCAATGGCGGCAATTTTCGCCGGTTGATACTCCAGGGTATTCAAGCCGTGAGCATCGCCGATAACCGCTTGAATCGGGGCGACAAACAGCGCCATCCAGAGCGCCATGGAAAACATTTTGCGTACCGCCGGCGAATCATTGCCCCGCAGCAGGTGCCACGCAGCCGATGCCCCGACAAAGAAGGCGCTGGCCAGGAAAGCGGCGGTAGACATGTGCAATAAACGGTAGGGGAATGACGGGTTAAAGATAATTTTCAGCCAGTCGACCGGGATCACAATGCCGTTTTCGATCGCATAGCCTTGCGGCGTGTGCATCCAGCTGTTCGAGGCCAGGATCCAAAAGGTCGAGATGAGCGTCCCCAGCGCGACCATGCAGGTCGCAAAGAAATGCAGCCCGCGCCCTACCCGGTTCCAGCCAAACAGCATAACCCCGAGGAAACCGGCTTCCAGGAAGAAAGCGGTAAGTACTTCATAGGTCAATAACGGCCCGGTAATGCTGCCGGCGAACTGCGAAAAACCGCTCCAGTTGGTGCCAAACTGGTAAGCCATTACCAGACCTGACACCACCCCCATACCAAAATTGACCGCGAATATCTTCGACCAAAAATGATAAAGCTCACGGTAGGTGTCATTACGCGTTTTCAGCCACAAACCTTCCAGCACCGCCAGAAAACTCGCGAGCCCGATGGTAATAGCCGGAAAAATAATATGAAAGGAGACAGTAAAGGCAAACTGTATCCTCGCTAAATGGAAGGCATCTAATCCCAACATTGTTCACCCCTGTGTATCACCATTTTGATAAGTTTATAAACCATGAGTTATATTGCTATTCCAGGTCACTGCACGTTAACCATTAAAAAGCTGGCCACCACTTTTACATGAGCCACGCAAAAAATGAGGAAAACCTCATGCCGTAATTTTTTAATGCCGATAATTATTTAACTTCCTGGCCGTACTTTTTAGCCAAACAGGCCTGCGGGTGCCCCAAGGGTTGGATTATGGGCACGAACATGGTTAGAACCGGGCTAATTAATTAGCCTCGACGCGCCTCAGCGACGCAGATGATTTTATTTTAAATTTTAACGGTATGTTTTCCGAACTTACCGCCTTTTTTTTCCAGCTAATGATCTCTTGGTTTTTCTCAGTTTTCCTCGCCTTGTGAATTGATTTTACCTGCCAATAACATTTCGTCAAATTGGTTAATTTTATTGCGCAATAGATACAATCTATCACGCACCTTGTTAAGTTTTGATATGCTATTTGGGAAGGTTGTTTCAACATTGACAATGCAAAGTAAAAAAGGTAGCTCTATATTTAATGCGTTTTACATCAGTTATTGTTGCTTTTTAAATATCATATTTAACCTTTACTGGATGGTAGACGACTTATGAGCACGTATTATGATGATTCACAGGCAGTTTTTAGCCCTGTTACGCGCAGTGCCATCTTCATTGTCGCGACAATAACAAACACGCCGGAACACCACGCCACCGTACGTAACTGGTGTGCCGACGTGGCGGCGGTAGTGCGCTCGGTAGCGAAAAGAGTGCCGGATGGACGGTTGTCATGCGTCTGCGGATTCGGTTCCACCGCCTGGAATACGCTTTTCGGCCTTCCGCGCCCGGCGCAATTGCATCCTTTTCGTGAAATAGGATCCGGCGGCCGCGTCGCCATCGCTACCCCCGGTGACATTCTCTTACATATTCGTGCCGAAGAAATGGATCTCTGTTTTGAGCTGGCGACCCAGTTGCTGAATAAACTCGGCGATGCCGTCACCGTCGTGGATGAAGTCCAGGGTTTCCGTTATTTCGATCAACGCGCCATGATCGGCTTTGTCGACGGCACCGAAAACCCCGAAGGCCGCGGCGCCATCGACTTCACCGTGGTGGGTGAGGAAGACCGCGCCTTTGCCGGCGGCAGTTACGCCTTGGTGCAGAAGTATCTGCATGATATGAAAGGCTGGAATGCACTGACCGTTGAACAGCAAGAGGGCATTATCGGCCGCCATAAACAATCCAACATTGAGCTGGATGCCGACGTAAAACCTTCCTCATCCCACAGCTCCCTCACCACGCTGGAAGATGAGAACGGCAACGAAGTTAAGATCCTGCGCGATAACATGCCGTTCGGCAGACCCGGCATGGGCGAGTTCGGCACCTACTTCATCGGCTATGCCCGCTCCCCGGCGCCGATCGAACAGATGCTTGAAAACATGATTATTGGCCTTCCACCGGGTAATTATGATCGTTTACTGGATTTCAGCCATGCCGTTACCGGCGGATTATTCTTTATTCCATCGCTGACATTATTAGAAGCCTTGTCGACGCGCAGTGTGCTGCCCAATAGTCATTGACGTCACGACTGGCGAAAACATTATTCAAAGATAATTAAAGAGTAACGCATCCAGCATTTTACTGAAAAATGCTGAATGCATTTCATTTTGCAAACCGGCATTGTGAAAACCATGCCTTAACTCACCACCACCAAAAAAGGAACCGGCATCAAATTCGTTAACGCTATTATTTAATCCGACAAGATTAAGTAAACAACAGACATTTCTAAAACGCCTGTTTTATTGAAGTTAAATCGCTTTAACTTGATAGGAGTTAATTCACCATGCCTATTTTATGTGATATTTGTCATGCTCGTCCGGCATCGGGCCGCGTGACAGTGATGCAAAATGGTCAGAGGAAATCCATTGCCATCTGTGATTACGATTACCGGCAATTAACGCGTCATCAAAATATTCTCAATCCTTTCGACTCCCTGTTGGGTGGCGGCGGTGCCTTATCGCGTTTCTTTAATGAGTTAACCGAAGACGAAGCAGCGGAAGAAGCGTCCGGGTTTTCTGCGGAAGTCCCGCGCGAATCCGTCGATGCCACCGATGCCTTCAGCAAACAAACGCTCGAGCTGCTGCAACGCGCGGCAGAAAAAGCGCATGAACTGCACCGCAGTGAACTTGATACCGAGCACCTGCTGTATGTGTTGGCGGATACCGATGTCTGTGCCGCCCTGCTGACGGAACTCAAATTATCGCCGCAGGACATCAAGGCCTACATTGACCAGCATGCTTACAAGGGAGCCGCCGAAACCGGCGCGACTCTGGAAGACATGACGGTCTCCCCACGCCTGAAAAAGGCCTTTATGTACGCTTTTCAGGTCTCCCGCGATTTGGGCCATTCCTACGTTGGCCCGGAGCATTTGCTGATCGGGCTCAGCGAAGTGCCGGACAGCATTGCCGGCGCCCTGTTGAAAAAATACGGCGTTACCCCGGCCGCTCTGCGCCAGAAAGTGGTGAAACTTGTGGGGAAAGGTGCGGAAGACGGCCGTATCGATACTCCGACGGGCACGCCAACGCTGGATAAGTTTGGCCGCGATCTGACTGAAATGGCGCGCCAGGGCAAGCTGGATCCGGTGCTCGGCCGCGCGCAGGAGATTGAAAGTACCATTGAAGTGCTTGCCCGTCGCAAGAAAAACAACCCGGTGCTGATCGGCGAACCTGGCGTGGGCAAAACCGCCATAGTGGAAGGGCTGGCGCAGCGCATCGTCAAAGGTGACGTCCCCGAAGTGCTGCGGGGAAAACGCCTGGTCGAAGTGAATATCAACTCCATGGTGGCGGGCGCAAAATACCGCGGCGAATTTGAAGAACGCGCCAAACAGTTGATTGATGAAGTCAGCGAGAAAAATGCCGAACTGATTTTGTTTATCGACGAACTCCATACCATTGTCGGTGCCGGTCAGGGCGGCGGCGAAGGCGGCCTGGACATTGCCAACGTGCTGAAACCGGCGCTGGCGCGCGGTGAACTGAGCCTGATTGGCGCCACAACCCTCAATGAATACCAAAAACATATCGAGAAAGATGCCGCGCTCGAACGCCGATTCCAGCCGGTATTGGTACCGGAACCGACCGTCGACCAGACCATCGTCATTCTGCGAGGCCTGCGCGACAAGCTGGAAGCGCACCATCAGGTGACCTTTGTTGATGAAGCGTTCGTCGCTGCGGCCGAACTGTCCGATCGCTATATCACGTCACGCTTCTTGCCGGACAAGGCCATCGATCTGATTGACCAGGCGGCGGCCCGCGTTCGCATTTCCGCCACCTCCCGGCCGGCTGATATTCAGGAGCTGGAAGCGGAAATCGCCCACCTGAAACGCGAGCAAGACTCGGCGTCTTCGCGTAAAAAGTTTGACGACGTTAAAAGCTTCGAGACGCAAATTAGTGGCAAACGGGCGCGCCTTGATGAATTAACGGAAGCCTGGCAGCGCAAAACGGGGTCAGAGACGCTGGAAGTCACCCTGTCTTCCGTCGCGGAAGTGGTGTCGCGTCTGACCGGCATCCCGGTGACCGAGTTAACTCAGGAAGAGCGGAAAAAACTGCTCAATATGGAAGACAAACTGCGTGAACGCGTAGTCGGGCAAGATGATGCAGTCGAGGCCGTCAGCGACGCCGTACGGCTGTCGCGCGCCGGGTTGAGCCAGGCACACCGCCCTATCGCCACCTTCTTGTTCCTTGGCCCTACCGGCGTCGGCAAAACCGAGCTGGCCAAGGCCATCGCCGAAACGGTGTTCGGTGACGAACAGGCCATTATCCGTATCGACATGTCGGAATACATGGAGCGCCATGCCGTAGCCCGCCTGATCGGTGCCCCTCCGGGGTATGTGGGTTATGACGAAGGCGGCCAGTTAACCGAGCGTGTAAGACGCCGCCCTTACAGCGTCATTTTGCTCGACGAGATCGAGAAAGCGCACCCGGACGTCTACAACGTGCTGCTGCAGGTATTCGATGATGGCCGCCTGACGGACGGTAAAGGACGCGTGGTCGATTTCAGCAACACCACCATCATTGCTACCAGCAACCTCGGTTCTGCGGTGATCATGAATAACGCCTCGCTGCCGGAGGCGGAACGCAAGTCAGACAAGGCGATTCACGACGAACTGATGCAAGTGCTCAAGGGCCACTTCCGCCCTGAGTTCCTGAACCGTATCGATGAAGTCATCGTGTTCAACTCCCTGTCCCAGGAAAACATTCGTTTAATCGTGAATATCCAGCTTGAGCATTTAACGCGCACGGCGGCGGCGCAGAATATCACCCTCAATATTGCCGATTCTCTGGTGGAACACCTGGTAGACGTGGGCTATCAGCCTGACTTCGGCGCCCGCGAATTGAAACGCAGGATCCGCCAGGAAGTGGAAACCCGCTTGGCGAAAGAAATTCTTGGCGACAACCTGAAGTCGGGCGACAGCGTCGAGATTGGCTATGATCAAACAACGAACAAGGTCGTGTTTAACAAACTGATCCCCACGAGCAAGGAGAATCCAGCCCCGTCGGCAACGCCAGAACCGCCTGTTGCTCAGGCTGGGCCGCAAACGCCCGCGGAACCGCAGGCATAAGCGAAAAAGCCGTCCTGCGGCGGCGGAATATCGGGCGTGAAGTTGCCAGACGTCTTTTTCACGCCCGGTGAATCACCCGCAAAAGATTTATTGCAGCTTGAGCACCCGCTCTGTCTGGCCACCGGCGCAGACAGAGAAATGGCAGCGCGCATGCAGCCATTATCAGGCCGCAATAATAGTTATCGGTTATCCCGCCTCCCGAGGGGAACGCCGAATAGACCTGTCTCAACAAGATATCGTCCACTCAGGGGCGGTAGGAGTTCATATGATGAAGAAGAAACGCGCCGTTCCCGGAATTCGGCCCTATGATGGGCCTGCTGGTGGCTGGGGCGCCTTGAAAGCGACGGCTATCGCCGTGAAAACGCAAATGGAAACCTTCGAAGCGCCGGTCACGCTGATGCGGACCAACCAACCGGACGGCTTCGACTGCCCTGGGTGCGCCTGGCCCGACAAGGAGCACCACTCGACCTTCCAGTTCTGCGAAAACGGCGCCAAGGCGGTCACCTGGGAAGCCACCAGCAAGCGGGTAACGCCGGAGTTTCTGGCGGCCAACACCGTGACCTCCCTGCTGGAAAAAACGGATTTTGAACTGGAAGGCTACGGCCGTCTGACGCATCCGCTGGTTTACGACAGCGCCAGCGATACGCTGCGCCCGGTCGAATGGGATGATGCCTTCAAACGCATCGGCGAACTATTGCGCGGTATGCAGTCGCCGGATCAGGTTGAATTCTATACCTCCGGCCGCGCTTCCAATGAAGCCGCCTACCTGTTCCAACTGTTTGCCCGTGAATTCGGTACCAACAACTTCCCGGATTGCTCCAACATGTGTCACGAACCGACCAGCGTTGGCTTGCCGCAATCCATAGGTATCGGTAAGGGCACGGTGTCATTGGATGACTTCGACAACACCGAACTGGTGATTTCCATTGGCCACAACCCGGGCACCAATCACCCGCGCATGATGGGGACCCTGCACGAACTGGCACGACGTCAGATACCGATTATCGTCTTCAACCCGCTGCGTGAACGCGCGCTCGAGCGCTTTGCCGATCCGCAAAACGTTATCGAGATGGCGACCTACAGCTCCACCAATATCGCTTCAACCTATTATCAGGTTAAAGCCGGCGGCGACGCCGCCGCATTGAAAGGGATCGCCAAGGCGCTGTTGGAATATGACGCCGCTCAGGGCGCGGGCAGCAACGTTATCGATCGTGATTTCATTGCCGAACACACCCAGGGTTTCGAACAATTCGCCACGGATTTGGCCGCCACCCCGTGGAAAGACATTGAAGCGGAGAGCGGTCTGACTCAGGAAAATCTGGAGCAGGTTGCGCTGGCCTATGCGAAATCCAAAGCCACGATCATTACTTACGGCATGGGCATTACCCAGCACAACAAAGGAACGGCAAACGTACGTTTGATTGCCGATCTGCTGTTAATGCGCGGCAACATCGGCAAGCCCGGCGCCGGGATTTGCCCGCTGCGCGGCCATTCCAACGTTCAGGGCAACCGCACCGTCGGCATCACTGAAAAGCCTTCGCCAGAATTCCTGGCCAATCTGGAAAACGTGTTCGGCTTTGTCGCCCCGAAAGAACACGGGCATGATGCGGTAAGAGGCATGCAATCCATGGTGGAAGGCACCTCCAAAGCGCTGATTTGCCTTGGCGGCAACTTCGCCGTGGCCTTGCCGGACCCGGATCTGTGCTTCCCGGCGATGAAATCGCTGGACTTAAGCGTCCATCTCGGCACCAAACTCAACCGCTCACACCTGCTGGTCGCCAAGGAAACCTACATCCTGCCTTGCCTCGGGCGTACCGAACTGGATATGCAGGACAGCGGTCGCCAGTCGATCACGGTGGAGGATTCCATGTCGATGGTGCACGCCTCTTCCGGCAAACTGAAACCGGCATCGCCGTTCCTGCTTTCAGAACCGGCGATCGTCGCCGGTATGGCCAAGGCGACCCTGCCGAACACTAAGGTCCCCTGGATGGAACTGGTGGCCGATTACAGCATCATTCGCGATTTGATTGAAAAAACCATTCCCGGTTTCGATAAATACAATGAGCGTATCGCACAGCCCGGTGGGTTCCGTATGCCACTGCCGCCAACCGAGCGCATATGGCCGACGCCAACCGGCAAAGCCATGTTCTCGGTGTTCAGCGGCGTAGAAGAAGATGCCGAAGTTCAGGGCGACGACGTGCTGCGGCTAATCACCCTGCGCAGCCATGACCAGTACAACACCACTATTTACGCAATGGATGACCGTTATAGAGGCGTATTTGGCCGTCGCGATGTGCTGTTCATGCACGACATCGATCTTGAGAAGCGTGGCCTGGAACATGGCGACCTGGTGGATATCGAAACCGTGGTGGCCGGGCGCAAACTGCGGCTGGAAAATATCACGGTGATCTCCTACAACATCGCTCCAGGCTCCGTCGGGGCCTATTATCCTGAAGCGAACGTGCTGGTTCCGCTGGATTATATCGACAAGGAAAGCGGCACCCCGTCTTATAAATCGGTGCCGGTTCGCGTCACTCACGCCACGGCCAGCTAACGGCTTAATAGATCCGCCGTTAACGAGTCTGCATCGAAGGGGGGAAGTCACATTCCCCCCTTTTTATTTGAAGGCCTGCCCGGCGAGCAAACCGATGGCAATAAACAACATGGCCGCGCCGGAAATGCGGCTGACGACACGGGCGGCTTGCGGACGCGTCTGCAACAGGGACTGCGATCCCCATCCCACCAGCAGGTAAACCAGCCCGCAACTCACCAGATGCAACAGGCCCAACGCGAGGATCTGCATCGGGATCGACCAGGCGGCATTGGCATCGGTGAACTGCGGCAACAGCGCCAAAAACAACAGAAACACCTTGGGATTCAGGCCGCTGATGCAAATCCCTTTACCGGCCCAACGTAGCCAGGAGCCGGACGGCTGCCCTTCACCCGCGTTGGGCGCGGAGGGATAAAGCAGCATGTTAAAACCGATCCACAACAGATAAGCCGCGCCAATCAGGGTCAACGCCGTGAGGGCCAGCGGATTGCCCGCCACCAGCGCGCCCACGCCGGCCGCCACGATCGCTATCGCCATCAGATGCCCCAACAGCAAGCCCGCTACCGCAGGCACCACCACCCGCCCGCGTATGCCTGCCGATATGATGTACGCCCAGTCCAGCCCCGGCGTAATGACAAACAGCATGGATACCGCCCAGAAGGCGGCGAAAATAGCCGGCGTCATGCGCGCAACGCCTTTTGCGGCCACCGCAGCGCGGTGCATTGGCTTATCCGTTTCATCACTTCACTTTCCTCCGCAGGACACGGCTTTCAGGCTCCAAAAGCCAGGAATGTCCAAAATTGTTCAATTATTGAAAAGAATATCCCCAAGTTGTTAGAATGTGGTTTCAATTATTTGCGTATAAATTGCAGATTGAGGGAAATTCTTCCAAATGGATAAGATCGACCGCAAAATCCTTGCTGAACTCCAGTTCGATGGGCGTCTTTCCGTTACCGAATTGGCTGATCGGATCGGGCTCAGCGTTTCCCCCTGCCATCGCCGGGTACGCGCTCTGGAGCAATCCGGGGTGATCAGGGGCTATCGCGCGCATCTCGATCCCGGCTGCCTTGGCTTTAACTTTTCTGCGTTGGTGTTTGTCACTATGCGGGAAGGGGATCGCCAGGCCGTTGAAGCCTTCGAGAATGCCATGCTGGAGATTCCCCAGGTTATCCAGGCGCAGCGGCTGTTCGGCGACCCCGACTATCTGCTGCACGTCATCGCCCGCGATCTGCCGGCATTTCAGCGGCTTTACGACGAACGGCTTTCCGCCCTGCCCGGCGTACAGCGCCTTACCTCCACACTGGTCATGAAAAGCGTGGTGCAAGATCGGCCCTTTCTGCCGTTGTAGGTCCAAATCAACCCCAAGAGGAAACAGTCATGAGCAGCGGTTTCGAGGATTCAAAAGCCTTATACATCGGCATCTGCACGGTGGTAGGCGATGCGTTCCTGGCCTTGGCCAATGAGGAGCGCGAAACGCAAAAAGCGGACGTAATTAATGAGCTAAAAACGGCGATTACCCGTGAAGGGCGGGATGTCGGCCTGGATGAAGCGCGCGAATTGGCGATCGAGTGGCTGGAGCGATAACAGTGCCGAGGATAAAAACCGGGATTTGGCCGCGTAATGCTTGTCAGTTAGCATTTTTCTGAAGGTGTGGTGAAGTTTTCGGTCGATAAAGGTGAAATGCGCCATGAAACACACTCGTCTCGACCGAGCAATGGGCCGTAGGCGCGGCCCCTTGCAACCCTCGCCTTTGCCCTGTCAGACGGTTGGCTGCGCCAACGCCCCTCCCTCCGTCACAGCGCATCACGGCCGGCTACGACAGGCGTCCCTACCTGTCTCGCCTGAAACCGCCGTCCGTGGCGGTTTCGCCTATGCGCCGCTCCTGCGTTCGGCGTCTTCAAGGGCGCCCAACACCTTGCTCATCTCATCATTTTCACTGTCTTTCATAATGCAATATCCAACGTTGCCCGGTGGCAGCCGATTCGGGTGTTGACCCTTGCGCGCATCACCGGCTGCCGAGCAAGACGGCGTTGTCAGGGGCAACCGGCCAGGGAAGGCCGGTTGAGGCGAGACAAACAGGGAGGTTTGTCGTAGCCGACCCGCCCGGCAACGCAGGTGCAGCGAGGGTATCCGCGCAGCGGACAGACGGTGTTAAGCGAAGGCGCGGGTGGAGGGGCCGCGCCTTCGGCCCCTCCCATTGCCGTTCATGGCGGTAGCAGAGAAATGCGGGATATTTACGGCAATTCCTCCTGCACGGAGCGCACAGGGATTGGATAAAAAATGCCAGTCAGGTTTAACTGACAAGCATTAGGATTTGGCCGCGTGCTTTTTTACCCTCGGGAAACCGGCAATAAAACGGGAGCGTCTCCGCTCCCATATGCTGCTCAGGGCACAATCACAAAGTCCGGATTGGCAACGGCGAAAAGCGCGTCGCGGTCCGGTGCCGGTGGATAGATCCACTGCGTATTGATCTCCTGCTTAATCTTTTTGCCCTCCTGCCGGGTAAAGCGCACCTGACGATCCCACCCTTCGGTGTAGAGCGCCCCCCAAGGGCCGAGATCAAGACAAGTGACATATTTCGGCTGACTGTAAGGGTGCATCGGCAGCCCCGTCAGTTCTGCCGCCGCATTATGGCCGGCAACGCGGCCGAGGCTCATGGCATGCTGGCAGGACATCACGTTATAGTTGCCGCAATCGTCGGTCGCTGCCTTCACCGTATCCCCGGTAACAAAGACGCCCGCCGCCGCCGGTGCACGCAGGAACGCATCGCCGATCACCCTCCCGCTGCCATCGCGTTCGCCGGGGATCTGCTCAGTGAGCGGATGTGCACGCATGCCCGCTGCCAGTATCACCGTGTTGGCCGCGATGCGTTCGCCATCCGACAACGTCACGCCCTCGGCATCCATCGCAGTGACGCGCACTCCGGCCCGCGTCTCAACGCCGCATTCGGCCAGCGCCTGCCGGATCACCGCGGCAGGCTCGGCGCCCATTCCGGCACCGACCTCAGGCGCGGTATCGACAATCACCACGCGAATATCCGCTTGGCTGCCCAAAATGGCGCGCAGCCGCATTGGCATCTCGGCGGCACTTTCCAACCCAGTCAGCCCGCCGCCCACCACCACCACGCTATTGCGCGCCGAGGTTTCCGCTTTTTCGGTCAGCGCTTTTAAATGGCTATCCAGGCGCTGCGCGTTTTCCAGCGTATCCACATTGAAACCGTATTCTGCAAAACCCGGCACCGCAGGAACAAACAGCCGGCTGCCGGTCGCCAGTACCAAGCGGTCATAAACCAGGGCGATTCTTTGCCCGTCGGCCTGTCGAACCGTCAACGATTGACTCGCGGTATCAACCTGCTCAACCAGACCCGCCAGATGATGCACGCCGACGGCGGCAAGCTGGGAGGAAATGTCCGGGTTCATGTTTTCCAGCACCGCCTCATAGAGACGTGGCCGTATGGTGACATTTGGCGTCGGCGATACCATCGTCACCTCAATCGCCTCGGTTTTACCGGCAAGCGCGATGGCACGCATGGCGGAAACGGCAGCCCAAAACCCGGCAAAACCCGAACCGGCGATCACTATTTTCTGCGTCATAGGTTTACTCCTTCAAAGATAGATAACCGGGCCTTCAGATTGCCCGTGACGTTTTCCGGACGAACGGCGCCGCTCCGCCGCCCGTCGACAGGGCGCAGAAGGGCCCCCGCCTCTTCCGGAGAGGCGGGAAAAAAGAGTCTTTTCAGGGAAGTACTGCGGCGACGTTAGGGCTTGGTACGCGCCGGTTTGCCGCTGCGGGTGGTGCGCCCGGTCATGCGTTCATCGATCCAGATATTCACCTCGCTGAAGAAGCCTTGCGGTGCCTTACGGCCAAAACGCGTGGCGACGGCGCCCAGAGTTTGCGCCGCCAGAGCGTCGCGCATGGCTTTTTCCGCCTGCAGCATCACCGCATGGATCGCGCACTTGCCGGAAATCGCCCAGTCGGGCGGCGAATTGTCGAATACGGCGCAGCGGCCACGCACTTCCTGGCAGTCGAACAAAGGTTTGTGCCCTTCAATGGCGTCGATAATTTCCAGGAAACTGATTTCATCCGCCGGGCGCGCCAACCGGTAGCCGCCGCGCACCCCTTCGCTGGCCGCAACTATCCCCGCCTTTTCGAGTTTGGGAAATATTTTGGCGAGGAAGCTGGGGGAAACGCCCTGCAATTCCGCCAGTTCACGGCTGCTGAGGGCGCGCTGGTTATCGCCGACCAGCCAGAGCAAACAGTGGATACCATATTCAACGCTGGTTGTGATGTACGCCATTTTTGAGTCTTCAGTATGATGTGGCCTTCAATAACACAGACTATATTAGTCTCCGTTTATCTTGTCAATAAAACACGGACAAACTCAATCCCTGTTTATTCGTGCAACCTGAATCAATCGACAAGGGAAAGGCGCGCAGAGCGGCATAAAAGCGGGGTTCAGAAATGAAAAATAAAACTTTTTTGCCTGGTTATTCCCTGACGGAAGTTTCATTGTCGCCTGCGGCTGACTATGATGTGATCTGTTTAAACGGCGCTGCAGCGTGCCGTTTTGTGAGCCACCGCACTTTCGCGCTGATTGTTTTGGCGAGCCCGGCACGGAAGAAGAACTCTTATGTGATGCTGACGTCTTAGAGATGACTATTTAAGGGAAGGCCTGACTATGACCACCCGGTTGACCAAAACAGCGATTGCAGTACTGTTGCTCGGCGCGATCAACGCCACGGCGATGGCGCCGGCGAAGGCGGAAACCCAGGATCAACTGCCGGACATGGGCACCTCTGCGGGCGGCACCCTGAGCATCGGCCAGGAGCTGGCGATGGGGGATTTCTATGTGCGCCAGTTACGCGCCAGCGCGCCCCTGATCAACGATCCGCTGCTAACCCAATACATCAACCAGTTGGGTAACCGGCTGGTGGCGAGCGCCTATTCGGTGCGTACGCCATTCCATTTCTATCTGGTGCGCAACGACGAAATCAACGCCTTCGCTTTCTTTGGCGGCAACGTGGTGCTGCACTCCGCCCTGTTCCGTGAAACCGAAAACGAAAGCCAACTGGCCTCTGTGCTGGCGCATGAAATCTCGCACGTTACCCAACGCCATCTGGCGCGGGCAATGGAAGACCAGCAGCGCAATGCCCCGCTGACCTGGGTCGGCGCCCTCGGCTCAATCCTGCTGGCGATGGCCAACCCGACCATGGGCATGGCGGCACTGAGCGGCACGCTGGCCGGCACCCAACAGGGCATGATCAGCTTTACCCAATCGAATGAACAGGAAGCCGACCGCATCGGCATTCAAGTGCTGCAACGCGCCGGGTTCGATCCGGAAGCGATGCCCAATTTCTTGCAGAAACTGTCCGACCAATCGCGCTATGCCTCCAAGCCGCCGGAAATGCTGCTGACACACCCCTTGCCCGACAGCCGCCTGTCCGATGCGCGCAACCGCGCCAACCAAATGCCGAAGCACCTGGTGCAGTCCACACAGGATTACCTGATGGCCAAGGTGCGTTCGCTGGGCATGTACAGTTCGGAAGGTTACGGTCTGAATGAAGAACTGCTCGATACTTACAGCAAAGGCAACGTGCGCGAGCAGATGGCCGCCAAATACGGCCGCGCCATCCTGTTCTATGAGGCGAAAAAATACGACGACGCCCGCAACCTCATTCAGCCGCTGTTGACGCAAGATCCGAAAAACGTCTGGCTGCTCGATCTGATGACCGACATCGATCTCGGTCAGAAACGCGCGCCGCAGGCCATCGCCCGTCTGCAGGCCGCCAACGCCGCGCAGAGCAACAACCCGGTGCTGCAGCTCAACCTGGCCAACGCCTATGTGGAAGGCAACCAGCCGGCGCAGGCGTCAAAAATACTTAACCGCTACACCTTCGCCCATCCGGACGATCCCAATGCCTGGGATCTGCTGGCCCAGGCCAGCGCCGCACAGGGGCTGCGCGATGAAGAGCTTTCCGCCCGCGCCGAGAGCCTGGCGCTCACCGGCCGCCTCGATCAGGCGATCGGCCTGCTCAGCAACGCCAGTTCGCTGCAAAAACTCGGTAGCCTGAAACAGGCGCGCTATGATGCGCGCATCGACCAGCTTCGCCAGTTGCAAGAGCGTTTCCGCCAGTACCAGCGCAGCTGATTTTCATAAGGATGAATTAAATGAAAAACGTCACTATTTACCACAACCCACGCTGTTCCAAGAGCCGCGAAACCCTGGCGCTGCTGGAGCAGCACGGCGTAACGCCTGAAGTGGTGCTGTATCTGGAAACGCCGCCGTCGGCGGAAGAGCTGAAGAAACTGCTGAAGGAGCTGGGTTTCAGCTCCGCACGCGAGTTGATGCGTAAAAAAGAGGATCTGTACAAAGAACTGAAACTGGCGGATGAAACGCTGAGCGAATCGCAGCTGCTGGCGGCAATGGTGGCCAATCCGAAGTTGATCGAACGCCCTATCGTGGTCAAAGGCAGCAAAGCGCGTATCGGCCGGCCGCCGGAGCAGGTGCTGGAGATTTTGTAGTTTCATACTTGGGTGCGAGAGTTATCTATCGTGCCCAATATTATTTTCTACAGCCCCAGAATTTCTTTGACGAACGGGATGGTCAGCTTGCGCTGAGCGGTGATCGAGGCGCGATCGAGCTGATCCAGCGTCATAAACAACGTGCGCATCTCGCGATCCAACCGTTTCAGCAGGAAACGGCCTACGTCTTCCGGCAGTTCAAAGCCACGCAGTTTTCCGCGCAGTTGCAAAGCCTGCAGTTTCTCTTCATCCGACAGCGGTTGCAGCTTGTAGATTTGCCCCCAGTCAAGGCGCGAAGCCAGGTCCGGCAGACGGAGGTTCAATTGACGCGGCGGACGATCACCGGTAATAAACAGGCGCGTACGACCGGTTTCCAGAATGCGGTTATAGAGATTAAAGATCGCCATTTCCCACTCTTCGTCGCCCGCGATGCATTCGATATTGTCGATACACACCAGAGCCAACTGCTCCATGCCATCCAGCACTTCAGGCACGAAATAAGCACGCTTATCCAGCGGGACATAACCCACAGCCTCTCCGCGCTGCGAAAGCTCTGCGCAGGCCGCATGCAACAGGTGACTGCGCCCACCGCCCTCGCGAGACCAGAAATAGATATAATTGCCATGTTCCTGACGAACGGCAGACTGGATCGCGGCTAATAGGGATGGGTTCTCGCCCGGATAAAAACTGGCAAAAGTTTCATCATCGGGAAGATAAAGTGGCAGTGAAAGCTGTGCCGGCGTATTCAGGGAAGCACCTCAACCAAAACTGGCAGGAAAACGCGGTAAGTCTACCACAAAAAGCGGGCTCTGTTGAACCGGCAGGATTTTATGCCGCAATAGTGAGCAACCGCCCCCCATGCCCGCAAAGTAACTTACTGCCATCGCTGGTGAAATTTGTATTTTAGCCAAGATTTATCCTAGTATAGAGAGGCGAAATGCAGTCACCATCAACTAGGTTTCTACAAGGACATAGACAATGAAAGTATGGAATAAAGTGCTTTTGGCCTCAATCATTGGGCTGTTGGTTGCCGGTTGTGATGATTCATCCAAAGTCGACGCCAATCTTGAAAAAGCCAAAGACAGCGCAGAGCAGATGAAAGACGCCGCACAGAAAAAAGCGGACGATCTGACCGATAAAGCGGAAGCCGCCGCCAAGGACATCAAAAAAGAGGCATCCACTCAGGCTGACCAGCTTAAAGACAAGGCTTCAGCCATTAAAGACGACGCCTCCAGGCAGGCGGAAGCGATCACCAATGATGCCAAGGCCAAGGCCGATGCCATCAAGGATGACGCCACCCAACAAAGCCAACAGCTGGTCGAGCAGGCTAAATCCATTAAAAACGATGCTATCAGTGGCGCCAAGGATCTGACCGAACAGGCCAAGACGAAAACCGAAGCGATTAAAAACAGCGCTGAGAATAAAGCGGAAGAATTAAAAAATGACGCCAACGCTGTGGTGACAGAAAATACTCCGCCAGCCAAGCAGCAGTAATGAAAATCGAGTCTCAAAAGCAAAGTAAGGAGCAGTAAATGGGTATTATTTCCTGGATTATCTTCGGTCTCATCGCCGGTATTTTAGCCAAGTGGATCATGCCAGGCAAAGACGGTGGCGGTTTTATTCTGACCATCGTGTTGGGTATTGTCGGCGCCGTGGTCGGTGGCTACATCAGCACCTTCTTTGGGTATGGCAGAGTTGACGGTTTCAACTTCGGCAGCTTCGTGGTGGCGGTGATCGGCGCTATCGTAGTGCTGTTCGTTTACCGCAAAATCCGCAGTTAACGGATTACTCATTAACGAAACGGGCAGCCCTTTGGCTGCCCGTTTTTATTTACTTCCGTTGTGCCGATTCATCCGGCGCTTCGATCACCTCTTCTTCCTTGCGATACAGGCTGATGACCTTGAACAGCAGGCTGAGGCCGATACCGACGATAGTCGCCAGCGCCATGCCCTTCAGCTCCGCCGCCCCGATATGCACCTTGGCGCCGCTGACGCCGATAATCAGGATCACCGAAGTCAGGATCAGGTTCTGCGCCTTGTTGTAATCCACTTTGGATTCAATCAGCACGCGAATGCCGGAAGCGCCTATCACCCCGTACAGCAACAGTGAAACGCCCCCCATCACCGGCACGGGCACTGCCTGGATAGCCGCCGCCAGCTTGCCGACGCAGGAAAGCAGAATAGCCAGAATGGCCGCGCCGCCGATCACCCAGGTGCTGTAAACCTTGGTGATGGCCATTACGCCGATATTCTCGCCGTAGGTGGTGTTCGGCGTTGAACCGAAGAAGCCGGAAATCACCGTCGAGATGCCGTTGGCAAACATTGAGCGATGCAGGCCCGGATCGCGGATCAGGTCTTTCTTCACGATATTGGCGGTCACGACCAGGTGCCCAACGTGCTCGGCAATTACCACCAGCGCCGCCGGCAAGATGGTAAAGATGGCGAACCATTCAAAACGCGGGGTATAGAAAGTCGGCAGCGCAAACCAGTGCGCCTCGCGGATCGGGGTCAGATCCACGACGCCCATAAAGAACGACAGCGCATACCCCACCAGCACGCCAATCAGGATCGGGATAATCGCCAGAAAACCGCGGAACAGCACCGAGCCCAGGATGGTCACGCCCAACGTCACCAGCGAAATGGTTACGGTAGTGGCATCCGCATTGGTGCCGTCGGCCGGCAGCAGCCCCGCCATATTGGCCGCCACACCCGCCAGCTCCAGACCGATAACCGCAACAATGGCCCCCATCGCCGCCGGCGGGAACATCACATCCAGCCAGCCGGTGCCGGCTTTTTTGACGATCAGCGCCACCAGGCAAAACAGCACGCCGCACATGATGAAACCGCCCAGCGCCACCTCATAACCCAGCGGCAACAGCAGCAGCACCGGTGAGATAAAGGCAAAGCTGGAACCGAGATAGGCCGGGATCTTGCCCTTGCAGATAAACAGATACAGCAGCGTGCCGACGCCGTTGAACAGCAGCACCGTCGCCGGGTTGATCTTGAACAGGATAGGCACCAACACGGTAGCGCCAAACATGGCGAAAAGATGCTGGAAGCTGAGCGGAATGGTCTGCAGTAACGGCGGGCGTTCGCTTACGCCTATCACGCGACGGGTCATGGATGTTTTTCCTCTGGGCTATTATCAGTTGTGTTGGTTTGACTATGAATGCTCTATGGATTTCAAGTTACAGCCAGGCGGCAAGGGCGTTAATCCCCAGGAGCTTATTTATAATAAGTGACTGGGGTTAGCGCCCGCAGACAACAACGCTGTAGCTTGAAAGACGACGAGCATTAAAAAGCCGACTCATCAGTCGGCTTATTTTTATTTGGTACCAAATATCTTGTCGCCGGCATCACCCAGGCCCGGCACGATGTACCCTTTCTCGTTCAGGCACTGGTCGATGGAGGCCGTGTACAGCTCGACATCCGGATGCGCTTTCTCCAGCGCGGCGATCCCTTCCGGCGCCGCAACCAGCACCAGCACCTTGATGCTGTTGCAGCCGGCTTTCTTCAGCAGATCGATAGTGGCGATCATCGAACCGCCGGTAGCCAACATCGGGTCAACAACCAGCGCCAAACGCTCTTCGATATTGGAAACCAGTTTTTGGAAATACGGCACCGGCTCCAGGGTTTCTTCGTCACGGTAAACGCCAACCACGCTGATACGCGCGCTAGGGACGTGCTCCAACACCCCTTCCATCATGCCCAGACCTGCACGCAGGATCGGTACAACGGTAATTTTTTTCCCTTTAATCTGGTCTATTTCAACCGGCCCACACCAACCTTCGATGGTGACTTTTTCCGTCTCCAGATCGGCGGTCGCTTCATAGGTCAGCAAACTACCCACTTCTGAGGCCAGCTCACGGAAGCGTTTGGTGCTGATGTCGTTTTCACGCATCAGACCAAGCTTGTGTTTCACCAGCGGGTGTTTCACCTCAACGATCTTCATCATTTTTCTCCTATTAAGGTGGTTGAAGGCCAAAAAAATCGCGGGATTATAACTCCTTTTACCGACCGCGCCACCCACAATAGCCCGATCGGGATCAACAAAAGTTTGAATAGCAGTATAGATGACGAAAAAGCGGAGCTGGTTCACAAGCCACTCGCAAACGTTTGCCTGCGCTGTTAGAATTGCCGCGCCTTATTCCGGTATCAACGCCGGATGCACAGTATTCAAACCGCAAACCGTCGTGGGGATCGCGCAGTGACCGACAAAACCTCTCTCAGCTATAAAGACGCAGGTGTCGATATCGATGCTGGCAATGCATTGGTAGACCGCATCAAAGGTGTAGTTAAACAGACCCGCCGCCCGGAAGTGATGGGTGGTCTGGGCGGTTTTGGCGCCCTGTGTGCGTTGCCGCAGAAATACCGCGAGCCGATCCTGGTTTCCGGTACCGACGGCGTAGGCACCAAGCTGCGTCTGGCGATGGACCTGAAACGCCACGACACCATCGGCATCGATCTGGTTGCAATGTGTGTGAACGACCTGGTGGTACAGGGCGCTGAGCCGCTGTTCTTCCTGGATTACTTTGCCACCGGCAAACTGGACGTAGACACTGCGGCCAGCGTCATCACCGGTATCGCCGAAGGCTGCAAGCAGTCCGGCTGCGCGTTGGTGGGCGGTGAAACCGCCGAAATGCCGGGTATGTACCACGGTGAAGATTACGACGTGGCCGGCTTTTGCGTCGGCGTGGTCGAGAAATCCGAAATCATCGACGGCAGCAAAGTGCAGTCCGGTGACGCGCTGATCGCGCTGGGCGCTTCCGGCCCGCACTCCAACGGCTACTCGCTGGTGCGCAAAATCCTGGAAGTCAGCAACACCGATCCAACCACCACCGATCTGGAAGGCAAACCGCTGGCTGACCATCTGCTGGCGCCGACCAAGATTTACGTGAAATCGGTACTGGAACTGATCGAGAAAATCGACGTGCACGCTATCGCTCACCTGACCGGCGGCGGCTTCTGGGAAAATATCCCTCGTGTGCTGCCGGAAGGCATGCAGGCGGTGATCGACGAATCAAGCTGGCAGTGGCCGGCGGTATTCAGCTGGCTGCAGCAGGCCGGTAACGTCAGCCGCCACGAAATGTACCGCACCTTTAACTGTGGCGTGGGCATGGTGATCGCACTGCCGGAAGAATCCGTTGAACAAGCCATCGCATTGTTGACCGCAGCCGGTGAAAAAGCGTGGAAGATCGGTAAACTGACCGCTTCTTCCGACGAACAACAAGTGGTCATCAACTGATGAAAAAGATCGTGGTGTTGGTCTCCGGCCAGGGGAGCAATCTCCAGGCACTGATTGACGCCTGCCAGCAGGGCCGGATTGCCGCCGAGATTGTGGCGGTGTTCAGCAACAAGGCGCAGGCTTACGGCCTGCAACGCGCAGAAGCGGCAGGCATTGCCGCCCATGCGCTGGATGCCAAGGCCTTTGCCGACCGCGCGGCGTTTGACGCTGCGCTGGCGGATGCCATCGACCGGTACCAGCCGGATCTGGTGGTGCTGGCCGGCTATATGCGCATTCTCAGCCCGCAGTTCGTGCAGCGCTACTCAGGCCGCATGCTGAATATCCACCCTTCCCTGCTGCCGAAATACCCCGGGCTGCATACTCACCGCCAGGCCATCGACAACGGTGACAGCGAACACGGCACTTCGGTGCACTTCGTGACCGAACAGCTCGACGGCGGCCCGGTGATCCTGCAAGCCAAGGTGCCGATTTTCCCCGGCGACGAGGAAGACGAGGTGGTTGAACGGGTGCAAACTCAGGAACACACCATTTACCCGCTGGTGGTGAACTGGTTTGCCGAAGGCCGGCTGGCGATGCGCGATAACGCCGCCTGGCTGGACGGCGAACGCCTGCCGGAACAGGGGCACGCAGCAGACTGATCGCTGTACTCTGAACCCCCTCTAAACGGCGCCTTTCACGGCGTCGTTTTTTTTCGCCGCAATCAAGCCCCTGACGTTATACTTTGCACAATTTCACGACATAGAGGAACACACATGTCCAGCACTACCAGCGTCAGGCTACGTCCATTGGAACGGGATGATCTGGCGTTCGTCCACCAGATGGACAACAATGCCAGCGTGATGCGCTATTGGTTTGAAGAACCTTACGAAGCCTTTGTCGAGCTTTCCGATCTCTACGACAAGCACATCCACGATCAGAGCGAGCGGCGTTTTATCATCGCCCACGAAGGCGCCAAAGTCGGGCTGGTGGAACTGGTGGAGATCGACCACATCCATCGTCGCGCAGAATTCCAGATCATCATAGATCCGGCCCATCAGGGCAAAGGCTACGCCAGCACCGCCGCCAAGTTGGCGATGGATTACGGCTTCTCGGTGCTGAATCTGTACAAGCTGTATCTGATCGTCGACAAAGAAAACCCGAAGGCGATCCACATCTACAGCAAGCTGGGCTTCGAAGTGGAAGGCGAACTGATTGACGAATTCTTCGTTAACGGCGAATACCGCACCGTGCTGCGCATGTGCATCTTCCAACCGCAGTATCTGGCGAAGTTCAAAACGCCTGGCGATAAGCCGCTGGTTAAATAAAAGTGAAAAACCCGCGAAAGCGGGTTTTTATAGCGTACTTGATGGCCCTTACGGGTTGTTAATATGACAAAGCAAATCAAGTCCAGTCTTGATATCCATCATCATGGATCCAGACAGCCCCCCTGGGCATTCTTCAAATGTGAACCACAGTCCGTAATACATTTCTTGCTCACAGGAAGGCATGGCTTTTCTATACAGCTCCAATCGCCATTGCTCAGTTGCGGCAACTTGACGTTGTTCGGGTTGAGCGGTTTGCCCGCCGCGTCCTATCGGCGTTTATATGAGGTACAACATCAAGAGAAAACGGCTCCGAAGAGCCGTTTCTGTGTGCGGATCAGGTCCAATCTTCATAGCCGCTGTCATGGATCCAGACGTTAGACAAAACACATAGATCCACACGAGCATCCTTTTATTCAGGCTTATCGATCAAGCCAAGCAATCGAAGATCGTTTAAAATTTCGTTTTTGTCATCTTCAGTTACATCCTTAAGCATTTCGGATAAATCATTTGCGGATAAAATTTTTAATATGATATCTGTGTGGAACTTTACTGTTTTATCACTACATCTACCAGCCATAAAGATGAGCGTTACTAGCTCGAGCATGAGGCATTCTATCGGTTCTTCAAACGAACCTTCTAATGACTCATACGCAAACGCCTGTTCAGATGTATCACAAACCGAATTACTACCACCACGTTTTAGTAGGTTAAGTATATTTCTGCAATAAGCGTAACTTGAATAGGCAAAGCTACTTCTTATTTTATCATAACTCATCACATTCATTATTATTTACCTCTTCCCGGAATCAAACGCACACCGTTATTGTCCAAAACTTCAATTTTCACTCCAGGGTACCTACTCTCGAATTGTTTAACAACGCCTAAACAGCTTTCGCACGCAGGCTTTTCGGTGAAAATAGTAACAGAGCCTTTTACGGAATAGTTTTTACCTAATCTATCGGCTAAGTTATCCAATATTTTATATTCGGAGTCTATATTTCTTGCTACATGTCTACCATCATCAGTGAGAACAGTCTCATATTTGAAATTTTCTTTTCCCATCCCAACAAACCCCTTACCTGCAACGTCTATGAGATTATGGCTTGCAAGTGTCTTTGGCATTCCAGATATATCAATACTGGCCACTGCAACGTTACCACTGCGTTTCGGGGCTGATGGTAGACCAGTCCTCAGTTCTGTAACCTGGTTTTTGAATGTAGCAGCCTGCTGAACAGTCTTCTCATTGCCCTCTTCTCGAGGAGACCATAACTCGCTAAGCGTATTGGTATTTTTGTGAAGAAAGAATTAGGTAGGAAACGGCTCCGAAGAGCCGCTTCTGTGTATATCAGGTCCAATCCTTATAGCCACTCTCGTGGATCCAGACAAGACCAGCAGGGCAAGCATCAGATAAAAACCAATATCCATTAAAAGCTCCATACTCCATCTCTTCAGGAGTATTAGGAAAACTGGCTCGAAACTTATCTACCTGTTCTTTTACCGTCCCCGTCAAGAGCATGCCTCCGCTGCCAAGTTTTACTTTCCCTTCATTCATCAAACGTTCGATAAACCAGAGGAACAACTCTTTCTCATCATTAAAAGAAAGTGATATTTTACCTGATAGACTATCCGGATGAATATTTTCCCAAATAGTCACCATCGATGCCCCCTCGAGAGCTTCTTTCCTATTTTCATATTGTTCTATCGTAAGCATAAAGATCACCTATCTAAACTTCATTTCAAACTTGTTATCGGAAAGATTCGAAACTTTGTTTATATCTTTATTCCCGATAATATCAGTCATCCACCGAGCTTTCGACTCTTGTGCACTTGTAAAGTAGTTTCTCAGGTTTATTATTTTTCCTTCAAACTTAGAGTAATAAACAATGCCTTTCGAATTTATAACCTCTTTAAGAGGAAGGCCTCCAGCAAGTGATTGTGTATAGTCATAGATTTCCTTATCGCCAAGCGATTCAGAAGCAAAAACTTTTGTTGTTCCTTTTCTATTATTGCCTCCATCGCCCAAAACTTGGGCTATAGACTTACCAAAAACTGTTGCAGTTACAATCTGACTGCGTTTTATCGAAAAGTTTAACCAGTTGGTCAGTATTAACCTTCTGAATATCCCGCAGATAATCCGCCATTTTAGTCGACAGATGCCCCCCCGCAGCCGTTTTCTCCTTTGATAAAGTCGGCAACCGGTTGGGTATTGAAAGTTTTGTTTTGTATAGATCACCAGTTGCTAGCTCAGCGTCTTCACGCCATCCTCGATTTTTCCCAGAATCAACGTGCTATAGTAAGGTCGGCATTGTGTGTCATATCCTTTCCAGCATTGATATTGGTACCACCCAGTACCAAATAACTACCGTCATGTGGAATACAACATCAAGCAAAAAACGGCTCCGAAGAGCCGTCGTTCAGGTTAGTCCAAATCCTCAGGGAAATCTTGTCGGATAGACCCCTCTGCCTTCAAGATAGCCACAAAATTTCTATAATTCCCTTCATCTCTTTCTATCAGGTCATCAAGCAATTCATCTTCTATCAAGGAATGATGATAAATGCCATTGGAGAAAAAAACAGATTTCCACGATATTGTAGGGTCGACCACGGTAACTTCTTCGCTTCTATACGCAATAAGTGCACCGTATCGAGGGGGTAAACCATAAAAATACTTCTCGCCCTCTATAGTGTAGAACGCAAAAACATCGATTAGAGTTCCTCTTCTAGTTTTTATCCTCATTTTTCCTTGCCTCCTTTAATGGACGGGCCTGGCTGCAAATCATTACGTTTTGGTGAGTCAAATTTTATATCGTATGCCTTACCGGTATATTTATTATACTGATAGTGAATAATAATATTGTTACCATCTGGAAGCTCATGTAAAGCTTGCATTTTTTGGAACCCCACTGTAGTAGAAAACTTGGGATCTTTATTTAGATCCAACTTTATCCCCATTTCAGGATTTTGTTTCACCAAATTCCATAACACCTGCTCATTCAAATCACGGGGGGCGGTTGCTTGGTGAGCTTTCGCAGTAGAAATCCCTTCAGCATTTTTTATTATCGCCTGCTGCTCTCGGGTTAACCCTAACGTTGTTAGATCTTTTACCGTTGTTTTCTCTAACGCCTTGATGCTATTGGTAGTTACCTTAACACCTAGCTTACCTGCGCCTGCCGCCCCCGCAAACAGCCCCAGCCCGGCCATCGACAGTTTACCAAACTCCAGACCTGCACCAAAAGCGCCATCCACGCCGGCATGTTCGTACTTCGTCTTGAATGTTTCGACCCGCCCCAGGTATTCCTGTTTCACACTTTCGCCAATAATCGAGAAGCGTTCATCGTTCTTTATCAGAGCTATTAATGCATCCGCGGCCTCGCGTGGATTGCTGGCCACGGCGACCAAACCATCCACCGTATCGCTGATTTCAACCGGGATGCCGGAGACTACACCCGCCGCAAAGGCGCCATCCTGGGTATGGCTCGTTATTCCCCAGTTCGCCAACACCACCGCTTTATCGAGCGGCGATTTCGCGGCCGCCAAATCCTTCTCCATCAATTCTTGTTGTTTGTGGCTGAGATAGTTATATCGGAACGCATTCTCACCACCGGTGGCACCACTGTAAGCACCATCAGACTTGCCGGTGAAGACTGCGCCAGCGGCTGCTCCCAGAACTCGCGCCATCTGCGCCTGCTGTTCCGATTTCTTCTGCCACTCATCCGGCTTGATGATATTATCGCCCAATATCACCCCGGCCAGCTCCGCCGCCAGCGCCCCTGCCGCCGCACCTTTACCGTCACCGCGTCCGATTTCCGCCGCCACGCCCGCCACCACCGCATGGCTGACAGATTTACCGACTACGCCCAATACTTCGCCGTTATCCCCAATCAGCTTCGCCCCTTCAGCATTAATCTGGCTGCCGATATTCGCCAGCAGCGCATTGGTCAGGTTGTCTTTGAAGCTGCCGCCATTGATGGTGGTGTTCAAGCTGGAGCTGATGACCGATTGCCCGGCCACCCGCTGCGCCACCTTGCTCCAGTCGCCGTTGCTCAGCTGCGGCAACTTGACGTTGTTCGGGTTGAGCGGTTTGCCCGCTGCGTCCTTGCTCCAACCCATCGCGCTGTCAAAGCCGTTGAGCGCCCCGCCAATCGCCATGGCGGTCGCGGTCGCCTTGACGCTTTCGTTACTGCCCAGCACTTTCAGGGTTTTCGATAGGTTGCCCTGATTTTCCACCAATGCCACTGCCGCTTGAGAGGCAAGCGACGACATCCCGGCCGTCACCGCACCACTGGTCACTGCACCGCCACCAATGGCCCCGGCAATATTGCTGGCAGCTAGCGCCGTGAGCGAACTGCCCGCTGTCACTGCCGCCGCTGCAATGGCAATCACCGCCGCCACCGCCGGGTTCAGGTGTTGGCTCTTGTAGTCCCAACTGTCGTAGGCGTCCTTGACGATGTTCCACTGCACGTCGTTGCGTTTGTTGAGGTCTTTTACCCAGGTGGTGCCCGGCGTATTACCCAGCGCATCTATCGCGCTTTGCAGCGCCTGGCCGTTTTTCGCCTTCACGTCGGCGCTAACACCCTTTGCCGCATCGACGGTCAGCGTACCGCCAGTATGAATGCTCGGCAGCACCCACTTGTTGTCTTCATAGCCTTTATTGGATTGCTTGATGAAGAAACCTTTCGAGTTGCTGATCGTTTGCTCGAAGGAGGTATTTTTTACGGCACGGAAGTTGACCTGCCCATATGTGCTGGTTAATCGAGCATTCTGCCCGGCGGCGATTTTACTGGCTTCATAGGTGCTGTCGTCGCGGCTCATTAGGTTGATGTTGCCGGCGGCAGTAAACTCGGTGACCTTATTGGCTACATCATGGCGAGTCTGCTTAACTTCGGTTTTCTTGCCCCACCATTTGCGTTTCTTCTCGGTTTTCTCGTAGTGGCTGGACTCTTCCATCGCCTGAGCATAGAGATAACCGCCCTTGGCGGCGATATCCATATTGCCGGCTCGCATGGCTTCAGCCTGGTTATACGCGTTGACCTCAGCCCTCTGACGAGCCTCATCCGGCTCCTTGAGTTGCGCCTCTTGACGCGCAGCAGTCAGGCGATTTTGCGCTTCGTTTTTACCGTTGTTACCCTGATTGATACGCTGGGTAGCCAGAATGACGTCATTTTGGGCCGTTGCGAGGCTATTTTTCGCCGTAGCAAGCTCATTCTCGCGCTGTGTAACAAATTTTTTCCAACTCCCCACCTCCGCTGACCAACCGTTCCCATACTCGTGAGGTGGATTATTGCTAATAAATTCGTCGCGCCCGTTTTCTGCTTCTCTAACGGCGACTTCTGCTTGCTGAACAGCAGATACGCGTTGAGCAACAGCAAGCTCAGCATTCTTTTTGTCCTGCTGTGCCTGGTTAATCTGCCGCTGCGCATTCTGAATCTGCTGTTCAGCTACCGCAATGCGCTGGCCCCAGTCAGTCACCGCGACCGGCGGCTTCCAGTTGGCACCCAATCCCTTAACCACCAGTTTGGTCGCCTGGAATAAAATGCTGCCATTAGAAATGATCGTCATCAGGCCACCGGCAGTTAGCTCAGTACCCTGCTGGGTTCGTGTTTCGGTAAATTCCTTGTTGCCCTCGCGGTAGGTATGATTTTGCACCGCCTCGAAGCGCATGTCTCCGCCCGAGGTCAGGGTCATGTTACCGCCGGAGCTCAGTTTGGCGCCGTAGGTCAGCAACTGGTTGTTGGCCGCAGCAGTAAAATTTTTCCCTGCATTAAGGGTCGTGACCAGATGACGATCGTCTTTGTTATTATCGTTAACCGCATCGATGGCGGAGTAACCAGCCGCCGCCAACCACAGGTTTTGTCCTGCAAGCAGTGAAATATTGCCGTTGGCAGAGAGCGTGCCGCCCTGAGTCCCGAGATCACGCGCAGAGTTAATCAGCAGATTGCCCCCGGCGTGCACTTTGCTGCCTAACTCAGGAGTTCTGTTTGAGTGAAAAAGATAATTAACTCGTTCATTCAACCCACGATAATTGAGATCGGCGTTATGGCCAGCCAGTAACGTAATATCCTTGGCCGCTTTAATCTGAGCACCCCGTAGAGCCAGGTAACCTCCAGTATTAAGCAGCACAGAACCACTAGCACTCATTTGCCCTACCGCCAACATCTGGTTAAACAGCGCCAGCTCTTTGGCCGGAGTGGGAGAAATAGCCGGTGAAAACGGTTTATACCACAACCAGGAGAAGTCTCTGTCCAACGTAATGCTGCCATTCGCCGTCATAGCGATGTTACGGCTCTGTGGCGCCAAACGCGTATTGAGAAGCGCGATGGTACTGCCTGCATTCAACGTCAGATCGCCGCTGGCTTCCAGCCCTCCCATCCAATGCGAACCGTCCGGTTGGAAATAATGCGGTCCCCGACTGGTGTGGAACTTGATCTCACCATTCTTCGTCAACAGAGTGACGTTTTTTCCTTTCACCTCGCTCTGCCAGGCATCGATATTATTCACCGCAGTCATGGACACATTATTTCCGGCGTTTAGTACACCTTGACCAAGATTAATTCTATCTTCGGCAATAAGCGTGATATCACCGCTTGCCCGGATAGCATCGGTATTGCCGATCGTATTGGCATGCAGCAGAATATTTTTCGCGACTAACGTGTCTGGACGAGTTGAAACCACAGCCTCACTGGTTTTCACGTCGTACGGCAACGGCGTATCGATATGAATTCCGCCGTTAAAATCCGCAGTCAGGTTATTACCAGCGGTAATTGACGATTTCTGATGCCCCTTATCTTTCCATGCCAGTAACTCCTGCTGCCTGGTATATGCAGCTTTTTCAGTAACGTTTAACAGATCCCAGTCACCTGGAGGAGCATCTTCATCACGGGCTATGCTACCGACACCAAAAGTAGAAGAACCTAATTGCCAATACAGATCTTTTTGGCCAAGTTGCAAACTCTTTACGATAAAGTCTTTCCCCGTCAGTATCAGGTTTTTGGCTGCATGAATGTTGGACTGATCGTTCCAGAGAGACGTCGCGTTTATATAAGCATTACTACCCGAGCTGATCACACCCGGCACCTGTGATTTAGTGATCACATAGTCATCCCGTCCGACATTTACCTTATCGTTTTTTGATAGATTGATTTCCCCAAACCAACTGCCAATACCAAAATCCTTCAATTCAGGTTCCAGTCGCACAACAGCATCCACCCCTTGCCGTGTGTCGTAGTAACTGCCAACGGATGATTTATTAAATACCTTTGAATCCCCGGGGATATTTCTCCAGCCCGCGCTCATTTCATTCCGAACGTTATTCAGACTCTCAGTTCTAATAACCAAATCACCGCTGTTGGTCAGTATCTTCGCCGAGCGGTTCTCAACGCTAGTCGCCTTATTGCCCTGCGCATCTTTCTGGATCCATAAAGTGTTGTTGCTGTGCAACGCCGTGTTGTCTCCGTCACGCAGTTCAACATTGCGTACCTTGTCGGCAAACACCCGCATATCTCGGTGTGCAGTCACATTGCCGTTGTTGTTGAGCGTATCGGCAGCCAGCGTCACGTCGCGTTCGCCGCGGACCTTAACGCCGGAGGCAATATGAACCTCTCTGGCACTGACGTTCAAATCCGTTTGTGCATGCGCTTGTCCCAGTTCAATACGTCCATTAACGGTAAGTGTGACATCCCGTTGCGTGCTATTGATATTATTTAGGTTGACCCCGACCCCATCCTCATTGGCCACGAGACGGATCTTATTGGCATACATGCCGCCCAATGCTTTGGTGTCCACCGCGAGAACAGGTTTAGCGCCTTCGCCGGCGATAGGCTTGATGGTGCCGTCTTTGAAACTGACGCGGTTAGCCCCCAGGGTCAGCGACAGATTATTGGCGTTGATCTTGCCATTCAGTTCGGTAGCACGGCTGATGATGTCGACGTAATCGGCGCTGTTGCCGTCCAGCCCTTTGCCGCCGATGGTGACGCCCCCCTTTTTCACCTCCAGCGCTTCCAGCGCACCCTGCTTGTCGAACTGCGGTTTACCGGTAGTCAGGGTGACGCCGGGAGCGTTGATAAAACCACAACCGTCGCAGCTGATACCATTGGGGTTGGCGATCATCACGTTGGCCTTGTTGCCGAACACCTCGAGCTTGCCCTGCAGTTCGGAACGGCTGCCGCCGGTGACTTCGTTGATGATCAAATCGGCCGGTTTACCCTTGAGGTTAGGGTTGCCGTTGATAATATCGACACCTAGCTGCGTTTTTCCGCCCTGTGTCGCATTGTTCAGCACAGCACCCGGAGCCCCGACGTTGAAATCCTTATAGGTGTTATGAGAAATGCCCGCACCGTTCGGCGTGGCGATATTCACCACCGGTACGTTACCCGGTTTGATGACCACCTGAGTGTTGCCGTTGGCGGCGTTGATACCCGCGGCAAAGGCGGGGTGCAATGGCTGCAGCGCCGTCAGATAAATCAGCAGATAGCTGATACTTCGGGGTAACGGGTGGTTGAGCTTATCCATTATTCACTCCTTTGAAATGATGTTGGTTTTAGACATCTGCGGGCGTCTTACCCTGTGCTGACGTTATAACGTGAAGGCGGCTTGCCAGTAGGCCACCCAATGATCCGGTTGCAAGCTGCCAGGGTGCTTCAGGGGTTTACCGACGGTGAACGACTGATTGAACCATCGCCCATTCAGCAAAGCGCCCAGCGCCACGCCACTGACGTTTCCACCGTCGATTTGCCCGGCGCGCCCCTGCACCCAGCCGGTGTCCAACGCGCCAATCAAAGAGAGGTCCCCCAGCCCCGGCTGCGTCATCCATTGCCAGTTGAGCTCGTTACGCCAGTACCCACCGCGATTGCCGGTCAGGTATTGCTCCTTGAAGCCGCGAACCGAATACTGTCCGCCAACGGAGACGCGCTCGCTGGAGTACAGGTTATCCGGCGTAGTTTGCCCGTAGGCTGATGTCAGGTAGTACAAAGAGGGAGTCAGAGGATAGAAGTAACTGGCGCTGAGGCTGAGTTTGCGAAACTCGCTGCGCGGCGCATTGGTATGCTCCGGGTCATCCGTGGTGGCACCCAACATACGTAGGCCGTGGCTTACCGTCGGGTTCAGCGTCAGATAGCCGCGCCCGGCGACCGCGCTGTAATTCCCGCCGAGGCTGAATACGCTGAGCGTCGGGCTGCTGATAGCCAGACGTTCGCCCGCCAGTTGGTTCTCTGTACGCCTGCGCGTCAGCCCTATGTCGACAGAAAACTTGCGCGTACCGTCCCGCAACAGCGTGCGGTTGGCACCCAAACGCTGGGTTTGACTATTTCCCTTATAGCGGTAAGCGTCGCCATTGAAGGGCACGTTCTGGAAAAAATCATTCCAGGCATATTGATAGCTGAATAGCCAGTAGCCGTAAGGCAAGGTCACGCCGCCGTTGAGGCTGCGGCTGCGATGGCTATGGCTGAAATCGCCGTTACGTGCCGCAGAAAATGACCACTGTTCGGCAAGGCGCAATGGATTATCCAACGTTATGCCGGTATTCATCTGCCCGGTGCCCGTGCTTTTCTGGCCGCTGTTGTCTGCACCAAAAGAAAGTGCAACGGGCAAACGCACGGAACTGCGCCGCAATACCACGTTTGAATAACCAGAATGCGTTCCAGGTTGGATATCGATGCTCACCTGCTTTGAGGGCAACCGATTGAGCTGTTCCATCCCCTGTTCAATATCCCGCAGGTTCAATACCTCACCGGCCCTGCCGGGGAACGCCATTCGTAACGCCAGCGTGTTTTCTCCATCAAGCGTAATGGATTCAACCCGTCCTTCATTGGCGCTGATGATCAACGTACCGCCGGCAATATCCTGATCCTGCAGGAAGGCCTGCGAGGTGATATAGCCGCGTTGCAGATAGGCATTGGTGGTTTCACGCACCAAACGATTGATGTGGTTCAAAGTCAGGCAACGGCCCTGGTAGGGGTTTGCCAGTTTTTCTTTCACCGACCAGGAAAGGTGTTCCGCCCCCTGAAAGACAATGCGTTGCACGTTGTGGCAGGTTCCCTCGCCCGCACTCGCCACAGGCAGCGGTAATGCAGGCAACGCGACATTGCTTTGCAGTGCTTCACGCTGCTGCTGCGCCTGTTCCAGCAACGTTTTTTGCTGTTGGGTAATGCTGTCGCGGTCGACCGGGCTGGCAATTTCCGCTGCCTGAACGCAATGAAAACGCCCGACACTGGCCATAAACGCCAAAGCCCAGATGCATAGCTTCCATGCACACATTTAAAAACATCCATTTACGATAATTTACATAGATTGGCGAATTATAAACATTTATCCCTTCTCGTCCATACGAATGAGAATTGTTTTTATTCAAGGCACAGGAAATAGCGAAAGTTCACGGGATAACCGTGAAGGAGCTGGAAGACGAGCGGCGTAATGAACTAAAGGGCATTGAAGCGAACGAGATCCCGTGGAACGGGGCGCAGCCTGCTGCGCCCAACAATCCTTAACCGTAACGCCCGGTAATATAATCCTCGGTGCGGCGCTGGCGCGGTGACGTAAAGATATCGTCGGTCGCGTTGTATTCCACAAGTTGCCCCTGGTGAATAAACGCCGTGTAATCGGACACCCGCGCCGCCTGCTGCATGTTGTGGGTAACCAGCACCACGCTGTACTGCTGTTTCAGCGCGGAGATCAGCTCTTCGATGGTCAGGGTAGAGATCGGATCCAGCGCCGAGGTCGGTTCATCGAGCAACAGCACTTCCGGCTCAATGGCTATCGCCCGCGCAATCACCAACCTCTGCTGCTGGCCGCTGGAAAGCCGGAACGCATTCTCGCGCAGCCGATCCTTGACCTCGTGCCACAGCGCTGCGGCGCGCAGCGAACGCTCCACCGCCTCGTCCAGGATCCGCCGGTCGCGCACGCCCTGTAGCCGCAGGCCATAAACCACGTTTTCATAAATCGATTTCGGAAACGGATTAGGGCGCTGGAACACCATGCCGACCCGCCGCCGCAGCGCCGCCACGTCGATCTGCGTGCCGGAAATGCCCTGCCCGTTGAGCTGCAATTCACCGTCGATCCGGCAGTTATCCACCAAATCGTTCATGCGGTTAAAGCAGCGCAGCAGCGTCGACTTACCGCAACCGGAAGGGCCGATCAGCGCCGTAACGCGGTGCTTGGGAATACGCAGCGAAATATCGTGCAGTACCTGTTTCTCGCCATAAAACAGGTTGAGGCCGTTCACCGCCAGCGCGGTATGTTCATCATCAAGATGCTGGACATCCAGCCGGGGCAAACTGCCTGGCGTCATCAAACCCATTACGCACTCCCCAGAAATAATGTCATTGTTACTGCGACCATGCTCTGTACCGCTCCCTCAGCGAATGGCGGATGCCCATCGCCGCCAGATTCAACCCCACCACAATCGCCACCAGCAGAAACGCCGTAGCGAACACCAGCGGCCGCGCGGCTTCCACGCTCGGGCTCTGGAAGGCCATATCGTAAATCTGAAAGCTCAGATGCATAAACTTCCGCTCCAGATGCAGATACGGGAAAATATCGTCCACCGGCAGCACCGGCACGGATTTCACCACGCCCACCAGCATCAGCGGCGCCGTTTCCCCGGCGGCGCGCGCCACCGCCAGGATCAGGCCGGTCATCATCGCCGGTGCGGCCATCGGCAGAACGATGCGCCACAGCGTTTCCGCACGGCTGGCGCCTAATGCCAACGACCCCTGGCGCAGCGTAGCGGGAATGCGCGACAGCCCTTCTTCGGTAGCCACGATCACCACCGGCAGCGTCAATAGCGCCAGCGTCAACGCCGCCCACAGCACGCCGGGCGTACCGAAGGTCGGGTTGGGCAGCGACTCCGGGTAAAACAGCTGATCGAGGGTACCGCCAATCATATAAACGAAGAACCCCAGGCCAAACACGCCGTAAACAATCGACGGCACGCCGGCCAGATTGACCACCGCAATGCGGATCAGCCGGGTCAGCAGATTATTGCCGGCGTATTCGTGCAGATAAACGGCGGCGATCACGCCAAACGGCATCACCACCATCGACATCAGGATCACCATCAGCACGGTGCCGAAAATCGCCGGGAACACGCCGCCTTCGGTATTGGCCTCACGCGGGCTGTCGCTGAGGAACTTCTTCACCTGCTCGGCCCAATGCACCAGCTTTTGAGCGGTGTTCATCGCATTGGGATACCAGGCATCGCGCACCTGACTGAGCGCAATGGTATGAATCTGCCCGTGCATATCGCGCAGCAACAGCGCATCGCGCTGGCGATCGCGGTTCAAGCCTTCCAGCCGCTCGGACAACTGCCGATACTGGCGTTGCAACTCCAGCCTTTCAACCCTGATGGACGCCTGCGAACGAGCGTCCAGTTTGTCATCGCGCTGCAGGCTCTTTTCGCGCAGGCGCAGCGTATCGAACCTTTGATTGATACGCGCCATATCGCGAAATTGAATGTCATGCGCCTGCCGCGAAAGCGCGGCAATCTGCGGCAAACGCTGCTGTAACGCCTGGTTGATATTGCGCCCGGTCAAGGGTTGGCCATCTTCCAGCATCCCCGCCAAATAACCATAAGCGGTGCCATTGCTATTACGTTCCAGCACCAGCAGATCGCGCGGCGTGCTCTGCCGCAAGATATCGCTGGCCAGCAGCGTGCGGAAGTCCTGCCCTTCGCTCTCGCGGTTGCCGATTTTAATCAGATAGCGTTCGACGCTCTGCGCCGCCCCCGGCGGCAGCGCAACGCCGGACTCCTGCAACTGGCGACGCGGAATGCTCTGCTGCTGGTACAGCTCGCCGATCATCATCACCGGGCCGGCCGCGCTCTGATTCAGCTCAAACTGGTACACCGGGCTGGGCCAGAAATAGCGCATCCCCTGCCCGGCCAGCAGCAGCATGATACCGATCAACGCCAGCAAGCTAACGGTCACCGAACCGGCGGTCAGCCAGATCCACGGCGAGCCGCTCCTCACCCAGTGCTTCATGGCGCCTCCTGATTCAGGGTGTAGCGTTTACGCAGACGCAGGCGAATCGCCTCCGCCAGCGTATTGAACACGAAGGTGAAAATAAACAGCACCAATGCGGTAAGGAACAGCACCCGGTAATGGCTGCTGCCGGCTACCGCCTCGGGCATTTCTATCGCGATATTGGCCGCCAGCGCACGCAGGCCCTGGAACAGGCTGCCGTCGATAATCGGCGTATTGCCGGTGGCCATCAACACAATCATGGTCTCGCCCACCGCCCGACCAAAGCCGATCATCAGCGCCGAGAAAATACCGGCGCTGGCCGAAGGCAGCACCACCCGTATCACGGTTTGCCACTGGGTCGCCCCCAACGCCAGCGATCCCTGGCTGAGGGTCGCCGGTACGCTGAACAAGGCGTCTTCCGCCAGCGAGAAAATAATCGGCACCAGCGCAAACCCCATCGCCACACCGACCACCAGCGCGTTGCGCTGGTCATAATCATCGCCCAGCCAGAAATGCAACGGTTCCCCGAACAGTTTCACTTCCAGCCACGGCCCAACGCTGAACGTCAGCCAGACGGTCAGTAGCATCAAAGGCAGCAGGATCAGCAGATCGAAACCTGGTGGTAACCGCCACGGCGCAAACCGGTTCACCAAGGCGCCACAGGCCAACACCGCTACCGCCAGCAGCACCGGCAGCGACAGCACCGCCAGCAAATAATGTTCAATCACAGGTGCCAGCCAGATACCGGCCACCAGCCCGATAACCACCGTCGGCAACGCGCCCATCACCTCGATAGCCGGCTTGATCACCCGCCGCAGCCCGGGCGACATGAAATAAGCGGTGTAAATCGCCCCGGCCAGCGCCAGCGGGATAGCGAACAGCATCGCGTAACTCGCCGCCTTGAAGGTGCCAAAAATCACCGGCATCAGGCTGAATTTGGCCTGATAGCTGTCCTCCCCGGAGGTCGATTGCCACACGTAGGCCGGTTCAGGGTAATTCTCATACCATACCTTGTGCCACAGCGAACGCCAGGTCACGTCAGGGTAAGGGTTATCAATCGCATAGTGCTGCCAGCCCTGCGTCGTTTCCAGCAGCAGGCCGTCGCCGCTCGGGGCGAACGCCATCTGCTGAACGCCACTGCTCAGCCTGCCGCTAAGCAACGGCTGCGGCTGAATGCTGGAAAACAGCGAGAAACCGCCATCAGGCCGCAGGGTAGCAAATACCCGGCGATAAGGCTCGGCCACCAGCAAATCCTGCGGCTCGGCGCTGTGCTCGAAATGCTGCACCGGCGTCAGTTGCCAGCGCCGGTTCTTTTCCACGTCGAACCATTCGCGCACGCTGCCGTCGGCCGCGGCGATCAACAGCGCACTGCCGCCGGGCAACGCCGTCAGCCGATAAGGAGAATGCTCGCCGAGGATGCGCGTTTCTTTCAGTTGCAGCTGGGTGTCGTTAATTTGGTAGCGCGCCAGGCGGTTACCCGCCAGCAGGTACAGCTGACGGCCGTCCGGAGTCAGTACAATCTGCTGCGGCGCACTCTCCAGCGCGCTTTCACTCAACTGCGGCGGGAGGTCGTTACCGAAACGGCCAAACACCAACCGGTTATCGTCGGTGACCCCGGCCAGCAAGTACTGGCCCCGCCGCGCCTCGGCCAGCGTCAGCAGCGTCAGCGGGCGGCCCCGTCGATCCAGCGCCTGCGGCCGTACCCCAAGAGGAAACGCCCACTGCGGCACCGCCGTTCCTGCCGCCGCAAAGTCCGCGCTGGCGACGATAAACCGGCCATCGGCCTGTGCCAAAGCAAACAGGTCGCGTTCGCCCGCAGCCTGGGTGAGCAACGCCGGTTTGGCCAGCAGCGGTTGCTGCGCCAGCGGTTCGCCGGCCCCAGCGCCCTGTTGCGGCGTCAGGCTGTAAAACTGGCCCACGCCCTGCGCATCAATGCGGTAACCGATGCGCTGCTGCACATCCATGCCCAACGCCAGCGCAGGTACTGTAGAGGTAATCGCCAGCGGCTGCGCCTTGCTCATCGCTGCCGGTTTGAACAGCGGCAACACCGCAAACAGCAGGTAAACGAAGATCAGCATGAGCGTCATCAGCACCAGCAACCCGCTGACGGTCACCGCCGCCTGCACGCTACGGTCGATGCGCGCGCGCAGGCGATCCCGGGGATGTTGGTTTACCGTAGTCTGTGCCATGTCTCTCGCTGTCGCTGGTGTGATCGGGCTTGCGCCATAGAATAACCGGGCATCTTATGTCAGTTTTATGACGTTTGCATGACAAAGTTACCCGTCAATCAATTGGATTATTCCGCCAATCGTAATCACTATATACTCCCTATATTGCTGAAAAATTATGGCGATACTAGTCATATAGCAAGGCATAAAAACTCATAGTCGCTATTTTATAGTGGGCTATGTTGGCCCGCGGCTCCACCGCCGCAAAAATATTTTTCATACCGCAAAATGCCCCGCGGCAACGCAATGGATATGTTGGACTTTCCTGTCAATCTCTCGCAATAATGATCAAGGACAATAGGCTGTGTCCCGAAACAGGTCGTGGCAACGTCGCAGACCCAAAAGCCGGTAATCGAGGTTGAGGGTATCGAGCATAACGGGCCTGGGTTCAAGCCCGGCAACGCAGAGTACGGGCTTTTGGGGCGCGTCCCGGGTCCTTTTCTAAAATTGAACTGGAGTGGCAATGGGTCAGGAAAAGCTCTACATCGAAAAAGAATTAAGCTGGTTATCCTTTAATGAACGCGTGTTGCAGGAAGCCGCAGATAAGAGCAATCCCCTGATTGAGCGCATGCGTTTTCTGGGCATTTATTCCAATAACCTCGACGAGTTCTATAAGGTCCGCTTTGCCGATCTCAAACGACGCATCCTGATCAGCGAAGAACAAGGCTCCGGCGGCGCTTCACGCCATTTACTGAAGAAGATCCAGGCCAAGGTATTAAAAACCGATCAGGAATTCGACAGCCTGTATAACGATCTGCTGCTGGAAATGGCGCGCAACCAGATCTTCTTGATCAACGAACGCCAGGTGTCGGAGAACCAGCAGGCTTGGCTGCGCCAATACTTCAAGCAGCATCTGCGCCAACACATCACCCCGATCCTGATCAATCACGACACCAACCTGGTGCAATTCCTGAAAGACGATTACACCTATCTGGCGGTAGAGATTATCCGCGGCACGCACATCGAATATGCGCTGCTGGAGATCCCGTCCGATAAAGTGCCGCGCTTCGTCAACCTGCCGCCGGAAGCGCCGCGCCGCCGCAAGCCTATGATCTTGCTGGACAATATTCTGCGTTACTGCCTGGACGATATCTTCAAGGGCTTCTTCGACTACGATGCGCTCAACGCCTATTCGATGAAAATGACACGCGACGCCGAATATGACCTGGTGACAGAAATGGAATCCAGCCTGCTGGAACTGATGTCCTCCAGCCTGAAACAGCGCCTCACCGCCGAACCGGTGCGCTTCGTTTATCAGCGCGACATGCCGAACGAAATGGTGGAACTGCTGCGCGGCAAGCTCGGCATCTCCAACTATGATTCGGTGATCGCCGGCGGCCGTTACCATAACTTTAAAGATTTCATCGGCTTCCCGAACGTCGGTAAAGCTAATCTGGTCAATAAGCCACTGCCGCGCCTGCGCCACATCTGGTTCGATAAATTCCGCAACGGCTTTGACGCCATCCGCGAACAGGATGTATTGCTCTACTACCCATACCATACCTTCGAGCACGTATTGGAACTGGTGCGCCAGGCGTCGTTCGACCCCAGCGTGCTGGCGATCAAAATCAATATTTACCGCGTAGCGAAAGACTCGCGCATTATCGAATCGATGATCCACGCCGCGCACAACGGCAAAAAGGTCACGGTGGTGGTGGAACTGCAGGCGCGTTTTGATGAAGAGGCCAATATTCACTGGGCCAAGCGTCTGACCGAAGCCGGCGTGCACGTTATCTTCTCTGCGCCAGGGCTGAAAATCCACGCCAAACTGTTCCTGATCTCGCGCCGTGAAGGCGACGATATTGTGCGCTATGCTCATATCGGCACCGGTAACTTTAACGAGAAAACCGCGCGCATTTACACCGACTATTCACTGCTGACCGCCGACTCGCGCATCACCAATGAAGTGCGCCGGGTGTTCAACTTTATCGAGAACCCGTACCGGCCGGTTACCTTCGACAATCTGATGGTGTCGCCGCAAAACTCGCGCCTGAAGCTGTACGAATTGATCGACCAGGAAATCGCCAACGCCCAGGCAGGGCATTCGGCCGGCATTATGCTGAAAATCAATAATCTGGTGGATAAAGGGCTGGTAGATCGGTTATATACCGCCTCCGGCGCCGGCGTAAAAATCCGCCTGTTGGTCCGGGGTATGTGTTCTTTGATTCCCAACCTGCCGGGGATCAGTGACAATATTCAGATAATCAGCATCGTCGACCGCTATCTGGAACACGATCGGGTTTACGTTTTCGACAACAAAGGTGACAAACTGGTCTATCTGTCCTCTGCCGACTGGATGACCCGTAACATAGATTACCGTATAGAAGTGGCGGTCTCGCTGTTGGATCCAACGCTGAAACAACGGGTTCTGGATATTCTGGAAATCCTGTTCAGCGACACGGTCAAGGCCCGTTACCTCGATAAAGAACTGAGCAACCAGTACGTGCCGCGCGGCAACCGCCGTAAAGTACGCGCTCAGGTTGCCATTTATGAGTATTTAAAAGCTCTGGAACAACCAGGACAGTAGGCCAGCCACTATGCCGCTAAAAAGCACTGCAACGAACAAACCGCAGGAAATCGCTGCCATCGACCTTGGGTCGAACAGCTTCCACATGGTGATCGCCCGCGTCGTCAACGGCGCCTTACAGGTGTTGGGCCGTTTAAAACAGCGGGTCCACCTCGCCGATGGATTGGACAGCAACAATGTGCTCAGTGAAGAGGCAATAGAACGCGGCCTTGCCTGCCTGGCGCTGTTCGCCGAACGGCTGCAAGGCTTCCCGGCGGATAACGTCACCATCGTCGGCACCCATACTTTGCGCCAGGCGGTTAACGCGGAAGTGTTCCTCAAACGCGCGGCCAAGGTGATCCCCTATCCGATTGAAATCATCGCCGGGCAGGAAGAAGCGCGCCTGATCTTTATGGGCGTGGAGCACACGCAGCCTGAAAAAGGCCGCAAGCTGGTGATCGACATCGGCGGCGGCTCCACCGAGTTGGTGATCGGCGAAGACTTTGAACCGCTGCTGGCGGAAAGCCGCCGCATGGGCTGCGTCAGCTTCGCTCAGTTGTTCTTCCCCGGCGGCGAAATCAGCAAAAACAACTTCAAGCGCGCACGCCTGGCGGCGGCGCAGAAGCTCGAGACCCTGGCCTGGCAATACCGCATTCAGGGCTGGCAGTATGCGCTTGGCGCGTCCGGCACCATCAAGGCCGCACATGAAGTGCTGGTGGAGATGGGCGAAAAAGACGGCCTGATCACCCTGGAGCGGCTGGAGATGCTGGCGGAACAGGTACTGCAGTTTAAAAACTTCAGCGCGCTGAGCCTGCCGGGGTTATCCGAAGACCGTCAGTCGGTGTTTGTGCCGGGTCTGGCGATCTTGTGCGGCGTGTTCGATGCGCTGGCAATCCGCGATCTGCGCCTTTCCGACGGCGCGCTGCGCGAAGGCGTGCTGTACGAAATGGAAGGCCGTTTCCGCCATCAGGATATCCGCAGCCGCACCGCCAAAAGCCTGGCCGATCACTACAATATTGACCGTGAACAGGCCAAACGGGTGCTGGAAACCACCGAGCTGCTGTATGCACAGTGGATGGCGCAAAACACCAAACTGGCGAATCCGCAGTTGGAAGCGCTGTTGAAGTGGGCCGCAATGTTGCATGAAGTGGGGCTAAGCATCAACCACAGCGGCATGCATCGCCACTCGGCCTATATTCTGCAGAACACCAACCTGCCGGGTTTCCATCAGGAACAGCAATTGCTGCTGGCGGCGCTGGTGCGTTTCCACCGCAAGGGCATCAAGCTCGAAGAGCTGCCGCGCCTGAACCTGTTCAAGAAAAAGTATTATCTGCCGCTGATCCAGTTGCTGCGTCTGGGTGCGCTGCTCAACAACCAGCGCCAGTCGACCACCACGCCAGAGACGTTGCGTCTTAGCACCGACGATAACCACTGGACGTTGCGCTTCCCGGCCGGCTACCTGGCGCAGAATAACCTGGTGCAGCTGGATTTCGAACGTGAGCAAGCCTACTGGAACGACGTAGTGGGCTGGAAACTGATGATTGAAGAAGAAGGCTCGCAAGACGAGAAACGCTCTGCCTGAGTCCGTCGCCCCCACCCTGCGGTGGGGGCGCGTTAAACGCCGAAGCGGCTGAATCCCTATCCTAAACGACGCTGCAATGCCCGGCGGCTTACGCCGGAAATAAATGGACAACTTTTGTCATCCCCTTCTAGAATTCCGGTTACAATTTCCAGCACCAGATAGCACAGGAAACCGGCATGCCGGGTGATATATGCGTAAAAAAACCACCGGACAAATGACAAAGATAGTGCTGTTGATCAGCTTTATCATTTTAGTCGGCCGTCTGCTGTATGCCGCCGTGGTTGCGGTGCCCCATCATCAGGAAAAAAAACTCGCACCCGCCCAGAACACCACGGAGATCCGCGAAGAAAACCGGGACGGCTCCCCCTGAAACGGCAAGGTGCCATCAATACGCAGGGCGACCGAATAGTTAAGCAGCCTGCCGCCTGCCAACACCTGTTGGGTATGCCAGGCCCCTTACTTATTCCTCAGCGCCTGTATCCATTTCATAAAAATGACGCCGGCATTCACTATGTTCTATCTTGGGTAGAGATTGTCTGTGAGGACCACTGAGTGCCAGTAAGGAATACCATGTCAGTCGCAACGCATAACGTTAAAAAAGTCGCTGAATATCGCCAGCGCATTCTTTCACTGCTGTTAAACAATAAAGACCTGGTCGATGGCATTCTTGGTCGGCCGGGGGATGAAAATGCGCTCAGCAAAACCGAATTGCTGAACCAGACCGCCGAAATCACCGGCCTGCTGGACGACATGCACGCCGCTGACCTCGCGGATCTGCTGGAAGCCCTGCCGCAGGACGAACGCCTGGCGCTGTGGCGGTTGGTAGGCAACGGCAAGCGCGGCCAGACGCTGGTGGAAGTGGCCGAACCGGTGTGGGACAGCCTGATCGAAGAGATGAGCGATAAAGACCTGCTCAAGGCGATCAAAACGCTGGACGTGGACGAACAGGCCTATCTGGCGCAGTATCTGCCGCGTAATCTGATGGGCCGCCTGTTGACCTCGCTCGAGCCGGATCAGCGCGCGCAGGTCCGTGAGATGATCCACTACGGCAAGGACACCGTCGGCTGGATGATGGATTTTGAGCTGGTCACGGTGCGCCCGGACGTCACGCTCGGGGCGGTACACCGTTTCCTGCGCCTGCGTAAAACCATCCCGGCGGCTACCGACAAACTCTTTGTCACCGATCGCAAGAATACCCTACTGGGCGAGTTGCCGCTGACCGCCGTGCTGCTGAACGACCCGGAAACCCCGGTGCAGGACGTGATGGACAGCGATCCCACCCGTTTCCTGCCGGAAGACAGAGCCGAGGCGGCCGCCAGCGCGTTCGAACGTTATGACCTGATCAGCGCCCCGGTGGTCGACGCCAAGGGCAAGCTGATGGGCCGCCTGACCATTGAAGAGATCGTCGACGTGGTCAACGAGGAAAGCGACACCACCCTGCGCCGCATGGGGGGCTTGAGCCCGGACGAAGACGTGTTTGCCCCGGTCATGAAAGCGGTAAAAACTCGCTGGGCGTGGCTGGCTATCAATCTGTGTACCGCGTTTATCGCCTCGCGCGTCATCGGCATGTTTGAACACACCATTTCGCAGTTGGTGGCGCTGGCGGCATTGATGCCGATCGTCGCCGGCATCGGCGGCAACACCGGTAACCAGACCATCACCATGATCGTCCGCGCGCTGGCGCTGCACCAGATCGAGGTGGGCAATATCTCCCGCCTGATGTTGAGAGAGCTGGGGGTGGCGATTATCAACGGTGTCGTCTGGGGCGGCATTATGGGGGTGGTCACCTGGCTGCTGTACGGAGACTGGGCGATGGGCGGCGTGATGACGCTGGCGATGATCCTCAACCTGCTGGTGGCGGCGCTGATGGGGGTGGTGATCCCGATGACCATGCTCAAGCTGGGCCGCGATCCGGCAGTGGGCTCCAGCGTCTTGATCACCGCGCTGACCGACACCGGCGGTTTCTTTATTTTCCTTGGTCTGGCTACGCTGTTCCTGCTTTGATTTTTTATCGCCGGCGCCTGCGCCGGCTTTAACGTTCGCTCATTAATGACCGCGTTATACTCCCCCTTCCCTTGCCAATGCCTCGCCTCATTCCCGCCGCAAAGTACGCTCTCCACCGACTCCCCGATGCCTGTCACCTTTTTGGCCGACCCTGCCGATCTTTTTTGCTTAGCCAAGCTTGAGTTAATGGTATAACTAACGAGTAAAGATTAATCGTTTGAATAACATGACATCGCCGGACGGCGATCGAAAACGCCAGTCAGGCTGTTTTGCAAACCGTCTTTGTGCGCGATTGCCCAGGGATAATGGCTATGAAAAATGAGTGGTTCGCCGCCAGGGAGCTTACAGGCATTGCAGGATTACCCACCTCACCACAGGGAATAAATTTGAAGGCCCGACGCGAAGGCTGGATCAGCCGCCGCCGGGAAGGCGTACAAGGCAAGGCCGTGGAATACCATATCAACAGCCTGCCCATCGGCGCACGCAGCTTGTTGACGCTGCAAGAGGAGCCCGCGGTTTACCAACTGGAACGCCAGCCACCGCTGACGGTGTGGATTGAGTATTACTACCACCTGACGGAAAGCGAACGCGAAAAGCTGCTGAGCTTTCTGATGCGCGAAGGCATCAGCAGCCTGCTGGCGCTGATCCCCTCTGAAGAGTAACCCCTTACCCGGCAGTCTCCGTTAACGGCGCCCAGGCGTCGTTATGCCACAAATGCAACGTGGCGTAGGAACGCCATGGCCGCCAGCGTTCGGCATAGCGTTCAATCTGGCGCGGCGTCATGCCGGGGAAGCGCTGCTTGATCAGATAATCCCCCGCTAAAAATACGTCCGGCCATGACCAGGCGCGCATGGCGATGTAGCTCGCCGTCCAGTTGCCGATACCCGGCAGCGCGGTCAGCGCCGCGATCCCCTGCTCAATATCCAGCACGTTATCTAACTGTAACCGCCCTTCGGTGACCGCCTGCGCAATGGCAATCAATGCCGCCGCGCGTTTGAGCTGTACCCCCAGCGGGCGCAGATCTTCAGGCAGCAACCGAGCCACCCGTTCGGCAGTGGGAAACACATGGGTAATGCCGCCGTAAGGCTGTTCCAGCGGGGTTCCCCAACGTTCGGCCATGCGTCCGGCAAAGGTGGCTGCCATCTTCACGCTGACCAATTGCCCCAGTACTGCGCGGGTCGCCTGTTCGAAACTGTTGACGCAGCCAGGCAGCCGCAGGCCCGGCGCATCAGCGGCTAATGTCCCCAACGCATTGGCGATAAGATCCGGTGCCGCGTCCAAATCAAACAGCTGGCGAATGCGCCGCAGCACCTCGGTGGTCGCCCGGCTCAACGCCGGCGCAATTTCCACCCGCACCCGATTATGCGCCTCTTCCGGCTGCACGCTGACCCAGCCGCGATACTCCACCCCGCCCAGGGTGACGGCGATCGACCGCAAATACTGTTGATCCTGCACTTTTTCCACGCCGCTCACCGCGCGCGTCTGTAAAAAGCCCAGCATGCGCGCCCAGTCATACGGCGGGCGATAAGCCAGATGAAACACCAGCCCGCTGGCGACGGTACGCTCATTGCGGCCACTGTGGCTGCGCAGCGCAGAGGGGATCAGGCGATAGCGCGCCTTGAACAATTCGTTAAACCGCCGCAGGCTGCCGAAACCGGCGGTAAACGCCACTTCGCTCAACGGCAGGTCGGTATCCGCCAGCAGCCGCTTGGCCTGCAACAACCGGTGCGACTGAGCGTAATCAATCGGGGATGCGCCAAACTGATCGGCAAAGATACGCCGCAGATGGCGATCGGAAATCCCCAGCCGCGTCGCCAGTTGCTCGCAGCTGTGTTCGGACAAATAGCCCTGTTCAATCAGTTGCACCGCCACCTGCGCATAGCGGTTGCCGAGGTCGATCAACGCCAGTCCCGGCGCCAGTTCCGGCCGGCACTTCAGGCAGGGGCGAAACCCTGCCAGTTCCGCCGCCGCCGCGCTGGGGTAAAAAGTGCAGTTTTCGATTTTCGGCGTGCGGGCGCTGCACACCGGCCGGCAATAGATGCCGGTCGACGACACGCCGACGAAAAAGCGGCCGTCAAATTTGCGATCGCGCGCACTCAATGCGTCATACAGGGCCTGTTGCTGGTTTTTCATGGCAACGCTCGGGGTCAGTTTTTTGTTCATTATGCGGCTCGGCTGGCGCGTTGACGTGCGGGATTCGGACATCAAGACAGGAAGCCTAAGTTAAGCATAGCGACGCCCGCTCCGCTAAATTTTTCGTCAGTTAAGCGCACGCACGTTGCCCGGGGGCCGGGACTCGGGTAAAGTCGCCCCCCTTCATTGGCATGGGGAGAGAGGAAAGACATGTTTATTGGATTCGATTACGGAACGGCCAACTGTTCCGTCGCAGTCATGCGTGACAACGGCCCCGAGCTGCTGACGCTGGAAAACAACGATCCTTACCTGCCGTCGATGCTGTGCGCACCGACGCGCGAAGCGGTGAGCGAGTGCCTGCACCGCCACTGGCAGGTGCCGACCGGCAGCGAAGAGAACCAGCAGTTGCTGCGCCGGGCGATCAACTACAACCGCGAAGAAGACATTCCGGTCGGCAGCGACAGCGTGCAATTTGGCCTGCAGGCACTGGCGCACTACGTTGAAGATCCGGAAGAAGTCTATTTTGTCCGCTCGCCGAAATCCTTCCTCGGCGCCAACGGGCTGAAGCCGCAACAGATCGCGCTGTTCGAAGATCTGGTGTGCGCCATGATGTTCCACATCAAACGCCAGGCGGAAAACGTGCTGCAGAGCAGCATCAGCCAGGCGGTCATTGGCCGCCCGATCAACTTCCAGGGCATCGCCGGTGAAGACGCCAACCGGCAGGCGCAAGGCATTTTACAACGCGCCGCCGAACGCGCCGGGTTTAAGGATATTGAATTCCAGTTCGAGCCGGTAGCGGCGGGTCTGGACTTCGAAGCCACGCTGGGCGAAGAGAAAACCGTGCTGGTGGTGGACATCGGCGGCGGTACCACCGACTGTTCGGTGTTGTTGATGGGGCCGCAATGGCGCGATCGCGCCGATCGCCAGCAGAGCCTGCTGGGGCACAGCGGTTGCCGCGTCGGCGGTAACGATCTGGACATTATGCTGGCGTTCAAACAGCTGATGCCGCTGTTCGGTATGGGCGGCGAAACCGAAAAAGGCATCGCCCTGCCTGCGCTGCCTTACTGGAACGCGGTGGCCACCAACGACGTGCCGGCGCAGATCGACTTCTACAGCGCCGCCAACGGCCGCATGCTGCGGGATCTGATCCGCGACGCCGCCGAGCCGGAAAAGGTCAAGCGCCTGCTGAAAGTCCACCAGCAACGTCTGAGCTACCGTTTGGTGCGCGCGGCGGAGGAGAGTAAAATCGCCCTGTCCGCACAGCAAACCACCAACGCGCCGCTGGCGTTCGTCCAACCGGAACTGGCGGAAACCATCAGCCAGGATCAGCTTGCTGAGGCCATTTCGCAGCCGCTGTTGCGCATTCAGGAACAGGTCAGCGCCGCGTTGGCCAGCAGCCAGACCGCGCCGGAGGTGATTTACCTCACCGGCGGCAGCGCGCGCTCACCGCTGCTGCGCGCCGCACTGCAACAACAGCTGCCTGGCATTCCTATCGTCGGCGGCAACGACTTCGGCTCGGTTACCGCCGGGCTGGCGCGCTGGGCGCAAACGCTGTTCCGTTAATTGCCCGTGGGTGCGGCCTGCCGCACCCCGGCCATTGGAGGCCAGTGATGTCTGAAATACTCACCCCTGAAAGCGCTCGGCTGCGGTTGCGTGCCTGGCGCGACGAAGACCTGCCGGCATTTGCCGCCCTCAATGCCGATCCGCAAGTCATGCGTTATTTCCCCTCGGTGATGACCGCCGATCAGAGCCACGCCCAGGCCGACAACATCCGCCGGTTTATGCACCGGCATGGCTGGGGGTTTTGGGCAGTGGAAGTGAAAGGCGGCGCGCCTTTTATCGGCTTTGTCGGGCTGGCGATGCCGGCGGACGATCTGCCCTGCTCCCCCTGCGTGGAGATAGGCTGGCGGCTGGCGGCCCCCCATTGGGGCAACGGCTACGCCAGCGAAGCGGCCAGGGCGGTACTGGCTACCGCCTTTAACTCGCTGCAACTGGATGAAGTGGTGTCTTTTACCGCCGCCGTCAACCAACCTTCGCGCCGGGTAATGGCGCGTATCGGCATGACGTTCAACGGCGAAAGTTTCCTGCACCCGCGCTTGCCGCAGGGCCATCCGCTGCAAAACCATGTAGTGTATCGGCTGGGACGGCAACAATGGCGGGCACAGCAATGCTGATCGTTTTTTCCGGGCTACCGGGCAGCGGTAAAACCACACTGGCGCGAGCGCTGGCAGCCACGCTGCCGGCCATCCATCTGCGCATAGACACTATCGAACAGGCGGTCCGCAACAGCGGCATGCTGGCGGGCGACATTGGGCCGGCCGGTTACTTTGCCGCTTATGGCGTGGCCGAAGACAACCTGCGTTTGGGCCACCGGGTGGTTGCCGACTCGGTCAACCCGCTGCCGGTGACGCGAGCTGCCTGGCATAGCGTGGCGCAACGGGCCGGCACCGCTTGCTTTGATATTGAAGTCTACTGTTCCGACAGCACCGAACACCGCCGCCGGGTGGAAACCCGCGACGGGGATATCGCCGGGCTGAAACTCCCCGGTTGGCAGAGCGTTATCGGCCATGACTATACGCCCTGGGCCACGCCGGTGGCCCGCATCGATACCGCCGGCCAACCGGTGGAAAGCTGCCTCGCCCGATTGCTGGCCTTGTTAAACGCCGCGCCGCGCTAATACAGCGTATCCAGCAACCGCTGCGGCAGTGCGCTGTCGTACTCGTCGCCGTCAAACTGCGTTTTACTCACCTCGGCCAGAATGTTGCCGGTGCTGGGCAGCGCCGAACGTTCAAGGTGACTGGCTTCGTTCCACAGCCCTGAGCGCAATATCGCCCGACTGCACTGGAAAAACACCGCCTCCACATGAATGCGCAGCACCGAACGCGGCAGCATTTTGCGGTGGGCGAAGCGTTGCAGCACCTCTTGCGCCACAACAATCTCCGCGCGGCCGTTAATCCGCAGCGTTTCGCCGATACCGGGGATCAGCAACAGCAGCGCCACCCGGTTGTCGTGCAGGATATTGCGCAGGCTGTCGATGCGGTTGTTGCCGCGCCGGTCCGGCAGCAGCAGGGTTTTCTCGTCTTCGATATGAATAAAACCGGGCGGATCGCCGCGTGGGGAGACGTCCATCCCGTCCGGGCCAACGGTGGACAACGCGGCAAAGGGCGCAGCGTCGATAAAGGGGCGGTAGATCGGATGAATGTAACTGACTTCTTTAAATACCGACGGCGCGGCGGGTTTGCCGTACAGCTGCTCCAACGCGGCAAGGTCGTTGATAATATCGCTTTGCATTGTTGCTCCCTGAATGGGTCACATTGACCCATTCAGGATAGAGCAAAATTACCGCCCGGCAATCCGTATTACCAGGCGCTGGCTTCGTTCAGTACCTCGATGTCGTCGGCGTCCAGTTGCAGCCGGGTAGCGGCGATCAGCTCATCGAGTTGCTTTAACGAGGTAGCGCTGACGATCGGCGCAGTGATGCCCGGCCGGGCAATCAACCAGGCCAGCGAGACTTGCGTCGGCGAAGAGCGGTGTTTTTCCGCCACCCGATCCAACGCTGCCAAAATGCGGAAACCGCGCGGGTTGAGATATTGCGCCACAATGCGGTCCCCGCGCTGGCTTTTGCCCTCATCCTGCGCGCTGCGGTATTTGCCGGTCAGGAAGCCGCTGGCCAGCGAGAAGAAGTTGATCACCCCCAGGCCGTGGCGTTGCGTCACCGCCGCCAGCTCTTTTTCGAATCCTTCGCGCGCATACAGATTGTACTCCGGTTGCAGGGTTTCATAGCGCGCCAGCCCCTCACGCTCACTCACGTTCAGCGCCTCTTCCAGGCGATCGGCCTGATAATTGGAAGCGCCTATCGCCCGCACCTTACCGGCCTTGATCAGCGCATCGAACGTGGCCAGGGTTTCCGCCAGCGGCGTGTCCCGGTCATCGTCGTGCGATTGATAGAGATCGATATAGTCGGTCTGCAGGCGGCGCAACGAGTCTTCCACCGCCTGTTGGATGTAGCGCGGCGACAACCCCTGTTTGCCTTCGCCCATCGGCTTGCCCACCTTGGTGGCGATAATCACCTGGTCACGCTTACCGCTTTTTTTCAGCCACTCGCCAATCACGGTCTCCGATTCGCCGCCCTGATTGCCCGGCGCCCAGCTCGAATAGACGTCGGCGGTATCAATGAAATTGAGCTGGTTTTCCACCAGCGCGTCCAACAGGCTGAATGACGTCTCGCGATCCGCCGTCCAGCCAAACACATTGCCGCCGAAGGTCAATGCCGGCACCTGAATGCCCGAACGGCCCAATTCTCTTTTGCTCATTGCATGCTCCATGGGATAAATAATTTGCAAGGTAATTATTAGCGCAGAATCAAGAAATCGTTAAAACGCATTGGCTATAAGTCAAAGCCGGCCGCTTATAAACATAGCAGGATAAAATTGACACTCTATTAGATGATGCTGACGCTTCCTCCATATTTCCTTCATTTTTATGCCGTCTTTACTGGCTAAACTAGTATTCTGTAAGGAGTGTAACTTTTGTGGCAATGAATGCCCGCACCCCTGCCTTTTGGAGAGAATTTTCGCCACCATGAATGCAAAAACCCAACGTCGTTCACTGCTGCCGCGCCTGCTGGTTGTGGTGATAGTGGTCATTGCCGCCGTTCTGATTTGGCGTCACTTCAATGCTGCTGCTCCCGCAACCGATACTGCCGCTGCCGCCCGTCACGCCGGTGGTAGCAAAGCCCCTGCGGGCGGCCGACGCGGAGCGCCGATGTCGCCGGTACAGGCGGCCACCGCCACCGAACAGACGGTACCGCGCTATCTCTCCGGGTTGGGCACCGCCACCGCCGCCAATACCGTCACCGTCACCAGCCGGGTCGACGGCCAACTGATGGCTATCCACTTTACCGAAGGCCAACAGGTCAAAGCCGGCGATCTGCTGGTCGAAATAGACCCGCGCCCGTTTGAAGTGCAACTGACGCAGGCTCTGGGGCAATTGGCCAAGGACCAGGCGACGCTCGCCAATGCGCGGCGAGATCTGGCGCGCTACCAGCAACTGGCGAAAACCAACCTGGTTTCACGTCAGGATCTGGACACCCAGCTCTCACTGGTGCAACAAACCGAAGGCGCGATCAAAGCCGATCAAGGCTCGGTCGACAGCGCCAAACTGCAAATCACCTATAGCCGCATCACCGCGCCGATTGACGGCCGCGTCGGCCTGAAGCTGGTCGACGTCGGCAACTACATCACCAGCGGCAGCGCCACCGGCATCGTGGTGATCACCCAGACCCACCCTATCGACGTGGTGTTCACCCTGCCGGAAGGCAATATCGGCGATTTGCTCAAGGCGCAAAAAGCCGGCCCGATCGGCGTAGAAGCCTGGGACCGCACCAACCAGACTCAACTGGCGACAGGTTCGCTGCTGAGCCTGGATAACCAGATTGACACCACGACCGGCACCATCAAGCTGAAGGCGCGTTTCACCAATGAAGACGACGCGCTGTTCCCGAACCAGTTCGTCAACGCCCGCTTGAAGGTGGATACCCTGCATAACGCGATTGTCATCCCGACCGCCGCGCTGCAGATGGGTAACGAAGGCAACTTCGTCTGGACCCTGAGCGAAGACAACAAGGTCAGCAAGCACCGCGTGACCACCGGCGTGCAGGACAGCCGGCAGGTGGTCATCAGCGCCGGCCTGAACGCCGGCGACCGGGTGGTGACCGACGGCATCGATCGTCTGACCGAAGGCATGCAGGTTGAAGTGGTAACACCGCAGGCCACTCCGGCGGCGGCCACACCAAGCCATCAACCGCTCGCACAGGGGAAATCCTGATGCAGGTGATGCCACCTAACGGCGGCGGCCCCTCCCGCCTGTTTATTCTGCGCCCGGTCGCCACCACGCTGTTGATGGTGGCTATTTTGCTGGCGGGGATTATCGGCTACCGCGCCCTGCCGGTTTCCGCCCTGCCGGAGGTGGATTATCCGACCATTCAGGTGGTCACGCTGTACCCCGGCGCCAGCCCGGACGTGGTCACTTCGGCCATTACCGCCCCACTCGAGCGCCAGTTTGGCCAGATGTCCGGCCTGAAACAAATGGCGTCGCAAAGCTCCGGCGGCGCGTCGGTGGTCACGCTGCAATTCCAGCTCGAGCTGCCGCTCGACGTCGCCGAGCAGGAAGTGCAGGCGGCGATCAACTCCGCCACCAACCTGCTGCCGAACGATCTGCCCTACCCGCCGATTTACAGCAAGGTCAACCCTGCCGATCCGCCGATCATGACGCTGGCCGTCACCTCGACCGCCATGCCGATGACTCAGGTGGAAGACATGGTGGAAACCCGCGTCGCGCAAAAAATTTCCCAGGTGACCGGCGTAGGTCTGGTTACCCTCTCCGGCGGCCAGCGGCCGGCGGTGCGCGTGAAGCTCAACGCCGCGGCGGTGGCGGCTTACGGTCTGGACAGCGAAACCATCCGCACCGCCATCGGCAACGCTAACGTTAACTCCGCCAAAGGCAGCCTGGACGGGCCGACGCGTTCGGTGACGCTTTCCGCTAACGATCAGATGAAATCCGCCGACGACTACCGCCAGCTGATTGTCGCCTACCAAAACGGCGCGGCCATTCGGTTGCAGGATGTCGCCACCATCGAGCAGGGGGCGGAAAATACCCGCCTGGCCGCCTGGGCTAACAAGCAGCCGGCGATCGTGCTGAACATTCAGCGCCAGCCGGGCGTGAACGTGATCACCACCGCCGACAGCATTCGCGAAATGCTGCCGCAGCTGATCAAAAGCCTGCCGAAGTCGGTGGACGTCAAGGTACTGACCGATCGCACCACCACCATTCGCGCTTCGGTCAACGACGTGCAGTTCGAATTGCTGCTGGCGGTCGCGCTGGTGGTGATGGTGATTTACGTGTTCCTGCGCAACGTGCCGGCCACCATTATCCCGAGCGTCGCGGTACCGCTGTCGCTGGTCGGCACCTTTGCCGCCATGTATTTTCTCGATTTCTCGATCAATAACCTGACGCTGATGGCGCTGACCATCGCCACCGGTTTTGTGGTCGATGACGCCATCGTGGTGATCGAAAATATCTCGCGCTATATCGAAAAGGGTGAAAAACCGCTCGACGCGGCGCTGAAAGGCGCCGGCGAAATCGGCTTCACCATCATCTCGCTGACCTTCTCGCTGGTGGCGGTATTAATTCCGCTGCTGTTTATGGGCGATATCGTTGGCCGGCTGTTCCGCGAGTTCGCCGTGACGCTGGCGGTGGCGATCCTGATTTCCGCCGTGGTGTCGCTGACGCTGACGCCGATGATGTGCGCGCGCATGCTGAGCCACGAATCGCTGCGCAAGCAGAACCGCTTTTCCACCGCCTCCGAGCGCTTCTTCGACCGGGTGATTGCGCAGTACGGCAAGTGGCTGAAAATCGTGTTGAACCACCCGTGGCTGACGCTCGGGGTGGCGCTGAGCACTCTGGCGCTGACGGTGCTGCTGTATCTGCTGATCCCCAAAGGCTTCTTCCCGTTGCAGGACAACGGCATCATTCAGGGCACGGTGGAAGCGCCGCAGACGGTGTCGTTCAGCAATATGGCCGAACGCCAACAGCAGGTCGCGGCGGAAATCCTCAAAGACCCGGCGGTGGAAAGCCTGACGTCGTTCGTCGGCGTCGATGGCAACAACGCCACGCTCAACAGCGGCCGTTTGCAGATCAACCTTAAACCGCTGAGCGAGCGCAGTGAACGCATTCCGGCGATCATCGCCCGTCTGCAACAGCAGAGCGCGCAGTTCCCCGGCGTGAAACTGTATCTGCAACCGGTGCAGGATCTGACCATCGACACCCAGGTCAGCCGTACGCAATACCAGTTCACCTTGCAGGCGATGTCGCTGGACGATCTCAGCTTGTGGGTACCCAAACTGATGGCCGAGTTGAAACAGACGCCGCAGTTGGCGGACGTAACCAGCAACTGGCAGGATCAGGGGCTGGTGGCTTACGTGAATGTCGATCGCGATTCGGCCTCGCGCCTTGGCATCAGCATGAGCGACGTGGATAACGCACTGTACAACGCCTTCGGCCAGCGGCTGATCTCCACCATTTACACCCAGGCCAACCAGTATCGCGTGGTGCTGGAGCACGATGTCAGCACCACGCCGGGGCTGGCGGCGCTGAACGATATCCGCCTGACCAGCAGCAACGGCACCACGGTGCCGCTGAGCACCATCGCCAAAATCGAGGAACGCTTTGGGCCGCTGTCGGTCAACCATCTCGATCAATTCCCGGCGGCGACCATCTCGTTTAACGTTGCAGGCAACCATTCGCTGGGCGAAGCGGTAGACGCCATCACCCTGGCGGAAAAAAACCTCAACATGCCGAAAGACATCACCACCCAGTTCCAGGGCGCAACGCTGGCGTTCCAGGCAGCTCTGGGCAGCACGCTGTGGCTGATCCTGGCGGCGGTGGTGGCGATGTATATCGTGCTGGGCGTACTGTACGAGAGCTTTATTCATCCGGTCACCATTCTCTCCACCCTACCGACCGCCGGGGTCGGCGCGCTGCTGGCGCTGATGATAGCCGGCAGCGAGCTGGACGTGATTGCCATTATCGGCATCATCTTGCTGATCGGTATCGTGAAGAAAAACGCCATCATGATGATCGACTTTGCGCTGGCCGCCGAACGTGAACAGGGCATGACGCCGTACGACGCGATTTATCAGGCCTGTCTGCTGCGTTTCCGGCCGATTCTGATGACCACGCTGGCCGCTTTGCTTGGCGCGCTGCCTCTGATGCTCAGCACCGGCGCCGGCGCAGAGCTGCGTCACCCGCTCGGAGTTTGTATGGTCGGCGGGCTGGTGATGAGCCAGATCCTGACGCTGTTCACCACGCCGGTGATCTACCTGCTGTTTGACAAACTGGCGCGCAACACCCGCCGCCAGCCTGATGCGCAGGAGCTGCCGTGAAATTCTTCGCCCTGTTCATCTACCGGCCGGTCGCCACCACGCTGCTGACGCTGGCGATAGCCATCAGCGGCGTGATTGGCTTTAGCCTGCTGCCGGTCTCGCCGCTGCCGCAGGTCGATTACCCGGTGATTTCGATCAGCGCCTCGCTGCCGGGCGCCGACCCGGAAACCATGGCCTCGTCGGTGGCGACGCCGCTGGAACGTGCACTGGGGCGGATTGCCGGGGTCAATGAGATGACCTCGATGAGCTCGCTGGGCAGCACGCGGGTGATCCTGCAATTCGATCTCAATCGCGATATCAACGGCGCCGCCCGCGACGTGCAGGCGGCGATCAACGCCGCGCAAAGCCTGCTGCCCACCGGCATGCCGAACCGCCCGAGTTACCGTAAGGTCAACCCGTCCGACGCGCCGATCATGATCCTGACGCTGACCTCGGAAACCTACAGCCAGGGCCAACTGTACGACTTTGCCTCCACCCAACTGGCGCAGAAAATCGCCCAGACCGAAGGCGTGGGCGACGTCTCGGTCGGCGGCAGCTCGCTGCCTGCGGTGCGGGTGGAGTTGAACCCGACCGCCCTGTTCAACCAGGGCGTATCGCTGGACGCCGTGCGCCAGGCCATCAGCGGCGCCAACGTGCGCAGGCCGCAGGGTTCGGTGGAAAGCCCGCAGCAGCGCTGGCAAATACAGGCCAATGACGAGCTGAAAACCGCCGACGCCTATCGGCCGTTGATTATCCACTACAACAACGGCTCGGCAGTGCGGCTGGGGGATGTGGCCGAGGTCGAAGACTCGGTCCAGGACGTGCGCAACGCCGGCATGACCAATGCCAAACCGGCGATTATTCTGGCGATCAGCCGCGCGCCGGACGCCAACATCATTGAAACCGTCGATCGCATTCGCGCCGAGTTGCCGACGTTGCAGGACAGTATTCCGGCGTCAATCCAGCTGAATATCGCCCAGGATCGTTCGCCGACCATTCGCGCCTCGCTGGCGGAAGTGGAGCAGTCGCTGGTGATCGCCATAGGTTTGGTGATCCTGGTGGTGTTCATCTTCCTGCGCTCCGGCCGCGCCACGCTGATCCCGGCGGTCGCGGTGCCGGTGTCGCTGATCGGCTCCTTCGCCGCCATGTACCTGTGCGGCTTCAGCCTGAATAACCTGTCGTTGATGGCGCTGACCATCGCCACCGGCTTTGTGGTCGATGACGCCATCGTGGTGCTGGAGAATATCTCGCGCCACGTCGAGGCCGGCATGAAACCGCTCAACGCCGCGCTGCAAGGGGTGCGAGAGGTCGGCTTTACCGTGCTGTCGATGAGCGTGTCGCTGGTGGCGGTGTTTATCCCGTTGCTGCTGATGGACGGCCTGCCCGGGCGGCTGTTTCGCGAGTTCGCCGTCACCCTGTCGGTGTCGATAGGGCTGTCGCTGATCGTCTCGCTGACGCTGACGCCAATGATGTGCGCCTACCTGCTGCGCCACCAGCCGGCGCGCGCGCAGCGGCGCATTCGCGGCTTCGGCAAAATGTTGCTGGCCTTGCAACAGGGCTACGGCCGCTCGCTGAATTGGGTGCTCGGCCACTCGCGGTGGGTGCTGGCGATATTTTTCGCCACCATCGCACTCAACGTCTGGCTGTATGTCAGCATCCCGAAAACCTTCTTCCCGGAACAGGATACCGGCCGCCTGCTGGGCTTTATCCAGGCCGACCAGAGCATTTCCTTCCAGGCGATGCGCGTGAAACTGGAAGACTTCATGAAGATCGTGCGTGAAGACAAGGACGTGGAAAACGTCACCGGTTTTACCGGCGGTTCGCGCACCAACAGCGGGTCGATGTTTATCTCGCTGAAGCCGCTTTCGGTACGCAGCGATGACGCGCAGAAGGTGATCGCCCGGCTGCGCGCCCGATTGGCGAAAGAACCGGGGGCCAGCCTGTTCCTGATGGCGGTGCAGGACATCCGCGTCGGCGGCCGGCAATCCAACGCCAGCTACCAGTACACGCTGCTGGCAGACGATCTCGCCGCGCTGCGCGAATGGGAACCGAAAATCCGTACCGCGCTGGCCGCGCTGCCGGAGCTGGCGGACGTCAACTCCGATCAGCAAGACAAAGGCTCGGAGATGGATCTGATCTACGACCGTGAAACCATGGCACGGCTCGGCATTTCGGTCTCCGACGCCAACGCCCTGCTGAACAACGCCTTCGGCCAGCGGCAGATTTCCACCATCTATCAGCCGCTCAATCAGTACAAGGTGGTGATGGAAGTGGCGCCGCCCTATACCCAGGACGTCAGCTCGCTGGACAAGATGTTCGTGATAAACAAAGACGGCAAGGCGATCCCGCTGGGCTATTTCGCCCGCTGGCAGCCGGCCAATGCGCCGTTGTCAGTCAATCATCAGGGGCTGTCGGCGGCCTCGACCATCTCCTTTAATCTGCCGGACGGCGGCAGCTTGTCAGACGCCACCGCCGCGGTGGAACGCGCCATGACGACGCTCGGCGTACCGTCCACGGTGCGCGGCGCCTTTGCCGGAACCGCGCAGGTATTCCAGGACACGCTGAAATCCCAGCTGTTCCTGATCGCCGCCGCGATCGCCACGGTGTATATCGTGCTCGGCGTACTCTACGAGAGCTATATTCACCCGCTGACTATCTTGTCGACCCTGCCCTCCGCCGGGGTCGGCGCGCTGCTGGCGCTGGAGCTGTTTGGCGCCCCCTTCAGCCTGATCGCGTTGATCGGCATTATGCTGTTGATCGGCATCGTGAAGAAGAACGCCATCATGATGGTCGACTTCGCCCTCGATGCACAACGCAACGGCGGTATCGCCGCACGAGAAGCCATTTTCCAGGCCTGTCTGCTGCGTTTTCGGCCGATCATGATGACCACGCTGGCGGCGCTGTTCGGCGCGCTGCCGCTGGTGCTGACCAGCGGTGACGGCGCGGAGCTGCGCCAGCCGCTCGGCATCACCATCGCCGGCGGTTTGATCATGAGCCAGTTGCTGACGCTGTACACCACGCCGGTGGTGTATCTGTATTTTGACCGGCTGCAGATGAAGTTCCGGCGCGGCAAGAAATTGGATCCGTTGCCTCATTGATGATTAACCCGGTTGACTGATGATCATAAAACGCACCGCCTCAGTACAGTGGCAGCTCTGGATCGTGGCGTTCGGCTTCTTTATGCAGACGCTGGACACCACCATCGTCAATACCGCCCTGCCGTCGATGGCCGCCAGCCTGGGGGAGAACCCGCTGCGCATGCAATCGGTGATCGTCTCCTACGTGCTGACGGTAGCCGTGATGCTGCCCGCCAGCGGTTGGCTGGCGGACCGGGTTGGGGTGCAGCGGGTGTTTTTCAGCGCCATCGTGCTGTTCACCCTGGGTTCAATCCTGTGCGCCCGTTCGGAAACCCTGAATGAGCTGATCGCCTCGCGGGTGATCCAGGGCATCGGCGGCGCAATGATGGTGCCGGTCGGCCGCCTGACGGTAATGAAGATCGTGCCGCGCGAGCAATATATGGCGGCGATGACCTTCGTCACCCTGCCCGGCCAGATCGGCCCGCTGATGGGGCCGGCGCTGGGCGGCTTTTTGGTGCAGTACGCCAGCTGGCACTGGATTTTCCTGATCAATATCCCGGTCGGCCTTGTCGGCGCCATCGCCACGCTGCTGCTGATGCCCAACTACCGCATGCAGACCCGGCGCTTCGACGTCGGCGGCTTTATCATGCTGGCGATAGGGATGGCGACGCTGACGCTGGCGCTTGACGGCCACAAGGGCATGGGGTTGTCCATCGCCACTATCGCCGGGCTGGTGGCGATGGGCATTGCGGCGCTGGCAGGTTACTGGTGGCATGCGCGCGGTAACGGCCGGGCGCTGTTCTCCCTGCGGCTGTTCAGGACCCAAACCTACAAAGTGGGGCTGACCGCCAGCCTGCTGGGCCGCATCGGCAGCGGCATGCTGCCGTTTATGACCCCGCTGTTCATGCAGGTGGGCATGGGGTTTTCCCCGTTCCACGCCGGGCTGATGATGATCCCGATGATTATCGGCAGCATGGGGATGAAACGCATCGTGGTACGGGTGGTTAACCGTTTCGGTTACCGCAACGTGCTGGTGGCCGCCACGCTGATGCTGGCGTTGATCAGCCTGAGCTTCCCGCTGGTGGCGATGATCGGCTGGATCTGGCTGCTGCCGGTAGTGCTGTTCTTCCAGGGCATGGTCAACTCGCTGCGCTTCTCGGCAATGAATACCCTGACGCTGAAAGATCTGCCGGACCGCCTGGCCAGCAGCGGCAACAGCCTGCTGTCGATGGTGATGCAGCTGTCCATGAGCCTCGGCGTCAGCATCGCCGGGATCCTGATTGGCAGCTTTGCCCATCACCAGGTGATCACCGACAGCCCGGCGATACACAGCGCATTTATTTACAGCTACGGCTGTATGGCGTTAATCATTGCCCTGCCCGCGCTCGCCTTCGCCCGCGTACCGCCGGATAGCGCGCCAAACCGTACGCTGACCAAAGAGCCGGGCACCGGCTCAACGAGGTTACAAAAATGAGAATAGGCATTACCGGGAAACTGTTCCTGGCCATCTTCGCCACCTGCATGCTGGTGTTGATCACCATGCATTGGGGGGTGCGCGTCAGCTTTGAACGCGGCTTCATCGACTACATCAAGCACAGCAACGAGCAGCGCACCAACATGCTGAGCGAAGCGCTGGAAGAGCAGTACAGCCAACACGGCAACTGGGCTTTCCTGCGCAATAACGATCAGGTGGTTTTCCAGATCATGCGTTCGTTCGAACAAAACAGCGACAGCAGCCACAATCTGCCGCCCAAAGGCTGGCGCACTCAGTTTTGGGTGGTGGACAACCAGTTCAACCGGCTGGTGGGGCATTCCGGCCCGGTGCCCAAAGAAGGCCCGCGCCACCCGATCCGCTACAACAACGAAATCGTCGGCTGGGTGATCACCACGCCGGTCGAGCGGCTGACCCGCAATACCGATATCAATTTCGATCAGCAGCAAAAACGCACCAGTTGGATGATCGTCGCACTCTCCACGCTGCTGGCGGCGGCGGTGACCTGGCTGATGTCGCGCGGGCTGTTGGCACCGGTCAAACGGCTGGTCGCCGGCACCCACCGGCTGGCGGCCGGTGATTTCAGCACCCGCGTGACCGTCGACAGCCAGGATGAGCTTGGCCGCTTGGCGCAGGATTTCAATCAGCTCGCCACCTCGCTGGAAAAGAACGAGCAGATGCGGCGCGCTTTTATGGCCGACGTGTCGCACGAGCTGCGCACCCCGCTGGCGGTGCTGCGCGGCGAACTGGAGGCATTGCAGGACGGCGTGCGCCAGCCGACGCAGGCTTCACTCAGCTCGCTGCAGGCGGAAGTTACCACCCTGACCAAGCTGGTGGACGATCTGCATCAGCTTTCGCTGTCCGATCTCGGCGCGCTGGCTTACCGTAAATCGGCGGTGGACTGCGTGCATTTGCTGCAAATTGCGGTCGCCGCCTTCCGCGAACGTTTTCGCGCCAAAGGGCTTGAAATCGTCACCCTGTTGCCGGAACAGGCGCCGCTGTTCGGCGATCCCGATCGTCTCAATCAGTTGTTCAACAACCTGCTGGAGAACAGCCTGCGCTACACCGACGCCGGCGGTAAGCTGGAGATTGGCGCAGAACAGTTGCCGGGCCGGTTACGGCTTTACTGGCGGGACAGCGGGCCGGGCGTCACCGACGAACAGCTGGCGCGCATTTTCGAACGCTTCTACCGCACCGAAGGCTCGCGCAACCGCGCCAGCGGCGGTTCCGGCCTGGGGTTGTCGATCTGTCAAAACATCGTGGAAGCCCACAACGGCCGGATCTTTGCTGCGCACTCGCCTTTGGGCGGCGTGCAGATTACAGTAGAATTTGCCACCCCGATAATGAATAAGGCGCCATGATGGAATCCCAGAATCAGCCGTTGCAAATCATGATTGTTGAAGATGAACCCAAGCTGGGCCAGCTGTTGGTGGACTATCTGCAGGCCGCGGGATACGCCACCCGCTGGCTGACCAACGGCAGCGAAGTGGTGCCGGCGGTGCATGAACACTCCCCGGCGCTGATCCTGCTGGATTTAATGCTGCCGGGCAGCGACGGGCTGACGGTATGCCGCGAGTTACGCCGTTTTACCGATATCCCGGTGGTGATGGTGACGGCGAAGATTGAGGAGATCGATCGCTTGCTGGGGCTGGAGATTGGCGCGGACGATTACATCTGCAAGCCTTACAGCCCGCGAGAAGTGGTGGCGCGGGTGAAAACCATTTTGCGCCGCTGCTACCGGCCGCTGGAAAACCAGCAGGAAGAAACACAGCTGCATATCGACGAACCGCGCTTTCAGGCCAGCTATCAGGGCCAGATGCTGGATCTCACCCCGGCGGAATTCCGCCTGTTGAAAACCCTGGCCAGCCAGCCGGGCAACGTCTTCTCGCGTGAGCAGTTGCTGAACAATCTGTATGACGACTACCGGGTAGTCACCGACCGAACCATCGACAGCCATATCAAAAACCTGCGGCGCAAGCTGGAGCTGATCGACGGCGAGAAGTCGTTTATTCGCTCGGTATACGGCGTGGGTTATCGCTGGGAATCCGAGCCTTGTCGGCTGATAAACGGGCTATAAGGAGGGTAAACTGGCTGCGCTCCGAAAAGGGTCGCGGTCAACAACCTCCTGCCGGCGTTCCTCAGCCGTCAGAAAATCATGGGGCATCTCTGTTTTGGCGATCATTGCCAGCAATAAATCCCAATTATCCGGGTTAACCTGGCTTTTGCCGTCTCTAAACTGCTTTGCGTTTCTTTCCATCCCTGACTCCTTTTGACGAATTCCTTTCCAAGAATATGCCTGTTGAGCGTCGATATCCAAATGCTTCGCTTGTTTTTTAATCGCATTGTTTTGCAATGCGGCAAACCTTAACGCGCAATGCCCTCCAGCGGAATACCGCGTTATCCAATGTGCGGCAAGCTGCGCAATTTGGGCATCGGGATCGCCATTAGCTTCCCGTGCTTTGGCGCCCCTTGCTGAAGAAACTCAACGCCAACGCAAAAAAATTGCGTCTTTTTTAAGCTATGCTGCGCAAGGGATGTTTATTAGCCGCCCAATTTCAAGCTATTGGCTACACTTACATCACTTATCGGAACCCACAGGAGAGGAAACATGGCAATCGGTCACTATGAGCTGAAAAAAGCAAAGAATGGGCAATACCACTTCAACCTGAAAGCCAGTAATGGCGAAATCATTTTGGGCAGTGAGATGTACGCCAGCAAAGCCTCGGCGGAGAATGGCATTGCCTCGGTGCAAACCAATTCTCCTCACGAAGCGCAGTATGAATTGAAACACAGCACCAGCAATCAACCTTACTTTGTACTGAAAGCCAAGAACCATCAGGTGATCGGCGTCAGTGAAATGTACAGTTCTGAAACCGCGGCGAAAAACGGCATTCAGTCGGTGATCAAGAACGGTCCGAGCACCGACGTGCGCGATTTAAGCGCGTAGCTTCGTCACCCGGCGCGCGATGGTCGTCATCGCGCGTTTTTTCTTATGACCAGGATCAATCCCCCTGTAATAAATCCGGTTAACTGCTGATTTTTTGCCGCTCTGCCGCTACAATCCCCCGCTTTTACTGCGCCATTTGGTGGTGCGTTATACCCACTGGCTTTCATGTTGCAGTCAACAACGCTGCAGTTTGAAAGACACAGGTATACTGACCTGAAATCAGACCGAGACTCATTATGTTTACACCGGAACTTCTCTCCCCGGCCGGAACGCTGAAAAACATGCGTTACGCCTTTGCCTATGGCGCCGATGCGGTTTATGCCGGCCAGCCACGTTACAGCCTGCGGGTGCGTAACAACGAATTCAATCACGAGAATCTGGCACAGGGGATTAACGAAGCCCACGCGCTGGGCAAGAAGTTCTACGTGGTGGTGAACATCGCCCCGCACAACGCCAAGCTGAAAACCTTTCTGCGCGATCTTAAACCGGTAATCGACATGGGCCCGGATGCGCTGATCATGTCCGACCCCGGCCTGATCATGATGGTGCGCGAAGCCTTCCCGCAGATGGACATTCATCTGTCGGTGCAGGCCAATGCGGTCAACTGGGCGACGGTGAAATTCTGGCAGCAGATGGGGTTGACGCGCGTGATCCTGTCGCGTGAGCTGTCGCTGGAGGAGATCGCCGAGATCCGCGCCCAGGTCCCCGAGATGGAGCTGGAAATCTTCGTCCACGGCGCCTTGTGCATGGCCTACTCCGGCCGTTGCCTGCTGTCCGGCTATATCAACAAGCGCGATCCCAACCAAGGCACCTGCACCAACGCCTGCCGCTGGCAGTACAAGGCGGAAGAAGGCAAAGAGGATGACACCGGCAACATCGTGCATCTGCATGAGCCGATCCCGGTGCAGACCGTCGAGCCGACGCTGGGTATCGGCGCACCGACCGACAAGGTGTTCATGCTCTCCGAAGCGCAAAAGCCGGATGAATACATGAGCGCTTTCGAAGATGAACACGGCACCTACATCATGAACTCGAAGGACTTGCGCGCCATCAAGCACGTAGAGCGGCTGACTCAACTCGGTGTGCATTCGCTGAAGATTGAAGGCCGCACCAAGTCCTTTTACTACTGCGCGCGCACCGCACAGGTTTACCGCCGCGCCATTGACGATGCGGTCGCAGGCAAGCCGTTCGACCCCACGCTGCTGACCACGCTGGAAGGTTTGGCGCACCGCGGCTACACCGAAGGATTCTTGCGCCGTCACGTGCATGAAGCCCAGCAAAATTACGATTACGGCTCCTCGCTGTCCGAACGCCAACAGTTCGTCGGCGAATTTACCGGCGTAAGGCGCGACGGCTGGGCGGAAGTGGACGTGAAAAACAAGTTTATGATCGGCGACAGTGTGGAGATGATGACCCCCGGCGGTAACGTGTTGTTTACCCTGGAGAGCATGCAAAATAAAAAAGGCGAAGCGATCGACGTGGCACCCGGCAACGGCCATATCGTTTATTTGCCGATCCCACAGGATATCGATCTCAATTATGCATTGCTGATCAGAAATTTGTCGGACGCCCCGAGCCCTGCCGCGTAAAAACACCCATCGCCACCCTTCGGTGGCGATTTTTAGTAAATATTAGAATTGGATCACATCAATGACTTCTCAGCTTGGTTATTATCAGGCTGCTTAAAACCAAGAATGAAAAATATTTGCATAGCAATACTAGGAACCACCTCCTTAGCCGGTCCAATCTCCCTTGGGCTGGCTTTTTCTTTGGTGTCCTCACAATACCCGGCAATACAATCCTCCCTATTTTTTCGACATTTAAAACTGTCGAGTTATCTATTTTAATAACAGGTCGCTCCACACTTCCATATAAAAACCAACGACAGAGATTAATTAAACCATTAACAAAAACTCGTCACTGATACAGTGCCTATATCTTAAATTAAGTCAATCATTCAGAAATAATCGCTGGGCTATCGACGATAATCAGAATTAACTGAATATTCTGATGGTCTGCTCTCCACTTGTAGTTTATCGTTTCAGGCCAAAGCATTTGTCAGCCGGGAGAGAGGGAATGAGTCAACACACGTCAGCGCTTCTTATCATTAATGGCAAAGGCGCCGGCAACGAAGAAGTGCGCCTTGCGGTGCAAAAGCTGCGGGATGAGGGCCAAACCCTGCACGTCCGCGTGACCTGGGAACAGGGTGACGCAGCGCGCTATGTGAAGGAAGCTTGCCGACTGGGGGTCGCCACCCTGATTGCCGGCGGCGGCGACGGCACCATCAACGAAGTGGCCGCCGCGCTGACAGCACTGCCTGCGGGCAACCGTCCGGTGCTGGGCGTACTGCCGTTGGGCACCGCCAATGATTTCGCCGTGGCCTGCAATATCCCGCTGATGCCGGAACAGGCGTTGCAGTTGGCGATGAAAGGCCGCGCGGTGTCGATCGATCTGGCGAAGGTCAATGACGAGCGCTACTTTATCAACATGGCGACCGGCGGTTTCGGCACCCGCATCACCACCGAGACACCGGAAAAATTAAAGGCTGCACTGGGCGGCGTTTCCTACTTTATTCATGGCTTGCTGCGCATGGATACGCTGAAAGCCGACCGCTGCGAGATCCGCGGGCCGGATTTCCAGTGGTCCGGAGACGCGCTGGTGATTGGCATCGGCAACGGCAAGCAGGCCGGGGGTGGCCAGCAGTTGTGCCCGGACGCATTAATCAATGACGGGCTGCTGCAACTGAGGTTGTTGATCGCAGACGAACTGCTGCCGGCGTTGGTGGCCAGCCTGGTTAACGGCGAGGAAAACAAAAACGTGGTTAGCGCCGCGCTGCCGTGGCTGGAAATCAATGCGCCGCACGAGATCACCTTTAACCTCGACGGCGAACCGCTGAAGGGCACCCATTTCCGCATCGAAGTGCTGCCGAACGCCATTGAATGCCGCCTGCCGCCCAACTGCGAGCTGCTGGGCTAAGCCGCTCTTTCTCTGATCCCTGGGCGCAGCCAGCCTGCTGCGCCCTCCGCCGGTTCCCCCCTTCTCCCTTCCCTCATTACGCGATGAAATGTGATCTTCCCCGGCAAATCCTTTAAATCATACTTGTATGGTAGTTAGTTCATGGCGTATTTTTCCCCTATTAATGACCCGTGGGAACAGGATGTAGACGTTATGAAAATTGTTAACGCAGAGGTGTTTGTCACTTGCCCAGGCAGGAATTTTGTCACGCTGAAGATCACCACCGACGACGGCATTACCGGCATCGGCGACGCCACCCTCAACGGCCGCGAACTGCCGGTAGCCTCCTACCTGAAAGATCATGTCTGCCCGCAGTTGATCGGCCGCGATGCCCACCAGATCGAAGACATCTGGCAATTCTTCTATAAAGGCGCCTACTGGCGGCGCGGCCCGGTCACCATGTCCGCCATCTCCGCCGTCGATATGGCGCTGTGGGACATCAAGGGCAAGGCCGCCAATATGCCGCTGTATCAGCTGCTGGGCGGCGCATCGCGCACCGGCGTAATGGTTTACTGCCACACCACCGGCCATTCCATCGACGAAGTGCTCGACGACTACGCCAAACATAAAGAACTGGGCTTTAAAGCCATCCGTGCCCAGTGCGGCGTGCCGGGCATGAAAACCACCTATGGCATGGCCAAAGGCAAAGGGCAGGCCTATGAGCCGGCCACCAAAGGCAACTGGCCGGAAGAACAGCTGTGGTCCACGGAAAAATACCTCGATTTCACCCCCAAACTGTTCGAGGCAGTGCGCAACAGGTTCGGTTTTGACGAACATCTGCTGCACGACATGCACCACAGGTTAACGCCGATCGAAGCCGCGCGTTTTGGCAAAAGCATTGAACAGTACCGGTTGTTCTGGATGGAAGATCCGACCCCGGCGGAGAACCAGGAATGCTTCCGGCTGATCCGCCAGCATACCGTTACGCCTATCGCCGTCGGCGAAGTCTTCAACAGCATCTGGGACTGCAAACAGCTGATTGAAGAACAACTTATCGACTATATCCGCACCACTCTCACTCACGCTGGCGGTATCACCGGCATGCGCCGCATCGCCGATTTTGCCTCGCTGTATCAGGTGCGTACCGGTTCGCATGGCCCTTCCGATCTGTCGCCTATTTGCATGGCGGCGGCGCTGCACTTTGATCTGTGGGTACCGAACTTTGGCGTACAGGAATATATGGGGTACTCCGAACAAATGCTCGAGGTGTTCCCGCACAGCTGGACCTTCAACGACGGCTACATGCATCCGGGCAATAAACCGGGGTTGGGCATTGAGTTCGACGAAAAACTGGCCGCACGCTATCCGTACGAACCGGCCTATCTGCCGGTCGCGCGCCTGGAGGACGGCACCTTATGGAACTGGTAACGGGAGAACGCACTATGCAAAGCGTGGTGATTGAACAACCTGGCCGGCTGGTTATCCAGCAGCGCCCGCTGCCGCAGCCGGCGGCCGGTGAAGTGCGGGTAAAGGTGAAGTTTGCCGGCATCTGCGGCTCCGATGTGCACATTTATCATGGGCATAACCCATTCGCCCGCTACCCGCGCGTGATCGGCCATGAATTTTTCGGCGTGATCGACCAGGTGGGCAGCGATGTCGACCCGCAACGCATCGGCGAACGCGTTTCGGTGGATCCGGTAGTGAGCTGCGGCCATTGTTATCCTTGTTCCATCGGGCGCCCCAACGTCTGTACCGAGCTGCAGGTGATCGGCGTGCACCGTGACGGCGGCTTCAGCGATTATGCCTGCGCCCCGGCGCGCAACGCTTACCGCATTCCTGAAAGCATCAGCGATCGCCACGCCGCGATGGTCGAGCCTTTCACCATTGCCGCCAATATCACCGCCCATCTGCAGCCCAGGGCCGATGATATCGCGCTGATCTACGGCGCCGGGCCGATGGGGCTGACGGTGATCCAGACGCTGAAAGGGGTCTACGGCGTGAAGCAGGTGATTGTCACCGACCGCATTGCTGAGCGGCTGGTTATGGCGCAAGAAAACGGTGCCGACTGGACGTTCAATAACGCCGAGGCTTCGCTGCCGGCCGAACTGGAACAGCGCGGCATCCGCCCGACGCTGATCGTCGACGCCGCCTGCCACCCGGCCATTTTGCAGGAAGCCATTCATCTGGCATCACCGGCGGCGCGCATTGGCATCATGGGTTTCTCCGGCGATGCTTGCACCGTCACCCAGCAAAGCATCACCAGCAAGGAGCTGTCGATTTTCTCCTCGCGCCTCAACAGCGCCCGTTTCCCGCAGGTTATCGACTGGATGGCCGGCGGAAAAATCGACCCGCAGCGGTTAATCACCCATTGCGTAGCCGCCGGTGAAGTGGAACAGGCGATGCTGATGTTCGAAAAAGACCAGCGCACCTGCTGCAAGGTGTTGCTGCAATTCAGTTAGTTTTTTAACACCGGGGCATAGGGCGGCCCAGTCGCCCTTGCAGACAACAAAGCATCAAAACTAGAAATATATGGAGTGCTTTCATGTTTAAAAACCTGCGTTGGACCATAGTATTCCTGCTGTTCATGGTCTTTATGATCAACTACCTCGACCGCGTCGCGCTGTCGATTACCGTCCCGATGATCGAAAAAGATCTGATGCTGAACGCCGAGCAGTTCGGCCTTATCTTCGGCAGCTTCTTCTTCGGCTACGCCATCTTCAACTTCATCGGCGGGCTGGCGGTCGACAGGTACGGCCCGACGCTGGTGCTCGGCATCGCCGTGGCCTTATGGTCAATCTTCTGCGGCATGACGGCGTTCGCCACCGGCTTCTATTCGATGCTGATCCTGCGCATTCTGTTCGGCATGGCCGAAGGGCCGATCAGCTCTTCCGCCAACAAAATGATCAATGGCTGGTTCCCGAAGAAACAGGCGGCCACCGCCATGGGTCTGCTCAGCGCCGGTTCGCCTTTGGGCGGCGCGGTAGCCGGGCCGATCGTCGGCTATCTGGCGTTGGCGTTCGGTTGGCGAATGGCGTTCATGATCATCGGCGCGATCGGCATCGTCTGGATGCTGGTGTGGTTCTTCGTGGTGGCGGATAACCCGGCCAAGAGCAAGCACGTCAGCGAAAACGAGCGGGCACTGATCAACAGACTGAAAGAGGAAAAAATCAGCGAAGAAGAAGAGCTGAGCGACGCCGCGCATGGGTTGGGCTACTACCTGAAGCAGCCGATCATCCTGGTCACCGCGTTCGCCTTCTTCTGCTACAACTACATCCTGTTCTTCTTCCTGAGCTGGTTCCCGGCGTATCTGGTGCAGGCGCACAACCTGAACATCAAGGAAATGAGCCTCACCACCATGATCCCGTGGATTGTCGGCTTCGTTGGATTGGCGCTCGGCGGCTATATCTCCGACAAGATTTTCAATATCACCGGCAAGCTGCTGCTGTCACGCAAGATCGTCCTGGTGACCAGCCTGTTGGCGGCGGCCATTTGCGTAGCATTCGCGGGCACCGTCAGCAGCGTGGTGCCGGCGGTGATACTGATGTCGGTCTCCATCTTCTTCCTGTATATCACCGGGGCCATTTATTGGGCGATCATTCAGGACGTGGTGCATAAATCCCGGGTCGGCGGCGCCAGCGGCTTCGTTCATATGATCGGCAGCGTATCGGGGATCATTGGCCCGGTAGTGACCGGTTATATCGTGCAGAACACCGGCAAGTTCGACAGCGCCTTTATCCTGGCCGGCGGCGTGGCCGCGCTCGGCGCCGTGCTGGTGTTGCTGGTGATCAAGGCACCGCGCAATGCCGCGCAACCGCAGATCTCGAAACACTAACCCCTGCGGGGCGGCCAACCTCGCCCCGCTCTTTCAGAGATTTTCAGCATGATACTTTCCAGCAACAGCGCGCTGCCGGCGGCAATTGCCCAGCCAGGTTACGCCCGTGAACGCATAAAGCCCCGCATTGTCCACCTCGGCTTTGGCGCCTTTTTCCGCGCACATCAGGCTGTGTATGCCGAGCAGTTGGCCAACGATCACGCCGGCGACTGGGGTTACTGCGTGATCAGCATGCATAACGGCCAGCAAAAAATCGCCGATCTGCAGCAGCAGGATTTGTTGTACACGGTGGCCGAAATGGACGGCAACGGCTGGCGCGGCAGGACGATCGGCGTGATCAGGCAGGCGCTGCACCTGCAGGTCGACGGGTTGGCAGCGGTGCTCGACGCCATGGCGCAGCCAGAAATTGCCATAGTTTCATTGACCGTCAGCGAGAAAGGTTATTGCTACCAACCTGCCAACGGCCAGTTGATGCTCGATCACCCGGACATTCAACACGACATTGCCAACCCGCGGCGGCCGCGGTCCGCGCCGGGGCTGATCCTGGCTGCGCTGCGATTGCGCCGGGAGCGCGGCCTGCCGGCGTTTAGCGTGATGTCCTGCGACAACATGCCGGCCAACGGCCAGGTAACCCGCAACGTCGTCGCTCAACTGGCGCAGCGGCAGGATGCCGGGTTGGCCGACTGGGTGCGGCAAAACGTCCGTTTTCCTTCCACCATGGTAGACCGCATTGTCCCGGCGGTGACGCCGGAAACCCAAGGCCAGTTGCAGGCATTGCTGGGCGGCGTGAGCGATGCGGTCGGCGTGGCCAGTGAGCCATTCCGCCAATGGGTGATCGAAGACGACTTCCCGCAGGGGCGGCCTGAGTGGGAGCGCGCGGGTGCCGAGCTGGTCAGCGACGTGCTGCCGTATGAGGAAATGAAGCTGCGGATGCTGAACGGCAGCCACTCGTTCCTTGCCTATCTCGGTTATCTGGCCGGTTATTCGCACGTCAGCGACTGCATGCAAGATGAGGATTTTGTCCGCGCCGCTCGCCATTTGATGTTGGCGGAACAGGCGCCGACGCTGCAGGTAAGCGGTGTCGATTTGGCGCATTACGCCGACTCGCTGTTGCAGCGCTACCGCAACAGCGCGTTGAAACACCGCACCGGGCAGATCGCCATGGACGGCACGCAAAAATTGCCGCAACGCCTGCTGGATCCCATTCGCCACCATCTGGCGCACGGCAGCCGTTTTGACGCCTTGGCATTGGCCGTGGCCGGTTGGATGCGTTACGTCGGCGGCCTGGATGAACAGGGCCGGCCGATAGAAATCAGCGATCCGTTGCGCGAACGCATTGCCGATTTGGTGGCGGGCAGCGAGGAAGGCCCACCGCGCGTGCTTGCGTTGCTCCAGTTGGAACGGGTATTTGGCCATGACCTGCCGGACAGCCCACGCTTCGTCAGCGCAGTAACCCAGGCCTATTTGGCGCTGTTGGATAAGGGAGCAAAAGCCGCCGTCGCCGGATTAGCGGTTAGTTGATAGATCGATTGAAATTCATCAGGCTGCGGCGGGATTTATCCGCCCGCAGCCCCAAGATAATCTGCTAGTATGGTGGCATTCACAGCAAGTCGGGTCACTGATTGTCGCCATGTCCGAATCCTACAGCCTCACCAACACCCTTCCGGTCAACCAGCAAATTTACCGTTTCCTGCGTAAAGACATTGTCGACTGCACCATTCCGCCCGGCACGCTGCTTTCCGAGAAAGAAATTTCCACCCGCTTTAGCGTTTCGCGCCAGCCGGTGCGCGAGGCCTTTATCAAGCTGGCGGAAGCCGGTTTAGTGCAGATACTGCCGCAGCGCGGCACTTTCGTGATGAAGATTTCCGCCAAGCGGGTGGCCGACGGGCGCTTTATCCGTCAGGCGGTGGAATGCGCGATCGTCCGCCGCGTGGCGCAGCGGATCACGCCGGAACAGCTGATGACGCTGGAGCACAATTTGCATCGCCAGGAATTGGCGGCGCAAAACCAACAGACGCGCGAGTTTTTGACGCTGGACGATGAGTTCCACCAGCTGCTGACCCAGTTCGCCGACTGCCCGCTGGCCTGGGAGACCATCGAAACCATCAAGGCCACCATGGACCGGGTGCGTTTTCTCAGCCTGAGCGAGGTGTCGCCGCCGGAAAGCTTGATCCAGCAACATTATCGGATCTTTGCCGCGCTGAAGGCTCAAGATGCGGACGCCGCCGAACGCGCCATTCATGAGCACTTGCAGGAGATGATCTACTCTATTACGCCGATCGCCCTGCAAAACACCGAGTGGTTTGATATCGAGTAATCAGCCCGTTACCGCGCCGGGGGCGATCGCCCTCGCGTATTTTCCCCTGCAAATGGAATTTCCTCTCAATCGCATCTATTGTTTCTCCTTGCCAAAGGAAATTCAGTAGTCTCGTTTTTTCAGCTTTAATCACCGCTGTCTGCTATGCCGGTGACCCAATATCCCCTATGGCTTTCAAGTTGCAGCCAGGGCTTGAAAGACGACGGGGATGGCATTGCCGGTGTATGAGGGAGCTAAATCGGGAGTTAATCATGACTGATATCGCGCAGTTGTTAGGAAAGGAAGCGGAAGACCTGTTGCAACACCGCTGTACCACCATCCCTGCTGAAAATCTGTACCTGCCGGGCGCCGACTTTGTCGACCGGATAATGCTCGATAACAACCGCCCCAACACCGTCCTTCGCTCCATGCAAACCCTGCTCAACCACGGCCGCCTGGCCGGCACCGGTTATCTGTCGATTCTGCCGGTCGATCAGGGCATTGAACACTCGGCGGGCGCTTCTTTCGCCGCCAATCCCTTGTATTTTGATCCGAAGAACATCGTGGAACTGGCAATCGAAGCCGGCTGTAACTGCGTCGCCTCCACCTACGGGGTGCTGGCGTCGGTCTCACGCCGCTACGCCCACAAAATTCCGTTCCTGGTCAAACTGAACCATAACGAGACCCTGAGCTACCCGACCCAATACGACCAGACGCTGTATGCCAGCGTCGAGCAGGCTTTCAATATGGGAGCGGTCGCGGTCGGCGCAACCATTTACTTCGGCTCCGAGCAATCTCGCCGCCAGATCGAGGAGATCTCCGCCGCCTTCGAACGCGCGCACGAGTTGGGCATGGTCACCGTACTCTGGGCCTATCTGCGTAACCCGGCGTTCACCAAAGACGGCGTGGATTATCATTCCAGCGCCGATCTTACCGGCCAGGCCAACCATATTGCCGCCACCATCGGCGCCGATATCGTCAAGCAAAAAATGGCGGAAAACAACGGCGGCTACCGCGCAGTAAAATTCGGCTATACCGATGACCGCGTCTACAACAAGCTGACCACCGATCACCCGATAGATCTGGTGCGTTACCAGTTGGCCAACTGCTATATGGGCCGCGCGGGCTTGATCAACTCCGGCGGCGCCGCCGGTGAAAACGACCTGCAGGAATCGGTGCGCACTGCCGTCATCAACAAGCGTGCGGGCGGCATGGGCCTGATCCTGGGACGCAAGGCGTTCAAGAAATCGATGAAAGAAGGCGTGGCGCTGATCAACGCGGTGCAGGACACCTATCTGGACAAGAACGTCACCATCGCCTGATCCCTTCTCCAGCCCTCACAGCCCGGTACGCCGGGCTTTTTTGTGCCCGTCTTTCGTCAATCCTTTCGCTTCATCCTCACTTTTCTTTCATTTTTAACTTTCATAATAAAATATTTATCTTTCGAAATGTGATCTATATAAAACAAATGAATCCATAAAGTGATTAGTGTAAGGCCCATGGCGACAGAGCCGCTTTTCGCTCCAGGCCATATCGTCCATCACAGGAGAGCAATAATGATTGAGCTAATCACCCACGGCGCCGAGTGGTTTATCGGCCTGTTTCAGAAAGGTGGTGAAGTGTTCGTCGGCATGGTGACCGGCATTTTACCTTTGTTAATCAGCCTGTTGGTTATCATGAATGCGCTGATAAAATTTGTAGGCCAGGAACGTATCGAACGATTGGCGCAGCGCTGCGCGGGCAACCCGGTATCGCGCTATCTGCTGCTGCCGCTGATCGGTACCTTTGTTTTCTGTAACCCGATGACTCTCAGTCTCGGGCGCTTTATGCCGGAGAAATACAAGCCCAGCTACTATGCGGCGGCGTCCTACAGCTGCCACTCGATGAACGGTCTGTTTCCGCACATCAACCCTGGCGAGCTGTTCGTTTACCTCGGTATCGCCAGCGGGCTGACGACTCTCGGCCTGCCGCTTGGGCCGCTGGCGGTGAGCTATTTCCTGGTCGGGTTGTTCACCAACTTCTTCCGTGGCTGGGTAACCGACCTCACCACCAGTCTGTTCGAACGCAAGATGGGCATCCGCCTGGATCGCCAGGTGCAACTTTAATCCGTGGAGTGCAGCATGAGTGCTTATATCCGTATTGAGAAAGGTGCCGGCGGCTGGGGCGGCCCGTTGGAGATTGCTGTCGAACCCGGCAAAAAAGTGGTGTACATCACCGCCGGTACACGTCCGGCGATCGTCGATCGGCTCAGCGAGCTGACCGGCTGGCCGGCAGTCGACGGCTTTAAAGAGGGCGAACCGCCGGCGGAAGAGATTGGCGTGATGGTGATCGACTGCGGCGGTACCCTGCGCTGCGGATTGTATCCGAAGCGCCGCATCCCGACGGTCAATATCCACGCCACCGGCCAGTCCGGCCCGCTGGCGCAGTTTATCCTCGAGGACATTTACGTCTCCGGCGTACGCGACCACAACATCAACCTGGTGGCGTCGGCAGCCGATACGGCGCAAAAGGCCCCCGCCCCACAGCCAAAAGGGCGTGATTACGACACCAGTAAAAAAATCACCGAACAGAGCGACGGCCTGCTGGCCAAGGTCGGTATGGGCATGGGTTCGGTGGTGGCGGTGTTCTTCCAGGCCGGGCGCGACACCATCGACACGGTGCTGAAAACCATCCTGCCGTTTATGGCGTTCGTCTCGGCGTTGATCGGCATCATCATGGCCTCGGGTCTGGGTGATTTTATCGCCCACGGCCTGACGCCGCTGGCCAGCAGCCCTATCGGCCTGGTGACACTGGCGCTGATCTGTTCCTTCCCGCTGCTGTCGCCCTTCCTCGGGCCCGGCGCGGTGATCGCCCAGGTGATTGGCGTGCTGGTCGGGGTGCAAATCGGTCTCGGCCATATTCCGCCGCAGCTGGCGCTGCCCGCGCTGTTTGCGATTAACGCGCAGGCGGCCTGCGACTTTATTCCGGTCGGCCTGTCGCTGGCGGAAGCCAAACAGGACACCGTGCGGGTCGGCGTGCCGTCGGTACTGGTCGGGCGTTTCCTGACCGGTGCGCCAACGGTACTGATCGCCTGGGCCGCGTCGGCCTTCATCTATCAATGACAGTGTTTTGCAGGGAAAAGATCATGCATACCATTTTCCACACCACCATTACGCAGATTGGCGGCAGCGCCCGTGAGGCATTGCACGATGACATGCTGATTACCTTCCGCGAAGGCGCGCCGGCGGACATTGAAGAGTTTTGCTTTATCCATCGGCACGGCGACACCGCCGGCGAACTGCAGGTCGGCGGCTGGATGGAGCTGGCGGAGCAGCGCTATCCGATCACCGCCGTCGGCAGCGTCGCGACGCAAAACCTGCGTGAACTGGGCCATGTCACCGTGCGCTTCGACGGCATAACCCAGGCCGAGTTTCCGGGTTCGATCCACGTTTCCGGTGCCACGCCGGCTGATATCCCGTTAGGCAGCACGCTGAAATTTATTGCATAAGGAGTAGACCATGTCTGAAGTAGCGGTAGTGATTGGCGGCGGCCAAACCTTGGGCGCGTTTTTATCCCACGGCCTGGCGCAGGCGGGTTACCGGGTCGCGGTGGCCGATTTGAACGCGGACAATGCCCGGCAGGTGGCGCAACAGATTAACCATGAGTTCGGTGCGGGCCGCGCCCAGGCTTTCCAGGCCGACGCCACCGACGAGCAGAGCGTCATGGCGCTGGCGGCGGCGGTTGACCAGGCGTTCGGCCAGGCCAATCTGCTGGTTTACAGCGCCGGTATCGCCAAGGCGGCGCCGATCACCGACTTCCTGCTGGGGGATTTTGACCGCTCGCTGCAGGTCAATCTTGTCGGTTATTTTCTGTGCGCCCGCGAGTTTTCCCGCCTGATGATCCGCGACGGCGTCGCCGGGCGTATCATCCAGATCAACTCTAAATCCGGCAAGGTAGGCAGCAAGCACAACTCCGGTTACAGCGCGGCCAAGTTCGGCGGCGTGGGGCTGACCCAGTCGTTGGCGCTCGATCTGGCGGAATACGGCATTACCGTGCATTCACTGATGCTCGGCAACCTGCTGAAGTCGCCGATGTTCCAGTCGCTGCTGCCGCAATACGCGCAAAAGCTGGGGATCGAGCCGGATCAGGTCGAAAAATATTACACCGACAAGGTGCCGTTGAAACGCGGCTGCGACTATCAGGACGTGCTGAACACCCTGCTGTTTTATGCCAGCGACAAGGCGTCTTACTGCACCGGCCAGTCGATTAACATCACCGGCGGTCAGGTGATGTTCTGATGTGATCGCCTCCCCCTCCGGTGGAGGGGGATTAAGGAGGCATTATGACTCAAGCATTGATTATCTTCGCCGTACTGGCCTGGCTGCTGCAAATCGGCCTCGGCGGGTGGCAAATCCGCCATTTCAACCGCGCCTTCGATCGCCTGTGCCGGCAAGGCCGCGTCGGCGTCGGGCGCTCCGGCGGCCGTTTTCAACCCCGGGTCGTGCTGGCGCTGGCTTTCGATGCCGAGCGGCGAGTGTGCGGCAGCCTGCTGATGCGCGGCCTGACCATCTTCGCCCGTCCGCAGCCGCTCACCCATTTGCACGGCCTGCATCAACAGGATTTGCACCCGGATGTGATCTTCCCCGAGGATCGCGCATGTCGGGCTGCACTATCGTTAGCGATTGCCCCTAAATCATGATATTTTCACATTAAAAGACATTACCTTTCATATTGAATTGTTCGCTGAAGGGAAATGCCCACCTCTTGTGAACGGGAATCGCGATGAAACCAAAGCAGCGGCAGGCCGCTATCCTTGAATATCTGCAGCGGCATGGCAAAACGGCAGTGGACGCCCTGGCCGAACATTTCTCCACCACCGGCACCACCATCCGCAAGGATCTCACCCTGCTGGAAGACGAAGGCGAGGTGATACGCACCTACGGCGGCGTGGTGCTCAGCCGCGACGACGGCGACCAGCCGATCGACCGTAAAACCCATATCAACAGCGAAAAGAAACGCCAAATCGCTTACGCCGCCATCAAGCTGATTAACGACGGCGACTCGCTGATTTTCGACGCCGGCAGCACGGTGCTGCAAATGGTGCCGCATCTGGCGCAGTTCAATAACATCACGGTGATGACCAACAGCCTGCATATCGTCAACGCGCTGGTGGAGCTGGACAACGACCAAACCATCCTGATGCCCGGCGGCACCTACCGCAAAAAATCGGCCTCGTTCCACGGCAGCCTGGCGGAGTCGGCGTTCCAGAAGTTCAGCTTCGACAAACTGTTTATTGGCGCGGACGGGGTCGATCTCAACGCCGGCGTCACCACCTTTAACGAGGTGCACAACGTCAGCAAGGCGATGTGCGAGGCTGCCAGCCGCATTATCCTGCTGGTGGATTCGTCGAAATTCGGCCGCAAAAGCCCAAACGTGGTGTGCGACCTGAGCGCCGTGGATACGCTGATCACCGATAAAAACATCAATCCGGATTACCTCGCCGCGCTGCAAGCGAAAGGCATCAATATCATTCTGGTAGGAGATTCCGATGAGTAACGCTACTGCCCTGCTGGCCTTTGCCCGCGAAACGCTGGAAATTGAGCTGACCGAAGCGCAGCGCCTGCTGGCGCGCCTGGACGACAATTTCGTCTGCGCCTGCGAACTGCTGTTGAACTGCCGGGGCAAGGCGGTGATTTCCGGCATCGGCAAATCCGGCCATATCGGCAAAAAAATTGCCGCCTCGCTGGCCAGCACCGGCACTCCGTCGTTCTTCGTCCACCCTGCGGAGGCGCTGCACGGCGATCTCGGCATGATCGGCGCCGACGACGTGGTGGTGTTTATCTCCTATTCCGGCCGCGCCAAGGAGCTGGATTTGATCTTGCCGCTGTTGGCGGAAAATAACATCCCGGTGATCGCCATTACCGGCGGCAAAGAGTCGCCGCTGGCGCTGGCCGCCGCCTGCGTGCTGGACATCAGCGTCGAACGTGAGGCCTGCCCGATGGGGCTGGCGCCCACCTCCAGCGCGGTCAATACGCTGATGATGGGCGACGCACTGGCGATGGCATTGATGCGCCAACGCGGGTTCAACGCCGAAGACTTTGCCCGTTCCCATCCGGGCGGCAGCCTGGGCGCACGCCTGTTGAATCGGGTACACCACCTGATGCGCACCGGCGATCGCCTGCCGCAGGTCAGTGAAAACGCCAATGTGATGGAAGCGATGCTCGAACTGAGCCGCACCGGGCTGGGATTGGTACCGGTGTGCGATGCGCAGCAAAAAGTGGTGGGGGTGTTTACCGACGGCGACCTGCGCCGCTGGCTGGTGAAAGGCAATAGCCTGCAGGATGCGTTGGGCCCGGCCATTACCCGCCCCGGCTACCGCTTGCCGGAACAGTGGCGCGCCGGAGAAGCGCTGGAGGCATTGCACGAACAGCACATCAGCGCCGCGCCGGTGGTCAATCTGGATGGCGTGCTGGTGGGCGCGATCAACCTGCACGATCTGCATCAGGCCGGCATTGGCTGAGTGCGTTACCTCGGGGCGCAGGCAGTTGCGCCCCAGGTCGTTTTATTTCCAGTCGGGATTGCTCTCGAACTGTTTTTTCAGCAGCGCCTTCATGTTTTCGTCCGGCTTGCCCAGCCATTGGTATTTGGCGTACTGCTTCGGATGATCAACCGCTTCCGGCTTATCTGCCACCTCGACGCGCACGCCCCAGGCCTGGGATTTGTCTTCTTTAAACGCCACGATCAAAAAGTTGTTGGCGCAGTCGTGCGGCTTGCACAGATTGCCCACCAGGTAGTTCTGCCCCTTCCAGCTCAGGCTTTGCGCCGGAGTGGAAGTGCCCATCCCCTTGCGCGCCCAGCCCGGCAGGCGAGCCTGCCCCTTCACCATGTTCTGCCAGCTGGTTTGATAGCCCGGCTGCTGGATCACGTCCGAGGTGGTAACAATCTGCTGGGCAACGCTGCCCGCACTGAGGCTGAGTAACGCGCCGAAGATGGCGCAGCGAAGTGCGTTTTGTCCTGTCATGGCCTTCTCCCTTGGTTAAATCCGCTCGTACCCGGCGAGCGCCGGGCATGGATCCAGTCTGACCACAACAACGACAAAAAGTTGAATCACCACCACGCGTGAAAATGATGTACCGGCCCGATACCGTGCCCCACTTCCAGGGTATCTGCCTGCTGCAATGCCTTTTGCAGATAGTCCTTGGCGGCGGCGACCGTGCCGGCCCAGTCTTCATGACGCGGGCGCAACGCAGCCAGCGCAGCGGAAAGCGTGCAGCCGGTGCCGTGCGTATGACGAGTCGCCACGCGCGGTGCAGTGAAGCGCAGTTCCTGCCCCGCGCTGAACAACCAGTCCGGGCTTTCGTTTTCGCTGAGGTGGCCGCCCTTCATCAGCACCGCCTGGCACCCCATGGCCAGCAACGCCCGGCCCTGTTCGCGCATCTGTTGCTCATTTTCCGCCGGGGCGCACGCCAGCAGGGCCGCCGCCTCCGGCAGGTTCGGCGTGATGATCGACACCTGCGGCAGCAGTTCGCGGCGGATAGACTCTACCGCCTCCGGCGCCAGCAGGGGATCGCCGCTTTTCGCCAGCATCACCGTGTCCAGCACCACGAACGGCGGCCGGTAATGCCGCAGGCGTTCGGCCACCGCCTGCACGATATCGGCGTTGGCCAGCATGCCGATCTTGGCGCTGTCGATGCGCACGTCGCTGAATACCGAATCCAACTGGGCGGCGACAAACGCCGGATCGATGTTATATACCGACTGTACGCCACGAGTATTTTGCGCCACCAGCGCGGTGATCACGGAAGTGCCGTAAGCCCCCAGTGCAGAAAAGGCTTTCAGATCGGCCTGGATGCCGGCGCCGCCGCTCGGATCGGTGCCGGCGATGGTCAAAGCGTTAATCCGTTTCATTGCAGCTCCTCCGCACGCAGTTGATACAGGGCGTCGAGGAACGCCGGGGTAAAGCTGCCCGGCCCCGTAGCCCGGTGCGTGGCCCGCTCGCCGCAAAGCGACATCACCCGGCAAGCGGTCGCGACGTTGTCCAGCCGATCGCCCGACAGGCTGCAAAATGCCGCCACCACCGCCGACAGCGCGCAACCTGTGCCCACCACCCGCGTCATCAGCGCATCGCCACCGGCGACCGCCCAGTCGCGCCGGCCATCGGTGATGTAATCCACCACGCCGGTTACCGCCACCACCGCGCCGCTGAGCTGCGCCAGTTCCCGTGCCGCCGGCAAAGCCGCCAGCGAGTCGTCGGTGCTGTCTACGCCGCGCCCGGCGCTCTGCCGGCCGCTCAGCGCCATAATTTCAGACGCGTTGCCCCGGATCGCCGCCGGCTTCTCGCCCAGCAAACGACGGGCAAAGGCGGTGCGGTACGCCAACCCGCCTACCGCCACCGGATCCAGCGTCCAGGGCGTTCCCGCCAAATTGGCGGCTTCTACCGCCACCAGCATGGATTCGGCGCGCGAGGCATTGAGAGTACCGATGTTGATTAACAGGGCACTCGCCATCTGGCTGAACTGCGCCGCTTCGGTCGGTTCCACCACCATCGCCGGGGAAGCGCCAAGCGCCAGCAATACGTTAGCCGTCAGCTCCTGCACCACTTCGTTGGTCAGGCAGTGAATCAGCGGGGGCTGTTGTTTGAATTGGGTCAGACAGGCCGCGGCGCGGGCGCCGGGTAAAGCATCAGGTCGAGCGAACATATTCCTCCCAACCGGCGTTCAAGAAGGCGGGTACCGGTTGGGGCACCGAGACTTCCCTACGCTGGCATAATCCAGATCAGGTAATACGGGTAAAATCTCAGCCCCTTGGGGCACCCCGAGTCAAGGAGGCCATTATTGGGGTTGCTGCCGGTGAGGTCAATCGCGCTATAGTGTCAAAAAACAAAAAGGAGCTGCCATGCAAACAAGACCCTACCGAGAAGCCGATCGCCCGTTCTTGCGCACCCTTTATCTGGCTGCGCGCAAGGCGGCGTTCACGTGGCGCGATACCGAAGATTACCGGCTGGAGGATTTCGACCGCTCGACGCTGGGCGAGGATATCTGGGTGGCGGAAGATCAGGGAAAACTGCTGGGGTTCGTGTCGATCTATCGCCAGGATAACTTTATTCACAACCTGTATGTCGATCCTCACTTGCCGCCACGCGGCGTCGGCACGGCCCTGCTGCAAGCGGCGGAGCGAACCTTTACCGCGACCGGCTCGCTGAAATGCCTGGTGAAAAACGAGAAGGCGCTGGCGTTTTACCATAAGCATGGCTGGCAAAAGATCACCACCGGCAACGACGGCGGCGAAGAATACTACCTGCTGCATTCGCCTAAAAAATAGTCTTGTCTGCTGTGAACCAAACCTGAAAAGGCCTGACATCGTCAGGCCTCTGGAGCGGCTCAGGCTACAAGCCGCGGGTTACCCTTGCAAAACGATATCCTGCATCGCAGGGATATAACCGTAATCATAGACCTCGCGTACAAAGGAACGGTCGCCTTCCAGCACAATGCGTACCGTTGGCGCCTCAGTCCCGCCGATACGGTAATCTTCGCCGACGGTCGGCACGCTGTCGATAAACGACGTCACCAAACCATTCGGCATCACGCAGTGCGAATACGTCTGGAAAGGCTGTTCCGGCGGGTTACCCAGTACCAGGCCTGAGGCGTTCATCGGCGTGTAAGGCCCGGTCAGGCTATCGCTGACAAAACCGTATACCCCATCCGGCCCGGTCAGCCCTTCGGCATAGGTGAACTTATGGCTGATGGTGAACAGGTAATACTTGCCGTCCTGGAACACGTAGTGCGGGCGTTCGGTCTGATCGTTGACGCCCACCGCCGTGACCAGCGGCGGCAAAATCTCCCACTCTTCACCGCTGTGATCCTTCGCCACCGCCAGGCCGATACAGCCCACCTGGAAACGTGCGCCGCCCACCTCTTCATGGCCCGGCGGCACCAGCCCCAACTCATCCGGACCAACCACATGCGAACCGCGATCGCCGGCTACGTTGCCTTCGAACACCATATACAGCTTGCCATCCTGCGGATCGATAAACGGGCTTGGGTCACGGAAGTTCCAGTAGGCATTCTGCGCTTCGGTCTGGTAATACACCCCATCGGCCTCGAACAGCGATTTCACCTCGTTGAAGTCCTGCAGTTGCACGCCGTCATCCGACGTCACAATGCGGCCGCGCACTTTGGCAATGGTGGCACCCGGTGTCACGCAGGTGTAATACAGGTCGATGTCGCCTTCGTTATTCAACAAGATCGGGGTACCGGCCCATTCACGCGTCGTCGGTGAAACCCCTTCCGCCATCACCCGGCCGCCGAAGATCCAGTCTTTGCCGGTACGGGAATACCAGTAACACATGCGTGCACGGCCGTGGCGATCTTCCCAGTCACGCTTGATGTCGTAATTGCCATTGCCATCAATATACTGGGGGTCATGCGGATGGCGATCGGCGGTCAGCGTCAAAATCACTGACCAGCCGTTGACGGAGACCACGGTGCCATCCAGGGTGCGCAGCGGCATGGTGTCCCAAATGAACACGCTGTCACTCATTACCGGAAAATCGGCGCTCACCAAAGGTTGCGTGGTGGTCGGATCCTTTTCGTTGACTTTCAGCGCCTCTGCGCGGGTCCAAATGGTCGGTTTGTAATTTACGTTTGTCATAATGATTTCCTCTTAGCAAGTAGGCTCCCCCATGCCGGGAACGACGGCGGCAGGAGCACGATGAGCGCGGCAAAATTTGGCACGCTGCGGCTGATGAGTGGCCGTGTCGCTATATTGCTAAATCGGTTTGGCTAATGCATGCGGTTAGGTTTGTGTGAGGCGCCAGACAAACCCTAAAGGTAAGAATGGCGAAATGAGTGGGTTAAGAGAGGGACAACCGGGTTAGCCGCTGTGAGCCGAGAGCCTTTCAGCGCTGCCAAACGTCAATGCAATAATGCGAATGGATTTCATTTGCGTTAAAGACTATCCTCCGGTTTATCTCTTACAGGCTATTCAAGGAATGGACATGCAACATCAAACGGATACCCGTTTCCCGGACGCCGCGGCGGCGGACTACGATCGCCGTATTCTGACGCTGGTACCCGGCTATCAGTTCGCCCAGTCGCTGCTGACCGCCACCCTGGCGCAGACGTTACCGCCGCAGGCGCGGCTGCTGCTGGCCGGTTGCGGCACCGGCAGCGAACTGATTGCGTTGGCGGATATCGGCCCGCAATGGCTTTTCAGCGCCGTGGAACCTTCCGCCGGCATGCTGGCGGCTGCACGAAGCAAGGCGGAAATGGCAGGCTGTGAACCGCGAGTCACCTTCCACCAGCAACTGCTGTCTCAGGCGCCGCAAGGGCTGCACGACGCCGCCGTTTGTTCGCTGGTGCTGCACTTTATTGCCGATGACGGCGCCAAGCAGGCCTTCCTGCAACAGTTGGCCGCACGGTTGTCGCCAGGTGCGCCGCTGCTGCTGTTCGACTATCAGCCGGATGGCCTGCCGGTCAGCCACTATCAGCATTGGCTGCAAAGCGCCGGGCATTCCCTCGACGGCGCACGTGAGGTGATTGAACGCACCCGCAGCAACTGGCATCCGCTAACGGCGCAGCGCGCCCGATTGCTGCTGACGGAAAGCGGTTTTACCTCACCGCAGTTGCTGTGCGACGCGCTGGGTTTCCGGCTGTCATTGCTCTACCGCCGCGCCTGAGGCCGGCATGCCACGCAGCGTCAGCCACCAGAACAGCAAGGCGACCAGGCTGACGCCCGCCCCCAACCAACACACGCCGGGCCAACCCGCCACGGCGTAGACATGGGTGCTGGCAAAGGCACCCAACCCACTGCCCACCGCGTAAAACAGCATATAACAGCCCACCAACCGGCTGTGGGCCTGCGGGTGTGCGCTAAAAATCATGCTCTGGTTCAGCACGTGAATCGCCTGCCCGGCCAGATCGAGCAACACAATGCCGACCACCAGCCACGCCAGGCCGTAGCCCAGCATGCCGAGCGGCAGCCAGGCCAGCACCAACAACAGCAGGCAGACACCGCTCGCCACTTGCCCCAATCCGCGATCCGCCAGATGCCCGGCGCGCACCGCCGCCAGCGCACCCACCGCCCCGACCAAACCGAAGGCGCCAATCACCGAATGTGAAAAATTGAACGGCGCCTGGCTGAGCGGCAGCACCAGCGCGCTCCAGAAGATACTGAACGCGCCAAACATCAGCAGCGCCAGCATGCCGCGAATTTGCAGCGTGCGATCGCGCAGCAATAAAGCCAGCATCGAGTGCAGCAAGGCCGGATAACTGAGCGTCGACAGCGGCGTGCGCGGCGTTGGCAACAGGCGCGACAACACCGGCAACAGGATCAACGTCACCGCAGCCGAGAAAAAATAGACCGCCCGCCAGCCGCCAATATCTGCCAGTGAGCCGGACAAGGTTCGCGCCAACAACAGGCCCAGCACCACCCCGCCTTGCGCTGCGCCCACCACCCGCCCGCGTTCATGCGGTGCCGCCAGCGTGGCGGCAAAGGCGACCAATCCCTGAGTCATGGCGGTGCCGAGCAGCCCCACCAGCAGCATGCCCGCCAGCAATAGCACACTGCTGTGCGCCCAACCCACCATGCACAGCGCGGCCATCAACAACAGTTGCTGTATCGCCAACAGCCGGTGGCGATTAATCAGATCCCCCAACGGCACCACCAGCAACAGAGCCAGCGCACAGCCAAGCTGGGTAGCGGTGATCACCATCCCCACCGACGCCAGGCTGATGTTGAAATCATGAGCGATCGCATCCAACAGCGGCTGGGCGTAATACACGTTAGCCACGCTGAAAGCGCTGGCCCCGGCCAGCAGCAGCACCAGCGAAACGGGTAGCCGGCTGAGCGCAGGGCTTTGCGGCGGACAGATCGGATCCAGCGTTTTGTCACTCATCGTTCACCCTTAAAGTGGTTTCATTATTAAACCCAATGAACTTTACGCGTGGAGGTTTTATAATGCAACCAGATATCATGAAGGAAACTGAGCCATGAAACGCAAAAGTCTGGAAGATGCGCAGTGTCCGGTAGCACGTACGCTGGATGTGATCGGCGATTGGTGGTCGTTGCTGATCGTGCGCGACGCCTTTGACGGCATACGCCGCTTCAGCGAGTTTCAAAAAGGGTTGGGAATGGCGAAGAACATTCTCTCCACCCGCCTGCGCACGCTGGTGGCGCACGGCATTTTGGACATAGCGCCCGCTTCGGACGGCAGCGCCTATCAGGAATATATTCTCACCGACAAGGGCCGCGCCCTGTTCCCGGTGATCGTCGGCCTGCGCCAGTGGGGGGAAGATCATCTGTTTGCGCAGGGCGAGGCGCACTCGCATCTGGTGGAAAACGACGGCGGTCAACCTATCCCGCGCATGACGCCAACCGGCCACGGCGGGCAAACTCTTACGCCGCTGAATACCAGAGTGGTGAAGGTGGAATGAGCATCAGCGTCGCAATGGCCCCGCTGTCGGGCAAACCTACCGAGGAAGGTCATCGTTGAACCTTGTACGCCTGAAATCAGAGTATCGGCATGCATAAAAGACCAAAAGTGTCAGATATGACACTTTATGGCTAATAGAGATAACCTTTGAATCGGCAGAGCCACTAAAGAAACAAAACAGTTCAAATATGACACTTTATGGTTTCCGGCAGAACAACGTGAAGCCGTGCTCAGGTACGTGGCAAGGAGAATAACCTTGCTTGGCGTGACCGAGCTTAAAACGACGTGAACGTGCCCCGGCCTTGCAACGCCCCCTGCGTAAGGTATAGTCCGCGTTTTACGGGGAAACCATGCTGACTCAATCATCCATTCGCCTTAACAAATACATTAGCGACAGCGGCATCTGTTCCCGTCGCCATGCCGATCGTCACATCAAACTGGGCAACGTTTTTATCAACGACAGGCTGGCCGCCGTGGGCGCACAGGTATTTTCAGGGGACAGGGTGAAGGTCAATGGTCAGCAAATCGCGCCACGTAACGCGGATGATCTGGTGCTTATCGCGCTCAATAAGCCGGTTGGCGTCCTCACCAGCATGGGCAAGCACGAGCGGGATAACCTCGGCGATTTCGTTAACCACAGCCAACGCACCTTCCCTATCGGCCGCCTGGATAAGGCCTCACAGGGGCTGATTTTTCTGACCAATCAGGGTGAACTGGTCAACAAGATCCTCCGCGCCGGCAATAATCACGAAAAAGAGTACCTGGTCACCGTAAACAAACCGCTGACCGATGCGTTTATTCAGGGTATGGGAGCGGGTGTGCCGATATTGGGTAAAGTGACCCATCCATGCCAGGTGGAGAAAGAAACCTCGCAGGTGTTTCGCATCACGCTGGTTCAGGGGCTTAATCGCCAGATTCGCCGCATGTGCAAATATTTCGGCTATGAAGTCACCAAACTCGAGCGCGTACGCATCATGAATGTCGATCTTACCGGGCTGGCGCTGGGCGAGTGGCGGGATTTTACCGAGGATGAACGGCTCGAATTATTTAAGCTGATAGAACACTCTTCGTCCGAAGAGCCTTACCCTGCGGCACAAGAGCGCCGAAGCTGAGATATCGCCAGGTAACACCCCGTTGCCCGGCGACATCTCGATACCACAGGAACCTAATTCCTCAGCAAATCAGAATGACCATTTGATGTTGGCATTGACCGCATTAACCTGAGTATCGGAACCGTATTGCCCCTGATAACCGACGGCCAGCGTGGTGGATCGCGACAGCTTCACGCTCACCCCGACATCAGCCACCATCAGATTGTCATCAACCGCCTGCCCCTGGGTGACGAAAGCGTCACTGCCGGCAAATGCCATGCGCGATGAGGTATTTTTATCGCCGTAGGCATGCTGCCAACCCAGTGAGCCGTAAAGGCTGACGTTTTTCGGCAACTCTTTGATACCGCGCACGCCCAATGTCGAATAGAACGTATTCATCGTTTCATTGCGGACGCTAAGTGCGGCGGCGCCGCCCTTTTCCTGGAAGTTATCGGTGTGCAGGCGGATGTAGCTCAGATTGATAAAGGGTTCGACGTTCGCGTCCGGCTGACCGAAACGGTAGCCCGCTTCGGTGAACGCCAGCAGCGAGTCGGCGTCGTAATCCGCCTTGAGCCGATCGGAGAAATTGCCGAAATCAACGTTGCGCTCATTCTCAAGCCGATGCCAGGTGTAACCCAGCGCACCGCGCAAGGAGAAGGCATCCTGCTGCCCTGCGGCATACAGACCCAGGTGGTAATTGTCGCTGTCGGACTTGGAGCGGCGGCTAGCAATATCGTAATCGCCGCGGCTATACCCGAAATATCCCCCAACGCGGATACTGTGGTCAGTGAGCTTGCGATCGGCACCGATCAGGAAACCGCTGGTGTTACCGTCCAGTTTCCCCACGTTGTCGTTACCGCTGTTTCTTGTCCAGGAGCCGAAGGTTTGCCCCCATACGCCGTTATTTTCGGCATTGGCCGGCTGAACCAGCGTCATCGCCAGCGGTGGAACGGGCAGCGCATCATTATCAAACGCGCGCAGCATGCGCTGATTCAGGACATTGAACAATTGGGTGCTGCCGGCGATCAGGTTTGACTGAATGGAGGGATAAACTTCACCTGACAGTTGATTGAATGCGTCGCGGGCTTCCGGCGCGTTCAACAACAGCAAGGAGTTGTATAAGGCCAGTGAAGGGCCGCTCTGCGCCAACGTCGACAGGGCGCCGGCGGTATTCCACTGGTTGCCGGTTTGCGCCACCGTTTGGAAAATACCGGGCTTGTTGCCGCCCTCACCTGGATTGCCGCCCTCACCTGGGTTGCCGCCCTCGCCTGGGTTGCCGCCTTCACCTGGGTTACCGCCTTCACCTGGGTTACCGCCTTCACCTGGGTTACCGCCTTCACCTGGGTTACCGCCTTCACCTGGGTTACCGCCTTCACCTGGGTTACCGCCCTCGCCTGGGTTACCGCCTTTTTGCGCAATCGTCAGATCCACGGCATTCGTACTCTGGTTGAGCGCCACGTCCAAAAAGGCAGATTTTGAGATAGCCTCGGCGAAGCGGCCGTCAATCCCGCCCTCCGAGGTTAAAATGCGATAGCTTTGTCCTGTCTTATAACTGGTTTGCGGATCCAGCGCGGTAACCTGCACTTTGGCCTGCTCGCTGATGGTGGTTTTACCCGCGACGACCAGTTTGTCGCTGCTACCGTCGCCGGCGATATCGACGTCGTAGAAAGATTCACCGAGGAAATTCAGATAGCGTTTCAGCGTAAGCGTGCCGATATTGCCGTCGCCGGGGGAAATATGCCCGCCGGACTGGATCTCGGTCTGGCCCAGGGTGCCGTTACCGCCCAAGGTACCGCCGGATTTGATCGACGCGGCGCTGCTGTAACCCAGGCCATTGCTGACGTCAGAACCGGCCGTGCCGTTGAGGATCAAGGTACCGCCGTTCTCGGCGCTCAGCGTCTGCACATCGAAAGGACTGTCTTCTGGTTGCGTATTGATATCGCCGGCGATGATGATTTTGCCGCCCCGCGCGGTCACATTCGCCTGGAGCTGGGTCAGATCGCCGCTCAGGGTCGTGCGCCCGGCGGTATTGATCACCTCGCCTTCCCCCATCATCTTGTTGCGGAAGTCGTAGTTGTCGGAAGTATGGTTAAAGTAAACATAGCTGCCGAACAAGCCGCCCCGCAGGTTGATCGCCGTCTGAGCATCGACAGTGCCCGCACCACCCGCCGCGCCTAGCGTGGGTTCTGTCAATCCGGTGCCGGTATCCATATTGCCGCGGCTGCCGATGATCAGCGCGCCTCTGTTCGAGCCGGAGCCGGTATCGCCCAACCGCAGTTCGTTTGCACCGGCGGAAAACTCGCCGCCGTCAACGACCGACAGCACGCCGTTGCCGTAATCCCCCACGTTGACATGGCTCCCGCTGGTAAAGCGCGATCCGTCGCCGGCGATGTAGAGTTCGGCGGTTTTACGCGCGCCGGAGACGCCCGCCACCTCGATGCTACCGACGTTGACCGCGCCGCCGTTCAGCACGTCCAGATCGCCGTAGAGCGTGAGCGCACGGCCGACATGCCACTGCGAATTCGCCCCCGTAACCGTGGCTTTCGGGCTTAGCTTATCGGTCTCGCCGGGCCCGGAACCGTTGCCGATGCGCGCATCGAACGTGGTGTTCAGCACCGCGCCGTCTTCAATCGACAGAGTGGATCGGGCCCCCAGATCGGTGCCGACGCTGAGAAAATTGCTGATGACTCTGGAACCGGCGCCCGTCGCGACAAGATGGCTGTCGTAGCCGCGGTTGGAGCCGACGACGATCTCTTTCGCGCTGGCCAGCGCCCCTTCTTCCACCCGCAATGCGCCCAGCCCCAGATTAATATTGCCGTGCATGACGGATGGGTCATTGATGGCGTTCAATACCGCATTCGGCCCTTTGACCGTAACCGAACTTTCATAAATTTGACCATTGGCGCGGGTGCCGATATTGATGTTATAGGCATTGACTTCACCATTATCGATCAACAGGTTCCCACCTTGATTACGGCCGACATAAACATTGCCTGCGTAACTCAAAGGTTCCGTAATGCGGGAGTCGCCATCAAAAATAGCATCATCGGCGCGCGCCATATCGGCGGGCCCAATCAATATCAATGGCGCGGAAAAAAGTGCGAGGTAAACTTTGGAAAGCGGTTTTTTTACCGCTAAGTGGTGCGATGTTTGATCTTTCATGTTCTCTCTCCGGCCCAATTATCTTGATGCCATCAAAGTTATTATTTATATGAAAAACTCAATGCATTAGAGGATGCGTGGTGCGTTATTCACGAACACAGAGGGCGAGCACAGAGGGATTGTCATCGAGACGCCGGCTTATTGCCCCCCAGCGCCAATGCCCCGATGCCAAAATTATGGGGACTGCGGATCAGTCCTGATTGCCAACTCCGGCTCGCGCCTGAGGCGAATTATTTATGCGTGACGACAGGAGTACAGCTCGGTGCGCTCAATGATGGCGCCGAACCTAAAATACCCGGCATCATCAGCGATGAGCAGTCGAAAATACGGCCTTTCTCGGTGGTGGCGCGGTAAGAAAGTTTTTGCCCGCCCAGGGCATCGGGCTGAGCGCCATTGACATTGGTCACAGTTATTTCATCCGATGAGCCCAGGCCCAGCATTTTAGCCGTTTCCGCCTGCAACAAGGGTATTGCCTGATCGGTTTTCAACGTTGAACAGCCGGCGACCAGTAAAGTAACGGCTACAGCGATAAGTGGTTTTTTCATAAATTATCCTTTGTAACCAGACAGTTCCAATCGCTGAATGGTTTTATGTTTTACCTTATCCAAATCCCCGAATAATATATTTCCCTTTCTTAAGTTAAAAAACCCTCCTAAAGTAGGGAGGGTTGATAATAACGAGTCATCGGAGCCAATCTGGTACGTTTACACGAAAGGAGATCTCTTTGGAGCAGGATTATGCACTGGTTGTCGATGACCATCCGTTGGTGGCAAGCGGCATCGCCAATTACCTGAATACGCATTGTCGTTTTAAACATGCCTATGTGGTAACCAACGAAGCTAATTGTTATCGCCACATTCTGGAGAATGGCGCCCCGCGCTTAATGGTCATCGACTTTTGGTTGTCCGAGGGGACGGCGTTAAAGTTACTCAAAGAGCTAAAAAACCAGTATTCGAAGATTCGTTTTCTGGTGGTCAGCGGCGATGAGAACAATGAAATATGGCAAAAGGTGCGTGATGCCGGCGGGCACGGTTTCGTACTTAAAAATGAGCCACCTGAATTATTCGCCGAAGCCGTTTCCGCTCTGATTGAAAATCGACAATGGTTCCCTCTGGAACACGGGGAATGTGTAACCAATGCTCACAGTCATCTGCAAAAATTCAATTTAACCCCGCGGCAAATAGATGTATTAATCATGATGATGCGCGGTTTCCCCAATAAGCGAATAGCTTCGCAGTTGTCTATTTCCGAACCCACGGTTAAAGAACACATCAGCAACATTCTCAAAAAAATAGGCGTAAACAGCCGGGTGGAAGCCATCACCCTGCTGCATGGCAGGCAGGATCATTCGCAATGAAATTACTTCAATCATTACAAAATGATGAAATCTCCCCACGCGCGCAGATCCGCCTGCTGGACAATACCTTCATGCGGTTGGTCTTCAGCTTTACCGCCGTGCCCTTTGTCGGTATTCCTTTCGCCATTTGGCTCTATTTATTGGGGAAAGAACTCACGCCGATTATTGTCTGGATACTGATATATTTTCTCTGCGCATTGGCCATCAGATTATGGCATCGCCGCTATCGTCATGATACTCAGAAAAATAATGCCAGCACAGTGATTAGCCGTTGGTTGCCGCGCATTAATAACGTCGCCTTCGTGCATGGTTTGGGTATTTCATCCTTATATTTAATCGCCCCAGAAAAAAACAGCTTCGATTTTTTCCTGTTATTAAACATCAGTATCGCGGCCATCGTCGCCGCCAATGCAACCCATCTGACGCCGGTCATCAGCACCTTTACGCGCTTTTTCTTCGCCTCCTGGGGTGTGCTTAATCTTGGCATTATCTGGCGACTGGGCGATGTCATGCCGATCGTGCTGATGCTCAATTTGCTTTATGGGTTCGCCATTTACCGGCACGCATTAACCTCGCATGCCTTCTTTATTCAGCAAGCCCTGCTCGAAGAGAAAAGCTCGCGCCTTGCGGAACAATTTCGGCAGGCCAAAGAAGAGGCGGAACAAGCCTTGCTGGACAAAAACCAATTCTTGACCACCGCCAGCCATGATTTGCGCCAGCCGGTACACGCGATGGGCTTTCTGATCGAGGCCATCATCCATAAGAATCGCGACGCCACGCTGATCCCTCAGCTGTTGGATCTGCAACAAAGCGTGCGATCGGTGCATCTTATGTTCAATTCGCTGCTCGATCTCAGCAAAATTGAGTCCGGCAACGTCAGTACGGCGACCACCCATGTGGACATTGGAACGCTACTGGATTCGGTGATCACCCTGTTCCGCGAAGAGGCCAACAGCCGGGCATTATCATTGCGCACATGGCGACCCAAACGGCGGATTTGTGTGATGGGCGATCAATTGCTCATCCGGCAATCGCTGATCAACCTGATACAAAATGCGCTGCGTTATACGCAAGCAGGCGGCGTATTGATCGCGATCCGCCCACGGGGCGAAGAATGCCTGATCGAAGTGTGGGACACCGGCGTCGGCATCGCCGACGAAGAGAAAGGTAAAATCTTTTCCCCCTATTATCGCCCCGAGCTAGCGTGGAAAATCGACAGCGCCGGCCATGGATTGGGGCTGGCGGTGGTGGCGCGCTGCGCCAAATTGATGAAGGTGAAATACGGCATGCGCTCCATTGAAGGCAAAGGATCGCGTTTCTGGATGCGCTTTGCCTTGTATACCGGCGAAGAGCACCCGCCGGAAAGCGTTAACAGCTACGCCAACACCGGCGCCCCAACCCGCTATGAGTCATTGAGTGGCGCCTGCCTGGTGGTGGACGATGACCCGCTGGTGACCTCCGCCTGGGAGAGTTTGATGAGCACCTGGGGCATCACCGTGCGCTGCGCGGCTTCCGCCGAGGAGGCTTTTGCGATTATCGACGAAGGCTTCTCGCCTTTCGCCGTGCTGTGCGATCAACGGCTCCGCTCCGGCGAGAGCGGCTTCGATATCTTGAAAGCGCTGTTTGAGCGCCTGCCGGATACCAGCGGCGCCATGGTCAGCGGGGAATTCAACTCGCCGGTTCTGCAAGAGGCCGAGCAGGAAGGCTACCTGGTATTGAGAAAACCGCTGGAGCCGGCGAAACTGCATGCGTTGTTGAGCCAGTGGGCGAGTAGTTAGCGAACACAGACTGGCTCCCGGCCCCACCGCCAAAACACCTTAAACGCCAAGCCCGCGCAGCAGGCCCTCGAGGTTGCGCTCACCCTCTTTAGTCTGGGCGCCGGCCTTAAGCCCTCCGCGAATCAGCTGCTCCGCTGCCGGGCGGGCAAACAAACCCGCCCAGGCTTGGTGCTCGCGCTGAAAACCCGCCCGCAGGTCCGGCGCGGGCATCGCCTGCTTGGCCGCCGCGATAACCCCGGCATGCAATGCCGCGATGTTACGCGCTAGCCGATCGACGAACGCATCGAGCTCGGCGGCGGGCAATACGCGGTTAATCCAACCGTAGCGCTCTGCGGTTGCCGCGTCGATAAGATCGGCGCCAAGGACCACTTCAAGCGCGCGGCCGCGCGTCATGCGGCTCGTCAGATATTGGGTCGCACCACCGCCGGGCGTAATGCCCATCAGGGCTTCGCACTGGGCAAGCCCCGCCCGCCCTTCCGCGGCGAAGGCCATGTCGGCCGCCGCAACGAATTCTGCGCCGCCGCCGCGCGCCAGACCGGCCAGCTTAACGAGGGTGACCTGCGGTTGGCTGCGCATCAGTTCGCCAAAGGCCTGGAACGGATTCAGCCCCTCCGGCGCGTTGCGCGCCAGTTCATCGAAGGCGTGCGGCTCATCGATCAGGGTCATATCAACATGCGCAATGAAGAACTCGGGATCCGCGCTCTGGAAAACCAGCACGCGCGTGTCCGGATCGTCGCGTACCGAGAGCAATAGACGACTCATTTCCGACATCAGAGCCACATCAAGCACGTTTACCGGCGGATTATCGATAGCGATCGTCAATACACCGTGCGCGTGAGACAGCCTGAGCTTGCTGAAATCTGTATCTTTCATATCAATGTCCTGTTTGCCTGGGATAGCGGTGCTGGATTTTCGCGCCGTTTGTCGAATGGTATACTTTGCATACCTGGCGTCAATTACGCACCTTAAGCATCCCAGGGATGCTGGAGAATACCTATGGACAAGACTGACCCGATCTACCGCGCAGACTGCCCGAGCCGCATCGTTCTCGACCAGATCGCCGACAAATGGTCAATGATGGTGCTGGAGGTGCTGCGTGAACCGCAGCGTTTTAACGCCATCAAGCGCCGCCTGGATGGCGTCACTCAACGCGTGCTGACCCAAACGCTGCGCAAGCTGGAACGCAACGGCATGGTGAAACGCAAGGTGTTGGATGGGCGGGTGCTTGGCGTCGAGTATTCACTGACGCCGCTTGGCGAATCCTTGCAGGGGCCATTCTCGATACTGTTCAACTGGACGCTGGGGAACATGGAAGCGATTCAGGACTGCCAGCGCAGGTATGATGAGCAGAACAACCAGATTGAAAATTGAGGCTGGCTATGACTATTGCGCGGATGTGCCAAGCGCCAGCGGCGCCATGGGCAGTGGCGAGTTCAACTCACCGATTCTGCAAGAGGCCGAGCAGGAGGATTATCTGGCATTGAGAAAGCCGTTGGGGCCGGCGAAACTGTATGCGTTGCCGTCGCAGTGGGCATCCTGTTAGCGAAAGGTTAAGGAATAAGCACGAGCTTTCCTGAAGTCTTGCGATTCCACATTTCAGTATGGGCAGTAGCCGAATCGCGCAAAGGATACTCACCTCCGTTGAAGACCTTCAGCTTGCCCTCGCGCACCCAATCGAACAGCAATGCCGAATGCACACGCAGCAATTCCTGCGTACGGACATATAGCGGCGTCAAGCGCACCTTCAACATCGAATTCTTTATTTCTCGCCATGTCTCCCCCCTAAAATACTGGAACGAACGGTCAATATTATAACGCAGGGAAAGCTTTACAGCGGTAAGCAAAAATACGCTTGCGCAATCAACGTTCAATCCACTGTATCGCAATGTATCTGCTCTTGGGCAGATTACACCCTGATGCAATAAACCAGCTTTATGCAAACAATCCCTATACACAGCCGTGCTCTCCTATAAGCGTTGTCACTTGTCACCCACTTAATGGAGATATCGCCATGCTACGTAAACTACTGCTGATCCCCCTGCTCATTTTTACCTCTGCGACCTGTGCCTGGTCCGAAGACCTGGCCGGGCGCAGTGCTGCCGACATTGTCGGCCTCGCCGCCGTCGCCCCGCTCGAACATCCTCAACCGCCGGCAAAGCTGATTGTCGACGCGCCGCTGGCCGGCCCGCTGCGCAAGGGGGCCGTTTTTATTCAATACCGTGCGGAGAATCTGCGCATCGAACCGGTTTTCGGTCCTGAAGCGCTCAAGGTCACACCGCGCATCGGCCATATTCACGTCGTCCTGGATAACAATCCCTGGCATTGGGCGGATGCCAGCGGCGAGCCGGTGATTCTGGTTGGGCTCCCCGCAGGCAAACATAAAGTGACGATCATCCTTGCCGATCCTACGCACCAACCTCTCGACAGCAAAACCGTGGAATTTACCGTGCCGCCCCATGCGGCTGCCCCGCATGTAATGCATTAAGAGACGCGCATAGATTAACGATCAGGTGAAATATGAAAAAGTTACCTAACGATTTACCCGATGAGTCACGCCGCCGCTTACTGATTGCGTCGGCCGCAGGCATAGCAGCGATGGGCCTGCTCGATAACGCGTTAGCCGCACCGAACACTACGGCGGAAATCGCAGATGACGGCAAAATTCATCCGTTTACCATCGCCATTGCGGATAGCGAATTGCTCGACCTTAAGTTCCGCCTGTCGCGCACGCGTTGGCCGGATAAGGAAACCGTCGGCGACGATTCGCAGGGATTGCAGCTGCAAAAACTCCGCCCCCTGGTGGAGTATTGGGCGAGCGGCTACAGCTGGCGCAAAGTGGAAAGCCGGCTGAATGGCCTGCCACAGTACCTTACTCGCATCGACGGTCTGAGTGTACATTTCATCCACGTGCGTTCGCGCCACCGCAACGCCATGCCATTGATTTTGACTCACGGCTGGCCGGGGTCAGTGCTGGAATTTCTGAAAGTCATCGGGCCGCTGACCGACCCTACGGCACATGGCGGCAATGCCGAAGACGCATTCGACGTGGTCATTCCCTCCATTCCCGGTTACGGCTTTTCAGAACGCCCTAAGGATACCGGCTGGAAACCGGCGCGCGTTGCCCGGATGTGGGACCGGTTGATGAAACGCCTTGGCTATTCAGGCTATGTTTCGCAGGGCGGCGATCACGGTTCGGTCATTTCCAATGTCATGGGCCGCCAGGCGCCGGCTGGGTTGCTCGGTATCCATCTGACGATGCCCGCCACTGTCCCAGATGCGCTTATCCCTGCGATTAATGAGGGGCTGCCTTCCCCGCTGGCGTTGGCACCTGAGGAGCAGCGCGCGTTCGATAAGCTGAGCCGCTTCTTCACCCGCAACGCGGCATACGGCGCGATGATGGTGACGCGTCCCCAGACGATTGGCTACGCGTTGAATGATTCTCCGGTCGGGCTGGCGGCCTGGTCTTACGACAAGATTGCCCAATGGACAGACAGCCACGGCGAGCCGGAACGCGTGCTGACTCGCGACGAAATTCTTGACGACCTCTCTCTGTATTGGCTAACCAATACTTCAGCTTCAGCGGCGCGTTTCTATTGGGAAAACAACAACAACAACTTTAGTTCGGCCGCGCAACAAACGCGGGAAGTCCAGGTTCCCGTGGCGATTTCCGTGTTTCCGGGAGAGATCTACCAGGCCCCGAAAAGCTGGTCAGAAAAGGCGTTTCCGACCTTGTTCTATTATCAGATTGCTCCGCTCGGCGGACATTTTGCGGCTTGGGAGCAACCCGACATCTTCGCCACTGAACTGCGCAATGCCTTCCGGCCGCTGCGCGACAAACTCTGATCTCGCTCGAATTCATTAAGGAACAAAAAATGAAATATTTTACTGGAAAATCAATGCTGGCAGCACTGATTCTGACCACAGCAGGCAACGCTGCGGCAGCCCCGTCGACGGCGGAAGATTATGCTGCGGCGTTTAAAGATATTCATCACATTAACGCCGGCGTGCTGAACGTCGGCTACGTTGATATTGGCCCGCGCCAGGGTGAGGCGATTATTCTGCTGCACGGCTGGCCTTACGATATCAACAGTTATGCCGGCGTGGCTCCGCAATTGGCAGCAAAAGGCTATCGCGTCATCGTGCCTTACCTGCGTGGTTACGGCAGCACGCGATTTCTTTCGGCCGGTACACCGCGTAATGGTCAACCGTCAGCGATGGCCGAAGACACGGTGGCTTTGATGAATGCCTTGGGCATCAAACAAGCCGTATTCGCCGGTTTTGACTGGGGTGCACGCACGGCTGATATTGTGGCGGCGCTATGGCCGGAGCGGGTGAAATCGCTGGTATCGGTCAGCGGCTATTTGATTGGCAGCCAGGAAATCGGCAAGAAACCGCTACCGCCGCAGGCTGAGCTACAGTGGTGGTATCAGTTCTATTTCGCCACCGAACGCGGCCGCGAAGGTTATGCGAAAAATACCCATGACTTTGCAAAACTGATCTGGCAGCAGGCATCACCAGGCTGGAAATTCAGTGACGCGACGTTCAATCAAAGTGCCAAAGCGCTGGATAATCCCGATCACGTCGCGATCACCATCAGCAATTATCGTTGGCGCCTGGGGTTGGAAAAGGGTGAGCATAAATACGATGATTATGAGAAAAAATTAGCCACGCTGCCGGTGATAAGTACACCGACAATCACGATTGAAGGTGATAACAACGGCGCACCGCACCCCGCTCAGGAAACGTATCGAGCGAAATTTAGCGGTAAATACGAGCACCGCACTTTTACCGGCAACATCGGACATAATCCGCCGGAAGAAGCGCCGAACGAGTTTGTCAAAGCCGTGGTAGATGCAGCGGGAATGTAAGCGATACGGTAAAACAGCGTCTATCCTCACGGACCGGGCTGCCAGAGCCGGTCTTTTTTGGTTTGGATGACGATCCCTTCGCAAATCTGCAATCAGGAGTTTCATTTGGAGCACATTGATAACATTCTCGTCGTGGATGACGACCGCGATATCCGCGAACTCATCACCGACTACCTGATGAAATCGGGCTATCGCGCTACCGGTGCGGCTAACGGTCGTGAAATGCGAGCCGTACTCGCCAACAGCCACATTGATCTGGTGGTGCTGGATATCATGATGCCGGGCGACGACGGCCTCACGTTGTGCCGCCAGTTGCGTAACGACACGCAACGCAATTTGCCGGTACTGATGCTTACTGCGCGCAACGAAGATACCGATCGCATTCTCGGGCTGGAGATGGGGGCAGACGACTATCTGGTGAAACCCTTTGTCGCCCGCGAACTGCTGGCGCGGATCAAGGCGATCCTGCGCCGCACCCGCGCACTGCCGCCTAACCTGCAAGTCACTGAGGTGGGTAGAATTATTGCCTTTGGCGACTGGCAACTGGATACTTCCGGACGCCACCTTCTGGACAATGAAGGCACCATAGTGGCACTGAGCGGCGCCGAGTACCGGTTGCTGCGCGTGTTTCTCGATCATCCGCAGCGGGTATTGTCGCGCGATCAGCTGCTCAACCTGACTCAGGGCCGCGATGCCGAGCTGTTCGAACGCTCCATCGATCTGCTGGTCAGCCGGCTGCGTCAGCGACTGCGCGAAGACGCGCGCGAACCCGCCTACATCAAAACGGTGCGCAGCGAAGGTTATGTCCTCGCCGCACCGGTGATCATTAAAGAGGTTAATCCATGAGGCTGTGGCCGCGATCCTTGCTGTCGCGTCTGCTGCTGATCGTGCTGTTTGGCCTACTGCTGGCGAATGGCATGACGCTGGTCAGCCTGATGATCGAGCGGATGAGCAGCGCAAAAAGCGTGATGTTGGGTAACCTGGAGTACGACGTGGCGACCAGCGTCGCGATCCTCGATCGTCTGCCGGCAGCAGAGCGGGCACAGTGGTTACCGAAGCTGGCGCGCGGCAACTACCGTTATGAACTTTCAACAGGGCTGCCGGGCCCTTATCCCACCAGCTGGCGCTCGCAAGGCGCGGTACGCTCATTGCAGGAAACCCTTGGCGGCCGATATCAAATGAGCATCAGCGCCATTCCCGGCCCGCGCGAGCACATTCAGGTACACCTCACATTGCACGACGGCGCGCCCTTAACGCTCGATCTCTGGCCGCGCATGCCGGCTATCGCACGCTGGCTGCCGGCGGTACTGATAGGTCAGTTGCTGCTTTTGCTGGGCTGTGCCTGGCTGGCCGTGCGCCAGGTAGTGCGGCCGTTTATCCGCTTTACCCAAGCCGTAGACGCACTGAAACCAACCTCAAGCGCCCCGCAAACCCTGCCCGAAAGCGGGCCGGTGGAAGTACGGCAGGCGGCACGGGCCTTTAATGCCATGCAGACGCGCATTCAGGTTCACCTGAAAGAGAGAGCGCAGATCCTCGCCGCCATCTCACACGATCTGCAAACGCCGATCACCCGCATGAAACTGCGCGTGGAGATGTCGGAACAGCCGGAGTTGCGCGACAAGCTGCTGAACGATCTGGACGATATGAGCCGGTTGGTGCGCGAGGGGATCGCCTTTGCGCGTTCGGCGGAAGTGTTGGAGGAAAAACGCCAGACCGTTAGCCTGAACGCTTTTCTCGACAGCATGGCCTGCGATTATCAGGACATCGGTAAAGCGGTCGCTTTCTTGCCTTGCAGCGGCGACGACCGCTTCGCCGTGCGTCCACAGGCGCTGCGGCGCATCATGACCAACCTGCTCGACAATGCATTGAAATTTGGCAGCCATGCCGAAATCACGCTTTCAACGCCGCAGCTGGGCCAGGTTGAACTCCACGTGCGCGACAATGGGCCGGGGATCCCTGAAAGCGAACTTCAGGCTGTGCTGGCGCCTTTTTACCGCGTGGAAAACTCGCGCAATCGCCACACCGGCGGCACCGGGCTTGGGCTGGCAATTGCCTCTCAGTTGGTGAGCCAGATGGCGGGCACCTTGACATTGAGCAACTTGCCTCAGGGTGGCCTTGACGCTCGCGTCATCCTGCGTAATGAGACATTGTAGCCTTTTGTATCTCAGCCGCCCCGATATAAGGATGCTGACAAATCCGGGCGATCTCGGACACTTCGTGAACACAAGCGATGGGTTTAATGATTCCACTGCCAAATAACGCAGTCATCAATCCACTCAATGCTGTTTACGAGGTTAATTATGAAAAAGTTCAGGCTTGCCGCTGTTCTGTTCGCCCTCTTCACCGTCGGTACCGCCTATGCGGAAAACGACAAAAGCGTGGTGCTGGTACACGGCGCATTTGCCGACGGCAGCAGTTGGAACCGGGTCATTGAAAAACTGCAGACGCGTAACATTGACGTGATTGCCGTTCAACTGCCGCTGACCTCGCTCCAGGAGGATGTTGCCGCCACGCGCCGCGCCATTGCCCGTGCGCACGGTGACGTGGTGCTCGTCGGCCACTCCTGGGGCGGAACGGTGATCAGCGAAGCGGGCAACGATGCGCGCGTCAAGGCATTGGTGTATGTGGCGGCGTTCGCTCCCAACGACGGACAATCTACCGCCGAGCTGGCCAACAGTTTTCCCGCCCCACCGGGCAGCGCAGGCATTGCCAAAACCGCGAACGGTTTTCTCTATCTGCCGCCTGCCTCGGTCGTCCGGGATTTTGCTCAAGACCTGCCACCCACTGAGCAGCATATCCTGACCGCGACTCAGGGGCCGATACGTGCCGCGGCTTTCGGCGACAAGGTGACTCACGCAGCGTGGAAGCAGAAACCCAGCTGGTTTGTGGTCAGCGCCGATGACCGCATGATTGACCCCGGCCTCGAACGCGCGATGGCGAAGACCATTCATGCCAGGGTCACGACCGTAACTGCCAGTCATGTCTCTATGCTGAGCCAGCCCGATACCGTCACACAGGTTATCACTCAAGCCGTCGATAAGATTGACGCTCATTAACCCCATACGGATGAATATTATGTCGCTGATAATTGCTTTGTTGGCGGGCATGCTGACGCTGCTCAGCCCCTGTACCTTGCCGGTCATTCCGTTCGTCTTCGCCAGTGTACGCGGCAAAAAAGGTCAATTGATGGTCTTGCTCGCCGGGATGGTCATGATGTTTACTGCCGTGGCGTTGCTGGTTTCGATCGCCGGCCATTGGGTAGCAAGCATCACCGCTGCCGGCCGTTGGTTCGCGCTGGCCTTCCTCGCACTCACCGCTCTGACACTGCTTTCCACACGGGTGGCGCAGTTTATTGGCGCACCGCTGATATCGTTGGGCAATCGCGTCAATGACTCCAGCCATCGTCACCGCGGGCTTATCGCGGCGCTGCTGGCCGGTATGGCAATTGGCTTATTGTGGTCACCCTGCGCAGGCCCGGTGCTTGGGGCACTTCTTAGCCTTGCGGCAGTGGGTAAGGAGCCGGTTTCTGTCGGCCTGCTGATTGCCGCCTACGGCAGCGGCTGCGCATTGATGCTGGCGTTGCTAGGGGTGGCGGGACACGGATTGATGATGCGTTTGCGACCAGGGATGGCAATCATGGCGCGTCTTCGCCAGATCTCGGGGGGGTTGATGCTGGCATCGGTAGTGCTGATTGCCTCCGGTACCCAGAACGTCCTGCAAAGCGCACCGGCATTCGCTCAGAATCTGGAGCAACGCCTTAGCCGGCACCTTTCGGTGCAGCAGCCCCGGGTACAACTACAACCGGTTGTTGAACCGCAAATCACCAACAGGATGCCTTCGCTGGCGGGTGGCACTCGCTGGTTTAACGGCAGCCCGGTGAACAACGCCTCGCTAAAAGGCAAGGTGGTGCTGGTGGATTTCTGGACCTACGATTGCATCAACTGCCAGCACACGCTGCCGCATGTGCGCGATTGGGCAAACAAGTACCAGACGGATGGTTTGGTGGTGTTGGGAGTGCATACGCCTGAATATCCTTGGGAGCGCGACCCCGATGCGGTGGCGAAGGCCATCGCCAAATGGCGGCTTCCCTACCCTGTTGTGGCCGACAACAACTACGCCATCTGGAACAATTTCGGTAACAGGTACTGGCCGGCGCATTACATTTTTGACGCAAGTGGAAAGCTGCGGTACACCGCTTTTGGCGAAGGTGACTACGCGAAACAAGAGCAAGTCATTCAGCAGTTGTTGAAGGAAGCACGGGCCTGAATCCAGGGAGGGGCAAAAAAACCCCTCCCCTTAAAGGATTTATCAAGCTAACTTAGAACCACGCCTCAAACATGCCGCCGATATTCAGTGAGTCCAGCCGCTCGTTGCCGGTGCCATCTACTTTGGCGGTATGCTCGTTATTCACCTGGCCGCCGGTCACGTAGAAGCGTAGCATCGGACGGAATTCCGGCCCCATGCCAATGGAGATGTTCTGCGACAGCGTCAGCTTCCAGCCTTTGTTATCCCCGCCCCGATCATAGTCCACGCGCTGGTAGCCCGCTTCCAGCCAGGTGGAATGCACGTCGTTCCAGAAGTACATCGGCCGCACGATGGCACCGTAGTTTTTACGGTTGTCGGAGTTGTCCTTGCCGATATCGTAATCGTGGAAGGCCAGCAGATATTCGATCTGCGCCTGCTGGGTGAATTTATGGCTGCCTTCGAGGCTGGCGTAGACCGTGGTCAGGTCGTCGGTTTTGTTGTAGACGCTGTTATCCGAGTTGTCGGAGTAGCGCAGAATGACCTTGTTCACCCCGCTGTCGTTGGAATGGCTCAGTACCAGTCCGCCCTGCCAGGCATCGAGTCGCTCGTCGCTATCCACCGCTTTCGAGTCAAAGCCGTAGTTGGCGTATACTTCGACGTCGATCGGCCCGGCCTTGATGCCGTGGGTTTTGGTGGTCAGCGCGTAATGGCCGTTATCGCCGGTATCGGAGCTGCCAGTGCAGGTGATGCGTGATGGGTTAGTCTCATCGGCCATGACTTCCGGGCTACAGGATTTCACCTGCGACACCGTCGCCACGTCAAACAGTACGCCGCCAATATCAAAGTTCTTCACCCCGGCCCCCTGACCGTCGTGGTTCATCCAGAAGTAGTCGTTGATCCCCTGTTGCGGACGTTGGTGGAAGTCGCGGCCAGCCCAGAGATAAGCATCCGGGTGCGATTCGAGTACGTTGGTGACGCCTATGTAGGCCTTTTTCAGGTTCACTTCGTCGCTCCAGTGGTCAAACATGACGTTAATATCCCAGATCGCCCCGTTGGTGCTTTTGAAGGCTTTGCTGATCTGGAATTCACCGCCGTTGCTTTCGTTACCCAGACGGCCGATCGCCGAAGCGCCGTTATAGGATCCGTCGACGCCGACATATTTCTGATCGCCAGTCTGGAAATGGGCGCCATAACGGGCGTAGCCGCTGAACTTGAGGCCGAATGGAATCGCTAAATCCGGCGAGGCCGCAGTGGTTTGCGGGTTGGTAATGACGTCGACCTTTTTATCGGCGGCGGCGGTAATTTTCGCCTGCCGTTCGGCCAGTGCTTTATCGACCGCTTTAGCGACGATGGCGTCAATCTGTTCCTGAGTGAATTCCTGCGCCTGTAAGGAAATAGGACACAGTGCGACGATAACTGCCATAGCTAAATGAATTTTTTTTACAGTTTTCATGGCTATCTCAAATTAAATATATTCTCAGAAAACGACCATCCCGTTTCGGTTTAAATAGAAAGAACGTCACCAAAACAAGTTGATTTTATTTTTATTTCGCAGAGGTACAGTTAAATAATTAGCGTAGTGAGCGTCTCCGTAATCATAGTAATTAAAAATTAATAGAGGTGAATAATTCATTCCGCTAATTAACGCCCCAGTAAGGAGTTCATAAGATAATTCTGCGCGTACACCATAATGGCTGGCGCGCTTCTCCTGAATCATGCTCAATCAGCTGGGTTGGCATTTGGTGCTCCTGGCGTGCGTAACCATCTGCTTCCCGCAGCAGAGTTCAGGCTTCCGCCAATTCGCCTTTACCCACGGCGTGCAGCGCTTATCAGTAGCAACCCCCTCCTCATCATCATGGTCGGGCGTTGCTCTTATTATCTGAATTGGCGCGTTAGTATTTAATTAAATCGTGATTCACTTGCTTCCCAGCAATAAGTGTCATTCGCAATTAATAAATCACCAAGTTCCTGATAATCGAAATTATAAAACTCTGCACTGGCAGAGTAACCAGAGTAGTCTACTACTGCAAGACCAATGAACGCCCCGGTAAAGAACCCACCATAACTTTGTAGTACATAATCGTCCGAAAGAATTGCGGCATCTAACTTGACAGGAATTTCAGTGAAGCTCATCCCATCAAAGCTATATTCATAAGTATAACTTTCTTTTCTGACTTTGGTGCGAAACCAGACATATTCGGTATCTTCTGGGATCTTGATTGCTTCATCTTTCAGATATGATGTATATTTCCCACGATTATTCTCTCCAACTTCGATGACTGAACCATTAATTTCATTCCAGGTAATGAAAACAAAACTCCAATGACGATCATTATAGTAATTTGTTAATCCTGCCATTTGTTGATAATTAAATGGATTGAATTTCACTTTAACTTGAGCATCAAAATAAAAGGCTTGCCAACGCCGGGCAATAAGCGAGAGGTCATGAGTATTCGCTAAAGAACCTTGCCCAATTAAAGTCAATTTTCCATCGCCTGTTGTGCCCATTTTTTCTGTGAACGGGACGCGGAGGGTATTCCAGTTGAGATTGAGTATCGAAGTTGTAAACTCATCTTGCTGGCTATGATCTTTTGCACTTTGGGTATAAATGGCGTCCCTTGGACCTTCGACAAAGGTTTTTCCGCCGTGGCCACCTTCAATACGTGGCCAGCCAGCTTCATCCCAAAAAACTTTTTGGATAGACGTTTCTCTGCCAAGTGTTGACCAACCACGAGGATCATAGACAGACTCACCAGCATGATTCCAAGGGCGAGCACAGAGCGAGGCGTAATACCATTCTCCTTTGGGGGTTGAAACCAAACTGCCATGTCCCTGTTTTTGAATGTAGCTGTCTGGAGTATCTACGTTAGTCAAGAAAACCTCCCCTGGCGCTGTTTCAAAACTGTTGGCGTCCAAGGTTTTTGAACGAGCAACAACCTCCTGATGGGTAAATACTGTTCCCCCCTGAGCTGCAAAAAGATAATAATACCCGTGCAGTTTGTAGAGATGTGGTCCCTCAACAAGTGCAACGGCAGTGCCTCGATAAATGGTACGCGCTGTTTCTGGTTTTAATTTCAGTATCTTTGGATCAAACTCAGTTAACGTAATACCATTAAAAGGGTGATGGTACTCGCGATGGTCCCAGGTTTGTTGAACTAAATATTTACGACCGTCTTCATCATGGAAAAGTGAAGCATCAAAACCAACGCCATTAAGTTTGATGGGATCTGTCCATGGACCGTGAATATCTGTTGCGGTGGTCAGGTAGTTTGTCATGTCTTTAAAAGCACCCTCCGTGATTTTCACATCCGTATAAACCAACCAGAATTTGCCATCGGCATAAGAGAGAGCCGGAGCCCAAATCCCACCTGATGAAGGATTTCCTTTCATATCTAAAAGAGCTGTTGTTGACAATGGGCTAGGGAGAAGATTCCAGTGTTCCAGGTCTTTTGATTCATGTAAACGAACACCAGGGAACCACTCAAATGTAGAGTTTGCTATATAGTAAGTGTCCTCTACACGGATAATACTTGGGTCGGCATTGAATCCAGGCAATATAGGGTTTTGAATAAGTGACATATTATTTACCTTTTTTAAATAAGTTTCCGCATTAACTAAGGGTTCTAATTAAATCAGTTAAACTATGTACGTATCTCATCAAGCCTACGGTTGATATCTGTAATGTTTTTATCTGATATGGGATATAATTGAATGACGATCATCGACACAAAGGCTAAAACTATTGGGATCCAAATCGCTGTCATATTTATTCCAGCGATAGCATTTTCATTTTGATGTATACCTGTTTCATTAAAGCCATAAACAGCCAGCAGCCAAAGTGGAACAGCACCGCCGATAGTAAAACCAATCTTGAAAAAAAGCCCCATAATAGCATTAATGATTGCGGCATTTCGCTTACCTGATTTTAACTCACCATAAGCAATAACTTCAGGGACAAGTGCCCACATGAAGCCGGTAGCCGAAGTTAAGCCCCATTGTTTTATGAATGTTGCGATGTAAGCAAGCCAGAGCGCATCATGCATTCCATCGAGAGACCAAATGTAAGTCAAAAATTCACCGATAATAAACATGCCAAGAAAAAGATGAAAAAAACCTTTTTTACCAAAAATTTTCTTGAGTCTTGGCCAAAAAATTGGAAATACAATACCTGGAATTGAGGCTACAAGACCAACAGCCCCCATCCATTCTGAATGGCCGACAACAAACTGATTGAAAAATCCATTAACAGTGTTCATGAAAAACATGAATGTAAAGGCCAACATGAAAAAAATCCCGAGAACGACAAGCGGTCGATTATTTTTGAGCTCAAGGAATAAATCTGTCGTTTTTACATTGGCAGATTGTTCTGCTGTGGCTACAACACGTTCCTTTGTTAATTTATAACAGAGTAAAAGTGCAACAAACCCTATTATCATATAAACTGAGTAAACGCCAAACCAGGCATAACTAGCTGATGGATCGGTATAATTCCCCAGGTTTAACTCAAGTCCAAAAAATCCTGTATCCTTGAGGCTTCGATCTTTTGGGGCGGCCATTTGTACAAACATTGGAAATAGGGTATAGACAAGAAGATTGGCACTATTGGCCAGCATCATTCGCGTACTTGTAAGTTTATCAATAGATTCAGGATCTCTTGTTAATGAAGCATTAAGAGAACCATAAGGAATATTCACAACTGAATAAACCAAATCCAATGCAAGATAAACAACAAATGCAAAAGGAATTGAACCTATGACTTCGGGAATTGGTGCAAAAAGTAGAGCGGAAAGAATAACGAGTGGAATTCCTGCTCTTAAAAGCCAAGGGCGATACTTTCCGGCTTTTGAACTCCGTTTATCAACAAAAGTGCCAACAATGGGATCCCAAAAAACATTGATAATTCTGACAAAAAGAAATATAAACCCTGCAGCTGCTGTGCTTATTGTATTTACAGTCAACATGTGGAGAGCAAGAAAGCCGCCTATGGTACCAAAAACAAGGTTTTGGGCAAAGTCACCCATGCCATAACCAATGCGTTCTCCACGAGTTAGTTTATGATACTCATCATGCCGACTATGCATTATGTTTCCACTCATTTTAATCACATCTCCTACCTCTTTTGTGAATGCGGAATACTTTCTGACACAGATTACCGCAGGGGATCTATTACGTTTTTATATTTATTAATTATGTTTTTTTATTTCCGTGACCATTGTGACAAAGGTCTTATATAGTTAGCATATCCAAAGTGTTGATTGGAAACTCCTTAGCAATATCTGCAGTAGCTGAGCCCCCTAAAAAAGCGGTATTTTTTAATCTCTTGTCATCTTCCCCTGAAAAGCGAACGCTCCGCATGGATATTAACGCGTTAAATACATGACCGTATTTTTTGAGATATGGTTCACATTTGAGCATTCTCTTAATCACAGAGTGAAATAACGTAATTGAGCAACCGGCCGGGAAAATACAGGATGATACTGCATTTTTTATTTTCCGCTTCCAGGATTACGGAGTTCATTATGCAAGCTTATTTCTATCAACTTGACCAGGTACGTTTGAGACAGCCAACCATGCTGGTATTCTTCCCACCATGAAATTGCCAGCGCAATTGCTCTGAGTATCTTCGGCCCCGTTGATGCCAACCGTGGCGAGCCGCAACAGGTTTGGGATACAGACCGATTCCCGAACAGCGTAGAAGAAATCGCCCTGATTTCATGTGATCGATGTCATTTCTCACCAGGTAAAGCGGGTAATCATGCTGCTCCACGTTGCCATAGAACACAGTGCCTCTGTCAGTCAGTATTCTCAGCTTTGGCAGGCCATGAGACGCATAAAATGGCAGCACAGGGTCATTCAGTTGTGTAGTGCCACTACACCGGAACCTTTCCACTCTCGACAATGTTATCGGTTAATGCACGTAAGTCTTGGTGAGTAATTCCAGTTAATTTTGCTCCTCCCAAAAATTCCATTGAATAAAACCGTGCTTCCCGTTGCTAACATCTGCCAGAAAATGCCAATCACAAAAACAAAAAAACCCGCAATTACGCGGGTTTAGTTATTTTTAGTGCCTGTCAGTGCCAGCTTAAGCCGGCAGCCAAATTATTCCCACTCAATGGTAGCCGGTGGCTTGCCGCTGATGTCATAAACTACGCGGGAAATGCCGTCCACTTCGTTGATGATGCGGTTGGAGACGCGGCCGAGGAAATCGTACGGCAGGTGCGCCCAATGCGCGGTCATAAAGTCGATGGTTTCCACTGCGCGCAGTGAAACAACCCAGTCGTATTTACGGCCGTCGCCCATCACGCCGACCGAACGCACCGGCAGGAATACGGTGAACGCCTGGCTGACCTTGTTGTACAGGTCGGCTTTGTGCAGCTCTTCGATGAAGATGGCATCGGCACGGCGCAGCAGGTCGCAGTACTCTTTCTTCACTTCGCCCAGCACGCGCACGCCCAGACCTGGCCCCGGGAATGGGTGGCGGTACAGCATGTCGTACGGCAGGCCCAGCTCCAGGCCGATTTTGCGCACTTCGTCTTTGAACAGCTCTTTCAGCGGCTCGACCAGGCCCAGCTTCATCTCTTTCGGCAGGCCGCCCACGTTGTGGTGCGACTTGATCACGTGCGCTTTGCCGGTGGCGGAAGCGGCGGACTCGATCACGTCCGGATAGATGGTGCCTTGCGCCAGCCATTTCACTTCGTCTTGCTTGCAGGCTTCTTCGTCGAACACTTCAACGAATACGCGGCCGATGATCTTGCGCTTGGCTTCCGGTTCGTCAACGCCGGCCAGCGCGCTCAGGAAGCGCTCTTCCGCCGCGACGTGCACGATGTTCAGGCCGAAGTGGTCGCCGAACATCTCCAGCACCTGGTCGGCTTCGTTCAGGCGCAGCAGGCCGTTGTCGACAAACACGCAGGTCAGGCGTTTGCCGATGGCGCGGTGCAGCAGCATGGCGGTAACGGAAGAATCCACGCCGCCGGACAGGCCGAGGATCACGTGATCTTCGCCCACTTGTTCGCGGATACGCTCAACCGCATCTTCGATGATGGTCGCAGGCGTCCACAGGGCTTCACACTGGCAGATGTCCAATACGAAACGCTCCAGCATGCGCTGGCCCTGACGGGTGTGGGTCACTTCCGGGTGGAACTGCACGCCGTAGAAGCGTTTTTCTTCGTTGGCCATAATGGCGAACGGACAGGTATCGGTGCTGGCGACGGTCACGAAGTCGGAAGGGATGGCGGTCACTTTGTCGCCGTGGCTCATCCACACGTCCAGCAGCGGTTTGCCGGCGGAGCTGAGAGCGTCTTCGATGCCGCGAACCAGCGCGCTGTCGGTGGTCACTTCCACCTGCGCATAGCCGAACTCACGCTCGTTGGAACCCTGCACATGGCCGCCCAGCTGCATCGCCATGGTCTGCATGCCGTAGCATACGCCCAGTACCGGCACACCGGCGGTGAACACGTATTCTGGCGCACGCGGGCTGTTATGTTCGGTGGTGCTCTCCGGCCCGCCGGAAAGGATGATGCCGCTTGGATTGAATTCGCGGATTTGCTCTTCGCTAACGTCCCAGGCCCACAGCTCGCAGTAAACGCCGATTTCGCGCACGCGGCGTGCTACCAGTTGAGTGTATTGCGAACCAAAATCCAGAATAAGGATGCGATGCTTATGGATATTATTTGTCATGTGAGGCGAATTCCAGCAACAAAATAAAAGGAAAAATCAAATCGTCAGGGACGATTTCAGTCGGCGAGGCCAGGCAGTTGGTTGTCGCCCGCAGCACAGCATGCGCAGTTGACATGTCGTCAATGAGCAATGCGAGCAGCGGACGGCGAACAAATGCGCCGGCCGCAGCCCCTGAAATCAGCCCATGCGGTAGTTCGGTGACTCTTTGGTGATGGTCACGTCATGCACGTGGCTTTCCTGAATGCCGGCGCCGCTGATGCGCACAAATTCAGCCTTGGTGCGCAGATCGTCGATGGTGGCGCAGCCGGTCAGGCCCATGCAAGAGCGCAGACCGCCCATTTGCTGGTGCACGATCGCTTTCAGCATGCCTTTGTAAGCCACGCGGCCTTCGATACCTTCCGGCACCAGTTTGTCGGCGGCGTTATCGGTTTGGAAGTAACGGTCGGAAGAGCCTTTGGACATGGCGCCCAGCGAGCCCATACCGCGGTAGGATTTGAACGAACGGCCCTGATACAGCTCGATTTCGCCCGGCGATTCTTCGGTGCCCGCCAGCATGGAGCCGACCATCACGCAGGATGCGCCAGCCGCGATGGCTTTGGCGATGTCGCCGGAGAAGCGGATGCCGCCGTCGGCGATAACCGGGATGCCGGTGCCTTCCAGCGCTTCAACCGCGTCGGCGATAGCGGTGATCTGCGGTACGCCCACGCCGGTCACGATGCGGGTGGTACAGATGGAGCCAGGGCCGATCCCCACTTTCACCGCGCTCACGCCGGCGTCGGCCAGCGCTTTGGCGCCGGAGGCCGTAGCGACGTTGCCGCCAACGATCTGCAGATCCGGGTATTTGGCGCGGGTTTCGCGAATGCGCTGCAATACGCCTTCGGAGTGGCCGTGAGAGGAGTCGATCAGGAGTACGTCAACGCCCGCAGCGACCAGCGCGTCAACGCGCTCTTCGTTGCCGGCACCGGCGCCAACCGCAGCGCCAACACGCAGGCGGCCATGCTCGTCCTTACAGGCGTTTGGCTTGCGCTCCGCCTTCTGGAAGTCTTTTACGGTGATCATGCCCAGCAGATGGAAGTTGTCGTCCACCACCAGCGCTTTCTCAACGCGTTTTTCGTGCATTCTTTGCAGCACGACTTCACGCGCTTCACCCTCTTTCACCGTGACCAGGCGCTCTTTCGGCGTCATCACGGCGGTAACCGGCTGGTTCAGATCGGTCACGAAGCGCACGTCACGGCCAGTGATGATACCGACCAGTTCATTCTCTTCGGTCACTACCGGGTAGCCGGCAAAGCCGTTACGCGCGGTCAGTTCTTTCACTTCTTTCAGCGTGGTGGAGGGGGTCACGGCTTGCGGGTCGGTAACTACGCCGCTTTCATGTTTTTTCACGCGGCGGACTTCTTCAGCCTGACGCTCGATGGACATGTTTTTGTGAATGAAGCCCAGGCCGCCTTCCTGCGCCAGCGCAATGGCCAGGCCGGCTTCGGTTACGGTATCCATGGCTGCGGACAGCATAGGGATATTCAGGCGGATAGTTTTGGTCAGTTGGGTGCCGAGCTCAGCGGTATTAGGCAGAACCGTAGAGTGAGCTGGAACCAGGAGAACGTCGTCAAACGTTAGTGCTTCTTTCGCGATACGTAGCATGGGCAATATCTCACCAGAGTGGGCTGTGAAAAAGATAAAATATTGCCGCGGCATTATACAGAGCGTAATCGGTTGCCTCCAGCACTTTCTCACAAAAACTCTTGATTACCTTTTTCAGCCCTGTAGTATCGACCAATTAAGTGGTTGTTTTGGAATTTGATCTGGGTCACATGTCGCTACCTGTTTCGCCGTCTATTTTTACCGTAAGCCGCCTGAATCAGACGGTTCGACAGCTGCTGGAAATGGAAATGGGCCAGATTTGGCTCTCCGCCGAGATCTCCAACTTCTCTCAACCCGCTTCCGGCCACTGGTATTTCACGCTGAAAGACGACCGCGCGCAGGTGCGCTGCGCGATGTTCCGCAACAGCAACCGCCGCACCACCTTCCGCCCGCAAAACGGCCAGCAAGTGTTGGTTCGCGCCAGCATCACGCTGTATGAACCGCGCGGCGACTATCAGCTGATTGCCGAAAGCATGCAACCCGCCGGCGACGGCCTGCTGCAACAGCAATTCGAGCAACTGAAACAGCGCCTGAGCGCCGAAGGCCTGTTCGACCAACAGTTCAAACAACCGCTGCCCAACCCGGCCAAACGCGTCGGGGTGATCACCTCCGCCAGCGGCGCGGCGCTGCACGATGTGCTGCAAGTGCTGCAACGGCGCGATCCTTCGCTGCCTATCGTTATCTACCCGACCTCGGTGCAGGGCGCGGAAGCGCCATTGCAGATCGTGCGCGCCATCGAAACGGCCAACCGCCGTGACGAATGCGACGTGCTGATCGTCGGCCGTGGCGGCGGCTCGCTGGAAGACCTGTGGAGTTTTAACGACGAACGCGTAGCGCGGGCGATATTCGCCAGCCGCATCCCGATCGTCAGCGCCGTCGGCCATGAAACCGACGTCACCATTGCCGACTTTGTCGCCGATCTGCGTGCGCCAACCCCTTCCGCCGCCGCCGAGCTGGTCAGCCGCAATCAGCTAGAGCTGCTGCGTCAGTTGCAATCCCAGCAGCAGCGGATGGAAATGGCGATGGATTACTATCTGGCCCAGCGTCAGCAGCAGTTCACCCGCATCAACCACCGCTTGCAACAGCAGCATCCGCACCTGCGCCTGGCGCGCCAGCAGACGCTGTTGTTCAAGCTGCAACGCCGGTTGGAAGACGGCATGCAAAACCAGCTGCGCCTGTCTTCACGCCGCAGCGATCGGGCGCAACAGCGTTTGGCGCAGGTACAGCCGCAGGCGCGCATTCACCGTTATCAGCAACGCGTGCAGCAACAGGAATACCGTTTGCAGCAGGCGCTGGAGCGCCGTCTCAACGCTTACCGCCAGCGTTTCGGCGTGGCCTGCAGCCAGCTCGAAGCGGTCAGCCCGTTGGCGACGCTGGCGCGCGGCTACAGCGTGACGCAAACCCCGCGCGGCGAAGTGCTGAAAACCACCAAACAGGCCCAGGTCGGCGAACTGCTGAAAACCCGCCTGCAGGATGGCTGGGTGGAAAGCGAAGTGAAAAACGTCATCGTCGCCAAGAAGCCGCGCAAAAAGCGCGCGGCTGACTCGGCCGAATAGCTGTTTCCGTTATTTCCGTTATTTCAGCGTAAAACTCTCGCCCGGCTCACCGTTGATCCACAGTTCCCGCGTTTCTCCGGCAGGCAGGCTGACCGTCAGCGTCCGCCATGCCGGTTTGAACTGCCCTTCGGTGGTGACGTTCAGCATGACGCGCCGATTATCGCTGTGCATCTCCCAGCGCAGCCACAGCGCGTTGCCCTGCTGCCAGCCATAACTTTCCCCATCGTCTTCGAACAACAGCCCAGAAGCGCTGCCACAGCCTTTAAACGGGTACAGGTGCAACTCGCGCCGATCGTCGGCGGCAACGTCGACGTGCGCCAAGCGCGATGACAGCGGCAACGCCGCCCCGGCGCGTACCAACAGCGGCAAACGCTCCAGCGGCGCATCCAGCACCACCGTCTGGCCACCGCTGAACCACTGGCCGCTGTGGAAACAGTACCAGCCTTCGCCGTTATCCGGCAGATAGACCGAACGCGCACGCTGCCCCTGCTCCACCACGCTGGCCACCAGCAAATCGCGGCCAATCATAAAATCATCGGTTTCTTTCAGGGTGCGTTCGTCATGCTCGTGATCGAGGAAGGTCGGGCGCAGCATCGGCTCGTCGTCGGCGCTGGCCTGCCACAGCAGGGTGTAGAAATAGGGCATCAGTCGATAGCGCAGGTTGATCGCCTCGCGGACGGCCGGCGTGGCGGCCGGATACATCCACGGCTCGTTAACCGTCGCGTCGTCGTTCCAGGAGTGAATGGTGAAACGCGGGTGCATCACGCCGTTTTGCACCCAGCGTACCAGCAGTTCGGCGTCCGGTTTGTCGCCGGAAAAACCGCCGACGTCGTGCCCCAGGTTATATAACCCGGACAGGCTCATGCCCAAGCCCATGCGGATGTTGTAGCGCAGGGTTTGCCAGTTGGTGCGGTTGTCGCCGCTCCAGGTCTGCACGTAACGCTGCATGCCGGCACAGCCGGAACGGGAGATCAGATATGGCCGCAGGTCGGGCGCAAAGCGCTGCTGGGCTTCCATCGACGCGCGCATCATCAGCAACGGCATCACCGGGCGGATATGCTTGATGGCGATAGGTGTGCCAAAACCCTGGCAGCGCGCTTCCGCATCCCACACTTCGTATTCGTTGTTGTCGTTCCAGGTTGAATCTATGCCCATCTCCAGCAGTTGTTGAGTGACGCCCTGCTGCCACCAACGCACCGTCGCCGGATTGGTGAAATCGAGGTGCGAGCCTTCGTCGTCCCAAAAGCTGGAACGCTCCGGCTGGTCGCTTTCCGAATCGCGGATAAACAGCCCCTGCTCCGCCGCCTGCCGATACTGCGGGTGATCCTGCAACAGGCAGGGTTTGATGTTGGCCGCCAGCTTCAACCCGGCGGCGTGGAACGCCTGGCTCAGTAGCTTCGGCTGCGGCACCTTGTCGTAATTCCAGTTGAACACGTAGCGCTTGTTGCCGATCGAGGTGTAACCCGAAGACAGCTGGAACGAATCGCAGGGAATATCGTGCTGCTTGCACAAGGCAATGAACTGCTGCAACTGCTGCTGGGCGTCCGGCGCGTCGGTGTAATGCATGGTCGAACCGCTGTACCCGAGGCTCCATTTCGGCCCGAAGTGGGTCTTGCCGGTGAGGCGCACAAAGGCTTTGGTCACGTCCAGCACCTGCGGCCCCAGGAACAGGTAATAATCGAGATCCCCCGCCTCGGCCTGATAACGGCGGTAGGCCAGATGGTAGTTGTCGATCTCGTTGCCCAAATCCAGCCAACAGCTGCTCAGGTTGTCGTAAAACAGCCCGAAACTGGCCTCTGCGCCGCGAGTGATGGTAAAGGGCACATGTTTGTACAGCGGATCGGTGCTGGCGGCGTTGTAGCCCATCGCATCCAGATTGCGCATTTCAAAGCGGCGGCCGCTGCGCTCCAGATCGCCGGCCTTCTCGCCCAGGCCATAATAGCGTTCGCCGGTAAAGCGGCGCTGGTAGTGCGCCACGCCGTCACCCTGCGGATTGAGCAGGTAGGCGCTGGTTGGCCGATCGGCCGCCAGCGGCCGCCATTCACCGGCGGCGCTACGGTGCTCCCACTCCAGCCACAGCGGCTGATGCACAGTAACGCGCAGCGCGGCACTGGTCACCACCAGCCGATCCTCATGCTGTTGCAGTTGATAACCCGGCAGGCCAAAACCGGCGACGCTCAGGCGATCGCGCCCTTCCCAGGGCACGTCAGCCTGCGGCGCAATGCTCCAGGTGCGGTCCAGCGCCAGCTCGCCGTTGCGCTTGATCAGCACGCGGAACAGGTTGTCTTCCAGCACGTACAGGCAGAACAGATGACGCTCGTCGACCAACAGTTCAACGCGATCGGCATATTCGCCTGCCAGCGTCCATTTTTTTAACGTTTTCATAGGCATCCAACTTAACTATTCAGTGTTTTTTTACCGCCGCGCTCGGCGATCAAGGCAATCAGGAACAGGGCGCCGATCAGATCGAAGAAGCCCATGGCGATAAACAGCGGATTGAAGCCGACGGTGTCGGAAACCGCACCGATCAGCAACGTAAACAGGAAGCTGGCGATCCAGGCACTGGAGCCGCGCATGCCGTTGACCGTCGCCATCTGGTTTTTATCGAACGACTCCACCACCAGCGCGCTGAGCATGCAGGAGATCACCTGGTGGCCGAAACCACCGATCGAGATCAACGCGATCGCCACATAGGGATCTTTGGTGATCGCGACAAACGCCAGCGAAACCATCATGAAGGCGCCGGTGACCGAGCTGGCGACCACCGAGTTGACGCGGCTGCAGCCGAACCATTTGCGGTACAGGGTGGTGAGATAACCGCTGGCGACGCTGCCGATATCCGCCGCCAAAAACGGCAGCCAGGCAAACATGGCGATGTGCTTTAAATCCATGCCGCGCTCGGTGGCCAGGTACAGCGGCACCCAGAAGCTGAACACCGCCCAGGCCGGTTCGGCGAGAAAGGCCGGGATGGCGATGCCGTAGAACTTTTTGTTTTTACACAAGATCGCCAATGATTTTAAAAACGGCAGCCTCGGCAATACCGGTTCGTTATCCTGGCGGATCAGATCCAGCTCTTGTTGGCTCAGGTTCGGGTGCTTTGAAGGTTCGTGGTAGAACAGCCACCACAGCACCACCCAGATCAACCCCAGCGCACCGGAGAACAAAAAGGCGCCCTGCCAGCCAAAAGAGATGTGGGCGATGACGATGATCGGCGGAGCCAGCATGGCGCCGATAGAAAAACCTACGCCCGCCCAGCCGGCGGCAATCGGCCGTTCCTTTTTCGGGAACCAGTCGGAGATCGCCTTGGCGTTGCCCGGCGTGGCCGCCGCTTCCGCCCCGCCCATAAAGAAGCGCAGAATAGCCAGCTGCACCCAGGTGCCCGCTCCAGCATGCAGCATGCACACCACCGCCCAGATGCTGGCGCAGACCAAAAAGCCCATCTTCAGGCCGATAACATCGATCAGCCAGCCGCAGATCGGCTGAAATACCGTGTAGGCCAGCTGGAACGACGCCACCACCCAGGAATATTGCTCGGTGGTCATGTTCAGGCTGGTTTTCAGTTCTGGCGCCAGGATACCCAGCGAGTTACGGGTAATGTAGTTGACCGTAACGCCGAGCAGAAACAGCGCCAGCATCCACCAACGCAGCGATTTAAACTTGCGCCGACTGCTGTGCGCGACCGTCTGATTAATTTCAACACTCATCTGTCTTCTCTCCACGGCGGCTGCCCGGTGAAACAGCTCGCTTTTTGGTAGGGCACGTTTTGGTATCGAAGGTATGGGTTGCTAAAATTTGCGATGGCGATCACGAAAAACCACTCATCACGCTCACAACCACATGATTTATTTTCATTTTATTTATAATTCAGCCGGTAAATTGGACTGATAAGTCTATAAAATTGGTGTACCAATGCAGACTAGCCAGCCGTGAGCGTGAGCGAAACGTGGTTTTTTGCAAAAATTTTCATATACAGCCTAAAAGCTCGCCATAATGGCGACCCAAGCCAGACAGTACGCTGAAAAAACGCGGTGAAAATATTTTCACCAGCAAATTTGAAGGAGATCACAGAATGAACGGAAAGCTGAAAATACAGGAAATCGCCCGCCAAACAGGGCTGTCGATCAGCACCGTTTCACGCGTACTCGCGGGCAAGTCCAACACCAGCGCCGAGGCGCGTCACAGAGTATTGGCCTGCGCCCAGCAGAACGGTATCTTGCAAGGCCTGTCCAACGGCCGGCTGATGCTGAACAACGTCATGGTGTTTGCCCCGCAACGCGCCTTCGACGTGCGCACCGACATCTTTTATCACAAGGTGATCCAGGGGATCACCGCCGCGCTGGCGGAGCATGAGGTGCGTATCCGCTATTGCGGACTTGAAGAGCAGCACAGCGACGGCGCGCTGTTCCTGGAAAAAATGAGCGATCCGCAGACCGAGGCGGCGCTGATTATCGGCATCGACGACGAGCACATTCACCAGCTGGCCGCCGATCTGCACAAGCCCTGCGTGCTGATCAACTGTACCGATCGCCAGATGCGGCTGGACAGCGTCTCCCCCGATCATCAGTTGATCGGCGAGTTCTCCGCCAATTATCTGATCCAACAGGGCCACAGCCATATTCTGAACCTGCAATGCCTGCGCCGACACACCATGGAGCTGCGGCTGGCGGGCATCAGACAGGCCTATGCGCAGCACAACATCGTCTTTGACGAAGGCCGCCACCTGGTCACGACCTCCGGCTTTGGCAGCGAAGAAGCCGAGCAGGCGCTGACCACCTTTATCAATCAGGTCAGCCAGCGCTCGCAGCTGCCGACAGCTATTCTCGCCGGGGGCGACTATATGGCGGTCGGTGCGGTCAAGGCATTGAACAAACTGGGGTTAAACGTACCGGCAGATATCTCGGTCATGAGCACCGACGGTTTTAACCTGGCGGAAATTCACGATGTGCCGCTCACCTCGGTACATGTGCCGCGAGACGAGCTGGGGCATGAGGCGATCCAACTGTTGCAACGCCGAATGCTGCGCGCCGATGCGCCGCCGTGCAACCTGCTGCTGCACGGGAAACTGGCGGTACGCGCCTCGGTCAAGCGCATCAGCCCGCACAAGACCAGCCCGGCGGTCAGCACCCACGATCATCGTCTTTACGATGTCTGAACTACACTTAGTGGTGGAATATTGACTTATTGAGGGTAATTTTGCTTAAGGAGAGCCCCTATGCCGACCCTGACCGCGCGTTCAGTCATCCCCCCTTATATGCTGCGCAGAATTATTGAACACGGCAGCGCACCGCAGCGCGACTGCGCATTGCACACCCTGAACCACGTCCAAAGCCTGCTCGGCAACAAGCCGCTGCGTGCGCCCGGCGCGAAAATCGCCGGCGGCGGCGCAGTCATCCGCGATATCTACGACGCTCAAAACGGCACTCAGCTTCCCGGCAAGCAAGTGCGCAACGAGGGCCAGGCCAGCAACCATGACGTGGCGGTGGACGAAGCCTATGACTACCTCGGCGTAACCTACGATTTCTTCTGGCAGGCGTTTGAGCGCAACTCGTTGGACAACAAAGGCCTGCCGCTGACCGGCAGCGTCCACTACGGCCACGAGTATCAGAATGCCTTCTGGAATGGTCAGCAGATGGTATTTGGCGACGGTGACGGCGAGATCTTCAACCGTTTTACCATCGCTATCGATGTCGTCGGCCACGAACTGGCGCACGGCGTAACCGAAAGCGAAGCCGGGCTGATTTATTTCCAACAGGCCGGCGCACTGAATGAGTCTATGTCTGACGTCTTCGGTTCGTTGGTCAAGCAGTTCCATCTTCGGCAAACCGTCGACAAGGCCGACTGGCTGATTGGCGCGGGTCTGCTGGCCAAGGGCATCAACGGCAAGGGCCTGCGTTCGATGTCTGCGCCCGGCACCGCCTACGACGATCCGCTGCTGGGCAAAGATCCGCAACCGGCCGACATGAAGGATTACATTCAGACCAAAGAGGACAACGGCGGCGTGCATCTCAACTCCGGTATCCCCAACCGCGCCTTCTATCTGGCGGCTACCGCGCTCGGCGGCTTCGCCTGGGAGAAAGCCGGCTACGTCTGGTATGACACGTTGTGCGACAAAACGCTGCCGCAGGATGCCGACTTCGCCACCTTCGCCCGCACCACGGTGAAACATGCGCAGCAGCGTTTCGACCGCACCGTGGCGGACAAAGTGCAGCAAGCCTGGCATCAGGTGGGGGTGAAATAATGAAACCCTTGCCGTCGCTCAATCAGGACACGGTCATTGAGCTGGCGCGTGAAGGCGGTTTTGCCTTTATTCCCAAACTGGCGGGCCAGCGGCGCATTGCGCTGGCCGATATTACGCCGGAGCAGCGCCAACGTCTGAGCCAGTTATTGAATCAAACGCTGCCCTACGCGCAGGAAGAGGGAAAACCGGGCTCCCCCGGCTGCGGCGACCAGCGCTACTTTCGCGTGCAAATCAGCTATTACAGCCAGAATCTGTGCAGTGAAATCGTCTTGTTGATCCCGGAAACCAGCGCACCGCAGGCTTTGATCGATTTATGGAAAACCGGCCAGGTGGATGAGTGAATGCTTACAACGGCTGATAATCAAATAGCACGCGCTTTTTGGATATCAGCCCGTGGCCGTTCTGACACAGATAATCCACCGCGCCGCAAGCCTTCAGCTCCTGCAACGGCTGCCCGCAGTCCGGACAATGGGCCAATTGCCGATAATCGCGTGTGCAGGCTGCGCAATGGTAGTGACCATTCACCCACTCCATCGTTTGATCGCATTGCGGACAGTGCGCTTCCATACTGACTCCCAAAGCCTGCTCAGCAGGCGTTATTGTCGCGGCCAATTTGGGTGCGGGCAGCGCGCAGAACCCGAAGCGTACACAGAGTACGTGAGGCGTTCGAGCACTGCCCAATCCCAAAGTGGCAAGTAAAATAGCCTGGTGTACAGGCTTTAGATCACGCCCCATGAGCGCAAGAAGTATATCCCCAGCGCGGTGGTAAAAAACGAACCGACGGTGGTAATGGCAATAATATTCGCTGCCAGCGTGGCGTTGCCGCCCATGGCGCGCGTCATGACATAGCTGCCCGAGGCGGTCGGCGTGGCGGAAAACAGGAAGATAATCCCCAGCGCCGCACCATGAAAGCCCCACAGCCAGCCGCCCAGCGTCATCAATACGGGCACCAGGAACAGCTTGGCCGACGATGACAACGCGGCAACGTTGGACGAACGGAACATGGCACGCAGATCCAGGCTTGCGCCGGTGCACAGCAGCGCCAGCGGCAGCGACAGCCCGGAGATATAGCTGCCGGTCTGCCGGATCACCTGCGGGATTGCCAGGCCGGTTTGCGCGAACAGCAGCCCGCACACCAGGCCGATAATCAGCGGATTGGTGACAATGCTGCGCAGCAGCGACAAACGGCCGATCTTCTTGCCATGCCCGCCCTGCAGGCTGCGCGTCAGGGTAATCACCGACAGCACGTTAAACAGGATCACCGTGACCGTCAGGTACAACGAACCCAGCGCCACCCCTTCGTCGCCATAGGCCGTCATGGCGTATGCCAGGCCGACAATGGCGGTATTGGCGCGGAACCCGCCCTGCACGAACACGCCCCGTTCACGCGGTTCCTTAACCAACCAGACCGCCGCCACCTCCAGCAGCAGGAAGGTGGCGATGGTGCCGATCGCGCCATAGAGAACCAACGGCAGGTTGCCCAGCAGTTGCGGATGATTGGTGGCGATACTGAAGAACAGCAGGCAAGGCAGCGCCAGATTGAACACCAAGCGTGTGGCGCCATCGATAAAACGATCGTCCATCAGCCGCCAGTGGCGCAGCAGTATGCCCAGCAGCATCATTAAAAGATTAGGTACGGTGACGCTGAACGCAAAACTCCAGGTTTCCCAGGACATGGTGTTCCTTCAACTGGCGGTGACAATATGCAGATAATAGAACGACTTCGGGCCAATAAAAAAGAGCGCGGTATTGCTACCGCGCTCTTTTTGAAGATTATTTGCTTTTCTTCAGGTGGCTCATCAGGCGTTTACGCTTGCGCATCTGGTTCGGCGTCAACAGGTTGCGCTTGCCGGCGAACGGGTTGTCACCCTCTTTGAACTGGATGCGGATTGGCGTACCCATGACCTTCAGTGAACGACGGAAGTAGTTCATCAGATAACGTTTGTACGAGTCGGCCAGATCGCTCACCTGGTTGCCGTGGATCACCACAATCGGCGGGTTGTAACCCCCGGCGTGCGCGTATTTCAGCTTCACGCGGCGGCCACGCACCAACGGCGGCTGGTGGTCTTCGGCAGCCATCTGCATGATTTTGGTCAGCATGGAGGTGTTCACGCGACGGGTCGCGCACTCGTAGGCTTCCTGCACGGATTCGAACAGGTTGCCGACGCCGCTGCCGTGCAGCGCAGAGATGAAGTGCACGCGGGCGAAATCGACAAAGCCCAGGCGCAGATCCAGCATCTCTTTCACATGCTCGCGATCTTCCTCACTCATGCCGTCCCACTTGTTGACCGCAATCACCAGTGAGCGCCCACTATTGAGGATAAAGCCGAGCAGCGAGAGATCCTGATCGGAAATGCCTTCGCGCGCGTCAACCACCAACAGCACTACGTTGGCGTCTTCGATCGCCTGCAGGGTTTTGATTACCGAGAATTTCTCTACGGTTTCCGTGACCTTGCCGCGTTTGCGCACCCCGGCGGTATCGATCAGCACGTATTCGCGCTCGTCGCGTACCATCGGGATATAGATGCTGTCGCGGGTCGTGCCCGGCATGTCGTACACCACCACACGCTCCTCGCCGAGGATGCGGTTAGTCAGTGTGGACTTACCTACGTTAGGACGGCCAACGATCGCCAGCTTGATCGGCAAATCTTGCGGGTTGAAGTCGTCTTCCGGCTCTTCGTCCTCCGGGATTTCGTCTTCCTGCTCAGCCCAGTAAGCGGCGTTGGCCTCTTCTTCGGTCAGCTCGACTTCTTCGGGTTTTTCACCGACAAACGGCACCAGCACGTGTTCGATCAGCTGTGCTACGCCACGTCCGTGCGAAGCGGCGATCGCATACACGTCACCCAGGCCCAGCGAGTAGAAATCGGCGGTGGCCATGTCCGGATCCATGCCGTCGGTTTTGTTGGCGACCAGGAAGGTGGCCTTCTGACGGTTGCGCAGATGCTGGGCAATGCCCTGATCGGCCGGCATCAGGCCGGCACGAGCGTCGACCATGAACAGCACGATGTCCGCTTCTTCAATCGCCAACAGCGATTGGCCGGCCATGCGCGTTTCAACGCCGTCTTCGGTACCGTCGATGCCCCCGGTATCGACGATAATAAATTCATTACCCTCAACTTCGGCACGACCATACTTGCGGTCTCGCGTTAGCCCGGGGAAATCCGCCACCAGCGCATCGCGCGTATGTGTTAAACGGTTAAATAAGGTGGATTTACCCACATTCGGGCGCCCAACCAGCGCGACGACAGGTATCATTGTGAAGCCTCATTACTTAATAATCAATGCGTTACTACACCACGGATAGACACCGGAAGTGCAGCTTATAAAATACGAAACGGCCCCTGAACACTCAGGAGCCGTTTGCAAACCGTGCGATGACCGGCAGCGTTAGCGGGTGAAAGCGTAAACTTTTCCGCCTCTGGCCTGGATAACCAGCTTATCGTCGGCCACCATCGGCGCAGACAGGAAGCCGGAGCTATCCACTTCCTGCTGGGCAACAAAACGGCCGTCCGTGGTGTTAATCCAGTGCAGGTAACCTTCGGAATCGCCGGTTACCAGATAACCATTATACATCACCGGCGGGGTCAGGTTGCGGTGCAGCAGATCGCTCTGCGTCCACACTGTTACGCCGCCTTCGGTGCTCAGCGCTACCACGCGATCGTTCTGATCCACCAGATAGATGCGGCCCGCGTCCACGATGAAGTCGTTCACGGAACCCAGTTCACGCTTCCACATGATCTGGCCGGAACGCAGATCCAGCGCCGTCAGGTTGCCATTGTAACCTAATGCGTAGACAACGCCTTCAACAATCACCGGCGTCGTGTCCACATCGTTCAGGCGATCGATCTCGGTCGCGCCGCTCGGCTGGGAAATACGCTGTTGCCAGATCAACTGGCCTTGCTGCATCAGCACTGCGCTGACGCGGCCGTTATCACCGCCGACAATCGCCGCGCCAAAGGCAACGGCCGGTGCGGACTCACCGCGCAATGACAGCGATGGCATGTCCAGGTTAACCGTCCACTTCACCGCACCATCAGATTCGTTCAGCGCCTGCAGCAGGCCATTGGAGGTATGGATCAGCACCATGCCGTCGCTGATTACCGGGCGAGAAATCGCTTCGCCGGCTACCTTGGTCTGCCACGCCACTTTACCGTCTGCGGTATTCAACGCGTAAACCACTGCTTTTTCACTGCCGACGTAAACCTTGTCGCCTGCGACCGCCAGGCCGCCTGACAACAGTGCCGGCAGGTTGCTGGAGAAGAAGCCGGTTTTCTCGGAGAGATCGACCTTCCACTTTTCGTCACCGCTGTCGGCATTCATCGCTTTCACGATACCGTGGCGGTCAGCAGCATAAAGAGTGCTGTCCTGGAAAGCGGGACGCAGGTGAGAATAAAACTCACCGACACCGTTACCTACCGATGTGCTCCACGCCTTGTTCGGCGTGAACTGATTTTCAACTTTTGGCAGCGGCGACATGGTAACCACGTCTTCTTCACTGTTAAACAGCGAGCAACCACTCAGCAAGGCGACGGAAACCAGTCCGACCAAGAGTGTTTTACGCAATTGCATGGGAATTCCCCTTAGCTGGACAAGTTATTCAATTTCATGCGCAGCAGAACCTGCAGCGCCTGAGAAGCGTTGGACTCAATGCCTTTGCTGTAAGCCTCACGCGCACCTTTGGTGTCGCCTTTGGCCAGCAACGCGTCGCCGCGTGCATCTTGCGCCATCGCCGCCCAACCTTCGCCTTTCACGCCATCCAGCGTTTTCAGCGCTTCATCCAGCTTTTTCTCCTGCAACTGGACACGCGCCAGACGCAGGCTAATCATCGCCAGCATATTATCGTCTTTGGTCTGGCCCTGAGCCAGTACCAACTGCTGCTCTGCCTTGGCAAAATCATTTTGCTCAACGAAGTGCTTCGCCAGCTCCAGCGAGGCCAATACGCCATAGCTATTGCTGTTGGCCTTGGCAAACGCCTCCGCAGCGGACACGTCGTCCGGCTTACCGGCCGCCAGACGATCGCTGGCCTCCTGATAGGATTGGGACGCAGCCATCATGTTGGAGTTTTGGTGGCTCTGCCAGAAACGCCAGCCGACCAGGGCACCAATTCCGAGCACCACACCTACCGCCAGCGCTTTGCCGTTCTCGGCAAAGAACCGACGCACGGCGTCGACTTGTTCGTTTTCAGTGGTATAGACTTCCACGGTGTCCTTCTCCTTAACCTAACATCGTTGCCAGACGCACTGCGACTTCGCTTTGCGCCAGCGTTTCTTGTTCACCACTGCGCAGGTCCTTAACCACCACCTGCTGTGCCGCGACTTCGTTCTCACCGAGGATCAAAGCGACGCGTGCGCCCCATTTGTCCGCACGGGTGATCTGTTTCTTAAAGTTGCCGCCGCCGTAGTTGGTCATTAATTTCAACTGGGGTGCCGCATCACGTACGTTTTCTGCCAACTGCATCGCCGCGCTTTGGGCGCCGGCGCCGGAAGAGATAACATACACGTCAATGGTCGCTGGGGCTTTGAAATCCGGATTCACTGCCTGAACCAGCAATACCAGACGTTCCAGACCCATCGCGAAACCGACCGCCGGCGTCGCACGCCCGCCCAGTTGCTCGACCAGGCCGTCGTAACGGCCGCCGGCACACACCGTTCCCTGAGCGCCCAGACTGGTGGTCACCCATTCGAATACTGTACGGTTGTAGTAGTCCAGACCGCGCACCAGGCGTTCATTGATGGTATATGGGATACCTGCCTGAGCCAAAAGTTCACACAGGCCGTCGAAGTGGGCTTTGGATTCTTCATCCAGATACTCGGACAGGCGCGGTGCGTCGTTCAGCAAGGCCTGAACTTCCGGATTTTTGGAGTCCAGTACGCGCAGCGGGTTGCTGTACATGCGGCGTTTGCAATCTTCGTCCAGCTTTTCTTTATGCTGTTCCAGGAACGCTACCAGGGCATCGCGGTAATTGGCGCGCGCCTCCAGCGAGCCGATTGAATTCAGCTCCAGATTCACGTGCTCGGAAATACCCAGCGCTTTCCACCAGCGGGCGGTCAGCAGGATCAGCTCGGCGTCGATGTCCGGGCCTTGCAGGCCGAACACTTCCACACCCAGCTGATTGAACTGGCGATAGCGACCTTTCTGCGGGCGCTCATAGCGGAACATCGGGCCGATGTACCACAGACGCTGTTCCTGATTGTACAGCAGACCATGTTCGATGCCGGCGCGAACGCAGCCGGCCGTCCCTTCCGGACGCAGCGTCAGGCTTTCGCCGTTGCGATCCTCGAAGGTGTACATCTCTTTTTCCACGACGTCGGTCACTTCGCCGATCGCGCGTTTGAATAACGGGGTCTGCTCTACAATCGGCAACCGGATTTCGCTGTAACCGTAGCTGCCCAGCACCTGCTTCAGTGTGCCTTCAATACGCTGCCATAATGCCGTATCTTCCGGCAGGTAGTCGTTCATGCCGCGAATGGCTTGAATGTTCTTTGCCACGTGATTTCTCTGTCCGTTGTCTATAAAAATGAACCCGATTATAGGGACTTTGCCGCCCCGTATTCAACGCGGGTGCCGCTTTCTGCCCCCCGGGTTCATAAACAAGCGGGCTAATCAGCCCGCCATGTAGCGATAACGCTTATTTTTCCAGCAGATTGACCGAGATGCGATTGCTTTCGTCCATCATCGACGCCTTGGCGCGAATCTTCGCCTCCAGTTGGTCAATCATCTGCTCGTTGTCAAAACGCTCTTTCTGGCGCACGCCGTCTTCGTAAAAACCGCTCTTGTTATGGCCACCGGTCACGCCCAGCGTGGAAACCAGCGCTTCGCCCGGCCCGTTGACCACACAACCGATAATCGAAATGTCCATCGGCGTGATGATGTCTTCCAGGCGTTGTTCAAGCGCGTTCACCGTGCCGATAACGTCAAACTCCTGACGCGAACAGGTCGGGCAGGCGATGAAATTAATGCCGCGCGCACGAATGCGCAGCGATTTCAGAATATCGAAACCGACTTTCACCTCTTCCACCGGATCGGCCGCCAGCGAAATACGCAGGGTATCGCCAATGCCTTCCGACAGCAGCAGCCCCAGGCCAATCGCCGATTTCACCGAACCGCTGCGCATGCCGCCGGCTTCGGTGATGCCCAAATGCAGCGGTTGATCGATACGCGCGGCCAGCAGGCGATAAGATTGCACCGCCAGGAATACGTCGGAGGCTTTGACGCTGACCTTGAACTGATCGAAGTTGAGGCGATCGAGGATATCAACATGACGCATCGCCGATTCGAGCAGCGCTTCCGGCGTAGGTTCGCCGTATTTTTCCTGAATGTCTTTTTCCAGCGAGCCGCCGTTCACCCCAATACGAATCGGGATGTTTTTATCGCGCGCGCAGTCCACGACCGAGCGGATACGCGACTCGTTGCCGATATTGCCCGGATTGATACGCAGGCAGTCCACGCCGTACTCGGCAACCTGCAACGCAATGCGGTAATCGAAGTGGATATCGGCGACCAACGGCACGTTAACCTGCTGTTTGATCAGCTTGAACGCCTCGGCGGCGTCCATGGTGGGAACTGAAACGCGGACGATATCTACGCCCACGCGCTCCAGCGCTTTGATCTGATTAACCGTTGCTTCAACATCGGTGGTACGGGTGTTGGTCATCGACTGCACGGCAATCGGCGCGCCATCACCAATAGGCACCTTGCCGACGTAAATTCGCGTTGATTTTCGACGGTTGATGGGCGCTTGGTTATGCATTACTTACTCTCCATTGTTGCTCTGGCTTCACGACAATGGCCGCGCAATTACTGCGCGGCAATGGTCAGACGAGCAACACGGTTTGATTTAACGAACCGGCTTAAATCCACCGGCTTACCTTGATATTGAATCTGTACTGCGGCCGGTGCGCCAATAGTCAGTTTATATGGCGCGGTGCCTACCAGGTTCAGCTTGCCGCCGCTCTTTTGGGTGCCGCTGAACAACGTCTTGCCGCTGGCGTCGCTAACCTGCAACCAACAGTCAGAGGAGAAGTTCATCACCAACGCATTGGGATCTTCAGCCGGTGCTGCCAGGCCCGCTTCGCCGGTCGGCAGCGGCGCTTGCGCCGTCGGAGCCGCAGGCGCGGTCTCTGGGAGCGGAGCTTGGCTTGGCGAAACCACCGCAGGTTGCTGCGCGGTTTCACTGCCGGTGGCGGCCGGAGCCGGTGCTGCCTGTTGCGCCGGCGCTACGCCGGTATCTACCGGCGTCGAACCATTGTCAGCCAAAAGCGCGCTGTTGTCGGCATTGCTGTCGGTCAACGGCACGGATTGGCCTTCATTGTTTTGTGAAAGCTGGGCGGAAGATTGATCGGCCATGGTGGCGATCTCTTCCTGCTGCGCCTTGTGGTTTTGCCACCACCAGGCGCCGGTCAGACCGACTACCACGAACACAATCAGCCAGGTGAAGCTCATCAGCCAGCCGTCGCGTTTTTTGCGGCGCTTGCCTAACGAGAAACTCTGCATTGGCGCAACTTTTGCCACCTTCAGCGGAGCCTGCTTGGCCAGCATCGGCAGCAGTTCATCTTCCGGCAAATGCACCAGCTTGGCGTAGGAACGGATATAACCACGCACGAAAGTCGAAGCAAGGTCTGCGGAGAGATTGTCTTCTTCTATGTCGCGCACGGTAGACATTTTGAGGCACAGGCGTTCTGCAACGGCCTGTTGACTCAGCCCGAGTTGTTCACGGGCTTGACGCAGACGTTGGCCTGTCGTCATGGATACGGTTTTATCTTGGGAGGCTTCAGTATTCATTAGCTAAGAACTGCTGGTACTGTTTGGATTGTGGAAAACTTCGCGCCAGCTGCTTGCCATAGCGTTGAACGCTATCCTGGCGGCCTGCTAACGCGGCGAAACGAATCTGTAACCATAAGCTGTCGGCGCTAGCCGGCAGAACATGTTGATAACTATCCAATAAAAGTTGCGACTGAGCGCGCTTCCCTTCTCCAAATTGCTTTTCTGCCTCCACCAACAGTGGAGTGCCTTTGTCCGGATCGATCTTCAGGGCGCGCGTTAACAAGGTGCGTGCTTCATCGTTCTGTCCGGCCTTGAGAAAACAGTAACCTGCGTTTTCCAGGCTGTCGGCGACCTGACCATAATCCGGTGCCAGGGCCGCGGCGCTAAACTGCTGTTGTGCCGGTACATACTGCCCTAAACCGCAAAGAAACGCACCGTAATTATTCAGTACGGTGCCATTGTTTGGCGCAAGTTTGAGCGCCTGCTGATAACGCTGTTCAGCCGCGCCATTCTCACCTATCCGCTGCTCGTAAAGTGCCATGCCCAATTGGGTACGGTAATCCTGCGGGGCGGCGTCCGCCGCTTTTTCCAGATTCTGCCGCGCGGCGTCCAAATCACCCTGCTTCAGATATTCCAGCCCCAGTTGCAAACGCGTCTGGCCCGCTTCAGGTTGCGCGTCTTTTTCCGGTGACGACCCGGAACAGCCGGCCAGTAAACCGGCCGCCAGCAACATGCCCCACAGATTCAGCTTCATGCCCGCATTCATTTCCTTATCTGATGTCATCTTGACGTCCATTCACATAACAGACTGTTAGATAACAAAAAAATCATGCTATAGGATTCAGACCGCACGCACGTTGATAGGTTCCCCGGCCATTTTCTTTTTCAGGGTACGCTTGGTACGGTCGATCACTTCACCTGCCAGTTGCCCGCAAGCGGCATCGATATCATCACCACGGGTTTTACGAACAATAGTCGTAAAGCCGTATTCCATCAACACTTTGGAAAAACGATCCACGCGGCTGTTGGAACTGCGGCCGTAAGGCGCGCCGGGGAACGGGTTCCATGGGATCAGGTTGATCTTGCATGGCGTGTCCTTCAGAACCTCCGCCAATTGGTGCGCATCGTCGGTGCTGTCGTTGATATGATCCAGCATCACGTACTCGACCGTAACCCGGCCCTGATTGGCGTTGGATTTCTCCAGGTAGCGGCGTACCGCAGCCAGGAAGGTTTCGATATTGTATTTGCGGTTGATGGGGACGATTTCATCGCGGATCTTGTCGTTTGGCGCATGCAGCGAGATCGCCAGCGCAACGTCAATCATATCGCCCAATTTGTCCAGCGCCGGTACGACACCGGAAGTAGACAGGGTAACGCGGCGTTTGGACAAGCCAAAGCCGAAATCGTCCAGCATGATTTCCATCGCCGGCACGACATTGTTCAGGTTAAGCAGCGGCTCACCCATGCCCATCATCACCACGTTGGTGATCGGGCGTTCGCCGGTGACTTTCAGTGCGCCGATGATTTTCGCCGCACGCCACACCTGGCCAATGATTTCCGACACGCGCAGGTTACGGTTAAAGCCCTGCTGAGCGGTCGAACAGAATTTGCACTCCAGCGCACACCCCACCTGGGATGACACGCACAGGGTCGCGCGATCGCCGTCCGGAATAAACACGGTTTCGACCTGCTGATCGCCGACTGTGATCGCCCATTTAATGGTGCCATCGGCTGAACGCTGTTCTTCTGCCACTTCCGGCGCGCGAATTTCGGCGACGCTCTGCAGTTTGTTGCGCAGCACCTTGTTGATATCGGTCATCTGCTCAAAATCATCGCAGCAATAGTGGTATATCCACTTCATGACCTGATCGGCGCGGAAAGGTTTTTCGCCCATTTTGGCGAAGAACTCACGCATTTGCTGACGGTTCAAATCCAGCAGGTTAATTTTGGCCGCAGCCGGGGTTTCCGCGTTAACGGATTGAGTAGTCAGCGAATTATTTTCAGACACGATGTGCTCGGACGTGATGGGTTCTAACATGATGATCTCTGGCCTCGTTGTTACACGTTATGGCGCTAAAGAATGGAAAGTAAGTGTGCGTGTAAATCGCACTGAAAAACGCGCCCCTGACAAGACGACTCATCAGGGGCGCGGCATTGTACAAATTTTAGTAGCAGGTTGCCATGACTGAAAGGCATTCAGGGCATTTTTATTGTTTCAGCCGGTGAATGCCTTGCCATGCAAACCACAACACGGAATATCCGATGGGTTTCAAATTGCAGCCAACCACGCGGCAGCCTGAAAGACGACGGATATTAGCGTGGACAGATTTCGCTTTCGTTAAAGAAGTAAGCGATTTCGCGCTGAGCAGATTCTACTGCATCAGAACCGTGTACGGCGTTGGCAGTGAAGCTGTCCGCGTAGTCAGCACGCAGGGTGCCGGCCAGTGCGTTGTCCGGGTTGGTTGCGCCCATGATGTCACGGTTGCGCTGTACTGCGTTTTCAGCTTCCAGAACCTGAACCACGATTGGACCGGAGGTCATGAACTCAACCAGACCGTCAAAGAATGGGCGGCCTTTGTGCTCAGCATAGAAGCCTTCGGCTTGTTCGCGAGTCAGACGCAGCATTTTGGATGCGATGATTTTGAAACCGGCACGCTCGAAACGAGCATAGATTGCGCCGATGTCGTTATTGGCTACAGCATTGGGTTTGATGATGGAAAAGGTACGTTCTACGGTCATGATGGCCTCTGTATGGCTTCCAAAACTGACCGGTCTGCAATTAAACGCGTGCCGGCCTTCTTAAGTGGCGCAGATTATATGTGTGCTGTTAACGCTTGCCTACGGGAAAATCAACATTTCATTAAAAATTATTATCTTCATTCTTCACTGTGCGGGCCGACGATGAAAAACCGGCCTGGTCGAGGCTAAATCCGCGTAGCGCCACCTGGCCGCTCTCATCCAGCAGGCTGAGCTGATAGCGGCCCGGCTGCGTCAGCGTCTGCAACAGCGACTCCCCTTCCCCCACCAACCGGCCGTTCAGGAACCACCAACGCTGCCCGCTCCCTCCCTGGGCGCTGACCCGCAAATCAAGCGCATTTTTACCCGGCAGGCGCCGCAGTAGCGCGCCGTCGCGTATGCCCAGCATCAGCAGAGGCGGTGCCTCCTGTTGTTGCAAGGGCGGGCACTGCGGATCGCCGGCCGGCAAACGCTGGGCGCGGCGTTCCGCCGGCGGCAACCATGGCTCCAGCGGCGTTGGCCACAGCGTCAAACGATGCGCCACCGCCCCCGGGCAATCCGCCGCCACGCGCAGCCCGCGAGCATTCAGCCACACCAGGGGTTGGCTGCCCAACGCGCTTTCCTGGCCCGGTGCAGACAGCGTCGGCGGCAAGGTTCCGTCGAGGATCCAGCTCAGGCGTCGCTGGCGGCAGTTACTGTCACCGGCGGCAAGCGGCTGCCCGCCTGGCCAGCAGATCTCCGCGCGGCTGACGCTCGCCGGGCGCGGATCGGTCGGGATCCCTTGCCCGCGTTGGCGCAAAGAAGTCAGCAGCAAATTATTGACCTGGTTCAGCAGCGGTACCGCCGTGGCGAAACCGAACTGCCCGGCCACCGGCGTGCCGTCTGGTCGCCCAACCCATATGCCCAGCGTGTAACGGGCGTTAACGCCAATCGCCCAGGCGTCGCGGTAGCCGTAACTGGTGCCGGTTTTCCACGCCAGCGGCACGCTGGCAGGCAGCACGTCATCCGGTAACGGGCGCGCTTCTCCCGCCAATATGCGCCGCACAATCCAGGCTGCGCCCGGCGACAGCAACTGGCGATCGTAAAGCCCTTGCCGAGGCGTAAAACGCAGCGGTGCCACTTTGCCTTGCCGGGCCAATGCGCTGAACCCGGCGACCAACTGATCCAAGCGCGCGCCGGCTCCGCCCAGAATCAACGCCAGGCTCGGTTCGGCGTGGGCCGGCAGCCGCAGCTCCACGCCTACGTTGCGTAAATTGGCGGCAAAGCGTTTTGGGCCGTAGGCCTCCAGCAGTTGCACCGCCGGCAGATTAAGCGAGCGCGCCAGCGCCTCGCTGGCGCTGACCGGACCGTGAAAACCGGTGTCAAAATTGCCGGGTCGGTAATCGCCGAAGCGACGCGGCACATCCTGCAACAGCGATTCAGCGTGGATTAACCCATCGTCCAACGCCAGTCCATACAAAAAGGGTTTGAGCGTCGAGCCCGGCGAGCGCCAGGCGGCCACCATATCCACATGACCGAAACGGCCATTGTCATTGAAATCCAACGAGCCCAGGTAGGCGCGCACCTTCATGTTGGTGTGATCGACCACCAGCACGCCAACCGAGGTTTTTTCCGGCAATTGGCTCTTCCAGCCGCGCGCCAGTTCTTCAAGCCGCCGCTGTAACGTAGCGTCCAGCGTGGTCGTTACGACCTGGCTGCGGTTACTCTGCGTCATGCGTCGCGCCAGCAACGGCGCTAACTGCGGCACCTGACGCGGCGCCAGCCACAGCGCTTCCTGGCGAATTTCATTCACCTGCCGCGCCGGCCAAACGCGGTAATGCGCCAGCCGCTCCAGCACCTTGTCCCGTGCGGCCTGCGCCCGTTCCGGATAACGATCCGGCCGCAAACGGCTGGGCGCTTGCGGCAATACCGCCAGCAACGCCGCTTCTCCACGCGTGAGCGCCGCAGGCGGTTTGCCCAGATAGGTCCAGCTTGCCGCGCCAATTCCCTGCAACGTGCCGCCATAGGGCGCCCGGTTAAGGTAGATTTCGAGGATTTGATCCTTAGATAAATGCCATTCCAGCTGCGCGGTACGCCACACCTGCCGAAATTTGCCGGCCAGCGTGCGCGGATGGGGATCGATAAGGCGCGCCACCTGCATCGACAACGTGCTGCCGCCGGAAACAATCTGTCCACTGCGCAGGTCCTGCCAGGCGGCGCGGGCCAGCGCCAGCGGGTTGATGCCGGGATGCCGATAAAACCAGCGGTCCTCATAGGTCAGCAACGCTTGCAGATAATAGGGCGACACCTGCCGCAACGTCACAGGATAACGCCACACGCCGTCATGGTCGGCATAGCGCCACAGCGGCGTGCCGTCTTCCGCCACCACCACTCGGGCCATCTCGGCATCTTTCAGCGGCAGCGGCCACAGCCGATCCGCCAGCCACAGCAAAGCGGGCGGCAGGAAAATCACCAGCAGCCAGATTAACCCGCGGCGGCGCAAATGGGCGAGGAAGAGAGTCATAAGAAAAGCATCGCTCCCTTCCCCCGCCACCGGTTAAACCACCGGGGCGGGACAGGGTAGGTCATCGGGCAATCTCAAGTCGCGGCGGCGTAGTGCCCAACGCGCGCCAGGCGGGCACATACATCGACTCCACCTGCGGAGCCGGCACCAGATAGGAACCCGGCGTCACCGCACGCGCCAGATACAGCAGTGTGGTATGACGGTATCCGTCGATATTCACCGCCGCCAGGTAGCGATCGTCGCGGAACTCCTGGTGTTTGATATCTGCCTGCTGCATATCCTGCAACAGTTCGGTCACGCTGCTGGCGCTTTCGCCCAGGCTGGCGCTGCTGTCCCCCAGATTCTGATTTTCCAGCTCCAGACCGGCCGGCAACAGATCGACGACCAGCGCGTCCGGCACCGCGTTATCGGCCCAGACATCCAGATGCACCAGAATCAGCTGTCCGCTTTTCAACTGGGTCAGATCCACAGGTTTACCGTCCAATCCCAGGAATTCACGGCGAATGTTCAACACGTTGCTCTGCGGCTGCGGCGCCTGCTCCGGGTAACCGACCAGATCGGCGCGGCTGTACAGCGTGCCGCTGCCGGTATTGGTGAGTTGCAGCCCCGCAGCCACCTGCTCGGCGGACAGGTGTTGCGTCAGTGCCTGGCTGCCGGACAGCTCCTTGCCCTGCGCCGTTTGCGCCTGCCACGGCGTTTCGGCACTGCCGATCAGGTTACGCGCCGCCAGGAACAGCGCGTTGCTCTCCTGCGTGGACAGATAACGCTCGCCGTTAAGCCGCTCGGACAGCGACAGCAAGCGCTGGTCGCGTACCGCCGGCAGCAGATTATTTTCGGTCAGCAGCGCCAGGATCATCGCATCGTCACGCAGTGGGCTGCCGTAATCTTCCAGCCAGTAATCTTTGGCGCTGCGCTGTGTCGCCAGCCCTTGCTCGATCGCCTGGTTGGCGCGCGGCATATCCCCCATCAGCTTCAGCGCGACGCCAAGCTGCACCAGCGGCAAGCCTGAGCGAGCGTCGGCACGGCGTTCATACAGCTGTCGCAAGGCACCAAGCGGTGCTTGCTGTTGACGCGCCAGCACCAACCCGGCATAGGCTTGCACCGCAAAACGGGTGTGATCAGGGAACGGGGTATAGGCGACGTCGATCTGGCTGCGGTCCTGTAAATAACGCTGCAGGCGGTTATTGGCCGCGGTCAATGCATCGGCCGGTACGCTGTAATTCTGCTCGCTGGCGCGGAACAGGAAGTCTGTGGCGTAGGCGGTCAACCAGAACTCTTCCTGGCTGTCGCGGCTCCACAGACCAAAACCGCCGTTAAAGCGCTGCATGCTGAGCAAGTGCTCAATGCCGGTATCTATGCTGCTGCGGCGGCTTTCATCACTGCCGGTTTTGATACCCAGTGCGCTCAGTTGCGCCCGGTTGGTATACAGCGACGGATAAAGCCCGCTGGTCGTTTGTTCCAGGCAACCGTACGGATAGGCGTAAAGCTCGCTGATATAACGCGCCAGATTAATCGGCGGCCTGCTGGTTAACAGCCATTGCCCCTCCAGGGTTGTCGGCACCAGGCCGGCGGCGGCATCGGCCGGCAGGCTCCAGCTTTCACCGGCGCGGATCACGCTGGCGAACTGGCGGGTTTGCGCCGGGTAAGCCGGCCGCACGCCAATCGTCCAGGTATGCTGATAATCTTTCAACGTTTCACCCGGCAGCGTCAGGCCGCTGACACTCAGCGCCACCTCTCCCTGGCCAAAGCCCATCAGCGCCTGCACCGGTATCTGCAGCGTGGTGCGTTCGCCGTTTGCCAGGCTGACCTGTTGTTCGCCCGCACCTTGCAGCGCCACCAATCCGCCGGCGGCCAATTTCAGCGTCAGCGTCTGCGGCTGGCCGGACAGATTGCTGACGTCCAATGCCAGCTGGGTGCTGTCGCCCCCGGCCAGGAAACGCGGCGTCGCCAGCTCTGCCACCACCGGTGCGGCGACCAGGGTTTTGGCCTCCGCCTTGCCGAAGTCTTCGTCGCTCCACGCTTGCGCCATCAGCCGCAGTTCGCCGTTGAAATCCGGAATGGCGATCTGGATCTCGCCCTCGCCCTTGGCGTCCAGCTTAACCGGCTGCGCCTGTTGGGCCACGATGGTCACCATGGTAATAGGTTTTTTACCGCCGCGCGACAACGCATCTTCTTCGTCGCCGTCACCGCCGTAACGCAGGTTGGCCAGGCGCCCTTTGCCCTCAATCAACTGCCCGTAAACATCGTACTGATCGGCGCTGTAACGCTTGCGGCCAAAGAATGCCTGATACGGGTCCGGCGTCGCGTAGTCGGTGATATTGAGAATGCCGCTGTCCACGGCGGAAAGCAGTACGTTGATTTGCTGCGGCGGTTTGCCCTCGCTATGGGCCGCCTTGACCTTCACCGTCAGCGTCTGATTCGGCCGCATGCGCTGCGGCGCCTCCAGCGTTAACGCCAGCTTGCGTCCTTCATCCACCAGCGGCAGATGCAACAAGCCCACGGCCCGTTTCGGCGTCGACTGTTGCTGTTTGTCACCAGGGCGGATCACCAGCGCACTCAGATACAGATCGTGGCGTTTCCAGTCCTGGTTAATCGGCACCTCGACATCGGCACCGCCGGCCGGTACCTCCAGTTCCTGCCACCACAACGGCCCATCGCTGGATTCCACCAGCAGATACCCCTTGCCGGCGGCCGGCGCTTCAATATGCAGTTTCACTTTTTCGCCCGGCTTATAGGCCGGCTTGTCCAGCTTCAGCTTCACCTGGTCCGGCCGCACCGCACCGCTGCCGTTGGTGTTATCTTGCCAGCTGTAACCTGCCCAGAATCGCAGGCTGGTGATCAGGGTGCTCTGCGGATCCACCACTTCAATGCGATACGCGCCCCATTCCACCGGGAAACTCACCTTGGCGCTGCCGTTGGCGGCAATATCCAGGGTCTGTTCCGCCAGCGGCAGATCTTTCTTGTCATACAGCGACTGCCAGCCTTCCCCTTCCGACCATTGCCAATAATAGTCGCGGCGCTCACGCACCAACCGGGCCTTCAGCCCGCTGGCCGCCAGCTTCTCCCCGGCGGCATTGGCGTAAACGATATCAAAGCCGGCCTGGGTGTTTTCATCCACGACCGGTTGAGCCTGATAGCTGTCGCTGCGGTAGTCGTAAATCTGTTGTTTGTTGAACAACGGCCGAATGCCGGGCAGCGCATCGGCAGGCCAGATCGCCTGTTCGGCGCGACGCGTTACCGGACGGCCGCCGGATTCCAGCAGGCTGGCCTGCAGGATCGCTTTCAGCGGGGATTTCACCTCGGCCCAACTGCTGTCTACCGCCACCTGCACCTTGCCCGCGTTGTCCAGCGCCTGGTCGAACTCGTCCATATTGCGCGACAGGCTTTCTTCCGTCACCGAGCCGAATTCATAACCCGGCAGGCTGCTGACCGCCTCACGCTGGGGCCGCAGGAACACCTGTCCTTGCAGGCGATTGCCGGAAGCCGGCGCACCGTACAGATAGCGGCCAGTGACGTCAAACACCAGTTGCGCGTCGGGTTGCAGCGGGGTTTTCTGTGCGGTGATGTCGAGCGCCATGCGCTCCGGCAGGAAATCCTCGACCTTGAAGCCGTAAAGCCGCGGCTGGTTGTCCCCCAGATTAAAGCGCAGCGACCAGTTGCCGGTCGGCCCGCCCTCGGGGATGTGATACCGGTATTGATACAAGCCGTCCTGCGGCTGCCAGACAAAGCTACGCGCCACCTGATCGTCCGGCTTGACGATATCCACCTTCACCGGTTGGGCCGGCAGCGGCTTGCCGTCGGCATCGCGCAGCAAAGCGTTGACGATCAGCGTTTCGCCCGGCCGGTACAGATCGCGCGGGCCAAAGGCGAAGAACTGTTTGCTGTAGCCTTCCGGCCCGGCGATATCAAACTCGGCCAGATCCAGCGCCGGCGTCGAAAGATCTATCATGCTGGTCTGGCCCTGTTGGGTGGCCAGCAACAAACGCGCCTTGCTGTTTTTCGCCAGTTGAGCGTGCCCTTGCTTATCGGTCGTGCCCTGCGCCAGGGTTTGGCCTTTTTCATCCAGCAGGCGCAGCTCAACCGCGCTTAGCGCCGCGCCGCCTTCCAGCCCCTGGGTAAAGATGTCCAGGCGATCGTGGTAGCTGTGCAGCGAAACGCCGATATCGCTGAGTGTGAACAAGGTCGCCGGATTGGTATAACCGTAATGACCGGCCTGCTGCATCACCGCCAAATAAACGCCGGGCTGCTGCAACGCCTCAATGCCGTTCAGCGGCAGCAGCAGGCGTTCGCGGGTATTGCGTTGCGGGTTGAGATCGAAACGGCCGCTGTAGACCAGATCGGCCATTTTCAACAACTCCTCCGACTCCCAGCTGGAAAGCGCGTTGCGATATTCCCAATTGGCCAGGAACGCCGGTAAGGCATCGGCCTTCACCCGGAAGAAGTTAACGTCCACGTTGTCGACGTTCAGCGCCATCACCGCTAACCCCTGCGCCAACTTGGTCGGCAGCAGCGAGCCTTTGCCGGCAAAGCCGACGCTGGGTTTGATATCGCGGGTGGCGAGGGTTTGTTGCTGTTGTTGGCCCAGTTCGGCGCCGTTGAGCGCTTTCAGGCCGCCTTCAACGGTCAGCACCAGCTTGCGGTTGGGTTGCAGATGACGCAGCCGCAGCTCCATCAGGTTATCCGACAGCTCCCAGGCACCGTCGATTTTACCGCTGACGCTGTCGACCAGGTGCACCCGCGCGGCGAAGTCCTGATTCGGATCCAGCGGCAAAGAAAACGTCAGCACCATAGCGCTGGCGCCATCGAGTTGCAGTTCGGAAGCATCCAGCAACGCCAGCGGCTTGCCTGCGTCGCGTTTCGCCAGCACCGCCAGTGCGGCGGCATCCGGCCGTTTCGCCTGGGTGACGCTGCTCGTCGGCCCATCAGCTTGCGCCGCAGTTGTTTTTTGACCGCCATCATCACAGGCGGCCAGCAACAGCAAGCCCCCCGCCAATGCGATCCCCTGACAAAGTTTCTTGCCTGATGCGAATGCCCCTGAACGGCATGGTTTCATCGTTTAACTCCCTGGCAGCGTTTGCGCGGCTCGTCGGCGCTATATCCGGATATGGATGAATAATAGCAGCGCCGCTCCCCAGGCCGTGAAACATTTCAATCTGTGTCGAGCGTAATGACGAAGCGCTGTGCAAAGAACTGTTACGCCGATCACACTGCGTAACGTTACTTGTCACCATTAGCGTTATTTGATTTCAAAACAATAGGATAGATAGGAAACTGAGCGCTACCGGCGGGCTGCACGCCGCACGGTAGCAAGAGAAGGGTTACTGCGTTTTGTCTGTGGAGGGAATGATGTTACGCAACCAACTCCCCCAGCGGCGCTGGTAGAAAGGTTGAGTATGGGTGATCAGATAATGGCTGACCCCACGCTCTTTTTCCGACACCAGACAAAAATCCACCGGTTCGTCATTGGGTGCCGTTTCGCTGGCCACGCTGCCGGCTTCGTTGATCAAGGCTTCGATATCCCCTTGATCGCCATCCACTTCCAGCCCCACCAGCAGGTTAGGTTTTTCATCCACCGCCTGATCATGCATCAGCGCCAAAAACGCGCGGCGTACCGGTTTGCGCTGGCTGAACAACGTGGTCAACGCATCCACCATCGCCGACGGATATTCTTCCGGCTGGCCCAGCAGGATCTGGGTATCCTTATCGATGTAGCGTTCCGCAGGCTTGGCTACGCCGCCGGTAGCCAGCAGCATCGCGACTTCCTCGGGATAGAACTCTTTGCCGTACTCGGCTTTCGGGTTAAGGAACAGATCCGCGCCTTCGGTAATCTCGAACAATACCCGCGCCGGCATGGCGATAAACGGCTGTTCATCTTCGACGGCTTTCTGCAATGCTTCCAGCGAGGAGAAGAACGGAATGATGCTGCCGCCGTCCTGTTTTTCCCAGTGCTGGATATTCACCGGAGTATCGGCATTCAGCGTAATGTCGCCGTCCTGCTGCACCTGATCGCTGTCGCCGAGAATCAATACCGTGGCATCGAGCAACTCGCGGAAAAACGCCGGGCGATGGGCCGGCTCCGTCACCGCCAGCTTCAGCAGACGTTCAAGTTCGTTCTCGCCCGGGGCGGCATCGTGATGATGGGAACTCATGGCAAACTCCAGCAATTAAATAACGGGGCCCAGCATGCTGGGCCCCGAGGATAAAGCATATTCTACCGCCCGCCGCGGCGGGCTTTCAATTATTTGGCTTTGCTCAGCAGCAGATTGGCCAGAGTCCGCACGCCCAGACCGGTCGCGCCGGCAGACCACTGATCGACCGCGCCTTTGCGGTAGGTCGCGGAACAGTCGATGTGCAACCAGCCTTGCTGATAGTTTTTCACGAAATGCGACAGGAAGGCGGCCGCGGTGCTGGCGCCGGCGGTGTAAGCCGGGCCGGCCACGTTGTTCAGCTCGGCAAAATTGGACGGCAATTGGCTGCGGTGGAACTCGGCCAACGGCAGGCGCCAGAAAGGTTCTTGCTCCGCCGCCGCGCTGGTCAACAGTTCCTGCGCCAGCGCATCGTCAAAGCTGAACAGCGCATGGTAATCGTTACCTACCGCCGTTTTCGCCGCACCGGTCAGGGTAGCGCAGTCGATAATCAGCTCGGGGTTTTGCTCGGACGCGTCAATCAGGCCATCGGCCAGCACCAAACGCCCTTCCGCATCGGTATTCATCACCTCAACGGTTTTGCCGTTACGGTAGCGAATGATGTCGCCCAGTTTGAAGGCATTGCCGCTGACCATGTTGTCGGCACAGCACAGGTACAGCTTCACGCGTTGCTTCAGGCCGCGAGCGGCAGCCAGCGCCAGTGCGCCGGTAATGGTGGCTGCACCGCCCATGTCGGACTTCATCGAGTCCATAAAAGCGCTTTGTTTCAGGCTGTAGCCACCGGTGTCAAAAGTGATGCCTTTCCCCACCAGGCAAGCGAATACCGGCGCATCCGGGTTGCCGGTCGGGTTGAAATCCAACGCCAGCAGCACGGGGGAACGGTCGGAACCGCGGCCCACGGTGTGAAGGCCGGCGTAGTTTTGCTCGCGCAGATCTTCACCCTTGGTGATGCGGTAACTGACGGCATCGCAGCCAACATCACACAGCAGATCGACGGCGCGGGTGGCCAGTTGCTCCGGCCCCAGATCTTCAGCCGGCATATTGATGGTGTCGCGTACCCAGTCAACAATCTTCAGGCGCTGTTCCAGTTCTTTACGGTCGTCTTCCGGCAGCTCTGCCCACTCGACGCTGCGTTTGCCTTTCGGCCCACGGAACCCTTGCCAGAATGCCCAGCTGTTTTCCAGATCCCAGCCCTCACCGGCCAGTTTGACGTTTTTGATGCCCTGGCCGTCGATTTTACGCGCGGCGCGCTGAACGCTGCCCAGCTTGTCGTTGCCGGTCAGGTGAATGGTCATCCCTTCCGCATTGGTGCTCAGCAACGCTTTCTCGCCCCAGCGAGCGTCCGCAGGTTGGTGCGACAGCGTTACCAGCATAATTTCAGTTGTCATAGCCTTCTCACTCCGGATGTTCCCTTTATTATTTCATTAGGGCTTTATTGCATACCCTATGGATTTCAAATTGCAGCTAGGCGGCCAGCGATCTCATCCCCAGGAGCTTACTCAGGTAAGTGACTGGGGTGTGATCGTGCAGGTAACAACGCTGCAGTTTGAAAGACGACGGGTATGTCGGATACAAAATAAACGGGCCGCCCAAGGCAGCCCGTTACGCTATTTACTCCGCTTCATCTAACCAGACCAGCAGAATCGCTTCCAGTATTTTTTCGTTGGAAGCCTGAGGATCGTCGTCGAACTCTTCGAGATCGCAAATCCACTGATGCATGTCGGTAAAACGTACGGTTTTCGGATCGGTGTCCGGGTATTGGTCGTACAGGGCTTCGCCGATTTCACGGCTGTCGGTCCACTTCAGTCCCATTATGATCTCCAGCTCTGCGCCGCGACTAGCAATTAATGCTCACGCGCATGGTTAACGGTATAACGCGGCATTTCTACCACCAGGTCTTCATCGGCGACCAGCGCCTGGCAGCTCAGGCGGCTTTCCGGCTCCAGACCCCAGGCCTTGTCCAGCATGTCGTCTTCCAGCTCGCTGCTCTCTTCAAGCGAATCAAAGCCTTCGCGCACGATGCAGTGGCAAGTGGTACAGGCGCAGGATTTCTCGCAGGCGTGTTCGATTTCAATCCCGTTGCGCAGGGCAACGTTAAGGATCGATTCGCCTTGCTCGGCTTCCAGTACTGCCCCCTCCGGGCACAGATCTTGATGGGGCAGGAAAACAATTTTAGGCATGATTAAACCTCATCCACAGAATGGCCAGCCAGCGCGCGGCGAATGGAAGCATCCATACGGCGCGCGGCAAAATCTTGCGTTTGTGTATCTAATGTTTTAATTGCGGCTTCAATGGCGGCAGGATCGGTGCCCTGCGTCGCCTGTTGCAGGCCTTCCACCGCAGCGGCGATCGCCGTACTTTCAGCTTCGCTCAGCAAGGCGGCATCGCTGGCCAGGGCGCCCTGCAGGCTTTCCAGCACCCGCGATGCCTCTACCCGCTGTTCTGCCAGCATGCGCGCGCCAACGTCGCTGTGCGCATTGGCCATCGAGTCTTTGATCATGTCGGCGATCTCGCCGTCGGACAGGCCATAAGACGGCTTCACCTGGATCGAAGCCTCAACGCCGGTGGATTTCTCCATCGCCGTGACGCTCAGCAGGCCGTCCGCATCCACCTGGAAGGTGACGCGGATATGCGCGCCGCCGGCAGGCATTGGCGGTAAGCCGCGCAGCGAGAAGCGCGCCAGCGAACGGCAATCCTGCACCAGCTCACGTTCACCCTGCAACACGTGGATCATCATCGCGCTCTGGCCGTCTTTAAAGGTGGTGAATTCTTGCGCGCGCGCCACCGGAATGGTGGTATTGCGCGGGATCACTTTCTCGACCAGACCGCCCATGGTTTCCAGCCCGAGCGACAGCGGGATCACGTCCAGCAACAGCATGTCGCTGTCCGGCTTGTTACCCACCAGGATATCGGCCTGGATCGCCGCGCCGATGGCGACCACTTTGTCCGGATCGATAGACGTCAGCGGCGTGCGGCCAAAGAAGGTTCCCACCTGCTCACGCACCAGCGGCACACGAGTGGAACCGCCCACCATCACCACTTCCAGCACCTCTTCCGCACTGACACCGGCGTCTTTCAGCGCGCGGCGGCAGGCCATCAGAGTGCGTTTAACCAGCGGGGCTATCAGGGAATCGAACTGCGTGCGGGTCACTTCGCCTTGCCAGTTGGCCACGTCGACATTGACACTGTCTGCATCGCTCAGCGCAATTTTGGCGGCGATAGCTGCATCCAACAACTGGCGCTGGATGCCGTGATCGCTGCGATCCGCCACGCCGGCCTGCTCGCGCAACCAATCTGCCAGCAGATGGTCAAAGTCGTCGCCACCCAGCGCAGAGTCTCCGCCGGTGGCCAGCACTTCAAACACCCCGCGGCTCAGGCGCAGAATGGAAATATCAAAGGTCCCGCCGCCCAGATCATAAACCGCAATGGTGCCTTCCTGACCGGAGTCCAGGCCATAGGCAATCGCCGCAGCGGTCGGTTCGTTCAGCAGGCGCAGCACATGCAGACCGGCCAGACGCGCAGCGTCTTTGGTGCCCTGGCGCTGTGCATCGTCAAAATAAGCGGGAACGGTGATCACGACGCCGTCGAGATCTCCTCCCAGCGCCGTTTGTGCGCGAGCGGAAAGTGCCCTGAGAATGTCGGCGGAAACACCAACCGGATTAACCAGGCCGGCGGCGGTGACGATCATTGGCAGACCGTTATCGCTGGATTGGAATTGGTACGGCAGGTTCGGGTAACGCTGCTGAACGTCGGCCAGCGAACGGCCCATCATGCGTTTGATCGAACTGATGGTATTGGCCGGGTCCTGCGCCGCCTGCTGGCGTGCTTCCCAGCCTACGCGCAACCCGTCGGCCTGATAGTGCACCACCGAGGGCAGTAAATCGCGCCCCTGTGCGTCGGCCAGCGTTTCCGCCTGCCCGCTGCGTACCGTGGCGACCAGAGAATTGGTGGTGCCTAAATCAATACCGGCAGCCAGACGGCGCTGGTGCGGCGCGGCGCTGAGGCCAGGCTCGCTAATTTGTAATAAGGCCATATTGATGCTTCCACAATCAGAATGTATTACTCAAAACCCAGCAGTTTTTCTTCGAGTTGTTCAACCTGTTGCTGGAGTTTGTCCAAAAAGCGCAGCTTACGCACGGTGTCGGCGGCTTCGGACCACTGCTGGCTATCCAACTGCTGCACCATCAGTGCGCTGCGCTGTTTGACCGTCTCGTTCACCCGTGCGCCAAAATCGGCCAGCAGGCTTTCCGCATCCGCTTTGCGTTCAATGGCGTCGAGCTCTTCACGCAGTTCCAACTGTTCCATCAGGAACGCGGTATCGCGTACAGTATGCTGCTCATTGCCCAAATCAAAACCGTGCAAAGATAGCATATACTCCGCGCGTTTTAATGGGTGCTTCAGCGTTTGGTAGGCTTCATTGATGGTCGCTGCCTGCTGCAACGCCATCAGGCGTTCGCGCTCTGGCTGGAGGGCATTGCGATCGGGATGGAATTGGCGCTGCAGATCCTGATAGCGAGAGGCAAGCAGGCCGCCGTCCACGGAATAGCGAACTGGCAGCCCGAATAAAGTAAAATAATCCATAGCGTGCTCTGGGCGTTATCGGATGGAGTTCCCCCGCGCGCTGCGGGGGAGCACGATGGGCTGTCAGACGTTGAAGCTTTCGCCGCAGCCGCACTCGCTCGAGACATTGGGGTTGTTGAACTTGAAGCCTTCGTTCAAGCCTTCCTTGACGAAATCAAGCTCGGTGCCGTCAAGGTAGACCAGGCTCTTGCCGTCGATGATCACCTTGACGCCTTTGTTTTCAAAAACGATGTCGTCATCGTTCATTTCGTCAACAAATTCCAGCACGTACGCCATCCCGGAGCAGCCGGAGGTTCTTACCCCCAGACGCAGGCCCAGGCCTTTGCCACGGTTATTCATAAAAGCCTGAACACGCTGCGCAGCGCTGTCGCTCATGGTAATTGACATCACAACCTCACACTCAATATCCCCAACCTCTTGCAAAACCGGTGTTGGGGAGCAAACCGGTGTAGGGGGCGAATAGATTCGCCCCGATCAACGCGGGCGCGGCATGCGGCGCCCCTACACAAAAACTACTTGGCGCTGTGCTTGCTCTTGTAGTCGGCGATCGCTGCTTTAATGGCGTCTTCAGCCAGAATAGAGCAGTGAATTTTAACCGGCGGCAATTCCAGTTCTTCGGCGATCTGAGTGTTTTTGATCGCTTCGGCCTGATCAAGAGACTTGCCTTTCATCCATTCGGTCACCAGCGAGCTGGAGGCGATGGCGGAACCGCAGCCGTAAGTCTTGAAGCGGGCGTCTTCGATGATGCCCTCATTGTTGACTTTGATCTGCAGCTTCATCACGTCGCCACAGGCCGGTGCACCCACCATGCCGCTACCGACGGTAGGATCTTCGTTGTCGAACGAGCCCACGTTACGTGGGTTTTCATAATGATCGATTACTTTTTCGCTGTAAGCCATGACCTTGCTCCTGAATCCTGAGAATTAATGATGTGCCCATTCGATGCTGTTGATATCCACGCCCTGCTTGAACATGTCCCACAGCGGAGACAGGTCGCGCAGGCGGCCGATGGATTTACGCACCAGTTGAATGGTGTAATCGATCTCTTCTTCCGTGGTGAAACGCCCCAGAGAGAAACGGATCGAGCTATGCGCCAACTCGTCGGTCATCCCCAGCGCGCGCAGCACGTAGGAGGGTTCAAGGCTAGCGGAGGTACAGGCGGAACCTGAAGAAACGGCCAGGTCTTTCAGCGCCATGATCAGCGATTCACCTTCAACATAGTTGAAGCTGACATTAAGGATATTAGGAACGCCGTGTTCCAGATCGCCGTTCAGATAGACTTCTTCCATATCTTTCACGCCGTTCCACAGGCGGTCGCGCAGCGTACGCAGGCGCGCCATTTCCGTCGGCATTTCTTCTTTGGCGATGCGGTAGGCTTCGCCCATACCGGCGATCTGATGCACAGGCAGGGTGCCGGAACGCATACCGCGCTCGTGACCGCCGCCGTGAACCTGGGCTTCGATACGGATACGTGGTTTACGACGCACGTACAGCGCGCCAATGCCTTTCGGGCCATAGATTTTGTGGCCGGAGAAGGACATCAGATCGACTTTCAGCTTGCTCAGATCGATAGGCAATTTGCCCACGCTCTGGGTAGCGTCAACGTGATAAATGATACCGCGCGCACGGCACATTTCGCCGATGGCTTCGATATCCTGCACCACGCCGATTTCATTGTTCACGTGCATGATCGATACCAGAATGGTGTCTTCACGCATGGCGGCTTCGAGATCCTGCAGACTGATAATTCCGTTGCTCTGCGGCGCCAGGTAGGTCACTTCAAACCCTTCGCGCTCGAGCTGACGGCAGGTGTCCAGCACGGCCTTGTGTTCGGTTTTGCTGGTGATGATGTGCTTGCCTTTCTTTTGATAGAAATTGGCCGCACCTTTAATCGCCAGGTTGTCGGATTCGGTCGCTCCGGAAGTGAACACGATCTCACGCGGGTCAGCGCCAACCAGTTCAGCAATTTGGTTACGGGCGATATCTACCGCTTCTTCCGCTTGCCACCCGAAACGGTGGGAACGGGAAGCCGGGTTACCGAAAGTCCCGTCCAGGGTCAAAAACTGCATCATTTTCTCGGCAACGCGCGGATCAACCGGCGTCGTTGCTGAGTAATCGAGATAAATCGGTAATTTCATTGCTCTTGTGCTCCGTACATCACTTCCAAAAACTAAAAAAATATCGCCAGCTGCTTATGCGCGCAGATTAACGTTGATAGTTTCTTGCGGACGACCGTTGGCCGTGCGACGGGTATCGTTGTTCTGACGGTCCGCCACCACCAGCACTTCCTGGTTGTTCACCAGTTCTGCCAGCGTAATGTTGTTCAGGAACCCGCTGATGCGCTCGCTCAGATCGCGCCACAGGGTATGAGTCAGACAGCGATCCCCCCCTTGGCAGCCTTCTTTACCCTGGCAACGGGTTGCATCTACCGATTCATCGACGGCAGTGATGACAGCGCCAACGGCGATCTCACTTGCCTCTTTCCCCAGCAGATAACCACCGCCCGGCCCACGCACGCTGGCAACCAGGCCATTTTTACGCAGACGGGAGAATAATTGTTCCAGATAAGAGAGCGAAATCCCTTGGCGCTCGGAAATATCCGCCAGAGGAACGGGCCCTTCCTGGGAGTGCAATGCCACGTCAAGCATAGCGGTTACGGCATAACGGCCTTTGGATGTCAGTCTCATAGCTAAATGGTTACCTGTTGGTGAAACATGGCCGAAATTCTGACATTCCCGAGTAAAACAGTCAACTATTTAACCTACTAATTTACTCAAGTATTAGCACATTTTGGCCTTAGCCAGACCAAAAGCATATAAAATGCATGTTATAACCATTGGATAACTAATACTATTATTCCTGACCGTTACGCCACATCAAATTAATTACCTTGATGTTTATCCTGTTTCTCTATCGACGTCAGCATGCCGCGCAGGATACTCAGCTCTTGAGCTTCCGGGCGCGCACGGGTGAATAAACGGCGCAATCTGCTCATCACCTGCCCCGGATGCGCCGGGCGGATAAAGCCGCTGTGCTGCAGCGTTTGTTCCAGGTGTTGATAGAAGCGTTCGAGATCGTCCACCAGCGGATACGGCGTCTCTTCCAACGGCGGCACGCCCGCTTGTTGACGATCGAGATAGGCCACGCGCACTTCATAAGCCAGGATCTGCACCGCCATCGCCAGATTCAACGAGCTGTAATCCGGGTTGGCGGGAATGGCGACATGATAATGGCACTTTTGCAGCTCATCGTTGGTCAGGCCAACGCGTTCGCGGCCAAACACCAGCGCAACCGGCGCATGTTCACCTTCGTGCACGGCGCGTACGCCGCATTCGCGCGGTTCCAGCATCGGCCACGGCAAAGTACGCGAACGCGCGCTGGTGCCAACCACCAGGCTACAGCCGGCGATAGCATCATCAAGGGTGTCAACGATAGTGGCGTTGCCGATCACGTCGCTGGCGCCTGCGGCCAGGGCAATCGCCTGCGAATCAGGTTTTATCAGCGGATTAACCAGATAAAGGTTGGTTAACCCCATGGTTTTCATGGCTCTTGCGGTCGAGCCCATGTTACCGGTATGGGAGGTTTCTACCAGAACAATGCGGATGTTGTGCAGCATACAAACTCTGAGCGTAGCGGAAAATCACAGCATCTTAACACAGCCGTAGGCATTTTGCCGAACAGCTGCTATACTTCGCGCCGTTTCCTGTTCTTTAACATCCTAGTTGGAAGATACCCATGCATCCGATGCTGACTATCGCCGTGCGCGCTGCGCGCAAGGCCGGTAACCTGATTGCCAAAAACTACGAAACCCCGGACGCTGTAGAAGCGAGCCAGAAAGGGACCAATGACTTTGTCACTAACGTCGATCGCGATGCAGAGCATCTGATCATCGACGTGATCCGCAAGTCTTATCCGCAACACACTATTGTTACCGAAGAACGCGGTGAGCTGGTCGGCGAAGATCAGGATGTGCAATGGGTGATCGATCCACTGGATGGCACCTCAAACTTTATCAAACGTTTCCCACACTTCTCCGTTTCCATCGCCGTACGCATCAAAGGCCGTACTGAAGTGGCTGTGGTTTACGATCCAATGCGCAACGAACTCTTTACCGCTACCCGCGGCCAGGGCGCACAGCTCAATGGCTACCGTCTGCGCGGCACCAATGCCAAAGATCTGGATGGCACCATCCTGGCCACCGGCTTCCCGTTCAAGGTTAAACAGCACGCTACCCCTTACATCAACGTGGTCGGCAAACTGTTTACCCAGTGTGCAGACTTCCGTCGCACCGGTTCCGCAGCGCTGGACCTGGCCTATGTGGCCGCCGGCCGCGTTGACGGTTTCTTCGAGATTGGCCTGAAGCCGTGGGACTTTGCTGCCGGCGAACTGTTGGTACGCGAATCTGGCGGCCTGGTGACCGACTTTGTTGGCGGTCATAACCACTTCAGCTCCGGCAACGTGGTTGCAGGCAACCCGCGCGTAGTGAAAGCCATGCTTTCTACCATGCGTGAAGAGCTGAGCGAAGCGCTGAAGCGTTAATAGCGCCAAGTGAATTGAATACGAAAAAGCGCTGCATTTTTGCAGCGCTTTTTTTATGCCTGTCAGCGGGAGAAAGGCCGAATACCACCACCGAATTCCGGCTGGGCGCTGGCATACAGCAGCAATCCGGCGAACAGCAGAATCAGGCCACCGGCCAATGCCAGTGCTCCCCAGGCAACGGCGCTCCAGGCGGCAGGCGCGCGCGAACGGCTGAGCCTCACGGCCAACCGGCGGCTGTAATGCACCAGCAAGGCCAACAATGAAATGGTCAGCGACGTGCCAAGCGCCATCGCCAACGCCGAAATAACGCCCCAGGCGAATACGCCAATCACCTTGGAAAACAGCAGCACCAGTACCGCCCCGGAGCAGGGACGCATGCCCATCGCCAGCACGATAGCGGTTTGCGTACGCCAGTCGCCGCCCGCCTGCAGTTCGCTGTCGCTCGGTAAATGACGGTGCCCACAACCACAGTGTTCGCTGTGAACATGATGAGTCGGCAGCGGTTGCAGGCTGCTGATACGCAGCGCCGGTGACAGGCGTAGCGCTTTCACCGCGTAATACAGACGTTTCAGCGCCCGCCAGCTCAGCAGTACGCCGAGCAGCATCACCAGAATAAAACTGCCCTTCTCCAACCAGAAACTGCTTTGGTGCAACTGGCGAGAGGATAACTGCAACACCACCAGCATCAGGGTCACCAACGCGATAGCCACCAGCCCCTGAACCAGAGAGGCGGCGAAAGTCAGTTTCAGGCTGCTTTTCAGCCGCGCCGGGTGCGTGGCCAAATAGGTGGCGATCACCACCTTGCCGTGTCCGGGGCCAAGCGCATGCAGCACGCCATAGCTCAGACTAAACAGCATCAACGCCAGCCCGGCCTGCTGGGGGGCGGCTTTTACCTGCTGCAACAGGCCGGCCAGTTGTTGATGCAGCCCCTTCTGCCACACCACGCTTTGCATCAGCAGCTGCGGCCAATAATGCCACGCCAGCTGCGCGGCCAACGCCAGCGACAGCACAAACAGCAGCAGCGGCCACAGGCTGAAGGCCCAGTGCCGCTTGCGCGTGGCGTTCTGGCTGAGGTTTATTGACATTGCAAAGTGACCCGCTGCGCGAACTGTTGCCCCAGCGCCATATCTTCGCTGGGGGCATCGTTCTTATCGAGGGACAATGCGTAAGCCTGCAAGGAGGAATCCGGCTTCGGCGTCATCAGGCTGAACTTGCACTGCGGGGCCATTTCCGGCGGCAAATGCAGCGCCGTTTTATCTTTGTAGGTCATATCGACAAAATAAGTGGGATCGTAGGTGGAGATTTCAAACGGCTTGCCTGCCAGTGGCTGCGGCTCGGCCAGCGGCAGCACAAATTCCAGCACCGCCTGGTGCCCCTGGCGCGACAAATGGTATTCGGTCGGCAGATTCAGGTATTTCACCGGCTTGCCGTCGCGATACACATCGGTGAAATAGTGCTGGCCGAGCACGTTGGCCATGACTTCCGCCGCCAGTTTTTTCCACACTTCCGAGTCGCTTTTCGCGTTCTGCGCATCGTACAGCAGATCCGCCGAGGTGATTTCATCCATTACCCAAACCATTTTCAAACCGACCAACTTTTGATCTTTCGCCACGAAAGTGGTGTTCATATCAATAAAGCTGTGCGGGTGAGCGACAGCGCCGGCGCTGAATAACGCTAAAAAACCGGCCACAATAAAACGTAAGATCATCATCAAAGCATACTCATTATTGTTATAAAGTAACATCAACCAACCTTCAACCGCCGTTAATCGGCACAATAATTGTGACGAAAGTTGTAAGCCGAAATAAAACCGGGTGCTGCAGCCATGCCGCTGCACAGCCTTTTGCTATGCTTATTCATAATTTAAACGTTACCTGCCAGAAGGTGATATGAGCCTGGACACTGCTCCTGTGCCTGAGCTCTCCGGTCAACAACGGCGCTGCCATCTGTTACTGATGCTGTATGCGCCGGAGCCCGCAGTACAACTGGAGACTATCAGCCAAGTCAACGGCGTCGACCACCCTACCGCCCGGCAAGATATAGCCGAGGTTGCCAGTGAAATCCAGCGTTTCCACCATCTGGAGATCGTCGGCAATTCCGACGAAGGTTACCGGCTCAAGGGAAGCGCGCTCAACCAACGCCTCTGCCTGCTCCACTGGTTGCGCAGAGCCCTGCGCTGCAGCCCGGAGTTTATCGACCAACATTTTGCCCCCTGGCTGCATCAGGCGCTGGCGGTAAACGCCGATCCGTCGCCACAGTTGGAAAGTTACATCAGCAGCTGTGAACCGCTGCTCAACCGCCCTCTCGATCAACGCGATCGCCAATTTCTGCAGCATTACCTGTGTTACTGCGCCTGGGAAACCCAGCGCCAACGGCACCCGCTATTCACCGCCACCCAGCGCGCCTGGCTGCATCAGAAACCCGAGCATCGGGCGGCCAGCTTGCTGCATCAATCGCTGAATCAGCTTTTCGCCCTGCTACCCGAGAGCAGCGAAAGCGATTTTCTGGTGCTGATGTTCACCATGCTGAAAAACCACAGCTACCACAGCAACGACTCGGAGGAAGATCTGCGGTTAATGAGAGCGATTGAAAACGTGGTCGAGCGCTTCCAGCAGATTTCCGGCATGACCTTCAGCAGTAAAGAGGATTTGATCAGCCAGCTGTTCGCCCATCTGGCGCCTGCGGTCGAACGCTGTCGTTTTGACATCGGCATTGACAACATGTTGCTCGAGGAAGTGCTACGCATGTACCCGCGCCTGATGCGCACCACTCAGGAAGCGCTGGCGCCGCTCGAACAGGAATATGACATTCGTTTTTCCAGTGAGGAAGCGGGGTTGGTTGCCATCAGTTTCGGCGCCTGGCTGATGCAGGGTAACGCGCTGCAGGAAAAACAGGTGCTGTTGCTGACGCTGGACAATCCGCAATTGGAAGAGGAAGTGGAGTATCAGATCCGCGAATTAACGCTGTTGCCGTTGAACATCAAGTATCTGCCACTGCGCGATTACCTGCGCTCCGGCGCGCCGCAGGGTGTCACGCTGGTGATCAGCCCGTATGCGGCGGTGCACAGTGAACCGCAGCCGCCGCTGATTTATACCGAATTGCCGTTAGAACGCCAGCAGCGCAAAGCCATCCGCGCGCTGCTGGAAGCCTCTTAACGGCTGCCGCTGACCGCAACGGCCGGCGGGCGAATAAACAGCGCCGGCAACGCCACTGCCGCCATCACCCAGAATACCCCGCCCTGCAGATGTTCAAACAGGAAACCGGCAATCACCGTCATAATCGCAATACCGCCGCCCATCGCCAGCGCCGAGTAAATCGCCTGCAGCCGGATCACCTCCGGCCCTTTGCGCGCAGCGATAAAACGCATCGCCGCCAGATGGCAAACGGTAAAGGTGCCGCAATGCAGGATCTGGATCACCAACAGCCAACCCAGCTCGGTGCTGGAGGCCATCAGGCTCCAGCGCAGTACTCCGCAGCAGGCGGAAAGCAGCAGCAGATTGCGCGCATTCCAGCGGCGGAACAGGAAATTGCTGCTGGCGAAAACGATGACTTCTGCCACCACGCCCAGCGACCACAGATAACCGATCGTCGAAGCCGAGTAACCGGCCTCCTGCCAGTAGATGGAACCGAAGCTGTAATAGCCGGCGTGCGCGCCCTGCAGCAACGTGACGCACAACAGGAAACGCCAGACCGGCCCTTCCTTGAGCATTTCGCGCAGTGAGCGGTCTGGCTCGCTTTGAGTACGCGTCTCCCCCTGCGGCATCACGCTCGGTTTCAGCATCATGCCCAGCAGCATCGCCAGCACGCTGAGGATCAAGCTGTAAAGAATGGCGTTATGGCCCCAAACCGACACCATTTGCCCGGTCAGCGCCGAGCCGATCACAAACGCCAGCGAGCCCCACAGCCTGACACGCCCGTAATCCATGGTGATTTGTTTTTGCCAGGTGGCGGCCAGCGCGTCGGTCAACGGCACCAACGGCGAAAAGAACAGGTTGAAGCCGGCAATCACCAACATCAACCAACCCCAGCCATTACCGAAGCAGAACCCGACGGCGAAGGCCAGCGTCAGCAACGCCAGCAGGCGTAATGCCGTCACCAGATGGGAAGGATCTTTAACCCGGGGAGCAATCAGCAAACTGCCGAGGAAACGCGCGACCAGACCGGCACCGAGCAGAATACCTATGGTTTCAGGCGCGATGCCCTCGCCTTTCAGCCAAACGCCCCAAAACGGTAAGAAGATGCCATAAGAAAAGAAGTAGGTGAAATAACTGAGAGCGAGCCAACGCGTTGATTGCAGAACCATGATCCCTCCGGTGTGTAGGCGATACTTTGACAGAGCTCACACCCACGAGCAATGCTCATTCACGATCAAGGGAATAGAGTGATAAGCAGTTCACAGTTTGCCGGCAACAGGCATAAAAAAACCCGCCGAAGCGGGTTTTTAAAGAGAAAGCAGAATTATGCGTAGACCGGCAGGCGGGCGCAGATCTCCAGCACTTTCTTCTTGGTGCGTTCGATGGTGGCTTCATCGTTGATGTTGTCCAGCACGTCGCAGATCCAACCGGCCAACTCAGTCACTTCAGCGATTTTGAAGCCGCGGCGAGTCACAGCCGGCGTGCCGATACGAATGCCTGAGGTAACGAACGGGCTTTTCGGATCGTTTGGCACGCTGTTTTTGTTCACGGTGATGTTGGCGCGGCCCAGGGCAGCGTCAGCTTCTTTACCGGTCAGGTTTTTGTCAACCAGGTCCAGCAGGAACAGGTGGTTATGAGTACCGCCGGAAACCACGTTGTAACCGCGTTCCAGGAACACCTTCACCATCGCTTTGGCGTTATCGGCGACTTGCTGCTGGTAAGCCTTGAACGCTGGCTCCATCGCTTCTTTCAGCGCCACCGCTTTACCGGCGATCACGTGCATCAGCGGGCCGCCCTGGCCGCCAGGGAATACGGCGGAGTTCAGTTTCTTGTACAGCTCTTCGTCGCCGCCCTTCGCCAGGATCAGGCCACCGCGCGGGCCCGCCAGGGTTTTGTGGGTGGTGGTGGTGACGATGTGCGCATACGGCACCGGGTTCGGGTAAACCTCAGCGGCGACCAGGCCCGCAACGTGAGCCATGTCAACGAACAGGTAAGCGCCGATGCTGTCGGCGATTTCACGCATTTTTTTCCAGTTAACCAGACCGGAGAAGGCCGAGAAGCCGCCGATGATCATTTTGGGTTTGTGGGTCTGAGCCTGTTTGGCCAGATCGTCGTAGTCGATCTTGCCTTCCTTGTCGATGCCGTAAGGCACCACGTTGTACAGTTTGCCGGACAGGTTGACCGGGGAACCGTGGGTCAGGTGGCCGCCGTGCGCCAGGTTCATGCCCAGAATGGTGTCGCCCGGCTGCAGCAGCGCGGTGTAGACGGCGAAGTTAGCCTGGGAGCCGGAGTGCGGCTGCACGTTGGCGTAATCTGCGCCAAACAGCGCTTTGGCGCGGTCGATGGCCAGTTGCTCAACGATATCCACATATTCGCAGCCGCCGTAATAACGCTTGCCCGGATAGCCTTCAGCGTATTTGTTGGTCAACTGGGAACCCTGAGCCTGCATTACGCGCGGGCTGGTGTAGTTCTCAGACGCAATCAGTTCAATGTGCTCTTCCTGACGCACGACCTCTTGCTCCATTGCACGCCACAGTTCGGCATCATAATCGGCAATGTTCATTTCACGCTTTAACATCCGGCATCTCCTGACTTAAATCGGCTAACTAAAAAATCACCAAATAACTACCCGGTTGGGTTCTGGGCAACAGTGTAAACTGTTTTCCCCTACCGAGGATAGGTCTTGACAGAGGTTTTTACGCAAACGATTGGCATGACGCGCGGCAAGGCTTTGATCCTGTATATCACGCCATCCGGCAACGGACTTTTACTCATGCCGAGGATGCGGTTTTTTCATGTTCTGTGAGCGGGATCGTCGCTTAACATCTCCGCAACAAAAACAAGGGTATTTACAGCCCTGACGGAAATCGCTAATATTTGGGCAAACTTAAAGATGCATTTAATATGCAACATTTAAATATTCCAATAATTGAAGCTAAAGGAGCACTACCATGCTGGATAGCCAAACCATCGCCACCGTAAAATCCACGATTCCCCTGCTGGCTGCTACCGGGCCTAAACTGACCGCCCATTTCTACGATCGCATGTTCGAACACAATCCTGAGTTGAAAGATGTTTTCAACATGAATAACCAGCGCAACGGCGATCAACGCCAGGCGTTGTTCGATGCGATCTGTGCCTATGCCGCCAATATCGAAAACCTGGCGGCGCTGCTGCCGGCGGTAGAGCGTATTGCCCAAAAGCACACCAGCCTGAATATCCAGCCGGAGCAGTATCAAATTGTCGGCGGCCATCTGCTGGCGACGCTGGACGAAATGTTCAGCCCAGGCCAGGAAGTGCTGGATGCCTGGGGCAAGGCCTACGGCGTATTGGCGAACGTATTCATCCAGCGTGAAGGCCAGATTTATCAGGAAAGTGAAAACGCGAATGGCGGCTGGCGCGAACGGCGCGCTTTCCGCATTGTCAAAAAACAGCCGCAAAGCGACGTGATTTGCAGCTTCGTGCTGGCGCCGGTTGACGGCGGCCGCGTGATTGACTTCAAGCCGGGGCAATATCTGGCGGTCTATATCAATGACGACAGCATGGAAAATCAGGAAATCCGCCAATACTCACTGACCACCGCGCCTAACGGCGAATACTACCGCATCGCGGTGAAGCGTGAAGATCAAGGTAAGGTCTCGAATTTCCTGCATCAACAGGCCAAAGAGGGCGATGTGCTTTATCTGGCACCGCCGCACGGGGATTTCTTCCTTGACGTGCAGCCAACCACCCCGGTAGCGCTGATTTCCGCCGGCGTGGGCCAAACGCCCATGCTCGGTATGCTCAATACCCTGCACGACAATCAACATCTGGCGGACGTACACTGGTTGCACGCGGCGGAAAACGGCGGCGTTCATGCCTTCGCAGATGAAGTGGCGAGTATCGCCGGCCGCATGCCAAACCTGAGCCGTCACGTCTGGTACCGCGAGCCGGGCACCGACGACGTGGAAGGCCGCGATTATCAGAGCCGCGGCTTGATGAACCTTAGCGTACTGCGCGAAACGCTCGACAATCCACAGATGCATTACTACTTCTGCGGCCCGGTCCCCTTTATGCAGCATGTCGGCAAACAGCTGCTGGACATGGGCGTGAACGCCGAGAACATCCACTACGAATGCTTCGGCCCGCATAAGGTACTCTAATCAAACGGGGCGCGGTCTGTGAACAGCACCGCGCCCCGCCGTTATTTCTCCGCCAGCTTACGCGCCTCCTGCACCTGCTGCGCCGTTACCGCCCCAGCCTGATTGCCCCAACTTCCGCGCAAATAACTCATCAGATCGGCCGCCTGCCGGTCATTCAATGCCCAGCCGTAACCTGGCATGGCGATCGCGGTAGCCTGCTGAGTGATCGGCGTTTGCGCCCCTTCCAGCAACACACGCAGCGCGGTCAGCGGATTGTCCGCCGTCACCGTCGCGTTGCCTGCCAATGCCGGAATGGTGTTATCGCTGCCCTCGCCTTTCTTGCCGTGGCAAGTTGAACAGTACATTGCATAGGTGCGCTGCCCGGCCTGTTGACTGCCGACCACCGGGGCTATGGCTTTCTCTGCCTGGGGTTTTTCCGCCGCCAGGCTGTGCAGGTAAGCGGCAATGGCGTTCAGGTCGCCATCGGTAAGATATTGCGTACTGTGGGCGACCACCTCGCTCATCGGCCCGGCCACCGCAGCATGCCGACTGCGGCCGGTTTTCAACAGTGCCGCCACCTCTTCCTGCGGCATGCCGCGCAGGTTAGACGCGAACCAACCGTCCAGCTCGGCCCCGCTCAGGAAGGCCGGTTCCTTGCTGTCCAACCCCTTTTCCTGCATTGCCCAGCCGCGCGGCGTATGGCAGCTGCCGCAGTGGCCTGCGCCCTGCACCAGATAAGCACCGCGGTTCCACTCGGCGCTCTGCCCGCTGTCCGGCCGATATTGGGCATCGTCATGGAACAGCTGATTCCAAACCGCCAGCGGCCAACGCATCGACAACGGCCAACTGATATCGCTGGCGCGGTTGGCGGCGTTCTGCGCCGGCACTTCCTGCATCAGATAATCGTACAGCGCACGCATATCCGCCGCGTTCATCCTGGCGTAAGAGGTATAGGGCATCGCCGGATACAGGCGATGGCCATCTTTGGCGATGCCCTGGCGCATGGCGCGGTCAAACTCGTCAAAAGAATAGGCGCCGATACCGTGCTGCTTATCCGGCGTGATATTGGTGGCGTAAATGGCGCCCAGCGGCGTCGGGAACTTCATGCCGCCGGCCAGCAAAGCGCCGCCCGGCGCGGTATGGCAGGCGGTGCAGTCACCGGCCTTGGCCACGTATTCCCCGGCCGACATCGCCTGAGCCGAACCGCCCGCCGCCAGCAAGGTCAGCAGATACCATGAACGTAGACTCATGCTCCCTCCTTGACGGCCGCCTGGCCGAAGGCCAGTTCATTGACCGCGCGCCATGCCTGATCTATTGCCGAGTTGGCGTACGGGCTCCAGTCCGAATCCGAGTTGGCGATGACAATCTTGCCTATCGGCTTACGCGCCGTCTCAATGATTTTTTTCGCCTCGTCTTCGTCATCAAACAGCCCATTGAGGAAGTAGGAATAGCCGTGCGACCAGCGGTTAACGGTGATCGCCTGAATATCGCGCTGATGGTCGAAACCGGCGGAACCCAGCATGCCCTGCAACTGTTCGCGGATCATCTGCTCATGCACCTCAAACGGTGTGCCCAGCAGCAAGGCGCGGCCTTTGCGCGACTGTTCGCGAGGGCTCAGCCCGCTGCCCGCCAGCGTCGGCACATACACCATATGCAGGCCAATCGGCTGATTCGGGTCGCGAGGATGTTCATAACCGCCCATGCTCACCGGATAATCCAGCTTCACGCGGCAATAAGGCGCGGTCGGCGAATACACTTCATGCACACCCAGCTTGATAAACGGCTGCCAGTTGCGGATCACCACTTTGCTGTACACCAGCGGTGATTTCACGTTCTGCTTCAGCGCCTCTTGCTGCTCATGCGACATTTCCGGCACCAGATACGGGATCATCATGTTGTAACCGGCCATCACCACCTGCCCGGCGCGCACCTTGGTCATTTTGTCGCCGCTCATATAGGTCACTTCAACCTTGTCGCCGACGTTCGCCGCGTGAAGGCCGGTGCTGTTCAGGCGCAGTTTGACCGGCGATCCCGGCCGATCGAGCCGGCTGTAGTCGAACTTCGCCAGCACGATGTCGTTCATATCCTTGCCGCCCGGCGCCACGTCCGGGATCAGATGACGCACCATCAGGCGCGCCAGCGTGGCGTTGCCATCCGGGAAGTGGAACACGTAAGGATCGTCGAGATCCGCCTGCGACTCCTCATCCAGCGGCGGCAGGTTCATGCCGTTCAGGCCGGGCAGATCGCAGATGCGCGCATCGCTGCACGAAGTGGCGTCAATGCCCACCGCCTGGAAATCGCTGGTGGTCTGCTGGAAATAACGGATAGCCATTTCGCTCAGGCCAACCTTTTCACGCAGGAACTGGGTATAACTGTGCTTGTCGAGCCATTCGCCCTTTTGTTCCTGAGTCAGGTCCGGCAGATAATCCTTCTCCACCGTATGCAGCGCGATCAGCGCCTGTCGGTCACTTTCCGGCAACGGGAAATCGCCGATAAAAGCTTCGTAGGAGCGGCCATTAAGCCGATCACGCGGAATATCATCCGCCACCATGCGGCCGGGATCGCCATTCACCACCTTGTCGACGCCGAAGTTTTTACGATCGAAATAGACGCCGCGGCTCAGGTTCAGATCCGGGTAGAAGGTTTTATCGAACGCCTTTTCCAGGTTGTCGATGCTGACGCCGAGTTTTTGCAGCAACCCCATCGCCACCGGGCTGAAGTTCGAGCGTGGCGACTGCAGCGATTCGCTGCCGCCGTAGCCGAGAATAGTGCCGTTTTCGCTGCTGAATTCATTGCGCTTGGCGTGGCCGCCAAAGTCATCGTGGTTGTCGATCAGTAAAATACGCTGCTGTGCGCCCTTCATCTGCTGCCAGAAACAGGCGGCGGCCAGCCCGCTGATACCCGCACCGACCACGATCAGGTCAAACTCTTCCGTGGCGGGAACGCTGCCGAAATCGAATGCCTTGCCGTCGCGCCCCAATTGGTGCGCGTGCTCAAAAGAGCCCGGATGGTTACCGCGCAGCCCGGTCAGCGCTGGCGGGTAGTACAGGGTTTGATTGGCGGTTTGCGGTGACGCGCGCAGAATTTGCAGCGGCGTCAGCCCGGCGGCGATGGTGATCGCCACCCCATTGAGAAAATCGCGTCGGGTGATCCCCATATTGGCTTCCTTTCAATTCTTATTATCAATCAGACCGGTCGAAACCGGCCTGAAGGTGCGCTATTGTGCGGATAAATACAGTAAAATCAATGTTTAAACATCACATGCCGGATCGCGGTGTAGTCCTCCAACCCGTACATCGACATATCCTTGCCGTAGCCCGACAGCTTCTGGCCGCCGTGCGGCATTTCGCTCACCAGCATGAAATGGGTATTCACCCAGGTGCAACCGTATTGCAGGCGGGCGCTCAACCGATGCGCACGGCCCACGTCACGGGTCCACAGCGAGGACGCCAGCCCGTAGTTGGACGCATTGGCCCAGGCCAGCACCTGCGCCTCATCGTCAAACTCGGTGATAGTGACTACCGGGCCGAACACCTCCCGCTGCACGATTTCATCTTCCTGCCGCGTACCGGCCAGCAGCGTCGGCTGGAAATAGTAGCCGGGGCCGTTAACCCGCTCACCGCCGGTCACCACCTGCACATGCGGCAGCGCCTTCGCCCGCTCGACAAACCCCGCCACTCGCTCCAGATGCTGGGCGGTGATTAGCGGGCCAAGCTCGCTGTTTTCGTCCTCCGGCGGCCCTATTTTCAGGCTGGCGACCGCCTCGCCCAGCCGCTTCACCAGTTCGGGGTAAATGCCTTTCTGGGCATAAATGCGGCAGGCGGCGGTGCAGTCCTGGCCGGCGTTGTAAAAACCAAAGCTGCGGATGCCTTCTACCACCTGTTGCAGGTCGGCATCATCAAACACCAGCACCGGCGCCTTGCCCCCCAGTTCCATATGGGTGCGCTTAATGCCCGGCGCGGTATGCGCGATGATATGTTCCCCGGTGGCGATCGAACCGGTAAGCGACACCATTCGTACCTTGTCATGGCCGGTCAGCCGATCGCCGACACCGGCCCCTTGGCCGAACAGCACGTTAAGCACACCCGACGGGAACAGCCCGGCGGCCAGTTCGGCCAGCTTAAAGGTGGTCAGCGGAGTCTGTTCCGACGGTTTAATCACCACGCAATTGCCCGCCGCCAGCGCCGGGGCCAACTTCCACGCCGCCATCATCAGCGGGTAGTTCCAGGGGGCAATCGAGGCCACCACGCCCAGGGGATCGCGGCGGATCATCGAGGTGTGCCCGGCCAGATACTCGCCGGCCGCCAGCCCGCTCAGGCAGCGGCTGGCACCGGCGAAGAAGCGGAATACGTCGGCCACGGCCGGCAGTTCGTCGTTCAGCACGCAGTGATAGGGCTTACCGCAGTTGAGCGATTCCAGCCGGGCAAAGGTTTCCGCGTGGCTATCGATCAGATTCGCCAGCTTCAGCAGACAGTCGGCACGCTCTTTCGGCGTGGTCTGCCCCCATTCGGCAAAGGCGACGTCGGCCGCCAGCACCGCCTGATCCACCTGCTCCAGGCTGGCTTGCGCTACCTGCAAGATCACCTCTCCGGTCGCCGGGTTATACACCGGCAGCGACGTCCCCTGGCCGGTAACCAGTTGGCCGTTAATCAACAGTTGGCTTTGCATATAGAAGAAACCCTCAGTTATTTATTTTTAGCGACACGATCCCTTTCCCCAATGGATTTCAAGTTGCAGCTAGGCGGCAAGAGCGTAAATCCCCCGGAGCTTATACAAAATAAGTGACTGGGGTTTACACTCGCAGCCAACAACGCTGCAGCTTGAAAGACGAAGGGGAAAGTTATTTGCCGCTGCCGGCGACGCTTTCGCCGCCCTTGGTCAAGTAATAGGCACCCAAAATCGGGATCATGGTCAGCAACATCACCGATAACGCCACCACGTTGGTGATCGGCACATCGCGCGGGCGGCCGAGCTGGTTTAGCAGCCACAACGGCAACGTGCGCTCATGCCCGGCGGTGAAGGTGGTGACAATGATTTCGTCAAACGACAGCGCGAACGCCAGCATGCCGCCGGCCAGCAGCGCCGACCCCAGGTTGGGTAAAATCACGTAACGGAAGGTTTGCCAACCGTCGGCGCCCAAATCCATGGACGCCTCGATCAGGCTGTAAGAGGTGCGGCGGAAACGGGCAATCACGTTATTGAACACAATCACCACGCAGAAGGTGGCATGACCGATGACGATGGTCAGCACCCCCGGCTCGATATTCAGTGCCTTGAATGCCGCCAGCAGCGCCAGACCGGTGACGATGCCCGGCAGCGCGATCGGCAACAACAGCAGCAGCGAAATGCTGTCCTTGCCGAAGAAATCACGCCGATACAGCGCCGCTGCCGCCAGGGTGCCCAGCACCAGCGCCACGGCGGTCGCCAGCGCGGCTATTTGCGCCGAAAGCAGCATCGCATCGAGGATATCCTGCCTGCCGGCGGCCACGCTGAACCAATGCAGCGTAAACCCTTTTGGCGGGAAGCTGAACGCAGCATCCTCGGTGTTGAAGGCATAGATGGCGATAATCGCCAGCGGGAAATGCAGGAAGATCAAACCGCCCCAGGCGGCCAACTTCAGCCCTAACGGCGCGCGTTCAGAGTGCATCGAAAGCCCCCAGACGTTTCACAATGGAAAGATAAATCGCGATCAGTACGATCGGCACCAGGGTAAAGGCCGCCGCCATCGGCATATTCCCGATCGCCCCCTGTTGGGCGTACACCATGCTGCCGATAAAGTAACCCGGCGGCCCCACCAGTTGCGGCACGATGAAGTCCCCCAGCGTCAGCGAGAAAGTGAAGATCGACCCGGCAGCAATGCCCGGCACCGCCAGCGGCAGGATCACATAACGGAAAGTCTGCGCCGGGCGCGCGCCCAGATCCGCCGAGGCATGCAACAGCGAAGGCGGCAAGCGCTCCAATGCGGCCTGGATCGGCAAAATCATGAACGGCAGCCAGATATAGACGAACACCAGAAAACGCCCCAGCCCGGAGGTCGACAGGGTGTTGCCCCCTACGCCCGACACGCTCAGGATTGCCGCCAGAACCGGTTCCAACCCGAGATGTTGCAGGAACCACTGGGCTACGCCGTCTTTAGCCAACAGCAGCGTCCAGGCATAGGCCTTGACGATATAACTGGCCCACATCGGCATCATCACCGCAATGTAGAAGAACGCTTTGACGCGGCCGCTGGTGTAGCGCGCCATATAATAGGCAATCGGGAACGCCAGTACCGCGCTGGCCAGCGACACCAGCACCGCCATCGTCAGGGTACGCAGGATGATGTCGTAGTTGGCCGGGTTGAACAACGCCCGCAGGTTATCGAAGGTCAGATCCGGCGTCACCGTCATGGTGAAGTCGTCGAAGGTGTAGAACCCTTGCCACAGCAGCGTCAACAGCGAGCCGAGATACACCGCGCCAAACCACAGCAGCGGCGGCACCAACAGCAGCAACAGATACAGCGTCGGGCGGCGATAGAACCAGGTCGACAGAGCGCGCAGAGTACCGCGGCGCGGCGCGGGAAAGTCGATGCTCATATCCATCTCACCTCTCCTCCAGCAGCGGCACCATCGCTTCACGCGACCAGCAGGCGGTGACCGGCTGCCCGATCAAACGCTGCTGCCCGCCGGCATGCCACTGGGGATTTGCCTGGCTGACCAGCAGTTTTTCGCCGCTGCTCAGCGCGATTTCATAACGCGTTGCCGCGCCCTGATAATGGATCTCCTGCAACCTGCCCTGCACCTGGATTTCATCCGGTGCCGCACCGGCCTGATCCGCCAGGCGGATATGCTCCGGGCGAATCGAGAAGGTGGCGGTCTGGCCAAGCAACCGCTGCGCCAGTTCGCTGCGCACCACGTTGGAGGTGCCGACAAACTCGGCGACGAACGGTGTCTTCGGCCGCATATACAGCTCACGCGGCGCGTCGACCTGCTCGATTCGGCCATTGTTGAACACCGCCACGCGATCGGACATCGACAGCGCTTCGCTCTGATCGTGGGTGACGAAAATAAAGGTGATGCCCAGCTGGCGCTGCAACTTTTTCAGTTCGCCCTGCATCTGTTCACGCAGTTTGAGATCCAGCGCACCGAGCGGTTCATCGAGCAACAGCACCCGCGGCCGGTTGACCAAGGCTCGGGCCAGCGCCACGCGCTGCCGCTGGCCACCCGAAAGGTGCGCCGGTTTGCGTTCGGCCACAAACCCCAACGCCACGCTGTCCAGCGCCTCCTGCGCACGCGCCAGCCGTTCGCGTTTGGCGACGCCTTTGACCATCAACCCGTAAGCGACGTTTTCCAGCACCGACATGTGCGGAAACAGCGCGTAATCCTGGAACACGGTATTCACGTCACGCTGGTACGGCGGTAGATTGGCGGCTTCTTGCCCGTGAATGCGGATCGAGCCGGCGCTCAGTTGTTCAAAACCGGCGATTAGCCGCAGGCAAGTGGTTTTCCCCGAGCCGGAAGGCCCGAGCATGGAGAAAAATTCTCCGTCCTGGATTTCGATAGACACCCGGTCTACGGCGCGAACATCGCCGAAGGTCCGCGAAACATCGATAAATTGCACGGCAATGGTCATGATCTGCACTCCAAAAAATCAAATGATTTCGGCGGGTTTGGCGAAAACCCGTAACCCAGCCAGACCTATCCGCAAAATAATTCGAGTTGCATCGAGGCGGCAACCAAACGCATCCCCGGGAGCGTACAAATCGTACGTGACCGGGGTAAGGCGGGCAGCCAACAAAGAGGCAGCTTGAAGTATGAAGGGGATATTATCGGCCACCCATGATGGCGATATAGTCCTGCGTCCAGCGGCTGTACGGCACGAACTTGCCACCCTGCGCCTGCGGCGTTTTCCAGAAGGCGATCTTGTCGAACTGATTAAACCCGTTGGTTTCACAACCCTTCTCGCCCAGCAGCGCACTGGCCTTGCAGCCCGCCGGAGAGGCTGGGACTGAACCGAACCAGGCGGCCACGTCTCCCTGTACCTTCGGTTCCAACGACCAATTCATCCACTGATAGGCGCAATTCGGGTGTTTGGCGTCGGCATGCAGCATGGTGGTATCCGCCCAGCCGGTAACCCCTTCTTTAGGGAAGACCGTGGCGATCGGCTGGCCCTCGCCTTTCAGGGCGTTGGCCTGATACGGCCAGGCGCTGGAAGCGACCACGCCTTCATTTTTGAAATCGCTCATCTGTACCGAAGTATCGTGCCAGTAGCGGTGGATCAACGCGTGTTGAGTACGCAACAGCTTCAACGCCGCCTGATACTGCTCTTCATTAAGCTGATACGGATCGCTGATGCCAAGTTGCGGCTGAGTGGCCTTCAGGAACAGCGCCGCATCGGCGATATAAATCGGGCCGTCATAGGCTTGCACCCTCCCCTGATTGGTTTTGCCGTCCGGCAGGTTCTGTTGCTGGAACACCACGCCCCAGCTGTCCGGCGGTGTCGGGAAGGTTTTGGTGTTGTACATCAGCAGGTTTGGCCCCCACTGATACGGCGTGCCGTAAGTTTTGCCGTCCAGGGTGTACCAGGCGCCGTTCAGCAGGCGCGGATCGATGCTTTTCCAGTTGGGGATCAGCGCGGTATTGATCGGTTGTACCCGCTTGCCGAGGATCAATCGCAGTGAGGCGTCGCCGGACGCGGTGACCAGATCGTAACCGCCCTTGGCCATCAGGCTGACCATTTCATCGGAGGTTGCGGCGGTTTTCACATTCACCGCACAGCTGGTTTGTTTCTCAAACTGGGTGACCCAGTCATAGTTTTTGTCGGACTGACCGCGCTCGATGTAACCGGGCCAGGCGATGATATCCAGCCGCCCTTCGCCTTTACCGAGCGCCTGCGGCAACTCGGCCGCCTGGGCCAAGCCGCAAAGCACGGTGATACAGAGCGCGGAGAGCGTGGTGGTGACTGCGGTAGTTTTTCCCATCGTAATTACCCCTGTGTTGCGTATCTGTGTGCGGCAGGGAACGGCTGCCGCGGTTTTTGCTTTATGAAACCGCTAGAAGCTGGCTTTGAATTTCGCCATTACGTGTCTTACAACGCTGTAATCCTGCAACGAGTCGCTGGAAAGATCCTTACCGTAGCCGGAACGCTTCAGGCCGCCGTGCGGCATCTCGCTCGCCAGGGTGAAATGGGTGTTGATCCAGGTGCTGCCGTATTGCAGATGGGCTGCGATATGCAGCGCCTTGTCGATGTTCTGCGTCCATACCGATGAGGCCAGCCCGTATTCGGAATCGTTGGCCCAGTTGACCGCCTGCTCCAGATGCTCAAAGCGGGTTACGCTCACGACCGGGCCAAACACTTCGCGCTGAACGATCTCATCGCTTTGCAGGCAGCCGGCCAGCAGCGTTGGCTGGTAGTAAAATCCCGGGCCGGAGTGCGCGGCGGCACCGGTGATCAATTCGATATGCGGCTGGCTAAGCGCCCGCTCGACAAAACTGGCGACGCGATCGCGCTGACGGCTGCTGATCAGTGGGCCGATTTCGTTGTCTTCATCACGCTTGCGGGCAAAGCGCAGGCTGGCGACAGCTTCACCCAACGCGTCCACCAGCCTCGGGTAAATCCCCGCCTGCGCGTAGATACGACAGGCGGCGGTGCAATCCTGGCCGGCGTTGTAATAGCCGTAAGTGCGGATGCTGTTGACCACCTCATCGAGATCGGCATCGTCACAGACAATCACCGGCGCTTTACCGCCCAGTTCAAGATGCGTGCGCTTGACGCTTTTCGCCGCCGCCTGCAGAATTTTTTGCCCGGTCACGATGTCGCCGGTCACCGATACCAACCGAACCTGCGGGTGGCCGACCAAATGGCTGCCGACGCCCTCCCCGCCGCCGTACAGTACGTTCAGCACCCCCGGCGGCAGGATCTCCTGCAACGCAGGCACCAGCGCCAAAATGCTCAACGGGGTATGTTCGGAAGGTTTGAATACCACGGTATTGCCCGCGGCCAGCGCCGGGGCGATTTTCCATGCCGCCATCATCAGCGGATAATTCCACGGCGCAATCGAGGCCACCACGCCGATCGGATCGCGGCGGATCATTGAGGTATGCCCTTCGATATATTCGCCGGCTAGCTGCCCCTGCTGAGTTCGTACTGCGCCGGCAAAAAAGCGGAAAACATCGATGGCTGCCGGGAGATCGTCACTGCGTGCCTGGTGCAGCGGCTTGCCGCAGTTAAGCGCCTCCAACCCGGCCAAATACTCGGCCTGCCGTTCGATAGCGTCGGCGATGCGTAACAAAATAGAAGCCCGGTAAGCCGGGGTGGTACGCGACCATTGACCAAAAGCCTGTTGCGCAGCCTTGACCGCACTGCCGACCTGCGCCGATGAGGCCTCGGTAATCGAAACCAGCGTTTCGCCATTGGCGGGATTAACGATGCACTCTTGCTGGCCTTCACCTTCAACCGATTCACCGTTAATAAATTGCTGACAGGTCAAGCCTGTAAGGAAATGCACATCTGCCATTGCCTGCTGCCCCTGAGTGACGAAAACGTTAACCAAATGTGAATAAGTTAGTTTTAATCAGACTATGCGAGCATCAGGCAGCCAACAAATTCTAAATACTGAAGGCCGCGTTCGATTAAATCGAATGCTTCAGGCCGGCGGCGTGCATATTGCCATTCTCACGCGCGATGGTGAGAAACGGCGTGACCAGTTCCGGCCGCGCACTGCCCCGCCGCCACGCCAGGCCGATATCCAGTGGCTCCAGCAGATCTACCAGCTTGCGCGCCTCAATCATATTGCCTTCCAGCGACCAGGCCCGGTACGCCATGTCCGGCTGGATGGAAACCCCCATCCCCGCCGCCACCAGGCTACGCACCGCTTCGGTTGAAGCGGTCTTCATGGCGATCTCCGGTTTCAGCCCGGCGCGCGCCCAGATGCGCCGCGCATGCACGTCCATTTCGTCGGCGTTAAGCTGGATCAGCGGTTGCTTTGCCACATCTGCCAGGCTGATGCTTTCGTGCTCCAGCAACGGGTGCAACGGTGGCAACCACAGGCGATAGGGCGAGTGCATCAACACTTCGGTTTGCAGCGCATCGCGGTCTTCGATATTCGACAAGATCAGCACCCCGATGTCGATCTCCCCGCTCACCAGCAGGTGCTCAATGTAGGGACGTTCATCTTCTATCACCTGAATGGTGACGTTGGGATAGGCCGATTTAAACCGCTTCAGCAGTTCCACCAAAAAGTAGCCCGCCACCAGGCTGGTGACGCCAATGGTCAGTTTGCCGGTCAGGCTTTCGGTGCCGAGTTGCAGGCTGCGCTTGGCGTTATCCACCGTGGCGAGGATCAGGTAAGACTGGCGCAGGAACTGATGCCCCTGATGCGTCAGGTTCATGCCCTTGGCATGGCGATCAAACAGCCGCACGCCAATGTCGGTTTCCAATTGCTGGATGGCCAGCGTCAGCGACGACTGTGAAACGAACACCGCTTGGGCGGCAGCGGAGATCGAACCGGTTTCCGCCACGGCGATAAAGTGGCGGATTTGGCGCAGCGTCATCATCCCCATCACCTTTCAAGCCGTTGCGCTGTTATCTGCATGCGCTTACAACCACTTACCTGAGTAAGCTCCTGGGGATGCACGCCCTTGCCGTCTGGCTGCAACTTGACATTCATTGGGGATCGCCTTAATCAAAAGAGTTGAGTTGAGTGTAGATGCCGTGAGGAAAGCGATCGAAAAAACTATCAAAAACGCGATAGCCTTCGCTTTTTTAGAATGCTTATAGCGGAAATGTTCTCAGTATTGAACGTTGAGAGGATTTTTAGCGCAGAGTGAAAAGCCGAACACCGCTCAAGCTGGCGGTGTTCGGAAGCGTACACGCAGTACGCGAGGAGGCCGAGCACTGCCCAAGCTCAAGCCGGCGGTGCTCGGTAGACGATCACATTAAATCGCTTCTTCGTCTTGTTCGCCGGTACGAATACGCACCACGCGCGCCACGTCGAAGACAAAGATTTTACCGTCGCCGATTTTACCGGTTTGCGCAGTCTGCATGATGGTTTCCACGCAGGTGTCGACGATATCGTCGGCCACGACAATCTCAATTTTCACCTTCGGCAGAAAATCGACCATGTACTCCGCACCACGGTACAGCTCGGTGTGGCCCTTCTGGCGACCAAAGCCTTTCACTTCGGTCACGGTCATACCGGTAATGCCGACTTCAGCCAGAGCCTCGCGGACGTCATCCAGTTTGAACGGCTTGATAATCGCGTCAATTTTTTTCATCGTCTTTCCTTAATTACCAATTTTTGCGGCCAAAGCCGGATGTGATTGGGTAGCGGCGGTCTTTGCCGAAATTGCGGGCGGTGATGCGCGGCCCGACGGCGGCCTGACGCCGCTTGTATTCGTTGATATCCACCAGGCGGATAACCTTGCGCACGATCGCCTCGTCAAAACCTTCGGCCACCAGATCGGCAACCGACTTATCGTGTTCGACGTAACCTTCCAGAATCGCATCCAGAATGTCGTACGGCGGCAGGCTGTCCTGATCGACCTGATCCGGTGCCAGCTCGGCGGACGGCGGACGATCGATAACGCGCTGCGGGATCACGTAGGAGACGGTATTGCGGTATTCGGACAGTTTGAACACCAGCGTTTTCGGCACGTCTTTCAGTACGTCGAAGCCACCGGCCATATCACCATACAGCGTGGCGTAGCCTACGGCCATCTCGCTTTTGTTACCTGTGGTCAGCACGATGCTGCGACGCTTGTTGGACAGCGCCATCAGCACCACGCCGCGGCAGCGCGCCTGCAGGTTTTCTTCGGTGGTGTCGCGTTCGGTCCCGGCGAACATCGGCGTCAGCTGGCCCATAAAGGCGTCGAACATCGGTTCGATGGAGACGATATCGAACTCGACGCCGAGGATTTCAGCTTCTTCCTTGGCGTCGGCGATACTGATATCCGCGGTGTAGCGGAACGGCATCATCAGCGCCTGCACCTTGTCTTTGCCCAGCGCATCGACGGCAATCGCCAGCGTCAATGCCGAGTCGATACCGCCGGACAGCCCCAATACCGCGCCCTTGAAGCCGTTTTTGGTCACGTAATCGCGCACCGCCAGCACCAGCGCTTCATAGACCTGCGCCAACTGCGGCAGCTCGGCGGCCGGGTCAGTCATCGGCACCACGTCCAGATCATCGAACTCCAGCAGGGTAACCTGCTCGGCGAACGCCGCCAGGCGGTGGGTCATGTTGCCGGCCGCATCGAACACCTTCGAGCAACCGTCAAAAATCAATTCATCCTGCCCGCCAATCTGGTTCAGGTACACCAGCGGCAGGTGGGTACGCTGGCAATGGCCAGCCATCAGCGTCTTGCGGATATACGGCTTCTCGCGATTGTACGGCGAGGCGTTGATCGACAAAATCATTTCGGCGCCGGCGGCCCTGGCAGCATCGACCGGCTCCGGGAACCACAGATCTTCGCAAATCAGCAAGCCCAGACGATAGCCTTTCAGATCCACCACGCAGGTATCGGTGCCGGCGTGGAAGTAGCGTTTCTCATCGAAGACGCCGTAGTTCGGCAGCTGTTGCTTGAAATAGCGCGCCGCCAGTTGTCCTTCAGAGAACAGCGACAGCGCGTTATACAGCTTGTCGCCTTCGCGCCACGGGTGGCCGACCAAAATCGCCACTCCGGCGGACGCCTGTTGCAGACGATGAAGCTGCTCGTCACAGCGCTGGTAGAAGTCGTCGCGATACAGCAGGTCTTCCGGCGGATAACCGGACATCGCCAGCTCGGTGAACATGACCAGATCGGCTCCCGCCTTCTGCTGCTCTTGCACGGTTTGCAACATGCGTTCTGTATTGCCTTCAATGTCACCGACCAGCAAATTCAGCTGGGCCAATGCGATGGAAAGTGATCTGCTCATTGTTTAGGATCCTGCTCAATACGTTCCATGATTCTCTATGCCCGGTCATGCCGCGACAAAGAGAACGGAGTGTAAATCATTCCGCCGCGTTTGTTGAGAACCTGCATTCGCAGGCCCTGACGGAACACGTCATTCTTTAAAATCGGTGGCGTCCAATTCATGGCGCGACAGCAATTTATAAAACTCGGTACGGTTGCGTCCCGCCATGCGCGCGGCCTGGGTTACGTTACCCTTGGTGATCTGCAGCAGCTTGCGCAGATAGTGCAATTCAAACTGATTACGCGCCTCGACAAAGGTCGGCAACGCGGTATTTTCCCCTTCAAGCGCCTGCTCCACCAGCGCTTCGCTGATCACCGGCGCGGACGTCAACGCCACGCACTGTTCGATCACGTTCACCAGTTGACGCACGTTGCCCGGCCAGGTGGCGGTCATCAGGCGTTTCATGGCGTCGGAAGAAAAGCTGCGGACAAACGGCTTGTGACGCTTGGCGGATTCACGCAGCAGATGATTGGCCAGCAGCGGGATATCTTCAGCCCGTTCATTCAGCGCAGGGATCTTCAGGTTCACCACGTTCAGGCGGTAGTAGAGATCTTCGCGGAACTCGTTTTTCGCCATTGCCTTTTGCAGGTCACGGTGGGTGGCGGAAATAATTCGCACGTCGATATCCAGATCGCGGTTGCTGCCCAACGGGCGCACCTTGCGCTCCTGCAGCACGCGCAGCAGCTTGACCTGTAACGACAGCGGCATATCGCCGATCTCATCGAGAAACAGCGTGCCGCCCGCCGCCGCCTGGAACAGCCCTTCACGGCTGCTGACCGCGCCGGTAAACGCCCCTTTGGCGTGACCGAACAGCTCGGACTCCAGCAGTTGTTCCGGCAAGGCACCGCAGTTAATGGCGATAAAGGCTTTCTTGCCGCGTGGGCTGGCACCGTGGATAGCCTGAGCCAACACTTCTTTACCGGTGCCGCTGTGGCCGTTGATCAGCACGCTGACGTCGGACTGCGCCACCATTTTCGCTTGCTCCAACAGGCGCAGCATAATCGGGCTGCGGGTGACGATATCTTCGCGCCAGCTGTCATCACCGGCCGGCAGCGAGAGCGACAGCGCTTCATCAATGGCCTTGTACAGCGCATCGCGATCCACAGGTTTGGTGAGGAAGCTGAACACGCCCTGCTGGGTGGCGGCTACCGCATCCGGGATCGAACCATGGGCGGTAAGAATGATCACCGGCATGCCAGGCTGATGCTTTTGAATTTCGGCAAACAGCGCCATGCCGTCCATTTCGTCCATCCGCAGATCGCTGATCACCAGATCAATCTGTTCACGCCCCAACAGGCGCAGCGCTTCCTGGCCGCTTTCGGCGGTGGTGACATGAAAACCTTCGCTGGTCAGGCGCATCCCCAACAGCTTGAGCAGGCTGGGATCGTCGTCAACCAATAACAAATTGGCCGGTTTGCGTGCTGTCATCGCGCGTGAGACTCCTTGTTGGCGGGGGGCGGCACGTAGGTATCTTCCGGATCCACCGGCAGGGCAGTGCCCTTCTCCGGTTCGGCCTCCGGTTCTGCGGCCTTGCCCGGCACGGCATTTTTATCTGCGGCGTCGGTTTTTTGCTGTGTCGCGCCGTTATCCGGGATTTCGCCCTGTAACTGCTTGCGCGAGGAGAGCTGACGTTCGATATCGGTCAGATTCTCCAGTTTGCGCGAAGTATCCTGTAACTGGGCCTGCAAGCGGATCTGGCTCTGGCGCAGCGCATCTATCTGGCTGTCCGAGCTTTCCTGCAGGTGCTGGTAGCGCGCCTTTTCATCGAACAAGGCGATCTGCAGAACCTGCTGTTGGCGCCACAGTTGCAGCAACGGGCGCAAGGAGCTTGGGAACGCCAGACGGTAACTGTTCAGACGATCGATCATCTGGCGACGTTCGCCCGACGTCGGCTCGGCGCTGCCCAGCAGAATGCTTTGCTTGAAAATGCCGTCCCAGCTGTCGCCAGGCAGGGTTTTCGCCAGCGAGCGCGCCTGGGTCGATCCAACGCGATCGGCGCAATCCATCGCGCGCAGCCAGTAAAGTGAATTATTCAGCGCGTCTTTGTCGTCGAGCTGCCACAGGGTATCGCAGGCCGCGATGCGGTAATCCACCACTTTGGTGTCCGGGATCGCTTCCTGCTGCTGCTGACTCAGGCCGCTGCTGACCGCGCGATCGACGCAGCCCGCCAGCAAAAACGGCACGCAAAGAACGCTGCCTAAAAAGGAAAGACGACGCTTGCCGAGTGGCGCGCTCTGCGTGGCACGCGGTGAACGTTCGGTCTGCGATAGGCGAAGGCGTTTAGACCATGTGTACATTATTTATTCATTCTCGGCGGTTAATGGCAATTCAATGCGGAAGCAGACGTCTGCGCCGGCGACTTCGACCAGTTGCAACTCTCCGCGCATCCGGCGGATACAATCCTGAGCGATGCTCAACCCCAGACCGCTTCCTTTTACTGCCCCTTTTCGCTGGTGGCTACCCTGGAAAAAAGGCTCGAAAATCATGGTTTGTTCAGCCTCGGGGATTGGCGTGCCGCTGTTGGCGACATCAATCTGCACCCGGTGCCCAACCTGACGGCTGCGGATCCAAATGTTACCGGATTCCTTGCCGTAGTGCACCGCATTGGAGTAGAGATTATCCAGCACGCGCATTAAAAGCGTAGGCTCTGCCCAACAGATTTCCGCATCCAATGTGATCTCGGTGCGGATCATTTTGGCCCTGGCCGGCAAACTGTGCGCGGCGACCACCAACTCAACCATATCGCGCAGCTCGACATTCTCATGCTCCGCCGGGCCATCGGCCAGTTTACGGTTGTAATCCAGCAGTTGCTCGATCAGTTGCTGCAGGTGGCGGCTGCTGCCGTCGAGAATGGTCACGACCTCTTTCTGATCGGAGGTCAGCGGGCCGGCCACTTCGTCGGCCAACAGCTCAGTGCCCTCGCGCATGCTGGCCAACGGCGTCTTCAATTCATGCGAGATATGGCGCAGAAACTCATGCCGCTGCGACTCCAGCCACGCCAGGCGCTCACTCAGCCAGATAATGCGTTGCGCCAACGAACGCAACTCACGCGGGCCTTTAAACGATTCGGCGCTGCCCAGCGCCCGCCCTTCCCCCAGACGGTTGATCATGCGCTCCACCGCTTTCACCGGGCCGATAATCATGCGGGTGAAGAGCACCACCAGCAGCACGCTGACCAGAAACAGCATCAGCGCCTGCCAGCCGAAGAACTGGCCGCGCTCGGCAATCGCCTGCTGCAACTGCTGGCCGCGCGAGAACACCACGGCGCGGGTGGCCTGCACCATCTCGGCGTTGGAACGCGAGAAAGACTCCAGCAGCGTCGATGCCTGTTTGTCCGGCCCGCTGCTCTGGCATTTAATCGCGGCCAGTTGGGTCAGCAGGCTGCGCAACGTTTGATAATAGCGTTCATCCGGCAGGATCGGCGCATGGGCGTCCAACATCTGCGAATACTGTTTACGTTGATTTTGGTACAGCCGCTCCAGGGTGGGATCCACCAGCACGCAATACTGACGATAGCTGCGCTCCATCTCCAGCGCCACGCTGGTCATCGCCTCGCTGCGCCGGGCATCCACCAGCGTGGTGCGGTTGATGTCCGCGGCCTGCGCGCTGAGATGATCCAGGCTTTGATAAGCCTGATAAGCCAGCACCAGCAGCGGCAGCAGCACCAGCAGAAACGCCATCAGTACCAACTGACGCAGCGAGCGGGGGAATAAACGCCATCTTTTCAACGAAATCATCTCATTGTCTCTCATCTGCTTCGATGCTAACCGAGTCACCGGTGAGAGGAAAGCCCGGCGTTCGGCGAAGCGTCAGGAAAATATAGGGAAGCGTACCGTAGGTAGGGAGTTTGCGTTTGGACTTATCGTATATACCCAAAATAATTGGAGTTGCATCAAGGCGACAAGCTTGCAAGTCCCCAGGAGCTTACTCAAGTAAGTGACTGGGGCGCACAAGTGCAGTCAACACAGATGCAGCTTCAAGTATGAGGGGTATTTGACGCTGGGGCAGGACTGCCCCATCGCAAGAAAGTGCGGATGCCCTTGAATCTCGTCCCCAGGGTGATGTAGCACAAGGCTGGCATCGAACAGGACGAATAGCATCCATAAGTATCCGGGATTGATGAACATTCATCACAGTTGGATACAGGCGGTGCCTCACTCCACGTGTCGCCCGATGCTTGATAAAGCCGCTTGCGCGTCTGTTATCGGTTTGGTTGGACGATAGGCACCATTTCTTTGGCATCATTCGGAGGCTTATGAGGCAAATTTTCCGTTTAAATACGGGGCCATCATAAAAAGTTGAATGAGCAACTGGAGAGAATAATGCACTTAGCATGCCAACTTTTCAACATATTTATTAACACATTGAATTTATTTATAAATAAATAAAAACGCAACCCATACACTCAAATTGCCTCGCCGCGAAGCGTTGAAAAAACAACCGCACTGTCGTCAAAAACCGACAACTTAAGCCAATTAATTATTCACCATTACAAATCAATGAGTTAAGTGTCTCTTTTTAGAGACACGAAAAAGGTACCCTGTCGCAAAATGCAGACAGCTGCAAACCGGTACCCGCACAATAAGTAAAAAGGGGCGCAATCTCTTGCGCCCCTTTTCGTCACCGCCTGATAACCGCTTAACCCAGTTGCTTGCGGGCGTTGCGGAACATGCGCATCCACGGGCTGTCTTCGCCCCACTCTTCCGGGTGCCATGAGTTGCTCACGGTACGGAATACACGTTCCGGATGCGGCATCATCACCGTCGCGCGGCCGTTGCTGCTGGTCACTGCGGTGATGCCGTTTGGCGAACCGTTAGGGTTGGCTGGATAGGTTTCCGTTACCTGACCGGCATTGTCCACAAAGCGCAACGCCACCAGGCCATTGCTTTCCAGCGCCGCCAGGTGCGCAGCATCGCGCACTTCAACGTGCCCTTCACCGTGGGATACGGCAATCGGCATGCGTGAACCGGTCATGCCCTGCATGAACAACGACGGGCTGGCCGCCACTTCCACCAGGCTGAAACGCGCTTCAAAACGATCCGACAGGTTGCGTACGAAACGCGGCCAGTGTTCGGCACCGGGGATCAGATCGCGCAGGTTCGACATCATCTGGCAACCGTTGCACACACCCAATGCCAGGGTCTGCGGACGGTGGAAGAAGGATTCGAATTCGTCACGAACGCGGTCGTTGAACAGAATCGACTTCGCCCAGCCTTCACCGGCCCCCAGTACGTCGCCGTAAGAGAAACCGCCACAGGCAACCAGCGTATGGAAGTCTTGCAGATCGCGACGCCCTTCCAGCAGATCGCTCATGTGAACGTCTACCGCATCGAAGCCGGCGCGGTGGAACGCGGCAGCCATCTCAACGTGGGAGTTCACGCCCTGCTCGCGCAGCACCGCCACTTTAGGGCGTGCGCCCTTGGCGATGTAAGGCGCGGCAATGTCTTCTTCCGGCGCAAAGGTCAGCTTGACGTTCAGCCCTGGGTCGCGCTCGTCCTGCTTGGCCTGGTGCTCCTGATCGGCGCATTCCGGGTTATCGCGCAGGCGTTGCATCTGCCAGGTCGTTTCCGCCCACCAGGTGCGCAAGGTCGCGCGGCTTTGGCTGTACAGCGCCTTGTCGCCTTGAGTAATGACAAAGCGATCGCCGGCTTGCACGCTGCCGATGTGATGCACATTGTCCGTCAGGCCGTGTTGAGCAAAGACCTGCTGCACAGCTTCAAGCCGGTCGGCCGTGACCTGAATCACCGCGCCCAACTCTTCGTTGAACAGCGCTGCCAGCGCATCGTCGCCCAGCCCTTGGATATCCACGTTCACGCCGCAGTGACCGGCAAACGCCATTTCCGCCAGCGTAACCAGCAGACCACCGTCGGAACGGTCGTGGTAAGCCAACAGCGCGCGATCGGCCACCAGTTGCTGCATCGCGTTGAAGAAGCCCGCCAGTTGTTCTACGTTGCGCACATCGGCCGGCTTGTCGCCCAGTTGGCGGTAAACCTGCGCCAGTGCGGTAGCGCCCAGCGCGTTATGGCCATTGCCCAGGTCAATCAGCAACAGCGCACTGTCGCCCTTATCGGTACGCAGCTGCGGCGTCACCGTGTGGCGAACGTCTTCCACGCGAGCAAAGCCGGTGATCACCAGCGACAGCGGCGACGTCATTTCGCGCTGCTCTTCGCCTTCCTGCCAGCGGGTTTTCATCGACATTGAGTCTTTGCCCACCGGAATGGTGATGCCCAGCGCCGGGCAAAGCTCTTCGCCCACCGCTTTCACCGCTGCATACAGGCCGGCGTCTTCACCCGGGTGACCCGCTGCCGCCATCCAGTTTGCGGAAAGCTTCACGCGCTTGAGCGAACCGATTTCGGTCGCTGCCAGGTTGGTCAGCGCTTCCCCTACCGCCAGGCGGCCGGAGGCGGCGAAGTCCAGCAAGGCAACCGGCGCACGTTCGCCGATCGACATCGCTTCACCATAGTAACTGTCCAGGCTGGCGGTGGTCACCGCGCAGTCGGCTACCGGGATCTGCCACGGGCCAACCATCTGGTCACGCGCCACCATACCGGTTACGGTGCGGTCGCCGATAGTGATCAGGAAGGTTTTTTCTGCCACAGCCGGCAAATGCAGAACGCGTTTTACCGCATCCTCCAGGGTGATGTTCGCACGTTGGATCGGCTCGCCCTTGACCTGCAGACTGGTCACGTCACGCGTCATTTTCGGCGTTTTGCCCAGCAGCACGTCCAGCGGCATGTCGATCGGTTGATTGTCGAAATGGCTGTCGTTCAGCGTCAAATGCAGCTCTTCGGTGGCTTCGCCGATCACCGCATAAGGCGCGCGTTCACGGCGGCAAATTTCGTCAAACTGCGCCATCTGCGCCGGCGCAATCGCCATCACATAGCGTTCCTGCGATTCGTTGCACCACACTTCCAGCGGGCTCATGCCCGGCTCGTCGTTAAGGATATCGCGCAGTTCGAAACGGCCGCCGCGGCCGCCGTCGCTGACCAGTTCCGGCATAGCGTTAGACAGGCCGCCGGCACCGACATCGTGGATAAACAGAATCGGGTTTTGTTCCCCCAGTTGCCAACAGCGGTCGATCACTTCCTGACAACGGCGTTCCATTTCCGGGTTGTCGCGCTGCACCGAGGCGAAGTCCAGATCGGCATCGGACTGACCGGACGCCATGGAAGAAGCCGCACCGCCACCCAGACCGATATTCATCGCCGGGCCGCCCAGCACCACCAGCTTGGCGCCCACGGTAATTTCGCCTTTCTGCACGTGATCGGCGCGGATGTTGCCGATACCGCCCGCCAGCATGATCGGCTTGTGGTAGCCGCGAAGTTCGACGCCGTTGTGGCTGTTGACCTGCTCTTCATAGGTACGGAAGTAACCTACCAGCGCAGGACGACCGAATTCGTTGTTGAACGCCGCACCGCCCAATGGGCCGTCGGTCATGATATCCAGTGCGGTAACGATGCGATCCGGTTTGCCGAAGTCCTGCTCCCACGGCTGTTCGAAGCCGGGAATACGCAGGTTGGAAACCGAGAAGCCCACCAGACCGGCCTTGGGCTTGGCACCGCGGCCGGTGGCGCCTTCGTCGCGGATCTCGCCGCCGGAACCGGTAGCGGCACCCGGCCATGGGGAGATCGCCGTCGGGTGGTTATGGGTTTCCACCTTCATCAGGATATGCGCATCTTCCTGATGGTAGTCATACTGGCCGTTTTCCGGTGCGGCGAAGAAACGGCCGACCTGAGAACCTTCCATGACCGCCGCGTTGTCTTTATAAGCAGACAGAACGTAATCCGGCGTCTGCTCGAAGGTATTTTTGATCATTTTGAACAGCGACTTCGGTTGCTGTTCGCCGTCGATGATCCAGTCGGCGTTGAAAATCTTGTGGCGGCAGTGCTCGGAGTTGGCCTGCGCGAACATATAGAGTTCGATATCCGTCGGGTTGCGCCCCAGACCGGTAAAGGCATTCAGCAGATAGTCGATTTCATCCTGCGCCAGCGCCAGCCCCAGTTTGAGGTTGGCCTGTTCCAGCGCGCTGCGCCCTTCGCCCAGCACATCGACCGTCTGGTACGGCGCCGGCTGATGCTGAGCAAACAGTTGTTCTGCCTGCTGCAGTTCGCTGAATACCGTTTCCATCATGCGATCGTGCAGCAATGCGGCAAGCTGTTGCCACTGCGCTTCGGTCAGCGTCGGTGCCTTGACGTAAAACGCCAGGCCGCGCTCCAGCCGCACCACCTGCTTCAAACCGCAGTTGTGGGCGATATCGCTGGCTTTGGAAGACCAGGGTGAAATGGTACCCGGACGCGGCGTCACCAACAGCAGGCGGCCTTCAGGGGCATGTTCGGCGAGAGAGGGGCCGTACTTGAGCAGGCGCGTGAGCTTGCCATGTTCTTCGGCACTCAGCGGTGCGCTAACATCGGCAAAGTGGACGTATTCGGCGTAGATATCACTGACCGGAAGTTGAGCGTCCTGACAGCGGGACAGCAGTTTGGTAATGCGAAAAGCCGACAAAGCGGGCGAACCACGCAGTATTTCCATAATCAAAGTTCTCTCGTCTTCGAAGCAACTGACTTCAGCACTTCTTTGGGCGCAACAGGGGAAAACGCGCGCCATTATAGAGAATCTGCGCCGCCGACGAAACCGTTTGCGCAGCTATTATTGATAAAAGCTGTCGCCCCCCTCGAATTGTCATAACGTGTCAATAAAGTTGCACGCTGGCGTTTTGTTGCGCAAAATGCTCCCGCACTGGTGATTTAACCATAAGAAAAGCCTGACTCCCGGTCACCGGAGCACCCGTACCACCACTGGATAACTATTTGAAACGCCTAAAAATAAACTACATTCTCATCGGTGTTGTTACCTTGCTTCTGGCGCTCGCCCTGTGGCCCAATATTGCCTGGCGCGGTGGTCAGGGCGGGCAGCTCGAAGAGATCAAATCCCGTGGCGAGCTACGTATCAGTACGCTGAACACGCCGCTAACCTATTTCACCACCAAACAGGGGCCGGGTGGGCTCGATTACGAGCTGGCGAAACGCTTCGCCACTTACCTGGGCGTGAAGCTGGTGGTGATCCCGCACAACAATATCAATGACCTGTTCGACGATCTGGACGATGACGACGCCGACCTGCTGGCCGCCGGCCTGATCTACAACCGGGATCGCCTCAGCCGCGCACGCACCGGCCCGGCCTATTATTCCGTCTCCCAGCAGTTGGTCTATCGCCTGGGCACCCCACGGCCAAAAACCTTTGCCGATATTAAAGGCAAGCTGGCGGTCGCCTCCGGTTCCGCGCATGTCAGCACGCTGAAACAGCTTAAGCAAAGTAAATTCCCGGACCTCAGTTGGGAAGCCTCCAGCGATCTGACCTCAAAAGAGCTGCTGGAGCAGGTGGCCGACGGCAAACTGGACTATACCCTCGGCGACTCCGTGACCATCGCCCTGCTGCAGCGCATCCATCCGCAGCTGGCGGTCGCGTTCGACGTTACCGATGAAGAGCCGGTCACCTGGTATCTGAAGCGCGGCAACGACGACAGCCTGTATGCGGCGATGCTGGATTTCTATAGCCAGATGGTAGACGACGGCACGCTGGCGCGGCTGGAGGAGAAGTATCTCGGCCACGTCGGCAGTTTCGATTACGTCGATACCAGAACCTTCCTGTCGGCCATCGACTCGGTGCTGCCAACCTTCCGCTCGCTGTTTGAAAAGTACGCCAATGAGATCGACTGGAAATTGCTGGCGGCCATCGCCTATCAGGAATCGCACTGGAACCCGCAGGCAACCTCCCCCACCGGCGTACGCGGCCTGATGATGCTGACGCGGGCCACCGCCGACGGCCTGGGGGTCAACGATCGTCTGGATCCCGAGGAAAGCATTCAGGGCGGCGCACTTTACCTGCAGAGGTTAATGGCCAAGGTGCCCGACAGCGTGCCGGAAGACGAACGCATCTGGTTCTCGCTGGCGGCGTACAACATGGGCTGGGGCCATATGCTCGACGCCCGCAAGCTGACCAAAATGCAAAAAGGCAACCCGGACAGCTGGGTGGACGTCAAACAGCGCCTGCCGATGCTCAGCCAAAAACGTTATTACCCGCAGTTGACCTACGGCTATGCGCGCGGGCGCGAAGCCTATAACTACGTGGAAAACATTCGCCGCTATCAGGTCAGCCTGGTCGGCTATCTGCAAGAAAAAGAGAGGAAGGCGGCGCAGGAAGCGGCCGAACGGGAAGCGCTGGGGAAAGGCTATCCGGTCGTTATGCCGGAACTGGCGCTTAACCACTAATTACTCCGGCTTATCCGCCGCACGCTGCGCCAGCTTAAGCGCTTTTTTCTGCTCGCGGCGCAGGCGGAAAAAGTTGCTCAGCGTCGCGGCGCATTCGTCCGCCAGCACGCCTGAAGCGATCTCCACCTGATGGTTCATGCCGGGATGGCGCAAAATATCCACCAGCGACCCTGCCGCACCGGTTTTCACATCGGCCGCGCCGTACACCAGCCGACGAATGCGGCTGTGCACCATTGCGCCGGCGCACATCACGCACGGTTCCAGGGTGACATACAACGTGGCATTCAACAGGCGATAGTTCTGTAACACCGCGCCGCCCTGCCGCAATGCCATGATCTCCGCATGCGCGGTAGGATCGTGGCGGCCAATCGGCCGGTTCCAGCCTTCGCCAATCACCTGATTGTCCAGCACCAGCAGCGCACCCACCGGCACCTCGCCTTCTTCCTGAGCACGCTGGGCAAGCAGCAACGCCTGGCGCATCCAGTATTCATCGTTATATTCAGTCATCGCATAATTCCTCGTGCGCTTTTGCGGCGGGCATTATACACAGTAGGTGCGCTGCATGCTGCGCCCGCGTTAACCGGGGTGAATATATTCGCCCCTGCCGGCCGGGGACGGCGTCGAACGCTGCGGCTTGAAAGGCGACGGGTATATACTCAACGAATAGCGATGTTATCAGGGATAAGAAACATGAAATTCAGCAAGAAGAACGCCGCCGTGGTACGCAAAGCCCTGAACGGCTGGGTCGGCGAGGGGGCGCTGACGGCGCAACAGCAAGAACAGTTGTTGCAGCATGTGGAAGTGCAGCCTTTCGACTGGCGGCGGCTCGCGCGTTATGCGTTTCTCGCCGCGCTGGCCTCGCTGGTCATTGCCATCACCAGCCTGTTCGCCGACAGCGATCTGTTGGACTGGCTGAGCGGATTGTTCCGCTTCGATGCGCCGGTTCGCATGGCAATGGCCGGCGTGTTGGCGGCGCTGGCCTATGTCTGGGCCTTGCGCCGTCGTCGCCGTCATCCGGAAAAACGCTACGGTAATGAGGCCGCGCTGTTCATTGCCGTGCTCTTCACCGCCTGCGCGCTGTGGCAAATGGGCGTCTGGCTGGACAACGGCAGTGGCCGGGTTTCATTGCTGCTGATGTTCGCCGCGCTGCTTTACGGCCTGATTGGCTGGTTCAGCCGCTCCGGGCTGGTGTGGTGGTTTGCCCTGCTGTCACTCGGCAACGCCTTCGGTGCCGAAACCGGTTACCTGTCCGGCTGGGGCGCTTACTGGCTGGGTATGAGCTTCCCGATTCGCTTTATCGCCTTCGGCGCAGTCCTGATCGCCGCAGCATTGCTGCTGCAACCGCTGCTGGCCCGGCGTAGGCTGGAGCGGGTTTCGCTGGCGATGGGGCTGCTGTATTTATTTATCGCCCTGTGGCTGCTGTCGATCTTCGGCAATTACGGCGATCTGGACAGCTGGTACAGCGTACGCCAGATCGAACTGTTCCACTGGAGCCTGCTGTTCGGCATCGCCGCCGCCGTGGTCATCTGGCTGGGGCTGAAACGCGATGACGCCATGCTGCGCGGATTCGGTCTGACCTTCCTGTGCATCAACCTTTATACCCGCTTCTTCGAGTTTTTCTGGGACAGCATGCCCAAGGCGATTTTCTTTGTGGTGCTCGGCCTGAGCCTGTGGGCATTGGGGCATTATGCAGAGAAGATATGGCAATTGGGACGCAAACCGCACGAGCAGACCGACGATTAAGGCGTATGGCCGCCGCCTTTCACGCTGCAATTGGAAAACCAGAGGGGATATAAACGGCAAAGGGCGGAAATCCGCCCCTTTGCTTACTCCAACTGCTGCAACTCACCCAGCTTGCTGACCCGCCAGCGGTGCTCGCAGAAGTACAGCAGCGGGTTGTCTTGTTTACTGTCACTGTAACCGCTGTACAGCCTGAGCGGCGCGCCGAGACGCTGTTCCAGTTGCATCACTTTCTGGACGCCGAGACACCGCATAGCCAGCACCCAGCCGCCATGACGCCGCACAATGCGGCTGCCGACCAGGCGTACCCGCGCCAGGAAAGCGGAGTCCCGATAAACCTGCTCAACCAGCCGCTCCGGTGAACCGGTGATCAGCCACACCTGGGCATCGTGCACATCGAGGTATTGACGCAGGCGCATTTGCACCACCGGAAACGCGGTCACCTTGTCGCGGAAATAACTGACGAACTGCAGTTCCAGCGCCTTTAACCTGGCCTCCGAACGGCCAAAGGTGATCGACCACAACAGGACGCTCATCGGCCAGCGCGCAGCGCGCCCCATCAGCAGCATCGCCAGCCCGACCACCGGCAGCAGCGGCACCACCAACAGCAGATTCAGCGGCAGGTGGCGCAGCAAAAAACGCAAGAAACTGCCAAACATGTCTTCCTGATGCAACGTACCGTCCAGATCAAAGAACACCACGCGGCGGCCTTCCACGGCCTCCTGGCTCTGCTTCTCGCTCAAACGTTACTCCTCAGGATCGTTGAATCCCATTATCCAGGTGAACATAAATCCAGCCACAATCGTAATCACCATACCGGCCAGATACAACATCACCTTACCCGAGACAATGGTCAGCGCCAAAGGTAAACCCGAAATACCGAAGGTAATCACCGTCGCCACCTTCCAGTAACTGATCAAAGCGCCCCCCACCGCGCCGCCGAGGCAGGCGGCAATAAAAGGCTTGCCCAGCGGCAGGGTCACACCGAAAATCAGCGGCTCGCCAATGCCGAGAATACCGACCGGCAGCGCCCCTTTGATCACCTTTTTCAGGCGCGCATTGCGAGTTTTCATTAATACTGCCAGTGCAGCACCCACTTGCCCCACTCCCGCCATCGCCAGGATCGGCAGCAGCGGGTTGGAGCCGTGCGCCTGCACCAACTCGACATGTATAGGTACCAATCCCTGATGCAGACCGGACAGCACCAGCGGCAGGAACAGCCCGGACAGCACCGCGCCCACCAGCAATCCGCCTTTGTCGATCGCCAGATTGGCGCCGTGGGCGATAGCGTCCGAGATATAGCCGCCGAGCGGTTGCAAAATCACAATCGCCAGCGACGCGGTGACCAGCGTGGTCAACAGTGGATTGAGGATAAGCTCGATCGACTCCGGCAGCAGGTTGCGCAGACGTTTTTCCACCCAACACATCAGCGCCACCACCAGCAGAACGGCAATCACCCCACCGCGCCCCGGCTGCAACGCCTCGCCGAACAGCGTAATCTGCGCCAGCGCCGGGCTGGAGAGAATGCCGGCCATCACGCCGCCCATCGCCTGCGAACCACCAAATACCCGGGCGGCATTAACCCCCACCAGAATGTTCATGATGGCGAATACCGCGCTGCCGAAAATCGCCAGCAGCCCGAGCACGTTCGGGTAGTTTACCGCCAACTCACCGGCGATGTCGGGCCGCTTCAGCAGGTTAATGATGCCGGTAATCAGGCCAGAGGCAATGAATGCCGGTATCAAGGGGATAAAGATATCGGCCAGTTTTTTCAACGCCCCGCTCATCGGCGCTGCATATTTTTGCTTGGCCTGCGCCTTGGTGCGGGCGATATCATCACGCCCGACCGCCACAGCGGGAGCGCCGTTGAGCAGCGTACGCATGGCGTCAACCACCTTGGCGGCGGCACCCGGACCAACAATAAACTGATGCTGATCGCCCTGCTTGATATAACCCTTAATACCCGTTAACTGCTTGAGCGCCGGTAAATCAAGGCGCTGTTCGTCACGGACCTCGACGCGAACCCGCGTCATGCAGTTCTCCAGCCTGAGGATATTCCCCTCGCCGCCAATCCCCGTCAGAATCTGTGTTGCCAGTGCCGCTGTCTTGTCCATCGCCCGCCCCAAGTGTGGTTTAACGCGTTAACGCCGCGCGCAAATAGCCATCGTGCTGCTGCAAGCGGCATTGCGCTTCTTCAGCGTCAATACCGGCCAGAATCATCAGAATCGCCGGTTTGACTTCAAAACCGGTCTGCGTCAGCGCTGCCTCCGCCTGGCCGCGTTCGGCACCGGTGGCTTCCACGACGATGCGGCAGGCGCGATCCACCAGTTTTACGTTGGTAGCCTTCACGTCCACCATCAGGTTTTGATAAACCTTGCCCAGTTTGACCATCGCGCCGGTCGACAGCATATTCAGCACCAATTTTTGCGCGGTGCCTGATTTCATGCGCGTCGAGCCGGTCAGCGCCTCTGGCCCCACCACCGGTGAAATCGCCACCTGCGCTTCATGGGCGATAGGCGAATCCGGATTACAGGAAATCGCCGCCGTCGGGCAACCCAACTGACGCGCATAGCGCAGAGCACCGATCACATAAGGGGTCCGCCCGGATGCCGCCAGCCCCACTACCATGTCGGTGGCCGTCAGCGACAGCGCTTTCAAATCGGCCTCTCCCAAGGCGGCATCATCTTCTGCCCCCTCCACAGCCTTCAACAACGCGCCTGGGCCACCGGCAATCAGCCCAACGACCCTGCCGTGCGGCACGCCGAAGGTGGGCGGGCATTCGGAGGCGTCAAGCACGCCAAGACGGCCGCTGGTCCCCGCCCCCAGATAAATCAACCGGCCACCGGCCTTCAGCGCCGTCGCCGCCAGATCCACCGCCTCTGCGATGGCCGGCAGCACCTTTTCAATCGCCTCCGGTACCTTGCGGTCTTCCCGGTTAAAGCAGCTCACCATTTCCAGCGTCGACATTTCGTCCAACCCCATGGTGGCTGGGTTACGGGTTTCAGATACCAATGCGCCTAGGTTCATTTGTTTACCTTTGAATTTTTAATTCCAAACATAAAAACATTATTTGAATATTTTATTCATTAAAGCGAGCACTATTTGCTATTTTAAAGACCCGCTCACAAAAAATTTTCACTGCGCGTTTTCGCCACCGGCGTGGCAGAATACCCGCGGGTTTCCAGGGAAATAGAGGTTGCGCCCCATAGTTGCACGCGAGCACCGCTGGCGGTCATGTGAGCGCGCAACCAGGCACGAGTCGTGAGGTTGGTGGGCCAAATAAGCGGCTCGTAACACCGATGCGCGTTCAAATGGCCCCAGCCCTTCGGGTCGCGCCCCAAAAGCCCGCACTCTGTGTTGTCGGGTTTAAACATAGGTCAGCTATGCTTTGCACCCTCCGCCTTGATTACGGACTTTTGGGTCTGCGACGCTGCCACGATCAATTATGGGACACAACCTTATGAGTACCCTTCTTCGCATTCGTCAGATGTATCCGACGCTGGCTCAAAACGACCGCAAACTGGCGGATTTCCTGCTGCATAACGCCGAGCAGGCACGCCATCTCAGCTCGCAAAAGCTGGCCCAGTTGGCCGGGATCAGTCAGTCGAGCGTGGTGAAATTTGCTCAGAAGATGGGTTACAAAGGCTTCCCTGCATTGAAGCTGGCGCTGAGCGAAACCCTGGCCCAACCGCAAGCTGAACCGGCGGTCACCGTGCATAACCGGATCCTCAGCAGCGATGCGCTGAAAACGGTCGGCGAAAAGCTGTTGGTAGAAAAGCAGGCCGCACTGCGCGCGACGCTGGATATCAATAGCGAAGAGCGTCTGCATCAGGCGCTGGACATGTTGCGTCAGGCGCGAAGGATCATTTTGGTGGGGATCGGCGCTTCCGGGTTGGTCGCCAAGGATTTCTCCTACAAGCTGCTGAAAATTGGCGTGATGGCGATAGCAGAGCCGGATATGCACGTCCAACTGGCGGCGGTCCAGGCGCTGGATAAGCGGGATTTGCTGCTGGCAATCTCATTCAGTGGAGAACGGCGGGAAATCAACCTGGCGGCGGAAGAAGCTCGCCTGGCCGGCGCCAAGGTGCTGGCATTAACCAGTTTCTCGCCAAACGGGCTGCAGCAACGCGCCGACCACTGCCTGTATACCATCGCTGAGGAACCCGACACCCGCAGCGCCGCCATTTCCTCCAGCACCGCCCAGTTCGCCCTCACCGACCTGCTGTTTATGGCCTTGATTCAGCATGATCTCGATCATGCCCGGGACCGCATCAAACACAGCGAACAGTTAGTGAAAAAACTGGTTTAGACGTTATAATCCGCGCTGCGCAAAATACCCCTATTAATGATAAGAGATAAACCATGGCCCTGCTAATCACACGCAAATGCATCAACTGCGATATGTGCGAGCATTGATATTTTTACATTGTTAATCAGCGTGTTATTTATTAGTTTTATTAATTGCGTTGCTGAGTTTTATCCTCACTTTTCCCATTCCGCACCACCAGTAACACAAATCTTTCCAATTTCAGCATGCCGCTACTTGATCAAATGCCAGATCAGAGCTGATAATACTGGCTATATATACAGCATAAATTGAGGCGTGAAATGTTTGTAGAACTGGTTTTTGATAAACGTAATGTTAATGGCTTGCCTGACGCGGCAGAGATTATCAAAGCAGAATTGACTAAGCGAGTGCATCGGATTTTCCCCGATGCCGATGTGAGAGTGAAGCCAATGCAGGCGAACGGCCTTAACTCCGACGCAAACAAAAGCGACAGAGAAAAGCTGAATCGGATGTTGGAAGAGATGTTCGAAGAAGCCGATGAGTGGCTTGTCACTGATATCTGATGGGCAGCCTCAGAATAAATGGACGGCAGATTTTCCTTCTGACAGAAAACGATCGCTACCCTTCACCAACTATCAACAGCCCCCCATGTTCGCTTTGCGCGAAGACGAGGAAGGCAAGTTTTGGGTCTATTTTCTGCATAAGGGGCGCTGGCCTCTCATATCAGAAACCCCCTTCAAAACACAAGGTGAAGCCGTTGAGATCGCGATGGCATACGACTACTACAAGCTTTTTTAAATAGCCGGCGTTCAATCCGGCTTTAAATTCATGGTTCTTTCTGCTCATCTGGGATTGGCTCTTCAACAACTTCCAGCACAGGCATTTCAAGCCGCAAGTCAATCCAGCGACCGGCTGGAATATCCATCGGATCACCGGCCAAAATTGCGGCTGTATCGATGTCAAAGCGGCGTTTGCTGACCTTCACATAGATTGTGCCATCCTTACCGGTGCTGGTTTCCACAAAGCACAGGCGGTTTCCGTTCACATCTTGGGGCACCTCAATATTCCAGCCTTCCTCAGCGAAGCCCAACGAACCGGTGACCTTGTAGACCTCGATAGAAATCGGCACATCACCGCGCCACCAGCTCGCAAACATTTCACTGAATTCCGTCCAGCCATGCGGATTGTTTGGCATTCTCATATCCTCCCCCTGCCGGGGCTGTGCCCGATCGTCGGGTGGTAGAAACGAAAAAAGCCGAGCGTTAGCTCAGCTTCTGAATTTTTTGCCTTTCAATTTTCGCCGCAGGTGTCGACGGTATTGTTTCTTTAAATTGAAAGTCTAACTACACCTGATCTTTATTGAGATTCTTTCAGTCCCATAGGCTTACCGATTCTTTTGGCTGCTTTTTCCCAAATCCATTGCCACCTATAGATTCAAGTATTCTTTCCTTAATGAACTCGCATAACTCTGAGTATTTCTCATCTGAATCAATTGGAGAGAAAGCATTCAAACCTTCAATATCTACTTCAAGATCATCACCAACGAGTGAGATTGTAATGCGAGTACTTTCATGCTGGGGTTTGTTGGGGTCATCATCTGTAATTGTAAACAAAACAAACCTGGCACCGGCACTGGAGTCTACCGTCAGTTCTTCAGGTTTGGCATGATTCCCATCTCCAGTACGCGGCTCTAAATCCTGAAGGAAGACATATGGATAAGCCTTACCTGCTGAGTCTTTCCAGGTGTCATTCGGAAGCTGTAGGGAATCGACATAGAGACTAACTAGCTTTCCTGCACATTCTCTCACTCGCTGTGTGTATGCTTTACGATCTTCTTTTCGGGCTTTACGCCTTTCTTTGAAATCATTGAATGTAATCATTATTCCGTCTCCCAGACAAAGTTAGCCAGACCTTATAATACCTCAATCCCCATCTTAAGAGTTAGCGGCAACACTATCTAGACCTTAGGGAGAGCTTGACTCCATCGCTATACAAACATTAAGGCGAAGCCCCATCCACCAGATACCGACACAACCCCTCAGTTGGGGCATCGGGTTAAATTCGAATGAGGCTTCGCTTTAGTTTTTCCATAAAAAACCCGCTCAAGGCGGGCTTTACTGCATAATTTATCAGAACTAGGCTGCTTCAGTCTCAACCCCACCTTCCAGCTCTTTCTTCTGTTTAATTATTTCTTGGAAAGTTTCATAAGTATCGACGTTAAACAAAGAAAATGACTCAATCTGATCAAACGGAAGCACGTGACGAAACTGGTAAACAGAAAGAGGTTCGGAGGTGAGGGTGATGCCCTGGCTTTGATAGTGGTCTACGTAATTGTGTTCTACGCAATATGTCAGTGTATCTTTGTGGCGGTACCCTGACATGAACGGGATGAGCACCAAAGTATTGGTATCAAGCTGATTAAACCGAGCCTCATCTATCATGCCTACATATACCTTCCTGGACTTCAAAGTGACCAGAAGCAGTAACCCTCTCTCGATTGACTCCAAAAGGATGTTTTCTATTGCGCTATGGGCTGCAATCTCGCGGAATATCTCGACTCTTTTTTGCGGGTCTTTAAAATTCTTGGTCGCTTGCGATGCCTGCCCAATACTCATAATCACGGTACACCCCAAACTTAGGGTAGAGAACATACTCAACCCAAAAAAGCGGGTGCTCCATAGATCTTTTGCAAATGTAAACTTCTCGTATGGGACGCCTAGATAAGCAAGCAGATTCAATGCAATCATTGCAGAAAACATGAGTATAACGATGAGGCAGGCCAACAAAATGCCGCTGATTAGAAATTCACCACCTTTGAGAGCAACATCAAAGTAAGCATTCCAACCAACGGCTTTATTTTGTTTATACCTAGATGGTAAATGGCATTTTGTGTAGTGATAACCGCAAACTAGAACAATAACGATGAGCGCTGCCCACATTGAAGATTACCTTGTCTTCTTGTCGGTCTTAACGGTGCTCAATCCAGCGATATTGTTCGCAAAAGCTTTTTGCACTTCTGCATTATTGCGGTTAAGGACGACCGAACCATTGCTGTCGATGAAGAACTTATCATCATAAGCCTTTTTCGGTGTGTTGTCACAGCTTGAGGTGACGTCCGCGATTTTTTTGAGGATCTTCTCTGGAGAGATGATCGCACGAGCAACAAGAGTAAACAATCTAGTCATACCATCCTCCTATCTTTCGTTTATAAGAACTTGTCGACTACCGGAAATGCTTTCGTCGACATACCGTAAAGCCATTGTAGTAGCCCGGGCGGCAATTAAGCAAGATTAAGTTGCTCATCTTAGCGTCTTGTTCACCGCATTTACATTCCGTTTAAGCGGAGATATCTGCACTTTCGCAGCACATTACCATTAAGGTAATGCACATAGTCGACATGTTCGGTGCATTATCGAGCGTTGTTGTGTGGAATACAGGTAAGAAAGTAACTTTCGTGCGCAACATTTTTGCGTAAAAAAACCCGCTCATAGACGGGTCATTCTGTTGCATCGCTTGATGGCACAGCTTCGCGAAAATATACCTGTATTATGATTATGCACTTTCATTGGCTACTATCACATTATTTTTTGTAATTCTTTGCATTTTCGATGTAGATAACCTCACAAACAGCGAAGAAGACAGCAGAGTTGAATATTTCAATGCACCAGCGCACCCTATCATCCACCTGATCGCGGGTCAGCCAAAGAGCGTAATGATTTTGCATATAACGCCCAAGTACCGACACGGTGTCGTTGCCGCCCGTGTAGAACAACTTGCCTATCACATAGACCGGATTGTCATGCTTCATCGACGCCAGAACCGCTTTTTCCATGGAGTCGTATTCCTCCCCGGCATCAGCAGCCACCAGCATTGATTCCAGAAAGCGTTGAGGCCAGAGGATGGTGGCTGCCTTCTTCAACTGCTCTTCATCGCGATAGCCGAGGGTGCGCAAGTCCGCCATTATTTCACGATACGGGCCGCACTTTCATTGTCCCACTGCTCAGGCATGATTTGCCCTCAAACACCGCTGCCGCCGCTGCACTTCAACTTCCCATAGGTATGCCAGCTGATACATGGCTGAGCGACGTAATCACCCACAAACCCCGAGAGAGACCGATCTGTGACGTTCTTTAGGGAAATAAGTGTTTTTACGAAGCGTTCGCTTGAACGCTTTACTAAAAGCACTATAAGTTATGGGGTATAAAAATCAGACAATGAAAGGAGTCATCATTGAAAAGTCCAATGACCTACACAGCATTGAGAGTTAAAAAGTTTGGTGCCGTCCCCGTAGTTGAATTGCTTTGCGTTGACACCAAAAGTAAACAAGAAACCAAATGCCTATTTCTCCAGGCTAGTGCTAGTAAACCAGTAATACTTGGAGCTGAGCTTTTCCACCCACTAATGAGGGCTGAGTTGACCGCTGTTGCTGAGGAGGCACTTAGGGTCGGGATTGGTAAAGATCAAATTGAAGATCAGCAGCGCATAGCAGAAATGGAAAGCAGCAGGAAAAGACAAGCCAGTAGGGCCAAGCAATTCAAAGAAACAATTGAAGGCTGGGCGGAAGAGATATCCTCACTTAACGTGGACGTCCGAAACGGGCTTGATACACCAACAATAAGAACCAGGCTATCCACCGTCGCCAAAAGCATGCACGACTTCAATCCGAAAAAGTAAAATACGAATCCAAAAAAACCTCGCAATCGCGGTTTTTTTATTGCCTGAAATTCGTGGATTTACCCTGCCGCTGCTAACACAGGGCTGTAGGCATAAAACCATTAACTAGAGGTTGATACGATGAACTTTAAACTGGGGTTTCACCCATCAAGTATTACCTCGGCCCCAGAATCACAGGATAAAAAACACCTGATCATCTGCGATGAGGATGACTACTTTTTGGGACACCCGATGTTTGACGAAGCCGGAGACTTCATTTGTTTCATTGTGGATAGCATTGGAAATTCAGGCTACCCATTCCATCAACAAGATTTTAAAGCGTGGGCATCCATGCCCGATGCTGGCGGCGTTATAGAGAGTTAATGAACGTCTCGTATAGCTCTAAATCTTTTCGGCTAACTGTATCCATTGGATACATTTTCTCATACAGCGGGTAAAGATTTTTGTGGGTCAAAAACTCAATAGCGAGCGATTTTAACGTATTGGCTCGCGCAATCCTGGTATCAAGTACTGCCACCCTTCGACCAACGTTACCTATCTGTTTTGGGGTGGCTTTATCTAAATCAAGATGTTGCAAGGCAACTAAAACATGCTCTATTTCTTCATGATATAATTTAGCCATGTCATTTGCAGAAAGCATGACTTCGGTGTTTTTTATCTGGCCAATTACAATATCTTCAAGTTTATATTTTTTCTCTCCGCTCTTAAGTTCCTCCTCAGTGAGTTCGCTCTTGGATTTCTCAACCCACTCAGGCTTGGTAACTTTAGTGCGTTGATTTGCAGCCATACTCATCAACTCCATTGATGAAAAACGACCAACAACAAGCGGATCTCTTAGCTGTGATATTTTTTCTGCAAGCTTAAGTATTCCATTAGCGCCAACAGTTAAGGCTGCAGCCTGATTCCAGTAATCAAAGACACGATCTTTGCGGGAAGCAACTGCCTCTTTATAAATCTCTGCATCAACTTCTTTTTCAAGCTGTTTTACGAGAACATCAAATTTTTCTTCAAACTTTCTTGAACCGCACATATGACCAATAGAAGCCTCACAATTATCTTCTGTGATAACAATCGCTCCCATTTTGTGGGTGCGATGGCAGCTACTAATTCCACATTTTCTCGGAGGCTCATTTTTATAATACCCAACCAAAGTTTTAAGTTTTTTATCTTTAAGGTTGAGGTCCTTAATAAAGTTGGGCCTTGAGTAGACTTGCTCCCAATCATCAAGCTTTATCAGAACACCGCCTTCTTTGATGTAAAGCATGCTTATCCCTTCTTGGATTGTGGAGATCAGATACTACCACAGCATACAGTTCAACATACAACCCCACTGTATGCATACCCAGCACATTATCCAGCAGGCAAAGACCAAAAATCATGAAAACCATCTTAACCAACCGCTGCCGCCGTAGGGCTCGCAGGGAAATGCGCACCATACGTGTTGCCGCTATTCGCAAGTTCGGCCATAGCGACGTTTCAAGCGAACCACAGTTCCTCGATCGACTCTATATCGATATACAGCCGGGTTGGCGTCGGCTTTTGGACACGCAACGAGATATAGTCGCTGGGTAGGCTTGCGGCGACATTGCGACCATTACAATAACGAGGTGCGCTAAACTTCCAGAAACGCCTCAGTTCTGCCGAAAGTTCAAGTGCCTGGTTATTGGACCTAGTTTCAATCCATAGGTCGAGAACCTCCAGCAGGCGGTTGTATGTTATATCGCTGAAAACTTCACGCTCACCAAATGCGGCGGCAATTTGCTTTGTCCTGGTACAGTAAGTTTTAAAGCTATCTTCACCAAGCTTTTGACGATCAACCTTAGCCTGTAAGTCCCCTTCATACTCTTTGATCGCCTGTTGAACTGACTCCGCTTTCAAGCCATGATCGCAATATCCTTCGCTTTCTCCCTAGCAATCTGCATAGCCATTTCTGGCCACTCCCCCAGCTTTTTACCCTTCAATCCCATCTTCTTTGGGAACTCAGCATAGAACGTAACCTTTCCTGCTTTACTGAAATCTATACGGAGATAGTTATCCTTTTCGTACTTCGAGCGCCGAGCCTGCCCTACGTGCGCTAAAATGATTTTGGCAGCAGTAACACAGATTCTTATGTGTGAGCTTGCGTATGGTGGTTTGCAGTCCTCCCAACGCGCAGATGTGGCTAAGAACTCATCATTATTGGGGTTATCCTGCATCTGTGTTACAGTGCGCGGCATTGATATTTCCTTGTATCAGAGGCCACCAGCTTGAAGCTCACACATGAGGTTATATCTGGAGGCTAAAAAAGGCATGTGTTGCCATTCTGTGTTGCTGAACATGGTTTTTCAATGTTTGAAACACTGTATAAATATACACATAGTGCGGAATCGTGCGCAATAGGAAATGCAGGTAACTGCATGATTTAAATAGAATAAAAGCGTAAGTGATTGATATGGCGTTACTAATTACAAAGCGGTGCATCAACTGCGATATGTGCGAGCCGGAATGTCCGAATCAGGCCATTTCGATGGGGGAGGATATCTACCGGATCGATAGCGATCGCTGCACCGAATGCGTTGGCCATTACGATATTCCAACCTGCCAGCAGGTATGCCCGATCGATAACACCATTGTCGTTAATCCACAGCACCGGGAAAGCAACGAACAGCTGTGGGACAAGTTTGTGGTGCTGCATCACGCCGATCGACTGTAACCGCTACCTTCCGATCGACAAGGGCACCAACAGGCGCCCTTTTGTTTTACGGCCGATACCGCGTTACCCTTCGATAATGACCGTTGCACAGGCGTAACGGCGTTCATCCGCCAGCGAGACGTGGATGGAAGTAACGCCCATCTCCTGGGCCAACTCGGCGGCGCGCGCGTGCAGACGAATGTTCGGCTTGCCGAGACCGTCATTGAAGACTTCAAACTGATTAAATGCCAGCCCGTTGCGGATACCGGTACCGAAAGCCTTGGCGGCCGCTTCTTTCACCGCGAAGCGCTTGGCGAGAAAGCGGACCGGCTGCTGATGCTGCTGATACACCTCCCACTCGGCCGCGCTCAGCACGCGGCGTGCCAGGCGATCGCCGCTGCGCTCCACCACGGCTTCGATGCGCGCCATTTCAACGATGTCGGTACCCAGCCCCAGTACGGCCATTAGCGACGCGCTTCCCGCATCAGCAATTTCATGTCGGCAACTGCCGCCGGCAATCCACCCATGACTGCCTGGCCGATAATGGCATGCCCGATATTCAGCTCATACATCTCTGGCAGCGCAGCTATCGGCTGGACGTTATGGTAAGTCAGGCCATGACCGGCGTTGACCTTCAGCCCCTTGCCTGCGGCATAGGTAGCCGCGACCGCAATACGGTGCAGCTCGGCCTTCACCGCCAGTTCGCCTTCGGCTTCGGCATAGGCACCGGTATGGATTTCAATATAGGGAGCGCCAACCGCCACCGCCGCATCAATCTGGCGATGATCCGGGTCGATAAACAGCGAAACCAAAATGCCGGCCTGTGTCAAACGCTCAACCGCCACGGCCATTTTGTCCTGTTGCCCAGCAACGTCCAACCCACCCTCGGTGGTGACTTCTTCGCGTTTTTCCGGCACCAGGCAGCAAAACTGCGGTTTCACTTCAATGGCGATATCCAACATTTCGTCGGTCACGGCCATTTCAAGATTCATGCGCGTCTGGATAGTTTGACGCAGAATACGCACGTCGCGATCGGTGATGTGGCGGCGATCTTCACGCAGGTGGACGGTAATGCCGTCAGCACCTGCCTGTTCGGCGATAAATGCCGCCTGAACCGGATCCGGATATTGGGTTCCGCGCGCGTTACGTAACGTGGCGATGTGATCGATATTAACGCCCAGCAGCAAATCAGCCATGACAACCTCTAAAAAACAATTTTCAGTGTCAGCAGTTTACACGCGGGCGCAGGGCCGCAAAAGGGGAAAAGGTCAGGCGTCGTCGACCGGCGTATCCGGCTGCTTGCGGACGAACTGACGAAACAGTTCGCGGCTCTTCAGCGGCTTGCCGCCAAGATAGGGTTTGAGCGCCATGCGGGTAAAGCGTTTGGCGGCGCGCAAGGTTTGCGCATCGGGGAATTGACGCTCCGCCAGCGCGCGCAGCTCGCGGCCGGTAAAGCTGTAATGATCGACCACCAGGCTGGCGATAAAGCCCTTTTCCTCGCGGTAACGGTAGGTCATGCCATCGTCCACCGGCTGGCCGCTGCCGGCGCAGTGCAGGAAATCGAGGCCGTAGCCCAGGTGATTCAGCAATGCCAGCTCAAACTGACGAAGCGCCTGCTCCGGGGAAATATCTTCCGCCGCCAGTGCCTGCAAACATTGCAGATAGTCGAAGAATAATACCGAGTAGTTGGCTTCCTGCTCCAGTACACGCGACAGCAGTTCGTTCACGTACAGGCCGCTGTACAGCATCATGCCGCTGAGGGGTAAACCGAGGGAGACCGCTTCGGCGTTACGCAGCGTTTTCACTTCGCCACGGCCGCCCCAGCGCACCAGCAGGGGAGTAAAGGGTTGCAGGCACCCCTTCAGGTTGGAGCGGCGGCTGCGCGCGCCTTTTGCCAGCAAGCGCACCCGCCCATGACCTTCCGTGAACATGTCCAGCATCAGGCTGGTTTCACTGTACGGTCGCCCATGCAGGACGAAAGCGCGCTCCCAGCCGTCCATTGGAGAAGTTACTTCAGGTCGTCGGTATAGCCCAGACTGCGCAGCGCACGTTCGTCGTCCGCCCAGCCCGATTTCACTTTCACCCACAGTTCCAGATGCACTTTGGTTTCAAACATCTGTTCCATGTCGTGGCGAGCTTCGATACCGATCGTTTTGATCTTCGAGCCTTTGTTGCCGATGACCATTTTCTTCTGGCCTTCGCGCTCGACCAGGATCAGCCCGTGCACGTTGTAACCGCCGCGTTCGTTCGGCACAAACTGTTCGATCTCAACCGTGACCGAGTAAGGCAGTTCTTCACCCAGGAAACGCATCAGCTTTTCACGGATGATTTCCGACGCCATAAAGCGCTGGGAACGGTCGGTGATGTAATCGTCCGGGAAGTGGTGTTCCGCTTCCGGCAGCAGCTTGCGCGCGATAGCGGCGATAGTGTCCACATTCATGCCTTTTTCGGCAGAAATTGGCACCACGTCAAGGAAGTTCATCTGCTGGCTAAGGAATGCAATGTGCGGCAACAGCTTGGATTTGTCGGTAACGTTGTCGACCTTGTTGATCGCCAGCAGGACCGGGCATTTCAGACTGCGCAGCTTGTTGACCACCATTTCATCGTCGGCAGTCCAGTTAGTGCCTTCGACAACGAAGATCACCAGCTCGACGTCGCCGATTGAGCTGCTGGCCGCGCGGTTCATCAAACGGTTGATGGCGCGTTTTTCTTCGATATGCAGACCCGGGGTGTCGACGTAGATAGCCTGATAGGCACCATCGGTGTCGATACCCATAATACGGTGACGGGTCGTCTGCGGTTTACGCGAAGTGATGGAGACTTTTTGCCCCAGCAGTTGGTTGAGCAACGTGGATTTGCCCACGTTGGGACGACCGACTATCGCAATAAAACCGCAGTATTGTTTTTCTTCGCTCATTCAAGCTCCAGCTTTTTCAACGCTTGTTCCGCTGCTGCCTGTTCGGCTTTACGGCGGCTTGAGCCGGTACCCACAACAGGTTCGCTCAAACCACTCACCTGGCAGTGGATAGTAAACTCCTGATCGTGCGCCTCACCGCGAACCTGCACCACCAGATAAGAAGGCAACGGCAGATGACGACCTTGTAAAAACTCCTGCAAGCGGGTTTTCGGGTCCTTCTGCTTATCACCGGGGCTGATTTCGTCCAACCGGCTGCGATACCAGTCCAAAATCAGTCGTTCGACGTTTTGAATATCGCTATCCAGGAACACGCCGCCAATCAATGCCTCCACCGTATCCGCCAGGATTGATTCGCGGCGGAATCCACCACTTTTCAACTCACCCGGTCCGAGACGCAGACATTCGCCCAGGTCGAACTCGCGCGCCATCTCTGCCAGCGTATTACCGCGCACCAACGTGGCACGCATGCGGCTCATATCACCCTCGTCTACGCGAGGAAAACGATGATAGAGCGCATTGGCGATGACAAAACTAAGAATCGAGTCACCCAGAAACTCAAGACGTTCATTGTGTTTACTGCTGGCGCTACGGTGAGTCAACGCTTGCAGTAAGAGCTCCTGCTGTTGAAAAGTGTAGCCCAGCTTCCGCTGCAGCCTGTTTATTACGATGGGGTTCATGAGTTACCAATAGATCAAGAATGCGTCAAAAACTTGCAGCATACGGAACAGGCCTGCTTCGCCGAAAGCCAATCCAAAGCTGTTTCGTTTGCAGTGGCTCCCAACAGGGAGCCAACTTTTTATCGCTCGAGGGGGTATTCTACAACGAGTGGAAATATAATGCTGCGTTTATAAGCGCGCGATTAATGAATTCCACCGATGCGGCTAAACCTTACGCCGGTTGGCCATTCACCTTCCTGCTTTTCAAAACTCATCCAGATAGCCGTGGCTTTACCCACCAGATTTTTCTCCGGCACGAAGCCCCAATAACGGCTGTCGGCGCTGTTGTCGCGGTTATCGCCCATCATGAAGTAATGCCCCGCCGGAACAACCCATTCCGCCAGTGGATTACCCGGCTGCTGGTTGTAAGCGCCCACCTGATCCTGCGTGCCCGGCACGGTCAGAATATGGTGAGAGACGGTGCCCAGCGTTTCCTGGCGCTCACGCAGGCGAATCCCGCCCTGCGGCACATTGTCGCTCTGCGGGATCTGGTAGAAACCGTTGCTGGCTTCGCCCATGCCGCTGCGGCTGAACATCTGTACAAAATCGCTCGGTTGCGCATCGGTGTATGTCACCGCCAGCGCGGTATCGCAAGGCTGGCCGTTATTACAGGATGGCTGAACGGTCACGCGTTTATTAACCGGATCGTAAGATACCCGGTCACCCGGTAGCCCCACGACACGTTTGATATAATCCAGCTTCGGATCCAGCGGATATTTAAATACCGCAATATCGCCACGCTTCGGATGGCCGGTTTCAATTAGCGTGGTCTGGGTAATAGGATCTTTAATGCCGTAGGCATATTTCTCCACCAGAATAAAATCGCCAATCAACAACGTCGGCATCATTGAGCCCGATGGGATCTGGAAAGGTTCGTAAATAAACGAACGCACCACAAACACCAGCAGCAATACCGGGAAAACCGACGCGCCGGTTTCGATCCAACCTGGCTGCTTCGCCACTTTCGCCAACGTCTTATCGTCTACAGCGCCCGCAGTCTGCGCATTCACCGCCGCAATCTTCTCCCGGCGGGCCGGCGCCCATTTGAAGCGCTCAAAAGCCCATATGATCCCGGTAACCAATGTGGCTATAGCCAGGATCAAGGCAAACATATTCGCCATGCAAACTCCCTAATTACGCGACCTTATCGCGGTTACTTACCGTCTTTACCGACGTGCAGAATGGCCAGGAACGCTTCTTGCGGCAACTCAACGTTACCGACCTGCTTCATGCGTTTCTTGCCGTCTTTCTGTTTCTGCAACAGCTTCTTCTTACGGCTGACGTCACCGCCATAGCATTTTGCCAGAACGTTTTTACGCAGCTGTTTCACCGTGGAACGCGCGATGATATGGGTGCCGATCGCTGCCTGAATGGCGATATCGAACTGCTGGCGCGGAATAAGCTCTTTCATCTTCTCCACCAGCTCACGACCACGGTACTGCGAGTTGTCGCGGTGGGTGATCAAAGCCAGCGCATCCACGCGCTCGTTGTTGATCAGCACGTCGACGCGCACCATGTCAGAGGTCTGGAAGCGTTTGAAGTTGTAATCCAGCGACGCATAACCACGGGAGGTGGATTTCAGACGGTCGAAGAAATCGAGCACCACTTCCGCCATCGGGATTTCGTAGGTCAGCGCGACCTGGTTGCCGTGATAGACCATGTTGGTCTGTACACCGCGTTTTTCGATACACAGCGTGATGACGTTACCCAGGAATTCCTGCGGCATCAGCATGTGACACTCGGCGATCGGCTCGCGCAGCTCCATGATGTTGTTCAGCGGCGGCAGCTTGGACGGGCTGTCGACGTAAATGGTTTCTTTGCCGGTGGTTTCAACTTCATAAACTACCGTTGGCGCAGTGGTGATCAGCTCCAGATCGTATTCACGCTCCAGACGCTCCTGAATGATCTCCATGTGCAACAGGCCGAGGAAGCCACAGCGGAAGCCAAAGCCCAGCGCGGTGGAACTCTCTGGCTCATAGAACAGCGAGGCGTCGTTCAGGCTCAGTTTGCCCAGTGCGTCGCGGAAGGCTTCATAGTCGTCCGAGCTGATCGGGAACAAACCTGCGTAAACCTGCGGCTTCACTTTTTTGAAGCCCGGCAGCGCTTTGTCTGCCGGTTGACGCGCCAGCGTCAGGGTATCGCCCACCGGCGCGCCCAAGATGTCTTTAATGGCGCAAACCAGCCAGCCTACTTCGCCGCAGTTCAGCACGTCGCGATCGACGCGTTTCGGGGTAAAGATCCCGAGGCGATCGGCGTTGTAAGTTTGGCCGGTGCTCATCACCTTGATCTTGTCGCCCTTGCGCATAGTGCCGTTCTTGACGCGCACCAGGGAAACAACGCCCAGATAGTTGTCGAACCAGGAGTCGATGATCAATGCCTGCAGCGGCGCCTCGGGATCGCCTTCCGGCGGCGGGATGTCACGCACCAGGCGTTCGAGAACCTCCGGCACGCCGACGCCGGTTTTGGCCGAACAGCGCACCGCATCGGTAGCGTCGATGCCAACGATGTCTTCAATCTCCTGCGCGGCGCGATCGGGATCGGCGGCCGGCAAGTCAATTTTGTTCAGTACCGGCACCACTTCCAGATCCATATCCAGCGCGGTGTAACAGTTGGCCAGCGTCTGAGCTTCTACGCCCTGCCCGGCATCCACCACCAGCAGCGCGCCTTCGCAAGCGGCCAGCGAGCGAGAAACCTCGTAGGAGAAGTCAACGTGCCCGGGGGTGTCGATAAAGTTGAGCTGGTAGGTTTGACCGTCTGTCGCCTTGTAGTCCAGCGTGACGCTCTGCGCTTTGATGGTAATGCCACGCTCGCGCTCAAGATCCATAGAATCAAGCACCTGCGCCGCCATTTCGCGCTCGCTCAAGCCACCGCAAATTTGGATAATACGGTCGGACAGCGTCGACTTACCGTGGTCAATATGGGCAATAATGGAGAAATTTCGTATATGCTTCATTATAAAAGTTTTTCTGCCTTGGTATTTCTGATTACTCGCCTATAGAAACCCGTACGGACCTAAAGCGACAGTGAATGGGTTCGGCCGTCTTCCGCCTGAATCGCTGCATTCTACATGCCACAACACTGAAAACCTAGCGATCGGTGCAGTGAAGGCATTCTATTATGCGCACTTTAGTGTTACACGGCGCTCCAGGTTGTGAAAGCAGATGTTAACAAAAGCCGATCAATGAAAAACCACTGCTTACCCCGCCGAATCCACGGAAATTGCGTGCTGCGCATACCTTCACTTTCGGCGTTAATACATAACCGGCGATAACGCAATAAACCCCTTCCTAAATCAGAAAAAAATAATATTGGGATCAACATCTTAGAATTGCATTTCCCCTTTCCGGCTTTAGGAAAAAACCCATATACGCTCTCCGGAGCCTCCTATAGAAAGGGGGAAGAACTCCGCGACAAAATATTATTCAGGGCTCTACATCGGCATGCCCACCGGAGTTCACCGGCATATCTCTGTGCGATGATTGGAAGGTGCGTAATGATCGATAAAGGGCAAATGCTGAGCCGGCACGATTTTTCTAAGGTCAATTGGGGCATTCTGGCAGCGGCATCGCTGCTGTTAACTGTCGGTGCGGCGCTGCTGTTGCTGCCGCTGCTGAGCAACATGGATGAAAATGCGGTACTGATCTTGCTGCAAACCGGCGCAGCCACTATTTTACTCGGCGGTATACTGCTGGCGCTGCGCCATTGCCTGCGGCCTACGCTGACTTATCGTCTGTACGAACACGGCGTTCGGGTGATCAATGACCACAGCCACAAAGAACGGTTTATCCCCTTTGAAAAAATTGGTGATATTTATCGTTTTCGCGGCGGGCGTTTTTTGGGCGGGCTGTGCAACGTGATGGCATTTCGTACTACTGCCGAACAGCCCTGGTGCACGGTGTTCAGCAATCTGTCCCATTCCTGGCGGTTGGTCGATGTCATCATCAACCAGCAGATCCAGCAGCGTGGGCCACTGGCGCTGAATGCGCTTTATCAGGGTGAGGTGTTGTCATTTAGCTATCTGAGCTGCAGTGCCCTCTGGCTGAACCATTTGCTGCCGGGCAACCGCAAGCAGCAAACGCCCCAAACGCTGCAGTTGAGCGCTACGGCGCTGATCACGCCGCAGGAGAGTATCCCGATAGAGCAGATCCGCACGCTGGAGAATAACACGCAGCGCGGTATCATCCGGTTGCTGGATAATCAGGGTAATGCGCTGTTTACGATAGGCTATTTTTCGCTGCTCAGCGCCGATCTGTTTATGGCGCTGCTGGAGCATATGATCTACAACCGCATCCCCGCCTATCATAATCCGGCGATGACGCGGCAGCCGTTTTAACGCAGGGGTTCAGTGTCCGTCTGCAGGCGCATAGCCCCAGGCGGCAACCCTATTTGCAGAACTATGGGTTGGTAATTCGCTTGCTCGCCGAGGCGGTGCGCCAGGCTACGCGCCAACAGAAAGGCCGCACCGCCGCCAAGCAGCGCGCCGAGCGCCGCAGAAGCATCGGTACCCAGCCAGTATTGCAGCAGGCTCCCGCCCACCATCATGCCCAGCAAAGGCGTCAGATAAACCAGCATAGCCGAACGCAGCAAGCTCCCCTCGGCGATACCCACCTCGACCCGCTGGCCCGGCTCAAGCGGCTGCTCGATACGCACCTGCAGCTGATGTTCCGTTTCCGGCACCAGTTCGTTCAATGCGCGCGCGCCACAGCCCGACCGGGCCGTGCAACTGCCGCAGCCGGCTTTGGGTTCGCAGCGCAGCAACGCTACGCCTTGTTGCCACGAAACCACCGTGGCCCACTCTTTCATCATTGCGGTGACACCTTGAAGGAAAGACTGTCAGCGATACGCTTGGCTGTCGCCGGCGGCAGTTCGCCAACGATAGTGATTTCATTGCCGTTACGCACTTCAGTCTGAATAGTACGCCGCCCCTGGCGATAATACTGCTGGCCGGCACCACTTCCCGCCGGGCTGACGTTGACCGAGAAACTGAACAGGCCATCGCTGTATAACCGCGTCTCGACGGGTTCGGTCACATTCGGCAGTTTTCGGCGGTTGCGCGCCACTTCATTCACGCCTGCCGGCAACCAGCCGGTGCTCCAGCCCAGTTTGACGTTTTCGACCGCAGGAAGCGACAGCAACGGCGGCAGATTGGCTTTGATCAGCCCCTGCATCACACCCTGCACTTCCGGCCCCACCACAAACGAAATAACCCGATACTGTTCCAGCGTTTCGCCATCACGATCGAGTAAATCCACACGCAGCGGCAGCTTGGTATCCACATCCATCCAGACAATATAGCTATAGCGCGAACCATCACGCGCAACCACACGAATCACCTCGCAGGGACGATCAGAGATTCGGGTGCTGCCAACAGAGATGAAATCGTAATATTTCGCCAGGCGGTCAAAATCGGCGTAGACGATAGCCGGTAACGCATCGACGATATGATCGCCCGACAACGTAAAGGGTTCCAGGCCCGGTTCAAAATAGCTGATGCCTTCACCACGTTGCAATACTTCACGGCGCGGGCCGTCCATATGCAAAAGTTGACCCAGTGGCTGCTTGTCGATTACCGCATGGCGATAGCGCAGCGACTCAATCCCCTGCTTGCTGATGCTGATATAGGCGAGTTCGTAATTGAGTGAACGGCTGGCACTGCTCATCTGTTGTAACAACGCCCCGGACGCAGTGGGCTGCGCCGGGGCGATGTTTGAGTAGAGCAGGCTGCCCGTCAATAGACAGACGGAGAACCAAAGTTGCTTCATTACTGCTGTTGCATTCCTAAAGACTGAGTTCCGGGAACCTGAACGGCAGCCTGTTGTGGGTTGCTTTGCTCAAGCTGCAACTGATCGGAATGCAAACGGCGTTGCAATTCATAATCCTGCAGCATAGCGTTAATACGTTTGCGCTGTTCCTGCACCTGCTGCTGTTGCCCGCTGCCGGTGGAGAAACTGTCTGCCGGCACGCCGAGGCTAACCGGTGACGCCGGCCCCATGATCGGCAGGGTGTTAAACGCCGGTGATTCAGCTGCGCCAGACTGCGCGGCCGGTTGATTGTATTGCTGTACGCCTACAATCACCGCCAGCGAAACGCAGGCAGCCATGCCAATCTGAGTGATCTGGCTGGCCCAGGGACGCACTTTGTCCCAGAACGGCATTTTCTGCCAGGTGTGCGGTTGCGGCTGAGACTCCGGTACTGCAGAAGGAACCAGACGCGCAGGTTCTTTCTCAAGTGCAGCAGCAACACGATCTGCGATATCGAGATGCATTACTTGTCCGATATCACCCCGTAGTGTGTCACGTATCAGGTGATAGCTCTGCCAGGTTTGTTGAAGCGCCCTGTCATTAGACAATGAACTCAGCAGCTCAGTGTCGAGCGATTCCCCATCCATCAGAGCGGAAAGCTTTTCTTTCTGCATGCCTAAGTACCCTTCCTGTGTCCGCCATTGCTAACGTTGAATCAGCGGTTGAACTTTATTATCGATAGCCTCCCTGGCGCGGAAAATACGCGAGCGTACGGTTCCTACCGGGCAATCCATGATGGCAGCTATCTCTTCGTAGCTTAGACCATCCAGCTCCCGTAGGGTAATCGCCATGCGAAGATCCTCGGGGAGAGACTCAATGGTACGGAAAACTATCTGTCTCAGCTCTTCTGACAACATTAAGTTCTCAGGGTTCGAAATTTCTTTCAGTGCGCCCGCACTTTCGTAATTTTCAGCATCGTTGGCATCCACATCGCTGGATGGCGGACGACGCCCCTGAGCAACCAGATAATTCTTTGCCGTGTTCACGGCAATTCGATACAACCAGGTATAGAAAGCGCTATCCCCACGGAATGATTCCAGTGCGCGATAGGCTTTAATGAACGACTCCTGCACCACATCGGGCACATCGCCCTGCGGCACATATCGGGAAACCAGGCTCGCAACCTTATGCTGGTAACGCACCACCAGTAAGTTAAACGATTTCTGATCGCCTTTTTGGACCCGCTCAACCAGAACTTGATCCGTTAACTGCTCGCTCATCCGAGGTAAATTCTCCCCAAATCCGTCTCCACGCGTAAAATTGTACTGCCAGCCATACATTATTTTCCTGAGCAAGCACTCGCTTGGAGTTCATACGGAACACGAAGTTCCGTATCGCCATTGTTTTTTCTGTTGATGTCATCCAATCCGTGGCTTTTGCCCGGACAATTAGGCTAACATGAATTTCACTCTTCTTCTGCACACATCATACGTTATGCAACCATCATCTGAACATGTTAGCGATGTCTTGATCGTCGGCAGCGGTGCTGCGGGCTTGTCACTGGCTCTGCGCCTGGCGCAGCATTGCAAGGTTACCGTACTCAGCAAGGGGCCGCTCAACGAAGGCGCCACATTTTATGCCCAAGGCGGGATCGCCGCGGTTTTCGATGAGACGGACAGCATTGCCTCACACGTTGATGACACTTTGATTGCCGGAGCCGGCCTGTGTGACAAGGACGCCGTTGAGTTTATCGCCGGCAATGCGCGCCACTGCGTACAATGGCTGATCGATCAGGGCGTACTGTTCGACACCGAAGTCAATGCTCAGGGTGAGGAACATTACCACCTGACGCGTGAGGGAGGACACAGCCACCGCCGTATTCTGCATGCCGCCGATGCTACAGGTAAAGAAGTAGAGACCACCCTGGTAGGGAAAGCAAGCACCCACCCGAATATTTGCGTGATGGAGCGCCGTAACGCGGTCGATCTGATCACCTCGAACAAAATCGGCCTGCCGGGTACTCGCCGCGTGGTCGGTGCCTATGTCTGGAACCGCGAGCTGGAGCAGGTGGAAACCTACCGCGCCAAAACGGTGGTGCTGGCCACCGGCGGGGCAGCCAAGGTGTATCAGTACACCACCAACCCGGACATCTCGTCCGGAGATGGTATCGCCATGGCCTGGCGCGCCGGCTGTCGGGTCGCCAACCTTGAATTCAACCAGTTCCACCCGACCTGCCTGTTCCACCCGCAGGCGCGCAATTTCCTGCTGACCGAAGCGTTGCGCGGCGAAGGTGCCCATCTGAAACGGCCGGACGGCAGCCGCTTTATGCCCGATTTTGACCCGCGCGGCGAACTGGCACCGCGCGATATCGTAGCGCGCGCCATCGACCACGAAATGAAACGCCTGGGTGCGGACTGCATGTATCTGGATATCAGCCATAAACCGGCTGAATTCATTACCCAGCACTTCCCGATGATCCATGAAAAACTGCTGACGCTGGGGTTCGATCTGACAAAACAACCGATCCCTATCGTGCCCGCGGCGCATTACACCTGCGGCGGCGTCATGGTCGATCAGCACGGCCGTACCGATCTGGACGGGCTTTACGCCATTGGCGAAGTCAGTTACACCGGCCTGCACGGCGCCAATCGCATGGCGTCCAACTCGCTGCTGGAATGCCTGGTCTACGGCTGGTCGGCAGCGGAGGACATCAAGCTGCGCCTGCCGTTTATCCAGTTGGCGAAACAGTTGCCGCAGTGGGATGAAAGCCGCGTAGACGATGCGGATGAGCGGGTGGTGATTCAGCACAACTGGCACGAGCTGCGGCTATTTATGTGGGACTACGTCGGGATCGTGCGCACCACCAAACGGCTGGAGCGCGCACTGCGCCGCATCAATACGCTGCAGGCCGAAATCGATGAGTACTACGCCAACTTCCGTATTTCCAACAATCTGCTGGAGCTGCGTAACCTGGTGCAGGTCGCGGAACTGATCGTCCGCAGCGCCATGGAGCGCAAAGAAAGCCGCGGGCTGCACTATACGCTGGACTATCCGGAAATGTTGCCGGAAGCACTGCCGACCATACTGCAGCCATGATTGACGCTGCCAGGGTGCCCTGGCGGCTTCAGTAAAATAGATAGAAATCGGTAATCAGGCGGCGGAAATCATCGGTGTAACTGCCGTCGGCCTGTTTAATCGCCAGACTTTGTTCTGCCTTTTCTTCGACCGGCTGACGCATCAGCACCAACAACATCCGGTGCAGCGGCGTATCGGCACGGTCGCTGACGTTCAATCGCTGTGCAGTATGCCAGCCACGCCGTTGCGCATTGCTTTCAAATGCCTCACCAATATCATGCGGCAGCACCACGCAAAAAGCGCCCCGCTCGGCGATCAGTTGCTCAGCGCTTACCAGCAAGGCATCGTGAGTCAGGGTTTCGGTATAGCGCGCATTGTGGCGCGCCCGATCGCGGCAGGCGACCGCCGGCTCGAAATACGGCGGGTTGCTGACGATCAGGTCATACTCACCCGCATGATGCCGGGCAAAATGGTGAATATCCTGCGCATGTACCCGAATGCGCTGCGGCCAGGGGGATTCCAGCACGTTGTCACGCGCTTGTTCGGCAGCGGCCTCGTCCAACTCCACCGCATCGATCAACACATTATCGGCCGATCTTTGTGCCAGCATCAGCGCAATCAGCCCGCTGCCGCTGCCGATATCCAGCACCCGCCGCGCTTGCGCCAGCGGCGCCCAAGCGCCGAGCAGCACGCCGTCGGTACCCACTTTCATTGCGCAACGGTCGTGAGCGACAAAAAATTGTTTGAAGGTAAAACCGCCGCGACGCGGGGTAAAATTTGCTTTCGATTGATTGCTCACAATAACCACCTGGATACAAAACTGGCGTAGCATAAGGCAATCTGATTTGTGGGAAAAGAGATGCTTTCCGCTTAAATAGGTGAAGAACGCGGCCAACCCGTCTATAATCGGCGCCCCAAGTAGAGGTAGACCATGACAGCAACCAATTTTTCCGAACTCGATCTCGATGAACGCCTGATAAAAGCCCTGCGCGATAAAGGCTACGAACGCCCGACCGCCATTCAAGCCGAGGCTATCCCACCTGCGATGGATGGGCGCGACGTATTGGGTTCGGCGCCAACCGGCACCGGCAAGACCGCCGCATTTTTGCTGCCGGTATTGCAGCATCTGCTGGACTTTCCACGCAAAAAGTCCGGCCCACCGCGCGTACTGATCCTCACCCCGACGCGCGAACTGGCGATGCAGGTAGCCGACCAGGCACGTGAACTGGCTGCCCATACTTCGCTGGATATCGCCACCATTACCGGCGGCGTCGCCTATATGAACCACGCGGAAGTCTTCAGCGAAAACCAGGACGTGGTAGTCGCCACCACCGGTCGTCTGCTGCAGTACATCAAAGAAGAAAACTTCGACTGCCGCGCGGTAGAAACGCTGATCCTCGATGAAGCCGACCGCATGCTGGACATGGGCTTCGCGCAGGATATCGAAACCATCTCCGCCGAAACCCGCTGGCGCAACCAGACGTTGCTGTTCTCCGCGACGCTGGAAGGCGACGCCATCCGCGAATTCGCCGAGCGTATTCTGAAAGAGCCGGTGGAAGTTGAAGCCGACCCTTCACGCCGCGAGCGCAAAAAGATCCTGCAGTGGTACTACCGTGCCGACGACGTGCAGCATAAAACCGCCTTGCTGGTGCATTTGCTGCAACAGCCGGACGTGTTGAAATCCGTGATCTTCGTCCGTAAACGCGAGCGCGTGCACGAGTTGGCGGCCTGGCTGCGCGAGGCCGGCATCAACACCTGCTACCTCGAAGGCGAAATGGTGCAGGCCAAGCGCAACGAAGCGGTAAAACGCATGATGGACGGCCGCGTCAACGTGCTGGTCGCCACCGACGTCGCTGCCCGTGGTTTGGATATCCTGGATATTACCCACGTGTTCAACTTCGATATGCCGCGTACGGCGGACACCTATCTGCACCGCATCGGCCGCACCGGCCGCGCCGGGCGCAAAGGTACCGCGATTTCGCTGGTTGAGGCGCACGACCACCTGCTGTTGGGCAAAGTGGGCCGTTACCTGAACGAACCGCTGAAAGCGCGGGTGATCGATGAGCTGCGTCCGTCAACCAAAGTGCCGAGCGAAAAGAGCAACGGCAAACCTTCGAAGAAGGTGCTGGCCAAGCGCGCAGAAGACAAAGAAAAGAACAAAGAAAAAGCCAAGGTGAAGGTCCGTCATCGCGATGCGAAAAACGTGGGCAAACGCCGCCAGCCAAAGGCCAAGCCTGAGAGCAGCGGCGCGAAGTAATGCTGCCACCGTGAATCAAAAACGCCTTCACTCATCTGAAGGCGTTTTTTTATGCCCCATTACGGCTGCGCGTAAAGCGTCGCCTGGTGATGGGCTTTTAACCAGACATCCAGTTGTCGATAACCATCGGCATCTCTTCACTCTGCAAGTGTGCAGGCGTCAGCGAGAAATAGAACTGGAAGGTCACGCCTTGCCGGTTACGGGCTTTGCCGTCCGCCCCCGCCTGCAGCAACATCAACGCCAACTGCGGCGCATTGATTTTCGCCGCCACGTGCAAAGGCGAGTCCCCCAACCTATCGCTTAACGTGGTATCCGCACCGGCAGCCAGCAGCAGCCGCAATTGCTCCTCGCGCCCCGCCAGTACCGCAGCGGACAAAGGCGTCGCGCCGGTCACCGCATTGCGCAGGTTAGCCGGCACGCCGTTCGCCAGCAGCAGCCGCAAATACTGCGGATCCTGCACTGTTGCGGCGGTATGCAGCACGCTGTTGCCCTCCAGCCCCGGCACTGTGGCATCAACCCCCAGCGCCAGCAGCGCGCTCAGGCTTTGCGGTTGCTGCGACAAAATCGCCCATTGAGGCAGCGTAATTTGACGGTCGCCCTGCTCGCTCAAACGCTGCGGTGTTACCTGTTCGGCAATGCCCTGCACATCACCGCGCATCACCGCCTGCGCCAACGCTTGATTGCCGCGCCCGTTGAACGGGGAAATAGACTGATTCATCTGTTGTTCCTTAGCCATAATCAGCAAACCGGCGACCGCTATCAGCGCCAGCACGGCGATAATCAACGTCTGCCGAACCCGACGCCTTTCAGGCATTGGCCTTCATCTCCCAGGGTTTTTGCTCCAGCATCGAACTGATGACCTTATCAATGCCGTGCGCGGTCAAGCTGCGATCCACATGTTTGCTTGGTCGCCAGTCGTCAATGCCGCTCAGGGTATCGTTATTGGCCAGGGTAATTTTATGCCCGATGGCATCCGGGATCAGCGAAGTGGACTCCTGCGTTCCGGTCAGCATATCGTATTGTTCGCTGTAGCGGCGAATACCGCCGGCTTGCGCATCCTGCTTAGCCGCTGCCGGATCGATGCCCATACGGTTCAATGTGTAGTCGGAAACGCCGGCCGCGTTGAAAGTGACCGCCACGGTGCCGGTCGCCAGCGCCGCCGTTGCCGCCAGCCCGCCGCCAAGAGAATGACCGGCAATCACCAGCGCATCACCAAACGCCGCCTTGGCGCCTTTAGCTACCGCGACAGCCTGATTGTACTGCACGTCATCGTAACCGGTCGCCTGCCGCACATTGCTCAGCCAATCGCGCATGTCATTGGTGCCGGCAAAGGCCAGGACATACTGTTGGTTGTCGCTATAAATACCGGCCTGAAAACCCGACGCCGCATCATGCAAACTGGCGGGATCAATACCCGCGCCGAGCAGCGCGCTGTCGCTCAGGCGGCTGAATCCTTCCGCACCCTGGCCGTTCAGGCTGTAAACATCTTTAGCCAGTAACGCGAGCGTATAATCTCCCTGTTGAGGCTGCTGACCGCGGGTTACCCCCTGCGGCGTGGCGGCCGGCACGGCAGCCGACATATCGCTGACCAATGTATTCAGCAGGTTGCGGGCATTCAGGCTGCTCGGTGAAAGCGTGGCCGCAGCCCCGGCTGCAGCTGATTCAGCGGGTTGCGATGAACGCATCGATTGCAGTGCCGCACGTACTACAGGGGGTTGAATGGCCGCAGGGTTAACTGCAGAGGTAAAACTCAAAGACATACTCATGCCGACTCCTTGTCGATAGGCTTATCAATGCCGCACCCAATGCGGGTGCCAGAGTAGCTATCGGCAGGTCGGAGCCGTTCTGTAATGCAGGCGATTATCTTTGCGAGGAATGTGATCCGGATTCAGTTTACTGGCCGGCGAGCAATAAAAAAGGGAGCCGAAGCTCCCTCAGTGACTGCGCCGGTAATTACAGGCTGGCAGTAAAGGTACGTGCAATTACGTCACGTTGCTGTTCTGGCGTCAGCGAGTTGAAGCGCACCGCATAGCCGGACACGCGAATGGTCAGCTGCGGGTATTTTTCCGGGTGCTTGACCGCATCTTCCAGCGTCTCGCGGCGCAGCACGTTTACGTTCAGGTGTTGGCCACCCTCTACACGCACGGTTGGCTGCATTTCCAGCGGCACTTCACGGTACTCGATCTGGCCCAGATCGGTGACCGGCACAACCTGATCTTCGACATAGTTGGCTTTAGCGCAAACGCAGCGGGCTTCTGACGTTTCATCATCCAGCAGCCAGAAAGAGTTCACCAGCGCCTGGTCGTTCGCTTTAGTGATTTGAATACCAGTAATCATTTTGTTGCCTCCGTACAAGGACGAAAAATTCTCTTTCGTGAGAAAATTCAATTTTGGTTTCGGCCATTTGGTAAAACCATTGTTGTCTTATTGTTCTGTATACCAGTCTGGTCTGGGCAATTCTTTGATTAAAATCAATTTTTACAGCGTACCCACACATGAGGAAGGGACAAGTTTATGTTTTGTGTCAATTTTCTCTTTGCCGCCGAGAACAATTATTTTTGTAAATTTTAAAAAATCTTTATACCAAGATGGCTAGCCCAACGGCAAAAGCGGGTTTCACTGGATGACGCTAAACGGTAAGCTATGGTCAGTGAATTGTTAACGAAAACAAAGGAGAGCGTTTATGTCCACCCCTCTCACCTGGCATGACGTCATCGGCAAGGAAAAAGAGCAACCCTATTTTCATGAAACGCTTGCCTTTGTTGCCGCTGAACGTCAGGCCGGTAAGACCATTTATCCACCACAAAAAGACGTGTTCAATGCCTTCCGCTATACCGAACTGGCGGACGTAAAAGTGGTGATCCTCGGCCAGGATCCCTATCACGGCCCGAATCAGGCCCACGGTCTGTCTTTCTCGGTGCTGCCCGGCGTGCCGGCTCCCCCTTCGCTGGTGAATATGTATAAAGAATTGGCGACGGATATCCCGGGCTTTGAGCGGCCAAGCCACGGCTGCCTGCAAAGCTGGGCAGAACAGGGCGTGCTGTTGCTGAACACGGTATTGACCGTTGAACGCGGCCAGGCGCATTCCCACGCCAAACTGGGTTGGGAAACCTTTACGGATAGAGTGATCGCCGCACTGAACGACAACCGCGAAGGCGTGGTGTTTCTGCTGTGGGGCTCGCATGCCCAGAAGAAAGGCAACATTATCGACAGGAAGCGCCACCACGTGCTGAAAGCGCCGCATCCTTCGCCGCTCTCGGCCCACCGCGGCTTCCTCGGTTGTCGCCATTTCTCCCAGGCCAATCAACTGCTGGAACAACAGGGGCTGAAACCTATCGACTGGCTGCCGCAACTGCCGCAGGCATAAGTCAGACGCAAAAAAGGCACCCGCAGGTGCCTTTTCCTTACTTAATTCCGCTTAAGCCTTGGCTTTGGAAACCGCAACCATCGCCGGGCGCAGCAGGCGGCCATTCAGCGTATAGCCTTTCTGCATCACCATCATTACGTGGTTCGGCTGGTGATCGGCAGACTCCATCAGGCTCATCGCCTGGTGCACGTCCGGGTTGAACGGCACGTTGATGTCGCCGACGATTTCGATACCGTACTTGCTCACTGCGTCTTGCAAGGATTTCAGCGTCAGTTCGATGCCTTCGATCATTGCCGTCAGTTCCGGATTGCTTTTATCCGCCAGATCCAGCGCGCGCTCCAGGTTATCAATCACCGGCAGCAAGTCGCCCGCGAATTTCTCCAGCGCAAATTTGTGCGCTTTCTCGATATCCAACTCGGTACGGCGGCGCACGTTTTCCATTTCCGCCTTGGCGCGCAGCAGGCTGTCGCGTTCATGCTGCTGGGATTCTGCCAGCTGAGCTTCCAGCTCGGCAATGCGCGCATCCCGCAGATCGACGCCTTCAGCCGCTTCCGGCAAGACTTCCTGGTGTTCCATTTCTTCCGAGACTTGCTCGTTTGGCGTCTTCTGTTCTTTACTACTCATGAATATCTCCGCGTTTTAGCATTAATCTCGCAACTTGGCTTATTATGGGGATCAAAACCGGGGTTTCAAGTCAACCGGTCACAATGTGGGGCATAAACTCGTCCCGGTGAGGAAAATCACAACAATGAATAAGAAATTCGCCTGTATTGGCATTGTGGGTCACCCGCGCCACCCTTCAGCGTTGGCAACGCATGAGATGTTGTTTCACTGGTTGGTCGCCCGGGGCTACTCGGTGATGCTCGAACGGCAGATAGCCCAGGATTTGGGCTTGAAAGACGTCGTGACCGGCAGCCTGGCAGACATTGGCCAGAAAGCCGACCTGGCCGTGGTGGTCGGCGGCGACGGCAATATGCTCGGCGCAGCGCGCGTGTTGGCGCGTTACGATATTAAAGTGATCGGCGTAAACCGTGGCAATCTCGGATTTTTGACCGATCTCGACCCCGACAACGCCCTGCAGCAATTGGCCGACGTGCTGGAAGGCGAGTATATCGATGAACAGCGCTTCCTGCTGGAAACCATCGTGCACAAAGAGAACCAGCAGTGCCGCATTAGTACCGCCATCAACGAAGTGGTGCTGCACCCCGGCAAAGTGGCGCACATGATCGAATTCGAAGTGTATATCGACGATCGTTTCGCCTTCTCGCAGCGTTCCGACGGGCTGATTATCGCCACGCCGACCGGGTCGACCGCCTATTCGCTCTCCGCCGGCGGGCCGATCCTGACGCCTTCGCTGGAGGCCATTGCGCTGGTGCCGATGTTCCCGCACACCCTTTCCGCCCGCCCACTGGTGATCAACGGCAACAGCACCATTCGGCTGAAATTTTCGCAGATCGGCAGCGATCTGGAAATCAGCTGCGACAGCCAGATCGCGCTGCCTATCCAGGAAGGCGAAGAGGTATTGATACGCCGCAGTGATTTCCATCTGAATCTTATTCATCCAAAGGACTACAGCTATTTCAATACGTTAAGCACAAAACTCGGCTGGTCAAAAAAATTGTTCTAAAAACGTCGCCAGCTACTTTACTGTATATAAAACCAGTTTATACTGTATGAAACTACAGTTATGTGTTTATACACAGGAAGGTTCCCATGCTGGCGCAATTGACCATCAGCAATTTTGCTATCGTTCGTGAGTTGGAGATTGATTTTCAACCGGGTATGACGGCGATTACCGGTGAAACCGGTGCCGGCAAATCCATCGCCATCGACGCGCTGGGCCTGTGCCTCGGCAACCGCGCCGACGGTAATGTGGTGCGCCTGGGGGCCCCCCGTGCCGATATCTGCGCGCGCTTCTCGCTGGCGGATACCCCTTCCGCCCGCCAATGGCTTGAGCAGAACCAGCTGGACGACAGCAATGAGTGCCTGCTGCGCCGGGTGATCAATGCGGACGGCCGCTCGCGCGGCTTTATCAATGGCACCGCCGTGCCGCTTTCGCAACTGCGCGAACTTGGCCAACGCCTGATTCAAATCCACGGCCAGCATGCTCATCAGCTGCTGCTCAAACCTGACCATCAAAAACAGCTGCTGGACGCCTATGCAGATGAACCTGCCCTGCTGGCGCAAATGCAACAGGCTTACCAGCGCTGGCACCAAAGCTGCCGCGAACTGGCGCACCACCAACAACAGTCCCTTGAGCGTGACGCGCGCAAACAGCTGCTGCAATACCAGTTGAAAGAGCTGAATGAGTTCGCCCCGCAGGCCGGTGAGTTCGAACAAACAGACGCGGAATACAAACGCCTGGCCAACAGCGGCCAGTTGCTGACCCTTAGCCAGCAAACGCTGCAATTGCTGGCCGATGACGAAGAACACAACATGCTCAGCCAGCTCTACACCGCCAAACACCTGCTGGTCGAACTGGCCGGCATGGATGAAAAACTCGGCGAACTGCTGAACATGCTGGAAGAAGCCTCAATCCAGATCAGCGAGGCCAGCGATGAACTGCGCCACTATGCCGATCGCATGGATCTCGATCCCAACCGCCTGCATGAACTGGAACAGCGCCTGTCGCGGCAAATCAACCTGGCGCGCAAACATCACGTGGCGCCAGAAGAACTGCCGCAGCTACACCAGCAGTTGCTCGATGAGCAACAATTGCTGTCGCAACAGGAAAGCGACCACGAGCACCTTAACGAAGCGGTCGCCCTGCACCATCAGCAGGCGCTGGTTCTGGCGGAGCAACTGCACCAAAAACGCCGGCATTACGCCGCCGAACTGACCACGCTGATTACCGACAGCATGCAGGCGCTCTCTATGCCACACGGCAAATTCAACATCGATGTGCGCTTCGAGCCCCAATATTTGAGCGCCGAAGGGGCAAGCCGCACCGAGTTCTGCGTGTCCACCAACCCGGGGCAACCGCTGCAGGCGCTGGCTAAAGTGGCGTCCGGCGGCGAATTGTCACGCATCGCGCTGGCGATTCAGGTCATCACTGCCCGCAAGATGGAAACCCCGGCGCTGATTTTCGACGAAGTGGACGTGGGTATCAGCGGCCCGACCGCCGCCATCGTGGGCCGCCTGCTTCGCCAGCTCGGGGAGTCTACGCAAGTGATGTGCGTCACCCACCTGCCGCAGGTCGCGGGGTGCGGGCATCAGCATCTGTTTGTCAGCAAACAGACCGACGGCACCGAAACCGAAACGCAGATGTCGCCGCTGGATAAACGCGCCCGCCTGCAAGAGCTGGCGCGCCTTCTTGGCGGCAGTGAAGTCACCCGCAACACATTGGCAAACGCAAAAGAACTGCTGGCCGCATAAAAAAGCTCAACTTTTTCACTTTTCCGAGGTCTGACTTTGGCGCTGTTTACCTGGCAGATTTCAAAGTGCGGCAAGGCGACAACCGCCCCATCCCTCAGGTGCTTCATCAGCTCAGCGCCTGAGGTGCGAGAGCGAAGCAATCGCAGCAGCAACTTGAAAGATGAAGGGTACACCCAATAGATTTCAAGCTGTAGCAAGGCGGCAACCGAGAGAATCTCCAGGAGCTTAGTCAACTAAGTGACTGGGGTGAGCGAGGGAAGGCAACGCCGCTACAACTTGAAAGATGAAGGGTATAAAGGTTTCCAACTGCTGCAAGGTCTATTATCATCGGCATCCTATGCCCTAAAGGAATGTGATTACTATGCGCTGTAAAACGCTGGCTGCTGCCGCTGTGGTTCTTGTGATGCTGACTGCAGGCTGTTCTACTTTTGAGAAGGTGGTTTACCGGCCTGACATCAACCAAGGGAACTACCTGACGTCGACCGACGTGGCCAAAATCCAAAAAGGTATGACCCAGCAACAGGTCGCTTATACATTGGGTACCCCAATGTTACAGGATCCGTTCGGTACTCAGACGTGGTTCTATGTATTCCGCCAGCAACCTGGCCATGAAGATATCACCCAGCAAACCCTGACGCTGACCTTTGATAGCGCGGGCGTGCTGACCGATATTCAGAACAAACCTGCGCTGACCAAATAATCAGCGCAGGAGCTATCGTCCGGCCCGTGAGGGGCGATTCAGGTTCTTCATGACAGTAACAGGCTGCAACTCGGAAGATAAAATTCTGATAAAAAATAAGGCGCATTCAGCGCCTTATTTTTTTGCTTTCTCTGCCCGTTGCCGACGAAGTTCTTTAGGGTCGGCAATCAGGGGGCGATAAATTTCGACCCGGTCGCCATCGTTTAGCACATCACCCAGCTTGGCCGGGCGGCTGTAGATGCCCACCTTATTACTCTGCAAGTCAATGTCACTACGCAGTTCCAGCAACCCGGAGGCCGTAATGGCCTGCTCAACACTGCTGCCTTCCGCCAGCGTAACCTTGCGCAGATACTGACGCTCCGGCAAGGCGTAAACCACCTCTACCTGAATATCAGACACTGTAAACCTCTTTCGCCCGCTGGGTGAAAGCCTGCACCATGTTACCGGCCAGCTCTTTGAACACCTTGCCGAACGCCAGCTCGATCAGTTTGTTGGTAAATTCAAAATCCAGGTGCAGCTCAACCTTACAGGCTTCCGGGCTCAGCGGCGTAAACTGCCAGCCCCCCATCAGCTTGCGGAACGGGCCATCAACCAGTTGCATATTGATGCTCTGGTTATCCTGCAGCGTATTGCGCGTAGTGAAGGTTTTGCTGATACCGGCTTTGGCAACGTCAACTGCGGCGGTCATTTGATTGCTGGACGCGTCAATCACCCGGCTGCCGGTGCATCCTGGCAGAAAATCGGGGTAAGAGTGAACATCGTTAACCAACTGATACATCTGCTCGGCGCTGAACGGCACTAACGCAGACCGACTGATCTGGGGCATATCATTTCCTGTGAGACACAAAACATACAGATAATACCATTTATCTATCGCCAAACAAAAAATCTGCTATGCAACGCGAGGGCCAAAAATGCGAAAAATTGCGCAGGTGCTGAGCGGTAAAGGATTTCTTTCGTCGAATCATCCAGTATAATGAACAAACTATGACAAAGAAAAAAGCACACAAACCCGGTTCCGCCACCATTGCGCAGAACAAGCGAGCGCGTTTCGAATACTTCATTGAAGAAGAGTTCGAGGCGGGCCTGTCTCTGCAAGGGTGGGAAGTAAAATCGCTGCGTGCCGGCAAAGCCAACATTAGCGACAGCTACGTGACCTTCCGCGATGGTGAAGCCTATCTGTTTGGGGCCACCGTCTCACCGCTCAACGTAGCCTCGTCGCATGTGGTATGCGATCCGACACGTACTCGTAAATTGCTGCTGAAAAAACGTGAGCTGGACTCACTGCTCGGCCGCGTAAACCGCGACGGCTACACCGTGGTTGCCTTGTCCATGTATTGGAAAAATGCCTGGGCCAAGATCAAGATCGGCGTAGCCAAAGGCAAGAAAGAACACGATAAACGCGATGACATCAAAGATCGTGAATGGCAGACGGCGAAATCCCGTATCATGAAGCATGCCAACCGATAAGCCTCTGGCTTAACGGGTTAAACTTCTGGTATACTGAACAAAGTTACTTGGGGCTGATTCTGGATTCGACGGGATTGTGAGGCCTTAGGAGCATGCCGAGGGGCGGTTGGCCTCGTAAAAAGCCGCAAAAAAAATAATTGCAAACGACTCGCAATTCGAATCTGCTGCTTTAGCAGCTTAATCAGCCTAAGAAACTGAAGATTCCCTCTCTCCCTAGCCTCCGCTCTTAGGACGGGGATCAAGAGAGGTCAAACCCAAAAGAGATCGCGTGGATGTCCTGCCTGGGGCTGAAGCGTTAAACCCAATCAGGCTAGTTTGTTAGTGGCGTGTCCATCCGCAGCTGACCGGCGAATGTAATGATTGGACTAAGCATGTAGTGCCGACGGTGTAGTAATTCCGGACGGGGGTTCAAATCCCCCCAGCTCCACCAAATAGGTCACCGGTGATACCAGATAGATCCGGCGATAATAGCGAAAAAGCCCGCAACTAAGTTGCGGGCTTTTTTGTGTCTGTCGTACTCCGAGAGTACCCCGTTCAACCTGGAATTTATTAGTCTATGTTGCAGAACAGGGTACGCTGCTGGTCTTCCACCTCGTAGCTTCCCACTCCAGTGTCTTTCTTCGTGAGAGACCTAATCCCTGTACAAACAGTCAGTTTTATAAAAACCAAGGCATAAAAAGTGTCGCTCATGTATGAGGTTTACATGAGTGATATTCATTTTAAACGGCTTTTCTTTCAATCAAAAAATCAATCAACGTCTTCACTCTTTTGGTCTTGCCCGCATTTTTCGGGTAATAGAGATAAACGGCCGGGTAGGTTTTCCAGTAATTCTCCATCACGGGAATAAATTTCTCTTTGTCGGGCTGCAAGCTGTGAATGGGCTCGAACAACCTTCCGATACCCAGTCCGTTCCGTATTCCATCGGCCATAACCTCAATATCGTTGCTGATTAACTGGCCCGGCATCTCAACGGTTAGCTGCTCGCCTTTGTGATCCAGAATCAGCGGAAGAATGCGGTTATTGGTGATGAATCGATAGCCGATAAGGTTGTGCTGATGGAGCTCTGCCGGCGTAGTGGGCGTACCGAACGCCTCCAGATAGGCCGATGACGCATACAGCCCTTCCCTAAACGGCTTCATCAACTGGCGAGCCACCACTCCGCCTTCAAGAATATCGCCAAAGCGTATCCCCAGATCAAAGCGCTCATCAATAATATTGACGGTGCCGTCGTAAACCGAAACTTCAAGTTTAATGCCGGGATATTGCCGGCAAAAGGCCGCCATAGCCGGTTTGAGTATGAGCAGGTAAGCAAAGCGGGAGAGCGTAATCCTGACCAGGCCGGAGGGTTCCTGGTTCTGGTCGCGGATGTTTTCCAGCGACGTTTCAAGCGAGTCCACTGCCGCTACGGTTTGCTCCAACAGCTGTTGTCCAGCTTCCGTCAGTTCAATGCGCCGTGTCGTACGGACAAAAAGAGGGTGACCTATGTGTTGTTCAAGCAGCTTAAGCGCCTTACTGACGGAGGGCGGCGTAATCTCAAGCTTCCTGGCCGCAGCCGAAATATTGCCTTCCCGGGCAATGCTCTGAAAGATGCGTATCTGGTTGTAAATCACGTTATTCATCACGTCATCCTGAAGCAAATGGCCCACTGATTATTAACTACAGGCTAAATATCCTTAAGTCAATAAGGGCCTAATCTTATCAAAATCGCGAGCTTATACTTTTTTCAGTTCCCCCTTCGTCGTTAAGTTCAGGAGACTGAAATGCGCATTTTGTGTTTGGATATTCCCGCTTCCGGCGCCTCGCTGGAAAAATACGCTCCGCATCTGACTTCAGAAGTGTTGCATACCTGGGGTTTATATAAATCCGGCAGCATCCGGGATATTTATTTTCGACAGGATCGGCCCGGCGTAGCGATTTTTCTTGAATGTGATTCGGTGGAAAAAGCCCAGGTGGTGATGGCCGACTTCCCGTTGGCAAAAGCCGGTCTGCTTACCTTCGAATGTATCCCCTTGGGATCATTTGCCAATTGGGAACACCTGTTTGCCGGAGAGTTCAAAAATCAGTCAGAGGAAGCGATGAAATGAAAGCAGACCGCAAACCCGTATTGTGCGTCGTCACCAGCCATCCGATAAAAGGCGTTTCCGGCGTACCTACCGGTTTTTTCATGGCTGAGCTCACTCATCCCCTGAAAGTGCTGGAAGATGCGGGGATCCCAACGGTGATTGCCAGCATTCGTGGGGGCCAACCGCCGATTGACGGTTTCGATCTCAGCGATCCCGTTAACGCCTGGTTCTGGAACGAGACCGATTTCCAGCATCGCCTCGCCACCACGCCGCCTTTATCTGAGCTGAACGGGGCCGATTATTCCGCAGTCTTTTTTGCCGGCGGGCACGGCACAATGTGGGACTACCGCGATAACCCGGACACGCAGCGCATTATCAGAGAGGTATACGAAAGCGGCGGGATAGTGTCGGCAGTCTGCCATGGCCCGGCCGCGTTGGTTGACGCGAAACTCAGCAACGGTGAATACCTGGTGAAAGGGAAGAACCTGGCAGCCTTCACCAATAAAGAAGAAGACGAAGTCCAGGGAACTGCGGTGGTCCCCTATTTGTTGGAAACCGCCCTGCGGGAGCACGGCGCACTTCATCATGAAGCCCCCAACTGGTCTGAGAACGTGGTGACGGATGGTCGCCTGATCACCGGTCAGAACCCTGCCTCGGCGCACGGCGTTGGCGTGGCGTTGATGGAGGCACTGCAAGTGCAGCGTTGAAATCAGTGTGTTCGGCTGGGCGTCGCAATGTCCTCAAGACGGGACTCCGCGTTCTGGCAGGCATCGCCATTTCAAGCATTCTCCCTTGTTCTACGGCAGTTCCCCTATGTCAAAACACTGAGCGGAAATCAAAAGCGATGAAAATCATTTGCCTTGAAGAACACACTCTGGATAAAGCGCTGGTTCTGGCATCCATGCCGGCTGCACTTGCGCAGGCACCATTTCTGAGCGACTGGGGCAAAACGATTACTGACGGCAATCTTCCCGATCGAAGCCGCCCCCAAATTGAAAAAAACGACCTGATTAACGTTAAGGGCGCAGACATAGGTCGTGGGCGTCTGGACGATATGGACGAGGCAGGCATCACCATGCAGGTGCTTTCGGTTGGCGGATTTCCGCACCTGGCACCGGCTGCTGAGGTGGTGGATTTGAACCGCGCGGCTAATGACCGCCTCGCTGACGCGATTAACGCTCATCCAGACCGCTTTGCCGCATTCGCCACGCTTCCATGGGCTCAGCCCGATTCGGCAGAAAAAGAACTTGAGCGAGCGGTTAAAGAGTTGGGTTTTAAAGGCGCTCTGCTAAACGGCAGGCCATCAACCCATTTTCTCGACCATCCGGATTACGACGGACTGCTGGCCCGCTTTAACGCTCTTGGCGTCCCGCTCTATCTCCATCCGGGGCTTCCCGTTCGCAGCGTACAACAGGCTTATTACAGCGGCTTCAGTGATGAAGTTACCGCCAGGCTATCGATGTTTGGTTGGGGCTGGCATCACGAAGCGGGCATCCATCTGCTGCGGTTAATCCTGTCCGGAGCCTTTGATAAATATCCGAACCTGCAGGTCATAAGCGGCCACTGGGGAGAGATGCTGCCATTCTGGTTACAGCGCCTGGACGATAGCCTCCCCCAGGCCGCTACGGGGTTACGACGCACCATTACGCAGACCTTTCGCGAGCAGGTGTATGTGACGCCATCAGGAATGCTGACGCTGCCGCATTTTCAGTTTATCTATGCGCTGTTGGGGGCCGAGCGGATCCTTTTTTCTGTGGATTATCCCTACCAGACGCTGGATGGCGTGAAGGCATTTATCCAGAGTTTGCCTGTTCCTGAAGAGGCGAAAGAAGCGATAGCCTTCCGCAATGCGGAGCGGTTACTAGGATTAACATATTGATAAAAAAGGCTTTACGGAAGCCTTGAGTCAATCAGGGTGATTATTAGCTTTTAGCTAAAAGTTATTGAGCTATTAATACCCTAAAAAACAGAATACGGTCAATCTATACTGGAGACCTGGTAAACAATTAACTTCTAATCTATTGAAAATGAAAAATATCCTGATTATTTCCGGACACCCGAATCTTAACGAGTCAATTGGTAACGCGACTATCCTGGATGAGATAGCCTTGGCATTGCCAGAGGCTGAAATTCGCCGCCTGGACTGGCTCTATCCGGACAACAAAATCAATGTAAAAGCCGAGCAGGAAAGCCTGCTGAAAGCAGATGTGATCGTCTGGCAATTTCCATTCTCCTGGTATTCACTCCCGGGCGTGATGAAATTATGGCTGGATGAGGTTTTTGTCCACGGGTTCGCACATGGTTCAACGGCAAAACTTGGCGGTAAAAAACTTATTCTTTCGTTTACCACCGGCGCACCGCAAGCGCTCTATTCATCGGAAGGATTTTTTGGCCATAGCCTTGAAAATTACCTTGCCCAGTTTGAAACCACCGCCAGACTTTGCAATCTGGATTTGCAAATGCCGGTGTATACCTGTGGCATCAGTTATGCCGACAGGGATGAAAATAAAATAGCGCAACAGAAAACAATGGCCAAAGAGCATGCCTCACGACTGCTCGCGCTGTTGAAATCCTTATCCCCAGAATTGAAACTGGCTGTATAAAACAAAGGTATCCCGTGAAAAATATCATCACCATGACACTCTGCCTGCTGGTCGGTAGTCCCGCATTTGCGGCCAGTTCATCCCCTCTGGATAAAACCGTTATGAATATTTTCGAGCTGGGCATCAAGGCGGGGAAAAGCCGGCAGTATGATGAAGTCGCCAGAAGTACTATCTCCTCTTCCGTTGAGTCTGAAAGTGGCACCTTGGCAATGTACTCGCTCAAACGCAAGGATGATCTCAATCAGGCGTACATGATTGAAATCTACGCCGGAAAGGAGGCCTATAAAAAACACTTAGATTCAGAGCAGTACCAGACGTTTATTGAGCGTGCGCCTGAAATCACAGATAAAAAAAGCAAAACAGATGTCACACCGCAATTCCTTGGCGATAAGCGAATAGTACAAAACGAGAGAACGATAAATAACCTGGTTATTGTCGATGTAAAACCCGAGCACCAACAGGCCTTCAAACATATCGTCCTCGCGGAAATGTCCGACTCCCTGAAACTTAAAGAGGGTGTGCGGGCTATGTATGCCGCAACCGATGCGAAAAATGAGAATCGCTGGTACTTCTATGAAATTTACGCCAGCGAAGCTGATTATCAACGGCACCGGCAGACACCGCACTTCCGGGGGTATATAGAGCAAACCTCAGAAATGACAACCGCGAAGGAATCAATCCCTGTCGTGCCCGTGTTTCTCAGAAATAAAGGCGCCCTGCAGTTTGATGATTAACGCCGGAACGCCAGTCGATTAGATGAGGTTTGCAATGAAAGAGGTGATTGCCGCTGCAGTGATGTCGCTTGTGCTGGCAGATTTCGCGGGTGCAGAAGAAAAAAGAGGTGAAGCCATGTTGAAAATTAACCCATCGGGCCTTTCAGTTGCCGATATCCAATCCGTTTCTCCAGCCCTGGCCCGCTTCGGTAGCGATGCCATTACGGACGATCTCTGGAAACGTGACGAGCTTTCGCAACGTGACCGCAGCATCGTTACCCTGGCCATTCTTATTGCCAGGAATCAGCCCAGCGAGCTAAAGCATTATGTCGGGGTTGCGCTCGACAGCGGCGTCACGCCGGCCGAAGTATCGGAGATTATCACGCACCTTGCGTTCTATTCCGGATGGCCAAGCGCGATGTCGGCTATCGCAGTAACTAAAGGTGTTTTTCAGGAGCGTGGCGTCACTGCAGAACAGTTAGCCGAAGCCTCTCCTGCACTTCTGCCGCTTAATCGGGATGCTGAACGACAGCGTTCAGAAACGGTGGAAAAAAATGTCGCGCCAATCTCCCCCGGGCTGGTCAAATTCACCACCGCCCCTCTCTTTCTCGATCTTTGGCAGAGACCGGCGCTTAAGCCCCGGGACAGGAGTCTGGTGACGGTAAGCGCGCTGATAGCATCGGGGCAAAGCGCGCAAATCGGTTACCACCTTAACCGGGCCATGGATAATGGATTGACCGCCGAGGAAGCGGGTGAAATCGTCACCCATTGCGCTTTCTATGCCGGCTGGCCAAATGCCTTTTCGGCAGCCCCCGTGGTCGGTGAAGTGCTACGCACCCGATAAGGATAGAGCGCCCTGGATTAGCGGTGCAAAAAGAGCCCGATGAATGGTGCCAGAAACTGTCATCACGGCGTTATAGGATGTCTTCGCAAGCAGAAGAGGCATCCAAATCGCGCTCATCGCCTCCTGTCTTTTAGAAGGATTTGCACCCTACTTCGACCAGAACCGCTCAAACCTTGGTGAAACAAATGAAACGTATTCAGTACAACAGTTATGGTGGCCCGGAGTTGATGCGGGTCGATGAGTTTGAATTATCCATGCCCGGTAACGATGAAGTGGCCGTGCGAGTCAGGTTCGCGGCAATCAACCCCATCGACTGGAAGCTGCGCAGCGGACTGATGAAGATCGTCACCGGCAGACGTTTTCCCCGCGCCATGGGAATGGATTTTTCCGGTATCGTCACCTCCATTGGCCCAGGTGTCTCGCGCTTCCGGGTAGGCGACGCCGTCTTCGGCCTCGCTCGCTTCAAGGAAAGCGGTGCGCTTGGCCAGTCAGTGATAACGAAAGAAAACTTCCTGGCCAGGAAGCCCGAGAGTATCTCCTTCGAGGATGCTGCCTGTCTGGGTACGCCGGGCGTGACCGCATGGAACGGACTGATCGACAAGGCCAAGCTGCAAGCGGGTCAGCACGTCTTCATTAATGGCTGTGCCGGAGCGGTGGGGGAAGCATCCGTGCAGATCGCACGGCTTTTCGGTGCGATCGTTTCCGGCAGTTGCAGCTCCCGAGACATGGAGCGCGCTAAATCTCTTGGCGTAGAGACGGTCTACGACTATCGCGCAACGGATTTGTCGTCAATAACCACGCGCTTCGATGTGGTATACGACACTGCTGCGACAATGACCCTATCCGCCGGCGTGGCTATGCTACGCCGCGGGGGCGTGTTCCTTGATCTCAACCCCGGTCTGGGCAAGTTCATTCGGGCCGTCTTCGATCGACGGTTGAAGCCTGTCATTGGTTCGCCGCGAGCCGACATCCTGGAAAAGCTTGCCAGTGCCGCTAAAGAGGGCAAGTTCCAAATGGCGATTGGCGAAACCGTTGCTCTGGAGGGGGCGATTAAACTGATCACCGAGCTTGAAAAGGGCCGCAAGCTCGGCGGTAAAGGCATTGTGGCGATGGAGTAGGCATGGCCAGAAGTCATCGATTGTTCGACCTGATGCAAGTGCTCCGCCGGCACCGTAGAACGGTGTCGGGCCAGGCACTGGCGCGTGAGTTGGGCGTGTCCCTGCGAACCATCCGCCGCGACGTTGCCACACTGCAAGGCATGGGAGCCGACATCGACGGAGAGGCAGGCGTCGGCTACATCCTGCGGCCAGGGTTTCTGCTGCCCCCAATGTCTTTTACCGAAGAAGAGATCCTGGCGCTCGCGACCGGTGCCAAGTGGGTCAGTCGCCAGACCGACGCCAGGTTAGCCCTTGCGGTGACAAACGCGCTCGCCAAAATCAACGCCGTGCTTCCGCCCGACATGCGATCGGCCTTCGACGATGACACTATCTATGTAGGCCATTCGCTGAAAGGCTCGCCCCATCTTGATCTGAGCGAAATCCGCCGAGCGCTGCGCGAGCAGCGTAAGCTGCGCATCAAGCTGTCTCTCGAACACGCACCGGAAGATGAACAGGTAATATGGCCGATCATGCTGGGCTTTATCGAAGCCAAGCGGTTTGTCGCAGCCTGGTGCGAGCTGGATGAACAGTTCCGGGTGATCGGCATGGACGATATCACGAGCGCGGAAGTTCTTGCCGAACGCTACCTGCGGAGCCGCCGGCTGCTCGTCAAGGAGTGGCGCGCTCTCGAGATGCGGCCGTGCAACGGTCAGGGCGACATTTGCTGATTAAAGTCGTGGGCTCAAGAGATTCTCCCATCAGCAAACATGAAGCCACATCAGTTTGAATCAGCATACTGTTACGCCGGCGATAACACGCAAGATCGCTACGAATAGCCATTATCATTATATTGAAAGGGAACCTTTCCCAAGGTTTAAATTCTGTCTTTCAGTAGGTTTATTTCAGCCAGACAACCCAAAGTTGATAGTTTACTGCCCAAATAGGCCACCGGTGATACACTGGAGCCGCCGCTAATGCCCAACAAGTGCAATGCATACTGCAATCTGTTAACTTCCCACATCAAAAAAATCGGATTATAAAAATTTCACATGAGCACAACTTCTGAGAGCACACGCAACGACGATAATTGCTGAAAAATTAAAAAAACCTCCATGAAGTCACTCAAAATTTGGCATTAACCCATACACCAAAAGAAACCCTCACAATAAATTAATAAATTTTTTATATACAAAGCGTCACAATCCGGAATCTATCGGTCACAAAACAGTATAAATCAGAATAAAAACCCAACAAAATTTCAATTGCAGATTTTAAATCTAATTTATCTTCATTTTCAGTATATAATATAAAAACAAGAATAAAGATGCTATTCTTGAAAAGTAAAAAATAAGCGTCATACCACCAAGGTCATTCTTATGAAGAATATAAAAAAATATGCCATTCTCATTATTTCCGCGGTATTTATTTATACCAACGCAGCACATGCAGCCATATATACGCAGGTTACAAAAAGAGACGGCAACTGGTTTGGCGGAAGATTTTATTATGAGCTACTTGATTGGACGACAGATGACGACACTCCTAACCCGTGCTACAAAAAATCAAATTGTATGTTAATGATCACCAGCTCTCATAATTTTACGTTAAGTACTGCTGACACTGATGGTTTCTGGAAGGCGAATGAATATCCTTGGGTATCCAATTCTGAAACAATGGGTATTTTAGGTCAAAACTTCAAACAATTTGTAGGTGTACCTCGCGCTGGTAGTTTCCCATACTCCAGTTTTACTGGCACCAGAGGTTGTGTAAGTGTTTTTTATACGACACGGAGCGTTGTTGGTGGGCTAACAAGGTTACCAGGATCTATATGCGCTATGCCACCAGATGAAACAAACTCCTGTGAAATAAAAACACCTCAATTAACGCTGAATCACGGAGTCTTAGCCCCGGAGCAATTGAATAACAATACTGCTACCGACTCGCTATTGCTTACCTGTGATCAAAAGACAAACATCCAGCTCTATATCAGTGAAGGCACTGGAGGGGTCATGCTTCGTAGCGACGGCAGTTTATTTTCGAACCTCAAACTCAATGGCCAGCCGGCCAGCAAAGGTATTGCCCTATCGGTAGGGCCAACCGGTACCAGCGTACAAGTCAGTTCCGTATTAAGGACGGTAGGAAACGTTGAGGCAGGCCCTTTCCAGGGGAGCGCAGTGGCGCTGTTGGCTCTCCCTTGAATACCGAACGCAATGCATTTTTCATGATGCCGGCCTGTAGGGTTCTGCCCATCCTGCCTAGGGTAGAAGGCATCATGAAACTGTTTTGAAGCCTGTGGCGGGGTTCTTACTTAATAAAATCGATAAAGGCGCGCAACGGCGCGGGGATAAACCGCCGGTCGGAATAATAGAGAAACGGGCCGGAAAACTGCGGCCACCAAGGTTCGAGCACCGGCTCCAGGCTCCCTTTGGTCAGGTAAGGTTTCAACCAATCCTCAAACAGATAGACAATCCCCACACCGGCTACCGCCGCCGCTATGGCCAGCTCCGTCGCACCACCGGCCTGTACCGTCAGCGGCCCCTCAGGGTGAAAAGAGACATTCTCCCCGCCCTTTGCAAACTCCCAGGGATAACTTTTCCCGCTGGGGAAACGGCCATTGATACAGGCGTGCGAGAACAGGTCATGCGGATGCGCAGGCCGCCCACGCCGTTCAAGGTAATCCGCAGATGCGCCTGCGGCAAAACGCTGAACCCTGGGGCCAATAGGTACGGCAATCATGTCTTTTTCCAGCCGCTCTTCATAACGGATGCCGGCATCGCAGCCGGCGGCCAGCACATCGACAAAGCTTTCTTCCGTCTGCACTTCAACCTTGATATCCGGGTAAGCGGCAAGAAAGGCGGGAATCAACGCAGGCAACACCAGACGTGCCGCACTGACCGGGACATTCAGCTTCAGCGTTCCGGCGGGTTTATCGCGAAAGCCATTCACCACATCGAGCGCGCCCTGCACCTCGGCGAGCGCCGGCCCCAACCTTTCCAGCAGGCCGTAACCGGCGGCGGTTGGCGTTACGCTGCGCGTCGTACGGTTAAACAGCCGCACGCCAAGCTGCTTTTCCAGGCGCCGGATGGCGTCGCTGACCCCGGACGCGCTCCGGCCCAAGGTTCGCGCACCTTCACGAAATCCCCCTGAGCGCGCGACGGCGAGAAAAGCATGCAGGTCTTCTAAATCGGTTTTCATTGTTCGTTTCCCCGTACACCCCGTTCACTGCTCCACTACTTATCACGGGGATGACCCGCGCCTATTATAAATAAATGCGACTACCCCGCTGACTACCCCAACAGGAGACAAGTTATGTCCAATAACGACAAGCAGCACACCTTTCCCCTTGGCGATAGAAACGTCAAGCGGCTCGGCTACGGCGCCATGCAGTTGGCCGGCCCCGGCGTGTTCGGGCCCCCGAAGGATCCTGATGCCGCCCTGGCGGTACTGCGGGAAGCCGTTGCGCTGGGGGTTAACCATATCGACACCAGCGACTTTTACGGCCCGCATATCACTAACCAATTGATTCGCGAAGCGCTGGCCCCCTATCCGGACGATCTGACCCTTGTCACCAAGATCGGCGCGCGCCGCGGGGCGGACGCCTCATGGCTACCGGCCTTTTCCGCCGCAGAACTGACCAGCGCGGTACATGACAACTTGCGCAACCTGGGTCTTGAAACGCTGGACGTGGTCAATCTCAGGATCATGCTTGATACCCATGGCCCGGCAGAAGGCTCGATAGAAGAACCCCTGACGATCCTCGCAGAGCTTCAACGCCAGGGGTGGGTGAAACATATAGGCCTGAGTAATGTGACACCGACCCAGGTGGCGCAGGCGCGCAAGATTTGCAGCATTGTTTGCGTGCAAAACCACTACAACCTGATAAACCGCGGCGACGATGCGCTGATTGACCATCTGGCCCAGGAAGGCATCGCTTATGTGCCGTTTTTCCCGCTCGGCGGCTTTACGCCGCTCCAATCCTCGGCGTTATCAGATATCGCCGTGCGTCTTGGGGCCACGCCTCTGCAAACCGCGCTGGCGTGGCTGTATCATCGTTCGCCCAACATTCTGCTGATACCGGGCACCTCCTCCATCGGTCATTTGCGCGAAAACCTCGCGGTACCTGATTTGCCGTGGACGGAGGATATCGCTAAAGCGCTGGATGCCCTCGCCTGACAATGCCCCTCACGCCGCGTTTGCCAGATTCGCCTTATTGCTACGGCGGCCTGGCTGCGGCGGTCTTTACAGCGCCCGCGTATACACCCGTGAAGCCTCGCCCCAGGGGTGATAGCCCAATCCGTTAAAAGCAAAACCCTGCTTTTCGTAATAGCCCTCAAGATCGGTGCACAGATGCAGTTGCGGGAAGCCAAATTTGCGAGCCTCTTCCGCCACATGATTAATCAGCAGCGAACCGTAACCGCGCCCACGGTGCGCTTCTTCCACATACAGCGCACACAGCCAGGGGTACAACTCGCCACGGCTGATAAAGTCATTGGTAATCAACCCTGCACAACCCAGGATGTCGTGGTTATCCATCAGCAAATACCACTGCGGCAGCGGATTGGCTGCGCCAATGCAGCGGGTGATGGCATCTTCATACATCATCAGGGTGTCTGGTGAAGCCCAATGTTGCTGGAAATAGCGAATCGCTTGTTGCGCAAACTCGGGTGATTGACGCACCGAAATCATGTTCATATCCGTTCCTGTGGTGATTTTCCCTGCTTAAACCGGCTTAAAATTATGCGACAAGCGACAGGGGTTAGCACGGCATTTATGATAGAAATCAGCCGGATGTACGGATAACATGGCGGCACTGCCCAAAGATTCGGCAGTGTTTTCCCAAACAGGAGCCGTTATGACGCAAAATATTTATGACAATCAGGCCTTCTTCGACGGTTATGCCCAGCTCAGCCGCTCGGTAAACGGGCTGGACGGCGCGCCGGAATGGCCGACTATCCGCAGCATATTGCCAGATTTGCACGGCAAGAAGGTGGTCGATCTCGGCTGCGGTTACGGTTGGTTCTGCCGCAGCGCACGCGAACAGGGCGCCGCGAGCGTGCTTGGCATGGATCTCTCCGAGAAAATGCTGAACAAAGCGCGGGAGATGACGCAGGACGCCGGCATTGAATACCGCCGGCAAGATCTGGAACAGCTTCAACTGCCGCCGGCATCCTGCGATCTGGCCTACAGTTCGCTGACGCTGCACTATATCGAAGATCTGGCCCGGCTGTTCGCCACGGTTTATCAGGCGCTGGCGGCGGGTGGGCAGTTTATCTTCACCGCAGAGCACCCGATTTATACTGCGCCGCAGCATCAGGGCTGGCTGGTCGATCAACACGGGCAAAAATCCTGGCCGGTCAACGGCTATCAGCAGGAAGGGCGACGGACCTCCAACTGGCTGGCGGAAGGCGTCATCAAGCAACACCGTATGCTCGGCAGCTATATCAACCTGCTGGTACAACAGGGATTCATCGTCACCTATTTGAATGAATGGGGCCCTTCGGCGCAGCAAATCGCGGAAAACCCGGCACTCGATGAAGAAAAAGAACGCCCGATGATCTTTATCCTGGCCGCCCGTAAACCCGCCTGATTATTCCCTTTCGCAGTACATCCTTAACACATAGATTCCTGGGGAGGCCGCCTCCCCCCAAGGTTTTATTCCACCCGTAGCGCTGCGCCTTCTTGCGCAAAGCCCGCCAACAGCCGACTATACTTAAACTATTCCCCCTTTGAAGCGGAGAGAAAACAATGGCATTTGCTATCGGCGATTTTGTACAGCGCACCACCGGCGGCCCAAAAATGATCGTGGTGGCCATTGATGGTGACACACTGGTTTGCAGTTGGAACGAACTGGGCAGCGAGCAGCGTGCGGAAGTCCAGGCCAGCGACGTTGCGCTCTATCATGAAGACGGTGATTTTGGCGTATGCTGAGCAGTCGGGGCGCAGCAGCGCCCCACTAAACCTTCAGGCACGAATGTCCTGATATGCCGGCGTGGTGTCGAATTCGTGTTTGGCGAACGGGCACAGCGGAATGATTTTACGGTTTTCCGCACGCATTTTCGCCACCACCAGCGCCACCAGCTTTTTACCCACCCCCTAGCCTTTCAACACCTCATCTACCCAGGTGTGATCGATAATGGTTAATTTATCCCCGCTCGGCACAAAAGATATCTCGGCGATCGTTTTCCCCTGCCGATCGTTTATATAGAAACGTTTATCATCTTCCAGAATGTCGAGATCCACAGCCTTTCTCCTGATATTTAAATGCGTAATGGTTTGCAACTGCTAGAAATAACCTAAGGTTAGTCTATTATTTAAACAGCAACACAACATAATTCCGCAGTGGCTGAGGAGTTCAAAATGGGTGACGGCTCAAGAGACGGCGTTATTCTGCTATCCCGAATATTGTTGATGGTTCTGTTTATCATTTTTGGCTGGATGAAACTGACCAGCTTTGGCGCAACGGTAAGCGCAATGGAGGGTTACGGCACGCCAATGCCGTATTTGGCGGCGATTATCGCCGTGGTGGTTGAGTTTGTTTTCGGCATTGCGCTTATTCTCGGCATATTTACCCGCCCTATTGCGGTTATTTTCGCCGTCTATGTGCTTGGCACCGCTTTTATCGGCCATCCATTCTGGAAAATGACCGGGATGGAAATGATGGGCAATGAAATCAACTTCTTCAAAAACATCAGTATTATCGGCGGGCTGCTGCTGTTGGCGGTCACCGGTGCCGGGCGTTATTCGCTGGACTATAAATTCTTTAATAAATAGCCCCATTCAGCCGGCAGTCATGCTGCCGGCTGCTCTTCCCTTATTTACCCCCTAGCGACTACGCTTGGCATGACGCTCGAAGTTGTCGGCCTTGGCCTGCGCCGATTTACGCAACGTGACGTAGCAAGCGCCTTCTCCCCCGTCGCGCGGCAGCGCCCGGCAAAATGCCTGCACCTGCTCAAACTGCGCCAGCCATTTGGCGAGGTAGCTGCGCACAATATTGGGGTGGCTCTCGTCCTCACGCCCCCGACCATGGACAATCAACAACGAACGCAGATTGTGCTTTTCCGCCAGCAGAATAAAGCGGAACAGCTCTTGCCGGCAGGTCTCGACCGGCTGTCTCAACAGGTTGAGGTTGGCCTGCGGCGGGTAGCGGCCATTGCGCAGCTTATCGAGCACGCCCTGTTGAATGCCCTCGCCTTTGTATTCCAGCGGCAGCCCGCAGGGGATCACCTCAAGAAAACCGGTACTGAGGAAATTCTCCTGCCGCAGCGCCTGCGCTTCGCGGCGCGCGCTTTTATCCCCCCTTTCCTGCGGTTTGAGGTACAGCGTCTGGCACCCGCGGGATAACGGGATGACATCGGCCATCGCCTGCGCAAAAACATCTTTTTCCTGGTTGCTCATCTCACTGCCACTCCTGGACGGGAAGCCTTTTGGCGCGGATGAATCTGATTGTAAGACGCCGCGTCCCGGTTGCAAGCCGGAATTGTCAGCGGAGTTTGTCCGCAATCGTCGTCAACGGGTGAGGTTCTGTGCAGTTTTCGTTATACTGCAAACCATTATTGAGTGCCGCAAAGGAAGAGACCATGAGAATGCGCGAGCTGGAAATCCAGTTTCAAAATGCAATGAGTGAGTTGCAGGCCAGCTTCGAAAAGCAGCACCGCGAATGGCAGCAAAGCTATCAGGCTCTGCAGCAGTTATTGGAAGAGTCCAAACAACGCGAAGCCGCGTTGCTGGAAGAAGCCAAACAGCGCGAAGCGGCGCTGCGTGTGCAGAATGAGCAGTTGGTGCGCAAGCTGAGCACGGCCAGCTCGGTACCGGAACAGCACGCGCTGGTGAAGCAAATCAAAATGCTGGGCGCGCACCTGGATGCATTGGCTAAAGACGCCGCCACGTTCAACCATCACCTGCGCAATCAACAGCGGGCTGCCGACAACTTTAGCGGCGATCAGCGTTGATCCCGGGCGCTGTAGCACAGCGCCTTCTGCCAAATACTGGCGCTCTGAGAGTGTAATAAATCATAAATGACCTGGATCATCATCGCTGCCCTGATCGTTGTATTTATTATTGGTTACCGCATTCTGACTTCAGACACCCGCAAAGCCATCGACTCACTGGCCCATCTGCTGAAAGTAAAACCGATGCTGATTGAATCCATGATTCAGGAAATGGGCAGCCGCAACAGCCAGACCTTTATCCGCACGCTGAATAACGGTTACACCGAAGAGATGCACCAAGCGGCCTATCTGCTGTTTATCTATCTGACCTTTATCAAGCAGGCGAGCGATGAGCAAATCGCCCTGTGGCGTGAAACGCTGCTGCGTGCCGGGCTGTCGCCGGAGCTGCATGCCGAGCACACCGAGGCCGCGCTGTTTTACTTTGCCGATCTGGATATTGACGCGTTCGAACTGGCGCAGTTTCGCCGCGCCTACAATGAGCGCTTTAACCGCGAGGCGATCGCCAACGGGTGAGGTACTCCCCCGCAGGCGGGGGATAGATTACAGGAACATGCTGTAGAGATAGCGCGAAAGCGCATCACGCGAGCTGAAGCCGTGCGGAATGCCATAACGCGCACTCGGGGCATCGCTGCTTAAATCCAGGGGAAACTCAAGGTACTGCTCGCTGGCGCGAACCGGTGAGGTCGGCGTGGCGAAATGCACGCTTTTCTCTTTCAGCGCAGGATGGATCACCAGCGCAGTTCTGCCCATGCGCGCTTCGCGATTCACATACACGTAGTGCTCACCCTTGCGGTAACCATAGGCTTGATCGGTGACATAATCACGTACAAAGCCGGTATTCTCCAACACTCTAGCCACTTCATCCGGCCGTAAATACATCGATTTCTCCTCTCGTTCTGGACCGCTGAGCGACCTTACCGTAATCATGAGATGAAACAATAAATTTCTCGGTATGGATGTGGGTTTAGGAATAATCCTTAACTAGGTATTTGCTCGGTTCTGCAACAGCAAGCGCAGCGTCAGTAATGCCCCCAGAAATACCAGCAACGCTGCCGCCAGGTAGATCGATGGCACGCCCATCCGGCTCATCAGCAAACCGGCCAGCGGCCCGGTGATCCCCAGCGCCAAATCGAGAAACGCCGAGTAGGTGCCAAGCGCGGTGCCCTGATTCTGCTGTGGCACCTGCTTCACCGCCTCTACGCCCAGCGCCGGAAACACCAGCGAAAAACCGGCACCGGCCAGCAACGCCCCGGCCTGCACCATCAGCGGATCCTTGGCCAGCCAAATCAGCAACAGCCCCGCAATTTCAATCAGGAATGACACCAGCGTGACTTTCAAGCCACCGTGACGGTTAATGGTGTGACTGAAGATCAGGCGAATACCGACAAAGGCGCAGCTGAACAGCGTCAGCGAGAACGCCGCCCCGCTCCAGCCCTTATCAGCGTAGTAGAGGGTAATAAAAGTGGCGATTACGCCAAAGCCCACGGTGCCCAGCGCCAACCCCAGGCCATAGGTCCAGATACGGCCAAACACCGCGCTGAAGGCAAGACGCTGGCCGGCGGAGATCGACACGTTCGGTTTACCGCCCGCCAACCACAGCGAAACCGCCACCGCCAACACAATCAACGCCGCCACCCCGGCCAGCCCCCAAAGCTGATTGAGGTAAACGCCGAGCGGCGCGCCGGCCGCCATCGCGCCGTAGGTAGCCACGCCATTCCACGAAATCACCCGAGCGGTGTGCATCGGCCCCACCCGACCAATGCCCCACAGCGTGGAACCGGTGCTGGCGAAGCTTTCGCCGACGCCGAGAAACACCCGGCCGACGCACAGCAGCATCAGGCTCAGCAGCGGCTGGCCGTCGCACCAAAAAGCGACGGCATAAAACACCCCGCTCATGCCGCAACAGGCCAGCCCGAACAACACCACCTTTTTCGGCCCGAGTTGATCGGCATAGCGCCCGGCATGCGGCCGGCTGAACAGCGTGGCGAAATACTGCGCGCTGATGATTAACCCGGCCAGCACCGAGTTGTATCCGAGGTGGTTATGCACAAACCCCGGCAGCACCGCCAGCGGCAAACCTATGGTCAGATAACAGACGAAGGTAAACATCACCACGGACAAGATACGTCGGTTAAGCTGGAAGGTGTTTTCTTTGGCACTGACTGCGGTCATCGAAGGCGGCTCGCATCAAACGGGGTAAACAACAGCGCTCAGCATACCCCGGCGCGATCCGATCATAAATATGAGAGTTATAACGAATTATTATTTAACTAACCTTTTGCTGTCTGCGCCATTCGCTCGGGCTGACGCCCTGGATACGCAGGAACTCACGGTTAAAATTTGATTTGGTGGTAAACCCGGCCCTTTGCATGATATCCGTCACCGGATCGTCGCCGTCCAGCAGCCACTGCGCGGCCTGGTTAATACGCAGTTGGTTCACATACTGCGACACATTCATCCCCGTATGCCGATTAATGGCCTGTGAAACGCGCCGCGCCGGTAAACCTGCCTTGCGCGCCAGTCGGGCAAGATTCAGCTCAGGCTCCAGATAGAGGTCATCCTGCCGCAGCCGCCGTTGCACCACATCGAACCACTCCGCCAGCCGCTCTTCGTCTTCCGCGACGCTGTCAGGCGGCTCCGGCACTCTCTCTGCCGGGGTTTCCGAAGGCCGGCTGCGGGACAGCACCAGATAAACGCTCAACGCCACCAGCAGGTTGTCGAAGGTCGCCAGCATGGCGGCGTGTCGCCCCGCGAAATAAGCGAAATCGAGCACAATCACCCCTTCTGCCGCCGCTATCGCCACCAGCAACATCCCCAACCCGCGCCACAGCCGATAGCTGAGCCAGCTTTCCGCCAGCGGCACCTGTTGCAACGCATTTTCGCCGTGCCGCAGCGCGTACAACAGGGCAGTGCCGTAGCCGAGATCGGTGACGACGATCAGCGTATCCAGCCAGAAAGGTGCTCTGAGGCTTGCCAGTAACGTCAGGCATAACGGCGTCAGGTGCCACAGCTCACGCCACCTCAATCTTCCCTGGGTGCTGGCAAGAAATGCCAGATAGGTCAGCGGCGGTATCACCACCGCACCTAAGGGTTGCAGCCCGTTGAACAGCGTCAGTCCATAGCCGTAACGCAGACCCACCAGCAAGCTCTGCCAGGCGCATAACAGCAACAACAGCTGAAACACCCAGCGCCGCGCCTGCGGCCGGCCGAGACGATACAGCAACCCCAAACACAGCAGGCCAAACAGAAAAGTGACAGGAATGAGCGGCATCGGCGACATCTTGTTGTCTTTATTCGAGCTTCGCAGTGTAGGACCTTAAACCTGTTAAAACAATTGTTTAACGGCCTCGATCGCGATCGAGGTCGCCGGATGAAGCGGCAAATGCCAGCCTCGGCGCATTGGCATACACCTTGAGGAGTCAAAATGAAAAGAGCGCTGTTTCTGTGGTTGCTGCTGTGTGGAACGGCTAATGCCGCCACTTACCGGGTCGCCACCCACGATGAGGTATTTCGGACCGGTGCACGCCAATTGGCGAGCCGCATTTATTACCCGACCTTGGCCGCGGGTGCGCCGGAGTGGGTCGGGGAAAACCCGGTGTTTACCGGTATCGAAAGCCAGCCGGAAGCGCCGGTGGCCAAGGGGCGTTTCCCGTTGATCGTGCTCAGCCACGGCAGCGGCGGCAACAATGCCAGCCAAGCGTGGCTGGCGGCAGCGCTGGTTCAGCAGGGTGCCGTAGTGGTAGCGGCCAATCATCCGGGCAGTACCACCGGCAACTCAATTCCTGCGCTTTCCGCCCAACTGTGGCTACAGACCGGCGATATTTCCGCATTAATTGGCGCCATGACCGACGATCCCCGCTGGCGCCCGACAATCAACCGTCAGGCAATCGGCGTTATCGGCCACTCCAAGGGCGGCTACAGCGCCATTGCCGCCCTCGGTGGCAGGATCAGGCTGAGTGATTTTATCGCCGGTTGTCGGCAACGCCCTCAGTCACCTGACTGCCAGTTTTATACTCAGGCAAAGGTCGAACTGGCCCAACTCCCTGCCCGGCAGTTTGACGCCGATTACAGGGACCCGCGCATCCGCTTTGCCGTCGCGCTCGATCCCGGAATGGCGCCCTATCTGTTACCGACCAGCCTGCATCGGCTCGGCGCGCCGCTGCTGATCGTCGAGCCGCAACGCTATTTGCCCGGCAACCGACAACAAAGCCTTGGCGGCGCGGCACTGGCTGCGTACGCCGGGCGACAGCCGATCCGCGCGCTCAAGCTGACCGGCGGCAATCATTTTGATTTTCTGCCGCTTTGCCGGCCCAACGGGAGGCAAATTCTGGAAGAAGAAGGCGACGGTGAAATGCTGTGCGCCGCTTCCGACGAACAGCGCGCAGCGGTACACCGGCAAACGTTGGCAGCTATCCTGGCGTTTATCCGCCCGTGGCTACCCGCTCACGCAGGAAATCAATAAACGCCCGCACCTTTTCCGGTACGTGGCGAGTATTGGGATACAACGCATAAATGCTTTGCGCGGGAAACTGATGGTCCGCCAGCAGCGCGCACAATTTGCCTTCGGCGATGGCCGGCCGTACCAGCCATTCGGGCAACAGCGCCACCCCTGCGCCATGCAGGGCAAACGCCAGCAGCGCGGCGGCGCTGTCGCCCATCAGCGTGGCGGCGTCTTCCACCTTGAACAACACCGCTTGCCGCTGCGGGGTGATCACCTGCCAGCTCAGCGGCGAACTGAGGCGACTGTGGGCGATCCACTGCGCCTGCGCCAGTTGCGTCAACGAGCCGACCGGGTGGCGGGCCAGATAGTCCGGCGCCGCGACCGGCAGAATGGCAAAGCTGTCGATCAGCGCGGCACGGTGGCTGGAGTCCGCCAATTGCCCCAGCCGAATAGCCACGTCGAACCGTTCCGAAATCAAGTCGGCATGGTAAGAGGAAGAAACGTGCTGAATGCGCAAACGCGGATGCAACTGTGAAAATGCCGCCAGCGCCGGCACCACCACCTGAGCGCCGTATTCCGGCGTGGTGGTGATGCGCAATACGCCGCTCAATCCGTGGTGATCGCGGCGCACATCATCCAGCACGTTTTCCGCATCCTGCAACAGCCGCAAACAGCGCTGATAAAATCGCTCGCCGGCATCGGTCAGCGCCAACCGCCGGGTGCTGCGCACCAGCAGCGATACGCCCAGTTCGCTCTCCAACTGTTTGATATTGAAACTCACCACCGCCTTGGTTTGCCCGAGCGCCCCCGCCGCAGCGGTGAAACTCCCGGCGTCCACCACCGCCACGAAAATAGCCAACCGTTGCAGGTTAAGCATGCTGCCGCCCTTTATTGTCAAAATAATTTTGACAGTGTAATCGTCCGTGGCCGATTTATCCGCACTTTCGTCACCGCTACACTGCCAGCCTTCAACCGGAGGCACCATGCCCTATCGCATCAAAGTCGCAATCGTCTATCTGCTCGGATTTTTCGTCGATCTGATCAACATGTTTATCGCCAATGTCGCCTATCCGTCCATCGGCCATGCGCTGCATGCCTCGGTCAGCGAACTGGCCTGGGTCAGCAATGGCTATATCCTCGGCCTGACGCTGGTGATCCCGCTCAGCGCCTGGCTGGCGCAGCGCATTGGCGGGCGGCGGGTATTTTTGCTGTCGCTGACGCTGTTTATGCTGGCGACCGCGGCGGCGGGCTATGCCGGCTCCATCGGCGAGTTGATTGGCTGGCGGGTGGTACAAGGCATGGGCGGCGGGCTGCTGATCCCTATCGGTCAGACGCTGACCTATCAGCTCTACCGCAGTCATGAACGCGCCGGGCTTTCCGCCGCCATTATGCTGGTCGGACTGCTGGCTCCCGCGCTGTCACCGGCGCTGGGCGGGCTGATTGTCGATCGGCTTGACTGGCGCTGGGTATTTTTCGCCAATCTGCCGTTGGCGGCTCTGGCGTTGCTGCTGGCTGCATTTTGGCTGCGCGCCCAGGCCCCAGATCCACAGCGCAAACCGCTCGACGTTCAGGGGCTGATCAGCGCCTGCGTCGCCCTGACACTGATCCTGCTTGGCCTGACCCGGCTGGGTGAGGTCGATAGCCTGCTGCAGGGCACGCTGTTGCTGGCCGGTGGCGCGCTGGTGTTGGCCCATTACCTGCGGCGCAGCCTGCGCGTCGCCCAGCCGCTGTTGAACCTGCGGCTGGTGCGGGATCCTCTGCTGCGCACCTCGATGATGATTTATCAGTGCATTCCCGGCCTGTTTATCGGCGTTAGCCTGGTCGCCATGTTGTATTTGCAAAATCAACTGGGCATGCGCGCCGCGCAGGTTGGCAGCCTGATGCTGCCCTGGTCGCTGGCCTCCTTCCTGGCCATCACCCTGACCGGCAAGAAATTCAACCGCCTTGGGCCACGGCCGCTATTTATTGCCGGCTGCCTGTTGCAGGGGCTGGGCATTTTGGCGCTGTCGCAGATTGCTCACGCCGGGGATCATGGATGGCAAATTAGCGCCTTTGCCCTGATGGGCTTTGGCGGCAGCCTGTGCAGCAGCACCGCACAAAGCAGCGCGTTCCTGCATATCGCCGATGAACAGTTGGCGGACGCCAGTGCGCTGTGGAATATCAATCGCCAACTCAGTTTTTGCCTGGGCGTCGCGCTGCTCAGCCTGTTGCTCAATCTGCTGCTTGAGCATTTTCCGCCGATTGTCGCTTATCGAAGCTGTTTTTACCTTGCCGCCGCCAGCACGCTAATCCCGCTGCTGCTGTGTCTGCGCATCGCTAATCGCGCCATCGTGCGCCGTCTCAACGCTCAACAGGAAACCTCATGAACCGATATTTTACCGAAGTGATCGACGCTCACGCCGCTATTGAAAACTGGCTTGAAAAAGGAGCGGGTGACGAACAAGCGCTGCTGGCGCGTTTTGATCCGGCCTTCAGCATGATTGCGCTAAACGGCGGCAGGTTGGACTTCACCGCATTGTGCGCGTTTTTCCGCGCGCATCGCGCTGCCAAACCGGGCCTGGAAATCGCAATAGAAGAAATGACGTTGGTGGCCGAATGGCCGACGGGGGCGGTAGTCAGTTATCGCGAAAGGCAAACGCTGCCCGGACAGGCAACCACGCTGCGTAACTCAACGGTCGTATTTGAACAGACCCAAAGCGGCCTGGGCTGGCGGCATCTGCATGAGACCCCCCTCGCACAATAATCACAGGAAACCGTCGGCCAGAAACAGTTCCCAGGCGACGATCAGCCCGCACAGGGTGACGGCGCTGAAAATCACTTCAAACAGATAGCGATTGATCATCATGAGATAGCCCTCAAAGAAAACACCCGGCGGACCGGGTGTCTGAATACTGTCTGGATCATGCGGCGCCTTCAGGCCCCGCATTTTTCACTCAATTAAGCGGCTGGAGTAGCGGCTTTTTTGGCAGCTTTGTGGTGTTTTTTAGCGGCCTGAGCTTTCTGTACTGGCGCTTTGTGGTGTTTTTTAGCGGCCTGGGCTTTCTGCACTGGCGCTTTGTGGTGTTTTTTAGCAGCCTGGGCTTTCTGAGCTGGCGCTTGCTTGGTGGCTTTGTGGTGCTTTTTGGCAGCCTGGGCTTTCTGAACAGCGGCTTTTTTGTGGTGCTTTTTAGCGGCCTGAGCTTTCTGAGCTGGGGCTTTTTTGTGATGCTTCGCTTTCTTGTGATGCGTTGCTTTAGCTGGTGCTTTCTCAGCAGCAGCGGCCGGCGCAGCGGTAGTAGTGGTGGTGGTTGCAGCCGGAGTGGTAGTTGCTGGAGCAGCAGTCGCAGTATCGGCAGCGAAAGCAACAGAAGACAGACCCATGGTAGCAGCAACGATCAGGGCTAATACTTTTTTCATCTTTAATTCCTCAGAGTGTTTTTTCGGTAAGCCCTGTTGGGCCGTTGAAACAGATACTAGAGGAATCGATGAGCCGCTTCCGTGAGTGATTGGTTTCGCCGCGTAACCAAATGTACAAGCGAGAACGAGGCAATGAGCGCCAACCCTGGTGCGGTTTTTTCCGTGATCGCCAACACAGTTTGAAAAAGGGTCTACACTTAATAGACATGTGTCGAAACGGAGAGTCGAATGTTTAGGAAATCAGAAAAAGTAGAACGCGACATCGATCAGGACGTCACCCTTCTGGCGGATACGTTGGATGAGGTGCTACGCGAATCCGGTGACAAGACCAAAGAGGAACTGAAAGAGCTGCACAGCAAGGCAAAAGGCGTATTACGCGATGCCCGCGCACGCTTCAACGGTTCCAGCAGTCTGACACAACACGCACGCGACGCCGTCGATCAAGCCGACAGCTATGTGCACGACAAACCTTGGCAGGGCGTAGGGATCGGGGCCGCTGTTGGCATCGTCCTGGGCGTTCTGCTGGCCCGGCGTTAACACCCCTTGCAGTCATAAAGATAAAACAGATGTGCGTCTGGCCCACGGGAAACCGCGGGCCGTTTAATTTCCGCCGTTGAATAACCTGGCCAGCCTGGCCACTGCCCGTTCCGCATCCGCCCGCTGAGTAAAGTTGGCAAAGCCCATTAGCAGCCCCTCTCCTGAAGGGTGAGTTATCTGCCAATCCGACAACGCCTGCAGCGACACCCCTTCTTCCCAGCCACGCTGCGCCAGACGCTTATCCAGCCCCGAAGACGCCGTCAGGCGAGCCAATAACTGAATGCCGCCCGCCTGCGACGCCACGGCAAGATGCTCGCTCAACTGTCGCTCGATCGCCTGCGCCAGCCATTCACGCCGTTGACGGTAGATCGGCCGCATTCGCTTCAAATGGCGATAAAAATGCCCCTGATTGATAAAGTCCGCCACGCTGGCCTGCATCAACGGCGGGCAACCGCAGCCCCGCAGCCGGCTGCTGTGGCCAAAGGCCTCCACCAGCCCGACAGGCACCACCAAATAAGCCATCCGCAACGCCGGGAACAGGGTTTTGCTGAAGGTACCGGCGTACAGCACCCGTCCCTGGCGATCGAGGCTTTTCAGCGGCGGCAGCGGCCGGCCGTGATAGCGAACCTCACTGTCATAGTCATCCTCAAGGATCCACGCCGCGCGCTGCTGCGCCCATTCCAACAACGTCACACGCCTTGCCAGGCTGAGCGACACGCCCAGCGGGCTTTGATGCGTCGGCGTCAACACCGCCATGCGTGCGCCTGGCGCGGCGCTAATACCGGCGGCGATATCCATCCCCTGCTCGTCAACCGGTACCGCCACTGGCCGCATGCCGGCAGCGCGAAACAGCGGCAGCGTCACCGGATACCCCGGATCCTCCAGCCACACGTCATCACCCGGCGTTAACAAGGTGCCGATAACCCGATCGAGCAACGCCTGATAACCGGCGCAAACGAAGACCTGCTCCGGCCGGCAGCTGATGCCCCGGGAAAGATGCAAATAGTTGGCGATGGCCGCCCGCAGTTCCGGCAGGCCATTGGTGGGCGGATGCGCCAGCGATACCATGGTGCCGGTGCGCAACTGACGGGCGACAATCCGCTGCCACAGCGCGCGCGGAAAGGCGTCCAGCGCCGGTAGCCCCAGTTGAAACGGCGGCATCGTCCCGTTCGGATGCAGCGAGTTCGGCGCCACCGCCGGCATGGGTTCCGCCACCGACGCGGCGCGTGCCGGCAGGTTAGGTAACTGCGGTGAAACATAGGTGCCCGCCTGCCCCCGGCTCTGCAAAAAACCTTCGGCAATCAACTGAGCATAGGCGCTTTCTACGGTGGCGCGCGCGACGCCCAGATCGCTCGCCAATCCACGCACCGAAGGCAACCGGCTGCCCGCCGTCAGCGCCCTCTGCGCAATGGCGTCTTTAATCCGCAGATAAATCTGCCGGTAGAGCGGTTCGGCAAGCTGGTTATCCAGCCGCAGGGAGGAAAGAAATTGGCGCATCATGGCCCGGTTAAATAATCATTTTATGGCTCTATAGCATAGTCCATGTCGCCGCTAAAGTAGCCCCCATGATTTTGCTATCCGCTAACTGAGGTTGACCATGATTAAGCAACGATTGAAATACGCCGAACTCTCTGCCGCCCCTTACAAAGGCCTGGTAAGCGCGCTGATGGCGCTGGAGAAAGGCGCACTGGACAAGACGACTATCGAGCTGATGTTTATGCGCGTCTCCCAAATCAACGGCTGCGCCTTCTGCCTGGAGATGCACGGCAAGGCGCTGCGCGAAAGCGGCATCAGTAACGACAAACTGGACCAACTGGCGGGCTGGCGCGTCAGCAATGCATTCAGCGAGCGCGAACGCGCGGCGCTGGAGTGGGCGGAATCCGTGACCCTTATCGCCGCTACCGGCGCACCGGATAGCGCATTTGAGGCGCTGCAGATGCACTTCAGTGACGCAGAAATTGCCGATCTGACCTTCGCCATCAGCATCATGAACGCCTTTAACCGCCTGGCAGTCAGCATGCGCCAGTAATCGGGCTGCATTTCCCCCTCTCCTTGTGAGGGGGTACCTCCAAGCGGCAGGCCCTCGAAATAAATTTCCCGCCCCCAGATCCAGCCCCGCTGCGGCCTTAGCGAAAAAACCATCAAAACACTATATATAGCGTGGTTGATAAATAAAATATCCACATATAGTATTCAGCTTATCCGGTGTCGGTATGATTTGTCGCTGGGTAACGCCGTCAGAAACGCCGTTCAATGCTCCGTTATCTGACCTGTCCGCCTTTCCTTCATCTTAAAAGGTAAATGCGAATCATGAGCATTATTATTTACAGTAAACCGGACTGTGTCCAGTGCAACGCCACCTATCGCGCCTTTGATCGACAAGGCATCGGCTATGAGGTGATCGATCTCACTCAGGATCAACAGGCGTTAAATCATGTTAAATCGCTGGGTTATCAGCAGGTTCCGGTGATTATCGCCGGCGACGATCATTGGTCAGGTTTCCGTCCCGACAAGATTGGCGCCCTGGCCCACGCTCTCGCGTCTTGAGGCCCGCCATGCACCCGTTGGTTTATTTCTCCAGCAGTTCGGAGAACACCCACAGGTTCGTTGAAAAACTGGGCTTGCCGGCGAGGCGCATCCCGATCGCCGGCGCACGCAGCAAATTGCTGATGGAAGAACCCTATATCCTGATTGTGCCCAGCTATGGCGGCGGCAGCGCCGTGGGGGCCGTGCCGATCCAGGTGATCCGCTTTCTCAACGATCCGCAGAACCGTTCATACCTGCGCGGCGTTATCGCCGCCGGGAATACCAACTTCGGCGCAGCGTACGGCATTGCCGGCGACATCATCGCCAAAAAATGTCAGGTGCCTTTTCTTTATCGCTTTGAGCTGCTCGGCACCACGCAAGACGTTGCAAACGTTCGACAGGGAGTAACCGCATTTTGGCAACGACAGAACTGACCAGGCCCGCCTCCGGCGCGCTGGATTACCATTCGCTCAACGCGATGCTCAATCTTTATGATGCCGAAGGCCGTATCCAGTTCGATAAGGATCGGCTGGCGGCGCGGCACTATTTCCTGCAGCACGTGAATCAGAACACCGTGTTCTTTCACAATCTGGAAGAGAAGCTGCGCTATCTGGTGGAGGAAGGCTATTACGAGCAGGCGGTGCTGGCGCAGTACGATTTCAGCTTTATCAAACGGTTGTTCCAGCAGGCCTATGCCAAAAAATTCCGCTTCGAGACCTTCCTCGGCGCCTTCAAATACTACACCAGCTATACGCTGAAAACCTTTGACGGCAAACGTTATCTGGAACGTTACGAAGACCGCGTATGCATGGTGGCATTGACGTTGGCGGCGGGAGATACCCGGCTTGCGCAGGATCTGGTGGAAGAGATGATTTCCGGCCGTTTCCAGCCGGCGACGCCAACCTTCCTCAACTGCGGCAAACAGCAGCGTGGCGAACTGGTTTCCTGCTTCCTGTTGCGCATCGAAGATAATATGGAGTCGATCGGCCGGGCGGTGAACTCCGCGCTGCAATTGTCGAAACGCGGCGGCGGCGTGGCGTTTCTGCTGACCAACATTCGTGAAGTGGGTGCCCCCATCAAGCGTATTGAAAACCAGTCCTCCGGCGTCATCCCGATCATGAAAATGCTCGAGGACGCCTTTTCCTACGCCAACCAGTTGGGTGCGCGTCAGGGGGCCGGCGCGGTGTATCTCAATGCGCACCATCCCGACATCCTGCGTTTTCTCGATACCAAGCGCGAAAACGCCGACGAGAAAATCCGCATCAAAACGCTGTCGCTGGGGGTGGTGATCCCGGATATCACTTTCGAGTTGGCGAAAAACAACGAAGAAATGTACCTGTTCTCGCCTTACGACGTTGAGCAGGTGTACGGCGTGCCGTTTTCGGACATCAGCATCAGCGAGAAATACCGCGAGATGGTGGATGACAAACGCATCCGCAAATCGCGCATCAATGCACGCGAGTTTTTCCAGGTGCTGGCGGAGATTCAGTTTGAATCCGGCTACCCGTACATGATGTTCGAAGATACGGTCAACCGCGAGAACCCGATCGCCGGGCGCATCAATATGAGCAACCTGTGCTCTGAGATTTTACAGGTCAACCGCGCCAGCACTTATCACGATGACCTGAGTTATGATCGGGTGGGCAAGGACATTTCCTGCAACCTCGGTTCGCTGAACATCGCCAAAACCATGGATGCGCCGGACTTCGGCAAAGCGGTCGACACCGCGATTCGCGCGCTGACCGCCGTGGCCGACATGAGCGATATTCGCTCGGTGCCGTCAATCGCCGAAGGTAACCGCAGCTCGCACGCCATTGGCCTGGGCCAGATGAACCTGCACGGCTATCTGGCGCGTGAACGTATCTTCTACGGCTCGGAAGAAGGCATCGACTTCACCAATATCTATTTCTATACCCTGGCTTACCACGCCATTCGCGCCTCCAACCGGTTGGCGATCGAGCGCGGCAGCGCGTTCGAAGGCTTCGAGCATTCCACCTACGCTTCCGGCGACTACTTCACCAAATATACCGAGCGGGAATGGCTGCCGCGGACCGAACGGGTTCGCACGCTGTTCGCCGATGCCAATATCGCCATTCCAGGCCGTGAAGAGTGGCTGGCGCTGCGTCAGTCGGTGATGATGCACGGATTGTATAACCAAAATCTGCAGGCGGTGCCGCCAACCGGCTCCATTTCCTACATCAACAATTCGACCTCAAGCATTCATCCGATCGTGTCGCGCATCGAGATCCGCAAAGAGGGAAAAATTGGCCGCGTGTACTATCCGGCACCCTATATGACCAACGACAACCTGGAGTATTACCAGGATGCCTATGACATTGGCCCGGAAAAGATTATCGACACCTACGCCGCCGCCAGCCAGCACGTCGATCAGGGGCTGTCGCTGACGCTGTTCTTCCGCGATACCGCCACCACCCGCGATATCAACCGGGCGCAGATTTACGCCTGGCGTCAGGGCATCAAAACCATTTACTACATCCGCCTGCGCCAGATGGCGTTGGAAGGCACCGAGGTACAGGGCTGCGTGTCCTGCGCGCTGTGAGGCAACTTATGACCATCAATAAACCGGCGCCGCTGGTGCGCGCCATCAACTGGAATAGCATCGAGGACGACAAGGATCTGGAGGTCTGGAACCGTCTGACCTCCAACTTCTGGCTGCCGGAGAAGGTGCCGCTGTCGAACGACATCCCTTCCTGGGCCACGCTGACGCCAAAAGAGCAGCAGCTGACCATCCGCGTGTTCACCGGGCTGACGCTGCTGGATACCATTCAGAACACCGTCGGCGCGCCGGCACTGATCGCCGATGCTTTGACGCCGCACGAAGAGGCGGTCTATTCGAACATTGGCTTTATGGAGGCGGTACACGCCCGCTCTTACAGCTCGATTTTCTCCACCCTGTGCCAGACGCCGGACGTGGACGATGCCTACCGCTGGAGCGAGGAGAACCGCGCGCTGCAAAAAAAAGCCCACATCATTCTGGCCCACTACCGCAGCGACGATCCGCTGCTGAAGAAGGTCGCCAGCGTGTTCCTGGAATCCTTCCTGTTCTATTCGGGCTTTTATCTGCCGATGTACTGGTCGAGCCGCGCCAAGCTGACCAACACCGCCGATTTGATCCGCCTGATCATTCGCGACGAAGCGGTCCACGGTTATTACATCGGCTATAAATTCCAGAAAGGGCTGGAGAAGGTTGACGCCACCCGGCGCCAGCAGGTGAAAAATTTCGCCTTCGATTTGCTGCAGGATCTGTACGACAACGAGGTGCGCTATACCGAGGAGCTGTATGACGGCGTAGGTTGGACGGAAGACGTGAAAACCTTCCTGCACTACAACGCCAACAAGGCGTTGATGAACCTGGGTTATGAAGCGCTGTTTCCACCGGCGATGGCGGAGGTCAATCCGGCCATTCTGTCAGCGCTGTCGCCGAATGCCGATGAGAACCACGATTTCTTCTCCGGCTCCGGCTCGTCTTACGTGATTGGCAAAGCGGTCAATACCGAGGATGAAGACTGGGATTTCTGAGGGGGACGCGGCGGCGAGTCACTTCGCCCCTGCAGTACTCGCCGGTGAGCGGGCGTGGCATGCCGCGCCCTACTCTTCATCATGGAGAAACATCTCCGCACGCAGCCGGAGACGTTGCCAGACGGCGCGTTTCTCCTCGTCGTTGGCGGTTGGCCAGGCGGCGATTTCATCCAGCGTGCGCCAACAACCCCGACACCACTGCTTATCGGCATCGATCCGACAAAGGGCGACGCAGGGCGACCGAACGCCGTCGTCCCCTGAGTTATTGTTACCCGCCATAAAACGCTCCCGCCCTAAATTTGCCCGCCACAGGATACCCGATCCGGCAACGGGAAATCGCGAACTTTGCGCAGGATCAGATGATGCCGCCGTTGGCACGCAGGGTTTGACCGTTGACCCAACTGCCGTCGGCACCGGCCAGGAAGGAGACCGCTGCAGCGATATCCTGCGGTTGACCCAGGCGTTCCAGCGGCGCCATCTTCGCCAGACGCTCGATCAGATCCGGGGTTTTGCCGTCCAGGAACAGGCTGGTGGCGGTCGGCCCAGGCGCAATCGCATTGACGGTAATGTTGCGGCCGCGCAGCTCTTTCGCCAATACGCTGGTCAGCGCTTCAACGGCGGCCTTGCTGGCGGCGTACATGCCGTAACCCGGCTGCAACAGCCCCACCACGCTGGATGAAAAGTTAATGATGCGCCCATTGTCACGCAAACGCTTTGCCGCTTCGCGCAGCGTGTTGAAGGTGCCTTTCAGGTTGATGTCGATCAGGCGATCGACGTCGGCGTCGCTCATTTCCGCCACAGGCGCCAGAGCAATCACTCCGGCGTTATTCACCAGGATATCGACGCCGCCGAAAGCCTGTTCGGCGCGGTCAAACAGTTGGGCGACGGCAGCCGCATCGCTGACGTCGGCTTTGGCGCTCAGCGCGCGGCCGCCGTTTTGTTCAATTTTACGCACCAGCTCATCGGCCAATGCCTGGTTGCCCGAATAGTTGACGATCACGGTAAAACCGTCCGCTGCCAGCCGCTCGGCAATGGCGGCGCCAATGCCGCGAGAGGCTCCGGTCACAAGGGCGATTTTCGGGTTGCTGTTGTTCATCTTCTCAATCCTCGTCAGGTCAGCGTCGGCAGGCTTGCCGATGTGGAGTGATCATGCACCTTTCGCACCGGCGAATAATCACCTAAAATTCGTTATCACTATCCGAAATAAACGAACAATAACAATGGACAGAATCGATGCCATGCGCCTGTTCACCCGCGTGGTGGAACAGCGCAGTTTTACTCAAGCCGCACAGGATATGAACCTGCCGCGTTCGACGGTGACCGATGCCATCAAACAGCTGGAGGCGCGGTTACAGGTGCGGCTGCTGCAGCGTACCACGCGCCATGTCAGCCCGACGCTGGATGGCGAAGCCTACTATCAGCGTTGCCTGACCATTCTGGCCGATATCGAAGATGCCGAGATGGCGTTTGCCGGCGCCAAGCCGCGCGGGCTGTTGCGCATCGACGTGCATGGCACGCTGGCGCGGCACTTTCTGCTGCCGGGCTTGCCCGACTTTTTAGCTCAGTATCCGGATATCGAATTTTACATGAGCGAAGGTGACAGGCTGGTGGATCCGGTACGGGAAGGCATCGACTGCGTGGTGCGCGTCGGCAAGCTGAAAGACAGCGATATGGCGGCGCGCCGCTTGGGGGAGCTGGAAGAAGTCACCTGTGCCGCGCCGGAATACCTGCGGCGCTTCGGTACGCCACTCAGCCTTGATCACCTTCAGGGGCATCATATGGTCGGTTTCCGCTCCTCGGCCACCGGCGCGGTGATGCCGCTGGAGTTTAGCGTCAACGGCCGGCCGCAACAGGTGACTTTGCCCACTACGGTGTCGGTCAGCGCAGCGGAAAGCCTGGTCGCGGCGGCGCGCATGGGGCTGGGGATTATCCAGGTACCGCGCTATCACCTGCTTGACGATTTGGCCAGCGGCAAACTGGTGCCGCTGCTGCCGCAATGCCCGTCCACACCGATGCCGGTTTCGCTGCTCTACCCGCGTAACCGCCAGCTGTCGCCACGGGTGCGGGTCTTTATCGACTGGTTCAGCGAGGTTTTCGCTGCACGCAATCAATAATAAGCCGCCTGTTCGGCGGCCTGCGGTCTATAACGCGCCGTAATCCAACGGCACCCAGTTGTAGCCTTCCCCCTGCTTGTTCAGGTAACCCAGCCCAGGGAAAGACAGATGCGCGGCTCCGACCAGTTCACTTTGTCGGGCGCTGTCGCCAAACACCCGCAGCCGTTGCACGACCGCCGCTTTGGGGTCACTGTCGAAACTGATCGCCACTTGCGGATGGGCAAACTGTACTGCGGCCACGTGGATCAAATCGCCCAACAACAGCAGTTTTTTACCCTGGCTGGTCACCTGATAAACGCTATGGCCCGGCGTATGGCCGTGGGTGGCAAATGCGGCAATACCCGGCGACAGCTCGCCGTCGTTGCTGAAGGGTTTGAAATGCCCGGCGGCCTGATAGGGCTTGATCGCCGCGATGGCGTTTTCAAAATTGGCCTTATCTTCCGCCTTCGCGTGTTGCAGGTGTTTTTCGCTCAGCCAAAAATCGGCATCCTGCTGTGAAGCGCGCACCAAGGCATTCGGGAAACGCGCCTGACCGTTTTCCGTCAGCCCGCCTAAATGATCCGGGTGCATATGGGTCAGATAAATTTCATCCACCTGTTCCGGCTGATAACCGGCCGCCCGAAGATGAGTCACCAGTTGATCCAGGCCATCCCCCAGCAGCTTACCGGCTCCGGCATCGATCATGACCAGCTTGCTGCCGGTATTGATCAGATAGGCATTGACCGAGGTAACCACCGGCAGGCTCTGATGATGTTCCGCCAGGCCCTCGGCAATTTGTTGCGGTGTACTGTTGAGCAGCAGTTTATCCACCGGCAGGCGGATCACGCCGTCGGACAAGGCCGTGACTTCATAACTGCCCAGCATGATGCGATAAAAACCCGGTGAAGGCGTTTTTACCTGCGGTGCGGCGGCCGTAGCCTGCAACGCCATAACCGCCAATGCCGCACCTAACAGGTAGCGTTTCCAGAACATGATGACTCCTTGTTGTGATTAGACAGCGGTAAGTATTACCCCAAAACCGCCGATGCGCCTGCACAACAAATAAAATTAAATTATTTCTTTTTCAAAGAAATATTTAATTTTAATGCTTTTTTTCTGAAAATCTAAACAACCTCACTCAATATTTAATAAAAACGTATCCGTTATTTTCCTTACGCCCCTAAACAACGAGTAAGGAATTATTATGAACTATCAATTTGAAAATCTGGTGTTTGAAGGTGGCGCTATGGCAACGTTTTGGAACTGTTGGAAATGCGCGCGGATTGAATCCAGCCGCCAGGGTGTGGAACGGGCAAAAAAATCCCCGCGGGGGCGGGGAAAGGCAAAGAAATGCTTAGGTCTTATTGGTTATTATGCGAAAAATTTAGCCAGTACCAGCAGGGAGAGCGAAACGTTAATCGCGCCGCCGATACGGGTAGCAATCTGGGCAAACGGCATCAGCGACATGCGGTTGCCGGCGGTAAGAATGGCGACGTCACCGGTGCCGCCCTGCCCGCTCTGGCAGCAGGAGACAATCGCCACATCAATGGGATGCATGCCAATTTTCTTGCCGACGAAGAAGCCGGTCGCCACCAGCGCGCAGACGGTGCTGACAATCACCACCAGGTTCTGCAGGGTGAAGGCATTCACCAGTTCCTGCCACGGGGTGATCGCCACGCCGACGGCAAACAGAATCGGATAGGTCACTGCGGTGCGGAAAAATTTATACACCACCTGCGAACCTTCCTGAATGCGCGGCGACACGCCGTGCGCCAGCTTCACCGCTACGGCGGCAAACAGCATGCCGACCGGTGCAGGCAGACCAATCATGCGGTGCAGCAACATCCCCACCATGTACAGCAAAATAGCCAACAACGCGCCGCAGGCAATGGTGCTGACATCCACCTTGCCGCTGATTTTATCCACGGCGGCCATATCGCCGTCACCCTGTTTGCTTGGCATCAGGCTGCCTTCGCCGGTCAGGTGCGGATAGCGTTTGCCGAGCTGGTTGAGCAGGCCGGCAAGGATAATGGCGGTCAGGCTGCCGAGCATGACGATCGGCAGAATACGGCCCAGCGCCACGCCCTGTTCCATATGCAGGATCGCCGCGTACCCCATCGACAGCGGTATAGCCCCTTCGCCGACGCCACCGGCCATGATCGGCAGGATCAGGAAGAAGAAGATCTGGAACGGCTCCAGCCCAAGCGCCATACCGACCGCCATCCCCACCAGCATGCCGACAATCTCACCGCACAGCATGGGCGCGAAGATCCGCAGGAAGCCCTGAATCAGCACCTGACGGTTCATGCTCATAATGCTGCCGACAATAATGCAGCAGATATAGAGATAAAGAATATTGGTCGATTTATAGAATTTGGTGGTCGATTCCACCACTACGTCCGGCAGCAGACCATAATGCACCAATGCGGAAGGAATAAAGGTGGCGCAGATCGCCGCCGCTCCCATTTTGCCGATCAGCGGCAGGCGTTTGCCAAACTCGCCGCAGGCAAAGCCAAAGAAAGCCAGCGTGGCGACCATTACCACGATATCGCTCGGTAATTTCCCCTCCAGGCAATCCAGTAAAATAAGTACGCCGGCCAGAATAAAGAACGGTAACGGAATAATCCCTACTTTGTAATTGTCCAGTATGTGCCACCATTTTTCTCTCAGCGGTATTTCAGCCGTTTTGTCTTTGGCGACGAGGTAAGAATCATCTGTTGTGCTCATAATCTGGCCTCTTATTAGTTTGTTCGGCCATCATAGAGAAATGCACGGATTATCTGTTGTGATTTTGTTCAAAATTAAAAAGGGTTTTTAATGGTGGTTATGGTTTCTATGGTGTTAATTGGGATTATGTAAAATATGGCGCGGTGTTAATGGTGTTAATGCTATTTTTATTTAAAATTTATCCGTTTTATCGCAGCCGTTGAATAGCGATACCCGGTAAGTATAATCCCGTGTCTGCGATCACAACTTGCTCGAGCGCAATATTACATTAATCATGACTCATGATAGGGTAAGCGCTCAGGATCTCTCAGGGTGAACCCAGGCCATGCGCGTAAAACTCTCATTTCAAATCAAGCTTTTCCTGTGCCTGGTCGCCTTCTCCTGTCTGCTGCTGACGCTGATTGGCGCCTATACCTACCATCAGTTGGATGCCCAGTTGCATCGCGACCTTGGGGTGCGGGCGCAGGTACAGGCGCGGGAGATTGCTTTGATCCCCTCCCTGGTCAGCGCCGTGGAAAAAAACGACCTTGGGCAAATCGCTGCGCTGATGAAGAAAATACGCGCCAGCAGCGATGCCAGTTATATTGTCATCGGCGATAATCGCGCCAGGCATCTTTACCATTCTGAATACGCCGATCGCTTCGGTACGCCGATGGTCGGCGGCGATAATAAAGAAGTATTGGAAGGGAAAAGCATTATTTCGATCCGCAAAGGCGGCATCGGCATTTCATTGCGCAGCAAAGCACCGATACTGGATGACAATAATCATGTCATCGGCATTGTTTCCGTTGGCTATCTGAAGTCACATATCGACAATTTGAATGCGCGAACCCTGACGCAGATCGTCGGTTCCATTGTGTTGTTGTTAATTGCCCTGTTTATTTTTTCCTGGCTGCTATCGAAAAATTTAAAACGCCAAATGTTCTGGCTTGAGCCCAAAGAAATTGCGTTGCTGGTGCGCCAGCAAAAAGCCCTGCTGGAAGCGATCTATGAAGGCGTTATTGCCGTCGATCCCCAGTTGCGGATCATCACCATCAACCACGCGGCGCGCGAACTGCTGGATCTGCGGCAACCCGCCAGCACCCTGATGGGCCGTGAAATCGGCGAAGTGATCCAGTCGCAGCCGGACTTCTTCGGTGCGTCGCAACTGGGGCATGACACTCACGATGAAGTGTGCCGCTTCAACCACGTGCGGGTGATCGCCAGCCGGGTGCGCATCATGCAAGAAGATGTGCTGCAAGGCTGGGTGATCAGTTTCCGCGACAAAAATGACATCAATACCCTGAGCAGCCAGCTAAGCCAGGTAAAGCGCTATGCCGACAACCTGCGCATTATGCGCCATGAACAACTGAACTGGACCGCTACCCTCGCCGGATTACTGCATATGCAGCGTTACGACGAGGCAATCCGTTATGTAGAGGCTCAGTCGGAAGGCGCACAGGAGATCCTCGATTTCATCTCTCAGCGCTTCAGTTCGGCCGCGCTGTGCGGCTTGCTGTTGGGCAAGTACTCCAGCGCGAAGGAAAAAGGCGTCGAATTGCGCTTTGATCCCGCCTGCCAACTGCGGCAGATCCCGGCGGCGCTGAACGAAACCGAACTGATGTCGATCATCGGTAATTTGCTGGATAATGCGGTAGAAGCTACGCTGCATTGCGATGCGCCGCACGAAGCGGTAGAACTCTATATCAGCGACAGCAGCAATGAGTTGGTGATTGAAGTGGCCGATCGCGGCACCGGCATTGCGGCGGAGGTGCGCGATACGCTGTTTGAGCAGGGCGTCACCACCAAAGATGACAAAGGCGACCACGGTATCGGCCTGCATCTGGTCGCCAGCCATGTGGCACAGGCGCACGGCAGCATAGAAGTGTCGGACAACGATCCGCACGGCGCCATATTTTCCTTATTTATCCCCTATGACTTTCGAGCCGCAAGCAACAATGCCGAGGTTTGAAAGACGACGGATAAAGACCTAAAACCTTATAACAGTCTTGAGCACCCGATTATGCAACACGAAGCACTGGACGTTTTGATCGTGGAAGATGAGCCGCAGCTGGCGACGCTGCACGCAGAGTTCATCGAGCAGAACTTTGCTCTGCGGGTGGTGGCTCATGCCGCCACGCTGGCCGAAGCCAGGGCCAACGTCAACGCGCACCAGCCACGGCTGATCCTGCTGGATAACTTTCTGCCGGACGGCCAGGGCATTGAACTGATGGAAGAGCCGGCGGTGAAAAACCCCGGGTGTTCGGTGATCTTTATTACCGCCGCCAGCGATATGAATACCTGCAGCCAGGCGATCCGCAACGGTGCCTTCGATTACATCATCAAACCGGTGTCCTACAAGCGGCTGCGTAACTCGCTGGAGCGCTTTATGCAGTTTGTGCAAACCCAGCGCAGCTTCAAAGTGATAGACCAGAGCAGCGTCGACGCGCTGTATAACCTGCAATCCAAACAGTTTTCCAGCGAACCGAGCGCCAAAGGCATTGAAGCCAATACGCTGGAGCTGGTACAGGCGCTGTTTATCAACCGGCCTGAGATCGCGCACGCGGTGGAAGACGTCGTCGAGCAGGTCGGCATCAGCAAAACCACCGCCCGACGTTACCTGGAATACTGCGTCGCCAGCCAATTCGTGCGCGTGGAGATGATGTACGGCAATATCGGCCATCCGCGCCGCCTGTATCGCAAAGCTTAAGCTGCAATATGGCTGTCATATAAAGGGTGTACATTGCTTGCGACGATATCCCCCTCGATATCGGCACCTGTCGTTGAATACTGATGAAATACTGATGACTTTTACCCGGCCTATGGTCGGGTTTTTTATTGTCTGCACGGCAGCCTGAAGGGGAAATAAAGCGGGATTTTCTTGCCATTATTCCTGTGAAATGTCCACCTTCGACGAGAAATATAATTAAGAAATATCCTAAACTTAATTGAACGTGGGCCAAGCTACCATAACTAATCGGCAGAACGATGTAAACCGCCAATATCCTCATTCCGAGACATTGAGGGTTGTCTCAGAACTTCACTGTGTTAGGGTATAGGCGACTATTATTTTCTATTAGGACGTTTTTATCGTTTGATAATTCATCAGAGGAAACAGCAAATTGCATGGCAATTAAACTCGAAGTAAAGAACCTGTATAAGATATTTGGCGAACATCCGGAACGCGCGTTCAAACTGATTGAGAAAGGTCTGACAAAAGACCAACTGCTTGAAAAAACCGGATTATCGCTTGGCGTGAAAGACGCCTCTCTGGCCATTGAAGAAGGCGAGATATTTGTCATCATGGGGCTTTCCGGTTCAGGAAAATCTACCCTGGTACGCCTTCTCAATCGTCTGATAGAACCCACTCGCGGGCAGGTGCTGATTGACGGTGAGGATATTTCGAAAATATCCGACAATGCGCTGCGCACCGTACGCCGAAATAAGATCAGCATGGTGTTCCAGTCATTCGCCTTAATGCCGCATATGAACGTATTGAATAATACCGCCTTCGGCATGGAATTAGCCGGAATACCGCCACAGGAGCGTCAGGAAAAAGCCCTGGAAGCCCTGCGACAGGTCGGTCTGGAGAATTATGCGCATTCTTATCCCGATGAGCTTTCCGGCGGGATGCGCCAGCGGGTGGGATTAGCCCGCGCCATGGCGAATAATCCGGACATATTATTGATGGATGAAGCCTTCTCTGCGCTGGACCCTTTAATCCGTACCGAAATGCAAGATGAACTGGTCAAATTACAGGCCCGGCATCAGCGCACCATCGTGTTTATTTCCCACGATTTGGATGAAGCGATGCGTATTGGCGATCGCATTGCGATTATGCAAGGCGGTGAGGTAATTCAGGTCGGTACGCCGGAGGAAATATTAAATAAACCGGCCAACGATTATGTCCGCACCTTCTTCCGCGGCGTGGATATCAGCCACGTGTTCAGCGCAAAGGATATCGCCAAACGCCGCCCGGTAGCCCTGATTCGTAAAACCCCCGGTTTTGGTCCGCGCTCGGCGTTGCAGCTGCTGCGCGATGAAGACCGCGATTATGGTTATGTTGTTGAACGCGGAAAGAAATTTATCGGCGTGGTGTCGGTAGATTCGCTCAAACAGGCGCTGGCCGCCAACCTGACGCTGGATGACGCCCTGCTGGACGCCCCAGCCCCGGTACCGGCGGATATGCCGCTGAGCGAACTGATTTCCCTGGTTGCCCAGGCCCCCTGCGCGGTGCCGGTAGTCTGCGAAGAAAATAACTATCTTGGAATTATTTCCAAGGCCATGCTGCTGCAGGCCCTGGATAAAGAGGGCCCAGCGAATGAGTGATACAACACAGGATCCATGGGCCACCGCGCCTGCCGACCCCAGCGCCGCACCGGCGACCGATGCCGCCGCTTCCGCAGCGCCTGCCGATGGCGCTGGCGATGCCTGGTCCAGCGCACCGCCACCGGCAACACACGACGCAGCCAATCAGGCCGCTCAGGGTGCTGACTGGCTTAACAGCGCACCGGCCCAGCCGGAGCATTTCAACCTGCTCGATCCGTTCCACAAGGCCTGGGTGCCGTTCGATTCCTGGGTGACTCAAGGCATCGACTGGCTGGTGCTGCACTTCCGCCCGCTGTTCCAGGGGATACGCGTACCGGTCGACTTTATCCTCAGCGGCTTCCAGCAGTTACTGCTCGGCATGCCGGCACCGATCGCCATTCTGGTGTTTTCACTGATCGCCTGGCAGATCTCCAGCTTCGGCATGGGGGCCGCCACTTTGGTGTCCCTGATTGCGATAGGGGCGATTGGCGCCTGGTCGCAGGCTATGGTAACGCTGGCGCTGGTGCTGACCGCTCTGTTCTTTTGCATTGTCATCGGATTGCCTCTTGGCATTTGGCTGGCGCGCAGCAGACATGCCGCCAAGGTCATACGCCCGCTGCTCGATGCCATGCAGACCACGCCGGCGTTCGTCTATCTGGTGCCGATCGTCATGCTGTTCGGTATCGGCAACGTACCGGGGGTGGTGGTCACCATTATCTTCGCGCTGCCGCCGATCGTGCGTCTGACCATTCTCGGCATCAAACAGGTACCGGAAGATTTGATAGAAGCTGCCGAATCCTTCGGCTCCAGCCCGCGTCAGTTGCTGTTCAAGGTGCAATTGCCGCTGGCGATGCCGACCATCATGGCCGGTGTTAACCAGACCCTGATGCTGGCGCTGTCGATGGTGGTCATCGCCTCGATGATCGCCGTCGGCGGTCTGGGGCAAATGGTGCTGCGCGGCATCGGCCGGCTGGATATGGGGCTGGCCGCCGTGGGCGGTGTCGGCATCGTGATCCTGGCGATTATTCTCGATCGTCTCACCCAGTCGCTGGGGCGCGATCGCCGCAGCAAAGGCATGGGCCGCTGGTACGCTCACGGCCCGATCGGGCTGCTCACCCGCCCCTTCATCAAAAAGCCTTAATAGCCCTGCCCCCGGCAAACCGTCGGGGGCCCGGCCGCTCCATAAAACCGAAGGAAACACTATGCGCTCGACAAGAATTTGGGCTGTTGCCCTGACTTCATTGCTAAGCACACAGGCGTTCGCCGCCGAACTTCCCGGCAAAGGCGTCACGGTTAAACCGCTGCAAAGCACACTCGCGGAAGAAAGTTTTCAGACCGAGCTGGTCAACCGCGCGTTGGTAAAACTGGGCTACGACGTCCAACCCACCGGTGAGGTGGATTACAACGTCGCCTATACCTCTATCGCCTCCGGCGACGCCACCTACATGGCGGTAAACTGGGATCCGCTGCAAACCGATATGTACAACAGCGCCGGCGGCGACAAGACGTTTTATCGCCAGGGCGCTTATATCACCAATGCGGCGCAGGGGTATTTGATCGATAAAAAAACCGCCGACAAATACCACATCAGCGATATTTCCCAGTTGAAAGATCCCAAGCTGGCAAAACTGTTTGACGCCGATGGCGACGGCAAGGCCGATCTGGCCGGCTGTGAGCCGGGCTGGGTGTGCGACAGCGTGATTGACACCCATATCAAGGCCTACGGGCTCAGCGGTACCGTAACCCAAAACCAGGGCAACTACTCCGCCATCATCGCCGACACCCTGACCCGCTATAAGCAGGGTAAACCGGTGCTGTACTTTACCTGGACACCTTACTGGGTCAGCGACGAACTGGTGCCCGGCCGCGACGTTGTCTGGCTGACCGTTCCGTTCTCCGCCAGCCCGGGTTCACTGAAAGACAGCAACACCGCGTTGCCAAACGGCAAGAACTACGGTTTCGCCGTCAATAACGAACACATCGTCGCCAACAAACAGTGGGCACAGGCCAACCCGGCCGCCGCCAAATTGTTCGCCATCATGAAATTGCCACTGGCGGACGTGAACGCGCAAAACCTGCGCATGCACAACGGCGAGAACGGGACGGACGATATACAGCGTCACGTAGACGGTTGGATTAAAGCCCATCAGGCCACTTTTGACGGCTGGGTAAACACCGCTGCCGCGGCAGCGAAATAACCCCGACTTCACAACATAAAAAAGGTATTTCACTATGCGCACTACAGGAATCTGGGCGGTTGCCCTTACGACACTGATTGGCTCGCAGGCGGTTTTCGCCGCTGACTTACCGGGAAAAGGCGTAACGGTACAGCCGGTACAAAGCACCATTTCCGAAGAAACCTTCCAGACGCAACTGGTCAGCAAGGCGTTGGAAAAGCTGGGCTATGACGTTAAAGACACCCGTGAAGTGGATTATAACGTCGCCTATACCTCTATTGCCTCCGGCGACGCCACCTTCCTCGCGGTGAACTGGGATCCGCTGCACGCCGATCAGTACAAGGCCGCCGGTGGCGATGCCAAGTTCTATCGTGAAGGGGTGTACGTCAACGGCGCGGCGCAGGGTTACCTGATCGACAAGAAAACCGCCGATAAATACCACATTACCAACGTCGAGCAGCTGAAAGATCCGAAAATCGCCAAGTTGTTTGACACCAACGGCGACGGCAAGGCGGATCTGACCGGCTGTACGCCGGGTTGGGGTTGCGAGGCAGTGATTAACCACCATATCGAGGCTTATGGCCTGAGCAAAACCGTCGAGCACAACCAGGGCAACTACGCGGCGATGATCGCCGACACCATTACCCGCTACAAAGAAGGCAAACCGATACTCTACTATACCTGGACACCGTACTGGGTAAGCGACGTGTTGGTGCCGGGCCGTGACGTAGTTTGGCTGCAAGTGCCGTTCTCTTCCCTGCCGGGCGAGCAGAAAAATGTGGATACCAAGCTGCCGAACGGTGCCAACTATGGTTTCCCGGTGAACACCATGCGCATCGCCGCCAACAAAAAATGGGCAGAAGCCAACCCGGCGGCCGCCAAGCTGTTCGCCATTATGAAGCTGCCGATTGCCGACGTGAATGCGCAGAATCTGCGCATGCATGAAGGCCAGGCGTCGGACGCCGATATCCAAAGCCATGTTAACGGCTGGATCAAGGCGCACCAGGCGACCTTCGACGGTTGGGTGAAAACCGCTGCGGAAGCCGCGAAGAAATAACGCTCTGCGGGGCGCAGGCTGCTGCGCCCCCTATTGCGTCAGTTCAATCCCGCTGAACTGCAAGAAGCGCTCGGCGGTTCTCGATAGTTGCTGCGGCCATACGCAATACACCTGCCGCCGCGGGCCATCCTCAATCGGGATCGACACCAGCGCACTCAGACGCTGCGCCGTCGAGATCGGCACAATGCCCGCCGCCAATCCCCGCTGCACCAGATTCTCCAGCCATTCGATATGATCGATTTCAAAACTGATATGCCGCTTGATGCCCGCCGCCTGAAACGCGCGATCGGTCTGACGCCGGGCGCCGGTACCGCTGTAAAAATCCACCAGCGGCACTTCCGACAGGGTTTGCAGATTGACCCGCTGGCGACTGGCCAAAGGATGTTGCGCTGCCACCAGCGCCACCAGGGGCTCATCGGTCAACTGACGATGGGATACCGGCAGCATATCGATATCCCCCGGCCAGATCCCGACAAACGCCACATCGGTCTTCTGCTGGCGGACATCTTCGAGCAACTCCTCGCTCATGCCCACATATAACCTGATGTTAACCGCCGGATAGTGGCGATGAAACTTGCTCAGTTTTTCGGTCAGATCTATCGCGTTTATGGTGGAGATGGTCCCGATGGTCAAGGTACCGGAAATCGTCCCATTGGCCGCCACCACCTCTTCCACCAGTGATTGTTTGGCCGCCAGCAGCCGCTGCGCAGGCAGAATAAACGCCTGCCCGGCGCTGGTCAGCCTGACCCGTCGCGAGGTACGTTCAAACAATGTACAGCCCAGTTCTTCCTCCAGTTTGGCAATTTGATGGCTGAGAGCCGACTGCACCGTGTGGCAGCGTTGCGCCGCACGGGTAAAACTCTGCTCTTCGGCTACCGCCAGTGCAAAGCGGATCTGTTTCAGGTTCATGGAATCTATCGCAAAAGGAGATTAATCAAATGAAAATTATACATTGGTTTCATGTGCTGTCCTGCCCGATACTTCGCATCACTTCTTCTTGTGACTAAGCCCTCATGAACCCACAAAATCCACATCCGGGCCTCAGCCCGGCGCTGATTGTCCTGATCGCTATCGCCACCGGCCTGGCCGTCGCCAGTAATTATTATGCGCAGCCGTTGCTGGAAACCATCGCCAAGCACTTTGAGCTGTCGGTCAATCAGGCCGGTTTTATCGTCACCGCCGCGCAATCGGGTTACGCCGTTGGCTTGCTGCTGCTGGTCCCGCTCGGCGACATGTTTGAACGGCGCGGATTAATCGTCTTCATGACGCTGCTGGCAGCAGGCGGCATGTTGATCACCGCCAGTTCAACCACCTTGCCGATGATGATCCTCGGTACCGCGCTTACCGGATTGTTCTCGGTGGTGGCGCAAATTCTGGTCCCGCTGGCGGCAACCCTGTCGCATCCGGAAAAGCGCGGCAAAACCGTCGGTATCATCATGAGCGGCCTGCTGCTCGGCATCTTGCTGGCACGTACCGTGGCCGGGGCGCTGGCGTCGATCGGCGGCTGGCGCACCATTTACTGGGTGGCCAGCGGGCTGATGATCCTGATGGCACTGATCCTGTGGCGTGCGCTACCGCGTTACAAACTGCATTCGGGTCTGAATTATCCCCAGTTGCTGAAATCGATCTTTACCCTGTTTTACGGCACGCCGCTGCTGCGCACCCGCGCCGCGATTGGTGCGCTGTCGTTCGCCAACTTCAGCGTGCTGTGGACCTCAATGGCCTTCCTGCTGGCTGCGCCGCCGTTTGGTTATTCCGAAGGGGTGATCGGCCTGTTCGGTCTGGTGGGTGCCGCCGGTGCGCTGGCCGCCTCCCGTGCCGGGCATCTGGCGGACAAGGGCAAGGCCGGGTTGACCACTACCCTGGGCCTGGTGCTGCTGCTGCTGTCGTGGATCCCCATCGCTTTCGCTGCACAATCGCTGTGGGCGCTGATCGCCGGTATTCTGATCCTCGATCTGGCGGTGCAAGCCGTGCACGTCACCAACCAGAGCGTGATGTACCGTATTATGCCGGAAGCGCGTAACCGTCTGACTGCCGGCTACATGACCAGCTATTTTATCGGCGGTGCGCTCGGCTCGCTGCTGTCCGCTTCGGCTTATCAGCACGCAGGGTGGTTAGGCGTCGCCGCCACGGGAGGCGTTTTGTGCGTGCTGAATCTGCTGGTCTGGTGGCGCGGCAAACATCACGACCCGCAGGGACCGGCAGCGATCTGATTAGCACGCGAATAATCATATTGGAAATTTATTAGCGCCGCAGGGTATAAACGTTACTCACTCTCTGGTAATGTTCTGGGCATAAACTATTGATGTCCTATATACCCTGCGATCAGAACAAAACATGCACAGCCAAACTGCAGAAAACGTCAATTTCCCTGCCGCCAGTTCCCGCTTATTCAACGGCATCGCCGACCGTTTAGCCGTCATCATCGGCTCTTTGTCGGTGGCCTTTGCCTTCGGCATGTCGCTGCGAGTTTACGTCTTGCAGGAATCCTTTGCCCCACTCGCCATGCCCCTACCGGCCGGTTTTATCGCGCAGGGTCTATGCTTTTGTCGCAGCAAAAACATCATTTTCTCTAGGCCGATCGGCGCAGGAACCTTTGGTATATCATTAAAATCATTTATGGTTTTCAGACGGAATAACCGGTTATTTTGTGCGCCATATCACACTTAAGCTTTTTTTCGGGCGTGAGTCATTTACAAAAAACTGACAAATGACACGAATAGCTAAATTATTCACTCTGCTGAACATTTACATTATTAATCACTATCGTTACTATCTCGAACGAAATTAATGAGGCCCTAAATTATGGAAAGCTCGTTTACTCCCATTGAACAAATGCTTAATTTTCGTGCAAAACGTCAGAAGGATTTCCCTTATCAGGAAATTCTGCTGACCCGGCTGTGCATGCACATGCAAGGTAAATTGCTGGAAAATCGCAATAAAATGCTCAAGGCACAAGGGATTAACGAAACATTGTTTATGGCGCTGATTACCCTGGATGCGCAGGAAAATCACAGCATTCAGCCTTCTGAGCTAAGCTCTGCTCTGGGTTCTTCGCGCACCAATGCTACGCGTATTGCCGATGAGCTGGAAAAACGCGGTTGGATTGAGCGCCGGGAAAGCGACCATGACCGCCGCTGCCTGCATCTGCATATGACGCCCCAGGGCGAAGAGTTTCTCAGTCAACTGCTGCCACCGCAGCACAAATGTCTGCATTTCCTATGGTCCACGCTGAACAATGATGAACAGCAACAGCTTGAAAAGCTGACGCGCAAACTATTGGCACGTCTGGATCAAATGGAAATCACAGAACAGTTATCCTAATTCACAATTTCTGTTCAGGTACTTACTTATGCGATCCCCATTTAACTGGAGGTTCACCCCGCTGTTCGCGGTATTGCTGCTGGCCGGGTGTGCGTCTACCGATAATATTGCCCCGCAATCCACGCTGATGGACTCGCAGAGCCTGCAGCTGTCGCAGCCGAAAGTCAGCTCGTTGAACGTCAGCCCGCAGTGGTGGCGTGCGCTTAACGATCCGCAGCTCGATGCCCTGATGACCCGAACGCTGCAAAGCTCGCCGACGCTGCGCCAGGCCGCTGCCCGCGTGCGTGAAGCGCAGAGCGTGATGGGCCAGGCCAATGCGGCCAACGGCCCGAATCTGGATCTGAACGCCAGTACTGAACGTCAACGCGTGCCGCAAAACGTCAATATGGGGTTGGGGTATCCGCATAAGCCAATCTATGAAAGCTCCAACTCGCTGGGGCTGAACCTGGCCTATGAATTTGACTGGTGGGGAAAATACCGCAACCAGGTCAACGCCGCCAAGGCCCAGGTCGATGCGGCCCGCGCCGAGCAGGAACAGGCGGCACTGACGCTGACCAGCTCCGTGGCCTCCTCCTATTACCTGTTACAGAGCAACTTCGCACTGGAAAAACTGCTGCAACAGGAAGTGGACAACAACCAACGCCTGACAGAACTACGCCAGCGGCAATATAAAGCCGGCATCACCGGTATTGATATTCCGCAACAAACCCAGGCGCAGGCCGACAGCGCCAAACAACAGATCCTGCAGTTGCAGTCGCAGATTGAACAGCTGAAACACCAGCTGGCGGCCCTCGCCGGCCAAGGCCCGAGCGCCACGCAAAACCTGCGCCCGGTGGCGCTGCCCGCCAATACGCTGATGGCGCCACAAGGCGAACTGACCGCCGATCTGCTGGGTAAACGCCCGGATATCGCCGCCCAGCGTCAATTGGTGGAATCCTACAACCAGCGCGTCAGCGCCGCGCGTAAAGAGTTTTACCCCAGCCTGACCATTTCAGCCTTTGCCGGTCTGACCACCACCAATACCAGTGGCACCAGCCCGAATCTGTTTGAAGCGGCCAGCCAGGCCTGGAACGTGATGCCGGCGATTTCGCTGCCGATCTTCCACGCCGGTGCGCTGCGCAGCAAGCTGGGTGAGGAGTCCGCGCTGTATGACGAAGCCGTGGAATCCTATAACCAAACCATCCTGAATGCCGTGCAGGAAACCGCCGATGCCATCACCGTCCAGCAAAGTACTGCGCAACAGCAGCTGCAGGCGGCATCCGCGTCCCAATCGATGCAGCAGGTGTACCGAGTCGCAAACGCACGATACCAGGCAGGGATTATCGGGCGCGACGAACTGTTGACCAGCCAGACGCAGCTCTTGCAGCAGCAACAGGCGGAACTGACGGCCAGCAGCAATTTGTTGCAGGCGAAGATAGGACTGATCCGCGCGCTGGGCGGTGGCTATCAAGCCCCGGCCGTAGCGGATTCAAAAGCATAATAAAATAGAGAGCTTGGAGAACACCATGAGCGCAAGCGCGGAGACTCAAAACCCGCAGCAGCCGAGCGGCAAAAAAAAACAGCGTAAGTTTTGGCTGCTGTTGCTGACGGTTATTTTCATTGTTATTGGGGTGGCTTATTTAGTGTATTGGTTCCTGGTACTGCGTCATCATCAGGAAACCGATGATGCCTACGTATCCGGCAACCAGGTGCAGATCATGGCGCAGGTGAACGGCAGCGTAAACAGCGTCAATTTCGATAACACCGACTATGTCAGACAAGGTGATGTCCTGTTGACGCTCGATCCGACCGATGCCGAACAGGCGTTGGAGCGCGCCAAGACCAGCCTGGCCAACAGCGTGCGCCAAACCCACCAGCTGATCATCAACAGCAAGCAGTATCAGGCCAATATTGCCCTGCGCAAATCTGACCTGAGCAAGGCGGAAAACGACCTCAAACGCCGCGTGGTGTTGGGCAGCGTTGACGCCATCGGGCGCGAAGAGCTGCAACACGCGCGCGATGCCGTCGACAGCGCCAAAGCGGCGCTGGAAGTGGCGGTACAGCAATATAACGCCAATCAGGCGATGGTGCTGGATACCCCGCTGGAGAAACAACCGGCCATTCAGCAGTCTGCCGCGCAGATGCGCGACGCCTGGCTGGCATTGCAACGGACTAAAATCATCAGCCCGATCACCGGTTATGTTTCCCGCCGCAGCGTACAGGTGGGCGCGCAAATCGCCGCCGGTTCCCCGCTGATGGCAGTGGTCCCGGCCGAGCACATCTGGGTTGACGCCAACTTCAAAGAAACCCAGATCGCCAATATGCGCATCGGCCAATCGGCAAGCGTAGTCAGTGATATTTACGGTGATGACGTGGTGTACAACGGCAAAGTCGTCGGCATCGATATGGGCACCGGCAGCGCCTTCTCGCTGCTGCCGGCACAGAACGCCACCGGTAACTGGATCAAAGTGGTTCAGCGTTTGCCGGTGCGTATCGAATTGGATGCCAAACAGATTGCCGACCATCCGCTGCGCATTGGCCTGTCGACGCAGGTGAAGGTAGACACCACCAATCTGGACGGCCGCGTGCTGTCTGACGTGGTGCGTGACAAGCCGCTGTACCAGACCAACGCACTGGCGTTGAATCTGGCGCCGGTTGATCAAATGATCGCCGACGTGATCCATGCGAATGCCGGCTAAGCGCACGGGAGGCTACCTTGGCACAGAAACCGCTTGAAGGCGCACAGTTAGCCTGGATGACGGTCGCGCTCGCCATGGCGACCTTCATGCAGGTACTGGACTCGACCATCGCCAACGTGGCGATCCCGACCATCGCCGGTAACCTCGGGTCCTCCAACTCGCAGGGGACCTGGGTGATCACCTCGTTTGGGGTGGCGAATGCCATCTCCATTCCGATCACCGGCTGGTTGGCCAAGCGCATCGGCGAGGTGCGCCTGTTCCTCTGGTCCACGGCGCTGTTCGCCCTCGCCTCCTGGTTGTGCGGCATTTCCAACAGCCTGGGCATGCTGATCTTCTTCCGCGTGATCCAGGGGTTGGTGGCGGGGCCGTTGATCCCGCTGTCGCAAAGCCTGTTGCTGAATAACTATCCCCCCGCCAAGCGATCGATGGCCCTGGCGCTCTGGTCGATGACGGTGATCGTGGCGCCGATATTCGGGCCGATCCTCGGCGGGTATATCAGCGATAACTATCACTGGGGCTGGATCTTCTTCATCAATATCCCGATAGGCCTGTTCGTGATCCTGGTGGCGATGGCGACGCTGAAAGGCAGAGAAACCAAAACCGAGATCAAACCGATCGACACCGTCGGTCTGGTGTTGCTGATTGTCGGGATCGGTTCGCTGCAGGTGATGCTCGATCAGGGTAAAGAGCTGGACTGGTTCAACTCGACGGAGATTATCGTCCTGACGGTCGTAGCCGTAGTGGCGCTGGTGTTCCTGGTGGTGTGGGAGCTGACGGATGACCACCCGGTGGTGGATTTGTCGCTGTTCAAATCGCGCAACTTTACCATTGGCTGTCTGTGCATCAGCCTGGCCTACATGCTGTACTTCGGCTCTATCGTGCTGTTGCCGCAGCTGTTGCAGGAGGTCTATGGCTATACCGCCACCTGGGCCGGCCTGGCTTCCGCACCTATCGGGCTGTTACCCGTGTTGCTGTCGCCGATTATCGGTAAATTCGGCAACCGGCTCGACATGCGGCGACTGGTGACCTTCAGCTTCATTATGTATGCCGTGTGCTTCTATTGGCGCGCTTATACGTTTGAGCCGGGAATGGATTTTGGCGCTTCGGCCTGGCCGCAGTTTGTGCAAGGCTTCGCCATCGCCTGCTTCTTTATGCCACTGATCACCATTACGCTGTCCGGCCTGCCGCCGGAGCGCATGGCGGCGGCATCGAGCCTGTCGAACTTTACCCGTACGCTGGCGGGTTCAATCGGCACCTCGATTACCACCACGCTGTGGACCCAGCGCGAGTCGCAGCACCACTCGCAACTGGCGGAGTTTGTAAACCCTTACAACCCGCAGTCGCAGGAGATGTATCGACAGCTGGAACAGGTTGGCATGAGCAAACAGCAGGCCTCGGCTTATATTGCCAACGAGATCACTGCGCAGGGGCTGATTATCTCTGCCAACGAGATCTTCTGGCTGGCGGCGGGGGTGTTCCTGATCCTGCTGGCGTTGGTCTGGGTGGCGAAACCGCCATTCAGTTCCGGCAGCGGCGGCGGCGGCGCTCACTGAATCTCACCCAACAAAACGGGCGCCCTTCTGAGGCGCCCGTTCTTTATATTCCCGATGATACCCTGCGAATTGCGAGTTGCCTCCCATGACACAGCGGCTTCAAAGGTTCCGGTTTTCTAACCGTTACGCTTGATTTTGACGCCACCAGTCAGCCAGCAAAATGCCGGTCGCGACCGATACGTTCAGGCTTTCCACCTTGCCGGTACCGCCGATGGACACGCTCATATCCCCCTGCTGCCACGCGCTGTCGCTCAGGCCGTCACGTTCCTGGCCCAGCACCAGCACCATTTTGGCCGGCAGCTTGGCCTGCGCCAACGGCGTGCCTTTGTGGCTTGAGGTGGTGACGATGGTGTAACCCGCTTTGCGGAAGGTATCCAGCACCGACAGGAAGTCATCGGCGTTAATCGCCTTGATGTGCTCCGCGCCGCCTTCAGCAGTACGCACCGCCGCACCGGACTCCAGCACCGCCGGATCCTGTAACAGCACGCCGTTCACGCCAAAGTGGGCGCAAGAACGGACGATAGCGCCCAGGTTGTGCGGGTTGCCCACTTCTTCCAGCGCCAGCACGCAATCTTTCGCCGGGGCTTCTTTCAGATAGGTTTGCGCATCCAGACCCTGACGCTTTTTGATCAGGAAACACACGCCGCCGTGGTGTTCGGTGCCGGACGCTTTCGCCAGCTCTTCTTCATCCACCACGTGGTAGGCTTTGCGGTTAGCCGCCATCCAGCGCAGCGCTTCGCGGAAACGCGGCGTAACGGACTGCACGAACCAGGCGCGGACAATGGCGTCCGGACGGCTGGCGAACAGCGCCTGACAGGCATTCTCACCGTAGACGCGGGTTTCTTCCGCACGCTGGCGGCGCAACTGCTCCGGATCGATAAAGCTTTTGCCGCTGATGCCACCGTGATCGAACGCCGGCTCTTCTTCCGGAGCGCGTGACACGGTTTTCCACGGCGAATCATAACCGCCACGGTCTTCAGTACGCGCCGGACGGCGAGGACGATCGCTTTCACTGCGGCGAGAATCGGAGCCACGGCGATCATTATTGCCACGCGGCTTGTCCTGACCGGTACGGCCCGAGCGCGCACCGTCAGCCGGACGGCCTTTGCCGGCCGGACGTTTATTCTTGTTACGGTCGTCGCTGCTGTTGTCGTCGTCACTGCGGACGTACATCACTTTAACTTTACCGTTTTTGCCACTAAATGAATCGTTCATTGTCTTCTCCACCAACGCGCAGGGCGCGAAGATTACCTGATGTTGGGGTGCTAAGCCACCTACTTGCGCTAAAAGCTAGCAACTATCGTATCCATTGAACAAACCTCTTTGTTCAATGCCCCGTTTTTACCGATAATAACCAGCATTAAAGAAACAACTCCGCAACCTGACTGCGGCGTGGAATGCTTTCTCAGTCTCCGAGGTAAACATGAATACAGTCTGTGCAGTTTGCAATGCCACCAACCGCGTACCTGAAGAACGAGTGTCGGACGGTGCGAAATGCGGCCGCTGCGGCCACCCGTTATTTGACGGCGAAGTGATCAATGCCACCGCAGCCACGCTGGACCAACTGCTGCAGGATGACTTGCCGGTAGTCGTCGATTTCTGGGCGCCGTGGTGCGGCCCCTGCGTCAACTTTGCGCCCGTCTTCGAAGACGTTGCCGAAGAGCGCGCCGGCAAAGTACGCTTCGTGAAGGTGAACACCGAAGCCGAACCGGAACTGAGCGCCCGTTTCCGTATCCGCAGCATTCCGACCATCATGCTGTTCCGCGAGGGCAAAATGGTCGACATGCTCAATGGCGCGATGCCGAAAACGCCGTTCGATAACTGGCTCAATGAACTAGTTTAACGCAGAAAGTATAGGCGGTGTTGCCCATTGCGGGCGACACTGGCGCAATTCGAACTGGCCCGCGCGCTCCCGCCGGGCTTTTTTCTGCGCTACAATAGCGGTTTTCCCCAGGATATTTATGACTGACAACGCCGTACTCCGCCTGCGCCAATTTCGTTTGGAACGCTCTACCCGCCCTTTTCTGGCGCGCGGTAATCGCATACCGCGTTGTCAGGGCTGCCTGCTGCCCCATAAAAACTGCCTGTGCGATACCATCCAGCCACAGCCGGCGGCCAGCCGTTTCTGTTTGATCATGTTTGGTGCGGAGCCATTGAAGCCAAGCAATACCGGCCGCCTGATAGCCGATATCCTGCCGGATACCCAAGCGTTCCTCTGGTCGCGCACCGAGATCGACCCCGAGTTGCTGAAGGCGATTAACGATCCGCAACGCCAGCCTTACGTAGTCTTCCCCGCCTCCTACGCCGCCCCTGAGCGGCCGGTGTACAGCGAACTGCCTGTCGGTGGCAAACCGCCGCTGTTTATCATGCTCGACGGCACCTGGACCGAGGCGAGCAAGATGTTCCGCAAGAGCCCGTATCTGAACGCATTCCCGGTGTTTTCGCTCAATGTCACCGCCGCGTCGAATTACCAGTTGCGTGAAGCCAGCCGCACCGAGCAGCACTGCACGGCAGAAGTGGCGGCGGCGTTGTTACAGCAGGCCGGCGATACCGCCGCATCTGAGGGTTTGAACCAGCATTTTCGTTATTTCCGTCAACAATATCTGGCCGGGAAACCTACGCGCCCGGAGGCACCGGTCACAGCAAAGCTGCCGCAAAACGCCTAGAATCAGGGGTAACGTTGCCTATAGCCAATAGCATTCGAAAGACAGGTAGGCGGCAACTGAACGAATCCCTGGGAGCTTAGTTAACTAAGTGACCTGGGTGAGAGAGGGCAGCCAACACCCCTGTCTTTTGAAGGATAACGGATATAAAGGAGCCGTGCATGAGCCAGCGAGGGTTAGAAGCGCTTTTACGTCCTAAATCGATTGCCGTTCTCGGCGCTTCACAACAGCCCGGCCGCGCCGGTAACCTGATGATGAGCAACTTGCTGGCCGGTGGCTTCAGCGGGCCGGTAATGCCGGTCACGCCGCGTTATAAGGCCGTGTGCGGCGTGATGGCTTACCCGGACGTTGCCAGCCTGCCGCTGACGCCCGATCTGGCGATACTCTGCACCCACGCACAACGCAACCTGGCATTGATTGAGGCCTTGGGCAAACGCGGCTGTAAAACCGCCATTGTGCTCTCCTCCCCACCGGAACAGTTCGTCGAGTTGAAAGCCTGCGCGCAACGTTACTCGATGCGCCTGCTTGGGCCGAATAGCCTGGGCCTGCTGGCCCCCTGGCAAGGACTCAATGCCAGCTTCTCTCCGGTACCGATCCTCAAAGGCAAACTGGCGTTTATTTCGCAGTCTGCCGCCGTCGCCAATACCATTCTCGACTGGGCTCAGCAACGCGAGGTCGGTTTTTCCTATTTTATCGCGCTGGGTGACAGCCTGGATATTGACGTCGACGACCTGCTGGATTTTCTGGCTCGCGACAGTAAAACCAGCGCCATCTTGCTGTACCTGGAAAACATCAGCGACGCACGCCGCTTTTTGTCTGCCTCGCGCAGCGCTTCGCGCAATAAGCCGATACTGGTAATCAAAAGCGGCCGCAGCCAGCAGGCCCAACTGCTGCTCAATAGCCAACAAGGCCTGGACGCGGCCTATGATGCCGCCATCCAGCGTGCGGGGTTATTGCGCGTTCAGGACACCCACGAACTGTTCTCCGCGGTGGAAACCCTGAGCCATATGCATCCGCTGCGCGGTGAGCGCCTGATGATCGTCAGCAACGGCGCTGCACCGGCGGCGATGGCATTAGACGAACTGCTAGGCCGCAACGGCAAGCTGGCGCAGTTGGGGGAAGAGAGCCTGACGCAGCTCGGCGAAGTTTTGCCGGAGTCTATTCGCGCCGGTAACCCCATAGATCTGCGTGATGATGCCACGCCGCAACGTTATCTGGCGGCGGTCAAGACGCTGCTCGACAGCCACGACTACGATGCTCTGCTGCTGATCCACGCCCCAAGCGCGGCGGCTCCGGGCACCGCCACCGCTGAACGCATTATCGATACCCTGCGCCAGCATCCGCGCGGTAAACGCATCACGCTGCTCACCAACTGGTGCGGCGAATACTCTTCGCAAGAAGCCCGCCGATTGTTTACCGAGGCAGGTATCCCGACCTACCGCACCCCGGAAGGCGCGGTGACCGCCTTTATGCATATGGTGGAATATCGCCGTAACCAGAAGCAGCTGAAAGAGACCCCGGCGCTCCCGATCGGCCTTACGGCCAACACCGCCGATGCGCATAGGCTAATCCATCAGGCGCTGGCCGAAGGCGCTACGCAGCTCGATACCCACGAAGTGCAATCCATTCTGCAGGCCTATGATCTGACCACCCTGCCCACCTGGATTGCCGAGGACAGTACCGAAGCGGTGCACATCGCCGAACAAATCGGTTATCCGGTGGCGCTGAAACTGCGCTCGCCGGATATTCCTCATAAATCAGAGGTTCAGGGCGTCATGCTCTACCTGCGCACCGCCACCGAGGTCCAGCGTGCGGCGGACGCTATTCTCGATCGCGTAAAACGCACCTATCCGCAGGCCCGCATTCACGGCCTGCTGGTGCAAAGCATGGCCAACCGTGCCGGAGCGCAGGAACTGCGTATTGCAGTAGAGCAGGACGCTATTTTTGGTCCGCTGATCATGCTGGGTGAAGGGGGTATCGAATGGCGGCAGGAAAATCAGGTCGCCGTAGCCTTGCCGCCGCTGAATATGGCGCTGGCTCGCTATTTGGTGCTGCAGGCGGTTAAGGGAGGAAAGATCCGTGGGCGCAGCGCACTGCGGCCGCTGGATATTCCCGGGCTGAGCCGCCTGCTGGTGCAAGTCTCTAACCTGATCCTCGACTGCCCTGAAATCACCCGGCTGGACATCCACCCGGTGCTGGCCTCTGGCAGCGAATTCACGCTGCTGGACGTTTCCATGCAAATTGCGCCTTTCGAGGGCGATCCGCAGGCGCGGCTGGCGATCCGCCCTTATCCCCATGAACTGGAAGAAGCTATCCGCTTGAAAGATGGTTCGCAGTGCCTGTTCCGGCCCATTCTGCCGGAGGACGAGCCGGCGCTGAAGCACTTTATCGATCGCGTGACCAAGGAAGATCTCTACTACCGCTATTTCAGTGAGATCAACGAGTTTACCCACGACGATTTGGCTAACATGACGCAAATCGACTACGATCGGGAAATGGCTTTTGTCGCCGTGCGCGATGAGCAAATCATCGGCGTAACGCGTGCGCTTTCCGATCCGGACAATACCGACGCGGAATTCGCCGTGCTGGTGCGCTCGGATCTGAAAGGGCTGGGCCTCGGCCGCCAACTGCTGGAAAAGATGATCGCCTATGCCCGTGCTCACGGACTGACCCGCCTGACCGGCATCACCATGCCGAATAACCGCGGCATGATTGCCTTGGCACAACGACTGGGCTTTGGCATTGATGTGCAACTTGAGGACGGGATCGTCAATTTGACCCTGCCGCTGCAGGCTGGCGACGCGCAGTGACCTGTGTCGCAATGCGCTACGAATCCACCACTTAACGCCAAAACATACGCACAATCGGGACAACTAGTGGTATTATCGCCCGATTATTCGTTTTATTGTTTTCCCGTATTTGGCGTTCCGGCCATCTAATCATGAGAGAAGAAGCGCACTGTGATGTTGTCAAAATTTAAACGTAGCAAACATCAACAACACCTTGCACAACTGCCAAAACTCCCCCAAACGGTAGCTGATGTCCGTACCTTGTACACACCTTCCGATTACCGCACTACGCTGCTGGAATTGATCGCTAACGCCACCCATCGCATCTATCTGGTCGCTCTATATCTGGAGCATGACGACGCCGGGCGCGACATTCTCAATGCGCTTTATCAGGCAAAGCAACGGCGTCCGGAACTGGAGATTTGCATTTTGGTCGACTGGCATCGCGCCCAGCGTGGGCGCATTGGCGCCGCGGCCGCCAATACCAATGCCGATTGGTACTGCTCGATGGCAGATCAGCACCCGGGGCTGCAAGTTCCGGTCTACGGCGTGCCGGTCAATACCCGAGAAGCCTTGGGCGTGCTGCACCTGAAAGGTTTTGTTATCGACAATACCGTTATTTACAGCGGTGCCAGTATCAATGACGTTTATCTGCATCAGCACGAGAAATACCGTTACGATCGTTACCAGTTGATCACTAACGGCGCTCTGGCCGATACCCTGATCGATTACATCAAACAGCATCTGTTGGCCGCTGGTGCGGTACAGCGTTTGGATCGTGACGATCGTCCGAAAAGCCCGGAGATCAAAAACGAAACTCGCCTGTTTCGCTTCGCCCTGCGCCGTGCCGGTTATCAGTTCCGTAACAACGCGGGCAACGATGAGCTGGCGGTAACACCGCTGGTTGGGCTGGGTAAACAAAGCGTGTTGAATAAAACCATTCATCATCTGATGTCCTGCGCCGATCAGAAGCTGACGCTGTGTACCCCCTATTTCAACCTGCCGGCACTGCTGGTGCGCAATATCATTTATCTGCTGCGCCAGGGTAAACAGGTGGAAATCATCGTCGGCGACAAGACCGCCAACGACTTCTACATTCCTGAAGATCAGCCGTTCAAAATTATCGGTGCTCTACCCTATCTGTACGAAATTAACCTGCGCCGCTTTCTCAGCCGGCTGCAACGTTATATCGATACCGGCCAGCTGATTGTGCGCCTGTGGAAAGACGGTGATAACAGCTATCACCTGAAAGGCATGTGGGTAGATGACGAGTGGCAGCTGATCACCGGTAACAACCTCAACCCGCGCGCCTGGCGGCTGGATCTGGAGAATGCCATCCTGATCCACGATCCGAAACAGGAGATGCGCGAACAACGCCACAAAGAGCTGGAGTGTATCCGCACCCATACCACCGTGGTGGGCAACTACCTTGAACTGCAAAGCATTCAGCAGTATCCGGTCAAAGTGCGCAAGCTGATCCGTCGTCTACGCCGTATCCGTATTGACCGGTTGATTAGCCGTATACTGTAATCCCGCTATAATTCAGTTACCACTGACCCCGGCCAAGGCTGGGGTTTTTTGTACGCCATGACAACAGGATGTTTTCATTATGCGCCCGTTCCGCCTCTTGCTTGCGCTGCCCTTTTTGCTTCTCACGAGCGGTTGCACTCATGTGGCAAACGATAACTGGACAGGTAAGGATAAGGCGCAGCATTTCGTCGCCTCAGCGGCCTTCGCTGCCGCCGGTACCGCTTATGGCGATCACCAAAACTGGAGCGAGGCCAGAAGCCGCAGCTTCGGCCTGATGTTCTCCATTGGGCTCGGTGCCGCCAAAGAACTGTATGACAGTCGCGAAGGCGGCACCGGCTGGAGCTGGAAAGATTTTGCCTGGGACGTGGCAGGAGCAGCGACCGGCTATAGTCTGTATCACGCTACTCGCTGATTTACAGCTGCACCTCTTTCCCCTTGCGATGCAACTTCAGCGAAACGATCAGAGCCAGCAGACACATGCCGGAAACATACCAGAAGAAAGCGTTCTCCACGCCGAACGACTTCAGCGACAGGGCAACATACTCCGCAGAGCCACCAAACATCGCGTTAGCCACCGCATAAGACAGCCCGACGCCCAGCGCACGGACTTCCGGCGGGAACATTTCGGCTTTCAACAACCCACTGATCGACGTGTAAAAACTGATGATAAACAGCGCCAGGACGATCAACCCGAAAGCAACATAAGGGTTGGATACGCTTTTCAGCGTCATCAGAATAGGCACCGTCATCAGTGTGGCAAACGAAGCGAAGACCAACATTGAACTACGACGGCCAATTTTGTCCGAGAACGCACCTACCAATGGTTGCAACAGCATGTAAATAAACAATGCGGCGGTCATGATACCGCTGGCCAGCTTGGCGTCCATGCCAGAGGTATTCACCAGGTATTTTTGCATATAGGTGGTGAAGGTATAGAAACTCAATGAACCGCCGGCGGTAAAACCCAGCACCATCAGAAACGCCTTGCGGTTTTTCCACAGACCTTTCAGCGAACCGGCATCTTTATGGTTTCGGGTTTTCGCATCGGAGGTTTCATTCAGCGAACGCCGCAGGTACAGCGCAACCACAGCCAACACGGCGCCCAGCGCAAATGGAATGCGCCAACCCCAAGCTTTCAACTCTTCCGTAGAAAGGATTTGCTGCAACGCGACCAGGACCAATAGCGCCAGCAATTGGCCGCCAATCAGCGTCACATATTGGAAAGAAGCATAGAACCCACGCTTTCCCTTGATTGCCACCTCACTCATGTAGGTAGCGCTGGTGCCGTATTCACCGCCAACGGACAGGCCCTGGAACAATCGAGCAACCAATAACAACACCGGCGCCCAACTGCCGATCGAGTCATAGGTTGGCAAACAGGCGATCACCAGCGATCCGGCGCACATCATGCAGACCGAAATCAACATCGAATTTTTGCGGCCATGTTTATCAGCAATATAACCGAACAGCCAACCGCCAATCGGGCGCATAAAAAAGCCCGCGGCAAAGACGCCAGCGGTCTGCAGCAGTTGGGTTGTGCTGTTGCCGGCGGGAAAGAACGAGGCGGCGAAATAGATCGAGCAGAAAGAGTAAACGTAAAAATCGAACCACTCCACCAGGTTGCCCGATGAAGCGCCCACGATAGCGAAAATACGCTGCTTTTTATCCTGAACCGCCAGATCGGCGGCATCCCCATCCCCAATAACCGAGGTTGTTTCTGTCATATTGTTTTCTCCGAGCCAGATAAGTAGTGAAGTCGGCGTCCTGCCGTTTAATTATTACTTTTTTGTTATGTTTAAGTTAACAATTAAACCTGATAGCAGGCGAAGGATATCTGGTGAAACGGGAAGTAAAGCGCGGGTTTTGTGATGAATATTAAATAGTGAAATGAAAATAAGAGGAGATTACAGCTTGTTTTTTGCAAAGCAAAAAGCCCCATGCTTTCGCATGAGGCTTTCGACTTTGTTTGATGCCTGGCAGTGTCCTACAATACTCGTCTCATCCTGAGACTCGCCCCTTCCGGGCCGCCGCAAGCGGCGTTAAAGTCCGTTCCCGACGGACTTTTCGCATGCCCATGCTCGAATAGAACACCCAAAAATAAATAAAACAAAAAGCCCTACGCTTTCACGTAGGGCTTGTTGCTTTATTTGATGCCTGGCAGTGTCCTACTCTCGCATGGGGAGACCCCACACTACCATCGGCGCTACGGCGTTTCACTTCTGAGTTCGGCATGGGGTCAGGTGGGACCACCGCGCTATTGCCGCCAGGC